>NZ_CP012073.1:1785000-2925783 GCF_001262075.1 Ottowia sp. oral taxon 894 | reverse complement strand
GCAAGAAACGGTGGGCTTCGGGAACCTGTTCCAATGCAAACACGCGTTCAATTAAGATTTTCACATTGAATCGCCGGATATAATCAAACATCGCATCCAGCTTGGCTTGCGATACATGGCCAGAATAAAAGGCGGTGAGATAGCTGTTGTTTTTGAGTTCGATAATCGGATCGAAATCATTCACGTACCACACATTGCCGAGTTGCCCCGTATTGCAGACGATGCCATGCTCGTTGATGTGGGAGAAGGAATCGCGCAGGGTTGCCGGCCCTACCAATTCCAGAATTTTGTCGTAGCTTTGGTCAGTTTTCAGTTTGCCGCCCGCTTCGGTAATCACTTCGTCAAATCCGACCGCCTGCAAACGGGCCGCTTTGGCAGGATTACGCGTTGAACCATTCAGCACAATGTGCGGAAACTGCGCTTTAAGCAACTGGGCAAACGCCACGCCCACGCCGCTGCCTGCGCCGCGCACCAGAACGCGTTCTTGCGGCGCGATGCATAGCTGCTGCAATGAACCGAATGCAGTGTAATAAGTCTCGGGAATCGCAGCAAGGGTTGTCCAATCCAAGTCGGTATGAACGGGGTAGATTTGCTCGTTGGGCAGCAACACATATTCGGCGTAGCTGCCATCAAAGGCGCGCCCCATTTCGCCCATAATGGAGACGACCTTTTGTCCGACCGCCAGCGCAGGCGTGGAACTTTGCGCCACTTCGCCTACACATTCAATGCCCAAGATGCGCGGAAATTGGACAGACGGCGATTTGCCTTCGCGTGTGAAAATCTCGGAATGGTTGATGCCGAAGCCTTTGATTTTTACCAGTGACCAACCCTCTTTGATATCAGGTGTTGGCACGTCTTGATAAATCAGTTGTTCCGGGCCGCCGGCTTGGTAGATTTTTACGGCTTTCATAACGTTTTCCTAAGAAGTTGTTTTTATTTAGAGAGAGTTTGCAGGCTGCTTCTGATGCTTTCAGGCAGCCTGCTGCCAATTTCACTTTCCTAACAACCCATTTTTCTCCAAATAATCCCGCGCTACATGCTCCGCGCTTTCGCCTTGCACTTTCACGCGGTAGTTCATTTCGCTCATTTCCGCTTCGCTGATTTTGCCTGCCAAGCGGTTCAGCGCGGCCACAATTTGCGGATTTTTTGCGGCAAATCCGGCTTTCATCAGCGGCGCGCCTTGATAGGCGGGGAACAGGGAAATGTCGTCTTTCAGCAGGCGCAGCTGGTATTGCTTCAATTCGGCGTCGGTGGAAAAGGCTTCAACCAGGTCGATTTTGTCGTTCAGCAGGGCGGTGTAACGCAGGGCGGGTTCGAGGCGGACGATGTTTTTCAGCGTGATGCCGGCAGCCTGCATGCCTTTGTAGCCGTCCGCCCGGTCGGCAAATTCCAGCGAAAAGCCTGCCCGAATATCGGATGCAGCCCGCTTTAAGTCGCTGATTGCATTCAGTTGGTGCGCCGCACCGTAACCCTCTTTGACCGCCAACGCATAAGTGTTCTGATAAGACATCGGCGGCAGAAATGCCAACTGATATTGTTCTGCCAATAATTGTTTACCCTGTTGATAGGTTTCATCGGGCGATAAATGGCGGTTCTTCTGTTCAGTTGGCACTTGCACCAAGGCTTCCAGCACCGTGCCTGTGAATTCGGGGTAAATGTCGATTTCACCGCTGTTGAGCGCGCTGAACAGGAAGCTGGTTTTGCCGAAATTGGGCTTGAGCGTCACTTTTACCTTCGGGTTTTCCCGCTCAATCAATAATTTATACATATTGATGAGAATGTCAGGCTCGCTGCCCATTTTGCCGGCAATCACCACGTTTTGCGTGGCGGGTGAAAACGAAATCTGCGTGAAACCCAGCGCGCCGAAGACTGCCGCCAGTGCAAGGGCCAGCGGCAATTTGCGCCGCGATTTCTGCAAAAGGCCAATGATGCCGCTCACGCCGACGGCCAGCAGCGCGGCGAGCAATGCGCCTGTAAACGTCATGGCCATGTTATTGCGGTCGATGCCAAGCAGAATCAGGTTGCCCAAGCCGCCTGCGCCGATTAAGGCCCCCAGCGTCGCCGTGCCGATTATCAGCACCGCCGCCGTGCGGATGCCCGAAATCATCGCAGGCAGCGCCATGGGCAATTCAATTCGCCACAGCGATTGCCAACGCGACAGGCCGAACGCCGTGTAAGCGTCTTGAATGGATTGATCAATTTGGGTCAGCCCCAGATAGGTGTTTTGAAAGATCGGCAGCAGCGCGTACAGCGTCAGCGCAATCAGCACGGGCGGCGAGCCAATGCCGACAAACGGAATGAGCAAACCCAGCAGCGCAAGCGACGGAATGGTTTGCAGCACATTGGCGAGCTGCAATACCGCCTCTGCCGCCCGTTGCCTGCGCGCGAACACAATCGCCGCCGGAACAGCCAGCAATACTGCCGCCAACAAGGCGAAACCGGAAAGCCACAAATGCGTGAGCAGCATTTGGGCGAGTTCGGAAAGGGAAAAAGGAAGGGATGACATGGTTTGCCTGCGGCCGCCTGAAATCCTGCCGCTTGTGATGAATCTGGAATCAATATCCGAATGGCATTTGTTTCAAGGATTGCGGCGGGAGAAGCTGCCTGCAAGCAAGGTTTCAGCGAATTTGAATTTTGAAAGGGAAAAGCAGCCTGAACTTTGGAAAAATGGGGCAGACCGCCTTTGTCTCCGTCAGGCCAGGCTCTTCGCGCTCAGGAGCTGAAACCGACAAACTCAAAACGTGCCGTCTGCTTTTCATTTGACTGAATCCGGCACTTGCGGATGGTTTTGCAGGATCAAGCCATCCGGATTGCGCATTGCGTTTCAGCGCTGAAATGCCGCTATTTTGTCCGCTGAGTCATGAACCCGTTTGATACGATTTTCATGCCGATTTTCAGATCATAATTCATTGCAGCCGGAGCCGAGAGAAGCAACAGCATGCCTTGTTCGCCTGCCGCCTGTTTGATTTCAGTGATCAGGCGTTTGCCAATGACATCTCGCGAATGCGTCCAGCATCATGAACGGGGCGCTTGATGCCGGAGCTTGGGTAAATGGCGATGACGCCGTCCATATCAGGGCGGCGGCGGCTATAGATCATCGTTTGGGCCGCGCCCGGATGATTTTCAGGCCATTATTGCGGCGAGGGCGCAGGCCGGCCGCTTTCAAAGCCGCTGCGCCAGCGCCAGCGCGGCCTCGCTTTGGTTCATGGTGTACAGGTGCAGGCTGGGCGCGCCGCCTTGCAGCAGGCGCTGGCAGAGGGCGGCCACCACGTCCAGCCCGAAGGCGCGGATGGAGGCCAGATCGTCGCCGTAGCCTTCCAGGCGCAGGCGCAGCCAGCGGGGCACTTCGGCGCCGCAGGCATCAGAAAAACGCAGCAGTTGCGTGGCGTTGGTGATGGGCATGATGCCGGCGGCCACGGGCAGGGTGATGCCGCGCGCGGCCAGCTCGTCCACGAAGCGGAAGTAGGCGTCGGCGTTGAAGAAGTATTGCGTGATGGCCGAATCGGCTCCGGCGGCCGCTTTGGCGGCAAAGGCGTCCATGTCGGCGCGGGGCGAGCGCGCCTGGGGGTGCATTTCGGGGTAGGCGGCCACTTCGATGTGAAAGTGGCTGCCGGTTTCGGCGCGGATGAAGGCGACCAGATCGCTGGCGTACTGAAAGTGGCCGCCCAGCCCGTAGCCGCTGGGCAGATCGCCGCGCAGGGCGACGATGCGCTTGACGCCTGCCGCGCGGTAGTCGGCCAGCAGGCGGCGGATGGATTCGCGCGTTTGCCCTATGCACGACAGGTGCGGCGCAGCAGGCATGCCTTCGGCCAGGATTTCGCGCACCGCCGCCAGCGTGCCGTCTTGCGTGGAGCCGCCCGCGCCGAAGGTGACGGAGCAGAACCCGGGTTGCAGCGCATACAGGCGCGCGCGCGTGGCGCGCAGCTTTTCAGCGCCTTCGGGGGTTTTGGGCGGGAAGAATTCAAGGCTCAGGGCGTGTTTCATGGCGTGCTGCGTTCGTCGTTCGTAAAAGGGTTCGTGAAAAGTCAAGGGCCAGAAGGCGCGTGGCGGGTGGCGTGAAGGAAGAACTCGCGGTTGCCGTCGCCGCCCGCAATGGGGCTGGGCAGCCAGTGCTGCACGTCCAGGCCGCATGCCGCGCAAGCCTGGCGCAGGCGCTGCTCGACCAGGGCATACAGGCGCCCGTCGCGCACGATGCCGCCTTTGCCGATGTGCTGCGGCTGCAACTCGAACTGCGGCTTGGCCAGCATGAGCGCGTGGCCGCCGGGGCGCACCAGCGCCGCCAGCGCGGGCAGCACCAGCGTGAGGGAGATGAAGGACAGATCGCCCGTCACCAGATCAAAAAGAGGAGCGGATTCAGGGGTGTCTAAATCGCCATCCGCGCAATTTCCACTAGGACATGATGCTCTGAAAACAATAGCGTCCAGATGCCTTGCATTTACCCGCTCGATGCAGCGCACGCGCGCATCTTGCGCCAGGCGCGGGTGCAGCTGGCCGTGGCCCACGTCCACGCCCGTGACGTGCGCCGCGCCGTGCTGGAGCAGGCAGTCGGTAAAGCCGCCCGTGGACTGGCCCACGTCCAGGCAGCGCCAGCCTGCCACGTTCAGCCCCGTGGCGGCCAGCGCGCCTTGCAGCTTCAGGCCCCCGCGCGAGACATAGCGGCGCTCGGCGTCATCCTGCAATTCAATTTGCGCCTGCTGCGGCAACGCCTCGCCGCTCTTGCGCACGGGTTGCCACGCGCCGCCTGCCACGCGCCAGCGCGCGCCCGCCGCAATCAGCCGCTGCGCCTGGCTGCGCGTGGCCGCCAGCTGGCGCGCCACCAGCAGTTGATCGGCCCGCATCGTGGCGCTCATGGGCCGGGCGCAGGCTCGGGGGCCGCCGCAGGGGGTATGGGGGCGGGCGCGCCATCGAGCGCCTGCAACAAACCCAGCTCGTTAAAGCGCGCCGTCACGCGCACGCCTTCCTTGCGGGCTGTTATTTCGCTGCCGCCCGCCACGCTGTCTTCCGTCAAATCAAAACCCTTGGCTTTCAAATAGCATCGCAAGGCCCTGCGGTAATTCAATTCAAAATTGGAAAATAACTGCTCCAACGTGGTGGAAATGGTTGCCAATTCAGAAATGTCGGCATTGATGGCGGCATTCTTGGCCGCCACTTCAGGCGAATAAACCGTGCAAACCAGAATACCCTCGCCATAATTGGCCAGATAATACGCATCCGCCTTGCACAAGGCGCTGGCCGTCATGCCGATGGCGTGCACCCAGCGCCGCTCCAGCGCGAAATCCGTTTCATCCAGCAGCAGCGCCAATCCATGCGAGCGCCCGTATTCGCGCATGGCCCGTGCGTCAGCCAGCGCTTCATCCGGCCAGCCTGCCTTTGCATTGGCCCAGGCCCAGCGCCAGGTGTCGTTTCTCAGCGAATAACTGCCTATGGCCTGAATGCGGCATGAAAAGCCGTTGTCAAACGTCAGCGACTGCGCGGCCACATCGCCGCTCCAGCCCGCCTCGCCCACCAGCTCCTGCAAGCCGGCCTGCTTTTCCATGCCCAGCGCGCCAAACCGCGCCAGAAGCCGCCGCATCTGCTCATCCGCAGACAAAACCCGCGCCCGCTCCTGCACCCTGCCCCGCCTGCCGCCAAACAGCCAGCCCAGAAAAGACATTTCCGCTCCTTGAAAATATTTTTAATCAGCCAGCCGGGGCTGGGCATTCAAAAAACGCACCAGATCGCCTGCTGTTTCGACTTTGCCCGCCCAGGGATTTTCACGGGTTTTATCAAGGCTGCGGCCAGCGCGCCAGGCCATGACGGGAAGACAGGCATTCTCCACATCCTTCTCATCCATTTTCAGCGTCTGCCAAATAGCATCATCCCAGCGCACGGGAAAATCGGCCGCCTTCGCGAACCGGGCTGTCTGATGCGCAAGCTCCTCATAAACGGCGCGCACCACCCACGGGTCATTTTCGCGGCAACGGGCTTGACGGGCAAATTGGCAAATACCCTCGCCCGCGCGGCTGGCGGCCAATGCCCGCAAACGCTTGCTTTCGGCCGCTGCCAGGCACCATGCCAGCAATATCAGAATCGTCAAAAAGGCCAATGTTGCAACCGGTTGAATCCACAAACTCAGCAATAACATGCATAGCATGAATGCCAGAAACAGCCCTCCCACACAATATGCCCGCCAGTTTTGCCGCTTCCGGACATGCTGAAAATCCTCGCGTGGCGGCATGTTCCTTGAAAACCGTTTCATCGTCCTCTTCTCCCTGCTGATTCACCCCAGTTCAAACCGTTGCCGAGGCATGCTTCTGATGTCCGCCTCACAGATATTTGCCGGCTTCCCTGATGCTGAGAGGCGCCATTTTGCCATGGTGCTGCCTGATGAAGTTTTTCACCCATTCGGGATTGGTTTTTGAATAGTCCCGCAGCGCCCAGCCGATGGCCTTGTTGATGAAAAATTCCGTCTGGTCGAGATTATTGACCAATATCTGCTCCAGCAGGTGCTGATCGGTTTGATCCCTTCTGAGCAGCTGATGGTCGATGGCAAGGCGGCGCAGCCAGATATCTTCGTCGCGGCTCCATTCCAGAATGACGAGCCTGGTTTCAGGAAAGGCGGCAATGATGCCGCCCGCCAGCCGGTCAAGAAAATCAATCGTATCCCACCAGGATTTGGTTTGCGCCAGTTTCTTCAATTGGGGCAGGTCACCGGGGCACAGAAGGTTTTTTCTGGTTTCCAGATAATCCAGCGCCGCATATTGCATTTCCCGGAAGGGATGCTCCCATGCCTGCCGGACAAAGCGCCAGTCAATATCAGCGCCGCCATGCTTTTTGAAAAATGCTTTCGCGGCCTTGCGTCTGGCGGGCGTTTTGACGCCCAGAAACTCAAAGCGGCCCCTCATGTAGGCTTTCATCGCACGGGCATCGTCGGCATTCGCCAGATTCTGCAATTCTTTCAAAAGCATCTGCGCTTCCATGTTTGCCGCTCCCATCGCTGGCGCAGTGCAAATGCGCTGCTGAATTAGGCAGCCCCATCACGGCTTTCGCATTTGCAAGAGGCCGGTTTTTCAAAAACGGCTGCCGCGCTGCACAGCCCAAACGTTCAGCGCGGCAGTCTTTCACGCCATCAATAGCGGTAAGCGTCGGTTTTGTAAGGCCCTTCCTTGTTCACGCCGATGTAGGCGGCCTGTTCATCCGTCAGGCGCGTGAGGGTGGCGCCGAGCTTGGACAGTTGCAGGCGGGCCACGTGTTCGTCCAGGATTTTGGGCAGCACATAAACCTTGCCGGCCTCGTATTGATCAGGCTTGGTGAACAGCTCAATTTGCGCCAGCGTCTGGTTGGCGAAGCTGCTGCTCATCACGTAGCTGGGGTGGCCGGTGGCGCAGCCCAGGTTCACCAGGCGGCCCTTGGCCAGCAAGATGATGCGGCGGCCCGAGGGGAAGATGACGTGGTCCACCTGCGGCTTGATTTCTTCCCATTGGTATTTTTCGAGCGAGGCCACGTCGATTTCGTTGTCAAAGTGGCCGATGTTGCAGACGATGGCTTCGTTTTTCATTTCCACCATGTGCTCGTGGCGGATGACGTCTTTGTTGCCCGTGGTGGTCACGAAGATGTCGGCCAGCGGCGCGGCCTGCTCCATCGTCACCACTTTGTAGCCTTCCATCGCGGCTTGCAGGGCGCAGATGGGGTCGATTTCCGTCACCCACACTTGCGCGCGCAGGGCGGCCAGCGCCTGGGCGCAGCCCTTGCCCACGTCGCCGTAGCCGCACACCACGGCCACTTTGCCGGCCACCATCACGTCGGTGGCGCGCTTGATGCCGTCCACCAGGCTTTCGCGGCAGCCATACAGGTTGTCGAACTTGCTCTTGGTCACGCTGTCGTTCACGTTGATGGCACGGAACTTGAGCGTGCCTTTGGCCGCCATATCGTTGAGGCGGTGCACGCCGGTGGTGGTTTCTTCCGTCACGCCAATGATTTGCGCGCTCTTGCGCGTGTACCAGCTGGCGTCTTCGGCCAGCCGGGCCTTGATGGCGGCAAACAGCACGCGCTCTTCTTCGCTCTTGGGATGGGCCAGCACGGCGGGGTCTTTCTCGGCTTGCTGGCCCAGGTGCATCAGCAGCGTGGCGTCGCCGCCGTCATCCAGAATCATGTTCGGGCCTTCGGCCTGACTGCCTTTGGGGCCGAATTCAAAAATGCGGTGCGTGTAGTCCCAGTAGTCTTTCAGCGTTTCGCCCTTGACGGCAAAAACCGGCGTGCCGCCTGCCGCAATGGCCGCCGCCGCCTGGTCTTGCGTGCTGAAAATGTTGCACGAGGCCCAGCGCACTTGCGCGCCCAGCGCTTGCAGCGTTTCAATCAGCACGGCGGTCTGAATGGTCATGTGCAGACTGCCCGCAATGCGCGCGCCCTTGAGCGGCTGGCGCGCGGCGTATTCCTCGCGTATGGCCATCAGGCCGGGCATTTCCGTTTCGGCAATCCGGATTTCCTTGCGGCCCCAGGCGGCCAATCCAATATCGGCAATCACGGATTCGGGCGAAACATTCAAAGGCGCATTCATATGGCGGGTCTTTCCTTGATGAAAAAAGAGAAAAACCACCGATACCCGCGCGGGGCCTGGCGAAACGCCAAAAAAAAGCTCACCACGCGTTCATCAGCGGGTGAGCGTCGTTGCGAAGGGGGAGAAACCGCCCCTTCGAGCCTGACCCCTGCGCCAACAGGCGGGGGATGCAACGCTCCTCGAAGGGCGGCGCGGATTATAGGCAGGCGCGCACGGGCAAAAACACCGCCAAACACCGCCAATTGCGCCAGTTTCGCGCCGGTTTCCAATCCATTTTCGCCATGAATGGGCACTGGCTGGACGCATGAGAGCGGGCGAATCACGCAAATGGCAAGTCCGCGCTTGGGAACCCTCTCTCAAAAACATTCGGCTGGAATGCACGGGTGATCAAACGCCATGAGCGGCATGGCTTCAAGGCGCTGTCCAAGCGCTGGATGGTGGAGAGGGCCTTGGCCAGGCTGCGCAAGGATCGCCTGCATTCGGCGCATGGTCCGGCGCCTGGCCTGATCTCTTGAGGCAAGCGCAGAGATACCAGAAAAAGGAGCAAATTCAGGGGCATCAAAATGCCCTTCTGCGCTGGCTCCACTAGGACGTCATGCTACGAATACAGGAGCGAAATAGGGCCGGCTTTCAGAGTTCGTAGTCGGCCACATGGCCTTGCATGGCCTTGGCGACCAGATCGCGATCCAGCCGGTCGGAGAGCAGTTCGGCAAAGTGATAGACGAACTGGCGCAGGTAGGCGCCGCGCTTGAAGGCCACGCGCGCGACGTTGGAACCCAGCAGGTGGCCCAGGGGGCGGGTGAGCAGGCCCCGCATGTTTTCGGGGGCGCTGCCTTGCGTGGCCATTTCGGCCACGATGCCGATGCCCAGGCCCAGCTGGACGTAGGTGGTGATGACGTCCGAGTCAATGGCTTCGAGCACGATGCGCGGCTGCAACTCGCGCTGGGCAAAGGCCTGGTCAATGAGGGCGCGGCCCGTGAAGGAAGGGTGGTAGGTGATGAGCGGCCAGGCGGCAATGTCTTCCAGCGTGATGCGCTTTTGCCGCGCCAGCGGGTGGCCTTCGGGCAGGGCGAGCATGTGCTGCCACTCGTAGCAGGGCAAGGTAACCAGGTCAGGGTAGTCGGCCAGCGATTCGGTGGCCACACCGATTTCAGCCTGTTCGTCCAGCACCATTTGCGCCACTTGCTGGGGGTTGCCCTGGTGCAGGCGGATGCTGACTTTGGGCCAGGCCTGGCGCAGGCGGGCGACGGGCTGGGGCAGCACGTAGCGCGCCTGGGTGTGGGTGGAGGCGATGGAGAAGGTGCCGGTGTCTTGCGCGGTGTATTCCTCGCCGATGCGTTTGAGGTTGTTCACCTCGCGCAGGATGACGGCAATGCTTTCCAGCACGTGGCGGCCCGGTTCGGTGATGCTTTTGAGGCGTTTGCCGTGGCGGGTGAAGATGTCGATGCCCAGCTCCTGCTCAAGGTCGATGATGGCCTTGGAAACGCCGGGCTGCGAGGTGTGCAGAACGCGCGCGGCTTCGGTGAGGTTGAGGTTGCGGCGCGAGGCTTCCTGGACGAAACGGAACTGGTGCAGGTTCATGGCGTGAAGGGTTCAGGCGCGGGGGTCAAAGGGGCCGGAAAGAGCTGCGCGGGCCAGGGCGTCGAGCACGGCGGGGTGTTCGGCGATGGTGGCCGCTTGCGTGATGGGCACGCCAGGATGGGCGTGGCGCAGCGCGGCCAGCAGGCGCGGCAGGTCTTCGCGGGCGTGGCGGCCCATGCCTAAAAACATGGGCCAGACGGTCAGGCTGAGCGCGCCCTGGGCAATGAGACGGGCAGCCGCTTGCGGCAGGCTGGGCGCGGTGAATTCAAGGTAAGCGCAAGACACGGCCACGCCCGCCGGGGCGGTTTCGCGCATGCGGCGGGCCACGGCTTCAATGGGCGCGCTCCACAAGGGATCACGCGAGCCGTGGGCGAAAAGGATGATGCCGCGCGCCATGTGCCTGCTTTCTTTCTGCCGTCTTTGCGGGTGCCGCCCGGCGCTTACTGCCGCAGCACCAGCCAGCCAAAGGCGGCCAGCGAGAGCAGCGAGTAGATGAGGCCGGGCGTGGCGGCGGCCAGCCAGGGCTGCCAGTCGCGCAAATTGCCAATGAAGCCGAAGACGTTGTTGAGCAAAAAGAAGCTGATGCCCGCCATGACGCCAATGAACACGTGGCCGGAGATGTTGCCCGAGCGGAAATGCAGGTAGGCAAAGGGCAGCGCCAGCACCATCATCACCAGGCAGCCCAGCGGGTAGAACACCTTGCGCCAGAACTCGATTTCATAGCGCTGGGCGCTTTGGCCGTTGGCGTGCAGGTGGCGGATGTACTGGAACAGATCGAGCGCTTTCATGCGGTCGGGGCTGACGAGGGCGGCGGCCACCATGTCGGCAGACAGATGCGTGGGCCAGCGCGCCTCCGGCGGCTGGGTGCGGGCAATGCCGGCCTGGCCCGCCGGGCTTTCTTGCAGGGCGCGGCGCTGGGGGCGCTCCAGCAGCCATGCACCTTCTTCAACGCGGGCGCTTTCGGCCTGGGTGGTGGAAAGCCAGCGGCCCTGGGGGTCGAACTCGAAGATGCGCACGCGGTTCATCTGCCCGTCGGCCGAGAGCGAGGCGACATTGACGGAGTAGCTGCGGCCATCGGCGCTTTTGTCTTTCAGCCAGCCGCCGGTCAGCCCCACGGTGAGCTGCCCGGCAAAGCGCGAGCGCAAAAGCTGCGCGGCGCGGTTGGCTTCAGGCGCGGCGTAGTCGCCAATGACGAAGGTGAGCGCCGCAAAGGCCGCGCCCAGCGCCAGCAGCATGCCCAGCGCGCGCAGCGGCCCCAGGCCGCTGGTGCGCAAGATGGTGTATTCGGAGCTTTCGGCCAGCCGCGCCATCACGTAAATGGCGCCAATGAGCACGGCAATGGGCAGGAGCTGGTAGATGTGGTTGGGCACGCGCAAGGTGACAAACAGCAGCACTTGCGAGAGCGGGTAGCCGCCAGCGCTGTTGAGGTACTGGAGCTGATCCACCAGGTCAAAGAACACGAACAGCAGCAAAAAGGCCACGCCCACAAAAGCCACAGCGCGCAGGATTTCGCGGTAGATGAAGCGGCGGATGGTTTTCATGCCGCCCCTTTCTGCCCGTCTGGCGGCGCGGACGGCGCGGGTTGCCTGGCCCACGGGCGCGGCAGCCAGCCGCCCCAGTGGCGCAGCAGCAAAGCGCCCAGCGCGGCAGCGAAGATGCCGCCGTGCAGCAGGCAAAGCAGCGCGGCCAGGCTCACTTTGCCGCTGGCCACCCAGCTTTGCCCCACATTGAGCAGGTTGTAGTAGGCGGCAAAGGCAAAGAGCGAAAACACCATGCCCGCGCTGCGCCCCACGCGGGGATTGACGCGCGTGCCCGCCAGCGCAATCACCACGCAATTGAGCGCAGCCAGCGCCAGGCCCAGCCGCCAGGAAAACTCGGCCTGGTTGTTGCGATCGGGCTGGCGCAGCAGCGCCAGCGTGGAGCGGTAGCGCGGCGCTTGCAGCCCGGCCGAATCCAGCGAGCGGGCGCTCACGCGCGCGCCGTATTCGCGAAATTCGCTCAGGCGCATTTCGCCCGTTTCCAGATCGGTTTCCAGGCGCTGCCCCTGGTCCAGAATGACGAAACGCTCCGCGCCTTGCGTTTGCAGGCGGCCGCCGCGCGCGGAAGTAACGATTTCCCGGCCCTTTTCGGTGGCGGCGATGAAGATGTTGCCGCCGGGCGCGTCGGCTTCAGTTTCGGCGTCCGGCCTGGCCGGTCCGAAGTCCGTCCTGCCTGCGGGCGCGCCGGTGGCGCTGCGCACGGCGTCAGCCGCCTTTTTGTCGATGTAAAGCACGCGCCGCCCGCCTGCGGATTCAATGAACTGGCCGGGCGCCACGCGGTCCACGTCGCCGCGCGATTCATAACGCTCGCGCAGCTCGCGCACCTGCTGGTTCGTCCACGGCCACACCGCCAGCGCCAGCACGGCAATGCCCAGCAGCACCGGCCAGGCAAAGCGCAGCAGCGGCGGCAAAAACGCCAGCAGCCCGCGCCCGCTGGCAAACCACACCACCATTTCACTGGCCATGTACATGCGCGAGAGCGTGGCCGTGATGGCCACAAACAGGCTCAGCGTGAGGATGGTGGGCAAGTGCCCCAGCACCGTAAAGCCCATCACCAGCATGATTTCAGACGGGTTCACGTGCCCGGCCGAAGCCTGGCCCAGCGTGCGGATCAGCATCATCGTCATCACGATGGTGATGAGCACCACCAGAGTCGCGCCGAAGCTGCGCCCCAGCTCTTTGCGCAAGGATGAATCGAATAACATCAGTTTGAAAGGAAACCGCTGATTATGGACTTTGAACTCAAGACGCTGCGCCTGGCGCAGGCGGCCCGCGCCAAGGCCGATGCGCTGGTTTTTCTCGTCACGCAAGACACCGCCAAGGCCAAGGCCGATGACGCCCTTTCAGCCCTGGCTGCCCGCGCCATCAAGGCGGGCGACTTCAGCGCCGAAGCCGGCAAGCTCCTGCCCTGCTACGCCGCCGAAGGCATTCAAGCGCCGCGCGTGCTGCTGGCGGGCGCGGGCGACGGCAGCGCGCAAGCCGTGCGCCGCGCCGTGGCCGCCGCCATTGCGCTCATCAAAAGCGGCCCCGCCCGCCAGGCCGTGCTGTGCTTTGCGCAAACGCCCAGCCCCGCCGCCTTGCGCGCTGCCGTGCTGGCTGCCGCCGACGCGGCCTACGCCTACACCGAAACCAAACCCAAGGCCAAGCCAGCCGCGCTAACCGGCGTGCGCCTGGCCCTACCCGCCGCCGCCAGCGCCGCATTGAAAACCGCCTTCGCCCAGGCCACGGCCACGGCCAGCGGCATCCGCCTGGCGCGCGAGTGGGGCAACCGCCCTGCCAACCACGCCACGCCCCGGCAACTGGCCGCCGCCGCCCAGGCCATCGCCAAGGAAAAAGGCAGCCACATCGACTGCGAAGTTCTCGGCCCCAAGGAAGTGGCCAAGCTCGGCATGGGCGCATTTGCCGCCGTGGCGCGCGGCTCGCATGAAGAGCTGCGCTTCATCGTGCTGCGCTACCAGGGCGCGGCCAAGAGCCAGCCGCCCGTGGCCCTGGTGGGCAAGGGCATCACGTTCGACTCCGGCGGCATCTCCATCAAGCCCGCCGCCGGCATGGACGAAATGAAGTTCGACATGTGCGGCGCCGCCAGCGTGCTGGGCGCGTTCGAGGCCCTGCGCCAGCTGCAACCGGCCATCAACGTGGTCGGCCTCATTCCCGCCTGCGAAAACCTGCCCGACGGCGGCGCCACCAAGCCGGGCGACGTGGTCACCAGCCTGAGCGGCCAGACCATCGAAGTGCTCAACACCGACGCCGAAGGCCGCCTGGTGCTGTGCGACGCCCTTGCCTACGCCGCGCGCTTCAAGCCCCGCGCCATCATCGACATCGCCACCCTCACGGGCGCTTGCGTCATTGCCCTGGGCCACGTTCGCAGCGGCCTTTACGCCACCGACACCGCCCTGGCCCAGGCCCTGCAACAGGCGGGCGAAGCCGCGCTCGACCCCTGCTGGCCCATGCCGCTGGATGACGAATACGCCGAAGGGCTGAAAAGCAACTTCGCCGATGTGGCCAACGTGGCGGGCCGCCCGGCAGGCTCCGTCACCGCCGCCAAATTCCTGCAACGCTTCGTGCCCGAAGGCACGCCGTGGGCGCACCTGGACATTGCCGGCAGCGCCTGGAAAAGCGGCAAGGCCAAGGGCGCCACGGGCCGCCCCGTCGGCCTGCTCGTTCAATACCTGCTGGCGCAAGCCGTCTGAACGGCAGGCAGCCAGGGCAGCCGCGCATGACGGAAGTGACCTTTCACTTCAACGTGCCTGAAAAAACGGCCTATGCCTGCCGCCTGCTGCGCAAGGCATGGGCCGCGCGCGCCCCGGTTGGCGTGCTGGGCGACGCCGCAGCCCTGCGCGCGCTCGACGAAGCCCTGTGGACCTTCTCATCGCAGGCATTCATCCCCCATTGCGGCGCCTCCGCCCCCGCCCACGTGCTGGCCGCCACGCCCATCGTGCTGGCTACCAACGCTGCCCTCTTCACACGCAGCCAGGTGCTGCTCAACCTGGGCCAGCCCGCGCCCGAAGGCTTTGAACGCTTTGCCCGTTTGATCGAAATCGTCAGCGCCCAGCCGCAAGACCGCGCGGGCGCCCGCCAGCGCTGGAGCCACTACAAAAAACACGGTCTGCAACCCCAGGCCCATGACGCGGCCGCCCGCAAGGACTAAACCCGCCCTCCCGAAAAGGCCCACCATGACCGCCCACGACCCCCGCGCCAGCGACGCAGCCATTGAACCCATCCTTGACGACACCCCCGCATGGAGCGAAGCGCCGCCCCCGCAATCCGTGCCCATGCTCACCGAAGTCATCGCCCCCGTCAGCCAGCCCGGCGAGCTGGCCCCGGAACCCGGCGCCCTGCCGCCTGCGCCCGCCCCCGTCTCCGCCCAGGTTCCCGCGCAAGCCAGCGCTCTGGCCGGACAAGTGCTCCAAACCCTGGCCCCCACGCTTGACCTCCGCATCAGCGAAGCCATCGCCCGCGTCCTGCACGAACAGCTTCTGGGCCTGAACGCCCGCGTGCAGCGCGAAGTCGCCGCCGTCGTCAAGCAAGCCGTGGCCGAAGCGCTGAAGCAGCAGAGCGCACACGAAACCGCCCCCGGGCAAAACGGGCACGGCGAAAACGCAGATCAGGAAAAGCAAGACTGAACACGCAAGCGGCCCGCAGCCAGCCTCTTTTAGCTCCTTTTTCAATAGCGATAGGTCCTAGTGGAAACTGCGCAGAACGGCATTTTCACCCCCTTGTATTTGCTCTTGTTTTTTGACATAACGGCCCATCACCCCGCCTCTACCCACTCTAAAGCTCTGATTCAGCGCCTGGGGCTGGCGCTGGCACCGCAAGCGCAGCGGAATGAGCGGCGCTGAACCTGCCCAACCCAAACCAAGCGGGTAGCGGATGGGTTGCCATCAACCGCGCATGGTGTTGGGGCCGGTACCTGAACAACGCACGGGCTGAGTCAGCAAGAAGCCTGTTCGCAATCTGTATCTGTACTTGATGCGAAAAGCCCGGCCCAGGGTAATTCATGGCATTGCAAACGCCTCGTCAGGCAGCAGGCGTGAATGTCAGAACCATTCGCGGTTTGCGCCTTACGGTTCATCCCGGTCTGCTTTTTCTTCTCATGGCCCAACGCTGGGCGGGTTCTCAGAAACAGGAGCAACTTTGGGGGGGCTGAAGCACCAATCTGCGCAGTGTCCATCAAGACATCGCGCTATGAATAGGGGAGCAAAAAAACTCCACCCAACGCCGCCCGACCGCAGGAGCGAAAAGCGGCCTGCGGCGTCGCGCAACGTCGCACTGGCCGGTCAGCCAGCTGGTCTGCCAGACCGTCTGCGGCTTGCACCTCGCCCAGGTTCATCCGCTCTTTCGCCCCTCATGGACGAACCCTGAACAGGTTCCAAAAAAAATGGGCTGGACTGAAGAAAAGCGCCTTGGCTTTGCGCCCTGCGCTGCGCTCACTCGCCAATGGGCACGGGGGAACGCAGGGCGAGCAAGGCCCACTGCCCATCCAGCAGGCGGCGCAGGCGGCGCGGCTCGGGCAGGGTGATGAGTTCGGCGCGCTCCGGGGCGCTTTCGGTGGCGCTTGCCGGGGTGTTTGCCAGGGCGGCCGGGTCAGCTGCGTTGTCGGCGGCCAGCAGGCGCGGCGTGCCGCGCTCAGGGCGCGGCGCTTGCAGGCTCCAGCCGCTTTCATCGCTTTGCTGGCGCAGCTTCCATTGCCGCCATTGCCTGTCGGCAGGCAGGGCTTGCGTCCAGCGGGCGGGCAGCTCCAGGGCCTGGCCTTGCGCGCCCATCTGGCTTGCTCCATCTTCCACGGCAACAGCAGCGCGTTCGGGCACGAGCACATGGCCCACCAAGGTCAGCGGCGCGTCAGCCGCCGGGGCCAGCAGCAGCACGCGATGGCCGTGGGCCAGCTCGCGCAGGGCGGCCATTTGGCCGTGCGCGAGCAGCCACAGGGCGATGGCCTGGTATTTCCTCGCAGCGGGGCTTTGCTCCTGCGCGGCTTCGTGGCCTTGCTGGCCCTGCTGCTCCAGCCAGTCCAGGTCTTCATCTTCCGGCTCCGGCTGGCCTTGAGGGCCGCCCATGTTGCGCGAGACGGCTTCCACCTTGTCAAGCGTGCCGCGCGCGCGGCCCTTGGGCACATTGCGCAGGCTCACGCGTTTGTGAATGCCTGTTTTTTCTTGCGAGGCTTGTTGCCCAGCCACTTGCTGGGCCTGCGCGGCTTCGCGGCCTTTGGCTTGCGTGGCCGAGCCTGCCTGCGTGGCCGCCTGGGCGGCGGCCTTGGCTTTGCCTTCTTGCGCGGCCTGCTTGGCCTGGGCGCTTTGCACGCTGGACGCTTGCGTGGCGGTTTGCGCCGCGCTTTGGCGCGTGGCGCTGGTTTGCGTGGCCGCCTGCGCGGCGGTTTGCTGTGCGGCTGCGCCCATGCGGGCGGCCACATTGGCGTTTTTGGCTTGCAGGCCCGCCGTGAGGGCTGCTATGGCGCTTTGGCGCGTGGCGTTGAGCAAGGCCATGTCTGCCGCGCTGGCCTGGCCCTTGCCCGCCAGCAGGGCCAGCGCCAGGGCTTGCGCCAGCAGCTGGCGCTGCGCCTGCTGCACGGCCAAAGGCTGGGCCATGCCTGCGGCAGCCATCAGCAAAGCGCCCATGCGGGCCGCCTGCTGCTGGTGCGCGGCCAGCGTGCGGGTGATGGCTGCCAAGGCGGCGGGCGTGAGGCGCTGGGCCTGAAGGGCGGCTTGCGTGGCTGTTTGGGGCGTGGGCGTTTGCCCGGCAGCAGCGCGCGCTTCCTGCTGGCGCACGCTGGCCGCTTGTGTGCTGGCAGCCTGCGCTTCGGCCCGCGTGGCGGCCTGGGTTGTTGCCGCTTGCGTGGCGGCCTGCTGGGCCTGAACGGCGGGTTGCGGCTCAGGGCGCGGCTGGGGTTGAACCTGCGGGCGATACGGCGGCTCGCTATCGCGCTTGGGTTCAAAGCTGGGGATGAACGTGGGCAGCGCCGCGAAGGCGGGCAGGCCCATGTTCAACAGGGAGGTGGAGAGGCCACCTAAAGAGGTGGTGTAGGGGGTACCGCTAGTTTGGGCTGCGGCGAAGCCGCCGCCAAAAGGGCCGCCGTCGAAGGCATCCATGGTATGCCCCGCGTTGCCATTCCCATTGGGAATATTTGAATGAGCACCACCCAGAGAAGCCACGTCACGATCATTATTTAGAGACGCCCCAGAATGATCTACGTTGTGATTTTGCGTGCCTTCATCACTCACACCCTGCCGATTAGCTGGCGGAGGTTCACCTGGGAGAGATTCTTGCGCTGAATCTCTCCCAGCCACATTTGAGTCTGCGGGGTTGCGAGGTTGTGCAGGAAACTGTTGCATCCCATTTATTGAAGGATAACCGTTCCCGCTGCCAATACGATAACTTAAGTCCCCCACCGATCACCTCGCACAATATATATTCAACAATCAAAACCGATGCTGAATACCTACACCATAATTATTTTTATTTTCCATTCTCATATAATCTGCATAGATAAAGGTGCGTTTCGATAACGCATATTTAGCCTCCACAGCACCTTCCGTATATTTCTTAAGCTTCCTAGTAACAAGTGGATTGTAGATCTCAAACTTGCGCTGACGCTGCAGTTCAACAGCCAGCGTAATGTTGTCGAAATTAACAGAGCCACCAATACTGTAACCAGCTACTTTAAGATTATCTCCTCCAGGAAGAGGGGCATCAAGCTTCGGATTGCGAATATCAAAGTAACCAGCCGACAGGGCAAACATCCCAAAATTATATTTAGCGCCCAAGGCATAATTAGCTTTGGCATTCTGAATCTTGTTGTAGGCTGCGCCGACAACGATGGGACCACTCTCATAGAGAACATTCAGGTCATATTTAGCCTTGTTGTCATGATCCCCCTTAGCCACAAAAGCGACTTCCGCGCTAAATCCGCCAAATACGGGTGTTTTGTAGCCAAATTGACTGTT
The DNA here is from genome assembly GCF_001262075.1 of Ottowia sp. oral taxon 894. Lineage (GTDB taxonomy): Bacteria > Pseudomonadota > Gammaproteobacteria > Burkholderiales > Burkholderiaceae_C > Ottowia > Ottowia massiliensis. Next base: position 2,907,190 of record NZ_CP012073.1, on the reverse strand, counting down.
GGCGCGCGCCCACCGCCCAACAGCCCCATAACGTTCTAACGTCGTAGAATAATTAGCATCACCAACGACGCTCCATGCCACCATTGCATTATAACTGGGTGTTTCAGAACGCCCCATTTTGAATTGACCGAAACCTCCTTCAATCCATAAATTAGCAGCGCGCCCGTAGGTTCTATTTTCACGCCCCAAAAAACTACTTGGAGAAGCTGTGGCGCCATTTTCCATATTGATAAACTGCTCCAGCCTGAAGCCCGCTTTTAGTCCACCACCTAAATCCTCAATGCCACGAAAACCAATATAGCTAGTAGTATGATTAAGTAGATTACCACTAATCATCCCGGTTTTTTGACCCGCCTCTTTCCCAATCCCCACATCCGCCACGCCATAAAGCGTGACCGAAGATTGGGCGAATGCAGCGCCGGAAACAAGCGTCAAAGCGGCCAAGGCCAGCAGATTCTTTTTCATTTGAATTGCCTTTCAAATCAAGGAAAATAGTGAAAACAAGACCCTTCACAGGGCGCGAAAACGGTGTGAATTAAATCACAGTCTTGGCCGCCCGCCAATAGGCCAAGCCCCCGTAAAAACACGATGTTGCAATTTGTCCGCGCCTGCGCAGGCTTCTTTTCCCCTGCGGCGCCGGGGCAGGCGCGCAGGGCGCGGCAGGTGTTGCGCTTTTTCAACTGCGCCCATCCGCTCCGCCGTTTCCTCCGCTGTTTCTTCAGCCGCAGCAAGTCATGGAGCATCCCGCCTAGCGCCAGGCAAGCCGCAGCCTGTCCGGCCAGAGCGGCCCACTGCCCGTCCAGCAGGCGGCGCAGGCGGCGCGGCTCGGGCAGGGTGATGAGTTCGGCGCGCTCCGGGGCGCTTTCGGTGGCGCTTGCCGGGGTGTTTGCCAGGGCGGCCGGGTCAGCTGCGTTGTCGGCGGCCAGCAGGCGCGGCGTGCCGCGCTCAGGGCGCGGCGCTTGCAGGCTCCAGCCGCTTTCATCGCTTTGCTGGCGCAGCTTCCATTGCCGCCATTGCCTGTCGGCAGGCAGGGCTTGCGTCCAGCGGGCGGGCAGCTCCAGGGCCTGGCCTTGCGCGCCCATCTGGCTTGCTCCATCTTCCACGGCAACAGCAGCGCGTTCGGGCACGAGCACATGGCCCACCAAGGTCAGCGGCGCGTCAGCCGCCGGGGCCAGCAGCAGCACGCGATGGCCGTGGGCCAGCTCGCGCAGGGCGGCCATTTGGCCGTGCGCGAGCAGCCACAGGGCGATGGCCTGGTATTTCCTCGCAGCGGGGCTTTGCTCCTGCGCGGCTTCGTGGCCTTGCTGGCCCTGCTGCTCCAGCCAGTCCAGGTCTTCATCTTCCGGCTCCGGCTGGCCTTGAGGGCCGCCCATGTTGCGCGAGACGGCTTCCACCTTGTCAAGCGTGCCGCGCGCGCGGCCCTTGGGCACATTGCGCAGGCTCACGCGTTTGTGAATGCCTGTTTTTTCTTGCGAGGCTTGTTGCCCAGCCACTTGCTGGGCCTGCGCGGCTTCGCGGCCTTTGGCTTGCGTGGCCGAGCCTGCCTGCGTGGCCGCCTGGGCGGCGGCCTTGGCTTTGCCTTCTTGCGCGGCCTGCTTGGCCTGGGCGCTTTGCACGCTGGACGCTTGCGTGGCGGTTTGCGCCGCGCTTTGGCGCGTGGCGCTGGTTTGCGTGGCCGCCTGCGCGGCGGTTTGCTGTGCGGCTGCGCCCATGCGGGCGGCCACATTGGCGTTTTTGGCTTGCAGGCCCGCCGTGAGGGCTGCTATGGCGCTTTGGCGCGTGGCGTTGAGCAAGGCCATGTCTGCCGCGCTGGCCTGGCCCTTGCCCGCCAGCAGGGCCAGCGCCAGGGCTTGCGCCAGCAGCTGGCGCTGCGCCTGCTGCACGGCCAAAGGCTGGGCCATGCCTGCGGCAGCCATCAGCAAAGCGCCCATGCGGGCCGCCTGCTGCTGGTGCGCGGCCAGCGTGCGGGTGATGGCTGCCAAGGCGGCGGGCGTGAGGCGCTGGGCCTGAAGGGCGGCTTGCGTGGCTGTTTGGGGCGTGGGCGTTTGCCCGGCAGCAGCGCGCGCTTCCTGCTGGCGCACGCTGGCCGCCTGTGTGCTGGCAGCCTGCGCTTCGGCCTGCGTGGCGGCTTGGGTTGTTGCCGCTTGCGTGGCAGTCTGCTGGGCCTGAACGGCGGGTTGCAGCTCAGGGCGCGGCTGGGGCTGAGGAGGCTGGGGTTGAACCTGCGGGCGATACGGCGGCTCGCTATCGCGCTTGGGTTCAAAGCTGGGAATGAACGTGGGCAGCGCCGAAAAGGCGGGCAGGCCCATGTTCAGCAGGGAGGTGGAGAGGCCACCTAAAGAGGCGGCGTAGGGCGTGACGCCGGTTGAGCCTGCGGCGGCGCTGCCAAAAGAACCACCACCGAAGGCATTTGAGGCATGCCCTCTACCACCACTTTCAACAGAATTTATGTGTGAAGAACCGCCTGCAGAAACTGGGCCACGACCATAATCTGAAGGCGTCCCAAAATGCTCCTGTTCTCGGCCAGCAGGAACTTGACCATTTTGGGGACTCTCTTGAGGTTAATGAAGCGGCCGTTCTGAAGAAATTTCACCTCCGGCCTGATTACTGTGGTCGGGCTGCGGCGCTAACGGCTGTTGCGGCCCAGCCGGAGTCAAATTCACCGGCGGACCCGAATTGTGACCTGAACTAGCACTCAAGGAACACACAACAGCACTCGCTTTATGCAATATAATCCAAACAATTAAAATTTATGCTGGATACCTAACCCATAATTATTTCTATTATCAAACCAGAAATAATCGGCATAAACAAAGGTGCGTTTGGAAAGAGAATATTTAGCCTCTACTACACCATCTGTATGCTTTTTATATTTCTCCGTCATATTTTGACGGTAAATTTCACTCTTGCGCTGCCGCTGCAATTCAACAGCCAACGTGAAATTGTCAAAATTAACAGAAGCGCCAATACTATACCCAGCCAATTTTGCTCTAGTTCCCACCGGAAGCGAATTTAAATTACGAACATCATAATAGCCAGCAGCCAAGGCAAACATGCCAAAATTGTATTTGGCGCCCAATGCATAGTTAGCCTTGGCATTCTGAATCTTATTATAGGCAACACCAGCACTAATGGGGCCGTTGTCATAAATGACGTTCAGATCATATTTGTTGGACTTATCGTTCCGGTCCCCCTTCGCTACAAAAGCCACCTCGGCGCTGAAACCGCCGAACACAGGCGTTTTATAACTGAATTGGCTACTAGCACGACTAGCACGCCCTACCGCTCCATAACGTTGCATAGATGGAGAATAGTTAGCATCACCCACAATACTCCATGTCGTCATTGCATTATAGCTAGGCGTTTCAGAACGCCCCATCTTAAATCGACCAAAACCACCCTCTAACCACAAATTAGCAGCGCGACCGTAGGTTTCATTCCCTTGCCTCAAGAATCCGTTTGCAGAAGCCGTTGCACCATCTTCCATATTGACATATTGCTCCAATCGAAAACCGGCTTTCAGGCCACCGCCCAAATCTTCGATACCGCGAAAACCGATATAGCTAGTAGCATGGTTTATATAGGTGCCACTCATCATGCCCACCTTTTTCCCAGCTTCTTTCCCAATCCCCACGTCCGCCACGCCATAAAGCGTGACCGAAGATTGGGCGAATGCAGCGCCGGAAACAAGCGTCAAAGCGGCCAGGGCCAGCAGATTCTTTTTCATTTGAATTGCCTTTCAAGTCAAGAATGATGAAAAACCCTTTGCAGAGCGCGAAAAGAGTGTGCATTAAATCACAGCTGCAACCATCTGCCAATAGGTCATTCCCGCAAAAACACGAATGTTGCAATTTGCCCGCAGCCGCGCGCCCTTCTTGGCTGCTGCCCTGCTTCAGGCAAGCACCCGGCGTGCGAATATTGGAAAAACTGACAGCGAAACAGGAGAGGGCGTGATGAAAGATTAGGCGCATGACGATGCGATGGCAGAAATCTTCCGCAAAGACCCAGCCTATGCGGTAGAGCTGCTGAACAGCATTCTTGAAGACGGCGATCAAGGCGAGCTGCTGATCGCACTTCGCCAAATGGCGAAGGCGTTTGGCGGCATGTCAAAGGCGCAGGGCAGCGGAGCGCGTATTGACTGCGCGCTGTCCGCAAAGGGCCATCCAGAAATTCATAGCCTGCCGGCGATTCTCAAGACGATGGGCCTGCGCCTTGCGGTGCAACCCATTCAGCATCCGGCAAGGCGCGCATAAAACGGATGGGCATAAAAAAGCCGGCTGCGAAGCCGGCTTTTTTGCGTGGAGCGGCGGGCAGGAGCCTGCTTCAGAGCGCCACGGCTTTTTCAATGACCACATCGGCGCGGGGCACGTTTTCGTGAAAGCCTTTGCTGCCGGTGGGCACGGCCTTGATGGCGTCCACCACGTTTTGGCCGGAGATGACTTTGCCAAAGACGGCGTAGCCCCAGCCTTGCGGCGTGGGGGCGGTGTGGTTGAGAAAGCCGTTGTCGGCCACGTTGATGAAGAACTGCGCGGTGGCCGAGTGCGGGTCGCCCGTGCGGGCCATGGCGATGGTGTAGGCGTTGTTTTTCAGGCCGTTGGCCGCTTCGTTCTGGATGGGGGCGGCGGTGGGCTTTTGTTTCATGCCAGGCTCGAAGCCGCCGCCCTGGATCATGAAGCCGTCTATCACGCGGTGGAAGATGGTGTTGTCGTAATGGCCTTTTTTCACGTATTCGAGAAAGTTGGCGACGGTTTGCGGCGCGCTGGCGGCGTCCAGCTCGAGGGTGATGACGCCGTGGTCTTTGATGTGCAGTTCGACTTTGGGGTTGCTCATGGGGTTTCTCCTTGGGGTTGCTTTACATCACGCGGGCTGATTCGATGACGATTTGCTTTTGCGGCACGTCCGTGGGGAAGGGGCCGCCTGCGCCGGTGGGGGCGTTGTGGATTTTTTCGACGGTGTCCATGCCTTCGATGACTTTGCCGAAGACGGTGTAGCCGAACAGGTTGAGGTTGTGCGTGAGCTGCTGGCGCGGGATGTTGGTGTAGGTTTTGCCGTGGATGGTGATTTCCTTGACAGGATCGCCTTCAGGAATGACGACGGGGTCCAGCCGCGTGTTGTCGGCGGTGTTGATGAAAAACTGCGCGGTGGCCGAGTGCGGGTCACCCGTGCGGGCCATGGCCACCATGCCGACGGTGTTGTGCAGGCCCTTGGCGGTGGATTCGCGCCCTTCGTGCTTGACGGAGGGGCGGGTGGGTTTTTGCCGGTAGTCCTTGTCGAAGCCGCCGCCTTGCACCATGAAGCCTTTGATGACGCGGTGAAAGACGGTGCCGTCGTAGAACTTGTCGTTCACGTATTGCAGAAAGTTTTCAACGGTTTTGGGGGCTTTGTCGGGGTATAGCTCGATGACGAAGTTGCCTTCGCTGGTGACGAATTGCACGCGCGGGGCGGCATCGGCCGCGTGGGCGGGCAGCGCGAGCGCGGCAGCCAGCGCGGCGGCGCCGGCCAGGCTGGCCAGGCAGCCGCCCAGGCGGCGGCGGGTCAGGCGCATGAAGCTCATGGGTCTCTCCTTGTGAAATGGAAAAAAGGGGCGGGGAAAAAAGCGAAAGAAAGCCGCGCCGCCGCTTCAGCGCAGCAGTTTGCCGATGGCGGCGGCCTTGTCCGTCAGGCGCTGGCGTGCTTCGCCTGCCGATTCGGGGCGGGCGGCGGCTTGCTCGTAGGCGCTGGCGGCCAGGCGCAGGTAAACGTCGCCCAGGTTTTCGCGCGCGGTGGCGTAGCCGGGGTCCAGGCGCAGGGCGGTTTCCAGCGCTTCACGGGCTTTTTCCAGATGGCCGTTGGCGGCGTGGAGCACGGCCAGGTTGTTGTATGGCTCGGCCAGTTCGGGGTAGTCGCGCGTAAGCTGCACCAGCGCGGCTTCGGCTTCGTCAGTGCGGCCGCTTTGCGCCAGCAGGTTGCTCTGAATGAAGCGCATCTGCACATCTTGCGGTTCGCGCTCCAGGTATTCGCGCGCTTTGGCCAGGGCTTCATCGGTGCGGCCTTGCTGCGCCAGGCGGGTGACTTGGGCGGGCAGCGGCTCGGCCTGGGCCGCTTGCCGGGCATGGGCTGCGCCGCCTGCCAGCGCAGCCAGCGCCATCAGGGCAATGGCCGCGCGGCGCGGGCGATGGAAAAAGCGCGGGGGGAAAGAGAGTGAAGGCATCAGGCGCATGAAAAGACAAAAGGCTACGAGAGGCAGCCTTCTAAAATTCGCGGCATTTTATTCAGCGCCCTTGCAGCGCCTGCTCCCCCGGGCGGCCTCACGGGCGGCCCTCTGAGCGGCCTTCGCGGCCTGCGGCCCCCGCGCCCGCCACAAAAGCCCACTTCTCCCACGCCCTTGCCATGACCTTGCGCATTTACGACACGCTGACCCGCGCGTTGCAGGATTTTTCCCCCATCGAACCCGGCCACGTGCGCATGTATGTGTGCGGCATGACGGTTTATGACCTGTGCCACATTGGCCACGCGCGCTCGGTGGTGGCGTTTGACGTGGTGCGGCGCTGGCTTCAGGCCAGCGGCTACCGCGTGACTTTCGTGCGCAACATCACGGATATTGACGACAAGATCATCCGCCGCGCCACGGAAAGGGGCGAGTCCATCGGCCAGCTCACCGCCCGCATGATTGGCGAGATGCACCGCGACTTTGCCGCGCTGGGCGCGCTGGCGCCCACGCACGAGCCGCGCGCCACGGATTACGTGCCGCAAATGCTCTCGCTCATTGACCGGCTGCAAGACAAGGGGCTGGCCTATCCGGCAGGCGATGGCGATGTGAATTACGCCGTGCGCAAGTTTCCGGGCTACGGCAAGCTCTCGGGTAAGTCGCTGGACGAATTGCAGGCCGGCAGCCGCGTGGACGTGGACGCGGGCAAGCACGATCCGCTGGACTTTGTGCTGTGGAAGGCCGCCAAGCCCGCCGAACCCGAAGACGCCCAATGGCCCAGCCCCTACGGCCCGGGCCGCCCCGGCTGGCACATCGAGTGCTCGGCCATGAGCTGCGCGCTGCTGGGCGAGAGTTTTGACATTCACGGCGGCGGCGCCGACCTGCAATTTCCCCACCACGAAAACGAAATCGCCCAAAGCGAAGGCGCGCACGGCAAGCCCATGGCGCGGCTGTGGATGCACAACGGCTTTGTCAATGTGGACAACGAGAAGATGTCCAAGTCGCTGGGCAACTTTTTCACCATCCGCGACGTGCTGGAGCAGTTCGACGCCGAAACCCTGCGCTTTTTCATCGTCCGCACCCACTACCGCAGCCCGCTCAATTACAGCGACGCGCACCTGCAAGACGCGCGCGGCGCCTTGAAGCGCCTTTACACCACCTTGCAGGCCGTGCCGCCCGCTTCCATGGCGCCGCAAGCCATTGACTGGGCGCACCCGCAAGCAGCGCGCTTCAAGGCCGCGATGGATGAGGACTTCGGCACGCCCGAGGCCGTGGCCGCTCTGTTTGACCTGGCCAGCGAAGCCAACCGCAGCCGCAGCGCGCAAGACGCGGGCCTGCTCAAGGCCCTGGGCGGCCTGCTGGGCCTGCTGCAAGGCGATCCGCAAGCCTTTTTGCAAGCGGGCAGCGCGCTGGATGAAGCGGCCATTCAGGCGCGCATCGAGGCCCGCGCCGCCGCCAAGAAGGCCAAGAACTTTGCCGAAGCCGACCGCATCCGCGCCGAACTGCTGGCCGCCGGCATCGCGCTCAAGGACGGCCCGCAAGGCACCACCTGGGAAGCGGCCTGAGAGGCTGTTCCGAAAACCAGCGCGAAGCTTGGCCCCAGCTGGCTGGCAAGTCTCTTCGATCATCAAAAGAAGGAGCAAATTCAGGCCCACAAAACCCCCTTCAGCGCAGGTTTCCGTAGGAGGTCATGCTATCGAATACGGAGCGAAATGGCAGCACCTTTCCGCCTTTGCCTGCCCTGCCCTGCCCGCCACGCCAGCGCCGCGCGCCTGGCCGCCATCTCCTTCTCCCGCCTCTTGTTCTCGCCCATGCCAGACGCCGCCCCTGACAGCACCGCCATCGCCACCCCGCCCTGGTGGAGCGAAGCCTGCGCGCACCTGAGCAAAAAAGACCGCGTCATGCGCCGCCTCATTCCGCAGTACGGCGACGCCTGCCTGGAATCGCGCGGCAACGCCTTCGTCACGCTGGCGCGCTCCATCGTCGGCCAGCAAATCTCGGTGAAAGCCGCGCAGTCGGTGTGGGACCGCTTCGCCGCGCTGCTGGCCGCCTTCACCCCGCAAGGCGTGCTGCAACTGGGCGTGCATGAGATGCGCGCCGCCGGCCTGTCGGCCCGCAAGGTGGAATACCTGCGCGATCTGGCCCGCCACTTTGACGATGGCCGCATCGCCCCCGCCCAGTGGCGCGCCATGACCGACGAAGCCATCATCAGCGAGCTGGTCGCCATTCGCGGCATTGGCCGCTGGACGGCGGAGATGTTTCTCATCTTCCACATGATGCGCCCCGACGTGCTGCCGCTGGACGACGTGGGCCTGATCAAGGGCGTCAGCCGCAATTACTTCGGCGGCGAACCCGTCAGCCGCCTGGACATCCGCGAACTCGCCCAGGCCTGGCAGCCCTGGCGCAGCGTGGCCACCTGGTACATCTGGCGCTCGCTGGACCCGCTGCCCGTGGTGTATTGACCTTGCCGCCAGCCCGGGGCGGCAGGCGCCCTGCCCTCCCGCCAGCTCTTGCCTTGCTTCTTGCCGCTCCTGAAGCCGCGCCCTGCCGCTCGTTTCGCAAGGCCAGCCCGTTGTCTCTGCACGGCCGGCCGGGCGGCAGCGATACAGTGAGCGTAAGATAAATAGAAACGCCTAGGAGGCCTTGCGCCCGTGATGAGCATAGAGGAGGCGCTGCGCCCGGCGCCGAATTTATCTCGGTTTAACGCGAACGAAGATGACAAGGATTTTGGCGCTCTCACCGCAAAATGCGCAAAAATGGGTTGGCGGATTAAATTCAAATGCAATGTTTAAGGACATCCAAATTTAATCGCAAATTAATTGAATTTACCCGCAAACGTTAAAATTGCCTATCAGGATCGAGCCGAAATTCATTTGAAAGGAAATTTATGGCAGGTTTCGCAAACAAGGCCAAATCCAAAGTTTTTGCCGCATGCGTTTGCATCGTTTTTGCCGCATGCGTTTATATCGGGTTTGGCGGGCCAAGCTCAAGTGCGAGCGAACTGGAGGGCAGATGGGAGCTGGTTTCGCTAAAAGCGCAGGGGCAGAACTTTCAAGTCGCGGGACAAAAGTGCTTTGGCGATTCGTTTTTTGAAATTTCGGGCGATGAAGCGACGGTCGGAATCGTGGGTTCAAATCCCGACGGCTCGTGCAACCGCAGCGCAGGTAAAAGCGGCCACAAAAGCCTAGGCGGCGGAAAATACGCGCTGAGCACCAAAGGGCTGGGCGAGTTTTGGCTAAAGGGAGGCACGCTCGAATACAAGCAGGCCGTCGCCGGGCAAGAGGTTGTATTCGTCTTTAAAAAAAGTGCGGCACAGGCAGGGTCTGGCGCAAATTCGGTGCAAACCAAATCAAGCTCAAGCAATCCCGCAAAAGACCCTGGCGTAAGGCATAGCGACGCGGGAGCGGACAAAAAAGGCTCGGGAGTATTCGGCGGAACGAAATTCAATATGCTGCAAAACACGAGCGAGGATTATTCCTTTTACCTGCGCGACGACGGCACCTACGCGAGCCGTTTGGAAAAGCCCGACTGGCGCACGCGCATCGACGGCACGTATAAGGTCAAGGACGGCATACTAACGATAACCAGCAAGGACGATTATGACACGAGCTACCATTGCGAAAATGACGACTGCACCTTTTTGTGGAACTCGATCGGCACGGGATATTATATGTTTCAAGCCAAAATCGCCAGCGAAATGCCAAAAGACTGTTTCTCGTTTCGAAAGGCCAGCTCATCGTCCCTGCACGACTGGTCGGGCGGCAGCGATACCGTAAGCGTAGGCGTGAGCGGGTACTACTGCTTCGACGGCAAAGGGCGCTTTAGCTCGGGCGGATCGTCATACGCTACGGCAAGCTCGGGCACGGCGGGCGGCGGCATAGGCGGAGGCAGCTCAAAATCGCGCAGCGACGAGGGTTCATACACGCTCGATCAAGGCGAACTCACACTCAAATACGACGACGGTACGACCCTGCGCCACAGCTTTTTCTACACTCCGCCGCTCGGCAAAGACAAGAAGGCCATGGCGATCATCGACGGCGAAGTTTATCGCTAGGCTCGCGGTCATGAAAGCTTTTATGACTTTGCAGACCAAATCAGAAACCGCATGGTGCAGCGGTTTCGCAAAATACTCTCGAAAGGAAATCCATGATTAAATCCAAGATCTTTGCCGCATGCGTTTTTGCCGGAATTTGCGGGCCAAATTTATACGCAAGCGAACTACAGAGTCGATGGAGCATAATCTCAGCCGAATTGAACGGGCAGAGCATGCAAACGGCGGGGCAAAAATGCCTGGAGGATTCGTTTTTTGAAATCAACGGCGACGTCGCAAGATTCACGCTCAGCGATGCAAGCGGCGGCTCGTGCAAAAGCGGCAAACAAAGCTACGAATATAAAAGCCTTGGCGGCGGCAGATACGCTCTCATCGCAAACGGCACGGATGCGGGTGAGTTTTGGATAAATGGCGATGAACTCAAGCTAAAGCAGCCCCTGGACGGAGGAAAATTTATAGTTTTCGGCTTCAAAAAAGATGCGGCCAACTCCACGGGCGTTGCGACAAATCAGGCTCAATTCAATATGAATGGCGACAAGCCGCAAAGCGGGGGTGAGCTTGAAGGCAGATGGGACGTCGTCTCCGTTACGACACAGGGGCAGACGTTCAAAACGGCGGGCCAAAAGTGCTTTGAAGATTCGTTTTTTCAGATTGCGGGCGGCAAAGCAACCATTAACATGGTAGCGGCAAATTCCGACGGCTCGTGCAAGACGGGCACGGGAAGCAGCGGCTATCAGAGCCTTGGCAGCGGCAGATACGCGCTCGATAAAGATGCGGGCGAATTTAGATTAAAGGGCGACACGCTCGAATACAGACAGGCGGACAATGACCTCGTATTCACCTTCAAAAAACGGGCAGGCGGGGCAAGTTCAAGCGGCTCAGTGCAAGCCAGATCAAGCTCAAGCGCAAATCAAGCAGCAAACGCAAAAGACCCTAGCGTAAAGCATAGCGACGCAAAAGCCACCCAAAAAGGCACGGGCGTGTTTGCGGGCAAGTGGCTCTTCATAAACACCAATACCGACATATCCTTTTATCTGCGCGACGACGGCACTTACGCGAGCCGTTTAGAAAAGCCCGACTGGCGCACGCGCATCGACGGCACGTATAAAAAAGACGGCAAAAAAATCGTACAAACCGCCAACGACGGCAAGCAAAGCACATATAGCTGCAAGAATGCGGACTGCACGTTTTTGTGGAGCGACGGCGGATACCATCTCTTTAACGCTCAAATCTTGAACGAAGTGCCAAAGGGCAGCTACTCATTCACCGCCGTTGGCTCCATGTCCGTTTACAACGCCTCGGGCGATTTGGACGTCGTTGGCGGAGGCGTGAGCGGGTACTATGACTTCGACGGCAAAGGCCGCTTCAGGGACGGCAGTTTGGCCTACTCCTCCGCCGCCATGAGCAATGTGGGCGGCGGCGGAACAAGATCTAGCAGTAGCACGGGCTCATATACGCTGGATAGCGGTGAACTCACGCTCAGATACGACGACGGACGGACGCAGCGACATAGCTTTTTTTACATTCCGCCTACTAGCGAAGGAAAAGCGGGCGGAGCGGTCGTCGACGGCGTGATATATTTTTTGGACGAATAAATTTAGCGCGCAGCCTGGCTCGGTTTTGAATTTATAAATCCCGATTCCAAATACAAGCCGCCAGCCCGTCAAAGCGATCGCTCTAAAATTGGCAATTTAAATTTTGCCTGCGCTTTTACAAGCCAGCCAAATTCATCGATCTGACGGCAAATTTTTATCGCCATGTGATATTTGGCAAGAAGGGCGATGATGGATAATCCGCCCTTTTTTGCAAGGAAATCCGTGGCGTTTTTTGGGAATGACTACCTGGCCGGATGCCATCCGGCCATCATGGAACGGCTGGCGGCCACCAATCTGGAGCAAACCGCAGGCTACGGGCTGGACCCGTATAGCGAAAGCGCGCGCGAAAAAATCCGCGCCGCCGTGCGCGACGAGCGGGCCGATGTGCACTTTCTGGTGGGCGGCACACAAACCAACGCCGCCGTCATCGCCAGCATCCTGCGGCCCTGGCAGGGCGTGATCGCCGCCGAAACCGGGCACGTGGCCACGCACGAAACCGGCGCCATTGAAGCGGGCGGCCACAAGGTGCTGACCCTGCGCAGCACAGACGGCAAGCTCACCGCGCGGCAAGTGCATGAATACGCGCGCTACTACCAAACAAACCCGGCGCAAGAGCACCTGGTGCAGCCGGGCATGGTCTACATCTCGCACCCCAGCGAGCTGGGCACGGTGTATGCCAAGGCCGAATTGCAGGCCATCTCCCAGGCCTGCCGCGAGCACGGGCTGGCGCTGTTCGTGGATGGCGCGCGGCTGGGCTACGCGCTGCACGCGCAGGTCAGCGACATCACGCTGCCTGACCTGGCCGGGCTGTGCGACGTGTTCTACATTGGCGGCACCAAATGCGGGGCGCTGTTTGGCGAAGCCGTGGTGATTTGCAACGACGCCTTCAAGCCGCACTTTCGCGCCCTGATGAAGCAGCGCGGCGCCCTGCTCGCCAAAGGGCGGCTGCTGGGCCTTCAGTTCGACACGCTGTTCACCGGCGGCCTTTACACGCGCATTTGCCACGGCGCTCTGGCGCACGCGCGGCGCATCCGCCAGGCATTCGAGGCCAAGGGCGTGGCCTTTCACGGCGAATCGAACACGAACCAGCAATTTCCCATTCTTGAGCGCCGGCAGGCGGACTATTTCGTGCGCGAATTCGGCTTTGCCGACTGGGAGGAGCTGGACGGCCGCCACGTGGTGCGCTACTGCACCAGCTGGGCCACCACGGCGCAGCAGGTGGATGAGCTGCTGCGGGCCATTGAGCGGCTTTGAGCACAAGCCGTAAATGCTTTTTCAAAGGCGATTTCCAGCCAAAAACGCCTGAATATCTTGCGGACCTGATTAATCAACAGAGCTGTCATCTTCCGACCAATATCTGACGGATTTCGATCTATCGCGCCGCAGGCGTTTCAACGCCTTTTGCACAAGAGGATGGTTTTTTAATGCGCTATTATTCAGCGCAAAGGCCGTTGATGCCCTGACTTCATCGAATGGATCCGTTGAAGCCTTGACGAGAGCTTTAATGGATTCGGGCGCGTCAATGTGCCCTAGAGCGGCTGCCGCTTCATTCCTGACATAAGGTGATGGGTCATTTTCGAGCGCATCTATTAGCAATGGCAGTCCCTGCTGCACAAAAGGCGGATTTCCGCCTTTCATTTGACCAAGCAGGAACATGCTCATGCCTCGCAGCACGGGTTTCGCAGACTGACGCAAGCGCTTGGCCAGGTTGAAGCCCCATGCGCCGCCATGCAGCTGAATCTTCATGGCGGCTTGACGCCTCACGCGCCAATCAGGGGCAGCCAGGAACGGCTCCAGCGTTTGCACTTCATAGAGCTGCATGGCCTGAAACAGCAGCATCTCCAAGCTTGATTCTTCTTTCATGTATCAAAGCTGATTCCGCAACCTATCACCCAGACAACCTTTTTCTATTGGAGATAATGATTTTCATATTATTCATCACACAAAGTAAAGCGAGAATGTCCTGCGCAATTACGAGCATGTCGAGGCAATATTTTTGAATCTATTTGAACTGGCTTGGTGATTCCGTAGCCTCGTCATTTGTGCATAGCGTGGCGCCTGGCGATCTAATGAATTGAATTAGCCGGTTTTTTCATTGACAGACAGCCTATTCGTACACCACAGCCGCCTGCCCTTCGCCCGCTTCGGCGCGCCAGGCTGCAAGGGCTTCGTCGGTGGGCCAGGTGCGGGCCGTTTCGGGCAGCTCGAACTGGGCGATGGCGCCGATGGGGCGGCCTTCGGCATCCTGGCCGCGCCGCTCCACGGCCAGGCGCACGCTCAGGCCGCGCTCCAGCAGGCCGTGTTCGGTTTCTTCGGTCTGCGGCGGGTATTCATGGAGCAGGCGGCGCACATTGGGCGGGGTGGGGCCGACGGCCACGCGCAGGTATTTGCCGAAACGGCAGCGGGCGGCGGGCAGAGGCCAGATTTGCGTGAGCGTGACCTGGTTGCCGCCGGAGAAGCGGTCGGGCTGCACGCGTCCCAGGGCGATGACGAGTTCGTCGTCTTTCAGGCTGGCGGCGTGCTGGCTGAGCAGGGCTTCTTCGGCGCGGGCTTCGATGGCGGCGCTTGGGTCTTCCAGCCTGAAAAGGGCAAGCTTGCCGCGCTGGCCGTTGATGACGCGCAGGCCGCTGACGATGCCGGCGATGAGCTGCGGCTCGCGGCTTTCTTGCAGGCTGGCCAGGTCGCGGCGCACGAACTGGCGCACTTCCGGCCCGGCGGCGTCGAACAGGTGGCCCGAGAGGTAAAAGCCGATGGCGGTTTTTTCTTCCAGCAGGCGCTCTTTCACGCCCCAGGGCGTGACGGCGGGCAGGGGCGGCTCTTCGCTGCTGGCGCCGGGGCCGTCACCCAGGGCGTCGAACAGGCCGCCCTGGTGGGCGTTGGCTTCGCAGGCGGCGGCGTAGTCCCAGGCCACGTCGAGCGCGGCAATGAGCGCGGCGCGGTTTTGCTGGAGGGTGTCGAACGCGCCGGCGCGGATGAGGGCTTCGACGGTGCGTTTGTTCACGCGCGTGCGGTCGATGCGGCGGCAAAAGTCGAAGAAGCTGGCAAACGGCCCGTTTTCGCCGCCCGCAAAGCCTTCGCCCCGGCCTTCTCGGGCGGCGACGATGGCTTCGATGGCCTGTTGGCCGGTGCCCTTGATGGCGCCCAGGCCGTAGCGGATGAGTTTGTCGCTGACCGGCTCGAAGCGGTAGCCGCCCCGGTTGATGTCGGGCGGCTCAAAGGCCAGGCCCTCGCGCAGCGCGTCTTCATGCAGCGCCCGCAGCTTGTCGGTGTTGTCCATTTCCACCGTCATGTTGGCGCAGAAGAATTCGGCGCTGTAGTGCACTTTCAGCCAGGCGGTGTGATAGGCCAGCAGCGAGTAGGCGGCGGCGTGGCTTTTGTTGAAGCCGTAGCCGGCGAACTTTTCCATGAGGTCAAAGACTTCGTCGGCCTTGTCTTCGCTGATGCCTTTTCGGGCCGCGCCTTCGCGGAAGATGAGGCGGTGGCGGGCCATTTCTTCCGCTTTTTTCTTGCCCATGGCGCGGCGCAGCAAGTCGGCGCCGCCCAGGCTGTAGCCGCCCAGAATCTGGGCGCTTTGCATCACCTGCTCCTGATAGACCATGACGCCGTAGGTTTCGCTGAGCACGCCTTCGAGCAGCGGGTGGGGGTAGATGACCGGCTCTTTGCCGTGCTTGCGGCTGATGAAGCTGGGAATCAGGTCCATCGGCCCCGGGCGGTAGAGGGCGTTCAGGGCAATCAGGTCTTCCAGCCGCGAGGGCTGGGCGTCGCGCAGCATGCCTTGCATGCCCCGGCTTTCAAACTGGAACACGGCTTCGGTGCGGCCTTGCTGGAAAAGCTGGTAGGTGGCTTTGTCGTCCAGCGGTATGTTTTCGTAGGCGAAGGCTTGCTGGCCGGGGTGGCGCTGCACGATGAGTTCGCGCGCGATTTCCAAAATGGTGAGCGTGGCCAGGCCCAGAAAGTCGAACTTGACCAGGCCGACGGCTTCCACGTCGTCTTTGTCGTACTGGCTCACGGCCGAGTCGCTGCCGGGCTGCTGGTAGAGCGGGCAAAAGTCGGTGAGCTTGCCGGGGGCGATGAGCACGCCGCCCGCGTGCATGCCGATGTTGCGCGTCAGGCCCTCGAGCTTTTGCGCCATTTCCACCAGGGTTTTCACCTCTTCGTCTTGCTCGATGCGCTCGCGCAGCAGCGGCTCGGCGGCTATGGCGTATTTCTCGCGCTCGGCCTCGCTCAGGCCGGCGGGCGGGTATTGCAAGCTGACGGGCTTGCCCGGCTTGTTGGGGATGAGTTTGCTGATGCTGTCGCAAAAGCTGTAGCTCATGTCCAGCACGCGCCCCACGTCACGGATGGCGGCGCGCGCGGCCATGGTGCCGAAGGTGGCGATCTGGCTGACGGCTTCGCGCCCGTATTTGCCTTTCACGTAGTCAATCACGCGGTCGCGGTTGGCCTGGCAAAAGTCCACGTCAAAGTCGGGCATGGACACGCGCTCGGGGTTCAGAAAGCGCTCGAACAGCAGCTTGTATTGCAGCGGGTCCAGATCGGTGATCTTCAGCGCGTAGGCCACCAGCGAGCCAGCGCCGGAGCCGCGCCCCGGCCCCACGGGGCAGCCGTTGTGCTTGGCCCAGTTGATGAAGTCGCCCACGATGAGGAAGTAGCCCGGAAAGCCCATTTTCAAAATGGTGTCCAGCTCGAACTCCAGCCGCTCCAGATATTCGGGGCGGCGCTTTTCGCGCTCGGCCTCGTCGGGAAAGCGCAGGCGCAGGCGCTCTTGCAGCCCGTCCAGCGAAGCCTGGCGGAAGTAGCTCTCGATGGTGTGGCCCGCAGGCACCGGAAAGTCCGGCAGGCGCGGCTGACCCAGCGTCAGCTCCAGGCAGCAGCGGCGGGCAATTTCAGCCGTGTTGGCCAGCGCCGAAGGCACATCGGCAAACAGCGCCTGCATTTCCTCGCTGGTTTTGAAGTGCTGCTGCGGCGTGAAGCGCCGCACGCGGCTTTGGTCGCCCAGCATCTGCCCTTCGGCAATGCACACGCGCGCTTCGTGCGCCTCGAAGTCGCCCGCCGCCGCAAACTGAATGGGGTGCGTGGCCACCACCGGCAGCCGCAGCCGGGCGGCCAGGCGCACGGCGGCGCGCACGTGCGCCTCGTCATCGGCGCGGCCCGCGCGTTGCAGCTCCAGATAAAAGCGGTGCGCAAACACGCCCGCCAATTGCAGGGCCAGCTTGCCCGCGCGCGCCGCATCGCCTTGCACCAGCGCCTGCCCCACCGGCCCGGCCTGCGCGCCTGACAGCAAGATAAGGCCGCCCGACAGCTCTTGCAGCCACGGCCAGCGCGCCACCGCCTGCCCGCTGGCCGCGCCTTGCGTCCACGCGCGCGCCAGCAATTCCGACAAATTCAGATAGCCATCATGGTTTTGCGCCAGAAGCAGCACGCGCGACAGCGCGCTTTTGTCCTCGCCTAGCCCTTCCAGCGTGACTTCCGCGCCCAGAATGGGCTGCACGCCCTTGCCCCGCGCGGCCTTGTAGAGCTTGACGGCGCCGAACATGTTGTTCAGGTCCGTCACCGCCAGCGCGGGCTGGGTGCTTCGGGCTGCCAGCTTCACGGCCTCGTCGATGCGCAAGGTGCCGTCCACCACGGAAAACTCGGAATGCAGACGAAGGTGGACAAAAGGCTGGGCAGACATGGGTAGAGAGGAAAAAAACAGGAAACAAGCGGCCCCGCGCCACGGCGGAGCGCGGCCGGCAGCCGCACGGAAACCGGAAAAGCGGGGATTGTCGCCCTTGCCATTCGCCGCCTGCGGGCAAGGGCGGGTGCCAAGCGCCCGCGCCTGGCTGGGCTTGCGGCCTGCTGTTGAGCGCCCGCACGTTCAGCGCATGCTCCGCATCGGTCCGGCAGGCCGCGCGCCAAATTGAAGCGGCGGGGTCAGGCGCGGCGGGCGGCGCTCCGCAGGCCCTGACCGGGAAACATCAAAAACAGGAGCTGATTTCAGGGGTAATGAATGCCGTTCTGCGCTTTCTACACTAGGACATCATGCTATGGTTAGAGGAGCGAAATAAGGCGCCAGAAAAGCAAGCGGAGGCGCTCAAAAAATCCGCATGGGCAGGGCCAAGTCTTGCCGCCTGAAGCGGCGGCCTGCGGCAGGGACGCGCATGCGGATGAAGCCGCCCTTTTTCTGCGAGCGCTTTGCGCCGCGCTTTGGACGCCCACACGTCTGCAACAGGCAGATTGCGATCAGGTTGTCAGGCTGCCTGGGCCTTGCCTTGCGGCGTTTGTGGCGCTGGCGGCGCCTTATTCGTAGCCAAAGCTGCGCACGCGCGCCTCGTCATCAGCCCAGCCGGAGCGGACTTTGATCCAGAGTTCGATGAACACCTTGCAGCCCAGCAGCTTTTCCAGCTCAAGCCGCGCTTCGGTGCCGATGCGCTTGAGGCGCTGGCCGCTCTCGCCAATGATCATGGCCTTGTGGCTGTCGCGCTCCACCACGATCGTGGCGGCAATGCGCACCAGCCGCCCGTATTGGCGGCTTTTTTCTTCGTCGAACTTTTCCACAACGACGGTGGAGGTGTAGGGCAGCTCGTCTCCCGTCAGGCGGAACAGCTTCTCGCGCACGATTTCACCCGCCAGGAATTTTTCGCTGCGGTCGGTCAGATCGTCCGCATCGTGCCACCAGGGCTGCTCTGGCAGGTAGGGCGCGCAGATGTCCAGCAGGCGGGCGACCTCCTGCGGGTTCTTGGCCGACATGGGCACGTATTCGGCGAAGGCGTGGCGCTCCTGCATGTCGCGCAGCCAGTGCGCCACTTCGGCGCGGCGGTGCACGGCGTCAAGCTTGTTGGCCACCAGAATGACAGGCGCGCCCTTGGGCATGAGGGCGAGCACTTTGGCATCGGCCAGGCTGAATTTGCCTGCTTCCACCACGAACAGCACCAAGTCCACGCCATCGAGAGCGCCCATTACGGTTTTATTGAGCGATTTGTTCAGCGCGGCCGTGTGGCGCGTTTGAAAGCCTGGCGTGTCCACGAACACGAATTGCGTGCCGCCGCCTTGCCCATCGGGCAGGGTGCGAATGCCTGTGATGCGGTGGCGCGTGGTCTGCGCCTTGCGGCTGGTGATGCTGATTTTTTGCCCCACCAGCGCATTGAGCAAAGTGGATTTGCCGACATTGGGACGGCCGACGATGGCGATCAGGCCGCAACGCTGCCGGGAAGGCCCGGAAGAAGCAGGCGCAGATTCGGAAGCGCTTTCAGTCATGGGTGTTTTCAGGCCCGCCAGGGGGCCGTTTGGAGCTGGAGAGAAAGCCGCAGGCAGACGGCTTGCCTGGTTTCGGCGATTTCGGCGGCGGCGAGGCCTGAAGTTTCTCAAGCATGGCGGCGGCGGCGGCCTGCTCCGCCATGCGGCGCGATCCGCCCCGGCCATGCGCTGTCAGCGCCAGCGCCTGTACATGGCAGCTCACTTCAAACGTTTGCTGATGCGCTGCGCCCGCAATGCGGGTAACGGCGTAGTCTGGCACTGGCAAATGCCTGGCCTGGAGCCATTCCTGCAAGGCCGTTTTGGCATCTTTGGCGGCCGCCTGCATCTGCGGCGTGATTTCCAACCCCGAAAACAGGCTGCGCACCAAGGCATTAGCCGTGGCGTAGCCGCCATCCAGATAAACCGCGCCGATCACGGCTTCCAGAGCGTCCGCCAGAATGGAAGGGCGCTGCTGGCCGCCCGCGCGGCGCTCGCCGCTGCCCAGACGCAGCATGTCAGGCAGACCCAATTCCACGGCCAGGCGGTGCAACGTGTCTTGCTTGACCAGATTGGCCCGCACACGCGACAAATCCCCTTCAGGCTGTCGCGCCAGCGCCTCGTACAGCCAATGCGCAACGACCAAATCCAGCACGGCATCGCCCAGGTATTCCAGGCGCTCGTTGTGATCCGCGCCAAAACTGCGATGCGTCAGGGCGCGTTGCAGCAAGGCGGGTTGCGTGAAATGGTGACCCAGGCGGGTTTGCAGGGCCTCGAAAGAGTTCATGGACTGGTGAAATCAATAGCCGGAGCTGCTTGTCGAACTTTCATATTTGATAAGAAGATAAGCGGGACCAGCCAGATGAATTTCCTTGTCATAAGCAAAGCTGACAATGGTTTTCCCGTTGCTCTGTGTGATTTGAAGGTCTTTCCCTGAAATCGTTTCAATGTAGTTCACTTCCGCAGATTTATTGAAAGCCGCGCGAATCTCGGCTGGATTGCCGCCATTGGTGGCAGCGTGTTTTACCGCTTTCTTGATGCTCATGAATTCAGTAACCGAAGGCACGACTTGCGAGCCGACAATGAATAGCAAGCCCAGCAAAACGGCCAGAATAATCAGGCTGATCAGAGTAAGCCCGCGTTGTTTACGAAGTGAAGACATGATGATTCCCATCCCTTAGTTGAAAAATCCGATCCGGCTCAGATCGCCGATATTCATCCACACAAAAAACGCCTTGCCGACAATATAGTCATCGGGCACGAAACCCCAGTACCGTGAGTCCAGGGAATTGTCACGGTTGTCGCCCATCATGAAGTAGTGACCGGGCGGCACCTTGCAGCGCACGCCTTCGATGCTGTATTGGCACAGATCACGATGGGGGAACTGGGTCACACTGGGGATAAGGGTGGGGCGCTGGTCATCCACAATGATGCTGTGTTGCTTGCCTGGCGCTGGCGTTTCCTGAATCTGGCGGAAATACTGCACGGTGGATTTATCCAGAAACTCTCCATCCGGCGTCTGCGGCACAGGTTGCCCATTGACCGTAATCTGCTTGTTCAAATAAGTCACTTCATCGCCTGGCAAACCCACGACGCGCTTGATGTAATCCAGGCTGGGCTGCAAGGGATAATGAAAAACAACAACATCTCCACGCTGGATGGGATTGCCCTGCGTCACTCGCGTATTGAATACGGGCAGACGAATGCCATAAGTGAATTTATTGACCAGAATCAGATCGTCAATGCGCAACGTGGGAATCATTGACCCGGAAGGAATCCGGAATGGCTCAAACACGAAGGAGCGCAGAAGAAAAACTGCCAGAATAATAGGGAAAAGCCCGGCCGTCCAATCCAGCCACCAAGGCTGCGACAGCAGGCGCTCGCGGGCCTCGCTGATATCGGCATCCACTTGGCTGATGCCTTGCGCGGCCAGCTCGGCGCGGCGCGCATCGTGCCGCGCCTCAAGCGCGGAAGCAGCGGCGCGGCGCCTGGGCAAAAAGAAAAAGCGCTCGGCCAGCCAGTACGCCCCCGTGATCACGGTGGCCACGAGCAGCAGCAGTGGGAAATTGCCTTCGATATAACCCGCATACCAGGCAACGCAATAGCCGGCAAGAGCGGCCAATATGAATGCAGTCAATGCAGGCATTATTCCTCCACCTGCAAAATGGCCAGAAATGCTTCTTGCGGCACTTCGACCGAACCAATCTGTTTCATGCGTTTTTTACCTGCTTTCTGCTTTTCAAGCAGCTTGCGCTTGCGGGTAATGTCGCCGCCATAGCATTTGGCCAGCACATTCTTGCGCAGCGCCTTGATATTTTCACGCGCGATGATGTTGGCGCCAATCGCAGCCTGAATGGCCACGTCAAACTGCTGACGCGCAATGATTTCGCGCATTTTGGCCGCCACCGCCCTGCCGCGAAACTGCGCCTGGCTGCGGTGCACGATAATCGACAGAGCATCCACCTTGTCGCCATTGAGCAAAATATCCACCTTCACCACGTCTGACGGCCGGTATTCCTTGAATTCATAATCCATCGACGCATAACCCCGGCTGACCGATTTGAGCTTGTCGAAAAAATCCAGCACAATCTCGCCCAGCGGCATTTCATAAGTCAGCATGACTTGCCTGCCGTGATATTGCATGTTGATTTGCACGCCGCGCTTCTGGTTCGCCAGCGTCATCACGGGCCCGACATAATCTTGCGGCATGTACAAATGCACGGTCACAATCGGCTCGCGAATTTCCTGGATGCGCCCCTGGTCAGGCATCTTGGACGGGTTTTCCACCTGAATGACTTCGCCATCGGCCTTTTGCACTTCATACACCACGCTGGGCGCGGTGGTAATCAGGTCCTGGTCGAATTCGCGCTCCAGCCTCTCTTGTACGATTTCCATGTGCAGCAGTCCCAGAAAACCGCAGCGAAAGCCAAAACCCAGCGCCTGCGACACCTCCGGCTCAAAGTGCAGGCTGGCATCGTTGAGCTGGAGTTTCTCCAGGCTGTCGCGCAATGCGTCGTACTGGTTGGCTTCCGTGGGATACAGGCCCGCAAAAACCTGCGGCTGGATTTCCTTGAAGCCCGGCAGCGGATCGCTGGCAGGCCCCAGGTTGTTGGGCAACTTTTTCTCCAGCGTGATGGTGTCGCCCACCTTGGCCGCTTTCAGCTCCTTGATGCCCGCGATGACGTAGCCCACTTCGCCCGCTTCCAGCGCTTCGCGCGGCTGCTGCGCAGGCGTGAACACGCCCAGGCTGTTGGCTTCATACGCCGCGCCCGTGGCCATCATCCTGATGCGCTCGCCTTTTTGCAGGCGGCCATCGACCACGCGCACCAGCATCACCACGCCCACGTAGGCGTCAAACCAGCTGTCAATGATCATGGCCCGCAAGGGCGCATCCGCCTTGCCGCGCGGCGGCGGCACTTTGGCCACGATTTGCTCCAGCACATCGTCAATGCCCATGCCGGTTTTGGCTGAAATCGCCACTGCTTCACTGGCATCAATGCCGATCACATCCTCGATTTCGGCCTTGGCGTTTTCCGGGTCTGCCTGCGGCAAATCCATTTTGTTGAGCACGGGCAGCACCTCCACGCCCAGATCCAGCGCGGTGTAGCAATTGGCCACCGTCTGCGCTTCCACGCCCTGGCTGGCATCCACCACCAGCAGCGCACCTTCACAGGCTGACAGCGAGCGCGACACCTCATAAGAGAAATCCACATGCCCCGGCGTATCGATCAGATTGAGGTTGTAAACCCTGCCATCACGCGCTGCATAACGCAAAGCCGCCGTTTGCGCCTTGATGGTGATGCCGCGCTCTTTCTCGATGTCCATTGAATCGAGCACCTGCTCGCTCATTTCACGCTCGGAAAGCCCGCCGCAACGCGCAATCAGCCGGTCGGCCAGCGTGGATTTGCCGTGGTCAATGTGGGCGATGATGGAAAAATTCCGGATGTGGTTCATTAAAACGAGGTTTGAAGTCCGGTTGCAAAAACACGCGGGCTGGCATGCGCCTGATTGTAGGCAATCATTTCATAAGCGCGCGGCGTCCGGCAAATCCGCCAAAAGCGGAGTCACCGGCTCCCTGCTCACGTCATGATGCAAAAAAGCGATGATGAACTGAATGCCAATGATGATCGGCAATGCTGCCAGCATCACGGTTCCACTGGTTGCTGGCACATCCGTAGCCACACTTTGCAGCCAGCCATAAATGCCAAAACCTGCGCCAGATATCAGCATCAACATACCGCTGATGCTATAAAGGCTGCCAATATTGAAATCACGCAGCAAATACTGGTAGGCATAGCGCTTGAAAAACCGGATGGCATGCTTGACAGCGAACTCTGGCAATACTTTTGTGATCTTCAGATTTGATTTTTCATCCGCATAAACAGCATTCATCGGAACATCATGAACGACAGCTCGAACCAGGCTCAGCTGATACAGCATATCGCTTTCGAAGAAATATCTTCTTTCCAGGTCATCCAGAGGCAGCTCCCGCAACACATGTACATGAATGGCCGTATAGCCATTGGTCGGATCCATGATGGACCAGTATCCCGAGCTGAATTTATTGATGATTGACAGGGCCGCATTGCCGATCAGCCTGATGGCAGGCATTTGCCGCAAGGATGCTGGTTGGAAGAAACGATTGCCTTTCGTGTAATCGGCATGTCTTTTTTCAATAGGCGTCGTGAAAAGCGGAATCAGCGAAGGATCCATCTGTCCATCACCATCCACCTTGACAATGATATCCATGCCATCGTCAAGCGCTTTTTTGTAGGCGGAGCGAATGGCCCCGCCCACGCCCTGGTTGCTTTCATGGAAGATGACATGAATGCGCGGATCAGTGCAATCCTGCTGGACCAGCAAGCCGCTCTCTTCAGGGCACTTGTCATCCACGACGTATATTCTTTGAACGCTGGCAGGTATTCTGGATATGACATCCAGAATATGCTTTCTGACCTTGTAGCAAGGTATGGCAACAGCAATTTTCGTCATTTCAGTTATGTGCGCCAGCAGACGCCAACGCAATGCCCAGCATAATCAATATGCCGCCGCCAATGGTCTGGAGAGAAAGCGGCTCATTCAGGAAAATGCGCGCAAAAACAGGAACCAGCAAAAAAGCCAGTCCCATGAAAGGGTAAGCCAAATGCAGCGGCGCCTGTCTCAGAACCCAGATCCAGAGCAAGGTGGTGGCGCCATAGAGGGAAAGAGATAACCATATCCAAATATTGGCAAGCATGCCATGCAGCGTAACGGGCGTGGAAATAGCAAGCGCCGCCTGCTTGAATAATATCTGTCCAATTGCGATGCCAATAACACAGCTCAGCGTTAGCAAGATCGTCGTGAAATTCATTTTTCGTCGCTTTTCCTGATTTCTCTGTAAATTGGGAGCAGCGCCAGCGGTGAAGCAAAAAAGCCGAGGAGATAGCGATACTCCCCCGCGATGGAAAAGAAAAACACGGCCGACAGCTGAAGCAGAAGAATTCCACAGACAGTCAGCGCGGGCAGGTCTCTTCTGTTGAAAGCACGCAGAGTCACGAAGAGCAGAAGAATGATTCCCGGCAATGGCGACCATAATAGCCACCTGTTTTCAAAGCTGGCATCGTGAATGGCCATCAGCGCTTTTTCGGCTCTTTCAAGACCCCATTTCCTATAGATTGATTCGGATTTCGTTTTTTCGAGAACATTTTTGGCATATGTAGGACCGGGGAAACCGCCCTGGGCGAAGGCTGAAACAAGAAATATATTCACGCGGCTCGACATGAAAGCCGGAATATTCCTCCATAGATTATGCCTGAAAAATTCGCTGATGAGAATATCCTGCTGCGATTTCTCCATGGATGCAAGAGCTGGCCCCTGTGGAAAAAATATCAGAGGATCCCAGTAATCCCTGTCGTAATATTTGATGATGAGATCCAAAGGGGCGACGCTTTCCAGAGCCTGAATGGCCGGAGCAGAAACCCGCGGAGGATAAAGACCCATTGCATGAGGCTGAAGGAAATTGACGGTTTCAAACAGGGCGACGGGATACACCGTTCCTATAGGCGTTTTATGCTTGTGATTGGCAACCCCATAAAAGGCGACCGCTACCCAGACCAGTGAGATGGCTGCCAGTCCCAATCGCTGTTTTGGAATGCGGATGACAGCCGCCAGAACGATTAGCGCAATGATATTGATGATTCCATTGGGGCGCGCGAAGATCGCAAAAGGAATGGATACGAACAGAATGAAGAAGGACATCCTTGAGACAGCTTTGTTCCTAAGGCATATCCATGTCTCAAACAAGAGGCCAGCCAGGGCGCACGCATAAATGCCATCAGAATATAGACTCGTTGTATAAAATACGAGGTGTGGAGCCAGGGCGACGAATACCAGCAGAATGAAAAATGGTTTTTTTCCATTCTCATTGTAGACATAAGTCAGAATCCTTGCCAGAATAGCCGTCGCCACCAGTATCTGGACAATGACCGGAATTTCAACCAGATTGAATGGCTTGTAGAATGAATTGACGAACAGGTACCAGAATATTGGCTTTCCCGACTGGAATTCCCGGTTGCTCTCGACTTCCAGCAGGATGGCCAGAGAGTCTTCCCCAAGAATGCCGGGCCAAAAAATCAACAGATAGGAAAAATATACCGCAAACAGGGCCAGATATAAAGCGTAAAAATTGATTCTTTCGGGAAGACAAAAGCGCGTATTGCTCATGGTATTTTTGCTTGGCTTGAACCTCAGGGCAGGTTTTTCCACAAGATGCCAGGAGAGGAATGCCAGACCAGCCGTTATCGCCATTGAAAGCATCATAGCAGTCCAGAATCCATATTCCGGGTACAGGCACATGATGACCGTTTGCTGCACCGGAAAAGCGAAAAGATAAATTCCGTAGGAAAAGTCGCCATAGCGTCCAAACCGGCGGATGAATGGCGTACTGGCAGTGCCGAGGCTGATGACAGCGTAGGGCATGAAAGCAAGCAGCGCCGTGTAGCGCATTTTTGCGAGCAGCAGGCCGCCAGCCAGCAAGGCAAGCGCCGCCAGCCAGGTCCAGGGGCGTTTTTGCCAATACTCACGCAAAACGTAAAGGGCAGATCCGGACAGGAAATAGGCTCCCATTTCCCGTTTTTGATGAATGCTGTGATACAAGTCCGGGCTGTTTTGGGAAAAATACCATGCCAAGTAAATAACAATGGCCGCCAGCCAGACGGTTTTCTTTTTCAGCAGTCCGGCCAGGCCACAGACCGCCAGAACGAGATAGCAGAGAACCTCGATGGGGATGGTCCATATCGATCCATTGACGCCCAGCGGATACGGATTTTTTTCAAAAACGCCTGGCAGTATGTAAACGGCAATGAAACGGAGATTCAGAAAATATTGCCAGGTGCCGCCGTGCGCGTAGTAATCAGCGGCTTGCAGGCTGGAAACAACAGGCCCCAATACCAGGGCAGTCAGCGTAACGACAACTGCCAGGGCAGGCCATATTCTCAGCAGGCGGCGCAGGGCGAAGCGCAGGATATTGGGATCCGAATACCAGCTCTGGGTGACGAGATAGCCGCTGATGGCAAAAAATATGAGAACGGCAAATCCGCCAAAACTGTGCAGCCCAAAAAATGAAGGCTCCATCTGCCCGCTCAGGGCATATTGGTGGCTATAAAGCACCAGGGTGGCGGCCACAATCCTGACAAAGTCAAAATTGTTGGCGGGGTGTGCCGGGGTGGCAGTGTTCATGTTCACGACGGACTGCCTTGCAAAGCCAGCCCCGCGTGCTCCCTCAGCGGGTGAAACTGTATTTTGGGAAAGCGCTCCTGCGCCAGGCGCACGTCATAAGGGCTGGTGCACAGGTAGGCCAGGGTGTCGGCGGCGTCGTGCGCCATGCGCATGGGGTAGGCGTCGGTGAAGGCGCGCAAATCGGCCGGGTCGTCTGCGGTAATCCAGCGCGCGCCGGTGTATTGGCAGCCTTCCAGGCGCACGTCGCAGTCGTATTCGGTTTTCAGGCGGTGCTGCACCACTTCAAACTGAAGCTGGCCGATGGCGCCCAGCAGCATGTTGCCGCCTGCGTCGGGCTTGAAAACCTGAATGGCGCCTTCTTCGCCCAGTTGTGCCAGGCCCTGCTGCAACTGCTTGGCGCGCAAGGGGTTTTTGAGCACGACGGTCATGAACATTTCGGGCGCAAAAAAGGGCAGGCCCGTAAATTGCAGGTTGGCGCCGTCGGTGATGGTGTCGCCCAGCTGCACGCCGCCGTGGGTGGTAAAGCCGATGATGTCGCCCGCATAGGCTTCCTGCACGGCTTCGCGGCGCTGGCTCATGAAGGTGACGACGCTGGTGGGGCGCAGCTCTTTGGCGGTGCGCTGCACTTTCATCTTCATGCCCGGGGTGTATTTGCCGCTGGCCACGCGCACGAAGGCGATGCGGTCGCGGTGGTTGGCGTCCATGTTGGCCTGCACCTTGAATACCACGCCGGCAAAGCCCGCGTCTTCGGGATTGACGGTTTTTTCCTGCGGCTGGCGGTTCACGATGAGCGTGGACACGCGCGGGCGCGGCGGCGGCGCCAGATCCACCAGCGCGTCCAGCACTTCCATCACGCCAAAGTTATTCACGCCCGAGCCAAAAAACACCGGCGTTTGCCGGCCCGCCAGAAAAGCCTCGTGGCTCCAGGCGGGCGATGCGCCCACGGCCAGCTCCATGCTCTCCAGCGCGTCGTCGAAAGCGCTGCCAAAGCGCGCGCGCAAGGCGGCGCTTTCGCTTAACGGAATGGTTTCAAAGTCTTGCGGGCGGCGCTCGCTGCCCGCTTCAAACACCGTCATGGCCTGCGTGCGCAAATTGATGATGCCGCCAAAGGACTTGCCCTGCCCCACGGGCCAGGTCATGGGCACGCAGGGCATGCCCAGCTCGCGCTCGACTTCGTCCAGCAAATCCAGCGGCTCGCGCACTTCGCGGTCCATCTTGTTCACGAAGGTGATGATGGGCGTGTCGCGCTGGCGGCAGACTTCAATCAGGCGGCGCGTCTGCGCTTCCACGCCGTTGGCCGCGTCAATCACCATCAGCGCCGAGTCCACGGCGGTGAGCACGCGGTAGGTGTCTTCCGAAAAATCCTTGTGGCCGGGCGTGTCCAGCAAGTTGATGACGTGGTCGCGATAGGCCATTTGCATCACGCTGGAAGCCACCGAGATGCCGCGCTGCTTTTCAATTTCCATCCAGTCGCTGGTAGCGTGGCGGCTGGCCTTGCGCGCCTTCACGCTGCCGGCAATCTGAATGGCGCCGGAAAACAGCAGCAGCTTTTCAGTCAGTGTGGTTTTGCCCGCGTCCGGGTGGCTGATGATGGCGAAGGTGCGGCGGCGGCGGGTTTCTTGGGCGTAGGTCACAAAAAAAACGGTTTTCCGGTCAGGTCATCGGGGCGCTTGAGCGGCGCGGGCGGCAAAGCAGGTAAATGGCGCGCCGCCCGAAAGCGCAGGCCCCGGTTGCCAGTGCCTGCCAGGCGGAGCTGCTTGCGCCGTGAAATGGCGGGCGATTTTAGGAGGGCGGCAAAACGCTGGCCGCGCCAGAGCGCGGCCAGTGGCGCGGGCGTGGAAGGGCGAAGGCTCTTTTTGCTTCTTTTTGCGCCTTGATTCATCGCGGTGTCTGCGTCTCTTTCGCACGCGCAGCAGCAACCAGGCTTCAAGTCCACCGAATGCACTCTTTTGAGAGCCTGTTCAAAGAAGCCGCGAACGCGGAATGGGTCGCCGGCTGCCTGATACCGCTTTTTTCGCTACCGCGAACGGAGCAAGGCTTAGGCCGCACGCCGTATCCAGACAGCGCCTGTGCGTCAAAAGCGGCAAAGAGAGAAATAGAAAACGCCCCTGATCAGCTCCTGTATTCATAGCATGATGTCCTAGTAAAACGTGCGCAAACGCCGTTTTCAGCCTCTCAAATCCGCTCCTGTTTTTAATACCATCAAGTGCTTTCTAGGCACCTGTTCGCCAGATGCAAGCGATCTTGACGAAGGCTTCAGCCGAGACCACGCCGTCCTCGTAGTCCTTGGAGAGCCTTCTCGCTTGGCTCAGCCAGGCGAAGGTTCTTTCCACAATCCAGCGCCTGGGAAGCACCTTGAAGATGCGCTGCTGGCAGCGCTTGATCACCTGCATGTTCCAGCCAAACATGCTCAGCGCCCATCCAATCAGCGTGCCCGTGCAGCCGCCATCCACGAAAAGGGGCTTCAGCCACTCAAAGCGCAAGAACAGCCTCACTGGCAAAGCTCTGGCACCCACTCTGTCCTGAATGCCAGCCGAATGCACCACCACGGCCAGCAGCAACCCCATCGTGTCTGAGGCCATGTAGCGCCTGCGCCCTTTGACTCTTTTATTTGGAGTTTGAGGACAGACTCTGAAGCTGGCGCCAAACCCTGCGCGCTTGACTGGGCCAGGGTTAGAGCAGGCTTGGGGCCTTTTGCCGCTGTTTGGGTCTGCAAGGCAAACGGGGCGATCGCAAGAAAACGCCTTCGCAAGGCGGGTCATGCGAAAAAGAATAGATTTCAGTATCATCCCGCACCCGCGTTTTCAGCCTGAAACATTTTTGACGAAGAGCATTCCTGAATACATGCGGCCAGCGCGCGGCTCTTGGCGGCGTGAAAGGCGGCAGAAAAAACCGCTTTTGCGCAAACCGCGCTTTCCGAAACTACTTTCTGACTCATTTTTCTTCATGCAAGCTTCCTTCAAGCCCCTGGCCCTGGCGGCCGCCCTGGCCTGCGCTGCGCCTTGTGCGCTGGCGCAAAGCGCCGCAGATGACGAGGCCATTGATTTGCAAGAGGTGCGCATCTACGCCACTTCCGAAAAAGACATCGGCTTCGCCCCAAAAGAGACGGAGACAGCGGGCAAGATGCCCATGCGCATGGTGGAAACGCCCATGTCCATCAGCGTGGTCACGCGCGAAGAGATGGAATCACGCCAGACGGGCAATTTGCAGGAGGCGCTGGAGACTGTGGCGGGCGTCAGCCCCGTGAACTATGGCCGCCGGGGCTTTGACGATTTGTTCATTCGCGGCTTTGATTCCGGCGAGTCCACCATCATCGACGGGCTGGCGCAAAGCGGCAACAGCTCCATCGGCCTGCGCTTGCAGTCCTACGGCTACGAGCGCTTTGAAGTGCTCAAGGGCGCTTCCAGCCTGCTGTATGGGCGCGTGCAGCCGGGCGGCATGGTCAATGCCATCAGCAAGCGGCCCAAGCGTGACGCGCTGGGCGAGGTTCACCTGGAAGCGGGCAGCTTTGGCAACCGCGTGGCGGCGTTCGATATCAACCGGCCCCTGTCCGCGTCAGGCAAGACGGCCCTGCGCATCAACGCCCTGGCGGGCAACAAGAAAGACCCGACGGACCATGTGTGGCGGCGCGACCGCTGGTTCGCCCCTTCGCTTTCGCTGGACTTTGGAGCAAATACCGACTTCGTGCTGTTTGCCACCTACAACTCGGGCAACTGGATTCGCCAGCAGGGCCTGCCGCCCGAGGGCACCGTGCTGCCCAACCGCAACGGTCCGCTGCGCCACTCGCTCTTCACGGGCGACCCCGGCTTTGGCAGTTATGACCTGGCCCAGTACACCCTGGGCTACAACCTCCAGCACCGCTTTGCCAATGATTTCACCCTGCGCCAGAACCTGCGCTACGAGAAAGAAAGCGGCACGGGGCGCTTCATCTCCCTGCAAACGCTGCGCGCCGACCAGCGCACGCAAACGCGCCGTGGCACCCACCAGCAAATGGACGATCACCAGATCGCGCTCGACACCTCCATGCTCATGCCCTTTGAGGGCGCCGGCATGAAGCACCAAGTGGTGGCCGGGTTGGACATGCGCCAAGGCACCAGCAGCCGCGCCCAGCACCGCTGCACCGTGCGCCCCATCGACCTGTACGCCCCCGTTTACTACCAGCCCTACACCTGCCCTGACAAGTGGGACAGCGACGCACCCACCAGACTGCGCACCGCCGCCATTTACATGCAAGACCAGATCAAGTTCGGTCAAGGCTGGACGGCGCTGGCGGGCCTGCGCTACGAAAAATCGCGCCAGCGGCAAGATGACCACGTCAAGAACACCAGCGCCACCCAGCATGACAGCGACGTGACCGGCATGGCCGGCATCGTCTATGAATTCACGCCCGGCTGGTCGGTGTACGCCAGCTACAGCCAGTCTTTCCTGCCGCAAATGGGGCAGGACTATCACGGCAACGCCTTCAAGCCCGAAACCGGCACGCAGTGGGAAGCGGGAACCAAATACGCCAGGGACGGCTGGACAGCCAGCGCCGCCGTGTTTGACCTGCGCAAGCGCAACATCGCCGCCGCCGACCCCGTCAATGACGGCTACAAGGTACTGGTGGGCGAGCAGCGCGCCCGCGGGTTGGAGCTGGAAGCCGCAGCCGAGCTGAAAAACGGCCTCAAATTCACCGGCGCCTACGCCTACACCAAGACCGAAGTCACTCAGAGCACCAACGCCCGCGAAATCGGCCAGCCGCTCAACTACACCCCGCGCCACGCCCTCACCGTGTGGAGCAACTGGCGGCTGCCGCAAATGCCCGCTCTCACCCTGGGCGCAGGCGTGCGCTACGTCGGCAAACAGCATGGCAACAGCGCGTTCTACCTGCCCGCCTACACAGTGGTGGACGCCTCCGTGAGCTACACCCACACGAACTGGCGGCTCACCGCAGGCGTGAAAAACCTGTTTAACCGCAGCTACTACGCAGGCGCGGTACGCACCGGCGTGGTCTCGCCCGGCATGCCGCGCAACTTCAACGTCACGCTCAAGTATTTCTTCTGATGCAAAAAAACCGGCATTTTCTCTTCATGGTTCTTGCCGGGTCATAAAATCAAACCGCCCGCCGCCTGAAACCGCAGAAACAGGCGGCGGGCGGCTTTTTTTCATTTTCAACGCACGGAGCGCGCCCATGTTATTCGTCGATAACCAGGAAATCACCGACCCCAGCATCAATATTGCGCTGGAAACCTATCTCGTTGAAAACCGGCTTGCCGACGAGCCAATGCTGCTCTTCTACATCAACGAACCTTCCATCATCATCGGCCGCAACCAGAACACGGTGGAAGAAGTCAATCAGCGCTATGTGGAAGAAAATGGCATTCACGTGGTGCGCCGCATGTCGGGCGGTGGCGCGGTTTATCACGACCTGGGCAATTTCTCATTCTGCTTCATTCAAGATGAAAATGGCATGGCGCGCAATTTTTCGGCCTTTACCCGGCCCGTCATCGAATGCCTGCACAAAATGGGCGCCACCGGCGCAGCCCTGCAAGGGCGCAATGATTTGCTCATTGACGGCAAGAAATTCTCCGGCAACGCCATGTACGTGCGCAACGGACGCCTCACGGCCCACGGCACCATTTTGTTTGACGCCGATCTGGACGCCGTGACACAGGCGCTCAAGCCCCGCGCCGACAAAATCGAATCCAAGGGCATCAAATCCATTCGCAGCCGCGTCACCAACATCAAGCCCTATGTGGCCAACGAATACAAGGACATGAGCACGCGCGAGTTTCGCGACAGCCTGCTGCTCAATATCTTCGGCGTGAAAAACCGCGCGCAGGTACCCGAATACAGGCTTGAAGAAAAAGACTGGGAAAAAGTGCGCCAGATTCGCGCCGAACGCTTTGGCAACTGGGACTGGAATTATGGCCGCTCGCCCGCCTTTTCCAGCGAGCGGTATTTCAAGTTTCCCATCGGCGCGGTGGATTTCCGCTTTAACGTCGAACGCGGCGTGATTCAGTCCATTCGCATTTTTGGCGACTTTTTCGGCCTGGGCGACATTGCCGACGTGGAAAAACGCCTCACCGGCATTGCCTATCGCCGCGACGCCATTGAAAAAGCCTTCTCAGAAATCGACGTGAAGCATTATTTTGGCAATATTGAGGCCAAGGAACTGACGGACCTGCTCGTGGGCTGACTGGGCAGACGGGCTATTTTGCTCCTCTAACCATAGCATGAGGTCCTAGTGGGAACTGCGCAGGCAGGCATTTTGCCCCTTTCATATTTGCTCCTGTCCATGTAGCGCCCCAGCCGCCTTGCGCCACAGTTCACCATGCGAATCCTCGGCATCGACCCCGGCCTGCGCACCACCGGCTTCGGCGTGCTGGATGCAGCCGGCGGCCCGCTCGCCTACGTGGCCAGCGGCGTCATCCAGACCGCAGACGCGCCCCAGGGCAGCCTGCCCGCGCGGCTCAAGCTCCTGTAGGCCAAACGCGCCGCGCCGGCAGCATGTACCGCCAGCGCTGAGGGCCTGTTGGCTCTCTGGCCATGAGGAGCAAAAGCGCGCAGTTCGGACTGGGCAACAAGGCGCAAATCGCAAACGGGTCTTGCGGCTCCAATGGCTGCCCGGCGAGGATTTGCAACGCTCAAGAGCGCGCGAATCGGCGTTTTTCGCGCCTGCAAACCGTTTGAAGATCGCAAACAAGCCCTGACAAACGTGCCGCCTGCCGCTTTGCTGCGCTTGCACCGGCAACAGCAACAAGGACAGGGGCCAAGGTCAGTACGGACGCTGATAGTGGGGGCAAAACTTTGGCTGGCGCGACTAAAACCTTGCAGGGCATGAGGGGCTCCATTGGGTATTCGTGACGGGCAGAGGCTGGCTGTGGCGGGATGAGGCGTTGCCGCATCAAAGTCAGGAGCAAATTTGAAGGGGCTGAAAACGGCCTTCGCGCACGTTCCACTAGGACGTCATGCTATTGAATGAGGAGCAAATAGACGACTACAGAAAGACACCCCCTCTTGGACGGACTGCATAAGGCGGCGTGGATTGGCCAGACAAGAAAGTGGCAATGGCCTTCGGCCTGGCTGGCGCGGCCGAGAGAAGCGCTGATCTATTTGGCCCTGAATGGCTGGCATGGGACTCTGAAAGCTCGCATTCGGTTTTTCATTGACCCTGCTCTCTCCTTTGACTCTTTTACGGAAATGTTCCTTGGAGCGCGGATGCTTTAAGAGTGAATTTTTTCTTGCCAAGCCCATTCAAGCACATTGCCATCTGACTCTTTCTTTTTTCAGAACCATAAGACAGGCAGTTTATTTACGATCTTCCAGCCATGCCTTATCAAATGGCGGGAACATATTTTTTACAAACAGGTCTGGATCATCTTCATACCTGTCCACCATATATTCGCAAAGATCCCTTACTGTTCTAATCTTCAGTTGGTTATTCTTAATCTTGCTGAAAATCAATTCATTGGCGGCATCTTCAATATCATCATTAAGTTCTTCAAATGGATTAATCTCCCAGAATGATCGCTTGACATTGAACAACTCGCAATCCCAATTCATCTCCAAATCAATCTGAGAAACATCCAAACCAAATATCTGCGCCAATCTCTTGATGCAGATTGTATATATATCATCTCTTGTCAATTTCATGATTACCTCCAATTCCGACCTATTTCATCAATTGCATTCAAATCCCTCAAATGAAACCGCCTCTCATAACCATAACAATACCAATACCAGGCGCAATTATCCACCGCTTGCATCCTATGGTTTTGTGTCTGTCATTCGCAGTTGTGCCAGGCGTTGGCAGGCGTCGTTTTTTGAGTGATGCGTGTACCTGTGGATAAATCGATATGCTTTCAAATAGCAGATCGATGCGGAACGTACAGATGATTTCGATTATTCAATCTTAGCTTTATGGACTACCTTACCTTGTGCAGACGCCGCCGTTCATATGATTTTACTTGCATGCCCCTTCCAGAAGCCTTATTAGTGCACACACATAATCATCAAGCGTAATAATTTTCGTGTATTCAATATGTTCTTTTCTGGATCTGTTGAAGTTTTTTAATATTCCTCTCCAGAAATCTTTTTCACAATCAAAATCCGGTGGGGCCAACTCAAAATCGAGCCTGTCTTCCGGACGCAATACTCCTGGATCAATAAATAATTCAGCGGCAACAAATTCAAGCATTTCTTTGATCCTGCCTTTATTGAATTCATCCTTCTGGCAAAAACAACCGCATAAAACATCCAAATCAATAGACCTTCTGCCCAAAAAACGTTGTTTAACCTTCTCTCGCGCGCGCCTGTCCCCATATATGCATGCCGTAATAAAAAATACAGCTACCGATAAAAATATGAACAACTTCATTTTTGCTACTTATTCATGCATGAGCAATAAATTATCGAACCAATATCCCAGTATCCTTACCCATATGCTGGGTAATAGTGCAATTCTCCCGTAAATTCTTCCTCTGTTACTCTATTCAGCCTGCACGGAGCCAAAAGAGCGCCCCGTCATCGTCATTTGATATTCTTTCCCAATGACTGACCATACTTTATGTTGCCACGTTGTAGCATGCGGCTCAATACCGGCTATTCCAGAACGATGGGTAGTTTTTCCTGCCATGATATTGCCTGCACTATTCGCGAATTCAAGAGTTGTGATTACTTTTCCAGTTATCGAATATGACTCTCCTTCATCTTTCCATAACTCGCCCCAATCCCATCTTCTCGATTCAATGCATTCCGCCACGCCCATTGGTAACTGAGGCCAATCTGCCGGATCAGTCACATCAAAAAGTCCCATTGGATCAATTCTATTAACAGGGTTATTTGCTACATACAAAAATAGATTCAATCCTCCCGCCAGTCCAATGGGATCCGCCTGCACATACCTGCCAATGCCCGGCGCATAGTCCCGGTTCCAGTTCTGGTGCAGCCCCGTTTCCGCATCAAAGTACTGCCCCGGCAGTCTCAGGTTGATTTGCGCCGTCGAAGCATGGTCTATCCGCGCCTTGCCAAAGGCTTCATATCTGGCTTTCCACGTCGTCTCGCCCGCCTTGTTCAGCGCCAATATCTTGGCTTAAATGTTCTCCTCTGGCGCTTCAGGTTATTATATAATCGGATATCAAAATCAGTCATAAAATCTCAGTTTCCCATACTATCCACCCCTTAACGTCTTCAAATGCGCTCCTCAATCAGTAGGCAATATTGTATGCGCAACAAAATTAACAAGAATGCCAAATCACTCATGTGATCGAAAAGCATTCACAATAATGCATTCGGATCATCAATTATTTATTTTATTTGCCACGGGAAATTAGCTTCAATACCCTAATCTTAGTAGTTTTACCTTTTATGAAGCACGCTTGAACATTAAGCGAGTACGATTGAATACTGCGGACAGTATTCCATCTAAGCAAAACAAAAAACTAATAATAATACACAAATAGGCACAAACAACCAGCAAATTAGATCCACCAGCAATTTGCGCCATGAAATTGAATCAATATATCGAGCATATCTTATCAAGCGCTTTACTTCCTTGTCATCGAAGGAAAACTCTTTTCCCTTTTTCAGATCATTGGAAATAACTTGCAGCTCATATATAGATTTGCCTTTGTATTCATTATTAATTTCATAGTCGGTCGAAAGCATGATGGACTTTGCTTTTTCTTCGTCACTTTCTGGACTGAAACCGCAAAAACTACATGGTATGATAGCCTTATTTTTGAAGTTTCCACATTTTATACACACAGCAGTCATATTATTAGCATCCGCATTTTTCTTCCTGTGCATTAAGACCTGCTTTATACCCTGCAACGCCAGACGTAATTGCTATTCCAGGAATGCCTATCTGAATACCAACCCGAGCTGCAATTGCCAATTTTCTTTGTAACGGCCGGTTTTTCCAATTTGGCGCAAATCCTAACCATCTGTTCCATGTTTTTGGCATCTCCAATAAATTCCATCCTCCATTGACAATTTTTGCTGAAACTTTCACATTGCGTGCGGCAGCCTGAGAAATCATCCAATGATCTAAGCTCATATTTTTTGCCCCACCGCGAATTTTCCAATAGGCCTTACTGTATTTTCTGAATTTTTCTGTGTTTATAAAAAATCCAGCAATCCCAGCCAATCCTCCTCTCCCAATAATTCCAAAACCAAACATTGATAACGCTGACACGCCAACTTCCCAAAAATTGATGCACTCAATGCGGCCACCATTCTGCCAAAGTTGCCAACCAAAATTTAATGCTCTTCCCACCACAGCACCCACAAGAGCAAATTCTCCATTTGGATCTATATAAGCTCCAGGATTCCCATAGGCATACTCATAGACGTTTATGCCCCCCGCCAGTCCAATCGGATCCGCCTGCACATACCTGCCAATGCCCGGCGCATAGTCCCGGTTCCAGTTCTGGTGCAGCCCCGTTTCCGCATTAAAGTATTGGTCCCGCAGCCTCAGGTTGATTTCGTCTTAAGGTGAAGTAATTCTATATTCTCGTCATCCAAATAAAATTTGACCTTACATCTTCACCCAAGTATAAACAAAACTGCTGTTTTTTATTTATCAGTAAGAAGGATCCATTTCCCGATCCAAGCAAATCGGAAATTATGTTATCCATTCTCCCAAACACTCCTCTTCTATATTCGCTTTGCGTGGAAATAGCGAATCCAGAATCATCTGCGCAAAAGTTATTTTTTACAAAACCAAAAACCTGCCTGCTATCTTGAAAACTGATAGCTTTACGCATATTGATATAATTTTCAAAATGATCCAGATCCTTTAACCACTTTTCTATTCCTTTTGATGTCGAAGCAAACTCAATAAATCTATTTCTACGACTATCAATGATGGCGATTCTGGCTATTGCTTTCAATGCTTCCTCAGTGTATTGGTCTGCTCGCTTCATTTTTTCTACCCCATCTATAATGTATATTTTGTTTATTCTTATTTTCATGATTTTGTCATGAAAATACTTGTCTTTGCCATAAGCATTTGGCTCATCTGGCCGATTATTAGATCCTATTCCTTTTCTTCTTGCAGCTTCTTTTGCTCTCTTCCTAGTCGAATACCATTTACTAATTTGCCGTCTTGCATTCTTGACTGATGTTAATTTAAACCAATTCAACGGATTAGCGCAACTCATTGCGTATCCCTTGACATTGTCTTGCAGCGTGTCAGGCCAGCAGTCAATCTCTCCTGTCAAGGCATCCCACGCCGTTGCGCGCGCCATGCATCGCGCTACGCACCGCAAATACCCCCCAGATGATTGGCACAACTGGAATTTCTCCCGACGGATCAATATATTTAAGAGGGTCGTTATATGTATACTGGTAAACATTCAATCCTCCCACCAGTCCAATGGGATCCGCCAGTATATACATGCCAATGCCTGGCGCATAGTCCCGGTTCCAGTTCTGATGCAGACCCGTTTCCGCATCAAAGTATTGGTCCAGCAGCCTCAGGTTAATTTGCGCCGTCGAGGCCAGGTGAATTCTGGCTTTGCCGAAAGCCTCGTAGTTCGCTTTCCGCGTTGTCTCGCCTGCTTTATTTGCGCCAACACGGGCGTTCTCGGACGATCTGCGACCATGTAGTGGTATCTGGCTTCTTTCAGGTTATTTATCTGCCATCGCAAACCATCAGCATGATTCACGCGCCCATGACAGCAGCAAGCATCAACCGTAAAAAATTATTTTTGCATCTATCGGATAATTTTTCTTTTACTGATATTTCCGCACTTGCTCCTATACCAAACATTAACCCAGCATCCAATCTAGAGCCAGAGCCCTCATTCCTGCCTTTTCATGCATTTAAACAGGTAAAACAAGACAAGCCAAACCAATGATCCGAAAAGTCCCCCCATCCATATCCTGAAGAATATACTTACATCCAGAACAAACAAAGCAATCAACGCGAAAATAATTTGCAAAATGAGCAGGGATCTTATTCTGTAGTCAATCCATATTTGACTTAGCATCTGACCTTGCGCCTCAAAAATAAGCGACCTGAATTTCATAAACCTCAACAGGGTTGACATGGCACATAACAAAGAGCCAAAAATCACCAGAAATCTCTTGACAAACAAGCCGATACTTCCATTGAATGGAGTCAGCGCAAGAGCCGCAATCAGCATGGAAAAACCAATCACCCCCATCAAAGAATAATCAGAATCTTTTTTCATTACTTAGGACAATCGTATGATTTCAAATCCTTGCATTCACAAGGCGTGTTCTTGCAAGCATAAGATGTCACGTGCATATAACATCTCTCAATAGCAGTGGATGCCCCTAATCCGACTGACTTTCCGTCGTATCCCACTCCGCTTCCAGCGCCACAAACCCCTTTTCCGTCGGCGCGCGATATTGATCCTGAAATGCTCCCCAGAAAAGTAACTTCCCTAATAAGGAGCAGCTGAACCCGGATAAATTTTTACCGCAATGAGGTCCTCCGCATAAAACAGCAACGCCTTTAAGTCCTGCCGTCAATTGGAGCCCTTGCCCAACCCGCAAACAGGTTCGGACATAAGGACATGCCTCCTCCGTGTTCACATTCAAAAGGGACCCAAAACTATATCAAGCCCCAAAAAGTGCATAAGCCGTAACACCCATCTCTCCGCCAAACCATACTGATTTGCGTTGCGCCAAAGCTCTCTGCGATGGCCTTCCAGCTGGTTTGCCCCTCTTTCGTCGTCGCCAATATGGGCGTTCCCAAATGGTCCGTGTGCAGCCAGTCATAGCGCGCCTTTGGGTCCGTCAGGCTGCCGCCTGGCGTTTCGACTTGCCACACCGGATCAGTGCTCCACAGGCCCTGCTGGGCCGCTACCGGGTTGAAGCCGTAGGCCTTGGTCATTTGCCCCTTCTCGTCGGTTTCGGCCATCAGGCCCAGCGCTTATCATTTTATGACAAGAAGCTCTAAAGGTTTCTGTCCAAAATCATTCAATATAGATAGATCAGCTCCCATTTTTATCAAATACAGCGCAGACAAATAGCTTCCTTGTTCTACCGCCTCATGCAAAGCTGTATACCCATGCTCTCCTTTTTTATTAATAGGAACTCCATGATTCAATAGCTCTTTAATCATATCAACCCTATTCTGACACGCAGCCACATGCAACAAAGTGTCTCCATAACTATTGCAAGCCAATTTATCGGAAACATCTACTCCAATCCAATCCGGATAAGTAGTCACATCTTTAATGAATACATCAAATTCATTATTTCTGGCAATTATCACAGCACTCTCCAATATTATTTAAACAGACATGACAATTGATTAATGTTTAATGAGGCATAACAAAATTACAATTCTTGAGAACCAATAAAGCTCCTCATTATTTTAATAAAACTATTCTTTTTTGTGATAGCACAAATTTTATTGCATTTGAATTCAATGCCTCAGATCGAATCCACTGATCTGCGCCGGCATTCAACAAAATTACAGCATGCACAAAAGCGTCATTATTTATAGCCATCATTAACAGATTCAATCCAGTAGAACAAAAGATGTTCACATTAGCCCCAGCGGCTATGATTGGCCTCCACATGCGAACCGAAGAAAATCCAGTTTTCCTATAGGGAAAAGAGCAAGAAATATCAACTGATCCTCTTCTTTTTTACATTAACTCTTGCACCATTTTCCAACATAAGATCCAGCAGATCATCCCGGCCAACATTTAAGGTGAATTCAGAGAAATGTTTCAAAAACCTCTCTTTAAATTTTTTATATTCAACACTGTTTGAATAAATAGACCGCCAGTCCACAAGATTTAACTTAATTAAATCTATTTGAACTGCCAGCAGGTACTCATGCACTCCATTCATTTTCAATTTCAGCGGCACCCGAAGTAATTTATAGAAATTGCCTCCATACAAATTGGCATCTTTCTTGTGATATCTGCTAGCTGATGAATATGCCCATCGTTGGGGCTTGGGTTATCATCGTAGTCGTGACTCATTGAAAGCCTTAAAGTGTAACCAGCACTTAAAAAAGTCATTTTCTCTTGAGTAATCACACAAGACTCTTTGCAAGGCGCACAGGTCGTCAAAGAATACCAGCCCGGCCCGCGCCGGGCTTTTTCATGGCTGCGCAAACGGCGGCATTTAAAAAACTTCAATCCCGCGCGCTGCGCGAAACATGCGCCCGACACACTGGCAGGCATGCCGCACTGCAAAAACCGGCGGCGGCATTTCATCTTCTTCATGAAACCTTCTGACGAAAGGAAACGCACCATGCTCCAACGCAGCAAATCCTGGCTGGCCGTTGCCCTGATGGCCGCTGCCGCAGCCGCCGCCACGGCCCAAACACCCATGCCCGCATCGGGCGAAGCCTCGGCCCAGGCCAGCGAACAACGCGCAAACCCGCGCGAAGCAGACCGCCGCGCCGAACGCCGTGCAGAACGCCACGCCAAACGCATGGCCGATCTCAAGCAGCGTTTGCAAATCACCAGCGCGCAAGAAGGCGCGTGGAACCAGTTTGTCAGCGCCATGCAGCCGCCCGCCCGCCGGAGTCCGGCGCTGACCGCCACGCGTTCGAGCGCCTGACCACACCCGAGCGCCTCGACCGCATGCAAGCCATGCAAACCGAACGCCAAAACCGCATGGCCGCCCGCAACCAGGCCATCAAACAGTTCTACGGCCAGCTCAGCGCCGAACAGCAAAAGGTTTTTGACCAGCAAACCGCGCGCGGCCACGGCCACGGCCCCGAGCACGGCCCCCACAAGGCATGCGGCGGCAAAGGCCATCACGGCGAAAAGCATGGCGAGAAGCACGGCGAAAGCCACGGCGGCAAACACTGAACGCGGCGGCGGGCATCCGCCGCGCGGCATGACTGCCATGCGCCTGACGTTGTTGCGTCAGGCGTTTTTTTGGCCTGCGCCAGCCCGGACCAGGCGCGCTTTGCTCCGTTTTCAGGAGCAAATAAAAGGCCACAAAAACACCCCATCGCACGGTTTGACGGGCTTAGATGCTATTGAATCAGTAGCAAATTGACGGAATGCTGCCGCTCTGGCGCGCCCAAGCCGCCATCGGGCCGCAAAGCCCATCCGCGATTTACTTTTTGCCGCCAGACTTTGAACTGGCTCCAAGCGGCGCGCCGCAATTCACGCACCGGAATGCAAAATAATTGCGTCTTCTCCCAAAGAGATGGAAGAGGTATTCGCCTTCTGTTTCCAAGGCTCTCTTTCCGCAATGCGGACACTTGAAACGAATGAAAATAAAAGTGCAGAGAAAGCCCACACAAATAAACGAGTAACTCAGTGTCTGAAACAACAGCGCCCCCGTCCTTGTCGTCATGAAAGCCCCGTCAGTAATGAAATTCAGCAGTATGCAAACAAAAAAGCAAAAAAAATAGACCAGCGTCAGGTTCCTGAGTGCGAACATATCAAACCTCCGTTTTTGCCTCACATTTCATTTTCGAGCGCATGGCTTGCAATGAATCCAGCGCCCTGGACTCCAGAAAATTTCCATCCGCCTTCAAAAATCCATCTGCCGAGCTGCAAATCCATTGGGCAAATCTTTTTCCGTCATCATCGCCATCAAAAAACCAGGCCCAATCATGTTCCACAAAAGACAATTCTGCGTTCAGCATGATATTGAATCTTTTTACATAATCCCGTTCCGGTGGATGTTCCTTCTTCATGGCGCGCATCAACATCAAATAATCATTCAATCTTACGGAGGAATAATAAATCCTGTCCCTGAGATATTCATTTGCCTCATGAAGGCGAAAAGACAGATATCCAACAAGAACAATCATGATTGCCGGCAGCAACGAAGCAGCCATCATTTTGCGTTTTTCCATCATTTCAACCCTTTCAAGCGTTGAATCCAAAAATCAGCATGGGCGCACAGGGCATTTTCCATCGTCTTGTCTGGCTAGGGCGGCTCGCGGCCTATTTTACCTTTTTGCTATTTGATTGATAGCAATAGGTCCTAGAGAACCGTGCGCTACCGGCGTTTCTCGGGGTCTGAATTCGCTCTTCTTTTTGGAGCGTTTCAGATGGCAGGGGTGATGAGCGCAGCCTGCTTCATTGGGTCTGTCGCCCGTCAGGCGTTTTCCCAGCGCCTGCTTTCAGGGTTTGCAAGGCTTCATCTTCTTTTTCAGGCCGCGTGCGCCAGGGCCATTGCCATTTTTCGCGCTGGCGTTCGCATTGCAGTTGCGCGGGCTGCCAGCTTTGCCAGAGGGCTGCGCCGCAGTAGGCGGTGGAGGTGGCGGCGATGCCGTGGCGGGCATAGCGCGCCAGTGTTTGCGGGGCGGGGTGGCCGAAGCGGTTGCGCCAGCCAGCCTGGGCGATGGCGTGCGCGGGGCGCACGGCTTGCAAAAAGGCGTCGGTGGATGAGTGGCGGCTGCCGTGGTGGGGCATGAGCAGCAGGTCGGCGCGCAAGCGGGCGGCGGCGCCCTGGCGGGCGCGGGCGGCCAAATCCAGCTCTTGCACGGCGGCAATGTCGCCGGTAAGCAGGGCAGCGCGGCCATTGCGGGCCGTCACGCGCAGCACGCAGCTCAGGGCGTTGCCGCCCGCGCCATCAGGCTGCTGGCGGGCGCGGGCGTAGTCGGCAGGCAGGGGGTGCAGCACGGCAAATTGCACGCCGTCCCACGTCCAGCTTTGGCCAGCCTGGCAGCGCAGGGCGCGGCGTGCGCCGGTGAGGGCGGCGTTGTCAAACGAGGCCATGAGCCAGGCGCGCGGGGCGGCGGCCAGCAGGGCCTTTGCGCCGCCGGCGTGGTCGCTGTCGCGGTGGCTGATGAGGATGCCGTTTGGCTGCTCGCCCAGGGATTGCAGCAGGGGCGCGAGGATGCGGCGGCCCGCGTCGCTGGCGCTGCTGTAGCGCGGGCCGGTGTCATACAGCAGCGCATGGCGCGCGGTGCGGATGAGCGCGCCGCCGCCCTGCCCGACGTCGGCGGCCAGCAGGTCAAAGTGGCCGGGCGCGGGGCGCGGCGGCTGCCACAGCAGCAGGGGCAGCAGCAGCGGCAGACCCGCCATGCGCCAGCTCCACGGCCAGCGCAGGGCCAGCAGCAGGCCGCCTGCCACGGCGG
The DNA here is from genome assembly GCF_001262075.1 of Ottowia sp. oral taxon 894. GTDB lineage: Bacteria > Pseudomonadota > Gammaproteobacteria > Burkholderiales > Burkholderiaceae_C > Ottowia > Ottowia massiliensis. The sequence continues at coordinate 2,863,406 of NZ_CP012073.1, read as the reverse complement.
CCAGCCCCATCCAGGCGGGGGCGGCGGGCAGGGTGAGACTGGCCCAGGGCCAGCCGGCCAGCCACTGAAGCCAGGCCATCAGCGGCCCCAGCGCCCAGCTCGCCGCGTGCCACAGCGGCGGGCACACCATGCCGCCCAGCGCCAGAGGCGTGACGATGAAGGTGACCCACGGAATGGCCAGCAGATTGGCCGCCAGCGCCACGGCGGAGGCCTGCCCGAACAGCACCAGCCCCAGCGGCGTGAGCGCCAGCGTGATGCGCGCCTGCTCGCGCAAAAAGCGCCGCGCGCGGCGCCACGGGCCGGGCGCTTCATCCGCCCCGGAGGCAAAGCCGCCCGCCGGCCCGTCGCTGGCAAACAGCATGCCCACGGCCACGAAGCTGAGCCAAAAGCCCGGTTGCAGCAGCGCCCACGGCTGCAGCGCCAGCACGGCAGCGCAAGCGGCCAGCCAGGTGGCTTGCCAGGGCCAGCGCAAGCCCGTCAGCCGCAGCAGCGCCACGGCGGCCAGCATCAGCACGGTGCGCTGCGCGGGCACGCCCCAGCCGCTGAGCAGCGCGTAGCCTGCCGCCAGCGCCACGCCGCCGGTCAGCGCCGCCGCCGGGGCGCTGACAACAAGGCACGCGCGCCAGCCCAGCCGCGCGCTGGCGCGCCACAGTCCGCCCACTGCGGCAGCCGCCAACCAGGCAAACAGGGTGATGTGCAGGCCGGAGATGCTCATCAGGTGCGCCACGCCCGTGGCGCGGAACACGTCCCAGCCGTCCTGGCTGATGGCGTTCTGGTCGCCCACGGCCAGCGCGGCGACGATGCCCGCGAGAAAGGCGCGGTCAGGGGCGCTGTCAGACGGGCGGTCAAACTGGCGGTCAGACGGGCGCTCAGGGGCGCGGCCTTCATCCGCCAGTTCTTCATCTGCTTCTTCCTCCGCCGCTGCTTCCGGCGCATGGGCTGGCCTGCCGGAATCCGCTGCATCCCCGCCCTGCCCTGCCAGCCGCGCCAGCAGGCGGTCGCGCAGCGACTGGCGCAGCTGTTCAACGGGATGCGCAAGCGTGCCCGCCAGCCGCCGGGCGCTGGCGGCGTCTTTCACCGGGCCGGTGGCGCGTATGCCTTGCTGCCACAGCCAAAGCTCTGCATCAAAGCCATTCGGGTTGGCCTCGCCATACGGCGGGCGCAGGCGCGCCGTGAGCTGCCAGCGCTCACCCGCCCGCAGTGCAGGTGCGGCGCTGCCCGGCGGCACGAACCAGGCCAGTTGTAGCAGCCGGGGAACGTGCAGGGGCGTGTTGCCGGGCCATGTGGCGGCGCTTTCAGCCTCCAGCACAAAGCGCAGACCCGTGGGGCCGCGCTGCGGCATGGCGGCAACGATGCCCGTCAGCCGCACATCGCCCGTTTGCGCTGCGGCTGGCAGCGTCTGCGCCATGCGGGCGGCCATGTGCGCGCCCGCCGAACCCCAGCCCGCCGCCGCGCCGGAAAAAACCAGCAGGGCCAGCGCCAGCGGCTCAAACGCTGGCAGCCAGCGGCCATGCCGCAAGCGGCGCAACAACCCGGATGCCAAAGCCGCCGCCACGGCCAGCGCCAAGGCCGCACCGCTGCACTGCGGCGGCACAGGCAAGGCAGCCAGCACCTGACAGGCTGTGCCTGCCACCCAGGCCGCCAGCCACGCCAGCAGCCCCGCGCCTGCGGTCTGGGGCTTCATGCGGCGCTTTCAGCGCGGGGGGCTGGCCCGCGCCCGCAAGAACGTTCTCGAAAACGCCTGTAAAAACGCCCATGAAAGCGCCCGCCAGAACATCTGCCAATGCGTTCATTCATGCGCTTGCCTGCGCGCCTGTTTGATTCGCTGTGGGCGGCCATAGTCCATCTTTTTAAAAGCCTGAGAGCCTATCTTCAAAGTGATCCCAAAAGCCCGGCCATGCACCAAATGCAAGCGATCCTGACGAACGCTTCAGCTGAAGTCACGCTGACCTCGTAGCCCTTGCTCAATCTTCTCGATTGGCTCAGCCAGGCAAAAGCTCTCTCCACAATCCAGCGCCTGGGGCTTCACCTCAAAGCCATGCCGCTGACAGAATGATTTATTTGCCATAGTCGCCATGGAAAACTCATATCCAGCACTGGCGCATGCGCAGCGGCTGCATTGGTCTAGCGGATGGCCAGTCATTCATGCGGGCGGGTTACCCGCTTCCGGTTTCTTCGGAAGAAAAACCTTGACTGAAACTTCGCCTGTAATCCGGTTTACACGCGCCTCGGTTAATACTATTGCATCTTCAGGGCGCTCGCCAGAGAAATACAACTCAAAAATGCCATATTCATCTTCAAGGCGAATGCCAAGAGTAAGATCATCGTCTCTGCCCGAAGGCCAAATATAATTCTTTAACGCATTACGCGTAGCCTCTTTAGCAATGGGCTCCATTTTTTTTACATCTAATTTACGTATCTTTTTTGTCATGGCTTCCATCCTTGCAAACTATCTCCGCCAGGAGTGAATATTATTGCATCTCCCCTGCTATTTAATATTCGACTCCTTGGGCGATCCAGAGTTTCGTAGCCAAATCTCTGATGCCCCATAGCTCCCAAGACACTCCTATCACCACTTGACGAGCACAATACATGAGGTGTTTCTCCAGGATGGGTATGTGAAGACCAACGCCACCCTTGGCGAGCCAATTCACGTCCCATTTCTGGAGTAACGGGCACAGAAGTGTGATTGCCGCGAATAATCAGCCTGCGTCCGCCGACAGAGAACATGACAAATTCATCTTCAGTGTCGGCGTTTGATGCAATTCAATTGCACTAATAAAAATTATGGTTTTCTTTCTGTAGCTTCTTGCAGTGCGCGAGCGCCCGCATCTGTTATCCAATAGTGGGGTTCTATTTGGCCCTCTGCTTTATTTGCAAGGACATATCCCCTATCAACTAGAGAATAAAATACGCCAAGCAAATATCCATCATTTAGATCGAGCCACCCATTCCTTCGCGCTGCCCTGTCAAGGGTATAAAAATTAAATTTTCCAGCATTATCACAAATCAATTTGATTAGTAATATTTCACCAGGCTTTAGCATGTATCACCTCCGGATGGTAAAGCATATTGTCATTCAATCTGTAGTCTTCCAGCGTGGCTGTATGAGTGTGATTCCATAATATATGCCTTTCCATTGGATCTTCTGGAACGCCTGATTCCCAACCCAAACGCCTATATCTGACATATTCCCTCAATTCATGCGTGTAGTAATTCAAGTCCCACTCCGTTGGTTCCAGTGAGCCTTGAGCAATCCTTCTGAGCCGTTCGATCATGAAGTTGTTGGCTTCATCTGGTTGAAATCTTGAGACATGTCTTTCCATGACATCAATTCCTCGATTTGTAATGCGAACGCCTTCGGTGGACAGATTGCGCACAGGTCCGCCTGCTTGCGTCGGGTCAAACTCCCTGCCGCTTGCGACTCCATGAACCATACGTTCCGGGTCGCCATATGCAGAACTTCTCGGGCCATGCCCGCCAGATATGGGAATGTCATTTCCAATATTCCCCGGTGATGTTCTTTCCTGTCTGAAGGGGTTGCGGATGCCACGATACAGCGCCACTACATCCGCCCCCACATCCCTACCCATCCCAGGCAAGCGATTAAGCCGCCCAAGCGCTGCGGCTCCCGCTCCGCCCATCATGGCACCGGCCGCTCCATTGGCATAAAGGTCCGCTGCCATGTCTGTGAGCGTGCGGCTGCGCCAGTAATCGCTGGCCGCCCGCCCAATCAGGCCCGGGTCGCTCATCACCTGGCTCAGGCCATCAGAGATTTCTCCGCGCACACGGCCATCAAGCAGCGAAACCGTGCCTGCCGTGCCTTGCATGAAGCTGGTGAATGACCGCGCCGGGGCGCGCGCCAAGGCAGCCAGTGCTGTCACAAGGCCGCCGTCATCGGCTACGGCAGCCTCATCCAGCCGGTCTATGACACCCTCTCCCCACTGCCGCATGTTGCGGTTCAGGCGCTGGCCCCAGCTGGGTTCAGCTGGCTGCTTCGCGGTTGAAGGGGCCGGGCTTCAGTCCGTGCACACTGGATCAATGGCTGATCTGGCCAAACACAAGAGCCATTCGAATATATTGATCTTCTTGTTTATCGCATCAATCTGCGCTTCATGACTTCATCATCAAACGGATTATTTTTCAGGATTTCATCCAGTTTGCTTTTCTTTAATTGACGCCAGGATTTGTTTATTATCCCAAACAATTCCAGCTCCTTGGCAAAGGCTATTCTTCGTGGATCACGTTGCGGATCTCTGTGCTCCAATTCGTAACTATAAGCCATATTGGATATAATAATTTCCATTATCCAGTAAAGTAATTGTTCCCCGTCTTTCGTCTTTCGCTCCTCAAAGATCATGCCCCTCTCCTCGAAAATATATCTATAGCCACCTTCGTCAACTACAACAAACGGCGTTCCATCGCCTTGCGGTTGATCGAATACTGTTAACATCTGCGGCGGCGCATCTATCATGGCGCCATATGCTTTTATTTGTTGTCTGATTTGATTAATATTCATCTCTTTTCTACTCTAGCAATATAATCGTTGTCAAGCAACCACTGTACATTGACTCGCGTTCCAACATTCGGGAGTATTTGAACGCCTCCGCCAGGTTGCCCAAATGCAGGCGCAATTTCACCTTCCAGCACCGGCAAGGGCTTGATGACTTCATATACATAAACATTGGACGCTCCTGCTCTGGGAGCCAATGCCCTGGCATCAAACGCTGTTCCTGCGGGAGCCAGAAAACTCCCAACCGGTTCACCTACTCGGTCAAGCAAGACGCCCCTTTCCAGTACCAGTTCACGAGGTTTTCCAATAAATCCCAAGTTTTCAGGCCACTTCCACCCAACTCCATCTTGATATTCAATATATTGAAGACCATCATCCACCCGATGATTGAGTTCGGTTCGGCTAACTGAAGATTCAGTAGGAATGCTTGATCGAGTGCGAGGAGGTCTGGGCTGGAGAGCTTCTGCAGAAGATATTTGTTGCCTGCCTGCACCCTGTCCTCTGGTCAGCGCATTTTCTTCAGCAGGCAACCTGATTACTGGCCGCGTCAAAGCCGCAGGCCCCAGCAGTCCATTCATTGCAGCTGCGCCATGCAGCGCCGCTTGCAGCCGGGCCACGTTGGCGTCACTGGCATTTGCCGCCATTTCGCCGCGCGCCCAGTACTGGCCCGCCAAGCCGGCATTGTTGAGGCTGTTGTAGGCCTCTGTGCCTAGCGCCTCGACCATTGCCAAGGGCGTGACGCCCAAGCCCAGGGCAGCGTAAACCGCCCTGTCCATCCAGCTGGCATCCGGATCCATCATGCCTTGCGTGGCCATGCGCATGCGCTCCTGATAGAAACCATGCGCGGGGGCATAGAGGTTCTCAACAGGCGGCAGCGGAGCTTGCGGCCTTTCAGCGGAAGGGCTGTGGCTTGTTTCAGGCCGCGCAGCTTGCGGTAGCCCCAGCCTTCTGGCGTTTTCCACGGTCGGCGCCCAATCCTGTGGCCTGGCCCACTCTGGCAGCGCTGGCTTTGAGGGCCGCATGGGCGTTGCAGGCGCAGCAGGCGCTTGCGCGCGGATGCGCTCGATCTGCTCTCTCAAGTTCAGCCCGCGCGCGTTGCGGCCTATGACTTATCCGCTCAAACAAACGGTTGAGCCGGGCCAGCTGAGTGGCCTTTAATCATCCGGCAGCCAAGCCCGCAAATGCTACCCAATTAATGGAACAAGAACTTCGAGCTTGACGCAATGATTTATTTGCCATAGTCGCCATAAAGAACTCATATGCAGCGCTGGCGCATGCGCAGCGGCTGCATTGGCCTAGCGGATGGCCAGTCATTCATGCGGGCGGGTTACCCGCTTCCGGTTTCTTGGGAAGAAAAACCTTAACTGAAACCTCGCCCGTCTTTCTGTTAACTGTTGCCTCACTGATTACAATAGCGTCTTCCGGTTGCTCCCCCGCTATATATAATTCAAATCTGCCACATTCTTTGTCATGATAAATACCAAGCACCAGATTCTCAAATGATAAATTTGGACGAGAATACCCTTTCAACGCCTTGCGCGTTGCCAATCGTGCTATTTCCTGCATTTCATCCAGAGAGAGGATATTTTCACCTACCATGATGTCCATCCTGTATAAAGATCTCCATTGTGATTGAACATGATGCGTTGCCCGATCGAGTTAAATATAACGCTGCGACGGCCTTCCATAGCAAACAGTACAGCCCTATCACCACTTGACGAGCGCAATACATGAGGTGTTTCTCCAGGATGGGTATGTGAAGACCAACGCCACCCTTGGCGAGCCAATTCACGTCCCATTTCTGGAGTAACGGGCACGGAAGTGTTATTGCCGCGAATAATCAGCCTGCGCCCGCCGACAGAGAACATGGCAAATTCATCTCCCGTAGCTGCAGTGAGCGCCACCAAATCTCGCTGGCCGAAGTTATTTCCCACAATGGCGCGTGAGCCGAATTCAGGCAATTGTTCCAAGACTGCCGATTGTCTTCGATTCAGTTCGCCATAGCCTCTAATAATGGCTAAAGGGTTTCCTCGCGTTGGGCTGGATGAAATACGCAATGTGATTTGTGGGGATGGCCTCGCAATGCTGTCCGCAATACGCATGGCCGCCTGGCCAATTTCCCCCACATCCCTACCCATCCCAGGCAGGCGATTTAGCCGCCCAAGCGCTGCGGCTCCAGCCCCGCCCATCATGGCACCGGCCGCTCCATTGGCATAAAGGTCTGCCGCCATGTCAGCGAGCGTGCGGCTGCGCCAGTAATCGCTGGCCGCCCGCCCAATCAGGCCCGGGTCGCTCATCACCTGGCTCAGGCCATCAGAGATTTCTCCGCGCACACGGCCATCAAGCAGCGAAACCGTGCCTGCCGTGCCTTGCATGAAGCTGGTGAATGACCTTGCCGGTGTGCGCGCCAAGGCGGCAAGTGCTGTCACAAGGCCGCCGCCATCGGCTACGGCCGCCTCATCCAGCCGGTCTATGACGCCCTCGCCCCACTGCCGCATGTTGCGGTTCAGGCGCTGGCCCCAGCTGGGTTCGGCAGGCTGCTGCGCGGTTGAAGGGGCCGGGCTGCCATGCTGGGCTTCAGGCCGCGCAGCTTGCGGCAGCTCCAGCCTTCTGGCGTTTTCCACGGTCGGAGCCAAATCCTGCGGCCTGGCCCGCTCTGGCAGCGCTGGCTTTGAGGGCCGCATGGGCGCAGCAGGCGCTTGCGCGCGGATGCGCTCGATCTGCTCTCTCAAGTTCAGCCCGCGCGCGTTGCGGCCTATGACTTGTCCGCCCAGGCGCGAGAGTTGCTCGATCTGGCTGGCGCGCAGGCCATCCAGAGGCCTGGCTTGCAGGCTTTGCCCGGGGCGGATCAGCGGGCTGCCCCAGGCGTTGGTGGTGATTTGGTTATCGGCCATCAGCACCGGCAGGCCCGCCCTCCAGCGGCTGCCGTAGAGCTGCCGCGCCAGGCTCTCCAGCGTGTCGCCTGCGGCCACGGTGACAGATTGCGCGGCTGGCCTTGTCTGCTGCGGCTGCGCGGCTTGCGCTGGACGCCGCCTTTGCGTTTCAGCGCCTTGCGTGCCGCCTGATGTTCGCGCTCCTGCGGCATGGCCTGCATCGCCGCGCTGCATGACCTCGCCCAGAAATGAGCCAAGAAAATCGCTGGCCATGCCCGCCGCTGCGTTGCCTGAGGCCACGGCGCGCATCGCGCTGGCGGTGGCGCGCGTGAGCAGTCTCAAGGCGTTGGCTTCAGCGCGTGAAATGGCGTAGGGCGGCGGTGTCGTCTGGGCTGTTGCAATGTGCCGGTCCATGTAAACCGTCATCTCCTGCGCCAGGCCAGACACCAGTCCGCTGGTCAGGCCGTCCCGGAAGCGCCCGCCCATGACTTCTTGCAGCGCGCCCTGCAAGCTTGCCCGGCCTGTGTGACTGAGCAGCCGCTGGGCAAAAGTGGACTCGGCGGGCAGACGAATGCCGGGCAGGGCTGTGATGCCGCCCGTCACGCCGCCAGCCAGGGCCGACTGCAAAAGCTGACGGAAGTTGATGCGGCCGTTATTGGCCAGCTGCATCGTGGCGTTGCCAATGGCCGCTCCTGCCGCGCCTGCGCCGATGGCTGCGCCTACCGATCCATTGGCCGCCGCTTGCGTCATTGCAGCCAGCGGGCCTGCGCCGAATGTGATGGCCGTGAAAGCAGTGGAAAAAAGAACGGCGCCAAAGCGGTCGAACCAGTCGCCCTTGAGATTGCCGGCCTCCGTCGTCCAGCCGTGCATGGGGTCGAACCAGACCGCCTGGGAATCATTGAGGCGTGCAGGGGCGTGCGGATTGACGGAGATCTCGCGGCCAGCCGTAAAGACAGTTGGCACGCAGGGCGTGGTCGAAGGCCTGTCCGAGTTGGACGTTTGCAGCCGCCTGCGGCCCAGCATCCATGTGTCCTGCGGGAACGGGCCGTCGTCTGAACCTGGGACTAGCCGCAAGGGATCAGCGCCATACAGGTGGGCAAAAGCTCTGCGTTCAGGCGAATCGCCTGCCGCGTAAAACCGGGCGAAGGCCACGGGGTTGAACTCAAATCCGCTGTCGCCCAGACGACCCGATGGGGAGCGCCAAAAGCCCAGGCGTGCCTGCTCGCGGGGATCAGGCACAAGCGCACCTGATCGCGCCTGATCAGTCATTGCCCTGAGAAACTGCGCATCCACCTCTTTTTGCGCTCTGGCGTATTGATCCAGCCGCGCAGCCAGATCAGGGCCGTAGCGCTGCACGATGCTGCGGCTGACGTCGTTGTCCGTCCTCATGGGCTGCAGCTGGCCGCCAAAGCGCGCCGCCATTTCCTGCGCGGCGGGATCGGCCAGCAGCATTTCCATTGTGGCGATTTCAATGGGGGAAGCCGTGGGCGCCGAGCCGGAAACTGCGCCGCAAGCGCCGACGGGCGAAACGGGCGCCAGCTGCTCGCCGCCGATGATGGGGGGCGAAGGCTTGTAGGCAATAGGCTCTAGATCCATCGGCACTTGCACGGGAGCCTTGTGATTGAAGATCAGCCCGGAAACAGGCCCGGGAGCTGGCCCGGCAACCGTGGCGATGGGCGAGGCAGACAGATGAACCGCAGGCTTGTGCGCGATGGGCTGGGCGGCCAGGTCCGTCAGCGTGGCGCCGGGTGTGAGCGGTACGTCAGACACGGTAAGGTAAGGCGGCAGCGCAGGCGAGGGGCCTGAATGAGGCGGCTGCTCATGGCCGTGCGGCTCGCGCCGGGGCGCTGCCGGGGCGGGCGAGGCGCTGGGAGCGGCAGGTGACGGCGGCGGTGGCGGCAGTGGTTGCAGCGGCTGGGGTGAAATGGTCACATTCATGAAGGGCCTCAGCAAAAGGAAAGTTTGAAAACGAAAGCGGGGCAGGCTGTTACGGTGCGCGTATGCGTATTAATGCGTGCGAGTGCGTCTGCTAATCGCATTCGGCTGCGACAGAGGCCTTGGCGCTGAAATGTTTCACATTTTTGGGCAGGCGGCACGTTTGTCAGGGCTTGTTTGCGATCTTCAAACGGTTTGCAGGCGCGAAAAACGCCGATTCGCGCGCTCTTGAGCGTTGCAAATCCTCGCTGGGCAGCCATTGGGCCGCAAGACCCGTTTGCGGTTTGCGCCTTGTTGCCCAGCCCGAACTGCGCGCTTTTGCTCCTCATGGCCAGATAGCCAACAGGCCCTCAGCGCTGGCGGTACATGCTGCCGGCGCGGCGCGTCTGGCCGCTGGCGGCTTGCAGGCGGGCAAGGGAGTGGCTGACGTGGGCGTGGGTGATGGCCATGCCGAGCGCGTCGGCGGCGTCTTGCCGGGGGGCGGCGGGCAGGGCGAGCAGGCGGCGCACCATTTCCTGCACTTGCGCTTTGGCCGCGCGGCCGTGGCCTGCCACGGTTTGCTTCATTTGCAGGGCGGTGTATTCGGTGACGGGCAGGTTTTGCGCGACCAGCGCCGTCACGCAGGCGCCGCGCGCCTGGCCGAGCAGCAAGGTGGCCTGGGGATTGACGTTGACGAAGACGATTTCGACCACGGCCACGTCTGGGGCGTAGCGGCGGCAGATTTCGCCTATGCCGTCATACAGGAGCTTGAGCCGCGCGGGCAGGCTGCCCTGGGGCGCGTCTGCGGTCTGGATGACGCCGCTGGCCACGTAGGCGAGCGGGCCGCCGGCTGCATCCAGCACGCCGAAGCCGGTGGTGCGCAGGCCAGGGTCGATGCCGAGGATTCGCATGGTGAGCTGTGGCGCAAGGCGGCTGGGGCGCTACATGGACAGGAGCAAATATGAAGGGGGCAAAATGCCTGCCTGCGCAGTTTCCACTAGGACCTCATGCTATGGTTAGAGGAGCAAATTTAGAGGGACAAACCTCAACCGGCCAGCAGGCTTTGCGAGCTGGCGCGCTGCACGCCGGCGGCGTTCATGTCGGCCCAGGCGCGGGCTAGCGAGCCGTTCAGGTCGATGGCGCGGCAGGCGTCTTCCACCACGGTGACGGCAAAGCCGGCGGCGCGGGCGTCCAGCGCGCTCCAGGCCACGCAGTAGTCGGTGGCCAGGCCGCACAGGTAAAGGTGGCGGATGCCGCGCGCATGCAGCCAGGCGGCCAGGCCGGTGGTGGCGGCGCGGTCGGCTTCGGTAAAGGCGGAGTAGCTGTCCACTTGCGGGCGGCAGCCTTTGCGCAGGATGAGCTGCGCCTGCGGCACGTGCAGCTGCGGGTGCAGCGCCGCGTCAGGCGTGCCCTGCACGCAGTGCGTGGGCCAGAGCACCTGGGGGCCGTAGGGCAGCTCGATCACGTCAAAAGGCTGGCGGCCCGGATGGTTGGCGGCGAATGAAACGTGGCTGGCGGGGTGCCAGTCTTGCGTGAGCACGGCGTTTTCAAACAGGGGCGCCATGCGGTTGATGACGGGCACGATGGCGTCGCCCTGCGCCACGGGCAGGCCGCCGCCGGGCATGAAGCCGTTTTGGGCGTCGATGACGAGCAGGGCGCAGTCGCTGGAAAGTGGCATGGCTTTTGAGATGGAAAAGGCACAAGAAAAGCGGCCCGGGTGGCATCAGCGGCCCGGGCCAGGGCGGGTGCGTTCAGATCAGGAAGCGGACGAAAGATTGCACCGGCTCGCGCGCGGTGTGCAGGGCATTGACCGGGTCGGACTCATCGGCCCAGCCCAGGGCCAGGGCGCCCACGATCATTTCGTTTTCGCCCGCGCCGATGTGGGGCATGATGATGCTGTCAAAGCGGTTCCAGGCCGCTTGCGGGCAGGTGTGCAGGCCGCGCGCGCGGGCGGCGAGCATCACGCTTTGCAAAAAGCAGCCGTAGTCCAGCAGGCTGCCCCGGCCCATGATGCGGTCGATGGTGAAGAACATGCCCACGGGCGCATCAAAAAAGCGGAAATTGCGCTGCTGCTGGGCGTGCATCTTGTCTTTTTCGCCCTTGCCGATGCCCAGCAGGCCATACATGTCCAGGCCCACGGCGCGGCGGCGCGACAGGTACGGCTCCACCCACTTGGCGGGGTAGTAGTCATACGGCTCCGGGTAGCGGGCTTCCAGCTCGGGGTTGTCGCGCAGCTGGTCGTGTGCGGCGCAGACTTTGTCCACCAGCGCGTCACGCGCGGCGCCTTGCAGCACGTACACCTTCCAAGGCTGGGTGTTGGTGCCTGAGGGCGCGCGGCTGGCCACGCGCAGAATGTCTTGCAGCATGGCCTGCGGCACGGGCCGGGGCAAGAAGGCGCGGGCGGAAAAGCGGCTTTCAATGGCGGCGTCCACGCTGGCGGGGTCGGCAATGGCCGGGCGGGCTGTTTCGGGGGTATGGGGCATGGCGTTGTCTCCTTCAGGGGTGCACAAAAGAAGCTTCATTCTGCCTTGCGCGGCGGAGGCGGCGGCTACATTCGCGCTCCATGTATTCCCTGACCCGACGCCGTTTCGCCCTGGGCGCGCTGGCCTGGTGCGCCAGCGGCCGCGCGCAGCCAACGCCTGAAGCGCCGCAGGCCGAGCCGTATGCCTACGCCACCCATGAAAACGCCCTGCTCTGGGCCGAAGAAGCCGCCCGCCGGCACGGGCTGGATGCGGCCTGGGCGCGGCAGACCATTGCCAGCGCGTGGTTCAACCCGGGCGTGCAGCGCCTCATGCGCCCGGCCGCCTACAACCAGGCCAGCAGCGCATCCAGAAACTGGCGCGCCTACCGCAAGCGCTTTCTCACGCCCACGCACTTGCAAACGGGCGCGCGCTTTTGGCAGGCCAACCATGCGGCGCTGGCGCGCGCCGAGGCGCAATTTGGCGTGCCGGCGGCGGCCATCATGGGCATTCTGGGCGTGGAAACCATTTATGGCCGCAACGTGGGCAAGTACCGCGTGCTGGACGCGCTGGCGACGCTGGCTTTTGACTTTCCGCAAGAGCACCCGCGCGCGCACCAGCGGCAAATCTTCTTCGCGCGCGAGCTGGCGCACTTTCTCGTGCTGTGCCAGCGCAACCGGCTGGAGCCTGGGCTGCCCGAAGGCAGCTACGCGGGCGCCATGGGGCTGCCGCAGTTCATGCCCTCAAGCTGGCTGCAATACGCGGTGGACTTTGACGGCGATGGCCGCATTGACCTGTGGAACAGCCCGGCCGACGCCATCGGCTCGGTGGCCAATTACTTTCGCGCCTTCGGCTGGCGCCCCGGCCTGCCCACGCATTACGCCGTTCAGCTTCAGCCGCAGGCCGATTTGCGCGCGCTGCTGGCGCACGACATCCTGCCCACCTTCAGCCCTGCCGAAATGGCCGCGCTGGGCGTGACCCTGCCCGAAAAGGCGCAGGAAAGCGCCGGGCCGCTGGCCTTGATCGAGCTGCAAAACGGCGACCCCGCCCGCCCCGGCAACGAGCCTGACTACGTGGCGGGCACGGAAAACTTCTACGTCATCACCCGCTACAACTGGAGCGCCTACTACGCCATGGCCGTCATCGAGCTGGGGCAGCAGCTGGCGCAGGCCAGAGACTGAAGCCGCCTGATTCATCCTGCCCGCAGGCCGGATTGAAAGTCATTGTTTTTGAGGCCGTTGCCAGCGGGCGGACTCCTACAATGAGCCTTTCATTTTCTTGATCAGTGGTTTTGCATGATGGAAAACACCTACCCAGCCGCTGGCGGCACGGCGTCTGAAGCCGCCTCCTCTTCCTCTCCCCTGCAATGCGATGTTCTGGTCATAGGCGGCGGCCCGGCGGGCAGCACGGCGGCCACGCTGCTGGCGCGGCAGGGGCACAGCGTGCTGCTGCTGGACAAGGACCGCCACCCGCGCTTTCACATTGGCGAATCCCTGCTGCCGGCCAACCTGCCGCTGTTCGAGCAGCTGGGCGTGGCTGATGAAATACGCGCCATCGGCATCACCAAGCATGCGGCCGAATTCGTCTCGCCCGCGCACGGCAACCGCAAGCAGGCGTTTGAATTCGCGCAGGCGTGGGACAAAACCATGCCGTTCGCCTACCAGGTGCGCCGTTCGGAGTTCGACCGCATCCTGCTGGACAACGCAGCCCGCAGCGGCGCCCAGGTGTTCCAGCAATGCAAGGTGGAAAGCGTGGACCTGGAAGCCACCCCTGAATGGGCCGAGGCCCGCGCGCGCCATGCCGACGGGCGCGAAATCACCTGCCGGGCGCGCTTTGTGGTGGATGCCTCGGGGCGCGACACCTTCCTGGCCAGCCGCATGAAGATCAAGCACAAGAACCCGCGCCACAACAGCGTGGCCGTGTTTGCGCACTTCGCCAATGCGCGCCGCAACCCCGGCGCGGCGGAGGGCAACATCACCATCTACTGGTTCGATCACGGCTGGTTCTGGTTCATCCCCTTGCAAGACGGCGCCACCAGCGTGGGCATGGTGACCTGGCCGTATTTCATGCGCACGCGCGGCGAGCGCAGCCTGCGGCAGTTTCTGCTGGACGGCATCGCCCAGTGCCCGCCGCTGGCCGAAAGGCTGCAAGACGCGCAGATCGTCCACGAGCCGGAAGCCACGGGCAATTTCTCCTACCTCAGCGAGCGCACGCACGGACGCAACTACGTGCTGCTGGGCGATGCGTTCGCCTTCATCGACCCCGTGTTTTCCTCCGGCGTGCTGCTGGCCATGCAAAGCGCATTCGCCGCTGCCCGCGCCATTGACGTCTGGCTGAAGCAGCCTGCGCAGCGCGCGCAGGCGCTGGCGCAGCTGGACCGGGATATGCGCCACGGCCCGCGCGAGTTCTCGTGGTTCATCTACCGCATGACCACGCCCGCCATGCGCGACTTGTTCATGGGGCCGCGCAACACGTTTCGCGTGAAGGAAGCCATCATCTCCCTGCTGGCGGGCGACATCTACGGCCAAACGCCCATCTGGCGCTCGCTGCGCGTGTTCAAGGCCATCTATTACCTGACCTCGCTGGCGCAGCTGCCCACCTCGCTGCGCTCCTGGCGCTGGCGCAAGCAAGCCATCCGCACGGTGGATGAAGCCCCGCAAGGCTGAGCGCCTGCCCATGCACGCCGCTCTGCGCCGCGCCCGCGAAGCCGCCGCCATGATTCTGGGCCTGGGCCTGCTGGCGCTCATCTGCCTGGGCTGGACGCCCTTTGCCCTCGTGCTCGGCCCGCTCATGCCCGAAGCCAGCGGCAAGCGCCTGGGGCGGCAAGCCATTCACAGCTGCTTCCGGTTCTACGTCTGGCTGCTGGAGCGCCTGTGCGGCTGCCGCTTCGATTTGCGCGCGCTCGACGAGCTGGCCCGCCAGAGCGGGCCGATGATCATCGTCGCCAACCACCCCTCGCTGCTGGACGCAGTGCTGCTCGTCTCGCGCCTGCCCAATGCCGTGTGCATCATGAAAGCGGCGCTCATGCACAACCTGCTGCTGGGCGCCGGCTCGCGCCTGGCGCGCTACATCGTCAATGACGCGCCGCTGCCCATGATCCGCCGCGCCATCGCCGAAATCAAAAGCGGCGACGGCGCGCGGCTCATCATCTTTCCCGAAAGCACGCGCACCAGCGCGCCGCCCGTGGGGCCGTGCAGCGCCACGGCGGGCCTGATCGCCGCGCGCGCAGGCGTGCCCGTGCAGGCGCTCGTCATTGAAATGAGCACGCCTTACCTGGGCAAGCACTGGCCCCTTTTCCGCCCTCCCAGCCTGCCGCTTGCCGTGCGCGTGCGCTACGTGGGCCAAATGCACGTGGATGGCGCCAGCGCGCACCGCTTTGGCGACGACATCCACGCCCGCTTCGCCCACGCCCTCAAGGAAACGCGCCATGCCTGAAGCCGCTGCGCCCGCGTCCTCCGCGCCTGCCGCCTCGCGCACGCATCTCGTGCTCATCCCCAGCTACAACCCCGGCCCCAAAGTGCGCGACACCGTGGCCGCCGCGCGCGCGCGCTGGAACCCCGTGTGGGTGGTGATTGACGGCAGCACCGACGGCAGCGCGGCCTGGCTGCAAGACATGGCCGCGCAAGATGAGGGCCTGCGCGTGCTCGCGCTGCCCGCCAACCAGGGCAAGGGCGCCGCCGTGCTGCACGGCATTGAGCAGGCCACGCGCGAAGGCTTCACCCACGCCCTGACGCTGGACTCGGACGGACAGCATCCGGCCCATCTCATCCCGGCCTTCATGCAGGCTTCGCAAGCGCGGCCTGACGCCATGGTGCTGGGCGTGCCGCAGTTCGGCGCAGAAGCGCCGCGCATTCGCGTGCTGGGCCGCAAAATCTCCAACGGCTGGGCCAATCTGGAGACGCTGGGCGCGGGCATTGGCGACTCGCTCTTTGGCTTTCGCGTCTATCCCATCGCCCCGCTGGCGCGCGTCATGCGCGGCCAGCGTTTCATGCGCCGCTTCGACTTCGACCCCGAAGCCGCCGTGCGCTTGGCCTGGGCAGGCGTGCCCGCCATCAACCTGCCCGCTCCCGTGCGCTACTTCACGCCCGAAGAAGGCGGCGTCTCCCACTTCAAATACCTGCGCGACAACGCCTTGCTCACCTGGATGCACACCCGCCTGTTCCTGGGCTTTGCGCTGCGCCTGCCCCGCTTGGCCTGGCGGCGCTGGCGGCCAGCGGGCCGCTGAAAACCGGCCCCTTTCGCCGCAGACGCAAGCCAGTCTGCGGGCCAACTCTCCAGCTTCTCTCCAGCAACCAGAAAGCATCAGAAACAGGAGCGAATTTGAGGGGGTAAAAATACCGCCTTGCGCAGTATCCACTAGGACATCATGCTATGGATAAAAGAGCAAAACGAGCCTTGCGCATGCCCTTCCGTCCTTCCCTCATTCCGCCCTATCTGCTTATTCAGCCATGCCCTTGCGGCCTTGCTGCTCGCCGCAGCCGCGCAAGGGCACGATGGCGGTGCGGCCGCTGGGCGCGCGGGCGAATTCGGCCTCGATGCCATACACGCGGCGCAAGCTTTCGCAAGTCACCACTTCATCGAACGGGCCGCAGCCAGCCACATGGCCGCCGTGCAGCATGAGCACGGTTTGCGCGTGCTGGGCGGCCAGGTTCAGGTCATGAATGGCGATGACAACGAGCGCGCCGCTGGCCTGCACGTATTCATGCAGGCGGTCAAACACCTGCATCTGGTGGCGAATGTCCAGCGCGCTGGTGGCTTCGTCCAGCAAAAGCAGGCGGGGCTGGCGGATCAGGCGCTGGGCCAGCAGCACCAGTTGCTGCTGGCCGCCGGAGAGGGCGGTCATGGCCCGCTCGTGCAGGTGGGCAATGCCAAAACTGTCCAGCACCTGAAGGGCGCGCTCGATCAGGCCGCCCGCCACGCGCAGGCCCAGCCGCTCGTAGTGGCCCAAAAGCACGGTTTCCAGTACCGACAGCCCGGCGCGCACCTGGCAGTGCTGGGGCATGAAGCCCACTTCGCCCAGGCGCACGGGCTGGCCGTGAAAGCGGATGCTGCCGCCGTGCGGCAAGGTGGTGGCAATGGCGTTGATGAGCGTGGATTTGCCCGTGCCGTTGGGGCCGATCAGGCCGGCGATTTGCCCGGCGGGCAGCGTGGCGCTCACGTCCTTGAGGATTTCGGCCCGGCCGCGCCGGGCGCTGACATGGCTGAGTTGCAGGCCCATCAGATGCCCCCTTTGCGCGAGACGATGATGCCCAGCAGCATGGGCACGCCCGCCACGGCGGTGATGATGCCCACGGGCACCACGGCCCCCGGCGATATGAGCTTGGCAAACACCGAAGCGCCCGAGAGGATGAGCGCGCCCGTCAGCGCGGCCAGCGGCAGCGCAAAGCGGTGGTCTTCGCCCACCAGCGCGCGCGCCATGTGCGGCGCAATCAGCCCGACAAAGCCGATGGTGCCCACAAAGCACACGGCCACGGCCGTCAGCAGCGCCACCAGCACGAAGGCGCGGCGGCGGATGGCCTGCACCGGCACCCCAATGCTCATGGCGTTGGCGTCGCCCAGGCGCAAGGCGGTCAGCGCCCAGGCATCGCGCGCGACAAAGGGCAGGCAGGCCAGCAGCACAACCGCGCACACGCTCACGCTGGTCCAGCTGGCTTTTTGCAAATCGCCAAACAGCCAGAAGACGATTTGTTGCAGGATTTCGGGGCTGGCGATGTACTGGAGCAGCGACTGCACGGACTGAAAGAAAAACAGCACCGCGATGCCGCCCAGGATGAGCACTTCCGGATTGGCGCCGCGCGCCAGCGCCAGCAGGTAAATGAGCGCGCAGGCGGCCAGCGTCATGCCAAAGGCGGCGGCGGGCGTGAGCGCGTAGCCGGGCACGGGCAGCAGGCCGCCGAACATGATGGCCAGCGCCGCGCCAAAGCCCGCCGCTGCCGAA
Organism: Ottowia sp. oral taxon 894; assembly: GCF_001262075.1. Taxonomy (GTDB): domain Bacteria; phylum Pseudomonadota; class Gammaproteobacteria; order Burkholderiales; family Burkholderiaceae_C; genus Ottowia; species Ottowia massiliensis. The sequence continues at coordinate 2,845,709 of NZ_CP012073.1, read as the reverse complement.
AAGCCCAGCGTGAAGGGGCTGGCCAGCGGGTTGTCCAAAATGGTCTGCATCTGCAAACCGCCCAGCCCCAGGCACATGCCCACCAGCGCGCCCATGAGCGCGGGCGGCATGCGCACGTGCCAGAGGATGTTGGCGTTGCTGTGCAGCTTGCGCATTTCGGGCGTAACGCCCGGCAGCCGCTCGCGCACGGCCTCCAGCCCGCCAGGGCCTGTTTGCAGGGCCTGGAAGATGTCCGTCAGCGCCATGCCCGAAGGGCCGGTGGCCAGATCGAGCAGCAGCAGCGCCGCCAGCAGCAGCGCCGCCAGCGCCAGCAAAGCCGCTCGCCGCCCCAGACGGCGGCCATAGGCGCTGCGGGCCTGTGCGTGGCCGGTTTCGTGGCCGGCCTCGTTCCGGGCTTCAGTGCTCATTTCGCGCCCGCCGGGCGGCCTTGCGGCTGCGCCTGATAAGTGGCCATGAACACGCCTTCGGCCTTGATGGGCAGCCAGGCTTCGTAGAAATCGCGCAGATTCTTTTCCGGGTCCACATCGGCAAAAGCCTCCGGGTGAATCTGTTTGGCCACGTATTGGGCGTACACGTAGTCCGACAAGGTGCGCGTGCCGCCGTGATAGACGGCGTGCACGTGCCCGCCTTCAGCCGCCTTCAGCTGCCGCCAGCCCGCGCGGCCATTGACGTAAGCGCCCATGCGTTCATTGACGGTGCGGGCATCGGCGCCAAAGCCGACGGACACGGCCTCGGGCCGGTTCAGCCATTCGGAGCCGGCCAAAAAAATGATGTCCGGGTTCTGGTCAATCACATATTCGCGGCTGAGCGGCCCCCAGTTCTGCACCTGCCCCTTGGCAATGTTGCGCGCGCCCGCCATCTCGATCAGCGCGCCCCAGAGCGTGTCGCCGTAGGAGTTGCCCACGGTTTCGGGGCCTTTTTGCGCCAGTTCCACGTAAACCTTCTTGTCTGACGGCCCGGCCTTGGCCACGCGCGCGGCCACGTCCTGCATGGCCAGGCGGTAGTTGTCGGCCAGTTTTTGCGCACGCTGCGGCTGGCCCATGATTTTTCCCAGCGCCAGCGTGGACGCCACGTGCTTTTCAACCGTCTGCGCGTTGTAGTCCAGCGTGAGCACGGGAATGCCCGCCGCCTCGATTTTTTTCACGCCCTCGCCCAGCGCGTCGTAATTCCAGGCGGCCAGAATCAGCAAATCGGGCTGCGCGGCAATCACTTTTTCAATGGAAAAAGAGCCGTCATCCGTGGAACCCACATCCGGCACGCTTTTCAGCCGGGGCAGCGCCTTTTCATACAGCGCGAACTGCCGGGGCCGCCAGTCCCGCCAGGTGGAAAGCGACAGGCCCACCAGCTTGTCTGCCGCGCCCGGCCCCGCCACGGCCAGATAGTCTTCGTAATAAAAGCCCAGCACCACGCGTTCGGGCACGCCGGGCACCGTCACGCTGCGGCCTTTCACGTCGGTCACCGTGATGTCCGCGAAAGCCAGCGGCGCCAGCGCCAGCAAAATGCAGGCAAATGCTTTTTTCATGATTTTCTCCAATGATTATGAGAACGCAAATGAAATGAGAAATTACGCGGCCGCACCGGAAAGCTTCCCGGTTCAATCCAGGCGCCCATGCGCAGGCCGCGAGCATGGCGGGCAGATTATGAAATAAATAATAGTTGATAAATATCAATTATGATTTGCTTAATATCATTTCAAAAGCTCGCTTTCCGCAATCTGCGCGGCTCTGCGGAGGCAAAATGCCCACCATGCAACAAGAACTCTCTCAGGAAATCGCCGCTGCCGCCGCGCGGCTGGTGGTGGAAGAAGGGCTGGACTACGGCGCGGCCAAGCGGCGGGCCGTCAAGGAGCTGGGCGCGCCCGCGCGCGCGGCCCTGCCGGACAATGACGCCGTGCAGGAGCAGGTGCGCGCCTATCTGGCGCTTTTTCGCGCCGACACCCAGCCCGCCGAGCTGCTGGCGCTGCGCGAGCTGGCGCTGGCGTGGATGCAGCGGCTGGCCGAATTTCGCCCGCACCTGACGGGCGCGGTATGGAATGGCACGGCCACGCGCCTTTCTGACGTGTATTTGCAGCTTTTCTGCGATGACCCGAAATCGGCGGAAATCGCCCTCATCAACCAGGGTGTGGCTTTCGAGGCGCGGCAAGTGCGCGGTTTTCGCGGCGAAATGGTGGACGCGCTCAGCTTTTCAGTCTTTTGCTCCGGCCTGGGCGAGCACGTGGGCGTGCATCTGATGATTCATGACCATGACGACGTGCGCGGCGCGCTCAAGCCTGCCGCCGATGGCCGACCCGCCCGTGGCGACGAGCAGGCGCTGCGCGCCCGCATGCTGGAAAATGCGGCATCCACCATGAATTGATCGCAAAAAGCGGCAACTTCATTTATTTACGGCACTTTGCCGCGATGGCCGCAAAATCGCAACGGAATCCTCACACTCCTTCCGTAAGCTTCAAATTCCAGCAAATTGAAGCAGTTGGCTGCAAATTGCGGTAAATTTGCCCAGTTTTTCATATCAGAAAGATTTCAATCATGGATCTGCGCAAGCTCAAGACCCTGATCGACCTGATCTCGGAGTCCAACGTTTCCGAACTTGAAATCACCGAAGCCGAAGGCAAGGTGCGCATCGTCAAGGGCAGCCCCGCCGCCGTGGTGATGCAGCCTGTAGCGCAGCCCGTGGCGGCCGCCGCATCAGCCGCGCCCGCCGTGGCCGCGCCTGCGGCAGCAGCTCCCGCCGAAAGCGCCGCGCCCGCGCCTGCCGCTGCGCCGGGCTTTACCGTCAAATCGCCCATGGTCGGCACTTTCTACCGCGCCGCCAGCCCTGGCGCCAAGCCGTTTGTGGAAGTGGGCTCCAGCGTGAAGGCGGGCGACACGCTTTGCATCATCGAGGCCATGAAAATCCTCAATGAAATCGAGAGCGAAAAGGCCGGCACCGTCACGCAAATCCTGGGCGAAAACGGCCAGCCCGTCGAATACGGCCAGCCGCTGTTCGTCATTGAGTAAGCGGGCGCGCCATGTTCAAGAAAATACTGGTTGCCAATCGCGGCGAAATCGCCCTGCGCATCCAGCGCGCCTGCCGCGAGCTGGGCGTGCAGGCCGTCATGGTGTATTCCGAGGCCGATAAAGACGCCAAATACGTGAAATTGGCCGACGAAGCCGTGTGTATCGGCCCCGCGCCCTCGGCCCAAAGCTATCTGAACGTGCCCGCCATCATCTCGGCGGCGGAAGTCACGGATGCCGAAGCCATTCACCCCGGTTACGGCTTCTTGAGCGAAAACGCCGATTTCGCCGAGCGCGTGGAGCAAAGCGGCTTCCAGTTCATCGGCCCCACGCCCGAATCCATCCGCATCATGGGCGACAAGGTGGCGGCCAAGCGGGCCATGATGCAGGCGGGCGTGCCCTGCGTGCCCGGCAGCGAAGGCGAGCTGCCTGACGACACCGCCGCCATCAAGCGCATGGCGCGGCAAATCGGCTACCCCGTCATCATCAAAGCCGCAGGCGGCGGCGGCGGGCGCGGCATGCGCGTGGTGCACACCGAAGCGGCGCTGCCCGGCGCGGTGCAAACCACCAAGGCCGAAGCGGCCGCCGCCTTTGGCAACCCGGCGGTCTATATGGAGAAATTTCTCCAGAACCCGCGCCACATTGAAGTCCAGGTGCTGGCCGACAAGCACAAAAACGCCGTCTATCTGGGCGAGCGCGACTGCTCCATGCAGCGCCGCCACCAGAAAGTGATTGAAGAAGCGCCCGCCCCCGGCATTCCGCGCCGCCTGGCCGACCGCATTGGCGAGCGCTGCGTGGCTGCGTGCAAAAAAATCGGCTACCGGGGCGCGGGCACTTTTGAATTTCTGTATGAAAACGGCGAGTTCTATTTCATTGAAATGAACACCCGCGTGCAGGTGGAGCACCCCGTCACGGAAATGATTACCGGCGTGGACATCGTGCGCACGCAAATCATGGTGGCCGCCGGCGAAAAACTGCCCTTTACCCAGCGGCAAATCGAAATTCGCGGCCACGCCATCGAATGCCGCATCAATGCCGAAGACCCCTTCAAATTCACGCCTTCGCCCGGCCGCATCACGGCCTGGCACGCGCCCGGCGGCCCCGGCGTGCGGGTGGACTCGCACATCTACACCAACTACTTCGTGCCGCCCAATTACGACTCGATGATCGGCAAGCTCATCGTCCACGGCGACACGCGCGAGCAAGCCATCGCCCGCATGCAAACCGCGCTGCTCGAAACCGCCGTGGAAGGCATCAACACCAACATCGCGCTGCACCGCGAGCTGATGGTGGACGCCAAATTCCGCCACGGCGGCACCAACATCCACTACCTGGAAAAGTGGCTGAGCGAGCACCAGCGCTGAAAACGCCCGTCGCCAGTACCTGCCAGCCGCGCCCGCTCCCATAAAAAGGAGTGGGCGTTTTCTTTCCGGAGCTGCGATCCGCCTGCCAGAGCGGCCTGTACGATGGCGGAGGCCCCAAAAACAGGAGCGGATTCAGGGGCCTTAAAAGCCGTCTTGCGCAGTTTCCACTAGGACCTCATGCTATGGTTTCCGGAGCGCATGGGCCAGCTTTTCATGCACGCCGCCAAAGCCGCCGTTGCTCATGCATAGCAGGTGGTCGCCTGCGCGGGCGGCGCGCGTGGCCTGGGCGACGAGTTCGTCTACGCTGGCGGCCACTTGGGCGCGTGCGCCCAGCGGGGCCAGGGCGGCGGCGGCGTCCCATTCCAGGCCGCCGGCGTGGCAAAAGGCCAGGGCGGCGTTTTCCAGCGCCCAGGGCAGGCGCTCTTTCATGGCGCCCAGTTTCATGGTGTTGCTGCGCGGCTCGAAGAGGGCCAGGATGCGTTCGCTCTGGCGCCCTTGTGCATCAAGCTGGCGGCGCAGGCCGTCTACGGTGGCGCGGATGGCGGTGGGGTGGTGGGCGAAGTCGTCGTAGAGGGTGATTTCGCTGCCGCCGCTGACGGGAATGCGCGCGCGCACTTCCATGCGGCGGCGCACGTTTTCAAAGCGCGCCAGCGCCTCGCAGGCTTGCTGCGGCGGCACGCCTGCGTGCCAGGCGGCGGCGATGGCGGCCAGCGCGTTGAGCTGGTTGTGCGCGCCAGACAGCGCCCAGCGCACGCGGCCGGCGGGGCGACCCTGGTGCAGCACTTCAAAGTCGCCCGGCTCGCCGCTGGCGGCGAAGTCAGGGGGCGCTTTGTCGCCTGCCATGCCGAAGCGGCTGACTTCGCTGTACACGCCTTGCGCCAGCACGCGGGCCAGGCTGGCGTCTTGCCCATTGACGATGACGCGGCCCGTGGCGGGCACGGTGCGCAGCAGGTGGTGAAACTGGCGCTCGATGTCGGCCAGGCTGCCGAAGATGTCGGCGTGGTCGAACTCCAGGTTGTTCAGCACCGCCGTGCGCGGGCGGTAGTGCACGAATTTGCTGCGCTTGTCGAAAAATGCGGTGTCGTATTCATCGGCTTCGATGACGAAAAAGGGCCTTTCGCGCCCGGCCGCCAGGCCGCCCAGCCGGGCGGAGATGCCAAAGTTCAGCGGCACGCCGCCCACCAGAAAGCCCGGCTGCAGGCCCGCGCATTCCAGCGCCCAGGCCAGCATGGATGTGGTGCTGGTTTTGCCGTGCGTGCCAGCCACGGCCAGCACATGGCGGCCTTGCAGCACGTGTTCGGCCAGCCACTGCGGCCCGCTGGCGTAGGGCAGGCCCGCGTCGAGAATGGCTTCCATCAGTGGGAATTTGGGCGCGCCATTCGCCAGCCGCGCGCGGCTGACCACGTTGCCAATCACGAACATGTCGGGCTTGAGCGCCAGCTGATCGGCGCCGTAGCCTTCCATCAAATCAATGCCCAGCGCGCGCAGCTGCTCGCTCATGGGCGGGTAAACGCCCGCGTCGCAGCCGGTGACGGTGTGCCCGGCCTCGCGCGCCAGCGCCGCCAGCCCGCCCATGAAAGTGCCGCAGATGCCAAGGATGTGGATGTGCATGAAGGTTTCGCTCAGGTTTCGCGCAGGTTTCGCGTAGGTTTCGCGTAGGTTTCGCGTAGGTTTCGCGCAAAGGGGATCAGGGGGAAGGCTGGCTTCTGGCTGTCCGCCCGTGCGTTCTGGCCGCCTGGATGGGCCGCCGTGGCTTGCGGCGTGAAAAAGCCGCCGGGGCGCTGGGCCGGGCGGCTGGGGCGGGTGAAGCGGCTCAGGCCACCGTCACGGCGGCGCCTGCGCGTTCGGTGATGTGGCCGATGGCGTAAACGGTTTCGCCGTGCTGGCGCAAGGTGGCGGCCACGGCCTCGGCGGCCTCGGCGGCGGCGATGACCACCATGCCGATGCCGTTGTTGAAGGTGCGGTTCATTTCCGCGTCGTCGATGCCGGCGGTTTTTTGCAGCCAGGCAAAGAGTTCGCTTTGCGGCCAGCTGCCTTTTTGCAGGCGCGCGGCCAGCCCTTCGGGCAGCACGCGGGGAATGTTTTCGAGCAGGCCGCCGCCGGTGATGTGGGCCAGCGCGCGGATGGCCTGCGGGTGCGTGGCCAAAGTGGCGAGCACGGGCTTCACGTAAAGGCGCGTGGGGCGCATGATGGCCTGGCGGAAAGGCTGGCCGTCCAGCGTTTCGGGCAGCGCGCCTTGCGCCTGCGCGCGTTCGATGCACTTGCGCACGAGCGAGTAGCCGTTGCTGTGCGCGCCGCTGCTGGCCAGGCCCAGCACCACATCGCCCGCCCGCACGCTCTGGCCGGTGAGCAGGCGCGATTTCTCGGCCGCGCCCACGGCAAAGCCGGCCAGGTCGTATTCACCGGCGGGGTACATGCCGGGCATTTCGGCGGTTTCGCCGCCGATGAGGGCGCAGCCGCTTTCTTCGCAGCCCCGGGCGATGCCGCCTACCACGGCGGCGGCGGTGTCCACGTCGAGCTTGCCGCAGGCGAAGTAGTCCAGAAAAAAGAGCGGCTCGGCGCCTTGCACGAGCACGTCGTTCACGCTCATGGCGACCAGGTCGATGCCCACGCCGCCGTGCATGTTCCATTCAAAGGCGAGCTTGAGTTTGGTGCCCACGCCGTCGGTGCCGCTCACGAGCACAGGCTCCTTGTATTTGCGGGGCACTTCAAAGAGCGCGCCAAAGCCGCCAATGCCGGCCAGCACGCCTTCGCGCAGGGTTTTGCGGGCCAGGGGCTTGATGCGCTCGACCAGGGCGTCGCCTGCGTCAATATCAACGCCGGCGTCTTTGTAGGAAAGAGGGGTGTTCATGCGAGATGGGAGAAAAGGCTCAAAGGCGGGCGGGGCTGCGCGCTGGCGGGCTTGCGCCCTGGCCTGCCGCGCGTTGTGCGCGCAAGCGCACCCTGTTCAATAAAATCCGCCGTCAATTTTAGGCGCGGCCCCAGGGCGGTTCAGGGCCTGCCTGCCTGAAATGCCCCTTGATATTTGCTCCTTGCTTGATAGCACGGCCTCTCCGTGGATCGTGCGACAAATGCCTTTTCAGGCCCCTTGAATTTGCTCCTCTTTCTGAAGTTCCTCCGCCTGCCTGGCTCGCCCCGTTCGCCCCGTTCGCTTGTTGCGCCCGCCGCCGGGCAGGCTCCCGTTCATGAAACAAATCGCGCTTGACATCGCACTGGCTCCTGCGCCCACGCTGGAGGGTTTTGCGGGCCGTCTCAATCAGGAGGCCGTGCAGTTTCTGGCGCAGTGGTGCGCGGCGGGCCGCCAGCGCTCGCCCGTGCCGGTGTATCTGTGGGGCGAGGCGGGCAGCGGCAAAACGCACCTGCTGCGCGCTGCGCGGCATGCCTTGCAGCAGCAGGGCGAGCCTTGCGGCTGGCTGGACGCGGCCTCGCCCGCCGATGTGCCGTTTGAGGGCAGCTGGCGCGCGGCGCTGATGGACGACGTGCAGCTTTACGCCACCGGCCAGCAGCACACCGCCTTCAACTGGTTCATCAACGCCATGACGCCCGCCGACGGCCAGCCGCCGCGCGCCGTGCTGGCCGCCGGCAGCCTGCCGCCGACTGATTTGCCGCTGCGCGAAGACTTGCGCACGCGCCTGGGCTGGGGGCACGTGTTCCAGCTTCACGCGCCCACGGAGGACGAGTGCCGCGCGCTGCTGCAACAGGCCGCCGCCCAGCGCGGCCTTGCGCTGGGCGAGGGCGTGACCGATTACGTGCTCACCCGCTTTTCGCGCGACATGGGCAGCCTCATGCGCCTGCTCGAGCGCCTGGACCGCTACAGCCTGCAAACGCGGCGGGCCGTGACCATTCCGCTCATCAAGGCCATGCTGGAGGAAGGGGCCTGAGGGCGTTTTGCCGCCCTGCCGCCGCCCTTGCCGCCGCCCGTTGCGCCTTTTCCCCCTGAAACCCCATGAAACTGGCTCTTTTCGACCTTGACTACACCTTGCTGCCGCTGGACTCCGACCACGCCTGGGGCGAGTTCACCACCCGCATCGGCTGGACGGAGGGCGAAGCCTTCCGGCAGAAAAACGAAGCCTTCTACGCGCAATACAAGGCGGGCACGCTCGATATTCACGAATACGTGCGCTTTTCCACCGCCGCCGTGCGCCGCCAGGGGCCGGAGGCGGCCGCGCGCGCGCATGCGCAGTTCATGCGCGAAGTCATCGCCCCGGCCATCCGCCCGCAGGCGCTGGCGCTGATCGAGCAGCACCGCCGGGCGGGCGAGGCCGTGGCCATCGTCACCGCCACCAACGAATTCATCACCCGCCCCATTGCCCACGCGCTGGGCGTGGACGAGCTGATTGCCATCAACCTGGAGCGCGGCCCCGGCGGCTGGTTCACGGGCGAAATCGCGGGCACGCCGTCTTTTCGCGAAGGAAAAATCACCCGCGTGGGCCAATGGCTGGCCGCGCGCGGCCTGGGCTGGGCCGATGCGGACGCCACCTTCTACAGCGACTCCATCAACGACTTGCCCCTGCTTGAAAAAGTGCAGCGCCCCGTGGCCGCCAACCCCGATGCGCGCCTGCGCCCCATCGCGCTGGAGCGCGGCTGGCCCGTGCTGGAGCTGTTTGGAGCGCAGCCATGATCCGCGAACTGCTCGACAAACTCACGGGCCGCCGCAAAAACCGCTTTGGCAAGCGCGTGGAAATCGGCCCGGCCATGCACCGCATTGACCTGTCGCTGGTCGATGGCCGCGCCATCAGCGTGGTCAGCACGCTCAAAAACGCGGGGTACGAGGCCTACATCGTCGGCGGCGCCGTGCGCGACTTGCTGCTGGGCCTGCACCCCAAAGACTTTGACGTGGCCACCAACGCCACGCCCGAGCAGGTCAAGGCGCTGTTCCGGCGCGCCTTCATCATCGGGCGGCGCTTTCGCATCGTGCACGTGGTCTTCGGGCGCGGGCGCGAGCATGAAGTGATCGAAGTCTCCACCTTCCGCGCCCACCTGGACAGCGCCGACGCCGAGCACGTCAGCGGCAACGAGCGCACCGCCAAAAGCCAGCTTGCGGGCGTGAAACACGCCGTGGATGCCTCCGGCCGCGTGCTGCGCGACAACGTGTGGGGGCCGCAGCACGAAGACGCCGCCCGGCGCGACTTCAGCATCAACGCCATGTACTACGACCCGCAAAGCCAAATCGTGGTGGACTACCACAACGGCTTTGCCGACGCGCAAAAGCGCGTGCTGCGCATGATTGGCGACGCCGCCGCGCGCTACCGCGAAGACCCCGTGCGCATCATCCGCGCCACGCGCTTTGCCGCCAAGCTCGCGCACCTGGGCTTCAGGCTCGACGCCAAAACCAGCCGCCCGCTCGCCGCCCTCAAGGGCCTGCTGGCCGACGTGCCCCAAAGCCGCCTGTTTGACGAAATGCTCAAGCTGCTGCAAACCGGCCACGGCCAGGCCAGCGTGGAGCAGCTCAAAAAACTCGGCCTGGCCCAGGGCATCTACCCCCTGCTGGATTTGGCCGTGCAGCGCGCGCAAGAGCCTTTCATGGCCGCCGCCCTGCAAGACACCGACCGCCGCGTGGCCGAAGGCAAGCCCGTCGCCCCCAGCTTCTTGCTCGCCTGCCTGCTCTGGCAAGACGTGCGCGCCCTCTGGCAGCAGCGCACCGCGCAAGGCGAACACACGCATCCCGCCCTGCAAGCGGCCATTGATGAAGTGTTTGACGCCCGCATCGGCGACGTATCCGGCCGGGGCCGGCTGGCCGCCGACATGCGCGAAATCTGGATGATGCAGCCGCGCTTTGAAAAACGCACCGGCGCCAGCTGCCACACCCTGGCAGAGCAGCCGCGCTTTCGCGCCGGGCTGGACTTTTTGCAGCTGCGCGCCGCCAATGGCGAAGTGCCCGAAATGCTGGCCGACTGGTGGGCGCAATTCGCCCAGTCTGGCCAGAGCGTGCGCGAAGACCTCATCGCCCAGGCCCGCGCCGAGCAGCAGCGCGCCCCGCGCAGCAAGGCGCGCAAGCCCAAAGCCGCCGCGCCAGCGGCCAGCCCGGCCAGTCCTGCTGATTCCGCCAGCCCAGGCCCCGCTGCGGCAGGCGAAGCCGCCCCGGCCAAAAAACGCCGCCGCCGCCGCAAGCCCGCAGGCGGCGCGCCTGAAACCGCCAGTGCGCCAGCGGCCCATGCGACGCCGCCCCGCCAGCCGCCCGCTGCGGAATGACATGAGCAAGGACATGGACGCCACCGCTCACACGGCCTACATCGCCCTGGGCGGCAACCTGGGCGACGCCGCCGCCACCGTGCGCCGCGCCTTCGCCGCCCTGGCCGCCCTGCCGCAAACGCGGCTGCTTGCCGCCTCCAGCCTCTACCGCAGCGCCCCCGTGGACGCCAGCGGCCCCGACTTCATCAACGCCGCCGCCAGCGTGGCCACCGGCCTGACCCCGCTGCAATTGCTCGACGCCCTCCAGGCCATCGAAACCGCTGAAGGCCGCCAGCGCCCCTGGCGCAACGCCCCGCGCACGCTCGATCTGGATTTGCTCCTCTACGGCCAGCAGCGTCTTGACACCCCGCGCCTGACCCTGCCGCACCCGCGCATGCTGCAACGCGCCTTCGTGCTCTGGCCGCTGGCCGAAATCGCCCCCGCACTGGTTCCCCCCGAAGCGCTGGCCGCCGTGGCCGGGCAGGCCATCGAGCGGCTGCCTTGAGAGAGCCTGCTGGCACGCCTGCACGCGCGCCCGCTTGCGGCTTGTCTGCGGGCGGGTTCTGGCGCGCCCGCGCTTGCCGGAGCTGCCAGGCGGCATCAAAAACAGAAGCAAATTCAAGGGGGTGGAAATGCCATTCTGCGCAATTTCCACTAAGACCTATCGCTATGGATAAAGGAGCAAAAAAGAAGGGGGAGGAAGGAATGAGCAAGACCATGAAGGTCTGCCGCGTTTTGGCGCCATGAAGTGCAAGACGGCGGCTGCAAGACGGCGGCTGCGCCATCGGGCTGCGTTCAGGGCGCCACGGGCAGCTCTTGGGCGCAGGCTGGCAGCCACAGCGCGCCGGCCTGCACGCTGGCGGCGGCGCGCACGGCATTGACGCAGGCGCGGGCCACGGCTTCGGCGGCCAGCGCGGCCAGCACATTCAGCCCCGGGCCGGGGGCGGGGGCCTGCCCGGTGGCCAGGGCAAAGAGGGTGTCGCCATCAGCGCAGGTATGCACGGGGTTGATGGCGCGGGCCAGCCCGTCGTGCCCGGCGGTGGCCAGGCGGCAGGCGCCGGCTTTGTCCAGGGCGGCGTCGGTGGCGATGACGCCAATGGTGGTATTGCGCCCGGCCAGCAGGGCCGCAGGCGGCTCGCCCGCCAGCAGGGCGCGGGCGGTGTCGCGCAGCGCCGCGCCATCAGCGGTGCGGGCGCCGGCCAGCAGGCGGCCCTGGGCGTCGCGCACATCGCCCAGGGCATTGACGGCAACGAGCGCGCCCACGGTCACGCCGTCCAGCGTGACAGAGGCGGCGCCAATGCCGCCTTTCATGGCGCAGCCCATGCCGAACATCTTGCCGACGGTAGCGCCCGCGCCCGCACCGACGTTGCCTTCGGCCAGCGCCCCGCGCTCCAGGCTGGCCTGGCAGGCGGCGTAGCCAGCGGCGGCATCGGGGCAGACGGGCGGCTGCCGGGCGGGGTCTGCGCCGACGTGCAGGTCAAACAGCACGGCAGCGGGCACGATGGGCACGCGGGCGGGCGTTTCAGGGCTGCCCGCATCCAGCCCCAGGCCCTGCCCGTGCAGCCAGCGCATCACGCCGCCGGCTGCATCCAGCCCCCAGGCGCTGCCGCCAGACAGCAGCACGGCGTGCACCACGCTGACGGTGTTGGCGGGGGCGAGCAGGTCGGTCTCGCGCGTGCCGGGCGCGGCGCCGCGCACATCCACTCCGCCTACGGCGCCGGGACGGGCTATGACCACACTGCACCCGGTGGGGCGGCGCGTGTCGGTGAAGTGGCCCGCGCTGATGCCGCGCACCCGGGTGATGCAGCCGGGAAACCGCTCAGGCATGGCGGCGTTTTCAGCTGGGCAGGCTGGCCAGCTGCATCCAGGTTTCCGCCACGCTGTCGGGGTTGAGCGAGAGCGAGACGATGCCTTGCTGAACCAGCCAGCGGGCGAAGTCGGGGTGGTCGCTGGGGCCTTGTCCGCAGATGCCGATGTATTTGCCTTGCGCGCGGCAGGCCTTGATGACGCGGGCGATCAGGGCCTTGACGGCGGGGTCGCGCTCGTCGAAGTCGGCGGCCAGCAGTTCCATGCCGCTGTCGCGGTCCAGCCCCAGGGTGAGCTGGGTGAGGTCGTTGGAGCCGATGGAAAAGCCGTCGAAGTATTCGAGGAACTCGTCGGCCAGCACGGCGTTGCTGGGGATTTCGCACATCATGATGAGCTTCAGGCCGTTGCTGCCGCGTTTGAGCCCGTGTTCGGCCAGCAAGGCGGTGACGCGCTCGGCCTGGCCCAGGGTGCGCACGAAGGGCGCCATGACTTGCACGTTGGTCAGGCCCATGTCGTCGCGCACGCGCTTGAGGGCTTCGCATTCCATGGCGAAGGCGGGGCCGAAGTCTTCGCTGATGTAGCGGGCCGCGCCGCGAAAGCCGAGCATGGGGTTTTCTTCTTCCGGCTCGTAGCGGCTGCCGCCGATGAGCTTGCGGTATTCGTTGCTCTTGAAGTCTGACAGGCGCACGATGACGGGCTTGGGCCAGAAGGCGGCGGCGATGGTGGCCACGCCTTCGGCCACTTTGTCCACGTAGAAGGCGCGGGGGCTGGCGTGGCCGCGCGCCACGCTCTCCACGGCTTTTTTCAGGTCGGCATCCACTTGCGGGTAGTCCAGGATGGCCTTGGGGTGCACGCCAATGTTGTTGTTGATGATGAATTCCAGCCGCGCCAGGCCCACGCCGTCGTTGGGCAGCTGGGCGAAATCAAAGGCCAGCTGCGGGTTGCCCACGTTCATCATGATCTTGGCGCCGATGGCGGGCATGGCGCCGCGCTGCACTTCGCTCACTTCGGTTTCGAGCAGGCCGTCGTAAATGCGGCCCGTGTCGCCTTCGGCGCAGCTGACGGTCACGAGCGTGCCATCCTTGAGCGCCTCCGTGGCGTTGCCCGCGCCGACAACGGCCGGGATGCCCAGCTCGCGCGCAATGATGGCCGCGTGGCAGGTGCGCCCGCCCCGGTTGGTGACGATGGCGCTGGCGCGCTTCATCACCGGCTCCCAGTTGGGGTCGGTCATGTCGGTCACCAGCACGTCGCCGGGCTGCACGCGCTCCATCTCGCTGGTGTCGCGCACCAGGCGCACGGGGCCGGCGCCGATTTTTTGGCCGATGGCACGGCCTTCGGCCAGCACGGCGCCCTTGTTTTTGAGGCGGTAGCGCTGCTCGGTTTTGCCCTGCTGCTGGCTTTTCACGGTTTCGGGGCGCGCCTGAAGGATGTAGAGCTGGCCGTCCGTGCCGTCTTTGCCCCATTCGATGTCCATCGGGCGGCCATAGTGCTGCTCGATCACCAGCGCGTAGCGGGCCAGTTGCTCCACTTCGGCGTCGGTGAGGCTGTAGCGGTTGCGCTGCTCGGCGGGCACATCCACGGTTTGCACCAGGCGGCCCGTGGCGGCTTTTTCTTCCGGCGTGGCAAACACCATCTGAATGAGCTTGCTGCCCAGGTTGCGGCGGATGAGGGCCTGCTTGCCCGCTTGCAGCATGGGCTTGTGCACATAGAACTCGTCGGGGTTCACCGCGCCTTGCACCACCGTCTCGCCCAGGCCGTAGCTGGAGGTGATGAACACCACCTGGTCAAAGCCGCTTTCGGTGTCGATGGTGAACATCACGCCCGCCGCGCCCTGGTCAGAGCGCACCATGCGCTGCACGCCCGCCGACAGGGCCACGTGCTCGTGCGCGAAGCCCTTGTGCACGCGGTAGCTGATGGCGCGGTCGTTGTAGAGGCTGGCAAACACCTCTTTCATCTTCTCCAGCACCTGCTCGATGCCCGCCACGTTCAGAAAGGTTTCCTGCTGGCCGGCAAACGAGGCGTCGGGCAAATCCTCCGCCGTGGCCGAAGAGCGCACGGCAAAGCAGGCCTGCGCGTTGCCCGCGCTCAGTGCGTCAAAAGCATCGCGGATGGCCTTTTCCAGATCAGCCGGAAAAGGCTGCTCCTGCACCCAGCGGCGGATTTCGGCGCCCGCATCGGCCAGCGCGCGCACGTCTTCCGTGTTCAGCGAGGCCAGCCGCTGGCGGATGCGCTCATCCAGCCCGCCGTAGGCCAGAAACTGACGAAAAGCGTGCGCCGTGGTGGCAAAGCCCGTGGGCACGCGCACGCCTTGCGGCAATTGCGAAATCATCTCGCCCAGGCTGGCGTTCTTGCCGCCGACGGCCTCGACATCGCTCATTCGCAGTTTTTCAAAAGGCACGACCAGAGCGGCCGCATCAAAAAGTGCAGACATGGGAAAAGCTCCAAGAGTTTGAAAAACGGTGCGCATGGCCTGCGGCCAGGCGGCGGCCAGACTGGGGCCGGGGCTGGCCCAAGGCGGCAAGGCTTGAAGTGCGGACGGCAGGCGGCATGCGTGGGAAGGCAGCGGCGGGGCGGAAAGCGGCAGCGCCATCGCTGCGCCGCTGTGCTCATTGATTGGCTCCGGATTCTAGGCGGCGCGAGCCGCTTTCCGTGAACGGATTTGCACCTAAAGGCGAGAATCAGGGCGCGCGCAAAATCAGCGCCCGCCCCGTGGGCATAATCCGCCGCGCGCCGGCTGGCGCGCCGTGTTATTGCGCGTGATTCAAGCCGTTTTGTGATTTGTCATTTTTTTATTTGTTATTTGAACAGGGAGAAATCGTGAAATTCATGACCAGAGCAGCCCTGCTGCTGACGGCCTTGCTGGCCATTTTCCTGACTGCCTGCTCCGGCCCCAAAAACACGCCTGACGGCGTGGCCGTGGCCTTCATTGAACGCAGCTACAAGGGCGATGTGAACGGCGCCATGAGCCTGGTTCACCTGCCCGACAGCTCCAAGCCTGGCAAAACCGAAATGGCGCAAGGCAAGATGAAAGCCATGATCGCCAAGGCCAGGGAAAAGGCCGAAAGCCAGGGCGGCATGGAAGAAATCACCGTGCAGTCCAGCGAAATCGACGCGGACGATCCCAACCGCGCCCGCGTGGCCCTGAAAGTGCGCTTCAAACAGGGCGAAGGCATGGAAAAAGTGCGCCTCATTCAGGTGGAAGGCAAATGGAAAATATTTGCCAGCGCCGGATTCTGAAATTCATCAGGCCAGCGCAAGCGAAATGAAACGCGGCAGCCAGAAACGGGAGCGGAAAAATCCGGCTCCCGTTTTTGCATGGCGCGCTGAAAATCAATCAGAAAATCTGGCTGAATATGCGCATGCAAATCACGCGGGCCAGACTGGCCGCCCTGGCGCTAAGCGCGCTGGCCTTGTTCGCCCTGTCTGCTCTGACAGGCAGCAGCCCGCTGCGGCCAGCGGCTCCGCCTGTGCCCCTGCCGCCTGCCCGTGCGCTCCAGCCGGGCGACTGGGTTTTTCGCAGCGGCACTTCGGCTGACAGCCGCCTGATCCGGCGCCTGAGCGGCGGCGCCTACTCGCACATCGGCATCGTCATCCAGACAGCGCCGCAAGTGCTGGTGGCCCATGCCACAACAGATGACGACCCGGCCCACCCGGACCAGGTGCTCATCACGCCCCTGGCCGACTTTGCCGCCGCCGGGCGTGCCACTGCCGTGGCCGTGGCCCGCCCGCGCTTTCTCACCGCCGCGCAGCGCGCCGCCGCCGCCCGCCACGCCGCCGCCCGCGCGGGCCAGCCCTTTCGCCTGACGGCTGAAGGCGATCGCCCGCTGTATTGCACGACGCTGGTGCTCGAAGCCGTGCGCCAGCAGGCTCCGGGCTTTGCGCCTGCATGGCAGGCTGTGGACGTTCCCGTTTTCGGCGGCCGCTACCTTTTCCCGCAAGCCTTCGCACTGGCCGACGTGGAATGGATCGCCGCCTCGCCCCCGCAAGCGCAGAGCCAGGCAGCCGCGCCCTGATTCAAAGTCTGTCCCAAACCTGCCTGTGCCTTCGCTCCCGCGCGGCAGGCCGTCAATCGTGCCTTCCGGCCATCGCCCCGAAGCGCCTGCGAGGCAGAGCGTTAAAGCGGATAACACTAGCTCCTATACCAATAGCATGAGGTCCTAGTGAAACGGGCGCAAAAGCCGTTTTCAAGCCCTGAAATTTGCTCCTGTCTTTGACACGGCAAACCATTACCCTGCCTCTGGCGGTTTCTTTCCGCTACTGACGCCAAACTGAAGCCACGCATGTCCTGCAAGGTTATTGCCGCGCCTGCCAGAACCTGACCCAAACTGAGCGCGCCAGTTCTGGCCCTTGTGCAGTCGCTGCCCGTGCAAGTGCAGCCAAACAGGCGGCAGGTGTGGTCTAACCAGGACTGCACGGAAAGCACGCAAAACTTGGCCGACAAAATGGCGGGTGGCTGCCGGGTAGTCATCAACCGCACCACATGGCGCTGGGGGCTGGTGTCGCCTGAACAACGCGTGGGCGGACCTAAGCCTGAAAAGCGCGCCCGGCTCTCTGCGCGCTGCGCCGGACAGGCCTCGTCTACCATCGCCACCGGGCAGGCGTTTCATGGAGAAAATATTCAAAGCCCTGCATCGCAAACGGCGATGAGAAATATGGGAGGAAGTTTGCTCGGTTCCATTCCAAACTCCAGCGTTTCTGAACCTGATTGTGGATGCCAATTTCTATGATGGCGAATACGTTTTTATTCATCGGCTGCATTGTAAATGGTGTTGTTTGCGGTGTTGCACTTAACTTCGCCCCTTTTCTGCTAAAAAGATTTGATGGCGTATTGGACCTTGTGCTTGATGTGATTTTGAATTTTGCCATCATAGCGGGATCCTTCACTTTTATGTGGTACGTATTCCCAGTTCGTGCGGAAAAAGTAATTTTTTTACTTTGGGTCTTGGGTATAGTTTTAGGAAAAAATCATATCTTATCGAAAGAATAAAATCATCTGATCATATTTGTCAAGGAAAACGATGGTGGGTGGCAAAATGCAATTTGCTACGGCGCAGCGGGCAGGTCGAGACTTGGCCCAACGGTAGAATACGGAAATGAACAATATGGATCTAAAATTTTCTGTTTTAATGACGCAAGCTCTGTCAGAGTGGCCGCAGCAGTTGGATTTCCAACTTTTCCATGTGAGTAAAGATATGAGTAATTATTCGGTTAAAGGGCTGGGCATGATGGCCGACGATATAGCCGATAAATATATAAATCATGAGCTGGAGGTTATTTATAGGCATCTGCACTTGGCCATGGAAATTGAATTGCATAAAGTTGCCAGATATGTCACAAAAATGAGCACGCGCAACCTGCGTCCAGAGTTGGTGCGCATAAAATTTGAATCTTTCTTGCTTGAAATAAAAAATGGTATCAATGATTGTGGATGGGGCGATCCGGATCTAAAAATAATTGACGCATATTTCAGGGTCAATGGTCCAAATTGAATTGTGAAAATGAGAGTGACAGAGTCTGCGGCAAGAGCAATACAGCCATGACGCAAGGCAACCTCATCAAAGAAGCCGGCGCAGGCTGGGAAAAAAACTGGCACTACAACGCAGCGAGCAGACCCAGCGAAATCAAGGACAGCGCAGATGGCCTCACCGTCCAATACCGCTATGACCCCTTTGGCCGAAGAATTGCCAAGACTGTCACGCAAGGCGCAACAAGCCGCACCACCTATTACATCAACTTCCTGATGGCGGCATAAATAAGTGGCGAATGTCACCAACTCGAATCTTGGTGCATAAATTAGGATGTGTAACAGGAGCTAGAAATAATGAAGAAGGATGAATAATATTAATGGATGGAAAATTCAATCATGCCCCCCCATCGACGGGCCGGAACGAATGAAATATGAAGGAGAATGGTCATGCGATTCAATGTGTCCTATATTGTAGGTTGTCTTTTCCTCTTATGCTCTTGTAATGCATGGGCGTTATTGGTTATGCCGTTCATGAAAGAAAAAAACATAATCATACAGCAGGAAGAAACTGTCCTTGATTATCATTGGCATGATATTTATAGCAGTTACTACAAAAGTGGAAAAGAATATACAGAAGTCATTCATAAAATTAGAATGAAGATCTGTTTACACAATAAGTGTGTTGATATTAGTGCGCCGCCAATGCTATATAAGGCGGCAATCTCTGAAGATGGAGTATACATTGTTGGAGTGAGTTATTCGACTGATCATGAGCAATTATTTATATGGAATCGCAGAGGGCAGTTAATTCACAAAAGAAAGATATCATGCTGGAATAGACATAATTGTTATGCCATCGATGGGCCTTTTGTCTTGTGGTTTGATTCGGGGCGCGATATCATCTTAAAGCAAGAGGGAGAGCTATTGATGATGTTGATTCCAAATTTTTCGGGTAATGACTTTGATAACGATGATAAAGGATATTGGATTTATGGTTTGAGAGTGAGAGGAAAAGCGCCTGTGTCTACAACTGGCAAGACCGCCTCACCCAAGCCGAGCCAGACCAGGCGCTCAAGGAACAAGGCCTGCCAAACGAAGCCTACAGCTGGGACGCCGCAGGCAACCGCCTGAGCAGCGCCCACCAGGCCGGAGCGTGGACCTACAACGAAGCCAACCAGCTGCTGCAATACCCCCGGGCGCTCGACGAAAACGCCCCCGCGCAGCAAAGCCAAACCGAACAAGTCAGCGCCAGCTACAACGCACAAGGCCACCTCATCAAGGAAGCTGGATCACCAGGGCTTACGGATTCAACCCCCATCCGCAGCAAGCCAGAATAAACGAGGAGGATGAAGACGCAGAAGAAGGTCTATAAAGCACGGCCTCCATTTGGCAGGCGGAGCTGAACGGCAAAGCCAGCCTGAAAGAAGCCAGCTACCACTACTTGGTCACAGATCACCTGGGAACGCCTGTATTGGCGCTGAACAAGGCGGGCGAGGCGACGTGGAAAGCGAACTACGAGGCTTTCGGCAAGGCCAGAATCAATCCGGCCTCGACAGCGCAAATCAACCAGAGGCTGCCGAGGTAGTATTTTGATGCGGAAACGGACCTGCACCAGAACTGGAACAGGAATTGCAACGCAAGCATTGGCAGGTATATGCAGGCGGATTCGATTGGGCTGGCAGGTGGGATAAATCGTTATGTCTATGCAAATGGAAATTCGCTGGTAATAATTGATCCAGGAAGACGGCATTCTATTGCAATACCAGTGCCAGGCGTTATAAGCATAGGTGGAGATTCAACAGTTTTTATGGGGGGGGCGCTATTGCTGTTGGAATTGTAGATGCTGGCGCTTTATCCTCATGGGTAGATATATAAATCTATGGTTACAACCTTTGATTAGCAAGAGAATTGACTACTGCATGGATCTAGGTGGAAGAAGTCTGGAAGAATGTTTACGGCACTGTGATATAGCATCCAATTATCAGGTGCATATTCGCCGTAACATCGAGACAAACCGTGAAAGAAACCTATACTATTAGCAGGCAATGGAATCGTATGGAAAATGTTAGTTTCATTGTAGGGAAGGAATCCAGAATGAGTAATGGTGCATCTATATTTTTGCGTCGCAAGTTATTCTTTGGAAATCCGAAAAACAAGGATAGCATGATGATAACTATAGAAATATCAAAGCCTCATAAGAAGGATTTTGATGTGGCATGCAAGGTTTACATAAAGGGGTATAGAGAGAAGATGCATGAAATTTTTTGGGGTTGATGATATTGATGCCATCAAAAATGCATGCCTTTTTGTTGAAAAAATATTCGAGGGAAATGATGATGTATACTGGTCAGATGGATCTCGTTATAGATGAGGATGCCCTTGATAACAACATGCCTGTTATGTGTGCAAATATAGAAGTTTTAAGATCAATGAATATATCTGTGCCGTAAGGAAGCGTCGTGCCCTTTATAATTAATGATGCGTCTAGGTATTTCAGATCTGTCCCTGGGAATTTTTAGCCCCGACGATATCTGGAATGTTATAATTGATATTAATGAATGGCGCATATGGTGCCCTCGCAAATCGATCTGAATTTTTAATGAATGTGAACGTTGAGATCGTGAAATGAATGCAATAATATGGTTTTGTTCTTTGTGTTTGTACGTTGCTGGAGCATATATATCTATTGCCACCGGGAGAGGAGTGTATTTCTTTGCATTTTTTGTACTTGCTTGGCTCGTTTGTTATGGGAGATATTTTTTCCATAAACATGAGATAGATGACGAAAGGCATGATAAAAATACATAATGTTGCCATTCGATTGGAGAACAACAAACCAAAAGAAGAATTACCAAGATCGTCATGCTAGGCGGCACAAGCCGTACGGTCTACTACATCAACGGCGAAAGCGCGCTGATGGCCGAAGCCGATGAAGAAGGCCGGATCACCAGGGCGTATGGATTCAACCCCCACACGCAGCAAGCCAGAACAAACGAGGAGGGCGAAGACGCAAAAGAAGGTCTATAGAGCACGGATCCCATTTGGCAGGCGGAGTTGAACGGCAAAACCAGCCTGAAAGAAGCCGACGACAGACTATCTGGAAACCTCCCTCTTGGCGCTAAATAAAGCGGGATAGACAACATGGAAGGCGACCTGCGAGGCCTTTGGTAAAGCCAGAATCCACCTGGCCGCGACGGCGCAAATCAACCTGAGGCTGCCGGGGCAATACTTTGATGCGGAAACGGGGCTGCGCCAGAACTGGAATCAGGACTATGCGCCAGGCATTGGCAGGTATATACAGGCGGATCCGATTGGGCTGATAGGGGATGAATGTTTACCAGTATGCCCGTGGAAATCCGATGGCATTCTATGACTCGCTGGGGAAAATTGTACTGCCAATTACCATAGGATTTTGTGGAATAGCAGGTGGATTTATTAAGTAAAACTATGATACACTTAATAAAATACACGGGGCTGGACCTCGTTCTAGCCATAGGATGGCATTTTAAAATAGTTTTGTTGGCAGCGTTACTTGCAGAGCTTTTGGCGCAGCCATTACAGATGTATTAAACCAAACTTGTCTTTTTATTGTTCCTGCTATCCATTATTTTCGCGAGGCATCACGGGAATGCTTTCGATGATTTCAGAATCAGCTGTTTGTGGTTGTTGATGGAGCTGTTTGTCATGATTACTTTTTTTACTCCTGATGAAATATATCTCAATTTCGATTGCGTCAAGCCGACGGATGAAGAAATCGGGCTGGATTTCATCAGGAAAATTCATGATGATAACATTTATTGTGAAATATATGAAATGAAGAGGAAATATATCTTTGGCAAATTTGTTATCAGAAAAATGGAGGCCGCAAAAGATATCCGTCGCCTGGCCATAAAAGCTGTCACAAGCGAGTCTATATTGTTTGCACTCGATTGCTCTTGCCAAAGCCTTATTGATTTCTTCGCAAGAGAAGGATACAAATGGAAAAAAGAGGAGACGAATGACGATATGCTTGATGGCGGAATGATGTTCAGGAATTTTATTAATGACAAGTGCAGGCAATTGAATGTGGTCATATTTTCGCACGATGCAGAATACGTGTTTTTATATGAAAAGATGCGTGACAGGTTCTCATGAGTCTTCGCGTTTTTGGCGGCAACGATGATTTCAGGTGGGCCGAATATCTCCTGACGCAAGCGCAAATGGAGAAATATTTCCTCATTGTCTCCTGCTATCTTGTGAAAGCCAAACGTTAAAAATAGCGTTTGGCTTGTTGCAGAAAGCTGTTCTCCATGCCAGCCATTCAGGACCAAATAGATCAGCGCTCCTCTTGATTGTGCCAACAAGGCCGAAGGTCATTGCCGTCATCTTATCTGAGCAATCCGTGGCCGCCTCATAAAGTCCGACCAATAGGACGCTTCCGCCTTTCTGTAGCCGTCAGATTTGCCCCTCATTTAATAGCTGGTTGGCCTCACGTCCAGGGTTGGCATGGATAGGAACTCCTTCATGACGCCAGAAATAATGCTTGGAACTAATTTTCTATCTTTGGAGATAAGGGTATTAATGAAAATGAAAATTCGGAATGTGGATACAATCGAGGCAATAATCATCTTGTGCGCGGACAAAAACTTTGGTTTATTCTGCAAGGAAGCTTTGCTATTTGCAGACGGATGGCCGCATCATATAAGAAAAAAGTATGGGAATGCAATGGTTTTTACCGAAAAGGAGTCGTATAATATAGAATCGTTAAGATTCACGGGAGTGCGCGGAAATTCATTTATTGAAAAGTTGTTTTATTTCATGAATTTGAATTGGAAGGTGGAGGTTGTTCTTGGAAAGATGAACTTTAACATAGAGGAACTGAAAGATGCGATTATGGATACGTTTGATAAGAATTTTGTCTTTGGCGATGATGCCCAGTTTGATGCTGAAGCGCTTAGGTGCATCAAACGTGAGATAATGAATGCGAAAACGTTGACGGATATATTTGATGCCATGAAGATTTCTAATAATCAGCTAGGAAATGATCCTTCACTCGGAGAAAATTTATTGAGCGAAGGTCTGTATTAAATTTACGGCATTATCCCGGCTTGCTTATATTTGCTCCTTATTCAATAGCATGATGTCCTAGTGGAACGTGCGCGAAAGCCGTTTTTAGCCCTTTCAGATTCGCTCTTGTTTTTGACGCGGCAGCCCCTCACCCCGCCACTGCCAGTCTCTGCCTGCTGCTGACGCCAAACTGAAGCCCTTCACGCCCTGCAATGTTTTTGCCGCGCCCGCCAAAGTCTTGCCTTCGCTGACAGTGCCCGCGTACTGACCTTGGCGTCGTTGCTGGTGCAACAGCTGGTGCAAGCGCAGCAAAGTCAGAGGCAAGCCAGTCTGCCCCACCAGGACTGCACGGAAAGCACACAAGAACTGGCCGTCAAGGTGGAGCTGCGTCCATCATCGTCATCGGCGTGTTGCCGCACCTACCAGTGAGTTGCGGCAGAGGCAGGCAAAGCCAGCACGGCGAAAGACTGCCATGCGGCGTTGGTCGCAGGCCCGATAAGTGAGGGCAGGCAACTTGAACGGAAAATCAGCCTGAATGGGAGAGACGAGGTAAAGAGCCAGATGTGGCGTCTTCGGCAAGGCCAGAATCAATCCGGCCTCAATGGCGCAAACCAATTTGAGGCTGCCGGGGGCACAGTACTTTGATGCAGAAACGGGGCTGCATCAGAACTGGAGCAGGGGCTATGCGCCGGGTCTGGGCGATACATACAGACTGATCCGATCGGGCTGGCGGGATAAATTAATGTTTGCTTATACGTTAATGAAAATCCGAAAGACATATTGGCGATACTGCGAATCTATTTTTGGATTTGGCAACTTTCGTTAGTGTTCAACGAGGAGTCACTCTTGAAGAGGCCATTGAAAGAGAAAAATAACAAGTACAGTAAAACAGAAGACGATAAGAGACTATATTGGATATTCCCCAATGAGAATTGGGGCAAGAGAAAAAGAAATCGTAAAGAATAAGGAATGAATAACGGCATTGAAATCTGAAGCAGGCGGATTTTTACTAGGTTTGGGTGCAGGTATGTTTGGGACGGACCAACCCCGGCTGGACGCTGGTTTATGTCAAGAATAGCGACAGGCATTTCGGCTTTTACAGTAATAGGGTCCTGTTCGGGGTGACTCATCTCCATGCTTCCGTGAAGAGTAATGAGAACTGTGATTGCAGAATGGGTTTATAAATGACGCTGATTGAATTATTGTTTTTCATATTTCATATATTTATATGGTGGTTAATCTTTGGTTTTTTAAGAGAGTCCTTTTGGTGGCCGTTTGCATTAATCATTTCTATTCCGTGTCTTATTTGTGTTTTGATGATTCTTTATTGGCGAACTCTGGCGCCAGACATTGTTTGCTGGATCAGGAGGATGATAAACAGGAGCAAATAATATCTTGAAATAAACCATATATAATATGCTTGTCTTAAAAAATTGTGCTGAAGTTGCATTACATGCATGCAACGTGCGCCTGCCAACAAGTATGTGTCCAGATTATCTGATTAATCTGGATCCACGATGCGATTTACATTGACGAGATTTGGCCATGATGCACAAGAAGATAATATGCTCCGCTGCAATTGCCTGCCTGGTTCCATTGTTCTGGTTTCTTTTGCTTCATATGGGCATTTTTTCATGGATAATGATGTCCTTGCTGTGGTTTTGCATGATGATTGCCGGATTCCTGATTGGAAATTTGCATGGGCGATATTTATATATTCTTATCATTTGCATATCACTTCTTTTCGCCGTGACAAATGTTCTGGGCAATTTTTCCTTTGGCCGCGAGACTGATTTTCCTGGCGTTTCCGGAGGGAGGGTTGTTTTCGTGTATTGTCTGTTTTTCGGATTTCTTGAAATGTGCGCAGGCGTGATGTGCCGTAGGGCGTATGATTTTTTGACTGCCAAATATATCAATGCCACAAGAATATAGGGGTGGAATATCTAAATCATTGCATAGCCAGGCCGGAGCAGGCCGAGAAAGGCAGCTGCGCTACAATGCAGTGGGCAGACTGAGTGAAAATTTGGATGGGGCATGGCTTTCTCGTGACAGAGTATCATATTATTTGGCATTAAAGCCATGAGAACTGCTGCTGACAATGATGATTGCGATTGGTCAACATGAAAAAATACAAAATGTACCGCAGGTGGATGCTGAATGCCGTGAAAAATGAGCTTGTTCCAGGGCTCGGGGAGCAGGAATTTGAGCGCGTGTTTTTAAAGGGAGAAGAAAAAAAGCAATTGGAGCAATTTTATCCATTCGGGAAATTTCAAAGGTTCAGGGGAGATGTTGTTGATATTCTTGAGATTCAATTTCCGCAATATGGATATCCAGAGTTTCGCATTGGTGCGGGCACGGTTGCGAAGAGCGGGTATGAACATCAGATTTTTGGACATATCGCAGCAAAAGATGTATGGGTTGGATATTTGATTCCCTATTATTCTTTTTATGCGATACCGTTTACAGGAAGATGGTTTTCCGTTCCTTTTTATTCTTTCCGCAAGTTAAATGAGGAAGATTTTTCTTCCTATGTCAGAAAAATCAGTGCCGCATTGGTAAATGAAATAAATGAGGCCTTGATTCACGATAGAAGAGGAAAACATACAAGAAAATGTGGTTGAGGGCTTGCTTGACCATATTGATTGGACGGTCTGACTGAGCGGCTCTTGGCTGCGCCAGCCAAGCCGGAGGCCATTGCCGCTTTCTTGTCTGACCAAGCCGTGCGGCCTCATGCAGTCCATCCAGAAAGGGCGCTGCCGCCTTTCTGTAGCCTTCTATTTGCTCCTCATTCAATAGCATGAGGTCCTAGCAGGAACTGCGCAAGCGCGGTTTTTGCCCCGTCAAATTAGCTCCTGTTTCTGATGTTCCGGGAGTCCATTCAGCCCGCAAGAAAGCGGTCTGTTTGCGCGAGCTGCTGTTGTCTGGCCGCGAGGAGCGGCGGATCGGGCTGGGCTGCAAGGCGCAGATTGCAGGCCATCCGAGTCCGCCTGTTCACAGCTGCGGTTATGGCGTGAATTAAGCAAGCGATAGCCCCGCCTTGCGCATTTGGCGTTGTTGCGCGCGATGATTTCTGGCCGCCTATCGCCATGAAAGCAGTGCCCCATTGGGCCAGCGGTGCGCATGCGCCTGCTG
Source organism: Ottowia sp. oral taxon 894 (assembly GCF_001262075.1). GTDB lineage: Bacteria > Pseudomonadota > Gammaproteobacteria > Burkholderiales > Burkholderiaceae_C > Ottowia > Ottowia massiliensis. The sequence continues at coordinate 2,819,730 of NZ_CP012073.1, read as the reverse complement.
CTGGGCCGTCTTGATTTCGGTTTTCTTTTGGCGGCTTGGCTGTTTTCTTCGTTTTTCCGCCTTGGGCGCTTTCTTTTCCCGGCCAGGGGCTTGCGGCGCGAAGGGGCGCGTGACACTTGCTGACATTTGTTTGTCTGCTGGAGATGTCGATGCCCGCTCTGTTTTTGCGCCGCCCTGGTTCTTCTTGTGTTTTGGCCCGCTTGCGCCCGGGCTGGTTTCATGCCCTGGCTTGCGCGGCCGCGCTGGCTTGCGCTGCATCAGCCGTATCGGCCGCAGAGCAGGCCCGCGCGGCAGAACCTGAACAAGGCAAGGAAAAAGAGCGCACGCTGGAGGCCATCACCGTCACGGGCGAGCGCATCGAGCGCAGCTTGCGCGACACGGCTTCATCCGTTTCCAAGATGGACGCGCAGGACGTCGAGGCGCAGCCGGGGCGCTCTTCGGTGCAGGAGGCGCTGGAGCATGTGCCCAACGTGGTGTTTGCGGGCACGGTTTCCGCGCCGGTGATTCGCGGGCAAGACGCGCAGGGGCCGAATTTTGGCGCGAGCGCCTTTTTGGGCGGCACGGTGCCGCGCGCCACCATCAATGTGGACGGGCGCTACCTGAGCTACAACGAGCTGGTGTTTGGCGCCGAGCCGCTGTGGGATGTGGAAAGCATTGAGGTGTTTCGCGGCCCGCAGACGGTTTCGCAAGGGGCCAACAGCATTGCCGGGGCCGTTGTGGTGCACACCAAGGAGCCGACGTTTCACCGTGAAGGCGCGGCGCAGGTATCCGCTGGCGGCATGCGCGCGCGGCGCGCTTCGGCGGTGATTTCCGGGCCGCTGGTGTCCAACGAGCTGGCCGCGCGCCTGGCGGTGGATGCCAGCCAGCGCGACACCTTCATTCACTACGTGAACCCGCGCTTTGCCAAGGGCGACACGGATCAGGACTTCGAGTCGCGCAGCGCCCGCCTGAAGCTGCTGTGGCAGCCTGCCGCCTTGCGCCAGCTCACGGCGCGGCTGGCGCTCACGCACACGCAAGGCAGCCGCCCCACGAACGAATCGGCCAATGCGCCTTACAGCCGGTACGACAGCCTGACGCTGGCCATGCCCAGCTTCAGGCAGTGGAACAACGGCGTGGTGGCTGATGTGGCCTGGCGTTTTGCCAATGACTTGACGCTCTCGCACCGCGCCAGCTTCTCGCACCTGAATGTGCGGCGCGTGGCCGAGCCGTTTTCCAACGGCGGCGCACTCATCACGCTCAAAACCGTCACGCACGAAACCAAGCTGGACTTTGGCGATGCCCAGTCCGTCTGGCGCGGCGCGGCGGGCCTGTTCGTGAACCATGCGCGCTCGGACGACTTGCTCTACACGCGCGGCATCTCCCGGTTTGACGACCGCAAGCGCAATCTGGGCCTGTATGGCGAGCTGAGCCGCCGCCTGGGCGCAGATGGGCGCTGGCTGCTCACGGGCGGGCTGCGCTACCAGAGCGACCACATCCGCCGCAGCGGCAAAACGCCTTTTTCCCGCGTGCCGATGGCGTATGACCAGCGCTTTCACGCCGTGCTGCCCAAGCTCTCGCTGGCGTATGACCTCTCGCGCACGGCCACGGTGGGCGCGCTGGTGAGCAAGGGCTACAACCCCGGCGGCGCGGGCGTGAGCTTCGCGCAATCGCGCACGTACAGCTTTGACGCTGAAACGCTGTGGAACTACGAGCTGTTTGGCCGCGCCAGCTTGCTGGGCGGGCGCATGCTGCTCACGGGAAACGTGTTTTTCAGCGACTTGCGCCACTCCCAGCGCCTGCTGCCCGACTACCTCAATGGGCGCCTGTATGGCGCGGTGGTGGTCAATGCCGACCGCGCCCGCGCCCGTGGGCTGGAAGTGTCGGCCGACTGGCAGGCCAACGCCCGCTGGCGCCTCAAAGCCGCGCTGGGGCTGCTGCACACGCGCATTTCGCGCTTTCAGGCCACGGGCGGGCAGCTGCTGCAAGGCAATGAATTTGGCCGTGCGCCGCGCCACACCCTCTCGCTCGGCGCCGAGTGGACGCCCGCGCCCGGCCTGAACCTGGCGCTGGACGCGCGCCACACCGCGCGCTTTCACTCCGCCGATGACAACCTGCCCGGCTACGAAGTGGGCGGCCACACCGTGATCAACGCCCGCGCCAGCTGGCAGATCAACCGCCACGTGCAGCTTTTTGCCTGGGTGAACAACCTGGCCGACCGCGTTCTGCCCATCTGGATGCACGACGACCGCACGGCCGGCGGCATCGTCTCTTCCATGATGCCGCCCCGCCAGATTGGCGTGGGCGTGAAGGTGGAGTTTTGAGAATCTGTCCAAAGGTTATGTTCGTGGAAGCGATTGATGCGGACTCGGGCGCTCGTGGACGTTGCAAACGCCTCGCCGGGTCAAACCTCAAACCCCGTCTGCAGTTTGCGCCTTGCACTGATCTGCCGCCACTGACGACCAGACTTTGAACAGGCTCTAGTGCGTGTCATCAATCAGGCGAGCCATACGACCGTTGCTGCCAAATGGACAACGCCCAGGAAGTTGCGAGCCGTCTTGTCGTAACGCGTGGCGATGGCCCGGCACTGTTTGAGCTTGGCAAAGAAGTTTTCGATCAGATGGCGGGCTTGGTAAGGCCGTTCCGCCACCTGCGCGGCCGCTGGGAATTTGTGGCAACCGACGACGGCGGCTGCGAAGTACGCTACAGCATGGATTTTGAAGTGCCGCTCTTGCTCGCGCCCATCCTCGGCGGGCTGATGAGCCACATGAGCAATACGATGGTCGATGCCTTTGCCCGCCGCGCGGAACAGGTTTACGGGACGTGAGCATGCTGAAGAAACCGCTGCCGCTTGCGGCGCTTTTTATTTTGACTAACGCCCTCTATTTCTGGATGGCAAGCCGCACGCTCCCGGCGCTGATGGCATTTGCTGGCGGACTACCGCCGTTGGACGCGCTGCCCTTCGGCTATGCGCCGGACTACCCGGCGCGCCTCTTTGCCGCCTTGGGTGAGGCGGGGCGCGATTACTACCGCGCTCCCCAACTCATTCTCGACAGCTTCTACCCGCTGCTTTTTGCCCTGACCTACGCCAACCTGCTCGCCGTCCTCCTGCGCAAGAACTTCCGCCCGCAGCGCTGGTTCGCCCTGCTGTACGCCTTGCCCGTTTGCAGCGCCGTCTGCGACTGGCTGGAAAACGCAGCGACCTTCACCATGCTGCGCCAATACCCGGACATTTCCCCGGCAATGGCGGGCGCGGGCAGCATTTTCGCCACACTGAAAACGCTAACCGGCTTCCTGACCCTCGCCGGCATTCTGCTGCTCAGCCTGCGCTGGCTGTGGCGCTATTACAAGGACAAGGCGCGGCGGGGCTGACGATGGCAACCATCCGCGTTGAAATCGCCTACGCCGAACCGGAACGGCAAAAAATCATCACCCTCACCATGAACGAAGGCGCGACGCTCAAACAAGCGGTAGAGCGCTCCGGCATGGTGCGTTTCTTCCCGCATCTTGATTTGCAGAAGAGATGCGGGTCGTAGTCCCGAGCCGCCTTCTTGCTGCTGCATGAGGCAAGGACAACGCCTCGAGCACTCGAGCTTGGGCGTCATAGCCCTTGTCGGCGATCACGGTTTCGGCCGCTGTTTGAGCCAAGAGCACGTCGGCCCATTCGAGGCCGTTCGCCTGCCTTGGCGTGAGATGAAATCCGGTGGCCCAGTGCATCCGCCGCCGCGTGAATCTTGGCGCTCAGCCCGCCGTGGCTGCGTCCGATGGCTTGCGGCGCCCCTTTCTGCCCCAGCACTGCGCTGGTGCGCTCGCACGATGGTCGAGCCGATCATTGCGTACTCGTTGCCGGCCTGCTGCGCCAGGGCTTCGAAAATCCGTTGCCATACACCGCTGTGGCTCCAGCGACTGTTGGCGCAGGTGCGCCACCTGGAAGTCTCCGAAACCGTCGCGCAACGCGTATCTTCTGGTCATGGCCCTTCTTCTGGGTTCTCGCCCGCAGGCTTCAGGCTCAGTTCTTGATGATTGATGGCAAGCCCTAACAAGCCTGTCATCCTCGGAGACAAATGAATTCGCTTCTGAATTCATAGCATGATATCCTAGTGGAATATGCGCAGAAGCCATATTTTTCCCCATCTAATTTGCTCCTGTTTTCAAAGCGATCTGCCAGCAATCTTTCGCCCTGCCCTTCTCTGCGTGCCCATGCAACGCCTCATCAACCGCCATGCCAGCCCAACCGCCTTCCGGCGCGCCGCCAAAGCCCGCAGCTGATCAATGAACACCGCCGAAGCCAAACGCATCCTCGAAACCGCCCTGATCTGTGCGCGCCAGCCGCTGACGCTGCGCGACATGCGCACGCTGTTTGACGGCGCGCTGGCCGCCGACACCCTCAAAACCCTGCTGGCCGATTTGCAAAACGACTGGGCGCAACGCGGCGTGGAGCTGGTGTGCGTGGCCAGCGGCTGGCGCTTTCAGAGCCGCCCTGAAATGCAGCCCTGGCTTGAGCGCCTGCACCCCGAAAAGCCGCCCCGCTACACCCGCGCCACGCTGGAGACGCTGGCCATCATCGCCTACCGCCAGCCCGTCACGCGCGGCGACATTGAAGACATACGCGGCGTCACCGTCAGCACCCAGACCATCAAGCAGCTGGAAGAGCGCGGCTGGGTGGAAGTGATTGGCTACCGCGAAGCCGTGGGCCGCCCCGGCCTGTATGCCACCACACGGCAGTTTCTGGACGACCTGGGCCTGGCCTCGCTGGAGCAGCTGCCCGCCATCGAGGCGGGCGAACCGGGCCAGGAGCTGGCGCAGGCGCTGGAAGCGGCGGGCCTAAATCCGTCTGAAGCTCCTGAAGCGGACGGCGCGGCAGCAGGAAATGCGCCAGGCAGCGCGGCGGAAGACGCGGCCAGCGCCAAAGCGGGCGGCGGCGCCCCGTCAGCCAGCGCCCCCGCCGCCCCGCAGGCCGCTACAGATGCCGGCCTTCACCGCCCGCAAGACCCCGCCCCGCCAGAACCCGCCGCCATCGCAGGCGAAGCGGCCAAAGCGCCCGCCCCCGCCAAGCTGCCCGCCGTTGATGCGCCCGCTACGGCCCCTGAAGCGCCGCCCCCCGCCGCGCTGCCCGACCCGGCCCGCCCCCTGCCCGTGGATGCCTATCTGCAAACCGAGCTGATCGCCCTGCTGCGCGGCGGCCACGCCAGCCGCGAAGCCATCGCGCAAACCCTGCTGGCAGAAATGCTGCCCGAAGGCAGCGATGCCGCCGAAGCCGCCGCCTGGGTGGATGTCCAGCTCGCCGCCCTGCGCCAGGAGCAGCAGGGCTGGCCCGCCGTCACCGACTGCGACCGGCTCGACGCCGCCTTTGCCGCCCTGCGCCAGCAAGGCATCGTCTGCCTGCCGCACGCGGGCGACACGCCAGGCGACGGCCTGGCCGCCTTCCGCCAGGCCCTGGCCGCAATGCCCGAGCACGAACGCGCGCGCGTTACCGGCTACTGCTTCTTTCATGGGCAAGATTTGGCCCGCGCCCTTTCCGACCATCTGCTCTGGCTCACCTTCGGCCCCCACCCGCAGCAAAAGCCCCCGCAGCAAAAAGCCTGCGCGCAGCAGACAGGCCGCCTCATCGCCGCCGCGCTTGAAAACGAGGGCCTGCGCGCCGAGTGGAGCTGCAGCGGGAGCAGCGCTGGCGGCGAGCGCATCTGCGTGCAGCCCTTCACCTGGCAGCGCCGCATCGGCTGAACAGGCCCGCAGCAAGGCCCCGCCGCCTTCCCGTCACGGCTGTCTCCCTGACAATTGCCCCCTTTGCCCGTCTGCCGAAAGCCCGCCATGCCCCGCCGCCCTGCCCTGCCCGCCCCCGCCCCTGAAGCCGAACGCCCCAAACTGCACAAAGTGCTGGCGCAAGCGGGCCTGGGTTCGCGGCTGGAAATGGAAAAACTCATCGCCGAAGGCGGCGTGCGCGTCAATGGCGAAGTGGCGCACGTGGGCCAGCGCGTCAGCGCCCATGACCGCATCAGCGTCCACGGCCAGCCGCTGCGCCTGCGCGCTGCGCCGCCGCCCGTGCGCGTCATCGCCTATCACAAACCCGTGGGCGAAGTCGTCACGCACAGCGACCCGCAAAACCGCCCCACCGTCTTTCGCACACTGCCGCGCCTGACACAAGGCAAATGGCTCTCCGTCGGCCGGCTGGACCTGAACACCGAAGGGCTGCTGCTCATCACCAACTCCGGCGAGCTGGCCAACCGCCTCATGCACCCGCGCTTTGGCCTGGAGCGCGAATACGCCGCCCGCGTGCTCGGCGCGCTGGACGAAGCCGAACAGCAGCGCCTGCTTGAAGGCGTGCGGCTGGACGACGGCCCCGCGCGCTTTGAGCGCATCGAAGCCGAAAAAGGCGGCGACGGCGCCAACCAGTGGTATCGCGTGACCATTGCCGAAGGCCGCAACCGCGAAGTGCGCCGCATCTTTGAAGCCGTGGGCCGCGCCGTCAGCCGCCTCATCCGCATCCGCTACGGCGCCATGACCCTGCCGCGCGGCCTGCGCCGGGGGCACTGGATGGAGCTGGGCACGCGCGAACTGGCCGCCCTGGCCGCCGCCGCAGGCATGAGCGCCGCCGAACTGAACCCCGCCGCCGCGTCCGCTGCGCCCCGCCAGCGCCGCAATGCCGACCGCAGCAGCAAAGCAGGCCCGCGCCCCGCACAGCCCAGCCGCCGCAACGCAGGCCGCAATGCCTCCGGCCCCCTCCCGCCCGCCCCCGCCCGGCCCCGGGGCAAGCCGCGCGGCAGCCAGCGGAGTTGAACACACACGGCCGTAATTAGCTCCTTTATTCATAGCATAGCGTCCTACTGCAATGCGCGCAAAGGCCGTTTTTTGATGTGCGAAATCTGCTCTTGTTTTTGATAATTTCGTCCCTTGTGGCCAGACTGTGAACCGGTTTTTCCAGCCGGGCCAAGGCGGCCTGCACGCGGCGCAGGTTGACGGCGCGGGCGTTGTCAACGCAGGCGTTGTCGGCCATCAGATCCGTCAGGCTGAACGCGCCGTCAATGGCGGTTTGGGCTGGCGCGGTTGTAGAACCTGCCCGGCACAATCGCCGCATGACGCCACACGCTCCCACGCCTGCCGCTTCCGAAGCAGCCGCTTCCAAAGCCGTTTCGCCCGCGCTGCTGCTGATTGACGGCTCCAGCTATCTGTATCGCGCCTTTCATGCCATGCCTGATTTGCGGGCCGATCCGGCCGATGCGCAAAGCCAGCCGACGGGGGCCATTCGCGGCATGGTGAACATGCTCAACAGCTTGCGCAAGGACTGGCCGCAGGCCACGTACGCAGCTTGCGTGTTTGATGCGCCCGGCCCCACGTTTCGCGATGCGCTGTTTGCCGATTACAAGGCCAACCGCAGCCCCATGCCCGATGACTTGCGCCGCCAGATTGAGCCGATTCACGAGGTGGCGCGCCTGCTGGGCTGGCCCGTGCTGTGCGTGCCGGGCATTGAGGCCGATGACGTGATTGGCACGCTGGCAGCCACGGCGGCCGCGCAGGGGCGGCAGGTGCTGATTTCCAGCGGCGACAAGGATTTGGCGCAGCTGGTCACGCCGCGCGTGGTCATCATCGACACCATGAGCGGCAAGCGCCGCGACGAGGCGGGCGTGCGCGCCGAATTCGGCGTGAGCGCCGCGCAAATGCTCGACTACCAAACGCTGGTGGGCGACGCCGTGGACAACGTGCCGGGCGTGGAAAAGGTTGGCCCCAAAACGGCGGCCAAGTGGCTGGCCGAATACGGCTCGCTGGACGCCATCGTGGCGCATGCCGGGCAAATCAAGGGCGCGGCGGGCGAGAACTTGCGCCGCGCGCTGGCGTGGCTGCCCACGGGGCGGCAGCTGCTGAAGATTCGCACCGACTGCGATTTGTCGGCCCACGCGCCCGGCCTGCCCGCGCTGGACGCGCTGGCGCTCAAGCCGCCGCAGACGCAGGAGCTGGCGCGCTTTTATCAGCAATACGGCTTCAAGACGCTGGCGCGCGCGCTGGAAAAGGAAAGCCAGGCGCAAAACCCCGCCCCAGCCGCTGCGCCCGGCCTGTTTGATGGCGTGCCGGATGGCGCTTCAGCGGCAGACGAGCCGCCCGCGCCGCACTCCGCCGTGCAAGGCCAGGTGCGCTACGCCACCGTGCAGGACTGGGCCGCTTTTGACGAATGGCTGCAAAAAATCAGCGCCGCCGAACTCACGGCCATCGACACCGAAACCACGTCGCTGGACGAAATGGCCGCGCGGCTGGTGGGCATTTCGCTGGCCGTGCAGCCGGGCGAGGCCGCCTACATTCCGCTGGCGCACGAAGGGCCGGACGCGCCCGCGCAGCTGCCGCTGGACGAAGTGCTGGCGCGCCTGAAACCCTGGCTGCAAAGCGCAAGCCACAAAAAGCTGGGCCAGAACATCAAGTACGACCGCCACGTTTTCGCCAACCACGGCATCGACGTGGCCGGCTACGCGCACGACACCATGCTGCAAAGCTACGTGCTGGAAGCGCACCGCCCCCACGGCCTGCAAAGCCTGGCCGAGCGCCACCTGGGCCGCAGCGGCACAAGCTATGAAGATTTGTGCGGCAAGGGCGCGCACCAAATCCCCTTTGCGCAAGTGCCGCTGGACAAAGCCGCGCATTACGCCTGCGAAGACGCCGACCAGACGATGGACGTGCACCGCGCCCTGTGGCCGCGCGTGCAGGCCGATGCGGGCCTGGCCGCCACCTACGCGCTGGAAATCGACACCAGCGAAGCCCTCTTTCAGACCGAGCGCCACGGCGTGCTGATTGACGCCGCCGAACTCGCCCGCCAAAGCCAGGCGCTGGGCCAGCGCATCACGCAGCTGGAAAACGAGGCCTACGCCCTTGCAGGCCAGCCCTTCAACCTGGGCAGCCCCAAGCAAATTGGCGAAATCTTCTTTGAGCGCCTGGGCCTGCCCGTCATCAAGAAAACCCCCGGCGGCAAGCCCAGCACCGACGAAGAAGTGCTGGAAAAACTGGCCGAAGACTTCCCGCTGCCCGCCCGCATCCTGGAGCACCGGGGCCTGGCCAAGCTCAAAAGCACCTACACCGACAAGCTGCCGCACATGGTCAACCCCGCCACGGGCCGCGTGCACACGCGCTACGCGCAGGCCGTGGCCGTCACGGGCCGGCTGGCCAGCAGCGACCCGAACCTGCAAAACATCCCCATCCGCACGCCTGAAGGCCGCCGCATCCGCCGCGCCTTCATCGCTGCGCCCGGCCGCCTCATCATGAGCGCCGACTACAGCCAGATCGAGCTGCGCATCATGGCCCACCTCTCGGGCGACGCCGCCCTGCTGGCCGCCTTCAACGCCGGGCAAGACGTGCACCGCGCCACCGCCGCCGAAGTCTTTGGCGTGCCGCCCGAGCAAGTCACGCCCGAGCAGCGCCGCTACGCCAAAGTCATCAACTTCGGCCTCATCTACGGCATGGGCAGCTTCGGCCTGGCCAAAAGCCTGGGCATCGCCCCCAGCGCCGCCAAACAGTGGATAGACCGCTACTTCGAGCGCTACCCCGGCGTGCGCCGCTACATGGACGAAACCGTGCAAAGCGCCCGCCAGCGCCGCTACGTGCAAACCCTCTTCGGGCGGCGGCTGTATCTGCCCGACATCAACGCCGCCAGCGGCCCCCGGCGCGCCGCCGCCGAGCGCCAGGCCATCAACGCCCCCATGCAAGGCACCGCCGCCGACCTCATCAAAAAAGCCATGATCGCCGTGCAAGCCGCACTGGCAGGCCGCCAAAGCGCCATCGTCATGCAAGTGCACGACGAACTCGTGCTGGAAGTGCCCGAAGCCGAAGCCGCCTGGGCGCGCGAGCAAGTGCCCCGCCTCATGGCCGGCGTGGCCGAACTGAAAGTGCCCCTGCTGGCCGAAATAGGCGCGGGCGGCAACTGGGAAGAAGCGCACTGAAGGCAGCGCCTGGCCAGGCGGCGCGCCATCGCGAAAGACTCGCAGCCGCTCTACACTTGGCCCAACTGTATGCAATCGTGTCAGCCGTGCGTTTGCGCACACTGTGAACCTGTTCAAAGTCTGTCCGTGGGTATGAAAAGCGCGGCTTCAAGTCGCTTTGCAGCGCTGCAAATCCCTGATGAGCCACAAGGCCCTCTGCGGTTGACGCCTTGCAGCCCTTGCCGGTTTCGCACTTTTGCCCCTTGCGCCCAGACTCTGAACAGGCTCTGAAGAGAACGCGTTTGCGCCGCCTTGGCGCGCCAAATTGGTTTTACCGAGTTCGCCGTGGATATTGCGAAATTCAACATCCCCCGTTATCTGGCCACCCAGCCCATGTTTTCGAACATGCAGCCGGAAGAGTTGCAGCGCGTGGCGCGCGGCTGTGTGCTTGAGCGCATTGAGCGCGGCAAGGTGCTGTTTCGCACGGGCGAGATGTGCCAGGCCTTTCACATCGTTGTGCTGGGGCAGATCAAGCTCTACCTCATCTCGCCTGCGGGCGTGGAAAAAGTCATCGAGCTTTGCGGCCCCGGCCACTCGTTTGCCGAAGCCATCATGTTCATGGACGTGCCCCATCTGGTGAACGCGCAGACGCTGACCGAGACGCTGCTGCTCACAGTGGAGAAAAACGCCGTGCTGCGCGAAATCGAAGCCGACAGCCGCTTTGCGCTGCGCATGCTGGCGGGCATCTCGCGCCGCCTTCACGGCCTCATCAAAGACGTGGAAGGCTACGCGTTGCACAGCGGCGTGCAGCGCGTTATCAGCTACCTGCTGGGCGGACTGATGGACGGGGGCGGCAGCGCCGTGCCGCAGACCATCACCGTTTCACTGCCCGTGAGCAAATCCACCATCGCCTCGCGCCTGTCGCTCACGCCCGAATATTTTTCGCGCGTGCTGCACGAGCTGGAAGCGGCCAAGCTGATCACGGTGCAGCGGCGCGACATCCACATTCACGACACGGCCAAGCTCGCGGGCTACCAGCCCGGCAAGTAGAAGCGGCCTGTTGCGCGCATAAAAAAGCCCGCAGACGCGGGCTTTTTTTCATGTGCTGTCAGGCTGATTTGACCTGCTGGTAGCGGCGCTCCACCTCGGCCCAGTTGATCACGTTGAAAAACGCGGCAATGTATTCCGGGCGGCGGTTCTGATACTTCAGGTAGTAGGCATGCTCCCATACATCCAGCCCCAGAACGGGCGTGTTGCCGGAGGCGATGCCGGCCATCAGCGGGCTGTCCTGGTTGGCGCTGCTTTCCACCAGCAGCTTGCCGCTTTTGTCAGCCGACAGCCAGGCCCAGCCGCTGCCAAAGCGCGTCAGCGCCGCCTTGGTGAAAGCTTCCTTGAAAGCCTCAAAGCCGCCCAAATCGCGCTCAATGGCCTGCGCCACGCCGCCTGCGGGCTGGCCGCCGCCGCCCTGGCTCACCGGCGCCATCACCGCCCAGAACAGGCTGTGATTGGCATGACCGCCGCCGTTGTTGCGCACAGCGGTGCGAATGCCTTCGGGCAGCTTGTCCAGCTGGGCAATCAGCAGCTCGGCAGGCTGGCCGTCAAACGGCGTGCCCTTGACGGCGGCAATCAGGTTGTTGATGTAGGTCTGATGGTGCTTGGTGTGGTGAATCTCCATCGTCCGCGCGTCAATATGCGGCTCCAGCGCATCGTAGGCATAGGGCAGGGGAGGCAGGGTGTAGCTCATGGTTGGGGGCTTTCGTTCAGGTTGAAAAAAGCTGCCTGGGCAGGCAAGCCGGAGGCATTTTATTGAGCCGGGTCAATCCACGCCCTTTGCTTTCACATTAAAGCGCGCCAGAGCGGATGCGCTTGGCTCCCCGAGCCGGTTCAGAGCCTGGCCGCAAGACGAAGCGCTCCGGCCAGGCGGCGCCTCCCGCCCTTCGCGGCTGGAACGCAGGCAGGCGTCAAAGAACGCCCGGCAACATCAAAACAGGAGCAAATTCAAACCTCGGAAAATGCCTCTTGCGCCCATTCCACTAGGACCTATCGCTATGGAATCAGGAGCGAATACATACGCCTTGCCAGAACTGCCTCCGCTCCAGTCATGAACAGACACCCAGTCAGCCAGCGCGCAGCCCAGGCCGCTTTGGCAAGCGCTGCTGGCGAACACCCGCGCATGGATTCCTGCATGCCTTGCCGCGCAGGCGAAGCTGGCGGGCCGCCAAGAGAAGAAATGGGGACTCGCCTGTTCACAGAAAGCGCGGCCTCAAATCCACTCGCATCAGGATGGGGCGGGTCAGCCCGCAACAGCCCAGAAACGCGATTGCCTCGCAACCTCATTCCTACAATTGACGCTTTTGCCCCAGCCAGTCCGTTTGCCATGAATGCCCCCTGGCGGCCCGCCGAAGGGCCTGAACTTCCGCCTGATGAAGCGGCCGCCAGCAGCCTGGCGGCGCAGCGCAGCTTCTGCCTGCGGCCCGGCATGGGGCGGGGATGGGCGCAAATGCACGAATTCGGCAATGGCCTGGTGCTAGGGCGCTTGCAATGCCAGCTGGCGCAAGGCGTTCGGCAGCGCTTTGATTGCGGCAGCGACAGCCTGCGTCTGATGCTGATGCTGCAAGGCGGCCAATGCGTGGCGGACGGGCGCGGCGGCGTTTTCGAGGCGCGGGCGGGCGATGTCATCGTGCGCAACGGCCACCCGGGCGAGCTGCGTACCGAACTGGCCGCGTGCGTTCCGCTGGCCTCCGTGGCGCTGGACGCGCCGCGCCGCCTTGTGGCCGCCTTGCAAGCCGAAGGGCTGCCGCTGGCGCATCTGGGGCCTGCGGGCGGCTGCACGCTGCTGCGCCCCTGCGACAGCGTTGCCAGCCAATGGCTGGCCGCAGGCCGCCGCCTGCTGGCGCTGGGCCGCGCGCCTGGGCTGCTGGCGCGGCTGGAGCTGGAATCGCTCGCCCTGGGGCTGCTGCACAAGTTGCTGGCGGCTGACGGCGCAGCGCCCGCGCCTGCCGCCGCCCGCGCCCCCCGCCACTGGCAGCGCGCCGTGGACGAGGCCCTGCACATCCTGCATGCCGAGTGGAGCGAACCGCTGACAATTGCCCGGCTGGCGCGCCGCGCGGGCATCAACGAGTGCTACCTGAAAGAGATGTTCCGCCAGCGCACAGGCCAGACCATCGCCGCCTACCTGCGCGCGCTGCGCATGGGCCACGCGCTGCGCCTGCTCGAATCAGGCCAGGCCACACTCCAGCAGGCCGCCCATGCCTGCGGCTACAGCCGCGCCGACAAATTCTCGCAAGCCTTCCGCCGCGTGCATGGAGTCATGCCTTCGCAAGTCAGCCGCCAAGCGGCGGCCAGCGCCCTAGCGGCCTGATAGCCCGTTCAAGGGCTCCCCGGACTGAAGCCAATGCACAAGGCATCAGTTCGAAAAATCAGCTTGGCGCGGCCTGAAAAAACTGAAGCGTGCAAGAGCAGCCGGGCCTACGGCAAAGCCTGCTGTCGATGGCTGCTACGCGGGCCAGACATTTGCCAAACAAACACGCAAACGTACAAAAGACCAAGAAAAGCGAATTCCACGCCTTCAAGGTGAAGCCCAAAAAACTGGACGGTTGAGCGCAGCTGAAGAGCGGTTGGGAATTTTCAGGGCAGCCTGATTTCCTGCGCCTTGGGAGCGAAGGGCCATTTGCGGTTGAGTTCGGTGATGAGGCCGTCCACCTGTTGCAGGCTGGATTCCACGTCGGCGCGCAGGCTGCCAAGGTCGGCGCTGGCTTCGCGCGCGTTGCCAGCAATGGCCTGGGCGTCTTTCAGGATGGCGTCGGCTTTTTCCAGCGCCTGGCGGGTGCTGGCGAGCAAGGCATTGAGTTCGCTCACGCTCACACGGGCGCCCGCCACGAGGCCATCTTTGCCGAGCACTTGCTGGTCGGCTTTTTGCACGGCGGCATCCACGTGCAGGGTCAGCTCAGAAAGACGCTTGATGAGCTGCTGGCTGGTGGAGAGCAGGTCGCTGGCGCGCTTGGCGTCCATGTCGTCGCCAGTGAGGGCGCCGATGAGGCCGGTTTTGACGCCATTGACGCGCTGGGCGAAGCGGCGCAGCTGCATGACGGCGTTGTTCAATTCGGAGTTTTCGTCGGTCATGCGCTTGATGTTGCCGAGCACATCGCGCGCGTCGGCCACCATGGCGGGGATTTCGGCAGAGACGTCGCCGCTGAGGACTTCGCGTTCAGCATCAGGCGGCAAGGGTTTGTCTTCCAGCATGCCGGTGAAGGCGCGCAGGCGGGCGCCGCCGACCAGGCCGCGCTCCAGGGTAAAGACGCTGGAGGCGCGCAGCCATTTGATGTCTTTGACAGGCACGTCAACCACGATGCGCACGCGCGCGTCTTCACCCAGGCCAAAGCTTCGCACGCGGCCAATGGGAAAGCCGGCGAAGGTCATGTCCATGCCGACTTGCACGCCTTCTGCGTCATCCGACAGGAGGATGAGGCGCTGCGTTTCTTCGAACGCGCCGCGTATCCACATCAGGTACAGGCCGGAGCACACGAGCAGCGCGGCCGTGGCAATCAGCAGCAGGGCAGCGCGCACTTGCAGGCGGCGCTCGGCGCGGGCCTGGGCGGCCGTGGGGGCGTCGTCATTGGCGCTGCCCGCGTCGATGATGGGCAGGGCGGCGGCGCTGGCGTCTTCGGTGGGAGGCAGGTCGGTCATGTCGTCAGTAGTAATTGCCAACGAGGGAGGCAATTTCAATCAGCAGCATCAGCGCGCACATTTGCACCAGCCCCTGCAGCTCCACGCTGGCGCGCGCGCGGCGTGGAATGTCGCGCAGGGCGTTGCCAACGGGCAGCAGGGCCACGGCAAAGGCGAAAAGGCCGGTTTTGAGCACAAAAATCATCAGCACCACGGGCGTGAAAATGTGCCCCACGGCCCGGTTGTAGGAAGGAATGCCCGCCAGCGTGAAGCCGTGCACGGCCAGATACGTCAGGATCAGCGAGATGGTGCAGCTCACCGCTGCCAGCATGATCACCGCGAACATGCCTGCCAGCACGCGCGGCAGCACTTCACGCTCCAGCGGAGATACGCCCCGGCGGCGCATGCTTTCCAGCGCGCCGCTCTTGCGCAGCTTGTAAAGCTCAGAGCCGCCCGGAACGCTGTAATTGATGGCCACGAACAACGCTGCTACCAACGGCACCAGCTCCAGCACCAGCACGCGCACCACCATGTTCAGCGCGTATTGCGACAGGCCGTAGGCAAAGGCTGTCACAACCACAATGCGGATAAGCACCACATTAAACAGCGCCATCAGCGTAGTAAAGCCTGCCAGCCCCGGCCCTGCCGCCGCGTAAATGTGCCGCAGCACCGCGCCGCCGCCCTGCCCGTGGTAGGACGATGGCGAAAACGCCAGCACCACCAGCTGCGCTCCTGTAAACAGCACTTGCCACCAACCCCTGCTCCACAGCAGAAAATTCTGCCCTAGCGCGCGCAGCCAGCGTGCCAGGCGGCCCAGCAACGAATGGGTTTCAGACAACATGGCGAAACGCGGGCTTATTTATGAATTGGTGAGAGATATAGAAAGAGCAGGCGGCGAGGCGCTTCAGACAGGTCAGCGGATGGGAAGCAGCGTGCAGCGTATCTTCAGTGCGCTTGTACCAGCGCTCCGGCCAGCGCGCCTTGCGGGGCCTGGCGCGTATTCAGCCGGAACTGCCACTGCCCGGCCAGCAGGCCATCGCGCTGAGACTGCGTCAAGACAGCGCGCCCCTCATGCGGACTAACGACCTTGCGGCCTGCGGGCAGCACATTCACATCGCTGCCATCAGCCCCGCGCGCATAAAAACCTGCGCTCGTGACCGGCGAGGCCAGATTGCCAAAACGCAATTTCCAGCGCAGCAGGTTCGTTTCACGGTTGAATACTGCTACCAGCTCTCCCCGCCCGGCACCGTCGCCCGACAGCACCGCGCGCAAAGCCACGACTTCAGGCTGGCGATCTGGCGGCGTCTCATGCGTGGCTGCAGGCGCCGGCTCCATCTGGACCGGCGGCGCCAGTTGTGGCGTGCCGCACCCTGCCGCCAACCAAGCTGCGCACACGCACACACAAGCCAGCGCCAGGCGGTGGGGCATGCACTTGTCGTTTTGCTTTGCGTTATTCATGCACCCAATCGTAGCCGCCCCGGTATGCCCCGCAGAAACAGAACGATAGGGCGCGAGCTTGCCGTGACATGCGGACTGCAATAAAATTTATAGCCTTTGGGGCTGCATTGGTTTCGACGTGGGTTGGAATCGCAGCGGTGCATGTCGAGGTTCAGTCACCTCGTAAAACAGCTGAAACAAAGTAACTGCAAACGACGAACGTTTCGCACTCGCTGCCTGATTGCGGCGAGCCTCGCAACAGCATGCCGATGGGCTGGGCAAGGGCGGCTTGAAGCCGTCCCGGCTGCGAGGGAATCTTCACCGGCTGGCCTGCTTCCGGGCGCCTTGGGCGCAGGCGAGAAACAAGGGCGCTGGCCCTGCGATCAGCGTGCGTCTGCGCGGCTTGCAGGGTGAGATACAAAACAGCACGCTAAACATGTAGATCTGCGCGAGGAAGATTTGCGGACGGGGGTTCAAATCCCCCCAGCTCCACCATACACAAGGGCTCGGATAATCTCCGAGCCCTTTTTCTTGCCTGAAATCCCCGCGCCACGCGGGGTTCCGGCTACCGGTGCTGCGGGTGGCCATCACCCGAAACGCCCGAAATCGGCCACTTTCTCGGCCAGAGCCGTCTCTGTTCTCTGTTTGGCCTGCGGGTAGGCGCAGATGGTGGTTGAGCAAAATCAACAACTTACGCGCGCCGGTTCATCGTCAACCAAGGCCACCGGTCAGGCATCGAACGCCGCCAGAGCATCGCCAGTGATCACTTGACCGTATCGCAAACGAGATACATAATTGCGGAAACGGAGGATTCGATCATGGCCCATTCCACGATGTTGCACGTCCGGGTAGACGACGAAATTAAGACGCAAGCCAGTGAGGCTCTGGCAGCCATGGGGCTGTCGGTGTCTGATGCCGTGCGCATCCTGCTCAAGCGCGTGGTGAACGACCAGGCCTTCCCGCTGGAGTTGAAGGTGCCCAACGCCCAGACCCGCGCGGCGATGGAAGAAGCCCGCGCCATGGCCAAGGCGCGCACCGCCCGTTTTGAGTCTGCAGACGCCCTGATCGATGACCTCGAAAAAGCCCGCCAGCAGTAAGCGGGCGCCGCTGCCCAGGGCGAGCGATTACACCAAGACTTTCCTCAAAGACTGGGAACGCCTCTCGCGTTCGGGCCGCTACGACCTGAAGCGGCTGAAGGAGGCAATGTTGCTGCTCATTGGCAACGATGCGCCGCTGGGGCCTGAATGGCTGGATCACCCGCTGAAGGGTGATTGGGCTGACCACCGCGAATGTCACATCGGCGGCGACTTCCTGCTCATTTACCGCCTGGATGGCAACACCATCATCTTTGTGCGGGCAGGCACGCACTCAGAATTGTTCGAGGAGTGATCCGTGGCGATTGAATCACTGCCCACTTTCACCAAACCCGCCCGCGAGCGGTGGGAGTCAATCCCTGCCGATATCCGCCAGCGGCTGCTGTCCAACGTCTGGTGCGGCCACTGCCGTCACGAAACCACGATCACCAATTTCAGCGGCACCATTAAGGGCGGCGACTTGCTGCTGGTGGGCAAGTGTGCTGAATGCCGCAGTGATGTGGCACGGGTGATCGAGGGCTCGTAACCCGGTCAGGCATCAAATTTTGTCACCACCTCCCACTGGGTAGCCCATTGGGTCGGTTGCGGGCAATCAGGGCCCTTGCAGCGAAAATGTCGTCAATGACCAGCAAACAGAAAATCGCAACCGATCTGCAATCAGCACTTTCTGGGCAAAGCCCACTGAGCATCGATCTGTACGTGGAAGTTCTGGCCGACTATGAGGACGAGCTTAAGGCCTCGCTCGACAAGGACGCCGATGACACCTTGTTGTGTATGCTGGCCGACGACGGTGACGTGGCGGTGATGGTCATCGACTGGGACGGCAGCATCTACCGTAATGAAAACGCGTTGAAAAAGCTGCAGGCCATGTGGCGGCACAGCTTTGACACCAATGTGCAGACCCTCGTGCCCATCCTCAGTGACCACATCAGCCAAAAAAACCTGGGGGTGGCAGGCATCAAGTGGTTGCCCGCACCCAGTGCTTGAAGCGGGCTGACCAACGGCGGTCCTGTTTACGAATCGAAAGCGGTCACCACCTCCCGCTGCGTCACCCAGTCAGTCGGCAGCGGATGCCGCTGGAACCACAGCAGGCTCATGCACTTGGGCTGCTGCCCGGCCAGAATTCTCTGGATGATGGTTGGCTCGAGCAGCGTCAGGCGCAGCAGTTCGTTGACCGTCGAGTGGTGCAGGTCTTCGCGCTGGGCGATCTCGCTGCCGCTGCCGACCACGCCTTCGTCCAACAGCTGCTGCCAGTAGAAAGCCCGCGTCAGCGCCACCAGCAAGGGCTGGTCAATCTGGCTGGCGACCTTGCCCGGCGACTCGACCGCCCCATCTGGCCGCACCACCACCTTGCTGGCGCCGCGCTTCCTGATCTTGAGCGGGATGAAGGTGGACAGCTTGACCTGGCCGCCATCCCGGCGTTCGCGGGCGATTGCCGCCCCCAATGGCTGCACTTTCGACTTCATACGGCTTCCTCCATCTCCTGCAGTTCCGCACCGATGGTGCCCGGCAGCAGTTCCCCGGCCAGCTCCTGCCAGCCATGGTCGCGCCAGATGATTTCCAGTCCGCCGTCGGCGATCACTACGCGCTCGATCAGCAATTGCGCCAGTCGACACTGTTCAACGGGGAACAGGTGTTGCCACAGGCCCGCCAGATTTCGCATCGGCAAGACCACCTCAGGCTCCGACAGGTCTGGGCGGGCTGTCCGAATCCGATCCCACACCGACTGCACGATGTGCGGCGCTGACAGCGCGGCGACGATCTGCTGTGTAACCAGGTCTTCGATGGGCGCCGCTGGCAACGGGCCGTGGCTGCTGGCCCACGCGCCAAAGCGCCGGTGCTTGATCGGGCTGTAGTAGCGGTAGGTCTTGCCCTTCTTGACGGTGTAGCTGGGCACCAGACGTTCACCGTCTGGCGTGAAAAGCAGGCTGCGCAATAACACCGGCTCACGCTGGCGGTCGTTGGTCTCGCGCCGCCGTTCGATGCCATCAGTGGCGATCAGTGCGTGCACGGCATCCCACTGCGCTTGCGTCACGATGGCCTGGTGCTGGCCGGGGAAGGACTGCCCCTTGTGGACGATCTCGCCCAGGTACATCCGGTTGTGCAGCATCTTGTAGATGGTCTGCTTGGTGAAGGGCTTGCCGCCCTTGGTGATCACGCCTTCAGCGCCGTAGGCCTTGGCCATCAGCGTGGCCGAGCGCACGGTCACGAAGTCATCGAAGATGCGGCGGACCAGCTTGGCCTCCGTTTCATTCACGACCAGCAGCCGATCCCGAACGTCGTACCCCAGCGGCAGCGGTCCACCCATCCACATCCCCTTGGCCCTGCTGGCCGCGATCTTGTCGCGGATGCGCTCGCCGGTCACTTCCCGTTCGAATTGCGCGAAGGACAGCAGCACGTTGAGCATCAACCGGCCCATCGAGGTTGCCGAGTTGATCTGCTGCGTGACCGCGCTGAAGCTGACCCGGTGGCGATCAAACACATCGACCATCCGCGCAAAATCCGCCAGCGAGCGTGATAGCCGGTCGATCTTGTAGACGACCACGATGTCGACCTTACCCATCTGGATGTCCGCCATCAGGCGGCGCAGGGCGGGCCGCTCCATGTTGCCGCCAGAGAAACCGCCATCGTCGTAATCATCGGCCACCGGGATCCAGCCCTCGTGGCTCTGGCTCTTGATGAAGGCGTGCCCAGCTTCCTTCTGGGCATCGATGGAATTGAAGGACTGATCTAGCCGTTCATCGCTGGAGACACGGCAATACACCGCGCAGCGTTTTGGGGGCACAAGCAGGGGTGCGTTCATTGACCATCCCCCTTGCCATCGCGCAGACCAAAGAACTTCGGCCCGTTCCAGCGCGTGCCGGTGATGTGGCGGGCCGCCGCCGACAGGCTCTTGAACACCTGGCCATCCAGGGCATACAGGCCATCGGGCGTGACAGTCACGCGGTACTCGCGCTCATCCCATTCCCGGATTAGCGTGGTACCGGGCATCAGCAAGGTCCGCGCGCTACGACCGGCGGCGGATTTGATCTTGGAGTGCTTGGCTCCGGCCTCGACCAGCATCTTGCGCACGTTGGTGGGCAGCGCGCCATAGGCCAGCTCTTGAATCCGGTACGCCAGACGCGATTCCACATAATTGCGATTGCGATGGCTGGGCCGCCGGGGAAAGTGCTGATCCCACAACGCCCAGAGGTCGACCATCGGCAGTGAGGGCAGCGCCGCCAACCGGGCCGAGATGGGCGCGGCCGGGCCACCCGTGTTCTTGTTCTCTGTCATTGCAGAAACTCCTGTTGTTGAGACAGGTCCATGAACGCGCTGTGGCGACCAGAAGCCAAGTCAAACCGCGCGCTGTTCGAGGTCGTCGGCTTGACCTGTCGCAACCTCGACACGCTCGCCTAACAGCGTTTGCGGTTTGCCGGTGCGCCGGTCCTTGATACCCAGGATGTAGATCTCGCCGTCTCACACCCCGCAGGCCACGTCGGTGTCGCTGGCTGTGGCAGGCATCAACCAGCCGGTGATGCCATTGGGCAACTGCAGCAGTTCTTCCATCTGGTGGATGGGCCAGCGCATCGCCTCCTGGTAGTTGTCGGCAAACTCCAGGAGTTGCTGGGGCACGTCCGGGAAGTTTTCCTGGCTGAGGATGGGAATCCAGACCAGCGGCTGGCCGCTGGCAAACCAGCCTTGCACGCGCTGCTCGACTTTAGGGTTGTAGTGCTGCAAGCGCTTGACGGGCACGTGGCGGGCGTCATCGCTGGCTTGGGGTGCTGTCGTGTGGTTCATCAAAAGCTCCTTGAGTGGTAACCCGGCACGGTGCCGGGCGGTAACCGAGGTGGTAACTGGTAACCCCGTTTCGGGGTCTGTCGGTAGCGGGGCAGCGCGCTCGCGCCCCCCGTATTGGAATATCGCCAGGAAGGACCCCTTTCGCCTGGGGGGCTGTGCTTCAGGTCTGGATCGTGACCACGGTGGCACCGCCGAAGGGCGACTCCGGTGGACGCTTGCGCGGCGGGTTCGGATCGGGTGCGTAGATCGGACGGTCGTCGCTGGCAGCGCCGGGGTGATACACACGCAGCGTCCCCGCAGGAATTCCGCCTTCAGTCAGTTGCTGATTGATCTGGCGCGACAGCGCATCGTCACCACGGCGGAACTGGCGATTCAGGTCCACCAGGTCGTCGTAAGCAACGCCTTCGATCAGGTTGGGCAGCAGGTCGCCATCGTTAACCTTACCGATCAAGGACATCTCGTAACCGCTACGGCGATCACCCTGGACGCTGTAGTGGGTCAGCTGAAACGTGCTCTTCAGTCTGGACTCGATCGTCCTCATCTCCCGCCACGCCTGCACGAAGGCACGCGCAGCCGTCAGCATCCGCTGTGCACTGGGCTCGAACAGCCGTTTCATTTCCTGGTGGATGAAGCCCTCATCCACATCGCCCGCCATTTCAGCAGCGAGGTCTTTGATGTACTGCTCCAGGGCCTTGACCCGTGCCGGTGCCTCCAGCGCTTGTTGGGTGGCCGCGTGGCGTGCAGCCTGCTCGGCCGCCAGGTCTTGCGCGTGGTCGCGGTCAAAGCGTGCCAGGGCATCCTGGTCATCCATTGCCACCAGCACTTCGCGGCGCACCGACCAGATCAGTTCTGGCTCGGGCTTCGGGTCCCAGCCGTTGACGACACGGCGTGCGGCCACCAAGGCATCGATGGCGCGCTGGTATTGCTGATTGCGGGTCTGCAGTTGCTGCAGCATCCCGGCCAGGGGCTCCAGATCGCAGATATCGTCGGCAGGACTGGTTGGCACAGATGCCTGGGGGGCTGGCGTCGAGGGGTCAATGACCGGAACAGAAGGCTTCGCAGGCGACTTCTTGACGGTGGTTTTGAGTTGAGAAAGCAGGCTCATAGTGGCTCCAATGGGTTGAGGTTTCAGACTTGCAGGGCGGATGGGTAGCGCGGGTCACCGGGACGTACGGTCGTGCTGATCCATAGGTGTGGACCGACCTGCTTTTTGATACCGACCGGTGCGCCGGGACGTGGATTGACGGCAGCGATGACTTGCCAGCCGTCTGTCGCTTGAGATGCCGTGACCGAGGCGTTTGCTGGCTTGGGCGGCAACACTGACGGTGACGGCGTTGGAAGGCCGAGTGCTTTGGCCCAGATCGGATGCAAGGGATGCAGGTTGGTAGTACTCACGGTGAGCTCCATATCGAGTGCCGCCCACTGAGGAGTGGGTGACGCCGGGCGGCGTGGCGTCGAACATTCAGGATTCGCACGACTCGCAAGGCTTCGCATGTGCGCAAAGCCACTGCAGGCGCGGGTTTTCGCGGGATTCGCAGAATTCGCACGGGGGGATGACCAAATGCGTTTTTTCATCGGGCCTCCATCAGTTCAAAGGCTTCCTTGGACTTGGGATGAGCGCCGGTGATCAGCCAGCCGTGGTCCAGAAGGATGCACACCACACTGCGTGCCACTGCGGCACTGCGAATGGCACTGGGACCATTGCGATAGACGTCGGTGAGCGTGATGACACGGCCGGTGCCCACCTTGGTGCGCCACCACTGCAGCAGCTCTTGGGCCAAGCGCAACTCGGGCTTGATCTGACCTGCGCCCCACAGCCGTTGGGCCTCGTCGAGGTAATGCAGCATCAAGCGCAGAGCACGATCGACTTGCTCCTCGTGGACTTCGTCATCCCCCTCAAAGACGGCAAAGGTGCCGGCCAGTCGGGCAATGTGTTCTGGGGCTTTGGAGGCCAGCGCCCGGACGCTCACGAAAGGGCCCTCGGGTGCCAGACCCGCTTCCAGATCGTTGTAGATGGCAATCCAGGTCCGTTTGGCCTGCGGACTCAGGAACAAGTTGGGAGGATCGAGTTCATGATCGTTGGCCTTCGGCCACTGGCCAGCCAGCAGTTCACTCAGGCGGGCGTTGTAAGCCTGGTACGCCGGTGCGGTGCTGAGGTCAGTTTCCACATAGGTGCGTGTTCCCGCCGTGGATGTGGGGTGGCTCACCAGACAGCGGGCGAGGAAGCCTTGCTCCCGGGCCAGCGGGTCCGCCAGCAGGCTGGCCGCGACCGCCGGTTGCACCATCAGGTGCAGGCACAGACGGCGGCCGTAGTAGCTCCCCGACCCATCACCCACCCGCACTCGGTCAAATTCACCGCGATCCCATAGGCGCGACAGGGTGGTCAAGGTGCCCAGGCGTTTTTCGGCGGACATCGCAAACCCACCGAGGAATTGCCCGCCCTCGTCGTTGACCAGGCCAATGGAAGGTTCACCGATGATGAGCTGCCGCTGAATGGCCTCCGAACTGGGTTCGGAGACGATGAGCAAGGGCATCACCGGCGCCTGGGGCTTGGTGAGTGCCTGCAATTGGGCTTGCTTGGCTTCGGGGCTGAGTTTCTTGTCGGCCAGGATGCGCTTGCTCGTGGTCTCGTACACCTCTAGGGCTTTTTCGAAGACATCACGGTCCTGCTCGTACTGCGCCATCAGCTGTTTTTGCTGCTGACGCACACCCGCCAGTGCCCAGCCATCGGCTGCCGATTTGCGCTCGCCAGACTCTCCCAGGGTCAGGAAGTACTCAGACAGCGGCGACACCCGCCCATCGATGCAGACATTGGCATACGGTTGGCTGGCCTGGTTCATGGCCGCCAGGATGGTTTGCCCAACGAGCGCGACCGGGGCCTGGATGACCTGATGCATCAGCGTCACGACGCCGCTGCCGATGGTGCCGAGGGCTTCATGGGGAAAAATGGACGCCGGTGGCAACTCGCGCGTTAGGGGCATGGGGGCTTCGCCCATGGCCCAGTCTGGGCGAGGTATGCGTTGGCTGGGAACGCCGCGCATCAGCAAGCCCCCGAATTCGCGATTTCGGGGATGCGCAGTGCGAATCCTGCGAATCTTGCGAATCCCTCGATAGATGCTGGGTTTGCAGCCACGCGAGGCGGTGCGAGGCGTGCGAATGTTCGCAGCGTCGTGGCAAAGACAGTCCCCATCGTCACAGCCCCTTGACGCCCGACGAGATGGCGCGCTGCGCGATCCAGCCCTCAATATCGTGCTCAAGCCAGCCCACGGTGTTGGCTGTGAGGCGGATCGGCGCAGGAAACTGGCCGCTGGCGATCAGCGCGTAGAGCGAACTGCGCGAAAGCCCCGTCCGGCTTTCGACTTGGGGGCGGCGCAGCACGGTTAGACAGGGCTGGCTGTGGCGGGAATGCATCGGTACCTCCGGGAACGCAATGGAATGCGCCGAAGGTTCGCAAGACAACCCCAACCGCAGCAAAAGCTACGGTTGGCAAGTCTCTGTGCGATAAGGACTTACGAGATCAACTGCGGTCGGGGCGGTTTCAGCCAAGCCCTACCGTATGCGGGTGGGGGACAAGTTTTTGAGCTGGCTGCCGGCCTACAGGAGGTGGTCGTTGACCGCGAAGTCTGGAAAGGACTGCTGCAAGATGCGCACCACGCGATCGCGGGGCATATGCCGCTCTGCGATGAGCCAACTGGCAATCAGGAACGGGTCCCACCAGGACGGGAAGTGCTGTCCGCCACGACTGGCCTGGCCCTTTTGCACTCGGGCACTGAGGATTTTTTTGTAACGGGTGGGATTGGTAAACCGCTCCGTCCACCACTTTTGGTTCTGCTGCGCATCTACCTTGACGCGAAAGGCACGGATGATTTCGTCGGCGGTCACTCCCCGTTTGCGCAACTCCACCAGCGTCAGGCGCGCCTCGACAGGGGACGGCGCATCCGAGACGCTGATCGGGTCCGCCGCCAGGGTTTCAGGCGCAGCAGTATCGATACGGGCCGGTGCCGTTGGTGGCGTGGTCACCGCTGCCGGTGGCGCGGACCGGGTGTGATCGGGATGCGCCCAACTGGGCATTGGCGCGACAGGCGCTGGCGGCAGGCCACCAGCCAAAGGGGTTTTGCCCTCCAGCGCCGTGCACCATTGGTTGAAGCTCTGGCGGTGAATCAGCAGCTTGCCCCGGCTGGACAGTTCATGAACCGGATCGTCGTAGGTTTTGCCATCGCTGCGCCGGTACTGGACCTCGTCCCGTTCGCAGGCAGACAGCAGGGCCTGCTGCTTGGCCTGGATACAGGCTTCGTCCCTCTGGCACCAACGATCCAGGATGTACCAGGGCGGCAGCCAGTCGGCTTCGTCCCAGTACGGATCGCAGGGGTGGTTGGGCCAATTCATTGAGGGCAGGTCTCCGGTGGAGGATGGAATCGCGGTGGCTGGTTGCAAGGATGAAGACATCATGCGCCGTCCATCTTGCCAAATTTTGCCAAAGAACCCACACTTGCGCCATGAGCACGATGAACATCTCTCTCCCCGACTCCCTGAAGTCCTTCGTGGACGAACAGGTCAGCCAGCGTGGCTATGGCACGAGCAGCGAGTACGTGCGCGAGTTGATCCGCAAGGATCAAGACCGCCTGCAACTGCGCAACCTGCTGCTGGCTGGAGCTGCTTCGGCTCCTGCAGCTCCCGCCGACGCCAGCTACTTCGAAGGTCTGCGTGATCGGCTGCGCAAGGCCGGCAAGCCCGCTACCAAGGCGTGAAGGCCAAGCCAGTCATCCCGCGTGAGCAGGCCAACCGGGATGTGGACGAGGCCGTCGCCTACTACCTGAGTGAGGCGGGCGAAGCCGTGGCAATGGGCTTCGTCGATGCGCAGGAAAAGGCTTACGGGCACATCGGTCGCCACCCGGCCACCGGATCTCCACGCTACGCCCATGAGCTCAACCTGCCGGGCCTGCGCGCCTGGCCGCTGACGCGCTACCCACACCTCGTGTTCTACGTTGAGCGTCCGGACCATATCGATGTCTGGCGCGTGCTGAACGGACAGCGGGATATCCCGGCGTGGATGCAGGAGCCTGACGCCGTGTGACGGTCGGATCGCCAGGGCATATCTGCGTTTCCGGCGGTGTCAACAATAAGGGGGCGACCATCATAACCATCACCACCGTCACATCGGGCCCGTGCCTGTGATGGTTGTGACGATGGTGATGGTCATCGCCGATTGTTATGGCCCGCGCACGCATACATGCCCCAGGCGAAAGGGGTCCTTCCTGGCGATATTCCAATACGGGGGGGCGCGAGCGCAGCATTTCGCCACCGTCCGACCAGAAAACAAGGTTTGCAGGGTTTGCGGTTCGCTCCTGGCAGTGAGGGCAAGCGTGCCTAAAGCCCAGTCACTGCGGGCCTGTGCGGGATAGTGGCAACGCGGAATGTGCGAACCTTGGTGCGTACCCGGTTCGCAGGTTTGCACCCAGGCCAAACGAAAAACGGCCAGGATAGAAAACTCAATACTGGCGCGGGTTTACAGACGATTTGCCACCAGATTGAGGGAAATCGGCCGCGAGACCATCAGCAGATCTGTCGCCCCTTGAAAAGTCAATGGCGACGAAGGGTTACGCCAGTTCCCAGGCGAAAAATCAGCAAAACGTCGCCTCTTGCCAGAGGCCTGAATGGTGATCGTGGAAAAGCCAGTACTGGCGCGGGTTTGCTGCCGACGGTGCGCCGAACACAGCCAAAACGCTGAGGGTACGCAGAACCGCCCCGCGCCAGTGCCGAATCGGCTGTAATGCCTTGTCAGGCTTGAGGTTTCAAGGGTACGCAAGGCAGATTGCTCGTGGCGCTCGCGCGCAGTCTGACGCAGCAGACACAGTTCTACGTAACTTCTCTATACGCGTGCGTGCGCGCCTCACGGAAAGTTTCGTCAGACTGCGTCCGATGCGTCAGACCGCTGCCGAAATGTTGATGCGATATACCCGTTCACCAGCGTCGTTGTGCGCCAGGATTACTTTCAGGCCGAGCTTCTTGCGCAGCATCCCGGAAATTGCCCCACGCACGGTGTGGGGCTGCCAGCCAGTGGTCAGCATCAGTTGCAGGCTGGTCGCGCCCTGTGGGCGGCGCAGCGCCATCACCAGTGCGGCGAGTTTGGTGCCGGGGCGGATCGGGATGCCCTCCAGAAGTTGGAGATCACCGATGGTGTCCATCGGCTGGACGCCATCTGGTGGTGTGGACCGTTGTAGGCCGATGGCCACATAACCCGCGTCGGTCAGCACGTGGCCGTCGTCGGCAGGCTCGATCCACCCGCGCTGCAGCAGTGAGGTCAGCACCTTGACCCGTGCGCCGCCGCGCAGTGTGTCAGGCGGGATGACTCGCCCATCAGGACGGCGGGCGGCAGTGCGCAGTAGCAGGCTTTGCGCTGGGGAGAGTTTGAGCAGGGTCTCCATCATGGCCTCCCTCACTTGGCCTGGCCGTCGAAGATCGCCAGCAGGTTGTCCAGCGCCTGATCCACCCGCCCGAGGTCACCAACGTGCCCCCAGTGAATGGCCTCTGGGTCGTGGCCGAAGTGGTCGTCGGCCAGTTGCCGCAGCCGGGTCAACTTGTTGTGGATGGCTGCGGCGCGGGCGAGGTAGGTGTCGAGGGCGTCGGTCTGGCTGGTCATGGCGGGGCTCCGAGTTGATTGATGACGCCACCATTCACGCGCTGAACGATCAAGAAGCCAAGCTTTTGTTCATCAAAATCTGGCTGCAGTTGTGCCACATTGATAAGATGGAGGTCTTATGCCATGCCGATCAGGACATCCGATATGAAGCGCTGTGTTGTCGGTATTCGTCGCCCTGGCGAATCGCAGGGGGCAGTTGCTCAAAAAGATGTCCCGACGGTCTGGTTTCCGTCGATGGCCACCATGGCTGCGGTGCTGTCGGAGGATAACCAAACTCTGCTGCGTCTCATCCGTGACAAGCGGCCCAAGTCGTTGACTGAGTTGGCGGAACTCACCGGGCGCCAGGTACCGAATCTGTCGCGCACGTTGCGGATGATGGAAAGCTATGGCTTGGTGGCACTGAAGAAGAACGTACGCGAAATCGAGCCGATGGCGCTGGCGACTAGTTTCAAGATTCTGATTGATTGAGGGGCGAATATGAAGGGGGAGGCAATGCGAGATGGCGTGATCACCGAAGCAGACACCTGCCGCGAATTCGTCACGCCCCGATTGGTCGAGGCTGGCTGGGGCACTGCTCCACACGCCATTGGCGAGCAGCGCACTTTTACCAACGGTCGCATCATCGTGGCCGGGGGCAAGGTGCGGCGCGGCAAACAGAAGCGGGCCGACTACTTGCTGTACCACCGGCGTGACTATCCCCTGGCTGTGGTGGAGGCCAAGGAGATTGGTCTCCCCGCTGAAACCGGTGTGCAGCAGGCTCGCGAGTACGCTGAGATTCTCGGTCTCAAGTTCGCGTACGCGACCAATGGCCACCGCATCATCGAGATCGACTACACCACCGGCACCGAGCGCGAGGTGGATCGCTATGCCACGCCTGATGAACTGTTTACCCGCCTTTCAGCCGCCACCCATCTGCCCCAAGACGCCGCTGCGCATGTGCTGGAGCCGTTCAACCTGATCTCTGGCAAGGTGCCGCGCTATTACCAGCAGATCGCCATCAATCGGGTGATCGAAGCGATCTTGCTCGGGCAGAAACGCATCCTGGCCACCCTGGCCACTGGCACCGGCAAGACCTGCGTCGCTTTCCAGATCTGCTGGAAGTTGTGGAACAGCCGCTGGAACCGGACTGGGGAGTACCGCCGCCCCAAGATCCTGTTTCTGGCTGATCGCAACATCCTGGTGGACGACCCGATGGCCAAGATGTTCGCACCCTTTGGCGACGCTCGGCACAAGATCGCTGGCGGCGACACCAGCCAAAGCCGGGATATGTATTTCGGCATCTACCAGGCGCTGACCACCGCCAGCGCCGATGTGTTCCGGCAGTACCGTCCCGACTTTTTCGATCTCATCATCATCGATGAATGTCATCGGGGCTCCAGTCGTGACGAAAGTGCCTGGCGCGCGGTGCTCGACTACTTCGAGCCCGCAGTCCAGTTCGGCATGACGGCCACGCCGCTGCGCGAAGAGTCTCGCGACAGCTACGAATACTTCGGCAACCCGGTCTACACCTACAGCCTGCGCCAAGGCATCGAAGACGGTTTCCTAGCCCCGTACCGCGTACACCGCGTCATCACCACGGTTGATGCCGCAGGCTGGCGGCCGAGCAAGGATGAGTTGGACCGTTATGGCCGCGAAGTGCCTGACGACGAGTACCAGACCAAGGATTTCGAGCGAGTCGTGGCCCTTCGTTCCCGCACAAGGGCGATGGCGAGGCATCTGACCGACCTGCTCAAAGGTACCGACCGCTTTGCCAAGACCCTGATTTTCTGTGTCGATCAGGAACACGCTGCCGAGATGCGCCAGGAGTTGCTCAATCTGAACAGCGACCTCGTCAAGCAGTACCCCGATTACGTCTGCCGTGTTACGGCCGATGAAGGCGCTATTGGCCTCACCCATCTGTCCCACTTTCAGGACGTGGACAAGCCCACGCCCGTCATCCTGACTACGTCTCAACTTCTGACCACAGGCGTTGATGCCGAGATGGTCAAAAACGTGGTGCTGGCGCGTGTCGTGGGCTCCCGATCCGAGTTCAAGCAGATCGTCGGTCGCGGCACGCGACTCAAGGTCGATTACGGCAAGGAATACTTCAACATCATCGACTTCACCGGCACGGCCACCAGCCACTTTGCCGATCCGGACTTCGATGGTGATCCAGCGCGGATCGAAGAAGTGATCATTGATGAAACCGGGGAACAGATGGGCATCACTGAGGCTGAGGTTGAAGCGCCGCAGGTAGATATGCCGCTGGAGTACGAGCTTCCCGAGGAGCAGATCGGAACAGACACCGGCATCATCATCACCGAGCCACCTGTCGAGCCCCGAAAGTTCTACATTGACGGCGGCGAAGTCGAAGTCATCGGCCATTTAGTCTATGACCTCGACACCGATGGCAAAAAGCTGCAGGTGGTGAAGTACACCGACTATTCAGGCCGCGCTGTGCGGACGCTTTATCCTACGCGCGAGGCACTGCAATCGGCCTGGGCCAACCCCGATACACGTTCTGAAGTGCTGCGCGAGCTGACCGAGCGCGGCATCAGCTTCGCGGAGCTGGCCAGCAGCAGTGAGCAGCCTGACGCAGATCTGTTTGACCTGCTGTGCCATCTGGCCTGGAATGCCCCACTGCTGACCCGCCGCCAGCGTGCCGAAGCCGCCAAGCGCAAGACGCAAGACCTTTTCGCCCAGCACGGTGACACAGCCCGCGAAATCCTCACGCTGCTGCTCGACCGTTACATCGAGCGCGGCATCCTGCAATTCAATGCGCTGTCCGAGCTGATGAAGGTCCAGCCCTTCGACCGCTACGGCAGTCCTTCCGAGATCGCCACCCGTCACTTCGGCGGTGTGCGCGGTATGAAGGACGCTGTCTCCCGGCTGCAGACCGCGCTATACCAATAACGAGAACCGCATCCAATGGCCAAATCTGCCACGAAGGCAATAGCGTCGGGTGAGAAAAAGACCCGCGCGCCACGCAAAGCCAAGGCACCGCTCACCACCCGTGAAAACCTGTCGGCCCTGATCGGCAGCGCCCGTAAGATCCTGCGCAAGGACAAGGGCCTAAATGGCGATGTGGATCGTCTGCCCTTGCTCACCTGGGTGATGTTCCTCAAGTTCCTCGACGACCTTGAAGCGGTCCATGAGGAAGAAGCCGAACTCGACGGAAAGCGCTACCAGCCCATCATCGAATCGCCTTATCGGTGGCGCGACTGGGCCGCCCGTGATGACGGTATCACCGGTGACGAGTTACTGGCGTTCATTAGCCAGGAAGCGGCCATCCGTGTCGATGGCACGGTCGGCAAGGGCCTGTTTGCCTACTTGCGTGGCCTGGCTGGAGACGGAGAAAAGGGGAGCCAGCGCGAAGTCATCGCCAACGTGTTCAAGGGCGTGCAGAACCGCATGGTCAGCGGCTATCTGCTGCGGGACATCATCAACAAGATCAACGGCATTCACTTCAGCGCCAGCGAGGAAATCCACACCCTCTCGCACCTGTACGAGTCGATGCTGCGCGAAATGCGCGATGCCGCTGGCGATTCCGGCGAGTTCTACACGCCGCGGTCGGTCGTGCGCTTCATGGTGCAGGTCACCGACCCGCGCCTGGGTGAGACGGTGCTCGACCCAGCCTGCGGCACCGGAGGCTTTCTGGTCGAGGCCTACGACCACATTGCACCGCAGGTCAGCACGCCCGACCAACGCCGGGTGCTGCAGCAGAACACCCTGTTCGGTCAGGAGGCCAAGCCGCTGCCCTACATGCTGGTGCAGATGAATCTGTTGCTGCACGGCCTGGAAGCCCCGCAGATTGCCTATGGCAACACGCTCGAGCGTCGGGTCAATGAGATCGGCCACAGCGAACGGGTGGACGTCATCCTCACCAACCCGCCCTTCGGCGGCGAGGAAGAGACCGGCATCAAGGCCAACTTCCCGCCCAATATGCAAACGGCGGAAACCGCGCTGCTGTTCCTGCAGTACATCATGCGCAAGCTGCGGGTAGCGGGTGCGCCCGTGCCGGGCGGCAAACCGGCTGATCGCGGTGGCCGCGCCGCCGTGGTCGTGCCCAATGGCACCCTGTTTGGCGACGGCATCAGCGCCGTCATCAAGGAGGAAATGCTCAAGGAGTTCAAGCTCCACACCATCGTGCGTCTGCCGCAAGGCGTGTTCGCGCCTTACACCGATATCCCAGCCAACCTGCTGTTTTTCGAGCGCGGCGGCCCCACCGACACCATCTGGTACTACGAACTGCCGTTGCCCGCAGGGCGGAAGAAGTACAGCAAGACCGCGCCCTTGCAATTTGAGGAATTTGCCCCCGCCTTGGCGTGGTGGAACGCCCGCGAAGAAGGCCCGCAGGCCTGGCAGGTGGATTTCGCGGCCAAACGTGCCGCCGCCGTCGAGGCCGCCACGCCGCACTGGCAACGGGCGGAAAGCGAACGCAATGCCGCCATCGCGTTGGGCAAGCCTATTCGAGAGTTGGAGCAGGCACTTCAGGCTGCTGGCAATGGCCAGAAGGCCGAGCTGCAAGACCGTCTGAAGGCGCTCAAGAGCGAGCAACAGGCCCACGAACAGGCTGCTAAGTCGGCGCAGGCCGAAGGCGATGCGCTGTACTGGCCCATTTACAACCTGGACCTCAAGAACCCGAATGCCAAGGCCGGGCTGGAACATGCCGATCCGAAAGACCTGATCGCCGCGATGCGCAGCCACGAGGTCGAGGTGATGCGGCTGCTGGGTGAGATCGAGGCCCTGGTCAGCGTTGAGGGCGACGAATGAAGGCGTGGCCCAAAGTTCCCCTGGGCGAGTTGCTGCGGCGCTCCGACGAGACTGCGGTACTCGACCCGGAGTCTGAGTACCACGAGGTGACGATCAAGCTTTGGGGCAAAGGAGTCGTCAGTCGGGGCAAGGTTTGTGGCAACGACGTCGTTTCGGTGCGCCGTGTCGTTCGCGCCAACCAACTGATCCTGTCCAAGATCGATGCGCGCAATGGCGCGATTGGCTTGGTGCCTCCGGAACTTGACGGTGCCATCGTCAGCAACGACTTTCCCTCATTCGATTTTCGTGCCCCAGACGAGTGCAGCGTGGCATTCATAGGCTGGTTGGTGCGCTCGTCTCCCTTCGTTGAACTGTGCAAGGCTGCCAGTGAAGGCACCACCAACCGCGTGCGCATCAAGGAAGAACGGTTCCTCGATCAGCAAATCGCGCTTCCACCGTTGGCCGAACAGCAAGCCATCGTTGCCCGCCTCGACGCGCTAGCCGAAAAAACCCGGCAGGTTGAGGCGCATCTGGATGCCGTCGAGCGCGACGCCGAACATCTGCTGGCGCTGCGGTTCCGCGATGCCGTCGCCGACGCACCGCTGCGGCCGATGGCGGAGGTGGCACCACTGGTGCGACGTGAACAGTCCATCGACCTGGAAGGCAGCTATCCGGAACTCGGCATCCGCTCGTTCGGCAAGGGCACCTTCCACAAGCCGCCGCTTTCTGGCAGTGAGGTAGGTACCAAGCGCCTGTACCGCATAGAACCGGGCGATCTGTTGTTCTCCAACGTATTCGCCTGGGAAGGTGCCATCGCCATCGCAAAGCCAGAAGACGCGGGCCGCTTCGGCTCCCACCGCTTCATCACCTGCCACGCTAATACCGAACTGACGACAGCTGAATTTTTGCGCTATTACTTCTTGACCGACGAGGGGCTGCTCAAGATTGGCGACGCATCGCCCGGAGGTGCTGGCCGCAACCGCACGCTTGGGCTCGATAAGTTGATGGCCATCGAAGTGCCCATGCCCTCGCTGGCGGTACAGCAAACCTTCGACCGCCTGCAAGCCGAAATCGCCGCCCTCAAGGCCAAGCACACCGCCATCCGCGAAGCCAATGCCGCACTGTTGCCCGCGACGCTGGAGCGGGTGTTTGCCGGGAGCCAGTGAGTGCAGTTCGTTACCGACGGCCCCGACATCCCCGATGCGCTCTTGCAGGCGCACGAGGAAGGCCGCGTGGTGTTTTTCTGTGGGGCAGGCATTTCCTACCCTGCCGGTTTGCCGGGTTTCAAGGGGCTGGTGGAACAGATTTACAAGCTGAATGGCACATCACTCAACGATATTGAGCGTGACGCCTTCGAGCGCGGACAGTTCGATGCCACGCTCGATCTGCTAGAGCGGCGCCTGCCAGGGCAGCGACTGGCTGTCCGAAGCAAACTGGCGCAAGCGCTGAAACCAAAGCTCCGTCGCAAGGGTGCCACCGATACGCAGGCGGCGTTGCTTAGGCTGGCGCGCAACCGCGAGGGCGCGCTACGGCTGGTCACCACCAACTTCGACCGCATCTTTCATGTGGCAGCCAAACGCACGAGCCAAGCGTTCCAAGCCCACGCTGCCCCGATGCTGCCGATTCCGAAAAACAGCCGCTGGAATGGGCTGGTCTATCTGCACGGCTTGCTGCCGGAAAAGGCCGACGACACCGCCCTGAATCGGCTGGTGGTCACCAGTGGTGATTTCGGCTTGGCGTATCTGACCGAGCGCTGGGCGGCCCGCTTTGTGAGCGAGTTGTTCCGCAACTACGTGGTCTGTTTTGTGGGCTACAGCATCAACGACCCGGTGCTGCGCTACATGATGGATGCGCTGGCAGCAGATCGGATGCTGGGAGAAGTCACGCCGCAAGCCTGGGCACTGGGTGATTGTGAACCGGGGCAGGAGCACCGAAAAACCATCGAATGGGAAGCGAAGGGTGTCACGCCCATTCTCTACAACGTGCCGATTGGCAGCTATGACCATTCCGCGCTGCACCAGACCCTGCACGCTTGGGCAGAGACCTACCGTGACGGTGTGCAGGGCAAAGAAGCCATCGTTGTTAAGCACGCCCTGACGCGCCCACAGGAGAGCACGCAGCAGGACGATTTCGTCGGGCGAATGCTTTGGGCTCTGTCTGATAAATCAGGCTTACCGGCAAAACGCTTCGCCGACTTCAATCCCGTTCCGTCACTGGACTGGCTGCTGGAAGCTTTCTCGGACGAACGTTTTCTGTACAGCGATCTGGCTCGATTCGGAGTGCCGCCTCACATAGAAGTCGACACCAAACTTCGATTCAGCCTGATTCGCCGGCCTGCGCCCTATGACCGGGCCCCATCGATGCTGCTCGCCTCCGGCGG
Source organism: Ottowia sp. oral taxon 894 (assembly GCF_001262075.1). GTDB lineage: Bacteria > Pseudomonadota > Gammaproteobacteria > Burkholderiales > Burkholderiaceae_C > Ottowia > Ottowia massiliensis. The sequence goes on along the minus strand of NZ_CP012073.1, from coordinate 2,785,131 downwards.
CATCACTGGCAGTCAGTGGGATGACGTGATGTTCCATTTGGCCCGATGGCTGGTGCGCCACCTGGATGACCCCAGACTGGTCATCTGGATTGCAGAACGCGGTGGGCAGCTGTACGACCGTTGGCCGTGGCTGATCGAACACGAGCTGGATCGATTTGCTTCACTGGAGCGCGAGGGAAAAACATCCGAGCTCGATGAAATCCGCTTGCATGCACCCAAGGCCATTCCTGGCCCACTGATGCGCACCTTGTGGCGTCTACTGCTCAGTGGCCGTGTGAAATCGCCATGGCGTGATCCCGACTTATATCGCTGGCAAGGTCGTCTCAAGCGCGAAGGACTGACTGCCACATTGCGTCTGGAATTGCGGGAGTTGCTTGCCGTGAAGGTTGTCTTGAAGAAGCCGTTTCGCTGGGGCGACGACGATTCGAGCAGCACCGACGAACCCACGCGGATCAAGCAATTGGTGGACTGGGAACTCGCGCTGGCCGCTGATCATGTGCATTCCGCTCTGCGCGACCTTGCCGACGAGCCATGGAAATCTGCTTTTCCGTACCTGTTGGAAGATTTCCAGCAGTTGTTGCGTGATGCACTGGATCTATTGCGGGAGTTGGGCGAAGCCGACGAACGTAGCGACCGCTCGCACTGGGATCTGCCATCCATTACGCCCCACTGGCAGAACCGGGGTTTCCGCGACTGGGTTAGCCTGATCGAGTTGTTGCGCGATGCATGGCTGGCGATTCGTGCCAACGACAGTGCGCGTGCGGCACGCATCGCACAGAACTGGTTCGAGTTGCCTTACCCCACCTTCAAACGTCTGGCCTTCTTTGCCGCGAGCCACGATGATTGCATCCAGCCCGAGCAGTGGGTGGATTGGTTGCTGGCCGACGACGCGTGGTGGTTGTGGTCTACAGATACGGGGCGGGAGGTGTTCAGGCTGTTGGTCCTGCAGGGTCAACATTTGGCAGGAGTCACACAGCAAAGCCTGGAGTGGGCCATTTTGGCAGGCCCTCCGCGCGAGATGTACCGGGACGACTTGGCAGCAGAACGTTGGCAAGACTTGGTGGCCCGCTCCGTCTGGCTGCATCTGGCCAAACTCAACACATCGGGCCTCGTTTTGGGTGCGTCTGCGGCGGCACGCTTGGCGGAAATATCTACTGCCTACCCGCAATGGCAGTTGGCAACCAACGAGCGTGACGAGTTCTCACACTGGATGAGCGGCACCGGTGATCCGGATTACGAGGACAGCCGGGATGTCGACATTGCTCCCCGCAAACGGCAGGAGCTGGTGCAATGGCTCATCAAGCCGATGCCCGAGCGGCGGCCTTTCTACGAAGATACGTGGCGTGACGTTTGCCGCACGCGCTTCTTTCACAGCCTGTCCGCGTTATGTGATCTCGCACAAGATGGTGTGTGGCCCGCTGGACGATGGCGCGAGGCTCTGCAGGCCTGGGCTGAAGAAGGCATGGTATCGCGCTCTTGGCGATACGCTGCGCCGCTGGTGCAGACTATGCCCGAGGCCGTACTTCAGGAGATTGATCACGCCGTGACTTGGTGGATGGAGGCGGCCTCCAAGGCTATCAACCGTCACGAGGATATCCTGCTGAGTTTGTGTCACCGTGTGCTGGCCTTGCCGCTAGAAGCAGGCTCAGGTTCTCGGATCATCCGCAATGGCGTCGAAACCTACGACCCTGTCGGCTCTGCAATCAATCACCCCATCGGACACGCCACACAGGCACTGATCAACTTGTGGTTCAAGCAGAACCCGAACGACAACGATCTGCTTCCTGCTAAATTGAAGCAGGTTTTCACGACATTGTGCGACGTGCAGGTAGATCGATTCCGCCACGCTCGGGTGCTGATGGGTTCTCGACTGATCGCATTTTTCCGTGTGGATCGCCCTTGGACCGAACAGCACCTGCTGCCGTTGTTCGGCTGGAGCAATCGCGTTGAAGCCAAGGCCGTGTGGGAAGGCTTTCTCTGGTCGCCGCGCTTGTACCAGCCATTGCTGACAGCGTTCAGGTCACAGTTTCTGGACAGTGCAAAGCACTATGCCGATCTTGGCGAGCACCGCCAGCAATTCGCGACCTTCCTCACCTACGCAGCATTGGGCCCCACCGAGGGATACTCCGTAGAGGAATTTCGATCTGCAATTGGCGCGCTTCCACAAGAAGGGTTGGAGGAATCGGCACAGGCGCTCTCCCAGGCACTGGAAGGCGCTGCTGATCAGCGCGAGGACTATTGGAAAAACCGCGCCCAACCGTTCTGGCAACAGATCTGGCCAAAATCCCGCGACTTGGCGACCCGACGAATCGCCGAGTCTTTGACTCGTATGGTGATTGCCGCCCGAGGTGAATTCCCGACTGCTTTGGCTGCAGTGCAGGACTGGCTGCAACCGATCGAACACCCGCACTATGTCGTACATCTGCTGCACGAATCAGGTTTGTGTAGCCAATATCCAGCGGATGCACTGGGCCTGCTGAATGCCGTGATTGTCGATCAGCAGTGGGGGCCTCGGGAGTTGGGGCAATGCCTGGATCAAATCGTTCAGGCCGCGCCAAACCTTGCGCAAGATGCTCGGTACTTGCGACTACGCGAGTATTCCCGAAGACGCGGCATGTGATGTTGTTTGCAGCTCCCCGCAGCAACCCGCACCAGTGCTCACAAGCTCGGGAGGCCAGTCGGCACCTAGTCAACCATCCGCCACCAATACCCAAAAATCCCCAATCTTCTCGGTTGGGATTTTTTTGCCCGCTTCCCCAGTGTTGGCGCGGTTTCCGGGCCTGGCCTCGCAAACGTTCTCGAGGCCATTTCCTTTGTTGGCGAGGGTTTAAAAGTCTGGCTGGAACACGCAGGTGATCAAGCGCAGTGAACGGCATAGTTTTAAGACGCTGCCCAAGTGCTGGATTGTGGAGAGTACCTCTGCCTGGCTGAGTCAATCGAGAAGATAGAGCAAGGACTACGAGGTCACTGTCGCTTGAAGATCGCTTGCGTTCGGCGCACGGTCAGGCTTCTGAGCTGATTGAGAACAAGCTCTCAAAGCGGCGGCGTGCGCGGGCCAATACGGCGGTGCTGACATATACACGGCGTCCGCCCGCAACAGGGCCTCGGTGGCGGTCATCACGTCATCAATCAACAGCACACAGCGGCCTTGCAGGGCGGGCAGGCGCGCCAGAAACTGGGCGCCGAAGCCGGCCGGCTGCAAGGCATCTTCATCACGCTGGACCCCGCGCGCGACACGCCCGAAGTGCTCAAAGCCTACGTGACCAGCTTTGACGAAAGCTTCATCGCCCTGACCCCGCGCAGCCCCCAGGAGCTGGCCGCGCTGGCGCGCGAGTTCAAGATTTTTTACCGCCAGACGCCCGGCCCCATTGAAAACAGCTACACGCTCGATCACACCGCCGCCAGCTACATGTATGACCCGCAAGGCCGCCTGCGCCTGTATCAAACCTGCGGCATCGGCGCTGACGCCATGGCGGCCAACGCGCGCGCATTGCTGCACGCGAAAAACGCAGATTGAGAATCTGCTCAAAGACGCAGAAACAGCCCGGATTCCAGTTCGCCCCAGAACCTGCTCATGATCTGCCTGCGAGGGGCGAAAGTGCGAAATTGAAATGAGCTGCAAGGCACAAACGACAGAAGGATCTTGAACCGGCTCTTCAGTGAATGGCCGCCTCTTGCAGCCACAGGCTCAGGCGGGCGCGGTTCCATTCGGTCAGGGTCTGGGACAGCTCGAGCTGGGCTTGCTGGAGCTGGGTCAGGCTCTGGTTGAGCTGGGTGATGTCGGCGGCGCCTGCGGCGTACTGGCGGTGCGTGGACTGGGCGGCTTGCATGGACAGCCGCCACAGCCGCCTGGCCAGGCGCAGGTTTTGCCAGGCGGCGCGGGTCTGGGTATGCAGTTGCGCCAGGGTTTGCAGGGTTTGCTCCTGGGCTGCCTGGTATTCGATGTATTTCTGCTCGGCCTGCGCTTGGGCGGCGCGGACTTTGTAAGTGCTGGCAAAGCCGTCGAACAGGGGCACGGTCAGGCTCAGGCCCAGCACGTTTTCATGCGTGCGGCTGGCGGTGATGGCGTTGTTGGGGCGGCCATTGCGGTAGTGGGCCAGGTTCAGATCCAGCGTGGGCAGCCCTTCGGATTGCGCGGCGCGCAAAGCTTCTTGTGCGGCTTGCCACTGCGCCCGCGCGGCAAGAATGGCGGGGTGGCGCTGGCGGGCCTGTTCCAGCCAGTCCGGCAGGGGCGGCAGGGCCGGGGAAGATGCATGGTCCAAGTCAGCCGGCTGGTCCGGGTCATGCGCGGCGGGCGCGCCTGCTTCGGGCGCTGCGGTTTGGTCATCAGCATCGGCGTCAGCGGAAAGGCCGATGTCGTCTGCGCTGTCTGCGCCGCCTTCTTCGCTGCCAGCCGGAAAAACGTCTTGCAGCCGCAAAGGCTGCGCGGCAGGCAGGCCAGTGAGGTAGGCCAGGCGGGCGGCGGCTTCGGCGTATTCGCCTTGGGCGCGGCTCAGTTCAAGCTGAATGCGCGCTTGCGCGGCCTGCGCTTGCACGGTGTCATGGGCGCTGCCTGCGCCGCCTTCCTGGCGGCGGCGCGCGGCTTGCACGGTGCGGCTGGCCAGCGGAGCCAGGCTTTGCTGGGTGTGCAGGCGCGTTTGGGCGGCCTGGGCGCGGCCCCAGGTTTGCAGCAGTTCAGTCAGCGTTTGGTGAACGGTGGCGTCTTGCGTGTAGAGGGCCGCTTGCAGTTGGGCCTGCGCGGCGGCTGTGCGGGCACTGCGCGCGCCCCAGTCCCACAAGCGCCAGGCGATAACGGCGTTTTTGGAAGTGGCCCAGGTGGTGTGGCTGGGAACGTCGGAGGGGCCATAGCTGACGCGGCTGCGCTGGCGGGCCAGCCCCGCGCTCACCTGGGGCCAGCGTCCGCTTTGCGCCTGCCCCACTTGCGCGGCCTGCTGGGCAATGGCGGGCCAGGTGGCGCGCACTTGCGGGTTGTGACACAGGGCCAGATGCATGGCGGCAGGCAGGGTGAGCAGCGGCGGCTGGCCCGCCGGCGCGTCTGGCTGCCCGCTCAGCAGGGTTTGCAGCGCCCACTGGCTGTGCTGCGGGCTGGCGGCCGCGCGGGCCGGTGCGGCGGCGGAGCCGGGGCCGCCGCCTGGCGGGCCGCAGTCCAGCCCGCTTGTGGGGGGCGCGGGCGGCAGCGCCATCAGATCGGGCGGGGGCAGCGCATCCAGCGGTTTGTTCAATGGCTGCTCCAGCCGCGCCGGGCGGGTGCGCGCCGGGTCTTGCCAGGGCGTGAGACGGTCACGCCAGCCAGAGGCGTCAGCGGCCTGCGGCCATTCAGGCCCGGTCTGCGCGGCGGCAGGCGGCGGCGCCAGCGCGGCCAGCAGCACGACAAGCGATGCGCCATGCAACGCGCCAGGCAGCCAGCGCAAACGTTCAGCGCTCATTCAGAGCCTCGTGGGTGTGGCGCAGCAGCGGGCTGAGCACGTATTCGATGATGCGGCGCTCGCCCGTTCTGATTTCCACGCTGACCGACATGCCGGGCGTGATGGGCGTGGGCTGGCCATTGACGTTCAGCTCGGCGCGCTCCAGCTGCACTTTCACGCTGTAGATCAGGCCGCGCTTTTCGTCGGCGATGGCGTCTTGCGAAACGTGGGAGACACTGCCGGGCAGCGTGCCGTATTTGGTGTACTCAAAGGCATCCACCTTCACGGCGGCGCTTTGCCCGGCGTGCACGAAGCCTTTGTCCTTGTTTTCCATGAAGGCCTCCACCTCCACCGGCCCGCCGCTGGGCACGATGTGCAAGATGGGCTGTGCCGCCTGCGCCACGCCGCCCAGCGTGTGTATGGCCAGCTGCTGCACGGTGCCATCAATGGGCGCCTTGAGCGTGTGCAGGCGGCTGGCGCTGGCGGCGCGCAAGGCGTCTTGCGCGGCAGCAGCAGCGGTGCGGCGGGCCTGGGCAATTTCGTCCAGCGCCTGGCGCGTGACCTCGGCGGCCAGGCCTGCCTGCTGGTTGCGCGCCTCTTGCAGCTGCGCCTGCAATTGCAGGCGGGCCTGCTCCTTGTCCTGCCAGGCATCGCGCGAGACATCGCCCGTGGCGGCCAGTGCCTTGTAGCTGGCGGCCTGCCGCTCGGCCAGCGGCAGCGCCTGGCCGTAGTGGGCGATGTCATCCGCCAGCTTTTTGCGCCGCGCGGCGTAGTCCTGCCACTGGCCCAGCACATGGGCGCTGGCGGCTTGCCAGCGGCTGGCGTCCAGCGTGGCGCCGCTGTCGCGGTTGAGCTGCGCCAGCGGCGGCAAGGCAGGCGGGCGGCCGTGGCGCAGGGCTTGCAGCAGCGCCTGGTTGCGCGCGAGGGTGAGGACGGATTCGTTGCGCTCGCCCAGGGCGCGGTCGCGCTCGGCGTCCAGCGCGCTGGTGTCCAGCTGCAGCAGCACATCGCCCGCGCGCACGCGCTGGCCTTCACGCACGTTCAGGGCGATCACGCTGCCAGTTTCCACAGCGGCGATCACCTTGCTGCGCTCGCTGGGAATGACCTTGCCCTGGGCGGTGACGACGATGTCCATGCGCCCGATCAGCGCCCAGGCAAAGGCCGTCAGCACCAGCAGCATGAGCAGCCAGGCGATCAGGCGCGCCGTGCCCGAAGGCGGCGTTTCCTGCACGGCCAGCGCGGCGGGCAAAAATTGCGCTTCGTCTTCGCGCAGCATGCGGCCTTGCAGCTGATCGCGGCGCTGCCAGTGCCAGGCAAAGGCGCGGGCGTAGCGGCCCCAAAGCTCGCGCCAGGCCTGCCAGCGGTGGCGCAAGCTCATGCGCGCCCTCCCTGCTGCAAGCGGTACAGGTGGCTGTAGATGCCTTGCGGATTGGCCAGCAGCGCGGCGTGGCGGCCTTCTTCGGCAATCTGGCCGCGCTCCAGCACGATGATGCGGTCGGCATCGCGCACGGCCGAGAGGCGGTGGGCAATGATGAGCACCGTGCGCCCCTGGCAGATGCGCCGCATGTTGTCCTGAATGATCTTTTCCGACTCGTAATCCAGCGCGCTGGTGGCCTCGTCAAAAATGAGAATGCGCGGGTCGCCCAGCAGTGCGCGGGCAATGGCGATGCGCTGGCGCTGCCCGCCCGACAGGCCCGCGCCGTGCTCGCCCACCAGCGTGTCGTAACCCTCGGGCAACTCGCAAATGAAATCGTGCGCGCCGGCCAGCCGGGCTGCTTGCATGATGGCCTCGATAGGCGTGGCCGGATTGACCAGCGCAATGTTGTCGCGCACCGAGCGGCCAAACAGCACGTTTTCCTGCAACACCACGCCAATCTGGCGGCGCAGGCTGGCGGTATCGACGATGGCAATGTCCTGCCCGTCAATCAGCACGCGCCCCCGGTCGGGCACATAAAGGCGCTGCACCAGCCGGGTGAGCGTGCTCTTGCCGGAGCCGGAGCGCCCCACGATGCCAATCACCTCCCCCGGCGCAATGCGCAGTTGCAGGCTGCGGATGACATCCGGCGCGTCAGGCCGGTAGCGGAAAGACACCTGATCGAACTCGATCGCGCCCGCCAGCCGGGGCAGGCGCGTCTTGCCGCCTTCAATTTCGGTGCGCGCGTTCAGAATGTCGCCCAGACGGCTCATGGAAATGCTCACCTGCTGAAAGTCGTTCCACAACTGCGCCATGCGCAAAATGGGGCCTGACACCTGCCCGGCCAGCATGTTGAAGGCAATCAGCTCCCCCACCGTCAGCCGGTTCTCAATCACCAGCGACGCACCCAGCCACATGATGCCCAGCGTCACCAGCTTGCTCACCAGCATCACCGCATTGCCCGCCACCGTGGATACATTCGTGGCCGACAGCCCCGCCGCCACATAACCGGCCAGCTGCCTATCCCACTTCTGCTGCCAGCGCGGCTCCACGGCCATGGCCTTGACGGTATCAATGCCGCTGATCGTCTCCACCAGAAAAGACTGGTTTTCCGCGCCCCGGTTGAACTTCTCGTTCAGCCGCGCCCGCAGCACCGGCGTAAACAGCAGCGACAGCAGCACATACACCGGAATGGAAGCGGCCACGATCAGCGTCAGCTCCTGGCTATAGAAAAGCATCACCGCCACGAACACCACCGAAAACACCAAATCCAGCGCCAGCGTCATCGCATTGCCGGTGAGAAAACTGCGAATGCTCTCCAGCTCCCGGATGCGCGCCACCGAATCGCCCACGCGCCGCGCCTGAAAGTAGCCCAGCGGCAGCGCCATCAGGTGCCTGAACAGCCGCGCGCCCAGCTCCACATCAATCTTGCTGCTCGTGTGCGCAAAAACATAGGTGCGTATGCCCGTGAGCAGCGCCTCGAACACCGTGGCCGCCAGCAGCCCGGCGGCAATCACATTCAGCGTCTGCATGGCGTGATTGACCAGCACCTTGTCCATCACCACCTGAAAAAACATGGGCGTGACCAGCCCAATGAGTTGCAGCACGAAAGACACCAGCAGCACCTCTCCCAGCAGCCGCCGGTACTTGATGACTGCGGGAATGAACCATGTGAAATCAAAGCGCGCCAGCTCACCCGCATAACTGGCCCGGCTCGTCAGAAACACCAGCTCCCCGCTCCACAGCCCCATGAACGCGGCATGCCCCAGCGCCTGCGGCGCCTCGCCCGGGCGCTGGATGAGAAAGCGCCACTGCTGCGGCTCCTGCTGCGATTCCTGCCGCCCGCCCGCATCCACCTTCGCCAGGATGAAAAAGCGCCCCTCCTTGTCGATCGCGATGCAAGGCAGCGGCGCCTTGTGCAAGCGCTGCGGCGGCTGGCGCACCGCCTTGGCGGCAAAGCCCAGGCTCTTGGCCGCATGCAGCAGCATGGTGACATCGAACGCCGCGCCGCCATATTCATGCCGCAACCTGGCCTCATCGGCAGGCAGCCCATGAAACTGCGCCATGACCAGCAGCGCCAGCAAGCCCGAATCAGGCGGCGGCGCGCAAGCATCCGCCGAAGAAGCCGGAGGGGCTGAAGGGGCCTGAGGGGCCGTGCAGGCTGTGGGTTGCATGGCGCGTTTCAGATTGCCTGCCCGGCGCGTACCGGCCCGGCGCGGCGCACAGGCGTGCCAGCGCCCTCTGCACGCGGCACGGCATGGCGTGCAAGAAGCCTCATTTCAGCTATCGGATCAATAGCATAATGTCCCCGTGGAATGGGCGCTGATGGCATTTTGACAGGGGTCAATTTCGCTCCTGTTTTTGGGTCAATGGGCAGGCCGCAGGCAGGGCTTGCCCGCCGCTTCGGCCTGCCCCCCGCTTCACGCGCTGGCTGCCAGCAGGGGCCGGAAACCGCCGGGCTGCGCTTCAAGGCTGGCCGGGCCGGTTTGCGCGCTGGCTGCCGCCGGCGGCGCAAAGCTGGCCAGCGCGCCTGCCAGGCGCTGGGCTTGGGCTGTGGCGCTGAAGTCTTCCGCCATGAGCATGCGCCGCGCCCATGCGGACGGCACGTAGGCCGCTGGCTGCGGCGCGCCCTCGGCCTGCTGCCCGCCTTCTTGCCCAAACTCGCTCATGGCCTGCGCCAGCGCGTCGGCTTCAACCCACGGCCCTTTGTGGTTGTGGATGAGTTCATCTTCAACCCACGGCCCTTTGTGGTTGTGGATGAGTTCACCTTCAGCCCACGGCCCTTTGTGGTTGTGGATGAGTTCATCTTCAGCCCACGGCCCTTTGTGGTTATGGATGAATTCATCTTCAGCCCACGGCCCTTTGTGGTTGTGAATAAACGCGCCTTCGACAAAGCCCGTGGCGGGCGCGGCGGAACGCATGAGGCTGGGCGCGGCGGCCAAGGGCGTGTCTTGGGCCTGCTGCCCGAATTCGCTCATGGCCTGCACCAAGGCGTCGGCTTCGGCCCACGGTCCTTTGTGGTTGTGGATGAGTTCACCTTCAACCCACGGCCCTTTGTGGTTGTGAATAAGCGCGCCTTCCTGGCCGAACGGGCTGCTGGCCTGCTGCGGGGTTTGGCCTGGTTCGATGATGCCGGGGCGGATGGCGGGCGCGGCGCTGGCGCTGCGGATGAGGACGTCTGGCGCCGCCGCCCGTCTCGCCGCTGTCAGGCTGCCGTTTTTGCGGTTTTGCCGTTCGCTTTGTTCCAGCCGTTGCACCAGTTGCGCGGCGCTGAGGGTGACACCGTCGGCAAAGCGCACTTGTTCGATGGCGTGGCCGCCTGCGGCCAGCTGGCCGCGCAGGGTGAGGGTTTGGCCTTCAAAGCCGAGGATGAGGTCCTGGCCCTGGCGGGTGAGCTTCCAGTTGGCTGTGGAGGCGATGTGCTGCAGGCGCACGGTGTCGATGTCCTGGGCTGTGGCAGCGCTGCTGTCTTCTTCGATGGTGTCGCTGCCTTGGGCGCGGCCCCAGATGTAGGTGTCGCTGCCTGCGCCGCCAATGAGATGGTCGTCGCCCTGGTGGCCGGCAAGGAAGTCGTTGCCTGTGCCGCCCCAGAGGCGGTCGTCGCCCAGGCCACCGTGGATTTCGTCGTTGCCTTCTCCCCCGTAGAGCCAGTCGTCGCCGCCTTCGCCGTAGAGGTGGTCGTCTCCGGCTTCGCCGCTGAGGGTGTCTTGGCCCTGGCCGCCGTAGAGCCAGTCGCCGCCTTGGCCGCCGAAGATGCGGTCGTTGCCGCCTTCGCCGTAGAGGTGGTCTTCATCCGCGCCGCCATGAAGCTGGTCGTCGCCTTCCGCTCCGTAGAGCCAGTCTGCGCCTTGGCCGCCGCTGGCGATGTCGTCACCCGCGCTGCCGTGTAGACGGTCTGCGCCTGCGCCGCCAGCCAGGGTGGGCGTTGCGGGTTCAGGCTGCGGCACGGGATTGCCTTGGGCGTCAAGCACAAGGCCAGGCGTTGGCGTCGGCGTTGGCGTCGGAGTTGGTGTCGGTGTCGGTGTCGGAGTTGGCGTCGGAGTCGGAGTTGGCGTCGGCGTTGGTGTCGGATCGGGATTGGGTACAGGTTGCGGATCAGGATTCGGCTTCGGATCAGGATTCGGCTTCGGATCGGGGTTCGGCTTCGGATCAGGGTTCGGCTTCGGATCAGGGTTCGGCTTCGGATCAGGGTTCGGTTTCGGATCGGGGTTCGGTTTCGGATCGGGCTGCGCCGGTGTGTATTCAGGCAGTTGCAGTCCCAAGAACGCACTGCTGCCCCGGAAGAAGTCGCGCACGTGTACGTGGCCCGCGCTGCCTTGTCCTCCCGCGCTTGCACGTATGACCAGGTCCGCCCCTTGCCGCGTGAGGCGGGCTTTGCCGTCGCTGCTTTGCCATTGGTCTTTGCCTGTGGCCTTTACGCTTTCTCGCGTGAGGGCCGTGCCGTCAAACAGGAGGCTGCCTTGGCCGTCTTTGTCGGCAATGACGGTGCTGCCGCCTTGTTGCAGCATGCCGCTGTAGAGGTGGTAGGTGTCCTGGCCGCTTTGGTCGGTGATGGTGTCATTGCCTGCGCTGAGGTGGTAGGTGTCGTTTCCGCTTTCGTCGGTGAGGCGGTCGTCTCCCGCTCCGCCTGCAAAGGTGTCGTCTCCCGCTCCGCCGTCCAGCCAGCTGCCGTCGCTGCCTGCGGCCAGCCGGTCGTCTCCTGCTCCGCCGTGCAGTTCGTCATGGCCGCTGCCGCCAATGAGGGTGTCATCGCCGTCTTCTCCGTAGAGCTGGTCTTGCTGGCCGTCGTCGTCGCTGGCGTCCAGGCTGTCGTGGCCTGCGCCGCCATAGAGCCTGTCATGGCCCGCGCCGGCATAAAGCTGGTCGTCTCCGCTGGCCGCGTGGGCAGGCATGTCTTGCGCGTCGTCTCCGTAGAGGGTGTCGTCGCCTTCGCCTCCGTAGAGGATGTCGTTGCCCGCCTGTCCGGCGATCCAGTCGTGGCCTGCGCCGCCGTCCAGGATGTCGTCGGCTCCGCCTTCGGCTACGCGCTGCTGCTGCATGAAGCTGATGCCCGCGCCCAGGGTGAAGCGGTAACCCGTTCCGTGCGGCTCGGCTTGCCAGTCCCATTCATGGATGCGGCCATTGGGGATCACAACGGGGTTCATGGCGTAGGCGCCGTCTGTGCGGGCCTGCTGAAACTCTTGCGTGGCCGCATTCCAGCTGTAGCTGCGCGTGCCTGCGCCTGCGTAGGACTGCGCTATGACGCGGCTTGCCACGCTGTATTGCGCATCTCCCAGGATGAGGTCATCGCCTGCGCCGCCTTTGATGTCATCGCTGCCCGCGCCGCCAAAGAGCACATCTTTTGCGCTGCTGCCGTAAATGTGGTCGCTGCCCGCTTCGCCGCTGATCCAGTCGCCTCTTTGGTGGCTTTGGCCGTTGTGCCGCTGCCATTGATCATCGTCACTGGCGCCCCATAGCCAGTCGTCGCCTGCGCCGCCGTAGATCATGTCGGTGTTTGGGCCGCCGTAGACGGTGTCGTCATCAACCATCCCCGGCCGCGTGAAGGCCTGGCCCGCGCGGATGTACTCGCGCCCTTCTCCTCCAATTACCACGTCGCTGCCGCTGCCAGCCATGACGTAGTTGCCATTGCCGTCTCCTGTGCTGATGTGGTCGGCATGGTTGGAGCCGATAAAAGAATTGGACTGGCTGTTGCCTGCAAGGGAGACGCCTTTGTCGGCCTGGCCTGCGTTGATGTGGATGTAGCCGCTGGTTCCCGATTGGTCGAGACCCAAGCCGGATTGGGTTCCGCCCGGGCCGGGCTGGGGGTCAGGCGCTTTGTCCGTCATGCTCAAGCCCAGCTGGCCATTGGTCCAGTTGCGGATGCGCGCAATGATGTGGCCCGATTTTTTGTTTTTCACCAGCAGGTAAGTGTTCGCTCCGCTGCCTGTGAGGCTGTAGAGGATGCCTTGCTCTTCATTGACCCAGACTTTGTCTGCCTTGCGCTGGCCGCCTTGCAGCGTGTGGCCATCAAATTCCAGGTGGCCGTCCCCGTCGCTGTCGTAGATGGTGTTTCTGCATACTTCCGACGCGCGCATCACGTAGGTGTCATGGCCCGCGCCGCCTGCCAGTTCATTGACGCCGCTGCCGCCTTCCAGCCGGTCCGCGCCTTCTCCCCCTATGAGGATGTCACCCTTGGCGCCGCCTACAAAGTGGTCGTCTCCCGCATTGCCCACGAACAGGCTCTTTTTGTCCGGCTCGGCTGCTTGCACGCTGGCGCCTTGCCCGCCTTGCACCACGTGCCAGACTTGCGCGGCCATGTTCATGCTGAATAGCACGTTGCGCCCCAGCAGCGGCTCCAGCCACTGGCTGACGTAGTGCTGCGCCTTGTCTTGCGCCCCAGGCAGCCCGGCGCCAACCGCCGTAACGTAGTGCAGCACCTGGTTTTCTACCGTGAAAAACTCCTGGCCCGCGTAGCTGCTGCCTTGCCAGTAATACCACTCCATGGCTTGCGCCCATAGCGCCTTTTGCGCTTCTTGCGACAGACCGTCTGTAATTTTGTACAGATCATTGGTGAAGTGGCTCAGCTGGCTGTCTGCGCTGCCGATGCCTTTTTGCAGTGTGTCAGCCACCAGCCCCGTTACGAAGTCGCGCGTGGAGTAGTTGGGGTCGCTGGCGTAAAAGGCCGTGTCCAGCAGCATGGGGGTGAAGTCGGGACGGTCTTTCATGTATTGCCGCAGCCGGTCTTCATACAGCAAGGCCGCGTGCAGGTTCATGCTGTGCAGCGATAGGCTCTCTGACAGCGGCCTGTCTCCTATGCTGATTTCGCGGTCTTCGCCCATGACGGTGGGCGTGACTGCACGCAGATATTGAAGAAACTCGCCGCTTACGTGATGGTTGATGACTTTTTTCTCGCGCTCTCCATATTCTGAAGGAATAATCAGATCGCGCAAATTTTTGATTTCTTTCAATACTGCCATGCTTTGCACAATGGCAGCATGGGCCGTCAGTGTAGCCGCTGTTAGGGTTATTGTGGCGGGATTATTGACTGCAGCTTCAAATGGCGCTTCCGCAAAAGTTGTTGCAGGGCGATTGAACCAAACAGCCATGTTCGAGGCCAGCCCGCCACCCAAGCTGTGACCTGTGAAGCTGATTTTCTGGGGATCCTTGCCGTTTTCTGCGGCCCAATTGACCACGGCCAAAAAATATTGCGCAGCCAGCATTTGCTGGATGTGATACGGCCCCAGTTTTCTGACAAGCGCCATGCCTACGTCTGTGACGAGATCGGCTATCGTGTTGTAAATGCGGTCATCCAGCAAGAAATCGGTGCCCTTGTAGGCAATGACTATTTCTCCCGTGGCTTCGTTCAGATAAGCTCCGGCCGTGAAACTCACCGGATTCCATTCGTTCAGGTTGTCACCGGGCGCAAAACCTAGATCAGATAGATTTTTCCAACCCGGAGGAACAGGAAGTTTGTTGCTAGCATTATCATCTGAACCTCCACCTCCACGTTGATTATTATAAACATGCGCAGAAAAAGCTGCGTATTCATTAGTTGTCGCCATGACGTCTCCTTTCACTATTAAAAATCAATCCGAATGTGTCGTACCATTATCAAGACCAGCATAAAAATTCGCTAGCGCCTGATAGTCTTCCAACTTGATAGTTTTTCCAAATTTCCAACGATCTCCAGTTATTGGGCACCATTGCATATCTTTTTGTTGTATAGTCAGTAATGACAATTGAGTGTATATGCATGGATAAACATTTTCTTCCTCTCTTGCCCGCTCTGGAATGGATAAAAATGGTATTCTCACAAAATCAGCACCATTCCAAACAAATCCAACCATAAAATTCTTTGGATATCTATAATATTGATTCTTTGTTATGCCAGCAGGTTTCCCAAAAACATAAACTTTTCCATCTACGACATCTACTCTTTGCGGTCGCAGGCGAGAATACCAAACCCGCTTGCCGCCAAGTTCCGGCAGATTAATGGTAACCCAACTTTGCAGCGTTCCATAATGTGAGTGATAGCTCCGCTTCTGGTGTATCGTGATAATCCTTCCATCAGACAATCTCACTTCCTCGTACCAGCTCGGATACCGCTCACGGTAAAGCGCCCAGCCGCTCCAGGCCAGCACGCTGGCAGCCGCCGCCAGCAAGGCCATTCCCATCATTGATTTCAGTTTCACGCTACCCATCCAAATCAAAAAAATACCGGAACCGCTTTCCGCAAGGAGATTCATGCGCCGCGCGTCGCTGGCTATAGGCGCCTTTCAAGAACTATTTCTCCCCGTGGTTTCATTCAAACAAACTCCAGCCGCGAAACTCACAGCGCCAGCAGACCGCCAAGGTTGCTTCACGTGTCATGGTCATTTCTGATCTCCTACATGGGCTGGCCTTTGCCCAGCCGACTATCGATTTATTCAAAAAAAGCTCGGCACCGCCTTGCAAGAAACCGGCGCTATTGAAGGTGGAGATGTGTTCTATGGAGAGGCTGCCTCCAAAATGCGCGCAAAGGCCGAGGCCAGATGCCCACCCAGGCTGTGGCCATTGATGGAAATTGAATTGGCGCCTGTCAGTCTGCCCGTCCCTTGCGCGGGCGAACCGGTTGTGACCCATGACCAGGGCAAAGGAATTGGCACGCCAATCGGAGTCGGAACATTGACATTGGCATTGACAAGCTGTGTGACCGTCTCCGTGGCTGGCGTGGTTTCGCGCAGCCACCAGTTGATCATGTCAATGATCTGGCTACGGGCCGATGAACTCAAGGCCAAGTCGATGTCCGCGCCTACTATATCCTTGCCGTTCAGTTCTGTTCCCCTCGTGGAAAGAAAGACTTTGCCTTCATAGGGCGTGCCTTGGCGGCCTTTCCAGACAATAGCGTCAAAACCGGATTCGTGATATTCTGAAGCGTACCTATTGTCGATTACCTCAAAATTATCAGCAATGAATCTTGCCAATTGGGGCGTCATGCGCGTTGGGAGCGCCCCTTTTGCATCTCCCCATTGATCTCGACTTATAGCACCTATTGGCAAATCTATATAGGAAGCATCTGCGAGTAACGCATTAATATAGGCTAATTGAATGTAACTCATTGCGAGTCTCCTTTCTCTAAAAGAACCTCAACATTAGTGGCGCGGACAATATCAGGCAACTCTTTGGGAGTACAGTAGGAACCACCAGAATCACCATTGAAAGATATTTTTTTTAGTAAGATGCCACCCTCTCTGGAACATTGGATAAAAGAAAGAAAAATTTTGCCACTATCTATATCTTGATATTTGCCGCTCGAGCAAAAAGTTGGAACTATATACCCTTTAAGCTTGACGCTTTTTATTTCTAGTTTTGCACGCCGAACATTTATCCAATCAGGCTCAAGCTTTACCATCACTTTACGATGACATATATATTCAAACTGAATCGCCCCAATAATATGATCAAAAAACAATATGCACAATATGCCAACAAAAACCCCTGCATGCAGAAGAAAAAATTTATTAGGAGATAGTGACCACCCGAAAATCTTGATCAACCGGTTGCTGATGAACGCGGCAATCACGATAAGTCCAGCCAGAATGGCATAAAAAACAATGGCAATCATGTATCGAAGTCCTCTTTAAAGAGTATTTATATTGGCAAACTTGTTCTAATGTTCTGAACAACGAGCTTTGTTCACGCCAAAGCCTCTGCCGCTTCATGTCATGTGGAGAACCGGCGCCATTGCGATCTGCTCTCAACGGAATGCTTTATACACCCGGTTTTTGCTTCTACCGATCCTTATTTCATGAAAAGCATGAACGATTTCCGCTTTTCAGGCCCAGCTTCCGATAAAAGGCGATATTGGAGCGATGAACGGCATATTCGGTTGATGGCAAAAAAACGTCTGCGGCCAGTTGTCATCGTCAGCTACGCGCTGCTGCTGCATGAAGCTGATGCCCGCGCCCAGGGTGAAGCGGTAACCCGTTCCATGCGGCTCGGCTTGCCAGTCCCATTCGTGGATGCGGCCATTGGGGACCACAACGGGGTTCATGGCGTAGGCGCCGTCTGTGCGGGCCTGCTGAAACTCTTGCGTGGCCGCATTCCAGCTGTAGCTGCGCGTGCCTGCGCCTGCGTAGGACTGCGCTATGACGCGGCTTGCCACGCTGTATTGCGCATCTCCCAGGATGAGGTCATCGCCTGCGCCGCCTTTGATGTCATCGCTGCCCGCGCCGCCAAAGAGCACATCTTTTGCGCTGCTGCCGTAAATGTGGTCGCTGCCCGCTTCGCCGCTGATCCAGTCGCCTCTTTGGTGGCTTTGGCCGTTGTGCCGCTGCCATTGATCATCGTCACTGTCGCCCCACAGCCAGTCGTCTCCTATGCCGCCGTAAATCATGTCGGTGTTTGGGCCTTCATATTCCAGATGGTCTTTGCCGTCGTTGTCATAGATGGTGTCAACACCCGTGTCAGTCTTGCCCAAAACATAGGTGTCTTCTCCCGCCCCGCCTTTCAGCCAGTCATTGCCCGCGCCGCTTTCCATACGGTCGTCTCCATTGCCGCCATACAGGCGGCCTCTGCTGTTTTACCGCCAGACTGCGGCGTCAAAACCTGTGTCCGCTGAAAGCGGAAAGTCATTTGTATTAATGCTATTGACAACTGAAAAATGTTTGCCCATGTAGTCGGCAATTATTGGCGTCATGCGTTTATTAATACCTTTATGTGTTTTCATATCCTCACCAATAAGTCCATTTCGATCTTTCTCTTTGATGGCATAAGTTGCATCCGCAAGCAATGCGTTGATATAACTGCGATGGATGGAGATCATGATGAGCCTTTCACTCTACGATGAAAATCTGATTGTTGGCGTATTCTCCTTGATAATAAAAACATTTCGAATGGATAAACATTGGACTGCTGCCATTTATGCCGACCCAGGTATATGTGGCGAGCCATCCTCCTCCGGAAGTTCCATATGCGCGAAAAGTGGCCAAAGTCTCTTTTGTTTGCGCATCGGTCAATGATATGAAGTCTTCTTCTATCGGAAGCGCGGAATGTGACACAGGCCTGCCTTCAGTCCGGTTTATTATTACTTTTTTCCTTTTGCCTTTGATAAATCAGCACTCGAAATACCATATCTTTTACACAGATACTCATATTGAATAGCCCCAATAATCTCATCCGCCAGCATCAGCGGAAAAGCGCCAATCACAATAGCCAAACGTGTGAAAAACACCACAACAGGCGACCATTTCAGTCGGCAAGTCAGTCATTTACTCAGCGCGATCAAAATCCTGACGAAGACTATAAGCGCACCCAAAAATAATAATCCAGCCATGAGTCATCTTTCGTCTTGTTATCGTTCACAAGAATCAGGGCAACCAGAATTGACAATCCAAAATTCGTCAGCAATGAATTTCGATAATTGGAGCGTCATACTATTTGAGAGAATTCCTTTTTTATTTTTCAATTATTCTCGATCAATAATGCCTATTGGTAAATCTATATAGACTGCATCTGCAAGTAATGCATTGATATAGGCGGATTGAATGTAGCTCATTGCGAATTTCCTTTCTCTATAAGAGCATCAACGTTAATGGCATGAAAAATACCCGGCATCTCTTTGGCAACACAGGAAGCACCACCAGAACTACCATTAAAGGATATTTTCTTGAGGAGAATACCTCCCCCTCTGGAGCATTGTGTAAAAGAAAAAAATACTTTCCCGCTATCTATATCCTGATATTTGTAGTCCGTGCAGGAAGTTGGAACGAGATATCCCCAGAGTTTAGTCTCTTTTGTCTCAAATTTTGCACGTCGCACTTTTATCCAGTCGGGATCAAGTTTCACCGTCGCTTTGTGATGACATACATATTCAAATTGAATTACTCCAATAATATGATCGAAAAATAATATGAAAAATATGCCAAAAAAGACTCCCACGCGCAAAAGAAATAATTTATTGGGTGACAGCGACCACCCGAAAATCTTGACCAGCCGGTTGCTGATGAACACGGCAATCAAGATGAATCCACCCAAAATGGCGTATACAATCATTCCTATCATGCACCGATTCCTTATTTAGATAATATACATATTGGCAAACTTGTTCTGGTTGACGAGCTTTGCTCACGCCAAAGACTCTGCCGCTTCACGTCATGTGGACAACCAGCAACATTGCGATTTGCTCTCAACGGGACGCTTTATACACCCGGTTTTTGCTTATGCCGGCCCTTATTTCATGAAAAGCATGAACGATTTCCGCTTTTCAGGCCCAGCCTCCGATAAAAGGCGACATTGGGGCGATGAACGGCATATTCGGTTGATGGCAAAAAAACGTCTGCGGCCAGTTGTCATCGTCGGCTCCGCCTTCGGCTACGCGCTGCTGCTGCATGAAGCTGATGCCCGCGCCCAGTGAAGCGGTAACCCGTTCCGTGCGGCTCGGCTTGCCAGTCCCATTCGTGGATGCGGCCATTGGGGACCACAACGGGGTTCATGGCGTAGGCGCCGTCTGTGCGGGCCTGCTGAAACTCTTGCGTGGCCGCATTCCAGCTGTAGCTGCGCGTGCCTGCGCCTGCGTAGGACTGCGCTATGACGCGGCTTGCCACGCTGTATTGCGCGTCTCCCAGGATGAGGTCATCGCCTGCGCCGCCTTTGATGTCATCGCTGCCCGCGCCGCCAAAGAGCACATCTTTTGCGCTGCTGCCGTAAATGTGGTCGCTGCCCGCTTCGCCGCTGATCCAGTCGCCTCTTTGGTGGCTTTGGCCGTTGTGCCGCTGCCATTGATCATCGTCACTGGCGCCCCATAGCCAGTCGTCGCCTGCGCCGCCGTAGATCATGTCGGTGTTTGGGCCGCCGTAGACGGTGTCGTCATCAACCATCCCCGGCCGCGTGAAGGCCTGGCCCGCGCGGATGTACTCGCGCCCTTCTCCTCCAATTACCACGTCGCTGCCGCTGCCAGCCATGACGTAGTTGCCATTGCCGTCTCCTGTGCTGATGTGGTCGGCATGGTTGGAGCCGATAAAAGAATTGGACTGGCTGTTGCCTGCAAGGGAGACGCCTTTGTCGGCCTGGCCTGCGTTGATGTGGATGTAGCCGCTGGTTCCCGATTGGTCGAGACCCAAGCCGGATTGGGTTCCGCCCGGGCCGGGCTGGGGGTCAGGCGCTTTGTCCGTCATGCTCAAGCCCAGCTGGCCATTGGTCCAGTTGCGGATGCGCGCAATGATGTGGCCCGATTTTTTGTTTTTCACCAGCAGGTAAGTGTTCGCTCCGCTGCCTGTGAGGCTGTAGAGGATGCCTTGCTCTTCATTGACCCAGACTTTGTCTGCCTTGCGCTGGCCGCCTTGCAGCGTGTGGCCATCGACCATGAGGCGGCCTTGGCCGTCGCTGTCAAAAACAGTATCCGTGCCTTGGTCTTTGCTGCCGAACAGATAGGTGTCGTTGCCTGCGCCTCCTTCCAGATAATCATTGCCGCCACGTCCGTCCAGCGTGTCATTTCCATCGCCACCGTAAATACGGTCCTCGGCTGAACCGCCTCGCAGCTGAGTGGTATCACTATCGTCACTGCCGAAAATAATGTGGCGCTTTTCAGCCACGCCCAGATCCCATCCATTGACAGTCAATTGCTTGCCTGAGGCTACATCGCTAATGACGGCATCTCCCCATTGCCAGGAAGGCACATGGGGCAATCTGGGGGGTTTTTCATAAATCTGGAAAAGCTTCAAAGCATTGGCGCGGTCTTCCAGATAATTCTTCGTCATATGGCCTTTGTGTGGCCCTTCTGCCAGCTCGAGAGCGCCGTCCTTATTGACAGCATCATAATCAAGCGCTGGCAAAACAGCATATCGCATCTGTTTGAGGGCATAGCGCGCGGCCAATCCTTCTGAAGTATTTTGCAAAGCCAGCTCCAGCAGGCTGTCAACGGCAGTCACTGAATCTCCATAGCCTGTCCAACCCATCGCCTCGCCAATGGCCTGCGCATTGAGCAGATGATTAATGCCGCCACCAGTAGACAAGGCGGGTTGGGGCAGATAACCCAACGCATCAGGTGTTTTTCTGAGGCTGGCCATCTTGGTTTCCCCCAGGTTCAGAAAAGTCACCAGCAGCGAATCCTTGAATTCCTGAGGCAGTGTGTTCCAGTGACTGCCGTAAGCCTGATTCTGGACAAACCACGCTTCCGCTTCCTTGATATAGAGGGCATAGAATTTGACAACGGCATCAGATGATGGATCAATCAGATCCTCAACCATCTTGGCGTAATCCGAATAGTAGTCATCAAGCTCCAGTGCCTTGGCTTCAGCCGGGTATTTCTTCAGCAAGCGAACGGCCGTGCTGATTCTGAAATTTCCCCAGCCCACATCAATCAGGCTGGGATGTTTCAGCTTTTCTGATGTGGATGGTATGCGGTCCGGATCTTCGGCAAACGCCGCTTCGACTTCCGCTATTTCTTTTACCCAGAATTCATGCGTTCTGGCCGACCCCGAAGGAATGGCAGCCAGATAGGCGGCAAGAGATGTAAGATTTGCCGCATTTGCGGCATAGGCCAGCAGCTCCGTGGCGATCGACCCATAATTGTCATATTGGGCAATCTTGTCAGCTGTCCACTGCGTTGTTTCGTTGCTCAGATAATCCTTTCGCTCCTCCGCCAGGATGCCAGCTATGCTGCCGGAAGAAACACCTATTAACTCAGCTATTCTTGCTATAGGCACTTTTAATGATTTAATCCATTCGAACGATTGACCGGGATAAGCCTGGTCTGCGTGGACTCTTGAAAAGAATACAGTCGAATTTGCCATGATAAGCTCCTTTCTATTGGCTCCTGCACCTCATGATGAACCACTTTGGTTCAATCTTCCTTAAAACACACTCGCCCCGCTCCCATTTGGGATATCTCAGCGAGGGCAATACACGCATTCCAAGATATTTCTCGGGACCGTTGCCCCCCCATGGCGGAACAATTCTTCCATTTTCAATCTTGGGATCAACAGGGATATAATAATAATTTTTCCAATGCACTCCACTGAATAGCGCAGGGGCATTATATTGATCACGTCCCCGCATCTCGATGATGATGCTTGTCCTGTGCCAACATTCTTTCCATGATTTCTTTTGATCCATCTCCCTCAATCGATTACTGGCCTCAATGGAATAAGGGTTATCAAGCCAACAATGTATGCTGCCTCCAATAGCATCTATGCCTGCCATTTTTTTCAATTGGTCGGTACGAGGCGTTTTCCAGCTGCTCCGGTTCACCTCTTCTGCCGCGAGATAGGTATCTGCCAGTTCCTGAAACTCGCTGCGATGCTGGTAAAAATGATCGATCATTTCCTGATCGGAAATGAGCTGGCTGGTTCGGTATTCCCAAAGCAGCACATACGCTCCCATGCCCAGCAGACAATAAACCATAAATTCAGGGATTGAAATTCGTCGTCGTGACTGCATGATTTTCTATCAACATGAAATGTTCGTGGTTATATATTGATCTGTTTTTACATCGCTCCGGATGAATCATATGTTCATCTGGCTATAAATATGAACTAAACAAAAGCCGCAAAGTCTTCGCACGCCTGCTGCGGCGCAATGGCGCCCGCTGGCTGAATGCGCAGTTTGCCTTCCAAGGCCCGATACGCCGGGTCAGCTTGCAATTGGGCCAGGGTTTCATGAAATTTGACGCGGCCCTTATCGCTGTCGCTGACGTCGCTGGCTGGCAGGCTTTCGATGTTGGAGCCATGAATAAAGCGCCGCACGGCATCCAGCACTCCCTCCAGCGAGCCTTTGGCAATGTGGCTGCCCGATGAAACGATTTGGTTCAGGGCTTCAATGCTCAAATCAGGCGCGAGTTTTTCCAGCGCATGGCCCAGCGCAAGCATGTCCGTGAGGCGGTACATGTAATGGTTGGTCAGGCCCGTGCCTTCTTCCTGAAATAGGCCCACGCGCTGGCCCATCTGGGTAAACCACCAGTTATTGGTGGTGAAATTAATGCCATTCTCGGCAAAATAGTTGCTCTGGCTGCTGGAAACCGCTGACATGGGCTGGCCTTTGCCCAGCAGGTTGTCAATTTTGTTGAAGAAAAGCTCGGCAGTGATTCGCAAGAAACCGGCGCTATTGAAGGTGGAGATGTGTTCTATGGAGAGGCTGCCGCCAAAAATGCGCGCAAAGGCCGAGGCCAGATGCCCGCCCAGGCTGTGACCATTGATGGAAATTGAATTGACGCCTGTCAGTCTGCCCGTCCCTTGGGCGGGAAGGCCGGGAACAACCAGGGATAGGGGCGAAGGAATGGGTACGCCAGTCGGAGTGGGTATGTTGACCAGTTGCCTGACGGTTTCCGTGGTCGGCGTGGTCTCGCGTAACCATCAGTTGACCATGTCAATAATCTGGCTGTGAGCCGATGAACTCAAGGCCAAATCGAGGTCTGCGCCAAACATATCCTCTCCCGGCTGAGTTCCCCGGGTCGAAACAAAAACTTTTCCTTCATAAGGCGTGCCTTTGCGACCTTTCCAGACAATGGCATCAAATCCAGAGCCAAGTCCAGGGAAATCATTATTGTATTCATTGCTGATGACTTCGAAATTGTCGGCTATGAATTTTGCCAATGGAAGCGTCATGCGTTTTGAAAGTGCCCCTTTTTTGGGATCTTCCCATTGATCTCGGCTTATAGCACCTACTGGCAAATCTATATAGGCCGCATCTGCAAGTAATGCATTGATATAGGCGGATTGAATGTAGCTCATTGTGAATCTCCTTTCTCTAAAAGAATCCTTAAATTAATTTTATCACTTATGCTATCCAAATTTTTTGGATAGCATGAATCGCCAATTGAAAAATCGCCGCCCAATATTTTTTCGATGAAAAAACCTCCTTCTCTACTACAAGATACATAAGAAAAAAAAGTTTTCCCGTTATCTTTGTCCTGGAATTCACTCACAGCGCAAGAAATTGGGACTGCTGAAAAACTCACAGATTGAACATATGCAGTTTTTGAATGGGCCCGCTGAACTTCCTGCCATCCAGGCTCTAATTTTGTTATTGTTCGCTGATGACATATATATTCAAATTGAAAAATACCAATAACAAGGTCGCCAAACAATATCATTAGAAAACCCACCACAATTCCTATCTGTAGAAAAAATAACTGATTACGAGACAGCACCCATCCACGGCCTTTAACCAGCCAGTTGCTGATGCGCACGGCAATCCAAATCAGTCCGCCTAGAAAGACATAAACAATGATTCCACTCACTTACTAGATCCTTTTATAGATAATACTACTAATTGAAAAGATTATTCTGAACAACGAGCTTCGCTCACACTAAAGCCTCTGCCGCTTCACGTCATGTGGAGAACCAGCGCCATTGCGATTTGCTCTCAACGGGATGCTTTATACACCCGGTTTTTGCTTCTACCGATCCTTATTTCATGAAAAGCGTGAACGACTTCCGCTTTTCAAGCCCAGCTTCCGATAAAAGGCGACATTGAGGCGATGAACGGCATATTCGGTTGATGGCAAAAAAACGTCTGCGGCCAGTTGTCATCGTCGGCTACGCGCTGCTGCTGCATGAAGCTGATGCCCGCGCCCAAGCGGATGAAATGTTGCTCATTGCATTTTTCCTTTCTCGAGAAGAGTTGCGGCATCAAGCCTAATGAAGATATAACGCAAATCTTTTGGATGACATCCCTCAAATCTATATCAAATATTTTTCCAAATAGAACACTCCCTTTCCTTCCGCAAGCGGTATAGGAAAGATATTTTTGTATCCATGTCATAACATTTAATTTCTTCGCGAACAATATAAATTACGTATTTCTTTTGCCGAATAAAATAATCTTCTTTTCACACCCTCTGTATATTCACCCAATCAGATGCAATTTTTTTGCCATCACTTTGCGATGACGCACGCATTCAACCCGAATCATAAAATAATGTAATCAAGAAACCATACAAAATAAATACAATCACAAAAACTCCTGCACGCAAAAGAAATAATTTAATAGGAGACAGTGACCTTCTGAAAATTTCGACTAGCCGGTTGCTGATGAGCAAGGCAATCCGAAAAAATACAATCAAAATGAAGTAGGCAAGTAATCCCGCCATGCTCAGAGTTCCTTTTTCAAGCGTATTAGGAAACTGTTTTTAAAACCATGCATTCAGGTCGAAGGCTCTGCCCGCTTCAGCGCGCGACTGAACATCATCATGCGGGAGATCGGCGTCATTGAGATTGGTTCTCCACGGAACAATTTACACACCCGTTTGCCGTCTCTGCATACCCCTAAAGCCCGTGAAATGATTCACACTTTACGCTCCAGCATTCGATAAAAAAACAGCATCGGGATGATAAACGACATATTCAAGTCATCACAAATAACGCCGCACTTCCACAGCTCATCGTCACTGCCGCCCCACAGCCAGTCGTCTCCTATGCCGCCGTAGATCATGTCGGTGTTTGGGCCTTCATATTCCAGATGGCCTTTGCCGTCGCTGTCATAGATGGTGTCAACACCCGTGTCAGTTTTGCCAAAAACATAGGTGTCTTCTCCTGCCCCGCCTTCCAGCCAGTCGTTGCCCGCGCCGCTTTCCATACGGTCGTCCCCATTGCCGCCATACAGGCGGTCTCTGCTGTTTTACCGCCAGACTGTGGCGTCAAAACCTGTGTCCGCTGAAAGCGGAAAGTCATTTGCATTAATTCTATTGACAACTGAAAAATGTTTGCCAATGTAGCCGGCAATTATTGGCGTCATGTGCTTCCTAAACTCATCATATTCAGCGATGTCCCTTCCATTCATCCCTGCGGGAAAGCTTTTTCTAAAAGCATAAGCAGCATCTGCAAGCAGCGCATTGATAAACGTGTGGAAAGAAGTGTCATAATGATCCTTTCTGGTAGTCAAGGGAAGGAATGATGGCGATCTTATTTCTTGAAAAAATGGCTTCTTGCTCAGAGAATGTCTGACAACCAATTATCTGATAATCAAAATACGTTTCAAGTATGGGATGTCCGTTACCCAAGCCAATAAACGTATGTCTGGCCAACCACCCTCCTGATGGAAGATAGTTAGAAAATTCCGCGAGCTTTTCATTCGTTTTCGCATCGAGTATGGTAGTCTTATATTCCATTGTGGGCATGGCCATATTTTTTACACGAATGCCGCCAACCACATTCCGTGTCACAGATTTTCCGTAAGCTTTGGAAAGATCCGTATTTCTTAGGCCATGAGATTTGCACAGGCGATCAATTTGATATTTGCCAATGTGTTCATCAATGACCATCAGATGAGCAACACCAACAACAATAGCTACGCGCGTGAAAAACACCACAGCAGGCGGGCATTTCAGTCTATAGGTCAGCCATTTGCTCAGCGTAATCGAAAACCTGAAAAAGATGATGAATACGGCCAAGGTAATGATTCCGAGCATGCCAAGCCCCTTTTAATCAACTGACGCACACAGATGAAAGTTCATCTTGCTACCTTTCAAACAGGATATATTGCATCCGCAAGCAATGCGTTGATATAGCTGCGATGGATGGAGATCATGATGAGCCTTTCACTCTACGATGGAGATCTGATTGTTGGCGTATTCTCTTTGATAATAAAAACATCTCGAATGGGTAAACATTGGACTGCTGCCATTTATGCCGCCCCAGATATATGTGGTGATCCATCCTCCTCCGGAAGTTCCATATGCGCGAAAAGTGGCCAAAGTCTCTTTTGTTTGCGCATCGGTCAATGATATGAAGTCTTCTTCTATCGGAAGCGCGGTATGTGGCACAAACCCGCCTTCAGTCCGGTTTATTATTACTTTTTTCCTTTTGCCTTTGATAAGTCAGCGCTCGAAATACCATATCTTTTGCATAGATACTCATATTGAATAGCCCCAATAATCTCATCCGCCAGCATCAGCGGAAAAGCGCCAATTACAATAGCCAAACGCGTGAAAAACACCGCAGCAGGCGACCATTTCAGTCGGCAAGTCAGCCATTTACTCAGCGCGATCAAAATCCTAACGAAGACTACAAACGCACCCAAAAGTAATAATTCAGCTATGAGTCATCTTTCGTCTTGTTATCGTTCACAAGAATCAGGGCAACCAGAATTGACAATCCAAAATTCGTCAGCAATGAATTTCGCCAATTGAGGTGTCATGCGCCTAGATAAGATTTTATATATGCCTACATCTATATTTATTTCCCCCTCTTGGCAAATCACCATATGAAGCATCAGCAAGCAATGCATTAGTATAGGCAGAAAAATGTTGCTTATTGTGAATCTCCTTTCTGTAAAAGATCTTTAATATCAACCATCAGAGAGATATTTTCCGTATCCTTTGGAAAACAAATACCTCCAGTATTATTACCCAGTGATGCTGCATCCGCAATGAAGCTAGGATCATTTTCACAAAAAGTATAAGAAAAAAATACTTTTTCTGTATCCATGTCATAGTATTCAACGTCCGTGCAGAAGGTTGGAATAAAATATCCATATTGTTTTCTTCTCTTCTCTGTTACACTGGCACGTCGCACACTTTGCCAGTTAGGCTCGAGTTTTACGTTAATCTTTCGATGACATAGATATTCAAACTGAATCGCGCCCACAATATCCCTAGAAAATAATATAAAAAATATACCAAAAAAGACTCCCACGCGCAAAAGAAATAATTTATTGGGTGACAGCGACCACCCGAAAATCTTGACCAGCCGGTTGCTGATGAACACGGCAATCAAGATGAATCCACCCAAAATGGCGTATGCAATCATTCCTATCATGCACTGATTCCTTATTTAGAGAATATACATATCGACAGACTGTTTCTGAACAACGAGCTTTGCTCACACCAAAGACTCTGCCGCTTCACGTCATGTGGAGAACCGGCGCCATTGCGATCTGCTCTCAACGGGACGCTTTATACACCCTGTTTTTGCTTCTGCTGGCCCTTATTTCATGAAAAGCGTGAACGATTTCCGCTTTTCAGGCCCAATATCCGATAGGGGGCGACATTGAGATGATGAACGGCATATCCGGCTGATGACGAAGAATTGGCATTGATGCCGGATCGGGCTGCGCCGGTGTATTCAGGCAGTCGCAGTCCCCAAAACGCGCCGCCGCCCTGGGAGAGGTCTGGTTTCAGTCTCTTTCCATGTGCCGCGTCAGAAAAATTTGCGTATTTCTTCCAATGGCGCATGCGGTCTGATAAACGTCTTGTTTTTGATGATCCGCCCGCATGCCTGGCGGCAAAGCTTTCAGTTATGCGGTTCTTGTCTTTGAACCAGCGTTTGCCTGCGCGTCATTGGCTCACGCGCTGGCCGTCAGGCGCGGCGCGGCGGCCAGCCAGCGAGTACAGTCACAAGTTTTTTGTTCTGCCCGTGCATATGGACACAACTTTTTATTCGTTTGAAAACGCAAGGCCGTGCGCCATGATCGCGGCCCTGGTGGTTGAATGACCCATGTCTGACGCTGACTTTTCTTTTTTGCATTCCTTTCGCGATGCCCAGCCTGCCGCGCCCGCCTTGCCAGCGGGCGCTTTTGATGGGGCGGGCGCGCCCATGATTGCGCTGGATGACATTACGCTGGATTACCCCGGCCCCGGCGGGCAGACCGTGCGGGCGCTGCACGGGGTGAGCCTGCGCATCCAGCCTGGGGAGGTGTTCGGCATCATTGGCCGCAGCGGGGCGGGCAAAAGCTCGCTGGTGCGCTGCATCAATTTGCTCAACCGGCCCACGCAGGGGCGGGTGGCCGTGGCGGGCACGGATTTGATGGCGCTGCCGCCAGCCAGCCTGCGCGCGGCGCGGCGCGAGATTGGCATGGTGTTCCAGCATTTCAATTTGCTGTCTTCGCGCACGGTGTTTGACAACGCGGCGCTGCCGCTGGAGCTGGCGGGCATGGGCCGCAGCGAAATCCGCGAGCGCGTGACGCCGCTGCTGCAGCTGGTGGGGCTTTCGGCGCTGGCTGACCGCTATCCGGCGCAGATCAGCGGCGGGCAAAAGCAGCGCGTGGGCATTGCGCGCGCGCTGGCCAGCCGCCCGAAGGTGCTGCTGTCAGACGAGGCGACTTCGGCGCTCGATCCCGAAACCACGCGCTCCATCCTGGCGCTGCTGCAGCAAATCAACCGCGAGCTGGGGCTGACGGTGGTGCTGATCACGCACCAGATGCAAGTCATCCGCCAAATCGCGCACCGCGTGGCAGTGATGGATGCGGGCCGCGTGGTGGAGCAAGGCGCCGTGCTGGACGTGTTCACGCGCCCGCAGCAGCCCATCACGCGCAGCCTGATTGACGAGGTGATGCCGCAGACGCTGCCCGCCAGTGTGCGCGAGCACATGGCTGCGCTGCACGCGGCGCTGCCCGCAGGGCACGCAGGAAGGCTGCTGCGGCTGATTTACGCGGGCGAGAGCGCCGAGCAGCCGCTGCTTTCGCGCCTGATTCGCGAGCACGGCCTGGATGTGAGCATCCTGCACGGGCAGATGGATGAAATCCAGGGCCAGACTTTTGGCTCGCTGGCCATTTACGCCAGCGGCCCCGCAGGCAGCGTGCAGGCGGTGGCCGCCGCGCTGGCAGCCAGCGGCGTGCAAGTGCAGGATGTGACCGATGAAATGAGAGCGGCAAGAGCAAGCGACGAGATGAGAGGCCCGGGCCATGTTTGAACACTTCACCGCCGCCATGCTGGAGCTGTTTGCCACTTCGCTGTGGGAGACGGTGCTGATGGTGGCCATTTCGGGCCTGGCTGGCGCGCTGCTGGGCGTGCCGCTGGGCGTGTTTCTGCGGCTGACGGATCGCGGCGGCGTGCTGGAAAACCGGGCGGTCAATGCCGTCACGGGCGCCATCGTGAACGCGGTGCGCTCCACGCCTTTCATCATCTTGCTGGTGGCCATCATCCCGTTCACGCGCTTTGTCGTCGGCTCGTCCATCGGCACGGCGGCGGCCATCGTGCCACTGACCATCTCAGCCATTCCCTTCGTGGCGCGGCTGGTGGAGACGGCGCTGCGCGAGGTGGATTCGGGCCTGGTGGAAGCCGCGCAGGCCATGGGCGCCAGCACGCGGCAAATTGTCTTCAAAGTGCTGCTGCCCGAAGCGCTGCCGGGCATCGTGGCGGGGCTGACCATCATGCTGGTGAGCCTGACGGGCTATTCGGCCATGGCGGGCGCCATTGGCGGCGGCGGCCTGGGCGATCTGGGCATCCGCTACGGCTACCAGCGCTTTTTGCCAGACGTGATGCTGGCCGTGGTGGTCATCCTCATCGTCTTTGTGCAGCTGCTGCAAAGCCTGGGCGACTGGGCGGTGCGCAAGCTCAGCCACAAATAACGCGCTGGCTTTCCATCCCATTGATTCAAAAGGAAAACACATGAAAACACGCACTTTTCTCCGCACCCTGCTGGCTGCGGCTTCAACCGCCGCGCTGCTGGCTCACGCGCCGCTGGCGCTGGCTGGCGGTCAAACCACGCTCAAGGTGGGCGTGACCGCCGGCCCGCACGCCGAAATCATGGAGCAGGTGAAAAAGCAGGCCGCCGCGCAAGGGCTGGACATTCAGGTCGTCGAGTTCAGCGACTACGTGCAGCCCAACGCCGCGCTGGCCTCGGGCGACTTGCAGGCCAACAGCTACCAGCACCAGCCCTATCTGGACCAGCAAGTGGCCGACCGGGGCTACAAGATCGTGAGCGTGGCCAAGACGGTGGCCTTTCCGATGGGCGTTTATTCCAAAAAGCACGCCAGCCTGAAAGACCTGCCCGAAGGCGCGCGCATCGGCATTCCCAATGACCCTTCCAACGGCGGCCGCACGCTGCTGCTGCTGGAGGGGCAGGGCCTAATCAAGCTCAAGCCCGGCGCGGGCCTGCGCGCCTCGCCGCTGGACGTGGTGGAAAACCCGAAGAAGTTCAAGTTCGTGGAGCTGGACGCCGCGCAGCTTGCGCGCTCGCTGGCTGACCTGGACGCCGCCTCGGTGCCCACCAACTACGCCCTGCCCGCCGGGCTGGATCCGAAAAAGCAGGCGCTGGCGCTGGAAAAGGCCGACACGCCCTACACCGGCGTGCTGGCCGTGCGCGAGCAAGACAAAAACCAGCCCTGGGTGCAGGCGCTCATCAAGTCTTACCAAAGCGCGCCGGTGCGCGACTTCATCAACGAGCACTTCAAGGGCGCACTGCTGCCCGCGTTTTGAAGGCACTGAATTTGCTCTTTAATCCATAGCAATACGTCCCCGCAAAATGGGCGACAACGCCCTTTTTGAAGGCCCTGAATTTGCTCTTCTTTTTGAAGAGTCTGGCGCCTCTCCCCTCCTCTCTCCCCTCCTTCTTCCACCCTGCCCTTCAAAGGAAACCCCGCCATGATCAAGCTGCAAAAACGCGCTTTCATCCGCACCCTGCTGGCCGCCGCCTGCGCCTGCGCCTTCGCTGGCGCGGCCCAGGCCGAGAACGTCAAGCTCAAAGTCGGCGTCACGCCCGGCTCCCACGCGCTGGTGATGGAGCAAGTCAAGCCCCTGGCCGCCAAGGAAGGCATCGACCTGCAAGTGATCGAATTCAACGACTACGTGCAGCCCAACGCCGCGCTGGCGGCGGGCGATCTGGACCTGAACTCCATGCAGCACAAGCCTTACCTTGACCAGCAAATCAAAGACCGTGGCTACAAGTTCGCCATCATCGGCACCACGCTGACCGAGCCGATCGGCATCTACTCCAAAAAAGTGAAATCGCTGGCCGAGCTGCAAGAAGGCGCGCGCTTTGGCATTCCCAGCGACCCCTCCAACGGCGGCCGCGTGCTGCTGCTCTTGCAGGAAAAGGGCCTCATCAAAATCAAGCCCGGCACGGGCCTGACGCCCTCGCCGCTGGACGTGGTGGACAACCCCAAAAAGCTCAAGTTCGTGGAGCTGGACGCCCCCCAGCTGCCCCGCTCCCTGCCTGACCTGGACGCCGCCGGCATCAACACCAACTTCGCGCTCGAAGCGGGCCTGAACCCCAAAACAGACGCCATCACGCAAGAAGGCCCCAACGGCCCCTACGCCAACATCCTCGTCGTACGCGCAGAAGACCAGGCCAAACCCTGGGTGGCCAAGCTGCTCAAGGCCTACCAGAACGACACCATCCGCAAATACATCGACGAAAAATTCAAAGGCGCCGTCATCCCCAGCTTCTGAGCGCCTGCCCAGAAGCTGACCGTGAGGGGCAAAAGCGTGAATTGAAATGGGCGGCAAAGACAGACCGCCCGAATCCGCGCCTTGCGCATCCACGGACTTGAACAGGCCCCAACGCCCCCGCACAGGGCATGGCCGCGCCGCCATGCCCTGTGCCCCTGCTGCCCCTTGCCTGCCCACAGAAAGCTCTCCCATGCCCAAACTCACCGTCTTGCGCGCCCTCTCGCGCGCGCTCTCGCCCGCCCTGCTGGCCCTGGCCGCCGCGTGCCTGCCCCCTGCCCTGGCGGCTGAAGAAATCAAGGTCGGCGTCACTGCCGGCCCGCACGCGCAAATCATGGAAGCCGTGAAAAAAGCCGCCGCCCAGGACGGCCTGCAAATCAAAATCATCGAATTCGGCGACTACGTGCAGCCCAACGCCGCGCTGGCCTCCGGCGACCTGCACGCCAACAGCTACCAGCACAAACCCTATCTGGAGCAGCAAATCAAAGACCGTGGCTACAAGCTCGTCAGCGTGGCCGACACCGTCACCTTCCCCATCGGCCTGTATTCCAAAAAAGTGAAATCGCTGGACGAGCTGAAAGAAGGCGCGCGCTTTGGCATCCCCAACGACCCCACCAACGGCGGCCGCGTGCTCCTGCTGCTGCAAGAAAAGGGCCTCATCAAGCTCAAACCCGATGCCGGCCTGAAAGCCACCCCGCTTGACATCACTGAAAACCCGAAAAAACTCAAATTCGTGGAACTGGACGCCGCCCAGCTGCCCCGCTCGCTCGACGACCTGGACGCCTCCGCCATCAACACCAACTTCGCCCTCTCCGCCGGGCTGAACCCCAAGCGCGACGCCATCGCGCAGGAAAGCCCCAAAGGCCCCTACGTGAACATCCTCGTCGTGCGCGAGCAAGACCGCAACCAGCCCTGGGTGCGGCAGCTCATCAGCGCCTACCACAGCAACGCCGTGCGCCAATACATCGACCAGGCATTCAAAGGCTCCGTCACCGCCGGCTTCTGAGCGCCTGCTCAAAGCGCGGTTTTGCTTGGCGGCAGCCGCGTTTCCCCTTCCGGCAGGCGGAAAGCAAAGCGGGCTTTCCGCCAAAACACCGCGCCCGCTGACAATCCCTTCCTTGCAGGCGCTCTCCTTGCGAGAGAAAACAAAACGCTCAGACAAGCGAACTGGGCCGGTTCGCGCACGCCCTTTGAAACCGGCCTTTTCCGGCAAGCCAGACGCCCGCGCTGGCAAAGCATGAAAGCAGCCAGAAGGCCTTGCATGCCCTTCATGCCTTCTCGGGAAAATTGCTCCTATATCAATAGTAAGAGGTCCTAGTGGAACCTGCGCAGAGCGGCATTTTCACCCCTTCAAATTTGCTCCGTTTTTGATACGGTTTGGCAGCAGGCCGTCCAGGCCGCGCCTGCTGCGGGGGAGGGAGCGCCTGGCTAGCCACTGCGGCCTGTCAGACCGTCTGTGTAGGCCGGTCGGAGTGCAGGGTGCCGCCCAGCGCCACTTCGATCTTGCTGCGCAGGTCGGCGGCCTTGTCGTCTTTGGGAAAGCGGATGCCAATGCCCTGCGTGCGGTTGGCCGAGGAGCGCGCGGGCGTGATCCAGGCCACTTTGCCGGCGATGGGGTAGCGCTGCGTGTCGTGCGGCAGGGTGATGAGCACGTAGATGTCATCGCCCAGGTGGTATTCGCGCGTGCTGGGAATGAAGATGCCGCCTTCGGCAAAGATGGAGATGTAGGCGGCGTAGAGAGCGGCTTTTTCCTTGATGGCCAGCTGGATGACGCTGGGGCGGGACGTGTGGAGGGAAGCGGGGGCGGTGCTCATGAGATGTGAATGGCGTATCAGTTTGTTGCCTTGACCGAGTTTAGGGCCTGCCGGGCGCTGCTGGCAAGGTATTCGAGGGTGAGGCCCGCGTTGAGCGGGTGTTCGGCGCTGCGGGCGGCTTGCGCGAGCTGGCCCCACCACTTGGCCAGCGCGGGCAGGGGCAAGGGGCGCGCGGGCAGGTCGGCGGCGGCGAAAAAGCGCGGGCGCGCGCCGGTTTGCGCGGCCATGAGATCGGCGCAAAGCTTTTGCAAGCGGGCCACGATCTCGGCCGTGGGCAGGCTGGCCAGGGCGCTGGCGTCGCCTTGGGCCAGCGCTTTGGGCAGGCGCGCCCATGCGGCGGCGGCTTGCTGGCCGTCGTCGAAGGCGGGCTTGGCTTTTCTGGCCGTGGTCCGGGCTTCAGCCTGGCTTTCGGCGCTGCGGGCCAGTTGCAATGCTGCGGCGGGGCGCCCGCCGGCGGCTTGCAAGAGAGCGGCTGCGGCGGCTTCTTGTACGCCGCAGGCGGCCAGCCACGGCAGGGCTTCGGCGGCATCGGGCCAGCGCAGGGTGTGGGTCAGGCAGCGGCTGCGGATGGTGGGCAGCAGCAGGTGGGCGGCCTCGGTGGCGAGCACAAAGCGCATGTCGCCCGGCGGCTCTTCCAGCGTTTTGAGCAGGGCGTTGGCGGTGACGGCGTTCATGCGCTCGGCCGGGTAGATGAGCATGGCCTTGCCGCGCCCGCGCGCGCTGGTGCGCTGGGCGAATTCAATGGCGTCGCGCATGGCGTCCACACGGATTTCCTTGCTGGGCTTGCGCTTTTTCTCGTCGATTTCGGCCTGCGCTTTTTCGGGCAGGGGCCAGCCGCGCTCCAGCATGTGCGTCTCGGGCATGAGCATGACGAAATCAGCGTGGGCATGCACGTGCAGGCTATGGCAGCCGGGGCACTGCCCGCAAGCGCCCTGGGGCGTGGGCGCGTCGCACAGCCAGGCGGCGGCCAGCGCCAGCGCCAGCTCGAACTGCCCCAGGCCGGAGGGGCCTTGCAGCAGCCAGGCGTGGCCGGGGCGGGCTAGCAGTTCAGCGGCCTGGCGGGCAATCCACGGGGGCAGATGGACAGAAGGCATGGGCAGTCAGTTCAGAAAAAGGAGCGGATTTGAGGGGGCGCAAAGCGGCTTTCGCGCAGTCTCTACTAGGACCTATTGCTATTGGAAAAGGAGCGAAAACCAAAGCGCCAAATCCTTGCCGCAAGGCGCAAAAGGCGGGGTCAGCCCGCTGGCCCGATCCACCCGCGCTCTTGCAGGGCGGCCAGGGCGGCGCGGCGCACGGCGGGCGCGGGCTGGGCGGCGTCAATGCGGACAAAGCGGCGGGCGTCTTCGGCCATGCGGCGGGCGTAGGCGCTGCGCACGACTTCAAAAAAGGCCAGGGGCTGGGCTTCAAAGCGGTCGGGCAGGCGCGCGCCTTGCAGGCGGCGGGCGGCTTGCGGCGGGGGCAGGTCAAACCAGAGGGTGAGGTCGGGCCGGGGCGCCTGCCCGCAATCGGCCGGTTCGGCGCCCCTTTCGTTGTTTGCTTTGTGGCTTGCCCCGTTGTTCATCTCGCCGTGGATGAGGTCATGGCCCAGCGCGATTTGCTCCAGCTGCGCCAGCGCCTGCCATGAAACGCCCCGGCCGCCGCCCTGATAGGCGAAGGTGGCGTCGGTGAAGCGGTCGCACAGCACGGTGCGGCCTTGCGCCAGCGCGGGGGCGATGACGGCGCGCACATGGTCGCGCCGGGCGGCAAACATGAGCAGCGCCTCGGTCATGCCGTCCATCTCTTGCCCTTGCTCGAGCGCCAGGCCGCGCAGGCGCTCGGCCAGCGGCGTGCCGCCCGGCTCGCGCGTGCGCACCAGCGCGTGGCCTGCGGCCTGCAAGGCTTCGGCCAGGGCTTGGGCGTGGGTGGATTTGCCCGCGCCGTCGATGCCTTCCAGCGTGATGAACAGCCCTTGTTTCATGGCGCGGCGTTTGCCGGAATGGATGCAGGCGCGGCTGCGGGCGGGCGGGCCGCCGCGTCCTTGCCCTTGTCTTTACCGTTTCCATCGCTGTTGCGGGAGCCTGGGCGCTGGTATTGATGGACCGCGCGGTTGTGCTCGCCCAGCGTCTGGCTGAAGTGGCTGCTGCCGTCGCCGCGCGCCACGAAATACAGCGCCTGCGTGCTGGCCGGCTGCACGGCGGCCATGAGGGCGGCGCGCCCCGGCATGGCGATGGGCGTGGGCGGCAGGCCCTCGCGGGTGTAGGTGTTGTAGGGGGTGTCGGTGAGCAAGTCGCGCTTTTTCAGATCGCCGTCAAAGGCTTCGCCCAGGCCGTAGATGACGGTGGGGTCGGTTTGCAGCTTCATGCCCGCTTTGAGGCGGTTGATGAACACGCCGGCCACTTGCGCGCGGTCGTCGGCATGGCCGGTTTCTTTTTCAACGATGCTGGCCAGAATGAGCGCCTCGTCTGCCGATTGCAGCGGCAGGCCCGGCGCGCGCGCGGCCCAGGCGGCTTGCAGGCGCTCGTCCATCAGCTTCAGCGCCTGGCGCAGCACGTCCAGATCGCTGCTGCCGCGTGCGTAGTGGTAGGTGTCGGGGAAAAAGCGCCCTTCCGCCGCCACGCCGGGCTGGCCCAGCGCAGCCATGATGGCCTCGGGCGTCATGGCGCGCGTGTCGCCCTTCAGGTGCGCGGCCTTGGCCAGCGCGGCGCGCATCTGGCGGAAAGTCCAGCCTTCAACGAAGGTGATGCTTTGCACGATGCGCTCGCCGCGCAGCAGCTTGCCCAGCAGCTGTTCGGGCGTCATGCCTTGCGTGATGGCGTAGTCGCCCGGCTTGATCACGCCGCGCGGCTCTTGCGGACGCTGCCACTGCCGCCACAGCAGCGCCGCGCGGAAAAAGCCGTGCAGCAAAGGCGCCGGGGCGCGCACGCCCGCCGCCTGCGCCTGCTGCGCCGCCACTTTCAGCGAAGCGCCGGGCGGCACGCTCATCTCCACCCGGGGCGCAGCCAGCGCCAGCGGCTGCTGCGCCCACCAGGCCAGCGCGCCTGCTGCCGATGCGGCCAGCGCGGCCAGCAGCAGCAGCCATTTCAGCAGTTTTTTCAATGCCCGCACTGGCCCTACCCGAATCCTGAATCAAAACGGGCCATGATAATTCAGCGCATGACCGCCCCTGCCCCCCAGATTCCCTCTGCGCCGCCCGCCCGCCTGGCCCCGTTTTTCGCTTTTTCCGCCGAAGGCGCTTGCCCCCTGCCCATGCTCGGCGTGCTGCGCGCCAGCGGCGAAGACGCCGCCAAATTCCTGCAAGCGCAACTCACGCAAGACGTGCTTGAAATGCGCCCCGGCGGCCCCGCCCGCCTGGCTGCCTTCTGCACCCCGAAGGGGCGCATGAGCGCCAGCTTCATCATCACCCGCCCCGCCGAAAACGAATTCCTGCTGGTCTGCTCGCGCGAACTCATCGCGGGCCTGGTCAAGCGCCTGTCGCTGTTCGTGATGCGCGCCAAGGTGAAGATCACCGACGCCAGCAGCGCCATCGCCTGCCACGGCCTGATTGGCGCGGCCGCCATCGCCGCCGCCCAAACAACGATTCAGGCTGCCGCGCCTGCCGATGCGGCTTCGCCCGAAGGCCAGACGGCAAGCGGCCTGCCGCCCTTGCCCCAGCTGGCCGAGCTGCCCCCTGCGTGCGGCCTGCCCCGCGCCCTCTGGCTGGCCCCCGCTGGCGCGAGCGCCCCGGCTGCCTCAGCCCTGTCTGAAAACGACTGGCTGGCCGCCGAAGTGCTGGCGGGCGTGGCCCGCATCACCAGCGCCACGGCAGGCGCTTTCGTGCCGCAAATGCTCAATTACGAAAGCGTGGGCGGCGTGCACTTTCACAAAGGCTGCTACCCGGGGCAGGAAGTGGTGGCCCGCAGCCAGTTTCGCGGCGTCATCAAGCGCCGCGCCTTCGTCGCCCATTGCGCCGCCGCCGTGCAGACAGGGCAGGAAATCTTCGTCGGCAGCGACGATCAGCCCGCCGGCCTGATCGCCCTGGCCGCTGCCGCGCCTGGCGGCGGCAGCCTCGTCATCACGGGCCTGCAAATCGCCGCCGCCCTGGGCAGCGAGCCGCTGCACGCCGGCAGCCCCGGCGGCCCCCGGCTTGAGGGCCTGCACATTCCCTATGAGCTGGCGCACGATATTTGATTGAGGGAAGGGAGCCAGCCCCAGCCAGCCCATGAGCAGCCGCAGGCGCACCTGAACGGATAAAACCGCGCCTTCGGGTTGGCCCCGCCAGCCAGAACGCATTAAAAGAGGAGCAAATCCAAAGGGGTTGGAATGCCTCTCTGCGCAGTTTCCACTAGGACGCAGCGCTATGGATTAAGGAGCGAAATTGCTAAACGCCCGGTTTTGGTTTTATTGACGTTCGGCCCGCGTGCAAGGTCCATGGAGGCGTCTGAAATCGGCAGGGCGCTCGGGTTCAGCGGCGTGAGCGAAAACACCCTGGCGCGCTTGGCGGGCGGCGGCTTCTTGCTCGGCATAGGGGCCTCGGCCTCGTCCATAAGACCAGGCCCAGCCTTGGCGCGCCATGCGGGCGGCCACGTCTTCACCGCCTTTGTCGCGCAGGCGCACGGTGGCAAGCGAGCGGCCCCAGCCATCGCGCGCATGGGTTTGCACGCTCACGCGCTGGTTCAGCGCCAGGGCGATGAGCGCCTGCCGTGCTTGCGCGCCACCGCTTTGGCAGCTTTCGGGCGCATCTACGCCTTGCAGGCGCAGCTTTCGAGCGCGTCCGCCCGCATCGGGGCGCACCCAGAGCGTGTCGCCATCCGTCACCCACGTGACCGTGCCTTGCCAGACATCGGCTCGGGCGCAAGTGGCAGCCAGCAGCAGAAAGGCAGCGGCAAGAAAGCGAGGGAGAGAAAAAGGCAAGAGGAAAGGGCGCGGCAAAAGCATCATGGCGTGAAGCGGGCAATGAAAACATGCGCTGCGAACAACGCCCCCGCATTGTCTGAGGCCATGAGGCGCTTGCGCCCTTTGACTCATATCCGCGCCGCCCCTTTTGAAACGCTCTTCAAGAGCCTGTTCGCAATCTGTCCGTGGGCGCAAACAGCGCGGACTCGGGTGGGCTGCGGCGTTGCAAACGCCTCGCCGGGCTGCAAGACCCGCCTGCGGTTTGCGCCTGACAGTTCATCCCGGTTCCCGATCTTGTGCTCCTCACGGCCAGATCATGAACAGGTTCTAACCACTCGCCACGCTCCGCCACGCAGACAGTGGCCTTCAGACTGGCTCCTTCTGCATCAGAAACAGAAGCAAATTTGAGGGGGATCAAAATGCCGTTTCCGCTGGTTTTACCAGGACATCTTGCTATTGATACAGAAGCAAGAAAACGCCCTGCCCTCTTTGCCCTGTGCAGTCCGGCCTCGTGCATCGCTCCCTTCGTTTAGTGCGGAATCCACAGTCATCGCGGCAAGTGCGTCAGCGGCAGGTAAAAAAAAGCGGGCGCATGCTGCGCCCGCGTGTCACTTTTCAGGCGGCCCGGAATCTGCGGCGGGCCGCCGTTTGCTGCTTCAGCGCCGCAAATCGGCTGGCAGCAGGCGCACGCCAGGCAGCTCGGGCCGCTGGAAGTCCATGTCGATGCCGCCTGCCGCAGCTTGCGGCAGCGGCTCTTGTGCGGCTTCGGCAGATTTGGCCGGGCAGCTTCCGGTCTGAATGTGGTGCAGCGCGGCGGCCAGCAGGCCCTCTGCCGCGTCGCCCCGCTCATGGCTCAGGTCATCCGCCACGGCGCAGGTGGGCGCAAAGCCGTCGGTGTAGCCGCCATAGCCCACTTCGTTGGCCATTTCGACTTCGATGGCGGCGATGGCCTTGCCGCAGTTCTTGCGTTCAATGAAGCCATAGGGCTTGCCACAGGTGGTGGAGCCGATGAGCACCACTTCCACGCCAGCGCCGCGCAGGCCGTTGATGGTGGCTTCGCTGGCCGAACACGTCCAGCCCGTGGCCAGCACGTACACGCGCGGCAGGCTCAGCTGCGGCAGGGCGCTGCCAACAGCGTGAGTGCCGCCATCCGAATTGGCACCCACTTGGGTGGTGAAGGGCACCACGCCCTGACGCGTGGCTTCCTGGCGCTTGTCGTTGTATTTCATGCGCACGAATGCCTTGCCTTGCACGCGGCTGCCGCCCAGCATGGAAGCCAGCGACCAGGCCTGATACATCCACCCGCCGCCGTTGTAGCGCAGATCCAGCACCACGTCGCTGATGCCTTGCCGCTGCAAGGCCGCGAGGGTGTCGATGAGGCGGTCCTGCCCGTTGTCAATCTCATAGGTGTTGAACTGCACGTAGCCCACCTGGCGGCCGCCCGCCTGCACCACTTTGGATAGCGGCAGCGGATCTTCCACAACGTTTGCGGCGCGCAGCGTGATTTCGCGCTCGGCAGACGTTGGCGTATCGCGCACGGTGAAAGTCACGCTCGCTCCTGTGGGCGGCCTGTACCAGGAAAGGTAAGTGGCCGCCAGCACGTTCACCAGCTGCGCCCCACGCTTGAGGCCCGCGCGCTCGGCAGGCGAATCTTTGAGCACGTAGGCCACGCGCCGGGGCTGGCTCTCCGTCCAGTACACGCCGTAAGAAGGGCCGGAAGGAGAGCGCTTTTCGTTATCTTGCAGCGTGCGGATGTAGCTGAAGCGGTCCTTGGGCTTGCCGCTGTGGTCAAGCGTTGCGATTCGCAGGCTGTTGAAATAGTCTTCCACCGTGCCGGTGACGTTGGCAGCGCTGTCACGGATTTCGCTGTACCACAGATAAATCTCGTCCATGTGCGAGCGGATGAACCGGCGCTCGCCGTCGGCCGTGCATACGTTGGCCAAGGTTTCGGAGGGCGGAAATTGCTGCGTGCCAGGCGTCGGCGTTGTCGTGGGGGTTGGCGTCGGCGTAGGCCTTGGCGTTGGTGTTGGCCTTGGTGTAGGCGTGGATGTAGGGCCTGGCGCGGGGGCGTCGCCATCGCCGCCGCCACAGGCGGCCAGCGCCAAAGCCAGCACCAGCGGGCTTGCGAATCGCAATTGCATCTTTTTCTCCTTGAGTGCAAAAAAACGACTTTAACGGCAGATTTGCCGCTTTTCATGCCAAATGCATTGATTTCACCAAGATTTGCAAATCATCAATCATCGTTACGAGGCGCCCTCACACTCGCCGCGCCAAGCCAGGCGTGCAGGCCATGCCAAGCAGCCCAGGCATAAGGCGGCATCGCCATCACCGCGCTTAGCTGCAAAATCGCCAAATAAGTGAAATCGCTCAGACACGTGATGACAAGAAAGGTCTGCGCGCGCATGCTGGTCAGTCGTTCTCATGCGCCAGACTGCGCGGAGCTGATCCGTTGCGCTACGGCTCTGTAGAGGATTTCACCGATCAGCATCAACCACGACACCAGCAGCTCCACGCTAAAAACCCGCTCCCGGCCGCTGGCGCAAAAGCTCGCGCTCTCTGCCCCAAAGCCCGGTTCCGGGCAAAAAAATGCCCCGGCCAAAGGCGCGGGGCACAAGCAGAAAAACAGAGACGCAGACTTCACGCGCGCTTTTTGCGCCGCCGCCAGGCTGCCG
The DNA here is from genome assembly GCF_001262075.1 of Ottowia sp. oral taxon 894. GTDB lineage: Bacteria > Pseudomonadota > Gammaproteobacteria > Burkholderiales > Burkholderiaceae_C > Ottowia > Ottowia massiliensis. The sequence continues at coordinate 2,743,915 of NZ_CP012073.1, read as the reverse complement.
CACCGCCCAGCAGGCCGCCGAGCAGGCCCAGACTCCAGCCCTCCAGCGTGGGAACAGGGGTGGCGGTAGCGGCTGGTGTGGAAATCCGGTCGCATTGAGACTGCGTAGCAGACTGCACGCCCAGCCATATTGCGCCGCCCCCCGTGTCGTAAACAGCAAAAGCCAGTTCGTTTTCACCGGCTTTCCATTGCTCATCAGCCGTGGCGCCGCCGCCAAGAGTGATTGCGCCGCTGGGCAGCGAGGCGTGTATGCGCTTGCCATTCAGATAGATACCGCGCACATGGTCATCCGCCCGCACGGCGCCGGCTGGCAATTGCAGCTTGTAAGTCGCGGGGTTTACGCTGGCATCCAGTCTGAAGCGGTAACGGAGGTAGTACAGGTGGTTGGCAGGCAACTGCGGTTGGGCAGCGGGCGGATAACTGCCGACGTAAATGCCGGGATAGTTCAGATACTGAGGCAACCCCAAGGTTTGGTAACGATCCATTTCATGCCCGGTGAAAAAGGCCCAGCTCATTGAAGACGGCAAGGGGTCAGGCCCAGGTGTCACTCCGGCAAAAGAGGTTGTTACCCGCTCCCAGCGCGGCTGGTTGCCACGGTCGGGATCCGTAGGGCTGCTGTTTTTGGCCAGAGTGTTGAGCTGGTTTTCCACTGTGTCCGCATTGGCGGGCCGGTTGGCGTCGCAATAAAAAGTGGGCGGCGTGCCAGGGGGCGTGATGGCGCTGGCTGGCGCTGCGACGAACAGACCGGCTAGCGCGCCCAGCGCCAGGGCGGTCTGGCATGGAATTCGGTGTTTCATGTCAATCTCCTGAAGCAAATAAAAAACAAGAGGGAATCTTACCTACGTTTACCTATGTTGATCGAGCCGCAAACGCAAGTCGCGCCGCCGTTTCCCCAAAATGTTTCTCAAAACCTGTTCATGATTTGGCCGTGAGGGCGCAAGTGTGTGGATCGGAATAAGCGGCAAAGCGCAAACAGCTCTTGCGACCCAGCGAGAATTTGCAGCGCCCACGAGCGCCCCAAGCCGCTTCCACGGACAGATTGCAAACAGGCTCTCAATAGTCCGGCTGCCAATCCACGGTGATGCGGCCTGCTGCCAGGTCCACCTCGTCCACATAGGCGGAGACGAAAGGAATCAGGCGCTCTTGCGGTTTGCCGTCTGCGCCCTCAAAGGCCAGCGCCAGCGTGGTTTGCGGCCCGGCAGGCAGCAGCTCGCGCACCTGGCCCAGCGGCACGCCTTCGCGGTTGAAAACGGCCAGCCCGATCAGATCAACCCAGTAGTACTCGCCCTCGGCAGGCGTGGGAAAGGATGAGCGGGCAATGAAAATGCGCGCGCCCTTGAGCAAATCGGCGGCATCGCGGTCATCCACGCCCTGCGCGCTGGCCACCACGGCATCGCCATGCGCCTTGACTTGCCGCACGGGCAGGCGCTGCGGGCCGTCGAAATGGCGCGCGCCGCGCGCGGGCGGCAGCAAAAACCAGCGTTTGGATGAAAAAAGCGCCTCTGGCGAGGCGCTGTAGGGCTGGACCTTGAACCAGCCTTTGATGCCCCAGGCGTCCTGCACGCGGCCCACTTCCACCGCGTCATCAGGCAGCTCGGCTGCTTGCAGGGGCCAGGTGGCGCCAGGCACGGCTTGCAGGCCTGTGCTCAGGCGGCGGGCTGGGCCTTGGCAGCCTGGCGGGCCAGGCGCTCGACGGTGGGAGAAGCCTGCGCGCCCACGCTCTTCCAGTACGTCAGGCGGTCTTGCGCTAGACGCAAGCCCTCTTCGCCTTCAACGGCGCGGGGGTTGTAAAAGCCAATGCGCTCGATGAAGCGGCCATCGCGGCGCACGCGCTTGTCAGCCACGACGATGCTGTAGAAGGGGCGGGCCTTGGAGCCACCACGGGAAAGACGGATAACGACCATTGAAAATTTGCCTTGAAAAGGTGTTGCGGCGCGCGGCCCGTAGGGTCATTGGGCCAGGCTCCGCGAAGGGACTTCTCCGGCCCGCGAGACACACGACATGACCACCCGGCCAGCGGCGAACCGAAAAACGGCGGATTATATGAGGCGCGCTTCTCCTTCGCGCGGGCTGCTGCCATCGCGGCGCAGTCACAATCCGGGCTTTTGCTTTTGCCCTTCGCTTCAGGCTTTCGCGCCTCTCCCCCTTCTTTTCTTTCACATCCGCCATGCAGCGCGACTACGCTCCCGCACCGCCTCCGCAAGACATCACCGTCCACACCGCCTCCCGCGTGCTGGAGTTGCGCTACGCCAGCGGCCAGACGCTGCGCATCCCCTTTGAGCTGCTGCGCGTGTATTCGCCTTCGGCGCAAGTCAAGGGCCACGGGCCGGGGCAGGAAGTGCTGCAAACCGGCAAGCGCGACGTGCTCGTCACCGGCATGGCCCCCGTGGGCCACTACGCCATCCAGCCCACGTTTTCAGACGGGCACGACAGCGGCATCTACACCTGGGACTACCTCTACTTTCTTGGCTCGCGCCAGCAGGCGCTGTGGCAGGAATACGAGCAGCGCCTGGCCGCCGCTGGCGCGCACCGCGACGACGCCATGCCCGAAACAGCGGGCCGCAGCTGCGGCAGCCACTGAAATTCCTCTTCACTCAAACAGAAAGCCCCTCATGGCCAGCACCCATTTCGGTTACGAATCCGTTGATGAAGCCGACAAGGCCCGCCGCGTGCGCGGCGTCTTTGACTCCGTCGCCAGCAAATACGACCTCATGAACGACCTCATGTCCGGCGGCCTGCACCGGCTCTGGAAGGCTTACGCCGTCATGGTGGCCAATGTGCAGCCCGGCCAGCGCGTGCTCGATATTGCAGGCGGCACGGGCGATCTGGCGCGCGCCTTCGCCAAAAAGGCGGGTGATGGCGGGCAAGTCGTGCTCACCGACATCAACGAAGCCATGCTCCGCACGGGGCGCGACCGCCTGCTCGACACCGGCCTGGCCCTGCCCACCGTGGCGTGCGACGCCGAAGCGCTGCCTTTTGCCAGCGGCCAGTTCGACCTCGTCAGCGTCGCTTTCGGGCTGCGCAACATGACGCACAAAGACCGCGCCCTGCGCGAAATGGCCCGCGTGCTCAAACCCGGCGGACGGCTGCTCGTGCTGGAGTTCTCGCAAGTGGCCCCGCCGCTGCGCAAGCTCTATGACCTGTACTCCTTCAACGTGCTGCCCCGCCTGGGCAAGCTCGTCACGGGCGACGAAGCCAGCTACCGCTACCTGGCCGAATCCATCCGCATGCACCCCGCGCAAGAAGAACTCAAATCGCTCATGAAGGAATGCGGCTTCGGCCACGTGGACTACCACAACATGACCGGCGGCGTGGTGGCCCTGCACGTGGGCGTCAAGTGCGAATAAGCCTGTCTTTTTGCTCCTGAACTCATAGCATGAGGTCCTGGTCGAAACTGCGCGAAAGCCATTTTTGACCCCCTTGAATTTGCTCCGCTTTTTAATGCTGGAGCCGGGAGCTATTCGCCGCCATGTCGCTCAAAAGCCTGCCCCCTGACGCCCGCCCGCGCGAAAAGCTCCTGGCGCGCGGCCCCGCCGCCCTGGGCGACGCCGAGCTGCTCGCCATCTTGCTGCGCACCGGCACCGCCGGGCGCGGCGTGCTGCAAATGGCGCAGGAAGTGCTCAGCGCCTTTGGCGGCCTGCACGGCCTGCTTCAGGCCAGCGGCGAAGACCTGCGGCGCATCAAGGGCCTGGGCGGCAGCGCCAAGCGCGCCGAACTGCTGGCCGTGCTGGAGCTGGCCCGCCGCGCCCTGGCCGGGCAGTTGCGCCAGCGCCCCGTGTTGCAAAACCCCGCCACCGTGCGCGACTACCTCCAGCTGCACCTGGCCAGCCGCCCGCAAGAAATCTTCGCCGTGCTGTTTCTTGATGCGCAACTGCACCTCATCGCCTTTGAAGAAATGTTCCAGGGCACGCTCACGCGCAGCAGCGTCTATCCGCGCGAAGTCGTGCGCCGCGCCCTGCACCACAACGCCGACGCGCTCATCCTCGCCCACAACCACCCCAGCGGCCACGTGCAGCCTTCGGCGGCAGACGAAGCCATCACCCGCGAACTCACGGCCGCCCTGGGCCTGATCGACGTGCGCGTGATCGACCACTGGATCGTCGGCCCCGGCGGCGCGGCCTGCTCCCTGGCCGAGCGCGGCTTTTTTCTGGCCTGAAAGCCCGGCATGAAAGCCCGCAGCCTGAAAGAGCTGAAAAAACTGCGCCAGCAATTTGCCGCCGCCCAGGCACAGGCAGCGAAAGAAGCGCAAGCAGCCCAAACGCGCCAGCAGGCCCAGGCCCGCCAGCGGCAAAGCGACCACGCCCTTTTCTTGCGCGCCATCGGCGCCGTGCAGCCGCTCAAAGCCAGCGCCCGGCATGAAACAGCCGGCCAGGCCGCGCGCCCCGCCCCGCTGCCCCGCCAGCGCCAGCAAGACGAGCGCGCCGCCCTGCGCGAAACCCTGTCCGACGAATTCGACGCCAGCACCCTGCTGCACGTGGACGAACACCTGAGCTACTTGCGAGCCGGCATCGGCCCCGACGTGCCCGCCCGCCTGCGCCGTGGCCAATGGGCCGTGCAGCGCCAGATCGACCTGCACGGCCTGCGCGTGGACCAGGCCCGCCAGGCGCTGGCCGCCTTCATCGCCGCCGCCTGCCGCAGCGGCGTGCGCTGCGTGCGCGTGGTGCATGGCAAAGGCCACGGCTCGCCCGGCAAAACCTCCGTGCTGCGCGCAAAGGTGCCCGGCTGGCTCATTCAAAAGCATGAAGTGCTCGCCTTCGTGCAGGCCCGCCCGCCTGACGGCGGCGCAGGCGCGCTGCTGGTGCTGCTGCGCGCGGCGTGATAGACGCCGCCCGCGCAACCCGCGCGCAGGCGCAGGCGCAGGCCATGATGAATCCACTCCGCCATTTCGCTCCTTTATCAATAGCATGAGGTCCTAGTGGAAATTGCGCTGAACGGTATTTTCAGCCCATCAAATTTGCTCCTGTTTCTGACATTCGTCCTGTAGCCGCCCGCCAGCGCTGTCCCCCGGGGCGCTAGCTGGGCTGCACTAGGGCCCTGTTGAGAATTACCAAGACTGAATCACACGCTTGTCCGTGCTTCTTCACCCTGCTTCGCCAGGCTTGCCCAGGCAGTGCGGGGCCATCAGTGCCCACTGCTTGTCGCTCATGCTCTTTTTTCCATGGCGGGATTGCTGCACAAGAGCAGGATTCTCAAAAGGCCCAAGGACATAGGGCTGGCCCAGAAAATGAGCGCAGCGGATCGCGCTATGAACAGGCTCCTACTTCAGACTGCGCGTGGCGCGCTGGCAGATGCGGCGGGTGGCAGCGGCGTCGCTCGACTCCAGCCACTGGGCGCAAAGGGCGCGCACCCAGGCGGGCTGGTCTTTGGCTGCATCGTTGAGCCAGTTGCTGACGGAATCCTGCACGTAGGCGCTGGGGTCGGCGCGCAGGGGCGCAAGCAAAGGCAGAGCGCGGGCCGGGTCGGCCTTGAGTGCGGCAATGTGCGCGCACCACACGCCGCGCGGGCGCAGGGCTTCGCTGGCAAAGCGGCGCAGGCGCTCGGAAGGGCTGGCAGTCCATTTGGCCAGCAGGGCAATGGCCGCGTCCAGCTCGCGGGCGAGGTGGGGGCGCTGCGCCAGCCAGGCCCATTCGCGCACGCCAAAGTGCAGGTCATCGGCCAGGGAGCGTGTGGCTTGCAGGCGCTCGCGCAGCGGCAGCTCTTGCGCACCGATGGCAAAGCAGGCCCAGCCGCGCACGGTGTCGCTGGCGTGCGCCTGGCAGGCAGAGACGGCGCCGGGGCCTAGCGCTTGCAGCAGCAACGCGCCCATGCGCGCCATGCGCGCGGCAATGCCCAGCTGGCAGGCGGCGCGCGCCTGTTCATCAATGGCGGCGGGCAAGCCGGGAAAGGCGGCGCGCAACAGGCGGGCCTGGTCGATGGCCAGAATTTCAGGCAGCGTGGCACTGGCGATGTGGCCTTCATTGAGGGCTGCGAGCGTTTCCGGCGGCAGATCGGCGGCGCGGCGTGCGCCTTTGCGGGGAGCGGGAGCAGTCATGGCTGGGTCAGAAAGTGTTCAGGCAGCTAGCTTATCCAGCGGGCTGACCAAGTGTTGGCGCTTGTCTGGCATGCGTGGAGCGGCACAAGAGGCGATCCAGCGGCTGTGCTCGTCAAAAACCGCCTGGCCAACATGCACCTCCTATGGAGCGGAATCAATGCGCTGGACGCGGTGGCCGCTGCTATCGGCTTGGCGTTCGATAAGGGCCTGCGCTCCAAGGCAACCAGCAGACCGGTGACAGGGGCGCAGCTCACGCCCGCTTGTTCGGCCAGTTGGTGCAGGACAGCCCTTCTGGCGGCGTGCATTTAACAGAAAAACAGCATGAAGCCCCCCTTCGGAGAGGCCGCACGCCCAGCCGTGTGGCGCGGCCGCTCTTCAGCACGGCGGCCAGCGCAAACACTTGCAGGACAAGCTCTTAAAGGGCATTCCTGCCATGCCCCAGCCTCTCGCCGCAGTCGGATCAGCACCATGCGGCACAGCCAGCAATGAAGCGCTGCCCGCAGTCCGGCCTGCTGAATCACACCAGAAACAAGAGCGAATTAAAGGGTATCGAAATGCCATTCTGCGCAGATTCCACTAGGACACCATGCTATGGATAGCAGAGCAAAAACGCAGTGCTTGCACCCTGTCCATTCGTTGCCTGCGCCCTGCTCCTCGTGCTGGCCGGAGTGTGAACGGCTCGCAAGAAACGAAAGCCAGCCAGCGCGCAGCAAACCCGCGCGCCATTTTTCGCGGATGCCCATGAACAAAAGGCACAAAAGGCGGCTTCGCAAGCGGTCAGCGCGCTTGCTGATCGCGTTTTCTGGCTGCGTTTCCCGGCCACGGGCAGGCTCCAGACTGCGCCGTTTTTCACGGAATCGGGCAGCAAGCGCGCCACTTCCCTACCCAAGGGCCACTCTTTGAGGCATCATGCAAATACGCTTTTTCATGGTTTGAATTTCGTGCCCGTGCAAAGCCGCCGAGCCTGTTCGCCGCCTGGCCGCAAGAGACGAAAAAGCGAACTGCAATGAAGTGGCACGCCCAAGCCCCAAACAAGCCTGCTTTTGCGCTTTTCCGCCTGGCGGAAATGGGCCTTGCGCCATAAACCGCCCGCGCCCGCTTCTTCGCGCCACGGACGGAATATGAACAGGTTCCGGAAAGACAAAAAACGCATCAACCGCCTTGATGCCCCCGCATCATCACCATGACCGATTCCATTCCTGCCGACACGCCCACCCTGCGGCTGGGCGTCTACAAGCTGCCCGCAGCCGAGACGGCACTGGTACAGACCCTGCTGCGCCTTTACGCCTCCAGCGGCGCGTGCCGCTGGATTTACGCCAGCGCCCCGCCCTACGATGCCCTGCTGGCTGATGGCTCCACGCCCGAAGGCCAGAGCCATGAACTGGATGGCATGGCCACCGTCGTGCTGCGCCTGACGCGCAAGAGCGAAAACACCTCGCACGAACTGCTGGAGCGCCCCATTCGCCCCGACCGCTTCCAGCAATGGCTACAGAGCGTAGAGCGCGATTTGCGGCGGACCGCTGCGCCGCCCGGCTCCGCCAGCGGCGTACGCTTTCGCCTGCTGCGCTGGCCGCCCGCCGCCATGCTGCACGACGACGCCGAGAACATTCGCTTGGCGACCCTGCTGTCGCGCCGCTATCTCAGCGCGCGGGAGCTGGCCGCCATCAGCCGCCAGCCTGAAGCGGCCTGCCTCGAATTCATCCAGGCGCTGCAATCCGCCCGGCTCCTCAGGGCCGAGGACAGCGCGGCGGCCCCCAGTCTGGTCCAGCCCGCCTCCAACGCGCCGCAGGCGCAACCCCAAACGCAAGCGCCCAAACGCTTCTTCAATATAGGTTTGATACAAAATATTAGGAAACGTCTTAATTTTTGATTGAAGGCAAAGAAGTGTTTCCATGAATGAATACAAAATTCTCTTCACTGGCACGATGGGTGCGGGCAAAACCACAGCCATTGGCGCAGTCAGCGAAACCCCGCCCGTCATCACCGACGTGCACAACAACGACGCCTCTCACGCCAAGGAGCGCACCACCGTCGGGCTGGATTTCGGGCAGCTGACGCTGGAAAACGGCGACCGCCTGCGCCTGTTCGGCACGCCCGGCCAGTCACGCTTTGACTTTCTCTGGAAAATCCTCTCGCAAAACGCCATTGGCATGATCTTGCTGGCTGACAACTCCCGCCCTGACCCGCTGGCCGACTTGCGCGTGTACCTGGAAGGCTTTGCCAATGAGCTGTCTGCCATGCCTTGCGTCATCGGCGTCGGGCGGCTGGACACCCACCCCGCCCCCAGCCTAGATGATTACGCCGAAGAACTTGCCCGCCGCCATCTCGTGCTGCCCGTGCTGCCCGTGGACGTGCGCCGCCGCCAGGACGTGACGCTGCTCATCGACACCCTGCTGTCCCAGCTCGAAGCCGACTTGATGGAAGAACACTGAAGAAAATGACCAACCGCATTCAACTTCCGCTCACCGTCCGCGTGCTGGCGGCCAAGCAGGCCGCCGCCTTTCTGGAAGACATCAGCGGCATGAACGCCGTGGTCGTCGCCACCGAAGACGGTTTCGACATTGCCTCCGCCATGAAAACAGGCGACGCCGCCCGCATCGCCGCCTTGGCCAGAGCTCCATTTCCGCCATCAGCGCCGTGGTTTCGCAAGAAGCCAGCCTGGGCGCAGACAAGTGCGTGACCATCGACACGCACGATGGCTTCGCCGTGGTCTACAGCGCGCCGCGCAAGGACGCACGCCTGGTCATCATCGCCATTGCCAGCGGCCAGGCCATCCTGGGCCAGGTTGCTTACCGCGCCAGCCAGTTCGCCAAAGACCTGGCGGATGCCTGACCCTCACTTTCCAAAGCAGACCCTGTGGCGAGCGCTGCGTGACGCCCTGGGCCGTTTCTTCCATCACGCACCCCCTGAAAAACAGAAGGAGATCAACATGGCCACCATCAAACAAAGCCTGGACGAGCTGATGAAGCTGGACGGCATTCTCTGCATCGCCGTCGTGGACTCCGGCAGCGGCATGCTGCTGGGTTCCGCCGGCGGCGGTATCAACATTGAGGTCGCCGCCGCCGCCAACACCGAAGTCGTGCGCGCCAAACTCAAGGCCATGCGCGCCCTGGGACTGAACGACAAGATCGAGGACATCCTCATCACCCTGGGCAAGCAATATCACATCCTGCGCCCCCTCTCTGCCAAGGAAGGCGTCTTCCTCTACGGCGTATTCGACCGCCAGCACGCCAACCTGGCGCTGGCCCGCCTCAAGGCGCAGGAAGTGGAAAAAGACCTGACGTTCTGAAAGCCAGCCCGCGATCTGGCTGCGAGGCCAACAGGGCTGAGAAAACTTCGGTTGCGCAACAGCCCACGCGCCCTTTGCACGCCCGCAGTCAGACTGTGCACGGGTGTTCCACGCGAGGGCAGCGCAGAAAGCAAAAAGGCTTTGCGCCCGCCCTGTCGCCTTTCTGTTTGCGTTCATAGCAGCTACGGGATGTGGGCGGATACCGCAAAGCCGCTTTCCTGAAGCACAGCCTCAGCTTTCCGCTCCTTGCTTGGCCTTAAAAAGAAATCACGGCACGAAGCGCGCCAGCTTGCAGCGCCTCCTGTGTTCTGCCAAGCTGGCCTGATGTGTGCGTTGAGAAACGCGCCATCCCCTGCAGGCGCCGGACGCATGCGCCGTAGGCGTTATCCGATCGGGAACCGCCCTGTCAAATTCAAGGAGTTCAGGCGTGGAGCCGTGCGGCGACTGTTGTCAAGCGGGGCAGAAGGCGCTGACTACCATCAGCGCCTTCTTTTTTTCGCGCGCAGGCAGGCTCTGCGCGTTCTGCTTTCGGCTTGTTTTTTTTCACACGTGATTTCTCTTCAAAACCTGACTTTGCGCCGTGGCGCCAAAGTGCTGCTCGACGGAGCCAGCGCCACCATTCACCCCGGCGAAAAAGTGGCCCTGGTGGGCCGCAACGGCGCGGGCAAATCCACCCTGTTTGCGCTGCTGGGCGGCGCGCTGCATGAAGACGGGGGCGACTTTTCCATGCCCGCCCACTGGCGCATCGCGCAAGTGGCGCAGCACATGCCCGAAACCGGCGAAGCGGCCACTGCCTTTGTGCTGGCGGGCGATGAACGCCTGACACGCCTGCGCGCCCAGCTGGCGCAAGCCGAAGCGGCGGGCGAAGGCATGGCCATCGCCCAGCTGCATGCCGATTTGCAAGACGCCGGCGCGCACGACGCCACGGCGCGCGCGCAGGCGCTCATCCTCGGGCTGGGCTTCAAACCCGGCCAATTGCAGCAGCCCGTCAACAGCTTTTCGGGCGGCTGGCGCATGCGGCTGCAACTGGCGCGCGCGCTCATGGCCCCGTCTGACTTGCTGCTGCTGGACGAGCCCACCAACCACCTGGACCTGGACGCGCTGGTGTGGCTGGAAGGATGGCTGGCGCGCTACGCCGGCACGCTCATCGTCATCAGCCACGACCGCGACTTTCTGGACGCCGTCACGCAAGCCACGCTGCACATCGAACACGGCCAGCTCACCCGCTACGGCGGCAGCTACAGCACCTTTGAAGAACTGCGCGCCCAGCAACTGGCCCTGCAACAAGCCGCCTGGGCCAAACAGCAGGAAAAGCGCGCGCACCTGCAAAAGTTCATCGACCGCTTCAAGGCCAAAGCCACCAAGGCGCGGCAGGCGCAAAGCCGCGTCAAGGCGCTGGAGCGCATGGAAAAAATCGCCCCCGTGCTGGCCGAAAGCGAATTGCAATTCAGCTTTCGCGAACCGCCCGCGCTGCCCAACCCCATGCTCGCCATCAAGGAAGCCGCCTTCGGCTACCGCAGCGATGCGGGCGACAAACTCATCTTGCAAGGCGTCAGCCGCACCGTGCTGGCAGGCCAGCGCATCGGCATCCTGGGCGCCAACGGGCAAGGCAAATCCACCTTCGTCAAAACCATCGCGCACCAGCTGCCCCTGCTGGCAGGGCGCGTCACCGAAGGCAAGGGCCTGGCCATCGGCTACTTCGCCCAGCAAGAGCTGGACGTGCTGCACCCGCAAAGCACGCCGCTGGAACACATGGTGCGCCTGGCGCGCGAAACCGGCCGCGAAAACGCCGAAGAAGCGCGCGAACAGCCGCTGCGCAACTTTCTGGGCGGCTTCAACTTCGCGGGCGACATGGCCGCGCAGCCCGTCGGCCAGTTCTCCGGCGGCGAAAAAGCGCGGCTGGTGCTGGCCATGCTGGTGTGGCAGCGCCCCAACCTGCTGCTGCTGGACGAACCCACCAACCACCTGGACCTGGCCACGCGCGAAGCCCTGGCCGTGGCCCTGAACAGCTTTGAAGGCACGCTCATGCTCGTCAGCCACGACCGCGCGCTCTTGCGCAGCGTGTGCGACGAGTTCTGGCTGGTCGCGCGCGGCCATGTGCAGCCGTTTGAAGGCGACTTGCGCGACTACCAGCGCTACCTGCTGGACGAAGCCAAACGCCAGCGCGAAGCTGCCGCCCAGGAAGCATCCGCCGCCGCCCCCAAAACCGGCCCGCTAACTGCCAACAGCGCCAACCCCGCCGAACAGCGCCGCCAGCAAGCCCGCCTGCGCGCCCAGCTGGCCGAAAAAACCAAACCGCTCAAACGCCAGCTGGCCGCCGCCGACGCGCGCATGGCCGCCATTGCCACACGCCGCACCGAACTCGAAACCCAACTGGCCACCCCGCAGCCGCCCGCCGCCATTGCCGACGCAGGCCGCGAACTCAAAGCCCTTGAAAATGAAATGGCCGCGCTGGAAGAGCAATGGCTTGAGCTTTCCACGCAAATTGAAGAAATTGAAAATGGGCAGGCGTGAATAATGCTTGCGTGATGGTTGATTTTTGAAAGGAGAGTTGAAATGAGAGATTCAGGAAAAACGGAAAGCTGGTTGCTCCAGAAGATAAAAGAGAATCCATTTCAGTTTTTGTGGCCATTGGGTCTCGCGTTCGGCGGAGCCATCCTGATTGGATTCTTCTTTCAGATGAGCTTCATGCCTGACATGAATTTCTCTGAAGCATCGGGCATTTTCATCGCGGCTACATTAATCGGTTTGGTGATTATTTTCCCTATTTTTTTGCCAATGGTGCCTGCGGTTTTGATACAGACATCCGAATTCGCGAGGAATAGATATAAGAATAACCGCCTCTTCATCTGGAATACATTATTATCATTCGAAACCCCTATGGCAATTGCTTATTGGTCAATTGACTATTTTTACATATGGATTGGATTTTGCATTATATGTTTTTTAATTTCTTGCGAAAGAGCAAGAAAAATATTCACTCGTGAAGTAAAAAATCTCCTGAGGAAAAATAAATCTGACCGAAAGAAAGTCAAATCCCTTTTTTTATTTCGAAAGACGATTTTTATCTTTGTTGATGCATTTATATGGTCCCTTTTTCCATTTATGTTATCCATATTATTTTTTAGATATGGAGGATTTGCGCAAAACATTGGGATGGATACTTTAATTCCATTTGCTGTCTGGGTTGCATTTACCTGCATGTTTACATACATTCTAATTATCTGCTTAGACGCGGATGATTTGCAACTCCAGTTATTTATTTTTATTTTGTATATCATATTATCTCTCGCGTTGACGGGAAGTGTAAAGCGACTCCCATCTGCAATCATCAGATCGCTAAGTTTAGGCGAAATGCAAAATGTCAGCGTTCTTCTGAAAGATGAAGGTTGTGAAATCTTCAATGCCCTCCCAATACCTGTCGGGCAAAATCCACTTTATTACAAACGTTGCCATAATAATATCGTTCGCTCCGTCCATCTAATATCCAGAATCGCCTCGCCCTATGTTTTCGAGGTGGAAGGAAGGGATAATCTGGCATGGAGAATCACCATCCCGAAGGAACAGGTTATTTCTTTGATGATTCCAGATCAACGAGGCGGTGACAAACGCAGCGGCGAACCCGCCCAAGGCTCTCGATGAGCATTCAGAAACCTGTGCTGGCGCGCCTGCGAGCCTTGTTGAAGGCGCTGGCTTCTGAATGACTTGCCAGCCCTTCATCCAGAAAGCGGCGGCCCGCTTCCGCTATGCCGCACGAAAGCGGGCCGCTGCTGTTCGAGTCGCAATAAAAACAGGAGCGAATTCAGGGGGCGTTAAATACCCTTCAGCGCACGATTCACTAGGACGTATTGCTATGCATAAAGGAGCGAAATAGCATGGCGTATCCAGCCTTGCCATTTCGCTTCTTGCATTTGCTGGCCCGTGTCTTGCGTTTCATCCGGGCCGGGCCTCTTATGGCCAAGCCGGGCGCTCAGTGATCATGGCCGCCGCCTGCGGCTTCAAACGTGAGGGTGAACAAGGTGATGTCCTTGTCGGCCTTTTTCGGATCGGGGTAGGCCACGGCGTGATTGACGCTGATGACATTCAGGCCGCTGCGGGCCACGGTGAGCGTGGCGCGGCCCTGGGCGTCGGTGGTGGCTTTCTGGGCTTCGTGGTCGAAGGCGTTGCTGGTGACTTTGGCATCGGCCAAGGGCTGGCCCCGGTAGATCACCTGCACGGGCAGTTTTTCGCCGGGCAGCAGTTTGGCGGGGTTGGTCTCGGGCACGATTTCCAGCTCGTAGCCCAGTTTGGTGACTGGCTCGCGCTTGTTCAGGTAGGCGGCGGAAAAGCCCCGGGCGTGCATGGAGCGTTCGGCGTCAGCCGGGTTGGGCAGCTGGTCTTTGGCCAGGTTGTGCCATTTGCCGTCTTTGGTTTTGCTCCAGATGCCGCCTTCCTTGGTGAAGGTCAGCAGGCCGGGCGCTTCGGCCTTGAGCGTGGCAAAGCGCTGGGTGTAGTGGCGCACGATGGTGACTTCTTCCGGCTTGCCGTTTTTGTAGGCGCGCGCTTCGCTGATGGTGATGGGGTCGTAGGGGTCGGTGTCTGATTCTTCGTGCCCGTACATCACGGTGGGCTGGCCGTGGATGCGGGCCAGCCAGATTTCATGCGCCTGCGCGGCCGCCGGGGCAAGCAGGCTGCCAGCCAGGGCCAGCAACAGGGCGTTCAGATGGCGTTGTTTCATGAGACTTCTCCTGATGGTGCAAAGTGAAAAGGGTTGATTGTTGGGCTTTGTTGCGAAAAACTCGCGTTTGTTATTATTCCACGCTTGATTTTTCCGGAGTTTCGCCATGTCCCGTTTTCCGTTTTCCGCTTGTCTGGCCGCCGCTTTGCTGCTGGCGGGCGCTGCCGCGCAGGCGCATTCAGTCAAGTTCAAGTGCCAGGCCGATGGCGCGCAGCATGTGCTGTGCACAGGCGGTTTTTCAGATGGCAGCGACGCCAAGGGCGTGGAAATCCGCGTGATGTCGTACGAAGACAAGGTGCTGCTCAAGGGCGCGCTGGATGACAAGTCGCAAATCCGCTTCGAGCGCCCGAAGCAGGACTTTTTTGTGCAGTTTGACGGCGGCGAGGGCCACTCCGCCGAGGTGGATCACGCCGACATCCGATGAGCGAAGCCGCCACGCAAGCGCCCCTGCCGCCCTCGCCGCCTGCCGCCGGGGCGGCTGCGCTGCCTGCGGGCTGCGTGCAGCAGGTGCCGCCAGCCGGGGCGGGGCGCGAAACGCGCTGGGTGCTCGTGACGGTGGCGCTGGTGCTGGCGCTGTCGGGCACGGTAGCGGTTTGGCAGCGGCACATGCAGACCGAAATGGCCTTGCAGGCGCACCAGATTGACCTGGCCACGGGCCTGACGGCAGCCGAGCAAGGCATCTACACCGATTTGCAGGCCGTGCATGACGAGTGGCGCGCCGAAGGCCGCCCGCTGCCGCCGCCTGCGCCCGATGTCTGGGCCAGCGATGGCTGGCCGCCTTTCGAGCAAGACCTGGCGGCGCAGCGCCGGGGCGCCCGCCAGTGGCGCGTGGTGCAGGCCGAAGGGCGCTACGCCTACCTGGGCGAGCCGAATGAAGCGCAGAGCAGCGGGCCAGGCGAACAAGGCGGCCAGGCCGCCCGCCTCATGCTCTGGCGCCTGCCCGCCGCGCAAGACGCCGAGGCCCGCTTTGATGTCTGGCTGCGCACGGCTTCCGGCCCGGCCCGCGCGGCAGAGGCCTTGCCCGGCCTGCACGATGACGATTTGGCGGCCCACGGCTGGCGGCAAGTGGCCGCGCACCTGGATGACGTCAAGCCCAAAGACAAGCACTGAAGCACTGAAACACCGAAATACAGGCGCCGAACATGACTTCCCCTCTTTCCGAACCTTCCGAACGCACCGCCTTTTTCAGCCGCCGGGCGGCCCTGATGGCGCTGGGCGCGCTGGCCGCCAGCGCGGCCCTGCCCCCGGGCCGCGCCCGCGCAGCGGATGCGGCCCCAAAGCTCAAGGTCGGCATCACGCTGCACCCCTACTACAGCTTTGTGGCCAACATCGTGGGCGGCCGCGCCGAAGTGCTGCCTTTCATTGACGCAGGCTTCAACCCCCATGCCTACGAGCCGCGCTCTGAAGACATCAAGCGCATCGGCCAGATGGATGTGGCCGTGCTCAACGACGTGGGGCACGACGACTTTGC
This sequence comes from Ottowia sp. oral taxon 894, assembly GCF_001262075.1. Lineage (GTDB taxonomy): Bacteria > Pseudomonadota > Gammaproteobacteria > Burkholderiales > Burkholderiaceae_C > Ottowia > Ottowia massiliensis. Next base: position 2,728,408 of record NZ_CP012073.1, on the reverse strand, counting down.
CCGCCGCATGATTGCCGCCAGCGAAAAGCCCCATCTGCCCGTCATCAACGCCAATGCCGATGTGCCGCTGCTGTCCACCATGGCGCTGGGCACGCCGCAAGGGCGGGCGGTGAACCCGCACACCTTCATCTCCATCAGCGCCTCCATGCTGCAAGTGGGCACCATCGCGCGCGGGCTGGGCAAGATTTCGCCCGAAAACGCGCCGTTTTTTGAAGACAACGCCCGCGCCTACAACAAGCGCCTGCGCAAGCTGCGCGCCCAGGCGCTGGCCAAGGTGAAAGAAGGGCCGGATGCCAATTTCCGCGTGGCCACCATTCACGGCGCTTATGACTACCTGCTGCGCGAATTCGGGCTGGAAGTCAGCGCCGTGGTAGAGCCTGCGCACGGCATGGAACCCAGCGCCGCGCAGCTCAAAAGCATGGTGGACCGCCTGCGCTCGCAAAACATCCGCGTGCTCTTTGCCGAGCAAGACAACCCCACGGGCTTTGTGCAAACGCTGGTGCGCGAGACGGGCGTGCGCGTCTATCCGCTCACGCACATCTCGCACGGCCCCTACACGGCCGACAAGTTCGAGAAAGACATGGCCTTCAATCTGGATGCCGTGGTGCGCGCCATTGAAGAGTCGCGGAAAGCGCGCGCATGAGCGCCGCCCCCGCCAGCCCCGGCCCCGGCTTCATCCCCGGCCCGGCCCTGCGCTTGCAGGGCGTGAACCTGCAACTGGGCGCCACGCGCATCCTGCAAGACATGAACTGGCAGGTGAACGCGGGTGAAATCCACGCCCTCGTCGGCCCCAATGGCTGCGGCAAAAGCAGCCTGATGAAAACCGTGCTGGGCATGATGCCGCACACCGGCCAAATCACCCTGCACTGGCCGCTGCCCGCGCCGGGTGTGCTGGCCTACGTGCCCCAGGCCATCGAGGCCGACCGCACGCTGCCCATGACGGTGCAAGACTTCATGGGCTGCATGCTCCAGCAGCAGCGCCCGCTGTATCTGGGCCTGCGCCGCGCCGTGCGCGAGCGCATCCTGCAAGGGCTGGAGCGCGTGGGCATGGCGCACAAGGCCAGCCGCCGCATGGGCGACCTCTCCGGCGGCGAGCGCCAGCGCGTGCTGCTGGCCCAAAGCCTGCTGCCGCCCGCGCAATTCGTGCTGCTGGACGAACCCATGGCCGCGCTCGACCGCGCGGGCATGCAAGTCTTTGAATCGCTGCTGGCCCAATGGCGGCAAAGCCGCGCCACCGTGCTGTGGGTAGAGCACGACCTGGCCGCCGTGCGCCGCCTGGCCGACCGCGTCACCGCTCTCAGCCGGGGCCGCCTGCTCTGGACGCGCGAACCCGCCGCGCTGGGCGACGCAGACATGCTCTTGCAGCTCTTCGCCCACACGGCCAGCCCCGAAAACGCTGCACCCGAAAACGCCCGCCCGGAACCTCAACAGGAGCACGCCGCATGAGCGCCGCCGCCCCTTCGCTGCTGGACAGCCTGCACCAGTTCATGCAATCCGGCGTGGCCGCCGGCTGGCTGCCCGCCATGCTGCAATACGGCTTTGTCATCAACGCCCTCGTGGCCGGCCTGCTGCTGGGGCCGCTGCTGGGCGGGCTGGGCACGCTGGTCGTCGTCAAGCGTTTTGCCTTCTTTTCGGAAGCCGTGGGCCACGCCGCGCTCACCGGCACGGCCATCGGCATCCTGATGGGCGAACCCATGACCAGCCCCTACGGCAGCCTGTTTGGCTTTTGCATCCTGTTCGGGCTGCTGCTCAATTACCTGCGCGGGCGCACGGGCCTGTCGCCCGACACGCTCATCGGCGTGTTTCTGGCCGTCTCGCTCGCGCTCGGCTCCAGCTTGCTGATGGTGCTGGCCGCGCGCATCAACATCCACATTCTGGAAAACGTGCTCTTTGGCTCCGTGCTCACCGTCAATGGCCGCGATCTGGCCGTGCTCGCCATCGTCACCGCCTTCACTCTGGCGGCGCTGCACCGTACCTACAACCGCGCCATGCTCGCCAGCTTTCACGCCCCGCTGGCGCAGGCGCGCAAGCTGCCCGTGCAGTGGCTGGACTACGTGTTCGTCATGCTCGTCACGCTCATCACCGTGGCCGCCGTCAAGGTCATCGGCGCGCTGCTCGTGGGGGCGCTGCTGGTCATACCCGCCGCCACGGCGCGGCTGCTGGCTGGCTCCATGCGCAGCTTTTTCTGGCTCACCGTCATCTTCGCCACCGTCTGCACGCTCACCGGCATTGCCGTGCCCGTGGCGCTGGACATTCCCGTGCCTTCGGGCGCGGCCATCATCTTGTGCGCCGGCGCGCTGTTTCTCGCGGCCGTGGCCATCAGCGCGCGGCGCTCGCAGGCAGTGCATTGAGCGCAGGCTGGCCAACATGCTTCAAAAAGGATAGCTGCCCGCGCTTGTTCCACTAGGACTTGAGGCCGGTTTGATGCCTGAAATCCAGCCCCCTTCCGTTTTTGTTCTCCCTTTTCTTGCAGCCATGAACCGTCCCGCCCTTCTTTCCGCTTTCGCCCTGGCCGCCGCGCTGCTGGCGCCCGCCCCGGCCCATGCCGCCGGGCCGGCGGCCACGCCGTCCGCCGAAACGCCCTCCGGCCAGCCAGCGGGACAGGCTGCGCCCTTGCGCGTGATCGCCGCCCACCCCGTGGTGCTGGGGCTGGCGCGGCAAATCGTCAAGGGCACGCCCATTGAGCTGGTGCAGGCCGCCCCCGCGCGGCTGCCTGCCAGCCGCCAGCCCGCCTACCTGGCAGGCGGCAAGGGGCTGGACGAGCTGCTGGCCGCCGCGCGCCAGGCGCAGGCCGTGCTCACGCTGCGCTCCGTCTGGCCGGACGACCAGCTCTACCCGCTCGCGCGCCGCGCCAACATCCACATCGTCGAAATCGACGCGGCCAACCCCATCGAGGGCGAGCTGCCCGGCATCGCCCTGACCGAATCCACCCTGCGCGAGGCCAAAGGCAGCGCCACCGTGCTCATCAACCAGCCCTGGCAAGACAGCGCCAACCTCGCGCGCATGGCCATGATCATGGCCGACTCCCTCTCGCGCCTGGCGCCGCCGCAGCGCGAGCGCCTGCAAGCCAACTTCGCCGCCATCAGCCAGCGCCTGCAACAGGCCCAATCCGAAGCCAGCCGCCAGCTGGCCCAGGCTGATGAGCTGCCCGTGCTGCTGCTCACCCCCCGCGTGCAAGCGCTGGCCACCGCGCTGCAACTGGAGCCTGTGCCCTGGCAAGCGCCTGAAAAAGACGAAGACCTGCCCGCCGCGCTGCAAAAAGCCATTCAGGCCCATCGCCCCCGCGCCATCCTCAGCCACACCGCGCCCGACGAAGCCGCCGCCCAGGCCATCGCCGCCGCAGGCGTGCCTCTCATCGTGCTGCGCGACAACGCCCCCGACCCCGTGCAGGCCCTGACCGACGCCATGCTGGCCGTGGCGCAGGCCATGGCGCGCAAGCCATGATGCGAAAGCGGCTCAGCCAGGAGGTGCCATGGCGAAAGCAAAGAGTGCCTGTGCAAAGGCACCATTCCTCTATTAGCATCTGGCCTTTTTGCAGTTGGCTGGCCCCATTCAGCTAGTTAGGCTGCCGTTCGCTTGACAGAAAAAATAGGAACTTTTTTATGCTCCGTTCCCGCTTGTCCCTTTGCATTTCTGCCGCATTGGCCGCTTTGCTAACCGTGCCGCAGACAGTCTTTGCGGCGCCCTATGCCTGCGGAGACGACATCCGCATCTTCAACACGGGTGTGGATGCTTCGCTGGCCCGCATCACCACCCTGGGCACGCCCGACCTGCGCTGGAAGGTGGCCAACAAACCCGTGGACGACGTTACCACGCTAGGCGTTATCGCGGCCTGGGATACACCCGTGACGGCCCGGCTAGGTCCTCCGAATACCTGGACTTGGGCTGACGTACCCACGGCAGCCTGGCTGGCCCGCAATACTGAAATGAGCGCCGCCAAATACACCTACTACAAGCTGGATGTGGATCTGGCCGCCAGTGTGAATCCGGCTACCTTCCAAGTGCATACCACCATGCATGCTGACGATCAGGTTGTGGCTGTTTTCCTCAATGGTCAGCTCCTGCCCGGCTCCCAGCTGGCTGATTCATGGGCAGGCGGCGTACATGTTTCCGTGCCTTCCACGTTTACGATTGCCAATCAGTGGCGGACCGGCGCAAACGAACTGGTTGTGCAAGTGTTCAACAACTCTGCCACAGTGAACCCCGCCTCGGCCAGAAAGTGGGGCGGCTTCGCACTGGAAGCCTCCACTGCTTCTTGCACAACACGCCCGGCAGCTACCACTGTGGCGCCTGTGCCAGCCACTCATCCGCTGGCACTGGTGATTGGCGGCTTGCTTGTGGCTGGCATTGGCATGCGTGTCGCGCGCCGCCAGGCTGGTTGAACACAACGCCATGACCCATTTCGCAAAAAAGCGTGGTTTCGGGTGGCCTGTGGCTCAGTGAATCCTCCGCAGGTTATCCAGCCCGTTTGCGCCTTGCAGCCCCTCCTGATTCCCGCCCTGCGCAGGCGCAAGCTGCCTGTCAAACGGCATGAGATGTATCAGAAACAGGAGCAAATAAAAGGGGGCTGAAATGCCATTTTGCGCCCGTTCCACTAGGACATCGTGCTATTGATCCGGGAGCTAAATAGCATGACTGGCTCAGCGCCATCCATTCAGCGCCGCTTGCCTGCGCAGGGCTTTCACGGCTTGCGTCTTGTCCGTTCGGAACCGCTCTTTTCGCGCCTGCTGGCCAGGCAGCGGAAGAGGCAGGGAGTCAGTCCTCGCCAGCGGTGATGCGCACGGCCTTGAGCACGGCGCTGGCGCGGCGCAGCTGGCGCAAGGCCGCTTCCAGGTGGGCGGTGTCGCGCACGGCGATGATGAAGTTCAGATCGACCGTGCCTTCGGCGGCCAGGCCATCCATTTCGACGCGGGCGATGTCAACGCCTGCGGCGGCCAGCTCGCCGGTGACGCGGGCGAGCACGCCCTTGCCATTGGTGACGGTGACGGTGACGCAGATGCCGGTTTCAAACGGGCGGGCGGGTTCGTCGGCCCAGTCCACGGCGATGAACTGCTCGCTGTCATGCGCTTGCAGGCGGCGGGCGATGGCGCAGCCATTGGCGTGGACGACCAGCCCTTTGCCGCGCTCCAGGTAGCCCAGCAGGGCGTCGCCCGGCACGGGCAGGCAGCAGGGGGCGTATTGCACGGCGGGGCCTTCGGTGCCGTCAAGCAGCACGGTGCCTTGCGAGAGCTGTTCATGCGCGGTGTAGCGCTCGCGCGAGAGCAGCAGAGCGTCGCGCCGCTGGCCGGCGGCGGCCAGCTGGCCAGCCATGTGGCGGGCGGCCACGCTGGCAATGCGCTTGCCTTGCCCAATGTCGGCCAGCAGCTCTTCGCGCGAGGCGCTGGCGCCGAAGGCCAGCAGGTTGGCCCAGGCGGGGTGTTCAGGCGCAGGCAGGCTGGGCACGCCTTCGGCGCGCAGGGCCTGCGCGAGCAGTTTTTCGCCCAGCGCCTGCGAGTCGCTTTGCGCCAGGGTTTTCAGGTGGTGGCGGATGCGCGAGCGCGCGCGCCCCGTGCGCACGAAGGCAAGCCAGGCGGGGTTGGGGGCGGCTTGCGGGTTGGTGATGACTTCGATGACGTCGCCATTTTTGAGCACGGCGCGCAGCGGGGCGGGGTCGCCGTTGATGGTGGCGCCCGTGGCGCGGTCGCCAATGCCGCTGTGGATGGCGTAGGCGAAATCGACCACCGTGGCGCCTTGCGGCAGGGAGATGACTTTGCCGTGGGGGGTGAAGACGTAAACGGCGTCAGGGGCGAGGTCCACCTTCACGTTGTCCCAGAACTCGGCGGCATCGCGCGTTTCGTTCTGGATGTCGAGCAGCGATTGCAGCCAGTGCGCGCCGGCTTCGCCCGCGTCAGCCTTGGCGCCGCCGCTGTAGAGCCAGTGGGCGGCCACGCCGCTTTCGGCAACCTGGTCCATCTGCTCGGTGCGTATCTGGAATTCGATGCTGACGTTGGCCGGGCCGACCAGCGTGGTGTGCAGGGATTGGTAGCCGTTGGTTTTTGGGTTGGCGATGAAGTCGTTGAACTGGCCGGGAACGGGCTTGTAGAGCTGGTGCAGGTAGCCCAGCGCGGTGTAGCAGGCGGCGCGGCTGGGCATGACGATGCGCACGCTGTAGAAGTCGCTCACCTGTGCAAATGACAGGCGCTTGCTGTTCATGCGGCTGTAGATGGAGTAGAGCGTTTTCTCGCGGTCGCTCACGCGCGCGTTCAGCCCGGCGTTGTTGAGGCTGGACTGCACTTCCTGCATCACTTTCTGGATGAGGTCGCGCCGGCGCTGCTGGGCGCGTTTGACGGCTTTGGCCAGTACGCCGTAACGCCAGGGCATGAGGTGGCGGAAGGCCAGGTCTTGCAGCTCGCGGAACACATGGTGCAGGCCCAGGCGGTAGGCGATGGGGGCGTAGATGTCCAGTGTTTCAGACGAAATGCGGCCCCATTTGCTGCGCGGCATGTCGCTCATGGTGCGCATGTTGTGCAGGCGGTCCGCGAGCTTGATGAGGATGACGCGCACGTCGTGCGACATGGCCAGCAGCATCTTGCGGAAGGACTCGGCCTGGTTTTCCTCGCGGGTGGTGAATTGCAGCTTGTCGAGCTTGGTCAGGCCGTCCACCAAATCGGCCACGGTGGGGTCGAAGGCGCGGGCAATGTCGTCTTTGGTGACACCGCAGTCTTCCATGGCGTCGTGCAGCAGCGCGGCCATGAGGGCGCGCGCATCCAGCTTCCATTGCGCGCACTGCACGGTGACGGCGATGGGGTGGGTGATGTACGGCTCGCCGCTTTGGCGCATTTGCCCCTCATGCGCGCGGTTGGCAAAGCGGTAGGCGCGGCGCAGCTGGGCCAGATCGTTTTCGGGCAGATAAACGGCATGCGTCTCCAGCGCGGCCAGGCGTGCCTGGGCGGCCTGATCTAGCGGCGCATTGGCAAAGTCTTGACAGCTGGCGCGGCGGTCTGGCGAGAAATCGCCTTTTTTGTTGTTCATGGCGTCAGATTTAATCACCCGTATCGAATGTGTGCAAATAAAAAAAGCGCCCTGAAGGCGCTTGTGCCGGGCTGCGGGGTTCAGGAAACCTTTTTCAGCATCTCCAGCCCCACGTGGCCCGCCGCAATCTCGCGCAGCGCCGTCACATTAGGCCGGTTGGACGACTCCAGCTTGGGCGCATGCCCCTGATGCAGCATGCGGGCGCGGTAAGTGGCTGCCAGCACGAGCTGAAAGCGGTTGGGAATTTGTTGCAGGCAGTCTTCAACAGTAATGCGGGCCATGAATCACCAAAATCAGGAAATATCAAAAAGAAAACAAACCGGAATATCAGCCCATATTCAGCGCCCTGAAAACATTGGCATGAATATATTGCTGGCAGCGATAGCGCATGCGCTGGGCGTGCACGATGGATTGCAAATCCTTCAGTGCGCTGGAAAAAACGGCGTTAATTATAACGAAATCAAAGTTTTTCGCCTGCGCCAGCTCCGCGCGGGCATTTTCCAGGCGCATTTCAATCACTTCAGGCGCATCTTCGCCGCGCCGCTGCAACCGGGCGCGCAGCTCGCCCCAGCTGGGCGGCAGCACGAATGTCAGCACGGCCTGCGCAAAGCGCCGCTTGATTTGCAAGGCCCCTTGCCAGTCAATTTCAAGCAGCACGTCCTGCCCTGCCTGCAAGAGCGACTCGACGTTCTGGCGCGATGTGCCGTAGCGCTTGCCATGCACGTGCGCCCACTCCACGAAAGCGTCTTGCTCCACCAGGGCGCTGAATTCGGCATCATCCACAAAAAAATACTCCCGGCCATGCGTCTCCTGCCCGCGCGGCGCGCGCGTGGTGTGCGACACCGAAGGCACGATGCGGCCATCCGCCTCGCGCAAGGCGCGCACCAGACTCGACTTGCCCGCCCCGCTGGGCGCGGAAACCACGAAAAGATTGCCGGGAAAATCCATGTGTTTCATGACAGCATTTCTGCCGCAAAGAAAAACGGCCCAGACAGGGCCGCCAATTTGTGAAAGCGCTCATTTTATGGGCCTTGGCACAATGCCCCTCTGACCCAAGCCCCATTCACATTCTGAAAGGAAAACCGCCATGAGCGAACAGCCCGAAGCCATTGAAATTGAAGTGGTCGAATCCACGCGCGCTGCGCGGGGCGACGCACTGCCGCCCGACCTGGGCGCTTGCGCCCGCAGCGCCGTGCGCCAGTGCGAGCAGGCGCTGGGCGGCCTTGCCCGGCAGGCGTGCCTGCAAGCGCAGGTCTATGCCGACCGCGCCAGCGCCTGCGTGGTCAAGCAGCCCATCAAATCCATGGCCGTGGCTGCTGCCGCAGGCGCTGTGCTGGCCTTGCTGCTGAGCGGGCGGCGGCGCTGAGAGCCTGTTCAAAAACGTGCGCGTTCTTGGGCCTTTGCAGTCCACACAGCCCATCACGGCCAGACTCTGAACAGGTTTCAACGCCGAATATCGCCCGCGCAAAGGCTGCCCGTCTGCCTGCTGCGCAAGCCAGCTCTGGCCTGATGGGAGGCGCAAAGATGAAGCCCGCCGGGTGACGCCCGCCTCAACCCGCGTTTGCTTTCCATCACGGCCACGCCGCGAACAGGCCCTGCGGCTTTCATCGTCCATGCACCCGCGCACGCGTGATCAACCGGTTGAATTGGCTTTGAAGACAGGTTCCTACACAGGCCGCTTCGCCCCCTCGCCCACCGGCTTGCTGCATGCAGGCTCGCTGGTGGCGGCCCTGGCCAGCTGGCTGGACGCGCGCGCGCGCCAAGGCCGCTGGCTGGTGCGCATTGAAGATGTAGACGCGCCGCGCTGCATTCCCGGCGCAGGGCAGGCCATCTTGCGCCAGCTGGCCGCCTGCCAGCTGCTGCCTGATGAAGAACCGGCATGGCAGTCCCGCCGGGGCGCACTCTACGCCCGCGCGCTCGCGCAGCTGGAACGCGCGGGCCTGGCCTACCCCTGCTCCTGCACACGCAAAGACATCGCCAGCTGGCACGCCGCCCGAGGCCACGCTCCCGTGCGCGGCCAGGCCTTGCCCTATCCCGGCCTTTGCCGCCCGGAGCGCGGCGGCCCGCGCGCCCAAGCCCCCTGCGCCTGGCGGCTGCACACCCTGCGCTGCGAGCAAAAAGCGCCTGCCGAACCAAACGCCCGCGCCTTCATGACCAATGGCGTGTTGCACTGGCATGACCGCCGCCTGGGCGCGCAACAGCAAAGCGTCTCCGATGCCGTGGGCGACTTCATCCTGCGCCGCGCTGACGGCCTGTGGGCCTACCAGCTTGCCGTGGTGGTGGACGATGCCGCGCAAGGCATCACCCACGTCGTGCGCGGAGCCGACCTGGCTGACAACACGCCCCGCCAGATCCTCCTTCAATCCGCCCTCGGCGCGCCCACGCCCCTTTATCTGCACACGCCGCTGGTTCTGGCAGCCAATGGCGAAAAGCTCAGCAAGCAAAACCACGCTGCCCCGCTGGATTTATCCAACCCCATGCGCGCGCTGAACGCCGCCGCGCAGGCGCTGGGCCTGCCCGCTCACAACACGGACGATGCTGACGGCATCCCCGGCGCACTCGCAGCCTGGGTGCGCGCCTGGCGGCAAATGGACTGGGCAGCTACGTAGAAGCTAGCGCAAAGCCATTTTTCATCAAAATCAAGAGCAAATTCAAGGGGGTCGAAAGACCGATCTGCGCTGTTTCCACTAGGACGTTTTGCTATTGAAAAAAAAGCAAAATTAGGCCACTGCCGAAGCTGCGCGCAAACAAGCTGTGAACAGTTTGGGAATGAGCGGGCACGTATGAAGGCTAAGGCTCCAACTCCCATCAGGGAAGCCGTCTTGTCCGCAGGCGCGAGCGCATCCGCGCATTTCCCGAACTGGCTTGATGAACAAAGCCCCCTCGCCAGCAAGGAGAGAAAACCGCCGGGCCGCGCCTCTGCCATTGAAAGGAGGGAAAGCCTGAATCAGCTCCTGGATTCATAGCAAGGAGTCTTAGAACAGACTGCGGAGATTCCGTTTTTCCGTCCTATTCATTTGCTCCTCTTTTCATACTGATGGCAGCCATTTCCGAACGCGGGGGCGCAATGCGGCGCAGGCTGGCGGCAGGCGCTTTGCGCCGCGTTGTTGAGTACGATAGAAAACTTTTGCCACATCTCAAGGAAAGCCCACCCATGTTCAACAAAGGACAACTCGCCGGCCTCATGAAGCAGGCTCAGGCCATGCAGGACAACCTCAAGAAAGCGCAGGAAGAGCTGGCCCATATTGAAGTCGAAGGCGAATCGGGCGCGGGCCTGGTCAAAGTGCTGATGACGGCCAAGCACGACGTCAAGCGCGTGACGATTGACCCCAGCCTGCTGGCTGACGACAAGGACATGCTCGAAGACCTCGTGGCCGCCGCCTTCAACGCCGCCGTGCGCAAGGCCGAGGAAGTGAGCGCCGAGAAAATGGGCAAAGTCATGCCTGCTGGCATGCCCGGTCTGCCCGGCGGCATGAAATTCCCATTCTGAAAAACACGCTGCCTTGCCGCGCGCTTTTGCCTGTCTGCCAGGCGCTGCTGGCCTGCGCGCGCCGCATCACAGAATGAACAAGCGCCAAGGCTGGCTACCTGCACAGCCCGTGGGGCGCCAAGCCGCCGCATCATCCTGCCCCGTGCGTCATGCCGCTGCCTGCGGGCGCTTTTGGCCCACTCACTTTCAATGCCCGATACAGCAGCAACGGCCAGACTTGGGGGGAACTGGAACCCCATGCGGGCCGGGTACCTTCTGCCGCCCGATGCCTTCACTCGCCCGCCGCACGCCGTGCGGCATGACGCGCAGCTGAACCTGTTCTGACGCCATCCCGGCCCGCTGCCATCCCCATCTTCTCCATCCCATGAGCGATACCCATAGCCTGGATGCCCTGGTGCAAGCCCTGCGCCGCCTGCCCGGCGTGGGCGTGCGCTCGGCCCAGCGCATGGCCTTTCACCTGCTCCAGCACGACCGCGAAGGCGCGCTGCAACTGGCCCGCGCGCTGGATGCCGCCACCAGCCGCATGCGCCACTGCGCGCGCTGCCACACCTTCACCGAGCAAGAAATTTGCGCCACTTGCGCCGATCCCCGGCGCGATGCCTCGCAGCTGGCCGTGGTGGAAACGCCCGCCGATCAGGCCGCGCTGGAGCGCACCGCCGCCTTCAATGGCCTGTATTTCGTGCTGATGGGGCGCTTGTCGCCGCTCGATGGCATCGGCCCCAGCCAGATCGGCTTGCAAAAGCTGCTGGAGCGCGCCACGGATGGCACGGTGCGCGAAGTCATCCTGGCCACCAACTTCACCGCCGAAGGCGAGGCCACCGCCCACGTCATCGGGCAAGCCTTGCGCGCGCAGGGCCTGACCGTGACCCGCCTGGCGCGCGGTGTGCCTGCGGGCAGTGAGCTGGAATATGTGGATCTGGGCACCATCGCCCATGCCCTGGCCGACCGGCGCTGAAGGCGTCGCACCTTGCCCGCACCTGCCCGGAGGCTGCGAGCTGCACCGCCCCGCGCGGCAGGCTGGCAGCCTGAAAATGAAGCGGCCGTTCCGGAATTTGTAGCGGCCAGTCCACGCCAGCGCTGCATTTGAAGCTATGAAACTGCTAGCAAAAAGCCGATTTCGGCTATCATGCCCGCCACTTGCGCCGCACGCCTGCAACCAACTGTTTACTGCGGCCTTTTTCAGGAGAAACCCGTCATGAGTTCCAAGGAAACCGCCGCCACCAATCAGCTGCTGACCTTGCTGGAGTCGCGCTACGCCATCCGCGTGATATGGGCGCTGCGCGACGGACACGCCCAGACCTTCCGCCTGCTGCAAGACAGCGTCGGCAGCATCACCCCCAACACGCTCAACACCCGTCTCAGGGATTTGCGCGCGGCGGGCTTCATCACCCACGGCTCCGATGGCTACAGCCTCACGCCCAGCGGGCAGGATCTGTTCAAGCGCCTGTCGGACTTGCAGGCTTTCGCGGTGCGCTGGGTTGCATCGCAATCCAAAAAGAAGTGAATCACTCACCTGCACGCGCCCGGCAGGGCGCTTTTTTTTGGCCTTTGCTTTTTTCTCTTTAAGGAAGCCATTCATGCCCACGACTTCCAGCGGCCTTCAATATGAAGACATCACTCCCGGCACAGGCGCCGAGGCGCTCTCCGGCCGGACCGTGCAGGTGCACTACACCGGCTGGTTGCATGAACAGGGCCGGACGGGCGCGCCGTTTGACTCCAGCCGCAACCGGGGCCAGCCCTTCACTTTCGTGCTAGGCCAGGGCATGGTGATCGCCGGCTGGGACGAAGGCGTGGCGGGCATGAAGGCTGGCGGCCGCCGCAGGCTCATCATTCCGCCTGCGCTTGGCTATGGCGTGCACGGCATTCGCGGAGTGATTCCACCCAATGCCACGCTTGAATTCGATGTGGAGCTGCTCGCCGCGCAAGACTGAATCCCCCTGCCCTGCATGCATCAACGCGCCAGCTGGAATCCCGCCCGCCGCAACCGCCGCACAGGCACGGCAGCCAGCGGCTGCAAGCGGCGCGCGCCATTCGCAATGCCCGCTCCGTTCGGCCGCCAGCGGGAGCCGCGCGCTTTCCATGAACAGCTGCATTCGCCCGTCATCGTGTGGCGGCAAGTGGCGGGCCATTCACTGTGTTTCGCCGTGGAGCCGCCCCATCTGCCGGGCGGTTTTTTTCATCCCTGCACGGTAGATGACCTCTGCGCCGTCCTGGCAGGCTGCCCGCCGCATGACGTGGCCCGCGTGCGCACGATCGTGCTGCGCCAGCCCACACGACGCAAGCAGCGCATTTTCAGCCGGGCGTGGGGCCGCGCCTTGTTCGTGCGCCACGGCGCGTCTGTCATCGTGCTGGAAGCGCAAAGCCTGGCCAGCTGGCGCTGGCCTTTGGCGCTCGCGCCTGAATGGGCGCGCGAACTGGCCCGCCTGCGCGCTGACGGCCACACCGCGCAGCGCAACCGCCGCCACTGGCTTATCACGCCCTCACCCGACGCATTGCGTTGCACGCTGCTTTGGCGCACCTTGCTGCACGAATTGGGGCATATCGTCGATCACGCCCGCTGCCTGTCCGGCAAAGGGCAAGAGGTTTGGAAAACCCGCTGCTCCAACGCCAAAGAGGATTTCGCCCACCGTTACGCCCAGGAGCGCATGGCGGCGCTCCAAGCCAGCGGACCAGCGCCTTTTCCCGCAAAAAACGATTCCTCTTCCGTCTGTTGGGCGATGGCTTGCGGCCTGAATGGTTTCAGCCCGTGTTTTCATTCGCCGCAGCCCCTGAACGCAAGAGCTGCCATTCCGATTGAGAGGCCGTTCGCGCCTTTCAGCGCGGCGCGGGCTGGCCGTTTTCGCTTTTGCCGGGTTTTTCTTCTGCCATGCCGCCGGTGGCGGCGTGGTTGCGGGCCTGCAGGGCGGGAGCGTGGGCGGCTTGTTCGTGGCGGGCGGCGCCGGGGGCGGTTTGGCGCTGCCATTGTTCGTCGGTGTAGAGGTAGTCGGGGTTGGCAATGGCCAGGTAGAGGGTGAAAAAGCCTGCGATGACGACAAGCGCCGGGCCGCCGACCACCAGCCACATGATGCGGTAGCGCCACCAGGGGCCGGAGTGCGGCTCTTGCAGGCGCGGGCCAGGGCGCGGGCCGGGGGGTGATGGCTGGGCGGCTGGCGGTGCGGCTGATGGTGTTGGCGGCGTGTTCATGGGCTTTACCTTGGCAGCATGAAGATGGTTTTTTCGGTGACTTCGCCCAGCTGCGGCGCGCTGATGCGCAGTGTGACGGGGTGCGCGCCGGGCGCGGCGGCGTCATAGGGCGTTTGCAGGCGCACGGAGACCCATTTGGCCTGGGCGGCGGGCACTTCGACGGTGCGTCCAGCGGCCACTTCCAGGCCGGGCAGGCCCTGGGCTTGCAGGGTGAAGGTGTGGGCGGCTTCGGCGGCGTTCATGATTTGCACGCGGTAGATGTTTTCGATGCGGCCGCCGGCCACGATGCGGGCGAGCGCGGCGCGGTCGCGCACGATGTCCACTTTGAACGGGGTGCGCAGCGCGATGCTGGCGAGCAGCGCGATGATGACGGCGGCCAGGATGGCGGTGTAAACCAGCACGCGCGGGCGCAGCACGCGGCGCAGCAGCTGCTGGCGGCTCCAGCCGTTGGCCACGCCGTTTTCGGTGGAGTAGCGGATGAGGCCGCGCGGGTAGCCCATCTTGTCCATCACGCTGTCGCAGGCGTCGATGCAGGCGGCGCAGCTGATGCATTCGTATTGCAGGCCATTGCGGATGTCGATGCCCACGGGGCAGACTTGCACGCACAGGGTGCAGTTGATGCATTCGCCCAGGCCCTGCGCCTTGTAGTCGGCTTTTTTGGCGCGTGCGCCGCGCGGCTCGCCACGGGCGGCGTCGTAGGTGACGATGAGGGTGTCTTTGTCGAACATGGCGCTTTGAAAGCGCGCGTAGGGGCACATGTATTTGCAGACTTGCTCGCGCATGTGCCCGGCGTTGCCGTAGGTGGCGAAGGCGTAGAAAAAGACCCAGAAGGTTTCCCAGGGGCCGGGCGTGCCGTGCGCCAGGCTGGTCAGCAGCTCGCGGATGGGCGTGAAGTAGCCCACGAGGGTGATGCCGCACCACAGCGCAAAGGCAATCCACAGGGCCTGCTTGGCGAGCTTGCGGCCCAGTTTGCGGGCGGACATGGGGGCGGCGTCCAGTTTCATGCGGGCGTTGCGCTCGCCTTCGGCCAGGCGCTCCATCCACATGTAGATCTCGGTGTAGACGGTTTGCGGGCAGGCGTAGCCGCACCACTGGCGGCCCGCGACGGCGGTGAACAAAAACAGCGCCATCGCGGAGATGATGAGGATGGCCGCCAGGTAAATCACGTCCTGCGGGTAGAGCACGAGGCTGAAGACGTAAAAGCGCCGGCCTTCCAGATCGAGCCAGACGGCGGGCCGCCCGCCCCAGGTGAGCCAGGGCAGGCCGAAGAAGATGATTTGCGTGAGCCACACCAGCGCCCAGCGCCATTTGGCAAACAGGCCCGTGACGCTGCGGGCATAGACCTTTTTGGCGGCGGCGAAAAGCGGCGTGGCAGCGGCGCTGGCGGGGGCGGGCGGGGGGGTCATGACGTGGGAGCGGTGGATGAAATGGCATCACGCGCCCGGCTTGCGCGCCGTGCGTGCGGCAGGCGGCCAGGCAAACGCCTGCCCGGCGTTTGGCTTATGCGCCGTTCATGAGTCAAAAACAGGAGCAAATTCAAGGTGCCAGAAAATGGCTTCTGCGCAGTTTCCACTAAGACCTCTTGCTATGAATCAAGGAGCTAATTCATTCCCTTCCGGCAAGCGCGCAGGCGGCTGAAGCCAGCGCCTGCCCGCCAGCCGCGGGCTGCCGGAGCTGTCCGTAGTAGCGCGTGGTCCGGCCCGCCGCGTCACTGCGCGGCCGCTGCGCCGCCTTCGGCTTCGCCCTTGTGCGACAGGCTCCAGACATAGGCGGCCAGCACCTTGATTTGCTCGGGCGTGAACTTGGCGCCCCAGGCGGGCATGACGTTGGTCATGCCTTTGTTGATGCGCTCGACGATGGCGTTTTCGCCCCAGCCGTGCAGCCACACGTTGTCGGTGAGGTTGGGCGCGCCCAGGGCGGTGTTGCCCTTGCCGTCTTCGCCGTGGCAGGCGGCGCAGGCGGCGAACTTTTCCTGGCCCCGGCTGGCGCGGGCGGCGTCATGCGGGCTGCCCGAGAGGCTGAGCACGTATTGGGCCAGGTCGCGCACGTCTTGCGGCTCGCCCACGGCTTCGGCCATGGGCGGCATGTTGCCCATGCGGCCTTCGGTGATGGTTTCGACGATTTGCTCCGGCTCGCCGCCCCAGAGCCAGTCGCCATCGGTCAGGCTGGGAAAGCCTTTGCTGCCGCCGGCGTCCGAGCCGTGGCACTGGGCGCAGTTGTTCATGAACAGGCGGTCGCCAATGGCCACGGCCTGCCCGTTTTGCGCCAGCTCGGGGATGGTTTTGTCCTTGAAGGCGGCGTAGATGGACGCGGCCTGCTCGTTGCCGCGCGCCACTTCTTTTTCAAACTGGCCTTTTTGCGTCCACTGGAGCGCGCCCGGGTAAGTGCCCAGGCCGGGGTAGAGGTACAGGTAGGCCAGCGCAAAGGCCACGGTGATGAGAAACAGGCCCATCCACCAGCGCGGCATGGGGTTGTTCATTTCGCGCAAGTCGCCGTCCCAGACGTGGCCGGTGGTGTTGTCGCTGTCTGGCTGCACCTTGGCGCGCAGGGCCAGCCAAAGCAGCCACACGCAGCCAAAGATGCCGCCCAGGGAGATGGCCGTGATGTAAACGGGCCAGAAGCTGCTGGTGAAGTCGCTCATTTTTTTGGGGTGTCAGGCGTGGGTTGTTTCCGGTTCAGTCCTGCTCGAAGGGCAGGCGGGCGGCTTCTTCAAAGCCGGCCTGGTTGCGGCGCGACCAGGCCCAGGCGACGATGCCGATGAAGGCCGCGAAGGCCAGCACGGTGGAGATGCTGCGCAAGGTGTTGATGTCCATGACGGGCCTGCCTTTCACTTGCGGTGCAGGCCCAGCGATTGCAGGTAGGCAATCAGGGCATCCAGCTCGCTTTGGTCTTTCAGCTCTGCGGGGGCCTGTTCGATTTCTTCGTCGGTGTAGGGCGCGCCCAGGGCGCGCAGGCCGCGCATGTGCGCCTGGATGGTGGCGGCCGGCGCAGGCGTTTTTTCCAGCCAGGGATAGGCGGGCATGTTCGACTCGGGCACCACATCGCGCGGGTTGTGCAGGTGCAGGCGGTGCCATTCGTCGCTGTAGCGGCCGCCCACGCGGGCCAGGTCCGGCCCGGTGCGCTTGCTGCCCCAGAGGAAGGGGCGGTCATAGACGAATTCGCCCGCCACCGAGTAGGGGCCGTAGCGCAGGGCTTCGGCGCGGAAGGGGCGGATCATTTGCGAGTGGCAGTTGTTGCAGCCTTCGCGGATGTACACGTCGCGCCCGGCCACCTGCAAGGCGGTGTAGGGCTTCAGGCCCTCGATGGGCTGCGTGGTGGAGTGCTGGAAAAACAGGGGCACGATTTCCACCAGCCCGCCCATCGACACGACGATGAAGATGAGCACGATCATCAAAAAATTGCTGGTCTCGACGCGGGCATGCCCGGTGGCTTTTTCTTCTTCAGCCATTTGGTGTTGTCCTCGGGGTGTTTTTTTCAGGCGCGCGCCGGGGCGGCGGCGGGAGAGACGGCAGGCGCCGCATGGGCGGCCAGGGCCGGGATGGCAACCGGCGCGGCCTTGCCGGCGGCGGCGGTCTTGCAGGTGTTCCACAGCATGATGCACATGCCGCCCAGATAGAGCAGCCCGCCCAGCAGGCGCAGCACGTAGAAGGGGAAAGTGGCCTTGACGGATTCGACAAAGGTGTAGGTGAGCGTGCCGTCGGGATTGACCGCGCGCCACATCAGGCCCTGCATCACGCCCGCAATCCACATGGCGGCGATGTAGATGACGATGCCGATGGTGGCCACCCAGAAGTGCACTTCAATGGCCTTGACGCTGTACATGCGCGTCTGCCCGAACAGGCGCGGAATCATGTAGTAGAGCGATCCCATCGTGATCAGCCCCACCCAGCCCAGCGCGCCCGCGTGCACGTGGCCCACCGTCCAGTCGGTGTAGTGCGAAAGGGCATTGACGGTCTTGATGGACATCATCGGCCCCTCGAAGGTGGACATGCCGTAAAACGACAGCGCCACGATGAGAAAACGCAAGATGGGGTCGTCGCGCAGCTTGTGCCATGCCCCCGAGAGGGTCATGATGCCGTTGATCATGCCGCCCCAGCTGGGCGCCAGCAGGATGAGCGAAAACACCATGCCCACGCTCTGCGTCCAGTCCGGCAGCGCCGTGTAGTGCAGGTGGTGCGGGCCGGCCCACATGTAGGTGAAGATGAGCGCCCAGAAGTGAACGATTGACAGGCGGTAGCTGTAAACGGGGCGCCCGGCCTGCTTGGGGATGTAGTAATACATCATGCCCAGAAAGCCCGCCGTAAGGAAAAAGCCCACGGCGTTATGCCCGTACCACCACTGCACCATCGCATCCTGCACGCCCGCGTAGGCCGAGTAGGACTTGAACCAGCCCACGGGCAGCTCGGCGTTGTTCACCACATGCAGCAGCGCGATGGCAATGATGTAGGCGCCGTAGAACCAGTTGGCCACGTAGATGTGGCGCACGCGGCGCGTGCCCACGGTGCCGAAAAACACCACGGCAAAGGCCAGCCACACCAGGGTGATGAGCACGTCAATCGGCCACTCCAGCTCGGCGTATTCCTTGCTGCTGTTCAGGCCCATCGGCAAAGTGATGGCGGCGGCCACGATCACCGCCTGCCAGCCCCAGAAGGTGAAGGCGGCCAGCTTGTCGGAAAACAGCCGCACCTGGCAGGTGCGCTGCACGATGTAGTAGGCCGTGGCAAACAGCGCCGAGCCGCCAAAGGCAAAGATCACCGCGTTGGTGTGCAGCGGGCGCAGCCGCCCGTAGCTCAGCCACGCAATGCCCAGGTTCAGCTCCGGCCAGGTCAGCTGGGCCGCGCAAATCACGCCCACCAGCATGCCCACCACGCCCCAGACGACGGACATGATGGCAAATTGCCTGACCACCTTGTCGTTATAGACAGTGGATTGTGTATTCAGGGATTTCACTTGCACCTCTTTGTTTCGGATTTTTGATATTAACCATGCGTGCAGCCAGGGCATGATTGATTGCCATCAAGCCCTTCAGTCCTGCTCAAGAATGCGTTCGCCCTCGCGCTCCACGTCGTCAAACTGACCGCTGTAAATGGCCCAGCCCAGCGCCGCCAGAATGAAAAACGCCAGTCCGACGGACAGGGGAATGAGAAGAAAAAGAATGTCCATCGCTCAGTCTCTTGACAGGCGCAGCGCGTTGAGTGCCACCAGCAGCGAGCTGGCCGCCATGCCCAGCCCGGCGGCCCAGGCGGGCATCAGCCCGGCCACGGCCAGCGGCACGCCCACGGCGTTGTAGGCGGCGGCCCAGGCCAGGTTCTGCCGCACCACGCGCAGCGTGCGGCGCGCCTGCGCCAGGGCGCCGGCAATGGCCGACAGGCGATCGCCCAGCGCCACGAAATCAGCTTGCGCTTGCGCCAGCGGCACGGCGCGGCCAAAGGCGAAAGACACATGCGCCGCCGCCAGCGTGGGGGCGTCGTTCAGCCCGTCGCCCACCATGGCCACGCGGCGGCCCGCCTGCTGCCACTGGCGCACGGTGCGCAGCTTGTCATCGGGCGTCAAGCCGCCTTGCGCCTCTTCAATGCCCGCCTGCCGCGCCAGCCTTTGCGCGGCAAGCGGCCTGTCGCCCGAGAGCAGCGCCACGCGCACGCCTGCCGCGTGCAGCGCCGCCACGGCGGCGGCGGCATCGGGCCGCAAGTCTTCGTCAAACACGAAAGCCGCCAGCCAGCGCGCGCCGCCGTCATCAACGCGGCTCAAGTGGCAGGCCAGCGCGCCCGCTGCTTCATCACGCACGGCTTCATCGCCCGCCACGCCGCAAAAACGCGCCGAACCCAGCCGGAAACCGCCTGCTTCAATGCCCTGCCCCGCCACTTCACGCCAGCCCGGCAGCGGCTCTTGCGGCACGGCCAGCCCGGCTTTTTCAGCTTGCGCGGCCAGCGCCCGCGCCACGGGGTGCAGGCTGCCGCGCGCCATCTGCGCCGCCAGCGCCAGCGCCTGCGTTTCGCCCATGTCTTCACTCGCCCGCAGCTGCCGCAGCGCAAAGGCATCGCGCGTGAGCGTGCCGGTTTTGTCGAAAACCACCGTGTCCACGCCAGCCAGCGCCTCCAGCGCCTGCAAGCGGCGCACCAGCACGCCGCGCCGCGCCATCCAGCCCGCGCTGGCCAGCAGGGCCGCCGGCGTGGCCAGCGACAGGGCGCAAGGGCAGGTCACCACCAGAATGGAAACGGCCACCATCAGCGCCCGCGCCGGGTCTTGCGGCCACCACCCGGCGCAAGCCGCGCCCGCCGCCAGCAGCACGGCCAGCAAAAAGGGCCGCGCCATCTTGTCGGCCAGGCGCGCCACGCCCGGCTTGCTGCTGGCCGCCTGCTCCATCAGCGCCACGATTTGCGCGTAGCGCGTGCCAGCGCCTGCCTGCTGCACGCGCACCTCGACGGCGGCGGACAGGTTGTGGCTGCCCGCCACCACCTGGCTGCCCTCGCCGCGCTCCAGCGGGGTGGATTCGCCCGTGAGCAGCGCCTCATCCACCAGCGTGCGGCCTTTGAGCACCTGGCCATCGGCCGGAAAAACCTCGCCCGGCCACACCCGCAGCACGTCGCCCGCGCGCAAGCGGCGCGCCGCCACGCGCTGCCAGGCCCCTGGCGCGCCTTTTTCGCCCGCCTGCCAGCGCTCCACGCTTTGCGGCAAGCGATGCATGAGCTTTTCCAGCGCGCCTGCCGTGCGCTCGCGCAGGCGCAGCTCCAGCCAGCGGCCCGTGAGCAAGAAGAACACGAACATGGTGAGCGAGTCGAAATACACCTCGCGCCCGAAAGGCCCGGCCGGCTCGAACGTACCCAGCGAACTCACGCCAAAGGCCACCAGCATCGCCAGCGCCACCGGCAAATCCATGCTGATGCGGCGCAGCTTCAAATCCAGCCACGCGTTTTTGAAAAACGGCCCGCACGAAAACAGCACCACGGGCATGGCCAGCACCCACTGCGCCCAGCGCAGCAGGTATTGCGTCTGCGCATCCATTTCGCCCGGCGCGGTGAAGTAGGCGGGCGCCGCATACATCATCACTTGCATCATGCAAACGCCGGCCACGCCCAGGCGCCACAGCATGCGGCGCGTTTCGGCCTGCCGGCGCGCGCTGCCTGCCGCGTCATGCGCGGGCGCGGGCCGGTAGCCGGCGGCCAGCGCGGCCTGCATCCAGGCGGAAGGCCGCGTGGCGCTTTCGTCCCACACCACGCGGCCGCGATGGCTGGCGGCGCTCACTTGCGCGTCGCGCACGCCCGGCACGGCGCGCAAGGCGTCTTCAATCGTGCCCGCGCAAGCGGCGCAATACATGCCCTCGAACGCCACACTGGATTCCCACAGCCGCGCGCCTTCGCCCGCCGCTGCGGCAACCGGACGGCTGAACGCCGCCCATTCATCGGCTTCGTCCAGCAGCGCGAAATCCGCGCCCTGCCCTGCCCGGGCGCGCACCCGGCCTGCATCCGGCGCATCCGGCAGCGCGGCAGGCAATGAAAGCGCGGAAGAAGCGGTCATGGCGAAATAGAAAAAATCAATGAACTATTGATAACCCATATTTTAGACAATGTATTGTTTTGTGCCTTCCCTTGCGCGCCCGCCCCGCAATCCATGGTTTTTTAGTGCGGCATTGCAGCGCCCGCTTGTGCGAAAGCGTTTTTCCTGGCTCGCTTTTTTCGCCACGCCAACGCGCGCGCCTGACGGAACCCGGCGCAAGAAAGGCGCGCCCTGCCCCGGCGGCCGTTCAGTGGCAGGCCATGAACAGAAACAGGGCATTAAAAAGAGGAGCTGATTTGGCAGGGCCAAAACACCGTCCAGCGCAGTTTCCACTAGGACATCTTGCTATGGAACAAGGAGCGAAAAACGGCCTTTCCAGGCATGCGCAAGACGTCGCCTGGAGCGGGCTGGCCGCGCGCGGCGGCAAAAGCGGTCTGGCCTGGGGCGCAAACGCCAAAAAGACAAACGCCCAAAAGACGCAAACCGCAAGCAGGCCGCGCGCACAGACCCTTCAGCGGCCTTTCAGTGCGTGACGGCTTTTTTCCATGCGCCGTAGCCTTGCGCATCCATCTGCTCCAGCGGCACAAAGCGCAGGCTGGCGCCGTTGATGCAGTAGCGCAGGCCGCCTTGGTCTTTGGGGCCGTCGTCGAACACGTGGCCCAGGTGCGAGTCGGCGGCGCGGCTGCGCACTTCGGTGCGCAGCATGTTGTAGCTGCGGTCTTCACGCTCGGTGACGGCGGCTGGCTCAATGGGGCGGGTGAAGCTGGGCCAGCCGCAGCCGGAGTTGAATTTGTCGGCGGAGCTGAACAGCGGCTCGCCGCTGACGACATCGACATAAATGCCCGGCTCGAACAGGTGGTCGTATGCGTGGCTGAAGGCGCGTTCGGTGCCGCTTTGCTGGGTGACGCGGTATTGCTCGGCGCTGAGCTGCCGGCGCAGCGTGGCCTCGTCGGGCTTGCGCCACCGGGCCGCTGGCTGGGCTGCTGGCTGGGCTGCCAGCTGGGCGTCTGATTTGCCGCTCAAGGGTTCGTCCGCCTTGCGGATGTCAATGTGGCAATAGCCGTTGGGGTTTTTGAGCAGGTAGTCCTGGTGGTATGCCTCGGCTTCGTGAAAGTGGGCCAGCGGCAGGTTTTCCACGACGACGGGCTGCTGGTGCTTTTTCTGCTCTTGCGCCAGGGCGGCGGCAATCACGGGCTGGTCGGCCGCGTCGGTGTAGTACACGCCGCTGCGGTATTGCTCGCCCCGGTCGTTGCCCTGCTTGTTCAGGCTGGTGGGATCGACCACGCGCAGGTAGTACTGGAGGATGTCTTGCAGGCTCAGGCGATCGGCATCCCAGGTCACGCGCACGGTTTCGGCGTGGCCGCTGTGGCGATAGGAAACATCTTCATAGCTGGGCTTGGCGCTGCTTTTGCCGTTGGCATAGCCGGAAACGGCGTCAATCACGCCGGGCACGCGCTGGAAATAGGCTTCCAGCCCCCAGAAGCAGCCGCCTGCAAGGTAAATGGTGCGAGTGTTCATGGCTTGAGCTTTCTTTGAATGGCCGGATTGGGCGCCGGGTTTGTAGAAGGCCGTTTGCAGTTTGCCCAGATCGGCATCGGGGCTAGCCATCAGGGCCAGGGCCTGCTGCTCATTGAGGCTGCCTTTGACCACGCGCGCCAGCTGGCCGTTGGCGTCCAGCACGGCCCAGGAGGGATAGACGCTCACGCCCAGCGCGCGCGCCAGGCCGCCGCCGTTGTCAATCAGCACGGGCAGCGCCGGGTAGTCCAGGCCCCGGTACCACTGCTCGAACTGGCCGAGTTTTTTCTCGCCCAGATGGCCGGGCGAAGCCAGGGTGACGAGGTTGGCGCCGGCAAAGCGCGCGTCTTTGGCCCAGCCCTCGGTTTCCTGCAATTGCGACAGGCACAGCGGGCACCAGCTGGCCCAGAACTTGATGAGCGTGGGCCGCCCCGCTTTCAGATGGGCAGCGGCAGGCTGGCCCGCCACGTCATGCAGCGCGGCCAGCCTGGCCTGCAAAGAGGCGGCGGCGGAAGCGGCAGGAGCGGCGGAAGCGGCGCTCGCCATCGCCGGTTGGAGGCGGGGCCAGGCCAGCGCGGCCAGGCAGGCCAGCGAGGCCAGCGAAACCAGCGTTTTGCGCGGCCAACTTGAATGCGACATCGAATAACTCCTTTCACATGAATGCGGCGCGGGCGGCCGGATGCCAGCGCTGAACGCCGCCCGGAAAACGGCCCGGCGGCGCATCAGCGCAAGAACCTGCACAAAGGCAGCCGGCCCGCGCCTGCCTCAACAGTCGTTCAGACCAGCCCCATCCTGACAGCGGCGGCTGAAGAAATACCGGCAAGCGCTGCCCTTTTGCCTTCTGCACGGCCCGCAAAAGCCTGTTTTTCGCTCCTTGTTTCATAGCATGACCTCCCCGCTAAACGTGCGCAAAAGCCCTTTTGATGGCGCTGAATTCGCTCCTGTTTTTAATGCCATCGGCCACGCTGGCCCGTTTCACCCGGGCGGGGCGGCCTCTTGCTTTCGCGCACGCCAGGGCGGGCGCAGACAGGCATGTCTGCCATTCTGGCGATGAAACTTGCCAAAAATAAATCACCATCAAAAATCGCTTGCCATTTATCAAATCGCACCATCATGATTATCAATAAATGTTCATTTGCATCATCGTTGCACCGGTTATGGATTCTTGAGGCAAATCAATTTCACGGCTGCTTTGCGCCAGGGCGCTCTAAAATGCGTCAACCCGGATAAAACGGCCTGCGTTATCCGGGCAAGGGGTCCAACCTGATTTCCCATGATGAAAGGAAACAATCGTGAAATACCATATTCTGCTTATTCTGGCCTGCCTGGCCGCCCCGGCCATGGCTGACGAAAGCCTGGCAAAAGCCAAAAACTGCTTGGTCTGCCACGCGACAGACAAAAAAGTGATGGGCCCCGCCTTCAAAGACGTAGCCGCCAAATACGATGACGCCTCCACCGTGGTTGCGAGCATCAAAAACGGCAGCAAAGGCAAATGGGGCGCCATTCCCATGCCGCCCAACAAGGTGTCTGATGAAGACGCGCAAAAACTGGCGCAGTGGATTCTGTCGCTGAAATAACATGGAGCCACAGGCAGCGCCATTGCAGCTTTTTCGCCAGGCCGGTGAAACTCATGAGCTGGCCTGCAATGGCTTCAATGCGCGCGCCTTCTTTTTTTGAATTCTCGAATGCGCGCCTGAATGGCTGAATCATCAAGGCAAGCGCGCGGAATGCGCCGCTAAAACAAAGAAAATGGAAAGCGCCTGACCGGCCAAAACCACAAGGCGCGAAATCAATGGCATTGAAGAAACGCCCGCCCGTTTGAAACAAGCCTTCCGGCGCACCGCCTTGCGCCACGCAGCCCGCGCAGCGGCCAGATAATGCGGGGCTTTGAACGCCAAACTGCCTCCGTCTGCCGCCCGCGCCATGCCTTTTGTGTCTTTCCGCCTTGCCCTGCCCCTCATCGCCGCCGCCGCGCTGGCCGCCTGCGCGGGCGGCCCGCCCGTGCCGGACTGGCAGGTCAAAAGCGTGGCCCACGCCAGCCGCTACACCCAGGCCTATCTGCTGGGCAACGAGCGCGTGGCCCGGCGCGAATTCGAACAGGCCCGGCAGCAAGCGGCCAGCACCGGCCAGCCCGAGCAAGTCGCCCGCGTGGAACTCACCCGCTGCGCCCTGCAGGCGGCCAGCCTGGACTTCGCCCCCTGCACCGGCTTTGAAGCCCTGCGCGAAGACGCGCCGCCTGCCGAAGCCGCCTATGCCGACTGGCTTGCGGGCCAGGCCAGCGCCGCGCAGGCCGCCCTGCTGCCCGCCGCCTACCGGGCCATCGCCGCCGCAAATGCCGCCGCGCCCGCCGCAGCCGATGCCGCCGCCGCGCTCAAGGCCATTGAAGACCCCGCCTCCCGCCTGATTGCCGCTGGCGTGCTCATGCGAAGCCAGCGCGCCAGCCCCGCCGTCGCCGCACTGGCTGTCGAAACAGCCTCGGCCCAAGGCTGGCGGCGCCCCCTGCTCGCCTGGCTGGGCGTGCAGCAGCGCCTGGCGCAGCAAAGCGGCCAGGCCGAAGAAGCCGCCCGCCTGCGCCGCCGCATGGACCTGGCGGCCCCGCTGCCCGCCGCTGCGCCCAAAGGCCAAGGCGCTCCAGACGCTCCGGGCGCTGCCAGCGCCGCCAAACCGCTTTGAGCCGCGCTTTGAGCCGGGCGGCCGCATCCGCCTTCGCTTCCGGTTTCATGGCGGCGAATCCAGCCCGCATCACAGCTTACGGCTGCCTTCGCGCCTGAAGCTTCACCCCTTTTCGTGCATGACCGCCCGCCGCATCGCCCAGCAGCCCGCCTACGTGCTGCACCACTATGACTGGAGCGAGTCCAGCCTGATTCTGGAAACCTTCACCCGCCAGCACGGGCGCGTGGCGCTGGTGGCCAAGGGTGCCAAGCGGCCCAGCTCCAGCCTGCGGCCCGTGCTGCTGCCCTTGCAGCCGCTGCTGCTGGGCTGGGGGGGCGACGCCGAAATCCGCACCCTCAAAAGCGCCGAATGGGCGGGCGGGCACGTCATGCCCACAGGGCAGGCGCTGCTGTCGGGCTATTACGCCAATGAACTGCTGATGCGCCTGCTGGCGCGCGATGACGCGCATCCTGCCCTGTTCGACGCCTACGCCGCGCTGGTGCACACCCTGGCCCTGCACTCGGGCGCTGCCGGACAGGCTGATGTGCTGCACGCCGCCTTGCGCGCCTTTGAGCTGCTGCTGCTGCGCGAAACCGGCCACCTGCCCGCGCTGAACGCGCAAACGCTCACCCTCGCGCCCGTGCAGGCAGGCGCGCGCTACTGCCTCGTGCCCGAAGGCGGCCTGCGCCAGGCAACCGATGGCGACGGCGCCTGGCTGGATGGCGCGCACTGGCTCTCGCTGCACCATGCCTTGCAAGAAAGAGGCAGCGCACGCGCGCCCTTTGCCGCCGTGCTGGCCGCCTGCGCCGCGCTGGGCACCGCCCGCAGCCGCCTGCTGGCACAACTGCGCGGCCTGCTTCACTACCATTGCGGGCGCAGCTTGCGCACGCGGCAAATGATGGCCGAGCTGCAACAGCTGCAAAGCGCCGCCGCCGCGCTTTCCCCGCTTTCCCCGCTTTCCCCGCTTTCCCCATCTTCCGCGCCTTTTCCGGCTGACCCCGAATCCGAATGAACACCCGGCTTTCCGTCAATGTCAACAAGGTCGCCCTCGTGCGCAACACGCGCCATCTGGGCATCCCGTCCGTCACCCGCGCCGCCCTGCTTTGCCTGCAAGCGGGCGCGCACGGCATCACCATCCACCCCCGGCCCGACGGCCGCCACATCCGCGCCCATGACGTGGGCGAACTCGCCGCCCTGCTGCGCCAGTGGCCGGGGCGTGAATTCAACATCGAAGGCAACCCGCTGCAAAACCTCATGCCCCACATCGAAGCCGCGCGCCCGCAGCAAGCCACCTTCGTGCCCGACGCCGAAGACCAATTCACCAGCGACCACGGCTTTAACCTGACCGACGCCGCCACCCGCGAGCGCCTGGCCCCGCTCATCGCCCAGTGCCGCGCCTGGGGCGTGCGCGTGAGCCTGTTCATGGACCCGCTGCCGCAGCAAATGCCCCTGGCCCGCGCCCTGGGCGCCAGCCGCGTGGAGCTGTACACCGAGCCTTACGCCCTGGCTTTTGCCCGCCATGCCGGACAAGGCACGGCTGAAACCGCGCAAGCGCTGCAAGCCGAAGCCGCCCGCTATGCCGCTGCCGCCCAGGCCGCGCAAGCCGAAGGGCTGCAAGTGAACGCGGGGCACGATTTGAACCAGCAGAACCTCACGCCTTTTTTGCAGGCCGTGCCCGGCGTGGCCGAAGTCAGCATCGGCCACGCCTTCATGGCCGATGCGCTCGAAGCCGGCTATGCCGCCACCGTGCGCGGCTACCTGGCCTGCATCGCGGCGGCGTGACAGCTGCTCTGCCGCCTAAGCGCGTCTGCAAATCGGATATTTCTGCTACTTGATTTCAAACAGGTGCCCCGCAGCGCCCCGGCGGCAAGCTGCCGGATGACGGCATCTACGCCATGAGGCAAAAAGCACCACGCCGAAGGCTGGCCCGTCAGCAAGACATTGGAGCAAAAACAGGAGCAAATTCAAGGGGGCCTAAACACCATTGCGCGCAGTTTCCACTAGGACATATCGCTATGAATAAAGGATCTGAAATGAGCCAGTCAAGGCCGCCTGCTCAGCTCCGGGCGCGCCGCTTTGCCCAGACCGCCCAATCCGCCCTGTTCATCGCCTGTCTCATCGCTGTCTTCCCGCTTGCGCTGCCGCTGGCTGGTGAAAACACCCTTACCGGCCCATATCCGTCTGGCCCCTATCAGCTCTACCGGCCCGCGCTTTTTCAAATCCGGGGGCCGGGCGGAGGCATTTCGGCCTGAAAATACGCGCCTTTGCCGCCTTTTCCCTGATCCGCTTCTCTTTTTCTCCTGCGCATGGCACTGATTACCCGCTGCCCCGCTTGCGCCACCTTGTTCAAGGTTGTGCCCGATCAGCTCCGCATCTCCGCAGGCTGGGTTCGCTGCGGCCATTGCAGGCGCGTGTTTGACGCCCGGAAAAACCTGCAAGACCCCGAATCCGCGCCGCCGCCCCTGCCAGACGCGCCAGACGCGCCCAAGGCCGCCCCCGTCGCTCCTTCCGCCGCAGTTGCCGCCACTGCCGAGCCGCCTGCGCCATCCAGCGGCACGCGCCGCGCCACGGCGGACGAGATGACGCAGTTTCGCGCCCTGTTCGAGCAGATTTCGGCCCAGCAGCATCCCGAAGGCGCGCTTTCGGCCCCGGCCCCCATGCCGGAAACCGTGCCTGCTCCCGCCGCGCTGCGCGACGCCGCCGCTGGCGCGGAAGGCGGCGAACCGGAGGAAGGCCGTATCACCTTCCTCTATTCCCTGCTGGAAACGGGCGACTCCGAAAGCGCTGGCGAAGGCCAAGAGCGCCCCGCTTCAGGCAGCGGAGAAACTGACGAAGAAGGAGACGGCGAAAGCAGCGCCCTCGCTCGCGTTGCTGAAGCAGAAGCCGGAAACGCCGCGCACCAGGCCAGCGTCTCCGCCGCGCAAGAAGAGGAGGAAGACAGGAGCGTGGCTCCGCCCGCCGAAACGCCCCCGGGCGGCGTGGACTTTCTGCTCAGCGGCATCGGCTCTTATCTGCTGGACCCGGAACCGGCCGCCGCACCTGCGCAGCAGCCCGGGCCAGAACCGCAGCCGCAGGCAGAGGAGTCCCCTGCCCTGCCAATGGCCGCGCAGCCCGCGCATGAATCCGCCCGCGACGAGCGCCAGCCCGTGCAGCCGCCCCTGTTCATGCCTTCGGTGCCTTTTGACCCGGACGAGTGGCCGCTTGAGCCGCCTCCCGGCAGCAAGCCGCCAGTGCGGCCTGCGCCGCTGGACATTCCCGCCGCGCCGCTCACGCCGTCAGCGCCCGCCCAGCCTGCTCTTGCCGCCGCCGAAGCCGCGCCCAAGAGCCGCGTGGATGGCAAGCCTTCTGAAAAAGCGTCTCGCGGAGCGTCTGACAAGGCATCTGACAAAGCGCATGGCAAGTCCGCAGGCAAAACCAGAAAGACCGCGCCTGAAGCGCCCAAAGCTCCGAAATCACCCGCCCCGCACCGGCAGCGCCCGGAAACGGCTGAAGCCGCTGCGGCGGCCGAGCCTTCCTTTGTGCGCGAAGCGCGCCAGCGCGCCATGTGGCAGCGCCCCGGCGTGCGCCTGGCCATGGGCGGCGCTTTCGGCCTGCTGGCGCTGGCGCTGGCGGTGCAGGTCGCCATTCACAACCGCTCCTGGCTGGCTGCGCGCGCACCCGCTACCAGGCCCGTGCTCACTGCCCTGTGCCTGCCGCTGGGCTGCAAGGTGGAGCCTTACCGGCTGCTGGACGCCATCGTCATCGACAGCTCCAGCTTCGTGCGCACCAGCGCCAACACCTTCAACCTGAGCTTTGGCCTGCGCAACACGGCTGATCTGCCCGTGGCCACGCCTTCGCTGGAACTCACGCTCAGCAACGGCGAGGGCAAAACCGTGCTGCGCCGCGTGCTGCCCCCCGCCGAGCAGGGCGCATCCGCCGAAATGGCCGCGCGCGGCGAATTCACGGGCGCCGTCACCCTCACCGTGGATGGCGATGCGGCTGACCCTGCCGCCATCGTCGGCTACCGCCTCACCGCCTTCTACCCCTGAACCCTGAAAGGCTTTCGCTTCCCATGTCCGTTCTCATCTGCGGCTCCATCGCGTTCGACACCATCATGAACTTCGATGGGCGCTTTGCCGACCAGCTCCTGCCCGACCAGCTGCACAACATCAACGTCTCTTTCGTGGTGCCGGGCCTGCGGCGCGACTTCGGCGGCTGCGCGGGCAACATCGCCTACGCGCTGCGCCAGCTGGGCGGCGCGCCGCTGCCCATGGCCACAGTGGGCGTGGACGGCGCCGATTACCTCGCGCGCCTGAAATCGCTGGGCATCAGCGCCGAATTCGTGCGCGAAGTGCCCGGCATGATGACCGCGCAGGCGCTCATCATGACCGACACGGGCAACAACCAGATCACTGCCTTTCACCCCGGCGCGATGACGCAGGCGCACATCAACACCGTCACCGCCCGCGACGACATTCGCCTGGGCATCATCTCGCCCGACGGGCGCGAAGCCATGCAGCAGCACGCCCGCCAGTTCAAGGCAGCGGGCATTCCCTTCGTGTTTGACCCCGGCCAGATGCTGCCCGCCTTTGACGGCGCCGAGCTGCTGCAATTCATCGAACTGGCCGACTGGGTGGCCGTCAATGACTACGAAGCCCACATGCTGTGCGAGCGCACCGGTCTGGCACTGCCCGACCTCTCTCGCCGCGTGCGCGCCCTAGCCGTCACCCTGGGCGGCGAAGGCTGCGACATCTGGGAAGGCGGCCAAAGCCAGCGCGTTGCCCCCACGGCCGCCAGCCAGATTGCCGACCCTACCGGCTGCGGCGACGCCTGGCGCGGCGCGCTGCTCTACGGCCTGGAGCAAGGCTGGCCCGTGGCCCGCTGCGCCGCCCTCGGCAACCGCCTGGGCGCGATCAAGATCGCCTCGCACGGCCCGCAGAACTACCAGGTGCAAAAAGAAGCGCTGCTGGCAGGCATCTGAAAACCCCGGGCGCGCCTGCCACCCGCGCCGCGTGAAACGGGCCGCCGCCGTTTCCCATGCTGCCGCCCGCCTGGCCGGGAGGCAGGTTTTTCCGGCTTTCACATATCAACAGGAGACAAACTTGTCCAAGGCATTCATCAAGATCGTTTCTGCCGTGGCGCTGGCCGCCTGCGCGGCAAGTGCGGCAGCGCAAGAGGCCACCAAGGTGGTCATGGGCATTTCGGGCTGGACGGGCTACGGGCCGCTCTCGCTGGCCGAGAAAACCGGGCTGTTCAAAAAGCACGGCATCGAGGCCGAAATCAAGATGATTCCGCAAAAAGACCGCCATCTGGCGCTGGCTTCCGGCGCCATCCAGTGCGCGGCCACGGCGGTGCAATCGCATATTTCCTGGACGGTCAATGGCGTGCCCATCACGCAAATCTTCCTGATGGACCGCTCCCACGGCGCAGACGGCCTGGCCGTGCGCGACAACATCAAGAGCTTTGCCGACCTCAAGGGCAAAACCATCGCCGTCAGCGCGCCCGGCACCACGCCGCACTTTTTTCTCTCGTGGATGCTCAGCAAAAACGGCATCCGCCTCAAAGAC
This sequence comes from Ottowia sp. oral taxon 894, assembly GCF_001262075.1. Classification (GTDB taxonomy): domain Bacteria; phylum Pseudomonadota; class Gammaproteobacteria; order Burkholderiales; family Burkholderiaceae_C; genus Ottowia; species Ottowia massiliensis. The sequence goes on along the minus strand of NZ_CP012073.1, from coordinate 2,697,517 downwards.
ATACGCACCGTCGCGCTGGAGCCGCAGCCCGCCGCGCAAGCCTTCGTTTCAGGCCGCAACGACGCAGCGGTGAGCTACGAGCCGTATCTGTCCACCATCCGCGCCAAGCCCGAAGCGGGCCGCATCCTGGCCACCACCGTGGACTATCCGGCCGTGATCGACACCTTCGGCTGCACGCCGCAGTGGCTCAAGGCCAACCCCAAGGCCGCCCAAGGCATCACTGACGCCTACTTCGAGGCGCTCGACATGATCAGCAAAGAGCCTGAAAAGGCCTACGGCATCATGGGCGAAGTGGTCAAGCAAACGGGCGAGCAGTTCGCCGAATCGGCCAAGGCGCTGCGCTGGGCCGACAAGGCCGAGAACCAGAAGTTCTTCGCCAGCGAAGTGCAGCCTTTCATGAAGGAAGCCGCCGCCATCTTGCTTGAATCTGGCGTCATCCGCCAGCTTCCGCAAACCTACGACGGCCTGGCCGATCCGCAATTCATCCGGTAAATCCGTGCGTCCGCTGCAACCTGTCACGCCCGGCGTCCGCTGGGCGCTGGGCATCGCTTTTTTCGCGCTGTTCGTGGCCGCCTGGTGGCTCGTAACCGCCCTTGGCTGGGTATCGCCCACCTTTTTGGCCAGCCCGGCCGCGATGGCGCGCGAAGGCGTGCTGCTGTTTACCGAATACGGCTTCGCCAAAGACGTGGGCATGACCGTCTGGCGCGTGATGGGCGGCTTCGCGCTGGCCGCCGCCATTGGCGTGCCGCTGGGCATTCTGATGGGCGCTTTCAAGCCTGTTGAAGCCTTTCTGGAGCCATTTGTCAGCTTCTGTCGCTATCTGCCGGCTTCCGCCTTCATTCCACTGCTCATCCTGTGGGCGGGCGTGGACGAAGTGCAGAAGCTGCTGGTCATCTTCATCGGCTCTTTCTTCCAGCTCGTGCTGATGATCGCCATCTGCGTGGGCGGCGCGCGGCGCGACCTGGTGGAAGCCGCCTACACGCTGGGCGCCAGCGGCGGCGGCGTGGTGCGGCGCGTGCTCATTCCGGGCGCGGCCCCGCAAATTGCCGAAACGCTGCGGCTGGTGCTGGGCTGGGCCTGGACTTACATCATCGTGGCCGAACTCATCGGCTCGTCCAGCGGCATCGGCCACATGATCGTGGACAGCCAGGCGCTGCTCAACACCGGGCAGATCATCTTCGGCATCATCGTCATCGGCGTCATCGGCCTGGTGTCCGACTTCGCCTTCAAGCTCCTCAACCGGCGCCTGTTCGCCTGGGCCTCGCTGTGAGGGGCTGGTTCCCAATACACCGGATTCAAGGCTCTTATCTGCTCCTTGTTCGATAGCATGACGTCCTAGTGGAAACAGCGCAGAATGGCATTTTGCGCCCCCTTTATTTGCTCCTTGTTTTGATGCGGCGCAGGGGTCAAAACAAGGCGATGCGGCAGGAATGCGGCCCTGAACTGCGCTGTGCCGCTGCCTGCCGCGCCAGGCCGCCGGGCGGTTTTGCGCGGGGCCTTGCGGGCGCTTATTTCGGCGGCATGCGGATGGCGCCGTCGAGCCGGATGACTTCGCCGTTGAGCATGTCGTTTTCCAGAATGTGGCGCACCAGCCGGGCGTAGTCTTCGGGGCGGCCCAGGCGGCTGGGGAAGGGCACGCTGGCGGCCAGCGCGTCTTGCACGGGCTGCGGCATGCCAAAGATCATGGGCGTGGCGAAGATACCGGGCGCGATTGTCATGTTGCGGATGCCGCTGCGCGCCAGATCGCGCGCGATGGGCAGCGTCATGCTCACGATGCCGCCTTTGCTGGCGCTGTAGGCGGCCTGGCCCATTTGCCCGTCAAACGCGGCGATGCTGGCGGTGGAGATGATCACGCCGCGCTCGCCCGTATCGGCTTGCGGCTCGTTGTGCGTCATGGCCTCGGCGGCCAGGCGGATCATGTTGAAGGTGCCAATCAGGTTGATGTTGATGGTGCGGGCGAAGGATTCCAGCCGGTGCGCGCCGTTTTTGCCCGCCACTTTTTCCGCCGGGGCCACGCCCGCGCAGTTGATCAGTGCGGCCAGCTGGCCCAGCGCCTGCGCCTTTTGCACGGCGGCCAGGCCATCGGCCTCGCTGGTGACGTCGCAGCGCACGAAAGCGCCGCCGATTTCGCGCGCCACGGCCTCGCCTTTGTCGGCCTGCAAGTCGGCCACGACCACCCGGCCGCCTGCAGCGGCCAGCATGCGCGCCGTGCCTTCGCCCAGACCCGACGCGCCGCCTGTGACGATGAACGCCCTGTTTTCGATTTGCATGTTTTCTGATCTCCTTTGTGCATGGTTGAGGAATGGGCCAGCGCGCATTGTGGAGCGCCAGGCGGGCGGGCCGTCTCCTGTTTTTCCCTGTATGTGCCGGGGCGCCGCTGCCACAATCGCCGCCCGCCATGCCAGAGACTGCCGCCGCGCCTTCCGCACCCTTTGAACCCTGCCACTGGCTGGCCGTGGCCGTGCCCGCGCCAGCCCACAGCGCGCTGGCGCAAACGCTCACCTACGCCCACAGCGCGCCGCTGCCCGCCGGCACGCTGGTGCGCGCCCCGCTGGGCCAGCGCGAAGTGCCGGGCGTGGTGTGGGGCCTGGCCGATGCGCCCGATGCCGCGCTGGCCGCGCACGTCAAACCCCTGGCCTGCGCCTTCACCAGCCTGCCGCCGCTGGATGAAAACTGGCGCCAGCTGATCGCCTTCACAGCCCGCTACTACCAGCGCGCGCTGGGCGAAGTGGCGCTGGCGGCGCTGCCGCCGCAGTTGCGCACGCTGGACGAAGCGCAAATGGCGCGGCGGCTGGCCAAGCTGGCCAAGCAAGACGCCGTGGCGCAAGGCCCGGCCACGCCCGCCGCCAGGCCCAGCCCCACGCCGCAGCAGGCCGCCGCGCTGGCACAAATCGCCCAAGGCGCAGGCCCCTTTTTGCTGCACGGCGCCACGGGCAGCGGCAAAACAGAGGTCTACATGCGCGCCGCCGAAGCCGTGCTGGCGCAAGACGCCGCCGCGCAAGTGCTGGTGCTCGCGCCCGAAATCAACCTCACCCCGCAGCTTCAGGCGCGCCTGGCCGCGCGCTTTGCGCCGCTGCTGGGCGCAGGCGCCGTGGTGGCCATGCACAGCGGCCTCACGCCCGCGCAGCGCCTTTCGGCCTGGCTGGCTGCGCACACGCAGCGCGCGCGCATCGTGCTGGGCACGCGCATGGCCGTGCTCGCTTCCATGCCCGCCTTGCGCCTGATCGTGGTGGATGAAGAGCACGACCCCAGCTACAAGCAGCAAGAAGGCGCACGCTACTCCGCGCGCGATCTGGCCGTGTATCGCGCGCGCTTGCAAGGGGCCAAAGTCATCCTCGGATCGGCCACGCCGTCGCTGGAGAGCTGGCACGCCAGCCGCCCGGACGGGGGCAAATACCAGCGCCTGGTCATGCCCTCGCGCGTGGGCAGCGGTGCGGGCGTTGATGGAGCAGCCGCGCTGCCCCTCGTGCGGCGCGTGGACATGAACCGCCAGCCGCGCGGCACGGTGATTGCCGCGCCGCTGCTGCAAGCCATCACCGAACGCGTGGGGCGCGGCGAGCAGTCGCTCATCCTCCTGAACCGCCGGGGCTGGGCGCCCGTGCTGCACTGCGCCAATTGCGGCTGGAAAAGCGAATGCCCGCATTGCAGCGCCTTCCGCGTCTTTCACCGCGCCGACCGCAGCCTGCGCTGCCACCACTGCGGCCTGGCGCAGCCCGTGCCCCGCGCCTGCCCCGCCTGCGGCAACGCCGACATCACCCCCATCGGCCGGGGCACCGAGCAGCTGGAAGAGCGCCTGGCCGCCCTGCTGCAAACCGCCCGCCGCCCCGACGGGCAGCCCGCCCGCATCGCCCGCATGGACGCCGACACTACCCGCCTCAAAGGCGCGCTGGCCCAGCAGCTGGCGCACGTGCACGACGGCAGCGTGGACGTGCTTGTAGGCACGCAAATGATTGCCAAAGGGCACGATTTTCGCCGCGTCACCCTCGTGGCCGCGCTCAACCCCGACACGGCGCTTTTTTCCAGCGACTTTCGCGCGCCCGAGCGCCTGTTTGCCCTGCTCATGCAGGCCGCAGGCCGCGCCGGGCGCGACGCCGCCTACAGCCAGGCCAGCGGCCAGGGTAGCGAAATGTGGGTGCAAACCGAACACCCCGCCCACCCCTTGTTTGAAGCCCTCAAACGCCACGACTACCCCGGCTTTGCCGCCAGCCAGCTGGCCGAACGCCAGGCCGCCGGCCTGCCCCCCTACGTCCACCTGGCCCTGCTGCGCGCCGAAAGCCGCGCCCTGCCGGCGGCCATCGCCTTTTTGCAAGACGCCGCCGCCGCGCTGCAAGCCGACCCGGCCCTGGCGCACTGGGCCGCCCACGTCACCTGCTACCCCGCCGTGCCCGCCGCCATGCAGCGCCTAGCCGGCATGGAACGCGCCCAGATGCTGCTGGAAAGCCCCCGCCGCGCCGCCCTGCAAGGCCTGCTGGCGGGTTGGCAAGCCGCCCTGCACGCCTTGCGCGCGCGCCACAAAGCCGTGCTGCGCTGGGCCATTGATGTGGACCCGCTCAGCTTTTGAGGGCCTGTTCAGGAGCAGGCGGAGAAAACGGGCAGACAGCAGCATGAACGCAGCACAGGCGGCGGGCAAGCAGCGTTATTTCGCTCCTAGATTAATAGCATGGAGTCCTAGTGGAACGGGCATATACCGGCATTTTTAACCGCTCAAATTTGCTCCTGTTTTCGGTGTAATTCAGCAAGCATCCTCTATCCGCTAGTCACCCCAAAGCCTGCGGCAGCCGACTTGCATTCGCCGTACTTCGCGCAAGGGCATAAATAGATACCCCTATATGTAGAAATAAACAGCCAGTAATCGCACTAGCTTGTCGCTCATGAAAAGTCGCTTTTAAATCGGATTGTTTTCAACTGTTTCGGGAGCTTTCATGGCCGCCATTTCAAACACTTCCGCGAGCACTTCAGCCTCCGCGTCTACATCCATAAGGCAGCGGCAAACGTCTGCGCTTTCCCCGGGGAAAAAGCCTGATGAGCAGGAAATCAGGCAAATGGCATCAGAGATCAACCGCACAGGCGACCGCCCCCTGTGGTTTGACGACCGGGATGAGCGCATGCAAGCGTTCGCCCGCCAGGCCGCGCAACTGCCCGCAGACGCGCGCCCGCAGCTGCTGAAGGAAATCATCGACCAGCGCCCGGACGCCATTCATGACTGGGTTGGCGCGCAACGGCTGGAGCAACTGGCTGGCGCAGGCCGCATCAGCGCGGAAGAAAAAGCGGCCGTGCAAAGCACCGTGGCCGCTGCATATACCGAAGGCCACATCACCCATGCGCAAATGCAGACCATCATGGGCGTGGCCAGCATGCCCCCAGGCCATAACCCTGCGCGCTTTGAAACAGCCCGCAGCTTCCTGACAGGCAACGCGCCTGAGATGGCGGGCGCCAGAGCCAAATTTCTGCGTGACAGCTTTGCCGCCCATGCGGAGCGCGCCGCCAATGGCTATGGCGGCAGGCCTGATTTCAACAGCGCACTGGCGCTGACGCTGATGCAGTCAGGCGGGCAGCAAAGCGACGTGGCGCGCATTTTTTCCAAGCTGACACCGGCTGAGCAAAGCCTGGCAGCAGCGGGCGTGGGCGCGGCTGCCGTGGGCTATCGCTACAGCCAGCCCCATGTCAATGGTCTGACAGATCCCTGGGCCGTTTTGCATCGGGCCGTTGTGCAGGCGAACCCGCCAGCCACTCGGCAAGGGCAGCTGCAACTGACACGCATGGCCGAAGGGCTGGCTTCGTCGGTGCGCTACGCCACGCCTGAATCTGACAAGGCCGTGACGGACCTGTACGCGCAAGTGGCCGAAGGCCGCGCCCGGCAAAAAATGGACGATCCGCAAGCCATGGCCGAAGGGCTGGCCCGCGTTGCCAATGCCGAAAGCAGGGCCGCTGGCGTTCTGAAAACCCTGCCTCCTGATGCCAGCGCGGAACAAATCTGGCAAGCCATACAGAAAAATCCGGGCGCATTCACTGACCCCGTTTTTGTCCAGTACCTAGAGTTGCGCGGCGATCAGGCCCGCCATTTGCAGGGGTCAGATCTGCGCAACGACATTGGCCTGGCCTTGGGCCTGCCCGTAACGCAGACCCCTGCCAACGAGGTGCAACAGGCCCGCATGGAGCGCGGCGAATTTGACTTCTTCAACGTCAATGCCGCTGATGAAGCGGGCCAGGCCATCCGCTCCATCGAAGCGCAAATCCAGAAAGCGGGCGGCGAAAGCACGCGCGTAGCGGCGCTGCCTGTCACCGTCGCATCCAAAGAACACGGCCTGATCCAGACCGTCATCTGGCGTGTTGAAACCGCAGACGGCCAGGAAAAGTTCGTTGACTACAACTTGGCCGCCCAAGAGGCCCGCACCTACGCCAGTTTTGAAGACTGGAAAAACAACAACCAGCTGCCCCCGGGCAAAATGACCTATGCCCGCAACGGCCATCTAACGGCCGGAGTGGACGGCAAGCCCCAACTGGAAACCGGCAACACGCCCAACACGGTGGACACCGCCTGGGAAGCGTGGATCAAACCGGCCCTGGACGGCGCCGCGCTGGTGGGCGGCATCGTGCTGCTGGGCGCTGCCGTGGTCGGCACAGGGGGCACAGCGGTGATGGTCGGAGGCGCGCTGCTTGGCGCTTACGGCGCTGGCACTGGAGGCGTGGAACTGGCAGACCGCGCCGCACATGGGCAAACCCTGTCACTGGGCAATGCGCAAGCACGAAACGCCTGGCTGAACGTAGGTGCCAGCGCGCTCAGTTTGGGGGCCATGGGTGCCAGCATGCGCCTGGCAAACATGAGCGGACGCGCCACAGGCAATGCGATTGATGAAGCAGTGCAGCTGACCCGAATGGCGCAAACCGCGCGCGGCCTGAATGTGGCTGCACAGTACGCCGACACCGCCGCCTTTGCGGATGGCGGCCTGATGCTGGCCGCAAACTGGGACCGCATGACGCCTGCCGAACGAACGCAGGCGCTGGCCATGATGGCATTCTGGTCGGCTGGTACGGCTGTCAGCGCGCGGCAGGCAGGCGGCGTGAAAAATCTGTATGGCGTCAAGGATTTTTCCAATGCCATTTCCTCCACCCATCAATGGCTGAAGAGCCAGGAGGGGATGGTAGGAGATGCGTTACATCGTGATATTCAAAGCTCTTCCAGATTAATGGGGCGGTCGCCCGGGCCTGCGCCTGTGGCGCAATTAGAGACAGCAGAAGTGGGGTCAACGCCTGTCAGCCAATCTAATAATGTACTGAAAAACAGAATTAATGACAAAAATATTGGGAGGGTTGAATCCGTAACCTTAGCACAACCAGGAATATCTAATTTACCTCTGCCGCGTTCACCAGAGTTGGGGCCTGTCTCAACAACTTCTGAATTGCTAAAAAAAGGATACATTCCCGGAACGGATGGTGTTATACTTGATCAAAACAGAGTGTTATTTAATGATCTATGGCAGCTGACTGAAAAAACAGGAGTTGAATTTGCGTTGACGCGTGAAAATGGACGCTACATTCTCAGAAGCGGGTCCCCAATTTCTGTGCCGATACCGCCAAATGTGCGTCCTATAGCACATACGCATCCTCTGAATCGTGATGGAGTTAACAGCCCCTTGCCGTCTAGAGCAGATATTAATGTATTAAATCGTTATTGGAAGCAACATCCGAACGAGCCGCGCCCTGTTTCTCAAATCATCATCGGGCCCGATGAAACTACGCGATTCTGGGCAACCGGCCAAGAAGAATGGAAGACAAAAAGGAAAGAAAGATGGAAGAAAAGATAAAACGGTATTTATTGGCCTATGCTCCTTTGGAGGACTTTTATGTATTGTCTCCACCATCAGGAGATGACAAGAATAGTCTAGTTGGTTTCTTCAGCAAAGGAGACCCTTTTCTTCTGGTCATAGACGATGATGAAATAGCGGAGCATGCGATAGATTTCCTCTTGAAAAATGGAGTGAAAGTTCTTTTCAGTGACGAAGAATTGTCTGAATATGGAAAGAACAGACAGGTTTCACGAGATCATCAGAATGAACGTAGTCGTTAAATAATTATGGACTGTGTTATTACCAAGAAGTGGCACAGTTCTATTCGATTCGGAGACTGTGCGAATGGATATTCCAGGCGCTGTGCGTCGGCGCGATGAATAAAACAAGCAAAGCAGAGCGTATCACGCCTTGCTTCTGGCGAAGCTTGTTTTTATGTGGGCATGTATCTAAAATCGGACTAGGACTAATTTTTGGAAATATTATAAGACCTATTTGCATCGAAGATCTCAAGTTTGAAAGGAGCTGTCGGAGGGTGATTGCCATATGAAATTTATCAAAAGCGGCGATGCCTGCAAAGCAGTCCATATGAGCGGGCCAACGCATAATTATCTTGAACTGGTTTTTTCTGATATTCCCGTGAATGATGTGGAAATATCAGTCCTCAGATTGAAAGCGGATGATATAAAGCGGCTTGATGAGAATGAGGTTGCGCGGCAGGTAAAAGCTGGTGTTGAATTTGCCTGCCAGCGCGTTGGGCTGAAATATTTCGTCAGGCGTATTGCCTTTGTCTCCAGTGATTCGCCGCCGGAAAAAAACTACTTTGCTCTGGCTCAGGCAATAGTGGAGCGATTGCATCACAAAAAGGAAGATTTTTGAGATTCAGAAGATGGGTCATGTATTTATCATTCGGGTTCATGTCCGGAGAATGGAAAACTCCATTATGCCGGACAGCATGAGCGATGCCTACGCCAGTTGCTATGCTGCATCGGCCAATTACGAGGAGGCTGTCAAAAAGGTGCTGGAAAAGCTGATATCCGATGGCCTCTATCCCGTCGAGATATTGACGCCTATCGCGATGCTTGAGGCAAGTGACTGGGATGTTCATGTCAAGGAACAATGGGGAATCTATGCGGGCGAAATGCCGGATCAAGATGAATTCATGAAGCGAATGAATGATGGCGATGTCGTTTATGGCCCTTTCGGGGGATACTGATTTTTTCCAAGGTTCAGTTCAGGGAGACCATGATCCGAGACAACAACAAGGATAAAGCCTATTTTGATGAGCATATCGCTCTGAATGATACTGCCATAGCAAAACGTCTGGATGTTGAAACGTTTCCGAATGTCAAAGGGCGTGTTGGCCGGGCATATACGCTTGTACATGATGCGTTCATCGGCTGTATATACCGGTTTAGCCGGGGCGACAGTCTGGAAGACATTCGCCAGCATGTGTTTTTATGGATGCAGACCAAGAAAATCCAGCAACGCGTCATAGCCAACACGCCTGCCGAATTCAAAAAAATATGCGAGCAATACACACGAGTAACGCTGGATACCGTTTATGACGCATTGACCATGATGGCCTTCAGCGTAGCCTTGCGCTTTACTCCAGAAGAAACGCATCGGTTATTGAGTGCGATAGGTCACGCGAGCAAAGATGCACTGATAGACGAGGCGGCCCGCGCCTTGGGAGATGTGAACCGCCCTGTAGCCAGCGAATGCGCGTTTCCGAGGGTCTATGCGCCGCTGCTGGAAGTCTGGCGCTCGGCGGCTGATCAGCGTGAAGCGCGGTTGCGGGAATACGCCGCCAGCTGGAAAAAGAAAATCTCGCCCATTTACTGGTCCAACAGTCTGAAAGGGGCCGAGGGCGCTTATTTTGGCTACTGGTGCTTTGATATTGCCCTGGCGGTCATGCTGCTGGATATTCCAGACGCGGCCTTGAGAAAAAGCGCGTATTACCCGGCTGATCTGGTGGATGCGGCGCGGCAGGCCGCGCCTTGATCGTGGCATGCGCGGCTTTCATGCAAGGGATATATCAGGGGAATCCGGTTTGGGAGTGATCTTCGAAAACGCCATCAGCCTTGTTTATCAGAAATACTGCCAATGATGCCACGGTTTTGACCTGTTGCTTATGGGAGAAAGTTTTTCAATAAAGAGATATTTACTAAAGACCTTGACTTACGTGGTACAGGCGCTGATCTTGTTCGTATCAGGTCAAAATAACGATAGCATCTATATCTCTACGTCCACTTCCAGAGAAGTTGTCGGAGATTTTAAATAATTAGGCGGACACGTGTATAAGATTGATCCCCGTAGACTACATGGTATTGATATAAATGCTTCATTGGGCGAGCCATCAGTGTTTCCAACTGAAGAAGGGGTTGCGATTGTTGGACGAATACCTTCTGAAAATATTATCAATACCAGAGAGGTATTGTAAAATGGTTCGCTGGGCGAGATTATGAAAGGCCCAAACTATCAGAAATAGGAGTGCAATTATGCATGATTCAGGCATCAGTCAGGAGATGATTGATGAGGCAAAGAGAAATCCGAATGGGTGGGTTTATAAAATCGATTGCAAATATCCTGATGGAGATAATATTCCCCCAGAAGCTATTGAAGGAGCATGGAGAGTCAATGAGTCCGGAGAGATTTTTGGAGATTTTGTCAAGAACGATAGTTACCGGCCTATTGAAAAATCAAGAAGAATACTTCCAGAATTTATGCGTATGAAACATCCTAGTCAGGCTCATCATTGGATGATAGAGTTTGATCTAAGATGTCTTCACCTTTTTCCCAAAATACCTAAAGAGGCGTATGTTGGCTACTGGTTAATTGGTGACGATGGCGCTCCCAATGGATACTTCAGGCCAACATCCACATATGATCCGGAAGCTGTTACCAAGATTCTGGAATCCATGAATTGAATACGGATGAAATGAGGCAACTTAATGAGGGTGAAGTTACGTAGCAGATAGGCGCCAGTGTTGAAAGCACTTGGGTCGACGACAATAAAATAACAAAAAAAGGTGACTATATTTAAACAATAATATAAAAGCTAAGTTTAGGTCCGGACAATTTGGATATGATCTATCACTCAGGGGCGGGAAACCAAGACAGATGATTGATTGACTCCGATGCATCAATTGCTGCGCTCAAACATGAATTTGGTCATTGCTTAGATGATCCTGAACCGGATTTCCATATAGAGCATCCAGAATTAAGTGTAACATCTAGCAAATGCAATATCTTATGGGTTTCGAATAACTAAGGATCAGGGGGTGATACCGTAAGACGAGCATTGTTAGAATATTAGCTAATAGAGAGAAATTGCATCATTAGAAAAATTTACAACTTGCCATATAAAAGCTTGGGCAAAAGAAACAGAGGTCAAGCTTGTTGTTTCCTAAAAATCCGAAAGTTATTCCCGGTCTCTGGGAAAGCGTGAAATCACAGATGATCAGAAATAAGATGTTATTCCTGATCAGAGACGGTATGCCCTGCTATCCACTGGAAAGTGGAATCATGAGTGAAACAGAGGCAGAAGCCTGGATAGAGAAGCTTAAAAAACTACCAGTTGTTAGATTTAGTTCTAATCGCGGAATAACTATGTCACCTCATTTTGCATGCAATCTCGATGATTCGGGCATAAGGATGGTCGAACTGGTCACATTCCCATTTGATGGAGGATGGGAAAATCTGGCTGAATTACAGGAAATACTTTCTATCTCCACTCTTGCATTGTTGTATGAAAAGAACGCAGCAAAAGATATTGTGATCCCTATTCATCTGCCTTCTTGGAGTATGGATGGCATTAACGTGCAAGAAGTCCAAGATGGATTATTATTCAGAAAGGTCATGATGCAAACGAATGGATGATGACAATGTTTTTATAGTCCTACTGATTTTTCAATATTCAGTTTAGGGAAACCATGATCCGAGATAAAACAAAGATATTTCATATTTTGACAGATATATTAATTTAACTTAAGATACTATTAAAAATATCTGACGACTATCGAGACGCACCCGAATATAGAGGGCCGTCTTGGCGTTGCGCATATGCTCAGTAATGATGCATTGGCCAACTGCATTTATCGATTTAGCCGTGGCGACAAGATAGAAGACATTCGCAACAGCGTCTTGCTCTGGATTCAGGTCAAGGAAATTCAGAAGCGCGTTATAGCCAATATTCTTACTGAATTCAAAAAAGCATGTGTGCTTTATCAGAGTATAAAGCTGGATATAATCTATGACGCACTGACCATGATGGCATTCAGTGTGGCCCTGCATTTCACGCCAGAAGAAACCCGGCGGCTTCTGGACGCCATAGGCCATGCAGGAAAGGATGTGGCTGATGGACGTAGCGGCCCGCGCCTTGGGCGATGTGAACCGCCCTGTAGCCAGCGAATGCGCATTTCCGAGGGTCTATGCGCCGCTGCTGGAAGTCTGGCGCTCGGCGGCTGATCTGCGTGAAGCCCGGTTGCGGGAATGCGCCGCCAGCTGGAAAAAGAAAATCTCGCCCATTTACTGGTCCAACAGTCTGAAAGGGGCCGAGGGCGCTTATTTTGGCTAATGGTGTTTTGATATTGCCCTGGCGGTCATGCTGCTGGATATTCCAGATGCGGCCTTGAGAAAAAGCGCGTATTACCCGGCTGATTTGGTGGATGCGGCGCGGCAGGCCGCGCCTTGATTGCATCAGGCGCGAGGGAGCAAGAAATGCCACCGTATTGGAAATAACCTGGAAATAACGCCGCATTCATCCGGCTTTTTGCGGCAGTCAGGTTTCAGGCAGCTTCAATGTCCTTCGCCTACGTTGGCATCGGGTTTGACGCGGTGCAGCAGCGCGAGCATGGCGGCGCGGATGCGTTCCAGCGCTTGCGGGGTTTGGCCTTCAAAGCGCAGCACGAGCATGGGGGTGGTGTTGCTGGCGCGGATGAGGCCGAAGCCGTCGGGCCAGTCCACGCGCAGGCCGTCGATGGTGCTGATGCGCGCGGGGGCGGCGAAGGCGGCGGGGGCCAGTTGTTGCAGCTCGGCGGCCAGGCGGTGCGGCTCGCCTTCGGCGCAGCGCACGTTCAGCTCGGGCGTGCTGTGGCTGCTGGGCAGGGCGTTGAGCACGGCGCTGGGGTTGACGTGGCGGCTGAGAATTTCAAGCAGGCGGCAGGCGGCGTAGGTGCCGTCGTCAAAGCCGTACCAGCGCTCTTTGAAGAAGATGTGGCCGCTCATTTCGCCGCCCAGCGGGGCGTTCAGCTCTTTCATGCGGGCCTTGATGAGCGAGTGGCCGGTTTGGTGCATCACCGGCACGCCGCCCGCCGCTTCGATGGCCGGGGCCAGGCGCTGGCTGCATTTCACGTCGAACACGATGTGTCCGCCGGGCGCACGGGTGAGCACGTCTTGCGCAAAGAGCATGAGCTGCCGGTCGGGGAAGATGGTTTGCCCGTCCTGGGTGACGATGCCCAGGCGGTCGCCGTCGCCGTCAAAGGCCAGGCCCAGCTCGGCATCGGTTTCTTGCAGGGCGCGGAGGATGTCGCGCAGGTTTTCGGGCTTGCTGGGGTCGGGGTGGTGGTTGGGAAAGCGGCCATCCACTTCGGTGAACAGCTCGATGACTTCGCAGCCGATGGCGCGCAGGATGCCGGGGGCCGATGCGCCGGCGACGCCGTTGCCGCAGTCCACCACGATTTTCAAGGGGCGCGTCATGGCTTGCTTGATCTGGCACAGCCCGGCGCTTGCGCTTTGGCCAGATGTAGCAGCCGGGCGCGCCAGGTGAATGTCGCCCACGATGCGCTCGCGGTAGGCGGGCAGCACGTCGTGCTGGCGCACGCTGCCGCCTTTTTGAAGCTGCCAGCTTTCTTCTTCCATGATGCGGCGCAGCTGCTGGATTTCTTCGCCGTAAATGGCGCGGCCCGCCAGCATCATCTTGAAGCCGTTGTCATCGCGCGGGTTGTGGCTGCCCGTGACCTGGATGCCGCTTTGGCACAGCGTGCTGGCGGCAAAGTAGAGCATGGGCGTGGTGCACATGCCGATGTCGATGACTTCGACGCCCGCTTCCGCCAGCCCGCGCGTGAGCGCGGCGGCCAGCGCGGGGCCGGAAAGCCGCCCGTCGCGCCCCACGGCAACCACGCGCTGGCCTTGCGCGATGGCATGCGTGCCAAAGGCGCGGCCCAGCGCCAGCGCCACGCTTTCGTTCAGGGTGGCGGGCGTGGTGCCGCGTATGTCGTAAGCCTTGAAGATGGAGGGGGTGATTTGCATGGGCGGCGATTGTAGGAATGGGGGTAGAAGCGAGAGGAGCGGTGCAGGGCGGGCGCGCAGGCCATTCGCCAGCGGCGCGGCCGGGGCGCGGCAAGGCGTGAGCCTTGCTCTTCGCGTTGCCATGCCGCAAGGGGCTGGCAATGATTGCTTTCGCTCCTTGTTTTATAGCGTTAGGTCCTAGTGAAACTTGCGCTGGATGGGTTTTTAGGTGCCCCTAATTCGCTCTTTTTTTTGATGATAAACGGGCCTGCGGCGGCCGGGGCGCTGGCGCGGCGGATGGCGCGGGCGCATGAAAAAAGCAGGCCGCGAAGCCTGCTTTTCAAAAGCCAGGTCACACAGCCTGGCTGCAAGGGCGGGAAAGCGGTTTGGGATGGTCCGCGTTGCCCGCGCTGGCGTGTTTTCCGGCCCGCTTTTGCGTCTTCTGCGCCTTTTGCGGCCAGCCGAAGGTTCAGAACTGCGCCTGCACGCGCAGCCAGAACTGGCGGCCCGGTTCGTTCACGCGCATGGTGCGCACGCCCAAGGAGGGGTCGATGTGGGAGCCTGGGCGGCTGATGGATTCGGCGTAGGTTTTGTCAAACACGTTGTCCACGCCCGCTTGCAGGGTGACGTTGCGGTTGATGCGCCAGCCGCCGTTGATGGAAAACACGCCAAAGCCGGGGGTGGGGCCGAGGTCTTGCCCAATGATGTTGCCCTGCCCGATGGCGTAGCGGTTTTGCTTGGCGGCCACGCGCCAGAGCGCGCCGGCGCTCCAGACGCCGTTGTCCCAGTTGAGCGATGTCTTCAGCTCCAGCGGCGGGGTCTGGCCCAGAGGGCGGTGGTCGCTGCGGTTGGTGCCACGGGTGTAGGCCAGGCTGGCGCCGGCTTCCAGCGTGGGCAGCAGGCGCCACTTCACTTCGGCTTCGCCGCCGTAGCGGCGCGCGTCGATGTTGCGGGCCGCTGCCGCGCCGGGGTTGGTATCGACCAGGATGAAGTCTTTGACGCTGCTGGCAAAAAGCGACACGGACGCCTGCACGCCGCCCTGGCGGTAGATCACGCCAGCGTCAATCTGGCGGTTTTTCTCGGGCTTGAGGGTGCTGCTGCGGTTGCGCTCCCAGAAGTCGGGCGAGCGCTCGGCCAGGCCCAGGCCCGCGTACCAGGTGGCGTTGCCAAAAACCTGCTCCCAGCGGCCAAAGGCGGAGGTGAGCTTGTAGGTCTGGTTTTTCGTGGGGCTGGCGGCGGGCTGGCGTTCAAAGACGGCGCGCACGCGGTCGTGCCGCAGGCCGGCCACGAGTTTTTGCCCGGGCGTGCGCTTCCAGGCGGCCTCGGCAAACGCGCCCGCCTGGCGGAAGCTTTGCGTGGGCATGAAGGGTTTGGCCAGGTAATCGGCATCCGTGCGCAAGCGGTGCCGGTCGCGGCTCCAGTCCAGCCCGGCCTGCACGTTCAGGTTGCCCCATTCCAGGGTGCTTTTGAAATGGGCGGTGCGCACGGTGCGCTTGGGGTTGCGCAGCCGCAGGCCCATCATGCGATTGACGGGGCGCATGCTGAAGTTGTCCATCACGTGGTCGATGGTGCCGCTGCCAAAGCGCAGCTCGGCTTCCTTGAACCAGGGAGTGATGTTCTGGTGCACGCCTTGCACGCTCCAGGCGTCGCGGTCGAACTTGGGGCCGTCCATCATGCGGTCGGCATAGGCGGCTTCGCCCCGGCTGCGCTCGTAGGTGACGCTCAGGCGCGTGTCGCGCGTGGGCATGAGGCCCGCTTGCAGCATCTGGCTGTTGCGCTTGAAGTGGGAATTGACTTCCTGCCCGCTGCCGTCTTTGTAGTTGTCAGACTTGTTGTGCGTGGCGTTGGCGCGCACGAAGAACATGCGGCCGGTGATGGTGGCATCGCCAAAGAGATCAAAGCGGCCAAAGCTGCCCGCCGTGGCGGCGGCATTGACTTCGGCGCGCGTGGTTTCGCTGGGCGTGGGCGGCTGGCGCACGAAGCGCACGCCGCCAGCCACCAGCCCCATGCCCTGGGTGACGCTTTGCGGGCCTTTGGTGATGATGACTTCGTCAAACGCCGCCGGGAAGATGTAGGCCGTGGGCGGATCCATGCGGTTGCCGCAGCCGCCGTAGATGAACATGTCATCAGCCAGCACGTTCAGGCGCGAGCCGCCCAGGCCGCGCAGCAGCGGGTCGCCCGAGCTGCCGCCTTTGCGGATGACGTTCAGCCCCGGCGTGCCCTTGAGCAAGCTGGCGCCGTCGTTGGCGGGCAGCGGCTGCAAAGCGGCCTTGGGGTCGATGCGCACGGCATCCGGCTGGCGGGGCACTGTGCCGGTGACCACCACCGTGCCCAGCGCGGGCGCGTCGGCTTGCGCACGCTTTTGCTTTTCAGCCTGCGGGGCGTCCGCAGCCCAGGCCGCGCTGACGGCCAGCGCCAGCGGCAGCACGGCCCACGGCGCAACAAGTGAATGACGAATGCGGTACTTCATCGCATATTTCCTTCGTGTACATAAAACAAGACCCCTGTATCAAAAATTGTATGAAGACGTTTATCGGGCAGACGGGCACAGCCCTTGACTTTGGTCAAAGGCGGGAACTCTGGGCAGGCGGCAAGCGCGAGACGGCAAGCGCACAGGCGGGGCGGGGCGAAATTCCAGGCCGTCTGCCGCCCGGCGCGGCTCAAGTGCGAGGCGTGCCTTCCGGCTGCATGCAAATCAAATCAAAAGAAGGAGCAAATTGAAGGGGTGAAAAACGGCATTCGCGCGCATTCCACCAGGACATCACGCTATGAATGCAGGAGCTAAAAATGCGCCTTCGCAGAGCAGCGGCCCGCCGGAGAGCGGCGCAAGCGCCCGGGCCGGTTTCTCTAGAATGCCCGCTTTCGCTTTTCAGGCCCTGGCCGAGATAGAGACATGAAACCCATCCAAGGCAGCATCGTGGCGCTGGTCACGCCCATGCATGAAGACGGCAGCGTTGATTTCGCTGCGCTGCGCAAGCTGATTGACTGGCACGTGGCCGAAGGCACGGACTGCATCAGCGTGGTCGGCACCACGGGCGAGTCGCCCACGGTCACCGTCGATGAGCAAAAGGAAATCATCCGCGTGACGGTCGAGCACGTGGCCGGCCGCGTGCCCGTCATGGCCGGCTGCGGGGCCAACTCCACCGCCGAGGCCATCACCCTGGCCCGCTACGCGCGCGAAGTGGGCGCCAACTGTCAGCTGCAAGTCGTGCCTTACTACAACAAGCCCACGCAAGAAGGCATCTACGCGCACTTTCGCGCCATTGCCGACGTCACGGGCGGCGATCTGCCTGTGCTGCTCTACAACGTGCCGGGCCGCACCGTGGCCGATTTGCAGCACGAAACCGTGCTGCGGCTGGCGCAGGTGCCGGGCATCATCGGCATCAAGGAAGCCACCGGCAACATCGACCGGGCGCAGTGGCTCATCCGCGAAGCGCCCGCAGGCTTTGGCGTCTATTCGGGCGACGACCCCACCGCCGTGGCGTTGATGCTCTGCGGCGGCCAGGGCAACGTGAGCGTCACGGCCAACGTGGCACCGCGCCTGATGCACGAGCTGTGCATGGCCGCCATCGCGGGCGACGCGAAGGGGGCCATGCAGCTGCAACGCCGCCTCATGCCCCTGCACCGCAACCTGTTTGTGGAAGCCAACCCCATTCCCGTCAAATGGGCCTTGTCGCGCCTGGGCCGCTGCGGCGGCGCCTTGCGCCTGCCCCTCACCCCTTTGACGCCCGCCAGCCAGGCCAAGGTAGAGCAGGCTCTCAAAGACAGCGGGCTGCTTTGAAAGCAGACTCCCAGGCAGAGGCCCTCCATCCATTTAACGCCAGCTTCGCGCTGGCCCTTTTTTGCCTTGAAGGAATTCGCACAGTGAAGCATGCAAAACACATCCGCGTGGCCGCGCTGGCCGCCGCCGCAACCCTGGCCTTGAGCGCCTGCTCGGTGCTGGAGTCGGACAAGATTGACTACAAAAGCGCGGGCAAAGGCGTCTCGCTGGAAGTGCCGCCCGATTTGACGCAGCTGACAGACGCCTCCCGCTACGCCGCGCCCGACGGCGCCGTCACCGCCAGCAGCTACCAGGCCGGCCAGCACGCCGCGCGCGCCGCCGGCACGCCCGCCGCCACCGAGCAAGTGGCCGACGTGCAATACCACCGCAACGGCAACGAACGCTGGATCAGCGTGGGCCGCCCCGCCAGCGAGCTGTGGCAGCCCGTGCGCCAGTTCTGGCAAGACAACGGCTTTTTGCTCACCATCGACCAGCCCGAACTCGGCATCATGGAAACCGACTGGGCCGAAAACCGCGCCAAACTGCCGCAAGACATCATCCGCTCCACCATCGGCAAGGTATTCGACAGCCTCTACTCCACCGGCGAGCGCGACCGCTTCCGCACCCGCATGGAGCGCAACGCCAGCGGCGGCACCGACATTTACGTGACCCACCGGGGCATGGAAGAGGTTTACAACAGCAGCCACAAAGACAGCACCGTCTGGCAGCCCCGCGCCAGCGACGTGGAGCTGGAAACCGAATTCCTGCGTCGCCTCATGCTCCGCCTGGGCGCCACGCAAGAGCAGGCGCAGGCCGCCAAAGCCGCCGCTCAAGCGCAAGAAGCGCAGGCCGCCAGCAGCGGCCCGGCCCTGGCCGCGCTCACCCAGGCGGGCGGCCAGCCCGTCATCCAGGTGGGCGAGAACTTCGACCGCGCCTGGCGCGCCATCGGCCTGGCGCTCGACCGCGCGGGCTTCACCGTGGAAGACCGCGACCGCAGCAAAGGCGCCTACTACGTGCGCTACGCCGAGCCTGACGCGCCCCGCCCCAAACAAGGCTGGCTGGACCGCATCCTCAACCGCTCCGCCGCCGCCATTCCCACCACCCAATACCAGCTCATCATTCAGGAGCAGGGCGGCAGCAGCTTCGTGCGCGCCTTAAGCGAAAGCGGCGCGCCGCTGGACGCAGCCACGGCGGAAAAACTGCTGAAACTGATCGCTGCCGAAACCCGCTAAGCCCCGGCGCGCGCAACCCAAATCGCGCCGCCGGAAACCCAAAACCGCAGCCGGACACAAGCGCCGCCTGCGGTTTTGGTTTTTTCAGTGCTTGTTCAACACCTGGCCGTGAGGAGCCAATGCGCGCCAGGGCAGCTTGATTCGCCGCCCTCATGGCCAGACTGTGAGCGGGTATCGAGAGCTTCAAAAGCAATCACTTTTAGCTCCCGAATCCATAGCAATAGGTCCTAGTGGATATTGCGCGGAGTGGCATTTTTGCCTGCCTGAATTTGCTCCTGTTTCTGGCACCCTGCAAGCAGAGGGCCGCGCTGCGCTTTGGCCCCTAGGCCAGACCGTGAGCAGGCACCGGAAGCAGGTTTGTGCTGGAAGCCGGGAAAACGGGCCATGGATTGAACCAAACGGCGGCCCAGCTTCTCCGGGCGCGTTTGGCACGGACGAGCGCTTGCATGCAGCGGCCCGCCATTTACGGCGGCGGCAGCAAACCGGCTTATGGCGCTTTTCACACTGCGACATATACGTGACAATGCGTGTCCATTCGTAGCCATAGGAGAAATGCCATGTCCATCCCCCTGCTTGCGCAACGCTTGATCGCTCTGGCCGCTGCGGCCAGCCTGGCCGCCTGCGGCGGCGGCGATGATGAAACCCCTGGCGCGCCCACGCCGCCCGCGCCAACGTCCATTCCCACGCCTGCGCCCACCCCGGCGCCGCCTGCACCCACCCCGGCGCCGCCTGCACCCACCCCAGCGCCGCCTGCACCCACCCCAGCGCCGCCTGCACCCACACCGGTGCCGCCTGCGCCCACACCGGTGCCGCCTGCGCCAACCCCTACGGTGACGCCCAGACCCGCTCCTACCCCGACGGCAACGCCCACTCCAACGGCAACGCCCACTCCAACGGCAACGCCCACCCCAACGGCAACGCCCACCCCAAC
Organism: Ottowia sp. oral taxon 894; assembly: GCF_001262075.1. Classification (GTDB taxonomy): domain Bacteria; phylum Pseudomonadota; class Gammaproteobacteria; order Burkholderiales; family Burkholderiaceae_C; genus Ottowia; species Ottowia massiliensis. Next base: position 2,677,576 of record NZ_CP012073.1, on the reverse strand, counting down.
GGCAACGCCCACTCCGACGGCAACGCCCACCCCGACGGCAACGCCCACCCCGACGGCAACGCCCACTCCGACGGCAACACCCACCCCGACGGCAACGCCCACCCCGACGGCAACACCCACCCCGACGGCAACGCCCACACCGACGCCCACTTCCACTCCCGCGCCTGCCGCAGCCAATCCTTTTGACGCCCTCTACGCCAGCAACTTCCAGCTCAAAGCCTTGTCAGCGGATGCCATTGCGCCGCTGGCGCGGCCCGCGCGGGCGCAGACTCTGGAGCAGGCCACGCTTGACCCGGCCTACGGCACGCGCATCTACCGCGCCACGGATGCCAGCGAAGGCAGCAGCGGCAGCACTTTCGTGCGTCACGCCTACAGCCGCAAGCAGGCATTCAATGCCAACAGCACGCGCTATCTGGTGCGAGACAGCAAGAGCTACTGGCACCTGTACGACGCCAAAACCCTGCAAAAAATCAGGCAGCTGCCCAAGCTGCTGGGCGAAGCCGATCCCATCTGGCACCCCACTGATCCCGGCAAGCTCTACATGACCAGCAACAACGGCGGCAGCGCCTGGTGGCTGTATGACGTGAACACGGACGCCACCGAAACCGTGTTTGACTTCACCCAGCCCGCCACCGGCTCGCCCTGGCCGCAGGCCACCCAGTACTGGACGCACAACGAAGGCACGGCCAGCGCCGATGGCCGCTACCTGGCGCTGATGGTTTCGTCTTATGACAGCGCCACCCGGCAGACCACCATGCACGGGCTGATGACCGTGGACCTGGTGGCCCGCAAAATCATCGGCACGCTGCCAGCCTCCCGGTTTCCCAAACCCGGCACAGCGCCCGATCACGTCAGCATCTCGCCCAGCGGCAAATACGTCGTGCCCTCCTGGCCTGCCGAAAACAGCGGCGACACCGGCGCAGGCACCTACGCCTATGCGCGCGACTTTTCCGGCACGCCCAAGCGTTTGCACACCACCTCCGAACACTCCGATCTGGCCTACGGCCCCGCCCGGCAGGATTACTACGTGTTCGCCGATTACCAGGCGGGCCGCATCCGCGCCGTGGACATGGACACGCTGCAATCCATCGACATCGAAGCGCTCTACCCGCAGCCGGGCGAAAGCTACGCGCTGCACATCAGCGGGCAGGCCTTCGACAAACCGGGCTGGGTCGTCATCTCCACCTATCAGGACTACAGCGGCTATGACCAAACCAGGCCCGCCGCCGAGCTGCGCGCGCCCATGCGCAAAGTCTGGCTGGCCGAGCTGAAAGCGGGCGGCCGCAAGCTGAATGTGACGCACACCCGCCTGGCGCGCTACCCCGTGCCCTACTTTTTCGAGCCGCAAGCCAGCGCCTCGCGTGATCTGAGCCGCATCATCTTCACCAGCGACTTCGGCGCTGGCGGCAACGCCGACGACTACATCGCCGGCCTGCCCAGCTGGCTGGGCCGCTGACGGAAGGCTCCGGGCCCTGACTCCAATGGCCCGGGCCGCCTGCCGCAGCCGGGATGGCCTGAAAGAGCTTTACAAAGCTTCATCAGGCTTTGACTGGCGCGGCTGATGGTGACAAGCAGAATCAAAAATTTTCCGGTTTCCAACTGGCCCTCAACTGTTTCCGCTTTTGCCATGACTTCACCCTCTCTGCCCGAAGCCACCTCCGCCTCTGCACGGCCTGCCCGCTGGCGGGGGGCGCTGGGGGTGCTGGCGCTGCTGGCGGCGCTGGCGGCGCTGGGCTGGTGGCTGGTGGAGCGCGCGCAGGCTGGCCCGCAGGCATCCACGCAGGGGTTTGGCCCGGGCGGTCCGGGCGGCGGGCGCAGCCGGGTCACGGTGGGCACGGCGCTGGCGCGGCAGGGCAAGCTGGCGGTGCAGGTGCAGGCGCTGGGCACGGCCACGCCGCTGGCCAGCGTGACGCTGGCGCCGCAGGTGTCTGGCGTGCTGACCGAGGTGCTGTTTGAAGAAGGGCAGATGGTGAAAAAGGGCGATTTGCTCGCCCGCATTGACCCGCGCCCTTTCGAGCAGGCGCTGGCGCAGGCCAGGGCGCAGCGCGCGCAGCAGCAGGCGCAGCTTCAGGCCGCGCAAGTGACGCTCAGGCGCTATGAAACGCTGTGGAAGCAAGACTCCATCGCCCGCCAGGAGCTGGATACGCAGGCCGCGCAAGTTCAGCAGTTGCAAGCGGCCGCGCAGGCTGCTGCCGCCGCCGTGGAGACGGCGCAGATCAACCTGGGCCACACGCGCATCACCGCGCCCATCACGGGGCGCATGGGCTTGCGGGCGGTGGACGCGGGCAACCTTGTTTCCAGCGCCACGGCCCTGGCCACGCTCACGCAGATGCATCCGATGGACGTGCTTTTTTCCGTGCCGCAAGACCACGTGCCCGCCGTGCTGGCCGCGCAGCAGGCCGGGCAGGCGCTGCCGGTGACGGCGCTGGACCGCGCCCGCGCGCACGTGCTGGCCGAAGGGCGCTTTGCCACGCTGGACAACCAGATCGATGCCGCCACGGGTTCTGCGCGCGCCAAGGCCCGCTTCAGCAACGAGGGCGCAAGCCTTTTTCCGAACCAGTTTGTGAACGTGCGCCTGCAACTGGGCGAGCGCGAAGGCGTGCTGATTCCCGTGACCGCCGTGCGCACCGGCCCCGAAGGGCACTATGTGTATGTGGTGGATGAGGCGGGCGTGGCGCACACGCGCGCCGTCACGCCCGGCATGGCCTCGGCCGAGGCTGTGCTGGTTGAAAAGGGCCTGCAAGCGGGCGAGCGCGTCGTGACCGAAGGCGGCGACCGCGTGCGCGACGGCCAGCCCGTGCAGCTTCAGGGCCAGGCGCAGCCGCAAGCCGCCCCCGGGGCAGGCGGCGAAGGGCGCGGTCAGCGGCGCGGGCGCGGCGCGCAGGGCCAGCCGCCAGCGGTTTGACAGGAAAGGAGGCTTGAAAATGATCAGAAAAATATCGTGGTTTTTGTTTTGTTTTATGGGATACCGCTTCTGGTGAACGTCCCGTGGAGTTTTATTTCAATCACCCGCATATTGATGACAGATTCAAATATATGGCAAGAGGCTATGGCTTTTCCATATCCGCTTCCAGAGTTTCTGGCGAAAATGATGCCTGGCAGATTCGGCACGATGCTTGTGATGATTTTCCTGCTGAATCTGCTGCTGGCTGTTTTTCCGGCGCATCGCGTGTGGCTCATGCTTTCGGGCCGGGAAAAAGGTGTGCCGGCGGCCTATAACGGGCTGGCGCAATGGCTGGGCATGGCGGGTGCGTTTTTCATTGCGGCTTTTGTTCTGGGAATCATTGTGACCATGGTTTTGCGGGCAGGCTCTGGCGTGCCAGCCGCCATGCTGCTGATTCCCGCGCCCTATTTGGTGCCCACGAGTTTTGTGCTGACGGAAATCAAGAGTTTCATGCAGCACCGGGCGGGAAAGCGCCGCAAGGCGCGCGCCATGCGCCCAGAAAGATAATGGCCGGAAATGATTTTCAGGATGCGCCGCTGAACGCACGCGAGGACAAGGCGCCCAGCCCGCCGCAGGCAGGCGGAATTGCTTCAAAAGAAAGAGCGAATTCAGGCTATCTGAAAAGCTGCCCATCGCATATTTCTCTAGGACGTATTGCTATGAATCAAGGAGCTAAAAAATGGCTTGCCGGGCTTCAGCGGGAGCGGGCGGCATGATCAGAAAAATATCGTGGTGGCTCATTTTCATTTTCTCGGGCCTGCCGCTGCCCCTGATTTTGCTGCTGACTTTGGCGCGTACCATGTTTCATCCGGCGTGGCCGTTTTTGTCGGATGCGGAATCCGCGCTGATGCCGCTCCTGATCTTTCCCGCCATCGTCCATATCGGTTTGTTCGGTTTCATTCATCGAATGCTTCTGGAGCCGCTGGGGCTGGCTTCTTTTTCTTTTTTTGAATGGCTGTGTGGGTGGATGCTTTTTTTGCTTTCAGCGCTGCTGGTGTGCGCCGTGCTGCACCGGCTGTGGCAAATGGCGGCGCGGCGTGAAATGACGCCTGCCGTTTACCGGGGCGGTTTGCAATGGGCAGGCATGGCGGGCATTTTGATTTTCGCCATGCTTTTTGTTTTTGAATGGTTGCCGTATTTGGAGCTGGAAAATCTGGAAGATTTTTTTCCGCTGGGCTGGTTTTTCGTGCTTGCGGGCGTGCTGCCGCCCTGGAGTTTCATATTGAGCGAATGGGCCAGTTTCAGGCAGCGCCGGGCGCAGAAGCGGGCTGAAATGCGGGCTGGCAAGAAAAACACCCTTGAAAATCATGCCCAAAAGGGCGGCTGATGGCGCGGGCGGCTGAAATGCAGTCTGAAATGCGGATAGGTTTGGCGCGGGAGCGCGCAGCGGCGCGCATGCATGCGCGGATGCATGCGCGGATGCATGCGCGCGTGGATGACGGGCTGAAAAAACTGTCGTGGTGCGCGTGCTGGCTGGGCGCGGCCTGGCCGGGCGCGGCGGCGCTGCTGGCGGCGCTGGTGCTGGCGGCGGGCTGGCCGCCCTTGCTGGGGCAGTGGCAGGCGCTGGCGGCGGCGGCGTGGATGTTTTCGTTTTCGGCGGCGTGGACGGCGCTGCCGGGCCTGGCCGGGCTGGCGCTGGCGCTGGTGGCACTGCCGCTGGCAGTGCGGCGGGCGTGGCGGGCGGCGCGGGGCCGGGGCGCCGTGCCAGCGGCCTATGACGGGCTGTTTGAGACGGCGGGCGTGGCGGGGGCGTTTTTTTTGCTGCTGGCGCTGGCGCTGGCGGCGGCGGGCGCGCTGGGCTGGCCGGTGAAGGCGGTGTGGCAGCACCGCGCGCTGTGGCCCGCTGGCGTGCTGCTGCCGTGGGCCTTTGTGTCGGCGGAGCTGGCCGAATGGTTTGGGGCCGGGCGCGAGGGCCGCTCCATGCAGGAGAAATCAGCAAGATGAACGTTTCGCGCCCTTTCATTCAAAGGCCGGTGGCCACGGGGCTGCTCATGCTGGCCATTGTGCTGGCGGGGCTGCTGGGCTGGCGCTTTTTGCCGCTGGCGGCGCTGCCGCAGGTGGACTACCCGACGATTCAGGTGCGCGCGCTGTATCCGGGGGCCAGCCCTGACGTGATGAGCCGCACGGTGACGGCGCCGCTGGAGCGGCAGCTGGGGCAGATGCCGGGCCTGGCGCGCATGGCCAGCACGAGCGCGGCGGGGGTGTCGCAGATCACGCTGCAATTTGCGCTGTCGCAGTCCATGGATTCGGCCGAACAGCAGGTGCAGGCAGCCATCAACGCGGCCAGCGCGCTGCTGCCGGCGGATTTGCCCGCGCCGCCGGTGTATGCGAAGGTGAATCCGGCAGACGCGCCGATTCTTTCGCTGGCCATCACTTCCGGCAGCCTGCCGCTGCCCCAGGTGCAGGACATGGTGAACACGCGGCTGGCGCTGAAGATCAGCCAGATCAGCGGCGTGGGGCTGGTGACGCTGGCCGGCGGCCAGCGCCCGGCCGTGCGGGTGCGGGGCAACGCGCAGGCGCTGGCGGGCATGGGGCTGGGGCTGGATGCGATTTCGTCGGCCATCAGCGCGGGCAACGCCAGCGGGGCCAAGGGCAGTTTTGACGGCCCCGCGCGCAGCTACACCATCAATGCCAATGACCAGCTCGTTTCCGCCGACGACTACCGCGAGCTGATCGTGGCCTACAAAAACGGCGCGCCCGTGCGCCTGAAAGACGTGGCCGAGGTGACGGACGGCGCCGAAAACGACCGCCTGGGGGCTTGGGCCGCCATCCAGGCGGATGCGGCGGATGAGGCCGCCCATGCGGGCAGCGGGGCGGCGGCCCTGCCGCTGTCGCCCGCCATCATCGTGGACGTGCAGCGCCAGCCGGGCGCGAACGTGATTGCCACGGCCGACGCCATCAAGGCCCGGCTGCCCGAGCTGGCGCAAAGCCTGCCGGGCAGCGTGCAGGTGGCCGTGCTGGCCGACCGCACGCTGGGCATCCGCGCCTCGGTGGCGCACGTGCAAATGGAGCTGGCGCTGGCAGTGGCGATGGTGGTGCTGGTCATCTTCGGCTTTCTGCACAGCGCGCGCGCCACGGTGATTGCCAGCGTGGCGGTGCCCATTTCGCTGCTGGGCAGCCTGGGCGTGATGTACCTGCTGGGCTACTCGCTCAACAACCTGAGCCTGATGGCGCTGACCATTGCCACGGGCTTTGTGGTGGACGACGCCATCGTGATGATCGAAAACATCGCCCGCCACCGCGAAATGGGCAAGCCGCCCATGCAGGCCGCGCTGCAAGGGGCGGGGCAAATCGGCTTCACCATCGTCTCGCTCACCATCTCGCTGGTGGCGGTGCTCATTCCGCTGCTGTTCATGCAGGAAGTGATCGGGCGGCTGTTTCGCGAATTCGCGGTCACGCTGGCCATCACCATCCTCATCTCCGCCGTGGTCTCGCTCACGCTCACGCCCATGATGTGCGCGCGCTGGCTGGAGCCGCTGCAAGAAGGCGCCGGCCGCCTGGGCCGCGCCGTGCAGCGCGCGCTGCACGCCACCGTGGCCGCCTACGGCCGCGCCCTGCAAGCCGTGCTGGCGCGCCAGACGCTCACGCTGCTGGCCGCGCTGGGCACGGTGGCGCTCACGGCGCTGCTCTACGTGGTCATTCCCAAAGGCCTGTTCCCCACGCAAAGCAGCGGGCAGCTCATGGGGCGCGTGCAGGCGGCCAGCGACGCCTCCTTTGCCCGCATGGCGCTTTTGCAGCAGGCCGCCGCGCGCGTGGCGCTGGCTGATCAGGCCGTGCAGTCCGTCAGCGCCGTGGCCGGCGTGGACGGGGCCAACAACACCGCCTTGAGCGAGGGGCGGCTGACCATCAACCTGCGCCCGCGCACCCTCTTTGGCGACAGCGAAGCGGCCATCATGCAGCGCCTGCGCCAGGCCGTGGCCGCGCAAGTGCCCGGCGCCACGCTCTACCTGCAACCCACGCAGGATTTGACGGTGGACAGCGCCACCGGCCCCACCGAATACCGCTTTGACCTCGAAGGCGCAGACACCGCCCTCGTCAATGAATGGGCGCAGCGCCTGGCACAAGCCTTGCAAACCGTGCCCGAAGTGCGCCACGCCACCACCAGCGCCGGCGCGCAAGGGCTGGCCGCGCAAGTGCAGACTGACCGCGAAACCGCCTCGCGCCTGGGCGTGACGGCCAGCAGCATCGACAACGCGCTCTACAACGCCTTTGGCCAGCGCATCGTCTCCACCATCTTCACGGAAACCAACCAGTACCGCGTCATCCTCGACGCGGCGCGCCCGCCCGCCTCCGGCCCGTCTGCTTCAGGCGCGGCAGGCGGCGCCAGCTTGCAGGCGCTGCAAGAGCTGCCCGTCAAAACCAGCAGCGGCGCCAGCGTGCCCCTGGGCAGCATCGCCGCCATCACCGAAGCGCCCGCCGCCCTGCAAATCACCCGCGTGGGCCAGTACCCGGCGGCCACCGTCGGTTTTGACGTGGCCCCCGGCGCCAGCCTGGGCGCGGCCGTGCAGGCCATCCGCCAGGCCGCCAGCGCAGCGGGCCTGCCCGCCGCCCTCACCCTGCGCTTTACCGGCGCGGCCGGGGCCTGGCAGCAATCGCTGCAAGGGCAGCTGTGGCTCATTGCCGCCGCGCTGGTGTGCGTCTACATCGTGCTGGGCGTGCTGTATGAAAGCTACGTACACCCGCTCACCATCCTCTCCACGCTGCCCTCGGCGGGCGTGGGCGCGCTGCTGGCGCTGTGGGCCACGGGCCACGCGCTCGACGTGGTGGGCATCATCGGCCTCATCCTGCTCATCGGCATCGTCAAGAAGAACGCCATCATGATGATCGACTTCGCCATCGACGCCGAACGCGCCCAGGGCCTGCCCGCCGCGCAGGCCATCCACCAGGCCGCGCTGCTGCGCTTTCGCCCCATCCTCATGACCACGCTGGCCGCCCTGGCCGCCGCCTTGCCGCTGATGCTGGGCTGGGGCGACGGCGCCGAACTGCGCCGCCCGCTGGGCCTGGCCATCTTCGGCGGCCTTGTGCTCTCGCAGCTGCTCACGCTCTTTACCACCCCCGTCATCTACCTCTGCTTCGACCGCCTGGGCCGCGCCCGCGCTGGCAAGCCGGAAGACGAACCCGGCGAGAAGGCCCCCGCATGAGCGCCGTTCGTATCAATAAAAGGAGCGAATTTGCACCCCGCAAAAAGGCATATGCCGCACGTTTTACGGGGACCTCATGCTATCGAACCAGGAGCGAATTCATGAGGGATTCAGACCCTTGCCTGCGGCCAGGCGGCAAACAGGCTCTGGGCATCCGGCCAGCGGCATGAGGGGCGCGGCATGAACCTCTCGCGCCCCTTCATCACGCGGCCCATCGCCACCACGCTGCTCACGCTGGGGCTGGCGCTGGCGGGGCTGGCGGCTTACTTTGTGCTGCCGGTGGCGCGGCTGCCGAATGTGAATCAGCCGGTGATCACGGTTTCGGCCAGTCTGGCGGGGGCTTCGCCGGCGGACATGGCGCGCACGGTGGCCACGCCGCTGGAGCGCACGCTGGGCGTGATTGCGGGGGTGACGGAGATGACCTCCAGCAGCGAGCCGGGCAGCACGCGGGTGACGCTGATGTTCGAGCAGTCGCGCGATATCGACAGCGCCGCGCGCGATGTGCAGGCGGCCATCAATGCCGCGCGGGCCGATTTGCCGGCCACGCTGCGCGCCATGCCCGCCTGGCGCAAGCGCAACCCGTCGGCGCAGCCGTTCATGATCCTGGCGCTGTCTTCGGCCACGCGCTCGCCGGGGCAGATTTATGACGTGGTGAGCAACCTGGTGAGCCAGCGCTTGCTACAGGTGCCGGGCGTGGGCGATGTGGAGCTGGGCGGCGGCTCGCTGCCGGCGGTGCGGGTGGCGCTCAACCCTTTCGCGCTGGATGCGCTGGGCATGAGCAGCGAGGACGTGCGCGCCGCCATTCAGGCGGGCACGGCCAACCGGCCCAAGGGCGTGCTGGAAACGGACGCAGGCGAAGGCAGCGGCGCCGCGCAAGGGCGGGCGCTGCAAATCGTCACGCCCGCGCCGGGGCTGAAGGCGGCCGACTGGCGCGATCTGATCGTGGCCGTGCGCAATGGCGCCGGGGTGCGCCTGTCTGACGTGGCGCAGGTGAGCGACAGCGTGCAGAACACGCGCACGCGCGGCATGTTCAACGGGCAGGCGGCCATCATCGTCTCCATCACGCAGGAGCCGGGGGCCAACCTGATTGCCACGGCTGATGCCATTCACGCCCTGCTGCCGCAGCTGCGCGCGCAGCTGCCGGGCGATATTGCGCTGAATGTGGCCAACGACCGCACGGCCACCATCCGCTCGTCGGTGCATGAAGTGGAGCTGACGCTGGCGCTGGCCGTGCTGCTGGTGGTGGGCGTGGTGGGGCTTTTTCTGCGCAATCTGCGCGCGGCGCTGATTCCGGCGGCGGCCACGGTGGTGTCGCTGCTGGGCACTTTCGGCGCGATGCACGTGCTGGGCTATTCGCTGAACTATCTGACGCTGATGGCGCTGACGGTGGCCACGGGCTTCGTGGTGGACGACGCCATCGTGGTGCTGGAAAACATCTCGCGCCATCTGGAAGAAGGCATGCCGCGCCGCCAGGCCGCGCTGCGCGGCGCGCGCGAAGTGGGCTTTACGGTGCTGACCATCAGCGCCTCGCTCATTGCGGTGTTCATTCCGCTGCTGTTCATGAGCGGCTTTATCGGGCTGATGTTCAGGGAGTTCGCCGTCACGCTCTCGATTGCCGTGCTCATCTCGCTGCTCGTTTCGCTCACCACCACGCCCATGATGTGCGCCGCGCTGCTGCCGCGCAGCCTGGCGCGGCCCGCCGCAGCGCCGCAGCGCCAGAGCCTGCTGGGCCGCCTGCGCCAGCGCGTGGCGGGCGCCGCCGTGGCCGCCTACCTGAAGGCGCTTGACGGCGCGCTGGCCGCGCCCTGGCTGGCGGTGCTGGCGCTTGCGGCCGTCATTGGCATGAGCGGCTGGCTGTTTGCGCACATGGCGCGCGGCTTCTTTCCGGAGCAAGACAGCCGCCAGATGCAGGGCCACATGCGGGCCGACCAGAGCATCTCCTCCAGCCTGCTGGCCGACAAGATTCAGCAGGCCGTGGACATCGTGCGCGCCGACCCCGCCGTGGGCGACGTGGTGGCCTTTTCCGGCGGCGGGCGCGCTGGCGGCGGCTTTCTGGCCGCCACGCTCAAGCCCGCCAGCCAAGCGCCCGAAAGCTCGCGCGCCGTCATCAACCGCCTGCGCCCGCAGCTGGCGCAAATCACGGGCCTGAGCGTGTTCATGAACCTGGAGCAGGAAGTGCGCATGAGCGCGCGCAGCAGCAACTCCGGCACGCTCTACGTGCTCAAGAGCGACAGCGCCGCCAGCCTGCGCGAGTGGACGCTCAAGCTCGCCGCGCAGCTCAAAACCGACCCGCGCCTGACCGACGTGGACGAAAGCCAGAGCGACAACGGCGTGGAAACGTTCATCACCGTCCATCGCGACCGCGCCACGCAATACGGCGTGAGCAGCAGCGCCCTCAATGCCGCGCTCTACAACGCCTTCGGCCAGCGGCAAATCGCCACCTTGTATGCCGACCTGAACCAGTACGCCATCGTCATGGAATGGCTGCCGCGCCTGGCCCAGTCGCCCCTGGCCCTGCAAGACGTGCGCGTGCCCTCCAGCTTCAGCGCCAGCGCACCGGCCAACCCCGGCCTGCGCGACGCCTCCACCGGCCAGAGCCTGTCCACCAGCGCCCGCACCCTCGTGCCCCTGACCTCGTTTGCCAGCTACGCCGAGCGCGCCGTGCCCACCAGCGTGCAGCACGACGGCGGCGAGCTGTCATCCACCCTCTCTTTCAACCTGGCCGACGGCGTCAGCCTGCAAGCCGCGCAAGAAGCCGTGCGCGAAGCCGAAAACGCCATCGGCATGCCCAACAGCGTGCGCGGCCAGTTCGCGGGCAACGCCGCGCAAATGCAGCAGCAGCAAAGCGAGCAAATGTGGCTCGTCATTGCCGCCGTCGTCGTCATCTACCTCGTGCTGGGCATCCTGTACGAGAGCCTGATTCACCCGCTGACCGTGCTCACCACCTTGCCCAGCGCGGGCTTCGGAGCCGTGCTGGCGCTTTTGGCCATGAAGATGGAATTCACCATCATGGCCCTCATTGGCGTGTTCCTGCTCATTGGCATCGTCAAGAAAAACGCCATCCTCGTCATCGACTTTGCCCTGAGCGCCGAACGCGAGCGGGGCCTGGACGCGCGCAGCGCCGTGCGCGAAGCCTGCCTCAAGCGCCTGCGCCCCATCCTCATGACCACGCTGGCCGCCGGCCTGGGCGCACTGCCGCTGGCCATTGGCTTTGGCCAGGGGGCCGAGCTGCGCCAGCCCCTGGGCGTGACCATCATCGGCGGCCTGCTCGCCAGCCAGTTCATGACCTTGCTCACCACCCCCGCCATCTACGTACTGCTGGACGGGCTGCGCCAGCGCGTGGCGGGGCGCAAAAAGCCGGACGCCTGCAATTAATTGCTGGACAAAAGATTCAGGCAAGAGCGATGCGCAACCATCATTGACTTTTTGAAAGCGCCTGCCATGAAAGCCCCATCCGTGCTGCTGGTCATTGCTGTTTTCGCGAATTTCTTAACGCCGGTTTCCGGCGCTGAAAACGCAGCTTCCAATCATCGCCTGCGCGTCTACAAGGAATCGCTCACCAGCGATCTTTCAGAAACATTCCGGCAAAAGCATGGCGAAAATGCAAAAACGCTGACGGCCGATCATATTTCTGACGCGGCCGTCATGAATCACATGCAGAAAGCCAATGCGCTGAACAGGCTGGAAAATGAAATAAAAACCCGGTTCGCCGACCGGTTTACCTCCAGTTATGTTGAAGAAAGAGACGTTGGCGATCTGGTATTACACATTTCCATCAAAAATCTTCAGGATGAAGAGAAAACGCGGCTTTCACACGATTATGAATCCGTCATTTTTCACGCATCCCCCTACAGCAGGACTGAAATCAGGCATCTGGTTTCCAGAATTCTGAACAAGATACGCGATGCAGGTGCACTAGGCCTGCTGGGCGGCGGATACGCAGATCAGTCCGGCCATTTCATCGTTTCTGTTCTGGATGGATGGGAAACATTCGTCCGCCACGTCATTCAGGGCGATTCCGAACTCAACAGATTACCCATAAAGATAAAAATATCTGGGCTGCTGGTAGCCAATGCGGCGCCCGATTGATGGATGAGCCTGCATTCCCATCGACAATTTTACACAATACGAAGGCTCCTACAGGCAATTAATTATGCAACTGGAATTCAAAGCAATAAATAAATTGAACTCAATGGGCATTTGAGACAGGCAGGTACTGATTGCAAACCTGATAAACAAATCCATCACTCGTTTGCAGAAATATAATAAATCTATAATAATACCATTTAAGGAGGCGCTGAATTCAGGTAAATTTCATCGAAATCAAAATATCCAGGACTTTCGCTTCTGCAATAACCCGCATGAGTGAAATGACAGAATCTAAGAGGCTGTCCTCAAAGAAAGAATTTGCGGTAAGCCACCGTCATGTATCCAAGTGACATGACCGATGAACAGTGGGAGATCGTGCAAACGCACTTTCCGGCAGGCAAACGTGCAGGCTGCCCCCGGGTGCGCAGCGCTCGGGACATGATCAACGCCATCTTCTATGTGCAAGCCACCGTCTGCTAAAGCACTGACCGTCGATAGCGCGCACTGCCCAAGGACTACCCGCCCTGGAAACAGGTCTACAACACCTTTGCCCGTTGGCGCCAGCAGCGGCGTGGGGATGTGCTGCTGGCGCAGCAGCGCAAGCAGGTGCGTGCCAAAGCGGGAAAGCGTGCCAAGTCCAGCGCGGCCATCATTGACTCCCAATCGGTCAAGACCGTCTCAAAAAGGGGCAGTGCGGATATGACGCAGGCAAGAGGGTCAAAGGGCACAAGCGCCACATACACATAGCCGTAGACACAATGGGGCTGCTGTTGGCATTCAAGACAAAGTGGGAGCCAGAGCTTTGCCGGTGAGGCTGTTCTTGCGCTTTGAGTGTCTGGGGACCATCTTTGCCGATAGCAGCTACACGGGCAGTCTGATCAGTTGGGCGCTGAGCCTGTTTGGCTGGAACATGCGGGTGATCAAGCGCTGCCAGCAGCGCATCTTCAAGGTAAAGCCCCAAGCGCTGGATTGTGGAGAGGACTCTTGCCTGGCTGAGTCAATCAAGAAAGCTGAGCAAGGACTGCGAGGTCACTGCCTTCTTCAGCCGAAGCACTCGTGAAGATTACCTGCATTCGGCGCATGGTCAGGCTTTTGGGATGACTTTGGGGACAGGCTCTAAACCTTTCTAGCACGAAACAAATAGCTGCCTACTTTCATTCCATCAGGACTTGGAGCCGATTAGGCTCTAAGGAGCCAGCTCGTCATCCGGCTACGGACTCCCCTGACCCGCACCTATAACGATCTTCGCCCATACACTCTCCTCCTTTCGCTTCGCTGCTGGTTGCCTATTCCCGAGAGACCCGTACCATAAAGTCTCGGACATTGTCATCATATGTTTGAGCAGTCTCTGAGGATCTCTCAAGCAAGCAGAACAACTGAGTGCTACAGATGATGTGCTTATGTTGTATATAACACACATCAACACATCACACTATTGATTGTAATTGTTTATATATCTACAATAACTAACATCACAGGACATTATGGTTATTGTAGATACTTCGGCATCGGCATGATAAAAGCATGAGTTATTCCATCAGAACTCTTGCATCCAATCAGCCAAAAATTGAAATCCATTCAACTTTTCTTGAAGGAGGACGTCATGAGCATTTTCTTTAATTCTTTTCGATATTCTGTTCAGATCTCAACTGATGATCTTATAAACCCTCCTTTGTCTGACGACTATCACAACCCGGCTTCATTGCCGGTGCCAAGCTTTATAAGCTCATCCTCCTACCAAACCCTAACAGATGAACAAATTAGTCAAAAGGCTGAAGAAATTCTGAAAACAGGAAAACGTTTTGGACAAGACAATATAGCCGAACGTATAGTCAAATTATCGGATGAGGCAAAACAACTTAATGTTAAAGATCAAGCCCGCCTTCTAGGAAAAATTCTTGAAAAAGATGATTTATCCATATATACTTGGCTAAAGGATGATTTTTTGGCGCAAATGGTAAATAGAAATGAGATTTCATCAAAACAATATTCTGCTATTGCAGATTCTTTTGCACAGGCATACCAAGAAGGTATAATTGCAGACAAACAATTGGCATTTTTTCTCGGACTTGGTACAACCTTACCTTCTGATCCTAAGATTTTTTTTGACCGGATACGAATTTTTTTCAATACACGACAAGAATCTCAATCATTGCATGAAAATTTTTCTAAATATTTATTAAAATCTGTTCTAGTAAGTGACCCAGATGTCGGCGTGAGCGGCTCTGATTTCCGCTCTCCCATTGAGGGTTCATTTGCACTCTCTTGTGCTCCCATGTTGGCTATGCGGATTGCGGCAGATTCCGGTGACCCCAGTATGGCTGCACGCATTTTCTATGAGGTTACTCTCGAAAATGATACTGATATAGAAAAACTTCTTAATGCAATTGGTGAGTCTTCCAGAGGCTTTCGCTATTCTCCGAATGTAGTTAATTTTAATCCAATGACTGTTTTGATTGATTCGGTTGTACAGAAGCAAAAGCCCCAACAATGGGATGACCTTGCAATTAAATGGAAAAATCCTTCAAATAAGTTTTATTATAATACTGCAATCGAGCGGTACAATCTCATGACAAAAAAATTTGATAACCTTGCAATTAATATCGCTCGCTATGCAGAAACGTCGGATGATATTATTTTCTTTGACAGGGACGGCAAGCCGTATATCGATACTGCACAGTCTTTGAGTCGCTTGTTAAGTAGCTCGCATGGCGATGCCATCTTAACTGCTCTGAATATGCGGGATGATACAGGCACGTTTGGCAGACATGGTCACGCTCAGCAATCAGGAAAAAATGCTATTCAAATGGGTAATCTACTTCGGATTACCGCATTTAATGTGGATGCGCCAGAGGCTTCAAGAGAAGCCATGGAAGTTATTCAGAAATGGATAAAAATTCGTAAAGAAACTTTGAATTCAATAGCTTATAAGAAGAAGGTTATAAATGATCTGGATGCTACTCAGGCGTGTAATGACCTAGGAATGCTAGGTGCAGCAGCATCTGATGCCGTTCAGCAGATAAAATTTGCTCAAGATAAACAAGAGGCTGCTGTGCGAACTCTTGTTGATTTTGCGGTTGATTTAGTCTTGGATATTATACCTGCTGGAGATTATATAAAAAAGGATCTAAAACACCTTTTTGGCGACAGAAAGATTGTTAGTGTCTTGGTCGATAATGCAGGTAAACAAATTGGCAATTTAACCAAGGAACAGATTGATGAGTTAAAAAGGAAAATTACCCATGAGATAACAAAGGACGGTTCGGAAGATGTTGCACGTAAACAAGTGAGTGATCTTATTAAGATATCTATTTTGAATGGTATACCCAGAGGTAATACAGAAGATGGTGGCACACCATATTATAATATTATACAAAATACCATTCAAAATATTGAAGATGACATAGAAGACAATAGAAGATGATACTCTTTTTTTCATCCGAAACGCCATGATATCGCTGCGCCTCGAATGTAATTTTTGCTTGTTTTGCAGTGATATTTTAGGGGCTTAGGAAGCAAACGCTTCACAGAGGCTCATCCCTGAGCAATTCAAGCAGTGTCTTGTAGAGATCAAGATGGCGGTGATTGAAACAGAACTCAGACTCCTTGAGATGCAACGCGAACTTGTCACGCCGCACGCTATGAAACTGCGCCAGCCGATGTTTGGCATGGCTCCAAAAAGACTCGATGCCGTTAACGTGTGTCTGCAGCCCTTGACGAATTCGTTGCTGCCGTGATTGACCCGAAAGGGCTTGTCCAAACCCAAATCAACCAACCCGTCGCAGCCTCGCCAGCCGTCGGTGTGGATGATGCTGTTGAGAGCCACTTTGCCCCTAATAATGGCTTGCAGCGTGGCCTTGGAGGCATCGGCAACGATCTCGGTATAGACACAGCCGCCTTGCTTGAGCAGAGCAAAGATGATGGTTTTGCCACCCGCGCCACGCCCACGTTTGCCCCGGATTCGCTTGGGGCCGAAAGAGGACTCATCGGCCTCAAGCTCGCCTGAGAAAGGAGACTGAGCGGCGCACTGCCGAGCCAAGCGGATACGCATACGCTGGTACAGCGCGTTGACCGAGCGCACGGACAAGCCACATAGCTGCGCGGCATCCGTAGCGGTCAAGTCCATGGCAAACAGGCGCAAAAGATATCGAAACCTGGCTTCACTGATTTTTGAATGACGTCAGTACCTGTTTTTGCCTGGCATTTCAGGAAGCTAGCGTGCGTTGAACACATGCTTGCTTCCTAAGCCTCTATTTTATAACCATGTGATTTTAGAACAAATCATATCAGACTTCAGATTAAATTTATTCGCACAGGCTTCTGTTAATATGAAAATAAATAGTTGCGACAGGATTTGTGGTCAATTTAGCCCTGTAATCCAAACCCGAATTCCGCTTCTGAACGCCATGCGCTCCACCCCTTGCGCCGCCTTGTTTGCCCTGGCCGCCCTGCTTGCCGCCTGCTCGCAAGCAAGCCGACACGAAACCCCGGCCCTCGACTTGCCTGCCACATGGAAAACCCTGCCCGCCGCCAACGCAGCCAACGCCGCTGACGCCGCCCCCGAAGGCTGGGTGCGCGCCGATCAGGCCGCCCGCCCGCTGGCCGCCGACTGGTGGCGCGGCTGGCAAGACCCCGTCCTCTCGGCCCTGATGGAGCAGGCCGCCGCCCATAACCAGACCGTGGCCGCTGCCGCCGCCAGCGTGCGGCAGGCCCAGGCGCTGCTGGAGCAGCAGCAGGCCGCGCTCTGGCCCACGCTGGGCCTGCAAGGCAGCCAGCAGCGCAGCGGCGGCGACGCGCGCGCAGCTGGCGGATCGGGCAGCCTGAACCTGTCGGCCAGCTGGGCGCCTGACCTCTGGGGGCGCGCCGCCAGCGCCGCCAGCGCCCAGGCCGCCGCCGTGCAAGCCAGCCAGGCCGACCTGGCCACCGCCCGGCTGGCCGTGCAAACCAGCCTGGCGCAAAGCTACTTCACCCTGCGCGAAGCCGATGCCGAGCTGGCCCTGCTGGACGACATCATCGAAGGCTACGAACGCAGCGCCGCCATTGCCCAGCGCCGCTTTGAAAGCGGCGCCGTGGCCCGCACCGACGCCCTTCAGGCCCAAAACACCCTTGAATCCGCCCGCGCCAGCCGCGCCGCGCTGGAGCGCAACCGGCATCTGGCCGAAACCGCCATTGCCGCCCTCACGGGCCAGCCCGCCGCCGCCTTCAGCCTGCCGCCTGCCCGCGCGCTGCATGACTGGCAGCGCGCCCTGCCAGCCATCCCGGTGGATGTGCCCGCCACCCTCTTGCTGCGCCGCCCCGACGTGGCCGCCGCCGAGCGCGCCGTGGCCGCCGCCAACGCCCGCATTGGCGCAGCCCGCGCCGCGTGGTTTCCCACCCTCAACCTCAACGCCAGCGCGGGCGGCGGCGGCGCCACGCTGGCCGACGTCATCTCCGCCCCGCAGCTGCTGTGGTCGCTGGGCCTGAACCTGGCGCAAACCCTGTTTGACGCTGGCGCGCGCTCCGCCGCCGAAAAACAGGCCATCGCCGCCCACGAGCAAGCCGCCGCCGCCTACCGCCAGCGGGCGCTGACGGCCATGAAGGAAGTGCAAGACCAGCTCGCCACCTTGCAAACCCTGGCCCGCCAGCAGCGGCACGCCGCCGCCAGCGCCGAAAACGCCGCCGCCATCGAGCAGCAAATGCTCAACCGCTACCGCGCCGGCCTGGTGGCCTATACCGAAGTGGTCACCGCCCAGGCCAGCGCCCTCACCGCCCGCCGCTCGCTCATGCAGCTGCAACTGCAACGCCAGCAGGCCGCCATTGCCTTGATTCAGGCGCTGGGCGGCGGCTGGCAAGCGCCGCAGCAAGCGCCGCAGTAAACGCCTTGAAATGCAGCCTTCATGTGTCCGGGCGCTTGAGCTGCTTGAGCCGCCCGGGGCCGCGCGCGCTGGCCTCCTTGCGTCTTGTCTATTGCGCAAAAAGCGCGGTCCGGCTGGCAAGGCGCAAAAAAAGCGGGGCCTGGCCCCGCGTTCATGCCGGCTCCAGGCCCGCTCCTACTGCATCACCACGCTGGCGCCCTGCGGCGGCTTGAACTGGAAGCGGCTGGCGGGCAGGCTGGGCTTGAGGGTGAAGCGCTCGAAAGTGATGAGCGACTGCTGGCCGAAGCTGTCCACGATTTCGAGCGTGGCCAGTTGCGGCGCGCCGCCTTCGCTGGCGGCGGGTGCGAAGCCGATGCGGATGCTCTGCAACTGCCCGTCTTTGGAGCGCGGCAGGGCCTTGACCCAGTCCTGCCCGTTGCGGCGCGGCTCTTCGCTCAGCTCGAAGTCTTTTTGCAGCGCCTGCATGGTGGTGGCCGAGGCGATGATGGCTGCCGGACTGGCGCCCAGGGCCTGCTCCTGCGGGCGGGCCGTGACCTGGTCCAGATCGGCGTCGTACATCCATAAAGTCGTGCCGTCGGCCACGATGGTTTGCGTGAAAGGCTTCTGATAGTCGAAGCGAAAGCGCCCGGGCCGCTGGAACTCGAATTGCCCGCTGGAGGTTTTGCTGCGCGCAGCCTGCTCCTGCCGTGGCGGGGTGGTCACCACCTGCGTGAAGGCGGCCTGCCCGGCGCGGGCGGATTCCACGAATTGCGCCAGCGCCTGCATGCCGCCAGCGTGGGCGGGCAGTGCGGCAGACAGGCTGGCGGCAAAGGCGGCGGAGGCAAGAATGAGCGTGCGCAAGGTTTTCATGGCTGGCGTGGAGCTTGGGGCATCCGGGCAAGTTCCGGCCCGCAGCCGGGCCGGCGAGAAAAGGGCGAAAGGCGGCGGCGAAGCTACCGCCCCAGGGCATGCAGCAGGCGGTCAAGGCCGCCTTCGTTGATGAGCACGGCGGCCCGCTCGCGCACCCTGGGCTTGGCATGGTAGGCCACGGAAAGGCCGGCGGCGGCCATCATTTCAAGATCATTGGCGCCGTCGCCTACGGCGATGGCCTGCGCGGGGGCGATGCCCAGCAGGCCGCACACGTCCAGCAGGGTCTGGCGCTTCATGGCGCCGTCCACAATGTCGCCCCAGCTTTGCGGCAGCAGGCGGCCCGTGAGCTGGCCCTGCCGGATTTCAAGCTGGTTGCTGCGGGCGAAATCCAGCGCCAGGCGCTGGCGCAGACGCTCGGCAAACCAGGTGAAGCCGCCGCTGAGCAGCAGCGTTTTCAGCCCCGCTGCCTTGGCGGCCAGAATGAGTTCCGCCGCGCCGGGGCTGGGGCGCAGGCGCTCCTGCCACACACGCTCCAGCTGCGCCTCGCTCACGCCTTGCAGCAGGGCCACGCGGCGGCGCAGGCTCTCCTTGAAATCGGTGATTTCGCCGCGCATGGCCGCTTCGGTGATGGCGGCCACTTCAGCGCCGCGCCCTGCGGCGGCGGCGATTTCGTCCACGCACTCGATGTTGATGAGGGTGGAGTCCATGTCAAAAGCGATGAGCCTGAAATGGCCCAGCGGCGGCAAGGCGGCGGCGCTGCGCACGAGCAGGCCAGGGGCGATTTCGCGCAAGGGCGCGGACGGTGAGGCGGTCATGATGGGCGGAAGCGGTTGGGCGTTAAAAAAAGGAGCGGATTCAGGGCGTGAAAAACGCGTAACGTCCTAGTGGAATCAGGAGGGTTTGCTATGGTTTTCAAAGCTATTTCCGGCTTGCCTGGGAATCTGTTCAAAGAGCGGGACGGGTAAGACGCAAGGGGCGCAAGGGGCGCAAAGGGCGCTCATTCGCGGCCCGCATCTGCCGCCGCCAGCGTTTCCGCGCGGATTTCTTCGGTCAGGCGGGCCTTGAGCTGCATGAATTCGGGCGAAGTCTTGAGCGTGTAGTGGCGCGGGTGCGGAAAGTCCACGGCGATTTCGCTCTTGATGCGGCCCGGGCGGGCGCTGAAAACAGCCACGCGGCTGGCCATGAAGATGGCTTCGTCAATGTCATGCGTGACAAAGAGCACGGTTTTCTGCGCCTGCTCCCAGATGCCCAGCAAAAGCTCCTGCATGAGCACGCGCGTCTGGTTGTCCAGCGCGCCGAAAGGCTCGTCCAGCAGCAGCATCTTGGGGTCGTTGGCCAGGGCGCGGGCAATGGCCGTGCGCTGCTGCATGCCGCCGGAGAGCTGCTTGGGGTAATGGTGTTCAAAGCCGCGCAGGCCCACTTTGGCAATGAAGAAGTCGCTGCGCTCTTTTTGCTGCGCCGCGCCCATGCCGCGCTCGCGCAGGCCGAAGCGGATGTTCTGCTCCACCGTCAGCCACGGAAAGAGCGTGTAGCTCTGGAACACCATGCCCCGGTCCGCGCCGGGGCCGCGCACGGGCGCGCCTTCCAGCAGCGCCTGGCCTTCGGTGGGAAAGTCCAGCCCCGCAATGATGCGCAGCAGGGTGGACTTGCCGCAGCCGGAAGGGCCGAGGATGGTGATGAAGTCGTTTTCGCGCACTTGCAGGTTGATGGGGCGCAGCGCCTGCGTGGGCGGCTTGCCGCGTGCGCCGGGAAAAATGCGCGTGACGCCCTGCACGTCCAGCTGAACGGCGGGGGCGGCGGAGAGCGCTGGCGGGTGCGGCAGCGCCTGCTCTGGCGCGTTCGTGGCAGCTATCGCGGGGGACATCATGGCGGTCATCGTGCTGATCAGGGCGGTCACGCGGTTTTCAAAAGCCTGGCCTGGCGTGGAAAAGCAAGGCGGGCAAAAGCGGGAAACAAACGGTATGGGAAACAGGGCGGAGGCGTTCCATGCACGCAGCTCGTTGGCAGGGTGAAGGGCGGGGCGGCATGCGGTTATTTTGCTTCGCTATTCATAGCAATATGTCCTAGTGGAAACTGCGCGAAGCGGCATTTTCGGCCTCTTGAATCTGCTCTTTTTTATGAAGCATTCTGGCGAGTGGAGCCGGAACCTGTTCTCAAAGTTATCCCGGAAGTTCGATCATGCGCCGAATGCAAGCGATCTTGACGCAGGCTTCACCGGGGCCGCGCTGACCTGGCCGTCCTTGCTCAATCTTCTCGATTGACTCAGCCAGGTGAAGGCTTTCTCCACAATTCAGCGCTTGGGCAGCACTTTGAAGGCGCGCTGTTGGCTGCGCTTGATCGCTTGCATCTTCCCGCCAAGCATGTGCCCAGCGTCTATCCGATAAGCGTGCCCGTGTAGCCGCCACCCACAAAAAGGGGCTGGAGGCACTCAAAGCGCATGAACAGCCTCTCAGGCCGAAGCATGAATGTTCATCTCGCGGCGGTACCACTCGTGGAAGTGGCGCATGCCGTCCTCCATTGGGCTTTGGTAGGGGCCGGTTTCGCTGTCGCCGCGCTCGAACAGGGCGCGGCGGCCCGCGTCCATGCGTTCGCCAATTTCGTCGTCTTCCAGGCAGGTTTCCATGTAGGCGGCGCGCTGCGCCTCCACGAATTCACGCTCGAAAGCGGCGATTTCCTCGGGGTAGAAAAACTCCACCATGTTCAGCGTCTTGTCCACGCCCATCGGAAAGACGGTGGAAATGGTGAGCACATGCGGATACCACTCCACCATGATGTGCGGGTAGTACGTCAGCCAGATGGCGCCGCGCCCTGGCTTTTGCCCGCCCTGGTAGTCCAGCAGCACCTGATGCCAGAGCCTGTAAACGTCAGTGCCCGGCTTGAAGCCGGGCGACACGCCCACGGTCTGCACCGAATAGTCGCGGCCAAATTGCCATGCCAGATCGTCACAGGTCACGAAATTGCCCAGGCCGGGGTGGAAGGGCGCCACGTGGTAGTCCTCCAGATAAATCTCGATAAAGGTCTTCCAGTTGTAGTTGCATTCGTGCAGCTCCACGTGGTCGAGCACAAAGCCGTCAAACGAAAGCTGCGGGGCCACGGCCATGTCCGCCAGGTCGGCCCGCACG
Source organism: Ottowia sp. oral taxon 894 (assembly GCF_001262075.1). Classification (GTDB taxonomy): domain Bacteria; phylum Pseudomonadota; class Gammaproteobacteria; order Burkholderiales; family Burkholderiaceae_C; genus Ottowia; species Ottowia massiliensis. Next base: position 2,655,576 of record NZ_CP012073.1, on the reverse strand, counting down.
TCGCGGCCGTTGTCTTCAAACAGCAGGCCGTTCCATTCGCGCAGGCCGTAGTTGTTCAGGCTCAGGCCAGGGTCCTGCGGAAAGTGCGGCGCACCCAGCAGCTGGCCGCTGGGGCTGTAAGTCCAGCGATGTATGGGGCAGACGATGTTGCCCCCCGCGTGCGCCTGCCCCTGCTCGCGCAGATTGCCCCGGCCCTTGAGCATGATGGCCTGGCGGTGGCAGCACACGTTGGAAATCAGCTCCAGGCCGCCATGCGCGTTGCGCACCAGTGCGCGGCCGCCCTTTTCCTGCGGCAGCGTGAAGTAGTCGCCCGGGCGGGGCACGGCCAGCGCATGGCCCACATAGCGCGGCCCGGCGTCGAAAAGCCGGTTTTTCTCGCGCGCAAGCAGCGCCTCGTCAAAGTAGAAAGGGACGGGCAGCTGGCTTGCCGCCTGCTGCAATGGAAGACTTAAATCAGACATCGTGGGTTTTCTCGCAAGCGCGCCGCTTCCGTGCTCCGGCAAAGGCGGCGCGTCATCGCTAGCGCGCTCTTCCGGAGACTGGCGCATGAAAAAGAAAAAGCCCCGCCAACACAGAAGGCCAAGCGGGGCGGGCGCATTCTAGTCAGCGCCCCGCCAGCGGGCAGCGCCACAGGCGCATGCCCTGGGGCGCGTCCCTACAATTGCCCGCTTTACCTTCTCATCACCGCCAGCCGCCATGCCGCCCCGCAAAACCGCTTCTCCGCCGCTGCCCGCCACTTATGGAGAGGCCGTGGCACAGCTCGAGCAAATCGTCTCGGGTCTGGAATCGGGCCAGTTGCCGCTGGAAGACTTGCTGGGGCAATACCAGCGCGGGGCGCAGTTGCTGGCGTTTTGCCGCGAGCGGCTGCAAGCGGTGGAAGAGCAAGTCAAGCGCCTGGACGGCGATGTGCTGCGCCCCCTGACGCAAGGAGACGAGGCATGAGCGCGGAGCAAGGCGGCTTTGCCGCCTGGCAGGCCGCGCAACTGGCGCGCGTGGAGCAGGCGCTGGATGAATGGATGCCCGCGCAAGCCCCCGCCGGCCTGGGCGAAGTCATGCGCTACGCGGTGCAAGGCGGCGGCAAGCGCTTGCGCCCGCTGCTGGCGCTGGCGGCGTGCGAGGCGGTGGAGGGCACGCCGCAGGCGGCCTTGCGCGCAGCCTGCGCGGTGGAGCTGATTCACGCCTATTCACTGGTGCACGACGATATGCCCTGCATGGACAACGACGTGCTGCGCCGTGGCAAGCCCACGGTGCACGTGCGCTTCGGCCAGGCGCAGGCGCTGCTGGCGGGCGATGCCTTGCAGGCACTGGCCTTTGAAATTCTCACGCCCGAACCTTCGGCAGCCGCTTCTGCCGACATGCCCGCCGACATGCAGGCCGCGCTGTGCCGCCTGCTGGCGCGCGCCGCCGGAGCCGACGGCATGGCAGGCGGGCAGGCGATTGACCTGGCCAGCGTCGGCCTGCCGCTGACTGAACCTGAACTGCGCGCCATGCACCGCCGCAAAACCGGCGCGCTGCTGCTGGCCAGCGTGCGCATGGGCGCCGCTTGCGCAGCGCACCCGCTGCCCGCCGCCGCGCTGCAAGCGCTGGACGCATACGGTCAGGCCCTGGGCCTGGCCTTTCAGGTGGTAGATGACGTGCTGGACGTGACCGCCGATTCCGCCCTGCTGGGCAAAACGGCGGGCAAAGACGCGGCAGCGGGCAAGCCCACCTACGTTTCGCTGCTGGGGCTGGAGGCGGCCCGCCAGCTCGCCGCCGATTTGCTGACGCAAGCCGAAAACGCCCTGAACGCCTTGCAAGCCAGCGGCCTGGCGCACACGCAGCCCCTGCACGCGCTGGCGCGGCAGGTGGTGCAGCGCCAGCACTGAAGCGTGCGGCCACAGCGGGCCACCTCTGCAAAAAACGCCCGCAAGCCGCCCTGCCGCAGCGCCACACCGCAAAAAAGCCGCTTCACAAGAAGGCAGCCATGACCGACAAACCCACACTGCTTGAAAACGTCCATTTCCCGTCTGATCTGCGCCAGCTCACCCGCGCGCAACTCAAACAACTGGCCATCGAGCTGCGCGAGTGCATCCTGCAAAACGTCTCGCGCACCGGCGGGCACCTCAGCTCCAACCTCGGCACGGTGGAGCTGACCCTGGCGCTGCACTACGTGTTCAACACGCCCGAAGACCGCCTGGTGTGGGACGTGGGCCACCAAAGCTACGCCCACAAAATCCTCACCGGCCGGCGTGCGCGCATGCCCACGCTGCGCCAGCTGGGCGGCCTGTCGGGCTTTCCCAGGCGCGCCGAAAGCGAGTACGACGCCTTTGGCACCGCGCACTCATCCACCAGCATCTCTGCCGCGCTGGGCATGGCGCTGGCGGCGCGGCAAAAGGGCCAAGCGCGCAAAGCCGTGGCCGTGATTGGCGACGGCGCCATGACGGCGGGCATGGCTTTCGAGGCGCTCAACCACGCGGGCGTGGAGCGCGACGCGCGCCTGCTCGTCGTGCTCAACGACAACGACATGAGCATCAGCCCCCCCGTGGGCGCGCTCAACCGCTACCTGGCCCAGCTCATGAGCGGCCAGTTCTACGCCGCCGCCCGCAACGTGGGCAAAACCGTGCTCGGCCCCGTGCCGCCGCTGCTGGAGCTGGCGCGCCGCCTGGAAGAAGGCGCCAAAGGCATGGTCACGCCCGGCACCCTGTTCGAGAAATTCGGCTTCAACTACATCGGCCCCATTGACGGGCACGACCTGGACGCGCTCATTCCCACGCTGGAAAACATCCGCAGCCTCATGAGCGCACAGTCCGGCCCGCAATTCCTGCACGTCGTCACCAAAAAAGGCCACGGCTACAAGCTGGCCGAAGCCGACCCCATCGCCTACCACGGCCCGGGCCGCTTCGATCCTGCCGTGGGCCTGGTCGCCCCCGCCGCGCCGCGCCAGACCTTCTCCCAGGTTTTCGGCCAGTGGCTGTGCGACATGGCCGCCCAAGACGAGCGCCTCGTGGGCATCACCCCCGCCATGCGCGAAGGCTCCGGCATGGTCGCCTTTCACCAGCGCTACCCCGCGCGCTACTTCGACGTGGGCATTGCCGAGCAGCACGCCGTCACCCTGGCCGCCGGGCTGGCCTGCGAGGGCCTCAAACCCGTTGTCGCCATCTACTCCACCTTCTTGCAGCGCGCGTATGACCAGCTCATCCACGACGTGGCCCTGCAAAACCTGCCCGTGGTCTTTGCGCTGGACCGCGCGGGCCTGGTCGGCGCAGACGGCGCCACGCACGCGGGCAACTACGACATCGCCTTCTTGCGCTGCATCCCCAACATCAGCATCGCCTGCCCCGCCGATGAGCGCGAATGCCGCCAGCTGCTGACCACCGCCTATGAGCAAAACCACCCCGTGGCCGTGCGCTACCCGCGCGGCGCAGGCGCGGGCGCCGCGCCCCTGCCCGATCTGTCCGCCCTGCCCTTTGGCCGGGGCGAAACCCGCCGCCAGGGCCGGCGCATCGCCATCCTCGCCTTCGGCACCCTGCTCTACCCTGCCCTGCAAGCGGCTGAAAAGCTGGACGCCACCGTCATCAACATGCGCTGGGCCAAGCCGCTCGATCTGGCCCTGCTGCGCGAAGCGGCCGAAGCGCACGAAGCCCTCGTCACCCTTGAAGAAGGCTGCATCGCAGGCGGCGCGGGCAGCGCCGCCGCCGAAGCGCTGCAAGCCATGCGCATCACCCGCCCCATCCTTCACCTGGGCCTGCCCGACCGCTTCATCGACCACGGCGACAGCGCCCAGCTCCTGGCCCTGCACGGCCTGAACGCCGAAGGCATTGAAGCCGCCGTGCGCCAGCGCTTTGCGCAGCCCTGAGTTCCATCCGGGATAAGGAGAAAGAGCGAATCGAGACGAAACAGAGCAACAGCACGTGCCAGCCAAGCTGAATATGTGCTTATTTTCGCTCTTTAAACCATAGCAATACGTCCTAGTGGAAACTGCGCGAGACGGCATTTTGACCCCATCAAATCAGCTCCTTTTTTTGATGGCATCAGGCTACCCAGGCGCGTCCCCTTTCTTTCGCTCGGCGAAGATTCGCCACGCCGCGCACCGCCCTGCCAGCCTCGCGCCCGCATGGCGGCCCGGCCCTCGTTGCGGCCCTCGTTGCGGCCCTGTTTCCCGCTCCATTTCCCGCTTCACTTTCGCACCCTCGCTCCATGCGCGCCGCTCTTGAACGCACCCTCACCGACGCCTGGCAGCGGCGCGGGCCTTTGGCGGTGGCGCTTTGGCCGCTTTCGCGGCTGTATGGCGCGCTGGCGGCGCTGAGGCAGGCGCGGGCCGTGCCGCAACGCCTGCCGGTGCCGGTCATCGTGATTGGCAACGTGGTGGCAGGCGGCGCGGGCAAAACGCCTGCCACGCTGGCTGTGGCGCAGCACCTGCTGGCGCGCGGCTGGCGGCCCGGCATCGTCTCGCGCGGGCACGGGCGCGCCAGCCGGGCCTGCCTGCCCGTGCAGCCCGGCAGCGATCCGCGCGAGGTGGGCGACGAGCCTTTGCTGCTGCGCCGCCGCGCGGGCGTGCCCGTGCAGGTGGCCCCTTGCCGCGCCGAAGCGGGCCGCGCGCTGCTGGCCGCGCACCCGCAAGTGAACATCTTGCTGTGTGACGACGGCCTTCAGCACCACGCCCTGGCGCGCGACGTGGAAATCTGCGTGTTCGATGGCCGTGGCATCGGCAACGGCTGGCTGCTGCCCGCCGGGCCGCTGCGCGAAGCCTGGCCCCGGCCCGTGAGCCTGGCGCTGTTTACCGAAGGCCGCATCAGCCTGGCCGCTGCCGGGCTGCCCTGCCCCGCTTTTGCCGCCACGCGCCGCCTGGCATCCAGCGCCTGCCGCGCCAATGGCCAGGGCGTGCCGCTGGCCCGCTTGCGCGGCCAAAGCGTGGTGGCGCTGGCGGGCATTGCCCGCCCGCAGGCTTTTTTCGACATGCTCCGCGCCGAGGGCCTGACGCTGGCGCGCACCATCGCCTTGCCCGACCACGCCCCGCTGGAGCGCCTGCCGCCGCTGCCGCCGCAAGAAGCGGCCTTGCCGCTGCTATGCACGGAAAAAGACGCCGCCAAGCTCTGGCCCCATGCCCCGCACGCGCTGGCCGTGCCGCTGCGGCTGCAAGCGCCCGCCGCCTTTTTTGACGCGCTGGACGCGCTGCTGCCCCCGCCGCCCGGCGGTCAGATGGAGGCCCGGCCCGATGCCGCCTTGCCACAATCGCCCCTTTCACCGCCCTGAAGGAAAACCGGCATGGACCCCAAGCTCCTTTCCCTGCTCGTCTGCCCCGTCACCAAAGGCCCGCTGGACTACGTGCGCGGCCAAAACGAACTCATCTCCCGCTCCGCCCGCCTGGCCTACCCCGTGCGCGACGGCATTCCCATCCTGCTCGAAGGCGAGGCGCGCGCCGTCACTGAAGACGAAATCGCCCAGCTGCCCGCCCGCGCCCCGCTGGTGTGAGATTCATGATCTGGCCGCAGGGGGCCGCAAACAGGCCCTGAAAGGCATGGCGGCCAGCGCCTGAAAATGCTCCTTGATTCATAGCATGAAGTCCTAGTGAAACGTGCGCTGGCGCCGTTTTCAACCCTCTGAATTTGCTCCTCTTTTAAAACCCCCAGCCTTCCGCTCCGCATGGCGGAATCCATGCGGGTGGCGGCGGGGGCCACTGGCACACAAGAAACCATGACCTCCCCCACGCTGCAAGGCCTTATCGAGCGCCTCAACCAGGCCCCTTTCATCCTGCCCAATGAGCAAGTCATCTGGGCGCCGCGCCGCGCCACGCCCGAAGCCATCGCGCAAGTGGAAAACGCGCTGGGCCAGCCCATTGCTGGCGCGCTGCGCGAGTTTTTGCTGCTGCGCGGCGGCGGCGGACTCAAAAGCCTGCCCCTGTCGGGCATTGACCCGCTGCACCCGCTGGCGCGCAATCGAGGCTCCATCCTCGGCGACACCCTGCACTGGCGCGCGCACGGCATGCCCGGGCGCTACATCGCCATTCAGCGCGACGCCGCCGACCAGGCCCCGCTGTGCCTGGACGCCCAGGGCGGCAGCGAGCCGCCCGTCATCCGCTGGGCCAGCGGCCAGGCGCAGCCCGTGGCGTCCGGCTTCATCGATTTCTACGCCGCCAGCCTTGAACCCCTCTTCAGGCAGGCGGGCATTTGAGAAGCCTCTGTTCAAAGTCTGGCCGTGGGCGCAAAAAGCGCCGCTCCGGGCGCTTTGCCGCGCTTTGCCGCGTGTCTGCGGCCAGCCTGTGAACAGATGACAAAAACCGGAAAACAGCCGCCCCCATGAACCTGTGCCCCCTGCACCACTGGCCGATTGAAGCCGTCATGGCCGTGCAAGCCAGCGCCTACGGGCCGCACTTGCTGGAAAGCGCCCACGTGCTGGCCGCCAAGATGGCAGCGGGCCGCAACCTGTGCCTGGGCCTGGGCGCGCCGCCAGCCGCTGGCGGCGGCGAGGCCCTGCGCGGCTACGCCATCGCCCTGCCCTGGCACAGCAGCCGCGCGCCGCAGTGGAACCACGCGAGCACTTCAACCGACGGCGCGGAGGCGGCAGCCGTGCCTTGCGCGCCAGACTGCGTGTATCTGCACGACTTCGCCATTGCGCCCGCGCATCGCGGCCAGCGGCTGGCGGCCCTGCTGCTGCGGCAGGTGCTGCAAAACGCCCGCGCGGCCGGTTTGCGGCAAGCCGTGCTGGTGGCCGTGCAGGGCGCCGATGCCTGGTGGCTGCGCCACGGCTTCACCCCCGCCGCGCCGCCCCAGCCGCTGGCCAGCTTCGGCGCGGCCGCAGTGTGGATGACGCGCGGGCTGAAGGAGCCGTGAACTTGCCTGCGGCCAGGCCGGGGGCGGCTTGCCAGAACATCAAAAACAGGAGCGGATTCAGGACCGGTAAAAACGGCGTTTGCGCCCATTCCACTAGGACCTCGCGCTATGGATAAAAGAGCGAAAAACTGCCGTCCGCCCAAGCGGCGCGCAGCCCGGGGCCGTCTGCGGCCTTGTGCCCATCCCGGCCCGCCCCTCGCGGCCAGACGCTGAACGGGTTCCAGAGGCAAGACCTCCGACCCTTGCTGCCAAGCTCTTGAAGCACTCTTTGATGCTGGGGCGCTGCCGCCCAGCACTCTTGCGCAAGGCGTCATGGAATTGGGGCACAGCCAGCGCTGAACCGCCCTGGCGCGCATTTTTGCTGGCACGCTGAATTTCTTTCACTGGCGTCAGCGTCAGGATGTGATCGCCTATTCTGGTTATTTTCCATTCCACAACGCCGCCATTTATCCGCCTGATTTGATCTGCGGAATATCTGGAGGTATCTGCGCGGCAAGATATTCCGCCAGCGTGCGCAGCAGCGTTTCAGGGCAATCCGGGTTTTCGGAAAAAAAGAGGAAATCGCCATAAATGCTGTGGGCGCTGAACCGATGGCCGCGCCAGCGCCAGTCGATCCATGTCTCGCCTGTCACCAGGTCAGGAAGATAGGCGGTGGGCAGCGCGGGCAAACGCACGATGAGCCACAACAGGCGCAGCGGCGAGCAGTTTTGCGGCCATGTGAAAAACAGGCGCGAGCCGCCCGGCATTAACTCGTTGGTCAGATGAACTGGCATGGGAAGCGATATGGAAATGCCGGGTTTTGCTGGTTGTTGCCCGTTGCCGTTTGATGCTGGATTGCCATGATGATGGCGGCATGAAATCAATCGTGCGCAAATCCGTTAAATTGAATCCAACCGATTAGGTCTGCCCGAATTGCCGCTCCATGTGCCTGCCTGATTTTCAAGGATATATGCCGAACGGCAGAAAATAACAGCGTCAATCAAAATGGCTGGTTTTTGTTTTGCCAGCCTCCATCTTGTTTATTGGCTTCGTCTTTCATCCAGGCAGGCATTGCGCAAGGCCCCAGGCGGCCAGGGCGGCGGCCATGTCGGCAGGCAGGGGGGCTTCAAAAGCCAGCGGCTCGCCGGTGACGGGGTGGGCCAGCGCCAGGCGGCGGGCGTGCAGGGCCTGGCGGGCCATGCCTGCGGCGGGCGCGCCGCCGTAGAGCGCGTCAGCCACGAGCGGATGGCCGATGTGCGCCATGTGCACGCGAATTTGATGGGTGCGGCCCGTGCCCAGGCGGGCGTGGACGAGGCAGCCTGGCTCATGCGGCGCGTTGCCCAGCAGGGTGAAAGTGGTCAGCGCGGGCTTGCCTGCGTGCCGGGCCAGATCAACCACGGCCATGCGCTGGCGGTGGCGCGGATCGCGGCCAATGGGGGCCTCCACCACGCGCTGGGCCGCGCCTTGCCATGAACGATGGGCCAGCGCAAGGTATTCGCGGCTCACTTGCCGGGCGGCGATGGCGGCCACCAGCGCATCCATCGCCGGGCGGGTTTTGGCCACGGTCATCAGGCCGCTGGTGTCTTTGTCCAGCCGGTGCACGATGCCCGCGCGCGGCAGACGGGCAAAAGCCGGGCCGTGGGCCAGCAGGCCATTGAGCAGCGTGCCGCTCCAGTGGCCGGGCGCGGGGTGAACCACCAGGCCGGCGGGTTTGTTCAGCACGAGCAGGTGCTCGTCTTCATGCAGCACGGCCAGCGGCATGGCCTGCGCGGTGAAAGCCTGCGCCTGCGGCGTGGGGCGCAGCGTGAGGGTCAGCGGCTCGCCCGCCTTGACGCACCGGGCGGGTTTGAGGGCCGGGCAGCCCGCCAGCGTGACGGCGCCCTCATGGATCAACTGGCTGAGGTAGCTGCGTGAAAACTCGGGCGCCAGCGCGGCCAGGGCGCGGTCCAGCCGCTGGCCATGCCAGGCGGCGGGCACGGCCAGCTGGCGCTCTTCGGCCAGCGCCGCGCCGTCCTCCTGCGCGTCATCCGCAACGCTGTCCGCAGCGCTGGCGGCATCAAAAACTGCATCAAAAGCGGCTTCAGGGGCGGGCGCAAGAGTGGATGCAAGGGGCGCGATAGACTCCATCGTTTCGTTTCAGCTTCGTCTCAAGAGGGGAAAGACCCGTGAATTTCTACGCCAGATTATCGGCAGCCGCCCTGGCCGCAGCCCTTGCCGCCGCGCTGGCTGGCTGCGCCTCCAAATCGGGCAACAACATGGAAAACTGGAGTCCGGGCCGCATCCACTCCGAAGCCAAGGAAGAAATGAGCGCGGGCAGCTACGACAAGGCCATTCCCATGCTTGAAACGCTGGAAGGGCGCGCCGCCGGCACGCCGCTGGCCCAGCAGGCGCAGCTGGAAAAAGCCTACGCCCAGTTCAAAAACGGCGACAAGGCCGAAGCCGTGGGCACACTTGACCGCTTCATCCGCCTGCACCCGGCCAGCCCCGCGCTGGATTACGCGCTTTACATGAAGGGCGTCATCCATTTCAACGACGACATGGGGCTGTTTGCCTCCATCGCGCGACAAGACCTCTCCGAGCGTGACCAGAAAGCGGCCAAGGAAGCGTATGAGTCCTTCAGCGAACTCGTCACCCGCTTTCCTGACTCGCGCTACGCGCCCGACGCCCGCGCGCGCATGCGCTACACCGTCAATGCCCTGGCGCAGTACGAAGTGCACGTGGCCCGCTACTACTACCGCCGCGCCGCCTACGTGGCCGCCATCAACCGCGCCCAGCAGGCCCTCAAGGACTACCGCGACGCCCCCGCCCTGGAAGAAGCCCTGCACATCCTGGCCGATTCCTACGACAAGCTGGGCATGACCGACCTGCGCGACGACGCCCGCCGCGTGCTGGAACTCAACTACCCGGGCGGCAGCGTCAAAACCAAAAGCAAGCCCTGGTGGCAAATCTGGTAAAGCGCCCGGCCTGCCTTCCCGCCCATGCGCATGCCAAAGCCGCCCAAGGGCGACTTTTTCAATGTTTCAATGCAATAGAGCGCCCCAATCCGCGCTTTCGCGCCCACAAACCGGCTGCGCGCAGGTTCTGAAAATAACCAGCCTTCCAAGACATGCAAGCGGCTTGACAGCCGCTCACCATCACGCACCCAGGCGCAGAACGCATCAAAAACAAGAGCGAATTCAAAGGCCTCAAAGTGCCGCTTCGCGCAGTTTCCACTAGGACATCATACTATGAAGAAAGGAGCAAAACAATGCAGCATGCCTGTCGTTTGCGCCTTGTCTCCTGATCCGTTTTTCCGGCGGACGAAAAGCACGGCGGCAGTCAAGCAGGCCAATGAAGCGGGCCGCAATAAGCGCCACTCACAATAGGCGCCGCTCACAATGCAACGCCTGCACAGCGGAAAATGAAAAAAGATGCCGGCAAACATGCGTGAACGCATTTGCAGACGCCTGCCATTTCATTCACCAAAATGGCGCAAAACCGCAATCCGCTTTCGAGCAAAAGAAGAAGTATTCCTGATAGTCTCCTCCATCAATTCTGATGAGAGCTGAACGGTTGGGGCTAATACCCCAGCGCGCTCTGCGCCCATCTTCCAGCGTCATGGAGCCAGAAGCGCTGCATGAAATCATGGTTAGCTTATGCGTCCAGTCCCAGCGGCTAATTTGCCACGCTTTTGAGAAATAGCGCCGCACCGTAGCGGCATCCGGATGAAATGTATTGCAATCCGGCTCCCCTAATCCCTTTTTGCTCTCACTATAACGTTCCACCTGAATGGTCTTGATGGGCGGCAGTGACGAGGGGCATAGCGTGATCGTGTCGTCTGCAAAGTCCTCTTCCAATATATCTACGCAGGCATCATGAACAGGCATTTCTTGGGCCAAGGACAAAGCGCTAGGCGTCAGAATGAAAGGCAGGCAGACTAGCCATTTGAAATTCATGATGGTTTATTTCCATTGAGCTGTCAGCGCTTCCGAACCTGTTTTGCGGAAAACTGTTGGATGAGCGAAGACCTCCGATCCTGGTATTGAATATTCACCGCGCGGATTCCTGGCGGGGCATTGGGGCTTATGCGTTTCATCGTCTCCAAAACAAATTGCCTTCATGCACTGCGCTTGAAGGCAATTGTTGAGATAGCCGCTTGTTACCAGAATGGCGGGAAACCGCAATCTGCTTTCGAGCAAAAGAGGAAGAATTTCTGGTATGGCTCTCCTTCAATAGTGACGAGTGCCGAGCGGTTGGGGCTAAGGCCCCAGCGCGCTTTGCGTCCATCTTCCAGCGTCATTGAGCCAGAAGCCTCGCATGTAATCCAAATGAGCTTATGCATCCAGTCCTGGTCACTGATTTGCTGCGCTTTCGAGAAATAGCGCCGCACTGTAGCGGCATCTGGCCTGAATGTATTGCAGTCTGGCTCTTGCGCCTTTGCATCACCACTGCTGCCTTCCACGTGAATGATCTTGATGGGCGGCAGTGACGAGGGGCATAGCGTGATCCTATCGTCAGCAAAGTCCTCTTCCAAGACTTTTACACAGGAATCATGGATAGTCATTTGCTGGGCCAAAGATATGTTGCCAGACGTCAGAATGAAAGGCAGGCAGACTAGCCATTTGAAATTCATGACGTTTTATCTCCATCGGGCTGTCAGCGCTTCCGAACCTGTTTTACGGGAAACCGTTGGATGAGCAAAAACTTCCGATTCTGGTATTGAAAATTCGCTGCGTAGCTGCTGCGTCAGCCATTGAAGGGACTCATTCTGCTGGGTTGTAACTTGCTCAAATACCAAATATTTATCCTTGGTTTTGCTTTCTTTAATTTCGTGCCTCATCTGGCTAGCAGCATCAGCCGACAGATTTTCATATTTCAGCGTCTTCCCGTCTGTGGTGGTGGTAATCAGGAAGTTGAAACTGCCATCCGGATTACGGGTTTCCTGATGACTTTTGGCCTTGTAAGCCATGCCTACCAGTTCAATTCCAATGGAGTCGCTATTGGAGGGGAAGCGCTCCCCCGCTGGTTTCTTGCTTTCCCGCTGGTTTTCTTTTGTAGGGTTGTGTTTTTCATTCAGCTTCGTTTCTTCAGGCGAGCAACTCTTTTCTTGTGCGCAGCGGCTTCTAAGTGGCCCCACATGGTTTGTTTTCCGCTTCAGCGAAGCCGTCTGATAAATGGTTCCGTCCTTGTCAATCAGAAAGTGCGCGCCATTGGCCTCGTCCTGTGCATAACTATTCAGGGTGGAAGAAACCGATGGCGAGTTCGTCTGGTGGACAATTAACCCATTCACCTCTGGCATTTCCTCGCGCTCAATCTTCGGGCTGATGGTTTCGCGCCCTGCCGGCGTTTTCAGCAGGACTCTTTCATGCTGGACGTGGCCTTTGTCGTCAATGTTGAGCTGGGAGGCGCCGGTTGCCGCGCCTTTGGCGTTTGCCGCTGCGGCTTGCTGCTGGCCAGCCAAGGGCGGGCGGGCATCGCGCGCCATCCGCGTGAGCGTCTGGCTGTTGCCGGGCGTGGATGGGCTGGAGGCTGGCTGCGGGCTATCTGCGCCGGTGGGATGCGGCTGGGGCGCATCGGGCAAGGATTGAAAGCTGCTGCGGGAGGCAGTGCTGGATATGCCGTTCGTGGCCATGATTGCTCCTTGATGAAAAACCCTGACATTCGGGCAGGCCGAAGGATATACGTAATACCAACTTCCCACAATCAATATGTTTCATTGCGATTGATTGGTTTGCAAAAACATATTATTTGTTACGTTGTGCGATTTTCAGGCGTTCAACTTTTTGCCGCAGCCCTTGCGGGGGCTTTGAGGGGGAAAAGCGGTTTGGAATGAGGAGGGGAAGACGGAGAAAACATGCCTCATTCAGCTCCTGTATTTATAGCTGGATGTCCTAGTGGAATCTGCGCGGAATGGCATTTCACCCCTTCAGATTTGCTCCTGTTTTCGATGCCATCCGGCAGGCTGGAGCAGCCTGGGGGCTGCGGCGTTCACGCTGGCTGCGCTTGCCTGCCCGGGGCCTTCATGCCTGTCTGCGCCCCATCAGCCCTTGCGGGCGGATGGCCAGCACCAGCACCAGCAGCAGGTAGGGCAGCACGGGCGCGATTTGCGCCAGCGGCAGGCGCAGCAGGGGCGAGTCGCTGGCGGCGGGAGCCAGATGCAGGGCCTGGAGCGCGTCAAGCACGCTGGCATTGACGGCCACGGCGGCGGTTTGCAGCAGGCCAATGAGCAGCGAGGCGGCCAGCGCTCCGGCCAGCGACCCCAGGCCGCCCACCATGACGACGACGAAGATGATGGGGCCAAGGGCCTGCGCCATGCCTGGCTCGGTGACGAAGGCGCTGCCGCCCAGCACGCCCGCCAGCGCCGCCAGCGCCGTGCCGCAGCCAAATACCAGCATGAACACGCGCGGCACGTTGTGCCCCAGCGCCTGCGCCATCTGCGGGTGCGTGAGCGCGGCTTGCACCACCAGCCCCAGGCGCGTGCGCGCCAGCAGCAGCCACAGCGCGCCCAGCATGCCCAGCGCCACGGCCGCCATGAAGGCGCGCATGGCGGCAAAAGGGGTGCAGATGGCCGTCTGGCAGACCGTGGCGCTGGCCGCGCCTGCAACCCATTGCAGCTCTGGCAGGCCCAGCAGGCCCTGTTGCGGGGGGCCGACCAGCGTGAAGGCCGCGCCTTGCAGCCAGGCGGGCGGGGCGAATTCCAGCGGCCCGCGCCCCCAGGCCAGTTGCACGGCTTCCTGCACCACGTAGGCCAGGCCAAAGGTGGCGAGCAGCTCGGGCACATGCCCGAAGACATGCACGCGCCGCAGCACCCAGCGCTCGAACGCGGCGCCAGCCAGCCCCACGGCCAGCGGCGCGAGCGCCAGCGCGGGCGCAAAGCCCAGCCAGCCCGCAAGCGACCAGCCTGCATACGCGCCCAGCATGTAGAAGCTGGCATGGGCGAAATTGAGCACGCCCATGAGGCTGAAGATGAGCGTCAGCCCCGCACTGAGCATGAACAGCAGCAGGCCGTAGCTGATGCCGTTGAGCAAGGTGACGATCAGGTATTGGGCGGACACGGAGCGGGAGACGGGCGTGGCGGATGCGGATGCAGACTCGGACTTGGGCGCGGTCTTGGCTGGACTGTGCGGAAGGCGGCGGCGATTCTATGAACGGCCTGCGGGCTGCCGCGCGCCTCTTCTACACTCCGCGCCCTGATGAAATTCCTGCTTGACTTCTTCCCCCTCGTCTTTTTCTTCATTGCCTACAAGCTGCAAGGCATTTACGTGGGCACGGCCGTGCTCATGGCCGCCACCGCGCTGCAAATGCTGGTGGTGTATTGGATGGACAAAAAGCTCAGCGCCATGCACAAGGCCACGCTGGCGCTGGTGCTGGTGTTTGGCGCGCTCACGCTGGCGCTGCAAGACGAGCGTTTCATCAAATGGAAACCCACAGTGCTTTACGCGGGCATGGCGCTGACCCTGGCCGTGGCGCTCTGGGGCTTTGGGCGCAACTTTCTGCAAATGATGCTGGGCAGCCAGCTGGCCTTGCCTGAAAACGTGTGGCGCAAGCTGTGCCTGGGCTGGGTGGCCTACTGCCTGTTCATGGCTACGCTCAACGGCTATGTGGCGCTGTTTTTCAGCACCGACGCCTGGGCCAGCTTCAAGCTCTGGGGCTTTGTGTTTCCGCTGATTTTCATCGTGGGTCAGGGCTTTTACGTGGCCCGCTACCTGGAAACGAATGTGGAAACAAAGGACACCCCCGCATGAACGCCCCCGACGCCCTGGCCCGCCGCATGGCGCAAACCTTGCACCAGGCCCTGGCCCCCACTGCGCTTGAAGTGCTGGACGAAAGCTGGCGCCACGCCGGTCACGCAGGGGCCAACGGCAGCGGCTATGGCACGCATTTTCTGGTGCGCCTGGCCGCGCCCGCCTTTGCCGGCAAAAGCCGCGTGGCCTGCCACCGCCTTGTGTATGATGCCCTGCGCCCTTATATCGATGGCGAGGGCGTCCATGCGGTTGCCATTGAAATACTGACCGCATGAACCTGGAACCTGTTCATGGTCTATCCGTGGGCGCGAACAGGTTCTGGCAGCCTAAGCTTGGCTTGCGTTGTCATCCGGCGCCCGCACTTGCTGCGGCGCTTTTCCTTTTTTCTTCAACCTTTCCCCGCTTCAAATGCAGAAAAAACTGATTGCAGCCCTGATCGCAGGCGCGCTGGCCGCGCCCGTTTTGGCCCAGAACGTGGCCGTCATCAACGGCAAACCCATCCCGCAGGCCCGGCTGGATGAACTGATCACGCAATTCAAGGATCAGGCCAAGCGCCAGGGCCGCCCCGTGCCCGATGACGTGACCAAGATCATGAAAGAAGAGCTGATCCTGCGCGAAATCTATTTGCAGGAAGCCGCCAAACTGGGCCTGGACAAAAAGCCCGAATTCGCCAAGCGCCTGGAAATGGCGCGCGAGAGCATCCTCATCTCCGAGCTGATGGACAACTATCAGAAGACCCACCCCGTCAGCGACGAGCAGGCGCGCGCCGAATACGACCGCATTGCCAAGCTCCAGCGCGAATCTGCCAGCGACCAGGAATACAAGGCCCGCCACATCCTGGTGGAAAAGGAAGACGAGGCCAAAGCCATCATCGCCAAGCTGAAAAAAGGCGAGAAATTTGAAGCCATCGCCAAAAAGCAATCCAAAGATGCCGGCTCCGGCGCCAATGGCGGCGACCTTGGCTGGGCCTCGCCTTCCAGCTACGTGAAGGAATTTTCAGAGGCCATGCAGAAGCTGAAGAAGGGCGAAACCACCCAAGAGCCGGTCAAATCCCAGTTCGGCTACCACATCATTCACCTGGATGACGTGCGCAAAGCCACGCCGCCCGAGCTGCCCAAGTTTGAAGCGGTCAAGCCGCAAGTCGTGCAGCAGCTGGAGCGTCAGAACCTCGCCAAATACCAGGAAGAGCTGCGCGAAAAGGCCAAGGTGGAATAAGCGCCAGCGCCTTGTTTCTTCCACTCCAGCGCCTGCGCGGGCTTCACAGCCCCGCAGGCGCTTTTTCGTGGCCGTGACTGCCTTGGGGTTCAGGCGCAAGCTTTCGCCGCCTGGAGATGTGCCACGGCCAGCCCGTGGACGCGCAAAGGGCGGAACAGAATGTGTAAGACGCAGACAGTTTGCAGACAACAGGCAGACGGCAGAGGGGCTGTTTTGCTTGCATCTCGCTCATCTATCCATAGCATGATGCCCTGATGGAATGGGCGCAAAAGCCGTTTTCCGGGAGTTGTATCCGCTCTTGTTTTCTGCAGATCTTTCAACATCGCAGGCGCGTGCCCTGGCGCAGAACGCAGCCTGCGCCCGCCTTCAGGCGTTAGCGATGGCCGTGCGTGGTGCAGGCGGTGATCACGGGCGGCGCTTCACCACAGGCGGCCAGAGCGGTATCAATGCAAGCGGCAGGGCACGTCGGAAAGGGAAAAGAGCATCAGAAAAAGGAGCGAATTCAGAGGGGGTAAAAAGCCGTTTCTCGCTCTTTCCACTAGGACATCATGCTATTGGAAACAGAGCGAAAAAAAGCCTTTCTGCAACCCCTCCACGCCCTCCCCTTCATGCGCTGCCTTCATGTGCCGCCGCCTCGCGTGCGGCGCTGATTGCGGCGCTGATGAGCGGCTCTTGCCGGCGTTCGCGCAGGCAGGCGAACAGCAGGGCGACTTCGCGCACGGGGCCGCCCAGCAGTTCGGCTTCGCCCCTGGCCTGCGCGCGCTGGGCGGTTTCGGCGTGCAGCAGGCCGATGCCTACGCCGCCGGCGATCAGCGTGGCGGTTACGCTTTCCTGGTCAATGCTCACCATGCGGGCGGGGCGAAAGCCCTGGCTGTCGAACCACTCGTCCAGCACCTGGCCGCAGCAGGTGCCTGGCTGCGGGCAGATCCAGGGCCTGCCCGCCAGGGCGCGCCAGTCGGGGCTGGCCGCGTTGGCCGCCCAGCCCGGCGGCGCGGCCAGGCGCACGGCAAAGCGTCCGGCTTCGATGGCGTGCAGGCTGTCATCGGGCGCGCCCGCTTCTGCGTAAAAGCCTGCGTCCAGGCTGCCGCCGCGTATGGCGCGCGCGATTTCGCCAGATGTGCCGTGCGTGAGGGCCACTTCGATGTCAGGGCAGGCGTGCGAGAGCCGGGCCAGCAGCCGCCCCAGAACGCGGGCGCTGGGGTTGCGGATGGCGCCCAGGCGCACGCGGCCGCTGATGCGGCCTTTGATGCGCCGCGCCTCTTCGATGAACTCGCGGTGCAGGGCCATGATGCGCCCGGCCCGCTCCAGCAGCTGCGCGCCATTGGCCGTCAGGCTCATGCCGCGCGGCGTGCGCTCGAACAGGGCGATGCCCAGCTCGTCTTCCATGGCCTTGATGTGGGCGCTGATGGCGGGCTGGCTGAGAAACAGCCGCTCGGAGGCGCGCGTGATGCTGCCTTCGCGCGCCACGGCCAAAAGGGTGCGCAGTTGATAGATTTCCATGAGCCTGTGGCCGGTGTTCGCGGCGTGTGGTTTGCGGCTTTCGCCTGGGGGCTGGGCGCTTGCGCGCGGTTTACGGCGCGGGGGCTGGGACTGGGACGGGGGCGGGCTGCCACGCCAGCGTGGCGCCGGGCACGCAATCGGCCTGGGGCAGATAGGGCTTGATGTCGATGAGCGGCGTGCCGTCCAGGCAGTCCAGCCCGCTGACGAGCAGCCTTGTGCCCTCGCGCCGCAGCCGCTGCGCGACGGCCATGCCGATGGGGTTGGGCCGCTGGGGCGAGCGCGTGGCGAACACGCCGCGCAGCACGCCGTCATGCGGCGTGGGCCTGCGCAGCGTCTGGCGCGGCGCCTGGTGCAGCCAGTACAGCACGTGCAGGTGCGAGGCCTGTTCGATGCCCAGCAGCGCGTCTTCAAAAGCCGGGTCAATTTCCAGCCAGGCCGGCTCGCCCAGGCCGCGCACGCCGCGCGGGCAGTCCTGCAACTGCCGCCAGGGCGTGCGCACGCGGCCTATGGGGCGGAGCGTGAAAGCGTCATTCAAGTCAGGCGTGTTCATGCCGCCGCACTATGCCGGGCCGGGCGCGGCGCGTCCATTCAAATCTGCCGGGGGTGGCCCTCAGCCTTTGCGAAAGCGCGCGGTTTTCAGCTCCTTGATTCATAGCACGGACTCCCCGCCGGATGGGCGCAAAAGGCATTTCTTGGGCGTGCAGATTCGCTTCTTTTTCCGCAGCGCGGCCTGCCTCGGATTTTCTGAATGCCGCTTTCAGAAAATGCAAATTGCTTTCATGCCCTTGCCTTCCTAGCATTTGCGCGATGCGAATGATTCGCTTGTTTTGGCAGCGCGAATCCTTCGTTTGTGACAAGCACGCAGATGGAGTAAAGGCAGGTTCACATGAAAGACTGGCAGACGAGAGCGCCTCTGGCGGGGCATGGGCATTTTTCGCGCCTTTGGCGGGGCGCGGCGCTGGCTGCGCTGCTGCCCGTGGCCGCAGCGCAGCAGGCCGCAGATGGCGGCGCACTGCCGGGCGTGACGGTGCGCGCCACGGCGGGCGCGGCCAGCGGCGATTCGCCCCTGGCGCCTTCCGCGCCGCGCGAGCGGCGGCGGCTGGCGCGCATTGCGGGCGGCACGGCGCTGGCGCTGCCGCAAGACGAAGGGCGCCTGACGGGCCTGCGCGACGCGCTGGGCGTGCAGCCGGGCGTGATCGTGCAAGACCTGTTCGGCGGCTTTGACGCGCCGCGCCTGAACGTGCGCGGCTCCGGCCTGCAAAGCCACCCGGTCAATCGCGGCGTGACGCTGCTGCTCGACGGCCTGCCGCTCAATGACGCCGACGGCACTTACGTTAGCGGCCTGGCCGATCCGCGCAACACGGCGCAAATCAGCATCCGCCGGGGCGCGAACGCGCGCTCGCCTGCTGGCGAGTCGCTGGGCGGCGAGATGGACTTTCAGTCGCTCACGGGCTACGACGGGCGCGGCCTGGCGCGGCTTCAGGCCGGCAGCTTCGGGCGGCGCGCCTGGCAGGTGGCCCTGGGTGCGGCCAGCGCCGAAAGCGGGCTGGATGCGCGCGTGAGCTTCAGCGGCGAGCGCTACCGGGGCTTTCGCCATCACTCTGATGGCCAGCGCAAAAGCGTGCAGGCCAACGCGGGCTGGCGCGGCGCTGGCGGCCTGCAAAGCCGCCTGTGGCTGGGCTGGACGGACCTGGGCTACCACATCGCCGGCCCGCTGCCGCCTGGCCGCGCCTATGGCGACCCCAGCCAGGTGCTGGGCGACGGCAACACGCCGCGCGACCGGCTGCTCAACCTCTACCAGCGCAACCCTCACCGCAACGCGCGGCAGTGGCGCGCCGCCAGCCGCACCAGCTGGGGCGGCGAGCGCCTGCGCCACGAGCTGGGCCTGTGGTGGCAGCACACCGACGTGCAAGAGCAAAACATGGTGCGCGCCGCCTTCTGGAGCGCCCGCACGCGCGGCGTGCAGTGGCAGAGCTTTTTCACGCCCTCGGCGGCCTGGCGCTGGCGGCTGGCCGCCGCGTGGGAGCGCAGCGGCACCGGGCGCGACTTCCATTCCATCCAGCCGCGCACGGGCGCGCTGCTGCAACGCTTTGGCAGCTTTGACTTGATGGCCGAAAACGCGCGCGCCAGCGCCGGGCTGGACGTGGACGTGGCCCCCGGCTGGACGCTCACGGCCGATTTGCGCATCACCCGCAGCCGCCGCAACGCGCAAAGCCGCACCAGCGCCGCCGCGCAGCGGCAAAGCTGGCGCTACGCCACGCCCAAGGCGGGCCTGATCTGGCGGCCCCGGGCAGACCTGCGCCTGTTCGCCAACCTCAGCCGCAGCCACGAAGCGCCCACCTTCACCGACCTGGTGACCGGCTCCGTGGCGGCAAACAACCCCGCGCGCGCCGCCACGGCGCTGGCGCGGCTGGGTATGCAGCGCGCCACCACCGTGGAAGCGGGCGCCGAAGGCCGCCTGGGCGGCCCCGGCCAGGCCTGGGATGCGCGCTGGCAGCTTGCGCTCTACCGCAGCGCCATCCGGGGCGAGCTGCTGCGCACGGCGGATGCAAGCGGCTTGCAGGCCAGCACCCGCAACTACGCGGGCGGCACGCGCCACCAGGGCCTGGAAGCGGGCATGGAAGGCCGCCTGCGCCTGCACGGTCTGCCTGAAGGCTGGCCGGGCGGCGCTTTCGACTGGCGCGCCGCATGGACGTGGAGCGACTACCGCTTTCGCGGCGGCCCGCTTGCGGGCAAGCGCATCGCGGGCGCGCCCCGGCACTTCATCCAGGCCGAGCTGCTGTGGCGCGCGGGCGGCTGGCGCGCGGGGCCGACGCTGCTGTGGCAGCCGCTGAATGAATACGTCGATCACGCCAACACCCCCGGCTACGCGCAAAGGCGCTACGCCCTGCTGGGCCTGCGCGCCGAATACCGGCGCGGCCCCTGGCGCGTGCAGGTGCGCGGCGAAAACCTCACGGGCAGGCGCTACGTCAGCACCTTCGTCGTGGCCGACCGCGCCAATCCCAACATCAACCTCTTTCCCGGCAGCGGCCGCAGCGTGACGGTGAGCGTCAGCCGCGAGTTTTGAGCGCTGGTTCCGAAAGCCCGCCTTGCGCCCTGCGCTCCCCCTTGCGTCCGGGCCTTGGAGCGCGCCCGGGGGCATCGAAAACAGGAGCGAATCCGTGGGCCTGAAAACGGCGCTTGCGCACATTCCACTAGGACATCATGCTATGGATTCAAGAGCGAAAAAATACCTTCTTTGCCTGACGCTGCTGGCCGCCTTGTGCGGCAGCCCGCCCGCCGCACTGGCCCAGCCCGCCGCGCCTGCTGCGCGCACTGGGCGCATCGAGCGCGTCACCATCGCTGACGAGCGGGGCGACCACGGCCTGCCCTCGCCCTTCACCCACGCGCCCGACGGCGTGGGCTACGCGCTGACGATGCTGGTGTTCGACTCGCTGCTGTGGCGCGACCGCCAGGGCCATCTCGTGCCCGCCCTGGCGCGCCAGTGGCGCGAAAGCGAAGACCGCCTGGCCGTGGCGTTCGAGCTGCATCCGCAGGCGCGCTGGCACGACGGCCAGCCCGTGACCGCCAGCGACGTGGCCTTCACCTTCGACTACTTCCGCCAGCACCCCAATCCCTTCATGGACGTGAGCGCCGTTGCGGGCGTGGACGCGCTGGCGGACGGCCGCGTGCGCGTGCGGCTGAAGCAGCCCAGCGCCTCTTTCGTGCCGCAGCTGGCGGCCACGCTGCCCATCCTGCCCCGGCACGTGTTCGCGCCGCTGGCCGACCCGCGCCGCATGAGCATGCAGGGCGTTGTGGGCAGCGGCCCCTACCGCGTCACCGGCTACGACAAGGCGGGCGGGCGCTACCGCTTCAGCGCCGTGGAGGGCCACTGGCAGGGCGCGCCGCGCGTGCGCGAGCTGGTGTTCGTGCGCATGGAGCCATCGCTGGCGCTGGGCGCACTGCGCCGGGGCGAGGTGGACATGATCCGCGCCCTGCCAACGCACTTGATGGACGAGGCCGGGCGCTTTGCCACGGTGGTGAAGGCGCAGTCCGGCCACCCCGCGCGCCTGCGCTTCAACCACGCCCGCGCGCCCTTTGCCGACAAGCGCCTGCGCCACGCCATCGCGCGCGGCATAGACCGGCAGGCGCTGCTGCGCATCGTGGAAAACGGCCAGGGCGAAGTCAGCGCCGGGCGCTTTCTGCGCGGCAGCCCCTGGCAGGCGGGCGAGCCGCTGGCCGCCTATGCGTTTGACGCGCAGGCCGCGCGCCGCCAGCTCGCGCAAGCTGGCTACGCGCCTGACGAACAAGGCCGCCTGCGCAGCGCCCAGGGCGAGCCGCTGGCCGTCAGCCTGCTGGCCCTGCGCGGGCACGCGCGCCTGGCCTCGGCGCTGGCCGCGCAGCTGGAGGCGCTGGGCCTGGCCGTGCAGGTGCAGCTGCTGGAGCGAAGCGCGCTGGCCGCGCGCCTCAGCGCGGAAGATTTCGATCTGGCCCTGGTCTCGCAAGGCGTCAATGGCGACCCCGGCAACATGGCGCGGCAAATGGCGGGCAAGGCGCCCTTGAGCGACGCTTTCCGCAGCCGCGCCGATTTGCTGGAGCTGCTGGAGCGCCAGGAGCGCGCGGCCAGCGCGGACGAGCGGCGCGCCCTCATCGAGCAGGCGCAGGCCATTTACGCCGGGGAGCTGCCGTCCTTTTACCTGTACTCGCCGCTGTGGGCGGCGGCTTGCGGCCCGCGCTTTTGCCCCTGGTTCACGCCCGGCGGTTTTGCCTTTGGCGTGCCGCTGCCGCTGAACAAGCTGATGTTCACGCAGTGAGCCTGGCCGCCGCCCCTGACCCCGCTTCTGAAGCCGCTTCTGAAGCCGCTTCTGGCGCGGCAAGCCTGGCCGCGCGCCTGCCCGCCTATGCGCTGGCCGTGCTCGCGCTGCTGGGCCTGGACTTCGCGCTGCCGCTGCTGATGCCCGGCGACGCCGTCACCGCCTTTTTGGGGCAGGACGCCATGACCGAACTCAGCGACGGGCAGCGCCGCCAGATGCTGCAAGAGCTGGGCCTGG
The DNA here is from genome assembly GCF_001262075.1 of Ottowia sp. oral taxon 894. Taxonomy (GTDB): domain Bacteria; phylum Pseudomonadota; class Gammaproteobacteria; order Burkholderiales; family Burkholderiaceae_C; genus Ottowia; species Ottowia massiliensis. The sequence goes on along the minus strand of NZ_CP012073.1, from coordinate 2,633,319 downwards.
GCCAGCCGCTGTGGCGGCAGGGCCTGGCCTGGCTGGGCCAGCTTGCGCGGCTGGATCTGGGCTACTCGCCGCGCCACGGCATGCCCGTGGCCGCCCTGCTGGCGCAGCACCTGCCCTGGACGCTGCTGCTCACGGGCTGCGCGCTGGCCCTCTCGCTGGCGGCGGGCATGCTGCTGGGCCTGGAGGCGGCTTTCCGCCATTCGCCCCAATCTCCATTGCGCTGGCTGGACCGCGCCCTCACCGCCGCCATGCTGGCGCTGCAAAGCCTGCCCGCCTTTGCCGTGGCCATGGGGCTGGCGCTGCTGTTCGCGCACGGGCTGCCGTGGTTTCCGGCTTCGGGCGCGGCCGCGCCGTTTTCGCAGGCCACGGGCCTGCAAGCCGTGCTGGAGCGCGCGCATCACCTGGCGCTGCCCGTGGCCGCGCTGGCCCTGCCAGCGGCCGCGCGCCTGTTTCTCATCACGCGCGCGGCCGCCGTGGCCTTGCGCGGCGCGCCCTTCATGGAAATGGCGCTGGCCAAAGGCGCCAGCCCGCTGGCGCTGCGCTGGCGGCACCTGGCGCCCAACGTGTGGGCCGTGGCACTGGCGCGGCTGGGCGGCATGGGCGCGCGCCTCATGGCAGGCGGCATCTACGTGGAAACCGTGTTCGCCTACCCCGGCATCAACCTGCTGCTGACCGACGCCATCGCCCGCCACGACTACCCGCTGGTGCGCGGCGTGCTGCTGGCCTCGGGCCTGCTGGCGCTGGCGCTGAACCTGGCCGCCGACGCCCTTGCCGCCCGCTACGCGCGGCGCACGCAGCGGCTGGCATGAAGCCGCCTTGCATATCAGAAACAGGAGCAAATCAAATGGGTCAGAAAACGGCATCTGCGCACATTCCACTAGGACATCACGCTATGGATAGAGGAGCGAAATCAGCCCCCGCTTTGGCATGCGGGCGGGCATGGGCGCGGGCATGAACGCCAGCGCCCGCCTGGGCCTGGCCCTGCTGCTGGCGCTGGCCGTGGGGCTGGGCGCTGCGCGCACGGCGCAAGCGTGGTGGCAGCCGCAGGCCGCCGCCCTGGCCCATGCAGCGCTGACAGCCCCCGACGCCCGCCACTGGCTGGGCGTGGACGACCTGGGGCGCGACGTGCTGGCCCGCCTGGCCGCCGCCGCGCCGCTGACGGCGGGCGTGGGCCTGGCCGTCAGCGCGCTGGGCATGGCGCTGGCCGCCGCTTTGGCGCTGCTGGGCCTGCGCAGCCCGCGCGCTGATGCGCTGACACTGCGGCTGGCAGACGTGTGCAGCGCGCTGCCGGGCACGCTCATCCTCATTGCCCTTTCATCGGCCTTCCGCCCCGGCGCGGCGGCGCTGGCCGCTACTTTGGCGCTGCTGGGCTCGGATGCGGAGCTGCGCACGCTGCGCGCGCGGCTGCGCCAAGTCTGGCGGCACGAAAGCCTGGACGCAGCCCGCCTGGCCGGCGCGGGCGCGCCCTGGCTGCTGCGCCGCCACGCGCTGCCCGCGCTGGCGGGCCTGCTGGCCGCGCAAGCCGTGGGGCTGGCGCGGCGCGGCGTGTTCCATTACGCGGGGCTGGCCTTTCTGGGGCTGGCCGATCCGCGCCAGCCCACCTGGGGCGGCATGCTCAACGAAGCCATGCCCTGGCTGGCGCACCCGGCGGCGCTGTGGTGCGCGCTGCCTGCGGCCTGCTGCCTGGCGTGCCTGCTCATCGGGCTGGCGCTCATCGGGCAGGGACTGGAAGAGGGGCGATGGAAAACCTGGTGATCGAAGCCGAAGACTTCGGCGTGAGCGCGGGCGGCCGGGCGCTGCTGCGCGGCCTGCGCTTTCGCGCCGCGCAGGCCGGGCCGCTGGTCATCGTGGGCGAATCGGGCGCGGGCAAAAGCACGCTGGCGCGCGCGCTGGCGGGCCTGGCCCCCGGCCCGGCCACGGGCGCGCTGCGCGTGGGCGGGCTGAACCTGGCCGCTGCCAGCGCCGCCGAGCTGCGCGCCTGGCGCAGGCGGCGCGCCAGCATCGCCTTGCAAGACGCGGCCAGTGCGCTCAATCCGCAGCACACCCTGCTGGAGCAAGTGGCCGAGCCGCTGCGCCTGCACCGCGCCATGGGCGCGCGGCAGGCCCGCGCCGCCGCCGCTGATTTGCTGGCCTCGCTCGATCTGCCCGCCAGCCTGCACGCGCGCTACCCCGCCCAATGCAGCGGCGGCCAGCTCCAGCGCGCGCTGCTGGCCGTGGCGCTGGCGCCGGAGCCTGAGCTGCTGGTGCTGGACGAACCCACTTCGGCGCTGGACGCAGCCGCGCGCGATCTGGTGCTGCGGCGGCTGCGCGCCGAGGCGCGGCAAAGGCGGCTGGCTGTTGTGACGCACGATCTGGAGCTGGCCCGTGCGCTGCAAGGCCAGACGCTGGTGCTCTATGGCGGCAGCGTGATGGAAACCGGCCCCGCCGCGCGTGTGCTGGCCGCGCCGCGCCACCCCTACGCGCGCGGCCTGCTGCGCGCCTGGCCGCGCGAAGGCGGCAAAGACCTGCAAGGCATTCCCGGCGAGCCGCAAGACGGCGCCAGTGGCTGCCCCTTTGCCAACCGGTGCAGCCAGCGCATCGAGCGCTGCCTGCAAGAGCGCCCTGCGCCCGATGCGCACGGCGTGGCCTGCCTGCGCGGCGGCATCGTGACCGTGCTGGCCGCGCACGGCCTGCACAAGCGCGCTGGCGGCCAGCCCGTGCTGCGCGGCGCCTCGCTGCGCGTGCAAAGCGGCGAAACCGTGGCCATCACCGGCGCCAGCGGCGCGGGCAAATCCACGCTCGCGCGCGTTCTGGCCGGCCTGCTGCGCCCCGATGCCGGAACGGTTGAAATGCCCGGCCTGGCCCGCGATGGCGCCAGCGGCCCGGCCCGCAACGGCCAGGGCGGCCAGGGCGGCCTGGCTTTCGTGCCCCAGCACGCCGCCGCCTCCGTGGCCCCGCACTTTTCGGTGTTCGAGGCCGTGGCCGAGCCGCTGGCCATTGAGGGCCGGCTGGACGCGGCGGCGCTGCAAGCGGCCGCGCGCCAGGCGCTGACGGATGCGCGCCTGCCTGCGGCGGATGACTTTCTGCGCCGCCCGGCGCGCCGCCTCAGCGGCGGCGAGCTGCAACGCCTGGCCATCGCCCGCGCCCTCATCACGCAACCCGCGCTGCTCATTGCCGACGAACCCACCGCCGCGCTGGACGCCAGCGTGCAAGCCAAGGTGCTGCGCCTGTTTCTGCACTTGCAGGAAACGCGCGGCCTGGCCCTGCTGCTCATCACCCACGACCTGCCCGTTGCCCGCCACGTGGCCGACCGCATCCTGCGGCTGGAAGGCGGCGTGCTCACGCCGCTTGCCCCGGCCCCGGAAGACCTGTCTGGGCAGGCTTTGAACAGGTTCTAAAGCGTCAGCCGCGCCAGTTTCAGCCCCGCCATCACCATGCCCACGACGCCCAGCGTGTGCAGCGCCGCCGTGGCCAGCGCGGCCAGCCAGCGCTGCGCTTGCAGCATGTGCACTATTTCTACGCCAAAGCCGGAAAACGTGGTGAGCGCGCCCAGAAAGCCGGTCATCACCGCCAGCCGCCAGGCCGGATCCAGCCCCGGCCAGCGCTCAAATGCAGCCAGCGCCACGCCCGCCAGCAGGCCGCCTGCCAGATTGGCCGCCAGCGTGCCCCAGGGCAGCCACGCGCCGGGCGTGTTCAGTGCCTGCGTCAGCGCCCAGCGGGCCAGTGCGCCCGCGCAGGCGCCAAGGCAAAGGGCCATCAGGTTCATGTTGCCGTGGTTTCAGGTGGCGGGCAGGCGCTCAATACCGCTCGAACAAGGCTTGCAGCGCCGCTGCGTCTTGCGTGCGCGTCAGCCCCAGCGCCATGAGCAGGCGCGCCTGCGCGGGCGTTTGGTCATCAGCGCACAGCCACAGCGGGCTGCGGGCCGAGGCGGGCAGCGCGCCGCTGCCTGCGCGGCTGGCGCGCACCAGCCACACGCCTTGCGCGCGCAGGCGCCGGGCTTGGGCTTGCAGCGCTTGCGGCACGGTGCCGATGCCAAAGCCCGCGTGGACGATGGCCTGCGCGCCTTCAGCGGCCAGCGCCCGCCAGGCGGCCGCGCTCATGCCGCCATAGCTGGCGGCCACGGCCACGGCGGGCAGTGCGGGCAGGGCGTCGGCGTCGAATTCGCTGGCCAGCGTGTGCGGGCGGCAGGGGGCGCGGTAAAAGCGCGGGCCGTCGTCGGCCACCAGCCCCAGCGGGCCGTAGGGCGATTGCAGGGCCTGCACTTGCGCGGCGTCGCGCTTGGCCACGTCGCGCCCGCTCCAGATGGCGCCGTTCATCACCACCAGCGCGCCCTGCCCTGCCGCGCGCGCGCTGGCGGCCACTTGCACGGCCTGGTAGAGATTGAGCGGCCCGTCGGCGCCCAGCGCAGTGGCTGCGCGCATGGCGCCGGTGAGCACGACGGGCTTGGCGGTTTTGAGCGTCAGGTGCAGCAAATAGGCGCTTTCTTCCAGCGTGTCGGTGCCGTGGGTGATGACGATGCCGTCCACATCGCCCTGCCGCGCCAGCGCCGCCACGCGCTGTGCCAGTTGCAGGCGCTGCGCGTCGCTGATGTCCGCCGAGTCCAGCGCAAACAATTCATGCACTTGCACCTGCGCCAGTTGCGCCAGCTGCGGCACGGCTTGCAGCAGCGCCTGGCCCCGCAAGGCCCCGGCCACGTAGGCGGCTGCCGTGCTGTCAGGGCCTGCTCCGGCAATGGTGCCGCCCGTGGCGAGCAAGGCGATGCGGGGCAGGCGGCGAGGGCAGGCGTGGGCGGAGGCGGCAGTCATGGCAGGGCAAAAAACGGCGGCAAAGCGCGGCAGCGGATACGCGCTGGCGAAAAGCGGCGATCGTATTCGCGCCATGGCCCGGTTGGTTCAGTTGGCACAGGGCCGCTTTTTCCGCTGCCGGGCGGCCTCTGCGCCTGCGGCGCGCGCCCGTGGTTCTCGGGGAATTCCCAGGGGAATGGGCGGCTCAATTCAAGAATCGTTCTCATATACTTGCCGCGCACCTTGCCTGCTCCGCTCTCTTGGGAAAGCCCGCCATGCGTCATCCAGCCCCCGCCGCCGAACAAACCGCGCCGCCCAGCTCCCAGGCCCTGTTGATCAACACGCTGACGCTGATGACGGGCTACGCGCAGACGCCCGCCGGTACTTTCCATCGCAGCCTGCTGGCCGGGCAGGTGGCCCAGCAACTGGGCGAGCTGGCCGCGCGGCCGCGCATCAGCCCTGCCATGCGCGCGCTGTTCATGCGGCTGGCAGGTGAATGGGTGCTGCTGGCCCCCGCTGCGGAAGCCGCGCCCGCCCAGCCTGCCGGCGGCGCGGGGCGCCACAGCCCGGCGGGCGTGCAATGAAAGCCATGGTTCAGGAGGTTCAACCTATGAGCGCACGCTTGTCCGCTTCCCGCTTTCCCGCTTGCGATCTGGCCCATGAACACGGCGTGCTGCTGCGCCAATGGGCGGGCGCGCAGCAGCGCATCAGTGACATGGCCGCCGCCCACGCCCGCCGTTGCGCGGCGCTGGAGACCGAACTCATGCGCCAGCGCGCCCGCTGGGTTATCGCCACCACGCGCCTGCTCTGGGGCCTGGGCTGGCCCGGGCTGACGCCGCTGCCCGGCCCCGCCCGCAAGGCCGCCAGCCCGCGCGGCGGCATGCCCCCGCTGCGCAGCGTGCAAGACGTGCTGTGCCAGACCGGCTGCGCCAGCCACGGCCACGCCTGGCTGGATGAAGCCTCCGGCGACTGCCGCCTGAATGGCCAGCCCTGCGCGCGGCAAAAAAGCGCAGACCGGAACGGGCAAGACGCAGAGCAGAGCATGAGCCGGGAGCAGGAAACGCCCACCCGCATCAGCTCCTCTATTCATAGCAATACGTCCTAGTGGAAACTGCGCGAAACGGCATTTTCACCCCCTTCAATTCGCTCCTTTTTTTGCGAATAGCCTTGGCGGGCCTGATGGCCGTGAGCGGGCCGTGATCAGGCCGTGAGCGGGCTGTAAGCCGCGCCAGTCAGCCAGCCGCCACGGCTTGGCCTTGCTCCGTTTGCTCCGCCTCGCGCCGCAGCGCCTCGCGCGCGCCCAGCACCACATCGCCCACCACCACGATGGCGGGGCTGCCCAGGCCGCCTGCCTGCATCGCCTGCGCCAGGCGGCCCAGCGTGGTCACGCACTGGCGCTGGCCGGGCCAGGTGGCGCGCTCGATCACTGCGGCGGCCGTGTCGGCGGGCAGTGCGCGCAGCAGCCCGGCCTGTATTTCGGCGGCATGGCCCGCGCCCATGTAAATGACCAGCGTGAGCTGCAAATCACGCACGGCCTCGCCCATGCGCTGCCAGCGCACGGCTTGCTGCTGCGGCTGATGCGCCTGCGCATGCAAATGCCCGCTGGCAAAAATCACGCCGTGCGCGCGCTCGCCATGCGTGAGCGGCGCGCCCAGGCTGCCCAGCGCCGCCAGTCCGGAGGTAATGCCATGCACCACGCGCGGCTCGTAACCAGCCTCGCGCAGCTGCTGCACTTCTTCGCCGCCCCGGCCAAAAATGAACGGGTCGCCCCCTTTGAGGCGCACCACCGCCCGCCCGGCGCGCACTTCGCGCAGCATCAGCGCGCCAATGTGCGCCTGCGGCGTGCTGGCCTGCCCGCCGCGCTTGCCCACGCGCAGCACGCGCGCGCCAGGCCGCGCGTGGGCCAGCACGGCTTCGTGAACCAAGTCATCCACCAAAAGGACATCGGCGCTGGCAATGGCCTGCACGGCCTGGAGCGTGAGCAGCTGCGGATCGCCCGGCCCCGCGCCCACCAGCGTGACGCAGCCCGGCGGGCCTGGCCTGGCCGCCATCACGCCTGAAGCGATTCATCAAACGGCATCACCTGCACCAGCTGCGGGTGATTCACCTCGTCCACCAGCATGGTTTTCACGCGCGCCTGCCAAAGCTGCGCAAAGCGGGCCAGCTCCTGCTCATGGGCCGCGCCCGCCACGGCGCGGGGCATGAGCGCGCGCATCTCGTCGCCAAAAGGCGCAATGCTGGCGTCCAGCGCCACCTGCACGGCCTGGCCGCTGTCCCGCCGGCGCAGCGCCAGCACGCCCTGCATGGGCACATCAAAGCGCAGCAGGTTGCGGCGGCCAAAGCGGTGCGCCGGGCCTATGCCCGCAAAACCCGTTTCAGGCGCAGCGCCCGTCAGCAGCGTGGCCACGGCGGCCACCACGCCCGTGGCGCCGTCTTCGCGGCCTTCGGCCATCATCACCTCGATGCCGCCGCGCTCGGGCAGCTGGCCATCGGCATACAAATGCCCCAGCCCCTTGACGACCATGAGATAGGCCCCCGCCACCGTCGGGCACGAATGCCCGGCCAGCCGCACCGCATCCACATAGCGGTAGGTGATGACGCCGCCAGCGGCAGCCCCCAGAAACTGCGCCAGCGCGTCATGCACGCGCAAAACAGGCGCCTGGTCAAAAAAAGCGGGAAATTCATCGGCAGGCTGATGAACGGACATGGCAAAAGCGCCTTTCACGCGAAGAAGTGGATGGAATGAAACAAAGCGCGGCATTGTCCACGCAAGCCCTTTGCCCGCACGCGCCGCAAGCCCAAAGCCAGCCGCCTGCACGCACGCCGCTTAAATGCCGAATGCCATCAAAAACAGGAGCTGAATCAATGGGTGCCAAATACCGTTTGGCGCGCGTTTTACCAGGACGTCATGCTATGAATGAAGGAGCGAAATAGAGCTGTGCATTCCGCTTGCCTTTTCTGCCCGCTTTGCTCATCGCTGGCGCTTTCAAGCCGCCCGCTCCTTCATGGATCGCTCCTGGAGCGCGCGCAGGGCTTCAGCGCCTGTCCTTCAACACCCAATGAATAGCAAAACCCCCTCCATGTACCCAAGCGGCATAACCGACGCGTAGTGGCAAGTGCTGGCCGTGTGGGATGTGCTGCTGCGCCAGCAAGTGCGCGCCCAGGCAGGCAGGCGGGCCAGACCCAGCGTGGCCGTCATCGACCCCATCGGTCAAGACTGTCTCAAAAGGGAGCAGCGCAGATATGACCGCAGACAAAAAGATCAAAGGCACGATGGGCTGCTGCTGGCTGTGCTGGTGCACTCGGCAGACATTCAGAACCGGATGGGAGCCGGGGCTTTACTGGTGAGGCTGGGCAGGCTTGCTCGCCTCTGGCTTTGCTGCTCGCGCACTGGCTGCAACAGCGTCAGCGCCAAGGTCAAAACTGGTGCTGAAAGTGGGGCAAGAGCATGAGGGGCTTCAGTTTGGCGTCAGCAGCAGGCAGAGACTGGCAGTGGCGGGATGAGGGGCGGCCGCATCAGAAACAGGAGCAAATTTCGGGGGTATGAAAACGGCTTTCCCGCACATTCCACTAGGACGTATTGCTATTGAATAAAGAGCAAACAGGCGGCAATGGAAAGGTGCAAGCGCTTTCTTGGGCGGGCGGCATGAAGCGGCGCAGGCGGGGCAAACAAGGCCGTGGTCAGGGCCTTTGGCCTGGCTGGCGCCGCCAAAAGAAGCGCTGATCCATTAGACCCCGAATGGCTGGCATGAAAACATGCTTTTCGCAACAGGCCCGGCGCCATGATTTTCTTGGGAATTGAATCAACGCAAATAATGTTTTCTGATTTGGATGTTAGTTTCTGACGTCTTCTTTTTTCCGCAAACCCGGCATTCAATGAATCATCCGCAGCAGGCAGCAAGGCGGCCCCAAAAATATATCACTGGCAACAGATAGGTCAATATTACCTGGCCATGTTCAAGGCTTTCAGGTCAAAATGATGAATAACGGCATTCATATGAATCAAGATAAACGCCCCAGTTCAATGAAAAGCCACTTCCACATTGAAATGATATGATTTCTTGCAGTGCGGACAAACAATGCGGAGAGGCATTTTCCTGGTATATTGATGAAACTCGGACGACGCAGAACCAAAATACAAATCCTTGTAAATTAATTTACGCAGCGAAAATTCCACTTCACAAGAACAACAGGAAATTTTTGACCGTCATTTCGGCAACCTTTCCTTGTTTCCGTGCAGTTGAAAATGGTTTCATCAACATGGCCCATTCCGGAATCGGTTGCTCTCGATCATCCCTGCAAAACCGGCAGATTCCAGAACAAGGGCTATTTTTTGGCTTTTATTCTTTCTCCCTATCCCGGTTTTTCATGGCTTGCCGCCCGTTTATCAAGCCAGTTCCCGGGATTGGGCTGTTTTGCTTTCAAGGCGCGCCGGGTTCGCGCTTACGCGCATTGCTGCGCGATGAAGGCTTTGATGGCTTGCGCGTCCGCTGGCATGACGCGCACGCGGCGGGGCAGGTTTTCGATGCCGTTGAAGGCGGCGGGGCGATCCGGGTCGCGGCCCAGGGCTTCGCGGATGGTGGCGGCAAATTTGATGGGCAGCGCCGTTTCCAGCACGATCATGGGCGTGTCTTTTTGCGCAAATTGGCGGGCCACTTTCACGCCGTCGGCGGTGTGGGTGTCCACCAGCACGCCGTACTGCCCGTGCACGCTGCGGATGGTGGCCAGACGGTCGGCATGGGTGCTTTTGCCGCTGGCAAAGCCGAATTGTTCGCGCGCGGCGGCAAAGCGCGGGTGGCGGCTCAAATCAAACTGGCCTTGTTGCGCCAGCGTTTGGCCGAAGAGGGCGCGGGTGGCAGCGGCGTCGCGGCCCAGCAGGTCGAACACGAAGCGCTCGAAGTTGCTGGCCTTGCTGATGTCCATGCTGGGGCTGCTGGTTTCAAACGTTTCGGCGCTGCCGCGCACGCGGTACAGGCCCGTGCGGAAGAATTCATCGAGCACGTCGTTTTCATTGGTGGCGACGATGAGGCGGCGGATGGGCAGCCCCATCATGCGCGCCACGTGGCCCGCGCAGATGTTGCCGAAGTTGCCGCTGGGCACGGTGAAATCGACGGTTTGCGCTTCGCTTTGCGTGGCCTGCATCCAGCCGGCGAAGTAATAGACCACTTGCGCCAGCAGCCGCGCCCAGTTGATGCTGTTGACGGTGCCGATGCTGTAGCGGCGCTTGAAGGGCAGATCGGCGCTGACGGCCTTGACGATGTCCTGGCAGTCGTCAAACACGCCTTCGATGGCGATGTTGTGGATGTTGGCGTCTTGCAGGCTGAACATTTGCGCCTGCTGGAAGGCGCTCATGCGCCCGTGCGGGCTGAGCATGAACACGCGGATGCCGCGCTTGCCGCGCATGGCGTATTCGGCGGCGCTGCCGGTGTCGCCGCTGGTGGCGCCCAGGATGTTGAGTTGCGCGCCCTGGCCGCCGTTTTTGCGCGCCAGCTCGTATTCAAACAAGTTGCCCAGCAGCTGCATGGCCATGTCTTTGAACGCGAGCGTGGGGCCATTGGACAGGGCTTCGAGATAAAAGCCTTCTTCCAGCTTTTTGAGCGGCGTGATGGCGCGCGTGCCAAACACTGCGGGCGTGTAGGTTTTGGCGCACAGCTGCCGCAGGTCGTCGGCGGGGATGTCGTCGATGTAGAGCGAGAGGATTTCAAACGCCAGCGCGGCATAGCCTTCATCGCGCCACACCTGGCGCAGGCGGGCCAGAGCGGCAGCGTCCAGCTGCGGGTAATGCTGCGGCAGATACAGCCCGCCATCGGGCGCCAGGCCCTCCAGCAGGATGTCGCAGAACTTGCGGGCAGTGGCATCGCCACGGGTGGAGAGGTAGTTCATGGGAGCCGGCTTTCTGGTTGCTTGTTCATTCATGGCTGGCGGGCCTTTGCTGGCCTTGGCCGAGCTTTGCCTTTGGGCGTCAAGCCAGCTCTTCCTTGCGGATGCGCACGATGGGCGCGAGCACGGCGGGCAGTTGTTGCAGGCGCGCCAGTGCGGCGTTCATGCTGCCTTCCAGGGCGTTGTGCGTGAGGATGATGAGGTCGGTTTCGTGCGCGTTTTGCGCGGCGCTGCCTGTGCCGCGCTGGAGCACGGCGTTGATGCTGATGCCGGCGTCGGCCAGGATGCGGGTGACTTGCGCGAGCACGCCCGTCTCGTCTTTCACGCGCAGGCGCAGGTAGTAGCTGGTGATGACTTGTTCGATGGGCAGCACTTGCACGTGGCGCAGCGCGCCGGGCTGGAAGGCCAGGTGCGGCACGCGGTGCTGCGGGTCGCTGGTGGCCAGGCGGGTCACGTCCACCAGGTCGGCGATGACGGCGCTGGCCGTCGGCTCGCTGCCCGCGCCTTTGCCGTAGTGCAGCGTGGCGCCCACGGCGTCGCCTTGCACAAGCACGGCGTTCATCGCGCCTTCCACATTGGCAATCAGCCGCCGGGCGGGAATGAGCGTGGGGTGCACGCGCAGCTCCACGCCTTCGCCTTCGCGCCGTTTGCTCATGCCCAGCAGCTTGATACGGTAGCCCAGCTGCTCGGCGTATTGGATGTCGGCGGCGGCCAGCTGCGTGATGCCTTCCACGTAGGCGCGGTCGAACTGCACGGGAATGCCGAAGGCAATGGCGCTCATCAGCGTGGCCTTGTGCGCGGCGTCGATGCCTTCGATGTCGAAGGTGGGGTCGGCTTCGGCGTAGCCCAGGCGCTGCGCCTCTTTGAGCGCCACGTCAAAGTCCAGCCCCTTGTCGCGCATCTCGCTGAGGATGAAGTTGGTGGTGCCGTTGATGATGCCCGCCAGCCACTGGATGCGGTTGGCCGTCAGCCCCTCGCGCAGCGCCTTGATGATGGGAATGCCGCCCGCCACGGCGGCCTCGAAGGCGACCATCACGCCTTTTTTCTGCGCCGCTTCGAAAATTTCCGTGCCGTGCACGGCCAGCAGCGCCTTGTTGGCCGTGACCACGTGCTTGCCCGCCGCAATGGCTTCCAGCACCAGCGTGCGCGCCACGCCATAGCCGCCAATCAGTTCCACGACGATTTCGATGTCCGGGTTGGCGATGACCTCGCGCGCGTCGGCCACGACCTGCACGTCAGGCCCCACGATCTGGCGGGCGCGCTGGGTGTCCAGATCGGCCACCATGACGATTTCAATGCCCCGCCCGGCGCGGCGCTTGATTTCTTCCTGATTGCGGCGCAGCACGTTGAAAGTGCCGCTGCCCACGGTGCCGATGCCCAGAAGGCCGACCTGGATGGCTTGCATATGGTTTTCCCCTATGGTTGAGCGAGTGCGAAAAAGGCGGGATTATTCCTGAGCGCCTGTCCGGCGCCTGGCTGCGAGGAGAGGAAATGGCGGGCCGCAATCAGGGCGGCCCAGGCGAAGCCGGTGAATGGCCGGTCTGAACGCGCGAAGCCGTATTTCGCATTGAGTGCGCCAGGCCATTCGAGGCGGCTATTTAGCCCCTAAATACATAGCGTGACGTCTTGGCGGAACCTGTTCTGGACGGCATTTCATACCCCAAAAATCTGCTCCTGTTTCCGATGCTGTCTGGCGGGCAGAAGGCATGAAGGACAATGCCGCGTTGCCATTTTTGTCAGGAGACTGAAACATGACCGCACGCCGTTGCTTGCTGCTGTCCGCCCTCGCGCTGGCGGCGACCTGGGCCGCGCCTGCCGCCTGGGCACAGGAGACCGCGCCGCTGCGCATCGTGGTGCCGTATCCGCCTGGCGGGCCGCTGGACGCAACGGCGCGGGTGCTGGCCGAGCGCGTGCAAGGCGAGCTGGGCACGGTGGTGGTGGACAACAAGCCGGGCGCGGGCGGCAATATTGGTATGGCCGCCGTGGCCAAGGCTGTGCCCGACGGGCGCACGCTGGGCGTGGCGGCGGTGGCCACGCTGGCCATCAACCCCTGGCTGTTTCGCAAGATGCCGTATGACGCGGCCAGAGACTTCGCTCCCGTCACCGCCGTGGCCCGTGTGCCCAATGTGCTGGTGATGAATGCCGAGGCCGCCCGGCGGCTGAAGATTGCCAGCGTGGCCGATCTGATCGCCCATGCCCGCGAAAACCCCGGCCAGCTCAACTACGGCTCCGGCGGCAACGGCAGCGCGGGGCATCTGGCGGGCGAGCTGTTCAAGCAGCAGGCGGGCATCGAGGCCACGCACATTCCCTTCAACGGCGCCAATCCCGCGCAGCTGGCGCTGCTGGGCGGGCAGGTGGACTTCAACATTGACAACCTGGCCAGCGCCGCGCCCAACATCAAAAGCGGCAAGCTCGTGGCGCTGGCCGTGACCAGCGCAAGCCCCAGCCCCATGCTGCCGGGCGTGCCGCCGCTGGCCGACACGCTCAAGGGCTTTGAGATTGACACCTGGTGGGGTCTGGTGGCCCCGGCGGGCACGCCCGCGCCGGTGCTGCAAAAGCTCTCGTCGGCTTTTGGCAAGGCGCTGGCCAGCCCGCAGGCGCAGCAGCGCTTTGCCGCCATCTGGGCCGAGCCGCTGCCCACCACGCCAGAGCAGTTCGGCGAGCTGGCCGAGCGCGAGCGCGGCCGCTATCAGGGCATCGTCAAGCTCTCGGGCGCGCGGGTGGACTAGGAACCTGCTTCAAAGCGCGCTTTTTCTTTTCTTCATCAACCCACGACAGACTTTTTCAATGCGCCTTCTTCACACCATGCTCCGCGTGGGCGATCTGGACCGCTCCATCCGCTTCTATACCGAGGTGCTCGGCATGACGCTGCTGCGCCGCTCCGAGAACCCCGAATACCGCTACACGCTGGCCTTTCTGGGCTACGAAGGCGGCAACCCCGGCCAGGCCGAAATCGAGCTGACCTACAACTGGGGCCAGACCCAATATGAAATGGGCACGGCCTACGGCCACATCGCCATTGGCGTGCCCGACGCCCGCGCGGCCTGCGAAAAAATCCGCGCCGCTGGCGGCTGCGTCACGCGCGAGGCCGGCCCCGTGATGGGCGGCAGCACCGTCATCGCCTTCGTGAGCGACCCGGACGGCTACAAGATCGAGCTGATCGAGCGCGCCGACGACACGGCCAGCGGCCAGGGCCTGCGTTAATTGGCGTTCGCTGCCGCAAGGCTTTTTCCGCCATGACGCCCGCGCAAATCGAGCGCTTTTTCGCCATCTTGCAAGCGGCCAATCCGCACCCCGAAACGGAGCTGGAATACGGCAGCGCCTTTGAGCTGCTGGTTGCCGTGCTGCTATCGGCGCAGGCCACCGACGCGGGCGTGAACAAGGCCACGCGCATTCTTTTTCCGCTGGCGCGCACGCCGCAGCAAATGCTCGACCTGGGGCTGGAGCGGCTGGAAGCGGCCATCAAAACCATTGGCCTGTATCACAGCAAGGCCCGCCACCTGCTGCAAACCTGCCGCATCCTCGTGGATGAGCACGGCGGCCAGGTGCCGCGCACGCGCGCCGCGCTGGAGGCGCTGCCCGGCGTGGGCCGCAAAACGGCCAATGTGGTGCTCAACGTCGCCTTTGGCGAGCCGACGATGGCCGTGGACACGCACATCTTCCGCGTGAGCAACCGCACGGGCCTGGCCCCCGGCAAAACGCCGCTGGCCGTGGAACAAAAACTGCTGGAACGCGTGCCGCCGCATTACCTGCTGCACGCGCACCACTGGCTCATCCTGCATGGCCGCTACGTGTGCCAGGCGCGCAAGCCCCGCTGCTGGGAATGCGCCGTGGCCCACCTGTGCGACTGGCCGGACAAAACCCCTGCCCCTTCCAAAACCACATGAACGGAGCACCGACATGAGCGCCCCTGCCAACTTTCCTGCCGAGCGCATCTACGACTACGTGCACGCCCCGCACAAAAGCGCCGTGCTGCTTGACCGCCTGTGGCCGCGCGGCATCAGCAAGGCCGCCCTGCAAGGCGTGGCCTGGGAAAAAGACGCCACCCCCAGCACCGAACTGCGCCACTGGTTTCATGAAGACCCCGAAGGGCGCTTCGACGAGTTCTGCCAGCGCTTCCGCCAGGAACTGGCTGCCCCCGCTGCCCAGGCCGCCCTGGAGCGCCTGCGCGCGCTGCCCCGGCCCCTGACTTTGCTCACCGCCGCCAAAGACCCTGCCCACAGCCACATCGCCGTGCTCCAGCAGGCGCTGGCCGGGCGCTGAAAGGCGCGAGGGCGGAGCGCAGCAGGCTCTCCGTGCAGCTGGGCCGCGCCTTGGGCCTGCTTCGCCAGTCTGGAAATATCAAAAACAGGAGCGAATTCAAGGGGTAAAAAACGGCGCCTGCGCCCGTATCTCTAGGACCTCATGCTATTTTTTCAGAAGCAATATGCTGCACTTACCATCTGAGGCATTCCACGGCGTGCGGCGCTGGCTTGCGCGTGTGGCTTTGCGCATGCCCTGCGCGCCCCATTCACACTCATTGCCGCGTTCATGAATTCCGCTTCTTCCCGCCTGCCTCTGCTTGACGTGCAGCACTTGTGCATCCGCTTTGGCGCCAAACCCGTGGTGCAAGGGGTTTCGTTTGCTCTTGCGCCGGGGGAAAAGCTGGCGCTGGTGGGCGAGTCAGGCTCTGGCAAAACGCTGACGGCGCTCAGCCTGCTGCGGCTGCTCGATGGCGCGGCCTTGCAGGGGCGGGCGCTGTTTGCCGGGCGCGACGGGCAGGCGCGCGACCTGCTGGCGCTGCCCGAGCGGCAAATGCGCGCGCTGCGCGGCGATGACATCGCCATGATTTTTCAGGAGCCGATGACGGCGCTCAATCCGCTGATGACCATCGGCGCGCAAGTGGCCGAGGCCCTGCGCCTCAAGCGCGGCCTGTCCGCTGGCCGCGCGGCGCAAGAGGCGGTTGAGCTGCTGGCGAAAACGGGCATTGCCGAGCCGCAGCGGCGCGCGCGCGCTTTCGCGCATCAGCTCTCGGGCGGGCAGCGCCAGCGCGCCATGATTGCGATGGCGCTGGCCTGCCAGCCGCGCCTTTTGCTGGCCGATGAGCCGACCACGGCGCTGGATGTGAGCCTGCGCGGGCAAATTCTGGATTTGCTGGAGAGCCTGCGGCGCGAAAACGGCATGGCCGTGCTGATGATCACGCACGACCTGAACCTGGTGCGCCGCTTTGCCGACCGCGTGGCCGTCATGCAGCAAGGCCGCCTGGTGGAGCAAGGCAGCGCCGCCGCTCTGTTTGCCGCCCCGCAGCACCCTTACACGCAAAAACTGCTGGCCAGCCGCCCCGTGCGCGATGTCGATGAATCGCCCGCTGGCGACGCGGCGCAAGCCCCCGCGCTGGCCGCGCAGCACGTGCGCGTGACTTACCCCGCGCCGCTGCCGGGCCTGCGCGGCTGGTTCAAAAAAGGGCAGTTCGTGGCCGTGCATGACGCCAGTTTTTGCCTGCCGGCGGGGCGCACGCTGGGGGTGATTGGCGAGTCAGGCTCCGGCAAATCCACCCTGGCGCAAGCGGCGCTGGGCCTGCTGCCTTTCACGGGCGAGCTGCGCGTGGCGGGCCGCCCGTGGCAGCGCCGCACCCGCGCCGACAGGCCGCTGCGCCGCGTGGCGCAAGTGGTGTTTCAAGACCCGTTCTCTTCCCTTTCGCCGCGCATGACCGTGGAAGAAATCGTGGGCGAGGGCCTGCTGGTGCATGCCCCCCACTTGAGCGCTGCCGAGCGCGCCGCGCGCGTGCGGCAGGCGCTGGCCGATGTCGGCTTGCACGAAGGCGGGCAAGAAGGCGGGCTG
Organism: Ottowia sp. oral taxon 894; assembly: GCF_001262075.1. GTDB lineage: Bacteria > Pseudomonadota > Gammaproteobacteria > Burkholderiales > Burkholderiaceae_C > Ottowia > Ottowia massiliensis. Next base: position 2,616,856 of record NZ_CP012073.1, on the reverse strand, counting down.
GACGGCAAAGAGGAAAGCGGCCCGCAAGCCGCTCAAGCCACGCCAGACAGCGCCAGCCGCGCCAGCCGCTTTGCGCATTTGCTGGGCCGCTATCCGCACGAGTTTTCGGGCGGGCAGCGCCAGCGCATCGCCCTGGCGCGCGCGCTCATCGTGGAGCCGCAGCTGCTGGTGCTGGACGAACCCACCAGCGCGCTGGATGTGACGGTGCAAAAACAAGTCATCGCGCTGCTGCAAAAGCTCCAGCGCGAGCGCCGCCTGGCCTATCTGCTCATCACGCACGACGTGGACGTGGTGCGCGCCCTGGCGCATGACGTGCTGGTGCTCAAGGACGGGCAGGCCGTGGAAACCGGCCCCGCCCTGCAAGTGCTTGAAAAGCCGCAGCATCCCTACACGCAAAAGCTGCTGGCGGCGGCGTGAGGCTTTGCAAGGCTTTGTCCAGGGCCTGCTTCAGCCTGCCTGCGAAACAGATTCGGCGTTTTGAGATTCGGCGTTTTGGCCCTGCGGCGGCCTGCTTATCCGGCTGCATCCGGAAGCAGGCGCGGCCGGCGGGCGGCGCAGCGCCTTCACGCCCATCCGGAAGCATCAAAAACAGGAGCAAATTCAAAGGGCCAGAAATACCCATCTGCGCATGCTCCACTAGGACGTATTGCTATGGATAGATGAGCAAAAATACGCGATGGCGGCCTATGCACGGCTTATTTCCAGCCCATTCCAGCGCGCCTTTGCGCCTCGCGGGCTGGGCGCTACGGCTTCTGGAGCGGCGCGGTTGGCCCGGCTTCGCTGGGCGGCGTCATGCTTTTCAGCATCTGGCGGCAAGGCGCGAGCTGGCGGGTGATGAGCGAGAGCTGCTGCCACAGCACGCTGTTGGGGCGGCGGCCCTGCACGCGCGCGCGCAAGGCGCGCACGCCGCTTTGGATGCGCTCGCTGGCGGCGGCAAAGGCGCTGTCGTCCAGCCCGGGCAGGGCTTGCAGCAGCTGGGCCGTTTGGCGGGCGGTGTCGAAAAAGAGGGGGGTGAAGGCTTGCGCTTCGGGTGCTTCGGGTGCTTCGGGCGCTTGCGGCGCGGCTGCCGCTTCAGGCGTTTCAGGCGCGGCGGGCGAGGGCTGCGTTTGCGGCGGCTGCCCGGCTGCGCTGGCTTCCTGCCGCGCCTCCTGGGCAATCTGGCTGCGGTAAGCGCCCAGGGCGGAGATGTAGCCCATGAGCGCGTAGCTGGTTTTCAGCAGGTTCAGCCCCGCGCCCTGCATTTGCGGGCTGTGGCGGCCTGGCTGGCTGCTCATGTCGGAGATGGCGCTGCTCAAGGCGGCCGCCTTTTCGTGCGCCAGGCGGCGCACGCTGCGATAGGCCACATCGTCGTCCACGCCGTTTTCAAGCTGGCTGATGATGCGTTCCAGATACGCGCCGTTGCTGGCGATGGAGGCGCTGGCGCTGGCGGGCAGGCTGAGGTAGCGCCAGTCGGGCCAGAGAAAGTGCACGGCGGCCCAGGCGATGGCTGCGCCGGTGATGGTGTCGATGATGCGCACGGGCATGGCCGCATAGATGTCCACCCCCATGAGCGAGAGGCTGGTGAGCGCCTGGATGGTGATGAAGAAAGTGGACCAGCTGTATTTGTAGTTGCGCATCAGGAAAAACAGCGTGGTGGTGAGCACGATGATGCCCAGCTTGGTTTCCACCGTGGGCGTGAACCAGGGCACGACGGAGCCGACAAGCACGCCTGCGATGGTGCCGCCGATGCGCTGGTTCACCCGGCTGCGCGTGGCCGAATAGTTGGGCTGGCACACGAACAGGGCCGTCAGCAAGATCCAGTAGCCCAGATTCAGATGCAGCAGCTCCACCACCGTGCACGAGAGGGCCACCACCAGCGACAGCCGCACGGCGTGGCGAAACACCGGCGAGCGCATGTTCAGCTGGCCGCGCATGGCGCGCAGGGCGTGCAGCAGCGGGCCGTCTTGCTCCTGGGCGGCGATGCGGGTTTTGTCGGAGTTTTCGCCAAAGGCGGCGTCTGCGGCGCTTTCAATGTGGCTGAGCTGGTAGTCAATGCCCGCCAGGTTGTCCATGAGCCTTTGCAGCGCGTGGAGCTGGTCGGCCTGACCGCCCTGCTCCGCCTGATCGCCCTGTTCCGCCCGGCGGCTTTGGGCATGCACGCGCAGCGACTGCTGGCAGCCCGTCATGGCGCGTTGCAGGCGCGCGGAGTAGGCATAGGGCATGTCGGCGCGCAGGCTGGAAGCCACGTCGCGGCAGGCCTGCCCCTGCAATTCCAGCAGGCGGTGAATGCGGAAGATGAGATCGGTGTTTTTCAGGCTCTCGGCCAGCTCGCGGTAATCGGCATGGGTGGAGCTGATGCGCTCATGCACGTCTTGCGCAATGAAATACAGCCGCAGCATGCGCGCCGTGCGCGGGTGCCGGTGCTGGCCGCGCATGCGGTAGAACAAGGCGCTGCGGCACTGGTTGAAGGCGTTGATCACCGCCGTGTTCTGCCGCGCCAGCGCCAGGCGCGGACCGTCTTCCAGCCACTCGGCCTCGTCGGGGTCGAAAAAAGCGGCTTTGGCGTCGAAATACCCGCCCAGCTCGGCAAAAGCGGCGGCCATGCTGTCTTGCACGGGCCGGTGCGGAAAGACCACGTGCAGGCACAGCGTGACGCTGCTGTACAGCAGCGTGCCGCACAAAATCAGCAGCGGATTCAGAAACCAGGGCGTCTGCGGCGCATAGGCCAGCGTGGTGTAAGTGGCCACCGCCAGCGCGCCAAAGGCAATGGTGCGGTAGCGCAGCCCCAGCGCGCCCAGCACCGTGAACAGGAAAGTGAGCGCCGTCATCGTCACGATAAACGGCAGCCCCGTGCCCAGCATCGTCTGCACCAGCAGCGAAGAAAAAGAAAAGGCCAGCGCCGTCAGCACGATGTTTTGCACGCGCCCCGTCAGCCCGTTGTCCAGATCGACCAGGCCGCCCGCAATCACGCCCAGCACCAGCGGCATCGTCCACGCGGGCTGCCGCACGGCCCACACAAAGCCGCAAGCCAGCATCACGCAGCAGAAGATGGGCAAGGTGGCGATGACTTTGGAATTGATGGCAGGCGTGCGCATGGCGTGGGAGCGCGCCGCCAGCGGCTGGCGGCGCAAAAAGGCGCAGATTGTGCGCCTGGCGCCAGTCAGTCGCGCATCAAAACAATGCGCTTTGATCAAGCCGGAAATGAAAACAGCCCGCCAGGCGCGCCAAAGCTTTTTTTGCGCGGCGCGGCCGGAAAACCGGGAAAAACGCGTTCAGTCTTTTGCCCATTGCGCGGGCTGCGCCAGCCGCGCCAGCGCCAGCTGTGCGATTTCGCGCCCTGCCGTGGCGCAGCTGAAGTGGCCCGCGCCGGGCAGGGGCAAGGGCGGCGGCGCGCCCCGCACGGCGGCTTGCAGCGCGTGCATGGCGGCGGGGCCATAAAAAGGGTCGGGCGTGCCGCAAATCAGCAGGCTGGCGCCGTGCCAACGGTTTTGCCAGAAGGCGCGCAAGTCAGGCTCATGCCCGCCATCGGCCAGGCGCGGCAGGGCGCGCAAGGCGGCGCGGTGGCCGCTGTCAGGGAAAGGGGCTTCGCAAGCGGCTTGCTCGTCAGCGGGCGGGCGCGGCAAGCGCGAAAGAGGCAAACGGGCAGGCGCGCCCTGCCCTGCCCCGCTGGCCTGCGCCGCTGGCGCAAAGCCGGTGTTGATGGCCAGCAGCGCGGCGTAGCGCTGCGGATCGGCGGCGGGCAGCGCCAGGCCCGCCGCGCCGGCCGTGCCGTGCAGGGCCAGGGCCACGCGGCGCACATCCAGCTTGCGCACCCATTCGATGAGGATTTGCCGGTGCCAGGCCAGGGTGTGGGCGCTTTCTTTCTTGGGCTTGTCGCTGCGGCCAAAGCCGATCAAGTCAGGCGCGATCACGCGGCAGCCCGCCGCCAGCCACTGGGCTGCCATGTGCCGCCACAGGTGGCTCCAGGCGGGCGCGCCGTGCAGGCACAGCCAGGTGATGGGCGCGTCGCGCGGGCCTTCGTCCATATAGCTCAGGCGCAAGCCGCCCAGGGCGGGCAAGCCGCTTTCGGCATGGCGCGGCCAGGGGTCATCGGGCAGATGGGCAAAGCGCGCGGGCGGCGTGCGCAGCGCGTCTTGCCGCAAGGGGGCGGCGTTGATGCGGCGCGGCCTGAAAAAGCCGTGCAGCGCAGCGGCGCATTCGCCCGCCAGCACGCCGCCAGTGACTTGCGTTTGATGGTTGAGCGCGGGCTGGGCAAACAGGTTGAGCAGCGAACCGGCCGCGCCCGTTTTGGGGTCGGCCGCGCCAAAAACCACGCGCGCCAGCCGCGCGTGCAGCATGGCCCCGGCGCACATGGCGCAAGGCTCCAGCGTCACATACAGCGTGCAGCCTTGCAGCCGGTAGTTGCCCAGCGCGCGCGCGGCCTGGCGCAAGGCAGCGATTTCGGCATGCGCGCTGGGGTCATGCGCGCCCACGCAGGCGTTGCCAGCAGCGGCGATGCAGCGCCCGTCCTTGACCACCACCGCGCCCACAGGCACTTCGCCGCGCGCTGCCGCTTCATGCGCGGCTTGCAGGGCCAGGCGCATCCAGCGGGCGTCTTCAGACGTTTCGGCAGGGGCAGCTTCTGGGAACTTGTTCATGATCTGGCCGGGAGGGGCAAAAGAGCGGACCGGGATGGGCCGCGAAACGCAAGCCGCAGACGGGCCTTCGCCGCTTCTTTGGCTGGCTGCTCACGGCTTTTCCCGTTTGGCGAAGCCTTGCCCTGCGCCGCAACAGAAACAGGAGCAAATCTGAGTGGCCCAAAATGCCGGTCAGCGCAGTTTCCACTAGGACATCATGCTATGGATTGAGGAGCGGAAATATCTTGTGCCCAGTGCTTATTGCCGCGAGAGCGCGTCAATCGGGTTCAGGCGCGCGGCGCTGCGGGCGGGCCAGAAGCCAAAGGCCAGGCCGATGAAGGTGGAGCAGGCCACGGCCAGCACGATGGCGTTGGCGGAAAACACCAGGTGCACTTCGCTGGAGAGGCGCTCCAGCACCCAGCCCAGGCCAAAGGCCAGGCCGATGCCCAGCAGGCCGCCCAGCAGGCAGACGAAGACGGCTTCGATGAGAAATTGCTGGAGGATGTCGGCCTGGCGCGCGCCCACGGCCATGCGGATGCCGATTTCGGGCGTGCGCTCGGTCACGCTCACCAGCATGATGTTCATCACGCCGATGCCGCCCACCACGAGGGCGATGACGGCAATGGAGGAGATGAACACCTGCATGGTGAAGGTGGTTTTTTCGACCATTTCGCGCACGGTGTCGCTGTTGCTGGTGAAAAAGTCTTTGCTGCCGTGGCGGCGCGTGAGCAGCTCGGTGATTTGCTTTTCGGCGTAGTGGGTGGTGTAGCCGTCTTTGACGCGCACGGAGATGTTTTGCAGCACCTGGCTGCCGGTGAGGCGCCCCATGACGCTGGTGTAGGGCAGCCAGACGGTGTTGCCGGAGTTGAAGCCGAAGTTGCTTTTTTCCTTGGCGGTGACGCCAATGATGCGTGCGGGCACGCTGCCCAGCAGGATGATTTGGCCCAAAGGGTTGCCGCCGCCCGGAAAGAGCGTTTTGCGGGTGTTGTCGTCGATCACGGCGTCCAGCGCCAGGTTTTTGACGCTGCTTTCGTCAAACAGCACGCCGGCGGCCAGGGTGAGGCCGCGCACGTTGAAGTATTCGGCGGATACGCCGCTGACGGTGGCGGTTTTTTCCTGGTTGCCCATGCGCAGGGTGACGCTGGTTTGCACTTGCGGCGTGGCGCTGTGCGCGTAGGGCTGCTCGGCCAGCGCGGCGGCGTCGGCAGCCGAGAGGGTGCGGATGGCGTCGGCGCGCCGGTCGCCAAAGCCGGAGCCGGCGAAGATGGAGATGGTGTTGGTGCCGATGGAGCTGATGTCCGAGAGGATTTGCTGCTTGGCGCCTTCGCCGATGGCATTGACCAGGGTGACGGAGACGATGCCGATGATGATGCCCAGCATGGTCAGCAGCGTGCGCATGCGGTGCGAGAGCATGGCGTGCAGGGCCATGCGCGCCGCTTCGCGCAGGCGCATGAGCCAGGCGGCCAGGCCCGCTTTGGGCGGCGGCGCTTCGCTGGCGGGCGCGGCAGGCGGCGCAGCAGCGGCGCTGTCGCGGGTGATGCGGCCGTCGGCAATTTCAATCACGCGCCGCGCGTGGGCGGCCACCTTGGCATCGTGCGTGACGAGGATGATGGTGTGCCCGGCGGCATTGAGTTCCTGAAGAATCTGCATGACCTGCTCGCCCGTGTGGCTGTCCAGCGCGCCAGTGGGTTCATCGGCCAGCACCACGCTGCCGCCGTTCATGAGGGCGCGGGCAATGGACACGCGCTGCTGCTGCCCGCCGGAGAGCTGCCCGGGCTTGTGCGCCAGGCGCTCGCCCAGCCCCAGGCGCTCCAGCAGGCGGGCCGATCGCGCGCGGCGCGCGGCCGCGCCCAGGCCCGCGTAGATGGCGGGAATTTCCACGTTGTCTTGCGCCGTCAGGCCCGTCAGCAGCTGGTAGCGCTGAAAGACAAAGCCGAAATGCTCGCGGCGCAGGCGCGCCAGTTCATCCGGCTGCATGGCGCGCGTTTCGCGGCCCAGCACCTGGTAGCTGCCGTGCGAAGGCTGGTCCAGGCAGCCGATGATGTTCATCAGCGTGGATTTGCCGGAGCCGGATGGGCCGATGATGGCCACCATCTCGCCCGCGCGAATCGTCAGGTTCACATCCTTGAGCACGGCCACCGGGCCGTCGCCCGCCGGAAATTCGCGCGTGACGCCGCGCAGGCGCATCAGCGGCGCGCCCGGCCCGCCGCCATTCGCTTTTTCCACGCTTTCTTCCCCGGCTTGCGCCAGACGGTGTTCAGTCATGGCGCGCTCCTTCAAGGCCCCATGGGCGGCGGCGGCCCCATTTCCACGCTGACGGCATCCATAGCCGGCGTGGCCTCGCCCGTGATCACGCGCTCGCCTTCTTTCAGGCCCTCCAACACCTGGGCATGCACGCGGTTGTTCAGGCCCACGCGCACCAGGCGGGTTTCTTCGCGCTGCGCATCGCCCTCGCCCGTCAGCACGCGCACGGCGTAGCGGCCCTCGTCATCTTTGGCGCCCAGCGCGCTGGCGGGCACGGTGAGCGCACCTTGCACACGGTCCACCACGATGTGCACTTGCGCCGTCATGGAAACGCGCAGCACGCCATCGGGGTTGGGCGCGTGCAGGATGCCGTTGTAGTAAATGGCCGTGGCGCTGGCGGCGGATGTGGCCGACGAGCTGGTGTCGCTGCTGCCGCTTTCATCGGCCGGCGGCAGCAGGGCGATGGCCTTCAGCTCGGTGGCGTAACGCTTGTCCGGCTCGCCCAGCAGCGTGAACCAGGCGGCCATGCCGGGCTTGACGCGGGGCACGTCGGCCTCGGAAATCTGCGCCTCGATCTTCACCTCATCCAGCCGGGCGAGCTTGACGATGGTGGGCGTGGACATGGCGGCATTGACCGTCTGCCCCTGCTCCGTCACCACGGCCACGATGGTGCCGTCCATGGGCGCGGCAATGCGCGTGTAGCCCAGATTGGCGCGCGCCGTCTGCGCCTTCAGATTCGCCTGCTCCAGCTGGGCGGCGTTGGTTTTCAAATCGGCCTCGGCGGCGGCCAGCTGGTTTTGTGCCGACTGCAAATCGGCGCGGGACGTGGCGTCCTTGGCCATCATCTCCTGCTGGCGCGCCAGGTTTTGCTTAGCCAGCGTGAGCGCCGCCTGCCGCGAAGCGCGCTGCGCCTTGAGCGACTCGATGCCCGCCAGCTCGTCACGCAAGGCGTTTTGCTGCGTGGTGTCGTCAATCTCGGCAATGAGCTGCCCTTTTTTGACCACATCGCCCACCTTCACATGCAGCGCCTTGACCTGCCCTGTGGCCTGCGCGCCCACATTCACCTGCCGCAGCGCGCGAATGGCGCCCGTGGCCAGCACGGTGTCTTCCAGGTCCTGCTTTTGCACCTGCGCCGTCACCCACTGCGGCGCAGGCGGGCCGCCAGAAGTCTTCCACCACCAGAAGGCTGCGCCCAACACCAAGGCCAGCGCCAGCCAGCCTCCTGTTCGCCAAGATTTGCGCATCAGTAAAAACCCTGTGTTGCCCATAAAAGCGCGCGAGTGTACCGAGCGCGCTTTGCGCCTCGGTAAAGAAATAAGGACACCTGTTCCAGTCTGTCCGCGAGGGGCGGCAAGGAGCGGCAAGAGCGAACCGCAGGCAGGTCTTGGCATGCGTTTTTCCGGAAGTCGCTCGCAACCTGCCGCAAGGGAGCGGGCGCAAATGGCGGGCGCAAATGGCGGGCGCAGCGGCCATGCCGGAAAGGGGAAAAAGCGGATGAAAAGCCTGGGCAAAGAGCTGAATCAGCTCCTTGATTCATAGCATCAGGTCCTAGTGGAACGTGCGCAGATGCCACTTCAAACGCCCTTGAATTCGCTCCTGTTTTTGATGCGTCTGCCAGGCGCTGCCGGTCCGTCAATTCATGCGGGCGCGCGCGATGCGCAGCGCTTCGCTGGCGGGCAGGCCCAGCGAGAGCAAAAGCAGCTCGGTGATGTCGCTGCCAATGCGGCGCGGCGAGGCGCCGCTTTGCTGCATTTGCGCGAAGCCGCCCAGCACGGCGCCGGCCACCAGCACGGCGGCGGTGCGGGCCTGGCCGGGGCGCAGCGTGAAGCGGCCGCTGGCGATGCCTTCGCGCAGGTAGCGCATGGTGGGGCCGTGCCATAGCTGGGCCAGCGGGGGCTGGGTCAGGCCGTAGCGCAGGATGAAGCGCGCCCAGTGCGGCTCGTCGCGCGCGCGTTGCAGGTAGTGGCGCACGCCGGCGGCCAGGCGCATGGCGGGGTCGGGTTCGCCGCTCATGGCGCGGTCGATGCGTTCGCTCATGTCGGCGCACAGGCGTATGACGAGCTGGCCGAAGAGGGCTTCCACGGATTCCAGGTTGTTGTAGATGGTGCCGCGCGCCACCTGGGCGGCGGCGGCCAGTTCGCTGATTTGGACGGTGGCCGGGTCTTTTTCGGCGAACAGCCTGAGCGCGGCCTGGTGAATGCGCTGCTGCGCGGCGTTCAGCGGGGGGCAGCGGCCGGATGCTGCGGCGGCAGCGGCGGATGGGGTGGCGGGCATGTTTTCTGTTTTCTTGCTGCGGAGCGGGTGCGCGGGCGGGCGGCTTTCACCAGCCGCCGCCCAGCGCCTGGTAGAGGCGGATGCTGGCGCTGGCCTGCTGCATGCGGGCCTGGGCGAGGGCGTCGTCGGCTTCGGCCAGCTCAAGCCGCGCCTGCAAGGGGGCGTCGCGCTGGCGCTCGCCGGCCTGGTAGAGGGCTTGCAGGCCGCTGGCGCGGCGGGCGGCGCTTTGGCGGGCGGCTCGCAGGCTTTCAACGCGCGCGTCCAGCGCGGCGCGGGCAGCATAGGCGGCTTCAACTTCTTGCAGCGCGTCGAGCACGGCGCGGTCGTATTCGGCCACGGCGGCGTGCAGGCGCGCGTCGCCCGCCCGCGCCTGCGCCTGCAAGCGGCCTGCGGTGAACAGGGGCAGCGAGACGCGCAGGCCGATCAGGCCGCCCGCGCCGCTGGCGCGGGGCAGGCCGCTGAAGTCCAGCCGCCCTTCGTTGCCGAGAAAGACGATGCCAAAGCTGGGCAGCAGTTCGGCTTTCAGGCTTTTGAGCTGGGCGGCGCGCGCCTGCACGGCCTGCTGGCGCACGCGCACGTCGGGGCGGCGCGCCAGCACGCTGGAGGGCAGCTGCCCGCTTGGCGGCGCGGGCGGCGCAGATGGCTCGGGCGGAGCGGCGGCTTCGGATGCGGCGGCTGACGCATTCGGCGTTTCTGGCGCTTCTGGCACATCCGGCAGCAGCGCAGCCAGCGCGGCGTCGGGCTGGCCTGGAGGCTGTCCGCAGAGCGCGGCCAGGCGCTGGCGGCGGGTGAGCAGCAGCGCCTGCAAGGCGGGGCGGGCGGCTTGCAGTCCGGCCAGGCGCGCCTGGGCGGCGGCCACGTCGGCGGCGCGGGCCTGGCCTGCGGCCAGGCGCGCCTGGGCGTAGCCGTGCAGCTGGGCGGCGGTGGCCGTGGCGGCATCCAGTATGGACAGGCGCTGGGCCAGGGCCAGGGCTTCGCGCCAGTTGCTGGCGGCTTCGGCGGCCACCAGCATGTGTGCGCCGTGCAGGCGCTCCTGGGCAATGGCGGCGGCGGCCCGGGCGGCGCTGGCATCGGCGCGGCGGGCGCCGAACACGTCGGCCTCCCAGACGGCGCCCACGCCAGCGGCCAGGCCCCGCGCGTCGGCTGAAGAAGGCAGCGCGGCGCTGTAGGGCGGCGCCAGCGTCCGCCAGGCGCTGGCATTGCGCCAGTCGGCTGTGCCTGCGCCAGCGGCGGCTGCGGCCACGGCGGTGGGATACAGGGCTGATTCGGCCACGTCGGCCAGCGCGCGGGCGGCTTGCAGGTTGGCCTGCGCGGCGCGGATGTCAGGGCTGGCGGCCAGGGCGCGTTCGATCAGCGCGTTCATCCGCGCGTCGCCCCAGAGCCGCCACCAGCGGCCCAGGTCTTGCTGCGGCCCGTCAGCGGCTTGCGCGGCGGGGGCAGAAAAAGCGTCCGGCACGCGCGCCTGGGCGGGAGGCGTGCGCACTTTCAGCGCCTGGCCGCAGCCAGCCAGCCAGGCGGCGCAGGCCAGGGCCAGCAAGGGCGCGGCGCGGCGCGGGGAGCAAAGAGCGCGGGGAGCGCCTGAGGCGCGAAGAAGGGGCATGGCATTCATCCTTGTCGGGCGAGCATGGAGCGAAAGCGCGAGACGGCCAGCGCCAGAAAGAGCGCGCCGGAGACGGCGATGCCCGCCAGCTGCGGCGCGATGGCCCGCACGCCCGCGCCCCGGTAGATGACCGCCTGCGTGAGCGACACGAATTGCGTGGTGGGCAGCCAGCGCACCAGCTGCTGGAGGGCGGGCGGCATGGATTCCACGGGCGAGGCCGCGCCCGAGAGCAGGTAGGCGATGGCGTACACCGGCACCACCAGCAGCCCGAACTGCGGCATGGACGGCGTCAGCGTGGCCAGCCACATGCCCAGCGCCGTGGCCGAAAACAGATACAGCGCCGTGGCCGCGCCGAACAGCAGCCAGGAGCCATTGACCGGCACGCCCAGCCCCAGGCGCACCACGCCCCACAGCGAGAGCAGGGCCGCCGCCAGAATGACCAGCCCGTTGGCCGCGATCTTGCCCAGGGCGATTTCGCTGGCGCGCACGGGCATGACCAGCAGATGCTCGATGGTGCCGTGCTCGCGCTCGCGGATGACGGCCGCGCCCACCAGCACGATGGCCAGGATGGTGACGTTGGTGGCGATCTGCATCACCGAGGTGAACCACGCCGAATCGTTGTTGGGGTTGAAGTGCAGGCGGCTTTGCACCCGCAGCGGCAGCAGCGTCTGCGCGCTGGAGCCGGGGCCGCGCAGCCAGGCCATCGTTTCCTGAAGAAAGATTTGCTGGAAGTAGGCCGCGCCCAGGCTGGCCTGCGTCATGGCGGTGGCGTCCACCAGCACCTGCACCGCCGGGCGGCGGCCCGCCAGCGTGTCGGCCTCGAAGCCGGGCGGAAACTGCACCACGAAGATGTACTCGCCCGCATCCATGCCCGGCGCAGCCTGATTGCGCGCGATCAGCGCCGGCGGCTTGAAGTGGGGCGGGCGAATGGCGTCGCGCAGCCGCAGGCTCAGCGACGAGCGGTCGTCGTCCACCACCGCCACCGAGGCATTGAACACGTCGGCGCGAATGCCGTGCGCGATGCTGACGATGGCGAAGGTGAAGGCAAACACAATCAGCGCCACCAGCACCGGGTCGCGCGCCAGGCTGCGCAGCTCCTTGCCCGTGAGCAGCCCCACGTTCAGCAGCCAGCGCCCGGCGGCGCTCATCCAGCGCGCACGCATGACGCGGCCCTCAAAGCCGGGCGGGCACAAGCGGAGAAAAAAGCGGGCAAGGCATGAAAAGGCATGGCGTGGCGCATCAATAAAAGGAGCGAATTAACGGGGTCTGAAAATGGCATCTGCGCAGTTTCCACTAGGACATCATGCTATGAATCAAGGAGCTGAAACAGGCCCTTTGCCTCACGCCTCCTGCTTGCGCAGCAGCAGCCGCGCGCCCGCCAGGCAGGCCAGGGCCATGAGGGCCAGCATGGCGTAGGGCCAGCCGAAGCTGCCCGCACCCAGCCCCTTGGAGAAAGCGCCCAGGCTCACCAGCTGGAACCAGGACGACGGAAACGCCTTGCCGATGACGTAGCTGGCGCCGGTCATGGTCGAGACGGGGTACAGCAGGCCCGAAAAATTGGCCGATGGAATCAGGCACAGCAGCGAGCAGCCGAAGATGGCCGCCACCTGCGAGCGCACCAGCGTGGAGGCCAGCAGCCCCAGCGCCGTGGCCGTCAGCGAAAACAGCAGCCCGCCCGCCAGCAGCGCCCAGAACGAGCCTTTGAGCGGCACGCCAATCACCGCCACGGCCAGCAGCGCCAGGCTCACGAAACTCGCCGCCGCCAGCGCGGCATAGGGCAGCTGCTTGCCCAGCAGGTACTGCCCCACGCTGGCCGGCGAGGCGTAGAGATTGACGATGGAGCCGGTTTCCTTTTCGCGCACCACGCCCAGCGCGGTGAGCATGGTGGGCACCAGGATCATGGCCAGCATGATCACGCCCGGCGTGATGGCGTAGATGCTGCGGAACTCCTGGTTGTAGACAAAGCGCGTTTGCACCGTGACGGGCCAGGCCGCCGCCGCTGCCGCGCTGACGGGCAGCGGCTGGCTGCGCAGCAGGCGCTGCGCGTAGTCCAGCGTGATGGCGCTGGCGTAGGCGCGCACGCTGGCGGCGGTAAAAGGCACGGCCCCGTCAATGGCGAAGTCGATGCCGGGCTGCCGCCCGGCGGCCAGGTCGCGCCCGAAGCCCGGCGGCACATCAATGAGCAGGCGCAGGCGGCCATCGCGCAGCCAGGCATCGCCCTCGGCGCGGCTGGCAGGCGAGGGCTGCTGCGCAAAGTAGCGCGAACCCTGGAACTGCTCGATGAAGTGGCGGCTGGCGGCGCTGCGGTCGTGGTCAATGACGGCAAAGCGGATGTTCTCCACGTCAAACGAGATGCTGTAGGCCGCAATGCACAGCAGCGCCACCGGCCCCAGCAGCGCGAAGGCCAGGCGCAGGCGGTCGCGCGCCAGCTCCAGCGCCTCGCGGCGGGCGAAAGTCCAGGCCAGGGCGAGCCAGCGCGCCAGGGCGCTACGGGGCGCTGGCGGGGCCGAGGCCGCCGCTTCGGGCGCTGGCGGCGCGGCTGGCGGGGCTGCGGGCAGGAATTCAGGCGCGCCTTCCGCGCCTTCTCCATCCTCCGCGCTTGCCTGGCCATCCTCGCGCGCGGCGTCTTGCAGCCAGGCGATGAAGGCCCGCTCCAGATCGCCGCCGCCGCGCGCGTCAGCCAGCGCCTGCGGCGCGCCCACCACCAGCACGCGCCCCCGGTGCATGAGCGAAATGCGGTCGCAGCGCGCGGCCTCGTTCATGAAATGCGTGGACACGAAGATGGTCACGCCCTCCTGCCGCGACAGGCTGGCCAGGCGCTGCCAGAACAGATCGCGCGCGGCGGGATCGACGCCCGAAGTCGGCTCGTCTAGGATGAGCACTTCAGGCCGGTGCAGGCAGGCCGCCGCCAGTTGCAGGCGCTGGCGCATGCCCAGCGGCAGCGCGGCGGGCAGCGCGTCGGCGTGCGCGCGCAGATCGAACTCGTCCAGCGCGCGCTCCACGGCCTGCGCCGCCGCAGGCGCGGGCATGCGGTACAGCCGCGCGTGCAGCCACAGGTTGCGGCGCACGCTCAGCTCCTCATACAGCGAAAACGCCTGCGACATGTAGCCCACGCGCATGCGCGTGTTCATGTCGCCCGCGCGGATGGGCTGGCCCAGCAGGCGCGCGCTGCCGCTGGTGATGTCCAGCAAGCCGGTGAGCATCTTCATGGTGGTGCTCTTGCCGCAGCCGTTGGAGCCGAGAAAGCCGAAGATTTCGCCGCGCCCGATGCGAAAGCTCACGCCATCGACGGCCGTGAAGCCGCCAAAGCGGCGCGTCAGCCCGCTGGCCTCAATGGCAGGCGCGCCGCCCGTGTCGCGCCAGGGCGCGATGCTCAGCGCGCCGCCCGCCGGGCGCTTGGCCGGCGGCAGCAGGGCGATGTAGGCCTCTTCCAGACTGGCCGCGCCCGTGCGCTCCATCAGGCTGGCGGGGCTGCCCTGGGCCAGCACGCGGCCTGCGTCCATTGCCACCAGGCGCTCGAAGCGCCCGGCCTCGTCCATGTAGGCGGTGGAGACGATGACGGTCATGCCGGGCCGCTCGCGCCGCAAGCCTTCCACCAGCGCCCAGAACTGCTGCCGCGAGAGGGGATCGACGCCGGTCGTGGGTTCATCAAGAATGAGCAGCTCGGGGTCATGCACCAGCGCGCAGCACAGGCCAAGCTTTTGCTTCATGCCGCCGGAGAGCTTGCCCGCCGCGCGGCCGGCAAAGGGCGCCAGCCCCGTGGCGTGCAACAGCCGCGCCTGGCGCGCCTGCCGCTCGCGCGCGCCCAGGCCAAACAGGCGCGCGAAAAAGTCCACGTTCTCGGCCACGCTCAGCGTGGGGTAGAGGTTGTGCCCCAGCCCCTGCGGCATGAAGGCAACGCGCGCGGCCAGCGCGGCGCGGCCCCGCGCGTCGGCCAAGTCCTGCCCCAGCGTCAGCACGCGCCCGGACTGGATGCGCTTGACGCCCGCCGCCAGCGCCAGCAGCGTGGATTTGCCCACGCCATCCGGCCCCACCAGCGCGATGCTCGCGCCGCGCGGCAGCTCAAGCGACACCTCATGCAAGGCCAGCGCCTGCCCGTAGCGGTGCGTGACGCCGCGCAGCGCCACGGCGGCGTCAGCGGGCGCTGCGGCGGGCTGCGGCGCGCCGCCGCTCAAGGCGCGCCCCCATCAGCGGGCGCGGCCCCTGCGGCCTTCTCCTGCGGCGCCTGCGCGGCGCTTTCCGGGCCGGCCTGCGCTTGCACCTGCACCTGCAATTGCGCGGGCCAGGGCTGGCTGCCGGTGCGCACGTAGCCGTCGCCCGTGACGCCGCCTTTGAGAACGCCCGGCCAGGCCAGCGCCGTCTCGCGCGGAATGCGCAGCTTCACGCGGTAAACCAGGTTTTCCCGCTCGCTGGCCGTTTCCACGTATTTGGGCGTGAATTGCGCCTGCTCGTCCACCAGGGCCACCGTGGCGGGCAAGGCGGCGGACAGGCCTTCCAGCGTGACGCGCGCCTCATCGCCCACCTTCAGCCGCCCGGCCACGGCAGCGGGGAAGAACACCGTCAGCCAGGCATCGCCCGCGTCCAGCAGCGTGGCGACGCGGCTGCCCGGGGCCAGCATGGCACCCGGCTCGGCCAGGCGGTATTCGACGCGCCCGTCCAGCGGTGCGCGCAGCTGCAGCGATTCCAGCATGGCCTGCGCCAGCTCAATCTGCGCCTGCGCTTCTTCTGCGGCGTGGCCTGCGGTTTGCACGGCCCCTTGCGCGGCCTCCAGCACGGCGGTTTCGGCGTCAAGCGCCAGCTGGCGCTTTTCCAGCTCCACGGGCGAAATCTGCTGCTGGCGCAGCAGGCTTTGCGCCTGCTGCCACTCCAGCCGCGCCAGCGCCGCCTTGCGCGACTGCGCGGCCTGCCCGGCGCGGGCGCGCGCCTGCTCCGAGCGCGCGCGGGCCAGCGCGGCGCGCGCCTGCGCCAGTTTGGCCTGCAATTCGCCGTC
The DNA here is from genome assembly GCF_001262075.1 of Ottowia sp. oral taxon 894. Taxonomy (GTDB): domain Bacteria; phylum Pseudomonadota; class Gammaproteobacteria; order Burkholderiales; family Burkholderiaceae_C; genus Ottowia; species Ottowia massiliensis. The sequence continues at coordinate 2,601,153 of NZ_CP012073.1, read as the reverse complement.
TTCCTGCACGGCCAGCACCTGCCCGGCCTGCACGCGCTCGCCTTCCTGAAAGGCCGCTTCGCGCAAGCGGCCAGGGTATTTGGCAGCCACATCCACGCGCGTGAGTTCCAGCCGTCCGTTGGCGCGGTAAATGCCCTCGGGCAGCGCCTGCTGCCGCGCGCCCGGCCACCACTGCGGCCACCACGGCGGCAATTTCTGGCAACCCGCCAGGGCCAGCGCGGCGGCCAGAAGAAAAAAGCGCAAAGGCGGACGGTTGAAACGAAGGGCCAGACGGGCAAAAGCAGCGGTCATGAAAAACTTGATAGGGGGCAAAACGCCGGGCATTGTGCGCAGCCGGATCATCCAAGTGATTGATGCGTATCAACTGTGCGCCTGAATTTGAACATGAGTGTTCAATTCATGACTAGCATTGCGGACGCAAGAGAAATTTCATTCCGCAACGCCATGCCAGAAAAAAAACCTGATTCCGCCCTGCTGGGCGTGCGCCGCCTGGATTTGCTCACGCATGCTGCCTTGGCGCGCCTGTCGTTTTCCATCTCGCCCCAGTCTATGGCCCTGGCCGTGACGGACTGGGCCACGCACCTGGCGGCCAGCCCCGGCCGGCAGCTTCAGCTGCTGCGTTTGGCCGGGCAGCTTGGCGGACGGCTGCTGGCCTACGCGCAGCGCCTGCTGCTGGCCGATGGCCTGCGGGCCGCGCAGCTGCAAGGCGATCAGCCCCTGGCCGCCGAGCCGCCCGTGCAAGACCGCCGCTTTGCCGACCCGGCCTGGCAGTGGTGGCCCTTCAACCTGCACCACCAGGCTTTTTTGCTGCAACAGCAGTGGTGGGAGGCGGCCACGCAAGACGTGTGGGGCGTGTCTGCGCATCACCAGCAAGTGGTTTCCTTCGCCGCGCGGCAGTGCCTGGACGTGTTTTCGCCCGGCAACTGGCTGCTCACCAACCCCGTCGTGCTGCAACGCACCTGGCGCGAGAAAGGGGCCAACCTCACGCGCGGCCTGAACTACTGGCTGGATGACTTCCAGCGCCTCATGGCCGAAGAGCCGCCCGCCGGAGCCGAGCGCTTCACGCCCGGGCGCGAGGTGGCCGTGACCCCGGGCAAGGTCGTGCTGCGCAACCGGCTGATGGAGCTGATCCAGTACGCGCCCGCCACGGCCAAGACGCGCCCCGAGCCGGTGCTCATCGTGCCCGCGTGGATCATGAAGTACTACATCCTGGATCTTTCGCCGCACAACTCGCTCGTCAAATACCTGGTGGACCAGGGCCACACCGTGTTCTGCATTTCATGGAAGAACCCGGATGAAAACGACGGCGATCTGGGCATGGACGACTACCTGAACCTGGGCTTTCGCGCCGCGCTGGAGGCCATAGAAGCCATCGCGCCGGGCCATGCCGTGCACGCGGCGGGCTACTGCCTGGGCGGCACGCTGCTGGCCATCGCGGCGGCGGCGCTGGCGCGCGACGGGCAACTGGGCCGCCTGGCCTCCATGACGCTGTTTGCCGCGCAAACCGACTTCAGCGAACCCGGCGAGCTGAGCCTGTTCATCGACGAAAGCCAGATCGCGCTGCTGGAAGCGCAGATGACCCAGCGCGGCTGCCTGACCGGGCGGCAAATGGCAGGCGCTTTCCAGATGCTGCGCTCCTATGACCTGCTCTGGTCGCGCCTGCTGGGCGAATACCTGCTGGGCGAGCGCCGCCCCATGAACGACCTGATGGCCTGGAACGCCGACACCACGCGCATGCCCGCCCGCATGCACGCGCAGTACCTGCGGCGGCTTTTCCTGCATAACGACCTCAGCGAAGGCCGCTACCTTGTGGACGGCCAGCCCGTCTCGCTGGGCGCGCTGCGCCTGCCCGTGTTCTGCGTGGGCACCGTGGCCGACCACGTGGCCCCCTGGCGCTCGGTCTTCAAGCTGCACCGCCTCGCGCCCGCCGAAATCACCTTCGTGCTCACCAACGGCGGCCACAACGCCGGCATCGTCAGCGAACCGGGCCACCCGCGCCGCCACTACCAGATGCTCACCCGCCACGCGGGCGGCGACAGCCTGACGCCCGATGCCTGGCTGGCCGCCGCGCCCCGCCACGAAGGCTCGTGGTGGCCCGCTTGGAACGACTGGCTGAACGCCCGCTCCGGCAAACCCGCCCAGCCTCCGCGCATGGGCGACGCCGTGGCCGACGCGCCAGGCCAGTACGTATTGCAGAAATAAAAGACAAACCAGGTTCCGGCCTTGGCCCATGCAAAACCCCGCATCGTTTTCCCCACCCTGAAGCAAAGGAGCTTTCATGAGCACGACCCAAGACCAATCCACCCGGAACCTGCCCTTCACCCTGCACAAGCTCAATCTGGAGCTGCAAGTAAAACTGCTGCGCCTGTTGCAGGAAAACAGCCAGCAATGGCTGGACTACAGCCACCGCCTGCTGCATGACAGCATCAGCGAAAGCGACGCCGCCATGCAAAGCCTGCTGGACGCCGACGACTGGCGCAAGCTCGCCGACCTGCCCAATGACGCCTTCTGGCAGAAAGTGCAGCGCCGCCTCAGCGACAGCCAGGCCGCCATGCAGGCTCTTTTGAAAACGCAGGCCAGCTTTTCCACAGGCGCGCAGCAAGCCATGCAAGCCTGGCAGAAAGACCTGGCCCAGATTCTGGGCGCCATAACCCAAGGGCAGCCGCAAAACCCGAGCGGCCAGAACGCCTTGCAGGCCTGGCTGCAACCCTGGCAATGGCTGCAAAACCCGGCCAAGCCCGAACCCGCAAAGGCCGAAGCCAAGGGCAAGAAGCCCGCCCAATAACCAAACTTTCAAGGCCGCGCCTGCCGCACGGGCCATTTGAAAATGAAAAGCCTGCTTTCCATCTGGAATGCAGGCTTTTTCTCTTTTTCCACATGGCCCGTTTTCTCAGCAAAGGCCTGTTCAGAGTCGGCTGCAAAGAGCGAAAGGGATGGGCTGCAAGGTGCAGAAAGGTTGTGTGACTTGCTGACGATTTGCAAGGCAGCCGCCTTCAAGGCTGCGCTTTTCGTGCTCATGGACAAACAGCAAATGGATTCAGAGGGCTTCAAAAAATAGCTCCTGAATCAATAGCATGAGGTCCTAGTGGAATCTGCGCGAGATGGCTTTCAAGCGCCTTGAATTCGCTTCTGTTTTTGATTCTTTCTGGCGGGCGCAGGCTGCGCTGCCCCAAGCGCCGCACGAAAGCGCGCAAAAAAGGCCGCTGGCAAAGCGGCCTTTTTCATCATGGCGGGGCGCGCAGGCTGCGCCGCTCAGTGCAGCCACAGGCGCATGCCGTCCCACATACGGCCAAGCCAGCCGGCTTCGGGCACGGCTTCCAGCGCGATGAGGGGCTGCTCGCTCAAGGTCTGGCCGTCCAGCGACACCTTGAGGGTGGCAATGGCCTGGCCTTGCGCGATGGGGGCCACCAGCGGGTCGGGGCGGGCGATTTCGGTTTTCAGATTGCTGGCGCTGCCATGCGGGGCGGCCACGATGATGGGTTGCGTGCGGCCCAGCTTGAGGGTGTTGCTGGCGCCTTTCCAGATGCGGGGGGAGGCGGCGGGTTCGTTGGCGTCAAAGAGTTTCACGCCTTCATAAGCGGTGTAGCCCCAGTTCAGGAGCTTTTGTGACTCATTGGCGCGGGCCGATTCGCTGTCGGCGCCGAGCACGATGGAGATGAGACGGCGGCCGCCCAGGCCGGGAAAGTCGCGCTTGGCGGTGGCCACCAGGCAGTAGCCAGCGGCTTTGGTGTGGCCGGTTTTGAAGCCGTCCACCGTGGGGTCGCGCTGGAGCAGCCAGTTGCGGTTGTTTTCGTTGCTGGCGGGGGTGCCGGAGTAGCGGTATTTCTTGATGCTGTAGTAGTGCATGTATTCAGGAAAGTCCTGGAGCAGCCGCGTGGAGAGGGTGGCCAGATCGCGCGCGGTGGTGGTGTGGCCCGCTTCGGTCAGCCCTTCGGGGTTGGTAAAGCCCGTGTTTTTCAGGCCCATCGCCTTGGCCTGCTCGTTCATGAGGCGCACGAAGTTTTCAACGGTGCCGCCCACGCCCTCGGCCAGGGCCACGGTGGCGTCGTTGCCGGACTGCACGATCATGCCCTTGAGCAAATCTTCCACGGGCACCTGCATCTTGGGGTCAATGAACATGCGCGAGCCAGGCATCTTCCACGCGCGTTCGGAGACGGGCAGGCGCTGCTCCAGCGTGACTTTGCGCGCGCGCAGGGCGTCGAACACCAGATAGGCGGTCATCAGCTTGGTCAGGGAGGCTGGTTCGACAGGCTCGTCAATATCTTTGGCAGCCAGAATCTGGCCGCCTGCCGTTACGTCCACCAGCATGTAGGCGCGCGCGGCGATGTCGGGCGGCTGGGGCAGGGTCTGGGCGGTGGCCGCCAAAGCGGCTGCGGCGAAAAAAAGCGCGGCCAGCGCGCGGGCAAATCGCGTCATTTCAGGATGAAAAAAAGGGGAAAAGGACGGTTCAGGCTCAAGCCAGGGAGCGCAAATGGCGCGCGGCCAGCCCCTTGAGCAGCGGCAATTGTCCGTGAAAGAAATGCCCGCCTCCGGGAATAACCGTGACGGGAAGTGACTGCGGCCGCGCCCAGTCCAGCACGGCGGCCAGGGGCACCGTGTCATCGGCCTCGCCATGCAACACCAGCGTTTTTTCATGCAGGCTTTGCGGCACGGGCGGCACGGCAAAGCGCGAAGCGGCCGTGCCCACCAGCACCAGCGCCGCCGGCTCGTCACCGGCTTGCGCCAGGCTGGCTGCGGCCTGCGCGGCCACAAACGCGCCGAAAGAAAAACCGGCCACCGCCAGCGCCTCGCCGCCCTCGCGCGCCTGGCTGATGACGGCCAGCATGTCGCGCGCCTCGCCCCGGCCTTCGTCATGCACGCCCGCGCTCGCGCCCACGCCCCGGAAGTTGAATCGCAGCGCGCGCCAGCCGCACTGCACGAAGGCGCGTGCCAGCGTTTGCACCACTTTGTTGCTCATGGCGCCGCCAAAAAGCGGATGCGGATGGGCGATCACGGCCAGGCCGCGCGCGGCCTGGCTGCCGGGCTGGCTGGCGCCGGGGCGGTCCAGCAGCGCCTCAATGGCTCCGGCCTCGCCTTGCAGGGTGAGAGATTGGGTGTGAGCGTTCATGGGCTGGCGATTTTGCTTCAGAAAAGATAGCTGCCTGCGCCCATTCCACAAGGGCTGGCGGGCGATGGAGCGTTGAGGCCCCGATGCTGAAACGGCAAGCGTGCCAGCAAGCGGCAAAGGGCAGAGGGTGGGCGCGGCAAGCCGCCCGCGCATGCCTGGGTGTATCAGAAACAGGAGCGAATTCAAGGGATCAGAATGCCGCTTCGCGCTGATCCCACTAGGACCTCATGCTATGGATAAAGGAGCGAAATCAGGCCATGCGCCGGGCCGTCTTTTTCTGCGCTTTGCGGCCTGGCCGCGAGCAGGCTCCGGGCTGCCGGGCGCATACTCGCCGCCCTTTGCGCAACCGCTTCTTTCACTGCCATGCCCCTGCACATTGCCATTGCCCAGATCAACCCCACTGTGGGCGACTTGCCGGGCAACGCCCGCCTGATTGTTGAGGCCGCACGCGCGGCGCACGCGCAGGGCGCGCGGCTGCTGCTCACGCCGGAGCTGGCAGTGTGCGGCTACCCGGCGGATGACCTGCTGCTTCAGCCCGGTTTCGTTGCGGCCTGCCAGGCCAGCGTGGCGCGCATTGCGCAGGAGACGGCGGCGCTGGCGGATTTGACGCTGGTGGTGGGCCACCCCGCGCCCGTGGCGGGGCCGCGCGAAGCGGGGCGTGCGCTGTGCCACAACGCGGCCAGCGTGCTGCGCGGCGGGCGCATCGTGGCCACGGCGCTCAAGCAAAACCTGCCGGATGACGCCGTGTTTGACGAGCGCCGCCACTTTGTGCCGGGGCCGCCGTCGGCCTGCGTGTTCGAGGCAGGCGAAGGCGCGCAGAGCCTGCGCGTGGGCCTGCTCATTTGCGAAGACGCCTGGCAGGCCGCGCCCGCCGCGCAGGCCAGGGCGGCGGGCGCGCAGCTGCTGGCGGTCATCAACGCCTCGCCCTGGCGGGCGGGCAAGCCAGACGAGCGCCAGCAGGCCATGCGCCAGCGCGCGCTGGAAACGGGCCTGCCGCTGGTTTACGCGAACCTGACGGGCGGGCAAGACGAGCTGGTGTTTGACGGCGCATCGTTTGCCTTGCAGGCCGATGGCGCGCTGGCCGGGCGCGCGGCGCGCTTTGAGCCGCAGCTGTGGCCGGTGCAGGCGGCCTGGCAGGGCGGCCATCTGGCGCTGGCGGCGGATTCGCCTGAATCGCCTGAATCACCCGAAGGCCAGCTTTGGGCCGCGCTGGTGCTGGCGCTGCGCGACTACGCGCGCAAAAACGGCTTTGGGCAGGCGCTGCTGGGGCTGTCGGGCGGCATTGACTCGGCGCTGGTGCTGGCGCTGGCGGTCGATGCGCTGGGCGCAAGCCAGGTGCGCACGGTGATGATGCCCAGCCCCTACACCGCCAGCATCAGCCTGCAAGACGCGCGCGAAATGGCCCGGCGCGTGGGCGTGCGGCATGACGAAATCGACATTGCCCCCGCCTTTGAAACCCTGCAAGCCAGCCTGGCGCCGCTGCTGGAAGGCAAGCCTGCCGATACCACGGAAGAAAACCTGCAAGCGCGCGTGCGCGGCGTGCTGCTCATGGCCTTGTCCAACAAGCACGGCCATCTGCTGCTGACCACGGGCAACAAGAGCGAATACGCCGTGGGCTACTGCACGCTGTATGGCGACATGTGCGGGGGCTTTGCACCCATCAAGGACGTTTACAAAACCGCCGTTTTCGCGCTGGCGCGCTGGCGCAACGCGCACAACCCTTGCGGCACGGTGGACAACCCCATTCCCGAGCGCATCATCACCCGCCCGCCCAGCGCCGAGCTGCGCGAAGGCCAGACCGACCAGGACAGCCTGCCGCCCTATGAAGTGCTGGACGCCATGCTGGCGCGCGTGCTGGAGCAAGGCGATGGCCGCGCCGAATTGGAAGCCGCCGGCTTTGACCCCGCGCAGACGGCGCAGGTGCTGCGCCTGCTGCGGCTGGCCGAATACAAGCGCCGCCAGTCCGCGCCGGGGCCGTGCGTGTCGCAGCGCGGCTTTGGCAGCAAAGACTGGCGTTACCCTGTCACGAACGGTTTGCGATAGACTCTCCCGCCATTTCCAATAATCCTGTCCAGTCCTGCCGCCGGTTATTCATGAAAAGTCCGCCAAACCAGCGGACTTTTTTATTTTCCGGCAGCACGCCATTCCGTCATGATTCAGCCATGAAAATACCCGCGCCGCGCCTGACTTCCACCACGCTGGCGGCTTTTGCCGCGCTTTTTTTCACCCTGCTCAATTACGCCTTTTTTGCCGAGGCCTTGCGCGCCCACCCTTTCCGGGGTGAAAGCGGCGACTGGTTTTTGCTGACGCTGCCGTTTTTCATTTTCTTTTTCATCAACATTTTCGCGCAATTGCTGGCGCTGCCGTTTTTGCACCGCGTGATCATGCCCGCGCTGATCGTGATTGGCGCGGCCATTTCATGGAGCAGCATTTTCCTGAAAGTGTATTTTTCGCGCGAAATACTGAATAATGTTTTGCAAGCCACGTCGGCAGAAACGCTGCGCGTGCTCTCGCCTTCTTACGCCATTTGGGTTGTCGTGTTTGGCATTGCGCCTGCGCTGCTTTATTTGCTGGTGAAAGTGCAATGGCGCTCTTTGGGGCGGGAGCTGGGCTGGCGCATGGCCTGGATAGCGGTTTCGGCGCTGGGCATGGCGGGCATTGCCTGGGGGTTTTATCAGGATTACGCCAGCTTTTTTCGCAATAACCACGGCATCATGAAGCTGGTGGTGCCTTCCAATTTTGTGGGCGCGGCGCTTTCCAAGGCGCGCATGGCCTGGCGCGCGCGCATTCCTTACACCCGGCTGGACGTGAACGCGCGCCAGCTGCCGCCCGCGCCTGGCGCCAAAAGGCGCGTGGCCGTCATCATCGTGGGCGAGACGGCGCGCGCGCAAAACTGGGGGCTGAACGGCTACGCGCGCCAGACCACGCCCCGGCTGGCCGCGCGCAGTGACATCATCAATTTCACACAGGTTTCAAGCTGCGGCACCGATACCGCCACTTCCGTGCCCTGCATGTTTTCCGTCATGGACCGCGCGCATTATGACGAGGCGCACGCCGAAATGCAGGATAACCTGATGGATATTTTCCAGCGCGCGGGCATTTATGTTTACTGGGTGGATAACAATACCGGCTGCAAAGGCGTTTGCAACCGCATTCCCAATGAATTGATCACCCATCGCAATCTGCCCGAATACTGCCAGGGCGGCGAATGCATGGACGATATTTTGCTCACTGATTTCGACAAACTGATTGACAGCGCGCAAGAAAAAGACGCCGTGCTGGTGCTGCACACCATTGGCAGCCACGGCCCGGCCTATTACGCACGCTATACGCCTGAATACCGCCAGTTCACGCCCACTTGCGATACCAATGAAATTCACCGCTGCACCAATGAAGAGCTGGTGAATACGTATGACAACACGCTGCTTTACACCGACAAATTCATTGCCGACGTGATTGGGCGGCTGGAAAAGCGCACGGATATGGCCAGCATGGTTTTCTACGCTTCAGACCACGGCGAATCGCTGGGCGAAAACGGCATTTACCTGCACGGCACGCCGCGCAGCATTGCGCCCAAAGAGCAAACGCGCATTCCCATGATTTTCTGGTTTTCGCCCGCCTGGCTGGAAGAAGGCGATTTCGACATTCAGTGCCTGCGCCAGCGCGCGCAAAGCGGCTCATACAGTCAAGATAACTTCTACAGCACCCTGTATGCCCTGATGCGGCTGGACACGCAAGCGCCCGGCAGCACCTGGCAGCAGGCGCTGGACATCATCCAGCCTTGCCGCCGGGCGGGCCGCTGATGGCCGTCCGCCGCCCTGCGGCGCAATGGGAAAATTCGCGCCCCATGCACCTTCTTGCCCTGAGCGCCGCCGCCGCTGACTTGCTGCAAACCCTGCTGGCCCATGCGCAGCCTGCCGATATGGCGGTGTCGCAGTTCTTTGAAAAGCGCCGCACAGGCTCGCGCGAACGCGCCCGGCTGGCCGATGCCGCCTACGCCGTGCTGCGCCGCAAGCGCTGGTATGAACACCTGGCGCGCCGCTTTGAAGCCGAAGCGCCCGCCGGTTTTGCCAACAGTGCTGACTGGCCCGTGCCGCGCCGCATGGCGCTGCTGGCGCTGCTTGATGGCGAAGGCAGCGAAAGCAGCGATTTTTCAGACGCGCCCGCCGAACTCCGCCCCTGGCTGGCCGCCTGCCGCGCCCTGCAAAGCCAGCCCGCCGGCCTGCCTGAAGCCTGCCGCCACAACCTGCCCGACTGGCTGGCCGCCGCCTTGCAGGCATCCATGGCGCAACAGCCGCAAGACTTCTGGCCGCTGGCCGAAGCCCTGCTGCAAGCCGCGCCGCTGGATTTGCGTGTGAACGCCATGAAGGCCAAGCGCCCCGCCGTGGCCGCCGCGCTGGCCGCAAGCGGCATTCAGGCGCAGGAAACGCCCTGGTCGCCCTGGGGGCTGCGCGTGGCGGGCAAGCCGCGCCTGGCCCATCTGCCCGCGTGGCAGCAGGGCCTTGTGGAAGTGCAAGACGAAGGCTCGCAGCTGCTGGCGCTGCTCACGCAGGCGCGGCGCGGCCAGCTGGTGGTGGACTTTTGCGCGGGCGCGGGCGGCAAAACGCTGGCGCTGGGCGCCATGATGCGCGGCGCGGGCCGGCTGTATGCGTTTGACGCCTCCGCCCACCGCTTGCAGGGCCTTCAGCCGCGTCTGGCCAGAAGCGGGCTGGGCAACGTGCACACCGCCGCCATCGCCCACGAGCGCGACGCACGCCTCAACGCCCTGCAAGGCAAGGCCGATGCCGTGCTGGTGGACGCGCCCTGCTCCGGCCTGGGCACGCTGCGCCGCGCGCCCGGCCTGAAGTGGCGCACCCGCCCTGAAGACATCGCCCGCCTGGCCGAACAGCAGTTTTCCATCGCCCAAAGCGCCGCCCGCCTCGTCAAGCCCGGCGGGCGGCTGGTTTACGCCACGTGCAGCCTGCTGCCGCAGGAAAACGAAGCCGTGGCGCAGGCCCTGTCAAACGCGCTGCCCGGCTTTGCGCCGCTGCACGCGGGCGACGTTCTCGCCGCCGCCAAAGTGCCGCAGGCGGCCCGGCTCACGACTGAAGCGGGGCATTTGCGCCTGTGGCCGCACTTGCATGGCACGGACGGCTTTTTTGCCGCCGTCTGGCAGCGCCGGTAAGGACAGGCGTTCGCGCCCGCCGCTTCATTTCGCATCGTCTCCTTCCGAAAGAAGAAAACCAATGACACCGCCCCAAGTCCACCACGTCACCCACCCCCTCGTGCAGCACAAGCTCACCCTCATGCGCAACAAGAACGCCAGCAGCACCACCTTCCGCACCCTGCTGGGCGAGCTGGCCATGCTCATGGCCTACGAAGTCACGCGCGACATGCCCACGCATCTGGTCGAGGTTCAAACCCCGCTGGAAACCATGCAAAGCCCCATGATCGACGGCAAAAAGCTCGTGTTCGCCTCCATCCTGCGCGCGGGCAACGGCATGCTCGATGGCCTGCTGCGCGTGGTGCCCAGCGCCCGCGTGGGGCACATTGGCCTGTACCGCGACCCGGCCACTCTCAAGGCCGTGGAGTACTACTACAAGATGCCCGCCGATCTTCAGGAGCGCGATGTCATCGCCGTGGATCCCATGCTCGCCACTGGCCACTCCGCCGTCGCTGCGCTGGACAAGCTCAAGGCCGCCCGTCCGCGCTCGCTCAAATTCCTGTGCCTGCTGGCCGCCCCCACCGGCATCCAGACCCTGCACGCCGCCCACCCGGACGTGCCCATCTACACCGCCGCCATTGACCGCGAACTCAACGATCACGGCTACATCCTCCCCGGCCTGGGCGACGCGGGCGACCGCATTTTTGGCACAAAATAAAACGTTTCAACCACCGCTTTTTCAAACAGAGAGGAAATACCATGCGCATCACCTCCATCGCCTTGCTTGCCGCCAGCGCCGCCCTGCTGGCCGCCTGCTCCAGCGCCCCCGTTCCGCGCGAGCAAATGGCCGTGGCCAAAAGCGCCGTCGAGCGTGTGAACACCAACCCCGGCATCGTCAGCAGCGCCCCTGTTGAACTGCAAGCCGCGCGCGACAAGCTCGCCCGCGCCGAGCGCGCGATGAGCAACCGCGACTACGTGCAGGCCCGCCGCCTGGCCGAACAAGCCAGCGTTGACGCCCGGCTGGCCGAATCCAAGACCGCCGCCCTGCGCGGCGAAAGCGCCGTGCGCGAAGTGCAGGAATCCATCCGCTCGCTGGATGACGAACTCCAGCGCCGCGGCCAGTAATTCGCGGCCAGCCATATCTGCGCCATTCCTTTACTCAAACCCCTTATCGCCATGACCCGACAACGCCTTCGCACCTCCGCCTTGCTGGCCGCCAGCGCCGCCGCCCTGCTTGCCGCCTGCGGCGCCAACCCGCCCAACCCCGCGCTTGAAGAAGCCCGCCGCGCCGTCAATCAGGCCGCCGCCACCCCCGCCGTGGCCGAACGCGCCGCGCTCGAACTCAAAGCCGCCTCCGACACCCTGGCCCGCGCTGACCGCGTCTGGGCGCAGGACGGCGACCAGGCCGAAACCGAACACCTGGCCTACCTGGCCCGCCAGCGCGCCGCCATCGCCCAGGCGCAAGCCCAGGCCCGCAACGCCGACAGCCAGCTGCAACACGCCAGCAACCAGGCCAGCCAGCTGCGCCTGCAAGCGCGCACCCGCGAAGCCGAAGCCGCCCGCGCTGAAGCCCTGCGCGCCCAGCAAAGCGCCGAAGCCGCCCGTGCCGAAGCCGCCCGCCAGCAAAGCGCCGCGCAGGCCGCGCAGGCCCGCGTCGCCGCGCTTGAAGCCAAGCTGCGCGAAATCGAAGCCCAGCAAACCGAACGCGGCCTGCTCGTCACCCTGGGCGACGTGCTCTTTGAATTCGGCAAGGCCGACCTGCTCGCCGCCGCCGGCCCGCGCCTGGACAAACTCGCCGAATTCCTGCGCCAGTACCCCGACCGCCGCCTGCTCGTGGAGGGCTACACCGACTCTGTCGGCTCCGCCAGCTACAACCTTGACCTCTCCCGCCGCCGCGCCCAGGCCGTGCAGACCGCTCTCACCCAGCGCGGCATCGACATCAGCCGCATCACCGCGCAGGGCTATGGCAAGGACTACCCCGTGGCCAACAACGCCACCGCCGAAGGCCGCGCCATGAACCGCCGCGTGGAAGTCATCATTGCCGACGACAAAGGCAACCTTCGCGGCCGCAACCAATAAAGAAGCCGCAAGCCATGCCCGCCGGGCCGCCACGCGCGGCCCGTTTTCATTTATGCAAAGCTGCACCAACCCTGACCGTGAAGGGCAGCGAATCGGAATGGGCCGCAAGGTGCAAACCACAGGCGGGCTTTTTCACTTGCTGAAGATTGGCGAAACCCAAGAGCGCCCGGATCTGCGCTTTTCGCGTCCACGAATAGACTGCGAACAGATTCCTCAATCCATCGCATCCGGCGTGAGGTCATGCAGCTTGTCTTCCTCGCACCTTTTGCCTTTTCAGCCTTTTCATCTCATGACGCCCCAAACCACCCGCGTCTGGCTCTGGCTGCACAAATGGAGCAGCCTCATTTGCACCGTCTTCATGCTGCTGCTGTGCCTGACGGGACTGCCGCTCATCTTTCACCACGAGCTGGGGCACTGGCTGGGCACCGAAATGCAAGCGCCGCCGCTGCCCGCCGGCGTGGCCGCGCGCGCCGTCACCCTGGACGAAGCCGTGGCCGTGGCGCAGCGCGTTCACCCCGATCGCGTGGCGCAATACGCATCGCCCGAAGAAGACAGTGACGATCTCTGGCGCGTGACGATGGCCCCCACGCCCGCGCCCACGGATGACTTCCGCCTTGTCGTGGTGGATGCGCGCACGGGCGACTACCTGGGCACGCCGCCGCTGCACAGCGGCTTTTTGTGGATCATGTTCAAGCTGCACGTGGACCTGTTCGCGGGCCTGGCGGGCAAGCTCTTTCTGGGGCTGATGGGCGTGTTGCTGCTCGTCTCGCTCATCAGCGGCACGGTGCTTTACGCGCCCTTCATGCGCAAGCTCGCATTCGGCACAGTGCGGCGCGGCAGCGACCGCCCGGCCAGCCGCCAGGAAGATGACAGGGCGCGCAAACAACGCGCCGCCCAGCGGCGGCTGAAGTGGCTGGATTTGCACAACCTGCTGGGCATCGTGCTGCTGGCCTGGCTCTTTGTGGTGGGCGGCACCGGCGTCATCAACACCTGGGCCGATTTGCTCGTCAAATACTGGCAGCACGACCAGCTCTCGGCCTACCTGGCCCCCTACAAAGGCCAGCCCACGGTGCCGCCAGGCGAGCGCGCGCCCATTCACCAGGCCCTGCAAGCCGCACAAGAGGCCGTGCCTGATGCGCGCCTTTATTTCATGGCCTTTCCGGGCACGGCCTTCGCCAGCCCGCACCACTACGTCTTTTTCATGCGCGGCAACACGCCGCTGACGGCGCACCTGCCGCGCCCCGTGCTGGTGGACGCGCGCACCGCGCAAGTGACCGCCGCGCCGCGCCTGCCCTGGTACCTGACGGCGCTGCTCATGTCGCGCCCGCTGCACTTTGGCGACTACGGCGGCTGGCCCATGCAAATTCTGTGGGCGCTGCTGGACGTGCTGTCCATCATCGTGCTGGGCAGCGGGCTTTACCTGTGGCTGAAAAAGGGCAACAAGACGGCCAAAGCGGGTTCGGTGCAGCGGCGCTGAAAACGCCAGCCCGCTTTCGCTTTCTCCGACATGCTGGCCTGGGATTATCAAAACAGGAGCAAATCAAAGGGATGAAAAAGCCGCTTCGCGCTCATTCCACTAGGACATCATGCTATGGATTAAGGAGCGAATAAAAGCGTCTTTTTCCCGCCTTTGCCGTGCGGCACATTCTTTTATGGCCGGGTTTCAAAGCTCGTGCACTGAACAGGCTCTCAGGCGCGGCCAATGCTGGCCGTGGCGACGAGTTCTTCCAGCAGCGCCAAGCTAGCCTGGCCAGGCAAGGCGTAGGGGTCGAGGGCGGCGCGTTCGCTGTATTTGAGGAGGATGGCAGGGTTGATGCGGCGGGTGTCCACAACGCCCATCGTCCAGCCGGCAAAGCGCCTTTCGGTGATTTCTTCGTAGCGCAGCAGCACCACGTCGCGGTGGCGCGCGTCGCGCAGGATTTCGCCGTAGAGGCTGTTGACGGCGGCGCGGCCGCCTTCAATGGCTTGCATGAACACGCCGTCGCCGCAGACCAGCACGCCGGTGATGCCGCGTTCGGCATTGCGCGGCTGGGAGTGCTGGCAGATGGAGGCGATGGTGGCCGCTGCCGGTTCGGCGGCGCGGCTGGCAAAGAGCAGGCGCACGAGCATGGCGGTTTCAATCCCGGGGAATGAGTGAGAGAAATTCGCGGCGCAAGTTGGGCTGCGTGAGAAATACGCCGCGCATGACAGAGTTGATCATCTTGCTGTCCACGTCTTTCACGCCGCGCCAGGCCATGCAAAAGTGCGTGGCCTGCATGACCAGCGCCAGCCCGTCGGGGCGGGTTTTCTGCTGAATGAGATCGGCCAGCTGCACGACGGCTTCTTCCTGGATTTGCGGGCGGCCCATGACCCATTCGGCCAGGCGCGCGTATTTCGACAGGCCGATGACGTTGGTGCGTTCGTTGGGCATGACGCCGATCCACAGCTTGCCCATGACGGGGCAAAAGTGGTGGCTGCACGCGCTGCGCACGGTGATGGGGCCGACGATCATCAGTTCGTTGAGCCGCTCGGCGTTGGGAAATTCGGTGATGGCCGGCGCGGCGGCGTAGCGGCCCTTGAAGACCTCGTTCACATACATCTTGGCCACGCGGCGGGCGGTGCTGGCGGTGTTGTGATCGCCCTCGGTGTCGATGACCAGGCTTTCGAGCACGCCTTGCATTTTGGCGGTGACTTCGTCGAGCAGCTGCTCCAGCTCGCCGGGCTGGATGAAGCTGGCGATGTTGTCGTTGGCGTGGTAGCGCTGGCGCGCGGCTTTGAGGCGCTCGCGGATCTTGGTGGAGACGGGCACGCCTTCGTCTTCGGCGCTGGCAGGCGCAGGGGCGTTGGGGTTCATGGACTGCATGGGCTTTTGGGAGTGGAGCGGAGCGCCGGGGCGCTGATGGCGGGAGCGGCGCGCGGGCGTCAGCGCAGGGTTCGCCCTTTGGCCAGGCCCCGCAAAAAGCCTTGAGCCAAGGGGCGGACGCGCTGATAAATCTGCCAGCCAGACCAGACGCGCAGGCCCAGTCCAAGCAGCAGGCGCGGGCGCGTGAGGGCCGCGCCCGCCAAGGCCGCGCCCGCGAGCAGGAGCAGCGGGCCGTGCTTTCGCATTTGCTCGCGCGCCCGGCTGGCAAGGCTGGCAGCGCCGTCGGCCATGCGGGCGGCGGGGCGCAGGGCCTGGCTGCCTTGGGCGATGCGCTCACGCAGCTCGGCAGAGCGCGCCAGCAGCCGTGCGCGGCGTTCAGCAAGGGATTCGGGGCTGGAGGGCGTCACGGGAGGCGTCATGAGCGCAGCCTTTCGCAGTCGCGCGCCAGCTCCTGCCGCGTGGCGGCGAACCAGCCGCGCCCATCGCGCGCGCGCGCCAGCGCCAGCCAGGCCAAGCCCGCGCCGCCGCCCAGAAAAAACGCCGTGAACACGCCCAGCACGAGCAGCCGGTGCTCATCCCACAGCAGCACGGTGAGAAATACGGCCAGGAACGCCAGACCAAGGCATAAGAAGGCGGCGGCGGCCAGCGCGCACAGCAGCACGGCCAGCAGGCGGGCGCTTTCTTCGCGCGCTTCTAGCGCCAGCAGTTCCAGGCGCACGTGGGCCAGCTCCAGCGCGTCAGCCAGCAGGCCGCGCAGGCGACTGACGAAGCCGGGGCGGCTGGCGGCGGTATCAGCGGAATCGGCGGCGGGCATGGACGGGCCTTTCTGGCAGGGGAGACAAAGCAAAACCGGGCCTTGGCAGCCCGGTTCGCGCATCAGACAGGTTTCTGGCGAGGCGGTTTTTGGCAGGCCAAGCGCGCCTTGTGTCAGAGGCCCATCAGCGGCGGCCAATCAGCACGCCAATGAGCAGGCCCAGCGCCGCCGCCACGCCGATGGAAGACCAGGGGTTGTCGTGCACGTAGTCATCCGTGGCGTAGGCCATTTCGCGCGTTTTGGCGCGGATGGCGGCGTCGGCGTCAGCCAGTTTTTCGCGGGCGATTTGCAGGTTCTCGCGGGCGCGGGTGCGCAGCTCGGCCAAGCGGCTGTCGGTCTGGCCGGCGGTGGCGCTGAGCAGGTCTTCGGCGTCGGCAATCAGGCGGCGCAGGTTGGCGGCCAGCTGTTCCTTGGTTTCGATGGCGGCTTCTGTCAGCTGCTCGGAGGCGGCGGCGACCTTTTTGGCGGCTTTGGATTCAGGCATGGTTGGCTCCTTGCGAAAGGTGGAAAGACACTTGCGCGGCATGATAGCAGCGGCCAGCTTCTGCAAGCCTGCTACCTTCGCCGCCATGAATCAAACGGTTTCGGTGCTGGCGCTGGGCTGGCGGGGGCTTTGGCGCGATGCGCGCGCCGGGGAATTGCGGCTGCTGATGCTGGCCGTGCTGCTGGCGGTGGCGGCGCTGGCTTGCGTGAGTTTTTTTGCCGACCGGCTGCAAGGCGGCTTGCAGCGCGACGCGCGGCAGCTGCTGGGCGGCGATGTGGTGCTGGCCAGCGACCACGCGCCCGCGCCGCAGTGGCAGGCCAAGGCGCAGGCGCTGGGCCTGCAGACGGCGCTGACGCTGAACTTCGCGACGATGGCGCGCGCGCCTGACAGCGCGGCGGGCGAGCCGGGCGCCAGCCGCCTGGTGTCGCTCAAGGCCGTGCCGCCGGGCTATCCGCTGCGCGGCAGCCTGCGCGTGGCCGATGGGCCGGATGCGCCCGATGCCGCCACGCGCGAAGTGCCCGCGCCCGGCCAGGCGTGGGTGGATGCCGCGCTGCTGGAGGCGCTGGGTATGGCCCCCGGCCAGAAGCTGCTGCTGGGCGATGCGGCGTTCACGGTGGCCAAAGTCATCACGGCCGAGCCAGACCGAGGCAGCGGCTTTGCGGGCTTTGCCCCGCGCGTGATGCTGCGCGAGAGCGACCTGGCCGCCACGGGCCTGGTGCAGCCGGCCAGCCGCATCACCTGGCGGCTGGCGGTGGCCGGTGATGGCGCGGCGGGCGACGAGGCCGTGGCCGCTTTCACGCAATGGGCCGAGGCGCGGCTCAAGGGCGCGGACAAGGCGGCATCCGCAACGCCTGGCGCACCGGACACACCGGACGCACCGGACACGCGCGGCATGAGCCTGGAGTCGCTGGACAGCGGCCGCCCTGAAATGCAAACCACGCTGGCGCGCGCCGAAAAGTTTTTGAACCTGGTGGCGCTGCTGGCCGCGCTGCTTTCGGCGGTGGCCGTGGCGCTGGCCGCGCGCGCTTTCGCCCTGCGGCGGCTGGATGACGCCGCCCTTTTGCGCGTGCTGGGCCTGCCGCAGCGCGCGCTGGCGGGCGCTTACGCGGTGGAATTTTTGCTGGCCGGGCTGGCGGCCAGTCTGGCGGGCGTGGCGCTGGGCTGGGCGCTGCACCACGCTTTCATCTGGCTGCTGGCCGGGCTGGTGCAGGCGGATTTGCCCGCGCCCGGCCCCTGGCCCGCGCTGCTGGGCCTGGGCGTGGGGCTGACGCTGCTGGCCGCCTTTGGCCTGCCGCCCGTGCTGCAACTGGCGCGCGTGCCCCCGCTGCGCGTGCTGCGGCGCGATATGGGCCAGCCCAAGGCCGCCCCGCTGGCCGTGCTGGGCCTGGGCGTGGCCGGTTTTGCCGCGCTGCTGCTGGCCGCCAGCCGCGACGCCACGCTGGGGCTGATGGCTGTGGGCGGCTTTGCGGGCGCGGCGCTGCTTTTCGCCCTGCTGGCGCGGCTGGCCGTGGCCCTGCTGCGCCGCTGGGCGGGCGCGGCGGATGGCGCCCCGCGCTGGCTGGCGCTGGCCGCGCGGCAAATCACCGCCCGCCCCGCCCATGCCGTGGCGCAAGTCAGCAGCCTGGCCGTGGGCTTGATGGCGCTGGTGCTGCTGGTGCTGCTGCGCACTGACCTGATGGCCAGCTGGCAGCGCGCCACGCCGCCTGATGCGCCCAACCGCTTCACCATCAACGTCATGCCCGATCAGGCCGAAGACTTTCGCGCCGCCCTCGCGCAAGGCGGCGTGCGCGGCTACGACTGGTATCCCATGTTCCGGGGCCGCCTGGTCAGCATCAACGGCCGGCCCGTCACTGCCGCCAGTTTCAGCGACGAGCGCGCGCAGCGCCTGGCCGAGCGCGAATTCAACCTCTCCCACACCCCCACGCTGCCCGCCCACAACAGCTTGGCCGCCGGCCGCTGGCAGCCCGAAGAAGCGGGCGCGGCCAGCGTGGAAGAGGGCCTGGCCGCAACGCTGGGCATCCGCCTGGGCGACACGCTGGGCTTTGACTTTGCTGGCGCCACGCACGAAGTGCGCGTGCGTTCGCTGCGCAAGGTGGACTGGGGATCGCTGCGCGCCAATTTCTTCGTGCTCCTGCCCGTGAGCGAATTGCCCGATGACGTGGCCTACACCTGGATGGCCGCCTGGCGCTCGCCCGGCCAGCCGGGTTTTGACAATGCCCTCGTGCGCCAATTTCCCAACATCACCAGCATCGACATGAGCGCCACTTTGGCGCAGGTGCAGCGCGTGCTGGCGCAAGTGATTCGCGCGGTGGAATTTCTTTTTGCCTTCACCCTGGCGGCCGGGCTGCTGGTGCTGGTGGCCGCCATCACCGCCACGCGCGAAGAAAAAGCGCGCGAATTCGCCATCATGCGCGCCCTGGGCGCTTCTGCCGCCTTGCTGGGTAAGGTGCAGCGCGCCGAACTGGCCGGCGTGGGCCTGCTGGCCGGCGCGCTCGCCAGCCTGGTGGCCAGCGTGCTGGGCTGGGGGCTGGCGCGTCACGTCTTTGAATTTGACTGGACTGCGCCCCTTGCCACGCCTTTGCTGGGCAGCCTGGCGGGGGCGGCCCTGGCCCTGGCCGCCGGCTGGTGGAGCCTGCGCGAAGTGCTGCGCCGCCCCGTGGCGCAAACGCTGCGGCAGGCGGGCGAATAACCGGAGCGAATGCCGCTGCCTCTTTTCACGCTCACGGCCAACCCGCGATCCTTGCGGCGCGGTGGCGCCAGGCGTTTTGCGGCGGCTGATTCACCAGCGGGAATGAGCGCAACTGCAACACGCAGCCCGTGCTGAGAAGCTTGTTCAAAGTCCGCGAACGCAGAAAGCGCGGACTTGGGCAGTCCATGGCGTTGCAAATGCCTTGTCAGGCAGCAGGCGGACAGTCAGGCCTTGCGTCTTGCGGTCCATCCCGATTCACTCTTTTCCCCTCACGGCTCAACTCTGGGCAGAGTCTCAGAAACAGGAGCAAATTTGAGAGGGCCAAAACACCGGTCTGCGCAGTATCCACTAGGACATCATGCTATGAATAAGAGAGCTAAAATAGACCTTCCAACGCTCGCCCACAGGCGCTAAAAAACGACCCCGACGGCCTGTTGCGTCGCAATTGGCTGGCCGGTCAGCCAGCCCGTCTGCGGCTTGCGCTGGCTGCCCAAGCTCTCATCTGCTCTTTCATCCTCTCGTGGCCAGCCCTTGAACAAGCTCTGGGGCCGTGCTGGTCGCCTGGCGCGCTCAAAGCGCTTTCAGGCTGCCGGGAACAAGGCGGGCGCCCAGCTCGCGGGTGATGTGCTGCACAAAAGGGTCGGCCATGAGCAGCTCGCGGGCGGCTTGCAGGCGGGCGGCGGCGTGCTGGGCATTGCGGCGGGCGGGGGTGTCGGTGAGGTCGGCGGTTTCGCCGGTTTGCACTTGCAGCGTGATGGCGTGGCCTGCGGCTTGCAAGGCGGCTTGCAGGCGGGCGGCGGTGGCGGGCTGGGCCAGGGTGGCATTGGCGGTGCGCAGCGTCCAGACGCCTTCGCCTCGGGCGATGAGTTGTGATTGCAAGGCGAGTTCGCGCGCGAGGGCGGTGATGGCTTCGCGGGCGATGAGTTCTTGCACGAGGGCGTGCCAGAAGCTGCCTTCGGGCGAGGGGGTGAAGGCGGGCGGCGCAGCGCTGGAGGAAGCGGCGGGCGCGCTGGAAGGGCTTTCGCGCGCTGAGGTTTCGCGCACGGGAATGGCGATGAGGCTGGCGGCGGAAGGCGTTTGAACCGCGCCTGGCTCGCCGGTTGCGCCAGGCGCTTCAGGGGCGGGCGGCGCGGCCACATCCGGCGTGGCGTGGCGGGTGTGAGGCGCGGCGATGACGGGCAGGGCCTGCACGGCTGGCGGGCGCGGCAGCTGGCGGGCGGGTTCGGCGGCGTCATGCCAGGGCGGGGCACTGCCGGGAGCGTCTGGGTCGCCTTCAGCCATGAGGGCGTCGAACCAGCCGTCGTCATCCGGCTCGCTGGCGCTGTCTGGCGGCGCAAGGAAGGCGGGCTGGGCGAAGGCTGCGGCTTTTGCGGTTTGGGCTTCTTTGGTTGGGGCTTCTTCGGTTTGGGCTGTTTCAGGCAGGGCGGCAGCGGCTGGCGCGGGGGGCGCATCAGCCGTGTGGGCGGGCGATGGGGCCGGGCGGGCAGCAGGCGCTTGCGGGGCGCTGGATGCGGGGGCTGCCGGGGAACCGGCGGCGGGCTGGGCGGCCGGGGCGGGCTGCCGGACTTCATTGGGCGCGGCTTCTGGGTCTGCGGCAGGTGTGATGGGGTTTGCGGCGCTGGCGGGCGGCGGTGTTGCCGCAGCGGGGGTCGATGCAGCGGCCTCATCCGCTTTCAGTGTTTTTTTTTCTGGCGCGGCGCGGCCGCTGCCGCCGGGTTGGGCGGCAGATGGTTTGAAGGGCAGCAGGCGCAGCAGGGTCATCAGCAGGCCGGTGTATTCGTCGGGGGCCAGGCCCAGTTCGGCGCGGCCATGAATGCACAGGCTGTAGAGCAGCTGCGTTTCATCGGGCGGCAGCAGGGCGGCCAGGCGGGCGGTTTCCTGCGCGTCGGGGTCAGCTTCGTCCACGGGCATGCCGGGCACGGCCTGGTGCACGGCCATGCGCTGGAGCACGCTGGCCATGTCTTCCAGCGCGGTGGCGGCTGAAAGGCCGTGGGCGCGCAGGTGGTCTACGGTTTGCACCACGGCGCGGCCATCGGCGGCGGCCAGCGCGTCAATCAAGGCAAAGACGAGGCTGCCGTCCACGCTGCCGAGCATCTGGCGCACGCCCGCTTCGGCAATCTGGCCGCTGCCGAAGGCGATGGCCTGGTCGGTCAGGCTGAGGGCGTCGCGCATGGAGCCGCGCGCGGCGCGCGCCAGCAGGCGCAAGGCGGCGGCTTCGGCGGGCACGTTTTCTTGCGCCAGCACGCGTTGCAAGTGCGCCAGCACGGTTTCGGGGGCCATGGGCCGCAGGTTGAATTGCAGGCAGCGCGAAAGAACGGTGACGGGCACTTTCTGCGGGTCGGTGGTGGCGAGCACGAATTTCAGGTATTCGGGCGGCTCTTCCAGCGTTTTGAGCATGGCGTTGAACGCCGTGTTGCTGAGCATGTGCACTTCGTCAATCATGAAGACCTTGAAGCGCCCTTGCACGGGCTTGTAGACGGCTTGCTCGAGCAGGCCCTGCACTTCGTCCACGCCCCGGTTGCTGGCAGCGTCCAGCTCGGTGTAGTCCACAAAGCGCCCGGCGTCGATGGCCGTGCAGGCCGCGCACTGGCCGCAAGGGGTGGCGGTGATGCCGCCTTGCCCGTCAGGCCCCGTGCAGTTGAGCGATTTGGCCAGGATGCGCGAGACCGTGGTTTTGCCCACGCCGCGCGTGCCGGTGAACAAATAGGCGTGATGCAGGCGCTGCTGCGTGAGCGCATTGCCCAGGGCCTGCACCACGTGCTCCTGGCCCACCATTTCTGAAAAGTTGCGCGGACGGTATTTGCGGGCCAGGACGAGATAGGACATAGGGCGCGGATTCTATGGGCCGCCCCATGCGGCGCAGGGGCATGGCCGGGTGCGGAATACGGATGGAGCGAGCACGGCATGGCCCTTTGCTTGTCAGCAAGAAACAGGAGCAAATTCAAGGAGGCAAAAAATCCATCTCGCGCAGATTCCACTAGGACCTCATGCTATGGGTTTCGGTCCAGCAGCAATTCCCGAAGTCGCTCGCTCATGTGTGTAAAACGTTCCGTTTCGGTTGCCGCAATAAGCATCCATTTCGTGACATCTTCGCCTAAATCGTAGGCAAGGTTCCCTGCGAGAACGGGGCTTAGGTGTCCGCGTTTCTTCGCCATCGAAATTGTTGATGCGTTCAGGTAGTAGCGGTCGCACCAAAATTGCGCTGGGCGTGTTTTCAAAGCGTGTTCCAGAAGCTGGGCAGTGGTTCGCATAGCTGAAAGGGCTTGATTCGTCAAGGGGGGAGCATCTTATAACGGTTCGTGAACCACGGTTTTCACATTTGTGATTTTTTGCTAGGCTTTCTTCACTTTTGTGAATGGAGCCTGCACATGTCCTCTCTCCCCCCTCTCTCCGCGCTCACTTGCCGCGAGCGCTACTTTCTTGAATTCGCCTCCCGCGACGTTGCTCAACACGGCTGCACTGTTCGGACTATTTACGGCGCTGAATTTGAGATTTCGTCCGGTCTCCACGCGGATCTGATAGCTGGCGTTTTGGCCGATTACGTGCGTCATGGCCTGATGGCCGCTGCCGCCCCAGTCCAGCCGCCAGTCGATCAGCTGGAGACCGACCATGTTTAAGCCCGCCCCCCCTCGCGCATTACCCAGTGACCGGGCTGTCACGCTGTTGCAGGCTCCGGCAGTCCGCAGCAGGGCGGGGCGGGCACCCTCTCCATCCTGCCCCCGGCCGCGCCCTGTGCTGAACAAAGCCTTTTGGCTGCAAATGAGGTTGCCGCTATGAGCCGCGTAAGCAGCTTCGTCCGTGACCTCCGTGTTGGAGCGTGCGCGCGTGGGGCCGAAGCGCGAAGCGCGACGGCCGAGCTTGCGAGGCCGCCAAGCGAAGCGCGAAGGCCCCACAACCCCCCTGCTCTAACAGGGGGGGAAAGTACCCCGGGGCCAATCAAGACACACGCGAAACCCGACTGGCTGACATACACCTTCCAGATTGACCCCCAGCGCAAGCACTACCTTGAACACCTTGATTTCTTGCGCTCCGCCCTTGGCCGCAACGTGACCGCCCAGGTGGGCACCGGCATCCTTGGCTACGCCCACGGCATCCGCTTCTTCGTTCGCGTAGAAAACGAAGAAGTCCCCGTAGCCCGCCTGGACTGGGGCGGCAGCGGCAACAAAGCCAATCGTGCGCGATTCGACCTCTCCGGCAAAGGCTGTTCCGCAGTTCTCAATTGGCACGCTTTCTCTTCGTTCGTCGCATCTCATTTCGCCTACACCCTCACCCGCATCGACCTGGCTTGCGACTTGTTAGATGGCCAATACACCGTCGAAGACTGCGCGTCTTGGTATTCGGCCGGTGACTTCAATGCAGGCGGGCGCATGCCCCGTCATTCGCTCGTAGGCGACTGGCTCTCTCCTCACCACGGCCGCACTTTTGAGGTCGGCCGCCGCGCAAACGGAAAGATGCTCCGCGCGTACGAGAAAGGCCGCCAGCTGGGCGACCCGTCCAGCTTGTGGACACGCTTTGAAATCGAGTTCCGCAACATCGACCGCGATCTGTCCCTGGACATGCTCATCGACTGTGACCGCTATTTCGTCGGCGCCTACAAGTGTCTCGAACGCGTCATTGCATCAGCCCCGCAAAAAGTACCCACGCATCAGCGCGAAGGCGAAATCAGCCTGCAAAAGCTCATCCACCACGCCCGTGAAGCATACGGCAAATGCATCCACGTCATGCGCCTGCACATGAGTGACGCGGACACCCTTAGTTTTTTAACCGTCAACGGCGTACCCGCAAGGCTGGAGAAAGCCGCCGTAGCCGGTTTCTTTGACAAAGACTTTCTCCAGTGCGAAAGGACTCGAAATGCGAATGAACGTTATCGGCTTTGAAATCTTGACCGGCACCAGCAGCAAAACCGGCAAGCCATATGACATGAGCAGGCTGCACACCTGTATCCCCCTCTCCACTTCCGAAACCGCCAAGGGCGCATCTGGCACGACGTACGACTGCCCTTCTGAAGTTCTCGAAAAGATCAAACACCTAACCCCGCCTCTCATCTGCGACGTCGAGATGCACGACATCATGCGCTACGGGCGACGTGTTCAGGAAATCTCTTCGGTTATTCCGGTTGAGCGGGCCAAGGCAGCGGCATGACTCAACCCGTTGTGATTCAGTGCTCTTCCGCGTGCACTGTCACGCACCAGATAAGTATTCCCGTGCTCGATTTACCGCCCGGGGATGCTTTACAGATCGGCATTGCCATCCTGCTGGTCTGGGCCGTCGGTTGGAGTTTTCGCCTTCTGATCAGGTCGATTCGTGATGGAAGCTCAAATCTTGGAGATGAAACATGAGCATGAAAAAACTGTTTGCGGCTTTCTCTGCATTCTTCGCGCTTTTGATGGCATCAGTGCCCGCGCACGCGGTCATTGAAGTCACTGAAGTCGTCAAGGAAATCAAAGACACCGTAACCCCTGTGAGTGCTATCGGCGCAGCGACACTTATCGTTATTGTTGCCGTTGCTGCTTATGCGTGGGTACGCCGCGCAATCAAGGGATAAAAGCCCGGATGCCCGAAAGGGCATCTAGGCTGTGGGCATTATGGGTATTTATTTGCTGATTGCCATGCTGGGGGCATTGTGGCTTATCTTTACCGCATAGCAGCTTATCTGTTGCTGGCTTTTGCTCCCATACAGCTTGTCTATGCTGATTTTATTGCCCCTGAAATTGTCAGCGGTAATATATCAATCTATCAGCCGGAAAAAGAAGGGTTTTTCGATAATCTAGGGGCCTGCAAATCATGGGTTGAAGAGGGAGCATATAAAGCTTATTACCTGAAGAATCATCGCTGGGAAGGCGGAAAATGTCCGTATCCGTCAAGACCTAGCGATATCAGTTGCCATTCATACCTCGCCAGCCACTCTGAAAATGATGCCGAGCATCTAGGCGGATGCAAAGTAGAGCGTAAATGTCCGTCGCATTCAAAACAATACGAAGATAATACTTGCACATGTTTATCCGGCTATGTTGAAAAGAACGGCAGTTGCGTAAAGCCGGAAGAACAAAAGTGCGAAGCCGGAAAGAAAACAAGCTTTTCGTCAAAAGGTCACTCGCCAACAACAACCTGTATTGCAAGCTGCGAATACAAAGCGGTTGATGTTGAAATATGCGTTCGCTTACCCGGTGAAAATCTGCGGTGTTCTATTGATATGGTTTCTACTGGCAAAGAATGCAAAGAGCAGAAGCCGGATGAGCCGAAACCTGACGAACCGAAACCTGATAAGCCGGATGATGGCGGCAATGGCAATGGCAATGGCAATGGCGGCGGCGGTGGCGGCGGCGGTGGTGGTGGCGGCAACGGCGGCGATGGCGGCGGTGGCGGCGGCGGCGGCGGCGGCAACGGCGGCGGTGGCGGCATCGGTGGCGGTGGCGGCAACGGCGGCGGCAATGGCAACGGCGGCGGCAACGGCAATGGCAATGGCAATGGCAATGGCAATGGCAATGGCAATGGCGACGGCGGCAATGGCAATGGCAACGGCAACGGCAACGGCGATGGCGGCAACGGCAACGGTAATGGCAATGGCAACGGCAACGGCAACGGCAACGGCAATGGCGGCGGAGACAAGCCGGATGGCAACGGAGATGACAAGGATGGTCGAAGCAGTTTCGGCGGTTCTTGTGGCTCGTATTCGTGCAAGGGTGATGCAGTTCAGTGCGCTATCGCTCGGGAGCTGCACGAGCAGTATTGCCGCTACAACACACCCAATCGCCAATCAGCTGAATATGACAGGGCAGTTTCTGAAGCGGGTAAAGGCAGCGGCTCTGTTCTTTCTGAACTACCTGGCAACAAGGAAATCAACCTGGGCGGAGCGGGGCAGTGGAATACCAGCGATGCTATCGGCGGCGGCAGTTGCATCCGGGATTTGAACATCAGTGTTTTGGGCAATGACGTTTCACTTCCGCTATCTCAAATATGCCCGCAACTTGAGTGGCTAGGCAAGATTCTGATTTTCATCACTGCGATTGTTTGCGTGGTAATCGTCGCGGTTTGATTCTGGGGGATTCTCAACATGCCCGCATTGCTTGCCTCCATCTTTTGGGGCGCGTTCATGCTCATTTTGCGCAGTGTCGTTCTGCGCGTTCTCGTCAGCCTTGGTATTTCCGCCGTGACTTTTATTGGGGTCAATCAGTCCATGAAATGGATCATCGATCGCGGGCTTCAATCACTCAATGGCCTGCCCGCTGACCTGGTGAGTCTCATAGCGTTTCTGAAAGTGGGCGTATGCATTAGCATGCTGATGTCTGCAATCACGATGCGCATGCTTCTCAAATTTGGATCAAGCGACAAGGTCAAAAAAATGGTAATGGGTTAGAAAGGAAAAGCGATGCTGTATCTGGTCACTGGGGCAAATGGAACCGGAAAAACACTCAATACACTGAGATGGGTTCGGGATTTGCAACTGGAAAATCCCGAACGACCCGTTTTCTATAACGGCAGGTTCGATCTCAAACCTGAAAAGGAGAAAGAATTTGGCTGGGCCAAATTCGACTTCAAAGACTGGCAAAAACTCCCTGACGGCTCAATCTGCCTGGTTGATGAAGCGCATAACGATTTGCCTGTTCGCCCTGCCAGCCAGAAACCTCCGGACTATGTTGCGGCTTTGGCCGAACATCGTTCGCGGGGTTTCGATTTCTTTTTCATCAGCCAACACCCGTCAAATATTGATGGTTTCGTTCGGCGTCTCGTCGGCGCTCCTGGATGGCATCGGCATCTGAAACGGCCTTTCGGCTTCGATGGGGCTTCCTGCGTTGAATTCGATGCAGTCAATCTTTCCTGCGAAAAACCCAATCAGGCCAAGGCCGGCCAGGCCAGCCGGATCAAGTTCCCCAAAGAGGTTTATGGCTGGTATAACAGTGCAGTGATGCACACAGGCAAGAAAACCATACCGAAACAGGTATGGATTTTCTTGGCATCCGTCGTTCTCGTGCCCCTTCTCATCGGCTACGTGTTTCACTATTTCTCGGCCAAGGCCGAATCGGTTTCTGCCAGGTCTGACTCTGACGTGCAGGCCTCGGGCGATAGCGCATCTGAAATGCAGCAGCCCGCAGCCACGGAAAGGGCGGCAAGAATGACGAAACGGGAATGGATGGAAGAACAGGTGCCCCGCATCGAAGAGTTTCCTCACACGGCTCCCAAATACGACGATTTGACCAAGCCCGTGCGCGTTCCCATGCCTGCGGCGTGCGTGGAGATGCAATCGATTGGCTGTCGTTGCTACACGCAACAGGGCACGCGCCTACCACAAATCGGGCTGGACACCTGCCGCGCAATTGTGAAGAACGGCTATTTTGAGGATTTCAATGCTGACAACGGTCAAATCGGGCGCGGCGACGGTGACGGGGGGTATTCAAGGCAATCTATCAATCAGGATGGGGGGAGCGTAAGGGGTGGATAACTGCGTTTTTGTCCATAGCGTTCGATTTAGAACGCTGTGGACAAAAACGCAGTTATCCACGCCTGAAGCGGTGGGGGAAGGGCGCTTCCCCCTGCGAAGCCGTTAGGCTTCGTCGGCGTAGGCTCTTTGCATTCTTTGCCAGTAGAAACCATATCAATAGAACACCGCAGATTTTCACCGGGTAAGCGAACGCATATTTCAACATCAACCGCTTTGTATTCGCAGCTTGCAATACAGGTTGTTGTTGGCGAGTGACCTTTTGACGAAAAGCTTGTTTTCTTTCCGGCTTCGCACTTTTGTTCTTCCGGCTTTACGCAACTGCCGTTCTTTTCAACATAGCCGGATAAACATGTGCAAGTATTATCTTCGTATTGTTTTGAATTCACGGACATTTACGCTCTACTTTGCATCCGCCTAGATGCTCGGCATCATTTTCAGAGTGGCTGGCGAGGTATGAATGGCAACTGATATCGCTAGGTCTTGACGGATACGGACATTTTCCGCCTTCCCAGCGATGATTCTTCAGGTAATAAGCTTTATATGCTCCCTCTTCAACCCATGATTTGCAGGCCCCTAGATTATCGAAAAACCCTTCTTTTTCCGGCTGATAGATTGATATATTACCGCTGACAATTTCAGGGGCAATAAAATCAGCATAGACAAGCTGTATGGGAGCAAAAGCCAGCAACAGATAAGCTGCTATGCGGTAAAGATAAGCCACAATGCCCCCAGCATGGCAATCAGCAAATAAATACCCATAATGCCCACAGCCTAGATGCCCTTTCGGGCATCCGGGCTTTTATCCCTTGATGGCTGCAAGCCCAGGGGTTTTTTATTTGGTATGGGGTTTATGATGATTTATGGGTATGCACGGGTTAGTACGACTGACCAGAACACCGGTTTTCAGATAACGGCGCTTCGCGCGGCAGGCTGCACAACCATCTTTGAGGAAAAACGCTCGGCCATCAAAGAACGCCCGCAGCTGGAGCTGCTTCTTGACGTCGTCGCGGAAGGTGACACGGTGGTTATCTACAAGCTTGACCGTCTGGCGCGCTCGCTGATTCACCTGCTATCAATCCTGGAGCGTCTGCGCGATCGCGGGGCACAACTGCGCAGTCTGACCGAACCTATCAACCCTGACACGGCGGCCGGGCGCATGTTCTTGCAGGTGCTCGGCAGCGTGGCGGAGTTTGAGCGATCTCTCATACGCGAGCGATGTATGGCCGGGCAACTCGAAGCGTTGCGCAAAGGCAAGGCAATTGGCAGGCCCTACAAACTCTCACTATCCGAACGCAACGAGGTTGTCCAGCTTGTCGATTCCGGCATTCCGTCTCGGGACATAGCGCACGCCTACAACGTGGCAAAAACGACGGTTTTGCGGCTTTCGTACGAAGCTAAAGGCAAACAACAGCGCAATTTCGGGTCAATTCGCGCGTTGCTTTGAACCCACAATAACCACACGCAGCAAGGGGGCTTGCTACAGCCTTGATAGCAGCCACTGCCCACAAAATGAGCAAAATCGGGTGGTCTGAAAAGTATGGATAAAGGAGCGAAATATCTTGCCTGCCCGCAGCCTGCGCCTGGCCCTTCTTTTCTGCGCCTGTTTTCACCGCCAGGCCCAGGCGGGCAGCGCTGATAATCCGCGCCCATCATGAATCAGCTCGACTCTCTCAGGCAGTTCACTGCCGTGGTGGCCGACACGGGCGACTTTCGCCAGCTGGCGCAGTTTCAGCCGCAAGACGCCACCACCAACCCTTCGCTCATTCTCAAGGCCGTGCAAAAGCCCGAGTACGCGCCGCTGCTGGCGCAAACCGTGGCGGCGCATCGCGGCCGGCCGCTGGACGAAGTGGCTGACCGGCTGCTGGTGCGCTTTGGCTGCGAAATCCTGGCGCTGATTCCGGGGCGCGTTTCCACTGAAGTGGACGCGCGCCTGTCGTTTGACGAAAACGCCACTTACACCCGCGCCGAGCGTCTGATCGAGCTGTATCAGGCCGAGGGCGTGCCGGTGGAGCGCGTGCTCATCAAGATTGCCGCCACGTGGGAAGGCATCCGCGCCGCAGAGCGGCTGCAAAGGCGCGGCATCAACTGCAACCTCACGCTGCTGTTTGCCTTTTGCCAGGCCGTGGCCTGCGGGCAGGCGAAGGTGCGGCTCATCTCGCCTTTTGTGGGCCGCATTTACGACTGGCACAAGGCGCGCGCGGGCAGCGCGTGGGACGAGGCGGCGCACACGGGCGCCAATGACCCCGGCGTGCAGTCCGTCACGCGCATCTTCAACCACTACAAGCGCTTTGGCATTGCCACCGAAGTGATGGGCGCGAGCTTTCGCAACACGGGCCAGATTGCCGCACTGGCCGGGTGCGATTTGCTCACCATCAGCCCCGATTTGCTCGCCCAGCTGGCCGAAAGCCGCGCGCCCCTGCCGCGCGCGCTGGACGCCGCAGCCGCCCGCCAGCTTGACTTGCCCGCCGCCAGCTTTGGCGCCGATGAGGAAGCGGCCTTTCGCTTTGCGCTCAATGAAGACGCCATGGCCACCGAAAAGCTGGCCGAAGGCATCCGCGCCTTCGTGGCCGACGCGAAAAAGCTCGACGCGCTGTTGCAGCAATGAGCCTTGCCAGCCGCCCGCGCTGCGACGCCACGCCCGCCTGGGCCGCCCTGGCCGCGCACCACCGGCAGCGCTTTGACGGGGCGGATGCGTTTGATTTGCGCCGCGCCTTTGCCGAAGACGCCCGGCGCTTTGAGCGCCTGAGCCTGCAAGCGCCGCACGTTTTCGCCGATCTGTCCAAAAACCTGCTTGACGAGCGCGCCCTGGCGCTGCTGCTGCAACTGGCCGCCCAATGCCAGCTTGAAAGCTACCGCGACGCCATGCTGGGCGGCCAGGCCGTGAACAACACCGAAGGCCGCCCGGCCCTGCACCCGCTGCTGCGCTGCCCGCCCGGCGCTGCGCCCGCCGCGCTGCAAGCCGAACACCGCGAGTGCATGAAGCAGCTTGACGCCATGCTGGCGCTGGCCGAAAGCATCCGCGCCCAGGGGCGCTTCACCGACGTGGTTCACATCGGCATTGGCGGCTCTGACCTCGGCCCGCGCCTGGCCTTGCAGGCGCTGCAAGATCACGTGCGCCCCGGCGGGCCGCGCATCCACTTCGTGGCCAACATGGACGGGCACGAGCTGGCCGCCGCGCTGGCCGCGCTGCAGCCGGCGCGCACGCTTTTCGTCATTGCCTCCAAGAGCTTTGGCACCGCCGAAACACTGCAAAACGCCCGCTCCGCGCGCGCCTGGTTTTTGCAAAACGGCGGGCAGGAAAGCGATCTGGCCGCGCACTTTGCCGCCCTGACGGCCCGGCCCGAAGCCGCGCGCGCCTTTGGCGCGGGCCAGTGCCTCACTTTTGCCGACGGCGTGGGCGGGCGCTACTCGCTGTGGTCGGCCATTGGCCTGCCCGTGGCCATTGCGCTGGGCGCGGCAGGCTTCAAGGCGCTGCTGGCGGGCGCGCATGCCATGGACTGCCACTTCGCCAGCGCCCCCTTGCACGCCAACCTGCCCGCGCTGCTGGGCCTGCTGGATGTGTGGAACCGCAACTTCCACCGCTTTGCCAGCCGTTGCATCGCCCCCTACCACCACGGCCTGCGCCGCCTGCCCGCCTATTTGCAGCAGCTTGAGATGGAAAGCAACGGCAAGCGCGTGGACGCCGCCGGCCGGCCCCTGGCCTTTGACAGCGCCCCCGTCGTCTGGGGCGAAGCGGGCAGCAACGGCCAGCACGCTTTCTTTCAGATGCTGCACCAGGGCACGCAAGTCATTCCCGTCGATTTCATCGTCACGCGCGAAGCCGCGCACGAGCTGCCCGGCCATCACGCCAAGCTGCTCACCAACGCGCTGGCCCAGTCGCGCGCGCTCATGATGGGCCAGGCGGGCGAAGACGGCCACCGGCACTTTCCCGGCAACCGCCCCAGCACCTTCTTGCTGCTGGAGCGGCTGGAGCCGGCCAGCTTCGGCGCCCTGCTGGCGCTGCACGAGCACCGCGTGTTCACCAGCGGCGCCATCTGGGGCCTCAACAGCTTTGACCAGTGGGGCGTGGAGCTGGGCAAGCGCCACGCGGGCGACATCGAAGCCTGCCTGCTGCAAGGCCACGCGCAAGGCATGGACGCTTCCACAGCCGGGCTGCTGGCGCGGCTGCGCTAGCGCGGCCCGGGCCAGGGCAGGCGCAAGCCGCCCCGGAGCCTGTTCACGAAAGCCAACTGGCCGTCTGAATCAGCTCCTTGATTGATAGCATGATGTCCTAGTGCACATTGCGCGAAAGCCCTTTTTCATGCCGCTGAATTTGCTCCTCTTTTTGAAGAATGAAACCCTGCCGCGAGGAGCGAATGGCCAGACGGCGCAGGCGGCTCTCAGGCTTTTTGCTCCATGGCCCAGGCCACGTGCTCGCGCACCATTTCGTCAGGGTGTTCGCGCCGCGCAGCCAGCGCGGCCAGCAAGGGGGCGCGGGCGGGGTCGTCTGCGGGCAGGCGGGCCAGGGCGTTACCCAGAGCGACGGCCACATTGCGCAGCCAGCGGGCATGGCCGATGCGGCGGATGGGGCTGCCTTCGGTGCGGCGCAGAAATTCTTCTTCGCTCCAGGCCAGCAGGGCGGTCAGGGGCGCGTCCGTCAGGCCCTCGCGCTCATCAAAGTCGGGCAAGGCGCTGACGTGCGCGTATTTGTTCCAGGGGCACACGCGCTGGCAGTCGTCGCAGCCGTAGATGCGGTTGCCAATGAGCGGGCGCATGTCTTCGGGAATGGCGCCGTGCAGCTCGATGGTCAGGTAGGAGATGCAGCGCCGCGCATCCAGCCGGTGGGGGGCGATGATGGCGCCGGTGGGGCAGGCGTCCATGCAGGCGGTGCATGTGCCGCAGTAGTGGGTGACAGGCTCGCTGGGCGGCAGGGCGATGTCCACATAGATTTCGCCCAGAAAGAACATGGAGCCTGCATCGCGCGAGAGCACGAGGGTGTGCTTGCCGCGCCAGCCCTGGCCGCTGCGGGCGGCCAGCTCGGCCTCCAGCACGGGGGCCGAGTCGGTGAAGACGCGGTGGCCGAAGGGGCCGAGTTCGGCGGCCATGCGCGCTTGCAGCTTTTGCAGGCGCGCGCGCATCACCTTGTGGTAGTCGCGCCCACGGGCATAGACGGACACCACGCCTTCTTGCGGGCGCTGAAGGCGCTCGAACTCCACGCGCTGCCAGCCTTGGGGCGTGCTGCGCGGCAGGTAGTCCATGCGGGCGGTGATGACGCTGACGGTGCCGGGCACCAGCTCGGCAGGGCGCGCGCGCTTGACGCCGTGCGCGGCCATGTAGTCCATGCTGCCGTGAAAGCCTTGCGCCAGCCACTGGCTCAGGCCCGCCTCGGCGCTGGACAGGTCCACGCCCGCCACGCCGATTTGGGAAAATCCCAGCTCCTTGGCCCAGGCGCGCACGCGCTCCAGCAGTGCAACAGGGTCGATTCGGGCCTGCGGGTCTTGATCGGTGGGCATGATTTGTATTTGTCGTTTCCGCAAAGGGGCCGGATTGTTGCCAAAACAGCCCGCCCGCCGCCGCCCCGTCCATATCCATGAACACGCCATGACCGCCCTGCAAGCAGCGCCTTCACCTTCCGCCTTGCAGAAAAACACCCCGGACAGCGCCGCAAACAGCGCCCCGGATACCCCCCCTGCCCTGCAACTGGCCTGCCGCAGCGAGGCCGGCACCGCCGCGCTGGCGCAGCGCCTGGCGCGCGAGCTGCAAGAGGCCGCGCCGCAAGGCGCGTTCATCGCCCTGCGCGGCGGCCTGGGCGCGGGCAAAACCACTTTCACGCGCTACCTGCTGCGCGCCCTGGGCGTGGCCGGGCGCATCAAAAGCCCCACCTACGCCGTGATGGAGCCGCATGAAACGCCGTCAGGACTGGCCGTTTTTCACTTTGACTTCTACCGCTTCAGCGACCCCGCCGAGTGGGAAGACGCGGGCCTGCGCGACGCCTTTGCCGCGCCCGCGCTGAAGCTGGCCGAGTGGCCGCAGCAAGCGGGCAGCCTGCTGCCCGTGCCCGATCTGGATGTGCTCATCGCCCCCGAAGAAGGCAGCGCCGCCGAAGACGGCGCTCTGCAAGCGCGCCGCATCACCCTCACCGCCGCCACCCCTTTGGGGCGGCGGCTTCTGAACACCCTTGATTCGCACACCCTGGAGAGCTTCTGAGCCATGCAACGCCGCGAACTCCTCAAAAAAGGCAGCTCCCTGGCCCTGCTGCTGGGCGCGCCGCAACTGGCGCAAGGCGCGGGCATCATCGCCGTGCGCGTGTGGCCCGCGCAGGACTACACGCGCGTGACCATCGAGTCTGACGCGCCCCTGAAAGCCAGCCACCGCACCGTGGAAGACCCGCCGCGCCTGGCCGTGGACATTGACGGCCTCAAACTCGACGCCGCCTTGCAGCAGCTGGTGGGCAAAGTGCGCAGCGACGACCCCAACATCGCCGGCGTGCGCGTAGGCCAATACACGCCCGACGTGGTGCGGCTGGTGTTCGACCTCAAGCGCGCCACCGAACCGCAAGTGTTCACCCTCACCCCCGTGGCCGCCTACAAATACCGCCTGGTGTTCGACCTGTACCCGGCCAACCCGCCCGACCCCATGGAAATGCTGCTCGCCCAGCTGGGCCAGGGCGGCGCGCAGCCGCCCATTCCCGCCCCGCCGCCCGGCCAGCCCACGCCGCCGGCCACGGGCGTGCACGTGGCGCAGGCCGACGAGCACGACCCCCTGGCCGAACTCATCGCCCGCCAGACCAGCAAATACCGCGAACCCGGCACATCCGGCGCACCCGGCGCTCCCTCCACCGCCGTGGCCTCGGCAGACGGCATCGGCATCAAACCGCCGCCCAGGCCCGAGCCTGACCGCACCGTCGCCAGCGCGGGCGCGCCCGGCATCCGCCCGCCCGCGCGCGGCAGCGCCCCGTCTTCGCGCGGCGGCCCGCGCCGCATGCTGCTCGTGGCCATCGACCCCGGCCACGGCGGCGAAGACCCCGGCGCCACCGGCCCGGCGGGCACGAACGAGAAAAACGTCGTCCTGCCCATCGCCCTGTATCTGCGCGACCGCCTCAACGCCAGCACCGCCGGCCGCTACCCCTTGCGGGCCTTTCTCACGCGCGAAGCCGACTACTTCGTGCCCCTGAACACCCGCGTGCACAAGGCCCGCAGCGTGGGCGCCGACCTGTTCATCAGCATCCACGCCGACGCCTTCACCAACCCCGGTGCGCGCGGCGGCAGCGTCTTTGCCCTCTCCGAGCGCGGCGCCAGCAGCAACGCCGCCCGCTGGCTTGCGCAAAAAGAAAACCAGGCCGACGCCGTGGGCGGCATCAACATTGCCGCCGCCAGCCGCGCCCCCCACCTGCAACGCGCCCTGCTGGACATGAGCACCGCCGCGCAAATCACCGACAGCCTCAAGCTCGGCCATGCCCTGCTGCGCGAAATGGACAAAGTCGGCCACCTGCACAAAAAACAAGTGGAGCGCGCCGGTTTTGCCGTGCTGCGCGCGCCCGACATCCCCAGCGTGCTGGTCGAAACCGCCTTCATCAGCAACCCCGAAGAAGAGCGCAAGCTGCGCACCGCCGCCTACCAAAGCCGCCTGGCCGACGCCCTGCTCGTGGGCGTGCGCAACTACTTCGCCGCCAACCCGCCGCTGGCCTAGGGGCTTCAAGGCCAGCAGCGGACGGCTGATATGGGCCGGGCCGCTTCAGCACCTGCCCAGAGTTGGCCGCGAGGAGCCACAGATCAGAATGGATTGCAAGGCGCAGACGGCCTCGTGATCCATCAAGGATTTGCAACGCCGCAGAGCACCCTAAGGCTGCGCTTTTCGCGCTCACGGACGATTGCGAGCAGGCCCTCAAGAGCAGCTCAAGCCCGTTTGCGGCGCAGCAGGCCATCGAGCGAGGGCGCGCCGCCGCCTGCGGCGGCCAGGTACAGGAAGATGAAGCAAAACAGCGCCGCCGATTCGCCCTTGTTGAGCAGCGGCATCCACATGCTGGGCTGGCTGTGGGCCATGAAGTAGGCCACGGCCATCTGGCCGGAAAGCAAAAAGGCCACGGGCCGCGTGAACAGCCCCAGCATGAGCAGCAGGCCGCCGCCAATTTCCAGCACGCCCGCTGCGCCCTTGAGCGACAGCAGCTCCACATGCCCCATCGCCGTGGGGTAGCCGAAGAATTTGGCCGTGCCGTGCCAGAAGTACATGTAGGCGGCGGTGATGCGCAAAAGGGCCAGCAGCTGCGGCTGAAAGCGGGAAAGCCAAGTCATGAAAAAGCCCCTTTGGAGAGTGAAGTGGAAAAATGCACGGCGGCAAGACCGCGCTTTTACCACGGAGGAAAAGGGCTGGGCGCCCTTGGCGCCGCCAGCGGCGGCATTTCATTTGAGCCTAAGATAAATTGACATCTGTTCTCATCTGCACAAACAAAAGAAAGGCAAATGCATGTTCACTTCTTCCGCTTTCCTGCGCCGCTCGCGCCTTGGCCGCCGCGCCGCGCTGACTGCCGCTGGCGCAAGGGTTTTCGCGGCGGCTTTCGCGGCGGCCCTTGCTCTTGGGCTGCCGCCAGCGGCGGCGCAGCCAGCGCCCAAATTCAAGGTGGTGACCACGTTCACCGTGATTGCCGACATGGCCCGCAATGTGGCGGGCGATGCGGCGCAGGTGGAGTCCATCACCAAGCCCGGCGCGGAAATTCACGAATACCAGCCCACGCCGGGCGATTTGGCGCGCACGCAAGGCGCGCAGCTGGTGCTGTGGAACGGGCTGAATCTGGAGACGTGGTTTGAAAAGTTCTTCCGCCGCGTGAAAAACGTGCCGCAGGCGGTGGTGTCGCAAGGCGTGGAGCCGATCGGCATTGGCGCCGGCCCCTACGAGGGCAAGCCCAATCCGCATGCGTGGATGTCGCCCGCCGCCGCGCTGGTTTACGTGGACAACATCCGCGATGCGCTGGCCGCGCACGACCCCGCGCATGCCGATGCCTACCGCGCCAATGCCGAGCAATACAAGCAGCGCATTCAGGCGGCCATCGCCCCCATCCGCGCCGAGCTGGAGAAGCTGCCGCCCGGCGCGCGCTGGCTGGCCACGAGCGAGGGCGCTTTCAGCTATCTGGCGCGCGACTTTGGCCTTCGGGAGCTGTATCTGTGGCCCATCAATGCCGACCAGCAAGGCACGCCGCAGCAGGTGCGCCACATGATCGAGATGGTGCGCCAGCACAAGGCGCCCGCCATCTTCAGCGAGAGCACCATTTCGCCCAAGCCCGCGCAGCAGGTGGCGCGCGAGACGGGCATTCACTACGGCGGCGTGCTGTATGTGGATTCGCTCACCACGGCAGACGGCCCCGTGCCCACGTATCTGGACTTGCTGCGCGTGACCAGCCGCACGATCGCCCAGGGGCTGGCCGAGGGCCTCAAAAAGCAGCAGGGCGGCCAGCCATGACGCAAGCCGCCAGCGCCGCCGCCCCTGCCGCCAGCAGCGGCATTTGCGCCCGGGGCGTGACCGTGACTTATGCCAACGGCCACACGGCCTTGCGCGACGCCAGCTTTGAAACGCCTGCGGGCAGCATCACCGCGCTGGTGGGGGTGAACGGCAGCGGCAAATCCACGCTGTTCAAGGCCGTCATGGGCTTTGTGCCGCTTTCGGCCGGGCAGGTGCAGGTGCTGGGGCTGCCCGTGGCGCAGGCCATGCGCCAGCGCCTGATGGCCTATGTGCCGCAAAGCGAGGAAGTGGACTGGAACTTTCCCGTGCTGGTGCAAGACGTGGTGATGATGGGCCGCTACGGCCACATGGGTTTCATGCGCCTGCCGCGCCAGGCCGACCGCGCCGCCGTGCGGCAGGCGCTGGAGCGTGTGGACATGTCTGCGCTGGCCGGACGGCAGATTGGCGAGCTTTCCGGCGGGCAGAAAAAGCGCGTGTTTCTGGCGCGCGCGCTGGCGCAGCAGGCCCGCGTCATCTTGCTGGACGAGCCTTTCACCGGCGTGGATGTGAAGACCGAAAGCGCCATCATCGATTTGCTGCGCCAGCTGCGCGATGAAGGCTGCGTCATCCTCGTGTCCACGCACAACCTGGGCAGCGTGCCCGAGTTTTGCGACCGCACCGCCCTCATTCAGGGCACGGTGCTGGCCTGCGGCCCCACGGCAGAGGTGTTCACCCGCGCCAATCTGGAGCGCGCCTTCGGCGGCGTGCTGCGCCACTTCGAGCTGCCGCAAGCGCAAGGCGTGGGCATCGTCACCGACGACGAGCGCCCGCTGGTGCTGCTGCACGGGCGCTCATCCGTGCGCGGACAGCCTGATGCGGGCGCGGGGGGCGCGCCATGAGCCTGGCTGCCGTCTGCGCCCTGCTGGCCGAGCCGCTGGGCTACGCCTACATGCGCCACGCCATGCTGGCCGCCGCGCTGGCGGGCGGCGTGTGCGCCTTTCTCTCGTGCTTTCTCATGCTGCGCGGCTGGTCGCTCATGGGCGACGCCATTTCGCACGCCATCGTGCCCGGCGTGGCGGGCGCGTATCTGCTGGGGCTGCCCTACTCGCTGGGGGCCTTTTTCTCCGGCGCGCTGGCGGCGGGCGTGATGCTGCTCATCAACAGCCGCACGCGGCTCAAGCAGGACGTGGTCATCGGCGTGACGTTTTCCACCTTCCTGGGGCTGGGCCTGTTCATCATCTCGCTGGCGCCGGCGGGCATCAGCATTCAGACCATTGCGCTGGGCAACGTGCTGGCCATCACGCCGGGCGATCTGGCGCAGCTTGTGGCCATCAGCCTGCTCACCTTTTTGGCGCTGCTGCTGAAGTGGCGCGACTGGCTGGCGGTGTTTTTCGACGAAGGCCACGCCCGCAGCGTGGGCCTGCACGTGACGGCGCTCAAGGCGGGCTTTTTCGCCATGCTGGCTGCCTGCACCATTGCCGCCATGCAGGCCGTGGGGGCCTTTCTCGTCATCGCCCTCATCATCACGCCGGGGGCCACGGCCTGGCTTTTGAGCGACCGCTTTGGCCGCGTGGCCGCCATCGCCACCTCCATTGGCGTTGCCAGCGGTTTGATCGGCGCCTGGGCCAGCTACTTTCTGGATGGGGCCACCGGCGCCGTCATCGTGCTGCTGCAAACCGCGCTTTTTGCCCTGGCTTTTGTTTTTGCCCCGCGCCACGGCCTGCTGGCCGCGCGCCGCCGCGCCCGCGCCAGTGCTTCAAAGGCGGATGCGCCGGCGGCAGCCCGCAGCTGCTCATGAAAACACATCAAAGAAGGGAGCAAATTCGATGGGTCAAAAAAGCCTTTTCGCGCCCGTTTGGCGGGGAGGTCATGCTATGAATCAAGGAGCGAGAAAAGCCCCGCCGACTGCCCCTTTTTCTGCCCCTTTTTCTGCCTCTTTCACTGGCTTTGCCCACGGCAAGGCCGCCAGCGGCCCGCGCGCGCCGCGCCTGCGGCATCCGTCATGACCGCCACTTTCTCTTTCCTGCTCGCTCCCCTGCAATACGACTTCATGCAGCACGCGCTGCTGCTGGCCGCGCTGGCCGCCGTGCCGGCGGCGCTTCTGTCGTGCCTGCTCGTCGTCAAGGGCTACGCGCTGCTGGGCGACGCCATTTCGCACGCCGTCTTTCCGGGCGTGGTCATCGCCTACATGCTCGGCCTGCCCGTGGCCGCTGGCGCTTTCGTGGCCGGGCTGCTGTGCGCCACGCTCACCGGCTACCTGCACACCCGCAGCCGCGTGCGGCAGGACACGCTCATGGGCGTGGTGTTTTCCGGCATGTTCGCCCTGGGCCTGCTGCTGCATGCGTGGATACGCAGCAGCGTGCACCTGGACCACATTCTTTTGGGCGACTTGCTTGGCGCGGCCGCGCCGGAGCTGCTGCAAAGCGCCGCCGTCGCCCTGCTCGTGGCCGCCGCCCTGGCGCTGAAGTGGCGCGATCTGCTGCTGCACGCCTTTGACCCCGTGCAGGCGCGCGTCAGCGGCCTGAACACCGCCGCGCTGCACTACGGCCTGCTGGCCGCCGTCTCGCTGACCGTTGTGGCCTCGCTGCAAGCCGTGGGGCTGATTCTTGCCATCGCCCTGCTCATCGTGCCGGGGGCCACCGCCTTGCTGCTGGCGCGCACCTTTGGCCGCATGCTGTGCCTCTCGTGCGCCGCCGCCGTGCTCTGCTCCGTGCTGGGCGTGTATCTCAGCTTCTTTCTCGACAGCGCCCCCGCGCCCACCATTGCCGTGCTGCTGGGCCTGGCCTTCACGGCCGCCTTTGCCCGCTCGCTCTGGCAGGCCCGCGCCGCCCGGCGCGGCAACGCCCCGGCCAGCGCGGCCCGCCAAGGCGTTTGAGAACCTGGCCGCGTTCTGGCCATGAGGGTCAGCCAGCCTGAAATGCGCGCCGGGTAGGCGGGGCTGAACGGCCGCGCTCATTTCTCTCCTGATTTCGCCTCTGGATTAGCTCCTCGATCCATAGCAAGAGGTCCTGGTGGAAACTGCGGCAAATGGCATTTTTGGCCCCATGAATCCGCTCCTTTTTCTGATGCAATCTGCCATCCGAATTCGACCCTTGGCGCAAGCCGTGCTGGCACGCTTCAGAAACGAGCCTGTACGCCGCTGACCGCACGGCAGCCCTGCTGGCCGCCAATCAGGCCATCCATCAAGCCATCGACCCAACCGCTGGCGCTGTCCGCGCCGCGCCACGCCAGCAACACAAAAAATAACCTTGCACGTCAGATTTACATCAAGAAAAAATATGATTCAAAATTTCAATCACTCTCATTCGCTCATGCATATGAACTCTTCGCTTCTTTTTTCCCGCCTTTCGGGCGTGACGCTGGCCGTGCTGGCGCTGATGGCCGCCTCTGCACAAGCGCAGCAGGCGCATCGCGCAGAACCTGCCGGCAAGGCGCGCGCGGCAGCCCAGGCCGCTCTCACTGAAAACGAACCGGCCGAAGACGAATACGAAGCCACCATGCCCACGGTGTACGTCACGGGCACATCGGAAAACAGCGTGACCAAGGGCTATATCGGCTATGACCAGGCCGAAGTCACGCGCAACCAGCTCACCATCAAGGAAACGCCGCAGGCCGTGGACGTGCTGGACATCCAGAAAAACAAGAACTACGGCACCAACGACCTCAGCTCCATTCTGGAAGGCAACGCGGGCATTGACGCCACGTATGACATGCGCGGCGAAAGCATCAAGATTCGCGGCTTCTCCGCCGACGCCAGCGACATCTACCGCGACGGCATCCGCGAAAGCGGCCAGGTGCGCCGCTCCACGGCCAACATCGAACGCGTGGAAATTCTCAAAGGCCCCTCTTCCGTGCTGTATGGCCGCAGCAGCGGCGGCGGCGTGATCAACATGGTCAGCAAGTTCGCCAACTTCACGCAGCGGCGCACCGTGGGCCTGGCCTACGGCTCCTGGGCCAACCGCAGCGCCACGGTCGATATCAACCAGGTCATCAACCCGAACGTGGCCGTGCGCCTGACGGGC
Organism: Ottowia sp. oral taxon 894; assembly: GCF_001262075.1. GTDB lineage: Bacteria > Pseudomonadota > Gammaproteobacteria > Burkholderiales > Burkholderiaceae_C > Ottowia > Ottowia massiliensis. The sequence goes on along the minus strand of NZ_CP012073.1, from coordinate 2,560,122 downwards.
GAAGCCAGCGAAGCCAACTCCTTCCGCTCCACCGTGAACACGCGCGGCCGCATGCTCTCGCCCAGCGTCACCGTGCGCGCGGGCAATCTTTCATGGACGGGCCAATACACCTGGGACAGCGCCCGCCGCGTGCCCGACCGCAACCCCGCCCGCCACGTGTATGAGCAAATGGGCCTGTCCTGGCGGCGGGGCTTCGCCCGCCCGGGCGACTTCGTCAAAGACGACTTGAGCGTGCTGCGCTCTGACCTGGCCTGGGCCATCAACGGCAGCTGGGACCTGCGCTGGCAGCTGGCGCACCGCAGCGCCTCGCAAGACTTCGACCACTACTTTGCCGGCGCCTACAACGCCGCCACGCGCCTGCTGGGCCAGAGCTACGCCTGGCAGGAAACGGGCAACAAAACCCTCAGCAGCGCCCTCACGCTCAACGGCCGCTTTGCCACCGGCGCCATCGAGCACAAGCTCACGGCAGGGCTGGACTGGTCGCGCGAAAAACGCGACCCGCTCTTGAGCTCCCGGAGTGACCAGCCCATCAACCCCTTCGCCGCGCCCGGCACCTGGGGCCGCCTCAATCCGCGCCCGGCCGCCACCCTGGACAACCACCACCGCGCCCACTCCTCCGGCCTGTTCGTGCAAGACCTCATCAGCCTGCGCCCCGACGTGAAAGTGCTCGTGGGCGGCCGCCACGACCGCTACAAATTCCGCTCTACCAACATCCGCAAGCAAAGCAGCGGATACGACGGCAGCACCTTCAGCCCCAACGTGGGCGTGGTGTGGGACATCAACGCCGACCACACCGTCTATGCCGCCTGGAACCGCAGCTTCGCCCCTTACGGCGGCAACGGCTATCTGACCGTGGACGCCACCGCCAACCCCGCCACCTTCAACACCGACCCCGAACAATCGCGCCAGATTGAAGTGGGCGTCAAAAGCGACTGGCTGGACCGCAAGCTCAGCACCACGCTGTCCGTCTACAACCTGGAGCACACCAACATCCGCTACCGCCCCGACCCCAACGACCTCACCCGCTGGGCCGTGCGCGGCAAAGAGCGCTCGCGCGGCGTCGAACTCAACGTCATGGGCCGCGTGCACCCGCAATGGTTCGTGCGCGGCTCGCTGGGCCTGATGTCCGCCAAGATCGTTGAAAACCGCCAAAACCGCGCCGAAGAAGGCCGCTACCTGACCAACACCGCCCGCATCAATGGCAACTTGTTCGTGCGCTACGCCCCGCGCCCCTGGTTCGCCGAAGCGGGCCTGACGCACATCGGCAAGCGCTACTACTACGACAAAAACGAAGAACACGGCCTGCCCGCCTTCACCCGGCTGGACGCGCTGGTCGGCTACAGCGCCGCGCCCTGGAACTTCACCCTGGCCCTGCAAAACGTGACCAACAAAAAATACTGGCGCTCCAACGCCATGCCCGGCTCGCCGCGCGCCGTCATGCTCAAGGCCAGCTACGAGTTCTGAAAGCCCGTTCAGCGCCTTCTGCTCATGAGTGCCTGGAAAGCCAAGGGGATGAACCGCAAGCTGGTGTCAAGAACCCGTTCATGATCTGGCCATGAAGGGTGAAAGAGCCAATCGGAATGGGCTGCAAGGCACAGGCAAGCCTTGCAGCATGCTGAAATCGGCAAGCTCCAAAAGCGCCCGAGGCCGCGCTTTCCGATCCCACGGCCGGACTTTGAACAAGCTCTTGCTGGAACGGGGCGAACGAAGTTTTTATCTCATCACAGATTCGCTTCTGTTTTCAATACGCCCAAGCAATGCTGGGCTGCATGGCGCTCCGGCTGCGAGACATCCAATCCTCGCCTCATGACCTCGCATTTCGTTTCGCGCCGTATTTCGCTCCTTTATTCATACCTTTATACGCACCGCATTTTGCTTAAATCGTGTGCAATTCTTGCTCCTCTTTTCATAGCAAGCCCCTTCATCTTGCATGGTTAATGTTGTCGTAATACAACGTGCGAAGCACGCCCCAATTGCGCCGCTTTCGGCCTATCGCTTCGTGATAAATCGCAAGAGCGCGGCTGGCACTGATGCCGTAAGCATCTGCTACTGCTCTGTGCGGCATTCCCGCTGCTATCAGCTCAACAATTTCGCTTTGATCTTGGAGCGGTATCCGGCTCGGCCTGCCTATGGGTCTGCCCTGTTTCAGTGCTTCCAGCTGCCCCGCCATACAACGCTCCCTGATGATTGAGCGCTCAAATTCGGCAAAGACGCCCAGCATTTGCAGCATCATCCGACCCGCTGGTGTGTCGTGGTTCAGCGGCTCCGTGAGACTGCGCAAGTGCGCTCCCTTGGCTTGCAGTCGCTCAACAATTGACAGCAGGTCTTTCAGGCTTCTTGCCAGACGATCCAGCTTGTAGATCACAAGCTCATCACCTTGCTTTAATTTTGATAGCAACTGATCAAGCTCTGGCCTCTGCTTTACGCCCGATCGCTTTTCCTGCACGATTTGGGCGCATCGTGCAGCCTTCAGGGCGGCCAACTGCAAAGCGTGATCTTGCTCAATGGTGCTAACGCGAGCATATCCATACCGCATGTGTTTTCTCCTTTTGAACGCTGCGCCTGCTTTGGCGCTGCTGGTGGCTTCGTTTGGGCCAGGTTGCCCGTTCCACAAAACGGCCAGACTGTCAAGGGCAAGGGCTTCGCCGCCGTGCTCACCCGGTCCCTACGCTCCGCTACGGGCTGCGGCTTGCGCGCGGCCCCTTGACAGTCTGGCCGTTTTGTTGAGTTGTTGCTCCTCATGGTGATGGCCCCAGGGCTGCGCCCCGGCGCCATCACCAACCGGAGAACGGGCAAAATCTCCGCCAACTATTGAAAGGACGCTCCCTATGGAACTGGAAATCTTTGAAGCACTAACCGCCGTCAACGTGCCAGCAGATAAAGCCAAAGCCGTTGCCGAATCCATCAATTCGGCCATTGATCGCCGCTACTCGCTGCACAAAGACCAGCTATTCACAAAGCAAGACGGCGCAGAACTCGAAGCACGTTTGCTTCGAGCAATGGCCGACATGCAACGCTGGACTTTGACGGCACTATTTAGCGGGCTAGGCGCACTGGCAATCTTGATCAAGCTCTGGCCATAACACCGACGCCCAATAAAAAAACCGCCTTCGGGCGGTTTTTTTATTGTTGTCGCTCGTTGCTCCACCGGCCATTGAATGAATCGTAAACAACGGGCTTATCCTGTGTGCCTGGCTGCATATAAGGCGCATCGCAAACTATGGGCGTTGATCGGCCATTCATTTCAAGCATGACGATGCAAGACGAAAGCATGCGCACTTTATAGCCCATTGCTTCCAAATCATCGCTTGTCAAATCAAATATCCTAGAACTCGAATCCGAGACGGTAAACGTAATGAGTCTTTTGCTCCCCATTTCCATTGAGCCAGTAACATGCATGCGCTTACCCTTTAACTGTTCTATTTCCAGCTCCTTATTTTCATCTTCTTGCTCAACTGATTTCGCTGATTCATTATCCGGCTTTCGATCGTTCCTATAGGTCATTTCATCCGATAAATCATCGCTTATCATGGATACGCTTTCAGATGCCTTTTTCGGCTTCTGCGTGTTTTCGGGCTTTTTGCCATCAGAAGGCCAGAATGCATAGATCAAGGCAAAAAATGAAAGAAGCCAGACGAATCTAGTGAATCTCCGATATTTGACGATGAGCGGAGATACATCATCCGGATCCTTTTCATCGAGAGCGATTCCGTGCGTATGACTTCGATAAAGCTTGAAAAACTTACTATCATATTTGCGTTGCTGAACGCTGATTTCACCACCGCGCGGGCCATCAAGCACTTTTCTAAAATATCCATCGCTTTTGCCAAAAGCAATGGCTTTTCTTACCTTATAGCAGACTTGGACAAGATCGATAATGGCCCTGCTGCATTTGCCGTAGCTTTGCGTGATAAGCAGAACATCGACATTGTAGTGACGATGCATGCTATACCACTCTTCTACCGCCGTATCTGTTTTGCCAAGCGGCAAACAGAAATGGCATTCATCTATGACATAAAGCGGCCCCCTTCCGTTCTCATCGCGCCATTCATCTTGATAATCCTCAACATGTGCGAACGGCCTATTCGACCAGGTTGATGCACCGCTAACATCAACTTCTCTGCCAAAAACGTTCTTTATTTGAGGTTCAGGCTTTATACCCTTGGTTTCAGTCCTTATCTCAATCAGATTCTCACAGCCAGGCACAATAGCCGCAAAAACATCAACATAAAGCGGCAGATTAGTAATCACCTTTCTACCGGACTGAACAGCAGGCAAAACATGATAGGCGACGGCTTCATAACTTTTACCGCCACCCGGAGCCCCCAGCAACAAATTGATCATTTAGCTTCCCAAGCGTGTAAAAGGAATCAGCTGCAAAATCAACCTGATCCCAATCGCAGTCACGATAATCGCCGATGCCTCACCTACACCCAAAAGCCCCATTATGTTTAACATTTCCGAAGTAAAACCCGTTTGAGGATTATAGTTATTCAGACCACCAAGATCGATTGCGGAAAGAGCCGAAACAACAAGGCCCATCAACTGATCAAATACCCATGAAAACAAGTCTGTTACCAAATCCCAGAGCGCTTTAAATATGACGATAAATATATCGGCAAACCACTTTATTACATCAACTATGCGTTGCTTCAACCAATTAAGCATCTCCAGCTCCAGCAAACAAAATAGTTTATGCTCCGCCAAATATCAATCGACTTGCAAATATCAAGGCGCAACAAATAACCATTGCACGAAGAACAGGCCAAATCCAGCAGGGCGGAGACACATCACCCGCCCCATAATTCCACCTACCGCCAAAATTCAAATCAACCATCCATTTAGGACAAGTACCACTATTAACTTTGGGAAGCAAGCGACCTGCCAAACCGCCCAAAGGTGTTTTTTTCATTTCGGCGCTTCTTTCATTCCAAACACCTTTAATGCCATCTTTATATTGCTTTTTATAAAGATCAGGCGTGCCGGGAAGGCCAGGGCCAGCGTTGTTATCTGCGCAGTCATTTCCTTCACATTCGCCGCTGCCATCAGGCTTACCGCCCGGTTTTCCCCCAGGTTTGCCACCTGGCTTGCCATCGCCAGAGCCGTGGCCATCGCCAGAGCCGTGGCCATCGCCAGAGCCGTGGCCATCGCCAGAGCCGTGGCCATCGCCAGAGCCGCCGCCATCGCCAGAGCCACCGCCATCGCCAGAGCCGCCGCCATCACCAGAGCCGCCGCCATCGCCAGAGCCGCCACCACCGGAGCCACCACCGCCGCCAGAGCCACCGCCGCCAGAGCCACCACCATCGCCAGAGCCACCACCGCCAGGGCCACCACCGCCTCCGGAGCCACCACCGCCTCCGGAGCCACCACCGTCGCCGGGATTCGGATCAGGCTTAGGCTCATCCGGTTTATCCGGCTTATCTGGCTTTTCACTACATTCCGCACCAGTTCCTACATAATCACCACCCCAGCCATATTCCCCTGTATCAACCGACGCCTCAAGTTTATACATGCAACCGCCATCACATAATTGTGACGGGCCTTTCACCGGAAAATCACGATGAATTTCTTTTCCCGCCTCACAAGTCTTAGGCTTCACGCAAGCATGATCTTTTTCAACATAACCACCAAGGCAAGTGCAAGTAGTTATTATCTTGTCCTTTTCATTTCTTCGCCTATGAGTCGTTGAATTATCAGGACAAAATGATTCCTCTGAACAAGAACCAACCGTAAAATCATCTTCCTTTGCTCGATAATTTTCACAAAGTCCAGTCCCGCTATAAGTAGCAGAGCAATCATCCCAATACGAAGGCTCCGAAACCAAACCGGAAACCCAAGCTTTACAAGCACCCATATTGTCAAAATACGACTTTTTATTAGCGCCAATGCCCCGACCCACTTCACCCTCAAAAATAGGCAGAGGTGTAAAATCTGCAAATGCAGTTACATGCACAAGCAACATTAATAATGCAAGTAACTTTTTCATTTGATGAACCAGAAAAAGCAAATAGCCCCGATCGCTCCAATCAGGGCAAAAACCACATGAATCAGAACAACCAGGGCTATCGTTAGCATGATTACATTTTATTGATCACGCGTTTGGCAACGGTAATACCGTGAATACCAAGCGCAATACCAACTACAGCAATACCAAAGGCAGCAATCTTTGCGCCCGCTGAACTAATATCAATGCCATCCAAAAGCGTTGAAATCGGATCAGCAGCATTTGCATAACCAGAAGCCAGCACAAGACCGGTCGCTACCGTGGCTTTTTGCCAGTTTTTTTGCAGAAACTTAACTGTTTTCATATTTTCCCTTTCAAGGAATGCAGTGCGAAATTGCACCAAAAAGAACCCCAGCAATCTTCAAGCTGCAATCTCAAATCTTGCGAATGATGCTAATGACTACGCCAACAGCCCAGCCCGCAATAGCAAAACTGGCTACCACTGCAAAACCAAAGCCGATTGCATGAGCAATGCTTTCCGGCGTAATACCGATTTGTTGCAGGTCTTGCAGAGTCATATCATTCACCATCGCCATACATGCTGTAATAACACGAAATGCATAAAGAGCCTTCATCTACTTCATAAAACTCAGACTCCATATCACTAAAATAGCCGCAGTTATCACATATGATCATATTCTCCCGGCAATCACGACATGCATAACCACCTTTATGTTCCTGCAACGCGCGTTTATAAAACTCCTGCTCACAAAAAGAGCACTCCTGCACTTCCTCATCATCACTATTGCTTTCAATCAAACCGTTATGACAATGAGGGCAAGTTAAAGGATATTCGATTCCACCAACGGTAACGCTTACCCATTCACCAGCGCCAACCTTTTCACCGCAATCAGGACATATACCTTCAGTATTGTTATCCTGCCAATCAATATAGTGGCTCATCTTCTATTTCTCCAATGCTCTGGATAATGATCTTCAGAGTGCCAAATATCATTGAATTGATGCGGCGGATCGTAAGCAGCACAACCCGCCAAAATTGAAAGCAAAGACGCCAGAACCAATACTTTCATCAGGCCGCTTTCTTTTGATGCTGCGCTTGCGGTGATTTGATTTCGCCGGTTTCCTGATCGACAATAGATTTATTAAGTGGAACAGCATCAATAATGACTTCTGTTGATTCCTTGCCGTTTGAAACACGCTCGATTTCAAGCTTGACGGAAATCGGATTCTTGATGGACGGATTCAGATGCATCATGCGCATAGCCATTTCACTGCCGGGCAGCTTCCACTCTTCGAGCGCAAAGCCTGTTTTCCAGTTAGTTCCTGATTCATCCCTTCGATTGAAACGACTATCCAGACGCACTACGCCGAACAGACTCGCCGAATCAATGACTTTGCCGTCAATCGTGCCCTTAAATGCCTTCATGCCGACGATTTCAACTACCAGTTCCATACAATTTCCTTTCAATTTCGGGCAGCTCGTACCATTCCGGTTTCTGAACAGGGCCGAGCTTGATTACCCTTGTTCGCGGTTGAAACTTTATGATGTTGCTTTTAACAGATATATCGACGCCATAAGGCAACAACGCCTTCCTATGAACATAGAATTGCGACCTTTTCAATTTGGCCGTTATGTCGTCACCCGCCTGCCACATTCGATAAGTCGCCAGAATGCTTTTTGGCAGTTGCGAAAAATCATCCATTTCAGCCGAATTGCGAGTCAATACTTCCTTGCGCTCTTTGAAATCCATTTCCAATTGCTTCATGTCAAACCCGCCCAAAAAGTGACAACCCATATCATGCAGCTTCGTGGTTTTATAGGTGGTCTCAAATCTGATTAATCCCACTTCGTCACACCAATCAGCTAACTTTTCAAGATAGGTATTTCCTTTTGAGTGACGGCGAATTTCCGCTGATTTCAAATAGGCTTTGCTATAAACACGCCTTGAACCCCGGCCAAAATCAACCGTTTCACAATCGCCATATGTGCCCGTTTTCAAGCGGCTAACTTGCTGGCCCTGAAGCCAGCGCATAAAAGCTATGGCTTCATCACGTGAACCGGTCGAAAAGTTTTCCGTCAAATCAACGCGGGTAATGATTGCACCAGTCCATTCACTACGCGGATTGCCGCGCCAGTTTGTGATAAAGCGATTACCCTCCGTGAATGCAGGTAATCCATGCTGAACAATCAGATTGTTGATTTTTTGGATGCAGTCAATGAATGAATATCCAAAAACATTATCGGGCCTGCCAAACCGGCTAACGTTGCCTTCAAAATAAACTGTTCCACCATCACAACGAATAAAAACGCGGGTTTCGTGGCTGCCTTCCACTTTCAGTTTCTTTAGCGTGGTATTAACGGTGTTTCCATCCTTATCGATGCTGATAAACGCACCATCACACAAACGAGGCAGATCGCAGGCGTGTTGCTGGTAGATGCTGATCCAGTCGCAGAAGCCGACGGATTGCACCTGGCTGGCAGGGCAGACATGCCAGTCTTTGCCACCACGATGCAAGCGGAAAACGGGGGTCATGGCTGCACGTTTTTTAGGCAGTTTTTCCGGTTTTCCGGACTAAAGTGACGTGTAACCATCACGTCACGCCCCGCTGCCTGTTTTTTGAGCAGCTCGAAATGAAGCCGTTCAAAGGCTTCGCGCGGGGCCTCAACGAGGCGCGGCACCGCCCCGCAAGCGGGGACCCCTCCGCGCCCCGTATCGGCCCCGCGCTGCGTTTGGCAGGTACAGCCGCTACCCACCCCGCTGCACAGTCTCACGCGTTCAAAGGCGACGTATTTAAGGCCGCTGAAGGGCCATTGCAGGGCCAGACGCCACAGGTGAGATCCTTCAGGTGTAACCCAAAGCCCCATAATTCGGGCGCATGCGGTTGTTTGCCCCTTTAGAATACGTAATTGAACGTATGTTGCTTTGTCTGATATGCCTTGCCGCGCATATTCAGCACATCTTTGGAGGTGTTCGTTATATGTGTACATATTCCGCCACCTCACTTATTGGGTGTCGCCCCCACGCCCGGCCTGCTTGCGTGGCCTGCAATGCGACTTCAAGCAGGACTGTTGCTGGGGTGTTTGGGCGGGGGGCAACGCATTCAAAATAATGGACAAAAAATAAGCAAAAATCAGCGTGAAGTACACAGCCAAAATAAAACCAACGCAGAAATCAACAATGCTCATTTGCGGGCCTCCTTGGCCTTAAAGCCGCATAATTTCTTTTTTTTTTTCGCTGGGAGTGTTTATGAATGAACTTTTGGACGCCGCGCTTTCCATGGTTTGGAAATTCGGCATATTCATCATTGCTTTTGCCGCTTTGATCGCGTTCATCAAGATCAAAGTCGCCAGACTGGAACGGCGGCTTGCTGACAAGCGCAGGCGCAAACGCATTGAGGCTGATATGCGCGCCAGAGAAGAGATCAGAGAAAAGTTGCAGCGAGAGCGCAGGGAGCGCAAAGCAAAAGAGAGACGCGGCGAGTAGGTCATTTGCCGATCTCCTTGCCACGCAGCCAGTCAGATAGCACGCCTGCTATCAGATTAGCGTGCAGGCCAGCAGGCACATGGATAGCGTGGCCGCCAATGAACACGCGACAACCGTGCTCCCTTATCTGTAGCAGCAACGATTGAAGAGATGGGGAAGGGGGCATTGCAGGCTCCTTGTTGATAGAGCATCAACATTAAGCCTGAATTGATAGTGTGTCAACAAAAATAGTTGATAGAGCATCTACACTCACCCCTTGACAAAGGAGCTACACCATGAGTCAAACGCTTCAGCTAATGGAAAAAGCACTTGCGAAGAAACGCGCTTCAGCCTGGTGCAAAGAACTAGCTATCGACAAAAGCACGTTTTCACAAGCGAAGAAAAAAGGCCGCCTAAGCCCCGCCCTAGCTGGCTGCCTTGCTACAAAATTAGGAGAAAACAGAGATCACTGGATAGCCGTTGCGGCTATCGAAACAGAACCAGAAAGCGCACTCAAAGAACAAATGCTTCAGGCCTTACTGCACACAAAGCCATAGCTGGATATCCAGGAGCAATCAGCGCAAGAAGGCATTTCTGCCCTTCAAATTCGCTCTCGTTCTGATACGAGAAAACGAAAGCAGAGACAGACGGCAAGCGTGGGCCGCCGCTTGAGTTCCGCATGTCTTTGCCTGCGAGAACTGGTGCCGCACTGCGGCGCGGGTGATGCCATTTGTTTCGTACGGAGAAATTTGCGCGGAGAAATTGTTTTCAAAATTTCTGGCCGCACGGCAATCCACTTTTTTGATTCTGGGCGCGGATCCATTCCCGTTTTTCCAAAACAAAAAGTGCGGCAATAAGCACAGACGCTCGTGTCAATTGCGTTTTTCGCGATTCATGGCTTTTTGACTGTGGTTTGCACGGCTTTGGCGCTTATCTTGATGCGGGTATGCTCGTTCGCGTCGTTCAGCGCTCTTTTTGCGTCATGCCCATTTCTCTTCGCTCCCTATTGCTACTGGCCCCCCTGCTTTGCGCCGCTCAGGCCCAGGCGCAAGCGCCCGCGCAGGAGCTTGCACCCTGCGCGGCCGATGCCTACACGGGCAAGGAACTGCGCTCGCACAACGGCAGCGCCGCCGATCTGAGCTGGTACCGCCGCGTGCGGGCTGAACCAACGGCTCAGGGCTGCCTGCGCTACGTGCTGCGCGCCGCGCCGCGCGCGGGGGTGTTTGACAGCATCGCGCCTGTGCCGCTGGGCGGCGCGGCAATGGGTTTTGAGGCCGTGCGGGACGGCCAGCGCCGCCTGTTCAGTCCGCACGGGCAGGATTTGCTGGGCGAGTCTTACAGCCAGCCGCTGCGCATTGCACTGCCGGCCTTGCCCGCCAGCGCCTGGCAAAACGGCCGCTATGCCGGGCAAGGGCAGCCGCCCGCCGCGCTCACGCTGGCGCTGGGTGACGCCCGGCGGGGCACGGTTTTCATGCGCGTGCAGCAAGGCCGCGTGGTGGCCCGCAGCGCCTGGCTGGCCACGCCGGATGAAAACGGCCTGGCTCGCAGCCACCCCGTGCCTGCGGCGTCTGGCCTGCAACCGGTGGCCAACGAGCAAGGCGCGGCGGGCCTGTTGGCGCTGGCAACCCTGCGCGAAACCGTACCCATGCGCTACGCCGCCGTGGGAGCGCTGCCTGAAAGCGGGCAGCCGCAAAAAATCTGGCTGCTGCTGGCCCAGCGCCCCGCCGGAAGCGGTGAGGAAGAAAGCGGCGAGAAAAGTAGCGAAGAAAGCGGCCTCATCGAGTTTTTCCTGCCCGATGGCCGTCCCATCACCACCCTGCCCGCCGCGCAAGATGTGCATGACGCCCGCACGCAAGACGGCCAGCGCCGCTACCTGGCCTTGCAAGACCACACGGGCGGCACGTGCCACTACCTCTCGCCCACGCTGCAACCCCTGCTGGCGGGCGGCGTGCCCGCTGCGGCAGACAAGCCCTGCCCTGCCCTGCGCGAAGGCCAGCCCCTGCGCTTTACCGATGCCGCAGGCCGCACGCTGCGCTATAGCTACACGCCGCAGAATGGCCTCACGCCGCTGGGCGAGCCGCTGCCAGGCGCGCTCGTGGCGCAAAACGCCAACCACTTCATGCTGCGGCTGGACGCCAGCGGCAAAGGCGAAGCGGCCAACAGCCCCCGCTACATGGCCTACGACGACAGCGGCACGCCCATGCCCGACGCCGTTGGCTTTGACGGCTTTGAAGACCAAGGCTGCGGCGCATGGCGCGTGCTGCGCGACGGCCAGTGGCGCTTCTTCACCGAAGGCGGCCTGTTGCCCGACCGCGAAGCCCCGGTGGCCGGGTGCAGCGCCGGGCGCTGAAAGCTCGCCCGCAATCTGGCGCCGCAAAGGCGAAACAAGCGCGGTGCAGGCTGCGCTTTTAGCTCCTTTATCAATAGCATCATGTCCTAGTGGAACCAGCGCAAAGCGGTATTTGAGCCCCTTGAATTTGCTCCTGTTTTTGATTTATCTGGGCAGGAAGCAGCATCCTGGCAGCGCGCATCGGATCCGCACTGTGAGCGCCTACCTGACGCACCTTGGACGATCGTAGGCCGCCTGTGGAACAGATGCGGATGCGTCTGAAGCCAGTGTTTCATGGCCTGCATCGGCGTTTCGCTCTTGAACACTGACCTTTGATGAGCAGATGCGCCATGCCCAGCGCTTGGCACAGCCGGTCGGTGAACTGTTTGTCGTTGTCGCTCAGCAGCTTGTTGAGCTTGATCGGGCAGGCCTTGTGCAATGCCTAAATGAATCTCGCCCAGACAAATAAGACGCCCGCCGTCTGGCTCCGCCTGTTGGCGGATGAAGCCGCAACGGTCTCTCTCAATGTTCTGAAGCCTGTATCAGCACCGCCAATTGCGAATCCAGCTCCTGCACCTGGCTTTTGTAATGCTCGCGCGCGGCCTGGTTGCCCGCTGCGTTGTACCAGGCGGCTATCAGGCGCTGGCGGGTGCGCTGGCAGCGGGACTCCACGTTTTCAATGGGTTGATATTGCTGGCGTGGCAATGCCCCAACGCTCTCCATCATGAGCTGGCAGTGGCGCTGGCTCCATTGCAAACGCCGTTGCGTGCCCTGCGCCGCCAGTTCAGAAGAAGCGCCTTCCTGCTGCATTTGCTGCAAGCGTTTCCATGCCGATTCCACAATACGCGGACGGTAATAGACTGCAGCATTGGAACGACCGCCTATCTGAATCCGGCCGCCGCGATATTCAGAAGGGAAATAAACTGTCAGCACTTCGCCGCCGAACAGAAAGCTGGCCATGCAGTTTAAATATGAGCGGTTTCTCATGGAATCCCTGCAATGGAATACCACGTCATGGTATTGCGTATGGTTCCGGTCGGAAAAAAGGTTTTGCCAAAAGCCTGGCGGCGACATGCAATGCGCATTGCCTGCATCCAAGATTGCCACGCCTTCTCCATCATCAGGGATGCCGTGTTCCCGGTTCAGTTTCTTCAGGATATTCGGATTGCAAATCCAGCCCAGCCACTGCCGCTGCCCCCTGATTTCAGCAGTAACGAAACGGCCCCATTGATAAAAATGACTGGCCACGCGGTAGGCTTCGCCTTGCTCGTCCCTGTCTTTGCGTATGCCTAGCGTCGTGCGGCCGCCCGTGTAGATGGCTTCCACGACTGCGTCATCGCTGTTGCCTTCGTAAACTGAGTAGTCCGCGTGCAAACAAACGGGTTGCAAAACCTCCACGAGGGAGCTGCCATGTTGCAAACCGCAGGTGTTTTCCACACGCTCACCCGGAAAATCCTGCTCGGCTGGCCATGACAGCCTGAGGCCGGGAAAAGAACCTGTCCGTTTTTTCACGTCCACCGCCGGCATTCCGTAAAAACTGGCTTCATCCGCAAAGGCAAGCTCCACGCGGTCAATCGATATGCCCTCCGGGAAGCTGGGCGAAGTGAAAACGACACGTTCCCCAAGATCCTTGAATTCCAGTTTCTTGAAAAACTCATCGTCATGCGGCGTGTTCTGGAATATTTCCGGGCCTTCTGCCATCTCTGCCTTCTGTTGAATCCAGAAGGAATAGCCAATGGCCATCAAAATCAGAATGCCGCCCGTCAGCAGCAAAGCCAGCACAGGCGGTGTTTTTTCATCGTCGCTGAGGCTGGAAGCGCGTTTTGAGCTGCGACTCGGGTTACTCTTCAAATCATGTTTCGCACGAGGGTCTGCACGGTATGTCATGGCGCAAATTCCTGAAAACACTGGGACTGGCTGTCGCGTTCATAGGCTGGGCCTGGATTCCCCGCTACACGGATACGGAATGGGTGGCGGACGGACCGCTGGTGGCCACCTGGCTGGTCGTGACGGGATGGCTGTCGTTAGGGGCCATTTTCGCAGGCGTTTACATCCCGATACGCGAGCGGCGGCTGACGGAGATTGCTGCCGTGTGCTGGATCAGCGTGGCACTGGTGTTGTGCGCCCGGCATTTCATCCATCTCTCGCAGCGGGAAATAGACGCGCAATTCGTGCCTCTTACCGAAATGCTGTGGGCGCGCACAGGCCCCTTTCCTGAATCCATCCCCAACATCAGTGACGGCAGCGTGTACGCAGGGAAAACATACCGCATCGAAGGAAAAATCCGCTGGCCTCTTTACTACCGCAAGACGGGGCCCGAGTCCTGCGAGATCTATACCTACGCCGCCTTCTACCGCAAGCGCGGCTTTGCCATCAGCTATGCAGGCGGCACCCAGCCGCTGTAGGCGACCGCATGGGCCTGCACTTTTCGGCCGTGATGGCTAATCACTCATTTATCTTTTTTTCTGATAGCCACTTTCAGTGACTATCGAACGGGGCATGCCTTGCCAAGCCATCCGGATTCACTCTTTTCTCAGGGCGGCCGCAGCCTGCCTCACCGGCAGGCTGATGCATTGACGATGCTGCGCAGACCCGCCGTGTTGAGGATGCGCACGTGGCGCTGCTTGACTTGCACCAGCCCCTCTTCCACGAAGCGCGAGAAAGTGCGGCTGACGGTTTCCAGCTTCAGGCCCAGGTAGCTGCCGATTTCCTCACGCGTCATGCGCAGCACCAGCTCGCTTTGCGAAAAGCCCCGCGCGTGCAGGCGCTGCACCAGGTTGAGCAGGAAGGTGGCCAGGCGCTCTTCGGCGCGCATGCTGCCCAGCAGCAGCATCACGCCGTGTTCGCGCACGATTTCGCGGCTGAGGATTTTGTGCACGTGCGATTGCAAGGCTGGCACTTCGCGCGAGAGCGCCTCAATGCGGTCAAAGGGCATGACGCAGACCTCGGCGTCTTCCAGCGCAATGGCGTCGCAGGTGTGGCGGTCGCCCACGATACCGTCCAGCCCGATGATTTCGCCCGCCATCTGAAAGCCAGTGACCTGGTTGCGCCCGTCTTCAGTGAGGATGCAGGTTTTGAAGAAGCCGGTGCGTATGGCGTAGAGCGCCGTGAAGGGCGCGCCGTTGTTGAACAGCGCCGCGCCGCGCTTGACCTTGCGGCGCGTGGCCACCAGCTCGTCGAGCTTGCGCGCTTCAGCCTCTGACAAGCCGCTGGGCAAACACAGTTCGCGCAAATTGCAGTTGGAGCAGGCGACTTTGTAAGGGGGCGGCGGCATGTGGGACAACAGCAAACCGCCACGCGGCGGTCAAATCCTGAAAGCGCGCGATTTTATGGCGGGCTTTTTTCACTCTTTTCGCACCTTTTTTCACCCTTTTGCCAAAAGCGGTACGGCGCTGGAGCGGATTGACCGCAGTCAAGGCGCGGAAAACAGCATCAAGGCACAGTAGCCGCTTGCCGTTTTGCACGGCGTTCAGGCAAGAAAAAAAGGATTTTCCGCGATGCAAGCCATCACTCCGGAGCTGATCAGGCGCTTTGACGTCTCCGGCCCGCGCTATACCTCCTATCCCACGGCAGACCGTTTTGTGGAGGCGTTCGGCATGGATGACTACGTGCGCGCGCTTGAGCAGCGCCGCCAGGGGCCGGCGGCTGCGGCGTTGGCGCGGCCGCTGTCCATCTACGTGCATCTGCCTTTTTGCGAATCGCTGTGCTACTACTGCGCGTGCAACAAGATCATTACCAAGCACCACGAGCGCGCCGCGCCGTATCTGGCCCTGCTGCGCCGCGAAGTGGAGCTGCATGTGCAGCACATGGGCCGGGGCGCGGCCGTCAGCCAGCTGCACCTGGGCGGCGGCACGCCCACTTTTTTGAGCAACGAAGAGCTGGCCTGGCTGATGGACTTGCTGCGCAGCCATTTCACTTTCCAGGATGGCGGGGAATACTCCATCGAGGTCGATCCGCGCACCGTCACCGCCGAACGGCTGGAGTCGCTGCGCCAGCTGGGCTTCAACCGCCTTTCCTTCGGCGTGCAGGACTTTGACCCCGACGTGCAAAAAGCCGTGCACCGCGTGCAACCTGCCGAGCAAGTGTTTGCGCTGGTTGCCAGCGCCCGGCGCATTGGCTTTGATTCGGTGAACGTCGATCTGATTTACGGCCTGCCCAAACAGAACCCGCAGTCTTTTGCCCGCACGCTGGAGCAGGTGTGCGAGCTGCGGCCCGACCGCATCGCGCTGTATGCCTACGCGCACCTGCCCGAGCGCTTCAAGCCCCAGCGGCGCATCATCATGATTGACCTGCCGCTGCCCGATGCCAAGGTGTCCATGCTCGCCAGCGCGCTCAAAACCTTCATGCAGGCCGGCTACGTCTATATCGGCATGGACCACTTCGCGCTGCCGGAAGACGCGCTGGCCATCGCCAAGCGGCAAGGCCGCCTGCACCGCAACTTTCAGGGCTACAGCACGCAGCCAGACTGCGATCTCGTGGGCCTGGGCGTCTCGGCCATAGGCAAGGTGGGCGCCACCTACAGCCAGAACGTGAAAACGCTGGACGAATACCAGTACCTCATCGACCAGGGCCGCCTGCCCGTGGCGCGCGGCCTGGCCCTTTCGCGCGACGACATCCTGCGCCGCTCCGTCATCATGGCCCTCATGTGCCAGGGCGAAGTGCTGTTTGAATCCATCGAACTGGCCCACCTCATCGACTTCCGCCAGTATTTCGCCGCCGAAATGGAGCAGATGCGCGAGATGCAGCAGCAGGGGCTGGTGAGCATCAGCGACAGCAGCATCCAGGTCACGCCCCTGGGCTGGTTCTTCGTGCGCGGCGTGGCGATGGTGTTCGACAAATACCTGCAAGCCGACCGCACGCGCGCGCGCTTTTCCAAAATCATCTGAAAGCCTGTTCACAACCTGCCCGCAGGTGAAGAATGGACAGGCAGTCATTTTGCTCCTCTATTTATAGCAATATGTCCTAGTACAGACTGCGCAAGACGGCACTTTTGCCCCCTTGGATTTGCTTCTGTTTTTAATACATCCGTATCGGCGGGAGTTGGCTCCCTTACCGCTTTTCAGCGGCAGCCTTCTCGCCTTGCGGTCGGTTTTGCCCCTGATGCCCGAAACCGGGCTGGAAACTGTTTTCCTGAAGAGAGGCTTGGGAAGGCTTGGGCGGGCTGCGCTTGCGCTTCCTACTCCGTGTCGAAATCTGCGCTGTGGGTATGGCCGATGCCGGTGCGGCCTGCCGTGGCGGGCAGGGGGCGGTCATCGGCGGGGGCGGAGAGCGCGTCGGCCACCAGGCGGCCTTCAGGGTCGGAGACCAGCACCCGCAATTGGAAGGCGCGGCCATAGCGTGCGGGGGCGGTGAGGGTGCGGATGGCTTCTTGCGCCAGCGCCATGTGGAAGGCGGCGCCCAGGCCGCGTTCAGTGAGCAGATCAGCGCCGAAGCGGGCGGTCTTGGCGGCGGCGATGGCCTCGCAATCGGCCGGGCTGGCGCCAATCTGCCGGGCGACGCGGGCAACCAATGCGGTGTCCACGATGTTGCGGTTGGCATGGGTGATGGTTTCGCCTTGCGCGATCTTGGTGAGCTTGCCCACCATGACGGCCAGCACAACTTGCCGGATGCCCTGGGCCACGCATTCATCCAGCGCGTAGCGCAGAAAGTCGCCCATCTGGATGAAGCAGGCGGCGGGCAGGCCGGGGCGCTCGGCTTGCAAGATGCGCATGGCGAATGTTTCGGTGCGCCCGCCGGTGGTGAGAACGGCCAGGCTGTGCCCCAGCGTGGCCGCGACCTGCACGCCCTGCACGACGCTGGCGCGCCAGGCGGAGGTGGAAAAGGGCTTGACGATGCCGGATGTGCCCAGGATGCTGATGCCGCCCAGAATGCCCAGCCGCGCGTTGGTGGTCTTGCGCGCCATTTTTTCGCCATCGGGCACGCTGATGGTCACTTCCAGCCCATGCTCGGCCAGCAGGGCGGGGGCCGCTTCGCGCAGGTTGTCGGCAATGTTGGCGCGCGGCACGGGGTTGATGGCCGGGCCGCCCACTTCCAGCCCCAGCCCGGGCATGGTGACGGTGCCCACGCCCGCGCCCGCACGGTAAGTGATGGCGCCGGCCTGGCCGGGAAGCACGCGCACGTCGGCGGTGATGAGGGCGCCGTCGGTGCAGTCGGGGTCGTCGCCTGCGAACTTGGTGATGGCGGCATGCGCCGTCTGCGCCTTTGCATCGCAGCGCCCGTCGCGCACGGCAAAGCGCACGCGGCTGCCGTTTGGCAGCAGGCTTTGCACTTCGGCGGGCACTTGGCCGGCGGCCAGCCCCAGCGCGGCGGCGCGCGCGGCGGCGGCGGCGCACGCGCCCGTGGTAAAGCCGGTGCGCGTGCCGCGCCTGGGCCGTGGGGCATCGGGTGATTCGGCGGCAGGGGTTTCGGTCATATGCGCCAAGGATAAGCGCGGGCACGCATTCGGCGCTTGGTGCGCGCAAAGGTTTTCCGCACGGAAAGGCGGGTGAAAACTGACGCGAAAGACAGACGCTTTTCACGCGCTGAATGCGATGAAAGATGACGAGCGAATTTCTCCAGCGAGCTGTAGCGGCGCTTTCTGCGGCGTTTGCCCGCGGGGCCGCCTGGCCGGGCAGCAAGGCCGGGCGGCGCGCCCTACACTCGCCGCTTTTCTTTTCGCGCTACAAGTTTTCCCACGCCGTGTTTGCCGATCTCACGCCCGCCCTGGCGGCGACTTATGTGTTTGCCGCTGCCGTGCTGCTGCACTTGGCCCTGCGCTTTTGGCTGGCGCTGCGGCAGATGCGGGCGGTGGCGCTGCGGCGCGGCGCGGTGCCGCCGCGCTTTGCGCAGAAGATCACGCTGGCGGCGCACCGGCGGGCGGCGGATTACACGGCGGCCAAGCTGCGTTTTGGCGTGCTGGAAGGCGGCGCAGCCGCACTCATTTTGCTGGGCTGGACGCTGCTGGGCGGGCTGGACGCGCTCAACGCCCTACTGCTTCAGTGGCTGGGACCGCGCCCGCTTTTGCAGCCGCTGGCGCTGCTGACGGCGTTCATGGCAATCAATGCCCTGCTGGACGTGCCGTTTGACGCTTGGCAGACCTTCGTGATTGAGCAGCGCTTTGGCTTCAACAAAAGCACGCTGCGTCTGTGGCTGGCCGATCACGTGAAATCGGCCCTGGTGGGCGCGGCGCTGGGCCTGCCGCTGGCGGCGCTGGCGCTGTGGCTGATGGCGCAGGCCGGGCCGCTGTGGTGGCTGTGGCTGTGGGCGCTGTGGCTGGGCTTCAGCCTGCTGATGATGGTGATTTACCCCACGCTGATCGCGCCGCTGTTCAACCGCTTCGAGCCGCTGGCCGATGAGGAGCTGAAGGCGCGCATCACCGGCCTGATGCAGCGCTGCGGTTTTGCCGCCAGCGGCCTGTTCGTGATGGACGGCAGCCGCCGCAGCGCGCACGGCAACGCCTACTTCACGGGCTTTGGCGCGGCGCGGCGCGTGGTGTTTTTTGACACGCTGCTGAGCCAGCTCACGCCAGATGAAGTGGAGGCCGTGCTGGCCCACGAGCTGGGCCACTGCAAGCGCCGCCACATCGCCAAGCGCATGGCCTGCGTGGCGGCGCTGAGCCTGGCGGCGCTGGCGCTGCTGGGCTGGCTGATGCAGCAGGGCTGGTTTTACGCGGGCCTGGGCGTCACGCCCAACCTGCCGCCCGCGCTGGGCGGCAGCGTGCCCAATCACGCGCTGGCGCTGCTGCTGTTCATGCTGGCCGCGCCGGTCTTCGGCCTGTTTGCCGCGCCGCTCATGGCGGCCCTCTCGCGCAGGCACGAGTTCGAGGCCGATGCCTTCGCCGCCGCCCACAGCAGCGCCGCCTGCCTCGTCAGCGCACTGGTCAAGCTGTATGAAGACAATGCCAGCACGCTCACGCCAGACGCGCTGTACGTTCGCTTTTACTATTCGCACCCGCCCGCCAGCGAGCGCATCGGCCATCTGGAGCGCCTGATGGAGCGGGCGGCGCAGGCGGCAGCATCCGCCTGATTTTCAAAACGGCGGTTTTCCGCTTTTTTCTGTTCATTCATGTCCAAGGAGTTCAACCCATGAAACCATGCAAATTCATTTTTGCGGCCATTTGCGCCCTGACGGCGGCTGCATCCGCCCATGCTGAATCCGGCTCCGTGCCTTACGTTTGCCAGGGCGGCAAGAAAATCAGCGTTTCCTACGTGTTCAATGATGAAACGGGCTTCCCCGTCAAGGCCGAATTTGCCGTGAAAGGCCAGCGGCAAACGCTGGCCTATGACGACGCCAAGTCTGACCACGTGGATTCGTTTTTCGTCTCCGCCAAAGGCTGGCGTCTGACGGCGCCCGCCCTGACCATCAAGGAATACAAAAAGACGGACGGCATCATGATTACCTCGCCGCAAGACGAAATCCTGTTCAAGGAATGCGCCCCCGCGCAAAAGAAAAAGGGCCGTAAGTAATAAAACCCGCTGCGAAAAAACACTCTGACGCCCGCCTGCCCGGCGGGCATTTTGTTTCATGAAGCCCCGCAAGAGTCCGCCTGCCGGCCCCGCCGCCTTGCAAAGCGGCCTCGTCATCGCCAGCCACGGCCGCCACTGCGTCGTGGAAACGGCGGACGGCCAGCGCGTCATCTGCCACCCGCGCGGCAAGAAAAGCCAGGCCGTGGCGGGCGACCGCGTGCTGTGGCAGGCCTCGCAAGACGAAGGCTGCATCGAGCGCATCGAACCGCGCCGCAACCTGCTGTACCGGCAGGACGAGATGCGCACCAAGTCCTTCGCCGCCAATATTGACCAGGCTCTCATCCTGCTGGCCGCCGAGCCGGCTTTTTCCGAACACCAGCTCGCCCGCGCCCTTATCGCTTGCCAGGCCGCAGGCATCACCCCTCTCATCGCACTCAACAAGGCTGATCTGGCCGCCGCCTTCTCCCACGCCTGGCGGCGCCTGGCTTCCTACCGCCGCATGGGTTGCACCGTACTGCCGCTGGCGGCCGCGCCAGCTGCTGCGCCCGGCGCGGCCGCCATGCACGCCCTCACGCCGCAAGCCCTGGCCGCCGCCCATCTGGCAGGCCGCGTTACCCTCGTGCTAGGCCCTTCCGGCGCGGGCAAAAGCACGCTCATCAACGCCCTCATTCCCCATGCCCGCGCCGCCACGGGCGAAATTTCGCAGGCGCTGGGCAGCGGCCGCCACACCACCACCACCACCACCTGGTACTGGCTGGACGCCGCCCGCACCAGCGCGCTTATCGACTCCCCGGGCTTTCAGGAATTCGGCCTGCGCCACATCGCCCCCGCGCAGCTGGCCGGCCTCATGCCCGACTTCGCCCCTCACCTGGGCGCATGCCGCTTCTACAACTGCACTCACCTGCACGAACCCGGCTGCGGCGTGCGCGCCGCCGTGCATGACGAGGGCGCGGATGACGGCAGCGCAAGCCAGGCCATCAGCCCCAGCCGCTACCGCATCTATGCCGATTTGTCCGCCGAGCTGGACCAGCAAGCCTGGCAGGCGCGCGGCAAGGTGTGAGGCGCTGGCAGGCTGCCCGCCAAGCCCTTCAGGCGCGCGCCCGATGGAACCAGCAACAGAAGCGAATTCGAGGAGGCGAAAACGACGCTCCCGCGCAGTTTCTGGGAGAGAGTGGCGGGCGGGTTTGGCCACTGTGCGTTTGCTCCGCCGTGTTTTCCTGGCGGCGTTTGCAAAGCGGTCTGCCGGAAAAGCCGCGCCTGCGCCGCATGGCTTCTCGCTTGGGTTCAGAAAGAGGAGCGAATTCAAGGGGGGGAAAATTCCATTCTGCGCTGTATCCACTAGGACATCATGCTATGGAACGAGGAGCGAAACCAGGCCTTATTGAACCGGGGCGGGCTTGAAAAGCGCCTTGCCGCCGCGTGTCTGCGGCGTTTTTCAGGCTGCGGCGGTGGCGCGGCGGCGCTTTTTGCGGTCTTTCATTTCGCTGAGCGCCTTGTTGACCACTTCGCTGGAATCGACCAGGCGCAGATGGCCGTTGCGCAGCAGTTTCTCGCAGCTGCGGCGCGTCATGGTGTGGGGCTGGCCGCCGTGGCTGACGAACATGAACAGCGAGCCGTTGCCGCTGGTCCAGGTGAGCTTGGCGCGCAGCCACTCGCCGTGCGAGAACAGATCGACCCAGGTGTCTTCGCGCAGGCGGGCCAGGTCGGCGCGGTGGCGGGCTTGCTGCTCGTCGTCATCAGCACCCGGCGCGGCGGCGTTCGCCGTGGCGGCGGCGCCCGCCTGGTCGCGCGCGGGACTGGGCGCGCTGGCCTTGCCGGGCGTGGCGGCTGCAGCCGGTTCCAGTTCAGGGCTGCTGCTGGGCATGAAGCCGGCTGCCGCCAGCTCGCGCTGGGCCAGCCAGGGCTGCTCGGAGGTGTCGGCCTTGAGTTCGGCGAATGAGGAGCCGCCCTGGCCGGCTTCGGCCGCGTCGGGCAGGTCATCGTTCAGGTCCATCATGCTGGATGTGGGCGCGCCGGAGGCTTCGGCGTCCAGCGCCGAGCGCACGCGCCGCAGGCGCAGCACGGGTTTGTGGTAGCGCATGAGGGCGTCGAAAAAGCGGTTGGAGTCTTTGGGGTCGTGGCCCAGCATTTCCAGTCCGCGCCGCAGGGTTTGCACGATGTGCGGCACGATTTCAAACAGATGCGCGGGCTGGCGCATGGCCGCTTCGTGGTTCACGCTCCACAGCAAGTCGGTGACGACGGCCAGATAGCCGCCGGGATCGAGCTGGCCGCGCGTGTCGGTGAGCTGCGCGTGGGCGATGACCAGCGCCCAGGTGTTGTAGAGGAAGTCGAGCACGATTTTGGGTGCGCCCTCTACGTCTGAACGCAGGCTGAAGCCCCAGGCTACTTTGTCGGCCAGCGCCTGGCGGTCATGCGCGAAGTGAATGGATTGCAGGCCGTTTTTGTGGCTGGCGCTGTCGCTCTGGTCTTCTTCTTCCCAGCGGCTTTCCAGGTCTTGCAGGTGGTTGTCGAAGTCGTGCGCGGTGGCGTCTTTTTGCGCATCCAGCTCGCGCACCACGCGGCGCACGGGTTCGATGAACTGGGCAAATTCCTTTGAGAATTCGTCGTTGTATTTGAAGCTGCGCTGGGCGATGCTTTCCACCAGGCGGCGCGCCGGATGGGTTTCGTCGCCCATGAAGCGCGGATCGCTCATGGCCAGGCGCAGCAGGGCAGGCTCCAGCGCCACGAAGGCTTCGCGCACGGGGGGCAGCACGCGCACATCGCCCGCCACCTGGTCGATGAGGGCGCGCACGGCGTCCAGTCCGATGACCTGGCTGACTTTCTTGGCCTGCGATTTAAGCTGCACCAGCGTTTGCGTGCGCGCCTGCGGCGAGGCGACTTCGCCCCACACTTTTTGCGGGAGCACGGCCTGCACGTCCAGCTCTTGCGGGGGGCGCTCCATCACGGGCAGGGCGCGGCGCTCTTGCTGGGCGGCGTACAGCTCGCGGTCGCTGGGCATGGGGGTGGAGGCGGCCACAGCGGCGCAGGTCTGCATCTCGCGCCGCACGGCTTCGTAGTAACTGGGAGGCAGGGGCGCGTCGTGATGAGCCACCCATTGGGGCTGGTAGAGGAAGTCGTGCACCATGCTGTAGGGCACGGCGGGTTCGGCGCTGGCCAGATCGGCCATGGCGGGCATCTGGAAAGCCTGGGCCTGCCCTTGCATGGGAGCACCTGCGGCGAGGTTGGCCATGCCCTGGCCCAGCGGGCCGGTCATGGCCTGCAAGGGCATGATGTTGCTGGCCGTTTGCATGGCGCCTGGGGTCAGGCGCAGGCGGTAGCGCGCTTCCTGGATGCCTTTTTCTTCCAGCAGCCTGATGATGACTTCGTAGAGGCGGTTGAGTTCGTCGGCGAACGGACGGGTGAGGTGGCGCAGCATCAGGTTGCGCGCTTCGGGCGGCTCGCCCAGCTCCTCAATCACTTCCATGAGCGCGCCGCACAGCACTTCGGGCCG
The DNA here is from genome assembly GCF_001262075.1 of Ottowia sp. oral taxon 894. GTDB lineage: Bacteria > Pseudomonadota > Gammaproteobacteria > Burkholderiales > Burkholderiaceae_C > Ottowia > Ottowia massiliensis. The sequence goes on along the minus strand of NZ_CP012073.1, from coordinate 2,536,430 downwards.
CATGGGGTTGAGGTCGGCGCGCACCACGGGCAGGCCCAGGGCGGAACTCATCAGCGTGTCCAGCCGGGTGAGCCGCTCTTCCACCACGGGCAGCACGGTTTGCTGCAAGCGGGAGGTTTCCACAAACTGCGAAACCTCTGCTTCGGCCATGAGCGTGACTGATTCGAGCGAAGCCAGATTGGAGGGACGGGGAGCGGGGTTGAGGTCCGTGTCCTTGATGGCTTCCAGCGCGTGATTGATGGCTGTTTCAATGCACGATGGAAAGCGCGTGCGCATCTTGGCGCGATGGCGGGCCAGCGCCACCATGGCGTCGGCCAGCTGCTGGCGTTGCAAGGGAATCGTGGATTTGTTTTCTGCTTCTTCCAGCGTCACACGCGCAGCTTCGGCGCAGCGGTCGATCATGGACGACGCCAGGAACACAGCCTCGTGCGTGCTGCGCCTGAGCAATGTGCTGTGCTGGTTGGGCAGTTGCATTGTTGCCGGATGAAAGTATGAATACGGATAGCTTATGGCAAGTCAGCTGCGTCCAACCCCGCCAGAGAGGGGTTTTATGCGGAAAGAAGTCACAATCTGGCGAGTGATGAGCAAGAAACTTCTGATTGCAGGCGGCGGCATTGGCGGCATGGCCGCCGCGCTGGCGGCAGCGCGCGCGGGCTGGCAGGTTCAGGTGCTGGAGCGCGCCAGCGCCTTCAGCGAGGTGGGCGCGGGCGTGCAGATTGGCCCCAACGTCACGCGGGTGCTGCATGCCTGGGGCTTGCAGGAGGCCCTGCGGGCCGTGGCGGCCTTCCCGGATGCGCTTCTGGTGCGGGACGCCGCTTCTGGCGCGGAGCTTGGATACATGCAACTGGGCGAGCGCGCGCAGCGGCTGTATGGCGCGCCTTACGCCACCATTCACCGCGCCGATCTGCACCAGGCGCTGGCTGCGGCCGCGCAGGCTGAATCGCAGGTGCAGGTGCATGCCGGGCAGGCGCTTGCGCGCCATGAAGACCAAGGGGCGGCCGTGCAGGCTTTTTCGGCCAGCCAGACCTGGCAGGCGGATGCGCTGATTGGCGCGGACGGCCTGTGGAGCGAGGTGCGCCAGGGCCTGCTGAAAGACGGCGCGCCCCGTGTTTCAGGCCACCTGGCCTGGCGCGCCATGCTGCGGCAGGCAGATTTGCCCGCCGCCTTGCGCAGCCAGTGCGTCACGGTCTGGCTGGGGCCGCGCATGCACGCCGTGCAGTACCCCGTGCGGCGCGGCGAGTGGCTGAATCTGATCGTGGTGACTGAAGGCGCACCGCCTGAAAACCTGCACGGCTGGGACCATCAGGCCAATGCCTATGAATTGATGGCGCGGATGGGCGGCGCGTGCGCGCCCTTGCGCGACCTGCTGCACGCCGCCCCGCAGGCGACAGTCAATGCCTGTGTCTGGCGCTTGTGGCCCTTGTGCGACCGCGCTCCGGTGCGTGCGGCAGGCGAAATGGCGCGCGGCCGCGTGGCCTTGCTGGGCGACGCCGCACACCCCATGCGCCCCTATCTGGCCCAAGGCGCGGGCATGGCGGTGGAAGACGCAGACATGCTGGGCCGCTGCCTGCGGCAGGCTGACGCCGGCACAGCGCCGCAGCAGCTGGCGCGCTACGCGCAAGCCCGCTGGGCGCGCTGCGCCCAGGTGCAGGCCCGCGCCGCGCGCAATGGCGAGATCTTTCATGCCGGCGGCCTTGTGCGCCTGGCGCGCAATGCCGCCATGCGCTTGCTGGGCGCGCGGTTGCTGGATGCGCCTTGGCTTTATGCGTACTGAATTCACATCAAGAAAGGCAATGACCCATGCGCATCGATCATGTCACTCTGCTCTGGGCTGCTGGCGCAGTGCTCTACATCATCCTGGCCCTGCTACGGGCCTTTGCCATCAGCCGGCTGGAAAAAGAGCAGCCTTCCGACGACCTGAAAGACGAAGTGCGCAACTACCGCCGAAAGGCGCTCATTGCCACGGGCGTGCTGGCAGCCGTGCTCATCGTGCATTGGCTCTGGGTTCATTTCTGACGCAGGCAAAGAAAAACGCCCCAGTCTTTCGACTGAGGCGTTTGCCGTTTTTTTTGGCTCCCCGACCTGGGCTCGAACCAGGGACCTACGGATTAACAGTCCGGCGCTCTACCGACTGAGCTATCGGGGAATGAAGCTGCGCATTGTATAGCAAAAAACGCAGCGCGCGCAAGGTCAGCGGAAAATTTCTGCGGCCTGCCAAAGGCTCGCCGGGTGTTAGCATGGCCGCTTCCACTCCGGGGTGTCGCGGCGTCTGCAACAGGCCACGCGGCTGAGATGGCGCAGCGCCAAACCCGTTCAACTTGATCCGGCTCATACCGGCGTAAGGAGAAGAGGGCATTTCATCCGTCTGGCGCACCGGACGGGCGCCGGAGTTTTCGCCACCTTTCGCAGGAGACTCTCCGATGAATGCCCCCGACAAATTCCAGCAGCTGCTTACCCTCACGCGCGAGCCTTTTCCCGCCTCGCGCAAGGGCTACATCCAAGGCTCGCGGCCTGATTTGCGCGTGCCCGTGCGCGATGTCACGCTCACCAACGACGAAGTGGTGTCGCTCTACGACACCTCCGGCCCTTACACCGACCCGGATGCGCCGATTGATGTGCGCCAGGGCCTGCCCACCGTGCGCGAAGGCTGGATAGCCGAGCGCGGCGACACCGAGCGCTACGCGGGCCGCATCGCCCACATCCTGGATGACGGCGGCAAGCACGAAAAGCGCGATCTGCCCCGCATCGAGCAACTGCGGCGCGAAGCCGCCGGGCTGCAACGCCAGCCGCGCCGCGCCAGGGGCGGCGTGGGCGGCGGCAACGTCACCCAGATGCACTACGCGCGCAAAGGCATCGTCACGCCCGAGATGGAATACATCGCCTTGCGCGAAAACGGCCGCCGCGAATGGATGGCCGCCTATCTGAACGACGAAAGCCGCGAGCGCCGCCTGGCCGGCAACCCGCTGGGCGCGAGCATGGCGCAGCGCATCACGCCCGAATTCGTGCGCGATGAAGTCGCGCGGGGGCGCGCCGTCATCCCCGCCAACATCAACCACCCCGAAATCGAGCCGATGGTCATCGGGCGCAACTTTCTTGTGAAGATCAACGCCAACATTGGCAACAGCGCCGTCACCAGCAGCATCGAGGAAGAAGTGGAAAAACTCGTCTGGTCCATCCGCTGGGGGGCCGACACCGTGATGGACTTGTCCACCGGCAAAAACATCCACACCACGCGCGACTGGATCATCCGCAACAGCCCCGTGCCCATTGGCACCGTGCCCATTTACCAGGCGCTGGAAAAAGTGGGCGGCATCGCCGAAGACCTCACCTGGGAAATCTTTCGCGACACCCTCATCGAGCAAGCCGAGCAGGGCGTGGACTACTTCACCATCCACGCGGGCGTGCGCCTGCCCTTCATTCACCTCACGGTGCCCCGGCGCACCGGCATCGTCAGCCGGGGCGGCTCCATCATGGCCAAGTGGTGCATCGCCCACCACAAGGAAAGCTTTCTCTACACGCACTTTGAAGACATCTGCGACATCATGAAAGCGTATGACGTGGCCTTCAGCCTGGGCGACGGCCTGCGCCCCGGCAGCTGCGCCGACGCCAACGACGAAGCCCAGTTTGCCGAGCTGCGCACGCTGGGCGAACTCACGCAAATCGCCTGGAAGCACGACGTGCAAACCATGATCGAAGGCCCCGGCCACGTGCCCATGCACCTGATTCAGGCCAACATGGACGAGCAGCTCAAGCACTGCGGCGAAGCGCCGTTTTACACGCTGGGGCCGCTGACCATCGACGTCTCGCCCGGCTACGACCACATTGCCTCGGCCATTGGCGCGGCCATGATCGGCTGGATGGGCACCGCCATGCTCTGCTACGTCACCCCCAAGGAGCACCTGGGCCTGCCCGACCGCAACGACGTCAAGCAGGGAATGATTGCCTACAAGATCGCTGCGCACGCCGCCGACGTGGCCAAGGGCCACCCCGGCGCGCGCGCCCGCGACGACGCGCTCAGCCAGGCCCGCTTTGAATTCCGCTGGTACGACCAGTTCAACCTGAGCCTGGACCCCGACACCGCCCGCGAATTTCACGACGAAACCCTGCCGCGCGAAAGCAGCAAAAGCGCCCACTTTTGCAGCATGTGCGGCCCCAAGTTCTGCTCCATGAAGATCACGCAGGAAGTGCGCGACTTCGCCGCCGCCAAGGGCCTGAGCGAAGCCGACGCCCTGCAAGCGGGCATGGCGGAAAAATCGCGCCAGTTCCAGGCCGGCGGCGGGCAGGTCTACATCCCCATCCAGAAGAACGGATAAACCCGCCCCGCAGCCCGGCCAGCCGCAAGGCCGCGCAGCTCATGGCAAGCGATCGGGCCGAAAGCGCAGCCGGCCTTTGCGCTGCGTCATGGCCGCGCGAGGGCCGGGTTCCCCCACGCGTGCTTGCCATCTGGCCGCAAGAGACGAAAGCGCAGCCCGGCCCTGATTCGCTCCGCCGCCATGCCGCCCGCCCCTTGCGGGCACACCATGAGAGATGCTGAATAGCATCAGAAACAGGAGCAAATTTGAGAGGCCGAAAGCGGCCCTTGCGCCCATTCCACTAGGACATCACGCTATCGTTTTAGAAGCGAAAAAAGCCATCTGGGCAGCCGAGGCCGCCCGATCATTGCGGCTGAAAGCCGCTTTCCCGGATGATCCGGCTCCAGGTTCTCTCGTAGGCGCGTGCGCGGGCAGTGAGCTGCGCGGCGCTCATGTACTCGGGAGTCAGGCCGATGCGATCCAGGCGGTCCTGCACGCCGGGGTCGGCCATGACGCGGCGGATGGCTTCCGACAGCGCATCAAGCGCGTCCTGCGGTGTGCCTTTCGGGGCGAAGAAACCGTAATAAGGCAAATCTTCAAAGCCGCGCAGGCCCAGCTCGGCGAAGGTGGGCACCTCAGGCAGGGTTTTCTGGCGCTGTGGGCCAAGAGTGGCGAGCACACGCAGCTTGCCAGCGCGGTGGTTCTCAATGAATTCAGGCACGGAGCCAATGCCGGCGCTGATCTGGTTGCCGAGCATGTCAGCCACCATGGGCGCGGTGCCACGGTAGGGCACGGACAGCAGATCGGCGCCATATTTCTGCGAAAGCACCTTGACGAGGAATTCGGGCACCGAGGCGGGCGCGGGAATGCCAACGCTGCTGCCTCGCCCGTCTTGCTGCCTGGCCCAGGCCATGTATTCGTCCAGACTGCTGGCGGGAGTGGCGGCGGAGACGGCGAAAGTGTTGGCGAAGCTGGCAACGCCAGCGACCTGCGTGAAGTCTTTCACGGGATCAAAGCCCGGCTGCCTGACAACCAGAGGCAGGATGGAGATGGTGTGATCGTGCGAGAAAAAGAGCGTCAGACCATCAGGCCGGGCGTTCTTGAGCAATTGCGCGGCAATCTGCCCGCCCGCGCCGGGGCGGTTATCCACAACCACAGGCTGACCCAGCTGAACAGCGAGCTTGTCGGCCAGCAGGCGCGCGACGGTATCGGTGCCGCCGCCGGGCGGAAAGCCGATCAGGATATGCACGGGCTTGCCGCCCGCGATGGGCGCGCCGGGCACGGGCGCAGGCTCAGCGGCAAATTCGGCAGCCCGTGCGGCTGGAAGCAAGGCGGCGGCCAGCGCGCTGGCGGCGAAGCGTTTGACGAAATAGCGGCGTTTCATGGTTGGCTCGTGGGCAAGTGTGGGTTGTCGTGCAGGGTGAGTTCGGGCGGCAGGCGGTCGATTTCGGCCAGCAGGTCCGCCAAAGCGCGGGCAGCGGCGGCAATGAGGGCCTGCCCATCCTCGGCGGTGGCAGCGCGGGCGTTGCCTGCGGCCCCGCTGGGGTGAAGGTCTTGTGCGGCCCAGGCGAAACGGGCGCTCTTGCCGTTGCCCAGCAGGGCGAAGCCGCGCGCGCGCGCCTCGCTGCTGGAGCGGAAATGTTCGGCGCGCTCCCTGCGCACGGCGTGCGGAGCGGCAGCGAGCATGAAAGCCGTCTCCACCTGGCCCGCATGCACGCCAAAGCGCCGCTCCTGCGGGCTGAAGCGGGCCATGAGATCGCCCCCGTCTTCATCCAGCAGAGGCAGATCGAACCAGTTGCAGCGGTAAATGAGCAGCCTCAGCCGCACGCGCAGCTCGCGCGCCAGACCGTCCAGCAAACCGGCATTGCCGCCGTGGGTGTTGAAAAGCACCAGCTTGCGCACGCCGCTGGCGGCCACGGATTCGGCGATATCGCTCCACAGGCGCAAGGCAGTCTCGGGGCGCAGGGTGAGCGTGCCCGCAAAGTGGGCGTGCTCCGGGCTGTAGCCAATCGCTTGCACGGGCAGAAAAAAGGCGGGCACTTCATCAGCCACCAGGGGCGCTGCGGCCTGCACGATGGCGTGGGCGATGTCGGCATCCACCGACAGGGGCAAGTGCGGGCCATGCTGCTCGGTAGCCCCCACGGGCAGCACGGCAATGGCGCGGGCCGTATCGATCTGCGCAAAGTCAGCGGTGGTCAGCGCAGACCAGAAGCGGGGCAAGGCAGGCATGGCGGGCAGTTGGAAAGCAAGCGCGAAATCTTACCTTTGCGCCCACGCCGCAAACTCAGGGCAAACGCGCAAATGGCGGGGAAGGGCCTGCGCTCAACTCTCCAGCGTTCGGCGCTTTTCCTTGAAGGCGTGGAGTTCGCTTTTCTTGGCTCTCTGCGCCATCACATGCTCACCCAGGATGACTTTGACGCCTTGCGCGCAGGGCTGGCCCGCGTAGCCGCCATCGCACAGCAGGCTTTGCACCCAGCCCAGGCTGGTTTTTTTCTTGCTCGCGCGCTCCAGCAGAGGGCGGATGAGTTCGCGCTGCTCGCCGCTATTGCGTCGAATGCCTTTTGTGCTTGCCCTTCAATTCGCTGCTGTTTTTGATTCGGGCTGGCTTTCAAGCATTCAGCGGGCTTGTGCCGCTGCGGCGCTCTGAGCGACAGGCTGGCCCAGGCTGCGCAGAATGTCGCGCACGAGCTGGGCGCGGTCGCGGGTTTCGGGCAGTTCGCGTTCGATGCGCAGTTTGTCGTTGCCGGCCAGTTTGATGTGGCGGTTTTTCTGGATGAGCTGGATGATGGCCATCGGGTCCACGGGCGGGTTGGGGCGGAAGCTGATGGTGGTCACGCCCGGGGCGGCGTCCACTTTCTGCACGCCGTAGGGCTGCGAGAGCACGCGCAGGCGGTGCACGTCGATGAGGGTTTGCGCGGGCGGGGGCAGTTTGCCGAAGCGGTCCACGATTTCTTCGAGCAGGCGGTCGATTTGCTCGCCACTTTGGGCGGTGGCGAGTTTTTTGTAGAAGGACAGGCGCAGGTGCACGTCGCCGCAGTAGTCGGCGGGCAGCAGGGCGGGGGCGTGCAGGTTGATTTCGGTGGTGGCCTGCATGGGGGCGAGCAGGTCTGGCTCTTTGCCTGCGCGCAGGGCTTTGACGGCTTCGGCCAGCATGTCGCTGTAGAGCTGAAAGCCGATTTCCATCATGTTGCCGCTTTGGCTTTCGCCCAGCACTTCGCCCGCGCCGCGTATTTCCAGATCGTGCATGGCCAGGTAAAAGCCGCTGCCCAGCTCTTGCATTTGCTGGATGGCTTCGAGCCGCTGCTGGGCCTGTTTGGTCAGGCTTTGCATTTCGGGCACGAGCAGGTAGGCGTAGGCCTGGTGGTGGCTGCGGCCGACGCGCCCGCGCAGCTGGTGCAGCTGGGCCAGGCCAAATTTGTCGGCGCGGCTGATGACGATGGTGTTGGCGCTGGGCACGTCGATGCCGGTTTCGATGATGGTGGAGCACAAAAGCAGGTTGTGGCGCTGGGCGACGAAGTCGCGCATCACGCGTTCCAGCTCGCGTTCGGGCATTTGGCCGTGGGCAATGGCAATGCGCGCTTCGGGCAGCAGCGCTTGCAGCGCTTCGCGGCGGCGCTCGATGGTGTCCACTTCGTTGTGCAGAAAGTAAACCTGCCCGCCGCGCTTGAGTTCGCGCAGCACGGCTTCGCGGATGACGCCCTGGCTTTCTTCGCGCACGAAGGTTTTGATGGCCAGCCGCCGCTGGGGGGCGGTGGCGATCACGCTCAAGTCGCGCAGGCCTTCCAGCGCCATGCCCATCGTGCGGGGGATGGGGGTGGCGGTGAGCGTGAGCACGTCCACTTCGGCGCGCAGCTGCTTCATTTGCTCTTTGTGGCGCACGCCGAAGCGGTGCTCTTCGTCAATGATGAGCAGGCCCAGGTTTTTGAATTTCGTTTTTTCGGAAAGCAGCTTGTGCGTGCCCACCACGATGTCGATGCTGCCTTCGGCCAGCCCTTTGAGCGCGGCGCTGGTTTCCTTGGCGGAGCGAAAGCGGCTCATCTCGGCCACTTTCACGGGCCAGCGCGCGAAGCGGTCGGCCAGCGTGTGGTAGTGCTGCTCGGCCAGCAGCGTGGTGGGCGCCAGAAAGGCCACTTGCTTGCCGCCAGTGACGGCGATGAAGGCCGCGCGCAGCGCCACTTCCGTTTTGCCAAAGCCCACGTCGCCGCACACCAGGCGGTCCATCGGGCGGGGCGAAATCATGTCTTGCACCACGGCGTGTATGGCCGCCTGCTGGTCGGCGGTTTCTTCAAAGCCGAAGTCGGCGGCAAATGGCTCGTAGTCCCGCGCGTCAAAGCGGAAGGCGTGGCCTTCGCGCGCGGCGCGGCGCGCGTAAATGTTGAGCAGCTCGGCGGCGGCGTCGCGCACTTGTTCGGCGGCCTTGCGGCGGGCCTTTTCCCACTGGCCGCTGCCCAGCTTGTGCAGGGGCGCTTCGTCAGCGCCCACGCCGCTGTAGCGGCCGATCAGGTGCAGCTGGCTCACGGGCACATACAGCACGGCTTGCTGGGCGTATTCCAGATGCAGAAATTCCTGCAAGGCGGGCGTGCCGTCGGGGTTTTTTACGCCCATGTCCATGTTCACCAGGCCCCGGTAGCGGCCAATGCCGTGCTGCGCGTGCACCACGGGGTCGCCCACTTTCAGCTCGGAGAGGTCGCGGATGAGCGCATCGACATCGCTGACTTGCTCTTGCCGCTTGCGGCGGCGCGCGCCGGCGGCCGTGGCGAACAGCTCGGTTTCGGTGATGAAGTCGATGCCGCCTTCGCGCCACGCAAAGCCCTGCGCCAGCGCCGCCGTGGCGATGCCCAGCGGCTCGCCCGTGGCCTGCTGAAAGTCTTGCAGCGAGTCAAACGCGGGCGGGTTCAGCCCGCTGGCGCGCAAAAAGTCCAGCAAGCTGGCGCGGCGGCCATCGCTTTCGGCCAATATCAACTGGCGCGGGCCGCCTGCGGCGCGGGCCGCCGCCATGTGCTGCTGCAAGCGCGCCAGCGGATCGGGCGCGCCGCGCGCCACGGCCAGCGCGGGCAGCGGGGCAAATTCGGCGCCGCTTGCAGCGTCGGCGTCAGCATCGCCTTGCGGCGCTTGCGCATGAGGGGCCGCGCGCAAGGCCAGCTGCGGATGCGCCTTGGCCGCCACGTAAAAGTCTTCGGCGCTCAAAAACAGCGCTTGCGGCGCCAGCACGGGGTGCGCGGCGTCGCTTTGCGCCATGCGCCAGCGCTCGCGCGTGTCTTGCCAAAAGCGCGAAAAAGCCGCCTCCAGATCGCCATGCAGCGCCAGCGTGGCCTCTGCGCCCAGGTAGTCGAACACCGTCGCCGTCTCGTCAAAAAACAGCGGCAGGTAGTACTCGATGCCCGCTGTCGCCAGCCCCGCGCCCATGTCCTTGTAAATGCGGCTGCGCGTGGGGTCGCCTTCCATCAGCTCGCGCCAGCGGTGGCGGAATTTGGCGCGCGCGTCCTCGTCCATCGGAAACTCGCGCCCGGGCAGCAGCCGCACCTGCGGCACCGCGTGCAGGCTGCGCTGGCTGTCGGGGTCAAACGCGCGGATGGAGTCAATCTCGTCGTCGAACAAATCCACGCGGTACGGCTCGGCGCTGCCCATCGGGTACAGGTCAATCAGCCCGCCGCGCACCGCGTATTCGCCCGGGCTGCCCACTTGCGTGACGTGCTGGTAGCCCGCCAGCGTCAGCTGCGCTTTCAGCGCCGCCTCGTCCAGCTTTTGCCCCGTTTCAAAGTGAAAGGTGTAGGCCGCCAGAAAAGCAGGCGGCGCCAGCCGGTACAGCGCCGTGGTGGCCGGCATCAGCACCACATCCGCCGCGCCCTGGCGTATGGCCCAAAGCGTGGCCAGCCGCTCGCTGATCAAATCCTGATGCGGCGAAAAGCGGTCATAAGGCAGCGTCTCCCAGTCCGGAAACAGCGCCGCGCGCAAACCCGGCGCGAAAAACGGCAATTCGTCCAGCAGCCTGCGCGCATCGCCCGCATCCGCGCACACCACGGCCAGCAGCCGCCCCTGCGCCTTTTCCCGCTCGCCCAGCCGCGCCAGCAGCAGCGCATCCGCACTGCCCGGCGGGCGCGGCAGCGTGTGGCGTTTGGCAGGAGCGAGCTTGGGCAATGGCATGGCAGGGCGGCAGCAAGAAACGACAAAAACCCCCGGCCACAAACGGGGCGGGGGCGCAAAGCGGCAAATTGTAGAAAGGCGGCGCGCCGGCGCTGGGGGGCGGATACCCCGCCGTGAAGCTGGCCCTGCCCGCCCGGAAACCTTAAAAAAAAGAGGAGCGGATTCAAGGGGTCAGAAATGCCATCCAGCGCAGTTTCCACTAGGACATCATGCTATGGATAGAGGAGCTAAAAAACCCTTTTCAACGCCTGCGCCGCAGGTGCGAAAAGTGATCCGCCGGCCTGCGGCCTTGCAAATCCTCACCGGGCCACAAGACTTGCCTGCTTCTTGCAGCCCATCCTGATCCGCCCCGTCGCCCTCACGGCCAGGCTTTGGGCAAGCTTCAAGAGCTTCAAGGCGCCACGCACCACGGCGCTTGCTGATGCACCAGCCCATGCCACAGACCCCACAGGGCCGTCAGCATCAGCGCCAGCCCTGCCAGCCGCATGCTCCAGGGGCCGCGCCCGTTCACGCCCAGGCGCAGCAAAAGCCACGGCCCCGCCAGCAGCGAAAGGCCCGAGCCTGCGGCAAACAGCGCCATCGCCGCAGCCCCTTGCAGCGCGTCGCCCGTCAGCGCCGCCACCAGCACCGCCGAATACAGCAGCCCGCAAGGCAGCAGCGCCCACACAAAGCCAATGGCCAGCGGCGCGGCCAGCCCCCAGCGGCCCGACGTCGCGCGCACCCGCGCCCACACGCGCCGCGCGCCCGTTTCCAGCCACAGCGGCTGCCGCGCCCAGATCAGCAGCATCAGGCCCATGGCCGCCGCGCCGATATGCAGCATGCTCCACACGGGCCGCAGCGCCGCCGCGTGCGTGGCCAGCCAGCCCAGGCCCTGTATGGAAGCGGCCGCCAGCGCGCCCAAAGCGCCATAGCCCGCCAGCCGCCCCAGCTGAAACAGCGCCATCGCCCGCGCCGCCTGCGCGGGGCGGCCTGGCTGCCCTGGCATGCCCACAACCACCGCCTGCCCAATGCCCGCGCAGGCTGCCCCGCACATGGCGATGCAATGCGGCCCGCCCGTCAGGCCCAGCAGCAAGGCGTTGATCAGCATGGCGGTTTGCATGTGGCTTTCAGAATCGGTTCACGGTTGTTCAGTGGATGCAAGAACACGGTTTCGGGCGGCCTGCGGCGCTGCAAATCCTTGATGAGCGGCAAGAAAGTCATGAAGCCATCTGCGGTTTGCGTTCCCTTGCGGCCAGGCGATGAACAGGTTTCCAGAGCCTGTCACGGCATGGGCAGGAAAAAGCGCAGCGGGAAAACGCAAGGCGCGCGAGCCGCAGATCATCCGGCAAGGAGCGCTTTCGCCGGAAGCCGCCCCGCAATGGCCGATTGCGCCAAAGGGAATGGCCTGCCGCAGGCGGCGGGCGCGGCGCTTTTGGGTTAGCGCTTCAAGCGCCTGTTCAGCTATTTGCGGAGCGAAAAGCGCGGATTGGGCCTGGCTGCGACTTGGCGAATGCCTTGCCGGGCCGCAAGCGGACAGCTTCCAAGTCAGGCGCGGTTTGCGCCTTGCGGCCCTTTACGGCCAGGCGCTGGACGGGTGCAAAGCGCCCGGCTTTTGCAGTTCCGTCCGGCTCGCGCCAACAAGGCGGGAGAGGTTCAGAAACGGGAGCAAATTCAGGGGAGCTTGAAACGGCTTTTGCGCCCGTTTCACTAGGACATCACGCTATGTATTCAGGAGCAAATACAGGGCGCTGCCAGGGAGGGCGAATCCGCGCCAGAGTTGGGCGCGGATCTGCTCCTTGCGGCCCAGATGCCAGCGGGATTTCAGCCGCGCGGCGTGTAGGGGCGGCGGGCCGGGCGTTCGCCGTTTCCGGCGCTTTCGCTGCGGGCGGGGCGGCCGGCGGTGGCGCTCCAGCGGCGCAGGGTGCTGGCGCCGCCATAGGGCGCGCGGCTGCCGGGCTTGCTTTCATATGAGCCAGCGAATTTGCCTTCAGGCTTGCCTTTGCGCGCGGGCTGGGCGTCTTTTTCAAAGTGGCGGGGGCGCTGGCCGTCCGCAGCTTCGTTGCGGCGCTCGAAGCGCTTGAAGCGCTCGCCCTGGCCGGCTTCGCGCGGGGCGCGGCGGCCGTCGCGCTCGGGCAGGCGCTCGAATGAACGCTCGGAGGGGCGCTCGAAGCGGTCGGCGCGGGGGCTGCGGGCGGGGCGCTCAGCACGCTCAGGGCGGTCAAAAGACTCGAAGCGCTCGTTGCGGCGGCCAGCGCGCGGGGCGAAGGGGGCCGCGCGGTCGGCAAAGCGCTCGCGGCGCTCGCTGCCGCCGCTCCAGCCGCCTTCCTGCCAGTTGCCGCGAGGCGCGAAGCGCTCGCCATCGCGCTGTCGCCGCTCAAAGCGGCCCGCGTCGCGGTCGCTGAAGCGCGCGTCGGAGCGCTCGCCAAATCGTTCGTCAAAGCGGCGGCCGCCAGCGGGGCGCCGGCTATCGAAGCGTTCTTCAAAGCGGTCGCCGCTCCGGGAGTCAAAGCGGCTCTCGAACTTGCGGCCGCCGCGCTCAAAGCGTGGCTGCCAGTCTTGCTGCCTGCCCTGTTTGCGGCCGCCTTGGCCGTGCTTGCCTTTGGCGCCGCCAGCGGGGCGGGGGGCGGTGACGGGCGGGAAGTATTTCTGCGGCTCCAGGCCCGCGATGGTGTGGACGGCAAAGGGCTGGCGCGTGTAGGCCTCGATGTCGGCCAGGCGGCGGCGGTCGCGGATTTCGGCCAGGGTGACGGCCAGGCCGTCGCGCCCGGCGCGGCCCGTGCGGCCAATGCGGTGGGTGTAGTCCTCGGCTTTCATGGGCAGGCCGTAGTTGAAGACGTGCGAGAGGGTGGGCACGTCCAGCCCGCGCGCGGCCACGTCGGTGGCCACGAGGATTTGCACGCGGCCGTCGCGCAGGGCTTTCAGCCGCCGGTTGCGCAGGGCCTGGCTGAGCGCGCCGTGCAGGGAGACGGCGGCAAAGCCCGATTGCTGCAAGTCTTGCGCCAGTTCCTCGCATTCCACTTGTGTGCAGGCAAAGACGATGGCCTGGTCGATTTCGGGGCTGCGCAGCCAGTGGTCGAGCAGGGCGCGGCGGTGTTCCGGGGTGTCGGCCCAGTAAAGCTGCTGCTCGATGTTGGCGTGGCGCTCTTGCGGCGAGGCGATTTCGATGCGCTTTGCGTGCGCGCCGCCTTCGCGCATGACGCGCATGGCCAGCTGCTGGATGCGCGGGGCGAAGGTGGCCGAAAACATCATGGTTTGCTGGCGCTGCTGGGTTTGCAGGTGGATTTCGGCCAGCGCGTCGGCAAAGCCCAGATCGAGCATGCGGTCGGCTTCGTCAAGCACGAGAAAGCGCACGCCGTCCAGCCGCACCTGGCCGCTGGCGCTCAAGTCCAGCAGGCGGCCCGGCGTGGCAACGACGAGGTTGGCGTTTTGCAGCCGGGCGATTTGCATTTGGTAGGGCATGCCGCCCACGATGGTGGCGATGCGCAGGCCGCGCACGTGGCGCACCAGCTCGATGGCGTCGCCCGCCACTTGCTGCGCCAGCTCGCGCGTGGGGCACAGCACCAGCGCGCCGGGCACGGCGGGCTTGAAGTTGCGGCGGTCGGTGGGGTTTTTGCGGCGGGGTTTTTTGGGAGCCGGCTCGCCGCGCGCCAGGGCCTGGGCCACGCGGGCCTGCCACTCGGCTTTTTCGCGCTCGGCGGCTTCGGCCTGCATGCCGATGAGCGTGTGCAGCATGGGCAGCAGGAAGGCGGCGGTTTTGCCGCTGCCCGTTTGGCTGCACACCATCAGGTCAATGAAGGCGTCGCTGCCCGCTTGCGGCAGGGCCAGCGGAATGGCTTGCTGCTGCACGGGCGTGGGCGCGGTGTAGCCCATGTCGGCCACGGCCTGCACCAGCTCCGGGGCCAGGCCCAGGGCGGCGAAGGCGTTTTCGCCGCTGGCGTTTCCGGTGTCGGCGGGTTCGTCGTTGGCGGTTTCGCTGCTGGCGCTTTCGCTGACGCCGTTTTCCGGCGTTTCGCCGGCGTCAGCCGTGCGGGCGGCGGTTTCGTGGCCGGGCGCTTGGGCGCTGGCCTCATCCAGGGGCGTGGCAGCGGGATCGGAAGCGGGCGCGGCGCTGGCGGCATCCGTGGCGCAGTCAGAAGCAGGCAGGGCAGAAGAGGCGAAGGGGTTCATCGCTAAAGGCTTTCTTGTCAAAAAAACGGCGCCAATCCGGCGGGCAAAACCAGCGGGATCACCAAGCGCGCGTGTGGAAGAACCTGCCGCAAAACATCAGGCGAAAAACGCCCGGCGGCAGGACAAACACCAACCTTCCAACAGCGCTTGTCGTTCAATTTCTGCCTTTGGCCGCGCAAGCGGGGGCGTAAGCGGTGGCCAAAGGCGCGGCCCCGCAGAAAAACAGGGCGGGGCCAGAAAGCCAGGGCGGCTCTTGAATGCTTTCAAAAGCCGCCCTGCGGTGCGATGCGAGAGGGCGGATGCAATCGGCTCCGGCGCGCCCTGCGTGAAAAAGGCGGAAAAAGGCACGCCGGAAAAAACGGCGGATTATCGCCGCAAAAGCGTCAGCGCGCTGGCGGGCCGCCCCTCCTGAGGCCTGCCGCACGCTGTGGCCATAAACAGCCAACGTAAACGATCGCCAAGGGACGCTGGCTGCGCTGAAGCGCAGCAAGAGCAGCCTGTGCCGGATACACGTCTGCTGCGCGATGACGGCTACGCAAGCCAGCCCTTCGTCCAGGGCGTCAAAAACACATAGGCGCGCATGTGGCGGTGCAGATAGCCAGGAGAAGCGAACTTCACACCTTCAAGACAATGCCCCAGGCATTCCTGGCCAAAAGACGCTGAACGGGTTCCTTTACAAGCCTTCTTCGCGCACGCGCAAGAAGGTGGCAAAGCGCGGCAGGCCGCTGCCTTCGTGCAGGCCACGGTAGCGGTAAGTGACCCAGGCGCCCACGGGCGGCGGCGCTTCGCGCTGGGCATCGGTAAAGCCCGAGCCGATGCGAAAGCGCCGGCCTTCGGGCGTTTGAACCAGCAGCGCGCCTAGGCGGCCCGCGTGGCGGCCCTTGCCCGGCAGGTGGGCAATGACGCGGGCCTCGGCGTCTTCATGCGGCTTGAGCTTGAGCAGCTGGCCGCTGCGGCCGCTTTGCCAGGGCGCGTTGGCGCGGTGCAGCATCAGCCCTTCGCCGCCGCCGCGCGTTACTTCGCGCAGCCAGGCCAGCAGTTCGGCTTCGGTGGCCACGCGGCGCTGCGGCACGGCTTGCAAGGTGGGGCGGCCCGCGCGGCCAATGGCTGCCTGCAAGGCCGTCAGGCGCTCGGCAAACGGGGTGGCCGGGCCGCCGTGCCGGGGCGCGTCAAACGCCATGAAGCGCAGGCCGCGCCAAGCCGCGTCATCCGGCTGCTGGCGCGCGGCGGCGGACTGCGCCTGCTCGAAAGCGCCACGGCCCGCCCACAGCTCGCCGTCCAGCGCCATGCGCGGCCAGCCTTCGGTGAACCAGGCGGGCGCGGGCAGGCGGCGGCCCGTGCGTGAATACAGGGCCTGCCCGTCCCACCAGGCGCGCACGCCGTCGTACTTTTCGCTCACCAGCCAGTCAGGCAGATGCAGACCGCCCTGGTAGCTGCGGGCCAGCTGGGGCACGGGCGGCGCTTCGCCCTGCGCGGCCGCCCAAGGCGGCGCGGCCAGCAGAGCGAACAGGCGGAAAAAGCGGCGGCGGCGCATGGGCCAAAGCATACGGGGCGGGCGGCGTGAGCGTGGCGGGCCGTGTTTGCAGAACCTGTTCGCAATCTGTCCGTGGTGCAAAAGCGCGGCCTGCGGCAATTGCACGCTTTCAGGGCGATGTTCAAACCTTTGCCGTGCAGAAAACCACAAATAGATTCTTAAAACCTGCAAACCGGAAGGTGATTGGATTTAAGCGCCAGCAGGCGGCCCGATTTTATAATTGAATGGTTTCGGGCGGCCTGTTGTCCGAAACCGGCAGCCGGCGCGTCGCAAGCCGGTTGCATGTTCTACTCAACTCCCCTCAAGGGATAAAGCAATGACCGAAAAACAAATCAAAATTCTGGGCACTATCGCCAGCATCATGTCAGTCGGCATGTATGTGGCCTATATCCCGCAGATTGCCGACAACCTCTCTGGCCACAAGGGCAATCCGGTGCAGCCTTTCGTGGCTTTTGTGAACTGCTCGCTGTGGACTTGCTACGGCCTGTTCAAAAAACAGCGCGACTGGCCGATTGTGGTGGCCAATGTGCCGGGCATCTTCCTTGGCCTGGCCGCGTTTTTCACTGCGCTGTAAGCCTTTTCAGGCCGCTTTTTCAGGCAGCCTTTTGCCCGTGCGCAAGGCTGCCTGAACGCTTTTTGGAAACGCCCCAATCCTCTTTTTGCACGCCTTTTCCCCGCCGGAAGCGCCGCTGCCTGCTTCCGGCAGACTTGGCAGCCCGTTTCAGCGGCAGAAACGCAATGCGCTGCAAACCATTCATTTCTTGCAGCGAAAATCCTTGTTCATTCCCTCACTCATTCCTTCATTATCAAGCCCCGGCCGGAAAGCTGGGCAAACCCGCCCGCGAAGCGAAGCCGCGCGCGAAAGGCGATGGCAACGGCGGCTCAATGACAGCGATGAAATGACAGCGATGAAATGACAGCGATTAAATGACGGCACCCCAATGACGGCGGTATCTGGCCGCGCAGATTTGAATTTGCGCCAGGCAAGAATCAAGAACGGACACGGCCGCTGATATTTATACGTTTTGCGGCGGCGCAATGATTAAAAGCAACATGCCGGCATTTTGAACGGAAGCAAAACCACGCCGGCATCTTCAATCCCAAAAACAGTCCTCTGAAAGGCAAGCGCGCCCTGGGCAGGCTGGAAATAAAATGACTTTATTCCTGCCATGGCCAATCGCGTCATTCGCGCCATGATTCCCGCCTTTGTTCCCGCCTTTGTTCCCGCTTTTGCCCGGCCGTAGCCGCGCCCGCGCTTTTTCCGCTTTTCCGCTTTTTCCGCCCACGCTTTCCCGCCTGCCGCCATGCCTGAACTTGCCCTGAGCCTGCAATTTGCCCGCCGCCTGCCCGATGCCGCCTTGCACCGCGCCGCCCTGCCCCGCCACCGCGCCGCCCGCTGGCTACGCGCGGCGCTGGACGAAACCCTGCAAGCCGCCGAAATCACCGTGCGCGTTGTGGGCGAAGACGAGGGCCGCCAGCTCAACCGCGACTTTCGCGGCAAGGACTACGCCACCAACGTGCTCACCTTCGATTACTGCCATGCCCCCGTTTTGCAGGCCGATCTCGTGCTGTGCGCGCCCGTGCTCGCCCGCGAGGCCGCCGCGCTGGACAAGCCGCTGGCCGATCACTACGCCCATCTGCTGGTGCACGGCGCGCTGCACGCGCAGGGCTGGGACCACGAAACCAGCGAGGCCGACGCCGAGGCGATGGAGGCGCAGGAAACGCGCATCCTCGCCGCGCTGGGCGTGCCCAATCCGTATGAGCGCGGCTGATGGCCTGGCCGCCGCCTGAATTGGCCGCCCGCCTGGCCGCCCGCGCCAGGCTGGTGGAGCCTTTCGCGCCCCATGTGAACGCCGCCCTGCCCTGGCTGGCCTACGCGCTGCTGCTGGCGCTGCTGCCGCTGGTTTTCCCCGGCGGCTACGCGCTCAATTTGCTGGCGCAGATGGGCATCGCCGTGATTGCCTGCCTTTCCTACAACATCTTGCTCGGGCAGGGCGGCATGCTCAGTTTCGGGCACGCGGTGTACACGGGGCTGGGCGCGTATGCGGCCATTCACCTGCTGGCGGCGGGCTGGGGCGTGCCGGTGAGCCTGCTGCCGCTGGCTGGCGGCGCGGCGGCGCTGGCGGCCGCAGCCGCGCTGGGCTGGGTGTGCGCGCGGCACGGCGGCGGCGTGTTCGCCATGATGACGCTGGGCATGGGCGAGATGGTGGCGGCCATCGCGCTCATGTTTCCGGCGGTGTTCGGCGGCGAGGCGGGCGTGCCGGCCGACCGCGTCACGGGCGAAGTCTGGGGCATCAGCTTCGGGCCGCCCGCGCAGATGTACGCGCTGGCGGCCGCCTACGCCTTTGCCTGCACGGCGCTGATGTATGCCTTCACGCGCACGCCGCTGGGGCGGCTGCTGGGCGCCGTGCGCGACAGCGCCGAGCGCGCCGAGTTCATTGGCTGCAACCCGCACCGCGTGCGCTGGCTGGGCTTTTGCGTGGCGGGCTTTTTTGCGGGCGTGGCGGGCGCTTTGGCGGCGCTGCTGTTTGAAATCGTCACGCCCGAATCGCTGGGCGCGCAGCGCTCGGGCGCGTATCTGCTATTCGTCTTTCTGGGCGGCGCGGGCGCGTTCACCGGCCCCATGCTGGGGGGCGTGCTGATGGTGCTGGCCACGGTGTGGCTGTCTGAAATCACCCCGGCCTGGACGCTCTACATGGGCCTGGCTTTTTTGCTGATGGTCATGTATGCCCCCGGCGGCCTGGCCAGCCTGCTGCCCGGCATGCGGCGCGGTTTGGCTGGCGCGCTGCGCCGCCCGCAGGCGCGCCATGCAGCGCTGGCGCTGGCCTGGGCCGCGCTGCTGGCGGGGCTGATCGCGCTGGTGGAGCTGCTCTACCGCTTGCAGCTGGCCCCGGCGGGGCCAGGCGGCTGGGCGCTGGCGGGCATCAGCGTGAACGCGCACCAGCCGCTGCCCTGGCTGCTGGCCGCCGCCGTGGCCGCATCGGGCGGCGCGGCCATTGCAGCCATGCGGCGCGGCAAATAGGCGGCGCGGCCTCCAAAAAACCGGTCCGCAGCCGGGCCGCTGGCGCGGGAGCGCATCAAAAACAAGAGCGAAATCAGGGCGCTGAAAATGGCATTCGCGCAGATTCATCCAAGAGGCCATGCCATGAATCAAGGAGCGAATGCGGCGGGCGCCGTCAGGCCGCCGCTCCGGCCCGCGCTGCTCCAATAATCCCCGCCCATGACCGCCTCCGCTGACCCCGCCAGCGCCTGGACCGATGCCGGCGCCCTGGCCCGCGCCTGGCGCGCGCCCCTGTTGCGCTTTGCCCGCCTGCACCTGCAACCCGACGAAGAAGCCGAAGACGCCGTGCAAGACACCCTGCTGGCCGTGCTGGCCGCCCCCGCCGCTGCGCCGCCGCGCGGCGGCGGCCCCCGGCAGGGCGACGCGCGCGGCTACCTCTTTGGCATCCTCAAACACAAAATCACCGACCGCCTGCGCGCCCGCTACCGCCACGGCACGCCGCCTGCGGCCAGCGCCACGGACGGGGGCGCTGACGCGCTCGACGCCGAACTCTTCGATAGCCGGGGCCATTGGCAAACCGGCGCCGGCCCCGCCCTCTGGCACGACCCCGAAAGCCAGCTGCAAAACAGCCAGTTCTTCGCCGTGCTCGAAGCCTGCGTGAGCAAACTGCCGCCCAAGCCCGCCCGCGTGTTCAGCATGAAAGAGCTGCTCGACTGCGACGCCGATGAAATCTGCGCCACGCTCGCCATCACCCGCGCCGACTACTGGCAGTGCATGAGCCGCGCCCGCAAGCAACTGCAACTGTGCCTGGGCCAGAACTGGTTTGCCAGCCCGCCCCCCGCGCCCCGCAAGGAACGCCCCTGATGAACTGCCAGCAATACACCACCTTGCTCGCCAGCGGCCAGCTCGGCCCGCGCGCGCCCTGGCCCCTGCGCGCCCGCGCCGCCTGCCACACGCTCATCTGCGCGCACTGCCGCCGCTTCGCCCGCAACGACGCCGCCCTCACCGCCTTGCTGCAAGGCTGGCGCGAAAGCCTGCAAGCGCCCGGGGCCAGCCCGCCGCCCGATGGCCCGCAGGCATCAGAGACAGGAGCAGATTCAGCAGGGTGAACTTTTCAGTTTCCATTCCCCTAAAAATCTGTCCTCAAACCCAAAGTGAATAGCAAAAATTCCCCATGCTCCCAAGCGACATGACCGGCATGTAGTGGCAAGTGCTGGCAAGCACTTTGCTGAAGAGGGCGTCTCCGCCAGCGTCAAAAGAGCGAAGCGCGCTATTGAGTGGCGGGTTGATGGCTTGCCAGGCGCATCAAAAACAGGAGCTAATTCAGGCGGATGAAATGATGTCTTACGCTGATTTCACTAGGACGTATAGCTATAAATAGAGGAGCGAAATAAAGCCCTCCATCCGCTCACCGGTTGCTTGTGCTTGGCTCGCCTTGCTCCGTATTCTTCCTCGCAGCTTGCTCTGATGTTCAGTAGAAGCGCTGGCAACTGGCGCACGCCGAACTGGAGTGGGCAAGGCAGTTTTCCAGGCCAGAAGCCGATTGGACATGCGTTCAGGCGCTTCGCCGCTGAATAAGCCGGAAAACTATAATTACAAGCTTTTTGCGGGCGGCAGGCGCATGTGCTTGCCGCCCAATCTGTTTTTCCATGCCGATTTATGCCTACAAGTGCAGCCATTGCGGCTTTGCCAAGGATGTGTTGCAGAAGATGTCTGACGCGCCATTGAAGGTCTGCCCTTCCTGTGGCCAGCCTGCTTTTGTCAAGCAGGTAACGGCAGCGGGCTTTCAGCTCAAAGGCTCGGGCTGGTATGTCACGGACTTTCGCAACGAAGGCAAGGCGGACGCCTCTTCAGCGCCGGCTTCGGATGCGCCTTCTTCCGGCGCGGCAGCAGGCGCTTCTTCCGGCACCTCTGGCGATGCGGCTGCGGCCAGTAGCGCGGCAGCTTCACCGGGCAGCGCGGCTGCGGCGGACTAGGCAGTTCGAGCGCTCGCGTCATGCACCGGCTGCGTCAATATTTCGTTACGGGCCTGCTGGTCTGGCTGCCAGCGGCTATTACGGCCTGGGTGCTGCTGTGGTTAATGGGCATTCTCAACGGCATTTTTCTGAGCGTGCTGGGCGCGCTGGAGGCCGTGATTCCCGGCATGGTTACCGTGGGCGGCCAGCTTCGGCGCGTGCCGGGGCTGGGCGTCATTTTGGTGACGGTCATCATCTTCGGCACGGGCGTTTTCGTGGCGAACATGGTGGGCCAGTGGTGGCTGCGCCGCTGGGACGCGCTGATGACCCGCATTCCGGTGGTGCGCAGCATCTACAGCAGCGTCAAGCAGGTGTCGGACACGCTGTTTTCCGGCTCCGGCCAGGCGTTTTCCAAGGCGGTGCTGGTGCAGTTTCCACACCAGGGCGCGTGGACGGTGGCCTTTCTGACGGGCCGGCCCGGCGGCGAGGTGGCGGCGCATCTGGCCGCGCGCGGCCTGGGCGATGAGCTGGTCAGCGTTTACGTGCCGACCACGCCCAACCCGACTTCAGGCTACTTCCTGCTGGCGCGCCGCGCCGACGTGGTGGAGCTGGCCATGAGCGTGGATGAGGCGCTCAAATACGTGATTTCCATGGGCGTGGTGGCTCCGCCCGCCCGCGCGCAGTCGGCCCCTGCCGCTCCCGCCATCAGCAACCCTGTTTCCCATTCTGGCAAGTAACAAAGAAAGTCCATCATGTCTATGCGCACCCACTACTGCGGCCTCGTAACCGAGGCGCTGAACGGCCAGACCGTGACCCTGTGCGGCTGGGTGAACCGCCGGCGCGACCACGGCGGCGTGATCTTCATCGACCTGCGCGACCGCGAAGGCTATGTGCAGGTGGTTTGTGACCCCGACCGCCCCGCCATGTTCAAAACGGCGGAAGACCTGCGCAACGAGTTCTGCGTGCAAATCACGGGCCTGGTGCGTCCCCGCCCTGAAGGCACCACGAACGACAGCCTCAAAAGCGGCAAGGTGGAAGTGCTGTGCCACGAGCTGAAAGTGCTCAACCCTTCCGTCACGCCGCCCTTCCAGCTTGACGACGAGAACCTGAGCGAGACCACGCGCCTGACGCACCGCGTGCTGGATTTGCGCCGCCCCGTGATGCAGCGCAACCTCATGCTGCGCTACCGCGTGGCGATGGCCGTGCGCAAGTTTCTGGACGAGCACGGCTTCATCGACATCGAAACGCCCATGCTCACCAAGAGCACGCCCGAAGGCGCGCGCGATTACCTGGTGCCCAGCCGTGTGCATGACGGGCACTTTTTCGCGCTGCCGCAATCGCCCCAGCTCTTCAAGCAGCTGCTGATGGTGGCCGGCTTTGACCGCTACTACCAAATCACCAAGTGCTTCCGCGACGAAGACCTGCGCGCCGACCGCCAGCCGGAATTCACGCAAATCGATATCGAAACCTCTTTTCTGGACGAGCAAGACATCCGCAGCCTGTTCCAGGAAATGATCACGCATGTTTTCAGGCAAACGCTGGGCGTGGAACTGGGCGAATTCCCCGTCATGCCCTACGCTGAGGCCATGCACCGCTTCGGCTCCGACAAGCCCGATTTGCGCGTGAAGCTCGAATTCACCGAGCTGACGGACGTGATGGGCGATGTGGACTTCAAAGTCTTCAGCGGCCCGGCCAGCACGCCCGGCGGGCGCGTGGTGGCGCTGCGCGTGCCCGGTGGCAGCGAAATCAGCCGGGGCGAAATCGACGGCTACACCGACTTCGTGAAGATTTACGGCGCCAAGGGCCTGGCCTGGATCAAGGTCAATGACGCCGCCAAAGGCCGCGAGGGCCTGCAATCGCCCATCGTCAAAAACCTGCACGACAAGGCCCTGGCCGCCGTGCTGGAGCGCACCGGCGCGCAAAACGGCGACATCCTCTTTTTCGGCGCCGACAAAGCCAAGATCGTCAACGACGCCATCGGCGCACTGCGCCTGAAGATCGGCCACAGCGAATTCGGCAAAAAGGCGGGCCTTTTCGAAGACCGCTGGGCGCCGCTGTGGGTGGTGGACTTCCCCATGTTCGAGTTCGACGAAGAAGAAAACCGCTGGAACGCCATGCATCACCCCTTCACCAGCCCCAAAGACGGCCACGAAAACCTCATGGACAGCGACCCCGGCCAGTGCCTGGCCAAGGCTTACGACATGGTGCTCAACGGCTGGGAGCTGGGCGGCGGCTCCATCCGCATTCACCGCGCCGACGTGCAAAGCAAAGTGTTTTCCGCCCTCAAAATCACGCCCGAAGACGCCCAGGCCAAATTCGGCTTCCTGCTCGACGCCCTGCAATACGGCGCGCCCCCGCACGGCGGCCTGGCCTTCGGCATGGACCGGCTGGTCACGCTCATGACCCGCGCCGAATCCATCCGCGACGTCATCGCCTTCCCAAAAACCCAGCGTGCGCAGTGCCTGCTCACGCAAGCGCCCTCGCCCGTAGACGAAAAACAGCTGCGCGAGCTGCACATCCGCCTGCGCAACCCGCAGCCTGCCAGCCACTGACACGCGCCCTGCCCCATGAGCGCCAGCGGCGCCGCCCATGCCCACACCCGCTCTCTGCGGGTAGTGACCTACAACATCCACAAAGGCGTGCAAGGCGTCTGGCCCTCTCAGCGGCTGGAAATCCACAACCTCCAGCACGCCATCGCCAGCCTGCACGCAGACGTGGTGTGTCTGCAAGAAGTGCGCAAGCTCAACCGCAAAGCCGAGCGGCGCTTTGCCAGCTGGCCCCGCCAGCCACAAGCCGAATACCTGGCCCCGGCGGGCTACCAGTCGGTTTACATGACCAACGCCGTCACCGCCCACGGCGAACACGGCAACGCCATGCTCTCGCGCTGGCCCGTGCTAAGCCACCAGCACCAGGACATTTCAGACCACCGCTTCGAGCAGCGCGGCCTGCTGCACTCGGTCATTGACGTGCAGGGCCACCACGTCCACGTCATCGTTGTTCACCTGGGCCTGCTCGGCGCCAGCCGCGTGCGCCAGGCGCGCCAGCTGCAACAGTTCATTGCACGCCAGGTGCCTGCCAGCGTGCCCTTGCTGGTTGCGGGCGACTTCAACGACTGGAGCCAGAAACTGCAAGCCATCCTGGCCCAGTCCGGCCTGCACAACACCCCCGGCTGCCCCACCTTCCCCTCGCGCCTGCCCCTGGCGCAGCTGGACCACGTCTACGCACGCGGCCTGCACTGCGCCCGCCAGTTCGTGCCCCAACACGCGCACGGGCACGCGGGCAGCCACAACTGGCCCAGCCTATCCGACCATTTGCCACTGGTAGCTGAATTCGTGCTGCCCTGAAGCGCCTGTTCAAATCCATCTGTGGGCGCGAAAGCGCAAGCCGGATGCAACCCGGGCTTGCTGCATCCGCTCTATTTTTGGGAGCAAATAAAGGGCCTCGAAAACGCTTCCATCGCACAGTTTGACGGGCTTTGTTGCTATCAAAAAAGCAACAAAACAAATCATCACTTCCAGCGCAGAAGCAGCAACCAAACCCGCTTCACAAGCCATCCGCAATCAGCGCCTGAACGCCTGTTACACCAGCCCATTGCCAGCATTCACCCGCTCGAATAGCTTGCGCTTGGGCACTAAACCAACCGCTCCATTCAATCTGGTAGCCAAAATCAAAATAAGCACCCAATAATCGCTCCGGTTCATCCATTTAAAAACGGATGGGCGATTTTCTCCTGTAAAGTCTGAAATAGCCGCTTGCGCATATCGGCCTTCAAAGCCAGATCAGCCAAAAAATCCTGTAACCTGATCTGTTGCAGGTTAATCAGCGAAAGCGCCAGCCTGTCTGCCCATCGCGCACAAAATTCTTCCAAAATATCTTTTGCCAAATTATCGTGCCCCGGCTGGTCGGCGTTCAAAACCTAACCTGTAAATCCAGGCCCACGCCTTGCGACGCGCCGCAGATGTCTTTGCCCAAAATGCTGCAAACAAATGACAGCAGCGCATTCACTCCGCCTCTGGTCGGACAGCAGTTGTTCCCATCAAAAGAAAAACTGCTTTTCCCGCTCAAAAGCAACCCGAATACGCCGAAATAATTCGCTGATTCGTCACCCTCAATACTGCGAACTATGCCTAGTTTCGCTGCGCTCTTCAACTGCCGCAGTTAACTATTTAAATAATCCACCGAACTTTGAATCGTCGCATTTTCGCCTTCATAGCAATTTGCCACTGTAACACCCGCTTGCCCGTCTGAATCTG
Organism: Ottowia sp. oral taxon 894; assembly: GCF_001262075.1. Taxonomy (GTDB): domain Bacteria; phylum Pseudomonadota; class Gammaproteobacteria; order Burkholderiales; family Burkholderiaceae_C; genus Ottowia; species Ottowia massiliensis. Next base: position 2,511,105 of record NZ_CP012073.1, on the reverse strand, counting down.
CCCGCCTGAATCTTTGCCGCAATGACGTTTGCGCACAATCGGCATCGGATTTTGCTCCAACACTCGATACTGCGCCTGGCGCAGCAGCGCATTGCCGCCCCGCTACCCCTAAAACCACCTAAAATGACATTCGTATTCTGTAAAAAAATAATAAATTTGCATTATTTTAGCCGCTGGCGCAACGATGATACCAGAACATACCCAAAACAAAAAATATGTCCGCTGGAATGCACCGGCAACTGCGCCTCCATCTTAGACTCCTGCTTCACCACTACCGTTTTCCGCTCCTTATGCAGATAACTACCTTTAGTGATAATATGCAGAGTGTTTTGGAGTTTGCCCATGAATAAAAGCCGCTTGGATCCTTGTTGTATTTTTTGGATCGATAGAATTAGTCACTTGAATACATGGGTAGATTGGTTACTCTTTATTATTCTCATCCTCCAATTGTAGCTTTGTTACCTCTAAAAGATTCTCAATGCCAGACTCTGAAATATATGCCACCATATTGTTGCTATAACGTTCCTTTGCATCCTGTAATAATTTTTCCGCTCCTCTTGTTAACCCTTGCCCCCCATAAGAAGATGCCCTTTTATTTTTGGGCTCTTTGGAATATCAGAGACAAATTTCCTCATTACAGGACTAGTTATCTTTCCAGAATGAGTCTTGACATCAATTCTTGTCAAAATCTTTTGACTCGCATCTTCTAATGGATTAGAAAATTTAGATCTATCTCCTTCCGATATTTCAATCATCTCTTTAAAATTTCCCTCCGTATGATGTACACAAAGATCAATTCCATTATCTGCAGTATTAGTTGTTGAGTAGCGTTCAAAATCAACCAAAGAACGATCAAGCTGCCCCATGCTTGATATCAGGCCGGTTATTATCATTTCGCCTTTTTTGCCTTGACCACACATTTCCCTACCCCACTATTAGCAATACATTAGGATTATCTTTATATTCATCGCGCTTCAGAATTAGTAACTTCAACACATTAACCAAAACGCCAAGCGAAAGTATCTTTTCCTCTACTATCTTACTATCAATAATTTTTTTATCAATTTCCTCGCTCGCCCTAATACACTCGGGAATCAAAACATATTTAATAATATCATTGATATTATCTTCTTCGATATAATCTATTGAAACTCGATCAGAGAACCCTTTGGCCTCAGGGATCTCTTTTGCATTCAAATATTCTTGTAATTTTTCATGGATTTCTTCTTTTAGATAAGCTCGCTCTAAGGTTTCCGAGGTATCATCATAATGATTATTATCTTGATACTTTATTAGAAATAAATTCTTTGACATTGAGAAAACTCCTAAATAAAATAATAAAGTAGAATAAGTGTTCTATCTCTAGTCACTCTCAGAACAACTCCTCTACATACCCCCACCATCCTACCCTATTTCCTCAACAATTCTGGCTGACAAATTTCTGCCAACCAATAGGCCTTGCAGCGTTTACCGCAGTTCGGCGACGGGTTTTAGCCGCTGTTCAGGCGTTCGCGCGCGGCAGCAATGTTAGCAGATGTTTTGACTCGCAATCGTCTGAAAACGCGATGGGGACGCAGTGGCGAGTTTGCTTATGCCATGACGCATCTTCGCTGGCTATTTCCTGTCATTTCTTGCAAGCACAAGCTCTGGACGCAGAACTAGATTTCGCCCATCGGATCGGCTTCAGGCTTGCCGGCTTGCATTTCACCGGTTGCCTTCGCTTCCAGTTCCACCCAGTCCAGCACGCTGCCGAATACCCAGCTTCTCCGCTAACACATGCACTGCCCGCTCAAAGCGCACGTCCTTGCACGTTTCCTGCTCGCCCGAATCCACCCACATTCGTGCAACGCTTTACCCTGTGCGGTCAAATAGTTCTCCGCCCATGCCTGCTCGTTATGAATCAACGCACATTGATGCAGGCAGAAGATGTAGTGTTGCAGGGCAGAAAAGGGAATCAGGTGCGTATCCTGAATTGCCCTTTGGCTTTCGGTTGAAAATACGGCCATTTCTTTGAACATTTTAGAGGCCGTCGATTTGTTGCGAAACCAAGTCTTCAAGGTTTTTCGGTTCGTAGCTGCTATCTTCATCCTCTTTCAGACTGCCGTGCACTTTGGTGGAAGAGTATTGCCCTGCTTTGCAGTTATGTTCCAACCAAATGAGTTTCATCACTTCCACGTTGCCTTCGGGGCAGGCAGATGATGCGTCGCCCTCAAAGAGTTTGGTTAATACGGTTTTGATTTTTTCGGCATCGTCATCTGAAAAACCGGTGCGCTTGGCAAATTGCGGCGACTTGGCGTCAAAAGCGATATGCACACCGTGATCAACGCGGTGTTTCATGCCCATGGTGTCGGAGCTTTTTTCGTGCCGTCGTCTTCGCCGCCGAATGCGAAGACTTGTACGAAGAAGTGCACGTCCAGCCATTTTCCGCAGGCTTGTTGGCTATGTCGTCTTTGTTGGCTTTTTGGGGCATTAAACGCGTTCGCGCCCAAGCCGGCATTTTTGTCTTTTGCGCGGTTGGCAAGGCTGGTTATGCCGTTTATTTTTTTCGTTCGATGGCACATCGCCGTTGCCTTGCTGGCAGCCGTGGATTTTGCGTTTCAGGCACGCTTCGGTCATTTTGCTAAGGCCTTGAAAATTGGCACGCGGGCGGTGGCCATTTAAAAACCTGTTCACAACCTGTCCGGGGGCAGCAAGCGTGAAATCGGAAGGCCTGCGACGTTGCAAATCCTCACCGGGTTGCATGACCCATCTTCGGTTTGCGCCTTGTAGCCCATCCTGATCATCTCTTTCTTCTTTGGAAAAGAGCGTGTGATGCCTGGCAGGCGGGCCGTCCGCAGTACATTCCAGCCCCTGCGAACGCAATCCAAGCGAAAGATCTCCATGACAGACCACCTGCCGGAAGGCAAGCTGCCCGATTCCATCGCGTCCATCATTGAGGACATGCCCCTTGTCATCTCCAAGATCAGCGCGGGGCAGCTCATGAACCTGGCCCGCGAAGAGGGCTATTCCTGCTCCCTTGACGAAGACGGCGACCTGCTCTGGAAGATGGACGGCTACACCACCTACCTGTTCATATCCAAAAGCGGGCGCATCATCACTTTTCAGACGGGCTTTCAGTGCGGCGACGAAGACGAGGCCGCGCTGCTTCAGCGCATCAACCAGTGGCATCGCGGTATCCGCTTCGCGCGCACCTACTACGAAAAGCGCCCCGAAAACGCTGATCTGCTCAAGCTGGAGCTGGACATTGATCTGACCGGCGGCGTGACCAAGGAGCGTCTGATCGACTTTCTGATCACCTGCCGCGACATGTTCGGCAAGTGGCGCGCCGAAGTGCTCGATTGACTCAGCATCTTTTGCTGCAAGGAAAAGGCCAGTCTCTTTGCGGAGGCTGGCCTTTTTGTCTGGCATCCGTCCGCGCGACGCAGGTGCGGACCACGGCGGGTAGAACGCATCAATAAAAAGAGCAAATTCAAGGGAAAGAAATGCCGTTTTGCGCAGATTCCACTAGGACATCATGCTATGAATAAAAGAGCGCCATGAGGCTGCTTTTTTACCTCTCCTGGAGGGGCCGCGAACGGTTTTCGAGAGAAGCGGGCATGAAAAAAACCGGCTGGCGCATGGCGCGCAGCCGGTTTCCGGGGGCCTGCCGCGTTACTCGCTGGCGGGAGCTGATGCCGCAGCCGGTTGGGCAGGCTGCTCGATGCGCTCGACCTTCGTGCGAATGCCGCCGCCCTTGGCCGGGGTGACGGGCACGGAGCCTGCGGCGCGGCGCGCGCTCCTTTTGCCGCGCACGGCTGTACTGCGGCGAGCGGTTCTCTTTTTGCCTGCCTTGGCGCGCGGGGCGCTGGCTGAAGAGGATTTGTCCCAGGTGTCGATTTCCTTGCCGCAGTCGGGGTCGGCCACGCCAAAGCTCATGGTGGCGCCAGCGCCGAACTTGCGCGGCACGGTGTCGTGCAAGGGCAGCGACATGTCCACGGGCGGGTTGGGCGATTCGGAAATGATCTGGCCTTTGGCGTTGCGCACGATGTAGCAAGAAGCCTGGGCGGAGATGGAGGCCAGGGCGGCAGCGCCTGCAACGAGGGCGATGGCGAAGGCTTTGGATTTTTTCATGCGGGTCTTTCGCGGCTGAACGGGTTGGAGTTACAAAGTTTACAAGAGCGGCATGTTTGCCGCGCCTGCGCTGGCTGTCAAGCGTGGCGGCGCAAAGCGGCCTGGCCCAGGGCGGGCTGATGTGGCGCATAACCCACGCTGGGCTGCCGGAGCTTGCCCGCGCGCCTGCGGTTTGACTGCTGGGCGCTCATGACCAGCATGGCTTGGCTGCTCAGCCAATGCTTGAAGAGGGCATGAAAAAACCGGCGCGAGACCGGTTTTCTTTATGCAGGAAGATGGCTCTTATTCGTCGGCCATCTGGCGCTCGCGTTCAGCCTCAAAGGCTTCGCGCAAGGCGGCCTTCTCAGCGGCGGGCGGCGCGCCGTAGTACACGGGGCGGACCTTGGCGGGTTTGCCGTTCGCAAAGTTGGCATGCAGGCCATAGGCTTTGGTTTCGCCCAGCAGGAAGAAGAAGGTGTTCGGGCAGTTGTGCTGCTCGCATACGGAGCCTTGCCAGTAGCGCTTGCCATTGATGAGGGCTTCTTCAGCGGGCGAGGTGGGGCCTTCGCCTTTGCGGATCCAGGCGGGCGCACCTTTGCGGCTGGCAGTCATGCGTGCCCATGCCTTTTTGGCGGGCTGATCTTCCAGCAGGTTGTAAAGGTAGGGGCCTTCAGGCTCAGCGGCGGCTGGCTCGGCAGCCGGCTCTGGCGCGCTTTGCGTCTGGGCTGGCTGCGGTTCTGGCTGGGGCGCCGGGGCTTTTTCAGCCGATCCGAAGCAGCCTGACAGCAGGGCGATGGCGGCAACGCAGGCCGAGAGAGTGGCGAGGCGGATTTTCATGAGGTGATGCCTTTCATGAAGTTGAAGAAAGCGCGAGTGTAGGCCGGACAGGCTGGAAAAAGCTGTTTCGCAGCGGGAGAAAGAGAAACGAATTCAGGCGCAGCAATACGCAAAGGCCCCAAGTTTTATCGGCTCCCAAAGTTTGAGATGGAAAGATATGAGGTTGATGTGTTCGGGAGAAAAACCCGCCGCTCTGACGAATCACCCTCTGTGTGGAGCGTGTGCTGCGGCTGACGCTGTTATTCGTCTCCAGAATTCATTCATATGCACGCATGCAGCCGTTTTTTTCCTGATGGGAGATGCCAAACCCTGCGGCTCCGGAGTCTGTTCTCCGCCTGAGCGCAAATGCGGAAAGAACGGGTTAGACGTGGCTGCTCGCAAGCAGGATTGGCGCTTCTTTATTCATAGCGTCATGTCCTAGTGAAACCAGCGCGAAGCGGCATTTAAGCTCCTTGAATTCGCTCCTGTTTTTGATGTACCAGGGCGAGCAGCCAAAGCGCCCAGCAAAAAAGTGCCCAATAAAAGCGAAGATTCGCCCAATAGTCCGCCAGCGCCCGTGAATCGGGAGCTGGCGGCTATTAAAAAAGGAAGCAAAATCGCGCCCTTTTTTTGTTTTGCCCTTTTTCATCCACCGCTTCCTGAGCCGACATGAACGACGCCAGCCGCCTTCTTGAAATCACCCCCCGCGCGGGCACGCTGCAAATTGACAACTGGGCTGAGTGGTGGAGCGCGTTTGCCCAGCGCACCACCTGGCTGGATGCGCTGGCGCTGGCTTTGGGCGCTTTGCTGGCCTGGCTGCTGGTGCGCTGGCTGGGCGCGTGGGCTGCCCGCGTGGCCGGGCAGCTGCGGGCCGCGCGCCATGAGGCCGATGGCGCAGGCAGTGGCGCGGCGGGCCAGTCGCGGCTGTCGGTGCTGTTTGGCACGCGGCAGGTTGACGGGGCGCTGTTTCCGCTGTTCTGGCTGGGGCTGACGTATCTGGAGCGCATGGCGCTGCTGCACTGGGTGGGGCACGCGCCGCTGCTGCGGCTGGCGCTGCCCGCGCTGACGGCGCTGCTGCTCATTCGCAGCGTGGCGACGGTGCTGCGGGCGGCGCTGCCGGGCGTGGCGGCAGTGCGGCTGCTGGAGCGCACGGTGTCATGGGCGGCGTGGATGGGCATGCTGCTGTGGGTCAGCGGCGTGCTGCCAGCGGTAATGCGGCAGCTGGACACCATCACCTGGAAGATGGGCGGCACGCAAATGTCGGTGACCGATCTGATTGAGGGCGCGCTCACCGCCGGGGCGCTGATGCTGCTGGCGCTGTGGGCGTCTTCGTATCTGGAAGAGCGCCTGCTGCGCCGGGCCACGGGCGCGACGCTGTCGGTGCGCAAGGCGGTGGCCAAGGCCACGCGGGCATTCATGCTGTTTCTCGGGCTAATGCTGGGGCTTTCGGCCGTGGGCATCGACCTGACGGCGCTGTCGGTGCTGGGCGGCGCCATGGGCGTGGGCATCGGCTTCGGGCTGCAAAAGCTGGCGGCCAGTTACATCAGCGGCTTTTTGGTGCTGGCCGAGCGCAGCCTGCGCATAGGCGATCTGGTGCGCGTGGGCGGCTTTGAAGGCAGCATTGCCGACATTCGCACGCGCTACACCGTGATTCGCGCCGCCAACGGCTCCGAGGCGCTGGTGCCCAACGAAACACTGATGACCAGCACGGTGGAAAACCTGTCGTTTTCAGACTCGCGCCTGAACCAGAGCACAACCATCACCGTGGGCTACGACAGCGACGCCGCCCAGGTGCAGCGCCTGCTGGAGCAGGCCGCACTGCAATGTTCGCGCGTGCTGCGCCAGCCTGCGCCAGCCGCGCTGCTGAACAACTTTGGCGCCGACGGGCTGGAGTTCACCCTGAGCTACTGGCTGGGCGACCCTGAAAACGGCGGCCTGGGCGGCGTGCGCTCGCAAGTGAACCTGGCCATTCTGGATGCCCTGCGCGGCGCGGGCGTGGACATTCCCTACCCGCAGCGGGTGCTGCACATCAACCCGCCCGAAAGCGCCAGTGCTGCCGTTGCCGGCGCTGGCGCCAAACAGGCTCCAGGAGCCGGCCCGCAGACCATCCATGAAGGTGGGCAGGGCACGGCCGCCAGCGCTGAAGCAGGCATGCGCTAATGCGAAGGCAGCGCCTGATTAGCTCCTCTTTCAATAGCATGAAGTCCTAGAATAAAGGGCGCGAAGGCGGTTTTTCCGCCCTTCAGATTCGCTCTTGTTTTTAATGAATTGAGCGCTTCTTGGAAAGCCTTGTTCCGAGGAACAGAAGGGTATCCAGGCCGGGCATGCGAAGGAGCGGCTTCTACAATCCGCCGCCTATGTCCAAAGCACTCCTGACCACTGTCTTGCTGGCTGCTGCGCCAGCCTTTGTTTCTGTTTCCGCGCTCGCGCAGGCCGTGGCTGGGCAGGCCGCGCCTGTGGAAGCTGCCGCGCCGCAGCCGGGCGTGAAGGAGAGCGGGCAGCGCGTGGAGCATTTGCGCGTGGAAGACGGCGGCAGCCGCATTGACGAGGTGCGCGTGGGCGGGCAAACGCGCAGCATTTCCGTGCAGCCGAAGGTGACGCAGCTGCCTGCCTATGACGTGCGGCCCGCCCGCCAGGGGCAGCAGCAGGGCGATCGCGTGTGGAAGATTGGCAATTTCTGATCTGCGCGGCGCATGGCTGTCTTTACCCCGGTTCCTGAAACCGATGCCGCGCCGCTGTTCAAGGCGCTGGGCCTGGGCCGCCTCAAAGCGCTGCGGGGCATTGAGGGCGGCATCGAAAACACCAATTTCTTTGCCACGACCGAACGCGATGGCGCAGAGCATGAATGGGTGCTGACGCTGTTCGAGCGGCTGACGCACGCGCAGCTGCCGTTTTATTTGCACCTGATGAAGCACCTGGCGCAGCGCGGCATTCCCGTGCCCGAGCCGCAAGCCAAGCCCGAAGGCATGCGCCGCCGCCCCGGCGAAGACGAGCTGCTGCACACCTTGCGCGGCAAGCCGGCGGCCATCGTGAACCGCCTGCGCGGCAAGAGCGTGCTGGCGCCCGCGCCCGCGCACTGCGCCGCCGTGGGCGGCATGCTGGCGCGCATGCATCTGGCCGGGCGCGACTACGGGCGCAGCCAGCCCAATTTGCGCGGCCTGCCCTGGTGGAATGAAACCGTGCCGGTGGTGCTGCCGCATCTGGCCGCAGGCGAAGCTGCGCTGCTGCAAGCCGAGCTGGCGTATCAGAACCACGTGGCCGCCAGCAGCGCCTGGGCTGCTTTGCCGCGCGGGCCGGTGCACGCCGATCTGTTCCGCGACAACGTGATGTTTGACGATGAAGCGGGCGCGCCGGATGCGCCGCGCCTGACGGGCTTTTTCGACTTCTACTTTGCGGGCGTGGACGCCTGGCTGTTCGATTTGGCGGTGACGCTCAACGACTGGGCCACTGATTTGCCCACGGGCGCGCTGGATTTGCCGCGCGCACGCGCGCTGGTGGCGGCCTACCAGGCCGAGCGCGCGCTCACGCAGGCCGAGCGCGATCTGCTGCCCGCCATGCTGCGCGCGGGAGCGCTGCGCTTTTGGCTCTCGCGCCTGTGGGACTGGCACTTGCCCCGGCAGGCCAGCTTGCTCAAGCCGCACGATCCCACGCATTTCGAGCGCGTGCTGCGCCAGCGGCTGGCGCAGCCGCTCACGATGGCGGCGCTTGAATCATGAAACTGCGTATTGCTGCGGCCCGCGAGGGCATTGACTGGCTACGCAGCGGCGCGCGCGCCTTTGCCCGCCAGCCCGTGGCGCTCATCGGGCTGCCGCTCATGCTGGCGGCGCTGCTGGCTTTTGTGGGCATGCTGCCGCTGGCCGGCCCGCTGCTGGCGCTGGCGCTGCTGCCGGCCGGCACGGTGGGCTTGATGGAGGCCGCACGGCAAGCCACGCAGGGGCGCTTTCCGTCGCCCGCCGTGCTGCTGACGGCGCTGCGCACCGCGCCGCAAGGCGCGCGGCAAATACTGCTGCTGGGCCTGCTGTATGCCCTGTGCGGCGCGGCAGCGGAAGGGCTGGCCTGGCTGCTGCTGGGTGCGCCGCCCGACATGACCGCGCTAGTGAACCTGTCGCAAGAGAAGCTGGCCGACCCTGCCACGCTGGAGCAGGCGCACGCCGCCATGCGCTACAACCTGGGCCATCTGCTGCTTTTCGCGCCGCTTTCGCTGGCCTTCTGGCATGCCCCGGCGCTCACGCACTGGCACGGCGTGCCGCCCGTCAAAAGCCTGTTTTTCAGCGCGGTGGCCGTGCTGCGCAACTGGCGCGCCTTCACCCTTTATGGCCTGGCGGCAGCGGCCCTGATGGCCAGCGCCACCCTGGCGCTGACCTTGCTGGTGCTGCTGCTGGGCGCGCCCGCGCTGGCGGCGCACGGCGTGGCGTTGCTGGGGCTGGTGATGGCGGCCATCTTCTCCGCCTCGGTGTGGTTCAGCTTCTGCGGCTGCTTCGAGGACACACCGCCGGAGCAAAGCTGAGAGCCTGTTGGCGATTTGTTTCCGGGAGCGAAAAACGCGGTCTCGGGCGGTCTGCTGCGTTGCAAGTCTTTGCTTCGCCGGATCACAAGGCAGTCTGTCTGCGGTTTGTGCTTTGTGGCCCATCCCGATCCGCGCTTAGCCCCTCACGGCCAGATGGCAAACAGGTTCAGGGCACATGGCATGTTTTTGCTCCTCTATCCATAGCAATATATCCTAGTGCAGACTGCGCAGAACGTACATTCCTGCCTCTTGAATTCGCTCCTCTTTTTGATGCATCCTGGCCGCTGCGTCAGGCCCCGGCGCGAAACCGGTGCGCGGGGCGGACTGTGAACCGGTTCTTACAATCGGCGCATCTCTCACTCCTCTGGAAGCATCCGCATGTCCCTGTTCTCCGCTGTCCAACTGGCTCCGCGCGACCCCATCCTGGGTCTGAACGAGCAATTCGCCGCTGACACCCACCCCGCCAAGGCCAACTTGGGCGTTGGCGTTTACTTTGACGACAGCGGCAAGCTGCCCCTGCTGCAATGCGTGCAGGCAGCCGAGCAGGCGCTGATGAGCAAGCAGGCCCCGCGCGGCTATCTGCCCATTGACGGCCTGACGGCCTATGACAGCGCCGTCAAGGCGCTTGTTTTCGGCGCGCAGGCTCCCGCCGTGCAGGATGGCCGCGTGGCCACCGTGCAAACGCTGGGCGGCACCGGCGCGCTGAAAATCGGGGCGGACTTTCTCAGGCAGCTCACGCCTTCGGCCAAGGTGCTGGTTTCCAACCCCAGCTGGGACAACCACAAGGCCCTCTTTTCCCGCGCTGGCTTTGAAGTTGCCGCCTACCGTTATTACGACGCCGCCCGGCGCGGCGTGGACTTTGAGGGCATGCTGGCCGATCTGAACGCCGCCGCCGCAGGCGACATCGTTGTGCTGCACGCCTGCTGCCACAACCCCACGGGTTATGACCTCAGCGCCGCGCAGTGGGATCAGGTCATTGCCGCCGTCAAGGCCAAGGGCCTCACCGCCTTTCTCGATATGGCCTACCAGGGCTTTGGCCAGGGCTTGGCGGAAGACGGCGCCGTCATCGGCAAATTTGCGGCCGCTGGCCTGAGCTTTTTCGTCTCCACTTCTTTCAGCAAGAGCTTCAGTCTCTACGGCGAGCGCGTGGGCGCTCTCTCCGTGGTGTGCGAAAGCAAGGATGAAGCCGCCCGCGTGCTCAGCCAGCTCAAGCTCACCATCCGCACCAATTACAGCAACCCGCCCACGCATGGCGCCGCCGTGGTTTCCGCCGTGCTGAACACCCCCGAATGGCGCACCTTGTGGGAAAAAGAGCTGGGCGAAATGCGCACGCGCATCAAGGCCATGCGCCAGGCGCTGGCCGATGGCCTGAAAGCTGCGGGCGTCACGCAAGACATGAGCTTCATCGTCAATCAGGTTGGCATGTTCAGCTATTCCGGCCTGTCAAAAGAGCAAATGCAGCGCCTGCGCAGCGAATTTGGCGTTTACGGCACCGATTCGGGCCGCCTGTGCGTGGCCGCGCTCAACAGCCGCAATATTGACCATGTTTGCCAGGCTATTGCGGCAGTTATGAAATAGTCATTTTGTCCTCTCGCGGCCTGACCGCATCCGGCAAAAACGGCGCTGCAAAGCGCCGTTTGCATTCGGGCATACGCGTTCCCATGCCCCCGGCATGAAAAAGGCGGCAGGCCAAATACCTGCCGCCTTCGTGTTTTTCTGAAATGGTCTTCAGGCCATTATTGCAAATCAGCCAATGGTCAGCTGCCCTGGCAGTTTGGCATATTGTTTGTCGCCGACATCGAAACCATCTGAAATATTAAACAAGCGATAGCATGTGTTGTAATCATCGCCATTCAGGTTGCGCGCCAGACTGATTGCAAAATCTTCAACCGAAGCAGCTTGCCCGCCCAATGTGGTAGCCAGCGCCCGTAAATCCGGGTTGCGCTCGCCAGCTTTCGCGGTTTGATCAAGCAGGGTTTTCATTTCGCTGCTGGTATAAGTCAGCGTAACAGTCTGGCCCGCCTTGACGGGGCCGCTGGTGGCTTTGTTCAAATCCCCTGTTTGCGCAACATTCAGCAGCTGGGCACTGTTTTCATCTACCTTCACGGTGTAGGAATAACGCCTCTCCGAGACCACTTCCTTGCCGCTGGCATCAAATTTCTGCGTGACGGTCATGGGTACATTGCCCGAATATTGAAGGGTGACCGTGCCTTGTGCCGTACCATCCGGGAATTTCGTGATGACGGTATTGCCAGTATTTTTGGCGCCTTCCAGGCCAAGATTGACCGGTCCCAGCTTGATATCCAGCTTTGATTGCGAACTGAAATCGAGTTTCTCGATTGTCTTTACGCTCGAGATACCCGTTCCATTGTTTTCCGGCATATTGCCGTTGGCAAGAAAGTCATTATAGGCGGCCTTTCCTTCCGGGGTGGACAGATCGAATTCAGCGGTTTTCAAATGCGCAGTTTCCAGCTTGTCATTGCGCCCCAGCATGATGCTGGCCATTTCAAAATCAACGCCCACGCCGTTATACGCGTTAATGGCCTCTTTCGGGCCTGCCGTCACGCGCACCTTGTTGGTATCGGTTTTCTCCACCAGCAGGCTGACGCCGCTTTCATCCGTGATTTTGGTCTGTGTGGCCAAATGCTTGAAAGTCGCCTTGAATTCATTGGTGGAATACGAAGAACCGTCCATTTTGACCACGGTTCCGGTCGGCATGGAATCAGGCGAAAACGGGCTGACGGTGCGCGGCGCCGTGCTTTTGGCGGCCTGCTCCGGCATGGACACTTCAAAACTGCTCTTGATGCCGCTGGTATGCCCCGCGCTGAGGCCGACATGGCCACCGCTGGCGCCGCCCTGCAAACTCACGGACACATCGCCAGACGAAGTGAAGGTGGTGACGCCGTTTTTGGTGTTCAGGCCGCTGACCACCGTGGCATTGGTATTCACGCCAAAGCTGATGCCATAGCCCTTTGAAGTTTTGACGCTCTCCGTAAAGCCCGTGCCAGCCGAAACGCTGAATGTGCCTTTGCTGGGGTCCACAGACGCATCCAGGCTGCGTGACGAAGAGGATGAGCTTTCGCTGCCGTCCAGATTCGTGGTCTTGGTGGTGTCCGTCTGTTTGCCGCCAACTGAAACCTTGCCATCGGTATCCCCGCCGACATGGGTGTTGGTCTTGCTGGTTTTTTCTGTTGTAGCGCCGCCCTGCGGCACGCCAGGAGCGGAAGCAGACTGGTCGTCATTCATCGTCACGCTGCCCTTGCCCGGCTGGGCTGCTTTTGACTGTTTTTCGGGGATGTTCAGAACATCGCCCGGATAGAGCGCATCGGGATTGCTGATTTGCGGATTTTTCGCGATGAGGTCCTGCGTGCTCACGCCCTGCTTGCTGGCAATGCCGCCAATCGTGTCGCCATGCTGGACGGTGTAGGTTTTTTGCTCCTGCGGCGGCTGCACTCGCGGCAACAGGCTAGCGTTCAAGGGGGCAATGCTCATGGCTGAATCTCCTTTGGGTGGTTGCACAAAAGCGGACTTCAACACTTTAGAAGCTTGGATGTCATAGCGATAGCTGGGGTGATTACCAGTCGGGCAGACACAAGCCCCTGGGTTTTGCGTCTTCCTATACAAAGATACCCCTAGGAAAACGCCCCAGCTAGGCAGCAGATATCGCGCTCAATAGACTGGAAGCGCAAGTTCAGCTGGCTTTAAGGCGAATCCAAAGCAAGCCGTCCGGCTGGTATCACCCCCTCCATCTTTGAAAGGTCCTGTTATGGCTTCCGGTATTCATGGCACCAATCTCATTTCCCATACCAAGTTTGTGCCGCCTCCGCCCCCACCTCCGCCACCGCCACCGCCCCGCAAAGAGGTTGATAACGCCGTGCGCCAGCCAAACTTGCATGCAGGAAAGTCCGATGCGCCCCCGCCAGAGCGCTATGTGCAGCACGAAGTGCAAAAAAACGAAAACCTGACTGAAATCGCCCACCGCTACCAAACCTCCACCCCCATGCTGGAGGCAGCCAATCCGCAGCTGAACAATCCTGATGCGCTGGAAATAGGGCAAAAACTGAATGTGCCTATCGGCGCCAATTACGGAACCGAACCCACGCGCGATGTGCTGGAACCCGGCCAGACGCTGACCGACATGGCGCGTGAGCACCCAAACGTGAGCGCACGAGACATCGCCCGCGCCAACCGCTCCAGCGTGCCCAACAGCAACCGCGTGCAGGCTGGCCAAGAACTATGGGTGCCCGCGCAGAAAGATGCTTCACCGCTGGAGCAGAAAGTGCAGGCCACCGACCAGGCCCAGGCTTCGCTGGACCATGCCCAGCAGCGCTATGACTCGCTGCCGCCTGACGCCCACCCTGCTGTCCGTGAAGACGCACACCGCAGCGTGCAAACGGCGCAAGGCAATCTGAACCAGGCTGTGCGCGAAGAGCTGGACCTGCGCGCCAAAGACGCCACCCCGCCAGAAGGCGCCTGGAGCAATGATGAAGAACGCTACGCCGCTGCTGGCGCACAGCTGAAGGAACGCTATCAGGCTGACGCAGGCGCCACCAAGCAGCTGGACACGGCTTTGCAAACCCTGGCAAATGAACGCTATCGCGCCAGCCCCGCAGGCCGGGCGGAAGAAATCGTCACTCAGGCCACGGCGGCAGGCAAGTCGCCAGAGCAGCAAATGCAGGAGCTGTCCAAACGCTTGGCAGATGCACCGCCCGAAGTCAAGTCAGCCGTGGCAGCCAGCCCGAAGGGCCAGCAAATGTTGCAGGACGCAGCCAACTGGGCGACAGAACCGCTGGCAGGCGGTGATGCCCAGCAGGCTGAACGCGACCACGGCACCCCTTTGGCCGCAGGCATCCAAAGCGCAGAGCGCCTGGAGCAAGTCACAAGAGGCCTGCCGCCTGACATGGCCGCGCAGCTCACGGGCAAGGCCATGCCCACGATCGAAGCCTTCAGTGGCAGCTTCAAGGAACATTACCCCACGCTGAACTCGCCTTTCACAGACGATGGCTTCCAGAACCTGATGAAGGCAATGGACCGCGGTATCGATACCCCGCAGGGCCAGATCAACATGCAAAAACTGGCTGCGCAGGACGTATGGGACCGCACGGCCATGCATCAGCACATTGCGGAAGGAGGCCGCCCCGCCTACGCGCTTGAATGGGCCAAGCAGCAAGGCGTGGATATTGACGCCGTAAAGCAGGACATCCGTTCTGCCATGAAAACGTATGCCAGCAGCATTGACCAGACAGGCAAGGCATACGCCGAACACATGAGCGAGCTGGGCTGGCTGGTGGCCAATCATGGCGGCGCCATGACGCCTGAGCAGCTTGAGCAGGCCATTGCCCAATACGCCAAAGAAAAAGGCCCTGAATGGGAAGCCAAGGGCAATGAGCTGAAAGCCCGCCTGGTTGCGCATGGCGAAAAACTGGCAGGACAGATCGCCGATCTGGATCCGGAAGGCGGCGGCGCGGAAATCGCCAAGGAAATCCTCAGCAATCCTTCGGCGCAGCTGGCGTTCAGCTCCGCCGTGCAGTCAAACCCGGAACTTCTGGCTGGCGCGCAGGGCGAGAAAGTCGCCAACTTCTTCTCCAATCCGGGCGTGCAGGCCAAGCTGGGCGATCAGGGGCGCAAGCTGGTTAATGAACTGGCCTCGGCCTATGCCAAGGGCGTCGTTTTGGACAAGATTGGCAACCTGGACCCCAGCGATGCCGCCAGCGTGGCCAGCGCCAAACAAGCGCTGACCGGTCTGAAAGACTCACGCTTTGCCAAACTGCTGGGGCTTTCGCCCTCGCAGATGGACGAAGTCGTCTCGGCGCTGGAAAACACCATTCCCAAGGCAGGCGAATCGGCTGATGACATCGCAAAGCGCACGAGCGCGCTGGATACCAAGCTCAACGGCATCAAGGGGCTGAATGGTTCCACGGCAGCCGGGCGGCTGATACGCGGGCTGGGCATAGCGCTTTCTGGCGTGAGCTTCCTGGCTTCCACAGGCAAGGCCATCAATGACCCCACCGTCAAAAATGGCCTGCAAGCCATCGTGGGCGCTGCTGGTCTGGGCCAGCGCGGCAGTGAGCTTCTGGTGGCCATAGGCAAGGTGGATGCCGACTCCGCTTTGGGTAAGCTGGGTGGCAAAACTGCAGGCAAGGTGGTGGGTGCTTTAGGCGCCGCCCTTGACGCCTGGAGCATGGGCGAATCGTTTGCCTCTGGCGATATTCCTTCCGGCGTGCTGTACGGCACTAGCGCCGCAGGCGGCCTGATGGCCACTTTTGGCGCAGGCAGCATGGCCGGCCCCATCGGCATCGGACTGGTGGTGGTCTCCGTGATTGGCCTTGGCATATGGAACTCCGTGAAGGAAGCCAACAAGCACGAACCCGGCAGTGACGGCGGCGCATCTTTGCGGTTCCTGCAAAACGCAGGCATTTCCGAAGCAGCGGCCCAGGAACTGGTCAATCAGAACGGAAAGGGACACAGCCCAGTGCCGCTGCTGCTGCGTTATGCCGAACACAAGGGCTTGGACATGCAAAAACCGGAAGACCAGAAAAAGTTCGTTGACTGGCTCAACCACATGCCTCATGACAAGCTGGTCAATTTGCGTGACCGCCTGCACCAAACGCTTGACTACAACGACGGAAACATGGAGAAATTCCCGGCGGCCAAGGAGGGCGACGATCGCTGGAAGCCCGTCCAGAAAGTGCCAACGGGAGGCCCTGGTTACGGAACGATGGATGTCAATATGCCCCCCAGCTCCGCCGCGCAAATGGACAAGGTGCTCACCCACCTGGGTCTGCCCGTGCTCACTCCTTGACGGCAAACAAAGTCATCGCACATGTCAGCCACTACCTGTCCCCACTGCGGGCAACCCGCCATGTCTTCATTGAAGAAGCTCGCTCTCGGCTGGGCACGCAGCGTGCCTTGCAAGGCGTGCGGGCTGCGGGTTTCGGTTTCACCTTTGCCTGCCGTGGCAGCCATGCTGCCAAGCATGGCCGTGGTGCTGGCGGTCACATTGCGCTGGGTGCGCGATCCCGCCCTCATGATCATGCTGGGCGTTGTGGCCTTGTCGATTTCTTTTGTGCTGCACCTGTGGGCTGTTCCGCTGATCAGGACGCAACTGACTGATCCACGCGCCGTGGCCAGAGCGCGCGGCCAGGATCAGGGCGATCAGCCGCCTCGTTGAACAGGCGAAACCTCCGCGCTCTGCACGGTCAGCGCCAGCGCGCCGTCGGCCAGCGTGGCCCGCACGGGCTGGCCGGGCTGGGCCTGGGCGGCGCGGGTCAGGGGCAGGCCGCCGCTGGTTTGCAGCAGGGCGTAGCCGCGCGCCAGGGTGTGGCGTGGGTCGAGCAGGTCAAGCCGCAAGGCGGCGCGGGTCAGGCGCTCGCGTTCGGCTTGCAGGGCGCGGGCAGCAGCCAAAGGCCATGCCTGCGCCAGGCCTTGCAGGCGCTGGCGGGCGCTTTGCAGCGCAGGGGCGCTGGCGGCGGGCAGGCGCTGACAGGCGTGTGCCAGGCGGGCGGTTTCGCGCTCCAGCCGCAGGCGCAGGGCATGCAGCATGCGTTGCTGATGGCGCTCCAGCCGCAGGCGTTCGGCGGCCAAGGCGCTGGCAGGGCGGCCCAGACGCAGCGCCAGGTGATCCAGCCGCTGGCCTTGCGTGTCGATGCGGTGGCGCGCGGCGCGGGCCAGCCGCGCGGCTTGCGTTTGCAATGCGGCCAGCAAAGTGGCGCGGTCAGGGCAGGCCAGTTCGGCGGCGGCAGTGGGCGTGGGCGCGCGCAGATCGGCCACGAAGTCGGCAATGGTGAAGTCGCTTTCATGCCCTACGCCACTGATGACGGGAATGGGGCTGGCGGCAATGGCGCGGGCCAATGCTTCATCGTTGAAAGCCCAGAGGTCTTCAATGGCGCCGCCGCCGCGCACAAGCAAGATGACATCCACGCGCGGCTGCCGCTGCTTTTCCGGCGCCGCCGCACGGCGATGCAGCCGGGCCAGTGCATTCATGGCATGGATGAGTTCGGCCGGCGCGCCCGCGCCCTGCACAGCAGCGGGCGAGACGATGACGGGCACGTGCGGCGCGCGGCGGCGCAGGGACGTGAGCACGTCGTGCAAGGCAGCGGCGTGCAATGAAGTGACCACGCCAATGCCGCGCGGCTGCGCGGGCGGCGCCCGTTTGCGGGTGGCGTCAAACAGCCCTTCGGCCTGCAAGCGGGCCTTGAGCTGCAAAAACTGCTCAAACAATGCGCCCTGCCCGGCGCGGCGCATGGTCTCTACCACCAGCTGCAAATCACCCCGCGCCTCGTACACGCCCAGACGGCCGCGCGCCAGCACTTGCTCGCCATCGCGCGGCGCGAAATCCAGCCCGCTGGCCGCGCGGCGGAACATGGCGCAGCGCAGCTGCCCCGTTTCATCTTTCAGCGAGAAGTAGCAATGCCCGCTGGCCGCGCGCGAAAAGCCAGTGATTTCGCCCTGCACCGTCACCGGGTTCAGCCGCGCATCCAGCACCTGCGCGATGGCCTGGCACAACTGGCCCACGGGCCACACATCGGACTGCGGCAGGGCGGCTTGCAAACCACCCTGCGCAGCAGCGGAAAAACCGGCGCGAACGCTCACTGCCACGGCCACACCTGCCGTTCTTCCACAGAAAGCGCGCTCCCGGGGCAGGCGCGGCGCGCCTCCGCGCAAATGACGATTCGGCGTAGCAACTGCTTGATTTGAAATGATTTTTTCATGCCAAAAATTTCATCGACGCGCCCAAAACCGCATCAAATCAGGCTTTGCAAAGGCTTTTCCACCCGGTTTTTCACAGAGTTGTCCACAGAGCGTGTGGATGAATGCCAGCCAGCCCCCGGCCCGCCGCTTCCGGCCGTGCAACAGGCTGAAACGCGGGTAATGCGTGGGTAATAATTGCCCCTTATCACGCTTCGCAGGCGCTGGCACAGCCGGTTTCTGCTTTTTCATACAGTATTTTTGCAACGGAGAACCGTTTTGCTTTCCATCATACAAGCGGCCGGCTGGCCCATCTGGCCCCTCATCCTGGCATCCATCATCGCGCTGGCGCTGATCATCGAGCGCTTCATCAGCCTCAAGCCTTCGCGCATTTACTCGCCCAGCGTGGTGGACGAAGCCATCAAGGTCTCGCACCGTGGCGTGCCTGGGCCTGACACCGTCAATCAGCTCGCGCAGCATTCCACCGTGGGCGAAGTGCTGGCCGCAGGCTGGCGCGCGCTCAACAGCAACCCGCAATGCAGCCCTGAAGAAATGCGCGCGGCGCTGCAAGCCGCTGGCCGCAGCGCCGCGCACAAGCTGGAGCGCTTCTTGCCCGCTCTGGCCACCATCGCCTCGGCCGCGCCGCTGCTGGGCCTGCTGGGCACCGTGATCGGCATGATTGAAATCTTCGGCTCGCAAGCGCCTGCCGGCTCGCTTGCAGGCGGCAACCCGGCCAAGCTGGCGCACGGCATTTCGGTGGCGCTCTACAACACGGCCTTTGGCCTCATCGTCGCCATTCCGGCCCTCATCTTCTGGCGCTACTTCCGCGCCCGGGTTGATGGCTACGTGCTCGCGCTGGAGCTGGCCGCCGAGCGCTTCGCCCACCATCTGGAGCCGCTTTGCAAAGGCAGCAAGCGATGAAATTCAACCCCCGCCCCCACGCCGATCCGGAGATCAACCTCATCCCCTTCATCGACGTGCTGCTGGTCATCCTCATCTTCCTGATGCTGACCACCACCTACAGCAAATTCACCGAGCTGCAACTGAACCTGCCCTCGGCCAGCGCCGACGCCTCGCAGACACGACCGAAGGAAGTCGTTGTCTCCGTCGCCGCTGACGGCCGCTACATGATTGCCGGCCAGGAGCTGCCCGCCCGCGACACCGACACCGTGGCCGCAGCCCTCAGCCGCGCCGCCAGCGCGGCGGGCCAAGGCAGCGTCATCGTCATCAGCGCCGACGCACAGGCCAGCCACCAGTCCGTCATCACCGTGATGGAAGCCGCCCGCCGCCAAGGCCTGACGCAGCTGACCTTCGCCGCGCAAACCGGCGGGCAATAGCCGCCAGGCCGCCCAGATGGCAGGCGGCCGCAGCACCGAACGGCTTTTGCACGACTTTTCCGCCCAACTTCACTGCCGCCTTGCACCAGCGCTTTGGCCTGCCGCCTTCACGATGCAAGCGCGGCGGGTGAGAAGGAACCGCGCCATCAAGCTTTGGCAGACATGGCCTTATTGGCTTTAATTGGAAAGAAGTTTTCCAATTGCGCGTTTCCAAAACAGGCCATGAAATAAGAAAGGCAATGGCCGCAATCGTGCTGGCAGCCGCGCTTTTGCCGGGCTGCGGCGTTTTCAGCCACAAGCTGGCGCGGCCCATCGTTCATCACGCGCAAAGGCAATGGACGCATGAAAACACCGCCATTTACGGCAGCGTTTCCAGTTTCCGCGTGCGCCGCATGCAGGCCCGATGAAACCCATGAATTTCTCTATATCCACAGCCAACCAGCCGACGGCGCCTGCTCCTGCCAAATCATTTCCAAAATGCTGATGGCAGACTTTTTCAGCAGCCCGCCCGTCAAAGGTCCGTTCAGCCTGGGCCAATGCATTGGCGGTGCGGCCAGATAACACGCTTTCGCCGGATTTCATTCTGCGTCTTGCTGCCCATTCAATCCGCCGCCCTCCCACAAGCAGATTTCAAGCAGGCTCCAAGGGATCTTTTCGCTCTACTATCAATAGCAATATGTCCTAGTAGAACGGGCGCAGAAGGATATTTTTGCCCCATTGGATTTGCTTCTGTTTTTGATGCTGCAAGCTGTCGTGCAGCTGCTCGGTCAGCGCCGGGCCGCGTGAAGCAGTCGGCGCAGGTGAAGGCGATGACGGCGGCGCGCGCAGCACGAGCCAAGCGGGCGTAAAGCTGTTCACGGAGAAGAAAAAGCAGCGGCAATCCAGGCATGGCCGTTTGCGCGCGAGGGCGGCAAAGACGCGAGCGTCTTGACATCCAGGATTGATTTGCGCTGGCTCTCTGCTGAAGCGGCAGCGTGGGAAGGGGGCGAAAAGGGGAACGCTGTGGGGGACGCGAAAGGGAGAAGCGAAGCTTCTTGCTCCATCTTTTTGCTCCTTGTTTGATAGCGAAAACTCCCCGTATTTATTGCGACAAGGGCTGTTTCCATGCCCTTGAATCTGCTTCTGTTTTCATGAACACGCCCACGGCCTGGCCGCCTACGGCGGACTGGCCACTCAAACCGTCTGTGCCGTTCGGTCTGCCGCTGGCTGGGCACACGCTGGAGCGACGGCTGGACTGGATGGATCGCGCGCGAGGAAGGCATTTACCGGCTGGGGGCTGCTTTGGCCTGCCCCGTGGCTGATGAAGCGTGCAATGCCGTCAGCGCCCCGGTCTGGCGCTTGCTGACCAGCGGCCCGCGCGGCGTCCGCCTGCCAGCGGGTGAGCCAAAGCCAATCACCACCCGCCATTCCGCGCCTTCAGGCGGTGCGGCCCCGCCGCGCCTGGCGTTCGCTGTTTGACATTCCGCCGTTGGCTCACTGTGCAACGCCGCCCCGGGCCTGCTGGAGTAATCCGCCAATGGCATGGAGGGCCTGACAAACAACAGCCGCAGCCAACACGTGCAGCAAGCGCGCGGTCTGCCCGTGATCGCACGCTGAATACGCCAGCGGCCACGGCTACTGCGCCTGGAGTGAGGAAGTGCCGCCGGGTCTGCCAAGCCTGCTGGCGGCAGATGAGGCGGCGGGCCGCGAGGCGCACCATGAAAAAACCTGCAAATAGCCGATAGGCCGATGCGGGCGCACCCTCTGCCACCCGGCCCTGACGCGCCATGATCCGCCCGTTTTTCCGTCTGTTTCCCACCGGCGCATTCAGGCACGCCTCGCATCAAAAATAGAAGCAAATTCAAGCCATTAAAAATGCCATCAGCGCTGATTCCACTAAGACCCCCCGCTATCAAAGCAGAAGCAAATTCATGCCCCTGTCACGAGGCGGCTTGTCTGCTTGTGCACGGTGCCATCGCTTTGCCACGCCATTGCCCTTCATCGCCTCGTCCGCCCGTCCGCACTCGGCATGCGGGCAGTTCTCCATCCACTACCAAGGAGTTTTGAGCGTGATGAAAACCCAATCCATCCAGGGGCCGTCGCAGAACCCAGGCCCTGCTGCCCGCCGCCGCAGGGGCCGCTTTCGTGCCAGGCGCGCCGCAGGCCTCGCTCGAAGAGGAGGATGCGCCTGCCCAGTGGGGTGACAACGCCAGCGCCTTCCGCGTGCCCGCTTTTCGCTGATCAACGCCTGGCTCGACCGGAACCCAACCAGCCCTTTCCCGCCCTGCGCGGCAGCTTCGTGCAGCTGAACGCGCAAAACCTCGCTGGCAGGCGCTACGTGGCTTCCTGCGCTGGCGACTTTTCCCGTTTTCTGGGTCAAGGGCGCCGCGTGATGCTGAGCGCAGGCTACCGGTAGCAAGAGCTGGCAGCAACTGAAAAAAGGATGGGCGCGTCTGCGCGAACGCGCTTCGCGCGCTGCTCCCGGCCTGCATCCACCCAGCGGGATTTCCACGCCGTCCGCAACCGGCTGCGCGGCATGCGCCAGCAGCTTTCAGCCTGCCCGTCAAGGCTTGGCAAAAAAGCGGGCGCAGGCATAATCCGACCGAAATTTATTGACCGGCCGCCGCGCAGCAATGCGCGGCGGTTTGCTTTTGGAGGAACCCTCATGGCCACCACCCCCCTGACCAAGCGCGGCGCGGAAAAGCTCAAGGCCGAACTGCACCGCCTCAAAACCAAAGACCGCCCCGAAGTCATCAACGCCATTGCCGAGGCGCGCGCGCAGGGCGATTTGAGCGAAAACGCCGAATACGAAGCCGCCAAGGACCGCCAGGGCTTCATCGAAGGCCGCATCAAGGAAGTGGAAGGCAAGCTTGCCAGCGCGCAAATCATCGACCCCGCCGCCATTCACGCCGAAGGCCGCGTGGTCTTCGGCGCAACCGTCGAGCTGCAAGACGAAGCCACGGGCGAAACCGTCAAATACCAAATCGTGGGCGAAGACGAGGCCGACCTCAAGCAGGGTCTCATCAACATCTCCAGCCCCATCGCGCGCGCCCTCATTGGCAAGGAAGAAGGTGACAGCGCCGAAGTGCAGGCCCCTGGCGGCCTCAAGCACTACGAGATCATCAGCGTTGCCTACATCTGAGTCGTCTGTTCTGAAACGCCCATGCCCAGCGTTCTCAGTGCTTTCGCCAGCGCCCTGAGTGCGCGCCTGCCCTTGATGGCCGCCGCCTTGTGGTGGAGCAGCGGCATCTGCCTGGGCTTCGTCGCCGTGCCGCTGGTGTTTCAGAACGCGGGCAGCGTGGCGCTGGCCGCGCGCATCACGCCTCACCTCTTTGCCGCGCAAACCTGGCTGGCATTGGGCTGCGGCGCCGTACTGCTGCTCACGCGCCCCCACGAGCCGCAGCGGCAAGACACGGCGCTTATCAGCCTGACCGCCTTGGGGATGCTGCTGGCGCTGCTGGTTCAGCACGTTGCCGCCCCGCGCATTGCGGCCCGCATCAACCTGCCGTTGTGGCACACGGCAGGCACACTCCTTTACGCGGGCCAGTGGCTGTGCGCCACTGTCGTGCTGTGGCGGCTGGCGCGGCGCTGAGCCAGAATCAAAAACAAGAGCAATTTTGAAGGGTGAAAAAATGGCTTCTGCGCCCTTTCCACCAGGACCCAATGCTCTCATAACAAGAGCAGAAATACGCCACCCTTCTACTCCTGAACTCTTGGGCCGCGCCTGGCTTGGCCAGAAAGAACGCAGACGGGCCGGTCTGCGCTCCTCCTAGAATTCGCCCCTTTCGTACATGGGGTGAGCGCGTGATGCCCGCCCTGCTTCTTCATCCTTCACCCATACCGATTTCCCGATGGCATTGATCGTTCACAAATACGGCGGCACGTCGATGGGCTCGACCGAGCGCATTGCCAACGTCGCCAAGCGCGTGGCCAAGTGGGCGCGCGCCGGCCACCAAATGGTGGTGGTGCCCAGCGCCATGAGCGGCGAAACCAACCGCCTGCTGGGCCTGGCCAAGGAGCTGGCCCCCGAAAAGCTGACCGATGCCTGCCTGCGCGAGATGGACATGCTCGCCTCCACAGGCGAGCAGGTCTCCGTCGGACTGCTGTCACTGGCCCTGCAAGCCGAAGGCGTGCCCGCCGTGAGCTACGCTGGCTGGCAAGTGCCCATCAAAACCAGCAACGCCTACACCAAAGCCCGCATTGAAAGCATTGACGAGCAGCGCGTGCGCCGCGATCTGGCAGCGGGCAAGGTGGTCATCATCACCGGCTTTCAGGGCGTGGATGCGGACGGCAACATCACCACGCTGGGCCGTGGCGGCTCTGACACCTCCGCCGTGGCCGTGGCCGCCGCCCTCAAGGCCAGCGAATGCCTGATCTACACCGACGTGGACGGCGTTTACACCACCGATCCGCGTGTGGCCCCCAAGGCCCGGCGCATGCAGACCGTCAGCTTTGAAGAAATGCTGGAAATGGCCAGCCTCGGCTCCAAGGTGCTGCAAATCCGCTCGGTTGAATTCGCTGGCAAATACAAAGTGCCCGTGCGTGTGCTCTCCAGCTTCACGCCCTGGGACATCGACATCAACGAAGAGGCCCGCTCCGGCACCCTCATCACTTTCGAGGAAGACGAAAAAATGGAAAAAGCCCTTGTTTCCGGCATAGCCTTCAGCCGCGATGAAGCCAAGATTTCGGTGCTGGGCGTGCCCGACAAGCCCGGCATCGCCTACCAGATACTGGGCGCGGTAGCGGCGGCCAACATCGAGGTGGATGTGATCATCCAGAACCTGAGCAAGGACGGCAAAACCGATTTTTCCTTCACCGTGCACCGCAATGATTTGGCGCGCGCCGTGGACTTGCTCAAGAGCAAAGTGCTGCCCCAGCTGGGCGAAGCGCAATTGGTGAGCGACACGCACATCTGCAAGGTCAGCATCGTCGGCATCGGCATGCGCAGCCACGTGGGCGTGGCCGCCAAAATGTTCCAGACGCTCAGCGAAGAAGGCATCAACATCCAGATGATTTCCACCAGCGAGATCAAAACTTCCGTGGTCATCGACGAAAAGTACATGGAGCTGGCCGTGCGCACGCTGCACCGCGCCTTCGGCCTGGACCAAACGGCATCCTCGCCGGCCTGACGCCGTAAACGGCCGAAAGCGCCCTTTTCTCTGCTAGAATCCGCCGCTTACCTAGGAGACGTGACCGAGTGGCCGAAGGTGCTCCCCTGCTAAGGGAGTATGGGGTGTAGAGCCTCATCGAGGGTTCGAATCCCTCCGTCTCCGCCAGAACACTGTTTTTTGGTGTTTCATAAAGCCCCCTCGCGGGGCTTTTTTGTTGCCTAAATGCTTGGTTTCGTGGCACATTTCGCGCTTTCTTGTTGCGGCGCGTTTTTTGGCGTTGCGCTTTGTGCCCTTTTCTGTTGGCCCATCTGTTGGCCCATTGAGTTCGATTAATGCCAAAGGTCGCTCGTGAGCTTTCGGCGCAGGCTGTGGCTCGCCTGCGCGAAATCGGGGATCACGCCGTGGGCGGCGTGCCTGGCCTGTTTTTGCGCGTGGCCGAAAACTCACGCCACTGGTGTTTCCGGTATTCGTTGCAGGGGCAGCGCCGTCTGATGGGCCTGGGGTCTTATCCGTCGGTTTCCCTGGCCGCTGCGCGTGACCTGGCTCGCAGCGCACGCTCGCAGGTCAGCCTTGGCGTTGATCCCATACGTGACCGCGCCCAGGCTCTGGAAGCCGCCCGCGCCGCCGCGCGCAACGCGATGACATTTGACAAGGCCGCCGAAACCTACATTGCCAGCCGCGATGCTGAATGGCAAAGCAGCAAGCACCGCGCGCAGTGGATCAACACACTTGCACAGTACGCCAGCCCCGTTTTAGGCCGGCTGGATGTGGCGGCCATCGACCAGCCCCACATCCTGCGCGTACTTGACCCCATCTGGCGCACCAAAACCGAAACCGCCACCCGCGTTCGCGGGCGCATTGAGGCCGTGCTTGACTGGTGCGCCGTGCAAGGCAAGCGCAGCGGCCCAAACCCCGCTCGCTGGCGCGGCCATCTTGATCAGCTCTTGCCCAATCCCGCCCGCATTGCCCGCGTCGAACACCACGCCGCCGTCGATTGGCGCGAGGCTCCCGTCATTTACGCCCGCATCTCGCAAGTCAGCGGCGCAAGCGCCCAGGCTCTGCGCCTGCTTGTCCTGACGGCCCTACGCACTACAGAAGTGATAGCAGCAACCTGGGATGAAATCGACCTTACTGCCGCCGTCTGGACACTTGATGCCAAACGTATGAAAGTCAAAACGCAAGGCGCGCACCGTGTCCCCCTCTCGCGCCAGGCGCTGGCCCTGCTGAATGAGCTGCCGCGCATGCAGGGCGAAAAATATCTTTTCCCCGGTGCCCGCCCCTGCGGCCACATCAGCAACATGGCCATGCTGCAAACCATGCGCCGCCTGCGCATCCAGGCTGTCCCGCACGGCTGGCGCTCCACGTTTAGAGACTGGGCGGCGGAAGCCACCGACTACGGCGCTGAAGTGGCTGAAAAAGCCCTGGCTCACACCATCAAAAACAAGGTTGAGGCCGCCTACCGGCGCGGCGACCTCTTTGACAAACGCCGCCAGCTCATGCAAGCGTGGGCTGATTACCTAGCCCCGCCTGCAAACTAGTCCGCTGCGGCGGCCCACCCCCCGCAAAGCCTTTATTTACGGGACTTTGATGCTATGAATTTAATAGCTGCAAATGGGCGAAATCACCCCTGCCGCGCCAGCCAGGCATCCACATCCGCCACCCGGTAGCGCGCCGCGCGCAGCCCCAGCTTTTTAGGCGCCGGAAACTGGCGTTGCTGCTGCCAGCGCCACAGTGTGCTGCGCGTTACCTTTAAGCGCTCGCAAAGCTGCTTTGTCGTGCAAAAAGCATCCGCCTCACGCATAGTCATCCTCCCGCAAGTCAATGGCTACCCCGCCGCTGCACCGCACCCGCGCCACCGCCTGCGCGCAGGCTTGCCGGTACTCCCGGTAGCTAAGCTGCGCAAGCTGGAACTCATGCACGTGCAAAAACTCGCCCAGCAGCCTGATCTCATCTCCGCGCAAAACTGGCGCACGCCACTTTTCCGCGCTGCCTGCGCGGTTGGCAATGGCATCCAGCGCGGCATCTGTTTCCGACAGCATCCCGGCCAGCCCTTTGACAACCCCTTGTTTTTCGATCGACGCCGCAATCGTCAGCGTGGCCGCCATCACCTGCCATTGCCTATGCGTGGCCTGGCCGCGCCGCAGCGCCTCAAACGCTGCCCGCGCCGGCGCCATCTGGTGCGCCACCTCTTGCGGCGTCAGCCGCGTGGCGCGCATCAGCGCCAGCTGCATGGTGTCCACCAGCCGCCTGTGCTGGCGCGGCTTGTTGTTGCGCTTGCGCGTTTTCATCGCTTGCCCCCTTTGCTCTCAAAGATGTAGCGGAAATACTTGCCGGCCTCACTGCAAAACGGATACGGGCACGCGTCGTTCAGACTGCGGCCGGCCGCTGCGGCCTCGCTTGCTTCGCGCGTCACCGTCTGCCGGCTGATCTGCATCCGCCGCCCCTCAATTACGCCAATCAGCAGCAGCTCTTCGCCTGTTTCTGTGCGTCTCATGCCACCGCTCCCAGCAAATCCATTTGCTCCATCCGGTTCGCGCTCCCCATCCGGCCCGCGCGGCGCCCCAGCGCCAGCGCAGGCTGCGCCGCCTGCGCCTGGCGTATGCGCTCAAACGTCTTGCGCACATCCGTCTCCGCGCTTCGCACGTAGCAAAACGCCGGGTTCATCAATGACCCTTCCGGGTAGCTGTTCAGTGTTTTCAATGGCTTCATTGCCCACTCCTTTTCGTCAAAAAACACGCTGCCCGCCGCTCACGCCACGGCCAGCTCCATGAATGGCCCGCGCCGGCGCGCCAGCCCCTCGTTTTCCATGTGCGCCACGGCCTGTGGCACCGTCAAATGCAGCCTGCGCAGCAGCTCACGCCCATGCAGCAGCTGCGCCTGGCTCATTTCGTCGGCGCTGGCATGTGTCATTTGCAGGGTTTTGAGGTACTGGCCGCGTGCCCAAAGCGCTAGCGCATCCCACTTTTGCCGGTCGATCTCCGCGTTGCAGCGGCCTTCGACCCCCGCCCAAAGCTCATTCGGTGCCCCCAATCTGAGCCGGGCGGTACAGTTATTGAAACCAGTCCAAGGCAGGGCTAAAGCCCTGCGGCGCGCCTCATCCTGCGGCGCTTCCCCCCTCTTTGCGCGCTCAATGGCCTGCTGCGCCTCGCGCCCCGCATTCGCTTGCAGCTCATGCCAGCCCAGCCGGCGCGAAATCAGCCACCGGCCTGAAGGCGTCACCACCCCCACCACCGTGTTGTTCGGCAGGCGCTCGCCAAAACGCGTCACGCGCAAGCCCCCGCGCTTGGCCGCTTGCAGCGCATAGTCCTTGCGCGCCCGGCACGGCCCGCCCAATGCGCGCATGAAGGCGTGCCAGTCCGCCTGCTTTTCACCGATCTTTTGCGCCGCATGCCACGCCAGCCGCGCCTTGGCATCCGTGTTCCACGGCAGCTCTTGCACTTGGTCTTCCGTCACACGGCGCACTTCGCGCCACACCGTCACGCTGGGCTGCCCCAGCGGTTGGAACTGCCGGATGCGCCACGTGCTGGCCCAGGCATCCACCCGCATGTGCCCCGGCACTCCGCCCATCTCTACCGTAAACAGGTCGCCCGTCGCTTCGTCGATGTGTTCCTTCAATGCGTGGTGGCCAATGCTTTTCGCAATGTATTTGGCGATGTAGCCCGCCGCCCCGCCGCGCAGCATCCGTTTGAAATTCGTGCGGTTCTTGGCCGCCCCTTTTTCCTGCGCGTACTGCTTGTCGTTATGCACCCAGTATTCAAAAATGGTTTCCTGCACGGCCTTGGCTTGCGCCTCATCCCGCGCCCAGATCAGCATGTGCCAGTGCGGCGTGCCATCGTGGTGCGGCTCCGCCACGCGAAAGCCGTAGATCTGTAAGCCTTTTTTTTGCAGCGCCGTCCGGCAGCGGCTCCACTGCCGCACCAGCCAGTCCTGCGCGTCACGCGGGGTCGTGCGCCCGTCATAGCGCGGGTTGGACACTGCGCGAAACACCTCATGCGCCCGCGCCTGCGCCTCATCGCCCGCGCTCATCTGCGCCAGCTCCGCTTCGCGCTCCGCGCTCTTGTCCCGCCAGTCTTTGGACAACATGGGGTGCATGGCGCTGGGCGTGGTCAGCGTCACAAACAAGCCCACATGTCCGCTGGCGTCTGCGCACTCTTCACATCCTCTGATGCGCGTCATCAGCTCCCCACCCCGATTGACGGGGTTGGCCACGCTGGCCGCCGCCAGCTCGGCCAGTGTGAATATCTGCCCCGCTTCGTTTTGGAACAGGCGCGTAGCCAGTGTGTTTGCATTGCGCCGCAGCTGCTGCTGGCGGCGGCGCAGCGCCTCATCGCTGCAATAGCCGCCCGTGCGGCGGCTCACCATCCCCATCTTGATAGCGCCGGCCTCAGTCACGCGCGCCGCCGTCTCGCGCAAACGCATCCGCCACCAGCGCACATCCCGCGCTCTTTTCAGCGCGGCCAGCACCTCATCCATCGACGGATTGCGCTTGCGCAGCTTCGGCGGCTTGCAGCCCAGCCCCGCGCAGTGCTTGTGCACCCACTCTACGGCTTCCTGCATGGCTCCTTTCAAACGGTCAATCAGCTCGCGCGCCATCTCTTTCTCCGCTTCGTCCATCACCGCCTCACGGCGCCACAGCTCCACATCGCGCCCCGTCCGGTGCATCACCTGCCAGGGCGTCAGGCCCTTGGTCTGCGCCTCAAAGTCAGTGCAGCGCGCCATCCTCTCGCGCGCCTTTTCCGCCGCGCCTTCGGTCACCCGGTGGCGCGCAAACACTCGCCCCAGCGCCTGCGTCACGCTATCGGCCTGCTCCTCTGCCATTTGGCAGATCTCCTCATCAGTCATCGCCCAGCGCAGGGCCTGCCCGTGCTGCTTCGCAAAAGCCCCCAGCCGGTCAAGCGCCGCCCAGGCGTCTAAAAACGTCCAGGTCGCCCGCCTTTTCGGGTCTTTGGGCACGCCGGCCATGCGCTCTACGGCAGGCCGCCACTGGCGCGGCAGCGCTTCGCAAAGCAGCTCCACGGCTTCCTGCACCCGGCCCACGCTGGGCCGCTCGCCGCCGTGAAACCACTGCGCAAAGTCCGCGTCGCCTCGCACCGTGAACGTGCGCCCCGTCAGCCGCGCGCGCTTTTCGCGCCGGCCATGCGCCGCCGCCTCGCGAATCAGCCGCTGCCGCTCGGCCTGCGCTTGCTCCTGCTGCGCCTGTGCCTGCGCCGCAGCAATGGCCGCCGCATCCACCGCCGGCGCCGGCGGGGCAGGCGCATCCAGCTCATACAGCTCATCAAAAGCCGCCTCCAGCGCCCAGGCGTCAAAGCCTGCGTAATCGCCGGCGCCCGATCCAGCCGGATAGCCTGCCTGGCCGCTCATCCCCGCCCCAGCGCCATCAGCCGGCCCAGGCGGCGGCGCAGCTGGCGCACGGCCTGTGCCAGCGCCTGCCGCTCGGCGGGCGGAAACTCATCCAGCGCGCGCCGGGCGCGCTCGCTCAAAGCCTGGCCCGGCTGGCGCAGCCCGGCCAGCGCCAGCAGCACCACGCGCTCCGGCTCGCCCAGCTGCGCCCACTCGCATGCTGCGCGTGCATCCACCGACGGCCCCCCGGCGCTGGACTGGCGC
This sequence comes from Ottowia sp. oral taxon 894, assembly GCF_001262075.1. Taxonomy (GTDB): domain Bacteria; phylum Pseudomonadota; class Gammaproteobacteria; order Burkholderiales; family Burkholderiaceae_C; genus Ottowia; species Ottowia massiliensis. The sequence goes on along the minus strand of NZ_CP012073.1, from coordinate 2,480,974 downwards.
AGCCCGGCGGCCCACGCCGCAAACCATGCCGGCGGCGGCCCTGTGCGCTCACCCGCCTTTTGCTGCGGCTGGCACAGCGCGGCAAAGCCCTCTGCCAGCGCCTGTGCCTGCGCCGCGTTATCAAACGTCACGGCCTGCATGCGCGCCCCTTTCCTGCTGCGTGCCTTGCCGTGCGGGCGTTGGTGCCGTTTGCACCGGCAGGCCCAGCCCGAAAAACACCGCCGCCCGCGCCAGCAGCCGCCGCACCACATCGGCGTGCAAGCCGCCTGCGGCCCTCTTGCTGCCATCAGACATGCCCCGCTCCTTTGGCCTTGTCGGCCCGCGGCAAATCCGTGGGCAGCCCAAAGCGCAGCCGGTCGGCCTGGCTCATGTCCGCCAGCCGCTTGCACACCAGCCGCGTGCCATCGCCCAGGGCGTCAAAAGCGGCGCTCACTGCCTCATTCACGCGGGGCGCCTCGAAGAAATGGCGGCTCACCTGCCCGTCCTCGGTCACATGCTCGATAAAAAACGTTGCCATCTCGCAACTCCTTTTCAGACAAAAAAATCCCCTGCCGCCCAAAGGCCGGCAAAAAAACAAAACAAATGGGTGATGGGAAAACCGCGCCGCGCGGGCGGTTTTCAGGCCGCCTCAGGGCGGCTTGTCGCTGGTAAACAGCTCGCCATTGACCGGCGGCAGCGTCTGCGCCACATACGCCGCGTCATCCGGCGACAGCGCCAGCACATCCCGCTGACGCTGGCGGTTGATGTGGCGGCTCAACGGAATCAGAACCGACTGCGAAGGCTGCGCCGGCGTGTTCAGGCGCGCCGCAATCTCTACATGCGCCACAAAGCACGCGCCGCACTCCACGTTCAGGCACTGGTAAGTGAGCCGTCGCATCGTCTCGCCCAGCTGATGGCTGGTGCGGATGCGCAAATCGGCCCCACAGTCCGGACAGGGGAAGTGATGGCTCATGCGCGCCGCCCCCAATCAGTCAGCCAGCCGGGCCAGCTCGGCCACCTGCCAGCCCTCGGGCGCCAGATGCGCGGCGTAGCGCTGCGCCTGGCCTGCGCTGGTGGCTTGAAAGCGCAGCCGCTGCACAAAACCGGCTTCCAGCGCCTGCCGGATTTCGTCGCCGGCCAGCGTGGCCGGCACCAGCAGCGCCTCGTAGCGGTAGCTGACGGCGCTCATGGCTGGGCCTCGGCGGGCTGCTTTTGCGCTACGCGTTGCATGCACATCCGCCGAATAAAGGCGGACACGCTGCGCTCGTCTTGGTCTGCCAGCTCCTGTATGGCCTTGGCGCATTCAATCGGCATGTAAACCATGACCGACACCGATCGGCCAGTAGTTCGCCGCTCTTTTCGTGCTTTTCCCTCTTCTGTCATGTTTGACTTTCTGTTAAGCGTGATGCTTAACTATAGCACATTTCAGACGAAATTAAGCATGCTGCATATTGTTTTGCTTTACCGCAAGCTAAACAATTGCGGCATGATGAACACCATCCATGACACCTACCGCGCCCGTTTGCGCCTACTTGCGGATGAAGCTGGCAGCCAGGCAAAACTGGCCGAACTGATCAACCGTTCTCCCGCGCAAATTAGCCAGTGGTTAAGCACCAGCGCCAGCGCTAGGCAGCTCTCGCCAGCGTCTGCACGACACATCGAACAAGTGCTAGGCAAACCTGCCGGATGGATGGATCAACCGCTGGATGCATTCCGCTCTGATACAGCTGCTTCGTTGCCGGAACTGCGCCGCCGCCACCTTTATGAACTGTTTACGCAGGCGGGTGGCTATGGCCCTCTTTCTCAGCGTGTAGGCATTAGCCCGTTGCATCTAATGTCTTTTGTTGAAGGTGGGCGTGAAATGGATGGCGAAACGGCGCGCCGCATTGAAAGCGCGCTTGCTCAGCCCGCCGGCCAAATGGATACCTTCATCGCTGCCCCCACCAGCAACTGGCGTCCTTTGCCTGATAGCGGTGGGCGGCTTGTCCCCCCGCCTGCGCCGTCTGTCTCGGATGATGAGCGCGCCTTGCTTGTTGCCTGGCGCAATGCAAAACGGGCCACGCAGCAAGCCGTTCGGCTGGTGCTGCTGCCGTCCCGTGACGGGCTGGACAACGAAATCAGCCTTGCCTTGCGCCTGCTTGAGCTGGCCGCTCCGGCCATCTTGAACAACAACTGCCAGCAGCCTGCGCCGGCATAACTGCAAAAACAGCCTTGGATGCCCGCCGCGCCTGCTTTCTTTGCTATTTTTTTAGGAGTAAAAATGACTGAAACCGCCGCACAAGCCGCGCAACGCCAGCAAATGGAGCGCGCCTGCGCGCAGCTGCTGGGTCTCATCGGCGGCATCACCGCCGACGGCCATTTGCACGACATGGAAATCCAGTTTTTGCGCACCTGGCTGGCTGGTGAGCGCGTGGCCTCCGATCACTGGCTGGGCCGCGCCGTCTCGCAGCATCTTGACGCCGTGCTGGCTGACGGGCATGTGACTGAAGAAGAACGCGCTTGGCTGCTTGAAAAGCTGCAATCGGCCAGCGGCGCGCAGTTTGCCGAAACCGGTTGCGCCAGCGCTGAAACCACGGCGGCCTTTCCCGCAGATGATGGCCCCGTGCACTTTGACGGCAAAACCTTTTGCCTGACTGGCAAATTCCTGTTCGGCTCGCGCGGCCAGTGCACGGCGGCCACCAAAGCCGCAGGCGCAGCCTGCACCGATCGCGTCACGCAAGACACTGATTATCTTGTCATTGGCGCCGCTGGCGCGACTGCCTCATGGAAACAGGCCAGCTATGGCGCAAAAATTGATGCCGCCATGAAGCTCAAAGAAAAAGGCCACCGCATCCTGATCCTGGCTGAACCCACCTGGCGCGCCGCTTTACCGGCCTTGCCTGATGCGCAGGCATAAAAAAACCGCCAGCCCATTAAAGGCTGGCGGCTTTGCGTTTCATCTACTTATTCACCGGGATACAGATACCACTCTTTTTTGATCTCCATGTTTGAAAGCGGCGTTTCAAACAAATGGTAGAAGTTGTTTTCTCCCTCTCCGTTTTTCTCGTTTGCCTCATTCAGTGCCGCTATTTTGTTCATTATTTCATCGGCAACTTCTCTCGGCAGACGCATACCCCAATCCGAAAACGCGGCTGACATGATTTCATCTGCATTTTCTGGAAGGCTGTCATTTCCGTAATCGTAATACGTATTGAACAGCTCGAAAGCGGTGTGCGGCCTTTGTGGATTCCATTCCATGATTTTCTCCTAAGAGTGCCAGATGCCGCCTGGCGTCGGTGTTGATCACCCCGATCAACATAGCTGTATTGTGCACGACTAACGCCCGGTAGTCAAGCGCTCATCATGTTATTTTGTTTCAAAGTGTTCATGCTTGCCCAGCCCGCGCCGGGCGACGGCCTCTACGAGCGCCTCATTGATGGCCGCTGTCTTGCTGGCCGCCCCAGCGGCCACGAGCGCATCCAGCGCATCGGCGGCGGCGGGCGTCATCAGCCCGCCGGGCAGATAGCGCGCGCCTTTCGCTATGCGCTTGCGCTCGTTGGCGCGCGTCCATTGGGCTTGTTTTTCCCTGTTAATTTTTCGCATGTCTTTTCTCCCAGGCCGCAAACAAGGCTGCCTCTTTGCACAGGCGCGTTAAGCGCGCCGTCAGGTCATGCAGCGGCACGCCGCGCGCGCATTCCCACGCGGCCCACGCCCCGCATGATTCTTCTGTGGCTGCCCAGCAGCCCAGCTCACGGTCGTACTCCACCACCAGCCCGCTGTCATGCAGCAGGCGGGTGGGACTGGCGGCATCACGCCGCCAGGCGCGATGCCATCGGTAATGCTTTCCCGTCATCAGCAAACCGTCAGGCGCACCCAGCGCGCATCCATCGTTTGCGGGGCCGCGCCACGGCCCCAGGTTTCAGGCCGCTGCCAGTCCGGGCGGGTGCATTGCAGCACGAGTTCGCCGTTGCAAAAGTCAATGGCTGCATGCCCGCCACGTGCTTTGATTTCTTCAAATTGACGGGCGATTTCTCGTGCTTTTTCGGCGCTGGTGATGTTCATGGTTTTCTCCTGAGAGTGCCAGGTGCCGCCTGGCGTCGGTGTTGATCACTGCAATCAACATGGCTGTATTGTGTATGACTATCGGGCGGTAGTCAAATCTTTTTTTATTTCCGACTTATTCGTATGGTCTTTGCCGTTGCCTTTTTGCCGCTCGCTATCGTATTAATAGCAGCAAAGCCCCGCGCGCAAAGGCTTTTCGGCGGTTGGTGCGTCCGCCGCCCATCGGGGCCAGGGCAAAAAAATGGCCCCGTGAGGGGCCATTTTTCTGGATGCGATCCAGTTCACCGTTGCCGGTTCGTTTGTTTCAACACACAGCCGCAAGCTTCGCGCGGCTGAAACACCTTGCGGTGCGTTGCGCATTGTAGCGCATGGCGGCCCTGGCTGCCGTCACTCGCCCACATCATCGGCGCCCAGCCCGCCGTCATCGCCGGCGGCATCGTCTGCGCCGGCACCGCTGTTTGTGCCCAGGGTCTCCAGCTCTAGCCGCGTGGTAAAGCCCTGGGCCGCGTCCAGCGTGTGCGTGCAGCTTTTGACCAGCCATTGCTGCCCGTCAATCTCGCGCTTGCCAAATCCGCGCACTTGCGCCGCGCTTTGCGGGGCAATGTCGGGGCGTGCAAATGCTAGGTTGATCTCTAGCGTGGCGCCGCCGCGCTCTATGCGCTGCATCTCCGCCTGCGCCGCCTCCATCGCGGCCTGCTCGCTGCCGTAAATGTCGCGCAGCTTTTTGACTTTTCCCTTTTGCCCGGCCACGGCAGCGCGCTTGCGTGCCCGTGCGTTGTCCTGCCACTCGGCTTTGACGCCCGTGTACACGCCCCGCTCGGCGCGGTGCCATCGGTGGTCGTCGCCCTGGCGGCGCTCAATCAGCACTTCGCCCAGCTGCGCGCCCGTGGCCGTGGCGCGCGCGTTGATGCCCTGAAAAATCAAAGTGCCCTTTTTGATAGTAGCCACCGCATCCCAGCGACGGCCCAGGCGCGTCAGAAAGTTGAGGTCGCTCTCATGCGTCTGGTCGATGTGCGCCACCTGCACGCCCGCCAGCGGCGGCGCCACGCGCGCGCGCAGGCCGTGGCGCTGTGCCACGCGCTGCACGATCTGGCCCAGCGTCGTTTTGTGATAGCTCGCCTCGCGCCGCTCGCGCAGGGCGCTACGCATGTCGGCCGACCGCGCGCGGATGGTCAGCACATCCGGCGCGCCCCGGTGCTCCACCTCATCCACGACAAATTCGCCTTTGTCCATGAGCGGGCTGCCCTGCCAGCCCAGGCGCAGCGCCAGCTTTTCGCCCGCCGGCGGAATGTTGATACGCCCGCTTGAGTCATCCAGCTCGATTTCCAACTGATCGGCGGCGTCGCCGCGTTTTTCCGTCAGCGTCAGCCGCATCAGCAGGGCCGCAATGCGCGGCGAAATGTCGCGCCCGCCTATGCTCAGCACGTAAGCGGGCGCGTTGTGCCCGCGCTGCGCCTCTTGCTCGCGGGCGGCGGCTTGCGCGCTCTCGCTCACACCCAGCCCCCCAGCCACCAGTCCCAGCCGTCAAATTCCCCCTGGCCGGTTGATGCATTGTCATCCGCCCCGCCGGCTGGATCCACTTGTGCGGCATCCGCCGTCTGCTTGAGCGCCAGCGTAAAAGCCACTTTGCGCGGCACGCCCTCGGCCACAAAGTGCGAGCCGGTTTGTTGCAGGCTCTCAATCACGTAAGCCCCGTAAACCTGCCCTGTTCCGTCTTGCAGCACGTAGGCCGCGCCAGCGTCGGCCATTTTGCGCAGCGTGTCCAGCGCGCGCCGGTCGCCAATCTCGGGCACGGCGCAGCCCGTCAGCGTGATTTTTTCCGACTGCGGCCCCAGGTACTGCACGCCCGGCAGCGCGCCCACGCGCGCATTGTCGGCGTGGCGCCATTCCAGCTGGCGCTGCATCTCTGCAAACGCCAGCGTGGGCAGCCCAAACGTAAATTGCCCAAGCTGCATCAGCATCTCAAATGTCCCCTATGCGTGAGTAAGCGCGCGCCGCCCGCTCACGCTCGCGCCGGTCAAGCTCGCGGCTCACGGCCTGGGCAATGGCCTGGGCATCCTGCCCCGGCGCAGCGTGAATGGTGATGTTGATCGCCGGCGCGGCCTGCGCCGCTGCGGCGGGCGCCCTGGCCGCCAGCGCCGGCACGCCGCCGGCCATTGCAGGCGCGGCGGCCATTGCGGGCATGGCCGCCATTGCCGCCGCCGCACGGGCCACCAGCGCGGCCTTGCCCTGGATGCCCAGCGCCGCGCCCTCGCTCACCCAGCCGCCCAGCCGCATAAATACGCGGCTGGGGCTGTTGATCTTGAGCTTTTCGGCAAACCAGCCGCGCGCGCTGTCGGCCACACTGACGATGGAGCTTTTCAGCTCGCCCAGCTTGGCGCGGATGCCGCCAATCACCCCGCCAATGATGTTGCTGCCCGCCTCCCACATTTTTTGCGGCAGCGCTTGCAGCCAGGCCAGACCGTCCAGAAAAGCCTGCTTGATGTCCTGCCACAGCAGCAGCGCCCCGCCCTTTATGTCTTGCCAGCGCGTCACCCACATGTAAACAGCCGCAGCCATCAGGCCAAAGGCAATGCCAATGGGTGAGGCCATGAGCGCCAGCGCCGCGCGGCCCACCACCATGAAAGCCCGTGCGGCCACGCCGCCAAACCGCAGCAGCCAGGCCCCCGCCTGCATGAGCTGCCCGCCCAGCAGGCGCAGGCCCACAATGGTTTTTTGCAGGGCAAAGCCGCCCATTTGCACCACCGCGCCCCAGGCGCTTTTCAGCCCGGCAGCGGCGCGCGCCAGCAGGCCCGCCCTGGCGGCTGTGGCGCCCATCTGTGCAGCGGCGGCGGCGTTTTTGGCGGCCAGCAATGCAAACACGGCCCGCAGGGCATATGCATTGACGGCGGCCACCGCCAGCGCGGCGGCCAGCGCGCCCAGCACGGTCATCAGCGCCCCCACGGCTACAGCGGCCATCATCAGGCGCTTGGTCAGCACCGGGTTGTCCTGCATCCACTGCGTCACGGCTTTGATGACCGGCGTCACCACCGCCAGCAGCTCGGCCAGCGCAGGCGCCAGCGCCTGCCCAGCCACCGCGCGCAGGTTGAAAAGCTGGTTTTCCAGCAGCTGCATCTGCGCAGATGTTGTGCTGTAGCGCGCCTGCGCCTCGCGGGCCATCGACCCGCTGGCCTCGGCTGAGCCGGCCAGATCCAGCTGGCGGCGCAGCTCATCGGGCTTGCTCACCAGCTTGGCCAGCGTGTCGCTGTGCTCTTTTTGCACCAAGTCCACCATCACGCCAATGCGCTTGTCCTCTGGCAGCTTTTGTATGGCGTCAAACACGCGCAGTAGCGTCCCCATTGCGTCGCGCTGCATGCCCTGCTGGATGTCCGTTGCGCCCAGCCCCAGCTCCTTGATCGCGGCGCGGAACCCCTTTTTGCCTTTTTCGGCGGCGGCAAAAGTCTGGATGATGGCATTCGTGGCCGTGCTGGCCGTATCGGTGCGCTCGCCCAGCGTCAGCAACGTGCTCCCCAGCGCGGCGGCCTGCTTGCTGCTCATGGCCACCGTCGAGACCACGCCGCTGGTGCGGTTGAGGTAGTCAATGATGTCGCTGCCCTTGCTGATCGCGTTGTCGTCAAGATAGTTGATGGTGTCCGCCAGCCCCCGGATGTCGGTCACGGGAATGCGAAAGTTTTTCGCCACCTTGCCCATGCTCTCGGCGATTTCGTCGGGCACGGCGTCAAAGGCAATCGCCATCTCCGCCGCCAGCTTGACCTGCTCTTTCAGGTGTTCGGTCGGCACTTCCATCCGCGCCGCCGCCGTGGTCATGTTGGCGATCTCCACCGTGGTCAGCGGGATGGTTTCCGACAGCTCTCGCACCTCTTTTTCGGCCTGCCGGTACACATCGGTCAGGCGCCCCATCTCATCGCGCGCGCCCGGCACCTGGCGGGCGATGCCCAGCATGGCGTCCTCGTGCGCCATGTATTGATGCAGCGGCGCCACGGATGCACGCACCAGCGCCTTGCCGCCCACCACGGCGCCCGCGCCCATGCTGCCCGCCACGGCGGCCACATGCAAGCTCTTGGTGTGATCCTGGCGCGCCTTTTCCAGCTTTTTGAGCGCCGTCTCTTGCGCCCGCAGCGCGGCTGTGGCCTGGCGCACCTCGGCGCCCATGCGCTGCTGCTGGCGCGCGATGTTGTCCACGCCCAGGCTTTGGAGTTGCTCGCGCGTGCGCCGCAGCTGGCTGAGCTGGCTTTGCTGGCGCGCTTGCAGCCGGGCCAGCGCCTTTTCGCCCGCCTTGATCTCGCCCGCATACGCTTTGTATTGCGCCCCGGCGGCGGGCAGCGCGCCCTTGAGTTCGGCCAGGCGGGCGCGCATGGCGCTCAATTGCCCGCCTGTGGCCTGCGCCTGGCCTTTGAGCCTCTGGAAAGCCTCAATTGCCGCGTTTTGCTGGCCCAGCTGGCGCAGCCGCTGCTGCGTGGCATCCAGCCCTTTTGCTAGTTGGTCGGAGCCTTTTGCGATGGATTTGAGCGGCCCCAGCGCCTTGTCCTTTACCTCTAAAAGGACTTTGAGGCTCAGATCAGAGGCCATAGCAGCCTCCGCACGCAGCGTCTATTTGCGCTCTAGCCAGTACAGCAGCGCCAGCACGTAAGGCCCCGCCGCAAGCGACAGCGCCGCCACCAGCAGCAGCAAGGCCGCGCCGGCCAGGCCGGCCCAAAGTGCAAAGGTCAGAAAAGTAGCGCCCATGCCTCATCATAGCGTGCCTTTTTATGTCGCGCCCGGCGGGTTGCGCTCCACGGCCAGCGCGTGCCAGTGCAACAGCTCCGGCAGCGTCATGTCCCACATGTCCGCCGGCGGCCAGTGCCACACCTGGGCCAGGTTGGCCAGTACGGCATGCAAATCCGCCGGCAGGCCGCGCGCCACGCCGTCCGGGCCGCTGCTTACAAAAAACTGTTCACCGCTGCATAAAGGGCCAATGTGTCCGCGTAACCCAGCTTTTGCAGCTCCGCCGGCGCCAGGCGCGGCATGGCAATACGTTCCAGCAGCGGCAGCAAGGCGGCGGCATCCATTACCAGCAAATCGGTCAGCTTGATGCCGCGCAAATCGCCCGCCTTGGGTTCGCGCAAATACAGCCGGGACACCGGCTCCATTTCGCGGCTGGCGCGCTCAATCGGTTTTTGCAGCGTCACGCGCGTGGCAAACGGCGCGCCGAAATCGTGCTCGGCGGCCACCTCGGGGCCGCTTTGCACGGCGCTATCCAGCCTTTGCGCCAGCGCCTGCGCTTCATCCTTGTTTTCGGTGTTTTCTTGCGTGATGCCGCTTTGCATTTCCGTTTTCCCAAATGATTTGATGCGTTTCAAAAAAAAGCCGGTTTTGCGGAGTGGCGGATGACCGGAAACCGCCTGCCACGAAGGGAAAAAAGCCGGTTTTTCGGGAGCGGCGGATGACCGGCAACCGCCTTCGGCGTCAAAGCCTGTTTTCCAAATGCTTTTCAAATGCCCAGCACGGCGCGTGTTTGCGCCACCCTGTCCACGCCGCCCACCACTTCAATCATGTTCAGATAATCAATTTCAACCAGCGTATTGCCATTGTCCACCCATTTCAGATAAGACAAGGCAAATTCATATTCATGCTCGGTCATATCCCCCGTTTTGGCCTTGCCGGGGTCAAATTTCACCAGCCTTCCCCGGCAAACGATTTCCACGCCTTCCACGCGCTCCGAATCGTCGGCCTGCACGGCCTGCGCCAGCCGCAGCAGCGTCCCGGATAATGCGCCGCCGTATTTGGCAATGAGCGCGGCCACATGCCCGGCCATTTTGAGCGTCAGGATCATTTCCTTGCCGCCCATGTCGATTTTCACGGGGCCATTCATGCCGCCCGCGCGGTAGTCTTCAGTTTCCCTTTCCAGCGTGGGCGGCGTGGCTTCTGTGCATTCACCCGCGTAATGCACACCATCCACGAAAATAGCCATTGCTTTGAGTTTGCGCGGCAGTCCCATTTTCCAGTCCTTTCAAAATCAAACGCCGGCGGATGCCACGCGCGTTGCGAATTCGGCCAGATATTTGTCGGTAAAGCTCTGCACCAGATGTAAATGTTCCAGCGGCGGCACAGGCGTGTATTCGTAATTGATGGTCAGCTTCCCGGCTTTCAGCTGGGCGGTTTCATTCAAATCTTCCGAATACCACACCTTGAAGCCTAAAAGCCGGTTATTCGCCACCAGATCACGCCCATAGGCCGCGATGTTTTCGATAATGTCGCGCGCCAGCGAAGGCGTCAGGGGCCGGTCTATATAGGCAAAGTGCGCCTCTGCGATGCTCTCACGCAGCACCTGGGCCGTGCGCGTGTAGCTCTCGAACATGTATTGATCGTCGGTAGCCGTGGTGCGGTTGCCCCAAAACCTAAAACCCTGCTTGTGAATCAGGCAGGATACTTTGGCTTCGTTGAGCAAATTGGCATCCGTATTGGCATCCACCAAATCAAAATGCACGGTTTTGGATTGTGAGACGCCCGTCACGCCCGATACGGGCACATTGGATAATGTTTTGTGCCACCCCATTTCGGCGTCAATTCGCGCGCGCAGGCCCAGCGCGCAGCCAATGGGCGAGATTTCATCCGTGCGCTTTTTGTCCACGTCAAACCGGGTAAAGCGCCCGTAAATGATCATGCATTCGCGGTCACCATAACCGCCTGCGTCGGCAATGGCTTCCGAAACGCTGCTTTTATGGCTCTCGATATAGGCCACGCCGTGCAGCTTTTTGGCAATACTGACCAGCACTTTGGCCGCTTCGGGCACATCCAGATACGGCGCACCTATGATTTTCGGTTTGACGCCCGTTATGGTTTCGGCGCCCAGCAGGGCATAAGCGCCCGTATAAGCGCCCGCCGTATTCGTGCCTATGGTTTTTGCCAGTTGATCGGCGGCTTTTTCGGTTTCGCTGGCGCCTGCGCCTTCGGGCACGCGCACGATGACCATGACGGGCTTGACCTGATCGGCAATATCGCGCAAGGCTTTTGACAACGTGCCTTTCGTGCCCGCCTTGCCCTGTGCGTCGCTGATTTTGGTCACCAGCTTGGGCACATTGAGCGGGAAATAATCATTATCGGCATCATCAGCCGTGGCAATCAGTCCGATAACTGACGGGCTTTTTGTGCGGATTACCTGCTGGCCGTCCAGCGTCTCGGTCACAGATACGCCGTGATGAAAAGTGCTCATTCGCCTGCCTTTGCGTTTTTGAAATCAATGGCGGCAATTGGGCCATGCCCCGCGCCATTTGAAAAGCCGGGGCGCTTGTAAGGGCGTGCGCTACTTTTTAGCTATTGTTTTAATAGCGCCGGTATTTTGAATGCCATTTTGCCGGCGCATTTTCCGGGCTATTTTCCGGGCGGCGGGCCGTCATCGGGCATTTCGGCCCACATTTCGCGCGGCAGGTGGCGGCGCCTGACCTCGGCTCGCCAGCTCTCGTAGCAGTGCTGCGCCTGCCAGAAAAACAGCGCGTCAATGCAGCCGGCCACCCAGCGCCAGCCGGGTTTGCAGGCGGCGCGTGCGCGGTGCGCGCGGCTCGATAGCGTCTCATCCGGCGCGCCGTTGGCCAGCGCATTGAGCAGCTGATCCAGCGCAATCAGCACATTTTTGAGCCGGCTCATAGCGCAATGCCCGCCGCCGTGCGGAAAAGCTCGTCCAGCCGCTCCTGCGTCAGCCCCAGCTGCTTTGCCGCCGCGTTCAAAAACGCGCTGCCGCGCTCCCAGTTGTTGCAGTCGCTCAGGGCGAACTGCGCAAAAGCCTTGTCTTCGCCTTCGGGCAGGCCTTCGACAAATGCCTCCACCTGCGCCAGCAGCCCCGCTTTGTAGAGGGCCGCCTTGCCTTGCGCGCGCGTCACGCGCTGCGGCACGGGCGCCGCCGGCGCGGGCTGCAACACCTCGGCCACGCGCCGCCAGCGCCCAGGGTATGCCTGCTGCATAAACGCCTCGCAGGCCACAATGCGATTGATCACGCGGCCCGCATCATCCAGCACTTCAAACGTGTTCACGGTTGCGCCTCCAAAAACTCAAACACCGCAAACGCATCACCGCCTTTGCCGCTTTTGTATGCGCCTAGCTGACCGTAAGTCACGTTCGCGCACACCGCGCCGCCGCCGCCGCCGGTGCCGCCTGCGCCTGCGATGCCGCAGCGCTCATACGCAGCGCCGCCGCCGGCGCCAAAGCCGCCGTCAAATGCCGTGCTGTTTGCATTGCTATCTTTATGCCCGCCATTACCGCCTCCCATGTTCTTGTTCCGATAGTTGCTGTCCTTGTCCCCGTTGTAGTAATCGGCGCCGTCGGTGGGGGCCAGCAGCAGGCAATAGCTGTTGTCTGCTGGGCGCATTGCGCGGGGGTTGTTTACCAGTTCGCCCAGCATCGTCCGTCCCGGCAGCGCGCCTGCCGTGCCAATTTGTATGTCGGAGCCGCCATTGCCTACGCCGGCGCCGTTTTCGGATTGCGCGGCGTGGCTGGCGCCGCCGGCCAGGATGCCCGCCGCCGCGCCGCCGGTGGCGCGGCCATTTTTGAGCGTGTTGCGCGCGCTGGACAGGTGCCAGTCCAGCCCCTGCGGGGCGGGGGTGGGCGCGTTTTGCTGCCCGGCCTGCGCGCCCGTGATGCCTCCGCTGGCGCCGGGCACGTTGATGTTCACGCCGGGGCCGGTGATCGTGGTCGCGCCGCCGTCCCGGCCGGGCGAGCCTTGCGTGATCACGCTTTCGCCGCCCGCGCCCAGTGCCGCCGTGAATACATCGCCTTTTTTGACCGGCACGCAGCGCATGCCCACCGTGCCCGCGCTGCCGCCGGTTGCGCCGTGCCTGTCCGTCTCTTTTTGCTGCGCGTACCACGCTGCCGTCGCGCCGCTGCCGCCGGCGCCTAGCACGCGGATCACCAGCACGCCGTCGGCGGGCGCTGTCACCTGCCTGCTGCTGGCCACGTAAATGAGGGTGCGGCGCGCAAACAGGCTGCGCGCCACGCGCGCGGCCAGCACCTCGGTTGCGGCCAGCGTGGCCGCCGTCAGCTCCATCATGCTTGTGTCCTTTCGATTTTTGTGACGCGCCCGGTGCCGTCGCGGGTGAATGTCACGCTGGCGGCCTGGCCGCCCCACTCGGTTTGCACGCGCTCAATGCCTTGCGCGCCGTAGCTCAGCGTGCTACTGCCCGCCTGGCCTTGCAGCACAAACGCCACGCGCGTGATGCGGCCTTGCGCGTCGCGCGTGAGCGCTGCGCTGGCTGCGCCGTCGGTGGGGCGGTTGGGCACCAGGGCCAAATCAGCCGGCGCCAGCTGCACCTCGGGGCCGGTCTTGCCATTGACGCGGCCCACTTTTTGCGCGGTCAGGGCCTCTACCCGCTCTTGCAGGGCCTGGTTGGCGCTGGCCATGCTTTGCGCCAGGCGCTGCACGTCGGCGGTGTCGCTTTTTTCCAGCAGCGCCGCTTGCGCGGCGGCCAGCAGCGTGTCGATGCCTTGCAGCGCCGCGCGCAGGCGCAGCACATCGTCGCCCAGGTCGTTGTCGGGGTGCGGCAGCGGCAGGCTGTTTTGGGCGGTGCGGTCGTCTCTCATGCCCCGGCTCCTTTTACAGCGTGACGGCGCGCAGGTTGCGCACCTCGGGCCGGGCCTTGTGGCTGCCTGCCAGCGTCAGACGCAGGCGCAGCGCCTGGGCCGCAAAGCTGGGCAGCTCATACGTGATTTCCAGTACCCCCGCCGTTTGCGGGCTGCTTTGCAGATACGGCACCTCCGTCCAGTCACTGCTGCCCTGGGCCTGCGCGTGCACCGTGACGGCGCTGCCGGCAGGCAGCAGCGCCTCCAGCACCACCCTCACGCGCACGCTGCCGCCCGCGCCGATCATGGGGCTGATGTACGTGCCCTGCGCCTGCAAGCTGCCGGCCACCAGTTGGATGCCCGGCTCCATCAGCGCGGCCAGCCCGTCTGCGGCGGTCAGCTCGGCCTGCACTTTCACTTTGCCCGAATACCGCTCGGCCAGGCTCACCACCTGCCCCGGCGCGGCGCGCAGCGGCTCTTTGCCTTCGGGGGTCAGGATGAACACGCCTTGCGCGCCCACCGCCGGCTGCGTCATCACGGCTTGCACCATCAGGTCGGTGGCATCCAGCACATCGGCTTCGCCCAGCTCAATCAGGCGCGTGTTTTCCGTGTAGTCGGCGGCCAGCAGCTCGAACGTCAAATCAGCGTCCTGGTGAGCCGTCCAGGTGCTGGCGTTGCTGCTGGACAGCAGCACGCCCACTTGATACGGCTGCGCCGTGACCCAGCGTTTTTTGTCTGCATCAAATTTGCCCAATTCGGCTATGGCCAGCGCGGTTTCGGCGTCATCGCAAAGGATCACCAGCGCATATTCGCGGCTGGCCTGCAAAGCCGTGGCCGCCCAGTACACGGCCTGCCACTGGCCCAGCGTGATGTCGCCTGCCTTGACGTGCGTTTCGGCCAGAACCCTCTGCGTCGGGTAGCCGTTTTCGGCCTCGCGCAGCTGCACCAGCACGCCGTGGGCGCCCTTGGCCGTAAACCACAGGCGCACGCCCACGCATTGCCGCTCGCGCGTGACCGTAAACGTTTGCGCCAGCGGGTCATAGCGCTGGTAGCGCACGATCTGCTGGCGGCGCGTCACCAGCTCGCCCTGGCCGGTGAAATCGGCATCGCCAAAGCTGCCGCCCGTGCCGCGAAACTCCACCCGGTGCGTGCCCGCTGGCAAGGTGTCGGGCACGGTGAACGCGCCGCGCAGTACGCCTTGCGCGTCCGCCGTGAGCGTGCCGCCCGGCGGCGGCTCGCACGTGAGCGACAGGCCGCCAAAGGTGGCGCTTTGCAGCCCCTCGCCGGGGCCGAAATCCAGCTCGAAACTCACGCGCGTGGCGCGCAGCTTTTCGATCTTTTGCGTGGTCTCGCTCAGCAGTTTTTCCTCTTGCGCCACGCGCCAGCGGCTGGCCTGCACGCGCTGGGTGAGCGGGTCGGCCCACTGGGTGTCAATCTGTGTCCAGCGGTCGATGGCCGGCGTCAGGCGCACGGCGCGCGGCAGCAAGTCAAAGGCTCTGTAGGGATTGACCAGCATTTGCCCCGTGCGCTCGGGCTGGCTCACCTCTGCCGCGTCGCGCCAGGCGGGCGCCTGGGTCTGGCTGATGGTTTTGCCCACGTCATGCACGTTGATTTGCATCGGCAGCCGCAAGGCGCTGGCCGTGATGGCCGCCGTTTGCGGCTGGCCGGCGTCGCGCATGCTGCTGTCCATCAACGGGTCGGCAAACAAGCCTTTGCGCACGCCGCCATAGCGTCCCGCAATGTCCACGGCCAGCCGGATTTCGGCCTGGTCTGTGCGCAAGCGGGCCAGTTGCTCGGCGTAGTCGGCCAGCTGCTGCATCGGCACCACGCGCACGCCGTCTTGCGCCACGCGCGTTTGCCCGTCTGCGCCGTCCCAAAACTGATGCACGCTGGCCAGCGCCAGCATGCCGTCGGGCACTTCGGGCGCCACCGGCTGCCAAATGGCCGGTATGCCTTTGACCCATGCAATGTCGCCGCTGGCGCTCATGCACAGGCGGTCAATGCGGCGCAGGGCGTGGTCGTAAGTGACGGTAATCAGCTGCCCGGCCAGCGCGCCCGTCACCGTAAAGCCTTTTGCATCTACGCCCGTTGGCTGGGCTACCAGCAGGTATTGGTAGGTCACTTCGTAGGTGCTGCCGGGCGTGGGTTCGGCGCCGCCGGCGCCCCAATCCACCTGGCCGGCTGAAAGAGAGTAGTCCGCAGGGCTGGCAAACGTGGCGCCGCCTTGCTTGACGCTCTCGATTTTGAGCACGCTCGCATCCGGCAGCGGGTCAGCCGCCCCGGCGTGGCCGCCGTGCGTGACCTGTACCGTCTTGCGCGCCACGATGCGCACCTGCGGCTCGCCCACCATCGGCGGCGTGTCCACATTGACGCGCTGCGCCGCCTCGGTGGTGCTGGTGTGCGGCTCTGAGTCCACACGCCGCAAATCGGGCCGCGCGGCATACACCACGCGCCGCATGGTGGGCAGCTCCACGGCGTGCCCGTTGATGCGCGCCGCTCCCTGTGCCAGGCTGAACACCTGCTCGCCGGTGGCCAGGTCATCCATTCTTGCCACGCGCAGGCCGCTCACCACGTAAGTGCCGCCGGCAGAGTCGCGGTCATAGCGCGCCAGCGCCTGCGTGACGGCATCCAGATTGGGCGGCGTCTCGCGGGGGCGCACCCATCCGTCTTCCACTGTCCAGATTGCAAAAAAGTCCCCTTCTTGCCCGTCGCCGGTGGCGGCGTTTTTCCAGCCCCAGGCGGTGTCCAGGCGCTCGCGCAGCGCGCCCGGCTCACGGTAGCCGCGCGTGCCCACGGCGGGGTTGAGCAAGCCGGGGTCTTCCATCTCGCTGACCTGGTGGCGCGTGACGTACACGCCCACCTGCACCGTGCCCACCGTGGGGATGGTGATGCTGCCGCTGGGCACGCCGCGCACGGCGCCGTCCAGATACACGGCGCCGCTTTCACACAGTGTTTGCCCCGTGGCGGCATCGACTTTGATGATGGCGCCGCGCACCACGCCGCCCTCTTTGAACAGCACGTCGCCAATGCTTTTGACGCGGCCAAAAATGTTGCTTTGTACCTCGTTGAGTTCCGCGCTTTGCAGCACGCGGTCGGCCCGGAACAGGTGGCGGCTGTAGCGCTTGCTCTCATCGTGCCGGTTGTAGATGTCGCTCATGTTTTTGCCTCATGTTTTGCGCTGCAAAAGGCCGCCGGGCCTTGCTGCGCGGGGGTTTGTTGCTATTGATTTGTGAGCGCCGTCAGAAAGGCAGCACGTATTCAACGGTGTTGCGCACGTGGCCGCTGCGCGTAAAAGCCTGCACGCGGTCAATCAGATACAGGCGGCCCTGCTTTTCGATCTGCGCCGGCGTGAAATAGCGCTGCCCGGCGGGCAGGCCCGCCTTGGGCTGGCTGCCGATAAACAGCCCGAATTCACGCAGCGTTTCACCGTCGGCCTCGGCAAAGTCAAACACCACGCGCACATACACCCAGGGTGTGGGCTGGGCGCTGGCGGTGTAGCGGGCATTGCCCGGCAGCTCGATTTCGGCGGGCAGCGCCGGGTCGCTCACCGGCTTGCAGTAGCCCACGTGCGTAGCCAGCCGGCGGCCCACCTCATCAACTAGCGCCGTGGCGTCCGACGGCTCCGGCTCGGGCGTGCCGTCCCACGCGGGGCGCCCCCGGCCCCAGGCCAGGTACAGGCTCTGTGCCACTACGGATTCGGCCAGCGCCAGCCGGCCGGCATCTTGCAAAGTGCTCATGTGTGTTTCTCTCCATGTATTTACGGGTGTTGCGTGTGCCGCCCGGCCACGCCCTGGGGCCGCCAGGCGCCGCGCCACGGCCCGCACCAGCAGCGCGGCGCGGGCAGCAGCGAAGGCGCGGCCAGCGCGCGGCGGCTCTGGCGTGCGTCCAGCGGCTGGCCGGCGGCGGCCGTCGCGCTGGCGCGCCGGGTGTGGTGCGCCTGCGCGGCGCTGCCCAGCGGCTGCAAGCGCGGCGGCGCGGCGCAGGTGCGGCTGGCCAGCTGGCCTATGCCGCCAAAAGCGTCAATCAGGATGCGTGAATCCAGCCGCCAGCTGTCCAGCGTCAGGCTGTCATCGTGAATGTGGCGGCCCAGCCGGGCGTGCGTGTGCACGGCCAGCGGCTGGCCGGGCACGAATGCCGGCGCCTGGCCGGCGTGGCGCTGCACAAAGTGACCCAGGATGGGCGGGTCGGTTGGCAGCCACACGCCGCCGTCGTTGTCGAGCACGCCGGCATCCAGCGCGGGGCCATGATCCAGCCGCAGCACGCGCGGGTCATCGCCGCCAAAAATGCGCCAAAAACGCACGTGCGCCGGCACGCTGGCGGTCACCAAATGCACGATGGCCGGCAGCTGCTGCGGCAGCGGCTCGCGCTCGAAACGGATGTGCAAGTAAGGGCCGTCCTCTACGCAGCGCGCGCTGCCAAAGCCGATCCAGCCCAGCGCGCGGTGCACGGCGCGCTGCGTGCCCCGCTCCAGCAGCCAGGGCTGGCCGGCGGCAATGAGCGCGGCAGTGTCGGCAAAGTAGCGCGCCAGCGGCGACAAGGCCCACTCGGCGGCCAGCCAGGGCGCCAGCTGCTGCGGGTGCCCCCACAGCGGCCCGCGCAGCGCGCCGGCCAGCGCGTCCCACTGGGGCGTGGCCTTGTCCACGGCGCGCATCAGCGCGCTGGCGTTGGGCGGCAGGATATGCGCGCGGCTCATGCCTCGGCCAGCTCCACGGCCTGCAAGTCGGCGTACTCGCCGGGCCGGATGGCCAGCAGCTCGGGCGGCTCGGCGGCGCTGGGGAATGTGACGGCGGCCACGCCCGGCGCATACAGCTGGGCGCTCACCCAGGAACGCGGCAGGCTGCGCCCCAGCGGCCAGCTTTGCAGCGCCGCTTGCAGCCGCTCGCGCAGGCGATCCAGCAAGTCGGCAGGGGCGCCCTCGGCGCGCTCTACCTGCGCGCGCACGCGCAGCGGCACGGCGCGCGCCAGCGCCACCTGCACGGGCACGCCCATGATGCGCGCCGGGTCGCTCTCGAGCGCGCGCTGCACGGCGTCGCGCACGGCTTGCGGGTCATGCCCGCGTGCAGGCCACAGCATCACGGTAACGGCGCCGGGCAGCGTGGGGTGGGCGCTGGCGGCGGCCTGCCGCACGCCCGGATGCGCGGCCAGCGCGCGCGCCTCATACGCCTGGCGCGTGCCGTTGCCGGCCAGGGCCGCGATGTGCAGGCGCAGCCGCTCGCGCAGGCGCTCATCGCTTTCGCCGGCCAGGCGGGCCAGGCCGTAAAAGTCGGCTTTGTGATCCAGGTCGCTGCCCGTGGCCGTCTCGATGTACTGGGCCTGCGCGGCGTCGTTCACGCGCGCTCGGTACAGCAGCTCGCGGTAGGCAAACGCCTGGGCCAGGATGTTCAGCGGCTCGCTGTCCAGCTCTATCACGCTGGCCGCTTGCGGCAGCAGGCGCACGATGTCGGCCTTGATGCTGGCCAGGATGGCCTCGAAGCTCAGGCTTTCGACTACGGCGGGGCGGTCAAGATGGCTCATGGCGCCACCTCCATATCAATCTCGATGGGCCGCCCCCTGGCCCCCAGCTCGCGCACGCTCGCTTCGATGTGCAGGCGGGCATGGCCGCCCGGCTGCATGTATTCAAGTCGGATTTTGCGCACCAGCAGGCGCGGCTCCCAGCGCATGAGTGCGCTGGCCGCCGCAGCGGCCACGCGCATTTGCAGCGTTTTGTTGAGCGGCTGATCCAGCAGGGCCGGAACCAGACTGCCATACGTGCGGCGCATGACGCGGCTGCCTATGGGCGTGGTGATGATGTCGGCCACCGACTGGCGCAAGTGCGCCGCGCCGGTGAGGGCCTGGCCTGTGTGGCGGTTCATTGCGGCCTCCCGGTGGTGCTGGGGCCGGGCTTGACGCCGCCGTGTACATGCCGCGTCAGGCTGATGCCGCCGGCGATCACGTCGCGGCTGGCCGTCACCACGCCGCCGCCCAGCGTGAGCGTGGCGCCGCCGGCGCTCAGGTGGATTTCGCGGGGCGTGATGCGCAGCAGCGCATCGCCCACGGCCAGCGAGATGCTGGCGCCGGTTTGCACGTGCAGCGCGCCGCCCTCATCTTTTTGGCGCCACTCCCAGAAGTCGCCCTCGCTCCAATCTTCACGGGCCACGCGGGCGCTGCGCTCGCTGGCGGGCATGGCTGTGGAAAAGATGCCGGGCAGCACCACCGCGCGCGTGAGATCGCCCCCCGGCGCCAGCAGCAGGCCCTGTTCGCCGGCCACGGGCGGCCACCAGCTGGTGCCGCCTTTTTTGCCGCCCGCGCGCCGCTCTATCCACGGCAGCCAGTCAGTGAGCAAGCCGCCTGAGCGGAAACGCACCCGCGCGCGCGCATGGCTGACGGCGGCAATGGTGCCCGTGCGCAGCATGGCGCCTTGCGCGCGGGCCGCTTCCTGGGGGTCGGTTTCGGGGTTGTATTCGTCGGGCAGCATGACGGCGGGCATGTTGCCCGCGCCGGCGGGCAAATGCCAGCGATGCCGCTTGTAGGGGCGGGCGCTACTTTTCGCTATTCTTTTTGTAGCGCTTTTTGCAGGTGATCCAGCACGGCGGCGCGGATGATGTCCGTCATTTCCGGGCTGATGCCCAGCATGGGCCGGGCGGCGTAAGTGTGCATGACGCGGTTGCGGCTGCTGACGCGATCGCTCAGGCCCCACTGGTGCACGGCGGCGATGCGCTGCACGCGGCCCACAAAAGCCACCACGGCCTCGTCGGGCGTGGCCTGCATTTTGAGGTTACGCGCCAGCGCCAGCCGACGCATCATGGGGCCGCGCGCGGCGCGCTGGCGCAAGGCGGCGCGCGGGCCGCTGGCGGCCAGCAGCTCGGCGCGGCGTTTTTCCCAGGGCTGGCCCTCGGGGCTGGTTTGTGCGCGCATGGTGCGTTGCGTTTGCTGCCGCACGGCGCGCGCCACCTGTGCCGCCAGCTGGCGGCGCTGGGCGGGCGCCAGCGCGTGCAGCAGCGGCGCCAGCCAGTTTTGCAGCTCGCTCAAATCTGCGTTCATGGCTGGATGCCCAGCTGTCGCAAGTAGGCCAGGGCGCGCGTCAGGGCCGGGCCGTCAAATTCGGCCAGGCGCTGGCGCTCGCCGTCGGGGTGCTTGAGTTCGACCACCCATCTTTCGGGCTTGTCAGCAAAACCAATGGGGCCGGGTTCGGGCGCGTGGTGCGCGGCTGTTACGCGCCCGGTGGCGGCATCTTGCGTCACGATCACGCGCTCGCTCATTTGCAGGCGCAAATGCAGGTCGATGGCTTCCAGCTCATCCAAAGGCTGGGCCTCAAATCGAAACGCGTCGCCGGGCTGGCCGCTGGCGTATAGCTCGGCTTGCTGCAAGCGGTGCCAGGCCAGCGCGGGCACGATGACGGCGTCCGGATGTTCGCTCAGGCCCAGCACCCACACGCAAGCTGTGTAGTGCATCTCAAAACTCAGCGCGTCGGTGCCGGTGGCCTGGATGCGCCCGCCCTCGGCCATGACGATGACTTGCCCCGGCGCGTCTTGCAGGCGTGGCACGGCGGTCAGGATGAGGTTGCGCAGGCTGTTGAGTTTGAGCATGTCAGGGGCCTTCCAGGGGGGCGGTGCAGGCGGACAGCGCGGCGCGCAGCTGGCCCTCGTAGCCTTCGCGGCGCTCAATCTCCGCAATGGCGGCGGCCGCGAAAGCATCCAGCGTCACATCGGCATCCAGCGCTTCGGTGGGCATGGCCGGGCGCGGCGGCTCGCTCTCGCGGCATGGCACAGGCACGGGCACATGGACACGCTGCACGTGCGGCGCGCTCGGGGCGGCGCAACCGGCCAGCAGGGCGGCCAGCGCCGCAGTTGTCAAACAATCTTTGATCACTGTCATCGCGCGCGCCCCTTGAGCCACTGGCCCACGCGCACGCGGGCGCTGGCGCAGTCATCGCCGGGCACAGCGGGCGGCGCGGCCAGCGCGGCATCCGCCCGGCGGGCATGTTCGGCGGCGGTTTGCGCGGCTTGCCGGCGCGCGGCGGCGGCTTCGCGCGCGCGGCTCTCGGCCAGCGCTTGCAGGCGCTGCACGCCGTCGCTGCACGCTTGCGCCGTTTGCAGGGCGTGGTCGCGCTCGCCTTGCGCGGCGGCGATTTGCGCTTGCAGCTCGCGCGCATGGTTGCCCGCGCGCTGCCAGGCCACGCCCAGCGCGGCGTTGATCGCCACGCTGGCGGCCAGCAGGTAAATAGGGATTGGCGTCATGGCGCGGCCCCTTCGCACATCGCGCGCTCTGCGGCGCGGCGTTTGACAAGTCCGGGCAGCTTTTGCCCTTTTGCATACACCCACTTGCTCAGCTCTGCGCACGCGCCCGGCATGTCGCCTGCGTTGGCTTTGCGGGCCAGTGTGCTGTCGCAAAAGGCTTGCGCTCCGACGTTGTAGGCAAAGCTCACAAAGGCCGCTTTTTGCCCGTCGGTGAGCGGGCGCTGGATGCAGGCCAGGGCCTGGGCGTGGCGGGCCAAATCACGCTCCAGCAGCTCGCGGCATTGCGCGGGTGTGTAGTTCTGGCCGGGCTGCACGTCCGGCCCGGTGTGGCCGTAGCACGCGGTCAGCACCCCTACCGGGTCACGGTAGGCCCACAGGCGCAGGCCCTCGTGCTGCGCAACAAAAGCCGTCACCAGCGCCGCCGCGCCCGCGCCGATTTGCGCGATGAGTTTTTGCTTCGGGGTCATGGCTCGCCTGCCTTTTCCAGCCGGGCCAGGTCGGTGTCCATGTGATCCAGCGCGGCCTTTTCTTGCTCGGGCGTCATGTTGCCGTTGGTGATGCTGTAAACGCGCGCGCGCTGGATTTCCATCAGCGCCGCGTGCGCTTGCTCCGCGCGCTGGTCGGCGCGGCTTTTGTAGTACCAGGTCACCAGCAGCCCCGCAACGCCGCACAGCACGCCGATCAACGAAAAGATGCGTTCCACTGTCAGCCAGCCCCACACGGCGCTGGCCGCGCCGGCGGTCATGGTGACGCGCCCCGCCATGTCGCCCACTTTGTCCATCATGTCGGTTTTCATGGTCATGCTTTTGTCCTTTCGGGTCGCATGCTCCACGTCACCGGCGCGCGGCGGTCAAAGCCGGGGCGCGGGTGCGCGTGCTGCGCGTTGTCAATCTCAAAGCCCAGGCGCCAGCCCAGCTGCCAGCGGCCGGCCAGTTGGTATTGCGCGTTGATTTGCCAGGCGTCGCCCTGGTGCAGCACTTCGGCGCGCCAGCGGCCTTGCTGGCCGCGCCAGCGGGACAGGCTGGCGCCTTCGGGCAGCGGCTGGCCGCGCGCCCACGCTTCGCGCTCGCCGCCGTTGCTGCGCAGCCAGGCCGTGCGGGCCTTGACGCTGCGCGGATGCTGCCCCTGTCCGCCCGAAAAAAAACGGTGGCCCCAGTAGTTGCGCTGGCAGGCGCACTGGTAGTCCAAGCTGTCAGGGTTGGTGTCGAGTTCCAGGGGGAGCGTGCAGGGCGCGGCTTTGAGCCACTTGCCGCCGGCGCGCACCACGGCTAGGCGGCGCGCGTTCACGTCGGCTTCGGCTTGCTCCTTAAGGGCGGCGGGCAGCTCGCCGCCGCGCGGCTGGCCCAGCATCCACACTTGCCGCACGCTGCCGTCGGGCATTTGGTAATGCTCGGCCCAGGGCACGTTGTCTCCATTAACGCCATTGCCCCAATTTGGGGCTACGCCGTAGCTGGCGCAGGCGGGCAGGGCGTCTTCCACGGTTTCCGCCGCCCACGGCAGGGCGCGGGCAATGCGTTTGGCGGCCAGCCTGGCGCGTAGCTGGTGCAGCGCCAGGCCCTGGGCGCGGCTGCGGGCTTGTTCGAGGGCGTTTTGCGCCTGGCTGTGCAGATGTTCGGGCACGCCGGCCAGCGCCAGTGCGCGGCCAATGATTCGGGTGTGTTTCATGGTGCTTCGTTTTCAGTGGCGGCGGCGGTCAGTCCCACAGGTTGATGCCGCTGCCTTGCGGCGGCGGCGCCTGCACGATGCGCACGCTCTGGCCTTCGGGCAGCACGGCGCCCAGATCGGCCAGGCCGGGGTTGGCGGCCAGCGTGGCCTCGGTGTTGCCTTGCGTGCGGGCGGTGTGGCGGTGGATGAGTGCGTCCAGGGTGTCGCCCTGGCGGGCAATGGCTGTTTGCTGCATGGGCGCCTCTGTCAAATCAGATCGACGGTTTCGCGCATGCGGCCCATGACGTCAGCGATGGCGTGGCGCATGGCTTGCCAATGCTCATCCAGGCGCAGGCCCACGCTCTCTAGCACGCGGGCGTCTTTGCCCAGGCCGGCGGGCAAGGTGGCTTGCGCGCGGCGGGTGTTTTCCAGCTGCGCCAGGGTGGCGGCGGCCACGGCGCGCTGGTAGGCCAGCACGCGGCGCGATTGGCCGGCCACGCGCGGCGCGGGCACGTCACCCAGCGTGGCAAAGCCGGCGGCTTGCTGTTGCGCGGCCCAGGCGCGCAGTTGGTCATTGACGTGGATGAGCGCGCCGGCGATGGCGCCGCGTAGTTGCGCGCTGGTGTGCGTGCCATCCAGCCGCCCGCTTTCGCGCACGGCGGCGGTGTCGATGGCAGGCCAAAACGGCTCGTTTTCGACGGTTTCGGCGGGCGGCTGGCCCGCCGGCAAGTGGGCAATGAATCCGGTCATGTCTGTTCATGGCCCTGCCGGGCCGGCGGTGGGCAGGCAGGCGGTGCGCTGGCTGTTGATTGCCGCGCGCCGCCTGCCGCGCCGCCGGGCGGGAGGTGCTCCTTTGCGTGGGGTCAGCGCCGGGCGCTGGCCCTGGGGGTTGCTTTGCCGGCGCCAGCGTTTTTGCGCGGGCGCGCCGCGCTGCTTTCGCCGGCTTTTTCCGCGTCGGCGGTGGCCGCGCTTTCGCCGCTTTCGGGCGTGGCGGCGCGCAGCAGTTTTTGCACGGCGGCAATGTCTTTTTTGACGCCGCATTCGGGGTCAAACTGTTCGGCGTGCGTGAGGTGATGCAGCGCCATTTGCAGCGCGGCGGCATCCAGCGCGGCCCAGTCGCCAGCCTGGCCGGCCAGCATGGTTTTACCGGCCAGGCCGTAGGCGATGGCTTTGTGCACCTTGGCGCGGGCGGGGTCGGGCATGTCTTGCTCCTGGGTGATGTGCAGCACCTGCTGCATGAGCGGCACGCTCTGGCCTGCGCTCATGCGGCCCGTCAGTGCGGCGTCGCTCATCAAGTCGGCAAAGGCCGTGGCGGCGCTGCGCTCGAATTCGTCGGGCGCGGGCAGGCTGTGGGCGATGAGGTGGGCATTGAGCCGCAAGGCCAGCGGCCAGTCGGCAGCGTCGATGGCCCAGATGGCGGCATGCGCCACCACGGGGTCGGCGGGCACGGCGGCGCCTTCGCCGGCCAGCTTTTCGGCAGCGGCCAGCACACCATCCAGATACGGGGTGATTTCGGGCAGCGCCTGCGCTTTGTGCGCGTGGCGCGCCTGGTGCGACTGGATGCCGGCAAGCAGGCCCTTTTGCACGTGCAGCCAGTGCAGGGCGCGCTGGCGCTCATCCAGCGCGGCGGCGGCGCTGCCCTGGGCGGCGCGGATACGCATTTGGTGCGCTTGCACAGGGGTGAGCGTCATTGCCTTATGCCTTGATGATGTTTTCGGCAAACATGGCGGCGCCAAAGTCTTCTATGACGTAGGCGTCGTTGCTGCTTTCGTAGTTTTCCAGGCGATCGCGTTTGGGGTTGTTTACCAGCAGGCGGCGGCGGGCGCTGCGCTGGTAGTAAATGCTCAGGTTATCCAGCAGCGTGACCATGACTGCGTTTTTGGGAAAAAACGGCACAACCACGGCTTGCAGGCCGCCCAGGCGGCGCGTGGATAGCAAAATATCACTGGCGACTTTTTCGGTGTTTTTGTTGGCCGAATTGACAATCTCAAAATATTTGTCATCCAGTAAATCGCTGCCGCAAATAGCAACCAGACTGGTGTTTTGCTGATACCACGGGTCAAGCCCGCGTCGCAAATCGAAAACCAGCGCATCCAGATTTTTGTAGCCGTCGGCGGCGGCCACGCTTTCGCCGATTTTGATTTTGCCGCTGCCGCTGGCAACTTCGCTCATGACATTGGCGGCTTTGCCTTCGCGCAGTTTGGTTATCCAGCCTTTATTGACATCTTCCAGATTGGGATGCGTTGCAAGATTGGTGGTGGCGGCCACGGTTTTGCCGTTCCAGCCAATCATGATGCGATCCAGCGCCTGGCGTTTGACAATTTCATTAGCCACGCGCTGCTGGAAATCGGCCATGTGCGCCCAGGCGTCCAGTGTTGCATACCGCAAATGCGTGTCGTAATTGGTTTGCTCGCATTTGTATTTGTCGCTTTGCAAGGTGTGCACATCGCGCGTTTGGCGGTCATTGGCGGTGGTGTCGGTGCGGCTGGCAATGGGGCCGCTGACGCCAATGCCTACCGATTCGCCTTCTTGTGCCGTGACGCCCACAATATTGATGCGTTGCAAAAATTCGCTGGATTCCTGCATGCGGCTTTCCAGTTTTTGCTGCACGGCGGGTGCCACATTGAAATTCTGGCTGGCGCTAGTCACGCCGTTGATTTTGGCAATTTGCGCCATATAGGCATTGACGGCAAGGCCAATGGCTTCATAGTCAAATGTCATTTTCAGTTTTCCTTTGATTCGCTTGCTTCAAATATCGGTCAGGCCGCTGGCGGCTGGTTTGACCGTCCCGGCTGGCGGGCGCGTGTAGGTTTGCGCAGGCTGCTTTTCAAGCTGGGTTTTCAGGCTGGTGAATTGGGCGGCCAGCGTGTCATGCGCCTGTTTTTGCCCATCCAGCGCCGTTTGCATTTCTTGCAATTTCTGCGCCGTGGTGGCGGCAAATGCCGTGAGGGTTTCTTTCAGGCCCTCATTCAGGCCGGTTTGCGTTTTTTGCGGCTGTGCGGCAAATGCGCCCAGCAGGGCATCTTTCAATTCGGCAAAAAAGCCTTTGGCCTCTGTTTCATTTTCGTTTTCGCCGTTTTCCGTGAATTTGAGTTCAACGGGGTGCGCCATACCCACGGCAAAAGCATGGGCCTTTTGCCCCATTGGGGTAAATGGTTGGGCCGTGTAGGTGGCGTCTGCCGGCTGGGCGGTGAAATTGAGCCGTTCGGTGCCCAGGCTGGCGGGGGAATCCGTGAGCGCCAGGCCCACTAAATAGGCTTCGCCCGTGCCGGCGAAGTTTTCGACGATTTCGATTGATGTATAGACTTTTTGCCCGGCCTTGTTGGCGGCAATGGCTTTTTCGTTGGGTTCGATTTCGGCATATAGCGCCACCTTGCCGTCTTTTCCGGTTTCGGCTTGCAGGCCGGTGACATCGCCGAATGCGCCAAATTCGCCGTTGGGTGACATGCTGCGCAAATGTTCGACGTTGATTCGGGCAGCGTAGATATTGGTGTCGTAATTGGCGGCGGCTTGTTTGAGCCATTCGGGTTTGATTTCGCGCCCGTCAATGGTGGGGCCGCTGGTGGCGACGCGGTAACGTTTTTTCATGGGGTCATCGCAAAAAGTTAAACGATGGCCGCATTGTTTGGCGGGCGCGAAAATGATTCAATGCGCCCCGTTTGTATGGGCGCACATTACTTTTTTTGAGGGTGGCCGGGGCATTTTCGGAGCGGCTTAATCAGGGCATGACTGACATTTCCGACACGGCAGCGCCCCATTTGCCGTCTGTTTGCCCGCCTTTTGAGGCTGATAACCCCGGCGCGCCGCCACATTCTGATGCTGATTTGCCTACCGGCGCAAGCCCCGAAAACATGACGGCTGCGGATTGGGCGGCGGGTGTTTCGGCCACGCCGACGCCGGGGCAAATTCAGGTGCGCCAGCAGGCGCGGCAAATGTTTTGGGCCGGTTTCCGACTGGCCGCAATTGCGCGCGCGCTGGACATCAAGCGCACCACGCTGCACGGCTGGGCCAAAGCGGATGGGTGGGGCAAGGCGCGGCCCGTGGATCGCGTGGTGGGCGCGCTGGAGGTGCGGCTGGCGTATCTGATTGGCCTGCCGGTCAAAACCGGCCAGCATTTCAAGGAGATTGATCTGCTAGGCCGGCAAATGGAGCGCCTGGCGGGGCCGCTGGCGGGGCAGGCGACGCCCGCCGGCGATGGCGCGGCGCGCGCGCTGGCCGCGCCTGACACGGCCCCGCGCCGACGCGTGCGGCCCACCCGCAAGGAAGCCAAAAACCATTTTGAACAGGAACATATCGACGCGCTGGCAAACGCTTTGCGCGATGAAATGTTCGATTATCAAAAACGCTGGTTTAACTGCATGAATGAGCGCGTGCGGCTGATTTTGAAAAGCCGCCAGATTGGCGCCACATGGTATTTTGCGCGTGAGGCGTTGATTGATTTGCTGCAATCTGACCGCTCGCAGATTTTTCTTTCCGCCAGCCGCGCGCAGGCGCATCAGTTTAAGAATTATCAGCGCCAATTTGTGCGCGCCGTGCTGGATATGGATTTGGAAGGCGATCCCATCGTTTTTTCCTCTGGCGCGGTGGAGTTCTTTTTGGGGCGCAACATTGCCACGGCTCAAAGTTATTCGGGTAATTTGTATTTCGACGAAATCTATTGGGTGCCAAATTTTGGCGTGATGGAAAGCACGGCGGGCGCAATGGCGACGCATAAGCGCTTTCGCAAAACTTATTTTTCGACTCCCAGCGTGGTGACGCACGATGCTTATGACCTGTGGACTGGCGAGAGATACAACACGGGCAGGCCGAAAAATGAACAGGTGGCGATTGATTTGTCTCATCAAAAGCTGGTCAAGGGCCAGCGGGGCGCGGATGGGATTTGGCGCAACCGCGTCACGATTGAGGATGCCGTGGCGCAGGGGCTGGATTTGGTGGATTTGGAGCAAATCCGGCGCGAAAATGCGCCTGCCGCGTATCGCAATTTGTATATGTGCGAGTTCGTGGATGATGAAACAGCCGTTTTCCCGTATGAATGGCTGAAAAATTGTGGCGTGGATTCGTGGGATGAATGGAAAAATGATTTTGCGCCGTATGCGCCGCGCCCGTTTGGTTATCGGGGGGTTTGGGTGGGTTATGACCCCAGCGGCGGCGGGCCGGATGGTGATGCGTGCGGGCTGGTGGTGGTGGCGCCGCCTGAGAATGCGGGCGGCGATTTTCGCGTGCTGGAATTTCACCGCTTGCACAATAACGATTTTTCAGCGCAGGCCGATTTCATAAAGAAAATCACGGACAAATTCACGGTTTTGCAAATGGCGATTGACGTGACCGGGCTGGGGCGCGGGGTTTGCGATTTGGTGAAGCGTTTTTATCCTGCCGTGACGGAAATCCATTATTCGCCAGAAACGAAGGCGCGGCTGGTGATGGGCGCGCAAAATGTGATGCGCAAATCGCGCCTGAAATGGGATGCGGGGGCGGTGGATTTGGTGCAGTCTTTTATGGCAATCAAGCACGGCGCAACGGCTGGCGGGCGTTTGTCTTACGTGAGCGGGCGCCGCAAGAAAACAGGGCATGCCGATTTGGCATGGGCCTTGATGAATGCGCTTGTATTTGAGCCGCTGGGCGGCTCTGAAAATGCGGGCGCGGTGTATGTTGGTGTTTATGAAAGTGGGAAATGAATCAGTTTTTGATTGAAGGCTGGCAATTGGGCGAAGCGGTGCCGGTGCTGGATGGCAATACGCTTTTGGATGCGTGGGAATGCCCCTCATTCGGGCGCTGGTATGAGCCGCCGATTTCGCGCGAATATCTAGCTAAATGCTTGCGGGTGAATGCGCATCATCAAAGCTGCATCACGAAAAAGCGGCAAATGCTGGAATGCGCTTTTATTGCGCATCCGCTTTTGTCGCGTGAACAGTTTTCGGCTTTCGTGCTGGATTGGCTGATTTTTGCGGATGCCTTTTTGCTGCCCGTGAGAAACAGGCTGGGCGGTGTTTTGCACTATGAGCGCGTGCTGGCAAAATGGACACGGCGCGGGCGCGAAAATCTGAACCAGTATTTTTATCTGGTGCCCGGCGAATTGGAGCATGCTTTTGAGCCGGGCACGGTGTTTCATTTGCGCGGGGCGGATGTCAATCAGGAAATTTATGGCGTGCCCGATTATCTGGCCGCGCTGCAATCGGCTTTGCTGAATGAATCGGCCACGCTTTTCAGGCGGCGCTTTTACAACAACGGCGCACACGCCGGTTTTATTCTGTATAGCACGGACTCTCAATTAAGCGGGGAAGCCGTACAGGCTATCAGCGACCAATTGCGCGCCGTGCAGGGTAAAGGCAATTTTAAAAATCTTTTTATTCACGCGCCCAATGGCAAAGCGGATGGGCTGAAACTCATCCCGTTTAATGAGGTGGCTGCAAAGGATGATTTTTTGAATATCAAGGATGTCAGCCGCGATGACGTGCTGGCCGCCCACCGCATGCCCCCGGTGCTGCTGGGCATCGTGCCCAAAAACGCCGGCAGTCTGGGCGACATTGCCCGCGCCGCTGACGTGTATTACTACACAGAGGTCGCGCCGCTGATGGAGACATTGCGGCAGCTCAATGACTGGGCGGGCGATGAGCTGATCCGCTTTCGCCCCTACCAGCCCCTGGCCACGGCAGCCCAGCCCGCCTAGCCGCTTTTCCCGCTCCCCCTCAAAACCGCCCTAGGGCGGTTTTTTTTGCGCCCATCCATTGCCCACCCCCAGCGCCCCATCGAACGCCCCGCCACGCCCCCGCCCGCCCCTTCACATCCCCATCCCCGACCCTCTCTCCCCCTCACTCCCCCCGCACCCCATCCCGCGCCGCCTCCCCCCCGGCCCGCGGAAAGCAAAAAAATGACAAAACGACGATGACGCGCAAGCGCTCTTTTCCCCTCTGTGCAGCGGCCTTTTTTCGGCCTTTTGTCATGTCATGTAATGACTAAAAGTGACGGCGCACGCTACAGCCCTAAAATTTTTGCGTGAGGTCTGCTTTTGATGCGGCGTTCTTTTGGCCCATTTTTTGGCCCATCTGTCGCCGAATCGGCTTGCGGCATGCGTGAAATCTAGTTTTTTGGCGGTCTCCGTCTCCGCCAGAAACGAACCCGCTTGCAGCTTGAGCTACAAGCGGGTTTTTCTTTGGAATTCCGACGCTTAGAACAGCCGCCTGCAAGCAGGCCAATGCAACCATGCCGGGCTGCGCCAGCCGCGCTGCTGAACAACTTTGGCGCCGACGGGCTGGAATTCACCCTGAGCTACTGGCTGGGCGATCCTGAAAATGGCGGCCTGGGCGGCGTGCGCTCGCAAGTGAACCTGGCCATTCTGGATGCCCTGCGCGGCGCGGGCGTGGACATTCCCTACCCGCAGCGGGTGCTGCACATCAACCCGCCCGAAAGCGCCAGTGCTGCCGTTGCCGACGCTGGCGCCAAACAGGCCCCAGGAGCTGGCCCGCAGGCCATCCATGAAGGCGGGCAGGGCACGGCCGCCAGCGCTGAAGCAGGCATGCGCTAATGCGAAGGCAGCGCTTAATTAGCTCCTCTTTCAATAGCATAAGGTCCTAGAACAAAGGGCGCGAAGGCGGTTTTTCAGCCCTTCAGATTCGCTCCTTTTTTAACGTCGCCTGGCCCGGCGCGCGCGGGATTCAAGTTCACAAGAAACGCAAGGCTCGCAAAAAAACAGTCAATTCGACAAGAATCGTTCTCTTTTGATTCCGCCTTGCGCCATGAACTCCGCTTCTCTTTTTTCCCGCTCCACCTTTCGCTTTTCCTGCCTGGCGCTGGCCGCCGCCAGCCTGTGCGCGCCGCTGCATGCGCAGCAGGCCCATGATGAAGAGGAGGAAAGCGCCGATGAAGCCACGCTGCAAACCGTGGCCGTGACCAGCGCCCGCGCCCAGGGGCTGGCGCCGCAGACGGTGGAGGCGGGCACTTTTCGCGGCGCCAGCATCATGGAAGTGCCTTCCACGGTGAACGTCATCACGCGCGAGGCGCTGGAGCAGCAGGCCGTCGAGGGGCTGTATGAAGCCGTGCGCAACACCGCCGGCGTGACGCGCCAGCAAAACGCGGGCGATACCTGGGATCAGATCGTGATTCGCGGCATGGAGGTGCAAAACCGCACCAATTACCGCCTCAACGGCGCCATGCCCATCATGAATTTCTCGCAAGTGCCGATGGAAGACAAAGAGCGCGTGGAAGTGCTCAAGGGCGCATCGGCGCTGTATTACGGCTTTACTTCGCCTGCCGGCGTGGTCAATTACGTGACCAAGCGCGCGGGCAAAGCGCCTGTGACTTCGCTGGGGCTGCGCGTGAATGAACACGGCAGCGCCGTCGCTTCAGTGGATGTGGGGCGCCGCTTTGGCGCGCAAGAGCAGTTTGGCCTGCGCGTGAATGCCGCTGGCGGCGTGCTCGGCTCGCATCTGGATGGCGTGCGCAAAGGCCGGCGCGCCTTCTTTTCCGCCGTCTTCGACTGGCGCGCCAGCAGCCGCCTGCTGCTCAAGGCCGACTTTGAATACGACAAGCGCCGCGTCACCGAACAAGCCGCCGTGGCGCGGCCCGCCGCCGTCAATGGCCGCATTCCCCTGCCCCGCCCCGTGGATCCCACGCGCCTGGTCGGCCCGGCCTGGTCTGACTTCGAGGCCACCACCATCAACGCGCTGCTGCGCGCCGACTACGCCCTCAATGACAACTGGGCGCTCACCGTGGAGGCAGGCCACTCGGAAATGGAGCGCGACCGGCGGCTGCCCATCTTCCGCTTTGCGCGGGCGGCTGACGTGGCCACGGGGCAAGGCTTCATCCGGGGCAACATGCAAAACCATCAGGTTGAATCCGACATGGGGCGCGCCGAGCTGTTCGGCAGCTTCAAAAGCGGCTTTGTGGAGCACGGCCTCACCCTGGGCCTGAGCCACACCCGCAAAGAGCAAGACCCCATTTACCAGCGCAACTACAACATTTCGTCGCAGAACCTGTATGCCCCCGTGCCCATCACGCGCGTCACTTACGGGCCTGTGCCCACAACGCCCACATCGGCGCTGCTGAAAACGCGCGACCAGGGCCTGTATGTGGTGGACCGCATGCAGTTCGGCCCCCAATGGCAACTGATTGCGGGCCTACGCCACTCGCGCTACCACAGCACGCAAGGCAAGCGCGTTTATGACGCGCGCAAAACCACGCCCATGCTGGCCGTTGTTTACAAGCTGCGCGAGGACCTGTCCTTCTACGCCTCCTACGCGCAAGGGCTGGAAGAAGGCGAAGCCGCCCCGGCGGGCACCGCCAACCAGAACGAGCGCCTGGCCCCCGGCGTGAGCAAGCAAAAGGAAATCGGCGCGCGCTGGCAGGCCCCCTGGGGCACGCTGTTGTCAGCGGCCGTGTTCGACATCGAGCGCCCCGGCTACTACACCAACGCCAGCAACGTTTACACCGCCGATGGCCGGCAGCTCTACACGGGCCTGGAGCTATCGGCCCAAGGGCAAATCACGCGCCAATTGGGCTGGCAGACCGCCTGGCAGTGGCTGAACCCGCGCTTTGCCGACATCAACGCCGCCTACAACGGCAAGCTGCCCGAAAACGCCTCGAAGAAAACCGCCAGCCTGTTTCTCACCTACGCCTTCAGCGGCGCCTTGCAGGGCCTGTCGCTCAACGCGGGCGCGTATTACACGGGCCGCCGCCCCATGGACGACCTGAACCAGGGCTGGCTGGGCGGCAACACGCTCTACACCCTGGGCGCGCGCTACCGCCACCAGATGGGCGGCAACGCCTACACCTGGCAGCTCAACGTGGACAACGCCGCCAACAAACGCTACTGGGCCGCTGGCGGCAACCGCCTGAGCGCAGGCCTGCCGCGCACGGTGAAGCTGGCGCTGAAAGTGGATTTCTGAAAACCTGCCCGGAAACCCTTTCCGGCAAATTCGTCATGATTCATCGCGCGGTTTGAATGGCAATGGCATCAGCCGCGCTGATGATCGCAAATACCTTCGAATCTCGACCGCATTTTCAGTCATTACCCTGCCCGCTGACAGAAACAGGAGCTGATCCATGCCATACGATAACCTGAAAGAGAAATTCAACGACGTCAAGCGGCAGCACAATATCATGGCCCTGGTGGGCAACGGCTTCGACATCCAGGCATTATCCGATTTCGGAGCGCCCTCTGATACGCGGTACGAATCCTTCTTTCATTATCTGAAGTATCGCAGATTCAGCCCGGACAACCATATATTTCAGGAAATGGAGCTTCTCCTCTCGGAAGGGAAAACAAACTGGTGCGATGTCGAATTCGCCATCGAATCCCTGCTGACCTGCGGGGAAACCAGCCCCGAGAAACTGTCTGAAGACCTGGGAAAAATACAACGGGAATTCGCGAATTTTCTCAACCAGGTTGTCACCCCTGATATTCTCACGAACCTGGGCGAATCATCCATGAAGAATAAATGGGCCATCACAAGCCTCATGGAATTTCTGGGAGACATCAGAAACGCAACAGACTTCGGAAGAATACGCTTCCCGAGGCGGCTGGATCATTGCCATGCCATCAACTTTCAATTCATCAATTTCAACTTCACAACCCTTCTGGACGATTTCATCTACCTCGACCAGAAGCAATTTGATCCGCATCCTTATGAGCATTCCGACAGGAATGCGACTTTTTATGCCAATCCCCGTAAGCACGAGACATATTCCTATCGCCCAAAAGGGCACAGGGAAAACACCCATGATGCATGGTTTAAGATTTATCTTGCCTGCAATATCGTGCATCCGCATGGAATTCTGTACACGCCAAGGTCGCTTCTTTTCGGAATAGACGAAACGACAGGGCCTGCGGAACGGTTTTCCAAACCTTATTGGTCCCAGAATGAATTGCGATACAAGGATCTCTTCCCTGAAACCGATTTGTTCATCATTTTCGGGTGTTCGCTCGGGCATACGGACCGGTGGTGGTGGAAGTCCATTGCCGATGCCCTTTTGAAGGAAGCGGAAGATCAAGAAAAGCCCGAATTGCTTCTTTACTGGCGAAAAGGAAGCAAAGAGGCCCAATTGACCGCAGATGAGCTTCGATGGAGATTTGCAAAAGCAGCCGGCCTTGCCTTTGATCAGAAGGTGCAAAAAATGCTCGCAAGCCAAATACACGTTGTTTTGTATGATGATTCAATAAGAGATCGCGTCTGGCTGAATACGCGCGCATTTGAATTCAATCAAACAGCTCATTTTTACGCTACTGCCAAGCCAGATGACGCCGCGCAAAAAGCTGGCGCCGTGCCAAGCCCACGCGTTTTGCCGCCTCCACCTTTCTGGCCACCCAAGGCATCGTGAGTCAGGCTCACCAGAAAGGCGGAGCGCGCTCCAGACGAAAAGAAGCAGCGGCCAGCGGCCTCTCGGCACTGGATTTTCACGCTCTATTTCTGCTCCTTGTTTGATAGCAATAGGTCCTAGTCAAACGGGCGCAGAAGCCGATTTTTTACCCTCATATTCGCTCCTGTTTTAGATGCTCTTGAATCAGGCCGTCCTATCCACCTCTGCCTTCCATTGCTGCCCATGCGCCCTGCCCTTTGCTCTTTTCTGAAAAAGCGCCCTGCCCTGGCGCTGCTTTGCCTGCTGGCCGGCCCGGCCCTGGCGGCTGGCGCGGCAGGCAGCGCACCGCCCGCGCCATCGCAACCCGAAGCCAGCGACCGCCACGCCAGCGGCGCGGCGCTGATTGGCGGCGCTGAGCACGCGCGCGCCCTGATGGAAGCGGCCAACGCCGCCTTCATGCAGCAGCACCCGGGCGTGCGGCTGGCGTTTGACGGCAAGGGCACCAGCAGCGCCGTGCCGCTGCTGATGCATGGCCGCGTTCTGCTGGCCGTGATGGGGCGGGCCATGAACGACATCGAGCGCGTGCCCTGGCGCAAGACCGTGGGGGCAGAGCCGCTGGCCGTGCGCGTGGCGCATGCCGCCTTGCGCCCTGCCGGGGGCCTGGCCACCCATCTGGCCGTTTACGTGCATGCCGGCAATCCGCTGCCCGCATTGAGCGTGGAGCAGCTGGCGCGCATGCTGTCCACGGGCCACCCGCTGGGCGATTTTTCGCACTGGAGCCAGCTGGGGCTGACGGGGCCGCAGGGCCAGCAGCGCATTGCCGTTTGCGCCACGCCCGAATACACGGGCTTTGGCGACTGGCTGCAAAAGCACGTGCTGCAAGGCCGCCCGCTGGCCGCCTACACGCAGCAGCGCAGCAACAGCGCCGCGCTGCTGGAATGCGTGGCGCAAAACGCAGGCGGCGTGGCCGTGGCCGCGCTGGGCATGCAGCGCGAAGGCGTGCGCGCCGTGCCGCTGCTGGGTCTGACCAGCGGCCAGCCGCTGCAAGGCACGGCGCAAGAGGTGACCGCGCAAGACTGGCCGCTGGCGCGCCCCCTGCTGGTTTACGCGCGGCGGCTGCCCGGCCAGGCCGCCGATCCGCTGGCGCGCGACTATCTGCGCTTTCTGCTCTCGCCCCAGGGGCAGGCGCTGGTGGCGGCGCGCTCTGGTGGCTACCTGCCGCTCACGCCCGAGCAGGCGCAGGCCGAATTGCGCAAGCTGGACGAAGCCGCGCCCGCCGCCCCAAAGGGCGATTGATGCCGCGCCCGGCCACGCCCCTTCTGCTTTCGGATTTCGCGGATTCCGCGCTTTTCCCCAATCTCTCCGGTTCAACCCATGCCCGCCTGCCCACACCCTTTACGCCTGGCCTGCCCTCTTCTGGCTTGCTGCCTGCTGGCCGCTTGCGCCACTTCCACGCCCGTCAGCCCGCCACCGGCGGACAACGGCGCGCCCGCCTACGCGCCCCGGCCCGTCAGCGTGCCCGCGCAAGCCGGCTATGTGCTGCCCGACGGGCGCGTTCACATCATCGGCAACGACGGCATGCAGGCGCTGATTGACGCGCTCAACGCCGCCTTCAGCCGCCACCACCCGAACGTGCGCTTTGCCGCCACCTTGCAAGGCTCATCCACCGGCATGCCCGCACTGGCGGCAAACGCCACGCTGCTGGCGCCCATGACGCGCGACATGTGGCCCGGCGACCGCGCCGCCTGGCGGCAGTTGCAAAGATCACAAGGAGCGCAAGGCTCGCAAGAGCCGCTGGCCGTGCGCATCGGCTACAGCGGCTACGGCCCGCGCCCGCCGCACAAAACGCCGCCCGCCGTTTACGTCAACGCCAGCAACCCGCTGGCCGGGCTGGACATGGCGCAAGTGGCCCGCATCTTCACCGACGGCCAGCCCGGCGGCGACCTCAACACCTGGGGCCAGCTGGGCCTGACGCAGCCCGGCTGGGCCAGCCGCCGCATCCACGCCTACGGCCTGCGCGATGACGGCGGCTTTGCCACCGGCGTGCGCACGGCCCGCCTGGGCGGGCTGCCCTTTTCCGTCAAATACGAACCGCTGCCCTCGCGGCAAGACGTGATTCGCGCCGTCTCGCAAGACCCCTACGGCATCGGCCTGATCGGCTGGATGAACGCCAGCGCCGTGGCCGCCAACGTGCGGCCGCTGCCCCTGGCCGCCCAGCCCGGCCAGCCCTTTTACGGCCCCGATCTGCCATCCGTGCGCCAGGGGCGCTACCCGCTCTCGCACCACGTGCAGTTCTACGCGCGCCAGCCGCTGGACGAACTCGCGCGCCAATACCTGCTGTTCGCCCTCTCCAGCGAAGGCCAGGCCATCGTCGCCAGCCAGCAAGGCAGCCCCGAAGGCTACGTGCCCCTGAGCGCAGACGACCTGGCCGCCGAACGGCGCAAATTGCTGGCGGCGCCCTAAGAAGCTGTTTGTCTTCTGACTACAAGAATCTGCCGGCCTGAACAGCGCTTCAAGCCCCGCCACGCAGCCAGATCAACAAGGCCAGATGATCACGCCCCTTCGCTTCCGCATCAATCATTTTTCATAGCAAATAAATAGGGGTGAAAAAACAGCGCTTGCGCTCATTTCACTAGGACATAGCGCTATTAAACAAGGAGCAAATAAAGCCAGCAGGCGGCCTTTCTGCTCCCCGCAAAAGGCCTGCCTCGTCACTGAGCCTCTTCCAGCGCCTGCCGCTGCTTTTGCATCTCTTGCATGGCCTGCTCGTACTGCTGGCGCACCTGCTGCTGAATCTGCTGCGCCTGCTGCCGCGCGTTGCCCGCCGGCTGGCTGGCAGCGGGCGCGCCGGGCACAGCCACGGGCTGCGTCAGCACCTGGGCAGAGCGGCCTGCCAGTTTGGCCACGATGAACAAGGCAATAAGAAGGCCAATCAGGCCAAAGGCAATGCGCATGGAAGAAATCGCCGTGAGAAACCAAGCCTAAAACAACCTGCGCGATGCGCATGTCGTGTTTTTTTGGACAGCCTTGGAGATTCTATTGTTGTCTATCTGTTGCGTAATGTTTTGAATTGCCCGCAACAACCTGCTTTGCACGTCAGGAGTGCCCATGTTCGTCTGTCACGACCCGCTCTCTTGCACCACGCTGGCCTTTCTGGGCGATGACTGGCAGGCCGCCCAACGGCGTACGCCGCCGATCAAGGCCATTCTGCGGCAGTGGTGGCTCGCCGTTTGTCTGCTGGTCAGCGAACAACGCACCCAAGGCGGACTACAACTGTCAGTCGATGGGGCAAATCAGGCCGACTGCGTCATGGTCTGCGCCGCAGGCTCGGGCGCAGCTTCCTCGCTGGCTGGCGTCTGGGGCGGTTCAGAGCCAGGTTCAGGTTCAGGTTCAGGTTCAGGTTCAGGTTCAGGTTCAGGTTCGAGTTCAGGTTCGAGTTCGGGTTCGGGTTCAAGCTCCACCGGGCTGGCAAGCAGGCGCACCTGCCTGAAAAACTCATCCAGTGTCATGCAAAAGCAGGTGCGGTCGTGGCGATGGATGCCGAAAACGATTGCGGAAGCCGCGCCGCACTCCCCCGGCTTTTTCATGGGCATGAGGATTTCAACGTAGTTGATGAAAGCGGGCAGGCCGACGCCGTTTTCCAGAAAAGCCGCCTTGCTGCCCCGCTGCGCCAAGGGCGTGGGCCAGTAGGGAGCGGAACCCAGGCACAAGCGGCCCTGGGCGTTTTGCTTGCCATAGACCACGCGATGAAAGTGGCTCTGAAGCTCACCCGCGCGCTCCATGTCTTCAATGACGTTGAGGGAAACGCCGTAGTCGTAGAAGCGCTCTTTTTCGGCTTCAAGAGCAGCCTTGTCTTTCCTGAATTCGATGAGCAGCCATTTGTACGCACCCGAGTGCAGGGCGGGGCTGGTTTGCCGGGGCGGCTCATCGCCCGCCTGCAAGGTGATGACGCCCAGCGGCGCAAGGAAATTGACGTCCCACTTGCGGCAGGCTTGCTGGAGAAAGGCGTATTCGACGGTTTTTTCCCACCAGGCGAGGGCGGCGGCTGGGATGGCGGGCATGGCTGGCTCCTTGGGGGCAATGGGTTGAACGAAAGCGGGCACTTGTGTTTTCAGAAACCTGTTCAGAGTCTGGCTGCAAGAGGGGCGCAGACCGCCCGAATCCACACTTTTGTCTCCGTGGACGAACACTTTGAACAGGCTCTTACAGACAAGGCGCGAGGGAGCGATTATTCACGCAGCTCATCCGTCAGCCCGCATTCATCGCACCAAATCACAGTTTGCGCTGCGATGTAACCGATCTGGCAGGCCTGAAGGTAGAGGGCCTAGCCTTCGCGCAAGGTGTGCGGGCCGTCACGCCCAGAAGGGGCCGCCAGCGCGCCACGGACATCGCCAGTGAGAGCCTGTTCAAAGAATCTGGCCGCGAAGGCAAAAGAGCAAATCGGCATGGGCTGCAAGGCGCAAAACAAATAAACCTCGTGCGGGCCTTGAAAGCGCCCGGCCTTTCCATCAACACCACTGGCAGCAGCCGTGCGATCAGACGCGCCGCCAGTTTGGCGCAGGCGGAGCTATGGCAGCGACCAAGAATGGCAAGGCGGAAAGGCAGCAGACACATCAAAATCATCATCTATGGCGGAAAGGATTTCTGGATTCCCGGATTTTTATTTCTGTGTCCCTCAAAAGAACTCGAAAATGATCCTTGGCATCTTTTGCCCCCGGTGACAAATAGATTCCATCCAAATGTTCAACGACGGACCCATCGCATTCCACATATATGGTTTTCAACTTGTAGTCGGACCGAATTTTTTCGTCTTTCCAGCCGGTAACATATATCATTCGGCACTCCTGCTCCTCCTGATAGGCGGCATGTTTGACCAAATATTGCAATTTCAATAATCCAATCCGCATGAACTTATTGACAGATTCTTTCGCATTTGCGCCGTCCTCATAGATTTCGTCAATCAGACGCACAAGCTTTTCCATCAAATCACGAATACCATTTTCCTTTCGCTCTATGATTTTGGAATAATTTTCCCATCGAGCTTCGGCCATTTCTCGGATTGAATCCAGATTTTCCGAATTCATACTGTTGGCGCATTCTTGATAAAAAGTCGCCTTATCGCGGCGCGCCAATGACAGATAGCCTGTCTCCGGGTCAATATATATACATCTGTACAGGTTGTATTTTATTGGTTTATCTGCATTTGCTTTGTCGCCTCTTGTGTTCATTGAAAACTCTAGTATTTTCGGAATCTCATTTGCTTCGTCATCTTCATCTTTCAACTTGTGATCTTGATCATCCACACGCACAGGATTATTAATATGCATGGCACGGTTGTCTCGACCAAAGAAATCGCTCAAAAAAACCAAGCTCACGCCTGACGCCTCCTGATTATTTTCCTTTCCATAAAGGCGGAATTGGTTCAAGCTATCGTGATTGAATGTAAAGCAACCAACGAACGTTGCGTAAGGTTCATTGTCAATGAAGATATCTGAAGCCAGCTTGCAACATTTTCCCAAATATTGCCCCAAGACAACACCCTCCTTAGGGTCGTTCACATTGCCAACAGAACCAAGCCGAAATGCAGAAGGTGAACCCGTTTGTGGTTTGCCAATTAATTTAAAAGCAGTCTCGCAACGGCTATAATGAGCAAATTTATATTCATAACCATGGTATTCGGCAAATTCGAAATCTTCCAATTTGATATCCTCAGAGCCAGCCTCCTTGAAATTCTCCAAACTTGCATCGAGCACATCATTATCATAACAATTCATATTTTGCGCGCAAAGTAATTTATCTTCAATTTTATCTATGATTCCTAAAAATTCAATTAAATTCCATTTAATTCCCTCCACTTTTTCCGGCCCAATTTTTCCCAGAAGCCTAGCCAATTCCAAAAAACATGTCGAGTCATGGTAAGAAACGTTCTCTTGATTTTTAAATAAATCCTCGGCCTTAGTGAAATTATTATTTATCAAATGCATTTTGCCTGTTGCCAACTGATTTGCATGATGAAGAAAAGCTTCATCCTTATCAAATTGAGGCATGAAACTTATTATATTTTCAATTAAACCATTTACTTTCTGCCTTAATGACTCATCTTTCCAAACCTCCCTCTTTGCAAGAAACTCTACAAGAATATATTTAACAGCAGCACAAATATCTGAGTCACCTTTCGCTGCATTAAGCACATCTTCGCAACACTGCACTGCTTCTTTGTACAATCCATTGTCTTCAAATATTGCCACAATATATAATTTGTCAAAGATATCGGCATCATTTTCTTTACTGATCTTTTGCAATATCTTGATGGCCTTACTCTTTTGATTGGACCGAAAGTACAAGAAACCTAGATTCATTCTGGC
This sequence comes from Ottowia sp. oral taxon 894, assembly GCF_001262075.1. Taxonomy (GTDB): domain Bacteria; phylum Pseudomonadota; class Gammaproteobacteria; order Burkholderiales; family Burkholderiaceae_C; genus Ottowia; species Ottowia massiliensis. Next base: position 2,439,909 of record NZ_CP012073.1, on the reverse strand, counting down.
GCTACGATACAGTATATGATCTGTATTCGAAACACTCTTAAAGACTTTGATGGCCTGCATTCCCAATCCCTTTTGCAAGCACAACGAACCGAGCCGATTTCTAGCATCATCAAAGAGCCATTGGCTATCGCCTGAAACTTGCAGCAATAGTCCCACCGCCTCTTGTGTCTGATTTAATTTAATATATGCATTAGCCAATACTATTCGCACCGCATCATAAAATTTACAATCGTGCTCTTTAATAGAACGGAATATATCAACTGCATCTTTCCATCTTTCTATAGAAAAATAAGAGCAGCCCAATTTAAATTGAATCTCTTCCACTTCTTCTTTGGATATACCGGAACAGTGATTTTCAAGAATCCACTCCGAAGCCTTTATTACTTCAATCCACTGCTCGTTTCTAATATATATACCAATCAAATAACGCTGCGCCCGAAGATATTGCGCATTATCGCATTGAGTTATGCGTTCAAACTTATTTTTCGCTTCCTCGAATTTTTTCTCCTTCATCAGCTCAATCCCCCGCTGAAGGATTTCATCTGCACTAATTTTTTTCATCATCATTCTCCAATTCAATGATCAGACATAATTGAGATATTACCTTGCATTTCACGCATCCCATCAGAATTTCTTTGTGATTCCCAACTGCCGAGAAATACTTGGCAGTTGCTTCACTGCGGTAGTGCGCACTTGGCTGCCACAAAGGAAGCCCTGTGTTCGTCTTTGCGGCGAACAGTGCAGTTTTTCAAATCCAAATTGCCCGTGTGTTCTTGCCGGCATGCAGGCGCTGGGCATGGGCAGAAAACGCAGGAGCAGTGGCGGCGGACGGTTCAGCCGCCCATGCAGCGGCAGGCTTGCGGGTGGGCATAAGGGATAGAGTGGGCGGCGCTATGCAAACCATAGCTGTCCGCGCTGATTTCACTAGGACTTGCGGCCGATTTGCTTCCAAGGCAAAAGCCCGTGCAAGGCAGTGGCTGGGCGCGCGCATGCCTTCGCTGAACGGCTGGACAAAGCCTTTGCACAGAAGGGAAAACCCTATTGTTTTCAAGGCCGGAAAACAGGCTGCCTCTCCTACACTCAAAACACCGTTCGGACGCACTCAACGGTTGGCTTGACCAGCCTGCCGGAAGGCGCTCCCGGTTTCCCTTTTATTTGTTTAACTATCACGAGGCACCCGGATATGAATACCCAGGCGTTTACCCCCGAAGCAACCCAGGCCCGCATTCAGCACGAAGGCTTGCGCAGCAAGATCATGACGGCCGAGCAGGCGGCGGAGCTGATCCAGCCAGGCTTCAATGTGGGCATGAGCGGCTTTACCGGCTCAGGCTATCCCAAGGCGGTGCCCCTGGCGCTGGCCGCGCGCATGGAAGCGGCGCACGCGGCGGGCAAGCCGTTTCGCGTGGGCCTGTGGACGGGCGCTTCCACCGCGCCGGAGCTGGACGGCGCGCTGGCCAAGGCCGAAGGCATCAGCATGCGGCTGCCCTATCAGTCTGACCCCACGGTGCGCAACCAGATCAACGCGGGGGGCATGTTCTATTCAGACATGCACCTGTCGCACGTGGCGCCCATGGCCTGGGCCGGCTTTTTTGGCCGCCTGAACGTGGCCGTGATTGAAGTGGCAGGCATCCTGCCCGATGGCCGCCTGATTCCCACCACGTCTGTCGGCAACAACAAAACCTGGCTGGACATTGCCGACCACGTGATTCTGGAAGTGAACCACTGGCAGAGCACGGGCCTGGAAGGCATGCACGACATCTACTACGGCACGCGCCTGCCCCCGCACCGCCAGCCCATCATGCTGACCGCGCCGCATGACCGCATTGGCGAGCCGTACCTGCACTGCGATCCGGAAAAAATCATCGCCATCGTGCAGACCGACGCGCACGACCGCAATTCGCCCTTCTCGCCGCCCGATGAAAACTCGCGCCTCATTGCGCAGCACATGATCGACTTCTTCCAGCACGAAGTGAAGGCGGGCCGCCTGCCCGCCAACTTGCTGCCGCTGCAATCGGGCGTGGGCAACATCGCCAATGCCGTGCTGGCGGGCCTGAACGAAAGCCCCTTCAACAACATGACCGCCTACACCGAGGTGCTGCAAGACGGCATGCTGGAGATGATCAAGTCCGGCAAGCTCACCTTCGCCTCGGCCACGGCGCTGTCGCTCAGCCCCGAGGCCACGCAGTACTTCACCACGCACCTGGACGAATTCCGTGGCCGCGTTTTGCTGCGCCCGCAAGAGATCAGCAACCACCCGGAGCTGATCCGCCGCATGGGCATGCTCGCCATGAACGCCATGATCGAAGCCGACATCTACGGCAACGTGAACAGCACGCACCTCATGGGCAGCACCGTCATGAACGGCATTGGCGGCTCGGGCGACTTTGCCCGCAACGCCTACATCTCCTTCTTCATGTCGCCCTCCACGGCCAAGGGCGGCGCCATCTCGTGCATCGTGCCCATGGTCTCGCACACCGACCACACCGAGCACGACGTGCAAGTCATCGTCACCGAGCAGGGCCTGGCCGATCTGCGCGGCCTGGCGCCCGTGCCGCGCGCGCGCCGCGTGATTGAAAAATGCGCCCACCCCGACTACCGCGACGCGCTCACCGACTACCTGGACCGCGCCCTGGCTGGCGGCGCGCCCGGCAAACACACGCCGCACCTGCTGCAAGAGTCGCTCTCGTGGCACCAGCGCTTTGTGCAAACGGGCGACATGCGCAAAAAAGGCTGAAGCGCCGCGCGAAACACGGCGGCCAGCGCACCATCCGCCCGCTGGCCGCTTTCGCTCCTTTTCCAATAGCATGATCTCCCCGTAAACAAAGCGACAAGACGCTTTTCAAGCGCCCTGAATTTGCTCCTCTTTTTTGACCGAAAACCGCCTTTGGGCGGTTTTTCCGTATCCGCCCTGCCCTGCCATGAACACCCAGCCCGATCGCCAATACATCCGCGTCCTCACCATCGCCGGCTCTGACAGCGGCGGCGGCGCGGGCATCCAGGCCGATCTCAAAACCTTCGCCGCGCTGGGCTGCTACGGCATGAGCGCGCTCACGGCGCTGACGGCGCAAAACACCTGCGGCGTCACGGCCATCCACGCCGCGCCCACGGCCATCCTCACCGCGCAAATTGATGCCGTCGTCAGCGACATCGGCGCGCACGCCACCAAAGTCGGCATGCTGCACTCCGTGGAAACCGTGCAGGCCGTGGCCGCCGCCATCCGCCAGCACGCGCTGGCGCACGTGGTGCTCGATCCCGTCATGGTCTCCAACGCCGGCTCGCCGCTGATTGAGCCGCCCGCCGTGGCGGCCCTGGTGCGCGAGCTGTTCCCGCTGGCCGAAGTCATCACCCCCAACCTGGACGAAGCCGCCATGCTGCTGGGCCGCCCCGTGGCGGACGCGCCCGCCGACGTGCCCGCCATGCACGCGGCAGGCCAGGCCCTGCTGGCCCTGGGCGCTAAGGCCGTGCTGCTCAAAGGCGGGCATCTGGGCGCAAACGAAGCCGTGCACGACCTGCTTTTCACCGCCAGCGGCCAGCCGCCCCTGCTCATCAGCCACCCGCGCGTTGCCACGCGCAACCTGCACGGCGCGGGCTGCACCCTGTCATCGGCCATCGCGGCCTTTCTGGCCCAGGGCCAGCCGCTGGCAGAAGCCGTGCAGGCCGGCTGCGATTTCGTGCACCAGGCCATTGCCGCTGGCGCAGCCGTGCGCACAGGGCACGGCAATGGCCCGCTGAACCACGGCGCCGCGCCGCTGCCCATGCGCACGCTGGCGCTTTAAAAGACCGTCCTAAAAAATCATTCCCAAAGTCTGGTCTTACGCCAAATACAAGTCATTTTGCTCATTTCAGCAAAATGTTTGGCCAGCACATGCCACTGCATACCGCTCATGTCATTTGGGTACATGAGGGAATTTGGCTATTCAGCCCGATTTGGGGATCGTTTTTTGGTGCAATGAGCGCGAGAGCCATTTTTTGCCGCCTGAATTTGCTTCTGTTTTTGAGGCTTCAGACAGGCGGCCCCGGCCGGGGGCCTGATCGGCCAGGTCAAGAACAGGTTCTGAAAGCGCGGCCTTGCTCCTTGGCCGCGCGGGCCGCCCGTCTTTACTTCTTGAGCGCCGCCACGGCGGCTTCGGCGGTGAGCAGCTGGAAGGTGAAGACTTCTTCCAGATACAGGCGCACGGCGCTTTCGGTGTGGCTGAGGTAGCCGATGGAGACATCGCGCGCCAGGTGCAGGGAGAAGTCGCCCCCGCGCGTGGAAACCAGATAGGCGCCTTCGATGGCGGGCGCCCACACGATGTTGTCCATGCCGCCCACCAGGCGCTGGATGTGGTTGAGCACGGGGTAGCCCTGCTCGTTGGCTTCTTGCAAGGCGGTGTAGGTGTCGGCGCCGAGCACGGCGGTGTAGGGGCCATCCACGCCCGCGAGCTTGAGCTGCTTGAGCGCGGCAGCGGTGGTGTCGGGGAACTGGGCGGCTTGCGCGGGCAGCGCGAGCACGGGGTTGGAGCTGCCTTCGCTGATGCCGGTGATGCCCGCTGCCTTGTAGCCCAGGAAGATGGCGCGGTCTTCGGCGTAGGCCAGTTGTTCGGCGGCGTCTTTGGCGGGCTGCCAGTCGGAGTCTTGCGAGCCGCGCTCCACGTCGTCGATGGCTTCGCGCGAGAGTTCAAAGGGCACGCGCAGCTCGATCATGGGCATGACCTGGCGCTGGCGGGCGATGACGCCTTCTTGCGGCGATTTGAGCGCGGCCAGGTGGCCGGTGCCCACGGCCGGGCACTGCGCGCCGGATTCGGGCTGGATGACGTCCACCACGCGGCGGCCCGCCAGGTTGCGGCGGAAGGTGCGGGCGACTTCTTCTTCAATCTGCGCCCAGGCGGCGCTGGAGATGGGGGCGAGTTCGCGGTGAAGGTTGTTCATGGCATGGGTTCCTTTGGGTGGAGTGAATGGGAAAAGGCGGGGCGGCTTCAGCCGCGTTTCCGGGCGGGCGGCGGCTCTTGCGGCTGGCCTTTGAGCGAGCCGATGGCGAGCGCGCCGCTGGCGGCGGTATCGGCGGTATCGGCGGCATCAGCAGGCGCTGCGGCGGCGTCACCGGCGCTGGCTTCATCTGCCAGCGGGTTGCCTTCGGCCAGGGCTTCCAGCAGGGGTTCGGAGGGCACGAAAAAGAGCGTGCCAGTCACGGCGGTGCTGTAGTCGAGCAGGCGGTCGTAGTTGCCTTCGGGGCGGCCAATGAACATGTTGGTCAGCATCAGCTCGGTCACGGCCGGGTTGCGCGCGTAGCCGATGAAGTAGGTGCCGTATTCGCCGCGCGAGGGCGTGGCAAAGGGCAGGTTGCCGCGCAGGATGGCCATTTCGTTGCCGTCATCGCCCTCCACCACGTTCAGCGCCACGTGCGAATTGGCGGGCTTGACTTCGTCGGGCAGCTCGATGTCGTCGGCCTTGGTGCGGCCCATCACGCGCTCCTGCTCTTCGGTCGTCAGGGCATTCCACGCCTTCATGTCGTGCAGGTATTTCTGCACGATGACGTAGCTGCCGCCGGCAAAGTCCGGGTCTTCTTCGCCGATGACGGTGGCCTCGAAGGCTTCCTGCCCTTCGGGGTTTTCGGTGCCGTCCACAAAGCCCACCATCGAGCGCGCGCATGGCCTGCATGACCAGCTCCTGGCACATGTCCACCGTGTCGGCGCGCACGTGCAAAAGCAAGTCGCCGGGCGTGGCGGGGGCGTGCTTGGCGCCGCGCAGTTCCTTGAAGGGGTGCAAATGCGCGGGGCGGGGGCTGCCGAAGATGCGGTCCCAGGCGTCGGAGCCGATGCCCACCACCAGATTGAGCTGACGCGCTTCGTCGCGGTGGCCCACGCTGCGGCGCAGGCCGGCGGCGTTGCCGAAAAAGGCGCGCACGGCGTTTTCGGCTTCTTCGCCGGGGGCGATGTTCAGCACGACATAGTGCGCTGCGCCGCCCGCGCCGGCCGTGACGGCCTGGGGCTGGGGAATGGAAAAGGAAGAAGAGGAAAAGGAAGAAGAGGCGTGGGATGCGTCAGGTGTGTTCATGGCGGGATGATGTGGCCGCCGGGGCCGGTTTTTCAAGGCGGTTGGTTCGTGATGGAAGCGGGACGCGAGCGCGGGGCCTGCCCCGCTGGCTCGCCGCCCGTCTTGGTTATTGGCTCAGGGGCGGCGTGGCGGCCATCACTTCCTCCAGTGTGGTCACGCCTTCGGCCACGCGCAGGGCGCCGGCCAGGCGCAGGGGGCGCATGCCGTCGGCCACGGCCTGCTTGCGCAGCTCGGCAAGGACGCCGCCGTGCTGCACCTTGGCCTGGAATTCCTCGCTGACGGTGAGCAGCTCGTGCAGGCCCAGGCGGCCCTTGAAGCCGGTCATGCGGCACTCCACGCAGCCTACGGGCTTGTACAGGTGCGGCTCGGCGTTGAGTTTCCAGGGGCGGATGGCTTCCTTGAGCAGTTCGACGGCGTGCGGGTCTTCATTGGGCTGGCGGCACAGCGGGCAGAGGGTGCGCACCAGGCGCTGCGCCAGCACGCCCAGGATGGTGGCGCTGAGCAGGTAGGCCGGCACGCCCAGCTCCATCAGGCGGGTGAGGGCGCTGGGGGCGTCGTTGGTGTGCAAGGTGCTGAACACCAGGTGGCCGGTGAGGGCGGCCTGCACGGCCATTTCGGCGGTTTCCAGGTCGCGGATTTCGCCAATCATGATGATGTCCGGGTCTTGCCGCATGAGCGCGCGCAGGCCCTCGGCAAAGCTGAAGTCGATGGCCGGCTGCACTTGCGTCTGGTTGAAGGCCGGTTCGATCATTTCGATGGGGTCTTCAATGGTGCTGACGTTCACTTCTTCAGTGGCCACGCGCTTGAGGGTGGAATACAGCGTGGTGGTTTTGCCGCTGCCGGTGGGGCCGGTAACGAGGATGATGCCGTAGGGGCGGGCGATGAGCGCTTCCCAGCGCGCGGCGTCGTAGCGGGCAAAGCCCAGGGCTTCGAGCGACTTGGAGGCCGATTCGGGGTCGAAGATGCGCATCACCAGCTTTTCGCCAAAGGCGGTGGGCAGGGTTGAGAGGCGCATTTCCACTTCCTGCCCGGCGGGGTTGCGGGTTTTGATGCGGCCGTCCAGCGGGCGGCGCTTTTCCACCACGTCCATGCGGCCCAGCAGCTTGATGCGCGCGGTCATGGCGGCCAGCACGGCCAGCGGGGCCTGATAGACGGGGTGCAGCACGCCGTCGATGCGAAAGCGGATCACGCCCTGGTCGCGCCTTGGCTCCAGGTGAATGTCGCTGGCGCGCTGGTCAAAGGCGTATTGCCACAGCCAGTCCACTACCTGCACCACGCCCTGGTCGTTGGCGTCGAGCTGCTTGTTGCTGCGGCCCAGCTCCACCAGCTGCTCGAAGCTGGCGGTGGCCGAGACGCCGCCGCTGGACTTTTGCACGGCGCGCACGGTTTTGGCCAGCGCGAAGAATTCAGCCGTGTAGCGGCGGATGTCCGCCGGGTTGGCCACCACGCGGCGCACCATGCGCTTGCTCTGGCGCTCCACTTCGGCCACCCAGTCGGTGATGAACGGCTCGCTGGTGGCCACCACCACTTCGCCGCTGGTCACCTGCACGGGCAGCACCTTGTGGCGCTCGGCGTAAGCAGCGCTCATGGTTTCGGCCACTTTGCCGACTTCCACCTTGAGCGGGTCAATGCGCAGGTAGCCCAGGCGCGCGCGCCCGGCCAGGTATTCGGTCAGGCGCTCCACGTCCATCACGTTGCCCTGCGCGTCGGTCACGCCAATGGCGGCCAGGCGTACCAGCGCGTGCTGCGAGCTTTCGGCCTGGCCGATACGGGCCACGGTGCGCTCGGCTTCTTCGTTGGTGATCACGCCGTCCTGGCGCATCCACGCGATGAGGTGGCGCCACTGCAGCGGGCCGCTGTAGTGCTCGGGGTCTGGCGCGGCGGCAAAAGCGTGCGGGGCGTGGTGATGGCGGTGTGCGTGAGGAACGGGTGGCGGGGTGGTCATGGCAATGGGCAAGGCAAAACGCGCGGCGCGGGCATCAGAGTCTGTTCAGCATCTGGCCGCAAAGGGCGGCAGATCGGGCGGATCGGCGGATCGGGATGGGCTGCAAAGCGCCATCCGCAGACGGGCCTTGCCGCCTGCTGGAGGCTTGCAAGGCCCGCGAGCGCCCGGCTCCGCGTTTTTCGCATCCGCAGGCAGGCTTTGGGCAGGTTCGCAGAAAGAGGAGCAAATTCAAGGGGGTCAAAAACGGCTTTCGCGCACTATCCACTAGGACATCATGCTATCAATCAGGGAGCGAAAACAGGCGCGCTCCAGCCATGCGCGCCTGCCAGCAAGGCCGGCAGCTTACTTCTCCACCGGCTTGAGCCACTTGAGCCACTGCGGCGCGGGCAACCCCCAGCGCTGGCGGATTTCTTCGGCGCGCGCGGCCAGCGCCTCGCGCGAGGGGCGGGTGGGCGCGCGCTCGGCCAGCACCACGGTGTTGCCCTCGCGCGTGGGCTTGAAGGCCCAGAGGGCGCGCGCGCCAAAGGCTTCGCCCATGCACGCCAGGCTGCGCGCGTAGCTGGATGAGCGGCCAAACAGGTTCACGCTCATCACGCCGTGGGCGGTGAGCAGGCGGCGGCAGTCGGCATAGAACGCAGCGCTGTCCAGCACGGGGGCGGCGGCTTCGTGGTCATACAAATCGACTTGCAGCGCGTCCACCGTGCCCAGCCACTCTTCGCGGCGGATTTCCTCGGCGGCATCAGCCAGCACCACGCGCAGGGTGGGGCCGTCTTCCGGCAGGCGAAACCAGTGGCGGCACACGGCCAGCACTTGCGGGTTCAGCTCGATGGCCGTGGTGCACATGCCCACCTGCTTGCAGCAGAACTTGGTGAGCGCGCCCGCGCCCAGGCCCAGCTGCATGGCGTGGCCTTGCACGGCGTCGTCCAGATCGGGCGCGAGCAGCATCCAGCCCATCATGCGCTGCACGTATTCCAGCTCCAGCGCGTAGGGCTGGCGCAGGTTCATGCTGCCCTGCACCCAGGGCGTGCCCAGGTGCAGGTGGCGCACCGGGCCATCTTCCGAAATGCTGACTTCGGGCAGGCCGCCGGCCCTGGCATCAGTCGCTGTCATCAACCGGCTCCGTCTGGATGGATGCGCCTGTGGCGTAGAACTGCCCGCCCGCCACGTAGTGCAGGCTGCGCCACTCGGGCGCGCTTTCAAACTGCCAGCGGCCCTGGCGAAAGGCGCGCTCATCCGCCCAGGCCGCCGTGATTTCGCCCATGAACAGGTCATACAGCAGCTCGTTGCGCTTTTCCGGCAGCACGCGGCACGCCAGCCAGGCCGAGCAGCCCGCCACCAGCGGCGCGGGGCAGCCAGGCAAATCAAACAGCCGCGCGCCGGAGTGGGCGAGCTTTTGCGCGTCTGCATGCAGGCTGTGCGTGCCCAGCCAGCGCACCAGCGGCGCCTGCGCCGCCGTGGGCACCTGAATGACGAAGTGGCCGCTTTCCTCAATGAGCGCGCGCGTGGCCGCGCCTTTGTCAATCACCACGGAGAGCTTGTCAAAGTCCAGCACGCAGGCCCAGGCGGCGGCCATCACGTTCTGCCGGCCGCCGCTGCGCGCGGACACCAGCACCGTGGGGCCGTGATTGAGCAGCCGCACGGCCTTGGGCAAAGGCACAGGGGCGATGAAAGGGGGAAGCAGAGCGGATGGCATGGCCGTGATGGAAAGAGCGAAGCGTGAAAGAAAAAGAACGCGTTGGCGGGCCAAAGCGGCCGGCGCTGCGGAAAAGAGAGCGGCTTGCGCCGGACTGGCGGGCGCTGGCGGGCTTTGGGACGTTTTCAGGCGCTTCTGAACGCTGGAACCCGCCTGGCCGCCGCGCCCTGTTGCCGCCCGCCATGCGCCAAAAAACAAACTGCCCGCGCCAGGGCGAAACAGGCGCGGGCAGCTCGCGGGGGCAAGGCGCGCAGGCCGGATCAGAACAGCACGCGCACGCGCATCGTGCCCGGCACGGCGCGCAGCTTGTCAATCACGCTGGCGGAAGCGCCCGCGTCCGTGTCAATCACCACGTAGCCCAGCGCGTCATCCGTTTGCAGGTACTGGGCGGCCACGTTGATCTTCGCGTCGGAGAAAACCTGGTTGATGGCCGACATCACGCCCGGCACGTTCTTGTGCACATGCAAGATGCGGTCGCGCCCCGGGTGCTCGGGCAGCGCCACTTCGGGAAAATTCACCGAGGTGATGGTCGAGCCGTTGTCCGAATACTTCACCAGCTTTTCGGCCACTTCCAGGCCGATATTGGCCTGCGCTTCCATCGTGGAGCCGCCAATGTGCGGCGTGAGCAGCACATTGTCCAGCCCGCGCAGGGGCGACTGGAATTCGTCCTTGTTGGACTTCGGCTCGGACGGAAACACATCCACCGCCGCGCCCAGCAGCTTGCCCGACTTGATGGCTTGCGCCAGCGGCTCGATTTCCACCACCGTGCCGCGCGAGGCGTTGATGAAAATGGCGCCCGGCTTGAGCGCCGCAATCTCCTTGGCGCCAATCATCCAGCGCGTGGAAGGCAGGTCCGGCACATGCAGCGAAACGATGTCGCACTGGCCCAGCAAATCGTGCAGATTGCCCACCGGCTGCGCATTGCCCAGCGGCAGCTTGGCCACCACGTCATAAAACAGCACGTTCATGCCCAGCGACTCGGCCAGCACCGAAAGCTGCGAGCCAATGGAGCCGTAGCCCACGATGCCCAGCGTTTTGCCGCGCGCTTCATACGAATTTGTGGCCGATTTCATCCAGCCGCCGCGATGCGCCGCCGCGTTTTTTTCGGGAATGCCGCGCAGCAGCAAGATGGCCTCGGCCAGCACCAGCTCGGCCACCGAGCGCGTGTTGGAATAAGGCGCGTTGAACACCGCCACGCCCTTGTGGCGCGCCGCCTCCAGATCAATCTGGTTGGTGCCTATGCAAAACGCACCGATGGCCACCAGCTTTTGCGCCGCCGCCAGCGCCTCGGCGTTCAGCTGCGTGCGCGAGCGCAGGCCCACAAAGTGCGCATCGGCAATCTTTTCTTTCAGCTCATCGCCTTGCAGCGCGCCCGGCAGCGTCTCCACATTGGTGTAGCCAGCGTTCTTGAGCACTTCTACCGCCGAAGGGTGTATGCCTTCGAGCAACAGGAATTTGATCTTGCTTTTGTCCAGCGACGTCTTGCTCATGATGTGACCTTGCCTTTGAAGTGGGATGAAACGAAAAAGGGGCGGCAGATTCAACTGAACCGCCGCCCCGGCAGACAAGCGCGGGATGCTAGCACCAACGCCTGAAATAGCCTGACACGCGCCAGCCCGTCCGCGTTCAAACTCTGTTGATGGTCTGGCCGCGAGAGGCAAAAGTGCAGATCAGGGCTATCTGCAAGGTGCAAACCGCTGATGGACTCTACTGTCCGCTTGCTGCCCGACGAGGCGTTTGCAACGCCCACGGGCAGATTACGAAACAGACCCTCAGCGCCCAGCCAGAGGCGATAAGGTGAAATAGCCCAGCAAATAGCGCCCTTCCTCATCAATCGGCTGCTCGCTCATGGCAAGGGCTTCGGCCCGCTGGCCTTTGCCATCCAGCCAAAGCTCCAGCAAGTCTTTGCCTACGCGGCGGCCCTTAATTTCCTGTCGGGTACCGTTCCAGTCCCTGGCCGCAGCGTCTGCCTGCTTGACATAGGCCACCCAAGTGCCGGGGGTCAGGAAAAAACGGCGCGATTTGATGGCATAGGCGTGGCCCAAAAAGGCCATTGCTTCATCTTCCAGACGACTGGCTGCTTCCGAAAAATGGCTCGCGTCAGACTCTTGCAGAAAAGAAAAGGGAGGTGGATTTGACATGGTATCGATATCTGCTGCCCAAGTGGTTACACCAAAAATCAAACAGCTCATCACGCCAGCATTGCTTAGAAATTTCTTCAACCAATTCATTTCGACCCCATATCAATATATTCAAGCCCTGTCCTTCTATCATATTTCTCATTCTCACTTCAACAAAAGAAGCACTACTGTCAACCGGTATATTTTCATTCACAAGACTCGAATTATTGCGTTGCCAAGGATTCCGCAAACGAACTACAGCCTCGTCATTTTGATCAAAACGAACTCCATCCACCACATAGATATTGTTATCCACCAAATCATCCTGTGGAGCGTTCTTGTCACAAAATAAGCGACGAAAAACCAATTGGATATATATTCCGGGTCTGTTGGCAAAGTAACAGGGCGCCCTTCTTGCAAGGCTTGCCTGACTCGCGCTTCAATACTCTTGGTTTCCCTATTGCAAACGCTTGATCTCGAGAAATACCATCACCTCGCGCCCCTGTGATCGTCTGCATGGCTTCTCTTGCCTTGCCACCTTCGTCTATATCCCTCTTCCAAGGTGCCTCCTCTTAATTTAGCGTAGGCAACTTCCATTACGGACAGCCATACGGGCGTGTCAAATTTACCATTGCCAAGTCAAAACTCTAAACTAAAATTGTCAGTTTCATGACTATAGGAAATAGAATTCTGGATTTGATCTGGAGACCGGTCGGCTACAGCTCCAGCATTAGCAATGAAAAGCAATATCCAATACGATCCTGCTGGATATTATCAGCAGAAGGCCTGCCAGACACTCCATACAAATCAGCGGCGCCATAAAAACGTTCATTTTCCAGAGTAGGAGCCACGGGAGGGATAGGGCGACTCCCTTCTCCACGCGCCGCTACATTGGACAAACCAGAACCAAGCTGATTAAACCGTGTGGGTGTCACGTCAGTGGCTGAAGGTGTTGCAGATCTGTTTTCATTGCGGCGGTCTTGGGGAAGCACACCACTGGCAGCAGTAGCTTGCCGCCCTTTGCGTGGCTGCGGGCTGCTGCGGTCTTGGGGAAGCACACCACTGGCAGCAGTAGCTTGTACATGGAAGATGGCATGGATCATGTCTCGAGTGCTGTGCTGACAGGATGCTTTTTTGTTCTTCCCGACAAGCGTTTGCCACTGCTCGTCGTTCATATCGTTTAGGCATATGAAGTGCTATCAATCTAGGCTTTGAGAACAGTCTCTCAAGCCCGCCCAGCCCGCCTGTAACGGGCTGGGTGGAAAGCCATGACAGGCACAGGCAGCAACATCGGCATGACCGCCGTGGCCTGCACGCCCAATGTGCGGGTGATGAATGCCGGGGCCGCCTGGCGGCTGAAGATTGCCAGCGCGGCCGGTCTGATCGCTCATGCCCGCGCCAACCCCGAACAGCTTGGCAGGCGGGCTTCAACATTGACAACCTGACCCGCGCAGCAGCGCTTTGCCGCCCTTTGCCACACCCTCTGGCCGCTGCTCTTCACGGGCAGGCTATGGGCAGAGCGCTCAATCAAACTGCAAGGTACGCACGCCCTGCTGCGTGGCGAGCAGACAGCAGCTGGCCTTTTGGCGGGCGAACACGCCGACAGTGACCACGCCGGGCCACTGGCTGGTTTCGTTTTCAAAGGCCAGCGGGTCGGTGATGTGCAAGCCCCGCACGTCCAGGATGTGCAGGCCGTTGTCGGTCACGTAGGGCTGGCCGCCACTCATGCGCAGCGCGGCCTGGCCGCCCAGGGCGGCGAACTGGCGGGCCAGGCGCGCGGCGGCCATGGGGATGATTTCCACCGGCAGGGGAAAGCGCCCCAGCGTGTCCACCTGCTTGGAAGCATCGGCAATGCAGATGAAGCGCCTGGCTTGCGCGGCCACGATTTTTTCGCGCGTGAGGGCGCCGCCGCCGCCTTTGAGCATGTGGCCGCGCGGATCGATTTCGTCCGCGCCGTCGATGTACACGGCCAGCTCGCCGGCCTGCTCCAGCGGCACGACGGCAATGCCCGCCGCGCGCAGCAAGGCCGTGCTGGCTTCGGAGCTGGAGACGGCGCGAATGGCGGCATGGGCTGCGGAAAGGGCGGCGATGAATTTGTTCACGGTGGAGCCGGTGCCCACGCCGATGAGCGCGCCCGCTGGCACGTATTGCAGGGCGGCTTGGCCGACGAGGGTTTTCAATTCATCCTGTGTCATTTTGGGAAAATGTGCCGTTTATCAGAGCGCGTTCAGAGTCTGGCCGTGAGGGGCGAAAGCGCGAAATCGGGATGGGCTGCAAGGCGCAAACCGCAGACGGACGGGCCTTGTGGTCTAGCGAGGATTCGCAACGCCGCAGACCGCCCGAGTCCGCACTTTCTGCATCCACGGCCAAGCTCTGAACAGTTTCTTAATGTTTTCTGATTATCCAAAATGCCTTTTATGCCTTATGGCCTGATCCGTTCTGCTCTGTTCTGCATGGACGCCGAGGCGGCCCACGAGAAAACGCTGGCGGCGCTGGAGCGCACGCAGAACACCTTCTGGCAGCTTCTGTGGCGGCAGCCGCGCGTGCAAGACCCCGTGACGCTGGCGGGCCTGACGCTGCCCAACCGCGTGGGCCTGGCGGCGGGGCTGGACAAAAACGCCCGCTGCATTGACGCGCTGGCGGCCATGGGCTTTGGCTTTGTGGAAGCGGGCACCGTCACGCCGCTGGCGCAGCCGGGCAATCCCAGGCCGCGCCTGTTCAGGCTGCCGGCGGCGCAGGCGCTCATCAACCGCATGGGCTTCAACAATGAGGGCGTGGCCGCTTTCGTGACGCACGTGTGCACGTCGCGCTTTGCCGAACAGCGGCAAAGCGCCGCCAAGGGCGCGCCGCGCATGGCGCTGGGCCTGAACATCGGCAAGAACGCCGCCACGCCAATGGAGCGGGCGCAAGACGACTATCTGATGTGCCTGGCCGCCGTGTATCCGCATGCCGACTACGTGGCAGTGAACATTTCCAGCCCCAACACCCGGAACCTGCGCGATTTGCAGGCCGATGAAGCGCTGGCCGCGCTGCTGGCGGCGCTCAAGTCGCGCCAGCGCGAGCTGGCCGATGCGCATGGCCGCCACGTGCCGCTTTTTCTGAAGATCGCGCCTGATCTGGACGAGGCGCAAGTGCAGTCCATCGCCGCCGCGCTGCTGGAGCACGGCATGGATGGCGTGATTGCCACCAACACCACGCTCTCGCGCGAGGCCGTGCAGGGCCTGCCCCACGCGCAGGAAGCGGGCGGCCTCTCGGGCGCGCCCGTGCGCGAGGCCAGCTGCCGCGTCATCCGCCAGCTGCGCGCAGCGCTGGGCGCAGGCTTTCCCATCATTGGCGCGGGCGGCATCCTGAGCGGTGAAGATGCCGTGGCCAAGATTGAAGCGGGTGCAGACGCCGTGCAGCTGTACACCGGCCTGATCTACAAAGGCCCCGCGCTGGTGGCCGAGGCGGCGCAGGCCATCAAGGCCCATCTGGCCTCGCAGGGCCAGGTTCCGCCTGCTGGCGATGCCTCAGCCGGCCCGCCTGCGGCTGGCGCTCAATGACGGGCGCGCTCGCTGCCTTCTTTGTCGTCCTCTTTGTTGCCTTCCGCCTGCAATGGCTGGCCGCCTGTCCAGGCAGCTTTTGCCTGCGCCATCCGACCGGTCTGCAGACGGGCGCAGATTGAGCGGCTTCGCACGTCTTCTCGCACGCCATCCGTTTCCGGGCCTGTCCAGGATCTGGCCGTGGGGGCGACAAACTGAGAAAAGCAAGCCGGTTTCGCTTCCGAATCCATAGCATGAGGTCCTAGTGGAATGGGCGCATATGCCGTTTTTCATGCACCTGAATCCGCTCCTGTTTTTGCTGCAATCTAACCTGCTGCCCTTTTTCATTTGCCAGCCGCGCTGGCGGGCATGGGCGCGGGAGCGCGGTTTCTGACATGCGGTAACGGTTTGCTGTTTGCCGATAACATTCCCGCTTTTTTTCGCGCATTTTTTGCGGATTTGCTCATGCAGGCGCTTTTGAAATTCTCGCGGGCGGTGGACTGGCTGAACGGGCTGGTTGGCAAATATGTGATCTGGCTGATTCTGGGCGCCACGCTCATCAGCGCGGGCAATGCGGCGGTGCGCAAGGTGTTTGGCGTGAGTTCCAACGCGCTGCTGGAAGTGCAGTGGTATTTGTTTGCCTGGTCGTTTTTGCTGGCGGCGGGCTATACGCTGCTGCATCGCGAGCATGTGCGCATTGATGTGCTCAGCAGCCGCTTTTCAAGGCGCGCGCAGGCGTGGATTGATGTGGCGGGCTTCGCGCTGTTTCTCACGCCGATTTGTCTGGCGGTCATCTACTTGAGCGTGCCGGTGCTGGCCGACAAGTTTCAGACGGGCGAGATGTCGGCCAACACGGGCGGGCTGGTGCGCTGGCCGGTGTGGGCGGCGCTGCCGGTGTCGTTCGCGCTGCTGCTGCTGCAAGGCTGGTCGGAGCTGATCAAGCGCATTGCCTTTTTGCGCGGGCAGGGGCCTGACCCGATGGGCCGCATGAGCGACGCGCAGGACGCGCAGGCGCTGGCCGAGGCGCTGCGCGCCGAGCGGGAGGCGGCGCAGGCTGCCGCACCAGAGAAAAGCGCGAGCTGAAGCGGGGGCACAGGCAATGGAATTCGTGGTGGCCAATTTCGCCCCGGTCATGTTCGCGGGGCTGATCGTGTTTTTGCTGCTGGGCTTTCCGGTGGCGTTCAGCCTGGGCGCGTGCGGGCTGTTTTTTGCCTTCGTGGGCGTGCAGCTGGATGTGTTTCCGCCCAGCGTGCTGGCCTGGCTGCCGCAGCGGCTGATCGGCATCATGTCCAACGACACGCTGCTGGCCGTGCCCTTTTTCACGCTGATGGGGCTGGTGCTGGAGCGCAGCGGCATGGCTGAAGATTTGCTGGAGACGGTGGGCCAGGTGTTCGGCCCGCTGCGCGGCGGGCTGGCGCTGGCCGTCATCTTTGTGGGGGCGCTGCTGGCGGCCACCACGGGCGTGGTGGCGGCTTCGGTCATTTCAATGGGGCTGATCTCGCTGCCCATCATGCTGCGCTACGGCTATGACCGGCCGCTGGCGGCTGGCGCCATTGCCGCTTCGGGCACGCTGGCGCAGATCATTCCGCCCTCGCTCGTGCTCATCATCATGGCCGACCAGGTGGGCCGCAGCGTGGGCGACATGTACAAGGGCGCGTTCACGCCCGCTTTCATGCTGGTGGGGCTGTATGTGCTGTATGTGGTGCTTTTGGCGATATTCCGCCCGGCCTGCGTGCCCGCGCTGCCGCCGCAGGCGCGCACGTTCCGCGAGGCCAACGGCAGCAGCGGCTATGCCTCGCTGACGGCGGTGATGGCGCTTTCCATTGGCACGGCCACTGTGCTGGCGCAGAACATGGCCGCCGTGCACACCTGGTGGCTGGGCCGCACGGTGCAGAGCGTGCCCACCGACGAAAAAATCGTGGTGGCCGCCTGCGGCGGCGTGGCGCTGGCGCTGCTCATCGCCCTCATCAACCGGGGGCTGAAGCTGGGGCTGCTTTCGCGCCTGGCCGAGCGGGTGACGTTCGTGCTCATTCCGCCGCTGCTGCTCATCTTTTTAGTGCTGGGCACCATCTTCCTGGGCGTGGCCACGCCTACGGAGGGCGGAGCTATGGGCGCGGTGGGCGCGCTGGTCATGGGCTTTGTGCGCAGGCGGCTGGACTGGGCGCTGCTCAGGCAGGCGCTGGCGGCCACGACCAAGCTGGCCTCGTTTGCCATGTTCATTCTCATTGGCGCCACCATCTTCAGCCTGGTGTTCCAGGCGGCGGACGGCCCGCTGTGGGTGGAACGCCTGCTCAGCGACTTGCCGGGCGGCCCGGTGGGCTTTCTGATTCTGGTGAACGTGATGGTGTTCTTCCTCGCGTTCTTTCTGGACTATTTCGAGCTGTCTTTCATCGTCGTGCCGCTGCTGGCGCCAGTGGCCGAGAAGCTGGGCATTGACCTGGTGTGGTTCGGCGTGCTGCTGGCGGTGAACATGCAGACTTCGTTCCTGCATCCGCCTTTCGGCTTCGCGCTGTTTTTCCTGCGCTCCGTGGCGCCTGCCAGTCCCTATGTGGACCGCGTCACGGGCCAGCTCATGCAGCCGGTGACGACGATGCAGATTTACAAGGGCGCCATTCCCTTCCTGCTGATCCAGCTGTTCATGGTGGGCGTGCTCATCGCCTTTCCGCAGCTGGTCACGGGCAGCCTGGAAGCCAAGGCGGAGGTGGATCTGGACGCCATTGGCCAGCAGATGCTGCAAGACCTGGAGCAGCCTTCCGGCGGCTACGGCGATGCGGCTGATGAAAGCCATGGCGGAGAAGGCGCGGGCGGCTACGGCAGCGAGAGCGGCTATGGCGATGCGCCTGCTGGCGAGTCTTCCGGCAGCGATGCGGGGGGCTATGGCTCATCTGGCGGCTATGGCGCTGGCACGGAAGGCGGCGAGGCCGCGCCGCCGCCGGAAGATGAGCCGCAGGGCTACGGCAGCGAAGCGCCAGCGGAATAACCAGCGGAATAGCCGACGGAATAAAACGGCTATTTCCCATCAGCGCAGTGAATGCGCCGATAAAAAAGAAAGCCGCGATTCGCATCGCGGCTTTCTTGTTCATTTATCCATCATTTACAGCTTCGCGCCATTGATGTACTGGTTGTAGGTGAATTCCGAATAACGGTTCCACAAAATCTGCTCTTTCTGGAAGGCGCGCATGTCGTCAAACACCTTCTTGAATTCGGGTGATTTGTCGCAGTGCTCGGCATACACCTCCTGCGCGGCCTTGAAGCCCGCGTCCACCACCGGTTTGGGGAACATCTTGAACTGCGTGTTGCCCGCGCGCAGGCGCTTGAGCGCTTGCGGGTTGCGGGCCTGGTATTTGCTCGTCACCTCAATGGCCGCCACATCGGCGGCGGCGCGCACGGCGGCCTTGTATTCGTCCGGCAGCTTGTCAAAGGCCTTGTTGTTGATGAAAAAGTCAAACTGCGCGCTCGCTTCCCACCAGCCAGGGTAGTAGTAATACGGCGCCACTTTGCTCAGGCCGAGTTTTTCATCGTCATACGGCCCCACGAACTCGGAGGCGTCCAGCGTGCCTTTTTCCAGCGCCTGATACACGTCGCTGCCCGGCATGTTCTGCGCCACCACGCCCAGCTTGGCCATCACTTCGCCAAACAGGCCGCCGCCCAGGCGCATCTTCAGGCCCTTGAGGTCATCGGGCGACTTGATTTCCTTGCGGTACCAGCCGCCCATCTGCGTGGTTGTGTTGCCCGCGCACAGCGCGTGGAAGTTGTATTTCTTGAAAAACTCGTCCAGCAATTTGCCGCCATTGCCCTGGCGGCGCCAGGCTTCCATTTGCAGCGTGGTCAGGCCAAACGGCACGGCGCAGGCAAAGGCGAAAACGGGATCTTTGCCCGTGAAGTAATAGCCGGCGGTCTGCGCAATTTCGATGTTGTCGTCCTGAATCGCGTCCACCACGCCAAAAGCGGGCATCAGCTCGCCTGCGGCGTGCACCGACACCTCGAACTTGCCGCCCGTCAGCGCCTTGACCACGCGCGAAAACGTCTCGGCGCTGCCCATGAGCGTGTCCAGCGACTTCGGAAAGCTCGAAGCCATGCGCCAGCGCACCGCCTGCTGCGCCTGCACGGCAGGGGCCACGCCAGCGGCCAGCACGCCAGCCAGGCCAGCGCCTTTGATGAGAGAACGACGATCCATGATGGGGGTTCCTTTTGAGTCCATGAAAAAGGGAAAAACAAAGTGTAGTCACGGCCAGCCGCGCCCCGCGTGCAGGAAAACGCCTAATGCCCGCCGTCCGGCTGCGAGGGGCGGCAGATTGAAATGGGGTGGCTGGCTTCGCTATTGAATCAATAGCGTGATGTCCTAGTGGAAACTGCGCAGAACGGTATTTTTGGACCTCTGGATCCGCTCCTGTTTTTGATGGTTCCGGCGAATGCGGCTGTCCGGTTCAGTGCTTGCAGCGCGCGGGCGGCCTGCGGCGGCAAGGCTGGTCCGCCGCTTCACGGGGAGAGGAGGGGAAAACAGCGGAAAAACAGGTTTTCCGTCAGCTCCCCGCCGTGATGCCCGCTTTTTTGATGATGCGGGCATTGGCCTGTGATTCGGCTTGTATCTGCCGGGCAAAGGCAGCAGCGCTGCCGCCAGTGGGCAGGTTGCCGGCGGCTTCGATTTTCTGTCGCGTCTGCGGCTCATTCAGTGCGGCATTGACGGCGGCGTTCATGCGCTCGATAACGGCGGCGGGCGTGCCGGCCGGGGCGAACAGACCGAATACGGAAAAGCGGTTGGCTTCAGGCAGGC
The DNA here is from genome assembly GCF_001262075.1 of Ottowia sp. oral taxon 894. Lineage (GTDB taxonomy): Bacteria > Pseudomonadota > Gammaproteobacteria > Burkholderiales > Burkholderiaceae_C > Ottowia > Ottowia massiliensis. Next base: position 2,419,823 of record NZ_CP012073.1, on the reverse strand, counting down.
CCAGTTCTGAAAGCGTGGGCGTATCGGGCAGCGCTGCCAGGCGGGCGGGAGCGCCTGCGGCCAGGGCGCGCAGCCTGCCCGCGCGCACGTGGCCGATGACAGCAGGGCTGGCGTTGGTGGAGAGCACTTCAAAGTGCCCGCCCAGCGCGTCGTTGATTTGCTGGCCGCCGCCCTTGTAGGGAATGTGGGTGATGTCCACCTTCGCGCTGGCCTTGATTTGCTCCAGCATGACGTGGCCCAGCGCGGCCGAGCCTGCAGTGGCCCAGCGCACGGAGCCGGGTGCCTCCCTGGCGCGCTCCAGCAGCGCCCTGAAGTCAGGCGCGTGGTTGGCGGGCGTGGCCAGCAGCAGCACGGGCGAGGCCAGCACGCTGGCGGCGGGAGCCAGGTCTTTTTGCGGGTCAAATGGCATCTTGCCGCCCAGGTGGGGCAGCAGCGCCACGGGGCTGACGGAGGCAAAGCCGAACGTGCGCCCATCAGGCACGGCCTTGGCTATGGCGCCCAGCCCTATGGCGCCGCCCGCGCCAGCCTTGTTTTCCACCACGGCGCTGACGCCCAGGCGCTGGGCAAGCTGGTCGGCCAGCAGCCGCGCCGTGGCATCGGCCACGCCGCCTGGCGGGTAGGCCACGATGATGCGAATCAGGCCCGCATCTGCACGCGCGGCGAAAGGCGCGGCAGCAAAAGGCAGAACAGTTGCGCGGGCCAGCAAGCCCAGACAGCGGCGGCGGTTGAAGGCAGGCATGGGAATACGGGGTTTTATGAATGTGAATGCTGCGCCTATTGTCAGCCCGCAGGCAAGGCGCTGGCGATGCGAATCGCCATTTTTGGGGCGGGCAAACAAGCGAAGCTGGCGCAGGCAAATGCCTGATTTCCCTGTAATAGGCAGGGGCAATGGCTGGTTTACCATGTGAAAACAGCCGCCTGCATGGCGTGTTTTTTCTTTTGCCCTTCATGGATTTGTTCTATGCAATTTGACATTCTCATCAGCGGCGCTGGCCCGGCGGGCCTGTGCCTGGCGCGCGCGCTTTCGGAATCGGGCCTGAATATCGGCCTGGTTGAGCAGCAATCGCTTCCGGCGCTGGAGCAGGCGCCGTTTGACGGACGCGAAATCGCGCTCACGCAGCGCTCGGCCACGCTGATGCGCGAAATGGGGCTGTGGCAGCGCATTGAAGCCATGGAGCCTGCGGCGTTTTCACCATTGCGCGATGCGCGGGTATTCAATGGCGAATCGCCCTTTTCCATGCAAATCAGCCACCGTCTCACCCGGCGCGACGAGCTGGGCTGGCTGGTTTCCAACTACCTCATCCGCCGCGCCGCGCTGGCCGAAGTGCAGGCCGCCGCCAGCGCGCATGGCCGCATCACCTTGCTGACGGGGCAGGCCGCCACGCAGGTGCGCTGCGGGGCCGAAGGCGCGCAGCTCACGCTGGCCGATGGCGCCACGCACACCGCGCGCCTGCTGGTGGCCGCCGACAGCCGTTTTTCCGTCACGCGCCGCGCCGTGGGCATTGCCGCGCGGCAAAACGACTTTGGCCGCAGCATGCTGGTGTGCCAGATCACGCACGAAGTGCCGCACGAGCACACGGCCTGGGAATGGTTCGATTACGGCCAGACGCTGGCGCTGCTGCCCATGAACGATGACCCGGCCACCGGCATGCCGCGCGCCTCTGCCGTGCTCACGCTGCCGCACCAGGGCATTGAGGCCATGATGGCGCTGGACGAAGCCGCCTTCGGCCAGGACATGACCCGGCGCTTTCATGGCCGCCTGGGCGAAGTGCGCCTGAACAGCACGCGCCACGTGTATCCGCTGGTGGGCGTGATGCCGCGCCGCCTGGTGGCCCCGCGCTTTGCCTGCGTGGGCGATGCGGCCGTGGGCATGCACCCCGTCACGGCGCACGGCTTCAACTTCGGCCTGCTCAGCGTGCAAACCCTGGCGCAGGAGTTGCGCGCCGCCCACGCCGCCGGCCGCGACATCGCCGCCGCCGACGTGCTGGCCCGCTACGAGCGCCGCCACATGCTGGCCACGCGGCCGCTGTATGAAATCACCGGCCTCATCGCGCGCCTGTACACCACCGACTCCGCCCCCGCGCGGCTGCTGCGCGACGCCGCCCTGCACACAGCCCAGCGCCTGACGCCCTTCAAGCGCCTGGTAGCCGCCACGCTGGCGGGCCATGCGGCGTAAGAGCCTGTCCAGAGCCTGGCCGTAAAGAAGCAAAAGCCAGGAAACCGGAATGGGCCGCCAGGCGCAGACGGGTCTTACGGCCCGCTTGCAGCCCGGCGAGGGCTTGCAAAACCCCAAACGCCCGGTCCCGTATTTCCGCCCCCACGGACAGAGCCGCTTTCAAGCCCCCCTTTCATGGCCTGCATGCGCGAAATGAAAAGAGCAAAACGGGGCGGCAAGCGCGGGCCAGCAAGGCGAATGAAAGGCTGAATACGCGGCATATTCCGCTCCTTTATCAATAGCAATGGGTCCTAGTGAAAATTGCGCTGATGCCAATTTTTACCCTCTCAAATTCGCTCCTTTTTTTGATTCTGGAATGGACAGCGCGCGTCCGCTCACGGGCTGGGGCCTGCGCGGGGTTTCAGCGCGGGCCGGTTCGCGGGTCCGCATGTCCGTAAAAGCAGGTCCGCGTAAATTCGCATTTCCCTCAACCACCTGAAACAGGAGCATTTGGATGATGCGAACACTTCAGCGAGGCCTTGTGTGCTTTGCCCTGGCGCTGGGGCTGGCAGGCTGCGGCGGCGGTGATGGAGATGCCGCCAGCGCCGGATCGGCGCCGGTCATCACGGCGCAGCCGCAGTCCGTCACCATTTCCAGCAGCGGGGTGACCACGCTGCGCGTGGCGGCCACGGGCAGCGGCGCGCTCAGCTACCAGTGGCGGCGCGGCGGCGCGGCCATCAGCGGGGCCACGTTTTCCAGCTACACCACCAGCGCGGCGGGCAGCTACGCCGTGGTGGTGAGCAACGCCTACGGCAGCGTGACGAGCAACACCGCCACCGTGACGGTTCATGACGACGCGGGCACGCCCGGCAACGCCTGGAACATCCACACCGGCAGCCACGCGCCTGATCTGGCGGACACCAGCGGCTGGCTGCCCCTTTCCATTGCGCTGGACACGCTGGAGGTCAGCAGCGCTTCGCCGCGCCTGTCGGTGAACCGCGCCAGCAGCAGCATGGCCACGGTTTCAGTGGACGGCATGGCGGCCATCACCCTCACGCGCGACAGCTACGGCCTGACCATTCGCAACCAGCTCAGCGGCGACACGCACGTGGCCTTCAACCTCAGCGGCGCGGGCGTCACGCCGCTGACGGTGTACAGCGCCAATGACTACAAGCTGGCGCTCTCGGGCGCGGCCATTGCCAGCGGCGACGGCCCGGCGCTGAACCTGCAATCGAAACAAACGGCCTTCATCGAGCTGACGGGCATCAACACCCTGACCGACTCCGCCACCTGGAGCGCGCGCACCAGGGACGACGGCAGCGCCATGGACCTGAAAGCCACGCTGTTTGCCGAAGGCCCCGTCGTGTTCAGCGGCAGCGGCTCGCTGGCCATCAGCGCCACGCCAAGGCACGCGCTGGCCAGCGACGCGCACGTGCGCCTGCGCAGCGGCACGCTCACCCTCACGGCCGCCGCCAAGGACGGCCTGCGCGCCGCCCAGGCCTTCGTGATGGATGGCGGGCAGCTGGGCATCACCGCGCCAGCGGGCAAGGGCATCAGGGTGAAAGGCAAGGAAAGCAACGCCGTCGGCAACACGCCGGCGCTGGGCTTTGTCGCCATCAATGACGGCGCGCTGTCCGTCACCAGCCGCGACAAGGGCATGACCGCCTCCTGGAAGAGCAGCGACGGCAAAACGGCCGACACGGCGGACGACCCCGATCCGCGCGTGACGATCAACGGCGGCGCGGTCACCATCACCACCACCGGCGCGCCCCGGGAAAGCGCCAATGCGGCGGGCGGCAAAGACGCGCTTTCGCCCAAGGGCATCGAAGCCCGATCCGCGCTCACCGTCAATGGCGGCTCCGTCACCGTCAATGCCACGGACGACGCCTTCAAGGCAGGCTCCGCCGTGACCGTGTCTGGCGGGCGCGTTTACGTTGCCAGCAGCAAAGCCAGCGCGGTGGACTCCAGCGGAGCGCTCACCATCTCCGGCGGCTACATGGTGGCCATTGGCGCCAGCGCCACCGAAAGCGCGCTGAACGCCAGCCGGGGCGCCTTCACCGTCACGGGCGGCGTGTTTGTCGGCATCGGCGGCGGCAACAGCACGCCCGCCGCCGACGCGGCCACGCAAAACATCATCTCTGCGCGCAACGTGAGCGCCGGCCTGTGGACGCTGCGCGATGCCTCCGGCAACGCCGTGTTCTCATACCACGCGCCGAAACCGGCCCAGGCCCTGCTCGCCAGCTCGCCGCTCATCGTCACGGGTGGCTCCTACTCGGCAGTCACGGGCGGCGCGCTGGGCAGCGCGGGCGAAGACTTCCACGGCCTGGCCATCAACCCCACCACCCACACGGGCGGCACGGCCGGCCGCAGCGTCACCATCTCCGGCCGCCTGACAGCCATGTGAGCCGGACGCCAGCAGGCCGCAGGCGCACCGCAAGCCCCGCCCGGCGCATACGCCCGGCGGGGCTTTTTTTCAGAGCCTGTTCGGCGTCTGGCCGTGAGGGATGAACGCGCGGGAGGCTCTTGCGGCCCGGCGAAGATGGGCAACGCCGCAAGTCGCCCGATTCCGCGCCCGGTTCCGCGCTTGCCGCACCCACGGATGGATTTCGAGAACAGGCCCTCATCCGCCGCGCTGGCGCAGCGCTTCGTACAGGCAAATACCGCTGGCGACCGAAACATTCAGGCTCTCCACCGCGCCCCGCATGGGAATGCGCACCAGCTCATCGCAGCTTCTGCGCGTGAGCTGGCGCAGCCCCGCGCCCTCCGCGCCCAGCACCAGCGCAGCGGGGCTGGCGAAATCGGCCTCGTACAGCGTCTTTTGCGCCTCACCCGCCGTGCCCGTGACCCAGATGCCGCGCTCCTTGAGTTCGCCCAGCGTGCGCGCCAGATTTGTGACCATGAAATAAGGCACCGTCTCCGCCGCGCCGCTGGCCACCTTGGCCACCGTGGCGTTGATGCCCGCCGCGTGATCCTTGGGCGCGATCACGGCATGCGCGCCCGCGCCATCAGCCACGCGCAGGCACGCGCCCAGGTTGTGCGGATCGGTCACGCCATCCAGCACCAGCAGCAGCGGCGGCGCTTGCAGCCCATCCAGCAAATCGTCCAGCGAGCGCGAGCGCTCCAGCTCCTGCACGCGCGCGGCCACGCCCTGATGGCCCGCGCTGCCCGCCAGGCGGGTCAGGCGCAGGCCATCGGCCTCAATCACGCGCGCGCCCGCTTCTTGCGCACGCGCCAGAAACTGCTTCATGCGGGCATCGCGCCGCGAAGCATCCACATAAATCTCGATCACGGAAGCAGGCGCGACCTTGAGCCGCACACCCACGGCATGAAAGCCAAACAAAACCTTGGAAGAGCCAGACATGAAGCCACCCGGAAAAAAAGAAAAAAGCCGGCAGGGGCCGAGCCTTGAAAAAAAGCGAATTCTGGCTGTCCGATACCGGCCACGCCTTCGCACAGCGCAGGCAGGAGCCAGCCCGCGCCTTGCGCCCCATGGCGGTTTGCCCCTCGCATTCCACATTCCGCCCCTTTGCCCCTCACGGCCAGACTTTGGGCAGGTTCTTGCAGAACAGGGCGCGGCTGCCATTGACAAGACCAGTGCGGAGCGCGATCGCGGACTGGGCCAGCCATGAATGCACAGCGATGAATATGCGGCTTTATTTTGCTCTTTAATTAATAGCTAGATGTCCTAGTGGAAAGTGCGCAGATAGGCATTTTTACCCCATCAAATTAGCTCCTGTTTTTGATGAATCCGGGCGGGTACGCCTGTCCGGTTCAGCCGCCTGCGGCGCGGGGCCGGGCGGGCAAAGGGGTGGAAAGGTCAAGCAGTGCGGGCAGGTGGCGAAGGCTCATCTGCGGCTTGCGCCTTGCAGCCCATCTTGATTCGCAGTTTCTCCGGGCAGGTTCTCAGCGCCCCACCTGCGCCCAGACTTTTTCCAGGCGCTTGAGGCTCACGGGCTGGGGCGTGCGCAGCTCCTGGGCGAAAAAGCTCACGCGCAGCTCTTCAAGCAGCCAGCGCAGCTCTTGCATGCGTTCGTCTTGCTGGCCTTTGCGCTCGGCCACCAGGCGCCCAAAGCGCTGCTCTTGCGCGCGCACGTCTTGCATGTGCCGGGTGTCGCGGGCAGGGTCGGCGCGGCGTTTGTCAAAGCGCAGTTGCACGGCTTTGAGGTAGCGCGGGTAGTGCTGAAGGGCGCTCCAGGGCGTGGCGGTGATGAAGTCGGGCGGCAGCAGGCGCTGCAATTGCTCGGCGGCGTCTTTGGCCGCTTCGGGGGCGGCTTTGGCGGCGTCTTTCACTTTGCGGGCGGCCTGGGCGTGTTCGGTCAGGATGTGGGCGGCCAGGCGCGCGATTTCGTTGGCGATGAGGGTCAGGCGCGCGCGGCCTTCTTCCACGCGGGCGGCAAAGGCGGCTTCGCTGGCGGGCAGCGGCTCCATCAGAAAGGCGCGGTCCAGCGCCAGGTCGATGATTTGCTGGCGCAGCTGCCCTTCGGTGCCCAGCGGCATGTAGAGCACGGCCATTTTTTGCAGATCGGGAATGTTTTTTTCGAGGTATTTGAGCGCGTCGCGGATTTGCAGGGCGAAAAGCCGCCGCAATCCGGTGCGGTGGCGCGCGGCGGCCACTTGCGGCTCGTCAAAGACTTCGATGGTGACGGCGTCGCCCGCGTCCACCAGCGCGGGAAAGCCGATGAGCGTCTGGCCTTTGCGGGAAATTTCCATCAGCTCGGGCAGCTCGCCAAAGCTCCAGCGGGTGTGGCGCTGGCTGGCGGCGTCGCTGCCAGCTTCGGTTTTGAGCGCAGCCCGCGCTGGCTGGGCGGGCGTTTGCGGCGCTTGGGGTGTTTCTGCCGGGTTGGCGGGGGCCGCGTCGGCGTTGAGTTCCGCCTTGGCGGCTTTCAGGCCGGCCAGCGCCTGAAAAGCGCCGCGCGCCTGGCCGCCCAGTTCGGCCTTGAGGGCGGCGAGGTTGCGGCCCGCGCCCAGCTGGCGGCCGTGTTCGTCTACCACGCGCACATTCATGAACAGGTGCGCGGGCAGCATGTCGAGCTTGAAGTCGGTGCGTTTGACATCCAGCCCGGTTTCGCTGCGCACGATTTGCAGCAGCGCGTCGGTCAGGCTGCCGTGGCCGAAGGCGTCGGGCGCGCCCAGTTTTTCAGCCAGCCGCGCGGCGCTTTCGGGCAGGGGCACGAAGCGGCTGCGGGGCTTTTGCGGCAGGCTTTTGAGCAGGGCCTGGATTTTTTCTTTCAGCATGCCGGGCACGAGCCATTCGCAGCGCGCTTCGCTGATTTGGTTGAGCACGAACAGCGGCGCGGTGACGGTGAGGCCGTCGCGCGCGTCGCCCGGCTGGTGCAGGTAGGCGGCGGCGCAGTCCACGCCGCCCAGCCGCAGCATTTTGGGAAAGGCGGCGGTGGTGATGCCCGCCGCTTCGTGGCGCATGAGTTCTTCGCGGGTGAGCGTCAGCAGCCGGGGGTTGGCCTGGCTGGCTTGGCGCCACCACTTTTCAAAGTCGCGCCCGTTGCTGATGCCTTCGGGCACGTGCGCGTCGTAGAAGGCGTAGATGAGTTCGTCATCGACCAGCACGTCTTGCCGGCGGCTTTTGTGCTCCAGCTCCTGCACTTGGGCGATGGTGCGGGCGTTGGCCTGCAAAAAGGGCAGGCGGCGCGGCCAGTCGTCGGGCACGTTGCGCTCGGCCATGCCGTGCACCAGCGCTTCGCGGATGAAGATTTCGCGCGCCTCGCGCGGGTCGGCCTGGGCGTAGCTTTTGCGGCGGCCGCTGTAGACCGTCAGGCCGTAGAGCGTGGCGCGCTCGAAGGCGATGACGTCTTGCGCTTTTTTCTCCCAGTGCGGCTCCGCCAGCTGCTTTTTGAGCAGGTGGCCGCCCATTTCCTCCAGCCACTGCGGCTCGATGCCGGCGATGCCCCGGCCATACAGGCGCGTGGTTTCCACCAGCTCGGCGCAGACGATCCATTTGCCGGGCTTTTTGCGCAGGCGCGCGCCGGGGTGGCGGTGAAACTTGATGCCGCGCGCGCCCAGGTATTGCTCGCCGCCGTGGCTTCCGGCGTGGCCGTGCTGCCCTTCTTCCAGCTTGCAGCCCACGTTGCCCAGCAGGCCGGCCAGCAGGCTTTTGTGCAGGGCCTCGTAGCTGGCGGGGCGGGTGTTTTCGCGCCATTGGTGCTCGGCGGCCACGGTGCGCAGCTGGGTGTGGATGTCGCGCCACTCGCGCACGCGGCGCACGCTGATGTAGTTTTGCCGCAGCAAGGCTTCCCACTGGCGGTTGCTGAGGCGGTGGGCAGGCGGATGGACCGGCGCTGTTTCAGGCATGAAATCGGCGTTTTGTCCTGGTGCAGACTCGTTTTTCTGCTCTTGTTTCTGGAGCATCCGCCGCGCTTGCGCCAGCGCTTGCGCGGCGCGCTGGGCGGCTGTTGCGCGCCCGCTTTCGCCTTTTTCGTCTTCTTGCGCCGGCATGGAGCGCCGCGAGCTGGCGGCGCGCCCTTCGCGCGCGTCTTGCAGCCACTGCCACAGGCGCAGGTAGCCGCTGAATTCGCTTTTGTCGTCGTCAAACTTGGCGTGCGCCTGGTCGGCCTGGGCTTGCGCCTGCAAAGGGCGGTCGCGCACGTCTTGCACGCTCAAGGCGGCGGCAATCACCAGCACTTCGCGCAGCGCGCCGCGCTCGCGCGCTTCAATCAGCATGCGGCCCACGCGCGGGTCCAGCGGCAGGCGGGCCAGTTCGCGGCCCAGCGGGGTGAGGGCTTGCGCTTCGTCCATCGCGCCCAGCTCGGCCAGCAGGGCAAAGCCGTCGGCAATGGCGCGGCCCGAGGGCGCGTCGAGAAACGGAAAGTCTTCCACCCGCCCGCCTTCGCCGCCCAGGCGCAGCGCCTTCATGCGCAAGATGACGGCGGCCAGCGAGCTGCGCAGGATTTCGGGGTCGGTAAAGCGCGGGCGGCCCGCGAAGTCTTTTTCGTCATACAGGCGTATGCACACGCCGTTGCTCACGCGCCCGCAGCGGCCCGCGCGCTGGTTGGCCGCTGCCTGGCTGACTGGCTCCACCAGCAGCTGCTCCACCTTGCTGCGCAAGCTGTAGCGCTTGACGCGCGCCGTGCCCGCGTCCACCACGTATTTGATGCCGGGCACCGTCAGCGAGGTTTCGGCCACATTGGTCGCCAGCACGATGCGCGGGGCCGTGTGCGGGGCGAACACGCGGTCTTGCTCGGCCTGGCTCAGGCGCGCAAAAAGCGGCAGCACCTCCGCGCCGCGCGTGAGCGGGCTGTGCGACAAGTGCTGGCGCAAGTGGTCGGCCGCTTCGCGGATTTCGCGCTCGCCGGGCAGAAACACCAGCACATCGCCCGAAGGCTGGCCCGTCCAAAGCTCATCGACCGCGCTGGCAATGGCGTCGTTCAGGCCGTAATCGCGGCTTTCTTCAAAGGGCCGCCAGCGCTGCTCCACCGGGTACGTGCGGCCCGAAACCATCAGCACCGGCGCGCTTTGGCCGCTGGCGTCGGCAAAGTGGCGGGCAAAGCGCTCGGCGTCAATCGTGGCGGAGGTGACGATGAGTTTCAGATCAGGCCGCCGGGGCAGGATTTGCTTGAGGTAGCCCAGCAAAAAGTCAATGTTCAGGCTGCGCTCGTGGGCTTCGTCGATGATGAGCGTGTCGTAAGCCTTGAGCAGCGGGTCGGTCTGCGTTTCGGCCAGCAAGATGCCGTCGGTCATCAGCTTCACGCTCGCGCCGGGCGAGAGCCGGTCGCTGAAACGCACCTTGTAGCCCACCACTTCGCCCAGCGGCGTTTGCAGCTCATCGGCAATGCGCCGGGCCACGCTGGTGGCTGCGATGCGGCGCGGCTGCGTGTGGCCAATCAGCCGCCCGCGCCCGCCCGCCTGGGCGTTCAGCCTGCCGCGCCCCAGCGCCAGCGCCATCTTGGGCAGCTGCGTGGTTTTGCCCGAACCGGTTTCGCCGCAAACGATGATGACCTGATGCTTTTGCAGCGCCGCCTCGATTTCCGCGCGGCGGGCCGAAACAGGCAGCTCCGGCGGAAAGGCGATGACGGGGCGCGAAGAAGCTGAAGCGGGCGAGGCAGGGGCATTCATAGGGCGGGCGATTATCTGGCGCGGCGTCTTTGCGCGGGCCTGCCTGCGCAGCCGCTGCCCGCACGCGGCCTGCCAGCGCGGAAAAAGCGGAAAAAGCGGAAAAAGCGGAAAAAGCGGAAAAAGCGGAAAAGCGGAAAAGCGGAAAAGCGGAAAAGCGGAAAAGGGGCGAAGCAGGCGTAAGCGGTGGATAAGCTGCTTTTTTACGCTCTTATAGTCATAGCATGATGTCCTAGTGGATACTGCGCTAACAAGTATTTCAAACCCCTTGAATTCGCTCCTTTTTTAGAACCTATCGGGCTAGAAAAGAACAGGCAGCACACCTCGCCAGCTCCGCTGGCAAGCGCGCCGTGAACCTGCTTCTTTCAGTCATGGTTAGTCATGGCGCAATTTCTTCTGCCGTGCCCGCGCATCGGCAAGATGCGTTGGTCTTTGATTGAATGGCGGCAAACGGCGGACTTTTGAATTCAGCCGGACGGCGGGCCTGGCCTCAATACACGTCGCGGCAGTAGCGCCTTTCGGCCAGCAGGGCATCCACGCGCTCGCTGCCCAGCGTCTGGCGCAGCACGGCATCCACGCCGGCGGCCATGCCAGAGAGGCTGCCGCACACGTAAAGGGCGGCGCCTTCGTCCATCCACTGGCGCAAGGTGGCGGCTTCGCGCGCGAGCACGGTTTGCACGTAGGTTTTGGGCGCGCCGGGGGCGCTGTCGCGGGAGAAGGCGGCATCGACGCGCGGCAGGTGGCCGCTGGCTTGCCAGCGGGCGATTTGTTCGTGGCAGAGCCAGTCGTGCGCGGCGTTGCGTTCGCCGAAGATGAGCCAGTTGCGGTGCTGTCCGGCGGCTTCGCGCGCGTGCAGGTGGGCCAGCAGCCCGGCCAGGCCCACGCCGTTGCCGATGAGGATGAGCGCCCGCGCGGCGTTGCCGCCCAGGTGAAAACCGACGTTGGCGCGCAGGCGCACGGGCAGCGTCTGGCCCGCTTGCAGCTCTTCGGTCAGCCAGGCGGAGCACAGGCCGGGGCTGCCGTCGGCGCGGCTTTGGCGGCGCACGAGCAGTTGCAGGCGGCCGCTTTGCGGGATGGAGGCGATGGAGTAGTCGCGCGGGTTTTTGGCGTCAGCCGGGGGGGCGATTTGCGCCAGGTCGCCCGCTTCCCACGTCAGGCTGGCTCCGGCGGGGGCGGTCAGCTCCAGCAGCCAGACGGGGCTGCCTGCGCTGCCGGGGTTCAGGCGGGTTTTGGCGGCCAGTGTCCAGTCGTGCCAGCCGCTGGCTTCGCTGGGTTGCTCGGGTTGCCAGCGGGCCAGTTGCGCGGCGTCCAGCCCGAAGGCGGCGGCCAGTTGCTTGCGCCAGGCGGCCAGGGCGGCGTTCATTTCAAAGTCATCGGCGCTGTCGGCCTTGATGCAGGCAAACAGGCGCTGGCCGCCGCTGGAGGCCAGCCAGCCGTCGATGGCCTGGCCGAATTGGCAGAAGTTGTCGTAGCTGCTGTCGCCCAGCGCCAGCACGGCGTAGCGCAGGCCGTGCAGGGGCGGGTGCTGGCGCATGTGCTGTTTTTCAAAGGCCACGGCTTCGTCGGGCGGTTCGCCATCGCCATAGGTGCTGGCCACCACCAGCAGGCGGGTTGCGCGCCGCAGCGCATCGGCATCGAGCAGCGCCAGCGGCGCAGCTTGCGCCGGCTGGCCGCACGCTTGCAGCATGGCGGCGGTGTTTTTGGCCAGCGTCTGCGCCATGCCGGTTTGCGTGGCCCAGGCGACGAGCACGGGGGCGTTTTCAGGATGGGCGGGCTGCCCTGCCCCGCTGGAGCCGGTAGAAACCGTGGCGAAAGCGCCGCCGCCCGCTGGCGTCAGGCCAGCGGCCTGCATGGCCTGGGCGGCTTCAGCCACGGCAGCCAGCCGCCTGCGGCGCTGGCGCTGCCAGATGCTCAGGCACAGCAGGGCATAGGCGGCCAGCAGGGCGAGCGTGAGGCCGTAGCGCAAGGCGTCGGAATAGTCAGGCATGACAGTAGAGATGAAGACGGCGGCAAAACAGGAAAGCAAGCGCGAAGAGCGTATGCCGGTGCGGGTCAAGGCTAGCTCGTTTTTCATGGGCACAGGCGGGCGGGGCCTCAAAGAAACCCATTTCAGCAGGGTGAAAAACGGCTTTCCCGCAGGCTTCACCAAAGCATGATTGATGGGTCAAGCGCATTTCCCGCCTGCAAGCGCTGCCTTTTGCGGCTGGTTTTCCGCTCGCAAACGCTCTAGAATTTGCGCGTCTGCGGCTGGGTGCCGGGTCATATATTTCCTTGAACCAATGCTCCTGTGAGCCTGGGTGGGGAATATCGTCTGGCTGGCGTGATCGTCTCGCGTCAGACGAACCCAAGGCCTTTCTGACCCCGCCCCCCTGAACCCCCGGTTCAGGATGCCGGCCCGGCGGCAGCCGCAGACACCTTTTCCGCTCTCTTTCGCCCTCTTTCCCCAAGCCGCTTCGCCGGCTTTTTTATTGCCCGGAGCACGCCGCCATGCCTCTTGAGCCGATGTCCATTGCCCTGCTTGCGCTGCTGGGGTTGCTGGGGGGCTTCATGGCGGGGCTGCTGGGCATTGGCGGGGGGATGATTCTGGTGCCGTTTACTTCGGCCATTCTGGCTGCGCAGGGCGTGGGAGCGGAGCTGGCGCTGAAGATGGCAATCGCCACTTCGATGGCGACCATTGTTTTCACTTCCATCAGCAGCGTGCGCGCGCATCACAGGCGGGGCGCAGTGCGCTGGGATCTGGTCCGGCGTCTGGCGCCGGGCATCGTGGCGGGCGCGGCGCTGGCCAGCCTGGGGGCGTTTGCCCTCATCAAGGGGCCTGCGCTGGGGGTGGTGTTCGCGGTTTTCGTGTTTTTTTCGGGCACGCAGATGCTGCTGAACAAAAAACCCGCCGCCACGCGCCAGCTGCCCGGCGCAGCGGGGCTGGCAGGCATGGGCGGTGTGATTGGCTTTTTGTCGGGGCTGGTGGGCGCGGGCGGCGGGTTTGTGTCGGTGCCGTTCATGACCTGGTGCAACGTGCCCATTCATCAAGCGGTGGCGACCAGCGCGGCGCTGGGCTTTCCGATTGCGCTGGCCAATACGGCGGGCTATGTCGCGGGCGGGCAGTCCGTCGGCGGGCTGCCCGCCTGGTCGCTGGGCTATGTGTGGCTGCCCGCGCTGGCGGCCATTGCCTCGTGCAGCGTGCTCATGGCCCCGCTGGGCGCGCGCGCGGCCCATGCACTGCCGGTGGGCAAGCTCAAGCGCGTGTTTGGCCTGGTGCTTTACGCGCTGGGCGCGTACATGCTGCACAAGACGCTGAGCTGACGGCGCATCGGACTCGAGCGTTCCGGACGCCTGGAAGCATCAAAAGCAGGAGCAGATTTGATAGGGGTGAAATGCCGCTCATCGCCCGTTCCACTAGGACATCATGCTATGAATGGCAGAGCGAAATAACGGCCTGTTTTCTGCCGCTGGCCCTGCCTGCGCCATCCGCCCCCTTGATAGCCAGGCTGCGAGCGCACTTTCAGCTGCCAGCGGAGCCGCCGCTTTCGCCCTGCTCCATGCGCCGCAGTGCGCGCGAGGCAAAGCCCAGCAGCATGACCAGCCCGCCGCACGCGCCCAGCAGCACGAACAGCCAGCGCGATCCCAAGGCCTCGCCCAGCGGCGCAGCCAGCGCCAGGCCCACGGGGCCGGCCAGGCCGATGAGCGCGTTCAGCAGCGACAGCACCCGGCCTTGCAAGTGGTTGGGCACCGCGCTTTGCAGCATGGCCATGAAAGGGGCGTTGCCCATGGCAAACGTCAGGCCGCTTAACAGCCAGAAGGCCGCGCCCAAACCGAACTGGTCTGCCGGGGCCAGCGCCGTGAGCGCCATCGTCAGGCCCGAAAGGGCAAAGCCCCACAAAAACCAGCGCATGCGCCGCTGCGGCGCGAAGGCGGCCACGAAAGCGCCCCCGGCGATCATGCCGATGCCGCTCAGGCTCTCCATCAGCGCCACCTGATTCGCGCCGCCCGCAAAGTGCGTTTTCACCAGCAGCGGCACCAGCGTGAACAGCGGCATCACGCACATCACCGCCGCGCCGATCAGGGCATAGAGCTGGCGCAGCGCCGCGTGCCGCCACACGGCTTGCACGCCCTCGCGCCACTCGCGCCACAGGCTGCGCCACCCGCCGCCGCGCGCGGCCCTGGGCTGCGGAATGGTGAAAAACAGCAGCGGCGCAATGCCCAGGAGCGCCGTCGCCACATCAATGGCCAGCGCCCAGCCCAGCGGCATGGCGCTCATGGCCAGCGCCCCCAGCGGCGGCGCGCCCACGGTCATGATGCCCATGAGCGACTGGTTCAGCCCCGCCGCGCGCGGCAGAAAGTAGCCCGGCACCAGCATGGCCGTGCTGGCCGCCGCCGCTGGCTGCTGAAACGCCTGCATGGCGCTGCGCACAGCCAGCATGGCGTAGATGTGCCACAGCTGCACGCGCTGCGTGAGAAACAGCGCAATCAGCACCGCCATGCACGCCGCGCTCACCAAATCAGAAGCCGCCATCAGCCAGCGGCGGCTGTAGCGGTCGGCCAGCGTGCCGCCCAGCGGCCCCAGCAGCGCCTGCGGCAGCAGGGCCGCCAGCGCCGCTGCGCCTAGCGCCGCCGCGCTGCCCGTGGTATCGGTAATCCACCACAGCAGCACAAATTGCGTGAGCGCCGAACCCGTGAGCGACAGCGCCTGGCCCGTGAAAATGGCCCCGAAGCGCAGCTTCCACGGCTGCCCCTCGGCCACGCCTGCCGCGCTGGCTTCGCCGTCCTGCCGCGCAATCCTTTCAGCGCTCATGCCGTCCACAGCTTGGCGGCGAAGGCCAGAAACAAAGCGCCCACGCCGCCCTTGCCCACGGCCCCGCCCTTGCGGTAGCGCGCGGCCACGAACTGCACCATCATCGACGGGAAAAACAGCAGCCCTTTCAGATTGAGCAGCGCCACCAGCACGGCGGCGGCAATGGTGAAGGTAACGGTGTCTGCAATGCCGAACATGGCATGGCTCCGGTCAGAACGCAAAAAAGGCAAGGCGTGAGCAGGCCAGCCTGCTGCGCGGGCGGATTTTCGCCGGGCGGCATGCGCAAGAACCAGGCCCGCCAGCCGCCATCCATCAAAAACAGGAGCGAATTTGAGCGCCCTGAAATGCCCATTGACGCAATTTCCACTAGGACATCATGCTATGGATTCAGGAGCTGAAAAGCCTGCGCAAGAGCAAGGCAATCAGCTCAGCGCCACGTCAAAGCTCTCCAGCCCCAGGCTGCTTTCGGCTTGCAGCGAGATGGGTTTGCCGATGTGGTCGGACAGGCTGGCCAGGTGCTGGCTTTCTTCGTCTTGCAGCAAGGCGATGACGGCAGGGTGGGCGACGATGCGGAATTCGCGCGGGTTGAACTGGTGGGCTTCACGCAGGATTTCGCGCAGGATGTCGTAGGCCACGGTGCGGGCGGTGCGCACGCGGCCGCTGCCCTGGCACAGGGGGCAGGGCTGGCTGAGCATTTGCGCCAGGCTTTCGCGGGTGCGCTTGCGCGTCAGCTCCAGCAGGCCCAGGGGCGAAAAACCGTCGGCGGCGGTGGTTTTCACGCGGTCGCGCGCGAGCTGGCGGCGCAGCTCGGCCAGCACGGCTTGCTGGTGTTCGGGCGTGGCCATGTCGATGAAGTCCACGATGATGATGCCGCCCAGGTTGCGCAGGCGCAGCTGGCGGGCAATGGCTTGCGCGGCCTCCAGATTGGTTTTGAAGATGGTCTCGCCAAAGTTGCGCGCGCCGGTGAAGGCGCCGGTGTTCACGTCGATGGTGGTGAGCGCCTCGGTCTGGTCAATGACCAGGTAGCCGCCGGATTTGAGTTCCACGCGGCGGCCCAGGGCGCGGGTGATTTCTTCGTCAATGCCGTAGAGGTCAAAAATGGGCCGCTCGCCGCTGTAGTGCGACAGCAGGCGCGCCGCTTGCGGCATGAATTCGTTGCCAAAGCGCAGCAGGCGCTGCAATTGCTCTTGCGAGTCGATGCGGATGCTTTGCGTGTGCTCGCCGGCCATGTCGCGCAGCACGCGCTGCATCAGGCACAAATCCTGGCGCAGCAGCGCGCCGGGCGGCGTGCGCGAGGCCGCTTCGCGGATGCAGGCCCAGGTTTTGCGCAGGTAGGCAATGTCTTCGGCCAGCGCGGCGTCGTCCGCATCTTCGGCATTGGTGCGCACGATGAAGCCGCCGCGCGCGCGGCCGCCCGATTCGAGCGCGGCTTGCTGCGCCAGCGCCTGCACGCGCTGGCGCAGGCTCTCGCGCTGGGCGGGCGCAATTTTTTGCGAGATGCCGACGTGCGCCTCCTGCGGCAAAAACACCAGCATGCGCCCGGCAATGCTGATCTGCGTGGAAAGGCGCGCCCCCTTGGCGCCAATGGCGTCTTTGATCACCTGCACCATCAGCGCCTGCCCCTCGAACACCAGCTTTTCAATGGGCCGCTGCGGCGCGCTGCGCTGGGCCGCTGGCGCTTCGCCTGCCGCCGGGGGCTGCCACACATCGGCCACGTGCAAAAAGGCCGTGCGCTGCGCGCCAATGTCAATAAAGGCCGATTGCATGCCCGGCAGCACGCGCACCACCTTGCCCAGATAAATATCGCCCACCTGCCCGCGCTCCAGCGCGCGCTCCACGTGCAGCTCCTGCACCGCGCCGTTTTCCACCACGGCCACGCGCGTTTCCTGGGGGGTGTAGTTGATGAGAATTTCCTGTTGCATGGTGAGCGCCGTCCGGCAGAGCGAAGCCGGAATTTTGCCGCCGGGCCAGCGCGCCGCCCGCGCTTTGCGGCCCATTTCGATCCGCTACTCCTCACGGCCAGGCTGTGAGCAGGCCCCAAGGGTAAAAACCACCGCTGCCATCGTTGCCGTGCGTGAACTCCTACATAGCGGACAAATCTTGCTGCCTGGCTACAGCAAACGCTGCAAAACTTGCTCGTTGGAGGAGATTTGCAGGCAAAGTTGTTCAGAAAACGGGATGGGTCTGAAGGATGTGTAACGAGGCTGTTTGGAACTCAAACCAAATCTGATTTGGCACACTCCTTATTTGCAGAAGGTTTAATATGAACGATACCAATGAAAGCTGGAGAAAACTTTTAACATCCAGGACACTAAAGTCCAATTTGATTTCGATTTCTCTCTTCTTGACGGCTCTTGAGATGTTTAAAGAAAGAGTTGTCGGGCTTCCAAAAACCTTTTTCATGGATATTAGCAAGCCTGGCGAATATACCATCAATGAACAATACAAAAAGGATGTATTGTCAAAAAATAAAAGCAGGGTATACGCTTCCCTATTATGGCTAAAAGAATTGGGAGCGATAGATCAAGCAGATATCGATAATTTTGATGAAATAAGAGAACACAGGAATGAATTGGCTCACAATCCTCTTTCATTTATTGCCGATGCAGACAAAAACATAGATTTCAACAAATTTTTTTGCCTAACAAATTTACTATGCAAGATAGAAAAATGGTGGCTTGTTCATTGCGAATGCCTCCCTGACATGTATTCCCATGATGCAGAAATCAATCCTGATGATATTGTAACGCCCTCTCAATGGACATTGAAATTATTGTTTGACATAGCATTAGAAAATGAACCAAAGGAAAACTTCTATCTTGATGGATTTTTTAATGATATTCAGCGTTCATAGATGCCAATCGGCAGTATACTGATGTTTGCAATAAAATTGCCTAAAAACAATGCTTGAGGATTCTAAGCTGTTTTTTGGATTATGATGCTCCGCCTGAAACAAGCTATCGATGACTTTCGGATAACTATTTTCTTCATTCAAACGCGAAATATCGCCTGGCCAGCAGATGAAGCTGAATGGATTCTTCACCCATCAAGACGGATTTCCGTATTTTGCATGGCGCAAAACGGCTGCTTTGTTTTCTTCACTTCCGCCAATCAGATGGGCTGGCAAAAGATGGCTCTTGATAATCTGATTCTTGAATGATTTCGAAATAAGCGCGGCCAACCTTGAGCGGCTGCGCGCCAGGCCAATCTCCGCCTCACGCCCCAAACAGCCAGGCCGCCATTGGCGGGCTGCTGGGCAGCCAGGCGTGGAAGTAGCTGGCGCGCACGCTGCCGTGCTGGTAGATGGCTTCGCCGCTGGTGCGGGCGCTGCCGGGGGCGGGGCGGGTGTGGGCGATGGGCGAAAGCGGGGTGCGGGCGGCGGAGTAGTGGAAGGTGTGGCCGCGAAGGGGCGGCAAAGCGGGCTGGGAGTGGCTGACGCTGTCAGCCGGCATGGCCCATTGCTGCATGCCCAGACCGCCGAGGCGTTTTTGCATGGCGGTCTCACCAGGCAGCAGGCCCCAGAGGGGCCAGGTGTGGCCGCTGGCGTCTGTCAGGCGCTCGAACAGGACCATCATGCCGCCGCATTCGGCCCAGATGGGTTTGCCTGCGGCGGCGTGGGCGTGCAGTTGCGCTTTCAGGTCGCTGCGCGCGGCCAGGCAGGCGGCGTGCAGTTCGGGGTAGCCGCCGGGCAGCCAAAGGGCGTCGCACGCGGGCAGGGCGTCGCCTGCCAGGGGCGAGAAGAAGACGGTGCGCGCGCCCAGTGCGTGCAGGGTTTGCACGTTGGCGGGGTAGATGAAGGCAAAGGCGGCGTCGCGGGCGATGGCGATGACGCGGCCGGCCAGCGGCTTTGCGTTGTCTTCAGGCGCGGGCGAATCGGGTGCGTCGGCCGATTCGGGCGCGTCGCCTGAATCTGGCGCATCCGGCGCATCAAAGGCGGCGGGCCAGCGCGCTTGCCATTCGGCCAGGCTCATTTGGCCCAGGGGCGTGGCGGCGAGCAGGTCGGCGGCGGCGTCCAGCCGCGCGAGGGCTTCGGCGCGGGGCATTTCGTGGGCGGCGATCAGGCCCAGGTGGCGCTCGGGCAGGCGCATGGCGGCACTTTGCGGCAGATGGCCCAGCCATTCGCTGTCAGGCAGGGCCTGGCGCAGCAGGCGGGCGTGGCTGTCGCTGGCCGCGCCGTTGGCCAGCACGCCGGCCCAGGGCAAGGGGCCGCGCGTGTCTTCGCCCCAGTGGCGCAGGCCGTGGGCGATGGCGCCCAGCGTTTGCGCCATGCGGCCTGTCTGAATGACGGCGAGCACGGGCAGAGCGAAGCGCCGCGCAAGGTCGGCGGCGCTGGGGTCGCTGTCGTGCAGGCCCATCACGCCTTCTACCAGCACCACGTCGGCTTGCTGCGCGGCCTGGCGCAGGCGCTGGCGGGCGTCGGCTTCGCCGGTCATCCACAAATCGATGTTGTGCGCGGGCTGGCCGCTGGCGAGCTGGTGCCAGAAGGGGTCGAGAAAGTCCGGCCCGCATTTGAAGACGCGCACGCGCCGCCCTTGCCGCGCGTGCAGGCGGGCCAGGGCGGCGGTGACGGTGGTTTTGCCCTGCCCGGATGAGGGAGCGCTCACGAGCAGGGCGGCGGCTTTGGCGCTCACGGCATGGCCCAGCGCAGGCCCACGTAGAAGCTGCGGGCGGGCTGCGGGTAGCCGCGCGCGGTTTCGTAGCGGGTGTTGGTGGCGTTGTCGATGCGCGCCAGCAGCGTCCATTGCCGCGCGAAGGTGGCGCTGGCGTAGAGGTTGAGCAGGCCGTAGCCCGCCATGGCGTTGCGGTTGGCGCGGTCGTCAAAGCGGCGCGAGTGGGCCTGCCATTCGGCGCCCACATCCCACAGGCCAATGCGCGTGTCGGCGGCCAGTTTGGCAATGCGGCGCGAGCGGCGGGGCAGGAGCTTGTCGCTGTCCAGGTCTTTGGGGCGCTGCACGTCGATGGAGGCCGTCAGGCGCACGGATGCAATGCGGTGCGTGCCGCTCAAGGCCACGCCTTCATATTGCGCGCGGCCGATGCTGTGGTAGCAGCCAAAGCTGGCGGCGCAAGGGCCTGCCGCGCCAAAGACGATGAGGTTGCGCACGCGGTTGCGATACACGGTCAGGTCAATCTGGCTGCCCTGGCGCGCCCAGTGCAGGCCCAGCTCCACGTTGCGGCCCGTTTCGGGCTTGAGGCCCGCCTGCCCGTATTGGCTGAAGCGCTGGTAGAGCGTGGGCATGCGCAGGGCGCGCCCGGCGGCGGCGCTCACGCGCCATTCGGGCGCAAAGCGCCAGCCGTAGGCCAGGCTGCCGCCGGTGTGGCCGCCAAAGTCGCTGTCGTCTTCGCGCCGCAAATTGGCTTGCAGGGTGTGCGGGCCGTGGCTGAAGCCGTAAATGAAATTGAGCGAGGTCTGGTGGCGGCTGCGGACGATGGGGTCGTTTTCCAGATGGTCATGGCGGCGCTCCAGCGTGGCGGCGGCCAGGTGCGGGCCTTCGCGCCATTCGCTGTGCAGCTGGGCGGTGCGCTGGCGCGTTGTGTTCAGGTAGGGCGATGGCCGCGTTTCATAGCGCTGGCCCGCGTGGCTGAGGGTGGCGGTGGTGCGCCAGGCGCGGCTCCACTGGGCGGCCCAGGTGCCAGCGAGCGTTTGCACGCGGTTGTCGCCCCAGTCATCGGCCCAGTTGGCGGGGCTGGAAGTGAAGTCGTCGTACTGCGCCTTCATGCGGCCCCACAAGGCGCTGGCTTGCAGGCGGTGCTGGTCACTCAACTGATAGCCCGCGCTGGCGCTGGCGTTGGTGTTGCGCCAGCCGTCGCGGTCGGGGTTGCCGCCGGTGCGCACGCTGTAGCCCTTGGCCTGCTCGTGCGACGCGCCCAGCGCGTAATCGGCCGCGCCGTTTTTGACGGCAAAGCCCGCATCGGCCTTCCACAGCCCCCGGCTGCCCGCGCCCACGCCAGCGTAGGGCGCAAAACCCTCGCGCGCGGCGCGCCGGGTGAAGATTTGCACCGCGCCCGCAATGGCGTCAGAGCCATACACGGCCGCCGCCGGGCCGCGCACGATTTCAATGCGCTCCACCTGCGCCAGCGGCAGCGCCTCCCACGGCGCGCCGCCAATTTGCAAGTCCATGCGCACGCCGTCCACATACACGGCGATAAAGCGGCTCTCGGCGCCGCGCATCATCACGGAAGTGGCCGTGCCCGGGCCGCCGTTGCGCGTCATCTCCAGCCCCGGCTGGCGCGCCAGCATGTCGGCCACGGTAGCCGCGCCGCTTTGGGCAATCTGCCGCTCGTCAATCAGCGTGAAATCGGCCAGCACGTCGGTGAGCGGCTGCGTGCTGCGGGTGGTGGTCACCGCCACGTCAGGCAAGGTGGAAGAAGAGGAAGAAGAGCGTTCATCGTGGCCGCCAGCGGCAGCGGCAACAGCAGGCGCGGCGGCCAGCAGGCAGGCAGCGGCCAGCGCCGAAGCGCGCGCAGGCGGATAAAGGCGAGAAGTCATGAGGAAAAACAGCTTGAGAAACAGCCCCGGCTGGCTTCCCCGCCAGCATGAAGGGCAATCACGGCCCGCGCGCGGCAGCGCTGTTGCGCCGCGCGCGGGCCACCTGTTGTTGGCCGGTATCCGGGCTGGCGGCTTGCCTTCGCGCCCGGCCTTCCGGCTGGCAGGCGCGCCGCCTGCACGCAAAGCAGGCACGCCAAGGCCGTGGCGAGGGTGGGAACGAAGCTGCGGCGCGATCAAAACCCTGAACAGGTTCTGGCCGCGCCGCATGCCGCTTACCGTTGCGGGGGCAGCGCAGGTTGGGCTTTGGAAACGAAGTTCCGGGGCCTTCCTGCTTCCCGTTGAACCGCGCCGCCAGAACGGCAGCGCAGGCACCAACAGCGTCAGATTGTAAGAAGCTGTTCAAGGAAAACGTTGCTGCGGATTACCCTGAAAAGCAGGGCGGCAAGGGCCGGCCCGCGTGGAAAGCGCTCCATCCATTGCTTTGGCAAAGCCGCAGGGTGCATTGAAAACAGGAGCAAATCTGAAGGGTTGAAAAACGGCTCTTGCGCAGGTTCCACTAGGACATCATGCTCCAAATTTGGAAGCAAATTCTGCCCTTTCCTTCTTCCTTTTTTGCGCGCGGTCTCGCCTTTTCATGCAGGTTGCGAACGGACTTGGCGGGAGCTGGCTGCTTCTTGCTGCTTTCCCTTTGCCTGCTGCAGCGCGATGGCATGTTCATGGGCCTGGCGTGAAGGGCGCCGTCTTTCGGAGCCTGTTGGCACGCTGTCCGTGGGCGCAAGCTCTCACGCCCGCAGCCGCCGGGGCACAGGCTCCAGCCCTTGCGCCACGGGCGGCGCCGGATTGAGGGCTTCGCCCGCCAGCACGCGCTCATAGCACTGCTGGTAGGCGCGGGCCATGGCCAGATGGCTGAAGCGGCGCTTGACGCTTTCATGGCAGGCGCGGCGGTCAAAGCGCTCCGCTCCGGCCAGTGCCTGCGCCAGGGCGCTTTCGCTGTCAGACAGAAAGCCGGTTTCTTCGCTCACCAGCTCGGGCAAAGAGCCGTAAGGCGTAGCGATGACGGGGCAGCCCAGATACAGGCTTTCGATGATGGCCAGGCCAAATGGCTCGTGCCAGAGCACGGGAAAGAGCAGCGCGCTGGAGCGGCGGATGAGTTCCAGCTTGTGCTCGCCGCCGGCCATGCCGTGAAAGCGCACATCGCGCCCGGCGTAAAAGTAGAAGTTGGATTTGAGGCTCCAGCGCCGCCCGCCCATCACGTGCAGGGGCAGCGCGGCGCGGCGGGCGATGCGCACGGCGCCTTGCAAGTTTTTGTTGCGGTTGGCGGCCTTGGCCAGGTAGTGCGCGTAGCGCGCGGCGGGCGGCGGCGCATTCAGGTTCGGCTCGCCGTAATCGGGCCAGTGCAGGCCGTTGTACACGTGGCACTGCGCGCCGTGAATGCGCGCGTGCTTTTGCGACAGGAAGATGGTGTTGATGGGGTAGGGCTGGCGGCTTGACCGGTTGGCATGCTCGGTGCAGACGTAAGGCGTGCGCACCAGGCCGCGCGCGTTGTCATACGGCCAGTGAAAGTGCAGCACATCGGCCCAGCCTTCAATCTGCGCTTCCAGTGGGCGGGCGGCGTCAAACACCTGGGCGGCGGGGTGGCCGGCCGGGTTGGCGCGCACCAGAAAGCGCGCTTCGTGCCCCAGCGCCTGCTGGCCCAGCGAAAGCGCCCACATCACGCGCTCGGTGCCGCCGTAGCGCAAGGGCGGCAAGGGGGTTTCGGTGAGCAGGATGTGGAGGATTTTCACGGGCAGGCCGGTGGCTGAAGGGGCGGCACGGGAGCAGCGTTAGGGGAGCAGCGTCAGAAGTGAAAGACGGGCGTGTCCGCAAAGTTCATCAGGCGCGGCGCGTTACAGTCCCACGGCTGGGTCAGGCGCACGCCTTCGCCTTGCAGTTGCACGAGGGTGGCGCGCATCACGGGTTCGTCGCCCGTGATGGCCAGCAGCCGTCCGCCGGGCGCCAGCTGCGCAATCAGGTGCTGCGGCGCGCGCGCCACGGAGCCGGAGAGCACGATGGCGTCAAACGGCCCTTGCGGCAGCGGCGAAGTCTGCGCGGCGTCGCCTGCCAGCACTTGCACGTTGCTTGCGCCCGCGCGTTGCAAATTGGCCTGGGCGAAGGCGGCAATGGCGTTGTCGATTTCAATGGTGAACACGCTGGCGGCCTGCCGCCCCAGCAGCGCGGCCATGTAGCCCGAGCCTGTGCCCACGTGCAGCACGCGCTCGCCGCCTTGCAGGCGCAGCTCTTGCAGCAGGCGGGCCTGCACGCGCGGCGGCAGCATCACCTGCCCGCGCTGGCGCGCCAGGGTTTCGTCATCGAGCAGGGGCAGCTCGATGTCGGCAAAAGCCAAGTCGCGGTATTTGGCGGGGGCGAAAGCCTCGCGCGGCACTTCGGCCAGCAATTGGCGCACGCGCTCGTCTGAAACATTCCAGGGGCGCACTTGCTGCTCGATCATGTTGAAGCGTGCTTTTTCCAGGTTCATCGCGGGTTTTCCAGCAGAGGGGCAAAAAGAGATGAATTCTAGAATTTCCACCTCTTTTCACAGGCATGCCGCACACGCAGCCACCCATGCAAACCAGGAGACAAGCCCCATGCACGCCACGCTTGACAAGCCCCAGCCGCTGCACTTCATGCCCCGCACCGCCCAGCCGGCCGCCCCGGCCAGCACGGGCCGCTGGAAAGTGGAGCAAATCGAAGCCTTGCTGAACCTGCCCTTTGCCGAGCTGATGTGGCAGGCCCAGCAGGTGCACCGCCAGCACTTCAACGCCAATGAAGTGGATTTTTCCTCGCTGCTGTCGGTGAAAACGGGCGGCTGCCCGGAAAACTGCGGCTACTGCTCGCAATCGGCCCACCACGACACGGGCCTGAAGGCCAGCAAACTGATGGAAGCCGACCAGGTGCGCCAGGCTGCGCAGGCCGCCAAGGCTTCAGGCGCGCAGCGCTTTTGCATGGGCGCGGCCTGGCGCGGCATCAAGGAACGCGACATGCCCGCCATTGCCGAACTCATCCACATCGTCAAGCAAGAAGGGCTGCAAGCCTGCGCCACGATGGGCATGCTCGAGCCCGGGCAGGCCGAGCAGCTCAAGGCCGCTGGGCTGGACTACTACAACCACAACCTCGACTGCTCGCCCGGGTTTTACGGCAACGTGGTCAGCACCCGCAGCTACGAAGACCGGCTGCAAACCCTGCGCCGTGTGCGCGAGGCGGGCATCAACGTGTGCTCCGGCGGCATCATCGGCATGGGCGAAACACGCCGCCAGCGCGCCGAGCTGATTGAGCAGCTGGCCAACCTCTGGCCGCAATACCCCGACAGCGTGCCCATCAACAACCTGGTGAAAGTGCCCGGCACGCCGCTGGAGAACGCGCCCGATGTGGACCCCTTCGAGTTCGTGCGCATGATTGCCGTGGCCCGCATCACCATGCCGCGCGCGCGCATCCGCCTGGCCGCAGGCCGCCGCCAGCTGGACGACGGCATGCAGACTTTGTGCTTTCTGGCTGGCGCCAACAGCATCTTCCTGGGCGAAAAGCTGCTGACCACCCCCAACCCCGACGCCGACGACGACCACCGCCTGCTCAAGCGCCTGGGCATGCGCGCCACAGACGCAGGCCGGCCCTGAGTCTGGGGGCCTGTTCAGAGTCTGTTCGCAGGCGCAGAAAGTGCGCACTTGGGGCGCGGCTTCGGGCGCTCTGCGGCGGCACGTCATTTCTGCGTGAAAGGCGAAAAAGCACAAACGGCCGCCGCCTCGCTGACGGATGGCGAGGCC
The DNA here is from genome assembly GCF_001262075.1 of Ottowia sp. oral taxon 894. GTDB lineage: Bacteria > Pseudomonadota > Gammaproteobacteria > Burkholderiales > Burkholderiaceae_C > Ottowia > Ottowia massiliensis. Next base: position 2,394,531 of record NZ_CP012073.1, on the reverse strand, counting down.
CGCCGCCCGGCCAGACGGCGGGCATGGCGCCCGCGAAGGGGCAGTTTTCCCTTGCGCTCCGGCACAGACGGGCTGCCCTCAAGGCGACGGACTGGCAAATCCGCGTGAACAACACCATGCGCGCCGCACTGCCGGGCGGTTAGAACCTGCTCACAATCCGCCAGTGGGTGCGAAAAGCACAGGCTTGGGGCCGCCTGCGGCTTTTGTGATAATTTGCTCCTTGATTCATAGCATGATGTCCTAGTGGAACGTGCGCTAAAGCCATTTTTGACTCCATGAATCCGCTCTTGTTTTTGAGGTAAAACGCCTGATGACTGGCTCTCTTGCCAACTCTTTAGCTGCGCCGCCCGCTGGCGGCTTGCCTGACTGGCCGCTGCTGGCCCAGTGGCGGGCCAGCGTGCAGGCGGGGCAGTTTGACGGGCACTTTCCGGGGCGGCCCATCCTGCCGGGGGCGTGGCTGCTGGATGCGGTGGCGGCGCAGGTGGAGGCGGCCTGCGGGCGGCGCGTGCTGGCGGTGCGCGAGGCCAAGTTTTTGTCTGCCGTGCCCGCCACGCCGCCCGGCCCGCTGCTGCGTTTGCATGCGCGGCTGGAGCCGGATCTGGCGCGCTTTGCGCTGATGCACGGCGCGGCGCTGGCGTGCGCGGGCGCGCTGGCGCTGCAAGAGGGCGCATGAGCCGCAGCCCCGCCCCGCCCCAGGCTCCGGTAGAGCCGCCGCAGCAGCTGGCAGCAGGCAGCGCCGCCCCGTCCGCCGCCAGCGCCTGGCGGCAGCGGCCCGAGCGCAGTTCCATGTGGGTGCTGCGGCTGATGACCTGGCTTTCCTTGCGGCTGGGGCGGCGCGTCAGCCGGCTCATCCTTTATCCCATTGCGGCGTATTTCGTGCTGTTCGCCCCGGCGGCGCGGCGCGCCAGCCGCGACTTTCTGCGCCGCGCGCTGGGCCGCCCTGCGCGCATGGGCGATGGTTTCAGGCATGTGCTGGCTTTTGCTTCGGTGGTGCATGACCGCGTGTATTGGCTGCGCGGCCAGCATGAGCTGTTTGACGTGCGCCTGAGCGGCATTGAGCACGTGATCGGCCTGCGGCAGGCGGGGCGCAGCATCGTTTTCATGGGGGCGCACTTTGGCAGTTTCGAGGCGCTGCGCGTGCTGGGCGGGCGCTACGGGCTGGATGTGCGCATGCTCATGTACCCGGATAACGCGCGCATGGTCACGCAGACGCTGGCGGCCATCAATCCCGAGCTGACCGAAAGCGTGATCGCCCTGGGCCAGCCCGATGCCCTGCTGCGCGTGCACGAGCACATGGCCGCAGGCGGCTGTGTGGGCTTTTTGGCCGACCGCACGCTGCAAGAGGGCGATGGCAAGGCGCGCCTGCTGCCGTTTCTGGGCGATAAGGCTGCTTTTCCGCAGGGGCCGCTGCGGCTGGCGGCGCTGCTGCGCGCGCCGGTGGTGTTCATGGCGGGCATGTATCTGGGCGGCAACCAATACCATTTGGCGTTCGAGCCGATGGCCGATTTCTCGCATACGCCCGCTGGCGCGCGCGCGCAGGCGCTTGACCAGGCCCTGCAACGCTACGTGGCCTTGCTGGAGGCGCACTGTCTGCAAGCGCCGTGGAACTGGTTCAACTTCTATGACTTCTGGAATGCGTCTTCCCCGCCCCTGCCGCCTGGCTAGCGCCGCCGCGCTGCTGGCCGCCTGCTGCTGGCTGCCCGCCGCGCTGGCTGGCAGCTCCGCTCCGTCTGCGGCCGCCGCAGCGCCCGGCTGGGACGTGCCGCGCCTGATGCAGCTGCTGGCGCGCCATCCCACAGGCCGCGCCACGTTCACCGAGACCAAGACCATCGCGCTGCTGGACGAGCCGGTGGTCAGCTCCGGCGAGCTGCTCTACAGCCCGCCGGACCGGCTGGAAAAGCACACGCTCCAGCCCGAGGCGGAGTCGATGATCATCAACGGCAAGAACCTGACGCTGATGCAAGGCGGCCAGCGCCGCGAGCTGCGCCTGCCGCAGTACCCCGAGGTGGAGGCGCTGGTGGCCGCCCTGCGCGGCGCGCTGGCGGGCAGCCAGGCGCTTTTGCAGTCGCACTACGCGCTGGCGCTGGCGGGCAGTGAGGGCAGCTGGCAGCTGGCCCTCACCCCGCTGGACGAGCAGATGCGCCGCCGCTGGCTGCGCAAGGTCACCATCCGTGGCGCGCGCGGCGTGGTGCAAAGCGTGGAGATGGAGCAGGCCGACGGCGACCGCTCGCTGATGGAAATCCGGCCCGCGCCCACAGCTGCGGCTGAAGCCGCCTCCGCAGCCGCGCCCGCTCCATCCGCCGCCAAGTGAAGCGCGCCGCCATCCTCGCCGCCTGGCTGCTGCTGGCCGCCGCGTGCGTGGCCGTCATGCTCGGCGCGCGCTACAGCACCGACATGTCGGCCTTTTTGCCCAGCCGGCCCAGCGCGCGCCAGCAGCTGCTGGTAGATCAGATACGCGACGGCGCGCTCTCGCGCCTGGTGCTCATTGGCCTGCAAGGCGGCACGCCCGCCGCGCGCGCCCAAGCCTCGCGCGATCTGGCCGCCCGGCTGCGCGCCGACGATGCCTTTGCCGCCGTCATCAACGGCGACGCCGCCAGCCGCGAGCGCGATGAAGCCTGGCTGCTCGCCCAGCGCTACGCCCTCAGCCCGCAAGTGACGCCCGAACGCTTCACGCCCGAAGGGCTGCGCGCGGCCCTGCAAGGCAGCATCGCCGCGCTGGGCGGCTCCGCCGGGCTGGCGCTCAAGGCCCTGCTGCCGCGCGATCCGACTGGCGAGATGAGCGCACTCATCAGTCAAATGGCCGGCGGCCCTCTTCCCAACAGCAGCGAAGGCGTGTGGGCCAGCGGCGACGGCAGCCTGGCCCTGCTGGCGGCCCTGACCGCCGCCCCCGGCGCCGATACCGACGCGCAGGAGCGCGCGCTGGCACGGCTGCAAGCGGCTTTCGAGGCCGCTGCGCCCCCGGCCTCCGGCGTGCGGCTGCTCATGACCGGCGCGCCCGTTTTTTCCGTGGACGCGCGCCGCACCATCCGCAGCGAAGTCGGGCGCCTCTCGCTGGCGGGCACGCTCACCGTCTTTTTCATGATGCTGGCCTTCTACCGCTCGCTGCGCAACGTGCTCATTGGCCTGCTGCCCGTGGCCACGGGCATTGCCGCCGCCATCGCCGCCGTGGCGCTGGGCTTTGAAACCGTGCACGCCATCACCATCGGCTTTGGCACCACGCTCATGGGCGAAACCATCGACTACAGCATCTACTTTCTGGTGCAAAGCGGCGCGGGCGGCCATCCTGAAGCCGCCCGCCAGCGCGCCCGCTGGCTGCGCAGCTACTGGCCCACCATCCGGCTGGGCGTGCTCACCTCGGTGTGCGGCTTTGCCGCGCTGGCGTTTTCCAGCTTTCCGGGGCTGGCGCAGCTGGGCGTGTATTCCGTGGCCGGGCTGCTCACCGCCGCCGCCGTCACGCGCTACGTGCTGCCCGCGCTGCCCGCCGCGCCCGTGCCGCCTGGCAGCATCGCCTGGCTGGGCGCGCGCATGGCCGCACTGCGCCGCGCCACGCAGGCGCTGCGCTGGCCGGCGGCGGCCAGCGCGGCGGCGGCGCTGCTCATCGTCATCAGCCACGGGGCGGCGCTCTGGGCGCGGGGGCTGTCGGGCCTCAACCCCGCGCCGCTGGCGCTGCAAAAGCTCGACGAACGCCTGCGCGGCGAAGCGGGCGCGCCCGATCTGCGCTTTCTCGTCATCGCCCCCGCCGCCACGGCGGACGGCGCGCTGGCCGCCGCCGAACGCGCCGAGCGCCTGCTGGCCCCTTGGGTGCAGCGCGGCGACATCCTCCACATCGACAGCCCCGCGCGCTTTCTGCCCAGCGCCGCCGCCCAGGCCGCCCGCCGCGCCGCCCTGCCCGCGCCGGATGATTTGCGCCAGCGCCTGCAAGCGGCCACCAGCGGCCTGCCCATCCGCCCCGAACGCCTGGAGCCATTCGTGCAAGACGTGGCGCAGGCCCGCCAGCAGCCGCCCCTGACGGCCAGCGCCCTGCAAGGCGCCAGCTTTGACTTCGCCTTGCAAACCCTGCTGCTGCCGCGCGAAGGCGGCTGGGCCGCCCTGCTGCCCCTGCGCCTGCCGGACACGCTCGCGCCCGAAGGCATCGCCCGCCTGCAAGCCGCCGTGGACCAGGCGCTGGCGGGCGCGCCAGAAGAAGCGGCGGCAAAAACAGCGGCGGACGCGCCCTTTTTCCTGGACCTTGACGCCCAGACCGCCGCCCTGTTCGGCCAGTACCTGGACGAGGCCCTGCTCTTTACCAGCCTGGGCGCGGCGGCCATCCTGGCCGTGCTGGCCGCCGCCCTGCGCAGCGCCCGCGCCCTGCTGCGCGTGCTGCCGCCGCTGGCCGCCGCCGTGCTGCTCGTCATGGCCGCCCACGCGCTGGCGGGCACGCCGCTGACGCTGCTGCACCTCATTGGCCTGCTGCTCATTGTGGCCGTCGGCTCCAACTACGCGCTGTTTTTCAACCAGAACATCAGCGGCGCGCAAAGCGAAGGCGGCAGCGCCGCCGCCCTCGCCTCGCTTGCGCTGGCCAACGTTTCCACCCTCATCGGCTTTGGCGTGCTGGGCCTGTCGCAAGTGCCCGTGCTCCACGCCATCGGCGCCACCGTCGGCCCCGGCGCCCTGCTGGCGCTGCTGCTGTCCATGAGCTGGAGCGCGCGCCAGCCGCCCGCGTGCGGCCCGGAAAAAGAGCGCGCGTGAGCCGCCGGCTTGCAGCGCCCGTTCGCAAGCCGCCCCGCGGGGACGCGAAAGAGCGGACAGGCCAGGAGCGTGCTGCGGTTGTTTAGCTCCCATATCCATACTTTTGCGCGCACCCGTTTTTGCTCAAATTTCGAGCAATCCTTGCTCCGTAATTTGTAGCAAAACCCGTCAAAGCGTGTGGGTAATGTTGTCGTAATACAACGTGCGCACCTGGCCCCAATTACGGCGCTTGCGGCCAGTTGCTTCGTGGTAAAGGGCCAATGCGCGGCTGGCACTGATGCCGTAGGCGTCAGCTACAACCCTGTGCGGTACCCCCGCTGCGATCAGTTCGACGATCTCGCTCCGATCTTGCAGGGGTATCCTGCTCGGCCTGCCAATCTGGCGGCCCCGCTTGAGTGCCTCAAGCTGGCCCGCCATACAACGCTCACGGATCAGGCTTCGTTCAAACTCCGCTACGGCTCCAAGTACCTGCAGGAACATGCGCCCTGCAGCTGTGCCACAGTCGATGGGTTCAGTGAGGCTTCTCAATTGCGCGCCCCTGCCGCGTAGGTGCTCAATAATTTGTAGCAGGTGGTTGAGGCTTCGGGCCAGCCGATCCAGCTTGTAGATCACAAGCTGGTCGCCCGGCCCGATTTCGTGGAGAAGGGCGTCAAGCGCCGGTCTTTGTTTCACGGCAGACCGCCGCTCTTGGACGATTCGGTCGCATGCGGCAGCCTTTAAGGCCGATAGTTGCAGGCTGGTGTCTTGGTCAATCGTGCTGACTCTGGCGTATCCGTATTTCATACGTCTTCTGCTATTTGTGTGTTGTTGGCAAAAAGGGCTAGAGGGGCTGGCTAGTCCAGCTGGCCGCCTGCCGTGTCCCGTGTCGTCGTCCCGCGTCCCGTGTCCCGCGTCGTCGTCCCGTGTCCCGCGTCCCGCGTCGTCGTCCCGTGTCTCGCGTCCCGCGTCGTCGTCCCGTGTCCCGCGTCATCGTCCCGTGTCTTTCAGCACTGGCGATGCGCTGGCACTGGCGATGCGCTGGCGCTAGCACTGGCGATGCGCTGGCGCTGGCTCTGGCGATGCGCTGGCTCTGGCGCTGGCGATGCACTGGCACGGCAGGCGGCCAGCTGGACTAGCCAGCCCCGCAATCCCTTTTTGCTTCCCACCCCTCGCGCGGGCTTTCCCCCGCTTCGCGGCCCAAATCAGAGACTGGCGGCCCTTGCGTGGCCAGGCCAAAACATCATTGCAGCTGTTGGCCATTCGCCCCATCGAAAAAGCTGCCGCTGTTCCGTCCAAATGACACGGCTAATTGCCCAATCGCTGAAAACCGGCCGGTTTTTGTGGCCGCCTTTTTCAGCCAGGCAACCAATCTGGAAAGCACCGCTTCTTCAGTCGCCTCTGATGATGGCTCCGTTCAGCGCCGTGTGCCCGTTCCACAAAACGTCCAGCCTGTCAAGGGCAAGGGCTTCGCCGCCGTGCTCACCCGGTCCCTTCGCTTCGCTACGGGCTGCGGCTTGCGCGCGGCCCCTTGACAGGCTGGCCGTTTTGTTGAGTTGTTGCTCCTCATGGGGATGGCCCCAGGGCTGCGCCCCGGCGCCATCCCCAACCGGAGAAGCGGGCAAAATCTCCGTCAAACTGAAAGGAAAAAATGCAAATGGAACTGGCAATCTTCGAAGCTCTGACCGCCGCCAATGTGCCTGCCGACAAGGCCAAGGCCGTTGCGTCGTCCATTGACGCGGCCATTGACCGCCGCTACTCGCTTCACTCGCAGCAGCTGGCAACCCGTGGAGATGTGGAAAACGCCAGAAAGGAAATCGGAGAGCTTCGCGGAGAAGTGAAAGCAGAAGCTGCAAATATCCGTGGAGAAATGGCAAAAATGCAAAGCGAAATCATCAAATGGTGTGTCGGGGCCATTTTCACGTCCACAGGGCTTACCCTTGCGATCGTCAAAATGCTTTCGTGATTTACATCACGCAAGCAACAAAAAAGCCGCCTTCGGGCGGTTTTTTGTTGGCCCCTGTTTTCCCGTCTCCAGCCATTCAAGCGGCCCCGCTTGGCTGCGCAATGGTTTTATCTGGTTCTTCCTTTGTTCATATTCGTTTTTTACATCAGGCGCTTGATGAATATTTTCGGAGAGAATGAATAATGATAGTGCCTGAATCTTTTTTATGGTGTATTGTTTTTCATAATGTGCTGATAGTGATAGCCATGTTTTGGGGTCTTTCAAACCTTTCAAAAGAAGAATAATATGTCTTATTCAGAATATCAATTCATTCAGACATTTATTTTTGCCCTTGTTATGTTTGCATTGGCTTGGGGTTTGTTCAAGTGAAAAACTTGTTTGTATTATTGTTTTTGTTGGTTCATTCGACTTTATTTGCAGCAGAGCCTACGTCTTATTATTATTCTGATGGAATGTACTTTTCATCAGCATTTGAAGCATGTTCATCTTGGGTTGCCAAATATAAAAAATGGACTTTTGTAAGAATTGACAAGGGTCCGGGCAATAATCATTATTGTATCGGAATACGTTTGGATGATAATTTAAAAAAGCCCATGCTTTTTAATATAGTTTCCGAAATGCAACTATGTGACGATAAAGGGTCGAAACCTATTAACGGTCAGTGCCCGGAAAAATGTCCAGACGGATCAATAAAACAGCCGGGCAAAGAGTGCCAAAAAAAGTGTCCGTCGAAAGACACAATCGGCCCTCAATATCCATATGAAACGCCAGTCGGTTACAGATGCGAAGGTGGCTGCATTGTTGAAGTCTCGCGTGCGGTCTTTGATTCAGGTTGCTGAAAATCTATAAAAAGTCCATTTTGAACGAAATTCAGGCAGGTAATCTCAGGAACATGTAGCCGGGTGCCTTGTTGCGAGAAACACTCACAACCACGGCTCTCCGACTTGATACAGGCCGCCGGGACCGGGGCCTGCACTGGGCGGGTGATTTCGTCGTATCGGGGAGCCGTATGGGGGAGGCCGTCCATCCTTGGCACAAAGCTGGCCCGGTACTCTTCAGCCGTGACCGGCTGCGAGCCTGGCCCTGCTACTGTTTGCACAGTAGCAGGCGCAGCCGTCTGGCCCGTCTGCTTCGCAGTCTGCGCTGCAACGGTTTCCGAGCCAGCTTTTTGCCGTACGGACTGATAAAAAGTATGCCAGTAATAAGCAGCCAAAATAGCCGAGATGAAAAGCACATAGACCGCAGAGGGCAGGCTTCTGCTTTGTTTCGTGTGAAGCTTGGATGATTGGTAGAGTTTGAAGACTTTCCGGCTATACCGGTACAGGGTTTTCTTGAAAGCGTTTTTGTAGTTGAGCGCGTTTGATGTTGCGTCCCACTCGTAGACCATAGCCGCATTCATGGCTCCGAGTCGGCGCATGTGCAGATGCCGACCGACCAAGGCCCGGACGGCTGGATCGAGTAACTGGGGGTTCTGGGTGAGCAGCACAACGTCTATGCCGTCGTGCCGGTGTGTTTCGAGATACTCCACCGCAGCCGGTTTCTTGCTGCCATTGGGCCTGTTGGGCCAGACTCGTTGCACTTCGTCGAAGACGACTACGGCCCCGGTCTTCTTGTTTTCGGGCAGGTGTTCCAACCAGTCCCGATCGATCATTTCATGCTCGAGCAACAAGCCGTTAATGTTGGTGTAAATGCCACGACTGTATTGCACCGGCTCGCCGTTTTCGCCTTCGCCCGTCACTGTCGTTCCAACCAAAGGCTGCAACAGCTTGTCGATGCAAAACAGCGTTTTGCCGCTGCCAGGCGCGCCCGTTATCAGCGTGATCATGCCCGCACTCCGGCGATCCTGACCACTTTCGTGACTGACCAGTAGGTGAGTCTGAAAGTGATGGCTGCAAATATGAGGTTAATTGCGACACCCCCACCGGCAATCAGAAACAAATTGAGCATGTCACCCGGCAGGGCGTTGGTCGCCCTGACGACTGCCTGCTTCATCTGGCCGATTACGGTATCGACGCCTTTTATCGTCAAAACGGACATGCCCAACGACACCAAGACCCGCCCGACGATGGAGCCGACAAGGCCAATGAGAAAAGGGGCTAATGCAGGTAATGCCATCGTTTTTTACTCTCTCAATATTCCTGCCGCAATATTGAGCGCGAAAAACGACGCCAGCAGGATGATAATAGGACGAATGTATTTGCGAATGATCTCGCATCCCTTTGTCATGACTTCCAAAGTGATGCTCTTGCCGTTAATGGTAAATGTGGGATCCCTTGGACACGATGCATCGTTTCCAAGGACGTTTTCAGGTACCAGCGAAAATGTTTTGTCCACCCGGTTAATCCCGTCCTCCGCCGGGGCTTCACCGGGTTGCATGCAAGCAAGCGTGTTCGGGTACTTCTTGCAGAAGTCACTCCCCTCTCCGTCTCCATCACCGCCCGGCTGACCACCCGGTTTGCCGTTGCCGTTGCCGCCGCCGTTGCCGCCGCCGTTGCCGCCGCCGTTGCCGTTGCCGCCGCCGTTACCGCCACCGTTGCCGCCGCCGTTGCCGCCGCCGTTGCCGCCGCCGTTGCCGCCGCCGTTGCCGCCGCCGTTACCGCCACCGTCACCGCCGCCGTTGCCGCCACCGTCACCGCCGCCGTTGCCGCCGCCGTTGCCGCCGCCGTTGCCGCCGCCGTTGCCGCCACCGTCACCACCGCCGTTGCCTCCACCGTCACCGCCGCCGTTGCCGCCGCCGTTGCCGCCGCCGTTGCCGCCGCCGTTGCCGCCACCGTCACCACCGCCGTTGCCGCCACCGTTGCCGCCACCGTCACCACCGCCGTTGCCGCCACCGTCACCGCCGCCGTCACCGGGTTTCGGGTCAGGAGTAGGAGATGGATCAGGCTTTTCACAAGTGCCACCTGTGTAATAGCCCTGCCGTGTCCTGCTTGGTGAAACACCAATCTCGGGCAAACCAGGCGTTTCGACCACCGCACGCGAGACTTCAACAATGCAGCCACCTTCGCATCTGTAACCGACTGGCGTTTCATATGGATATTGAGGGCCGATTGTGTCTTTCGACGGACACTTTTTTTGGCACTCTTTGCCCGGCTGTTTTATTGATCCGTCTGGACATTTTTCCGGGCACTGACCGTTAATAGGTTTCGACCCTTTATCGTCACATAGTTGCATTTCGGAAACTATATTAAAAAGCATGGGCTTTTTTAAATTATCATCCAAACGTATTCCGATACAATAATGATTATTGCCCGGACCCTTGTCAATTCTTACAAAAGTCCATTTTTTATATTTGGCAACCCAAGATGAACATGCTTCAAATGCTGATGAAAAGTACATTCCATCAGAATAATAATAAGACGTAGGCTCTGCTGCAAATAAAGTCGAATGAACCAACAAAAACAATAATACAAACAAGTTTTTCACTTGAACAAACCCCAAGCCAATGCAAACATAACAAGGGCAAAAATAAATGTCTGAATGAATTGATATTCTGAATAAGACATATTATTCTTCTTTTGAAAGGTTTGAAAGACCCCAAAACATGGCTATCACTATCAGCACATTATGAAAAACAATACACCATAAAAAAGATTCAGGCACTATCATTATTCATTCTCTCCGAAAATATTCATCAAGCGCCTGATGTAAAAAACGAATATGAACAAAGGAAGAACCAGATAAAACCATTGCGCAGCCATGTCATATCCGCCTGAATGGCTGCATTCGGGAAAAGTGGGATAGGGCTGGGTGAGCATTTGGCAGGCCCCGCCATTGACTCTTTTGCAAAGCGTCATGTCAGAGCCGCCAAATGTCTGGGAGGCGCATTCAACGCTGTAAACCGCGTCTTTGTCCCCCCAGATGGTTGATGCAGCCGAGCATGCCGCCTGTTTCGCGGCATCCGCTTCGGGGTAGCAAATCCCTCTATACAGAGCAGTCATGCCCGCCTGCATTAACCACGCGCCCAGAGACCGAGCTTGGAACCAACAACCTTGATAGCCCAGAAAGCAGCCATCGCCACAATCACGGCTACGCCCGCTGTCTTAAGGTCAACGCCCATATCCGTGATTGCTCCGGTCAATTCCGTCGGTAGCGCGGCATTGGCCGCCGTGCCGATTACCATCAGCCCGGTGCCGATTGCTGCCCCGGTTTTGCGTGCAGTGAGTTTGAGTGTCATAAAAAAGTCCTTGTAAAAATGCCGCGAAATTGCGGCTCATTGCCCCGCACGCGAGGCAATGGGCCTGATCTCGCTATGAAATGTCATAGTCGTTTGCCGTCCCGAGTCGATCCAGATCAATGATCTGGATCGGCTCTCCGATTTCGGCATAGTCAACGGCCAATTGCATTGCCCGTTCCCTATCCCGCACTACCCCGCCACCGGCTTTCATCAGCGAGGTTTCCCAGACCGGTTGCCCGTCTTCCAAAGACGGGCACAGAAACCGGCCGGTTTCCAGTGATTGGACAATCAGCCTTGTCATTTGGCCGGAGCAGCAGCAGCTTTTTCAATGGGGCGTATGGCCAGCAGCTGCAATGATGTTTCGCCCTTGCCATTGGATTGGATCTCGAAAGATCCAATCGCGCGAATCGGAAAATGCTTTTCCAAATGCATCCATTTGGCAAATTCTTCTGATGTCCCGCAATTCATGGGCGTGGTCGATTTGCCGACTGCCCGCCCGGAGGCGTTTGCCTTCAAATCGGCCTCTACGTGAAAAACGGTGCTGTCGTAGGCGCGGCCTTCAATGCTGCCTTTGCTTTCCTTGATGCCGTGGACGATGATTTCTTGGTTGAATTGCATGGTGTGTTTCCTTGAAAATGCCCATGAAGACGGTTATGCAGGGAGTGGGCAGGGTTCCCCAACCGGTAAGCCGTAGATGCGTTTGAATGCGCTCTCTATTTGTCTTTCGGAAAAGCCAAATAGTGAGGCGGGGCGTTTTTTGTCCATGAATAGCTGCAAGAGCTTTTCATTTGGCAAATAACGGAAAATGACCTTGAATGTGGGCGCGGCTACGGTTTCGAACCATTTGAGTTTGCGGCTAACCGCTGCATCAACTGTTTCTTCTCCGAGCCGCTGCTCGCATTTGATAGGTTTGGGGTGTTGCAGGCTTTTTTGCTTGCGCAAGACGCTGGCATGCCAGTCGCTCGCTCCAGCAAAATAGCTGTCGGGGTCAGTGAGAACTTCCGAGGGGATGTAGCGCAGCTTGTTTCCGTAGCGCAGTTCGAATCTCAACCATTCGTCCCCGCTTTCGGGGCCAAATAGTTGATGACCTTTTTCATAAACGTTGGTTTGTTTCCCGGCTTCCTTACTCCCGATGTAGAAGCTTCGAGAGTTGCCGTTGCACCAGTCGCCGGCAAAACTGCACTTGGGTCGCTTGCCGCCTACGTCACAGTGTCCCGCCGTGTAGTCGTCCCGAACTGATTCAATGCCCCCTTCGTAGCCATCGAACCAGTCCAGGGCGAGGTCGATGCGGGTGATGCGGGCATTTATCCGGTCAATCAATGATCTGATTTCTTGCCGCCATCCACTTTTGGCGTATGTGCAGGCTGCGCCATATAAATTGACGTGCAGGGTTTGCGCTTGCCGTTTTTGATTGGGACTGTCTCCGCTTGCGCCGAAGCCGACCCAGCCGACTTCCTTGTCCTCCAACGTGATCTGCCAGCGATGCGCGTAAAAGTCGTATCCCTTGCCGATTTGGGTGTCTACCTCAAACCCTTCGCCGAGCGCGCGGGCCACGCTTTCGGCAAGTTCAAGGGCCTGACAGGCCGGGTCAAAAACTTCGCTTTCGCGCAGTTTTTGCAAAGCGAAGTTACGCTCCTTCTCTTTGACTTCCCAGTAGTTGCCGTCGAAGTACCCGGGCAGGGGGAAAAGTTTGTCTACGCCTCCTTCGTCTGCGTAGCGCATGTCTGCGGTAAAACGCAGCCAGTCAACATGCACGACGCCCACCCCTTCGCTTTTTTCCGCCTGAAGCCTCAACTTGACTTGCTTGCCTTCAATGACAAGGCACGACTTGGACGGTCTCGTCATTTGTAGGTTCTCCCCGTGTTTCCCGTGTTTACCACCGGGGCCGCCGCAAGCGGCGCGGCCGCCGCCGTGTGCAAGCCCCCAGCAGCGGCCGCGCCGCTTGCCGCTTTCCCCCTGCGTTCTCCACGTGAGAAGTCCCGCCCCATGAGAGCGTCTCGCTCCCACGGCGCAAAACCAAACAAGTCAAGCTGACGCTCCAGCACGTAAAGACGCTTCAGGAGCGGGCGGCGGGGGGTGAGGGTGTTTTGTTTACGCACGGCACGAAATCTAACGATTTACGCGCCGCACGTAAACAAAAGTTCGCACTATGCGTAAAATAAAAAAACCATTGACAACCAGAAAGAAATGTGATGCAAAAAACCGTGGATCTGCTGAAACACGCTTTATCGCGCCGTTCCGCCTCCGACTGGAGCCGTCGCCTGAACACCACTCCAAGCGTTTTCACCGACGCAAAAAGGAAAGGGCATCTAAGCCCCGTAATTGCTGGAAACCTTGCTATAGATTTAGGAGAAGATGCAGAAAAATGGATAGCAATTGCGGCCCTTGAGGCTGAGCGGGACAGCCCAATGCTTCAACGCCTTCGCCAAACCCTGCTGCACGCAAAGCCATAGCATGAGGTCTTAGTGGAAACTGCGCGGAACCCGTTTTCTATCCCTTGAAATTCGCTCTTGTTTTTGAGTCTGACGGCGAGCCGTGCACCAGCTCCGCTCCGCCGCGATCAGGGCGGCCCACGGCCGGGCGCAAGTAAACTTGTTTGCCCCGGTTATTCGAGCGCCATCAAGCGCCACCCAACGCAACAAGGTTCACTTCATGCTGTTCAGCAAACTGATGCCCAAGGAGGGCAATTTTTTTGAACTGTTCAACCGGCACGCTGAGCACGTGGTCGAGGCGGCCCAGGCGTTTGGCAGGCTGGTGGAGCACTACGGCGATGCGGCGATGCGCCAGCAGCACACCCGCGAGGTGGACGGGGCCGAGCGCGCCGCCGACCGTGTCACGCACGAAGTCACGCGCCTGGTTCACACCACTTTCATCACGCCCATCGACCGCGAGCAGATCCACGCCCTCATCAATCAGATGGACGACGTGGCCGACTTGCTGCAAGACTGCGCCGAAGCCATGACGCTGTATGACGTGCAGCACATGACGCCCGAAGTGGCCCAGCTCACCGCCTTGTGCATGCAATGCTGCGAGCGCGTGCGCGACGCGGTCGCCCTGCTGCCGCGCGTGGCCGAGCAGGCGGCGGCCGATGCGGCGCTGAAGTTCTGCGAAGAAATTGACCGCCTGGAGTCCGAGGGCGACCGCCTGCTGCGCGAGGCCATGAGCAAGCTTTTTCGGCAAGAGCCTGACGTGCGCGAGCTGATCAAGCTCAAGGCCCTTTACGAGCTGCTGGAAACCGTCACCGACAAGTGCGAAGACGTGGCCAACCAGATCGAAGGCGTCATCCTCGAAAACTCCTGACCCGCGACCAAGGCCCCAAATCCATGGAAACCGCCCAAGTGGCCCTGTGGGCCGTCGTCATGCTGGTGGCGCTGGCCATCGCGTTTGACTTCATGAACGGCTTTCACGACGCGGCCAACTCCATCGCCACCGTCGTCTCCACGGGCGTGCTGCGCCCCACGCAGGCCGTGGTTTTTGCCGCCTGCTTCAACCTGCTGGCCGTGGCCATCTTTCACCTATCCGTGGCCGCCACCGTGGGCAAGGGCATCGTGCAGCCCGGCGTGGTGGACGCGCATGTGGTCGCTGGCGCGCTCACGGGCGCCGTGGCCTGGAACCTCATCACCTGGTACTACGGCATCCCCAGCAGCTCCTCGCACGCGCTCATCGGCGGCATCGTCGGCGCGGCCACGGCCAAGGCGGGCGCGGGCGTGCTGCTGGCCGGCGGCATTCTCAAAACGGTGGCGTTCATCTTCATCTCGCCGCTTCTGGGCTTCGTGCTCGGCTCGCTCACGCTGGTGCTGGTGGCGTGGCTGTTTCGCCGCATGCGCCCCAAAAAAGTGGACCGGTGGTTCCGCCGCCTGCAACTGCTCTCCGCCGGGGCCTACAGCCTGGGCCACGGCGGCAACGACGCGCAAAAAACCATCGGCATCATCTGGATGCTGCTCATGGCCACCGGCTACAGCGCAGCAGGAGCCGATGCGCCGCCCGCCTGGGTGGTGATTTGCTGCTACGCAGCCATTGCGGCAGGCACCATGTTTGGCGGCTGGCGCATCGTCAAGACGATGGGGCAGAAGATCACCAAGCTCAAGCCCGTGGGCGGCTTTTGCGCCGAAACGGGCGGCGCGCTCACGCTGTTTTTCGCCACCGCGCTGGGCGTGCCCGTGTCCACCACGCACACCATCACCGGCGCCATCGTCGGCGTAGGCTCCGCGCAGCGCGCCTCCGCCGTGCGCTGGGGCGTGGCAGGCAACATCATCTGGGCTTGGGTGCTCACCATTCCGGCCAGCGCCTTCGTGGCCGCGCTGGGTTATTGGCTCAGCAAGGCGCTGTTCTGAGAGCCTGTTCAAAGTCTGGCCTTGATGGACAGCGGGCTGGGATGGCCGCAAGGTGCAGATTGCAGACAGCCTTGCAGCCTGCTTGAGACCCAGCGAGGATTCGCGGCGCCCAAGGCCGCCCCCCAGAAGACTGCGAATCCGCACTTTCGCATTCACGCATGAGCTGTGGATAGGCACTCAAAGTCTGCTCGTAGGCTGGACTTTTTAGCTCCTTTATCGATAGCAATACGTCCTAGTGGAAATTGCGCTCAGGGTCATTTTGGGCACCCTGTATTTGCTTCTGTTTTTAAAAGCGCTCCCGGCATTTGGAGCAGCATGAAGCTTCTGTTTATTGACTGTGTCTGCAACGCCTGCGCCGTCGGTCTCTACGCTTTTCTGCAACAAGCTGCTGACATCAAGCGACGTCTCACATCTTGTTGAATTCTGTTGTATCTTGATGACTATTGCATTGGTTTGACGCAATTGTGGATGACCTCGCCTTCAGAAGCGGTCCCAAGCCAGCGCAAATGATGAGACTGCCCGAAAATCAGAAGCTCTGAAGCAAGGCAAACACAGTGAGTTGCCATGACAAATAAAATATGGGAAGTTACGAACAATCGAACAATGATGATGGAGTTTGCGCTTACGTACATTCAAGGCATCGCGCGATATGAATCTGTTTGAACATTGGTTTTTCTGGCTGGTGCTGCTGGCGGTTGTGCTGGCTGCAGTTGCCGCTTTCTGGCTGCTGTGGCGATCGGATGAAGGCAAGGCGCAACATCATGCCCATGCCGCGCGCAAGCTGCGCGTGCCTCCTGAGCAGTGGCCGTTGAGTGCTCGCCCCGTGCTCAACACGCTGGAGCGCAGCGTATGGCTGCAATTGGCGCACATCTTTCCTGAAAGCATGATCATGGTGAAGATGCCTATCACCCGCTTTACAGTGCCACGCCGGGGCGAAGAGGCGCGCGACTGGTTCGAGATGCTCAACAGTCTGTACTGCACTTTCACGATTTGCAGTGACGAAGGCCGCGTGCTGGGCTGTGTGGACGTGGCGGGCCCTAGCGGCGTTTCAGCAGCCCATAGCAATCTCAAGCACCAGTTGCTGTCGCAATGCGGCATTGCCTACTTTCTGCTTTCGCCAGGCGCAGCATTGCCGCCAGCTGAGACTCTGCGTTCGCGCTTTCTTGGCATCCACGACAGCACTGCGTCAGACTTGGCACGCCTGCAACAGGCGCGCCAGCAGCTACACAAGGCGCTGGATCGCAAGCGCAATATCCGCAATGACAGCGGCCCTGCAAGCTGGCAACAGAACGACTCCTTCCTCGCACCTTTCGATAGCCGTCACAACAGTCTTTCACGGTAAGTAAAAGCAGAAGACGGGTGGCCTGTAAACCGTCCGTTGCCAAAAGCCCCGCCAGAAGCTGGCGGGGCTTTTTTCTTTGATGCACCCCGCATCATGCGGTTACACATGAATAAATTAACCTGAATCAATTTCGCAGAAGAACCCATGCCACGGCTTTGATTACCATTCTTCCACCAATGTTTTTGGGTGGCTGGCGGGGGTCTGGCCACTTGCTAAACAGCGGTTTCTGCAACGAAAGAGAGGGTCTTCGACCATGAAAGCAACCACCATCCGCAAATCACTGCTTTGCTCGGCCATTGGCGCATGCCTGATGGGCACATCCGCCTTTGCCGCTGATCCCGTTGTGTCCACCACGGGCGGCCTGCCTGGCTATGAAGTCATCAAGGCTTCTCCCAGCATCGACAAGCTCCAGCGCGTCAAGCAAACGCTGGTCGCTCCACCGAACGTGCCTGAACACTCCCTCAAATCGCCCGCCGCCCCGCGCGTGGTGCAGGTGGAAATGACGATTGAGGAAAAAGAAATTGAAGTTGAGCCTGGCGTGTTCATGTGGGCTTTTGCTTTCAATGGCACCGTGCCCGGCCCGATGATCATCGTGCACGAAGGCGACTATGTTGAGCTGACGCTCAAGAACATGGCCAAGAACCAGCTGGTTCACAACATTGACTTCCACGCTTCCACCGGCGCTCTGGGCGCTGGCGAGCTGACCCACGTGCAGCCCGGCCAGGAAGTGGTGGTGCGCTGGAAGGCCTCCAAGCCCGGCACCTTCGTGTACCACTGCGCTCCTGGCGGCCCCATGATTCCCTGGCACGTGGTGCATGGCATGAACGGCGCCATCACCGTGCTGCCCAAAGGCGGCCTGAAAGACAAGAACGGCAAATCCATCACGTACGACAAGGCCTATTACATTGGCGAGCAGGACTTCTACCTGCCCAGGGATGAAAAAGGCAATTTCAAACGCTTTGCCACCGCTGCCGAATCCATGGCCGAAGACAAGGAAGTCATGGACAAGCTGATTCCCAGCCATATCGTGTTTGGCGACCGCAAATACGCCTACACGGGCGAAAAAGCCATGACCGCCAAAGTGGGCGAAACCGTCATGTTCTACCACTCGCAGGCCAACCGCTTTTCGTATCCTCACCTGATCGGCGGTCACGGCGACTATGTGTGGGAACGCGGCAATCTGGCTGATCCACCCGCTCAAAACCTGGAAACTTGGGCCATTGCAGCCGGCTCCACCGGCGCGGCCATGTACACCTTCCACCAGCCTGGCGTGTATGTGTACCTGAACCACAACCTGATCGAATCCGTGAACCTGGGCGCCCTGGCTCACGTGAAGGTTGATGGCAAGTGGGACAACAACCTGATGGAGCAGCTCGTTGCTCCGCGCGCCTACAAGGAATAAGGCGGCATGACGGATGGCCGCGAGCTATATTGCGGCCATCTGCCAGGGCGGAGTCTGGCGGCTCCGCCAAAAACAGTTCCTTTCCAGCAGCCCGCTTTTTCCGGGGCGGGCTGTTTCTTCAGGCAACCGGAAACCAGAAATTTCACGGCTGCTTGGCCAGCAGTCATTCAGGCAAGGAGACACAGTGATGAACATGCTCAGGAAGTGGATGGCAGTTTGCCTTTGCATATTCGGACTGTGGGCCGGCGCCGCCCAGGCGCGCGACATCACGTTTGATCTCCGGGACGCAAACGGGCCTGTCACGCAAAAGAGCTACCCGGGCAAATACCTGCTTTTGGCCATTGGCTACACCTCCTGTCCGGACATTTGCCCGACCACGCTGTATGAATATGGCCTGGTCATGAAGGCCCTCAAAAACCCGGACGCCATCCAGCCCATCTTCGTCACCATCGATCCGGTGAATGACGACGTAGAGCGCCTCAACACCTACACCCGCTTTTTTGACGAGCGCATCGTCGGCCTGACGGGCGAGATGAAAAACATCCAGGCTTTGGCGGATCAGCTGGGCGCCACCTTCGGTTACCGCATGGACGGCAAGAAAGTGGACAACCCGAAGCCGGGCATGAGCTACACCGTCTATCACAGCGCCCTGATCTACCTCATCGACCCTGATCGCAAGCTGATGGACGTGTTTGACTACCAGATTGGCGCCAAAGGCTTGACCGAAGCGCTGGACAAGGTGCTGGGCGATGGCAAAGGCGGCGCTGCTCCCAAAGCCGCCGCGCCTGAAAGCGACAAACAGGACACGCCGCAAACAGCTGCGCCCGCCGCCGCAAATGGCAAAGCAGCCTGCGCCCTGCCCGCCGGCTTCGAGGCCGCCAAGCAAGCCGTGGCGCTGAAAGACGTGATGGCTGACGCGCCGGCAGACAAAGTCGTTCTCCTCAATCTCTGGGCGCTGTGGTGCGCGCCCTGCCGCACGGAATTGCCCCTGCTCGACAAACTGGCCGCCAGCCAGAAGGCCATGAAGGTTCAAACCCTGAATCTGGGCGACAAAGAGCCTGACATCGCCACCCTGTTTGCCAAGATGGGCCTGAAAAATCTGCCGCAAACCCGCACACAAGGCAGTGACGTGCTTCAGCGCCTGGGCGCGCCCGGCCTGCCCTTCACCGGCCTGTTTGTAAACGGCAAGATGGCCGCAGCCAAGAGCGGCATGATTGACAAGACCGACGCACTGGCCGAATACGCCCAATGCGCTGCTGCAAGCCAATAAACACCGCACCGGCCGGGGGCAATTGGTAAATCCGTTGCCTCTGGCGATCTCCGTTTTTTTTCAACTCACCACTGAAAGGAGCATCCAATGAAAATCAAATACGCCGTCGCTGTGGCCGCCGCCCTGCTGGCCGTGCAAGCGCAAGCCGCAGACGCCTCGCACACCGAGCTGAAAGACTGCGCCATTCAGGAAGTGCTGCCCGGCAAAGACATGACGGGCGCGTTCGCGCGCATCGTCCACACCGGCCCGGCCGTGGACGTGGTCAAGGCCGAAGTGCCCAGCGTTTCCCAGCGCATTGAATTGCACAGCATGGTCATGAAAGATGGCGTCATGACCATGACGCAAATGACCGACGTCAAGATCAACGCTGGCGAGCGCGTGTTCAAAAAAGGCGGCGATCACGTCATGCTGTTTGACGTGGCGAAAAAGCCCGAAATCGGCAGCAAGCACACCATGACGCTTTATTTCAGCGACAACACCAAGGCCTCTTGCGAAGCCGTGGTCAAGTCGGTGCAAGACGTGATGAAAGACGCCGGCATCGACCCCAACAGCGCCAATGACGCCCACGGCGGCGGTCATGGCAAGCACTGATCGTTCTTGAAAACCTGTTCGCATACCGCCCGGGTCCACGTTTTTCACACACACGAACGGACTTGGCACAGGTTCTGAGACGAATCAGCATTTAAGCAATGGCGGCTGCAATGCCGCCATTTTTTTGCAGGAGAAAGCCCCATGAAAAGACGCGATTTCGTTCTCTCGGCAGCCAGCAGCATGGCCCTGGCGCATGCAGGCGCATGGGCCAGCGCCACGCCAGCCGCTCCTGCGGCCCCATCGCTTTATGAACCCACGCGTTATGTTTTCGTTGCCGACAAGATGAGCAACTTCATCAGCGTGATTGACCTCATCTCGGGCAAGCACGTTGAATCGCTGGATTTCGGCATTCGCCCCCACGTTTTTGAAATGGCGCGCGACGACGCCATGATGGCCGTTGCATCGCCCGAAGCCACGCAAATTTGCTTTTTCAACCTGAAAACGCGCGAAACCACGCGCATGAAATTGCCTGCGCCGGTTTATCAAATCTTTTTTGTGCCGCAATCCAAGCTGGTGGCCCTGGGCATGCGCGACTGCGTGGGCATGATTGACTACGACGAATTCACGCTCAAGGTCTTTGACCGCAAGTTTGATTCGCCCAACCGGAAAACCGTCCTGGATTCCTTTTATTTTCTGCTGTTCAGCTCGTTCAGCCAGTCGTTCTGGGTGCTGGATGAAGAAAAGCCGCGCATTTTCCATAAATACGGAAAAGACAGCGCCAAATCCAAATGGGATGAAATTGATTTCTCGGGCCGCATCAAAACCAATCGCGGTTTTGACGTGGGCATTGCCAGCCCCGAAGACTATCTGCTGACCATGACCACGGAAGACGGCAACGAAGGGCTGGTCTACTTTCCCGAAAGCGACAAGCTGCTGAGCACCGGCTCCATGCGCACCACCACGAACACCTACAAGCCCATGCTCATGCCGTATATCGACTTCTATACCAAGAATGTCATTTTCGGCAACAAAGAAGGCCAGATGGCCCACTTTGACCTCGAAAGCGGCAGCGACAAGCCCGAACGCTTCACCGTGGATTTTTCGCCCCGCTTCATTCGCAGCGGCTGGCTGGAAAGCACCTGGGTGCTCGCTGGCGACAAGGGCATCATGTTCCAGTCCCTCAAAGACCCGGCAGACCGCAAAGTCTTCCGCTTCGTGGCCGAAGTCACCAACGTCTGGGTCACGGGCGACAGCAAAACCGCGCTCATCACCATCGACGAGGGCTATCCGCAGATCATTCCCTACGACATCCGCACGCGCGAGCGGCTCAAGCCCATCCTCACGCCCGGCGTGTCCATGGCCAACATCATCCGCATGAGCAGCAACAACAGCATTTGCTACTGAACGCGGCAGGCGAAAACAGACGAGAGAAAACGCCTGTTTTCGCTCTTTTATTCATAGCATGGGGTCTTAGTGAAACGGGCGCAAGGCCCGTTTTTTGCCCCTTTGAATTTGCTCCTTTTTTCAGGGGTGCGCGCTCCGTTTTCCGCCGCTTTTTTTCCTGTTTCCCAGGACGGGCGCCCGGCTCATGGCCGGTAGCGGTAATGCCCCGTCACCGGCCAGCGCAGCAGCGCATCTTCTTCCTGCGTGCCTGCGCCCACGTTATGAATGACCAGCGGCGTGCCGCTGGCGCTTTTGCGGTCGGAAATGATGCCGATATGCGGCAGGTTGCCTGGCAGCATCCAGGTCACCATGTCGCCGGGCCGGTAATCCCCCGGCTGGCGGCTGGCGGGCAGCGACTGGCCCCGCCGCCGGAAAAACACGGCCAGATTGGGCACACGCCGGTGGTCAATGTTCGTATCGGGGCGCTTCAGCCCCCACAGCTTCGGGTAGGCGGGCCAGGCGCGGCGCATGTCTTCGTGCACGAGCTGCTGCAAATCCACGCCCTGCGCGCGCCAGGCGCGCACCACCACGTCCGTGCACACGCCCGCTTGCGCAGGCACATCGCCCATCGGGTAGCGGATGCGGCGGTAAGCGCCGTCATAGTGCGTGGTCACGCCAATTTGCGCGCGGGCGGCCCGCACCAGCTTCAGGGCGTGCGCAGGGGCCGCCGTTTCCGCGCTGCCTGCTGCCAGCGCCGGGCCTGCCAAGCCCACGGCGCAGCTTGCCAGCAGCGCCAGCGCGGCGCGGCGGCGGGCATTCATTTCTTCTTGCTCCCGATCTTCGATTCCGTGCCCGCCAGCAGGCGGCGCATGTTTTCGCGGTGCCGCCACAGCAGCAGCAGCCCCATCAGCGACAGCGCCATCAACACCGCCGCGTTGGCTTGCCACAGCCAGCCATTGCCCGCCAGATACAGGGCGGGCGCCAGCACGGCAGCCGTCAGCGCCGCGAGCGAGGAATAGCGCGAAACCAGCGCCACGCTCACCCAGACCATCACCACCGCCAGGCCCAGCAGCGGCTGCCAGCCCAGAATCACTCCCGCAGCCGTCGCCACCCCCTTGCCGCCTTTGAAGCCGAAAAACACCGGATACAGATGCCCCAGAAACGCCGCCAACCCCGCCACGGCTGCAGCAGCAGGCGGCAAGCCCGCGCCAAACCACCCCAGCAACGCCACAGGCAGCCAGCCCTTGAAAGCATCCAGCAGCAACGTGGCCGCCGCCGCCTTTTTGGAACCGGAGCGCAGCACGTTTGTCGCCCCCGGATTGCCGCTGCCATAGCTGCGCGGGTCCGCCAGTCCCATTGCGCGGCTGACGATGACGGCAAAGCTGAGCGACCCCAGCAAATAAGCCCCCACGGCAATAGCCAGCAAGGGCCAGACGGTTTCATTCATGGCAGATGTCTCCTTCTTCAAAACCTGCGAAAAGCGACCGGGCATTGTAGAGGCCGTTTCAAAGGCAAATGTCATGCGCGCCGATATGCGCTCTGCTTGGAAACAGGTGGATTTTTCAAATGCTTATTTCACCCGGTCTGGCGCCTGGACCATTTTCAGAACCGGCGGAAGAAATCATGCTGTTTCACTCTAGGAGCCGGATATTGATAAGCCACAGGGGACTGATATTCTCTTTTTGGGGCAATCAACCCATCCATTCCCGATTGAAATAGCGATCCATTTCACGATGGCCTGAAACCTTCTTTTTCATCACGCCAAATGAGCGGCACTGTTTTTTTGACGATCCAATTGCCTGGCGGTAATGAGAGGGAGCAAGGCGCAAACCATAAACGGCCCTGCGCCATATTTGCGACCCGGCTTCACACCTATGAAGACACGCCCATGAGCAGGCTGCGGGCGGGTTCGCAGCGCTGCTAGCTGACACGGCCCGTTTCAGGCCAGCGCCAGCGCAAGAGCTGCCACGCGGCCAAGCCAACGAGGAGGAAGGAGAAAGAGGCCAGCGCCAGGGTCATGGCCGAGTGCATGACCAGCGGCGCGACAACGCCTGCCACCAGCCCATTGACGGCGGAGCTGAAGGCCGCCTGCAAGGAAGAGGCCATGCCCCGGCGGGAAGGAACGACATCCAGCGCCAGCAAGGTGACAGCGGGCGTCATGAGCGCCCAGCCAAAGGAAAAAATGGCGATGGGCACAAAAGCCCACCATGCGCTGGGCGGCAGCAGGGCGCTGGCAGCCAGGTTGATGAGCGAGATGGCGGTCATGATGACAAAGCCATCGCGGATTTGGCGGCGGGGCGGCACGCGCCCGGCCTTCTGGCCGGAAAGCCAGGAGCCGCCCATGATGCCGCCAATGCTGAAAAAGAAGAACCAGAAAAACTGCGTGGGCGCCAGCCCCAGAATGCCGCCCAGAAAGGCCGGCGCCGCCAGGATGTAGAGAAACATGCCGTTGAAAGGCACGCCGGAGGCCAGCGTCAGCAGCATGAAACGCCCATTGCCTGCCAGCTGGGCGTAGCCGCGCAAGAGATCGCCTGCGCGAAAAGGCTGGCGCTGCGCCAGCGGCAACGACTCGGGCAGCAGACGGAAGTTGATCAGCCACAGCGCCGCGCCAATAGCGGCAAGAAACCAGAAAACAGCATGCCAGCCCAAGGTGTGCGAGAGCGCGCCGCCGATCATGGGAGCGACAGCGGGCGCGACGCCAAAGAAGATGGTGATCTGGCTCATGACGCGCTGCGCTTCGGCAGGGCGGAAGATGTCGCGCACGACGGCGCGCGAGACCACGATGCCCGCGCCAGTGGAAAAGCCTTGCAGGGCGCGGCAGACGATGAGCTGCTCCACATTGGGCGCCAGGGCGCAGCCGATGGATGCGAGGGTGAAGACGACCAAGCCGCCGAGCACGACGGGACGGCGGCCCAGGCTGTCGGAAAGCGCGCCGTGAAAGAGGTTCATGAACGCGAAGCCGAACAGATAGGCCGAGAGGGTTTGCTGCATTTGCGTGGGGCTGGCAGCGGTGGCCTGGGCGATGGCATCAAAAGCAGGGATGTAGGTGTCGATGGAAAAGGGACCCAGCATGCCCAGAATGGCCAGCAAAATGGCAAGCGCCCAGCGGGGGCCTTGCCAGGCGGATTGGGGTTCAGTGGCGTTCATGAAAAGCGTGACGAAGCGGGAAGCGCCTTGACAGGCAGGCAAGGCGCGGGACGGGCCGGCAGATGCTGCGGCAGACGCTCTGGCAAGCGCGGTGACGTATCGAAAAGAGGAGCTAAATAAAGGTGGCAAAAAGTGGCTCTCGCGCACTCTGCACTAGGACGTATCGCTATTGATAAAGGAGCAAAATAACGCTGCGCGCCTGCCGCCTGAGCCGCATTTTCGCCCCCCCTTGCGGCCAAATTGTGAACAGGCGGCTAGCGTCTGCGGCTGCGGGGCTTTTGCCCAATGGCTTCCATCTGGCGGTCTCTGCGTTCCATGCGTTCGCGCTCTTCACGTTCCATGGCCTTGCGCTTGGTGTAGCCTGTGACATCGGCCCAGTTCCACCAGACAAAGGCACCCGCAAAGGGGGAGAGCACCCACCACCACGACCATTCGGCCACGGGAGACACCTCAAAATATTTCAGCAGCATGAAAATGACGCCCAGACCCACCAGATACATTGCTATTCCTCTGTCGAAATGTTTGTTTTCACAACCCGGCAAACTGGCTGCCAGGCTTGCTGTCAACCGTGCGCAGGCAAGCCGCGTTGTTGAGGCGTAGCTTAACTTCTCCCATGACAAGAGGAACACAGACCATGAAACACCTTCTGCTTGCACTGGCCTGCGTGGCAGCTGCCGGCCCGGCTGTGGCCGACGAGGGCATGGCGAAGGCCAAGAACTGCCTGGCCTGCCATTCGGTAGAAAAGAAAATGGTGGGGCCTAGCTTCAAGGACATCGCCGCCAAGGGCGGAGATGCTGGCAAACTGGCTGACAGCATCAAAAATGGCAGCAAGGGCAA
The DNA here is from genome assembly GCF_001262075.1 of Ottowia sp. oral taxon 894. Lineage (GTDB taxonomy): Bacteria > Pseudomonadota > Gammaproteobacteria > Burkholderiales > Burkholderiaceae_C > Ottowia > Ottowia massiliensis. The sequence continues at coordinate 2,369,441 of NZ_CP012073.1, read as the reverse complement.
ATGGGGCGCCATTCCCATGCCGCCCAACCGGGTGTCGGATGAAGAGGCGCAGCAACTGGCCGCATGGGTGTTGTCGCTGAAATGAGCCAGGCGGCCCGTTTGCCGCGTGAGCCATAAAAAAGCCCGCATCAAGCGGGCTTTTTTCATGGGTGCTCAGGGATGGAAGGCCGCGCCCTTATTCCATGTGCAGGCCGCCGTTGCACGAGAAATTGGCGCCGGTGGTAAAGCCCGAGTCTTCACCGGCCAGCCAGCCGACGATGGAGGCGATTTCGTGCGGCGTGCCCAGGCGTTTGACGGGGATGGCCGCCACGATTTTTTCAAGCACATCAGGCCGGATGGCATTGACCATGTCGGTGCCAACGTAGCCGGGGCTGACGCTGTTGACCGTCACGCCCTTGCCCGCCAGCTCCTGCGCCAGCGCCATGGCAAAGCCGTGCATGCCCGCCTTGGCGGCGGAGTAGTTGGTCTGCCCGGCCTGGCCTTTCCTGCCGTTCACGGAGCTGATCTGGATGATGCGGCCCCAGCCTTTGGCCACCATGTCGGGAACCACCTGCTTGGTCACGTTGAACACGCCCGAGAGGTTGGTGTTGATGACGGCGTCCCATTCTTCGCGCGTCATTTTCACGAACATGCGGTCGCGCGTGATGCCGGCGTTGTTCACCAGCACGTCCACGCCGCCATGCTCTTCTTTGACGCGTGCGAAGGCATCTACGGTGGATTGCCAGTCAGCCACGTCTGCCACGCTGGCGTAAAAGGAGAAGCCCTGCGCGGCTTGCTCGTCCAGCCACTTCTTGTAGTCGCGCGTCAAGCCGCAGCCTGCGACGACTTTGAAGCCTTGGCGGTGCAGTTGCTGGCAGATGGCGGTGCCGATGCCGCCCATGCCGCCTGTCACGTAGGCAACTTTCTGGTTCATGTGGAGGTCCTCCTTTGCTTTGAAAAAATGGCTGGTCAGCGTCCACTCCACTGGCGCTGACAGCCGACGACGGCCTGCCCGCCCGCCAGGCCGCCTTGCATGAAATGAAAAACCCCATGCGAGGCGGCCGGCAGGCGTCCCGATTCAGGCCTTGACTTTCACGTAGCGCCCCGGAGCCGGTTCAATGGGCTTGCGGCCATAGCTGGCAGGCGCGGGCACCTGCTTGCCAGCGTGGGCGGCCAGCCATGCAGACCAGTCGGGCCACCAGCTGCCGGGGTGTTCGGTAGCGCCTTCCAGCCATTGGTCCACGTCGGCAGGCAACTGGCCGTCTTCGCGCAGCCAGTAGTTGCGCTTGTTGGCCTGGGGCGGGTTGATCACGCCGGCGATGTGGCCGGAAGCGCCCATCACGAAACGCCGCTCGCCGGGCAGCGCCTGCGCGCTGGCGTAAGCGCCGCCGATGGGCACGATGTGGTCTTCGCGCGAGCCATACACGTAAAACGGCACATGCAGCTTGCGCAAGTCGACTTTTTCGCCGCACACGGTGAGCTTGCCGGGCTTGACAAGGTTGTTTTCCAGATAGGTATTGCGCAGATACCAGGCGTAGAAGGGGCCGGGCAGGTTCGTGGAGTCGCTGTTCCAGTACAGCAGGTCAAACGGGGGCGGCGTTTCGCCCTTGAGGTAGTTGCCCACCACGTAATTCCAGACCAGATCGTTGGGCCGCAAAAAGCTGAAAGTGCTGGCCAGTTCCTTGCCCTTGAGCAGGCCGCCCTTGCCCATCTGCAATTCGCGGAACTGCACGGAAGGCTCGTCGATGAACACATCCAGCACGCCCGTGTCGCCAAAGTCCACCAGCGTGGTCAGTAGCGTGACGCTGGCCACGGGGAAGGCGCTCTTGCGGCCCTTGGCCTTGGCGTGCCGCGCCGTCAGCACCGCCAGCGCCGTGGTCAGCAGCGTGCCGCCCACGCAAAAGCCCAGCGCGTTGATTTGTTCCGCGCCCGTGATGTCGCGCACCTGCTCGATGGCGGTGATGACGGCCTGCTCGATGTAGTCGTCCCACGTTTTTTGCGCCAGCGATTCGTCGGCGTTGCGCCAGCTCACCACGAAAGTGCGGTTTCCTTGCGCCACGGCGTAGCGCACGAAGGAGTTGTCGGGCTGCAAGTCCAGGATGTAGAACTTGTTGATGCACGGCGGCACGATGAGCAGCGGCTTTTCATGCACTTTTTCCGTCAGCGGTTTGTATTCGAGCAGCTGGAACAGCTCGTTTTCAAACACCACGGCGCCCTCGGTCGTGGCCACGTTGCGGCCCACTTCAAACTGGCTCTCGTCGGTCATCGACATATGGCCTTGCTGAATGTCGCGCACCATGTTCGCCAGGCCCTGCGCCAGACTCTGCCCTTGCGTTTGCAGCGCCTTTTGCTGCGCTTCGGCATTGAAGGCCAGAAAGTTGCTCGGCGCGGCCGCCGCAATCCACTGCTCGGTGGCAAAACGCAGGCGCGCCTTGGATTTGGCGTCGCCCTCGGCGGCGTCGGCCAGCGCCATCAGCGTGCGGGCATTGAGCAGGTACAGCGCCGCCGTCCAGGCCGCCACCGGGTTCTGCTTCCAGGCTTCGCCCTTGAAGCGGCGGTCCTTGATTTCAGGCGGCGCTTGCAAGCTGCGGTTCCAAAGCGCCGTGGCTTCCTTCATGTACTCGTCCTGCAACTCGCGCAGTTTTTCCGGCGCAAAGCGCAGCACCGGCATGGCGGGCGGCAGCGGATTGGGCGCGTCGCCCTGCTGCAATGACTGCACGGCTCTGGCCCAGTCGCCCATCCAGTCGCTTTGCCAGGGCATTTTGAAAATGGGCGCGAACGGCTGCGTCTGTCCCATCCAGGGCCACGCGCCAAAAGACGCAAAAGGGTTCGAAGGCTGAGCCATGCAATTACCTCCTTGTCAAAAGTGCGGTCTACAGCAAGGCCAATGTAAGCGGGAACGCGCGCTTCGGCTATGGGATAAAACCCTTCATGCAAAGACGCGCCAGATTGACGGAAATCAATGCGTGCAAGCAGCGGCCATGCAGGTTCCTCTCCATCGCCGCAAAGGGCGGGCGGCGCTTTGTTGCGACGCTTTCAAGGCCTGCCCGCAGCCAGGTCCCGAAGCGCGCCGCAAGCCCGGAGCGGGCGGCCCGCTGCCTGCCAGACAGCATCAATAACAGGAGCAAAAATAGCGGGGGCCAAATACCGTCTGGCGCAATCTCCACTAGGACGTATTGCTATGGATAGAGGAGCGAAATAGAGACGGAAAACGCCGCACCCCCGCCGCCTGCGGCTTGCCATTCCGAACCGTTTTCTCGCACTTGCGGCCAAGCGGCGGGCCGACTCTCTGAACAGGTTTTCAAGGGCGCAGGCGGCGGGCCAGCTCGCCTGCCGTCAGGGACTGAAGGGCGGGCCAGTCATCAGCCAGCGCGCCATGCTGCCAGGCGGCCTGGCAGGCGGCAGGCCAGGGGTGTGCGCCTGCGGCCAGGCGGGCGCCAATCAGGCCGGCTAGCACATCGCCCGTGCCGGGCGTGGCCAGGCGAGCATTGCCGGTGGGGTTGATGCACGGCGGCTGCCCGGGCGCGGCGATGACGGTGCCGGAGCCTTTGAGAACAACGACGGCATCCAGCCGCGCGGCCAGCGTGCGTGCGGCGGCCAGCCGGTCTTGCTGCACGGCGCTGGCGCTGCTGCCAAGCAGGCGCGCAGCCTCCAGCGGGTGCGGGGTGAGCACGGTCGCATGGCCTTCGGCGCTGCGCTGGCGCACGGCGGCCTGCAAAGCCGTGCTGGCCGCCAGGGCATTGATCGCATCGGCATCCAGCACCAGGCGCGGGCAGGCGCGCAGCACCGCCGGCAGCACGGCTTGCACGGCCTGGCCGCCGCCACAGCCGCACACGGCGGTGATGGCGCGCAGCTCCAGCGCCGAAAAGCGGCGCAGCATCAGCTCCGGCTCCGGCAGCGCCGCCCAGGCGGCAGGCGCCGGCTCGCCTGCGTCAGCCAGCGGGCAGACATACACGCGCCCCGCGCCCGCGTGCAAAGCGGCGCTGGCAGCCAGCCAGGCCGCGCCCGTCATGGCCGTGCCGCGCGCGGCGCTGCACTCGCCGCCAATCACGGCCACATCGCCAAAACAGCCCTTGTGGCTGGCATGAGGGCGGCAGGCGGCGGGCGGCGCCGGCGCGGCAGGCTGGGCGCCCAGCCAGGCGGCAGGCGGCTCGCCAGCGGGCAGGGCGGCGGGCGCGCCCAGGTCGTCAAACCACACCGTGCCGCAGGCATCGCGCCCATGCGCGGTGAAAAGCCCCGGCTTGGCCGTGAGCAGCGTGAGCGTGTGGCGCTCGGCCCGTGGCGCAGGCAAGGGCTGGGCCATGTGGCCGGTGTCGGCGTTGAGACCTGTGGGCACATCCAGCGCCAGCACGCGGGCGGCGCTGGCATGCATGTGCGCCAGCCAGCCGGCCATGCGCCCTTCGGGCGGGCGGGTAGCGCCTATGCCCAGCAGCGCGTCCACGCACAAGTCTTGCGCGCCCAGCCCGGCAGGCGGCTCATCCGTAAAGAGCACGCCAGCGGCGCGCGCGCGCTGCAGCGAGCAGCGCGCATCGGGCGGCAAGCGCTCTTCTTCGCCCAGCCAGCTCACCACCGGGTGCATGCCCCAGGCGTGCAGATGCATGGCGGCTTCCAGCCCGTCGCCGCCGTTGTTGCCAGGGCCGCAAGCCAGCCAGATCACGCGCGCATGAGGCGCCAGCGCCAGCGCCAGCCGCGCGGCAGCCAGCCCCGCGCGCTGCATGAGCGTGTGCGCCGCAAGGACCTGCATGGCCGCATGCTCCATCCGGCGCGTGGCAGCCACGCTGTGAAGCGGCAAAGGAGTCTGGCGGGTGATGCGGAACATGAAATCTCCGGGTCAAAGGCTGCGAAAGCCTGATTCTGGCAACGCCAGGAAGCGAAGGCGCTCATTTCTGCGCTTCAAAGGCGATAGCGGCTAACCCAGTCTGCTCTAAGAGCCTGTTCAAAATCCGTCCGCAGGTGCGAAAAGTGCGAACTCGGACGCCCGTGGGCCTTGCACATCCTCCTCGCCGGGCTGCAATTGGGCAGCAAGACCCGCCAGCGGTTTGCGCCTTGCGGCCCATCACGATTTCGCACTTTTGCCTCTTGCAGCCAGGCCCAGAACAAACTCCGGATGCAGCGAAAAAAGCCCGGGGCGCAGACGCAAAAGCCGGCGGCGCCGGGCGCGGCTTCTTGGGCGCGCGCGCCTGCATCCTGGCAAGGCTCGATGTGACAATCCGCGCCCATGAATCTTTTGTTTGACGAAGCGGGCAAATTTCTTGCGGGCCGCATTCTTTCGGAGGCCGAGGCATCGGCGCAGGTGGAGCTGGACTCGGGCAAGCGGGTGAAAGTCAAGGCGGCCAATCAGCTTTTGCGTTTTGACAAACCCGCGCCCGCCGATTTGCTGGCGCAGGCGGGCGAAATGGCGGCGCAAGTGGAGCTGCCGCTGGCCTGGGAATTCGCGCCGGAAGACGAATTCGGCTTTGCCGCGCTGGCGGCCGATTACTTTGGCGGCGCGCCCGGCGCGGCAGAGCAGGCGGCCATGCTGATGGCGCTGCATGGCGCGCCGCACTACTTTCGCCGCGCGGGCAAGGGGCGTTTTCGCAAGGCCGCCGCCGACATCGTCGCGCAGGCGCTGGCGGCCATCGAAAAGAAAAAGCAGATTGCCGCGCAAGTGAGCGCCTGGGCGGCCGAGCTGGCGGCCGGGCGCTGTCCGGCGGAAATCGAAGCGCAGCTCTACAAAATCTTGTTCAAGCCCGACAAAAACGCGCCCGAATACAAGGCCGTGGTGGAAGCGGCGCGCGCCACGCAACTGGCCCCGCTGGAGCTGCTGAAGAACGCGGGCGCCATCGCCTCGGCCTACCAGTTTCACTGGCAGCGCTTTTTGTTCGAGCACTTTCCCAAAGGCACGCAATTTCCGCCGCAGGCGCTGGCCGCTGCGCTGGCGCCCGCAAATGACTTGCCGCTGGCTGGCGTGCAGGCGTATTCCATTGACGACTCGCAAACCACCGAAATTGACGACGCGCTCTCCGTCGAAGGACTGGGCAGCGGGCAAGTCACGCTGGGCATCCACATTGCCGCGCCGGCGCTGGCCCTTGCGCCCGGCGACGTGCTGGACGGCGTGGCGCGCGCGCGCCTGTCCACCGTTTACATGCCCGGCAACAAAATCACCATGCTGCCCGACAGCGTGGTCGCCGCCTGCACGCTGGACGCGGGCCAGGCCAGCCCGGCAGTCTCGCTCTACGTCACGCTGGACGAAGCCACGCTGGAAATCAAGCGCCACGAAACCCGGCTGGAGCGCGTGGCCGTGGCCGCCAATTTGCGGCATGACCGGCTGGACGGCCTGATCACCGAAGAATGGCTCACTGCTCCCGCCCAAACACAAGACAAACCACAGGACGAACAGCCGCCCGGGCTGCCCATGCCGCGCCAGACGCTGGCCTTCCTCTACCGCCTGGCGCTGCACCTGAAAGCCCAGCGCGAAGCCGTGCGCGGCAAGCCCGAAAACTTCAGCCGCCCCGACTACAACTTTGCGCTGGAAGGCACAGACGGCATGACCGCCCCTGCCCTGCCCACCGGCAGCGAGCGCGTGCGCATCACCCAGCGCCAGCGCGGCGCGCCGCTGGACTTGATCGTGGCCGAAGCCATGATCCTGGCCAACAGCACCTGGGGCCAGTGGCTGGCCAGCCTGGGCGTGCCCGCCATCTACCGCAGCCAGGCCAGCCTGGCGCCCGGCATCAAGGTGCGCATGGGCGTCAAGGCCCTGCCGCACGCGGGCATCGGCGTGCCCAGCTATGCGTGGAGCACCTCGCCGCTGCGCCGCTATGTCGATCTGGTGAACCAGTGGCAGCTCATCGCCTGCGCGCGCCACGGCGCCACCGCCGCGCTGGCCGCGCCTTTCAAACCCAAAGACGCGCAGCTGTTCGCCATCATCAGCGCCTTTGACGCCGCCTACACCGCCTACGCGCAAAACCAGGCCGCGATGGAGCGCTTCTGGACGCTGCAATACCTGCGCCAAAACGCCATCACCCACCTCACCGCCAGCGCCCTGCGCGAGCAGGCCGGCGGCGCGTGGCTGGTGCGCGCCGAAGAACTGCCGCTGACCCTGACCGTGATGGGCACCGGCGGCATGGCGCGCGGCTCGCTCGTGCGCGTGAAGCTCGGCCACATCGACGACATCGCGCTGGACGTCAGCGGCAGCGTGACCGAAGTGCTCAGCGCATCGCCCGCCAGCGCCCCGCCGGAAGCCGAAGACGAGGCCGAAGAAGCCGGCGCCGGCCCCATCGCCATTGCCGTTGATCTGGCCGATGGCGATGGCGAACCAGCCCCGGGCGTGGCTGCGGCAGGCTGAAAAAAGGCCGGAAAGCAGCGCGGCGGCCGCCGGTAACAAATGGATAATCCCGCCCCGTGAATCTCGACCGTCTCAAATCCCTCTCCACGCTGCAATGGGCGCTGATCGTCTCGGTGCTCATCCATGCCAGCCTGCTCACCATCCGCTTCGTCAATCCCGAAGGCTTCCGGCGCGTGTTCGAGGATTTGCCGCTGGAGGTCATCCTCGTCAATGCCCGTGGCGACGAAGCGCCCGCCAAGGCCCAGGCCATTGCCCAGGCCAACCTGGCCGGCGGCGGCGACAGCCCCCTGCCCGACGTGCGCGCCACCACCCCCCTGCCCCCTGCCTTGCAGGCCATACTGGGCGACGCCGCCACCGAAGAAGCCCAGCGCCAGATCGAATCCATGCGCGAGCAGCAAAACCGCCTGCTCGACCAGCTGCGAAAACAAGTGGCCGCGCTGCCCAAGCCTTCGCCCGACAAGCCCAAAAACGACCCCGACGTGATCGAGCAGGAAGAGCGCCGCAAGCACCTGTCGCAAATGCTGGCCGAAATCGAACGCGCGGTGAAAGAAGAAAACTCCCGCCCCAAAAAGCGCTTCATCAGCCCCGCCACACGCGAGGAGATGTACGCCCTTTATTACGACACCGTGCGCCGCAAGATCGAAGCGCGCGGCACCAGCAACTTTCCCGAGATCAATGGCCGCAAACTCTACGGCGAGCTGACCATGATGATCACCGTGAACCACGATGGCCGCGTGTTCGACACCGAAGTCGTCGAGTCTTCCGGCAGCCGCCACCTCGACCGTCTGGCCGAAGCCATCGCCCAGTCTTCCGGCCCCTTCGAGTCCTTCGGCCTGGCCATGCGCAACCGCGCCGACCAGCTCATCATGGTCTCGCGCTTTCGCTTCACGCGCGACGAACGCCTGCAAACACAGCTGCTGGGCAATTGACGGCCTGGCATGGCTGGTTTGCGAGCAGTCTGTCTTCCCAGCCTCATCGATCCGGGCAGCGGCAGAAAAATAGCTCATCTATTAATAGCGAACTCTTCAAGTTTCACTAGGACCTCAACGTTTTTTCATGCTTTCAATCTGCTTTTTTTCTAATAGCAAACAGCCGGCCAACTCCCCGCTCATGCCGCCGCCTGCCGCGAGGCGGCTAGAGCATTTCGCTATGCGGCGGTTTTAGAATCCGCTGCTTTCAAGCCCGCTTGGCTCCCCACATTCAACAAGGAACGGGAAAGGCACATCTGGTTATGACACCGCGAACCCGCCCGCACGCCATCTGCGCGGCCCTTGCATGCACGGGCCGCGAGAAACGCCGGTTCGCGCGCGCCTGAATCACTTGCCGAAACCCAAAAGCGCGGGCCTGCTGCCGCGCTTTTTTATTGCCCGAAAGAAAAGAGAACGCTCATGACCCACCCCGTCCGCATCACCCTTCCCGACGGCTCGCAACGCGAATATCCCGGCCCCGTCTCCGTGGCTGAAGTCGCCCAGTCCATCGGCCCCGGCCTGGCCCGCAACACGCTGGCAGGCCGCGTGGACGGCAAACTGGTGGACGCCTGCGACGTGATTGACCACGACGCCCGCCTGCAAATCATCACGCCCAAAGACAAAGACGGCGTGGACATCATCCGCCACTCCTGCGCGCACCTGGTCGGCCACGCCGTCAAGCAGCTTTATCCCACCGCCAAAATGGTGATTGGCCCGGTTATTGAAGAAGGCTTTTATTACGACATCGCCTACGAACGCCCATTCACGCCGGAAGACGTGGCCGCCATTGAAAAGCGCATGAAAGAGCTGATTGCGCAGGATTACGACGTGATCAAGAAAATGACGCCGCGCGCGGAAGTCATTCGCGTTTTTCAGTCACGCGGCGAAGATTACAAATTGCGCCTGATTGACGACATGCCCAATGAAAAGGCGATGGGCCTGTATTTTCATCAGGAATATGTGGACATGTGCCGTGGCCCGCACGTGCCCAATACCCGCTTTCTCAAGGCATTCAAATTAACCAAACTGGCAGGAGCCTACTGGCGCGGCGATGCCAAAAACGAACAATTGCAGCGCATTTACGGCACGGCCTGGGCCGATAAAAAAGACCTCGACGCTTATATCAAGCGCATGGAAGAGGCCGAAAAGCGCGACCACCGCCGGCTGGGGCGCGAGCTGGATTTGTTCCATATTGACGAGCACTCGCCCGGCACCGTGTTCTGGCACCCCAAAGGCTGGATCATCTGGCAGGAAGTGGAGCAATACATGCGCCGCATTTACCGCGAAAACGGCTATCAGGAAGTCAAAGGCCCGCAAATCCTGGACAAATCGCTCTGGGAAAAAACAGGGCACTGGGACAAATACCGGGAAAACATGTTCACCACCGAAAGCGAAAAGCGCGACTACGCGCTCAAGCCCATGAACTGCCCCGGCCACATCCTGATTTTCAAACAGGGCGTGAAAAGCTACCGCGATTTGCCGCTGCGCTACGGCGAATTCGGCGCTTGCCATCGCAACGAGCCTTCCGGCGGCCTGCACGGCATCATGCGCGTGCGCGCTTTCACGCAGGATGACGGGCACATTTTCTGCTCCGAAGACCAGATTCAGTCCGAAGTAACGGCCTTCACCACGCTGCTGCAAAAGGTTTACAGGGATTTTGGTTTCGACCACATCATCTACAAGCTCTCCACCCGCCCCGAAAAACGCATTGGCAGCGACGAAAGCTGGGACAAGGCTGAAAACGCGCTGGCCGAAGGACTGCGCGCCTCAGGCTGCGAATTCACTTATCTGCCTGGCGAAGGCGCTTTTTACGGCCCGAAAATCGAATACACGCTCAAAGACGCCATTGGCCGCGAATGGCAATGCGGCACGATCCAGGTCGATCCCAACCTGCCGGAGCGGCTGGACGCCGAATATGTGGGCGAAGACGGCGCGCGCCACCGCCCCATCATGCTGCATCGCGCCATTGTGGGCAGTCTGGAGCGTTTCATCGGCATTCTCATTGAACAGCACGCAGGCGCCATGCCCGTCTGGCTGGCGCCAGTGCAAGTGGTCGTCACCGGCATTACCGACGCGCAAGCCGATTACGTGGAATATGTGGCCGCCGCGCTGCGTGAGCGCGGTATTCGAGTGCAAACCGATCTCCGCAACGAAAAAATCACCTATAAAATACGCGAGCATTCGCTGCAAAAACCGCCCTTTATCCTCGTCGTCGGCGACAAGGAAAAAGAGGCCAAAACCGTGGCGGTGCGCGGCAGGGGCAATGCCGATCTGGGCGTCATGCCGCTGCAAGCTTTTGCCAGCCGCGTATTGCAGGACATTGCAGCAAAAAGCTGAATGCCTGCGCGCCGCCGCTTTTCATTCCTTTCATTTTTGAGGTAATCGCCATAGCTACCAACTTTCGTGACCGCCGCCAGCGCGAAGAACGCGCCCACCGGCTCAACCGTGAAATTACCGCGCCCGAAGTGCGCCTGAACGGCCCTGACAACGAGTCCCTGGGCATCTTTCCCCTGCAGGAAGCGCTGCGCATGGCGGGCGAGATGGATGTGGACCTGGTTGAAATCGCCGCAGCGGCCAGCCCGCCGGTCTGCCGCCTGATCGACTACGGCAAGTTCAAGTACCAGGAACAAAAGCGCGCCGCCGAAGCCAAGGCCCGGCAGACGGTCATCGAAATCAAGGAAGTCAAATTCCGCCCCGGCACGGACGATGGCGACTACAACATCAAGCTGCGCAACATCCGCCGCTTCCTGGGCGATGGCGACAAGGTGAAAGTGACCCTGCGTTTTCGCGGCCGCGAAATCACGCACCAGGATCTGGGGCTTGATCTGCTCAACCGCATTCGTGAAGACTTGGCGGATGTCATCCAGGTCGAGCAATTTCCCAAGCTCGAAGGCCGGCAGATGATCATGATGCTCGCCCCCGCGCGCAAGAAAGCCGGCGGCGCAGCCAAGGCCGCCGAAGCGCCTGCGCCCGCCCCTGCTGAAGCGGCGCAGAACTGAAAGCAATCGTAGATAATTGCGGGTTTTCCGGCGTTTGACCGCGCCGGAGAAAAGTGCAGCTTTCGCCTTGGGCCTGACGGCTTTGAGCGGCAGCCGCACACAAAAGTGGCTCGGGGCCATCAAGGGCGCGAAGGTCTTTGCGCACGCCTCACGAGCACAAGCCAGAAGGAGCATTTCAAATGCCCAAAATGAAAACCAAAAGCAGCGCGAAAAAGCGTTTTCGCGTTCGTCCCGGCGGTACCGTCAAACGCGGCCAGGCCTTCAAGCGCCACATCCTGACCAAGAAGACCACCAAGAACAAGCGGCAACTGCGCGGCGCAGTCAATGTGCATGAGGCCGATCTCGGCCAGATCGCACAAATGCTGCCCAAATGCGGCCTGTAATCACTGACGAACAAGGAGAAAACGAATGCCTCGCGTCAAACGTGGTGTGACGGCTCGCGCCCGTCATAAAAAAGTTCTTGCCCTGGCCAAGGGATACCGTGGCCGCCGTGGCAACGTCTATCGCATCGCCAAACAGGCGGTGATGAAGGCTGGCCAGTACGCTTACCGTGACCGCCGCAACAAAAAGCGCGTGTTCCGCCGCTTGTGGATTGCCCGCATCAACGCCGCCACGCGCGCGCTGGGCCTGACCTACAGCCAGTTCATCAACGGGCTGAACAAGGCCGGGCTGGGTCTGGATCGCAAGGTGCTGTCCGACATCGCCATTCACGACGAAGCGGCTTTTGCCCGCATCGTGGAGCAAGTCAAGGCCAAGCTGGCCGCCTGAAGCCTCGCGCACCAGGCCCCAGCGGCCTTTGCGCCACATGGCGTTTCAGGGATTGGGGGCCGCACGGCGCCCAATCCCTTTTTCATTTTTCCCTTCCCCCTCTGCCCTGCCCCATGAGCGCCCTGCCTGCCAGCAGCGAACTTGATGCCCTGGTGTCCGCTGCCACCGCCGCCTTTGCCCAAGCCCCCTCTCCGGCTGACCTGGAAAACGCCAAGGCGCAATTTCTGGGCAAGGCGGGCCGCGTCACCGCGCTGATGAAAGAGCTGGCCCAGCTCCCGCCTGAAGAAAAGAAAACGCGCGGCGCTGCCATCAACCAGGCCAAGCAGGCCATTGAAGCCGCGCTCACCGCGCGCCGCCAGGCATTGCAGGAAGCCGAGCTGCAACAGCACTTGCAGGCCGAGGCGCTGGATGTCACCCTGCCGGGCCGCCAGCGCGGCGCGGGCGGCCTGCACCCCGTCTCCCTCGCGTGGGAACGCATCGAGCAAATCTTCAGCAGCATGGGCTTCGATGTTGCCGACGGCCCCGAAATCGAAAACGACTGGTTCAACTTCACCGCGCTGGGCAATCCGCCCAACCACCCCGCCCGCTCCATGCAGGACACCTTCTATGTGGACATGAACGGCGAAGACGGCCAGCCCTACTGCCTGCGCACGCACACCAGCCCCATGCAGATTCGCTACGCATCGGCCGCCGCGCAGCGCCATGCTGCTGATCTGGCCGCAGGCCGCGTGCGTGAAATCCGCGTTATCGCCCCTGGCCGCACCTACCGCGTGGACAGCGACGCCACCCACTCCCCCATGTTTCACCAGGTTGAAGGCCTGTGGCTGGGCGAAAACGTCAGCTTCAAAGACCTCAAGGCCGTGTATCTGGATTTTTGCCGCGCCTTTTTTGAAACCGACCAGCTCGCCCTGCGCTTTCGCCCCAGCTATTTCCCCTTCACCGAACCCAGCGCCGAGATTGACATTCAATTTGCCGATGGCCCGCTGGCTGGCAAATGGCTGGAAGTTTCCGGCTCCGGCCAGGTGCATCCGCAAGTGGTGAAAAACATGGGGCTGGACCCTGAAACCCACATTGGCTTTGCCTTCGGCTCCGGCATTGACCGCCTGGCCATGCTGCGTTATGGCGTGAGTGATTTGCGCCAGTTTTTTGAAGGCGACGTGCGCTTTTTGAGGCAATTTGCCTGATGAATTGAATCGCCACCGCGAAAATTCTGCGATGTTCAAGCGATTTTTCCTCTCGTGCCTGCTGTTTCTCGCCTGCGCCAGCGTTTCGGCAAGCGAAGCGCCATCGCCTGCCGACCATTCCGATATCCGGTTTTCAGACATCGATTACAGCTACCACCCAGACTCGGAAGAAGAAAGCTGCTGCGGCACGCTCACCGTCCTGGGCAAAGCCACCAATACAGGCCGCCGGAAACTGGACCACGCGGTTTTTGAAGCCCGTTTTTTTGACGCCAGCGGCAAGCTGATTGACGCTTTCAATGATTCGACTTTCAGCCTCGGCCTTTTGCCGGGCCAGGAAATCATGGTGCGCATCAGCGATCAGGCGCGCTATGCCCCTGACCGTTACGCAAGCGCCCAGATTCGTCTGGCCTCAGGCGAATTTGAAAATGTGGAGCCGCCATCTGATTCAACCCGTCATTCAGGCATTCCGGCCATATTGATCCAGCTTTTCATGTCCTGGGGGCCGATACTGATGTTGATTGGCGTATGGCTATGGCTGATCAAACGATCCAATGCCTGCAATTATCAGAATCGGCTGATTGATCTGATGAAAGAGCAAAACCAGACGCTGGAGCGGCAGGCCGCCGCCATTGAAAAAATCGCGCAAATGCAAGAAACACAAAACCTGCGCAATTGAAATATCCGACATTGAGGCCCCGAAAATGCAATTCCCCGAATCCTGGCTGCGCGAGTTCTGCAACCCGCCGCTGAATACCGAGCAACTGGCTGACACCCTGACGATGGGCGGCTTTGAGGTGGAAGAAACCCGCCCGGCCGCACCGCCGTTCAGCCAGATCGTGGTGGCCGAAATCCAATCGGCGCAGCAGCACCCCAATGCCGACCGTCTGCGCGTGTGCCAGGTGAATGCGGGCGGCCAGCCGCTGCAAATCGTGTGCGGCGCGCCCAACGCGCGGGCGGGCATCAAAGTGCCGTGCGCGCTGGTGGGCGCCGAGCTGCCGCCGGGCGAAGATGGCAAGCCCTTTCGCATCAAGCTGGGCAAGCTGCGCGGCGTTGAAAGCCACGGCATGCTGTGCTCCGCCAGCGAGCTGGGCATTTCGCAGGAAGGCGCGGGCCTGCTGGAGCTGCCCGCCGACGCGCCCGTGGGCCAGAGCCTGCGCGAATACCTCCGGCTGGATGACACGCTGCTCACCCTCAAGCTCACGCCCAATCTGGGCCACGCGCTGAGCGTGCATGGCATGGCGCGCGAGCTGGCCGCGCTGGCCGATGCGCCGCTCAAAAGCTGGAGCGAGGGCCTGGCCGCCGTGCCCGCCACGGTGGACGACGCGCTGCCCGTCACCATTGAAGCGCCTGATTTGTGCGGCCGCTTTTCAGGCCGCGTCATTCGTGGGCTGAACACACAGGCCGCCACGCCCGCGTGGATGGTCGAGCGCCTGGCCCGCTGCGGGCAGCGCAGCGTCTCGGCGCTGGTCGATATTTCCAACTACGTGATGTTTGAAACCGGCCAGCCCTCGCACATTTTTGACCTCGCCCAAATTCACGGCGGCCTGCATGTGCGCTGGGGCCGCGCGGGCGAATCGCTCAAGCTGCTCAATGGCGCCACCGTGGCGCTGGACGAAACCGTGGGCGTCGTGGCCGACGGACGCCAGGTCCAGTCGCTGGCCGCCATCATGGGCGGCGAAGCCACGGCCGTTTCTGGCAGCACGCAAGACGTGTATGTGGAAGCCGCCTTCTGGTGGCCCGATGCCATTGCGGGCCGCTCACGCCGCTTCAACTTCGCCACCGACGCAGGCCACCGCTTCGAGCGCGGCGTCGATCCCGCGCAAACCACGCGCGTCATCGAGCGCATCACCCGCCTCATTCTGGACATCTGCGGCACGCCGCAAACGCAAGCAGGCCCCGTCACCGACCAGCAGGCCGGCCTGCCGCAGCCTGCTCCCATCACCTTGCGCGTGGCGCGCGCGGCCAAAGTCATCGGCGTGCCGCTCACGCAAGCGCAGTGCGCCAGCATCTTCCGCCGCCTGGGCATGGCCTTCACGGAAGGCGAAGGCCAAATCACCGTCACCCCGCCCAGCTGGCGCTTTGACTTGCGCATCGAGGCCGACCTCATCGAAGAAATCGCCCGCCTGACTGGCTACAACACCCTGCCTGACACGCCGCCCGTTGCGCCCATCCGCTCCAGCGCGCGCGCCGAAACGCGCCGCAGCCCCTTCGCCCTGCGCCATCAGCTGGCGGGGCTGGGCTATCTGGAAACCATCAACTACAGCTTTGTGCAAGAAAGCTGGGAGCGCGATCTGGCGGGCAACGCCGACCCCATCCGCCTGCTCAACCCCATTGCCAGCCAGATGAGCGTCATGCGCTCCAGCCTCATCGGCTCGCTGCTGCAAGCGCTCAAGTACAACGCCGACCGCCGCGCCGAGCGCGTGCGCGTGTTTGAAATAGGCCGCGTCTTCACGCGCGACGCCAGCGTGCCCGGCAGCGCGGCCAGCGTGCGCGGCGTGCGCCAGCCCGTGCGCGTGGCGGGCCTGGTGTGCGGCCCCGCCGCCATCCAGGGCTGGCAAGGCAAACAGCCCGCCGCTGACTTTTACGACGTTAAGGGCGACGTGCAAGCCCTGCTCGCCCCCCGCCAGCCCGTATTTGAAGCCGCCAGCCACCCTGCCCTGCACCCGGGCCGCTGCGCCCGCGTGCTGCTGCAAGGCCAGCCCATCGGCTTTCTGGGCGAGCTACACCCGCGCTGGCGCCAGCAGTGGGAGCTGCCGCAAGCGCCCATGCTCTTTGAGCTGGACCTGGAAGCCGTTTTGCAGCACCCGCTGCCCCGCGCCAGCGCCCTGCCCCGCCAGCTCTCCAGCGAGCGCGACCTGGCCATCGTCGTGCCCGAAGCCGTCACCCACGCCGCGCTCATGCAGGCCATTCACGCCGCGCCCACGCAAGGGCTGCTCAAGGCCGCCGTGCTGTTTGACATCTACCGCCCCAAGAGCGGCCAAAGCGCCAGCGGCGTCAATGCTGGCGAAAAAAGCCTGGCCGTGCGCCTGACCCTGGGCGACGATCAGGCCCCGCTGACCGACGAAAAACTCGACGCCGCCGTCGCCGCCATCCTCATCCGTCTGGAAAAAGACCTGGGCGCGCGGCTGCGGGCCTGAGAGCCTGCCCAAAGTCTGTTCGTGCGTGCAGAAAGCGCGGCCTCGGGCGCCCTGCGGCCTGGCCCATCCTCGCCGGGCAGCAAACGGACAGCAAGGCCCGTCTGCGCCTTGCCGCCCACTCCCATCCGCAGCCCCTCACGGCCAGACTCTGAACGGTTCTGAAAGCGCGCCCGCCAGGCTCTGGTCAAGCTATTTTGCTCTTGAATCAGTAGCATGATGTCCTAGTGGAAACTGCGCGAAAGCCGTTTTGACACCCCTTTAATCCGCTCCTCTTTCTGATATAGCCTCATCCGCCCGCTTCGCGCAAGCTGGCAACATCCAGCCTTCCTCAAGCCCCGCCCCGCCAAAGCCGCCCATGCCAGAACAAACCGCCCACACCCTCACCAAAGCCGAACTGGCCGATGCGCTATTCGAGCAAATCGGCCTGACCAAGCGCGAGTCCAAACAAGCCGTGGACGTCTTTTTCGCCCTCATCAGCGAACGCCTCGCCGCAGGCGAAGAAGTCAAGCTCACCGGCTTTGGCAACTTCAACACCCGCATGAAGGCCCCCCGCCCGGGGCGCAACCTGCACACGGGCGAAACCGTGCCCATCGCCGCCCGCCGCGTGGTCACCTTCCACGCCAGCCAGCGCCTGAAAGAAGCGGTGCAACAGGCTCAGAGCAGCGACGGCGGGCGCTAAAGCGTCTGTCCGCAGCCCGGCCGTGGGCGCTAAAGCGCAGTCTTGCAAATCCTCGGCCGGCTGCAAACAAGCGCAAAGGCTCCGCCTGCGGCTTGTGCCGCTCATTCCAATCCGCTCTTTCGCCCCTCGCGGCCAGACTCTGGGCAGGTTCCCGGTTTTTCGGCCCGAAGAAGAAATTTGCCGCAGCCCCGCCGTCAATCAAAAAGCCGCTGCCGCTGATGCAGCCGCCGTTCGGCCCCACGGTGAATTCGGCCAGCGGGCTGAAGACGATGCCGGAGCTGAGAACCTGTTCCCGGCCTGTCCGTGAAGGCAGAAAGCGCAAACGAACCTTGAACAGGTTCCAGACCGGCCGGGGCGCAGCACGGTGCAGTCCAGGCCGCAGGCTTCACCACGGCGGCAGAGTCGCGCCAAGAATCAAGATCAAGCACGCTGCGGCAGGGCAGGCCAGGCGCTTCGCCGCAGGCAGATGATGCCCATTGAGCTGATGAAGAAGCGCCGCTTCCGCTCCCCCTGGCTCTGCCGGATCACACGCCCGCGCTGGCAAGGAAAGGGCGAAGACGAAAGGCTACGGAAGAAGAGAATCAGCTCCTCAATTGATAGCATGATGTCCTAGTGGAACGTGCGCAAAAGCCATTTTTATGCCCCTGAATTCGCTCCGCTTTTTGAGAACGAAGCGCCCATGCTGGCAGCCAGGGAAAGCCGGCTGGCCGCTCGTCAAACCCCGGAGCCAAGTTCTGAAAACCCGTTCGCAACCAAGCCGCAAGCTGGTTTCGCGGGCTTGGCTGGCGCAGGCGCAGCCCGTCACCACTGGCCGCGTTGCGCGGGCGGGGTGCTTTGCTTTTTCACTTTTTGCAAGATGGCGCGCGCGTCGGGGCGTTCGTAACGGCGGGCAAAGTCCAGGGCTGTCATGCCTTTCTGGTTGCGCAGCTGCGCATCCGCGCCTGCCTTGAGCAGGCGCTGCACGGCCTCGGGGCTGCCGTAGCCGGCGGCCATCATCAGCGGCGTGGTGCCGTTGGGCGAGGGGGCGTTGAGGTCGGCGTGGTGTTCCAGCAGCAGCTCCAGCATGGGCATGTGGCCGCTGGATGCGGCGTAGTGCAGCGGCGTCCAGCCGGTTTTGTTCACGGCCGCGCCTTGCGCGATCAGGCGGCGGGCCACGTCAAGCTGGCCTTTGAGCGCGGCCATCATCAGCGGGGTTTCGCCGCTGGCGTTTGGTTCGTCGGGCCGCAGGCGGGGCGAGGCCATGAGCGCGTCAGCCGCTTTCATGGACTCTTCCTGCAAGGCCACGAACAGGCCGGGGCGGCCGCGCTCGTCGCGCGTGTTGGGGTCCATGCCCTGCGCCAGCAGCTCGCGCATGGCGCTGGCGTTGTCGGATTTGATGGCGCGGAAGAATTCGCCGGGGCTTTGCGCCAGGGCGCTGGCGGCAAAGGCGGAAAACGCGAAAAAGGCCGCCAGGGCGGCGGCGCGGGCAAGGGCAGGCAGGTGTTTGGTCATGACTGGGCGGCTTTGGTGAAAAGACGGCTGAAATTGTCGCTGGTGATGCGGGCGATGTGTTCCACGCTCTGGCCGCGCAGCTCGGCCAGGCGCGCAGCCACCAGCGGCACCCAAGCGGGCGAGTTGGTTTTGCCGCGATGCGGCGCGGGGGCCAGGTAGGGGCTGTCGGTTTCAATCAGCAGGCGGTCATCGGGCACGTAGCGGGCGCTTTCGTGCACGTCATGCGCGTTTTTGAACGTGACGATGCCGGAAAAAGACACGCAGTAGCCCAGCTCCAGCGCGGCGCGGGCCACTTCGCGGTTTTCGGTGAAGCAGTGAAACACGCCGCCGGCACGCTGCGGGCCGGCTTCGCCTTCTTCGCGCAAGATGGCCAGCGTGTCATCGGCTGCGGCGCGGGTGTGTATGACCAGCGGCAGCCGCGCGGCCTGCGCGGCGCGGATGTGGGTGCGAAAGCGATCGCGCTGCCACTGAAGCTGCGCCACGCTGCGCCCGCCCTTGCGCTCGGCCAGCTGGTAGTAGTCCAGCCCCGTTTCGCCCACGGCCACCACGCGCGGCAAGGCGGCGGCGGCCAGCAGGTCGGCCACGGCAGGCTCTTGCACGCCTTCGCTGTCAGGGTGCACGCCCACGCTGGCCCAGATGTGCGGATGCGCCGCCGCCAGCGCCCGCACGGCGGGAAATTCCTCCATCGTGGTGCTGATGCACAGCGCGCGCGTGACTTGCGCGGCCTGCATGGCCGCCAGCACGTCCGGCAGGCGCTGCGCCAGTTCGGGGAAGTTGAGATGACAGTGTGAGTCGGTAAACATGGTTCAGGTCTCAGCGGAGAACGCCGCGTTCATGCGGCGATTGTGCTGCGCCGCTGGCCGGGCTGGCGCCTTCCGTGGCGCTTTCCGTGCGCCTTCCCGCAAGGTTGCCGCTCAATAACCGTTTCATTGACCAGAATAGGTAAAACTTCTATAGTCAATTCAGGTTCGTGAAATAGCTTGCGGCCTGTGTTTATTTCAGAGTTTTGCAAATATCAGGGTGTTTCAATGAAGCGTCGCTTATTCGTTCTGTGCCTGGGCTGCCTGGGCGCTTGCCACCTTGCCGCGCAGGCGGCAGAGCGCATTTCGGCGGCCGATCCGCGCCACTTCATGCAGCCCGTGGAGCCGGGCCGCTTTACCGAAGAAATCCAGGCGCTGGAGAGCAGCGGCACAGTCGCACTGCTGCAATCGGACTACGCCATCACGCGGCGCAGCTATTACCTCGCGCCTTCTGCCGAATGGAACTCTTTCGTGACCCAGGGCGACAGCGCGGCGGCGGCCTGGAAGGGCGAGCGCCAGAAACTCCCAGGCCGGCGCGTGGGGCAAGACTGGGTGGAGCTGTGGGCCGACGCAAAGCGCCTGCGCGCCGAGGCGCTGGTGATGAGCCAGCAGCCGGTGGACAGCAGCGGCAATTGCCTGATCGGCTACTACACGCTGGCGCGCAACCCCTCATTGAATTGACCTGAATCAACCCAAAGGCAGAGGCCTGGCAGGGCTTGCCGCGCGTGGCGGCAAGCCCTTTTTTCAGAACCCGCCTGCAATCTGGCCGTGAAGGGCCATGAAGCGCAATGATCTGCAAGGCGCAGACGGGCCAGATACCTGCGTGCGGCCCGGCAAGGACTGACAACGCCGCAGAACGCCTGGGGCCGCGCTTTTCCCATTCACTCACGGGCAGCTTTTGAACAGTCTTTCAGCTCGCGCGGGTGGCCGCCCAAACGCTCGCAAATCGTCGAAACGCCCTCTGCCAGACTTACACTCGCAATGTCCCTTGCGCCCGGCGCAAAGGCGTTTTTCCCTAACTTTCAGGAGACAACCATGAGCTTTCAGGCTCCCGTCAAGGATTTGCTGTTCAACATCGAGCATCTGGCCCGCATCGACCAGGTTGCCAAGCTGCCCGGTTTTGAGGAGGCCGGGCTGGAAACCGCCCAGGCCGTGCTGGAAGAGTGCGCCAAGTTCAATGAAGGCGTGGTCGCGCCGCTGAACGTGGCCGGCGACAAGCAGCCCGCCACCTTCGCCGATGGCAAGGTGACCACCACCCCCGGTTTCAAAGAGGCTTACCGCCAGTTCACCGAAGGCGGCTGGCAGGGCGTGCAGCACCCCGAAGCCTATGGCGGCCAGGGCCTGCCCAAAACCATCGCCGCCGCGTGCGCCGAAATCCTGCACTCGGCCAACATGAGCTTTGCCCTGTGCCCGATGCTGACCGACGGCGCCATTGAGGCGCTGCTGATTGCGGGCTGCGAAAAGCTCAAGAGCACCTATCTGGAAAAACTCGTCTCCGGCCAATGGACAGGCACGATGAACCTGACCGAGCCGCAAGCCGGCAGCGATCTGGCGCTGATCCGCAGCCGCGCCGAGCGCCAGGCCGATGGCACCTACAAAGTGTTCGGCACCAAGATCTTCATCACCTACGGCGAGCACGACATGGCGGAAAACCTCGTGCACCTCGTGCTGGCCCGCCTGCCGGATGCGCCCGAAGGCGTCAAAGGCATCAGCCTGTTCATCGTGCCCAAGTTCCTGGTGAACGCCGACGGCAGCCTGGGCCAGCGCAATGACGTGCATTGCGTGAGCATCGAACACAAGCTGGGCATCAAGGGCAGCCCCACGGCCGTGCTGCAATTTGGCGATCACGGCGGCGCGGTGGGCTACCTGGTGGGCGAAGAAAACCGTGGCCTGGAATACATGTTCATCATGATGAACGCCGCCCGCTACGCCGTGGGCCTGGAAGGCGTGGCCATTTCGGGCCGCGCCTACCAAAAAGCCGTGGCCTATGCCCGCGAGCGCGTGCAAAGCCGCCCCGTGGATGGCAGCCTGCCCGGCAGCGCGCCCATCATTCACCACCCCGACATCCGCCGCATGCTCATGACCATGCGCGCCCTCACCGAAGGCACGCGCGCCACCGCCAGCGTGGCCGCCGCCGCGTATGACACCGCGCACCACTCGCCCGACGAGGCCACGCGCAAGCAAAGCCAGGCTTTCTATGAATTCCTGGTGCCGCTGGTCAAGGGCTACAGCACGGAAATCAGCCTGGAAGTCACCAGCCTGGGCGTGCAGGTGCATGGCGGCATGGGCTTCATTGAAGAAACGGGCGCCGCGCAGTACTACCGCGACGCGCGCATCCTGCCCATCTACGAAGGCACCACCGCCATTCAGGCCAATGACTTGGTGGGCCGCAAGACCGCGCGCGATGGCGGCCAGTTCGCCAAGAGCGTGGCCGCACAAATCGAAGCGACCGAAAAAGAGCTGCTGGCCAGCGGCAGCGAAGCCGCCAAGTCCACCGCCAAGAACCTGGCCGCTGCCCGCAAGGCCTTCCTGGACGCCGTGGAATACGTGGCTGCCAACGCCAAGCCCAACCCCAACGGCGCTTACGCCGCCAGCGTGCCTTACCTGATGCTGACGGGCAATCTGGTGGCGGGCTGGCAACTGGCGCGCGCGCTGCTGGTGGCCGAAAAGCAACTGGCCGCCGGCCAGGATGCCGAGTTCATGAAGGCCAAGATCGCCACGGCCCGCTTCTATGCGGAACACATCCTGCCGCGCACTTCGTCGCTGCGCGACGCCATCACCGGCGGCGCCGCCAGCGTGATGGAAATGGCGCTGGATTCGTTCTGAGCCAGAAAACGGACTCGCCTAGAGCCTGAAGGGCCTTGAATGGCCCTTTCCTCCCAGCCGCCAGCGCCGCAAGCCGGACTGGCGGCTTTTTTTTGCGCTCTGCCCTGCCCTTTCATCCGGCGCCATGCCAACCCGCAAGCCGCTCTTTTCATCAGAAAAAGGAGCAAATTCAGGGGTTCCAAAACCCGTTTTGCGCTGGTTTCACTAGGACCTCATGCTATGAATCGAGGAGCTGAACCAGCCTTCGGCCCAAGGCGTTTGGCCTGCTGGCGGGCGAAAAGCCGCGCCGTCACGCGGCCTGCAACGCCTCGCGGGTGAGCAGCAGCACCTGATCGTCGCCCGCGCTGGTGGGCAGCCACACGGGGTTCAGGCTGGGAAAGGCCGCCTCGAAGTGCCCGCGCTCGTGGCCGATTTCCAGCACCAGCGCCGCCTGGGGCTGCATGCGGGCGGCGACTTCTTGCAGCAAAGGGCGGATGAAGTCCATGCCGTCGCGCCCGCCGCGCTGGTTGCCGCTCAAGGCCATGTGCGGCTCGGCGCGGTATTCGGGCGGCAAGGCAGCCATGCTGTCCGCGTTCACATAGGGCGGGTTGCACAAGATGAGGTCGTACGCCGGCCGGCCCTGGCAGGCGGCCAGCCCGTCGCCTTGCAGCAGGCTGATGCGGCCTGCCAGCGCGTGTTTGGCCACGTTGATGCGGGCCACTTCCAGCGCATCGGCGCTGAGGTCGGCGGCGTCCACGGCGCAGCCGGGCCAGGCCAGCGCGGCCAGCACGGCCAGGCTGCCATTGCCCGTGCACAAGTCCAGCGCGCGGCGCGGCTCGTCCGGCAGCCAGGCGTCAATTTGCCCCTCGGCTAGCGCCTCGGCGATCAGGCTGCGGGGCACGATGGCGCGCTCATCCACATAAAAAGGCACGCCTTGCAGCCAGGCTTCGCGGATGAGGTAGGCCAGGGGCTTGCGGCTGGCGATGCGCTCTTGCAGCAGCGCGGCGGCGCGGGCTTGCGCTTGGGGCGGCACGGCAGCCGCGCCCGCATCGCCCGCCAGATCGGTTTCCAGCGGCCATTGCAGCGCGTGCAGCACAAGCCAGGCGGCTTCATCGCGCGCGCAGCAGGTGCCGTGGCCGTAGCTGACGGCGGCCGCTTGCAGTTGGCGTTCTGTGTCTTGCACGAGCTGGGCGAGGGTGATCATGGCGTTTGGTTCATGAAAAAAGCGTTGCGGGCACTGGTTTTGCCGGAAGCCTGCTCGCCGCCTGGGCGCAAGTGCCGGCAGGCCGGGCTGCGGGGCGCGCCCGGCTTGCGGGCGGCTTTTCCCCTGGCCTCTTCCTGCCGCGAGGCCCCCTGCTGGCCAGGGCGCATCAGAAAAAGGAGCGAATTCAAGGGCATCGAAATGCCGTTTTGCGCTGGCTGCACTAGGACATCATGCTATGTAAAAAAGAGCGAAACAAAGCTCTTTTCCTGCGCATGCCAGCCCGCCTCACAGCACCTCGCTGGCGTAGTCGGCCAGGCGCGAGCGCTCGCCACGGGCCAGGGTGATGTGGCCGCCGTGGGGCCAGCCTTTGAAGCGGTCCACGGCGTAGGTCAGGCCGCTGGAGCCTTCGGTGAGGTAGGGGGTGTCGATTTGCGCGAGGTTGCCCATGCAGATGATCTTGCTGCCGGGGCCGGCGCGGGTGATCAGGGTTTTGATTTGCTTGGGGGTGAGGTTCTGCGCTTCGTCGATGATGACCCAGCGGTTGAGGAAGGTGCGGCCGCGCATGAAGTTCATGCTCTTGATCTTGATGCGGCTGCGGATGAGGTCGCCCGTGGCGGCGCGCCCCCAGTCGCCAGCGGCGTTGCCCGCGCCCTGGGTGAGAAATTCAAGGTTGTCATCCAGCGCGCCCATCCACGGGGCCATTTTTTCTTCTTCGGTGCCGGGCAGAAAACCGATGCCTTCGCCCACATTGACGGTGGCGCGGGTCATGATGACTTCGGTGTAGCGGCGCTCGTCAAGCACTTGCGCCAGCCCGGCGGCCAGGGCCAGCAGGGTTTTGCCGGTGCCGGCAATGCCGGTGATGGTGACGAAGTCAATGCCGGGGTCCATGAGCAGGTTGAGCGCGTGGTTTTGCTCGCGGTTGCGGGCCGTGACGCCCCAGACGGCGTTTTTGGGGTGGGTGTAGTCCTTGAGGGTTTGCAAGGTGGCGCTTTGGCCGTCCACTTCGGTCACGCGGGCGTAGAGGCTGCTTTGGCCCGGGGCTTCGTACCAGACGAACTGGTTGGGCAGCAGGCTGGCGGCGAGCTTGCCGCTGATGCGATAGAAGGTGTGCGCGCCGTCGGGCCAGCTTTCAAGGCGGCTGCCCTGATCGGCCCAGAAGTTTTCGGGCAGCGCAAGCGCGCCGCTATAGAGCAAGTCGCCATCTTGCAGGGTTTTGTCGTTTTCATAGTCTTCGGCGGCCAGACCGAGGGCGCGCGCCTTGACGCGCATGTTGATGTCTTTGGTGACGAGAACGACAGGGCGGCCCGCGTGTTGCTGCGCGAGGGCGGCGACGACTTCCAGAATCTGGTTGTCGGCCTTGCCCTGCGGCAGCAGCTGGGCCGTGGCGGCGTGCAGCGGGGCGGTCTGAAACCAGAGCTTGCCGCCCGCCTCAAGGTGCCCGCCTGCGGACAGGGGCAGGCCGGCGGCCATGTCGGCATGGGCCACGAGCAGGTCGAGCTGGCGGCTGACCTGGCGCGCGTTGCGGGCGATTTCGCTGGCGCCTTTTTTGTGCGCATCCAGCTCTTCGAGCACGACCATGGGCAGGAAGATGTCGTGCTCTTCAAAGCGGAACAGGGCCGTGGGGTCGTGCAGGAGCACATTGGTATCCAGCACGAAGAGCTTGACGGCTTCCGGCGCGGCGGCGCGGCGGGTTTTTGCGGGTTTTGCGGCCTTCGCGGGCTTTTTGACGGCGGGCTGGGCGGCAGGCGGCTGGCTTGCAGGCGGCTGGGCGGCGGGCTGCGCTGCGGGCGCGGCGGCGTTCAGCGCAAGGGCTGGCGCTTGCGCGGCCTGTGCGGCGGTTTTTCTGCTTTGGGCGGGCGTGGCCCTGGCGCTGCGGGTTTTGCGGGCGGCGGCGTTATGGGCATCACGATCGGCATAAGCCTGCGCAGGCAAAACGGCGGCGCGCTTGGCTGGGGCGGGTGGCAGGGGCGGCATGTGTGTTTCTCCGGATCATGGCCAGCGCGCTCAAAAAAGCCGCAGCGCGTGAAGGCATGAAAACGTTTGAATGTGCGGCGAAAAGAAAGCCGCTCCGTTTTGGGGCGGAGCGGCTGCATGCATTGGAACGGTTGGGGCGGCTTGAACGGTCAAGCTGGCGCTCAGGCGCTGGCGGATTTGGCCGCCCT
This sequence comes from Ottowia sp. oral taxon 894, assembly GCF_001262075.1. GTDB lineage: Bacteria > Pseudomonadota > Gammaproteobacteria > Burkholderiales > Burkholderiaceae_C > Ottowia > Ottowia massiliensis. The sequence continues at coordinate 2,343,941 of NZ_CP012073.1, read as the reverse complement.
GCTTGCCGGAGCGGCTTTTTTCACGGTTTTTGCCGTTTTGGCGCTGGCTGCGGTTTCAGGGGCCTTTTCAGCTTTTGCGGCCTTTTCAGCTTTCACGGTTTTCGTGGTTTTTGCAGCCTTCGCGGTTTTTGTGGTTTTCGCAGTTTCCGTGGTTTTCGGGGTTTTTTCAGACGCTTTTTCAGCTTTGACGGCTTGGGACGTTTTCCCGGTTTGTGTGGCTTTTTCAGCCTTGGCGGTTTTGGGCGCTTTTACGGGTTTGTCTGCTTTTGCGGTTTTGGCGGTTGAGGCCGTTTTTTCGCTCTTTTCCGCTTTTACGGGCTTTTCAGCCTTCGCGGTTTTGGCCGGTTTCTCCGCCTTGGCCGTTTCTTCAGCCCTGGCTGGTTTTTCAGCCTTGGCTGGCTTTTCACTTTTTGCGGGCTTTTTCACGGCTTTTTCGGCCGTTTTCCGAGGAGCGGATTTTTCCTTATGCCCGCTCAAGGCCCTGACGGCCTCAAGCACTTCGTCCACGTGGCTGTGATCATCGTCCTTCACGCTCACACGGCGCCATTCCTGCACGAGCACGCCTTCGGCATTAATGAGGAAAGTGCTGCGCTCAATGCCTTTTACCTTGCGGCCATACATGATTTTGTTTTTGACCACGCCGAACATATGGCACATTTTCTCTTCGGTATCGGCAATCAGCTCGAAGGGCAGTTTCAGCTTGGCCTTGAAGGCGTCGTGCGATTTCATGTTGTCGCGGCAGACGCCGAAAACGGTGGCGCCCGCCTTGACGAATTCTTCGTGCTGATCGCGAAAATGCGAGGCTTCAGCCGTGCAGCCGGGGGTATCGTCCTTCGGGTAGAAGTAGAGTACCAGCACCTGCCCCGCATGAGAGATGTTGGTGACCTGGACTCCTCCGGTGGCCATGGCTTCAAATTCGGGCAGAGGTTTGTTGATGACGATCGCCATTGAAATTCTTGCTTTCTTGGAGGAGGGACCAGACAGCGCCTTGTTTTGGGCCTTTTGAAGCCTCAAGGCATGCGCACTGCACATCAAAGCGGGCGATTTTAACCGATTGGCTCCATCAGTAAGGCCAGCAATACGCGCCTGCCTTCATCGGCCAGGATGTTGAAGGTGCGGCAGGCGGCGGGCGTGTCCATGGTTTCCAGGCCGATACGTTTTTCCACCAATGGCCTGATCCATGCGGGCTTGGGAAAACGCAGCCGCTGCCCGCTGCCGAAAATGACCAGCTCCGGCCCTTTTTCAGCCAGGCCGGCAAAAGCGGCTGCATCCAGCGCCTCGAATGAATTCACGCCCCACGGCGTCCACGGCTGGCCTGCTTGCAGGATCAGGCTCTGGCCGATGCGCTCCGCGCCAAGGGCGATCCAGCCGGGGCCGTAGGCGGTAATGGTGTGGGCGTGAGCGGGTTCGGGCTGGAATTTCATGGAGGCAGGTTCAAAATGGCGGCTTTTTTCCCGCGATTTTGCTCCGCAGCCATGAACCCCATCCGCAAATCAGCCAAGCTGGCCCACGTGCTTTATGACGTGCGCGGCCCCATCGTCGATGCCGCCCGGCAGATGGAAGACGAGGGCCAGAAGATCATCCGCCTGAACATCGGCAACATGGCGCCCTTCGGCTTTGACGCGCCCGAAGAAATCCAGCAGGACATGATCCGCAACCTGCCCAATTCGGCGGGCTACTCCGACAGCAAGGGCCTGTTTGCCGCCCGCAAGGCCGTCATGCACTACTCGCAGCAGCAGGGCGTGGCGGGCGTCACGCTGGAGGACGTGTACCTGGGCAACGGCGCCAGCGAGCTGATCGTGATGGCCACGCAGGCGCTGCTCAACGATGGCGATGAGCTGCTCGTGCCTTCGCCCGACTATCCGCTGTGGACAGCCGCCGTCAGCCTGGCTGGCGGCAAGCCCGTGCACTACGTGTGCGATGAAGAGCAAGGCTGGCTGCCCGATCTGGACGACATGCGCCGCAAAGTCACGCCGCGCACGCGGGGCATCGTCGTCATCAACCCCAACAACCCCACCGGCGCGCTCTACCCTGATGAAACGCTGCGGGGCATCATCCAGATCGCCCGTGAAAAGGGCCTGATGCTGCTGGTCGATGAGGTGTACGACAAGATTCTTTACGACGGCGCGCGCCACACCGCCCTGGCCAGCCTCTGCACGGATGTGCTCGTGCTCACCTTCAACTCCCTGTCCAAGGCCTACCGCTCCTGCGGCTACCGCGCCGGCTGGATGGTGATTTCGGGCGACAAAAGCATGGCGCGCGACTACATCGAGGGCCTGAACATGCTCGCCAACCTCAAGCTGGGCAGCAACGTGCCCGGCCAATACGCCATCCAGACCGCGCTGGGCGGCTACCAGAGCATCCAAGACCTCGTCAAGGAAGGCGGCCGCCTGCGCCGCCAGCGCGATCTGGCCTGGCAGCTCGTCACCGCCATACCGGGCGTCACCTGCGTCAAGCCCCAGGCGGCGCTGTACATGTTCCCCCGGCTGGATGCGCGCATGTACCCCATCGCCGACGACCGCCAGTTCTTCATGCAAGTGCTGCGCGCCACGCGCGTCATGCTCGTGCAAGGCAGCGGCTTCAACTACCCGGACAACCACCACTTCCGCCTCGTCTTCCTCCCTTATGAAGACGACCTGCGCGAGGCCCTGGGGCGCCTGGCGCGCTTTCTGGAGCAATACCGCCAGCGCCACACGGGCGAAACCCTTGCCGCGCCCGCCAGCCCGGGCGCAGCCAAAGCCGCCCCGAAAGAAACAAAACCGGCGCCCGCCGCATAAGCCCGCCCGCGATCCGCCCGCCCGCGATCCGCCCGCGAGGCGCAAGCCAGCAGGCAGCCCGCGCTGCAAACCTGCCCGCCAGAATGAAACAAAAACAGGAGCAAATTCAGGCCGGCCGAAATACCGCTTCGCGCAATATCCACTAGGACCTATTGCTACGGATAGAGGAGCAAACCAGGCGCATCCGCCCAGCCCTTGTCGCGGCCTGCGCCCTGCCTGCACTCCGCTCCACGCGCGGGCCTGCCGCTTGCCCTGAACCGGCTCTCAGCGCCTGACCACGATGGTTTTGCCTATGGGCATGAGCGCGATGGCAGCCAGCTTCAGATGCTGCCAGCCGAAGGGAATGCCGATAAGGGTGACAAAGCACACCAGCGCCGAACCAAGATGGCCCAGGGCCAGCCAAAGGCCCGCAAACACGAACCAGACGAGATTGCCCAGCAAGCCCAGCGCGCCCGTGCCCAGGTCATCGCGGCCCGTGACTTGGCGGCGATCCACCGCCTCGCGCCCGAAAGGCCACAAGGCAAACTGCCCAATCACAAAACACGCCCGCGCCCACGGCAGGCCAATGAGGGTGATGGCCATGATCACCCCCGCCAGCCACCAGCCCAGCGCCATGGGCAAACCGCCCAGAATGAACCAGAGAAGATTGAACAAGAAGCGCAGCATGGCGTTTTCGTCTTTCAGAAAGTGGGAAGGGAGCAAGCGGGCAGGCCAACCCCGCAAGACCGCCAGCCCGGCTGGCGGCGGCCGGTGGAATATAGGCAACGCCAGGCAAGGCGCATGCAAGTCAGCGCGCAAGAAGGCAGACGGGCTGCGGTCAGCAGGCGCCTTCACCCTGTTTTTGCTCTTTTATCCATAGCATGATGTCCTAGTGGATACTGCGCAAAGGCCGTTTTCAATCCCCTGAATCCGCTCCTGTTTTTGATGTGAAACCGCTTGCGGCAGCGGCCCGGGCCGCCTGGAAGAACAGGGCGCTGGCGTGCGTGGAGCCAGGCCGCGCGGCAAGGCCGCAGCGCAGGGCTGGCGCGCTTTCGCGTATGGCATATTTCTCTTCATGCCCCAAGCTCTCCACGTGCCCCTGCCTGAACGCCTGCGTCCGCGCACCCTGGCGCAAGTGGTGGGGCAGCAGCACCTGCTGGGCGAGGGCATGCCGCTGCGGCTGGCGTTTGAATCGGGGCAGCCGCACAGTTGCATTCTCTGGGGGCCGCCGGGCACGGGCAAAACGACCATCGCACGGCTGATGGCGCAGGCGTTTGACGCGCAGTTCATCACCATCAGCGCCGTGCTGGGCGGCGTGAAAGACATCCGCGAAGCCGTGGAGCGCGCCCAGGCCGCGCAAGAGGGTCTCGCGCCGCAGGCCACCATCGTGTTTGTGGATGAAGTGCACCGCTTCAACAAAAGCCAGCAGGACGCCTTTTTGCCGCATGTGGAAAGCGGCTTGTTCACCTTCATCGGCGCCACCACGGAAAACCCCTCGTTTGAAGTCAATTCCGCCCTGCTTTCGCGTGCGGCGGTGTACGTGCTCAAGGCGCTGGAAGAAGCGGATTTGCGCGAAATCCTGGCCCGCGCCCTGGCCGCGCTGGACGGCCTGGCCGCCGAGCCGGCCGCATCTGACCGCCTGGTGGCCTATGCCGATGGCGACGCGCGCCGCCTGCTCAATACGCTGGAGACGCTGGCGGTGGCCGCGCGCGCCGAAAAACGCGCGCGCATCACGGATGAGTGGCTGCTGAAAGTGCTGGGCGAGCGCCTGCGCCGCTACGACAAGGGCGGCGAGCAGTTCTACGACACCATCAGCGCCCTGCACAAAAGCGTGCGCGGCAGCGACCCGGACGCCGCGCTGTACTGGCTGGCGCGCATGCTCGATGGCGGCGTGGACGCGCGCTACATCGCCCGCCGCCTGATCCGCATGGCCAGTGAAGACATCGGCCTGGCCGACCCGCGCGCCTTGCGCCTGGCGCTGGACGCCGCCGAGGTTTATGAGCGCCTGGGCAGCCCCGAAGGCGAGCTGGCGCTGGCCCAGTGCGCGCTGTATCTGGCCGTGGCCCCCAAGAGCAACGCCGCCTACGTGGCCTACAAGCGCGCCCGCGCCTTGGTGCGCGAAGACGGCACCCGCCCCGTGCCCATGCACTTGCGCAACGCGCCCACCCAGTTGATGAAGCAGCTGGGCCACGGCGCGGGCTACCGCTACGCGCATGACGAGCCGGACGCTTTTGCCGCCGGCGAGCGCTATCTGCCCGACGGCATGGCGCCACCCGGCTTTTACGAACCCGCGCCGCGCGGGCTGGAAATCAGGATTGGCGAAAAACTGGCCGAGCTGGCGCGGCGCAATCAGGCCGCAGCAGGCAGCTCGCCAGCGGAATAAAGCCGCAGCCGGAGCGAACGCGCGCGGGCAAGGCCAGACAAGCCCCGGCAAGCCAAGGGCAAACCCGAAATCCGGCGGCAGGGGTGTTGCTTACAAACCATCAAACCCTGTAACTATTTGGCATTTCCCAAATGAATTTGCGCCCGGCCCCGGCAGCGGGGCCATAAACGGCGGTGGCCTAGGTATCATGCGGAAATCCGCCGGTTTTCTTGCGGATACAACTGGCATGAAGTCTGTAACACATTCTGCGCAGCGCATGCCGGTCTCCCCTTTCGTTTCACGCCAACTCCAAAGATAGGAAAAACTCATGCGCACTGACATGTTTCAACAGGTGCTGGAAGAACTCAAAGGCTCTTCCGCAGACGTCGAAGCCTCGGCTTTGATCTCGACCGACGGTCTGATGATTGCCTCCTCCCTGCCCAACGGCATGGACGAAGACCGGGTAGGCGCCATGTCAGCCGCCCTGCTGTCCCTGGGTGACCGCGCAGCGCGCGAACTGGCTCGCGGCACGCTGGAGCGCGTGCTGCTGCAAGGCGAGCGCGGCTACGTGATCATGAGTTCCGCTGGCAGCGAAGCCGTGCTGACGGTGCTGGCGCGCCACAACGCCAAGCTGGGCTTGCTGTTTCTGGACATCAAGCGCGCCGCCGAAGCCCTGGCCAAGATGGTCTGATTGCAGGAGGCTTGAAACATCATGGCCATGCCAACCATGCAGCCGCCCGCCGAGCCGGCGCGGCAATGCGAATACAAGTACTTTGACGGCGCAACCCGCACGCTGTACGTGACGGAAAAGGAATTTCCCTATCCGGAAGGGCGCCTCATCATCTCGCGCACGGACCTGAACGGCATCATCACCCACGCCAACGAGGCGTTCGTGGAGCTGTCCGGCTGGAACCGTGAAGACCTCATCGGCCAGCCCCACGCCATCTTGCGCCACCCTGACATGCCCGCAGCCGCCTTCAAAGACCTGTGGGACACCCTCAAGGCCGGCAAGAAGTGGTTCGGCTACGTGAAGAACCTGCGCAAGGACGGCGGCCACTACTGGGTGTACGCCACGGCCGTGCCCAACGTGCGCAACGGCCAGGTGGTGGGCTACACCTCCGTGCGCCGCGAGCCTTCGCGCAAGAAGATCGAGGAAATGACCGCCCTGTACAAGAAGATGCTGGCGGAAGAAAAAGGAGGCCAGGCATGACGCTGAACTTGTTGATTGCTCCCGACTTCGCGCCTGAACGCTTTGCGGGCTGGCACATGCTCAACACGCTGCTGCAAAAAAAATCGGGCATTCACATCCATCTGATGACGCCCGCTTCGGCCGCCGAGCAGGCCGAGCTGATTGCTTCCGGCAAAGTCGATGGCGTGTACGCCAATCCGTTTGACGCGGCTTCCATGATTCGCGATGCTGGCTACAAGGCCATCGCGCGCCCCATCGCCAAGTCGGACGAAATGGTGATCGCCACTGGCGCCAACACGGCCTACGAAACGGCGCGCGACCTCAAGCCCGGCTGCACCATTGCCCTCACGGACAACCGCGACGTCAAGCTCATCGGCCTGCGCCTGCTGGAAGTGGCTGATTTGAAAGAGCCTGACATCAAGTGGAATCTGGTGGAAAACTACCAGGCCGCTGCGCGCCTGGCCATCAAGGGCGAGGTCGATGCCGCTTTTTTCCTGGCCGAAGCCTACAACTCGCTTTCCGGCCTGACGCGCAAGCAGATGAAGGTGCTGGTGGAAAGCAAGCTGGCCGACATCACCCACGTATTTCTGCTGAATTCGCGCATTTCCGCAGAAGACAGCGCCCGCTTCGCGCAGGCCCTGCTGGAGCTCAAGGGCACGCCAGACGGCCAGCCCGTGCTGGACGAGCTGGGCATGAGCGGCGGCTTCGAGGTCATGGCCGAAGAAGACGCCGAATTCATGATCGACCTGATGGACACCTTGCTGGAGTGAGCCTGGCTTTCGCCCCGCTTGCCTGACGCCGCTCATGCAAACCCCTTTGCCACAAGCGCCGGAAACCGCCAGCTGGCGCGCGCGCGCCAGCTTTCGCGCCGCCGGGCGGCGCGTGCTGCGCGATCCGGCCCGGCGCGAAGCGCATTGGCAGCGGGTGCAGGCCGCGCTGGCGCTGCCCGGCAGCGAACCCGTTCAGGGCGCGCTGGTGGACATGCTCCACGCCTGCCCGCCTGACGCCGCAGACTTTGAGACGAAGTGGCAGCAGTTGGGCGTGGCCAGGCGGCTCGCCCCTTTGACAGCCAAGTCTCTCCATCAGGCGGGCCGCAGCGGACAGGCGCTGCCCCGCATCAGCCGCTATGCCACGCGCTGGTGCGTACTGGCCGCGCCCGCGCTGGACGGCCCGCGCCGCGCGCTGCTGTGCGGCGCGGATGACTCCAGAAACATGGCTGCCACGGCCTTGCGGGCCATCGGCAGCGGAGACACCTCGGAGGAGCAGCATTTTCTGGCGCATTGCGAGGGCGCCCACGATGCACTGGCCTTCATGCTGGCGCGCCGCGCGTTGCTGCGGCAGGGCATAGAGCCAGGCCCCGAATGGATGCGCGTGTTTGCCTTTCTCCAAGGAGAAAAAGAATGAAGAAGATACTGTTGGTCGGCCTGACGGACCAGGAAGCGGCCGCCATCGAAATCATGATTGGCATGAACTGGCGCGATGCCCAATGCACCGTGCTGCGCCGCAGCCTTTCGCTGGCCATGCCCGAGCAAACGCCCGAGGCGCTGGCCTGCACGCATTGCGTGGTGGACTTGTTCGGCTTGGGCATGCGCAAATACAGCGCCGAAAACGCCGAGCGCCTCATGGCCTTTCTGGGCGGCCGCTCCGCCGTGGCGCTGGCCTGGGGCGCCGATGGCGGCGGCTGGACGGGGCAAAAGCTGCCTCTGGCTGCCGGCCAGGTGCTGGAGCTGCTGGTCATGCCCTATTCCAGCCACGACATGAAAACGGCGCTGGGCAAGGTGCGGGAAGGCAAGGCGCCGGCGGAAATGGCCGCTGCGCCAGCGGGCCGCACCTCTGCCGCGTCTTCCGGCGGCCTGGGCCAGATCCTCAGCCAGGCCCGCACGGGCAGCAGCCCCGCGCCCGAGCCTGCGCCCGACAAGGAAGTCGGCCTGCTCAAAGGCGCCATCCCCATTCTTCTGCATGCGTTTCCCGACTTGCAGGGCAATCCGTTTTTCAGGCTGGTGCAGCAAATCATCAGCCATGAAGGTCCGCAGGTTCTGACCTTTGGCGATGAAATGTTCTTCATCCTCGCGCCGCGCGAGGGCTGGATCGCATCGCCCCTGCCGCTGGCCAGCATGGCCAAGATGGCCGCCTCTTCCAGCCTGCTGGGCAGCGCAAAGGCAACGCCGCTGCCCCCGCATCAGGTGGAAGAAGAGCTGCGCCGGCACTTTGGCGAAGGCTTCCGGCAGGCGCAAAAGCCGCTGGATTTTCTGTGCTGGGTGCTGGCCGACAGCACGCTCCGGCAGAACCCGCCGCAGCGCAGGGCCGATCTGCGCTTTCGCCTGCGGCGCTTTCCCAATTTCACGCTGCTGCCCAACACCAGCAACTTTGAAATCCAGCTGGCGGCCATCTGCTCGCGCGCGCCCCAGTCGCTGGAAAAACTCTGCCGCAGCTTTCCACAGCACGACCCAGCCGACATTGCGCGCTTTGCCATTTTGTGCATCGTCTCCGGTTCGGCCGTGGCGTTGCCGGCTTCCGCGCCCATTGCCGCGCCCGCGCCCGTGCCTGCGGCAGCTACCAAGCCTGCCCACGCCCAGGCCGCGCGCAAGGGCTTTTTCAAATCACTGCTCGACAAGCTTTTCTGATCTTTTATGGCGAATGTTTACAAGCTCGTATTTGCCGGCCCGGTAGGCGCTGGCAAAACCACGGCCATCCAGTCCCTGTCGGACATCGAAGTGGTGCGCACGGAGGCCAACGCCACCGACGAAGTGCGCCTGCTCAAGCAAACCACCACCGTGGCCATGGACTACGGGCGCATGAACCTGCCCAACGGCGATCAGGTGCGCCTCTTTGGCACGCCTGGCCAAAAGCGCTTTGATTTCATGTGGGACATCCTCACTGAAAACGCCCTGGGCCTGGTGCTCATGCTCAATGCCGCCTCGCCTGACCCGGTGGATGACTTGCGCTCTTACGTGAACGCCTTCCGCAGCTTCATAGACAGCACGGCGCTCGTGGTGGGCCTCACGCACGTTGAAAACGGCAGCTGGGACACGCGCCAGCGCCTGGCCCGCGAGCTGGACCAGATGGGCCTGTCGGCCTCCGTCATGGACACCGACGCCCGCAGCCGCGCGCACATGTCGGCGCTGGTCAAAGCGCTCATCTACGGCATTGATCCCTTCACTGGCGTCGAGTCCTGAACCGGCAGCCTGCCCCGCTCACCATGCTGAACCCGCAAGCCCCGCAGGGCGCGCAAGCCGCCCCACGCGACCCGTTTTTGATGCTCACGCCCGCTGGCGCGCTGCGCGCCCATGCCAGGGCGCAGCCTGACAAAGACGGCGCCGAGCTGCAAACGCTGATGAACGGCCTGGGCGCGCCCCTGCGCAGCGCCTGGCTGGCCGAATCGCCCGCCCGCCGCGCCCTGCTGACCGAGGCGCTGCAAAAAGGCTGGGTGCAGGAAATGGCCCATCCTCTGGCCGCGCCCAACGTCTCGCTGGACAGCTACCTGCCGCACGCCATCGCCGGCCTGTCGGGCGAGCGCATGGCCGCGCTCTCATCCGACGAAGGCTTTTGCCTGGCCCGCGTGGGCTACAGCGAAGACGAAGCCGAGACCTTGTGCGCCGCCGCCGTGGAGTTCTTTGACTTCGCCGCCCGGCAAAAGCAGCGCGGCTGGCGCGGCGGACAGGCCATTTGCATGCACGAAGACCTTGACATGCTCATGCCCCGCACCACCTTCATGCTCTTCTGGGTGGACGGCATCGGCTACTGGATCATCGTGGGCGGCGAGCCGCTGCTCAACAACAACGCCTTCGTGGAACTGGTGTGGGGCCTGCGCGCGGCAGGCGTGCGCTTCAGAATGAAAACCGAGCGCCGCCCCTCCATCCTCAAAGGCGAAGTTCAAGACACGCACAAGCCTTCCATTCTCAAAGGCGAGGTCACGCTGGAGCAGGCGCCTTCCATCCTCAAGGGCGAAGTACGCATTGAACAAGCGCCCTCCATCCTCAAAGGCGAGGTTCAGGACACGCACAAGCCCTCCATCCTCAAAGGCGAAGTTGTGCTGGAGCAAGCGCCCTCCATTCTCAAGGGCCAAGCCTGAGCTTTTGAGCCTGCGGGCAAGGGGCCGATTCAAGCAGCAGCGTCCCGCCATCCGCCCGCTGCGCGGAAAACGCGGCCCGGAACAGGCGCGGCATTCACAAAGAAGAAACCAAGCTATTTCGCTCCTGAATCCATAGCGTGATGTCCTAGTGGAAAGTGCGCAAAACGGCATTTTAGGCCCTCATATTTGCTCCTGTTTTTAGGGCCTGTTCAGCGTCTGGCCGTGAGGGGCTGCGGATCGGAAGGGCTGCAAGACGCAGACGGGTCTGGTGAGCCGAGGGTTTGCAAGACTCACGAGCGCCTGAGGCCGCGCCTTCCGCGCCCGCAGGCAGATTGCCTACAGGCCCTGAAGCTGCGGCAAGTCCGCTTTCCGCCTTCGTCAGTCTTGGCCCGTTTCGGCTGCCGCAGCGTCTTCCGGAGGGTCGGCCAAGGCGGCTTGCAGGTAATCCGCCGGCAGGCCGTCGCGCGCGGCCAGGGCTTGCAGGCTGTGCCCGGCGGCAAGGTCTTCGCGCAGCGATTGCAGCCAGCCGTCCAGCCCGCTGGAGAGCGAGCGGCCCGCTTTTTCGCCTTCGTGGGTGACGCGGCCTTCGCCGCTGACGCCGTATTTGTTGGCGTAGCCGCGCGGGGTGACCATCAGGCCGTGGCGCGTGAAGGTGTGGCTGTTGCCAATGAGCACGGTGCTGAGCATGCCGATGTCGGCTTCGGCCATGTGCGCCAGCGTGGTGTGCGCAATGTGCTGGCGGCGGCGCCACGCGCTTTTGACGATGGCCACGGGCGTGCCGGGGCTGCGGTGGCGCAAGAAGATGCGCTGCGCCTGCACGATCTGGCGCGTGCGGCGGCCGCTTTTGGGGTTGTAGAGCGCAGTGACGAAATCGGCCGCTGCCGCCGCTTCCAGCCGGCGGGCAATGGCGGGCCAGGGCGTGAGCAGGTCCGAGAGCGAGATGGCGCAAAAGTCGTGCGTGAGCGGCGCGCCCACCAGCGCCGCGCAGCTGTTGAGAGCCGATGCGCCGGGGATGATTTCAACCGTCACGTCGTCATCGGGCGTCCAGCCGGCCTGAAAGAGCACTTCATACGTGGGGCCGGCCATGCCGTAAACGCCCGCGTCGCCCGAGGAGATGAGCGCCACTTTCTTGCCCTGGCGGGCTTTTTCGAGGGCGCTGATGGCGCGGTCAATCTCTTCGGTCATGGCCTTGCGGATGACTTCCTTGCCCTCCAGCAAATCGGCCACAAGCTTGATGTAGGTGACGTAGCCAATGACGACATCGGCCTGGGCAATGGCTTCGCGCGCGCGCGCAGTCATGTGCGCGGCATGGCCGGGGCCGATGCCCACCAGCGCGATGGAGCCGCTGCGGGCGGGCGCGGGTGAAGAAGAAGGGGAAAGCGGGTTGGCGTCGTTCATGGGTTCAGTCATTGGGCAAAGCGGCCGATTTTGGCGGCACGCGCGCGATGGAGACCGTGGCGTTGCGCCCGTCGGGGCCGCGCAGGCGGTGTTTTTCCACCACCAGCGCGCTCATGGGCGCGGGCTGCTGCCCGCCGCCCGCTGCCAGCAGCGCGGCTGCCTCGCTGACCGATGGCGTGCCGGTGTAGCGCAGCACGGTTTCAGACGGATTGGGCACGGGCACGGCGGCCAGTTCGGCGGGCGTGTAAAAGCGCATGGGCCAGCCGCGCTCGACCACCAGCGCCAGCAGGCCCGGCTCTTTTGCCTTGAGCGTGATGCTGGCGGCCGCCACGATGCGCCCGGGCGCAATGCCCGCGCGCGCCAGCGCCTGCTCCAGCGCGGCGCGCAAGGTTTCAAGGGGCGTTCGGCTGTCGCAGCCCAGGCCCACGGCAAAGAAAGAAGTCATGCGGCTGAATCCAAGATCAATGAAAACAAAATCGTGGCATATGCCTTGAATATCCATCCGGGGCCATTCCGGGAGCGGCGTTTCAGGCGCAGCCCGTCAGATTCTGAACAGGTTCTTACAATTTGCGCCGCCTCATTTTTCAGGAGCAACGCGCCGTGCAACCGCCTCTTTCTCCCATGCCGCCCCGCCGCAGCGGCAGCAGCAATCTGTTCGCCGTTTTCGCCCATCTGGGCTGTTTTTTCTTTCCCATTCTCGTGCCGCTGGTCATTTACCTGCTCACCAAGGATGAACCCGGCGAACAATTCGCCGCTGGCAACGCGCGTGAATCGCTCAATTTCCAGATCACGCTCTGCATTGCGGGCATGGTGTGCGGCATTCTGATCTTTGCCGCCATCGGCCTGGTTTTGCTGCCCCTGCTGGGCCTTTACGGCGGCGTTTGCATCATCATCGCCGCCATCAAGGCGGCCAACGGCCAGATCTGGCGCTATCCGCTGACTTTGCGGCTCATCAAATAAAGCGGCTCTTTGTCTTTCCGGAGTGACGATTCGGGCGGGGTCAAATAAAGCACCAGGCGGCCTTTGGCCTTTTCCCACCATTCAGACTGGATCGCCGCAGCGTCCGCCGTGGCCCAGAGCACGGCGGCGAAAGCATCCAGCGGCACGTCGGTCATGCGGCTGAAAACACGGATGTTGGCGGGCAGCGGCGCGGCGTGCGGCCACCAGTGGCGCAGGCAGCCCGCTTCCTGCACGAAGGCCACCGGCTCGCCATTGACCACGCAGGCTGCGGCGCGCGTGAGGTTTTCCTTGGGCGCAATGGCCCGCCAGCCGTGCTCGCGGCCCAGAATGTCCACGGCCAGCGTGCCCATGACGTCTGACGCAGTGGTGATGACCGGCACAGCCCCCAGCAGCGCCGCCACGCGCTGCGCCCATTCATTGGCGCCGCCCACGTGGCCGGAGAGCACGGCAATGGCAAAGCGCCCCGCTTCGTCCACCACCACCACGCCGGGGTCCTCCGCCTTCGACTTGAGGTGCGGCGCCAGCAGCCGCACCATCGCCCCCAGCGAAACAAAGCACACCAGCTGCTCATGCGCGGCCAGCAGCGGGCCGATTTCGCCGCGCAGCGCGCCTTCATAAATGCGCCGGGGGTTGGGCAGCTCCGCCAGCGGCGCGGCCCACCTGGCCGGAGCGCACACCGTGGCCTGCGGCCAGTGCCGCGCCAGCCGCGCGGCCAGCGCCACGCCCTGGCGGGTGATGGCCAGCAGGGCAATGCGGGGCAAGGCGCCAGGTGAAGACGGGGAGTTCATGGCGATTCGCCGCGCCGGGGGCAAAGCCGGTTTCAGAGCAGCTTTTTGGCGGGCAGACGGTAGTTTTCCTGCGTCATCAGATCCAGCCCGCATTCCTGCTGTTCCACCCAGTCAATGAAGCGGCGCGACATGGTGCGGCCGCGAAACCAGGAGCCATGCTGGGGCACGATCATCTTGATGTCCAGCCCGCGCACCATCTGCGCCCAGTACTGGCAGGCCTTGCGCGAACTCATGTAGCGCCTGTGAAAGCCCAGCATGTTGGGAATGTGTGCGTCAAAGTCGGTCACGGGCTGGCCCGCTTGTTCGTTGCTGACCAGCGATGCGCCCAGATCGCCCGAAAACAGGATTTTGGAGATGGGGTCGTAGAACTGGAAATTGCCTTCGGAGTGCAGAAAGTGCGCGGGCAGCACGATGATGTGCGCCTCGCCCAGCGGCAAGATGCCGCCGGCGTCAGGCACGGGCACCAGCCGGTTTTCAATGCTGTGGGTGCAAAAGTGCGGCACGAAGCGCGACCACACGGCGGGAATGACGAGCTTGCACGTGGTTTGCACCAGCCAGCGGTTGAGCGAAGCCACCACGTCAGGGTCGGCGTGCGAGGCCATGATGTAGTCCACCTGCGACTTCGGAAAGCACTGCATGCGCCGCAGGAAGATGGCGTTGTAGGTCATCATGCCGCCGGGGTCGATGACGGCCATGTGGTCGCCGTGGCAGACGATGAACTGGTTGGACTGCACGGCGTCGGCGTCAGCCTGCACCAGGTCGTGAAACATGATGCATTCGTGACCGTCCTTGGCGTAGAGCTGAATGGTCATGGCGGCAAGGCCGGCGCAAGCCCGAAGGCGCGCCCGCGCTCAATGCTGGGTGTTGGCGCCCAGTTGAACGAAGCCGGAGCCGATCATGGGCTTGTCCGCCTGCAGCGGCTCCAGCTTGACGATGATGAGCGAGAGGTTGTCGCCGCCGCCCATCGCGCGCTCGCGCGCCTTTTCCACCAGGAATTCGCTGGCGTCGCGCGGCGGCAAGGCGTTGAGCACGGAGCCGATTTCATCGACCGTGAAGTAGTGCCACAGCCCGTCGCTGCACGCCATGATGGTGTCGCCCAGTTGCAGGCGCGGGATGTAGTGCGCATCCAGCCGGGGCGGCTCGTCCGCGCCCAGGCAGCTGAGCAGCATGTTGGACTGCGGATGGGTGTTGGCTTCTTCGGCGGTGATTTCGCCGCGCTCGACCAGCGCCTGCACGTAGGAGTGGTCCAGCGTGCGGCGCAGCAGCGTGCTGCCGCGAAAGTGATACAGGCGCGAATCGCCCGAATGCACCCAGTGGCAGGCGCCCTTGGCGGTGGTGAGAAAAGCGGCCAGCGTGCTGTGCGGCTCCTGCTCGGCGGCGATGGCGGTGAGGCGGATGACCAGATGCGCCTCTTCGCCAATCTGGCGCAGCAAGGCGGCGGCGTCTTCGTGGGCGGGGTCGTAGCTTTCAAAGAGCTGGCGCGCGGTCATGATGACCTGGTCAGACGCCTTGCGCCCGCCGGTGCGCCCGCCCATGCCGTCGGCCACCACGCCCAGCACGCAGCCGGGCACGCGCGGGTGGGCAAACAGGCCGAGCTGATCTTGCTGATAGTCCCGGTCGCCCTTGTGCAGGCCTGTGGCGGCAGCGAGCCGGAAGCCCTTGTCCTTGTTCATGTTGTGCGCAATGTGTGCTTATGTATATGACCTGATTTTTTGGCGCTGCCAAAAGTGAAGCTGCGTATTATCAGTTGTAAAGCTGAATGAAACAGGCGCGAGGTCTTTCCATTCGGCCTTTCGTCGCCGCCTCGCGTCTTTTTTCCGCACCCTTTCGCCTTGCCTGATCTCGCCAGCCGCGTTGCCGCCGTTTTCGCGCCCGATGGGCCGCTGGCTGCGGCCGATGGCGCTTTTTGCCCCCGTCCCGGCCAGGTGCAAATGGCGCTGGCCGTGGCGCAAACGCTGCGCGAAGGCGGCGCGCTGGTGGCCGAAGCGGCCACGGGCGTGGGCAAAACCTTTGCCTATCTGGCGCCCGTGTTGCTGGGCGGCGAGCGCGCGCTGCTGTCCACGGCCACCAAAACGCTGCAAGACCAGCTGTATGGCCGCGATTTGCCGCGCCTGATTGGCGCGCTGGGCCTGCCCGTGCGCACGGCCTTGCTCAAAGGCCGCAGCAGCTACCTGTGCCCCTACCGGCTGGAGCTGGCCCGGCATGACGCGCCCGCCAGCGCCGCCGCCGCGCGCGAGCTGGCCCGCATCGAGCGCTGGGCGCAGGCCACGGCCACGGGCGATCTGGCCGAGCTGCCAGAGCTGGACGAGCGCTCGCCCGTCATCCCCCTGGTCACTTCCACGCGCGACAACTGCCTGGGCAGCGAATGCCCCCGGTTTCGCGACTGCCACGTGGCCCGCGCGCGGCGCGAGGCGCTGGCCGCCGACGTGGTCGTCATCAACCATCACCTTTTTTTTGCCGATCTGGCCATTCGCGAATCGGGCATGGCCGAGCTGCTGCCCGCCGCCCGCGCCGTGGTGTTTGACGAAGCGCACCAGCTCAACGAAACCGGCATCCAGTTTCTGGGCCGCCAGCTTGGCCACCGCCAGTTGCAGGATTTCGCGCGTGATTTGCTTGCCGCCGGTTTGCAGCACGCGCGCGGCCTGCAAGACTGGAGCGCGCTGGCTGGCGGCCTTGAAAACGCCTTGCGCGATTTGCGGCTGGCCGCTGGCAATCCGCCTTCCAGCCCGCCCGGCGGCAATGCCCGCCTGCGCTGGAACGCTCTCGCGCCCGAAGGCGTGCCTGAAGCAGGCTGGCTGGCCGCCCTGGCCCGCCTGCAAGCCGCGCTGGAGTCCATTGCCGCCGCTTGCAAAGCCGTGCAAGACGCCGCCGCCGACTTTCCCCGCCTGCTCGCCCGCGCCCAGCGCCTGGCCCGGCTGGCCGCGCACTTTGCCCAGCCCGCCACGGCGGATGCGGCCCGCTGGCTGGAAGTGGGCCTTTACACCCTGCAACTGACCGAATCGCCGCTGGACATCGCCCAGACCGTGCGCGAGCGCCTGCTGGGCATCGCGCCGCCAGATTCGTCAGATCCGTCCGATTCGCCAGCCCCGCCTGAAGGCCTGCCGCCCTCACCAGAAGCCGCGCAAGGTGAACCGCTCCTTGCTGCTGCCGATGAAGCAGTCCCGCGCGCCTGGGTTTTCGTCTCCGCCACGCTGGGCGATGACGCCCAGCTCACCTGGTTCACCCGTCCCTGCGGACTGGAAGGCGCGGCGCGCATCCTGCGCGTGGGCAGCCCGTTTGACTACGCCCGCCAGTCCGTGCTCTACATCCCGGCGCCCGCCGCCTTTCCCCGCCCGGCAGACGCCGCGCACCCGGCCGCCGTGGCCCGCCTGGCAGGCGACGCCGCGCTGCGCCTGGGCGGGCGCACCCTCGTGCTCACCACCACCTTGCGCGCGCTGCGCGGCATCAGCCAGGCGCTGGCCGAACGCTTTCGTGGCGAAGGCGCGCCCATCACCGTGCTGGCGCAAGGCGAATACCCCAAGCGCGTGCTCATGGAGCGCTTTCGCGCGGCCGGGCAAAGCAAGGCGCAAGGCTGCGTGCTCGTGGCTTCTGCTTCTTTCTGGGAAGGCGTGGACATTCCCGGCCGCGCGCTGCAATGCGTCGTCATCGACAAACTTCCCTTTCCGCCGCCGGGCGATCCGCTGATTGAAGCGCGCTGCCGCCGCATCGAAGCCGCAGGCGGCAGCGCCTTTGCCGCCATTTCCCTGCCCGAAGCGGCCGTGGCCCTCAAGCAAGGCGCGGGCCGCCTCATCCGCTGCGAAACCGACACCGGCGCGCTGGCGATTTGCGACACCCGCCTCATCAGCATGGGCTACGGCAAGCGCCTGCTCGCCGCCCTGCCGCCCATGCGCCGCCTGGCAGACGAAGCCCAGCTCATGCAGGCGCTGGATGTGCTGGCCGTCAGCGAAGCCTGAAAAAGGCCCGCCTTCCAGGCAAAGCGCCGGAATGAGCAAAGCGCAGACGGCAGACGTTCATGTTTCGCTCTTGAAATTAGAGCATGAGGTCCTAGTGGAACGTGCGCAGAATGGCATTTTCTGCCCTTCGAATTCGCTCCTGTTTTTGATGTATTCAGGCTGCATGGGCCGCTTCGGGGCGGCCTTTTCGCGTCCACGGGCGGGTTGAGCGGGGCCGCCAGTGCGGCTATGGCTGCGGCAGGCTGACGGTGACCAGCAGCGAGGCGTCGGCTTCGGCGCGCAGGGCGTGCGGCTCGCCTGCGGGCAGCCAGAGGAAGTCGCCAGCCTGCATGGCATGCGTTTGGCCGGCGGCTTCAAATTGCACGCGGCCTTCCAGGCATTGCACGGTGATTTCGCCCGGCGCGCTGTGTGCCGGCAGGGCCTTGCCTGCGGGCAGCACCAGGCGCATGACTTCCAGCTGGCGGCCTTTGACCAGCGCGAAGGAGGGCGTGCTGGCGGCGGCGGCGCCCAAAGGGGCCACGCTGCCAAGCTGGCCGGGAGTGAGATGAGGCTGGGCCATGATGAGTGCTCCTTGAAAGTGAAAAACAGCCGGGGCGGCGGGCGCCGCGCCGCTTCAATAGTCGTCCGGCGAGCCTAGCGCCAGATTCTCAAAACGGGTGAGGGGCTTGACGAAGGTGAGCTTGACGGTGCCGGTGGGTCCGTTGCGCTGCTTGCCGATGATGATTTCGGCCACGCCCGGCTCGGGCGATTTTTCCTTGTTGTAGTAATCGTCGCGGTAGATGAACATGATGATGTCGGCGTCTTGCTCGATGGCGCCTGATTCGCGCAAGTCGCTCATCATGGGGCGCTTGTCGGTGCGCTGCTCCACGCTGCGGTTGAGCTGCGAGAGGGCCAGCACGGGGCATTGCAGCTCCTTGGCCAGGGCTTTGAGGCCGCGCGAGATTTCGCCCAGCTCGGTGGCGCGGTTTTCGCCCTCGCTCACGGAGCCGGTCATCAGCTGCAAATAGTCCACCACGATCAGGCCCAGCTTGCCCTGCTGGCGCGCCAGGCGGCGGGCGCTGGCGCGCAGCTCCGACGGGGTCAGGCCCGGCGTTTCGTCGATGTGCAGCGAAACCGTGCGCAGGCGCTCGATGGCCTCGGTCAGGCGCGGCCATTCCTCGTCGGTCAGGCGGCCCGTGCGCAAGTGGCTCTGGTCGATGCGGCCGATGGAGCCGACGATGCGCACGGCCAGCTGCGCCGCGCCCATTTCCATGGAAAACACGGCCACGGGCAGGCCCGCTTCCAGCGCCACGTGCTCGGCAATGTTGATGGCGAAGGCGGTTTTGCCCATGGAAGGGCGCGCGGCCAGCACTACCAGATCGCCCGCCTGCAAGCCGGCGGTCATGCGGTCCAGGTCAATGAAGCCGGTGGGCACGCCAGTGATGTCGTTGGGGTTGTCGGCCATCTCCTGCACGCGGTCAATCAGCTGGGTGACCAGCAGGTCCATGGACTGAAAGCCCTCTTTCATGCGCGAGCCTTCTTCGCCAATCTTGAAAATGCGCTGCTCGGCTTCGTCCAGGATCTTGTCCACGCCCCGGCCCTGGGGATTGAAGGCGCTGGTGGCGATTTCGTCGCTGGCGGCGATCAGCTTGCGGCGAATGGCGCGCTCGCGCACGATTTCGGCGTAGCGGCGGATGTTGGCCGCGCTGGGCACGTATTGCGCCAGCGCGTTGAGGTAGGCAATGCCGCCTGCCGCTTCGGCGCGGCCCTGGCGCTGCAATTCCTCGAAAACGGTGATGACGTCCGCCGGCTTGCTGTCGTTGATCAAACGCCCGCAGGCGGCGTAAATCAGCTTGTGTTCGAGGCGGTAGAAGTCGCTGTCGATGAGCAGATCGCCCACGCGGTCCCAGGTGCCGTTGTCCAGCAGCAGGCCGCCCAGCACGCTGGATTCGGCCTCCAGCGAATGCGGCGGAATGCGCAGCTGGGCCACTTGCGGATCTGCGGGCGGCGGCAGATCAGCAGGCTCTGGCAAATCGGCAGGCTCCAGCGCAGCGGCATAGGGGGCGTCGTCAGGCGGGCCGGAATGGCCGCTTGCTGCGGGCGGCGGCGCGTCAGACGCGTCGAATGGGGGAGGGTTCAGTTCATCAGGCATGGGCGGCGAGCATAGGCAGCGTGGGCGCGCCTGTCATTGCGCAAGGCTGTGGATGCGCGGTGGATAAACCGTGGACAGGCTGGGGAGAAGCTGGGGGGAAGCTGGGGGAGAAGCAGAAGCCGGTCTGGAAACCGGGGCCGGGCGGCGGGGCCTGGAAGGCAGCGGCCCGGAAGCCAAGAATCAGTTCAAAGCCCGCCTGCAGGTGCGAAAAGCGCGAACTTGGGCGGTTTGGGCCTTGCTGCCTCCATCCCGATCCGCAAGGCTCCACGGGCAGACTCTGAACAGGCTCTTGAGGCACAGAGCGAAGCCACATCAAAAAAAGGAGCAAATTCATGGGGCCGAAAATGTGCCCCGCGCTCTTTCCACTAGGACATCACGCTATGAATCAAGGAGCGAAATATGGCCTTTGAATCTGCCCACGATGAGTCTGCGGGCGCGAAAGCACGGATTCGGGCGCTCTGCGGCGTTGCAAATCCGCGCCGGGTCGCAAGACCCGTCTGCGCCTTGCCGCCCATCCCGATTCGCGCTTTTGCCCCTCTCGGCCAGATCATGAACAGGCTGCCCAGGCTCAAAGAAAAAAGCCGCCGGGCATGGCCCAGCGGCTTTGGCACGACGACGGGCCAGGCCCGGATCAGGCTGTTTCGCCGTAAACGGCCACGGTGATTTCAGCCAGCACGTCCGTGTGCAGGGCGATGACGACTGTGGAATCGCCCACCGTCTTGATGGGGCCGGAAGGCAGGCGGATTTGCGACTTGTGCACTTCCACGCCGTGCTGCTTTTTCAGCTCTTCGGCAATGTCGTAGTTGGTGACGGAGCCGAACAGGCGGCCATCGACGCCAGCCTTTTGCGTGAGCTTGATGATGGCGCCAGCCAGCTTTTCACCCTGCTGCTGGGCGGCGGCCAGTTTTTCGGCGGCCTGCTTTTCCAGCTCGGCGCGGCGGGCTTCAAACTCGGCCTTGTTGGCGGCGGTGGCGCGGCGCGCGCGGCCAGAAGGAATCAGGAAGTTGCGGGCGTAGCCGTCTTTGACTTTGACGATGTCACCCAGACCGCCCAGGTTGGTGACTTTTTCCAGAAGAATGATTTCCATGGTGTGTTTCTCCTTTCAGCCCCGTGTCAGACGCGATGCTTGTCGGTATAGGGCAGCAGGGCCAGGAAACGCGCGCGCTTGATGGCGGTGTTGAGCTGGCGCTGATAGAGGGCGCGCGTGCCGGTCAGGCGGGCGGGGATGATCTTGCCGTTTTCGGCGATGAAATCGCGCAGAGTGTCGATGTCCTTGTAGTCAATTTCCTCGACGCCGGCAACGGTGAAGCGGCAAAAGCGCTTGCGTTTGAACAGCAGCGACTGGGTGTTGCGCTTCGGGCGCTTGTCTTTGTTGAATTTCTTGAACGTGGCCATTGGGGCCTCCTTAAAACGAATCTTGCTGAAAATCCTGAATGTGGAACACAACCTGGCGTGACTGGCGGGGGCTGGCGAGAAAGCCCGTGAAACGCGCCTGAGCGCCTGCCGCCTGACGGTCCAGCCGCTGCGCCACCTGGCCGATGGCGACGGCCTTGAGCGTGAGGCTGACTTTGCGCGGCTGCCCGGCTTCGGGCTGCTCGGACTCATGGCAAAGGCGCAAATCCAGCGCGGGCAGGCCCGCCGGGGTGTGGCGCAATGCGCCGCGCTCTTCGATGACGCCGGCAATGTCGATGCGGTTCACGCTCGCCTGTCTTGCAAGTCTGCCCGGGATGCGTGCGTGACGGCCTTATTCGGCGGCTTGTTCGGCGGTTTGCTGGGCCTTGCGGGCTTCTTCGCGCTCAACGGTCTTCATCATGGAAGACGGGCCGGTTTCAGCCTTGGCTTTTTGCACGGTGAGGTGGCGCAGCACGGCATCGTTGAAGCGGAAGGCGTGCTCCAGCTCGTCCATCACGTCCCGCCCGGCCTCGATGTTCAGGCACAAGTAGTGGGCCTTGGAAAGCTTGTTGATCTGATAGGCCAGCTGGCGGCGGCCCCAGTCTTCGACGCGGTGCACCTGGCCGCCGCCGCTGGTGATCATGCCCTTGTAGCGCTCGAGCATGGCGGGCACTTGTTCGCTCTGATCCGGGTGGATGAGCAAAATGATTTCGTAATGACGCATTCAGACTCCTTGTGGATGCAATGAGTCCGGAACCCCGCAAGGCGCAAGGCCCCAGACAGAAAAAGCCGCCCCCGGCGTCGGCAGGGTGCGGCAAGGCGAAAATCGCGGGATTTTAGCGCAGGCGCGTCAGCCGCTCGCGGCCAGCCTGGGCGGCTTCAGAGCGCGGATAGGCCTTGACCAGCTGGTTCAGCGTGGCGCGGGCAGCGCGTGTGTCTTTCAGCTCAATCTGGCAATTGGCAATGGACAGCAAGGCTTCGGGGGCCTTGTCATGCTTGGGCGCACTGCTCAGCAGAGAGCGGAAGTTGGTGATGGCTTCCTTGTAGTCGCGCGTGGCGTATTGCGCATTGCCCAGCCAGAACAGGGCCGATGGCGCGTAGCTGCTTTGCGGATATTTCTTGACGAAGCGGGCCAGCCGGGTTTGCGCGTTGCGGTAGTCGCCAGAACGAAAGGCGGCGAAGGCGGCGTCGTATTCCTTGCGTTCGGCGGCGCTGCGGTCCGGCTCGGCGCTGGCCTGCTGGGGAGCTTGGCTGCGGGCGCTGGCGTCATCAGCGGCTTCAGCGCCGTCCGTGCCGCTGGCAGGCGGCGCATCACCGGATTCCATTTTTCGCAGCCGGTCTTCCATGCCCTGCGCAGCTTCCTGCTGGCGCCGGCGCAAGTCTTCCAGTTCGCGCGAAGCTTGTTCCTGGATGCCGCGCGACTGGGCCAGCTCGTTACGCAGTGTCTCGATTTGCGTTTGCAGATCAAGCATGCTGCGGCGCATTTGCTCGTTGTCTTCCACCAGCTTGTTCTGGGCCGTGATGGCGGTGTCGAGCCGCTGGCGCAAATCCAGAATGGCGCGGCGGGCATCGTCATCGCCAAACAGCGCGTGGGCGCTGAAGCTGGCTGCCGCCAGCGCCAGCGCCAGCGCCGTCAGGCGCAGGGGTTTTGCGTGCTTCACGGCTTAGCGGTACTTGATTTCAACGCGGCGGTTTTGCGACCAGGCGCTTTCGTCGCTGCCCATCACGGCGGGCTTTTCTTCGCCAAAGCTCACGGCTTCGATTTGCGCGTCAGAAGCGCCGACCAGGCCCAGCGCGCGGCGCACCGCTTCAGCACGCTTTTGGCCCAGCGCCAGGTTGTATTCACGGCCTCCGCGCTCGTCGGTGTTACCTTCCAGCACGACATGGCGGCTGCGGTTGGCTTGCAGGTGGCGGGCGTGCCCGTCAATGACGGACTGGTATTCAGGCTTGACCACGAAGCTGTCGAAGTCGAAGTAGATCACCTTCGCCACGCCAGCGGGGCCGTCGGCTTCCTGCATGGCATGGTCTGCCTGCACGGGGGCGACGTGGCTGTCGCCCGGCAGGGTAGTGCGCGATGCGTCGCCTGCATTGCTGGCAGACGTGTCCAGGTTGTCGGTGGTGCTGCAGGCGCTCAGCAGGGCCAGGGCGGCGGCGGCAATGAAATAGCGTTTGAACATGGGTTTGCTCCTTTGCTTGAAATAAAACGCTGTCGTTGGAAAATCAGTTCTGGAACGGTCCCCAGGCCGGTTCGCGGATGTCTCCGCCCTTGCCTGCCAGGCGCGCCTTGATCTTGCCGTCCAGCGTGGTGGTCATCAGCGCGTCGCGGCCGCCCTGGCGGGTGGCATACACGATCAGGCGGCTGTTGGGGGCGAAGCTGGGGCTTTCGTCTTCGGTTGTATCCGTGATGGCCGTGGTGTTGCCAGTGGCCAGCTCCATCACGTGCAGGCGAAAGCCTGCCGAGCGGCTGATGTAGGCCATCCAGCGGCCATCCGGGCTGATGGAAGGCGAGATGTTGTAGTTGCCCGAAAAGGTCACGCGCTGCGCGGCGCCGCCGCCAACGGGCATGCGGTACACCTGCGGCGCGCCGCCACGGTCGCTCACGAAATAGATGGAGCTGCCATCCGGCGAGAACACGGGTTCGGTGTCAATGGCGCTGGTTTTGGCCAGACGGCGCGGTTCGCCACCGCCAGCGCTGATGAGATAAAGCTGCGAGCCGCCATCGCGCGAGAGCGTGACGGCCAGGCTGCGTCCGTCGGGCGACCAGGCGGGCGCGCTGTTGGAGCCACGGAAGTTCGCCAGCAGGCGCCTGCGGCCCGAGGCCACGTCATGCACGTAAATCACGGGCTTGCGCGATTCGAATGACACGTAGGCCAGTTGCCGCCCGTCAGGCGACCAGCTGGGCGAGATGATGGGTTCGGGGCTGGAGAGCGCCGCCTGGGCGTTTTCGCCGTCGGAATCAGCCACCCACAGCGTGTAGCGCGAGCCGGCCTTGGTGACATAGGCCAGGCGCGTGGAAAACACGCCTTTTTCGCCCGTCAGCTTTTCATAGATGTAGTCGGCCACCTTGTGCGAGGCCAGCCGCAAATCGGATTGCGGCACGGTGTAGCCGCGCCCGCCCAAGTCCTGCCCCTGCACCACGTCCCAGAGGCGAAAGCGCACTTGCCAGCGGCCATCGCCCTGGCGCTGCACGCTGCCGGCAGCCAGGGAGTCAGCGCCGCGCTCGCGCCACACAGCCATGTCAGGCGCAGTGGTTTCATCAGGCGCCTGGCCGCTGGCGTTCACCGCACGAAACAGGCCGCTGCGCTCCAAGTCGGCCTGCACGATGGCGGCCGGTTTCTGCGGCGCGCCATCCTCGCCCCGGAAGGGAGGCAGCGCAATGGGCATTTGCCGCAGGCCCACGCCCGAGACTTCCACCCTGAACTGCGCCAGCACGGGCGCGGCGGATGGAAGGGCCAGCGCCACGGCAATCGACTGCGCCAGGCGGCGGCGGGTGATGCGAGCAAGAAAACGTGTCATGCAGTGCAAATCCTGTCGTGCAGATTCATTCATTAAAAGCCGCCTCCGCAGCGCAGTGCGAAGGCGGCATTGCGGGCGGGATGGTACACAGTTGGTTCAAAACACCGTTGCCAAAAGTGTCTACGGTTGTGACTTGCGCATATTGGCGTAAGAGCCTGTTTCATGAATAAGCGAATAAGCTGCCCTGCGGTGCAGCGGATTCCGGACGCCGGAAAGCGATCGCTGCCTGGCCGCAGCGATCGCTTCCGCAGTGAAAGAGCCGCATGGAGTCCGGCTGTTGCTGACGCAGCGCAAAGAGCGCCCACAAAGGCGCGCGCCAGCGGCATTGCGCGCGGAGCGCTCACGATAATCGCCGCCCCATGAGCATCATCATCAAAGACGCGGCAGGCATTGCCGCCATGCGTGAAGCGTGCCGCCTGGCCTCTGAAGTGCTGGACGCCATCACGCCGCACATCCGCCCCGGTATCACCACGCTTGAAATCGACCGGCTGGCCGCGCAGCACATGCAACAGCAGGGCACGCGCTCGGCCACCATCGGCTACCAGCCGCCGGGCTATCCGCCCTATCCGGGGCACGTGTGCACCTCCGTCAATCACGTGGTGTGCCACGGCATCCCCAACGAGCGCCCCCTGAAAAAAGGCGACGTGCTGAATGTGGACGTCACCGTCATCAAGGACGGCTGGTTTGGCGACACCAGCCGCATGTTCGAGCTGGGCGAATGCTCGGTGGCCGCGCGGCGGCTGAACCGCCTGACGTATGAGGCCATGTGGCTGGGCATCATGCAAGTGCGCCCCGGCGCGCGGCTGGGCGACATCGGCCACGTCATCCAGAAATTCGCCGAAGGGCACGGCCTGTCGGTGGTGCGCGAATACTGCGGCCACGGCGTGGGCCAAAGCTTTCACGAAGACCCGCAGGTGCTGCACTACGGCAAGGCGGGCACGGGCGAAGAGCTGGAGCCGGGAATGATCTTCACCATCGAGCCGATGATCAACCTGGGCCGCCGCGACGTGAAATCGCTGGGCGACGGCTGGACCGTCGTCACCAAAGACCATTCACTTTCGGCGCAATGGGAGCACTCCGTTCTCGTTACGCCCACGGGCTACGAAGTGCTCACGCTCTCGGCCGGCAGCCCGCCGCCGCCAGACTTCGTCAAGGCGTGAATTAGCTCCTTTTTCCATAGCATTACGTCCTAGTGGAAAGAGCGCCAGAACCATTTTCCGCCCCCTTTATTTGCTCCTTCTTTTGAGTAGGCCGCCATGACGGAACGACAGGAAAAGCTCTTCATCCTCACCGGCGCGTCGCGCGGCCTGGGGCGGGCGCTGGCTGAGCAGCTGCTGCGCGAGGCGGGCTGCACGCTGCTGACCCTCTCGCGCCAGCCGCTGGCGGCGCTGCAAGAGCAGGCGCGGCAAAGCGGCGCGCAGCTGGTGCAGTGGCAGCAGGATTTGACGGACGCGCCCGCCGCCGCCCGCCGCCTGGCCGAGTGGCTGCAAGCCGTGCCGCCGGGGCGCTTTGGCAGCGCCGCGCTCATCAACAACGCGGGCGTGATTCCGCGCATCAGCAGGCTGGGCGACACACGCTCGGCCGGCAGCGACGCGGCCGATCTGGCCGGGCTGTCGCAATCCATCCGCGCCGGGCTGGAAGCGCCGCTGCTGCTGTGTGCGGCCTTTCTGTCGGCCACGCGCCAGTGGCCCGCCGGGCGCAAGGTGCTCAATATTTCATCGGGCCTGGGCCGCCGCCCGCTGGCCGCGCAAGCGCCCTACTGCGCCGCCAAGGCGGGGCTGGATCACCTCACCCGCTGCCTGGCGCTGGAAGAAGCCGCGCGCCCGGATGGCCAAGGCGCGCGCGTGTGCGCCATCGCCCCCGGCGTGATCGACACCGATATGCAGGCCCAGCTGCGCGGCGCCAGCGCGCAAGACTTTCCGGGCCAGGGGCGCTTTGCCGCCCTCAAAGCCGATGGGCAGCTGGCCAGCGCCGAAGACACCGCCCGGCGCCTGCTGGCTTATCTGGCGCGGCCCGATTTCGGCAGCGAAGCGGTGGACGACATCCGCCGCCACGGCTGAACCAGCGCCGCCAAGGGCCGGTTCACGGCCGGTTCACGTTACGCATTCCCGGGAAACCTGCTTCCAGTCTGTCCATGGATGCGGAAAGCGCGGCACGGCCCGGAACCCGAAGCCCGCTGCGCCCCGCCGTCATGCCTTTGCGGCCAAGCCGTGAAGAAGGCTGAATCACATCAAAAACAGAAGCAAATTCAAGGGACTGAAAACGGCGCTTGCGCCCGCCACACCAGGACCTCATGCTATTGATGCAGGAGCAAGCCATCTTGCTTTCCGGCGCCTGCCAGCGCCCGTTGGCGCACGCAGCCGGGTGACAGAATCGCGCCCCTCACCCGCTCTGCCCTGCCCCGTTTCCGCTGCTCCCTATGGAACTCATCGCCCCTTACTTCAAGCTCTCGCCTGACCCGGCCATCTGGACCGTGCAGCTGCTACTCATTGGCGTGATCACCATCTGCTGCAACTTCGTGCTGCTGCGCCTGCTGGACTTTTTTGGCCGCAAGGAGAAAAAGCGCCATGCCCCGGGCGTGTGGGACGGCGCCTTGCTGAAAGCGGCGCGCCTGCCGCTGCGGCTGCTGATGTGGGTGGGCGGGCTGTCGGCGGCCGTGAGCCTTCTGCACGCCATTGAGCCGCTGTGGCTGCACAACTTTCTGCTGCAAGCGCGGCGCGTCATGCTGATTGGCATTGCCGCGCTGTTCATCACGCGCTTTATTGCCAACATGGAAAAAGGGCTGCTGCGCGCGGGCAGCCATCGCCTGCCGGATGCGACAACGGTTTATGCGGTGGGCAGGCTGCTGCGCCTGTGCGCGCTGGCCATTGCCGCGCTGGCCGTGGCCGAGGCGCTGGGCATGTCCATTTCGGGTTTGCTGGCTTTTGGCGGCATTGGCGGCATGGCCATTGGTTTTGCCGCCAAGGACATGCTTTCCAATTTTTTTGGCGGCCTGATGATTTATCTGGACAAGCCTTTTACCGTGGGCGACTGGATTCGCTCGCCCGACCGCAATATCGAAGGCGTGGTGGAAGAAATCGGCTGGCGCATGACCCGCATTCGCACTTTCGAGATGCGGCCGCTTTATGTGCCCAATTCGATTTTCAGCAACATTGCCGTTGAAAACCCCTCGCGCATGATGAACCGGCGCATTTATGAAACGCTGAGTATTCGCTATTCTGATGCGGACAAAATGGCCGCCATTTGCGACGATGTGCGCGGCATGCTTGAAAAACACCCCGATATTGCAAATGAGCAGACGATTATTGTTCATTTCATGACCTGCAACGCCTCCAGCCTGGATTTCATGGTGTATTGCTACACGCGCACGACTGAATGGGTGCCGTATCACGCCGTCAAGCAGGATGTGATGCTGAAAATCATGGACATCGTCGCCCGCCACGGCGCCGAATTCCCCTTCCCCACCCGCACGCTCTACATGGCTGGCGGCGAAGGCGACGCCGCCGCGCAAGCCGCCATGCAGGCCGAAAGCCCGCGCCAGGCCATGAGCGCTGCCGCAGCGCCCTCCGGCAGCGCCGCGCCATCGCGGCCCGCGCCCGGCGCTGGCGCGCAATAGCACACTGCCCGTCACGCGCGCGGGTGGTGCTGCGCGTGCAGCTCCTTGAGCCGCTGGCGGGCAATGTGGGTGTAGATCGTGGTGGTTGAAATATCGGCATGCCCCAGCAGCAGCTGCACCACGCGCAGATCGGCCCCGTGGTTGAGCAAGTGCGTGGCAAAGGCATGGCGCAGCGTGTGGGGCGACAGCGGCGCGGCAATGCCCGCCTGCACGGCGTAGCGTTTGATCAGGTTCCAGAACATCACGCGCGACATGGCGCGGCCCGGCGCAGGGCCGGCGCTGGTCACGAACAAGTCATCGCTCTGGCGCGGCCCCAGCAGCCCGGCGCGCGCCTCTGTCAGGTAGCGGCGCAGCCAGCGCCCGGCCTCTTCGCCAAAGGGCACCATGCGCTCCTTGCTGCCTTTGCCCGTCACGCGCAGGGCGCTGTCGTTCAGGCTGATGTGAAAGACCTTGAGCGACACCAGCTCGCTCACGCGCAGGCCGCTGGCATACATCAGCTCCAGCATGGCGCGATCGCGCAGGCCCAGCGCAGTCTGCGTATCAGGCGCGGCCAGCAGCGCCTCCACCTGCGCCTCGCCCAGCGTCTTGGGAATGCGCGCAGGCGTGCGCGCAGGCAAAAGCTTGAGCGTCGGGTCATCCGCCCTCAGCCCGCCGCGCAGCGCCCACTGGAAAAAGCGCCGGAATGCCGCCAGGCGGCGGTTGGCCGTGGTCGCGCGGCTGCTGGCGTGGCTGTCAGCGAAGTAGTGCTGCAAGTGGCGCTCTTGCGCCGCCAGCAGCGCCACGCCGTGCTGCTGGCGCAGCCAGCGCGCCAGCCGGCCCAGATCGCGCCGGTAGGCGGCCAGCGTGTTGGCCGCCAGGCCGTCTTCCAGCCAAAGCGCATCGCAAAAGGCATCAATATCTGGCAAATCCGGCTCCGCCGGGCCGGGTGAAGATGTATCAGGCATGCGGCAAAGATACACGGCAGCCGTTTTCTTGCGTGCGCTCTCCAGCAAGGGCTTGATGCGCTTGAATTGCTCACAGCCGATGTCGCTTGAGTCACTTTTCTTTCCCCTTGAACTTCTCATTTCTCGGGGGAAGGCTTTGAGCAGACTTTCACGGCGGCGTCTGGCGCAGGCCTTCGTCCATCAGCGTCAGCACGGCATCGGCTGTGCGATCGGCTGCGCCGCGATGGGCGGCGATGAGGGCGAGTGCGGCCTGGGCGGCCCGTTCGTGCGCAGCTTCGTCGCGGGCCAGCGTGAGGGCGGCGGCCAGGGCGGCGGGCATGTCGGGCGCGCGCAGGGCGGCGCCTGCGGCCTGGGCGCTTTCGGCGGCCTGGGCGAAGTTGAAGGTGTGCGGCCCCATGACCACGGGGCAGGCGCAGGCGGCCGCTTCAATCAGGTTTTGCCCGCCCAGCGGCGCGAAGCTCGCGCCCAGCAGGGCCACGCGGGCGGCGGCGTAGTAGGCGGGCATTTCGCCCAGAGAGTCGCCCAGCCAGAGGTCGGCGGCGGGCGGCGCGGCATTGGCGCTTTCATTCGTGCCTTCGTTTGCGCTTTCGGCATTTGCGTCTTGTGGCCAGGCGCTGCGGCGGCTCACGCGCAGGCCGTGGGACTGGGCCAGCCTGGCCACTTCGTCAAAACGCTGGGGGTGGCGCGGCACGATGAGCCACTGAATGCCTGCCAGGCCCGCCGCATCAGCCGCGCGCGCCTGAGCGATGGCCTGCATGAAGGCGGCTTCCTCGCCGTCGCGCGATGAGGCCAGCATGACGATGGCGCGGCCCGCCTGCCGGGCCTGTTCGCGCCAGCGCTGGCCGAGCGCGAGCAGGGCCGGGTCAGGGCGCGCATCGAATTTCAAATTGCCGAACACGCCTGCCACGGGCGCGCCCATCTGGCGCAGGCGGGCGGCGTCGGCATCCGTCTGCGCCCAGGCGGCGGCCAGCCGTGCGTAGGCGGGGCGCATGAGCCAGGCGGCGCGGCGCGCGGCGCGAAGAGACTTTTCTGACAGCCGCGCGTTGGCCAGCGCCAGCGGCACGCCTTGCGCGGCGCTTTGGGCAATGAGGTTGGGCCAGATTTCGGTTTCCATCAGCACGCCCGCGCGGGGGCGAAAGTGCGCCAGAAAGCGCGCCACGGCAGCGGGCGTGTCCCACGGCTGCCAGGCTTGCGCGTCGCCGGCTTGCAGCAGCTTGGCGCCTTCGGCGCGCCCCGTGGCGGTGCCGTGCGTGAGCAGCAGGCGCAAGCCGGGCCGCCTGGCGCGCAGCGCCTGCGCCAGGATGGCCGCCGCGCGCGTTTCGCCCAAAGAGACGGCGTGTATCCACAAGGGGCGCTCGTCTTCGCGCGAAACGGCGGGGGCGGCATAAGCGCGCCCGAAACGCTCGGCCACCCACTGGCCATACAGCGGCTCGGCGCGCGCGCGGGCAGCCAGTTTGCGGCGCAGAAGCGGCTGGGCCATCCAGGCGGCGAGGTTGTAGAGGGCGTGCATGGCGGGCAGGTTACTTCATTATTGATAGCTGCCTGCGCCCGTTTCGCGGGGGCTGGCGGGCGAATGGGCATGCGCCGCGCTGCCATGCGCATCGCCATATCCATATAACCCCGTCTGACAAGTGAAATTCTTAGAATCCCGCCATCCAGCGCCGGACACGTTTGCAAACATGCGGCATCCGGCCTTGTTCCTTTTCCCGACCCTAAAAAAAGCATATGGCCCACGTCGTTACCGAAGCTTGCATCCGCTGCAAGTACACCGATTGCGTAGATGTCTGCCCCGTGGACTGCTTCCACGAAGGCCCCAACTTTCTTGCCATTGACCCGGACGAGTGCATCGACTGCGGCGTGTGCGTGCCCGAGTGCCCGGTGGACGCCATCTTCGCCGAAGAAGACATTCCCAGCGGGCAGGAGCACATGGCCGAACTCAACGCCGAGCTGTCGCACCTGCCGGACTGGAAGCCCATCACCAAGCGCAAAGGCAGCCTGCCGGATGCCGAAGAGTGGCGCGACCGCACCGACAAACTGGGCGAGCTGCTGCGCTAAGCGCTTCTTTTCCCCTCATCACCCGCCATGCCCATGACCGAACCCGCCGCCGACTGCTTTGAAACCGACGCCATCATCATCGGCGCAGGGCCGGTGGGGCTGTTTCAGGTGTTCGAGCTGGGCCTGCTGGAAGCGCGCGCCCACGTCATCGACGCACTGCCGCAAGTGGGCGGCCAGCCGGTGGAGCTGTATCCCGACAAGCCTATCTACGACATTCCCGCCGTGCCCGTGTGCACGGGCCGCGAGCTGGCCGAGGCGCTGATGAAGCAGATTGCGCCCTTCAAGCCCGTGTTCCACCTGGGCCAGCAAGTCAGCCGGCTTCAGCGGCAGGCCGACGGGCGCTTTCTGGTGGAAACCACGCTGGGCGTGCGCGGCCTGGCGCGCGCCGTCTTCATTGCCGCAGGCGTGGGCGCGTTCCAGCCCCGGCCGCTGAAAGTGCCGGGCGTTGAAGCCTTTGAAGGGCGGCACGTGCTCTACCGCGTGCAAAAGCCCGAAGCCTTCGCGGGCCAGCAAGTGGCCGTGGCCGGCGGCGGCGATTCGGCGCTGGACTGGGCCAACCACCTGGCCGGGCTGCCGCCGCAAACGGCCCCGGCGGGCGTCATCCTCATTCACCGGCGCGATGCCTTCAGCGCCGCCCCGGCCAGCGTCAGCCGCATGCGCGCGCTGTGCGAGCAAGGCCGCATGCAGCTGGCCATCGGCCAGATCACCGGCCTGGAAGGCAGCGCAGGCGACGCCAGCCGCCTGGCCG
Organism: Ottowia sp. oral taxon 894; assembly: GCF_001262075.1. GTDB lineage: Bacteria > Pseudomonadota > Gammaproteobacteria > Burkholderiales > Burkholderiaceae_C > Ottowia > Ottowia massiliensis. The sequence goes on along the minus strand of NZ_CP012073.1, from coordinate 2,312,061 downwards.
CCCTCAAGCTCACGGGCGCAGACGGCGTCACGCGCCGCCTGCCGCTGGATGCGCTGCTCGTCTTTCACGGCATGAGTCCGCGCCTGGGGCCTATTGCCGACTGGGGCCTGGCCATCGAGCGCAAGCAGCTGGCGGTAGATACTGAAAAGTTCTCCACCAGCGAGCCGGGCATCTTCGCCGTGGGCGACATCAACACCTACCCGGGCAAGAAAAAACTCATCCTCAGCGGCTTTCACGAAGCCACGCTGGCCGCCTACGGCGCCCTGCCCTTTTTGTTTCCGGGCAAAGACGTGTTCTTCCAATACACCACCACCAGCCCCAACCTGCACCGCGCGCTGGGCGTATCGCCCGATTTGTCGGACTTGTGAGACCCGCGCGGCGGCTCCCGGGGCCTGCTCGCAAGCGGAGCGCGGGAAGATGGGGCGCAGGCTGCCTTTTAGCTCTGTTTTCCATAGCATGATGTCCTAGTGGAACGGGCGCAAGAGCTGTTTTTGGCCCGCTTGAATTTGCTCCTGTTTTGAATGCATGGCCGCCGCTTCTCCCTTTGGCGCAGCGCGGCGGCCCGCTTCTTGTCTGATGCCGCTCGCCTCATTCATTCAGGGCCTGGCCACCACGCGGGGCCTGATCGTCGCCATTGGCGCGCAAAACGCCTTCGTGCTGCGGCAGGCGCTGGATGCGCTCCTCGGCCTGCTCATGTGGGCGCAGGCCGCCGCGCTGGCGCGGCATGTCTGGCTGGCCGCATGGGCGGCCCTGCCGCAATGAAGTAACCTGCCGGGGCTGACGCCTGTTTGGGCCACGCCTTTTTTGACGCTCCTGCGCTTTTCTCTCCCCCTGTTTTCCGCTCCCGTTTTCCGCTCTGCCTGCGCTGCATGGCTGAACGGGCGCAACCCCGTCTTTCCGCCCCCATGAACACGCCCACGGACACCCAAACGAGCTTCACCCTCGCAGGCCAGCCTGCCGCGCGCGGCATCGCCATAGGCCGCGCCGTGCTGGCGCCTTCCAGCCGCATGGACGTGGCGCATGACTTCATCACCCCCGCGCAAGTGCCCGCCGAGCTGGCCCGGCTGGCTGCCGCGCGCGAGGCCGTGGCGGCCCGCTTGCAGCGCCTGCGCACTGACATGCCGCGCGACACGCCCGCCGAGCTGTCGGCCATGCTGGATGTGCACCTGATGATGCTGCTCGACGAGGTGATGGCCGCCGAAACCGCCCGCTGGGTGCGCGAGCGCCACTACAACGCCGAGTGGGCCATTGCCACGCAGCTGGAAGTGCTCTCGCGCCAGTTCGACGAGATGGAAGACGCCTACCTGCGCGAGCGCAAGGCCGACGTGGCGCAGGTGGCGGCGCGCCTGCTGCGCGAGCTGCGCGGCGTGCCGGCTTCGCCCCTGTCCGCGCCCGCGCCGCTGCAGGCCCTGCAAGACGGCGCGGCAGCGGCCCTGCCCGCGCCAGCGGGCGGCAGCGAAGCCAGCCTGGTGCTGATTGCGTCTGACCTTTCGCCCGCCGACATGCTGCAATTCAAAAAGCGCGTGTTCGCCGGCTTTGCCACCGACGAGGGCAGCAGCGCCAGCCACACGGCCATCGTCGCCCGCAGCCTGGACATTCCTTCCGTCGTGGGCGCGGGCCAGGCCAGCCAGCGCATCCGGCAAGACGACGTGGTCATCATCGACGGCGATGCGGGCCTCATCCATGTGAACCCCGGCCCTGCCATGCTGGAGGAATACCGGGGCAGACGCCAGCAGGCCGAGCGGCAAAGGCAGCGCCTGGCGCAAATTGCCAGCACCCCCGCCGTCACGCAAGACGGCCAGCCCATCGAGCTGCTGGCCAACATCGAGCAGCCCGCCGACACCGCCGCCGCCCTGGCCGCCAGCGCCGTGGGCGTGGGCCTGCTGCGCAGTGAATTCCTTTTCATGGGCCGCGAAGGCCGCCTGCCTGACGAAGAAGAGCAATACGCCGCCTACAGCGCCGCCGTGCAGGGCATGCGCGGCCTGCCCGTGACCATCCGCACCGTGGACGTGGGCGCAGACAAGCCGCTGGACGCGCGCCACCCCAGCCCGCACCAGAACCCGGCCATGAGCCTGCGCGCCATACGCTGGAGCCTGTCGGAGCCGGCCATGTTCCTGGTTCAGCTGCGCGCCATCTTGCGCGCCGCCGCGCACGGCCCCGTGCAAATGCTCATTCCCATGCTCGCGCACGGCAGCGAAATCCGCCAGACGCTGGAACTCATCGCCAGGGCGCGCGCGCAGCTTCAGGCGCGCGGGCAGGCGCACGGCCCCTGCGCGGTGGGCGCGATGATCGAAATTCCGGCCGCCGCCCTCACCGCGCCGCTGTTTCTGCGGCATTTCGACTTTCTGTCCATCGGCACCAACGACCTCGTGCAGTACACCCTGGCCATAGACCGCACCGACCCCGCCGTGGCCCACCTGTACGACCCCCTGCACCCCGCCGTGCTGCGCCTGATTGCCGGCACCATCGCCGCAGGGCGCGCCCACGGCAAGCCCGTGTGCGTGTGCGGCGAAATGGCGGGCGACGCCGCCATGACCGCCCTGCTGCTGGGCCTGGGCCTGCGCAGTTTTTCCATGCACCCGGCGCGCATCCTCGCCGTCAAGCAGCAAATCCTGCAATCCGACGCCTCCCGCTTGGCCGCCTGGGCGCAGGCCGTCATCGCCAGCGACGAACCGGCCGAATTGCTGGCGCAGCGGCCTTGAGCGCCTGCTTGCCCTGAACAGGCGCTCAAGACAGACGCAAGTCAATGGCGCCAAACAGGGGCGCGCCGTCTTTGGCCCTGGCTTGCAGGTGCAGGGCGTCGCCAGCTTGCAGCCAGGCAGCTTGCAGGCCGCTGGCGCGGCGCTGCTGAATGCTGGAGTGGCCGGAGGCGGCAGGCGTGGGGCCTGCGCCCAGCAGGCTGCCGGCCGTCAGCGCGCGGGTGCGGGCGCAGGCGGCGGCCAGCTGGCCCAGCGGCCAGGCGCGGCGGGTATCGAGCAAGCCGGTTTTGCGCCCGTTCAGGCTGGCCTGGAGAGTGAGGCTGGCCACGCCCGCCTGCCAGGCGGGGCCGAGTTCATCGGGCGTGAGGGCAACGGGGGCGAAAGCAGTGGCAGGGCAGCTATCGGCCCAGGGCGCTTCGCGCAGGCGCAAGGGGCAGGCCAGCGCAAGCAGGCGAATGGCATCCTGCCCCTGATCGGCGGTGGCGGCGCGGGGCGCATCGGCCACGATGGCGGCCAGCTGCGGCTCAAAGTCCAGCGCGCCGGGCAGGGCGGGCAGAGGGCCGCAAGGGCCGCGCAAGGTATCGCCCGCAGCCAGAAAGAGAGCGGGAGCGGCGCCGTCTGGCGCGTGGCCTGGCGGCGCGCCCTCCTCTGGCGCGCAGCTTGCCAGCGCCCACTGAAAGGCGCGCGGCAGCGGGGCCAGACACAGGGCGGGATCGAAGGCAAAGGCGTGACGGGCGTGGCCGCTGTTGAGCGCGTCAGACAGCGTTTGCAATTGCGGAGCGATGAAGTTCCAGTCTTGCAGCGCCTGCTGCAAAGTGGCGGCAATGCCGCTGGCGTAGCAGGCGCTGCCCAGATCGCGCGAGACGACAGCGAGCTGCCCGTCGCGCGAGCCGTCGTGGAAAGAGGCCAATTTCATGCGGGCAAGTATGGCGGCTTTCCCCTGGCCAAAGAGCAGGCTCTGCGGCGCTCTGGGCAGGCCCTCATGCCTGGCGCAGGGCGCCAAAAGAGCGGTTCAGGCGGCTCAGGCGGCTCAGGGCGCGCCAGCGCATGAGCAGAAGCGGGCTGCTTTTCGCTCCTCTATCCATAGCATGATGTCCTAGTGGAAACTGCGCTGAAAGCATTTTTAACCTGCCCAATTCGCTCCTGTTTTTGATGTCTTTCAGTGGGCAGCCTGGCGGCGGCTGGTGACAGTGGGGCTGAAAACCGGGCTGAAACTGGCGCGGCGGGCCTCTGGCAGCGGGCCTGGGCCGGGCAAGCGCCTTCCTACAATCGCGCTCCATGCTTGATCCCCAACTCCTACGCAAAGACCTGGAGGGCGTGCTCCAGCGCCTGGCCACCCGCAAAAACCCGCAGCCTTTTCTGGACGAAGCGGCCTTCCGCGCGCTGGAAGCCGAGCGCAAAGCCATCCAGACCCGCACCGAAGAGCTGCAAGCGCAGCGCAACGCCGCCAGCAAGCAAATCGGCCAGCGCAAGGCCAAAGGCGAAAGCGCCGACGACCTGATGGCGCAAATGGCCGCCCTCAAAAGCGGGCTGGACCAGTCCGCCGAACGCCTGGCCGCCATTCAGCAGCAAATGGAAGCGCTGCTGCTGGCCGTGCCCAACCTGCCGCATGAAAGCGTGCCCGTCGGCGCCGACGAAACGCAAAACCTCGAAGTGCGCCGCTGGGGCGAGCCGCCGCGCTTTGCCTTTGCCGTGCGCGACCACGTGGACCTGGGCGCGCCGCTGGGGCTGGACTTTGAAACCGGCGCCAAGCTCTCCGGCGCGCGCTTTGCCTTTCTGCGCGGCCCCGCCGCCCGCCTGCACCGGGCGCTGGCGCAATTCATGCTCGACGTGCAAACGCAGCAGCACGGCTACACCGAGTGCTACACGCCCTACATCGTCAATGACCGGGCGCTGCGCGGCACCGGCCAGCTGCCCAAGTTCGAGGCCGACTTGTTCGCCGCCCAAAAAGGCGGGCAAGAAGGCCAGGCCGAGCCGATGTACCTCATTCCCACCGCCGAAGTGCCGCTGACCAACTACGTGCAAGGCGAAATCCTGGCCGAAGCCAGCCTGCCCCTCAAACTCACCGCGCACAGCCCGTGCTTTCGCTCCGAAGCCGGCAGCGCCGGGCGCGACACGCGCGGCATGATCCGCCAGCACCAGTTCGACAAAGTGGAAATGGTGCAAATCACCCACCCCGCAAAAAGCTACGAGGCGCTGGATGAAATGGTCGGCCACGCCGAGCATGTGCTCCAGCTGCTGGAGCTGCCCTACCGCGTGGTGCTGCTGTGCACCGGCGACATGGGCTTTGGCAGCGCCAAAACCTTCGACCTGGAAGTGTGGCTGCCCGCACAAAACACCTACCGCGAAATCTCCTCCGTCAGCAACTGCGAGGCCTTTCAGGCGCGCCGCCTGCAAGCACGCTTCAAAACGGCGCAGGGCAAAAACGAACTCGTGCACACCCTCAACGGCAGCGGCCTGGCCGTGGGCCGCGCGCTGGTGGCCGTGCTGGAAAACCACCAGCAGGCCGACGGCAGCATCCGCATTCCCGCCGCGCTGCAACCCTATCTGGACAGCAGGCAAACGCTTCAGGCCGCCTGAGAGCCTGTTCAGAAAACCCGCTCCGATCGCCCTCTTTCCGCCGCCAGCCGCCTCGCCCGCATGGGAACAGGCGGCTTTTTTGCGCCAGCGGGCAGGGCAGAAAAGAGCAAAGAAACGGGTTCTGGCGCGCTCCGTCTGCCTGGAAGATACCAAAAGAAGGAGCAAATCCAGAGGGGTCGAAATGCCGCTTTGCACACGCTCCACTAGGACCTCATGCTATGGATAAAGTAGCGAAATATCACGGTGCGCCCGCCGCCCGCTCCCAGCCTGCGGACAGGCTGCCGAAAAGCAGGAGCGCCAGGCCTTCCGCCACAGGGCCTGCGGCGGGGCGCGCCCCTAGAATGCCCGCTTTTTCCCTCTACTGGACCCCCTCATGAGCCTCCAATGCGGCATCGTGGGCCTGCCCAACGTGGGCAAGTCCACTCTTTTCAACGCGCTGACCCGGGCGGGCATTGCCGCCGAGAACTACCCGTTTTGCACCATCGAACCCAACACCGGCGTGGTGGAAGTGCCCGACCCGCGCCTGAAACAGCTGGCCGAGGTGGTCAAGCCCGAGCGCGTGGTGCCCGCCATCGTCGAATTCGTGGACATCGCCGGGCTGGTGGCCGGCGCCAGCCAGGGCGAAGGGCTGGGCAACCAGTTTCTGGCGCACATCCGCGAGACAGACGCCATCGTGAACGTGGTGCGCTGCTTTGAAGACGCCAACGTGGTTCACGTGGCCGGCAAGGTCGATCCCATTGCCGACATCGAAGTCATCCAGACCGAGCTGTGCCTGGCCGATCTGGGCACGGTCGAAAAAGCCGTGCAGCGCTACACCAAAGCCAGCAAAAGCGGCAACGACAAGGAAGCCGCCGCCATGCTCGGGCTGCTGGAGCCGGTGCAGGCCGCCCTGAACGAAGGCCGCCCCGTGCGCACCCTGGCGCTCTCGCCCGAAGACCAGGCGCGCCTCAAGCCCCTGTGCCTCATCACCGCCAAGCCCGCCATGTTCGTGGGCAACGTCAGCGAAGACGGCTTTGAAAACAACCCGCTGCTGGCGCGCTTGCAGGAATACGCCGCCAGCCAGAATGCCCCCGTGGTGGCCATCTGCGCCAAGATGGAAGCCGACATGGCCGACATGAGCGACGAAGACAAGGCGCTTTTCCTGGAAGAAATGGGCCAGAGCGAGCCGGGCCTGAACCGGCTGATCCGCGCGGCTTTCCGCCTGCTGGGCCTGCAAACTTACTTCACCGCCGGCGTCAAGGAAGTGCGCGCCTGGACGATTCACATCGGCGACACCGCCCCGCAAGCGGCGGGCGTCATCCACGGCGATTTCGAGCGCGGCTTCATCCGCGCCCAGACCATTTCTTTCGACGACTTCATCCGCTACCAGGGCGAGCAAGGCGCCAAAGAGGCCGGAAAAATGCGCGCCGAAGGCAAGGACTACGTCGTCAAAGACGGCGACGTGATGAACTTCTTGTTCAACGTGTGAGGGGACAAAGGAAGGGCCGCCATGCACGACATCATCTGCCCGCATTGCAGCAAGGCATTCAAGATTGACGAATCGGGCTATGCCGACATCCTGCGGCAGGTGCGCGACCGCGAATTTGACAAGCAGCTGCACGAGCGGCTGGAAATGGCCGAGCGTGAAAAGCAAACCGCCCTCAAGCTGGCCCGCAGCGAAGCGGCCAGCCAGTTGCAGCGGGCCGCCGCTGAAAAAGAAGCGCAGATTCAGGCGCTTGAGGCCCAGTTGCAGGCCAGCGGCAAAGATCAGCAGCTGGCCGTGGAACAAGCGCGCCACGCCGCCGAAAAAGAGCGCGACGAACTGGCCCGCCAGCTGGCGCAGCAGCAACAGGCCCAGAAAGCCGCCGCGCAATTGGCCGAAGCGCGGCTGGCAAGCGCATTGCAGCAGGCCGCCGCCGAAAGCGCGGCGCAAATCCAGGAGCTGAAGGCCCGGCTGCAAACGGCTGACGCGGCGCACGAATTGAATATTGCCAAGGCCGTCAGCGAAATGCAGCAGGAGCGCGATGCGCTGAAAAGCCAGCTTGAGCAGGCGGAGATGGCCAAAAAGCTGTCCGAGCAATCCCTGAAAGAACGCTACGAAATCCAGTTGAAAGATCGCGACGCGGCCATTGAGCGCCTGCGCGACATGAAGGCGCGCCTGTCCACCAAAATGGTGGGCGAAACGCTGGAGCAGCACTGCGAAACCGAATTCAACCGCCTGCGCGCAACGGCTTTTGCTCGCGCCTATTTTGAAAAAGACAATGACGCCAGCAGCGGCAGCAAGGGTGATTTCATTTTCCGCGAACAGGATGAATCAGGCGCGGAAATCGTTTCCATCATGTTCGAGATGAAAAACGAAAATGAAACCACGGCCACGAAGAAGAAAAACGAGGATTTTCTGAAAGAGCTGGACCGCGACCGCAACGAAAAGAAATGCGAATATGCCGTGCTGGTTTCGCTGCTGGAGCCAGATAGCGAGCTTTACAACGGCGGCATTGTTGATGTTTCGCACCGTTATCCAAAAATGTACGTGATCAGGCCGCAGTTTTTCATTCCCATGATCACGCTGCTGCGCAATGCGGCGCTCAATGCCGCCCAATACAAGGCCGAATTGGCGCTGGTGAAGGCGCAGAATGTGGATATTACGAATTTTGAAAACCAGCTCGAAGCTTTCAAGACCGCTTTTGGCAAAAACTACGATCTGGCTTCGCGGCGCTTTCAGACGGCGATTGACGAAATCGACAAATCCATCGACCACCTGCAAAAAACCCGCGATGCCCTGTTGGGCGCCGACCGCAATTTGCGTCTGGCCAATGACAAGGCGCAGGATGTGACCATCAAGAAGCTCACGCGCGGCAACCCCACCATGAAGGCCCGCTTTGACGAGCTGAAAAACCGCGAAAGCCCGCAGGAGCCGCCGCGCGCAGGCTGAACCCGCCAGCCGATCACCCGCCAAGGCGGCAAGAGGAGCGAAAGCGGCTCCGGCGCGCCCCGTGCGTTTGATCTGGCGCTGCACCTGTCCTCCTGACCCGGCCAGAGCGCCCAGGCGCGGGCGTTCATTCCGCTCGCGTCTTGCTCTGCCCTTTGATTTTGCTCTTTTAATCGGAGCATGAGGTCCTAGTGGAAAGGGCGCAAGAGCCGTTTTTGACTCCGCCAAATCCGCTCCTCTTTTCAAGAAGCATGAGCGGGCTGTGCGCCGCAGAAGAAACGGCCCCGGGCCGGGCAGCGGCCTCAGTGCGCCTGCGGCGCTGGCTCCAGCCGCTGCACCACCTGCCACTGCCGCCCGTCGCGGCTATGCAGCAAGGCCGTGGCGGCGGGGGCTTCCTCCTCCCATGTCAGGGTGGCGGCGTAGCCGAAGGCGGGGTGGTAAATGGCGTCAAAGTCACACAGCATGGCTTGCGCGGCCTGCGGCGGCAGACCGGCAATGCTCAAAGGCTGCGGCGCGCCCAGTTGCGCCGCCGCGCCATCCCAGCGGCTCACGTGCAGCTGGCTTGGCCAAGGCAGGTACGCACGCTCCAGCTCGCGCCGCGCCGTAAACACCAGCGCGCCGCACGCGTCGCCCGTGCTACAGCAGCCGATCAGGCTGAAGCCGTCCAGCACGCGCATCAGCGTCAGCGGCGGCGGCTCGCTGGCGGCAGCAGCGGCCAGACCATCAACGCGCGCCAGCAGCAGCGCCATGTAGTCGTCTGGCGCGGGCGGGCCAATCATCCAGAAAAAGTAGTCAATCGGGCCATGCAGGCCGCGCGTGAGCGGCGCGCCCAGCAGCCAGCGCGGGCCGCTTTCAACGCCAGGCAGGGCAGCCAGCCAGGCTTCCGCGCCGAGCACGTCCGACCAGCCTGCGGCAGAGGCGCCCAGTTCGTTGACGCGCCACACATCACGCCCTTGCCAGCGGGCGGCTACAGCCAGCGGGCGCACGCTCCAGCGCAGCAGCAGCGCCTCGCTGAAGTCGTAATCATCGTCTCTGCCAGCTAGCAGGCGCGGTGCCATGCCCGCCGCCCAGAGCTGGCCCGCGCAGGACCAGGCGGCAAAAATTTGCGCGTCGTCCACCGGTTCCAGCTCCACCGCCTGCTTTGCATCGGCGGCAAATACGCGCACCTGCCGCGCGGTGTTGGCGAAAAACACCGTCAACCCGCCCACTTGCGCGCTGACTACGGATGGATAGGGCGGTAAAACGGACAAACCCCAGCCTGTGGCAGGAGCCACGGTGAGCGGCCTGTGCCCATCCAGCAGCGCCCAGATGCGCCGCGGCGAGGCCAGCCACGGCACGCCATCTTGCGGGGCGGCATGGCCCCAGACGTACACGGTGCCGCCCTGATCGTCTCGCGGCCAGAGCCGCGCACCAATGGCCGCGCCGCCTGTGCCTGGCGTCACCGTGACGGCCTGCCCCTCCGGGCCGCGCAGCACGGGCTGGGCCAGCGCCAGAAACAAGGGGTCGATTGGGGTTGATGCATCCATGCAAAGTCCATCCTGAAAATTGCCTTTGGCTCCAGCGAGACACTCTGCGGGCTGACCCAGAGGCGAGGGGGCAAGGCCAGCAACCCTGGCAGCCCCGGCAAGACGGGCAGCGGCTTCAGTGCGCCTGCGGCGCTGGCTCCAGCCGCTGCACCACCTGCCACTGCCGCCCGTCGCGGCTATGCAGCAAGGCCGTGGCGGCGGGGGCTTCTTCCTCCCATGTCAGGGTGGCGGCATAGCCGAAGGCGGGGTGGTAAATGGCGTCAAAGTCACACAGCATGGCTTGCGCGGCCTGCGGCGGCAAACCGGCAATGCTCAGCGGCTGCGGCGCGCCCAGCTGCGCCGCCGCGCCATCCCAGCGGCTGACGTGAAGCTGGCTTGGCTGGCACGAGTTGTACGCATTTTCCAGCTCGCGCCGCGCCGTGAACACCAGTGCGCCGTCCGCGCTGCCGCCCATGCCGCAGCAGCCAACCAGGCTGAACCCGTCCAGCACGCGCATCAGGGTCAGCGGCGGCGGCTCGTTGGCCGCCGCCGCCGCCAGACCATCAACGCGCGCCAGCAGCAGCGCCATGTAATCGTCTGGCGCGGGCGGACCGAGCAGCAACCAGTAGGGATAGTCAAGCGGGTCATGCACGCCGCGCGTGATCGGCGCGCCCAGCAGCCAGCGCGGGCCGCTTTCCGCGCCGGGCAGGGCTGCCAGCCAGGCTTCCACGCCGAGCACGTCCGACCAGCCAGCGGCAGACGTGGCCAGTTCGTTGACGCGCCACAGATCGCGCCCTTGCCAGCGGGCGGCCACGGCCAGCGGGCGCGTGTTCCAGCGCAGCAGCAGCGCCTGGCTAAGGTCGGAATCATCACCGCCGCCAGCCACCAGGCGCGATGTCATGCCTGCCGTCCAGAGCTGGCCAGCGCAGGACCAGGCGGCGAAGATTTGCGCGTCGTCCACCGGCTCCAGCTCCACCGCCTGCTCGGCATCTGCGGCGAACACGCGCACCTGCTGCGCGGTGTTGGCGAAAAACACTGTCAGTCCGCCCACTTGCGCGCTCACCACGGATGGATAGGGCGCTTCGGGCGGCCCGCCGTTCCATCCCCAGCCGGTGGTTGGAGCCACGGTGAGCGGCCTGTGCCCGTCCAGCAGCGCCCAGACGCGCCGCTGCGAGGCCAGCCACGGCACGCTGTCTTGCGGGGCGGCGTGGCCCCAGGCGTACACGGCGCCGCCCTGATCGTCTCGCGGCCAGAGCCGGGCGCCAATGGCCGCGCCGCCTGTGCCTGGCGTCACCGTGACGGCCTGCCCCTCCGGGCCGCGCAGCACGGGCTGGGCCAGCGCCAGAAACAAAGGGTCGATTGGGTTTGATGCGTCCATGCAAAGTCCATCCTGAAAAACGGTTCCCGGCGGCGGGCCGTGCGCTCGCAGCCGATCAAGGAGCGGCAGCGCCAGATCCGCGCCGAATCAGTGAGCGACGGCCTGATACGCGGCTTCACCGCCACGGGAGCCAAGCCAGTAGCCGACAGCTCCTGCCGCCGCGCCCACCAGAAAGCCGGTCACGTTGCCCAGCACCGGCACGATGCTGCCTGAAGCGCTGCCAACCAGCGCGCCCGCCGCCGCCGCGCCCAGCCAGCCGCCCGCCACGCGCGAGACTTCCTTGCCCGTGTTGTCCCAATGGCCGCTCTTCATGCTTTCTTGCACCTGCCGGGTGACGGATACGCCATCCATCACGGCCCCAACGACAGCCAGCGCGCGGCCTCCATGCTTCAGTGCTTTCAGGCTACGGCTGGCACTGTCGGCGTTCTGGGTGGTGGCATTGAAAGTGGGGTCACTTTTGCCCGCCCCCTCAATGATTTTTTGCGAAATGGCGATGTCCTTCTGGGCCGCTGGCATGGCAGCGTATGCAGCACCCTGCGTTTTTCGTATATCAATTTCGTTTTTCTTCCATAGCTTTTTAAATATTGGCGCGTTTTTCTTGGCGCTCTCCGAAGCGACCAGCCCCTTGGCGGAAAGCTGCTCCCGCACGTTCTTCATGATCTGGTTGCGGCTTTCGCTGGCTTCTTTGGCGGCCTGGCGCCAGGCCAGCGGATCGCCCGCCTTGGCCGGGTCGGTGATGAAGAATTTTTCCGGCAGCGTCTTCAGCGGTCGGATGTATTGCTCAACGCGGAGGCGCGCATCGGAAAACAGCTCGCCTGCAATGGCATTCAGGCCGCGCGCAGGCAGTTGGTAGCCGTGTTCGGTTGCAGCCAATACCTGCTTCAGGGGACGGCTGTCCTTCAGGGAGCTGCCAGCGTCCTGCGCGGCCGCCTCAAGCTGCTCGGGCAGCCAGCCCAGATGCGCGTCAACGGGCGCGGCGCGGGCGTAGCCCAGCAGGCCCGTTCCAACGCCTTTGGCGTCATCCGTACGAGGGGGAGAAGGATTGCGCGGCGATGTTCACGATATGGCTCCTGACGAAATAGGGGGACGGGCATGATACATACACGGTACTACTTACATGCGCCTATTCCTGGTTGCCGGCGCGGTTTTCCGTTTGCTGCGCGGCCGGCGGCGTTGCAGCCCATCCCGCCGATTCGCGGCCCCACGCGGCCAGATCGTGAGCAGGTTCTGAAAAACGGTTTCCGGCGACGGGCTGCGTGCGCACAGCCGATCAAGGCGCGCCGAAGCCGCGCCAGATGGGCGCGATCAGGTCGCAGGCCGGGGCGGCGCTGCTGTTTTCAGACGCAGCCGCTTGCGCCAGAGCGAAGCGGCCATGCCGCTGGCGGTGATGAGGATGATGCCCAGCCAGCCGGTCAGCGGCAGGTATTCGCCAAACAGGGCCACGCCATACAGGGCGGCGAACACGATGCCTGAATACTGGAGGTTGGCGACCAGCATGGTGGCGCTGCGGGTGTAGGCGCGCGTGAGGCAAAGCTGGCCGAGAACGGCCAGCAGGCCGACGGGCAATAGCCACCAGGCGGCGGGTGTGTTCAGGCCATGCCAGCCGGTGATGCACGTCGCCGCCGCGCCAGCCAGGGCGGAGCCGAGCGAGAAATAGAACACGGTGCGCGTTTCCGGCTCGCCCAGGCGTCCCAGGGCGGCTACTTGCATGTAGGCCATGGCGGCCAGCATGCCCGAGGCCAGGCCGATCAGGCCGGCCACGTGTTCGTCTTGCGCAATGGCCGGGCGCAGGATGAGCACAACGCCTGCGAACCCCGCCGCGACTGTCAGGGCCAGCGGCCACTGGGCGCGCAAATCGTCCCAGCGGCGCATGAGCAGCGCGCCGCCAAGCACGAAAACGGCGATCCACACGCTGCTCATGTAGTTGAGCGTCATGGCCGTGGCCAGCGGCAGGTGGGCCATGGCGTAGAACCATGCGCTCATGGCGCCCACGCCAACGACGTTGCGCCATGCATGCGCCCAGGGCCAGCGCGTGGCCAGCGGCACGCCGCGCATGCGCACCAGCGCCGCCGTGAAGAGCATGCCGAAAAGGCCCCGGTAAAAAATGATCTCCAGCGGCGTGAAGTGCGCGGCGGCGTATTTCACGCACACGCCCATGCTGGAGAAGAAGAAGGCGGCGGCAAGCATCCATGCGGCCTGCATGACGTGAAGCTCCTGAAAGGCGAAGGCGAAAAAGAAGCTCCGGCAGCCTGTGAAAGGCCGCCGGAGCTTCTGGCAAGAAACAGCCGGATTGTCGCCGCCGCGCGATATCAGCGGCAGCGGGCGGGGTATAGCGAGCAGTTCACGCCTTGGGCGTTGAACATGTAGTTGTTGGTGTTGCGGATGGATGGGTCGGGTATTTCGATATCGGGCCGGATGGGCAGGCCGCTGAGGTCGGCCTCGGGCTGGGGCACGGACACGGGCTGGGCCGGGGCTTGCTGCTTGGCGGGCTGAGCCGCAGGGGCAGGGGCCGCTGCGGGGGCGGCTTGCGCGGCAGGCTGCGCGGCGCTTTCCTGGGCATGTGCGGCAGTCATGGACAGGGCGGCCATCAAGGCCAGTGCAAAAAGGTGTCGCATGTGAGGTGGCTCCTGAAAAGGTTAATGAATGTGCATTGTGCGTTGCCTTGGGCGCTTTCAGGCAGCGCGCGTAGCGCAACAGCGACAAAACGTGACAAGTGTCACGCTTGTGGGGCCTTGGGTGATATCTGGCGATAGCAGCTCATGTGGGCAGGCTCGGGTTCAGCCGCGAAAGAGCCTGCGCAAGCGGTTCTGGCCGCTAGCGCCGCCGCAGCACATGAGTGAATTCGCCTGCAGATTCGCTTTGGGCCACCAGCGTGTTGCCGGTCTGCTGCGCGAAAGCCTGAAAGTCGCGCACGGAGCCGGGGTCGGTCGCCAGCACCCGCAGCAGCTGGCCGCTTTGCAGCGTGGCAAGCGCTTTTTTGGCGCGCAGGATGGGCAGGGGGCAGTGCAGGCCGCGGGCGTCTATTTCGGCGGCGGGCGGCGGGCAGGTGTTTTCTTGCATGGCAGCGCGGGGAAGGTGTGGAGGCGCAGATTTTTGCTACTGCATCAATAGCATGATGTCCTAGTGGAGCGTGCGCGAAACGGCATTTCGCGCTCCTGTATTTGCTCCTGTTTTTGATATGACGGAGTCAGGCCGGAAAGACGCCGGTCGAGAGGTACCGGTCGCCCCGGTCGCAGACGATGAACACGATGGTGGCGCCGCTTTCTCGCTCGGCCACTTGCTGGGCGGCCCAGCACGCGCCGCCAGAGGAGATGCCGGCGAAGATGCCTTCTTGCCGCGCCAGCTGGCGGCTGGTTTCTTCGGCATCGGCCTGGGTGACGGAAATGAGTTCGTCCACGAGCGAGGCGTCGTAGATGCGCGGCTCATACGCTTCAGGCCACTTGCGAATGCCGGGAATGCGAGACCCCGCCGAGGGCTGCGCGCCAATGATGCGCACGGCGGGGTTGCGGCTTTTCAGATAGCGCGCAACGCCGGTGATGGTGCCCGTGGTGCCCATGGCGCTGACGAAGTGGGTGATGCGTCCGCCGGTCTGCTCCCAGATTTCAGGCCCCGTGGTTTCCACGTGCGCGCGGGGGTTATCGGCATTGGCAAACTGGTCGAGCACGCGGCCCTTGCCCTGGCGCTGCATTTTTTCGGCCAAATCGCGCGCGTATTCCATGCCGCCCGAGCGCGGGGTGAGGATGAGTTCCGCGCCATAAGCCTTCATGGTTTGCGCGCGCTCCACGGAAAGGTCTTCCGGCATGACGAGCACCATGCGGTAGCCCATGATGGCCGCCGCCATGGCCAATGCAATGCCGGTGTTGCCGCTGGTGGCCTCAATCAGCGTGTCGCCGGGGCGCACCTCGCCGCGCGCCTGCGCGCCCTGAATCATGGCCAGCGCCGCGCGGTCTTTCACCGAACCGGCAGGGTTGTTGCCTTCCAGCTTGCCGAGAATGACGTTGCCCCGCTGCCCGCAGCCGGGCATGCGCGCCAGGCGCACCAGCGGCGTGCGGCCAATGACGTCTTGTATGGTGGGGTACCGAATTTCCTGGGGAGATTGCTTGCTCATGGGGTGAATATACGGCGTGCGGCCGCCAGTGGATGCTGTGCCATAATCCGCCGCTTTCCGCCGCCCGGGTGGCGAAATTGGTAGACGCAGCAGACTCAAAATCTGCCGGTGGCGACACCATGCCGGTTCGATTCCGGCCCCGGGCACCAATTTGAAAAAGCCGCATGCTCCTTTTTGGGCATGCGGCTTTTTTGTTGATGTTTACCCTTGATTGAAGACAAAAAGCGCAGTGGCACAATTCGTCACCGTCGCAATTCATTTACTTCCCGGCTCCTTCCCTGCCACATCGCTATCCGCCAACCGGTCCAGCCGTGACGCGGAAGGTTATTTCCTCCCACCAACCCATGCCTCTTCAAGAGAGGCGAAAGGTCAGCGAACGATGAGCGAGACGAAATCCGTCTACGACACTTACAAGGGCAATACCTACCTTTTCGGAGGCAACGCCCCGTACGTCGAAGAGATGTACGAGAAATACCTGGAAAACCCCGGCAGCGTGCCCGATTCCTGGCGCGAATATTTCGACGCCTTGCAACACGTGCCCGCCACGGATGGCAGCAGTGCCCGCGATGTGCCGCACCAGCCCGTGATTGACGCCTTTGCCGAGCGCGCCAAGCAAGGCGGCACGCAAGTGGTGCGCGCCTTTGGCGACGACCCCGACCTGGGGCGCAAGCGCACGGCGGTGCAGCAGCTCATTGCTGCCTATCGCAACGTGGGCCAGCGCTGGGCCGATCTGGACCCGCTCAAGCGCACCGAGCGGCCCGTTATTCCGGAGCTGGAGCCGTCTTTCTACGGCTTTTCGGACGCGGACATGGAAACGGTGTTCAACGTGGGCAACACCTTCTTCGGCAAAGACACCATGTCGCTGCGCGAGCTGCTCAACGCCCTGCGCGAAACCTACTGCGGCACCATTGGCGCCGAGTACATGTACATCACGGACCAGGCGCAAAAGCGCTGGTGGCAGCAAAAGCTGGAGTCCATTCGCTCCAAGCCGTCTTTTGACGCCGCGAAGAAAAAACGCATTCTGGAACGCCTGACCGCCGCCGAAGGGCTGGAGCGCTATCTGCACACCAAATATGTGGGACAAAAGCGCTTTTCGCTGGAAGGCGGCGAGTCGTTCATTGCCGCGATGGACGAGCTGGTGACGGATGCCGCAAAGCACGGCGTGCAGGAGCTGGTGATTGGCATGGCCCACCGGGGCCGTCTGAACGTGCTGGTCAATACGCTGGGCAAGCTGCCCAAGGACTTGTTTGCCGAATTTGATCACACCGCCCCTGAAGACTTGCCCGCTGGCGACGTGAAGTATCACCAGGGCTTCAGCTCTGACGTGGCCACGCCGACCGGCCCCATCCATCTGGCGCTGGCGTTCAACCCCTCGCATCTGGAAATCGTCAATCCCGTGGTGGAAGGCTCGGTGCGCGCCCGCATGGACCGCCGGGGCGACCCGCGCGGCAAACAGGTGCTGCCCGTGCTGGTGCATGGCGATGCCGCCTTTGCGGGGCAGGGCGTGAACCAGGAAACGCTGGCGCTGTCGCAAACGCGCGGCTACACCACAGGCGGCACGGTGCACATCGTGATCAACAACCAGATTGGCTTCACGACGTCTGACCCGCGCGATGCGCGCTCCACAACCTATTGCACGGACATCGTGAAAATGATTGGCGCGCCCGTGCTGCACGTCAATGGCGATGACCCCGAAGCCGTCTGCCTGGCCGCGCAACTGGCGCTGGACTACCGCATGGAGTTCGGCCACGACGTGGTGGTGGACATCGTGTGCTACCGCAAGCTGGGCCACAACGAGCAGGACACTCCCATGCTCACCCAGCCGCTCATGTACAAGAAGATTGCCCAGCACCCCGGCACCCGCAAGCTCTATGCCGACAAGCTGGCCGCGCAAGGGCTGGGCGACACGCTGGGCGATGACCTGGCCAAAGCCTATCGCGCCGCGATGGACGCGGGCCACCACACGGTCGATCCGCTGGCAACCAACTTCAAGGCGCAGTTCGAGGGCAACTGGAGCAAGTTCAGCGGCCAGAAGTGGACGGACGCCGCAGAAACTGCCATTCCCCTGACCGAGTGGAAGCGCATTGCCGAAAAGCTCACCACGTTGCCTGCCACCGTCAGCCCGCACGCGCTGGTGAAAAAGGTCTATGACGACCGCGCCGCCATGGGCCGTGGCGAAATCAATGTGGACTGGGGCATGGGCGAGCACATGGCTTTTGCCACGCTGGTGGCCAACGGCTATCCGGTGCGCATTTCCGGCGAAGACTGCGGGCGCGGCACGTTCACGCACCGCCACGCCGTCATTCACGACCAGAACCGCGAGAAGTGGGACGAAGGCACCTACATCCCGCTGCAAAACGTGGACAAGAAGCAAGGCTCCTTCACCGTCATCGACTCCATCCTCTCGGAAGAAGCCGTGCTGGCCTTTGAATACGGCTACGCCTCGAACGACCCCAGCACGCTGGTCATCTGGGAAGCGCAGTTCGGCGACTTTGCCAATGGCGCGCAAGTGGTGATTGACCAGTTCATCGCTTCGGGCGAAGTGAAGTGGGGGCGCCTCAATGGCCTGACCATGATGCTGCCGCACGGCTATGAAGGCCAGGGTCCGGAGCACTCTTCCGCCCGCGTGGAACGCTTCATGCAGCTGGCCGCCGACGCCAACATGCAGATCGTGCAGCCCACCACGGCCAGCCAGATCTTTCACGTGCTGCGCCGCCAGATGGTTCGCCCGCTGCGCAAGCCGCTGGTCATCTTCACGCCCAAGAGCCTGCTGCGCAACAAGGACGCCACCTCGCCAGTGTCCGAGTTCACCAAGGGAGGCTTCCAGACCGTCATTGGCGACAAGGGCGAACTCAAGGCCGACAAGGTCAAGCGCGTGATTGCCTGCTCCGGCAAGGTGTATTACGACCTGGTCAAAAAGCGCGCCGAAAAAGGCAGCGATGACGTGGCCATCATCCGTGTCGAGCAGCTCTACCCCTTCCCGCACAAGGCGTTCGGGGCGGAACTCAAGAAATACCCCCATGCCACCGAAATCGTCTGGTGCCAGGACGAGCCGCAAAACCAGGGCGCATGGTTCTTCGTGCAGCACTACATTCACGAAAACATGCTGCCCGGCCAGAAGCTCGGCTACGCCGGCCGTCCGGCTTCCGCCTCGCCCGCCGTGGGCTACGCCCACTTGCACCAGGAGCAGCAAAAGGCGCTGCTTGAGGCGGCGTTCTCGCGCATCAAGGGCTTTGTGCTCAGCAAGTAAGCGAACCAGGCGGCGCAGGCTCCGTGCGAGGACCGCGCCGCCTTCCCCTCCCACTCTCAACCATCAACGGAATACCCAAAATGGCAATCGTCGAAGTCAAGGTGCCCCAGCTTTCTGAATCCATCACCGAAGCCACGCTGCTGCAATGGAAGAAAAAGCCGGGCGAAGCCGTTCAGGCCGATGAAATCCTGATCGAAGTCGAAACCGACAAAGTCGTGCTGGAAGTGCCCTCTCCAGCCGCAGGCGTGCTCACCGAAATCATCCAGCCCGATGGCGCCACCGTCACCGCCGATCAACTGCTGGCCAAGATTGATACCGAAGCCGTGGCAGGCGCTGCCGCAGCGGCTCCCGCTCCTGCTTCAGCGGCAGCTGCGCCTGCTCCCGCCGCCAGCGCCGCTGCCCCGGCCAGCAACAGCAAGGCGGGTATCGCCATGCCGGCCGCCGCCAAGCTCATGGCCGACAACAACCTGCCCGCAGGCAGCGTGCCCGGCACCGGCAAGGATGGCCGCGTGACCAAGGGCGACGTGCTCGGCGCTGTCGCCAGCGGAGCCAAACCCGCGGCCATCCCGACCGGCGTGCCCACGGCCAGCCTGCCGCAAGTCAGCGGCCCGGCCGCGCCCGATCTGGGCAGCCGCCCCGAGCAGCGCGTGCCCATGACGCGCCTGCGCGCCCGTGTGGCCGAGCGCCTGCTGCAATCGCAGGCTACCAACGCCATCCTCACCACCTTCAACGAAGTGAACATGGCCCCCGTCATGGAACTGCGCAAGAAGTTCCAGGACGCCTTCGTCAAGGAGCACGGCGTCAAGCTCGGCTTCATGTCCTTCTTCGTCAAGGCGGCGGTGCACGCGCTCAAGAAATTCCCGGTCATCAACGCCAGCGTGGACGGCAACGACATCGTCTATCACGGCTATTTCGACATTGGCATTGCCGTGGGCAGCCCGCGCGGCCTGGTCGTTCCCATTCTGCGCAACGCCGACCAGATGAGCTTTGCCGACATCGAAAAGAAGATTGCCGAATTCGGCCAGAAAGCCAAGGACGGCAAGCTGGGCATTGAGGAAATGACCGGCGGCACCTTCTCCATCAGCAACGGCGGCACCTTCGGCTCCATGATGTCCACCCCCATCATCAACCCGCCGCAATCGGCCATTCTGGGCGTGCACGCCACCAAGGAACGCGCCGTGGTGGAAAACGGCCAGATCGTCATCCGCCCCATGAACTACCTGGCCATGAGCTACGACCACCGCATCATCGACGGCCGCGAAGCCGTACTGGGGCTGGTGGCCATGAAAGAGGCGCTGGAAGACCCGGCACGACTGCTGTTCGATATCTGATCGGCCTCACGCCAGTTGCCTGCCGCGAACAGGCTCTCCGAGGCAATGCGGCAGCACGCGGCGGGCCTTGTAACCGGAAGATGCCCATGCCCAAACCGACCTGGCTCCAGCGCCTTGCCCTGCTGTGGCGCTGGCTGAATCAGCCGCTGCCCGGCACTTCGCCGCGCCAGGCGAAGCCTGTTATTTGGGTGGAAGGGCGCATTCCCGGCAAAGCTTTGAACGTGCTCGCCTTCCTGCTGCTGGCCGGAATGCTGGCAGACATGGCGGGTTGGTGGCAAGCGCCCAGTTTCGATCCGTTCCAGCCTTACTTTGCCTGGACCCGCTCATTGATATGTGAAACGGGCTGGGGCGGCTACAGCCAAGGGCTGTGGGGAATAGCAGGAGGCATCGTTCTGTTTGGCTTTTTGCCCGCATGGCTGATGTGGGCGTGGATCGTCCGTCATGCCTACCAACTGATACGCCGCCGGACCAACCTGCCTCTTAGCGGCAAGCCGTGGTTTCCCATGGTGCTGCTCGAAGGTCGGGCCGCCGTGTGGCGTGGGTGGTGTCTGTTGCTGGCTGCGGGTCTGGCGCTATGCATGCTTCTGTGGGCGACCTACTTGTTTTATGCGTGGCTACCACAATTGTTGTTGCCGCCTTCCGCATTGAAAGTCTGCTGAGATTCAACCTTCCATCTTTTCTGGAGATTCACAATATGAGTGACACTTTTGACGTCATCGTTATCGGCGCAGGCCCCGGCGGCTATATCGCGGCCATTCGCGCTGCGCAGCTGGGCCTGAACGTGGCCTGCATTGACGAGTGGAAAAACGAAAAAGGCGGCCCCGCTCCCGGCGGCACCTGCACCAACGTGGGCTGCATTCCGTCCAAGGCGCTGCTGCAAAGCTCCGAGCATTTCGAGCAGGCCGCGCATCACTTTGGCGAGCACGGTATCAGCCTCAAAGACCTGAAAATGGACGTCAAGAAAATGATCGCCCGCAAAGACGGCGTGGTCAAACAAAACAACGACGGCATCCTTTACCTGTTCAAAAAGAACAAAGTCAGCTTCTTTCACGGCAAAGGCTCTTTCGTCAAGGCCGTGGACGGCGGCTACGAAATTGCCGTAACGGGCGACAAGAGCGAAACCCTCACGGGCAAGCAAATCATCGTGGCCACCGGCTCCAGCGCCCGCCAGCTGCCCGGCGCGCCGTTTGACGAAGAAAACATCCTCTCCAACGACGGCGCTTTGCGCATTGGCAAAACCAGCGGCGCGGCGCCCAAAAAACTCGGCGTCATCGGCTCCGGCGTCATCGGGCTGGAAATGGGCAGCGTCTGGCGCCGCCTGGGCGCGGAAGTCACCATTCTGGAAGGGCTGCCCACCTTCCTGGGCGCGGCGGACGAGCAAGTGGCCAAGGAAGCCAAAAAGGCTTTCGACAAACAGGGCCTGAAAATCGAGCTGGGCGTCAAAGTCGGCGAAATCAAATCCGGCAAAAAAGGCGTCACCGTCGCCTACACCAACGCCAAGGGCGAAGCGCAAACGCTGGAAGTGGACAAGCTCATCGTCTCCATTGGCCGCGTGCCCAACACGCAGGGCCTGAACGCCGAAGCCGTGGGCCTGAAGCTGGGCGAGCGCGGCGACATCGTGGTCGATGACCAATGCCGCACCAGCCTGCCCGGCGTGTGGGCCGTGGGCGACGTGGTGCGCGGCCCCATGCTGGCGCACAAGGCCGAAGAAGAAGCCGTGGCCGTGGCCGAGCGCATCGCGGGCCAGCACGGGCATGTGGACTTCGCGCTGATCCCCTGGGTCATCTACACCAGCCCCGAAATCGCCTGGGTGGGCAAAACCGAGCAGCAGCTCAAAGAGCAAGGCGTGGCCTACAAGGCAGGCTCCTTCCCCTTCATGGCCAATGGCCGCGCGCGTGCGCTGGGCGACACCACGGGTTTCGTCAAATTCCTGGCGGATGCCAAAACCGACGAAATCCTGGGCGTGCACATCATCGGCCCCTATGCCAGCGAGCTGATTGCCGAGGCCTGCGTGGCCATGGCCTTCCGCGCCAGCAGCGAAGACATCGCCCGCATTTGCCACGCCCACCCGTCCTTGAGCGAATCCACCAAGGAAGCCGCGCTGGCCGTAGACAAGCGCACGCTCAATTTCTGAACGGCAGATGGCCTCATGACAGGCGCGAACAGGCTCATCAGAATGGGCCTGATTCGCTCCTTGATTGATAGCGTTACCTCCTAGCCGAATGGGCGGCAGACGGTGTTTTGAGGGGCTTGAATTCGCTCCTTTTTCTGGAGTGAAAGTCATGTCAGATGGTGCCGCCTTCCATTCGGCCCAGAAAAGGCGGGAAAAATTTCAGGCCGCCTCTTTGCCATGCGCGGCAGAAGCCCGCCAGATCTGATGCCCGTAATGGCGCCTTTCGAAATAGGAAAATGCTGAAAACGAGTTTGGCGGATTGAATCGACATTCACGCTCAATGGCGCGTTGTCAAAACAGAAATGGCCCGCAAAATGGGCCATTTTTTTGATGGTGAAAATGCCGCCCAAAAATCAGTGCTTTTTAAAACCATGCCGCCTTCTGATTGGGCGCCTCACCGTCCAGACGCTGCATTGCCCGCACCTTGGCGGCACCGCTTCTTAAGCCGCCTGCTCTTTCGTCCCAGCCGCCATCGCATGGATTGCGCCAAACGGGCCTTGAACATGCCATGCCCCTGGGGCAAGGTGCAGATTTGGCGTGAAGCTATAGGCTCAGGCTGCAACGACATGGAGCAAAAATGCCGCCCGGTTGCCGTATTGCGCTTTCTGGGCGCACGTGGCCGGGCTGAACAAGGCACCACCGATCCGCTCAATCGCCTGCCTCACGTGCCGGGAGAAGTCTGGATCGTCAATCCGCCCGGTTTCGGCGGCAGCCTCGGCCCTGTTTCGCTGCTGCGTCATGCGCAGGCGGCCCTTTTGGCTTTTGATGAAATGGTTCGCCACTGCCCTCATGCGCGGCATTGGGTCTACGGTCACAGCCTGGGCGCGCTTTTCGCCTTGCATGTGACGGCGCGGCGTGAAGTGCATGGCCTGATTCTCAAAAACGCGCTGCCCGTTTTCCCCTTGCTGCAATCACGATTGGGCCGGAAAGCGGCGCGCTGGCTGATTCAGGGCATGCCGCCCGGGCTGGATGCGCTGCGCAACGCGCGTCATAGCCCATCGCCCGCCGTTTTCCAGATTTCGCTGCAAGACGCCTTGGCCACGCCGTCCATGCAGCAAGACCTTGTGGCAGCTTATGCTGGCCCGCTGCGCACCGCCTTCATTCATGGCGGGCATGACATTCACCAATACAGCAGCAAAGACGAAATCGCCTATTGCCAGGCCATTCAATGGCTGCATGGCCTGAATCATGCAGCGGCTGCCGGAAATACAGCTGAACAGATTTTTGAAAATCATGGAACCCGCTGATTTGCCTGAATAAAATGCCCGACTTCCGAAAATCGCCCCTGAAACCAGAAACCGCATGACCCGACCCAGCGTCTCCGAAACCTACCAGCAGGAACTGGCCGCGCGCGGCTTTCAGTCCGACCCCGCCCAGCTTCGCGCCGTGCAGGCGCTGGAGCGCTGCGCCAATGACTGGGCCGCCTACAAGGCCCGGCGTTCCAACCGGTTCAAAAAGCTCATCAACCACCCCGAAATTCCCAAGGGCGTTTACATGTATGGCGGCGTGGGGCGCGGCAAAAGCTTTTTGATGGACTGCTTTTTCAACACCGTGCCCATTCGCCGCAAAACGCGCCTGCACTTTCACGAATTCATGCGCGAAGTGCATCGCGAAATGGCCGCCTTGCAAGGCCAGGTCAATCCGCTGGACGAGCTGGGCCGGCGCATCGCCGCCAAATTCAAGCTCATCTGCTTTGACGAATTTCACGTGGCCGACATCACCGACGCCATGATCCTGCACCGCCTGCTGGTGGCGCTGTTTGACAACGGCGTGGGCTTTGTCACCACCAGCAACTTCAGGCCCGACGAGCTGTACCCCAACGGCCTGCACCGCGACCGCATCCTGCCTGCCATCGAGCTGCTCAACGCGCGCATGGACGTCATCAACGTGGACAACGGCACCGACTACCGCCGCCGCACGCTGGAGCAAGTGCCGCTTTACCACAGCCCTCTGGGCGCGCAAGCCGATGCCGCCATGCAAGACGCCTTCACGCGCCTGGCAGGCACGGCGGACGAATCGCCCGTCATCGAAATCGAAGGCCGCGAAATCACCGTCTGCCGCCGCGCGGGCGGCGTCATCTGGTTTGACTTCAAAACGCTCTGCGGCGGCCTGCGCTCGCAAAACGACTACCTCGAAATCGCCTCGCGCTACCACACCCTGCTGCTGTCAGACGTGCCGCAAATGCACGTGCACAACGCCTCCGAGGCGCGGCGCTTCACCCTGCTGGTGGACGTGCTGTATGACCGCCGCGTCAAATTCATGCTCTCGGCCGCCGTGCCGCCCGAGCAGCTCTACACCGAAGGACCGCTGGCCCACGAATTTCCGCGCACCGTCTCGCGCCTGATGGAAATGCAATCGGCCGAATACCTGGCGCTGGAACACCGCGCCGTGGACACCCAGCTCACCTGAAACCCCCGTTCAAAGCCCGTCCGTGAGCGCAAAAACGCGGCCCTGAGGCGCTCTGCGGCGTTGCAAATCCATCGCCCTCATTGCTGCCTGCCCTTTCACCGCCTTCACCGCCATGCGCCGCCTGCTCATCCTCCTTGCCGCCCCGGCCCTGCTGGCCGCCTGCTCCTCGGCCTCTTTGCACGAAAGCCACCGCGCCGCGCAGGCGGCCCACGCGCAGGCCGCCCAGGACTGGATTGCCGCCGCGCCCCAAGGCGCGGCCCTGGAACCATGGATGGCCGCCGAGCGCAGCCGCATCGCCGCCGAACAAAACGCCGCCCGCCAGCGTTTTGAACAAGCCGAAAAAGCCTGCTGGAAGCGCTTTGCCGTCAATGACTGCGTCAGCCGCGCCCGCCAGCAGCGCCGCCAAACCCAAGACCGCCTGCGCCAGCAGGAACTGGCCCTGAACGCGCTGGAGCGCCGCCTCGCCGCCCAGCCAGATGACCCCGCCGCCAGCCAGCCACCGGCCAGCCGCCAGCCATAGCCGCCAGCCATAACCGTCCATCTCGCCTGCGCCAGATCTGGCCGCTGCTTCACGCGAGCGGAAGCCAACCCGTTTTCGATAAGCCATGCGCAGATCGGCCGCGCATGCGAGCGAAGAAGGCCTACCGGCTTGGGCTGAACGGAGGCGAAGGCGTGCGGCCTGCCTTATTAGCTCCTCTATCCATAGCGGGACGTCCTAGTAAAACGGGCGCAAGGCGGCATTCAGAGCACTGAAATTCGCTCCTGTTTTTGATGTATCAAGACAGGTTTGGCCCGCAGGCACGCCGGCTTTATCCGTATCCGCCGCGTCCGCCTTTTAGGCCTGCGGCGCGGGTTGGCCCCGCTGCCGCGTTTTTGCCTTCCGTCTGGAAGATGGGCTGATTGGGTTCAGCGGGCCATACAAGGTCGTTTTCTTTGAACCCGCGCGGGGCTGGGTCAATCAAAAAGAGAAGCTGATTTGAGGGGGTGGAAATGCCGCTTTGCGCCCGTTTCACTAAGACCTATTGCTATGAATTCAGGAGCTATATTCGGGCGGATTGCCGGCCTTGAGCGCGTTCTGGCGCTGGCTGAGGTGGCCGTTTGTCTGGCGGCAAAAAAGGCCGCGCTCCTGTGCGGGGGCGCGGCCTGGGCGCATGGCGAAGGGGCGTTTACTGGGCGGCGGGGTGCAGCAGCACGTACTGAACCATGTCGCCGCGCTGTACCAGCAGGTTCACGGGTTTGCCGGCTTTCTCGCCTTTCATGGCTTTGCTGGCGGCGGCTTCGAATTCGGCGGCGCTGCTGACATCGGTGTTGGCTACGGCCAGGATGAGATCGCCGGGGCGCAGGCCCACGCTGGCGGCTGGCCCGTCCACGTCGGTGATGCGCACGCCGCGCTGGGTTTTGAGCTTGGCTTTTTGCTCGGCGCTCAGGTCGGCCACGGCCAGGCCCAAGGACTGGCTGGCGGCGGTTTTCGGCTCGCCTGCGGCGCTGGCGGCGCGGGATCCGCCTTTTTCGGGTTCCATGGCGGCCACGGTGAGGTTCAGGTCCAGGCTTTTGCCTTGACGAAAGACGGTAACCGTGCCGCGCGTGCCGGGTTTGGCGTTGCCTACCATGCGGGGCAGGTCGCTGACTTTTTCGATGGGCTGGCCGTCAAAGCGGGTGATGATGTCGCCCGCGCGCACGCCTGCTTTTTCAGCCGGGGAGCCGCTTTGCACGTGGCTGACCAGCGCGCCTTGCGCTTTGCCCAGGCCGATGGATTCGGCCACTTCGCGCGAGACTTCGCCAATTTGCACGCCGATGCGCCCGCGCGTGACGTGGCCGGTGGCGCGCAGCTGTTCGCTGACTTTCATGGCTTCGTCAATCGGAATGGCAAACGAGATGCCCATGAAGCCGCCGGAGCGCGAGTAAATCTGGCTGTTGATGCCGACGACTTCGCCGCGCAGGTTGATGAGCGGGCCGCCGGAGTTGCCGGGATTGACGGCCACGTCGGTCTGGATGAAGGGCAGGTAGCTGCCTGTGTCGCGCTGTTTGGCGCTGACGATGCCGGCGGTGACGGTGCTTTCCAGCCCGAAGGGCGAGCCAATGGCCATGACCCACTCGCCCACGCGCACGCGGCTGGCGTCGCCAATTTTCACGGCGGGCAGGCCGCTGGCGTCAATCTTGAGCACGGCCACGTCGGTGCGTTCGTCCGCGCCGATGAGCCTGGCCTTGAATTCGCGCTTGTCGGAGAGGGTGACGATGATTTCGTCGGCTTCATCGACGACGTGATGGTTGGTCATTACGTAGCCATCGGGCGTGAGGATGAAGCCTGATCCCATGCCGCGCGGCACTTCGCGCTCGAAGCCTTGGCCGCGCCCCTGCCCGCGCGGCATGTTCGGCAGCGGAATGCCGAAGCGGCGCAGCATGTCTTCGGTTTCTTCGTCTATTTGCGGCAGCGCCCGCGAGCGGCGGCCGCCGCTGCTGACGCGCTCCAGTGTGCGGATATTGACGACGGCGGGGCCGACTTGCTCGACCAGATCGGTGAAATCTGGCAGGCCGCGCGCCACGGCGGCGGGCTGCGCCTGCGCCGGCTCGTGCGGCAGCAGGGCCAGGGCGGAAGCGCCGACAATGGCGGCGGCGGCCAGCGCTACGGCGCTGCGTTGCTGAATGACTCGGGTCAGCATGGGTTGGAGTTCTCCTTGCAAAAAAGTGGGGGAAATGATGAACGCGGCAATGGAGCCGCCGCCGCCAGAAAAGTTGCGTAAAGCTTTTGCAAAGCGGGGCCAAAACGGAGGCATCGGCGGCGCTGCGGCGGCCTTTCTTTCATTTTTGCGAAAAGGAAAATCCATGCACCGCGCCGATTGCATTTTCTGCCAGATCGCCCAGGGCCATTCGCCTTGCCATCCAATATGGGAAGATGAACGCCACCTGGCTTTTCTTTCCATTTTTCCCAATACAAAAGGATTCAGCGTGGTCATTACCAGGGAGCATCACGGCAGCTACGCATTCGCCGCCGATGAAACCGTGCTGGCCGGGCTGGTTCTGGCCGCGCAGAAAACCGCGAAAGTCCTTGACCGCGCCTTTGACGACGTGGGCCGCACGGGCCTGATTCTGGAGGGCTTTGGAGTGGATCACCTGCACGCCAAGCTCTTTCCCATGCACGGCACGGCAGGGCTTGCGAGCGGCCAATGGCAACCCATCAACTCTGGCGGAAGAAAATATTTTGAAAAATACGAGGGCTATATTTCATCGCATGATTGCGAACGCGCCAGCGACGTTGAATTGGCGGCGCTGGCGGCGCATATTCGCCGTTTTGCCTGAAAGGGCCTGGAAAATACGCCGTTTTGTTTTTCGCCGCTCCGCGCATTGCCGCCGAGCGGCATGATTGCCTTTTTTGCCTGCCCACGATGAGCGCTCCCGCCTACTTTCACAACGACCAGCCCATCACGCGCGATGCGTTTTATGCCATTGCCTGCGATCCGCGCCGCAGCGTGGCGGTCGAGGCGTGCGCGGGCGCGGGCAAGACGTGGATGCTGGTCAGCCGCATCTTGCGGGCGCTGATTGAGCCGGCGCCCGGCAGCGCGGACGGCGCGCCGCTGGCGCCGCATGAAATTCTGGCCATCACCTTCACGCGCAAGGCGGCGGGCGAAATGCGCCAGCGCCTCAATGAATGGCTGACGGCTTTTGCCGGCATGCAAGAGGCCGAACTGGCGCGCGAGCTGGCGCTGCGCGGCGTGCCCGGGCCGCAGGCCGCGCGGCTGGCCCCCGCGCTCAAAGGCGCGCATGCCCGCTTGCTGATGTGCCCCAGGCCCGTGCAGGTGCGCACGTTTCACGGCTGGTTTGCCGCGCTGCTGCAAACCGCGCCGCTGAAACTGCTGCAAGAGCTGCGCCTGCCCGCGCCCTATGAGCTGCTGGAAGACGATGCGCCCGCGCGCCCCGAGGTGTGGCGGCGCTGGCTGCGGCGCGTGGCGGCCGAGCCGGCGCAGCGCGCCTGCTACGAGGCGCTGGTGCGCGAGCATGGCCGCCACCAGACGGACAAGGCTTTGCAGACCGCGCTGGACAAGCGCGCCGAATTTCTGCTGGCCGATGCGCAAGGCGTGGTGCAGGCCAGCGTGCCGCATTTCCATGACATGTTCCCGCACCTGGCCGCCTTTGACGAGCCGATGCAGGCGCTGTTTGACAAGACCCGCAAGGCGCTGTTTTTGAAAGCCGCCAAGGCGCTGGGCCAGGCCACGGCCAAAACGTTTTCAGCCAAGGGCGTGGAGCTGGAAAAGGCCATCACCAGCGGCCAAGCCGAAGGCGTGGCGGCTGCGCTGCTCACCCAGAAAGGCACGCCGCTCAAGTTTGGCGACAAGCTGGCGGGCATCGACGATGTGCGCGAGGCGCAAGCGCTGCTGCTGGCGCTGCTGCAAGCGCAAAAGCAGCACGCCGCCTGGCTGCACCAGCAGCGCATGGCCGAGCTGACGCGCACGCTGATTGACGAATTTGCCGCCCTCAAGCGCGAGCGCGGCTGGGTGGATATGCACGATGTGGAGCGCGCCGCGCAGCGCATGCTCTCCAACGACGAGCTGGCCGGCTGGGTGCAGCAGCGGCTGGATGCGCGCGTGCGCCACTTGCTCATCGACGAATTTCAGGACACCAGCCCGCTTCAGTGGCAGGCCCTGTCCAGCTGGCTGTCGGCCTACGCGGGCGCGGGGGGCGGGCGTGATTTCAGCGTGTTCATCGTGGGCGACCCCAAGCAGAGCATTTACCGCTTCCGCCGCGCCGAGCCGCAAGTGTTTCAGGCCGCCAAGGCCTTTGTGCGCGAGGCGCTGGAAGGCGACGAGCTGGCTTGCGAGCACACGCGCCGCTGCGCGCACCGCGTGATGGGCGCTGCCAATACCGCCTTGCTGGCCGCGCAAGAGCAGCGCGACTACAGCGGATACCGCGCGCACACCACCGAATCGGACGAAGCGGGCCGCGTGCTGCTGCTGCCGCCGGTTGAACGCGGTGAAAAACCGGCTGAAGAAGCCGCTGGCGGCAGCCAGGGCGAAAGCGCCATCGCCTGGCGCGACAGCCTCACCACGCCGCGCGAGCTGCCGCAAGAAACCCTGCATCTGCGCGAATGCCGCCAGGCCGCCGGCTGGGTGGCCGCGCAACTGGCCAGCGGCTTGCCAGCGGGCAGCATCATGGTGCTGGCCCGCCGCAACGACCGGCTGGCGCTGATGCAGCAGGCGCTGCGCGAGCGCGGCATTGCCTGCGAATTTCCCGACCGCAGCGATTTGGGCGAGCTGCCCGTGGCGCAAGACGTGGCCGCGCTGCTGGACGCGCTGCTGTCGCCCGCGCACAACCTCGCGCTGGCGCACGCCCTCAAATCGCCCCTGTTCGGGCTGACAGACGAACATTTGACGCAGCTGGCCCTGCTGGCGCGCGCGCATCCGGGCGAAAGCTGGTTCAGCCTGCTACAGAAAAAAGAGCTGTTCGCGCCCGGCTGGCAAGCGCTGGCGGCCAATTTGACAGCCGATTTGGCCCTCTACCAGACCTGGCTGGCCAGCCTGCCCCCGCACGACGCGCTGCAAGCCATCTTCGACCACCGCGACGCCTTTGCCCGCTACGCCGCAGCCGCCCCCGCGCACGAGCGCGAGCGCACGCTGGCTCAACTGCGCGGCCTGCTGTCGCTGGCGCTCAACCTGCAAGGCGGCCGCTTTCTGACCGCCTGGGCCTTTGTGCGCGCCTTGCGCAAAGGCGGCGCGGCTGCCCTGCCGCCCGCAGCCGGTGCGGGCAACGCCGTGCGCCTGCTCACCATTCACGGCGCCAAGGGGCTGGAAGCGCACACCGTGCTGCTGCTGGACACCCAGGCCGCCCCGCCCAAAGCCGACACCATGAGCACCCTCATCGACTGGCCGGGCGAAGCGCCCTATCCGCGCCGCTTCATCTTTCTGGCCAGCGAAAGCAACCCGCCGCCTTGCGCCATCAAGCTGCTGGAGGCCGAGCAGCACGAGCAGCGCCGCGAAGAACTCAATGCGCTTTACGTGGCCATCACCCGCGCCGAAAGCTGCCTGGCCCTCTCCAGCGTCACGCCCTACCGCCAAAGCGGCCCCACCTGGTGGAGCCGTTTGCAGCCAGCCGCCGAAGCTGCGCCCGAGTGGGATTCAGCGCCGCCAGCCGCCGCCCGCACGCCGGAAAGCGCTGCTGAAAGCGCCCCCATCCTTCTGCCCACGCTGCCTGACTGGCGCAGCGCCGAACCCGCCCCGCCAGCGCCCGCCCCGCTGGCCAGCCTGGCATTCACCCCGGCGCGCCCGCCGCTGCCCGCCCCGCCTGCGGACACCAACCCCGAAGCCGCCCGCCTGGGCCAGGCCATGCACTGGCTGCTGGAGCGCGCCGGGCGCGACGGCGGAGATGACTGGCTCAAGGGCAGCGGCGAAAGCATCCGGCAGACGATCGCCCGCCAATACCGCCTCACCCCCGCGCAAGCGCAAACCGCCCTGCAAACCGCCCGCCGCATCTTCACCGGCGAAGGCGCATGGGCCTGGCAGCGCGGGGCCTTCACCGCCGCCTTTGACGAAGTCGAAATCCTTCACCAGGGCCAAACCTTGCGCATGGACCGGCTGGTTTGCCGCCTTGATCCCGCCACGAACCAGCCCGAATGGTGGGTGCTGGACTACAAAAGCGCCGCACACCCCGAGCACAACCCGGACTACGCCGCGCAACTGGCCCGCTACCGCGCCGCCGTGCAAGCCGCCCACCCCGGCCAGACCGTGCGCGCCGCCTTGCTTTCGTCCGACGGGCGCATGAGCGAAGTCAGCTAGAGCCTGTCCAAAGCTTGCCGGGGCAGACCTTGCACAGGCTCTCAATCCGCGC
The DNA here is from genome assembly GCF_001262075.1 of Ottowia sp. oral taxon 894. GTDB lineage: Bacteria > Pseudomonadota > Gammaproteobacteria > Burkholderiales > Burkholderiaceae_C > Ottowia > Ottowia massiliensis. Next base: position 2,280,904 of record NZ_CP012073.1, on the reverse strand, counting down.
TTTTTTCGTGCAGCAGCGCGCGCGCGTTGGCCGCCATGGCGTCAGCGCCGATGCCGTAGGTTTGATACAGGCGCAGGCGGCCTTGCGGGTCATACATGTAGCTGGCGGCGGTGTGATCGAGCGTGTAGCTGTTTTCAATGGGGCCGGGCGTCTGGCGGTAAAAAATCTTGAATTCGCGCGCCAGCGCGGCCAGCTCCTGGGGGCTGCGCGGGGTCAGGGCGATGAAGCTTTCGTCAAAACTGGCCACGTAGGCTTTGAGCACTTCGGGCGTGTCGCGCGCGGGGTCCAGCGTGATGAAGATGCCTTGCAGCCGGCCGGCTTCGGCGCCCAGTTTCTGGCGCGCCTGCGCCAGCTCCAGCAGCGTGGTGGGGCACACGTCGGGGCACTGGGTGTAGCCGAAGAAAACCACCACGACTTTGCCTTTGAAATCGGCCAGGCTGCGCGGCTGGCCATCGGCGTCGATCAGGTGAAAGTCGCGGGCATAGGGCGCGTCATGCAGCGCCTGGCCGCGCAGGGCGGGGCGGGCGGCGTCTTGCGGCGAGCAGGCGGGCAGCGCCAGGGCGCAGGCCGTCAGCAAGGCGGCGGAAAAGACGGCAGGGAAAGCGGCAGAAAAGGCGGCAGAAAAGGCGGCAGGGAAAGCGGCAGAAAAGGCGGCAGAAAAGGCGGCAGGGAAGCGGTCAGGCATGGCAGGCGGCTTTCATTCACTCAGCGCGGCTTTCGGGCGGCAGGCTGTGCGGGCGCGGCTGGCGCAGGGCCTGGCGCATGGCGTCCAGGCCGATCACGGTTTCAGCCGACACGGTCGCGCGCGGCGCGGGCTTGAGCGCGTGGCCGTAAATCAGCTCGAATTCCAAGGGGATGGAGCTGCTTTCCGCGCCGCTTTCCGCACTGTTTCCGCGCAGGCTTTCCATCTCGGCCAGCAGGCGCGCGTGCCAGCGGCGGCCGCGCAGGGCGGCAAAGCGGCTGCGGCTCAAATTGCGCCCCAGCGCGCGCAGCTCCTGCAAGGCGCGCTGCGGCGTTTCAAAAGTGAGGGTCACGTGCTCCATGAACATGACCGGCTCGGCAAAGCCGGCCTGCATCAGCATGTCGCCCCAGTCGTGCATGTCGGTGAATTCGTGCGCGGGCGCGGGCCAGCCCAGGCGCGCATACAGCGCGCGCAGGCCGCGCAGCGTGTCCGGCCCCAGGCAGGAAAACATCACAAAGCCATCCACGGCCAGCGCTTGCAGCCACTGGCGCATCAGCGCCTGCGGCTCGGCCACGCGGTGCAGCAGCATGTTGGCCCACACCATTTGCACGCTGCCCGCTTCGGGCTGCGCCACGGTGCGCAAGGCCGGACGCGCCCAGCGGGCGGGCCGCCACCAGGGCAGGGGCGCGCCGCCCGCATGGCCCTCGCCCGCAGGCACGCCCACGCATTCGGCCTGGGCGAAGTGCGCCGCCACCAGCGCGTGCCCTTGCATGCCGCCGTGGCGTGGCGACCAGTGCGCCCAGCGTTTGACGGGCAGGGTGATCCACGGCAGGCGCTCGGCCATGCGGCGCGCCACTTCTTCATGCAGCCAGGGCGCGGGGCCGGGCAGCGCGGCCAGCCGGGCGGCGGCCCGTGCGTCCAGGGAAGGGGGGGAAGAAGGCGAGGAAGCGGCGGTCATGACAAAAGCCCCGGCGCGCGGGGCGGATGCGGCTTGGCATCAAAAACAGGAGCGAATTCACAGGGCCTGAAAAGGCTTTCGTCGCAATGAATACGGGGATGTCTTGCTATGAATCAAGGAGCAGAAAAACCCCTTCGCCACCCCGCCTGCGGCGCTGGGGCGGGCAGTATATTGATGGCGCGGCGCTTGCGCGCCCTGCCGCCGGACCATCCGCAGGCGCTGCGCGGCCTTCTTCCGCTTCTTCCACTTCTTCCGTTTCCTGCTCCCTTTTTCGCCGCATGGCCCTGCTTGCCTGCCTGCTGCCCAGCCAGTGCCATATCTGCCGCGCCTGGCCCGCGCCGCCCATTTGCGCCGGGTGCCTGGCCTGCTTCGTCCGCCCCGAGCCGCGTTGCCTTACCTGCGCCGCGCCGCTGGCGGGCAGCGCGGCGCAGTGCGGCGAGTGTTTGCTCAGGCCCCCGCCCATGAGCCGCACCTTCGCCGCGCTTTCCTATGGCTGGCCCTGGGACGGGCTGCTGGCCCAGTTCAAATTCCATCAGCAAACCGGCCTGGCCGCCCCGCTGGCTGCCATGCTGCTGCAAACGCCCGGCGTGGCGCAGGCCGTGGCCGAAGCCGATGCCGCCGTGCCCGTGCCCGCCTCGCGCCAGCGCCTGGCCGCGCGCGGCTACAACCCTGCCTTGCTGCTGGCCCGCGCCCTGGGCGCGCGGCGCGTGGTGGCCGACGCCCTGCTGCGCCCTCACGACGCGCCGCCCCAGCGCAGCCTCAGCCGCGCCCAGCGCCTGCGCCGCGTGCAAAACGCCTTCGTTCCCAACCCCGCGCGCCGGCCCGCCCTGCAAGGCCGCCATGTGCTGTTGATCGATGACGTGATGACCACCGGCGCCACCTTGCGCACCGCCGCCGAAGCCCTGCTGCGGGCGGGCGCCGTGCAAGTCAGCGCCGCCGTGCTGGCCCGCACGCCGCCGCTTTGAGCGGGCTGCTCTCAGTCTGCCTGCGTACAGCCCCTCAAAAACAGGAGCGAATCCAGGGGCGCCAAGAAGCTGGTCTGCGCTGGTTCCACTAGGACATCATGCTATTGAAAAAGGAGCTGAACAAAAGAAACCAGGCCCGGCATGAAGCCAAGCATGGCGGGCGGGTCTGCGCCGCCCGCGCCCGAAAGGATAAATTCAGCCCTTCCACCCGTGCCATGCAGTACCGCTGCCCCGCCTGGCCTCGCGCTGGCCTTTCCCTTTTCCGGAACCCTTGCTGAGCGCAGGCGGCCCGCCTTTTCGCGCCCGCGCGCAGGTCTCGATCTCACTGATATGACCCATCTGCTTGTCATTGCCCACGCCCCGCTGGCCAGCGCCCTGCGCGATGCCGCCCTGCACGTGTTTCCCGATGCCGCCAGCCACGTGCTGGCGCTGGACGTGCAGGCCCACGTCAGCCCCGATGCCGCCTTGCTGGCCGCGCGCGCGCTGCTGCTGCCAGCTGCCGCGCGCGCGCTGCTGCTGACCGACGTGCTGGGCGCCACGCCCAGCAACGTGGCCAGCCGCCTGGCCGCCGAAACCGGCTCGCCCCTGCTGGCCGGAGCCAACCTGCCCATGCTGCTCAAGGCCATCACCTACCGCGCCGAGCCGCTGCTGGAGCTGGCCGCGCGCGTGCGCGAAGGCGGCCAGCAAGCCATCATCCGCATCGAGCCATGATCGAAAAACAGACCACCATCATCAACAAACTCGGCCTGCACGCCCGCGCCAGCGCCAAGCTCACCAAGCTGGCGGGCAGCTTTCCTTGCGAAGTGTGGATGCAGCGCGGCGAACGCCGCGTGAACGCCAAAAGCATCATGGGCGTGATGATGCTGGCCGCCGGCATGGGCACGGCCGTCACCTTGCAAACCAGCGGCGAACGCGAGCAAGAAGCCATGCAGGCGCTGCTGGCGCTCATCGAAGACAAGTTCGGCGAAGGCGAGTAGCCCGCGCGCCCTCCGGCCTGAACGTGATCCTTCCATGACCGCCCTTTTGCGCCCCGCCTTTTTCATCCTCTGCGCCCTGGCCCTGTGCGGCCCGGCCGCCACCCAGGCCCAGCCGATGCCCGCCATCGAGATGGCGGACATCCCCGCAGGCAGCTTCCTCATGGGCGCGTGCGTGCCGGCCAGCGCCGACAAACAGCGGCGCGCCCGCGATGAATTCATGGGCCGCCCGCCCGCGCAGCCCGCCTGTCAGCCAGAAGAAGAAGCCTTTGGTTCCGCATCCGGCCCGCAGCACGCCGTGCGCGTGCGAGCCTTCCAGCTTGGCAAAACCGCCGTCACGCTGGGCCAGTTCAAGGCCTGGCTGCGCGCCGCCGGGCGTGACGATCTGCTCACCGAAGAGTTCATGCAGGCCAACCGCCACGGCGACCAGGCCCCCGTGGTTTACGTCAGCTGGCATGACGCGCAGGACTACATCCGCTGGCTCAACCAGACCTGGCCGCAGGGTGGCCGCTGGCGCCTGCCCTCGGAAGCCGAATGGGAATACGCCTGCCGCGCGGGCCAGCCTGTTCGCTACTGCGGCAGTGATGCCCCCCGGCGCCGTAGCCTGGCACGCTGATAACAGTGGCCGCCGCATCCACCCCGTAGCACAAAAGCAGCCCAACGCCTGGGGGCTTAAGAGCCTGTTTGCCCCCCGTCCGCAGGCGCGAAAGCGCGGCCTCGGGCGTCCTGCGGCGTTGCAAATCCTCGCCGGGCCATAAGGCCCGTCTGCGGTTTGCGCCTTGCAGCCCATCCCGACCCGCGCTTTCGCCCCTTGCGGCCAGAGGGCAAACAGGCTCTTGCGACATGAGCGGCAACGCCTTTGAATGGGTGCAGGACTGCTGGCACAACAGTTACAAGGAGGACGGCATGGAAGACGCCGCCCCCGCCGACGGCAGCGCCTGGGAAAGCAGCTGCTCTTTTCGCAACCGCTATTTCAGCGGACTGCGCATGGTGCAGCGCGGCGGCAGCGCGCTGGCTCCGGCCTTTGGCTACGCGCGCGCCCTTGTGCGCCACCATGCCCCGCCCAAGTGGCGGGGCGATGACAGGGGCTTTCGCCTGGCGCGCGATCCGCATCCTTGAGCCGTCAAGGCGTTCCGGGAAAGGCTGTTTCTGCTCTTGTATCCATAGCTGGATGTCCCCGTATTCATTGCGGCACAGGCCCTTTTTGGCAGCCTGAATTTGCTCTTTTTTTTGAATTGAAAGGCCTTTTTTGCCAGCGCTGTCCGCCCAAACAGGCACGGATGGAACGGGAAAGGCTTCTCAAGGACAATCGCCCGCCATGTTCAAGTCCGCATTCCGTTTTTCCTTCTTGCGCCTTCTATCCCTGCTGGCGCTGGCCTGCGCGCTGCTGGCAGGCTGCACGCAGGAGTCAGCGCCGCAAAGCAGCTTCTTGCTGCTGGATGGCCAGCGCATCTCCACCGAAAGCCTGCGCGGCAAGGTGGCGCTGGTGAATTTCTGGGCCACCAGCTGCACCACCTGCGTGGCCGAAATGCCTGAAATCGCCGCCACCTACGGCAAGTTCAAGGCGCAAGGCTACGAGACGCTGGCCGTGGCCATGCAGTACGACAAGCCCGAATACGTGAGCCGCTTTGCCGCGCAGCGGGCGCTGCCTTTTCTGGTGGCTTACGACCATGATGGCCAGGCCGCCAAAGCCTGGGGCGAAGTGCGCCTGACGCCCACCACCTTCTTGCTGGACAAGCAGGGCCACATCGTCAAGCGTTACGTGGGCCAGCCGGACTTTGCCGCGCTGCACGCGCAAATTGAAAAGCTGCTGGCCGAATGAACGCCCCGCTGCACAGCGCTTTGCGCCGCCAGCTTTGCCTGGCCGCGCCCGCCCTGCTGGCCGCTGGCGCGCTGGCCGGTTGCAGCCGGCAGCGCGCGCCCTACAGCACGTTCACGCTGCTGGATGGCTCGGCGTTTTATTCGTCCGCCTTCGCGGGTTCGGTGGCGCTGGTGAATTTCTGGGCCACTTCGTGCCCTTATTGCATGAACGAGGCGCCGCAACTGGCCGCGCTTTACCAGCATTACCGCCCTCATGGCTTGCAGGCCGTGGCGGTAGCCATGTCGTACGACCGCGCCGAGAGCCTGAATCGCTTCATGCAAACGAGGCAGCCGCCGTACCCGGTAGCGCATGACCGCGATGGCTCGCTTGCGCGCCAGTGGGGCGATGTGCGCGCCACGCCCACGGCCTTTGTGCTGGACCGCAAAGGGCGCATTGCCCGGCGCTTTGTCGGCTCGCAGCTGCACGAGGTGTCGCGCCTGATTGGCAAGCTGTTGTCCGAAGGCTGAGCGCCTGTTCAGAAAAGCCGGGCGCTAAACTGCCCGCCTTCTTCGCCCTTCGCCCTCGCGCCTTGCCCCGCCGTGACCACTCCCGCCGTCGAACTGATCGCCGCTGACACGCCTGAGCGCGTGGCCCAGGCGCGCGCGCTGTTCGAGGAATACGCAGCCGAAGCGGGCATCGACCTGTCCTTTCAGAACTTTGAGCACGAGCTGGCCACGCTGCCTGGCGAATACGCTCCGCCGCGCGGCGCGCTGCTGCTGGCGCTGGTGGACCAGCAGGCGGCCGGCTGCTGCGCCCTGCGCCCGCTGGATGATGCCGATACGCCCAACGCCGCCGAAATGAGGCGCTTGTATGTGCGCCGCATGTTCCGGGGCTTTGGCCTGGGGCGGCAGCTGACGGAGCGCATTCTGGACGCCGCCCGCCAGCGCGGCTACCAGTGCGTGCTGCTTGACACGCTGGACGACATGGAATCGGCCCGCGCGCTGTATGAAGACCTGGGCTTCGAGCCGACCGATCCCTACTATCACAACCCCCTGCCCGGAGCGCACTACCTGAAGGTGAACCTGGACTGACCCTCTGGCCGCAAGCGCCCGGACCGCCGCCCTTTCATGTTTTCTCCTTCCGGCATGAAATGGGCCGCAAGTCCTCATGAAATCAGCGCGGGCAGCTATCATTTTCAAAGCAGAAAAAGACTTTTTCGATATCCGCATGAGCCAGCTTCTCTCTTTCAAAGGCCTTCGCCGCCCGCCGCTGGCGGCCGCCTGTCTGTCCGCCTGCCTGGCGCTTGGCGCGATGCCGGCCCTGCCGCAGGCGGCGCAGGCGTCCGGCAAGGCCAGCCCAAAAGCGGCCCAGAAGGCCGCCAGCCAGCCCAAGGCACAGAAGGCGGCGTCTGGCGCGCCCCGGCGCGACCCCAAAGCTGAAGTGACGCTGGATTTTGAAAATGCCGAAATCGAGGCCGTCGCGCGCGCCATGGCCACGCTCAGCGGCCGCAATGTGGTGGTGGACCCGCGCGTGAAGGGCACGATTACGCTGTCCAGCACCGTTGCCGTCACCCCTGCCGAGGCCATGCGCCTGTTTGCGGCGCAGTTGCGCACGCAGGGCTTTTCGGTGGTGGAAACCGATGGCATGTCGCTGGTGCTGCCCGAGGCCGAAGCCAAGCTGCGCAGCGGCAGCGTGCGGACGCAGGCGCCGCGGAGCACCGGCAGCGGGCAGGTGCAGACGCAAATCTTCCGCCTCATGCATGAAAACGCAGCCAACCTGGTGCCCGTGCTGCGCCCGCTGATCAGCCCCAACAACACCATCAACGTCAGCCCCGGCGGCAACGCGCTGGTCATCACCGACTACAGCGACAACCTGCAACGCATGGGCCGCATCATCGCCGCGCTGGACATCTCCAACGCCACGGGCGTGGAGGTGGTGCCGCTCAAGCACGCAGTGGCCGCCGACCTGGCGCCGCTGGTGCTGCGCCTGGCCGAGGCGGGCGGCAGCGCCATGCCCGCCGCGCCCGGCAACGGCAACATGGCCGTGCAGGCCAGCGCGGGCAGCGGCGTCTTTCCCACCACGCTCATTCCGGAGCCGCGCAGCAATTCCATCATCGTGCGCGCGGCCAACCCGGCCAAACTGGCGCAGATCAAGGGGCTGATCCAGCAGCTGGACCTGCCCTCGGCCACGCATGACGACGGCAGCAGCGGCAACATTCACATCGTCCACCTCAAAAATGCCGATGCGGTGAAGCTGGCCGTGACCTTGCGCGCCGCACTGGCGGCCCTGCCGGGGCAGCAGCAAGGCGCAACCGGCGGCGCAGCCAGCGCGGCGGCGGCCGCCTCAACGGGTTCCTCCTCCAGCAGCCGCAACAGCGCCAGCAGCAGCGTGCAAAGCAGCGGCAGCGGGCTGAATACCGGCCCCAGCATCGACGCCGAAGGCGACAACCAGCCGTCCACCGGCGGGCAGATTCAGGCCGATCCGGCCACCAACTCGCTCATCATCAGCGCGCCGGGGCCGGTGTACCGCGAGCTGCGCGAGGTCATCAACAAGCTGGACGAGCGCCGCGCGCAGGTGTTCGTGGAAAGTCTGATTGCCGAAGTGCGCACTGACAAGGCGGCCGAATTCGGCATCCAGTGGCAAGGGCTGGTCGGCCGCCGCGACGGGGCCAATGTGGGCATCATCGGCACCAACTACAACACGGGCGGCACCAACATCATTTCGCTGGCCAGCCAGTTCCGCAACGGCATGCCGTCGTCCGACCGCAACGTGGTCATGCCCGCGCAAGGCATGAATCTGGCCTTCGGCCACCGCGTCAATGGCCTGTTCACGCTGGGCGCGCTGGCCAACTTCCTGCAAGCCACGGGCACGGGCAATGTGCTGTCCACGCCCACGCTGCTCACGCTGGACAACGAGGAAGCCAAGATCATCGTGGGCCAGAACGTGCCTTTCGTGACGGGCAGCTACACCAACACGGGCGGCTCCAACGCCGCGCTCAACCCCTTCCAGACCTATGACCGCCAGGACGTGGGCCTGACTTTGCGCGTGCGCCCGCAAATCAGCGAAAACGGCACCGTGAAGATGGTGATCTACCAGGAAACCTCCAGCGTGGTGAAGGAAACACAGAATGCCGCGCAAGGCCCCACGACCAACAAGCGCGCCATTGAATCCAGCGTGCTGGTGGAAGACGGCTCCATCGTGGTGCTGGGCGGCCTGCTGGAAGACAACTACGCCGAAAAGGAAAGCAAGGTGCCCGTGCTGGGCGACGTGCCCGTGGTGGGCAATCTGTTCAGAAGCCGCGAGCGCGGCTACGTGAAAACCAACCTGATGGTGTTTCTGCGCCCCGTGGTGGTGCGCGACGCGCCTTCGACCGAGCAGTATTCCGTGAGCCGCTACGACATGATGCGCGCCGCACAGCAGGACAACCAGCCCGATCCGAGCAGCGTGCTCAAGGTCAATATCGCGCCCGTCATGCCGCCCGCCCAGCCTCTTTACAAGGATGAGTGGAAAAACGAAGCGCCGCCCGCTCCCCTGAACCACGGCAGCGCGGCCCCCGCCCCCGGCATGGCGCGGCAGGAAAAGCGCTCTTCTTTCCGCATGCCCGCTTCCGGCGAAGCCAACTACATGGGGGATTGATGCGCTATCCCCTGCCCTACGCCTTCGCGCGCGCGGCCCTGTTGCTGCTGGAAGACGACGGCCAGACGCTCACCTTGTGGGCCAGCCCGCGCAGCGACCGCGCCAGCCTGGGCGAGGCGCTGCGCTGCCACGGCCAGGGCGAGCGGCCCTTGACGCTGCAAGTGCAGGACGAGGCCACGCTGGCCCAGCGCATCAGCAACGCCTACGCGCAGGGCGAATCCAGCGCCGCCGCCGTGGTCAGCGAAGTGCAGTCTGACGTGGACCTCTCGCGCATCATGCAGGAGCTGCCTGCCGTGGAAGACTTGCTGGAGGCGGCGGACGACGCGCCCATCATCCGCATGCTCAACGCGCTGCTCACGCAGGCCGCGCGCGATGGCGCGAGCGACATTCACATTGAGCCTTACGAGCGCCACTCCAGCGTGCGCTTTCGTGTGGACGGCACGCTGCGCGAGGTGGTGCAGCCCAACCGCGCGCTGCACGCCGCGCTCATCAGCCGCCTGAAGATCATGGCCGAGCTGGACATTGCCGAAAAGCGCCTGCCGCAAGACGGCCGCATCAGCCTGCGGCTGGGCACGCGGGCCATCGACGTGCGCGTATCGACCCTGCCCGGCGCGCATGGCGAGCGGGCGGTGCTGCGCCTGCTGGACAAGTCTGAAAGCCGCCTCACGCTGGAAGCCGTGGGCATGCAAGGCGGCGTGCTGCAACGCTTTGAGCAGCTCATACACCAGCCGCACGGCATCATTTTGGTGACCGGCCCCACAGGCAGCGGCAAAACGACCACGCTGTACGCCAGCCTGGCGCGGCTGGATGCGGCGCACAGCAACATCATGACAGTGGAAGACCCCATCGAATACGACTTGCCGGGCGTGGGGCAGACGCAGGTGAACCCGCGCATTGAACTCACCTTCGCCCGCGCGCTGCGCGCCATCTTGCGGCAAGACCCGGACGTGGTGATGATTGGCGAAATCCGCGATGCGGAAACGGCGCAGATCGCCATTCAGGCCAGCCTGACGGGCCACCTGGTGCTGGCCACGCTGCACACCAATGACGCGCCCAGCGCCATCACGCGGCTGACCGATATGGGCGTGGAGCCGTTTTTGCTGTCATCTTCCCTGCTGGGCGTGCTGGCGCAGCGGCTGGTGCGCAAATACTGCGCCGCCTGCCACGGCAAAGGCTGCGAGGCCTGCGGGCGCACGGGCTACCAGGGGCGCATCGGCGTGTTCGAGCTGCTGACCGTGGATGACGCCATTCGCGCCCAGATTCACGGTCAGGCGCCCGAGGCGGACATCCGCGCCCAGGCCCTGTCTGGCGGCATGACCCTGATGCGCGACGACGGCGCGCGGCTGGTGGAGCAGGGCGTGACCAGCCGCGAAGAAGTGCTGCGCGTCACGCGCGACTGACTGGCCGCCAACCGCCATCCCTGCACACTTTTCACTCACCATGCCCGCAGTTCAGGCCCCGGCAGACATCCTGCGCGAAGTCTTCGGCTACGCCAGCTTCCGGGGGCAGCAGCAGGACATCATCGAACACGTCACGGGCGGCGGCGACGCGCTGGTGCTCATGCCCACGGGCGGCGGCAAATCGCTGTGCTACCAGATTCCGGCCATCGCCCGCCAGCGGGCCGGGCGCGGCGTCACGCTGGTCATCTCGCCGCTCATCGCCCTCATGCAAGACCAGGTGGACGCGCTGCACGAAGCGGGCGTGGCCGCCAGCTTCCTCAATTCCACGCAAGACTGGCGCGAGACCCAGGCCGTGGAGCGGCAGCTGCTGGCGGGGCACATCACGCTGCTTTACGCCGCGCCCGAGCGCGTGACCACGCCGCGCTTTCTGGAGCTGCTGGATGCGCTGCACGCGCGCGGGCAGCTGGGCCTTTTCGCCATCGACGAAGCGCACTGCGTGAGCCAGTGGGGGCACGACTTCCGCCCCGAATACCGGGCGCTGACGCTGCTGCACGAACGCTGGCCCGGCGTGCCGCGCATTGCCCTCACCGCCACGGCTGACGCGCTCACGCGCGCCGACATCATCGAGCGGCTGCGGCTGCAAGGCGCGCGGCAGTTCGTGAGCAGCTTTGACCGGCCCAACATCCGCTACACCATCGTCGAGAAAAAAGACCCCGCACGGCAGCTGCTGCAATTCATCGAACGCGAACACGCGGGCGAAGCGGGCGTGGTGTATTGCCAGTCACGCAAGCGCGTGGAAGACATGGCCGCCACGCTGAACGCCCACGGCATCACCGCCCTGCCCTACCACGCCGGCCTGCCCGCCGCCGAGCGCCAGCACAACCAAAGCCGCTTTTTGCGCGAAGACGGCATCGTCATGTGCGCCACCATCGCCTTTGGCATGGGCATTGACAAACCGGACGTGCGCTTTGTCGCCCATATAGACATGCCCAAAAACATCGAGGGCTACTACCAGGAAACGGGCCGCGCCGGCCGTGACGGCGAACCCGCCGACGCCTGGATGGCCTACGGCCTGCAAGACGTGGTGAACCAGCGCCGCATGATTGATGAAAGCCCGGCCGAAGAAAGCTTCCGGCAGGTGATGCGCGGCAAGCTCGATGCCCTGCTGGCCCTGGCCGAAGCTACCGACTGCCGCCGCGCCCGCCTGCTGGCCTACTTTGGCGAGGAAATGGCGCCCAGGCCCCGTAGCACTACCAAAAAAATAGCTGCCGGCGCAGATTCCACTAGGACAAACGGCCATTTTGACCACTGGTGCGGCAACTGCGACAACTGCCTGAATCCGCCCCAGGTGTGGGACGCCACCGACTGCGCCCGCAAGCTGCTGTCCACCATCTACCGCGTGCAGCAGATGAGCGGCATCAGCTTTGGCGCGGGGCACATCATGGACATCCTGCGCGGCAAGCAGACAGACAAGGTCGCGCAATTCGGCCATCAGCAAATCTCCACTTTCGGCATCGGCAGCGAATACAGCGAAGCGCAGCTGCGCAGCGTGCTGCGCCAGCTCATCGCCCTGGGCGCGCTGCAAGTAGACGCCGCTTCCTACAACACCTTGCGCCTGCTGGAGCCTGCCCGCCCCATCCTGCGCGGCGAGCAGCCCGTGCATTTGCGGGCCGCCGCCAGCGCCAAAAAAGAAACCCGCAAGCGCCAGGCGCCCGCTCACAAAGCGCCCGCGCCCGCCGCTGCCGAGCTGGACGCCGCTGCCCAGGCGCGCTTTGCCGCTCTCAAGGCCTGGCGCGCCGAAACCGCCCGCGAGCACAACCTGCCCGCCTACGTCATCTTTCACGACGCCACCCTGGCCGCCATCGCCGCCCGCGCCCCGCAAGCGCTGCAAGACCTGCAAGGCGTCAGCGGCATCGGCGCCACCAAACTGGAGCGATACGGGCAGGCTGTGCTCGACGCCTGCCTGGCCGCTTCCGCTCACTGAATCCGTCCGCCATGAAATTCCGCCTCTTCGCCCTGTTGCTCTGCCTGACCGCCTCCGCCCCAGTCTGGACCGCCGAAAAAGCCGCTGCCCAAGCCAACGACGCCCCTCCTGCCTGGCTGGCCTGGATACCCGTGCAAAACGGCTATTACGACCCCGCCAGCCAAAGCTGGGCCATCTCTCCGCCCGCCCGCCCCCAAAATGACGACGAACGCCACCCCTTTTCACGCAACGGGCTGGCTCCGGCCCGCCATAACGGCAAATATGGCTATATTGATACCCACGGAAAATGGAAAATCAAGCCGCAATACGATGCCGCCGCGCCGTTTTCTGAAAATCATCTGGCCGTCGTCCGCAAAGACAAGCGTGATATCTACATCAATGAAAAAGGCCAAAAGGCATTCAAAATGACTTTTGCGCAGGCTGGCTCATTCGGCGCCAATCAGCTGGCCATTGCGCGGCAAGACGGTTTATCTGGTTTTCTGGATGCCCAGGGCCAATGGAAAATTGCCGCGCGTTTTGCCAGGGCGCGCCCTTTCGCCCCTAATGGCCTGGCCGCAGCCAGCTCCGGCCAAGCCCCTGATCAATGGGGCTATATCAACGCCAGCGGCGCCTGGGCCATTCCCGCCAAATTCGACAGCGCGGGCGACTTTGCCGCCAACGGACTGGCTCCCGCCAGCCAGGGCGGCAAACATGGTTTTCTTGACCAACGGGGCAACTGGGCCGTGCCTGCACAGTTTGAACAAGCCCGCCCCTTCGCAGCCAACGGACTGGCGCGCGCCCAGCAAAACGGGAAATGGGGCTATGTGAATGCCTTTGGCCGCTGGGTTATTCCCGTTCACTTTGATGAAGCGGACGATTTTGAAGCTAACGGCCTGGCTGGAGCCAAGCAAAATGGGCTGGCCGGCTATTTGAATGAGCGCGGCGACTGGGCCATTGCCGCGCAATTCACGGAAGTTTCTCCATTTGAAAACCGCCCGTGGGCCAAAGTCATTCAGAGCAAAACGGAATTACCTGGATTCATTGACGCACGCGGCCAATGGATTGTCCGGCAAGACAGGGTTTGCGGCCAAACCGTGGTCAAAAATGCTGGCGACGAGATTATCTGGCCCCGCAAATTCAGCGCCGTCTGCGACAAGAAATAATTACTTCGCGCTGGCTATAATTTTCCCTATTTTTCTGCAAGCGGTTTTCAACTGTGCCCGTATCCTCATCCATCCAGAAAATTCTCGCTCTCGTCGCCGATGACCTGCGCCAGGTTGACGCCACTATTGCGCAGCGGCTGGACTCCGGCGTGCCACTGGTTGGCGAAGTGGCGCGCTACATCATCTCTTCCGGCGGCAAACGCTTGCGCCCGGTTCTGCTGCTGCTGGCCTGCGGCGCCCTGGGCTACAAGGGGGAACAACGCTTCAATCTGGCCGCCGTGGTCGAATTCATCCATACGGCCACCTTGCTGCATGACGACGTGGTCGATGAATCCACCCTGCGGCGCGGCCGCAGCACGGCCAACGAGGTTTTTGGCAACCCGGCCAGCGTGCTGGTCGGCGACTTTCTCTACTCGCGCGCCTTCCAGATGATGGTGGACAGCAACAACATGCGCGTGATGCAGATCCTGGCCGATGCCACCAACGTCATCGCCGAAGGCGAAGTGCTTCAGCTCATGAACATTCATAACGCCACGCTCGATGAAGCGGCCTATCTGCACGTCATTCGTTCCAAAACCGCCAAACTGTTTGAAGCCAGCGCCCGTCTGGGCGCCGTGCTCGCCGACAGCGGCGCCGCCGTGGAAGCCGTCTGCGTCGAGTACGGCCGATCCCTGGGCACCGCCTTCCAAATCATTGACGACGTACTCGACTATGACGGTGACAGCCATGAGATGGGCAAGAACCTGGGCGACGACCTGCGCGAAGGGAAAGCCACGCTGCCGCTCATCATCGCCATGCAGCGCAGCCGCGCCGAAGAAGCGGCTGTTGTGCGCCGCGCCGTGGAAGAAGGCAGTGCGCAAGACATGGAAGCCATCATCTCCATCGTGCGCCAAAGCGGCGCGCTGCAAGGCGCGCGCGAAGTAGCCGCCCGCCAGGCTGAAAGCGCCATTCGCGCAGCTGCCTTGCTGCCCACCAATCCTCATAGTCAGTCAATGATAGAATTGGCGACTCAACTTTTGCAGCGGCGGACCTGAAATCTCCTTCAGCCTTCCCGCCCGCATACGGGGTGTAGCTTAGCCTGGTAGAGCGCTACGTTCGGGACGTAGAGGCCGGAGGTTCGAATCCTCTCACCCCGACCAGCTGGTTCAGACAGCAACCTGCTGGAAAACAACACTCCCCCATAGGAAAACGCGTATTGTGTCGATTCATTCACACATTGCGCCGTCTTTTTGATTTACAAAAACTCACCATTCGACGATGATTGACAGATAACTTTAGTCTGCAAATCTTTGGTCACCGATGGCAACCGTTGAATCCCCCGCACAAGCAGCGCCTCTGCCCGGCTTGGCGCACACGCTGGTCATGACTGGCAAGCTCGGCCAGCAAGCCGCTGAAGACCTCTACAAGAAGGCGCAGCAGTCCAACAAAAATTTCATTGCGGAGCTAACTGGCTCCGGCGCGGTTTCCGCCTTCGATCTGGCGCACACCATTTCCGCTGCATTCGCGGCGCCGCTCATTGATGCCGCGGCCATTGACCCCAACCGCCTCCCGCAGGATCTGATCGATCGCAAGCTGATCGTCAAATACCGCATCCTGCCTCTAAGCAAGAGAGGCAACCGGCTCATCATCGCAACAGCTGATCCCACGGATAACGAAGCTGCAGAAAAAGTCAAGTTCGCCACCCAGATGGGTGTGGAATGGGTCATTGCCGAATATGACAAACTTTCCCATCTGATCGAGACAGCCACTCGCGGCACAGGCGATGGAATGGACGGCATCAGCGCCGACGACTTCGAATTTGGCGAAGATGCCGCCAGCCCCAATGAAGCCGAAGAAGATGCTGAACAAGATGACAGCGAAGACACTCCTATCGTTCGCTTCCTGCAAAAAATGCTGGTAGACGCCGTCAGTATGCGCGCCTCTGACTTGCATTTTGAACCCTACGAATTCATGTACCGGGTGCGTTTTCGCATAGATGGCGAATTGCGCGAAATTGCCAGTCCTCCACCCGGCATCAAAGAAAAACTGGCTTCTCGCATCAAGGTTATTTCGCGTCTTGATATTTCCGAAAAACGCGTGCCGCAAGATGGCCGCATGAAGCTCAAACTGGGGCCTGATCGCGTGATTGATTTCCGCGTCAGCACCTTGCCCACCCTGTTTGGCGAAAAAATCGTGATCCGTATTCTGGACCCGAGCAGCGCCAAGTTGGGAATTGATGCCCTCGGCTACGAACCAATTGAAAAAGAGCGTTTGATGACGGCCATTGAGCGCCCCTATGGCATGATTCTCGTTACCGGCCCCACTGGCTCTGGCAAAACTGTTTCGCTCTATACTTGTCTCAACTTGTTAAACAAGCCAGGGGTCAATATATCCACTGCAGAGGATCCGGCTGAAATCAACTTGCCTGGCATCAACCAGGTCAATATGAATGACAAGGCTGGCCTGACTTTTGCTGTCGCCCTCAGGGCCTTTCTCCGTCAGGATCCGGATATCATCATGGTAGGTGAAATTCGTGATCTGGAAACAGCTGACATTGCCATCAAGGCGGCCCAGACAGGGCATTTAGTATTATCCACACTGCATACCAACGATGCTCCGACAACGTTAACGCGCATGCGAAATATGGGGATCGCCCCATTTAACATCGCATCCAGCGTCATTCTTATCACAGCCCAACGCTTGGCGCGGCGACTCTGCCCAAAATGCAAGGAGCCCACTGATATACCCAATGAAGCTCTCTTAGAGGCCGGGTTTACAGAAGAAGATCTGGATGGAAGCTGGACACCCTACAGACCTGTCGGATGCGACGCATGCAACAACGGTTATAAAGGCCGGGTCGGCATCTATCAAGTCATGCCTATTTCAGAAGAGATGCAGCGCATTATTCTCGCTGATGGGAGCGCCCTGGAGATATCAGACCAGGCTCGCTCCGAGGGAGTCCGTTCATTGCGTGAGTCTGGTCTGCACAAAGTAAAAATAGGCGTCACTTCGCTTGAAGAAGTCTTGGCCGTTACTAACGAATAAACCCTTTCAAAGATCCCAAGGGAGCGCACTGAATATGGCAACAGCAGCCTCACGCCCAAACATGAAATCCGTCAAAGAAGTTATCTTTGAATGGGAAGGTAAAGATCGCAACGGCAAAATTGTTCGGGGCGAGTTGCGAGCCGCCGGCGAGCATCAGGTCCAAGCTACCTTGCGCAGGCAAGGCATTTTAGTAACAAAAGTGCGCAAGCGCCGGATGCGGTCTGGCAAAAAAATCGCGCCCAAAGACATAGCCATATTCACCCGACAGCTCGCCACCATGATGAAGGCGGGCGTGCCGTTGCTGCAATCCTTTGACATTGTTGGTCGGGGCAGTACCAACCCCAGCGTTGCCAAGCTGCTCAATGACATTCGCACCGATGTGGAATCAGGCTCTTCTTTGTCATCGGCCTTTCGGAAACATCCACTCTATTTCAATACCCTCTACTGCAATTTGGTAGAGGCCGGGGAAGCGGCGGGTATTTTGGAAGATCTTCTGGATCGTCTTGCCATTTACATGGAAAAGACGGAAGCCATTAAATCAAAAATCAAATCAGCATTGATGTATCCGGTTGCCGTTATTGTCGTGGCATTCGTGGTCGTTGCCTTGATCATGATCTTTGTCATCCCGGCATTCAAGAGCGTCTTCGAAAATTTTGGCGCAGATTTGCCAGCGCCAACGCTTTTTGTGATCGCCATGAGCGAATTTTTCGTAAAATACTGGTATATCATATTTATCGGAATATTTGGTGGGGTGTATTTTTTCCTGCAGTCATGGAAGAGAAATGAGAAAATGCAGATGTTCATGGATCGGCTGCTTTTACAAATACCAATTTTTGGCAATCTGATTGAAAAGTCAGTGATTGCGCGCTGGACGCGGACCCTCTCGACCATGTTTGCTGCTGGCGTTCCTCTTGTTGAATCCTTGGATTCAGTTGGCGGCGCGGCAGGTAACTATATTTATAAGTCGGCAACTCAAAAAATCCAACAGGAAGTTTCGACTGGCACCAGCCTGACAAATGCCATGTCCAATGCAAATGTATTCCCGAGCATGGTTATACAAATGACTGCCATTGGCGAAGAATCGGGCTCCATTGACCATATGCTTGGCAAAGCGGCCGACTTCTACGAAGCCGAAGTTGATGAGATGGTTGCCGGACTGTCAAGCCTGATGGAGCCTATCATTATTGTTTTCCTTGGAACCATTATTGGCGGCATTGTTGTCTCAATGTATTTGCCGATCTTCAAGCTGGGTTCTGTTGTCTGAGATATGCACGAAAATACTATAGATGCAATAATCTATCTGATTTTTGGACTTCTGGTTGGCAGCTTTCTCAATGTCGTTATTTATCGTCTGCCTCAAATGATGTATCGATCCTGGCTTCATGAAGCAGGATCGAATATTTCCGGTACTACCGCAGATGAGAAGACCCTATGGGCGCTAAGTTTCGGTTCACGGACTACTGCCCCTGAAAATATGGAAGCGGTTGGACGGCATATCATGCAGGCGGTTGAAGATTTGCCGAGATTCAATCTCATGATGCCGTCTTCACGATGCCAAAGCTGTGGGCATAAAATTCGCTGGTTCGAGAATATCCCAATATTCAGCTGGGTATTCCTGCGCGGCAGATGCTCTGGCTGCAATGCGAGTATCTCATGGCGCTATCCCGCCATCGAACTGGCGACAGGGCTTCTATTTGCATGGTGCGGCTGGCAATGGGGCCTGACAGCTTCTGGCGTGGCATGGGCGGCGTTTTCTGCCTTTCTGATCGTCATGACCATGATTGACTGGGACACAACGCTATTACCTGACGATTTGACCCTGCCTCTGGTTTGGGGCGGTTTACTGGCATCATTGCTTCATTTGACAGCTGTTCCGCTATCCCATTCCGTAATTGGGGCGATGGCGGGTTACCTCTTTTTGTGGTCCATTTATTGGGCATTCAGGTTGCTTACGGGGAAAGAGGGCATGGGTTATGGCGATTTCAAGCTTTTCGCAGCTTTGGGGGCTTGGTTTGGCTGGAATGCATTGATACCGATTATTCTGATGGCTTCTGTCATTGGCGCGCTTGCTGGAATTGGCATGAAGTTCTGCAATAATCTTAGAGAAGGACATTATGTGCCCTTTGGGCCTTTTCTGGCGCTGGCTGGATTGACCGCCATGATTTTCAGCCCCACCAGCATTTTGCGCGCCATCGGGCTGGGCGCCTGAAGCTTTTTATCCTATCTTCCCGTGCTTCGGTTGGGATTGACTGGCGGCATAGGCAGCGGCAAAACCACTGTCGCGCAGATGCTTGCCGCACGTGGCGCAGCCGTCATTGACGCCGATGCCATTTCACGTGCGTTAACCGCCTCTCATGGTGCAGCGCTTCCAGCTATTGCCGCTCAATTTGGAACTCATGTCATTGGCCCGGATGGCGCGCTGAACCGTAGCGCAATGCGGCAAATGATTTTTGCTGATCCGGCTGCAAGGCAGCGCCTGGAAACCATCCTTCACCCGCTGGTTGAACAGGCACTGGAAGAGCAGACACGTGAGGCGGCCATGCGCAGCGTGCGCTGCGTTGTGTTTGATGTTCCGCTGCTGATTGAGAATTTCGCGCGCTGGCAATCTCGCATTGACGCGCTGCTGGTCGTTGATTGTCCGGAAGAAGTGCAAATTACCCGCGTCGTGGCCCGTAGCCAACTTTCCCGCGAAGAAGTGATGCACATTCTGTCTGCGCAAGCCAGCCGGGCGCAGCGGCTAGCTATGGCCAACTTTGTGATTACCAATGATGCTGGCACAACGCTGCAAGCGTTGGAGAAGCAGCTTGAAGCACTTCTTCCCCGCTTCGGACTATGATGCGCCCCTTTGCCAGCCCGTGCCCGCTTTCGCGTGATCCTGTACGAATACCCCTTTAACGAGCGCATCCGCACTTACTTGCGACTGGAGCACCTTCTTCATCGCCTGAGCAGTTTGCTAGCCCATACGGCAGCCTTGGATCACCATTTTGCGCTGGTCACCTTGTTTGAAATCATGGACATGGCCGGCCGGATCGACATCAAGACTGATGTGCTGAAAGATCTGGAAAACCACAAAGCCTATCTGTCCGCCCAACGCGGCAACCCGGCCATCGCCCAAGAGGCGCTGGAAGCCTTTGCCGGTTATGTGGAAAACGCTTTTTCCGCTCTCAAGCGCCAGCACGGCAAACCCTGCAGCCAACTGACGGAAGATGACTGGCTGATGAGTGTTCGCAGCCGCATTTTCATACCGGGCGGCACCTGCTCCTTTGACTTGCCTGCATATCACGCTTGGCAAGAAGGCCACGCTGACGCCCGCTTGGCTGATCTGAGCCGCTGGACTTCACACTTGCAGCCGCTGGCCAATGCTCTGGCGCTTCTTTTGCATATGTTGCGCGACTCTGGCACGCCGCAAATGGCGCAAGCGCAGCAAGGCCAGTTCCAGCATGCGCTGCCTCAGGGCCGCCAGGTGCAGCTCATACGGCTGTCTCTTCCCAAAAAAATGAATGTCGTTCCCAAAATCAGCGGCAACCGGCTGCTGATATCCATACAGTTCATGCAGCAGCTAGCCGGGAACAAAAGCGCACCCGTGGCTGATGATGTGGCGTTCGAGCTGGCGCTTTGCTCATGACTGAAGCCCAGCCGCCTGCCCCGCGCCACGTCAAGTGTCCCTCTTGCGGCCGCCCTAGCTTGTACGCGCCTGAAAACCGCTTTCGCCCCTTCTGTAGCGAACGGTGCAAACTGCATGATCTGGGCGCATGGGCCAATGAAAGCTTCCGTCTGGCTTCCCCTGAAGACCCGGGCCTTGATGCGGGCAGCGCAAGCTAAAATGCCCGGTTTTCCTTGCGCCCGGAACTCCTTTCTGGCCCGCTCTTTCGGAATGGCGCTTTCCTGAGCGCGCATCCTGCCAAATCACCTTTGCAACCCGGAACAAATATGGCTGCCAACATCGAAACCCTTGAAAAGCTGGAGCGCAAAATGACGCTCACCTTGCCTGCGGACTCCATCCGCAGCGAAGTCGAAGCCCGCTTGCGCAAACTCGCCCGCACGGTGCGCATGGATGGCTTCCGCCCTGGCAAAGTCCCGCTGAATATCGTTGCCCAGCGCTATGGCTATTCCGTGCAGTACGAAGTGGTCAATGACAAGGTTGGCGAGGCTTTTTTCAAGGAAGCCGCTGATGCCAAGCTGCGCGTGGCGGGCCAGCCCACCATCACTGAAAAAAGCGACGCGCCTGAAGGCCAGCTGGTTTTCGATGCCGTGTTCGAGGTTTTTCCCGAAATCAACTTGGGCGATTTGTCTTCCGTTGAGGTCGAGAAACTGTCTGCCAAGGTCAGCGAAGACGCCATTGACCGCACCATCGACATTCTTCGCAAGCAGCGCTGCACATTCGCGCAGCGCGCCAAAGGCAGCCCTGCTGAAGAAGGCGACCGCGTCACTATCGACTTTTCCGGCAAGCTCGACGGCGAGCCGTTTGAAGGCGGCAAGGCCGATGACTTCGTCTTCATCCTTGGCGAAGGCCAGATGCTCAAAGAGTTTGAAGATGCCGTGCGCGGCATGAAAACGGGAGAAAGCAAGACTTTCCCGCTCTCTTTCCCCGAAAACTATCACGGCAAGGAAGTGGCGGGCAAAACGGCTGACTTTCTTGTCACGCTCAAGAACATTGAAGCCGCCCATTTGCCCGAGCTGAATGAAGCCTTCATCAAATCTCTGGGCGTGGCCGACCCCACCATTGAGGGTTTGCGCGCCGATGTGCGCAAGAACCTGGAGCGCGAAGTCAAATTCCGCGTGGCCGCCCGCAACAAGCAAGCCGCGCTGGATGCGGTCACGGCCAAAACCGAATTTGACGTGCCCAAGGCCAGCGTGCAGGCCGAAGTGGCCCGCATGAGCGAAAGCGCCCGCGCCGACCTGAAAGCCCGCGGCATCAAGGATGCCGACAAGGTTGATCTGCCGGAAGACCTTTTCCGCTCCAATGCCGAGCGCCGCGTACGTCTGGGCCTGGTGCTGGCCGAGCTGGTCAATGCCCACAAGCTTCAGGCCACGCCAGAGCAAATCAAGGCGCAGGTCAAGGAACTGGCGGCCAGCTATGAGCGCCCCGCTGAAGTGGAGCGCTGGTACTTCCAGGACGCCAACCGCCTGTCCAATGTTGAAGCCATGGTGCTGGAAGCCAACGTGGCGGACTACGTCTTCAGCCATGCCAAAGTCACCGAAAAAACCCTCAGCTTTGATGAGCTGATGAGCGCTGCCGCCGCCTGACCTGAACACACAGGCGCAGCCCATTCGCACCCAAGGGGGCTTGAGCCGCACAGGCCAAGCCCCATTTTTCCGCCGGTCACTTCTTGAGGAGAACACGCATGCACATCCAGGAACCTGCCAGCAATCTCGGCCTTATCCCCATGGTCATCGAGCAATCGGGCCGGGGCGAGCGCTCCTTTGACATCTATTCGCGCCTGCTCAAAGAGCGCGTCGTCTTCCTCGTGGGCGAAGTCAATGACCAGAGCGCCAATCTCGTCGTGGCCCAGCTGCTGTTTCTCGAAAGCGAAAACCCCGACAAGGACATTTCCTTCTACATCAACTCCCCCGGCGGCAGCGTCACGGCGGGCCTGTCTATTTACGACACCATGCAGTTCATCAAGCCTGATGTTTCCACCATGTGCCTGGGCTTTGCCGCCAGCATGGGCGCGTTTCTTCTGGCCGCAGGCGCCAAGGGCAAGCGCTACAGCCTGCCCAACAGCAAAATCATGATTCACCAGGTGCTCGGCGGCGCGCGCGGCCAGGCCACCGACATCGAAATCCAGGCGCGCGATCTGCTGCGCACCAAGGAACAGATGAACCGCATCCTGGCCGAGCGCACTGGCCAGCCCTATGAAAAAGTCGTGCACGACACCGAGCGCGACTACTACATGACCGCGCCCGAGGCCAAGGATTACGGCCTGATTGACAGCGTCGTCGAAAAGCGCGCCTGAGAACCCGCTCAAAGTCTGCCCGTGGGTGCAAAAAACGCGGCCCCGGGCGTTCGCGGACATCGCAAATCTTCGATGGGCAGCAAGTAGCCGCAAAGCCCATCTGCGCCATCTGCGCCTTGCCGCCCATCCCGATCCGCACTTTTGCCCTTTCACAGCCAAACCCTGAACAGGTTCTGGACGCCCTATGAAAACCACTGCTTTCTTTCTTCTGACGCTGGCCTGCCTGGCCCCGGGCGGGGCCTGGGCCATCAACAAATGCACGGACGCCGCAGGCAAAGTGAGCTATCAGGAGCAGCCCTGCCCTGCCAGCGCCCGGCAAAGCGCCGTGGCAAGCCCGCGCTCGCCAGCTGCGCCGCCGTCTGCCGCCCAGCAGCCTGGCAGAGGCGCTGCCGCGCAAGCCGGCGGCGGCCCTGCGGCGGGCGATGCCAGCGCTGACGAAGCCATCCTGCGCCTCGTGGCCACTGACTCCCTTGTTGAAAGCTGCAAGCACCTGCCAGACTTCAACGAGCAGGGCATGCCCCTGTATCAGAAATGGCGGCAAAACAGGCGGCAAGCCTACGCCCAATACGAAAACAGCGGCCGCTACGCCGAGCTGATGGCCCGCGCCACGGAGCAAGCCAGGCTCACCCGCCAGGCTGCCCCGCAACAGATGAACGCTTTTTGCAGCGGCCCGGCCCTTCAGGCCCTCCGGCAGCAGGCGGTCCAATGACGCATTCACTATCAGAACAATAGCTGCCCGCGCTGATTTCACGGGGGCTTGAGGCCGATTGCACGCTTGCGAAGCAGGCCCGGCCCCCGTCCAGAAACCCTTCCCGAAGGCGCGCCTTTTCCGCTTCCGCAAGCTCCTTGCATTTCCGCGCTGCCGCTGCCCGCTTTTCTGATCCCTGATCCGCACACTCCTCCCAGCTCATGCGCTACCGCCCCGAACCCGCTCCCCCCGACGCCCCCGCGCCTTCCGGCACGGGCGTTCTGCTGTGCAACCTGGGCACGCCTGAAGCGCCCACCACGCCGGCTGTGCGGCGGTATCTGGCGCAGTTCCTGAGCGACCCGCGCATCGTGGAAGCGCCGCGCGCGCTGTGGCTGCCCGTGCTGCATGGCTGGGTGCTGCGCACGCGCCCGGCGCGCTCTGCGGCCAAGTACCGCACCGTCTGGACTGAGCAAGGCTCGCCCCTGCTGGCCTGGTCAAAAAAGCAGGCCAGCCTGCTGCGCGGCTACCTGCACGAAGCCGGCTTGCGCGTAGCCGTGCGTCATGCCATGTGCTACGGGCAGCCCGCCATTGCGCAGGAGCTGGACGCGCTCAAGGCGCAGGGCTGCGCACGCATACTGGTGCTGCCGCTGTACCCGCAGTATTCAGCCACCACCACGGCCAGCGTGCATGACGCCGTATTCGCCTGGGGCCGCACCGTGCGCAGCCTGCCCGAGCTGCGGCTGGCCGGGGCCTTTCACGCCCATGCGGGCTATGTGGCGGCGCTTGCCGGGCGCATCCGCCAGCACTGGCAGACACATGGGCGGCCTGATGTGCTGTTGCTCAGCTTTCACGGCCTGCCGCAGCGCATGGCCGACCTGGGCGACCCCTACCCGCAGCAGTGCCATGAAACCGCGCGGCTGCTGGCGCAGGCGCTGGGGCTGCGCGAAGGGCAATACGTGACCGCCTTCCAGTCCCGCTTTGGCCGCGCCAAATGGCTGCAGCCCTACACGGCGCCCACGCTGGCGCGCCTGGGCCAAGCCGGCACAGGCCGTGTGGACGTGGCCTGCCCCGGCTTCGTGAGCGACTGCCTGGAAACCCTGGAAGAAATCGCCGAAGACGCACGCGACGCTTTCCTGTACGCAGGCGGACGCGAATTCCACTACATCCCGGCGCTCAATGACGACCCGGACTGGATCCGCGCCCTCGTGTCCCTGGTGCAGCAACACCTCCAGGGCTGGCCAGCCGCGTAGCGCGCCAGGCAGGCCCGCGCCCGCTTCCGGCCCCGCGAAGATTTGCAAGGCCGCAAACCGTCCGGGTTCGCCCTTTCAGCGACCAACCGCCTGCGAACAGGGCCGCGCAAGGCTCTCATGCCCCGTTCCCGCTCATGCCCGCCCACAGGCTGGAAAAAACGCCCCGAGCGGAAAAGACGCAGGCAACCCATGCGCAGGATATGAATGCGCCGATTTATCCGCTCCTGTATCAATAGCATGATGTCCTAGTAGAAACTGCGCGAGATGGTATTTCATACCCCCTTGAATTTGCTCCTGTTTCTGATGCAAACAGACAGCGCCATCCCGCCCATGAGCAGTGCCATGAGCGCCAGCGGGCCATGGGCGCGCCCCAAGGCCGTGGCCGCCGCAAACCTGAAAGCGGGCATGACCAGCGGCGGCGCCGCTCCGTCCGGAAAGCTGGCGAAACTGCAACCGTTTCCTACAATTTGGGCATGACCGCCCCCGCTCCTGCGCCTGTTTCATCTCTCGCCGCGCCCGCGCCGCGCCTGGCAGGCGTTCAGCAAATGCTGCTGTGGGCGGTGGCCGTGCTGGCGCTCACATCCAGCGCGCTGCTATGGCAAAAGCTGGCGCACACGCAAGAGCAGCTGGCCCGTCAAAGCGCTGCCAGCGGCGCCAAGGCGGACGAGGCGCAGGCGCAGGCCCGGCAGGCCCAGGGCATGGCGCAAACCGCCAAGGCCCGGCTGGCAGTCGCCGAAGGCAGCCTGGACGAGCTGCTGTCCTGGCAGCGGCAGACAGACGAGCTGCTGCAAACCGCCGTGCGCGCCCGCGATGACAGCCTGGTGACCGACCTGGCCGCCATGCTGGAGGCCGCGCAAATCCAGTCCCGCCTCTCGGGCGACGTAACGCCCCTGCAAACGGCGCTGCATCTGGTGCAAGAGCGCATCCGCCAAGCCGCCAATCCACGCCTGGCCGCCGCCGCGCGCGCCGCGCGGCAAGACCTGGAGCGCGCGCAGTCGGCAGACGTGCCCGACATCGCCAGCCTGCTGACGCAACTGGATGCGCTGTGGGGACAGATAGACACCATTCCCGCCGCCAATGACGCAGCGGACGCTTCCGATGCGCAGGAGCCGCCGGAAGCCGCCCCCGCCCCGTGGTGGCAGCGCGCGTGGCGCGAAGCCTGGTCTGGCGCCGGGCGGCTGGTGCGCGTGAGCCGCATCGACCGGCCCGACGCCAGCATGATGACGCCGCAGCAAGCGTTTTTCGTGCGCCAGCACGTGAAGCTGCGCCTGCAAGGCGCGCGCCTGGCCTTGCTGTCCGGGCGGCGCGATGCCGCGCAGGCCGACCTGGCCCGCGCCGAACAGATGCTGGGCGAGCTATTCGCGCCGCAGGCGCAGGCCACGCGCGACGCGCTGGCGCGCCTGCGGCAAGCGCAGGCAGCCCTGCAAGGCGCGCCCATGCCCAGCGCCAGCGCCACGCTGGCGGCGCTGGCTGACGCGGCCAGCGCCAGCTCCGAGGCCATCAGCGCCGCCAATGCGGCAGATGCCGACGCAAACGGCAGCGCCGAAGCCAACGCCACGCCTGACGCGCAGGGCCAGCCCCACACGCGCCCGGCCGCCCATGAAGACGCCCGCACCGGAGAGTTCTGAAGTGAACAACGCCCTCATGCGCGCCGTGCTGTGGTTTCTGGGCCTGTTCGCCTGCGCCGTGGCGCTGGCGCTGCTCATGGGCGGCAACCTGGGCACGGTCACGCTGTTTTGGCCGCCCTGGCGGGTGGACGTATCCGCCAACCTGGCGCTGCTGTTGCTGCTGGCGGCGGCGCTGCTGCTGCACGCGGGCCGCCTGGCGCTGCGCAAGGCATGGCGGCCTGCCGCTGCGCTGGCCCGGTTTGCCAGATTCGGGCGGCGCGCGCCTGCCCGCCCGCCCGAAGCCTGCCTGGCCGAAGCCTGGGCGCACCGCCTGGCTGGCCGCACGGCGCAAGCTAGGCAAGCCGCCGCCGCCGCACTGGCCGCCGCTGGCGCGCAGGATTGGGCCTTGCAAGCGCAGGCGCACTTGATGGCCGCCGCCTGCGAGACTGGCCCCGCCCGGCAGCGGCACTGGCGGCAGGCCCAGGCGGCGCTGACGCAGTTGGAGCCATTGGCCCCATCCGCCGCTGAGCCAGCCGCGCCAGCCACATCTGCCGATGGCGCAGCCGACACCGTGCCTGCTGGCCGCCGCGTGCTGGCGGCCAGCGGCCAGGCCACCATCTGGCAGGAGCCCGGCGGCGAGCAAGAGCCTGCCAGGACGCCTCAAAAACAGGAGAAAATATAAAGGGGCAAAAATACGGATCTGCGCAATATCTAGCTATAAATACTGCGCGGAACAGTGTTTTATTGCCCCTTAAATTTGCTCCTGTTTCTGGGAAACTGCCCAGAGTTTGGCCGTGAGGGGAAAAGAGCGGATTAGAGCGGCTGCAAGGCGTAAGCCGCGAACAGGCAGTGCTGTCTGACAAAGCATTTGCAACGCCATAAACCGCCCAAGTCCGCGCTTTTAGCTCTTACGGACAAACTTCAAACAGACGGACGGCGGCTGTCGTGAAACTGGAGCATCATCTGTTTATGGGTTTCGCGTTGTTTATTATGATTTGGCGCATGCACGCCTGTAAACGTACGCTTTTTTTTGGATTTGATGCTTGGGTGGAAAAATCAGCCCGGATTGATTTTTCACTCAGCGGACCTTGGGCCTGTTTCCGCTTTGAAATTCTGCATCTTTAAAACTGCGTCTTTGATGCAGCATCTCATTATTCCAGGGGCTGGATATAAACAAAGCCGCGCTGCGCCAGAAAGCGGCTGCGCGCGGGCGGCTTTGTTACTGCGCTCCGGTTTCGTCCATTTCTTTTCGCATGGCCTTGGCGCGCTCGCGCAGGGCGTATTGGCTGGCAAACAAAAAGGGCCGGGAAGGCCCTTTTTATTATTGCCCTGAATGACCGCCGTGCAGCTTTATTGGCTTTGCGCTGATTCTGGCGCGTTTTGAGCGGACAGGGCGGCAAATGGCGTTATCACTTTTGTGCCGGGCTGGCCACGCCTTTTTCGTCGGCGGCCTCAATGGCTTCGGTGGTGTCCAAAATCATGGACAGCTCGCCCTTCTTGCGGCTGGCAGCATTTTGGCGCTCAATCAGGAAATACAGCACCAGCCCGGCCACGATGGCGTAAATGGTGGCTTTGGTATCGGGCATGGCCAGCGTGACGGCCACAATGCCTGCCACACCGCGTTCGGCGGAGTCTTTCAGCTCTTCCATACCCACCATGATGCAGATATAGGCCGTGAGAATCAGCGACAGCGACAGCGCCAACGGCAGCACGGGTTTGAACATCGAGACCAGCGGCAGCACAAACAGCGCCAGAAAGCCCGAAATCCAGAATGCGCCCTGCCCGCCGTATAGGGTATCCATGGACTTGCGGCCCAGCGCGTAGCGTTCGGCAATGACGGCCTGCACGGGCGTCCACAGCGGTCCGGCCAGGCCGGGCCAAGGGGCCAGCACGGCATGCAGCGCATTGCGAATGGCCGTGACCAAGTGCGCGCGAGTCACGTTGTTTTCGATCACTTCATCGGGGCGCTGGTGATCGGCGCGCTTGACAAGCGTAAAGCCCACCAGAATATCGCCAAAGGCAATCACGTAGGCAATCACCGCCGTGGGCGCAGCCAGCAGAAACATGTTCCAGTCAGGCCAGCCCACGTTAAAGGCCAAATGACTGAACAGCAAGCCGAAATCGGGCTTGGTAATACCCCATTGAATATCGGGCAGCGGAAATTCGCCAATCACCCAGCCAATCAGCATGGCAACCACAATGCCGGGCACCATGCCGAAATTGGAAATGATTTTGGCCGCCCGGCTGCGCAGCACCACGCTTTTGAATGAGAGCGAAAAAAGAATATAGGCGGCGATCATCGCGCCCATCAAAATGGAAAAGGGCGCGTTCGAAACACGGCCGCCCGCTTTCAGCTCCCCCATCATGGCGGCAATGCCCGCGCCGATGATGATGCCGCATTTGAGCGAATTGGGAATCAGCGTGACCAGCTTGTCGCCCAGGCCCGTGATGCCAAGAACCAGGAAAATGGCGCAAACCTCGATTTGCAGCGCCACCATTGCCTTGACGGCTTCCGGCCCCGGCTCGAAATTCTGCAAATACAGCAGCACCACCGGAATGGCCGGCGTAATCCAGCCCGGCACCAGCGGCACGCCCATCAGCGCGGGCAGCATGAAGCCAATGCCGCAAATCACCACGCCCGCCAGCGCAGCTTCGTACGGCAGCCCCAGATATTGCTGGAGCAAGGGAATCATGCCCAGGCTGACCACGAACATCAGAAAAGCCTGAATCATTTCCGGAAATTCCCACCGGTAATGAATGAAAGGCAGCCTCAATTTGAATGGCCCCAAGGGCCAGAAAGGGTGTTCCTTGCCGTATTCACGCTGCATTGGCATGTATGTCTCCTTTGTTTGTGTGGATATGCGTTCTGCGCGGGCCAGCGGGAAATGCCGCCGAAAGTGGCAAATTTCCCCTTGAATTTCCGCGCGCCGCTGTTTTCGCGGCGGGCGCGACTGTAGCGGCTGGCGCACATCACCAGCATCAGGTTTTCCCCAATATCGCCATGCAACGCGGCGCGTGTTTTCCGGGGCCTTTCGGCCAGGCAGATTCATGGACGCTGCGGCGCCAGCAGCGGCCTTGGCATTCCTAAAAAAGGAGCGAATTCAAGAAGGCGGAAAACGCGTTCCGCGCCTGTTCCACTAGGACATCATGCTATGAATAGAAGAGCGATATCAGACTCTGAACAGGTGCTAGAGGCCCCGGCCTGCAACAAAAGTGAATTGAGCACGCGGGATTACAGCGCCGCATAAAAGGTCATCAAAGCATCTTGATGATTCAGTGGCGCATGAGCCGCCTCATGGCGGGCATGGGACATTCATAAAACGCAGGGCAGCAAAAAATGTCTCGCGCAATAAAAAAGGGCCTTCACAGCCCTTTTTTATTTGTCTTGTGATTTATCTTTTTGCGGCGTTTTGTCTTGCCGCTGCTCTGTTTTGTCGCCAGCTGGCTTGGGCGCGGGCTTGCTGGAAATTCGCTCGGCCACCTTGTCCGCGCCGTCCTGACGGTCTGCGGCTACTTTGCGTTCGGTCAGCGTTTTGCTTACTTTCACGGGCTTGCCCTTGAGCTTGGCCAGGGCCTGTTGCAAGGGGAAATCTTTTTCGCTGCCGTAGTCGGGCGGGCGGCGCTGGCTGGCGGGTTTTTTGGATTCGGCTTCCAGGCGCTTGATGGCTTCTTCACGCTCTTTTTCCAGCTCTTTTTCAAGGGCGGGGTCTTTTTTCGCTTCGCTTGCGCCGCTGAGGTGTTTTTCCAGATCGGCTTCGCGCACGTGCAGCGAGGCGTAGGGGCTGCCTTCTGCGGTGTCGTCGACCATGATGTCGGGCACGATGCCGCGCGCCTGGATGGAGGTGCCTTTGGGCGTGTAGTAGCGGGCGGTGGTGATTTTCAGGCCGGTGTCGGGGCCGAGCGGGCGCACGGTTTGCACGGAGCCTTTGCCAAAGGTTTGGCTGCCCATGATGGTGGCGCGCTTGTGGTCTTGCAGTGCGCCAGCGACGATTTCGCTGGCGGAGGCCGAGCCTTCATTGACGAGCACGACAAGCGGCACTTTCTTGAGCGCGGCAGGCAGGCGGGCCAGCGGGTCGGAGCCGGGGCGGCGCATGTAGTCGCTGGGCGAGGCACGGAAGGTGGCCTTGCTTTCGGCGATTTGGCCGTTGGTGGTGACGACGGTAACGTCTTTGGGCAGGAAGGCGGCGGAGATGGCTACGGCCGCGTCCAGCAGGCCGCCGGGGTCGTTGCGCAAATCGAGCACCAGGCCCTTGATGTGGGGGTCTTTTTCGTACAGATCGCTGACTTTGCGCACGAAGTCTTCCACCGTGCGTTCCTGGAATTGCGAGAGGCGCACCCAGGCGTAGCCCGGCTCGACCATTTTGGTTTTGACCGATTGCGTGCGGATTTCGGCGCGGGTGATGGTGACGGGGAAGGTGCGGTTTTCGTCCTTGCGGAAGATGGTGAGGGTGACTTTGGTGTTCGGCTCGCCGCGCATGCGCTTGACGGCGTCGCTCAATGAGAGGCCGCGCACGGCGGTGTCGTCAATCTTGGTGATGAGATCGCCCGGCAGCAGGCCGGCGCGGTAGGCGGGGCTGTCTTCTATGGGCGAGACGATGCGGATCAGCCCGTCTTCCTGCGTGATTTCAATGCCCAGGCCGACGAAGCGGCCGCTGGAGCCTTCGCGAAATTCCTGATAGGTCTTTTTGTCGAGGTACTGCGAGTGCGGGTCGAGGCTGGAGACCATGCCGGCGATGGCATCGGTGATGAGTTTTTTCTCGTCCACCGGCTCGACATAGTCGCTTTTGATCATGCCGAAGACGGCGGCGAATTGCTCCAGCTCGTGCAGGGGCAGCGGGGCGAGGTTGCTGTTGCGGGCCGCAGATTGCAGCGAAGCCGTGCCAAGCGCGCCAGCCAGCGCGCCCGCGCACAGCCAGCCCGCGATTTTGAGTTTCTGGCTCATGGGGGTGTCGGGTTTTCAGGTGGGGAAAGGGAAAAGGCGTGCAAACGGGTTCCCGCAGCAGGTTCTCAGGCCTTGCCCTGGCTGGCGACGGCGGCTGCGGCCTGTTCGGCAGCCTGCGCGTCGCCCAGGTAATAGTGGCTCAGGGGTTTGAGATCGTCATCCAGCTCATAGACGAGGGGAATGCCGTTGGGAATGTTGAGGGCGACAATGCCCGCGTCCGAAATGCCATCCAGGTGCTTGACGAGGGCGCGAATGGAATTGCCATGCGCTGAAACCAGCAGGCGCTGGCCCTGGCGGATGCGCGGGGCCAGCTCGCCTTCCCAGTAGGGCAGCACGCGGGCCACGGTGTCTTTCAGGCATTCGGTCAGCGGCACTTCGCCGGGTTGCAGGGCGGCGTAGCGCGCATCGCCGCCTTCGCGGTGCGGGTCGTCCTCGCGCATGGCGGGCGGGGGCACGTCGTAGCTGCGGCGCCAGATCAGAACCTGTTCGTCGCCGTATTGGCGGGCCATGTCAGCCTTGTTCAGCCCCTGCAAGGCGCCGTAGTGGCGCTCGTTGAGCCGCCAGCTCTTGATCACGGGCAGCCACTGGCGGTCCATGGCGTCCAGACAGTGCCAGAGGGTGTGGATGGCGCGCTTGAGCACGCTGGTGCAGGCCAGGTCGAACTCGTAGCCTTCCTCCTTAAGCAGGCGGCCCGCTTGCCGGGCCTGTTCGATGCCCTTGGGCGTGAGATCCACGTCCGTCCAGCCGGTGAAGCGGTTTTCGAGATTCCAGGTGGATTCGCCGTGGCGTATCAGAACGAGCTTGTGCATTGCAATGGCCGGCTGGGCGGCAGGAAATGGGAAAGGGCTGAAAGAAAAAAGGCGGCATTTTAGAATCGCCCGCTTTTTTCCACCCCTCGCAGCCCCTTCGGGCTTTCATTTTTTTGCCCGGAAGCGGCCTTTTTGCACAGAGCCGCCCGGAACAGGAACACAAAGTGGACTTCATTCTTGCCAACTGGCTGCTGATACTGGTGGCGCTCGTCTCCGGCGCCATGCTGTTTGTTCCGGCGCTGTCGGGCCAGCCGGGCGCCGCCACCGTCACGCCCGCCGAGGCGGTGCACCTGATGAACCGTGAAAAGGCCGCCGTCATTGACGTGCGCGAAGCTGCCGAATTCGCCACAGGCCACATTGCCAACGCGCGCCACGTGCCGCTGGCCGAGCTGGCCGAGAAGCTGCCCGCCGCCGTGAAGAACAAAACCCTGCCCCTGGTGCTGTGCTGCGCCAGCGGCCGCCGCTCCGCCGCCGCCGTGGCCGTAGCCAAAAAACTGGGCCACGAAAAAGCCGTTTCGCTCGCAGGCGGCCTGAAAGCCTGGCGCGAAGCAGGCCTGCCCGTCGAGAAAAGCTGAAAAACACTTCCCGGAACCACCCGCCCCACGAGAGAACGCCTCATGCAACACGTCAAGATCTACACCACCGGCACCTGCCCCTACTGCATTCGCGCCAAGCAGCTGCTGGCCGAGCGCGGCGTGACGCAGCTGGAAGAAATCCGCGTGGACCTGGCCCCCGAGCGCCGCACTGAAATGGCTGAAATCACGGGCCGGCGCACCGTGCCGCAAATCTTCATCGGCGGCACGCACGTAGGCGGCTGCGACGACCTGATGGCCCTGGACGCGCGCGGCGGCCTCACGCCGCTGCTGCAAGGCGACTGAGAGCCTGTTTCCCAAAGCCTGACCATGCGCTGAGTGCAGGCAATCTTCACGAATGCTTCAGTTGAAGAGGGCAGTGACCTTGTAGTCCTTGCCCAATTTTCTCGCTTGACTTAGCCAGGCAAAAGTCCTCACCTCAATCCAGCGTTTGGGGCTTTAGCAGCGCTTGATCACCTGCATGTTCCAGCCAAACATGCTCTGCGCCCAATTGAATTGATCAGACTACCCGTGTAGCCGCGCTGCCCCTTTTGAGACGGTCTCGACCAATTGGGAGTCAAGGATGGTCACGCTGGGCCTGGTCCGTCTGCACGCCCGAAAACGTCCTCTCTTGTTCATTTCAGCAAAGTGTTTGGACAGCACTTGCCACTGCGCGCCGGTTTATATCGCTTGGACACATGGGAGATTTTGCTGTCAGCTGGGGATTTGAAGACAGGCTTTTAAACAGGATTGGGCGGATCGGAAAAACGGCGCAGCCATTGCCGCCATGCCGCGCCCAGCGCCATGACGAAGCGGGTGTGGCGATAGCGCCAGAGCGCGCCTGCCAGCAGCGTTGCCAGCAACACCGTCAGTGCGCCCCATACGCCCAGAAACGGCGCCAGCACCACGCCCAGCAAAAGCGCCGCAAGCACGATGGCGATTCCATATGCGTATCTCGCCAAAATGGTTTGCAGCACGCCGCCAAAAGGAACAAAAAGCAGCGCGATGGTCAGCAGAAATTTCATCCCCTGCCCAATGAAGGCCACAAGCCGGGCCGCAAACGCGAATACCGCAGCCGGCCAGGCGTGCCGCTGCCGGAAGGAAGGCCGCTTGCGCGAGGCTGCATGCGCGGGCGTTTTCTGTTTGGGTGTTTGGGCCTTGACGGGAACCAGCGGCAAGAGCGTGACAGGCGCAGTAGCCTCGGCAGGCGCGGTCAGCTGCTGCACATAAGCGGCGAAGTCGCCGTTGGGCGGGGTGTCCCAGTTGGGGCCTTCCAGGTGGCCTGTTTCAGGTTTCATGGCTGTTTTGATCCGGCTCTTGTTCGTCAAAAGAAGGCGGCGCGGGCCATAGCTGCACGGTCAGAAAGATCAGAAAAGCCGCCAGCAAGCTCACAAGCTGGCCAAGGCGGCCGCCTTCTGCGCTGATAACCAAAAGCACGCAGACGCCCAGAA
The DNA here is from genome assembly GCF_001262075.1 of Ottowia sp. oral taxon 894. Taxonomy (GTDB): domain Bacteria; phylum Pseudomonadota; class Gammaproteobacteria; order Burkholderiales; family Burkholderiaceae_C; genus Ottowia; species Ottowia massiliensis. The sequence continues at coordinate 2,247,062 of NZ_CP012073.1, read as the reverse complement.
AAATCAGCACGGTGTGCCATATCCGCTTGAAAAAGCCCCCAATGATTTGGAGCAGCTTTGCGGCAAGCGTCAGGCCTTGCTGTTTGGGTTCGCGCCATTCGTTTGCTTCCTTTTCGTTTGGCCTCATGGTTTTTTTCTGATTGATGGGGCCGGCTGCCAGTGTGCGCTTTCAAGCCGGCTTGCCGGGCGTTCGGGGCGGGCGTTTTGGAGTTGCGCCCTGCTTTTCGTCCGCGTCGCCCGGCTTCTTTTCAGCAGGCGGCCCAAGAAAAGCAAGCTGGGCGACCAGCAGCCCCAGCGGCCCGAAAGCAAGAGCCAGCAGGCATGCGATGAAGATCAGCACGTTCTCGAGCATCCATTTGCAAAACGTCCAGATCAGTCTCCAGACCAGACAACACAGCCGTTTGCCCAAAGACAGCAGCTCATCGGCTGCGTCAGGCTCTTGCGTTGGGTTGGGCTTCATGGCGTTCTCCGGTTGGCGTGAAAGTCTTTTTTTACTCTCTTTTCAGGAGCAAATTCAAGGCCCCGAAAACGCCTCAATCGCACGGTTTCAGGGGCTTGGGCGCTACTGAATTCATAGCGAAATGGCTGGCTTCGGAAGCGGTTCAGCGCCGGGGCAGGCGACTGGCGATTTCGTCCACCAGCAGGCGGGCCAGCTGGCGCTTGCTGGCCGGTTGCAGTCCGGCGGGCAGTTCGGTGACGCCCGCTTCGTCAATCAGCAAGAGCGCGTTGTCATCGCGCCCGAAAGTGGCGGGGCCGATGTTGCCCGCCAGCAGCGGCACGCCTTTGCGTTGGCGCTTGGCTTGCGCGTGCGCCAGCAGGTTTTCGCTTTCGGCGGCAAAGCCCACGCAATACAGCTGCCCGGCTTGCGCGCGCGGGCTGCGGGCGGCGGCGGCCAGCAAATCAGGGTTTTCCACAAAGCGCAGGGGCGGCGGCAGGCCGCTGCCGTCTTTTTTCATCTTCTGCGCGGCCACTTCGGCGGCGCGCCAGTCGGCCACGGCGGCGGCGGCAATCAGCACATCGGCTCCTTGCAGTGCGGGCTGCAAGGCGGCTTGCATTTGCAGGGCCGATTCCACATCCACCCGCGCCACGCCATGCGGCGTGGGCAGATGCACGGGGCCGGCGATCAGCGTGACTTGCGCGCCCGCCAGGCGCGCCGCGCGCGCAATGGCAAAGCCCATCTTGCCGCTGGAGCGGTTGGTGAGGCCCCGCACGGGGTCGATGGCTTCAAACGTCGGCCCGGCCGTGACCACCACGCGGCGGCCCGCCAGTGTTTGCGGGGTGAGCGCGGCGATGACTTCTTCCAGCAGTTCGGGCGCTTGCAGCATGCGGCCATCGCCCGTTTCGCCGCAGGCTTGCGCGCCAAAGCCCACGGCCAGCACGCGCGCGCCGTCAGCGGCCGCCTGCCGCACGTTGCGCTGCGTGGCCGGGTGCGACCACATTTCGCGGTTCATGGCGGGCGCCAGCAGCAGCGGCGCGCGCTCGCGCGGGCGCGCCAGGCACAGCAGCGAGAGCAAATCGTCCGCCCGGCCTGCCGCCAGCCGGGCCAGAAAGTCGGCGCTGGCGGGGGCCACGAGGATGGCGTCTGCCTCGCGGCCCAGCTGGATGTGCGCCATGCCATTGGCGGGGCGTTCGTCCCATTGCGAAGTGAATACCGGCTGGCCGGAGAGCGCCTGCATCGTCGCGGCCGTGATGAAGTGCTGCGCGCCTTCGCTCATGGCCACCTGCACGCGGGCGCCCGCTTGCGTGAGCAGGCGGCACAGCTCGGCGGCCTTGTAGCAGGCCACGCTGCCTGTCAGGCCCAGAAGGATGCGGCGGCCCGCCAGTTCGGGCGGTTCATGCGGCGGGGTATGGGTCATGGGCAAGGCTCAGTCTGTTCAAGGAAGGGAGATAAGGAGAGAGGCTGAAAGATTTATACAGCATGGCTTGCCCTTGTTTCCTTCAAAAACCATAGCAGCCAGTCCAGCCTGCGCCGGGACTTGCGGGCGGTTTGGGCATGAAAAAAGCCGGGATGCCCCGGCTCTTTCGTGACGCGCGGATGGCGCGGCGGAAAGTTACTTCAGCGCCTTGTAGCGCATGCGATGCGGGCGGGCGCCTTCTTCGCCCAGGCGCTTGATCTTGTCGGCTTCGTATTCCTGGTAGTTGCCGTCGAAAAACACCCATTGGCTGTCGCCTTCGGCGGCGAGGATGTGGGTGCAGATGCGGTCGAGAAACCAGCGGTCGTGGCTGATGACCATGACGCTGCCCGCAAATTCGAGCAGCGCGTCTTCCAGCGCGCGCAGCGTTTCCACGTCCAGGTCGTTGCTGGGCTCGTCCAGCAGCAGCACGTTGCCGCCTTGCATGAGGGTTTTGGCCAGGTGCAGGCGGCCGCGTTCGCCGCCAGAGAGCATGCCCACTTTCTTTTGCTGGTCTTGCCCGTTGAAGTTGAAGCGCCCGCAGTAGGCGCGGCTGGGCATCTGGAATTTGCCGACGGTGATGATGTCCAGCCCGCCGGAGATGTCTTCCCACACGGTTTTGTCATTGGCCAGATCGTCGCGGCTTTGATCGACGAAGGCCATCTTCACGGTTTTGCCCAGCGTGACTTCACCGGCGTCAGGCTGCTCCTTGCCCGCGATGAGCTTGAAAAGCGTGGACTTGCCCGCGCCGTTGGGGCCGATGATGCCGACGATGGCCCCGGCGGGCACCTTGAAGCTCAGGTTGTCGATCAGCAGACGGTCGCCAAAGCTTTTGCTGACGCCTTTGAACTCGATGACTTCGGAGCCCAGGCGCTCGGCCACGGGAATGAAGATTTCCTGCGTTTCATTGCGCTTTTGGTATTCGTAGTCGCTCAGCTCCTCGAAGCGGGCCAGGCGCGCCTTGCTCTTGGCCTGGCGGCCCTTGGGGTTTTGGCGCGCCCACTCCAGCTCTTTCTTGATGGCTTTGGCGCGGGCGTCTTCGCTTTTTTGCTCCTGCTTCAAGCGCGCCTCTTTTTGCTCCAGCCAGCTGGAGTAGTTGCCCTTGTAGGGAATGCCGTGGCCACGGTCCAGCTCCAGAATCCATTCGGCGGCGTTGTCAAGAAAGTAGCGGTCGTGCGTGATGGCCACCACGGTGCCGGCAAAGCGTTGCAGGAAGATTTCCAGCCACTGCACGCTTTCGGCGTCCAGGTGGTTGGTCGGCTCGTCCAGCAGCAGCATGTCGGGCTTGCTCAAGAGCAGCTTGCACAGCGCCACGCGGCGCTTTTCGCCGCCCGAGAGGTTCTTGATGACGGCGTCCCACGGCGGCAGGCGCAGCGCATCGGCGGCGATTTCAAGCTGGTGCTCGCTGTCGGTGCCAGCGGCGGCAATGAGGGCTTCCAGCCGGCCTTGCTCTTCGCTCAAGGCGTCGAAGTCGGCGTCCGGCTCGGCGTAGGCGGCGTAGATTTCTTCCAGCCGCGCGCGCGCATCGTTCACTTCTTTCATCGCCTCTTCCACCGCCTGGCGCACGGTGTGCTCGGGGTTGAGCTGCGGCTCTTGCGGCAAATAGCCAATGTCCAGACCGGGCATGGGCGTGGCTTCGCCCTCGATCTCTTTGTCGATGCCCGCCATGATCTTGAGCAGGGTCGATTTGCCCGCGCCGTTCAGGCCCAGCACGCCAATCTTGGCGCCAGGGAAAAAGCTCAGGGAAATGTCTTTCAGGATCGCGCGCTTCGGGGGCACGATCTTGCTGACGCGGTTCATGGAAAAGACGTATTGGGCCATTGGGTGGTCTGGGAAAAGCAGAAAAGAAGAAATACGCCGCCAGCGGAAAGCGCCGGCGCAAAGGGCGGCGATTATCGGCCACGCCCACCAGCGGCAGAGCCGTTGGCTTGGGCGGCGCGTGTGGAACAAAAGGGAATATTTCGCTCCTGAAGCAATAGCGCGCTTTCCACGTTCTTCTAGGACATCATGTGTTTTTGAGGCCTTGAATTAGCTCCTGTTTTTAATGAAAAACCAACACAAAGGTGCGAGAGTGTTGGCAAGACTACATACTGACACGATACGTTGCAAAGCACGAACTACCATTGCCGCCCCGTTGACGAGCCTGAGCATGAACGCTGATTCACTGACCGACCCGCCGCATGACGCTGCTGCCGCGCCAGCCGAGGATGATTCCGCTTTTCCGTCTGAATGGCTGCACTACAGCGGCGCGACATCAAGGGGCTGGGTGCACTTGAGCATTCCTCGTGCGGCTGATGCGCCAGCAGCGCCGCCCACAGGTGAGGAGCAGGTGTTGCGCCTGGCCGAAGCCGAGGCGCTGGTTGCTTGCGTGGAAGAGTGGCTGCATGCAGGCTGGGACCCGGCTCCGGCGCAGGAAGCGCCGCCTGCGGGCGCGCTGGCGGCCGTGGTGCAGGCCCCGGCGCTCGCGCCTGCTGGCTCGCGCCTGGCGCTGATGCCCGGCCTGTTGCCAGGCGGCCAGCCGCCAGCCGCACTGCTGGCGCCGCATCTGGCCTGGAGCGCCGTAACCGGGCAGGTGCTGCTGGGCAGCGTGCCAGCCGAGGCGATACAGGCGCTGGAAGCCGGAGCGCTGGTGTGGCTGCCGGCCGCCTTTGCCAACCGCTGGGCAGTGACGCTGCATGACATGAGCTGTCATCTGCCACCCGCCGCCGCTTGGCTTGATTTGCCTGACGCCCGCCTGGCATTGAATGTGAATGGCAGCGCCGCGCCTGGCAGCGCAACGCAAGATGAAACTGAAGGCGCCGGGCAGGCCATGCTGGAGCAGACGGTCAGCATTCCGCTGGATGTTTGGCTAGGCTGGCCGCGCCAGGGGCAGCCCGCGTTTCACTGGCCCTTGCCTGCTCCGTGGCCTGCTGAATTGTGCGCCAACGGGCAGCGTCAAGCCAGCGGCGCGCTGTTGCCGCTGGGCAGCGGCTGCGGCTTGCACGTGCAGGCGCTGGAAAGCTGAACCCGGCTTGTTTCTTTGAACTGGTTCTTACGCTTTTCCTGATTACACGAAAACAAACGCTATGGATCTTTCCCAGTTTTCTCCCTCTTCAGCGCTGATCACCGTCATCCTCGTGGCGCTGGCCCCGTTCGTGGGGGTGATGGTGACCTCCTTCACCAAAATCGTGGTGGTGTTGAGCCTGTTGCGCAATGCGCTGGGCCTTCAGCAGGTGCCGCCCAATGTGGTGCTCAATGGCATGGCGCTGGTGCTCACCATTTACGTGATGCTGCCTGTGGGCTTGGACGCCTATGCCCGCGTGGGCGCGCTGCCTCAGGCTGCGGGAGGCAACAGCAGCGCCAACATGATGCAGGCCGCTGACGCCGCCAAGGAGCCGCTGCGTGACTTTCTCATCAAGCATTCCAGCCCGCGCGAGCGAGCCTTTTTTCTGCAAACAGCGCAGAAGAACCTGCCAGCGGAGCGCGCCGCGCAGCTGACCGAGCGTGATTTCGTGATCGTGGTGCCGGCTTTCACGGTAAGCGAGTTGTCAGCGGCATTCCAGATCGGCTTTCTCATCTTTTTGCCGTTTCTCATCGTGGATCTCATCATTGCCAACATCCTCATGGCGATGGGGATGATGATGCTTTCGCCCACGACGATTTCGCTGCCGTTCAAGCTGCTGCTGTTCGTGCTGGTCGATGGCTGGGTCAAGCTCTCGCACGGGCTGGTTCTGTCTTACTGATGGGGAGAGGCTGCATGCTGAACAGTGAAGCTTTGCAACTCGTCTATCAGGCCCTGTGGCTGGTGCTGATGCTTTCAGCGCCTCCTGTGCTGGCGGCGGCCGTCGTGGGCCTGCTCATTGCGCTGGTGCAGGCGGCCACGCAGATTCAGGAGCAAACGCTGCAATACGCGCTCAAGTTTTTCGCCATCGTGCTCACCATCTTCGTGACAGCGTCGCTGCTGGGCAGCTCGCTGTATCGCTTTGCGGACCGGGTGATGACGGAATTTCCGGCCATGGTGCGCAAGTAAAGGCGGCGGGCGGACGCAATGGACTTTGCCGCGTTTGGCAATCTGGGCGACATGGCTTTGCTGGCCGCTTTGGCCAGCACGCGCTTTGCCGTGGCCTTTCTGCTGCTGCCTGTGCTGGCGCAAGAGACGGTGCCCGCCACGGTGCGGGGGGCGCTGTTTCTGGGCTTTGGCGTCATCACGCTGGCGGTGCAACCGCTGCTGGACGTGAATGGCTTGACGGCGCAGCAATGGCTGCTGCTGTTTGCCAAGGAGGCTTTTCTTGGCTTGGCCATGGGAGCCATGCTGGCAGCGGTGCTCTGGGCGTTTCATGCCGCAGGCGAAATCGTGGACGGGGCCAGCGGCATGAGCATGGCGCAAATCGTCGATCCGCTCTCGGGCCGCCAGACTTCGCTCACGGGCGCTTTTCTGGGACGCCTGGCTGTTTTCATGTTCATGTTTTCAGGCGGCATGCTGTTGTGGGTAGGCGCGCTGATGGAAAGTTTTGCCCTGTGGCCGCTGGGCCAGATGAACCTGCTGCCCAAAAGAGAAGGCGTGGTGGTGTTCGAAGGGGTGTTCTCCCATTTCGCCAGCCTCATGTTCGTGCTGGCCGCGCCTGCTCTGGTGATGCTGTACATGATTGACCTGTCGCTGGGGCTGATGAATCGCTACGCCCCGCAGCTCAACTTGCTGCCCATTTCATCGTCGCTCAAAGGGCTGGCCGCCGTGCTGGCGTGGGTCGTCATGCTCTCAACTGTGGTGCATACGCTCACAGAGCAAATTGGCGAGCTGATGCCGCAGCTGCTGCAAAGATTGCAGGCCATGCTGGTATAGCTGTAGCTTCTCAACACGTTGCTCCCTGCAAAGCCGAGGCGGCAAACGGGAGCTTTATTTTTGATAGGTAGCGGTGCAAGCCAGCGCCGGGCTCAGGCTCCGCGCGCCCCGCTCCGTCTTCACCTTACTGGCCTTTTGCGCCTTATTGCACGTTTTCTTTTCGCGGCGTGACCAGCACCTGGTCGATGCGGTAGCTGTCCACGTCCATCACTTCAAAGCGGTATCCGCCCCATTCCACGCAGTCGGTGCGGCGGGGCACGCGGCGGAGCATGACCATGAGAAAGCCGGCCAGGGTTTCGTATTCGTCCTTGTCGGGCCAGTCGTAGAGGCTGAGGGCGCGTTGCACATCAGGCATGGGGGTCATGCCGTCCACCAGCCAGGAGCCGTCATCGCGGCGCACGATGAGGTCTTCATCGGCGGGCGTGACCAGCTCGCCCATGACGGTGCTCATCACGTCATTGAGCGTGACCACGCCGACGACGGTGCTGTATTCATTGACGATGATGGCGAAGTCTTCATGCGCCTGCCGGAACTGGGCCAGCACTTCGGCCAGGCTGAGACGGTCGGGCACGACCAGCGCCTTGTGGATGAGGCCCTCGTCGGTGAGCACGATGGGGCGCTGGTTGAGCACGCGCTGAAAAAGGTCCTTGGCATCTACGTAGCCCACGACGTTGTCCAGCCCGCCGTCGCACACGGGGTAGGTGGAAAAAGGTTCGGCGGCGATGCGCACGCGCACGCTTTCGTCGCTGTCGCGGATGTCGAACCAGGCCACGCTGCCGCGCAGCGTCATGGCGCTGGAGACGGGGCGGGTGTCCAGCTCGAAGACGTTTTCAATCACTTGCTGTTCGGGGCGCTCCAGCACGCCTGCCTGCGCGCCCGCTTCCGTCAGGGCCAGGATGTCGTCAGAGGTGATGCGCTCATCGCGCTGCATGGGCAGCCCCAGCACGCGCATGGCGGCGCTGGCGCATTTGTTGTAGAGCCAGGCCAAGGGCTTGAGCAGTGCCAGCAGCCGCTCCATCGGGCCGACCAGGCGCACGGCCAGGCGCTCCGGGTTGGCCATGCCCGCCTGCTTGGGCACGAGATCGGCAAACACCACAAAAAGCGAAGTGACGAGTGCGACCGACAGCAAAAAGGCCAGCCGCGCCGCCCATCCGGCCGCCATCCACGGCTCGAAAATCCAGACCAGCCACGGCCCCAGCATGCCTTCGCCCACGATGCCGCCCAGAATGGCAACGGAGTTGATGCCAATTTGAACCACTGTGAAATAGCGGCCCGGATGCTCCTGAATCTGCATCACGCGCAAGGCGCGGGCATCACCCTCATCAGCCATCTGGGTGAGCTTGAGGCGGCGCGAGGCGGCCAGCGACATTTCAGCCAGCGAGAAAAATGCGCTGGCGGCAATCAGAAAAACAAGAACGAAAAGGCTTTGAAAAGGCGTCATAAGAAAGAAGCGCAGTTTACTGGCCGCCTGCCAAATGCCCGGCGCTGCGGCAACTACGGCGGCGCGAACGCGGCTTGACAAAGCGGACAGTGCCTGGCAGCAATAATGCTCACTCTTGTTCCGATAGCGGGTAGCGCCCGTTTCATGGGGACGCCAGCCGTTTTTTGGGCGTTGAATTCGCTTCTGAAAAAAGAGCATGTACGCAAGAGGAGGGCGGCTCGCATGCTGGCATCGCCAGCCTACAGCCAAGCGCGCAGGCGGCCAGCCGGCGCAGATGCGCTCGCGCAGGGTGTGCACGCGGAATGTTCATGTGTTGCGTTACGTAATGCGTTCGGGCCGGGCCTTCTGTGCCAGAGCCTGTTTCAGAGCCCGAAATGCCATGCGCCGCCAAAGCGGCTCTTTTGTTTTTCCGCCCTGATTGCGCGAAGGTAATGGCAACCCCCATTTCTATAATCATTTTTCATTTTTGACTTGAAGGATTTCACCGCATGTTTGACGTTCTTATCCGTGAAGTGGCTGTGCGCTTTAACCTGGGCGACAAGGCCCTGCCCTTGCTGCAAATGCTGCTGGCATGCATGACTCGGCAGGACACGGGCGGTCTGCCCGGCTTTCTTGAAAAGCTCAAGGCAGCCGGACTTGGCCCCGCCGTGCAATCCTGGCTGGGCGGCGGCCCCAGCGCCAAGGCTGTGACAGCCAGCCAGATTGAAAACGCCTTGGGCAGCGCGGGCGGCCTGCTGGAGCAGCTGACCGGGCGGCTGGACGCGCCGCGCGACGACGTTGCAGGCGCCTTGGGCTATTTGCTGCCCTACATCGTCGGCAAGCTCACGCCCGGCGGCAGCCTGCCCGGCTCGCTGCCCGCTGAAATCGCCAGCGTGGCCAGCGCCGGACAAGCCCTGCTGTCCGCCCCTTTGCCCAGCAGTGGCGGCGGCATGAAGTGGCTGTGGCCTGCCGTGGCCGTGGTCGCCGCCGGCCTGCTGGGCCTGAGCTACTGCCGCCAGGGCGGCGACGGTGTGCCTGCGCCAGCGTCAGCGCCCGTGGCCGCCCCGCAGCCCGCGCCCGCAAGCCCGGTTCAACCTGTGGAAATCGCTCCCACGCCTCAAAAAACCCAGCCGGAAACGCCCGTCGAAACACCCGCCCAAACGCCCGTCCGGGAAATGCCAGCGCAAGAGCCGAGCAGAGAAGAAAAACCAGCCGCACCGCCCATGCCGGAAATGCCTGCGGCCGCCGCAGAAACACCACCCGCAGAAACGCCGCCTGCTGTTGAAACGGTTGAACCGCCCGCAGAAGAAAAACCAGCGGTGGAAAAACAGCCTGCGGCCTGACGCTTTTTCCACATTTTGCTGCCTGCCAGCCCATGCGCGTTTGCCATGTGCTGGCATTTTTTTGGCCTTTTGTGTATGGCCCTGGTTTGTTTTTAAGTGAAAGATCTTCGCATTGTGTGAAATAGTGCAGCCTTGTCGTGACATGGGCAAAAAGAAACGGACGCCTTGCCGGGCGTCCGTTGGTGTGCAAGAGCCTGAAAGCGGTTTTCAAGCGGCGTTTTCAGCAAGCAGGTTTTGCAGCTCGCCAGACTCGAACATCTCCATCATGATGTCGGAGCCGCCAATGAATTCGCCTTTCACATAAAGCTGTGGAATGGTGGGCCACTGGCTGTAATCCTTGATGCCCTGGCGGATTTCTTCGTCGGCCAGCACATTCACCGTTACCAGTTTGTGCAGATCCATACCGGCGGCCTTGAGCACCTGAATGGCGCGGCCAGAAAAACCGCACATGGGAAAGTTGGCATCGCCTTTCATGAACAGGACGATGGGATGGCCTTTGACAATGGCATCAATGCGCTGTTGCGTGTCGCTCACGGAAGAACTCCTCTGATTTGTGAAAACGTGGGGAAAAGAAAGAAGGGAAAACGCTGAAGGCGCGGATTATTCCACCGCCCTTCATTTGCCATCGCCCACATACGACAAAGGCCTGCACGGATGGCAGGCCTTTGCTGGGTTTGTGACGCCGCGCCAAGCGCGGCCGCAAGGAAGTATCAGGCAATGAGATAAGCGCTGCGGTCCTTGCCTTCAATCCACTTCGGCGGTTTGCCACGGCCCGTCCACGTAGCGCCCGTGGCGGGATCGCGGTATTTGGGCGGCACTTTGGAACCAGCGGCGCGAGAAGAGCGGCGGCCGCTGGAGGGGAAAATATCCTGCTGTGTCAAACCATATTCCTGAATGACAGCATGAACTTTGGCCAATGCTTCAGACAGCTCGCTTTGGCGGGCCTGTTCAATTTGGGCATTCAGTTGTTCGCGCTGTTGCAGCAGGTCTTTGAGAGATGACATGAAATCTCCTTGAGTGAGTTAGAAACTGGAGACTTGAATATACCATCATTTTTCAGCCGCTGCTTTTTGACTGAATGGCCTGCGGCATTAAGGGGCGCGCCATCACTTTATCAATACGCCGCCCTTGCAGCGAAAGCACTTCAAATTCCCAGTCCGCCGCCTGGATTTTGTCTCCGGCGCGTGGCAAATCTCCCGCCTCGGCCAGCAGCAAGCCTGCCACGGTGTTGTAGCGGCCTTTGGCTTCGTGGGGCAATTCCTTAATGCCCAGGCGCGCCTTCATTTCATTGACGGGCATCAAACCCTCCAGAATCCATGCGCCATTGGCAGCGGGCGTGGCCCATGCGTCCATATCAGTATCGGGCTTGAGTTCGCCCGTGATCGCTTCCAGCAAATCACGCGGCGTCATCATGCCTTGCACCACGCCATATTCATCCACCACCAGCAGCAGCCGCCCGGATTTGGCGCGCAATTGCTCCAGCATTTCCAGCCCGCTCAGGGTTTCAGGCACGAATGCGGCATTTTCACAATGCTGTGCCAGCGCGCCTTCGGCATTTGGACCCAATTCAAGCAGGCGGGCCACGCTGATGATGCCGATTACGTCATCCAGCCCGCCATCGCACACGGGATACCACGAATGCGATTGTTTTTCACCGCGAGTAGCCACATATTGCAGCGCCTGCGCCACGGTGTTTGCGCCGTCCAGCCAGTCAATATCGCTGCGCGGCACCATCAGTGACGTCAAAGGCCGGTCATCCAGGTGAAACACGTTGCGCACCATCTGGTGTTCGTGCGCCTCAATCAGGCCCGCGTCCACGCCCTCTTCCAGACTGGCGGATATTTCTTCGGCCGTGACGGCGCGTTCACTGCGGTTGTCAATGCGCAGCAGTTTCAGCACGCCCTGGGTAGACAGGGAAAGCAGCGCCACGAAGGGCCGCGTGAAAGCCGCCAGCGCCCGCATGGGCGGCGACACCCAGCGCGCCACGGTTTCAGGGTAGAGCTGGCCGATGCGCTTGGGCGCCAGCTCACCAAAAATGATGGTGACGAAAGTGATGGCGGCCACCACCAGCACCGTGGCGGCAATGCCCGCCGCCCTCTCGCTCAGGCCCAGCCCGCCCAGCCAGCTGGCAACCGGGGCGCTGAAGGCCGACTCGCCCACAATGCCGTTGAGCACGCCAATGGACGTAATGCCCACCTGCACGGTAGAAAGAAACTGCGTGGGGTCTTCCATAAGCCGCAGCGCCACGCCAGCGCCGGCGTCCCCCCCTTCGGCCATCGCCTCCAGCCGCGCCTTGCGGCTGGAAGCCAGCGCCATTTCCGACATGGCGAACACGCCATTGAGCACGATCAACAAACAAATCAGCAGCAGTTCCATGCATCCAGGGCGCTTTGGCAAAGGCGCGCCCGCATCACAATCACAAGCATGTCACTCTACTTCATCGGCGACGTGCAAGGCTGCGACGGCGCCTTGCAGCGCCTGCTGGACGCCATTGCCTTTTCTCCCAGCCGCGACCGCCTCGTTCTCCTGGGCGATCTGGTCAATCGCGGCCCCCAGTCCGCCAGCGTGCTGCGCCGCCTCATAGGCTATGGCGAAGCCGCCTGCTGCCTGCTGGGTAACCATGATTTGCACCTGCTGGCCGTGGCCTGCGGCGTGCGCAAGCCGCACCGCAGCGACACACTGGACGAGCTGCTGGCCTCGCCTGACGCCCCGGCCTTGCTCGAATGGCTGCGCCATCGCCCCCTGGCCGTGCGCGAAGCGGGCGTGCTGTGCGTGCACGCTGGCGTGCTGCCTGCCTGGACGGCACAAGACACCCTGCGTCTGGCCGCCGAAGTGCAAAGCGTGCTGCGCGGCCCCGCCTGGCCCGGCTTTTTGCGCCAGATGTACGGCAACCAGCCTGACGCATGGAGCGAAAGCCTGCAAGGCGCAGACCGCCTGCGCGTCATCACCAACGCCCTCACCCGCCTGCGCTACTGCACCGCACAAGGGCAGATGGAATTCGCCACCAAGGAAGGCACGGCGAGCGCCCCCGCTGGCCTGATGCCGTGGTTTGACGTGCCCGGCCGCCGCACGGCGGGCGACGTCATCGCCTTCGGCCACTGGTCCACTCTGGGCTGGCGCGAACGCCCCGACATCCTCCCGCTGGACACCGGCTGCGTCTGGGGCGGTTCCCTAAGCGCCCTGCGCCTGGGGCCAAACGCAGGCGACCGCGAGCTGATCCAGATCGCATGCGAGCAGGCCCAAAAACCCGGCAACTGAAAAACAGCCTACTTCAGCCCGGTCTTTGCCCTCGCGGCCAGATTGCGGCCAGAGTGCAAACAGGCTTTCTCTCTTCTGGCCTGCTTTCCGCCAGATGAAACCACGGCGCGCAAACCAGGCCGGGCATACGAGGCCGCCATGGGCAAAACAGGGCCTTTAGGCAGCTTGTGCCGGTCAAAATTTATCAAAACAGGAGCAAATTAAAGGGGCCTTAAATACAGATCAGCGCCCGTTTTACTAGGACCTCATGCTATTGATAAAAGAGCTAAATAAGCCGGTCTCTGACATGGCCCGGCGCCTTTTGGGCCAGGCTTTCAGCCGCGCGCCCAGTCTTTGGCGCGGGCGACGGCTTCGCGCCAGCGGGCCAGGCGCTGGCGGCGCAGGCTTTCGGGCCATTGCGGCTCGAAGCGGCGGGCGGCGCTTTGGCTGGCGGCCAGGGCCTGCTCGTCAAAGCGGAAGCCGGCGGCCAGGCCCGCCAGGCGGGCCGCGCCCAGGGCGGTGATTTCGGCGGCATGCGGGCGCACGACGGGCACGCCCAGCGCATCGGCCTGCATTTGCATGAGCAGGTTGTTGCGGCTGGCGCCGCCGTCCACGCGCAGCTCTTGCAGGGGCAGGCCGGCGTCTTCGCTCATGGCGGCGAACACGTCGGCCGATTGCAGGGCGATGGCTTCGAGCGCGGCGCGGGCGATGTGGGCGCGGGTGGTGCCGCGCGTCATGCCGATGAGCGCGCCGCGCGCGCGGCCGTCCCAGTCGGGCGCGCCCAGGCCGGCGAAGGCGGGCACGAGAAAGACGTCGCCCGTGTCGGGCACGCTGGCAGCCAGCTCTTCCACTTCGGCGGCGGTGCGGATGATTTGCAGGCCGTCGCGCAGCCATTGCACGGTGGCGCCGGCCATGAAGACGCTGCCTTCCAGGCAGTAGGCGGCGCGGGGTTGGCCCGCTGGATGGTTCTCCGTATCAGGCGCGAGCCAGCCGACGGTGCCCAGCAGGTTGTTGCGGCTGGCGGCGGGCTGGCCGCCGGTGTTCATGAGCATGAAGCAGCCGGTGCCGTAGGTGTTTTTGGCCATGCCGGGGGCCAGGCATCCGTGGCCGAAGGTGGCGGCTTGCTGGTCGCCCGCGATGCCTGCAATGCGGATGGGCGCGCCCAGCAGATCGGGCGCGGTGGCGCCGATTTCGCCGCTGGAGGGCACGATGCGCGGCAGCACGGCGCGCGGAATGCCAAAGAGCGCCAGCAGCTGTTCGTCCCACTGGAGCGTGTGCAGGTTCATGAGCATGGTGCGGCTGGCGTTGCTGGCGTCCGTGACGTGCAGGCCGCCGCCTGCTGCGCCGCCGGTGAGGTTCCACGCCAGCCATGAATCCACGGTGCCAAAGGCCAGCTCGCCCGCTTCGGCGCGGCGGCGCGCGCCGGGCACGTTATCCAGCAGCCATTGCAGTTTGGTGGCGGAAAAGTAGGCGTCGGGCACCAGCCCCGTGCGGCTTTGGATGAGCTGGCGTTCGGCGGGCGACAGCGCTTCGCAGCGGGCGGTGGTGCGGCGGTCTTGCCAGACGATGGCCGGGGCCACGGGGCGGCCCGTTTCGCGGCTCCAGAGCACGGTGGTTTCGCGCTGGTTGGTGATGCCGATGGCCGCGATGTTGGGGGCGATGGCGGCCATGTCCGCGTCCGCCGAGCCGAGCTTTTGCACGCATTCGCGCGCCACGGCCAGTTGCGTTTGCCAGATTTCGTCGGCGTCGTGCTCCACTTGGCCGGGGCTGGGAAAATGCTGCGTGAATTCGCGCTGCGCCAGCGCGGCGATGCGGCCTTGCGCGTCAAACGCGATGGCGCGGCTGCTGGTGGTGCCCTGGTCCAGGGCCAGCAGGTAGGTCATGAGCTTGTCTCCTTGGGCGGGGGCGGCATTGTGCCCTTGCGGCAGCGGCAACGAATCCGGCCCGCGCCCCGCCTGGCCGCCTTGCTTTTCCCCTTTCAGAATTTCATGTCATTGCATACCGATCCCAATCCCTGCCTCGTCATTGGCGTGCTCGATGATGGCGCGGCCAGTCTGTCGGCCACGGCGCTGGCGCATGTGCGCGCGGCCGATCTCGTCATTGGCGGCACGCGCGCGCTGGCGCTTTTGTCGCACGAGTTCAAGGCGGGCGCGGCGCAGCGCGATCTCACCGGGCAGCTGGCGCAAGTGCCCCGGTGGGCGCAGGCCGCGCGCCAGGCCAACCAAAGCTGCGTGGTGCTGGCCACGGGCGATCCGCTGTGCCACGGCATTGCGCCGTATCTGGCGCGCCATTTGTGCGTGAACGCGCTGCGCGTGCTGCCCAATCTCTCCACCTTGCAAGTGGCTTGCGCGCGGCTGGGGCTGGCCTGGCAGGACGCGCGCATCGTCTCCGTTCACGGCAAAGACGCGGGCGAGTGGCAGCGCGGCAGCGCCCCCGGCCACGGCCTTTACGCGCTGGCGCAGGCCGTGCGCGCGCACGAGCGGCTTTTGGTGCTCACCAGCCCCGGCAACACGCCCGCGCGCATCGCCCGCATGCTGCTGGCCGAAGGGCTGGGCGATGACTTTCTGATGGCCGTGGCCGAAAACCTCTTGCAGCCGGGCGAGCGCGTGCACGCCGAGCTGGCCCCGCAAGAGGCGGCGGGCATGGATTTCGCGCCGCTGAACGTCGTCATCCTCTGGCGCAGCCGCCCCGCGCCGCAGCCCGTGCGCTTTGGCCTGCCCGAGGCGGCTTACGCGCAGCGCCAGCCCGAAAAGGGCCTGATCACCAAGCTGGAAGCGCGCGCCTTGAGCCTGGCGCGCATGCAGCTGCGCGCCAACAGCGTGGTGTGGGACATTGGCGCGGCCACCGGCTCCGTGGGCCTGGAAGCGGCGCGCCTGTGCCCGCAAGGCCACGTGTGGGCCATTGAAAAAAACGAGGCCGATCACGCCATTGCCGCGCAAAACCACGCCGCTTTTGGCGTGAGCAACTACAGCCTGCATCTGGGCAAGGCGCCGCAAGGGCTTGAGAGCTGGCCTGACCCGGACGCCGTTTTCATAGGCGGCTCCGGCGGCGAGCTGCCCGGCCTCATCGCCCTGGCCCTGCGCCGCCTGCGCGCGGGCGGGCATCTGGTGATGAACTTCGTCACCTTTGAAAACCTGAATGCGGCCTGCGGCGCGCTGAAGGCGCACGAAGCGCAAGGCATCGAGTGGGACGTGACCCAGCTGCAAGCCGCCCGCAGCCGCCCCATCCTGGACATGCACCGCCTTGCCGCCGAAAACCCGGTGTGGGTGGTGTGCGCGGGCAAGCCCGCCAGCCAGGACCGCAATGGGGTGTGACGCGAAATAGCCGATACGAAATGGCCGGTTTTCAGCTACCGATACGATAGCAACAGGTCCTAGTGGAAACTGCGCGAAAGCTATTTTTCGCCGCCCTGAATTTGCTCCTTTTTCTGAACCCTTTCTCCGCCTTTCCAGCATGACCGCAGACGCTCCAAACCCTGACGCCGCGCACCCGGAGCCGGGCCGCCTCATCGGCGTGTCACTCGGCCCCGGCGATCCGGGGCTGATCACCCGCGCGGCCTGGGCGCAGTTGCAGCGCACGGACGCGGCCTGGGTGTATCCGGCCCGCAGCGCCAAAACGCCCAGCTACGCGCTGGGCATTCTTGAGCGCGCGCAGCTGGCGCCGCCGCCGGATGCCGCCACGCTGCTGTTTCCCATGACGCACGACGGCGAAAAGCTCGCCCGCGCCTGGCTGCGCGCCGCGCAAACCGTGCTGCCCTGGCTGCAAGCCGGGCGCGACGTGCTCTTTCTGGTGGAGGGCGACGCCAGCACCTACGCCACCTTTGGCCACCTGGCGCGCACCGTGCGCGGGCTGGATGCGCGCATTGCCGTGCAAACGCTGCCCGGCGTGAACGCCTTCACGGCCGCCTGCGCGGACGCGGGCGTGCCGCTGGCCGAGCAAGACGACACCGTGGCCATCGTCCCGGCCGCCTACGGCGTGGCCGCCGTGGACCGGCTGCTGCCGGAGTTCGACACGCTGGTGCTGATGAAAGTCAAGCCGCTGATGGACGAGCTGCTCGACTGGCTCCAGCAGCGCGGCTTGCTGGAGGCGGCCCATTTCATCGAGCGCGTGGGCGCGCCCGGCGAGCGGGCGCTGGCGGGCTGCGCCCTGCTGGCTTTGCGCGGGCAGACCGTGCATTACCTGTCGCTGCTGATCGTGAAAAACCCGCACCGCGTGCGCGGCGAGCGCATCAGGGGCTGCCTGAAGAAAAAAAGCCCGCCTGCGGCGGCCCCGCATCCATCCGCCTGAAAGAGCCGCCGGGCAGCGAGGGGCTTGACAGCATGGCCATCCGCAAGTGAGCGCCCACGGAGCGGCCCCGGCGGACTCAGAGCAGGCTGAACAGATACACGCCCAGCAGCACGAAAACGATGGACAGGGCGCAGCCGAGCTTGGCCGCCGTGCCGATGATGAAACCGGCAAAAGCGCCCAGCCCCACCCGGCCCGCCGCCAGCAGCTCGCGGCGCGCCAGGTATTCGCCCGCCGCCGCGCCCGCCAGTGGCCCCAGCACCAGGCCGGGCAGGCCGAAAAACAGGCCCGCGAAACTGCCCGCCGCCGCGCCCCAGAGGGCCTGCCGGCTTGCGCCCGTGCATTTCGCGCCCAGCAGGCTGGCCACGTAATCCATGAGCGAGCCTGTGGCCGCCAGCGCGCCCACCGTGATGAGGCTGCCCGCGCCAAACGTCTGGTAGCCGTCGCTCCAGGCCAGCAGCCAGGCCCCGGCGAACATCAGCGGCAGGCCGGGCAGCGCGGGCAGCAAGGCGCCCGCCAGCCCGGTCAGGATGACGAGTACGGCGGCCAGGGGCAAAAGAAGCGAAGCAGTCATGAGGGCGCAAGCGGGAAAAGCGGGCGGAATTGTCTTCAGGTTCGCAGCTTCAGGCCCGGCCGCAAAGGGCGCAAGGAGCAGGCCGGATGGGCACGCCGCAGGCACTGGCATGCGGCTTTTTCGCTCCTTTAACCATAGCATGAGGTCCTGGTGCAGATTGCGCGACGCGGCATTTTGGCCCTATTGAATTTGCTCCTGATTTTGATGCGCCCCGGCAGGCCCTGCGCCCGCTTGCACGGCCAGCGCGCTCACGGAAAAGCCGCCTGCGCCTGATCCAGCGCCTGCCAGCCGCTGCGCATGGCCCCTTCCAGCGTGGCGGGGTAAGGGCCTTGCACGTAGTCGCCGCAGGCGGCCAGGCCGGGGGCGATGGCAGCAGCTGGGCGCGGCAGGGCGGGCGTGCAGGCGAAAGTGGCGCGCTTTTCGCTCACGCTGCGCAGCACGTTCACGGCCAGGCCCAGCTGGCTTTGCGCCTGGGCGGCCACGGCGGCGCAAAGGGCCTGCCGCTCCTGGCCCGCGCTGTTGCTGATGACGAAGGCCAGCAGCCCCGTGATGTTTGGTTCTGCGTTTGGTTCTGAGCTTGGTTCTGCGCTTGGTTCTGCGGCTTGTTGCGCATTTCCTTCCGCGCCGCGCAGGCGCATGGCGTCCAGGGCAAAAGCGAACTGGGCGGGCGCGGCCGGGCCGCTGCGCAGCGCCAGCATGGGGCGGGCAAAGGCGGCCGCAATGGCTTCAGGCGCCGCCTGCGCATAAACGGTGGTGATGGCCGTGTGCCGCAGCGCGGCGGCGCAGGCGCGCCAGGCTTGCAGGCGGGGCGCGTGGGGCCAGGCGGGCGGCGTGATGGCTTCACCCGCCAGTTGCGCCGCGTGCGGGGCGGCGGTGGCAAGGATGACGGCGTCAAACAGCGCGCTGCACGCCTCATCGCCCGCCTGCCAATGCACGCGCCAGCCGGCGTTTTCGGCTTGCAGGCCCTGCACGCGCTGGCCCATGTGCAGGCGCGCGCCGCGCTCTTGCAGCCAGCGCAGCGCCGGTTCGGGCCACAAATCGCCCAAAGGCACGCGCGGCAGCAGCAGGTTGGAGCCGCCGCGCACGCCAAAAAGCGCATCGCGCAGCACGCGCAAAAAAACCGCGCCGCTGGCCTCATGCATGGCCGTGTTCAGGGCCGAGACGCAAAGCGGCTCGATGAAATCACGCAGCAGCTGCCCAGGCAGGCCACGGCACAAATCGGCCACGCTCGCCTGCGGGCCGCAGGCAAAGCCGCCGCGCTGCCAGGCCAGCGCCCGGCGCAGCAGCGCCAGCCGCGCGCGCCAGGGCCAGCCGCGCGCGCGGGCCATGCCCCAGGCGGCGTCCAGCGGCGCGGGCAGCCAGCGGGCGGCGGGCAGCGCCAGCCCCGTGCCATCGGGGTAGGCCAGCGCCAGCGGCAAGCGCAGCAGCAGGCGCTGCGGCTCGGCGCCCACCAGCCGCATCAGCCGCAGCGTTTCGCTGTAAGCGCCTATGAGGATGTGCTGGCCGTTGTCTGCCATGACCTCGCGGCCATCGGGCAGCAGCAGGGGCACGGCGCGCGCGCGCCCGCCGCCGCTGCGGCTGGCCTCAAACACGCTCACTGCCAGGCCGCCCTGCGCCGCCCGCACCGCCGCCGCCAGCCCGGCCCAGCCCGCGCCAACAATGGCAACGCGCCGCAGCGGGCGCATGGAGGAAGAAGCGGAGGGCATGGCGGTCACGGTCACGGTCACGGGCACGAGCGGCAAGCGGCAGGCGGCAAGCGGCAAGCGGCAAGCGGCGGATGCTACGGGAACGGGGCCGCCCGCCCATGCCCGGCCTTCCGCCACAATCCGGCGCTTTTGCATCACAAGGAATCAAGCCCATGAACTTGCTCGAACGCCTGCCGTATGAATGGCGGCTGGGCTGGCGCTACACGCGGGCCGGGCGGGCTTCGCGGCGCAACGGCTTCATCTCGTTCATCTCGGCGGTGTCGATGCTGGGCATTGCGCTGGGGGTGGCGGCGCTCATCATCGTGCTGTCGGTGATGAACGGCTTTCAGAAAGACGTGCTGGGGCGCATGCTGAGCGTGATTCCGCACATCGAAATCTTCACCCCCGACGGCCAGGCGCTGCCCGATCCGGCGCTGACGCTGGCCGAGGTGCGGCAAAACCCGCAAGTGGCCGGTGCAGCCCCCTTCATTGGCGAGCAGGGGCTGCTGGCGCGCGGCGACGCGATGAAGGGCGCGGCCATCCGTGGCATCGACCCCGCCGAAGAAACGCAGGTGACGGAAGTGGCCGCGAAGCTGAAGGCCGATGGCGTGCTGGCGCGGCTGGAGCCGGGGCAGTTCCGCATCATCCTGGGGCGCGATCTGGCGCGCGCGCTGGGCGTGGCCGAGGGCGACGCGCTGACGCTGCTGGCCCCCGGCGGACAAGTCACGCCCGTGGGCGTGGCCCCGCGCATGAAGCAAATGACGGTGGCGGGCACCTTCAGCTCCGGCCACTATGAATACGACTCGACGCTGGCGCTGATTCACCTGGACGACGCGCGCCGCATCTTCCGCCAGGAAGGGCCGACCGGCGTGCGCGTGCGCCTGCACGACATGCGCCAGGCCCCGCAAGTGACGCAGGAGCTGGCCGGCACGCTCACGGGCCGCCTCTTGCTGCTGGACTGGCCGCGCCAGAACCGCACCTGGTACGCCGCCGTGCAAATCGAAAAACGCATGATGGCCATCATCCTCACCCTCATCGTGGCCGTGGCCGCCTTCAACCTGGTGAGCACGCTGGTCATGACCGTGCAGGACAAACGCGCCGACATCGCCATCTTGCGCACGCTGGGCGCCAGCCCGCGCAGCATCATGGGCATCTTCATCGTGCAAGGGGCGGTGGCGGGCGTGATCGGCACCCTGGCCGGGCTGGCGCTGGGGCTGGCGGTGGCCTTCAACATCGACGTCATCGTGCCCGCGCTGGAAAAGATGCTGAACACCAGCTTTCTGCCCAAAGACATCTACCTGATCTCGCAAATGCCCAGCGATCCGCAGGCGGGCGACATCATCCCCATCAGCATCGTCTCGCTGCTGCTGGCCTTTGCCGCCACGCTCTACCCCAGCTGGCGCGCCAGCCGCGTCAATCCGGCGGAGGCCCTGCGCTATGAATGAGCAACAAGCCGTCTTGCAGGCCAGCGGCCTGACCAAGCGCTTTGCCGAAGGGCAAATCGACGTTGCCGTGCTGCAC
The DNA here is from genome assembly GCF_001262075.1 of Ottowia sp. oral taxon 894. Taxonomy (GTDB): domain Bacteria; phylum Pseudomonadota; class Gammaproteobacteria; order Burkholderiales; family Burkholderiaceae_C; genus Ottowia; species Ottowia massiliensis. Next base: position 2,226,287 of record NZ_CP012073.1, on the reverse strand, counting down.
GGCATAGACCTGACCGTGCGCGCGGGCCAGACGCTGGCCATCGTCGGCCAGTCAGGCTCCGGCAAAAGCACCCTTTTGCACCTGCTCGGCGGGCTGGACGCGCCCAGCAGCGGCAGCGTGCGCCTGATGGGGCAGGACTTCGCCGCCCTCACGCCCGCCCGGCAGGGCCTGCTGCGCAACCGGCACCTGGGCTTTGTTTACCAGTTCCACCACCTGCTGCCCGAATTCAGCGCGCTGGAAAACGTGGCCATGCCCCTGACCATGCGCCGCCTGCCCGCCAGCGCCGCCAACGGGCAGGCCGCGCAGATGCTCGCGCGCGTGGGCCTGGCCGATCGCCTGCACCATCGCCCCGCCGAACTCTCGGGCGGCGAGCGCCAGCGCGTGGCCATCGCCCGCGCCCTGGTCACCCAGCCTGCCTGCGTGCTGGCCGACGAACCCACAGGCAACCTCGACCGCGCCACGGCCGATGCCGTCTTCGCCCTCATGTTCGACCTGGCGGCCCAGCAAGGCACGGCCTTCGTGCTTGTCACGCACGACCAGCAACTGGCCGCGCGCTGCTCACGCCGCCTCACGCTCACGCACGGACGGCTGACGGAAGGCTGAAGGCGCGGCCCCGGCATCCCGCCCGGACATTTCACGCCAGCGCTCCGCGCAGGTATTCCGCCCTTTATTTCGCTCCTCTATTCATAGCATGAGGTCCTAGAACAGATTGCGGCACACGTCATTTTCGCCCCTCTGGATTCGCTCCTCTTTTTGAGGCTATTGACGCCGCCCGGCCAAGCACTTTGCTGAAATGAGCAAAAGAGGGGGCCATGGTTTTGAGGCGCTGCCCAAGCGCTAGGTTGTGGAGAGGACTTTTGCCTGGTTGAGTCAATCTCGCAGGCGCTCCAAAAACGACGAAATCACTGCCCTCTTCAGCCGAAGCCTTCGCGAAGATCGCCTGCATTCGGCGCGGTCAGGCTCCTGAAATAACTTTTGGAGCAGGCTCTTCAGGGCTTTTCGTACTGCACGAAGATTTCGTTGGGCTTGACCATGCTCAGATCGTGGCGCGCCTTTTCTTCCACGGTATCCAGGCCGTCGCGCAGGTCGGCCACTTCGGAAGCGAGCTGGTCAATTTGCAGCTGGGCCTGCGCGTTGGCGGCTTTTTGCTCGCGCAGGCGTTGGCGCAGTTCGGCTACTTCAGGCAGGCTGCCACGGCCGATTTGCAGTTGCACGTGCAGCGCAGCGAGCAGCAGCAGAAGAATGGCGACGACGATGCGTTGGGTCATGGCAGGCCTGGCAGGGCGCGTTCAGCAAGGGCGGGGGCGGAGAAGGGCGGATGCTATCGTTTCTGGAACGCCGCCGCGCCTTCTTCCGGCCCGTGCGGCGGCGCGTCAGCGCAGGTTGTAGAAGGCGTCGCGGCCCGGGTACACCGCCGTTTCGCCCAGGTCTTCTTCGATGCGCAGCAGCTGGTTGTATTTGGCCATGCGGTCAGAGCGCGAGAGCGAGCCGGTTTTGATTTGCCCGGCGTTGGCGCCCACGGCAATGTCGGCAATGGTGCTGTCTTCCGTTTCGCCGCTGCGGTGGCTGATGATGGCGGTGTAGCCCGCGCGCTTGGCCATTTCGATGGCCTGGAAGGTTTCGGTCAGCGTGCCGATCTGGTTGATTTTGATGAGGATGGAGTTGGCAATGCCGCGCTCGATGCCTTCTTTCAGAATCTTCGTGTTGGTCACGAACAGGTCGTCGCCGACCAGCTGCACTTTTTTGCCCAGCCGTTCGGTGAGCAGCTTCCAGCCGTCCCAGTCGCCTTCGGCCATGCCGTCTTCGATGCTGATGATGGGGTATTTGTCGGCCCAGGCGGCCAGCATGTCGGCCCAGGCGCTGGCGGTGAGCTGAAGGCCGCCTTCGCCGGCCAGCACGTATTGGCCGTCTTTGTAGAACTCGCTGGCGGCGCAGTCCAGGCCCAGCACGATGTCTTGCCCGGCCGTGTAGCCCGCCTGGTCGATGGCTTGCAGGATGAGTTCGATGGCCGCTTCGTGGCTGGGCACGTTGGGGGCAAAGCCGCCTTCGTCGCCCACGGCAGTGGGCATGCCTTTGTCGTTGATGATTTTCTTGAGCGCGTGAAACACTTCCGCGCCCTGGCGCAGCGCCTCGCGGAAAGACGGCGCGCCCACGGGGATGATCATGAATTCCTGCAAGTCCAGGCTGTTGTTGGCGTGCGCGCCGCCGTTGATGACGTTCATCATGGGCACGGGCAGCTGGCAGCCGTTCATGCCGCCAAAGTAGCGGTACAGCGGCAGGCCGCTTTCTTCGGCGGCGGCGCGCGCCACGGCCATGCTCACGGCCAGCGTGGCATTGGCGCCCAGGCGGTTTTTGTTGTCGGTGCCGTCCAGCTCGATCAGGGTTTTGTCCAGAAAGGCTTGCTCGCTGGCGTCCAGCCCCATCACGGCTTCGGTGATTTCGGTGTTCACGTGCTCCACGGCGCGCAGCACGCCTTTGCCGCCGTAGCGCTTTTTGTCGCCGTCGCGCAGCTCGATGGCTTCGCGGCTGCCGGTGGATGCGCCGCTGGGCACGGCGGCGCGCCCCATCACGCCGCTTTCCAGCAGCACGTCGCATTCAACGGTGGGGTTGCCCCGGCTGTCCAGAATTTCGCGGCCCACGATATCGACGATGGCGCTCATGAGGTTTCTCCTTTTCGCAAATGGTTGGGAATGAATGTGGAAGGATCGCTCCTGAAACGGGAGCGGATGAAAGGGTCTGAAAACGGCTTCAGCGCCCATTGGGCGGGCGCTGCAACTATTGAAACAGGAGCAAAAAAACAGGGCGGCAAACGGGCAGGCGGGCTGCCCGCCTTATCTCTACAGGCCCTCGACGCAGATCATGTTGAACACGCCCGCGCCTTCGCGCGCCTGGCGCGCCTTGCGGTATTCGGCGCTGTCGTAAAAGGCGCGCGCCGCCGCATAGCTGGGAAAGCGGATGATCACCGTGCGCTCGTGCGCCGTGCCTTCCAGCACCTGCTGCTGACCGCCGCGCGCGATGAATTCGCCGTCATGCGCGGCCACGGCTTCAGTGCTCCAGCGCCGGTATTCGGCCATTTGCTCGGGGCGGGTGGTGTGAACGTTGGCGATGATGTAGCCAAAGGGCATGGGAAAAGATCTCCTTGAGTCAGACAGGGGGGGGCGGGCGCTCAGGCCGAAAAGCTGTTTTCCAGAAAGCCGTTCTTCTTGGTCACGGCGTCCAGCGCCATCAAGGTTTCCAGCAGCGCCCGCATGTGCTTGAGCGGCACGGCGTTGGGGCCGTCAGAAAGAGCGTTTTGCGGGTCGGGGTGGGTTTCCATGAAAACACCAGCCACGCCCACGGCCACGGCCGCGCGGGCCAGCACGGGCACCATCTCGCGCTGGCCGCCGCTGCTGGCACCCAGGCCGCCGGGCAGCTGCACGCTGTGCGTGGCGTCAAACACCACGGGCGCGCCCGTCTCGCGCATGATGGCCAGGCTGCGCATGTCGGAAACGAGGTTGTTGTAGCCAAAGCAGGCGCCGCGCTCGCAGGCCATGAAGCGGTCTTCGGGCAGGCCCGCCTCGCGCGCGGCGGCGCGGGCTTTGCCGATGACGTTTTTCATGTCGTGCGGGGCCAGAAACTGGCCCTTTTTGATGTTCACCGGCTTGCCGCTTTGCGCCACGGCGCGGATGAAATCAGTCTGGCGGCACAAAAAGGCCGGGGTTTGCAGCACATCGACCACGGCGGCGGCAGCGGGAATTTCGGCTTCGGTGTGCACGTCGGTCAGCACGGGCACGCCCACCTCTTTTTTGACTTTGGCCAGGATGTGCAGCCCCTTTTCCATGCCGGGGCCGCGAAAACTGCTGCCGCTGGAGCGGTTGGCCTTGTCGTAGCTGCTTTTGAAGATGAAGGGGATGCCCAGCGCCGAAGTGATTTCCTTGAGCTGCCCGGCCACGTCGATTTGCAATTGTTCGGATTCGACCACGCAGGGGCCGGCGATGAGAAACAGGGGCCGGTCAAGGCCGATGGGAAAGCCGCAGAGGTTCATGGCGAAAGTGTCTGGAATCGGAAAAGTGCGAAATGCGCGACAGGGCGCGCCTGGGGCGAACGGGCGATTTTCGGCAATCTCCCGGCCGGGCCAGGCCAGCGATGCAGCGTCAGCCGAAAAAAGCGGCCAGCGCGGGCGCAAGGAGAGCGGGCGCGTCGCGCTGGGCATCGTGCCCGGCAAAAGGCGCATTGAGCAAGGCGCTGCCAGCGATGCGCTGCTGCAAGGCGGCCAGCTCTTGCAGGCTGCACAGCTCGTCTGCGTCGCCCCGTATCAGCAAGGTGGGCGCAGTGATGGCGCGCACGGTTTCGCCGGGGTAGTTGCCGGGCTGCGCGTTGGTCCACAAGGTTTTGACGGCTTGCAGCAGGCGGGCGAAATCAGGCTGCGGATTGCAAGCCTGGTAGTCAGGCAAGGCGTTGGGGAACAGGCCCGCCCAGTCGTCTTGCGTCAGCCCTTGCAGCATGGGCAGCGCGGGGTCATCCGCCGCCAGCCGCCATTGCGCGCCGATGGCGGCCAGTTGCAGCACTTGGAACGGGCCGTTTTCAGCCGCTAGCCGGTAACCCGCAATGCCGCCGTCGCTAAAGCCCAGCACGCGCGCCGCGGCAATGCCCAATTGCCGCATGACGGCGATCACGTCCGACTGATACAGGGCATACGTGAGCGCCTGGCCGCCCAGCGTGGAGCGGCCATGCCCGCGAAAGTCCATGCCAATGAGGCGCAAGCGCTGCGCCAGCGCGGGCAGCACGGGGTTGAGATCGCGCATGTCACCCAGGCCGCCATGCAGGCAGAGCAAAGGCGGGCCATCTGGCTGGCCTGCCTCTTCCACATAGATTTGCGCGTCGCCCACGGGCAGAACGCGCCCGCAGGCGTGATTGAAAGCGGTGCGGATGGAGGGCATGGCCGTGCCTTTCAAGCGGTGAAGGAAGAAGACGGAAAAAAAAGGAGGCAGACGCGCGCGACCGGTGGCGTGCGGCGGGCATTGTGCGCTTGTGCTCTTGAACAACGGGCGCATTCGGGGGCTTCTGGCCACTGCCAGCGCCTTCGCTGGCGCCGACGCATCGCTGAAGCGGCGCTTGCAGCGGCTTGTTCAGACGGGCCGCCGATGGGCCGGTTCCACACGGGCCAGATACATCAAAAACAAGAGCAAATATAAAGGGGTCTAAATGACTTTCAGCACAGTTTCGACTAGGACATCATGCTATCGAATCAAGAGCTAATAAAGACCCTCAAACCCACTGGGGCCACGCTGCGGCGTCCCTGCGCTCCGTGGCGTTAGGGCCTGTTGGAAAGCCCTTGAAACTACGCGCTGGCTGCCATCAAGCCCTGCACATCACGCCCGCCGCCTCCAGCAGCTGCGCCGTCTCGAACAGCGGCAGGCCCATGATGCCGCTGTAGCTGCCGCTGATGTGCTCGATGAACGCCGCCGCCCGCCCTTGCACGCCGTAAGCGCCGGCCTTGCCGCGCGGCTCGCCGCTGGCCACATAAGCGGCAATGCGGCGGGCGCTCAAACAAGCCAGGCGCACTTGCGAGCGGCTCAAGGCCGCCAGCGGCTGCCCCGCCAGCGGCCACAGGCGGATGGCCGTGAGCACTTCATGCGTGCGGCCCGACAGACGCGCCAGCATGCGGGCGGCCTCGTCATCGTCTGCGGGCTTGCCAAAGATTTCACCGTCCAGCGCCACCGTGGTGTCGGCGCAAAGCACGGGCGCGGGCGGCAGGCCGCGCGCTTGCAGGCGCTGTACGGCCGCTTGCAGCTTCAGCCCCGTCACGCGCTGCACGTAGCGATCGGGCGGCTCGCCGGGCAGCACGGCTTCCAGCGCTTCGGCATCTTCGCCCGCTTCGGGCAGCAGCAATTCGTGATGCACGCCGATTTGCTCCAGCAACTGGCGGCGGCGCGGACTTTGTGAGGCCAGGTAAATCATGGCGGGCAGGCTACTGCATTTCGTTGGCTGCATTCACATGGGCTGCATTCATGCGCTCACTCGCGGTGGTAGGGATGCCCCGCGTTCACTGACCAGGCGCGGTAAAGCTGCTCGATCAGCAGCACGCGCGCCAGGGCGTGCGGCAGCGTCAAGTCCGACAGGCGCAGGCGCTCGTGGGCGGCCTCGCGCAGCGCGGCATCCAGCCCGTCCGGCCCGCCAATGAGCAAGGCCACGCTGGCATTCATGCCCTGCGCCTGCTGCCAGTGCTTCAGGCGCGCGGCCAGCGCCTGTGTGCGCAGCGCCTGGCCGCGCTCGTCCAGCGCCACAAGGTGCGCGCCCTTGGGCAGCGCCGCCTCAATGCGCACGCGCTCGGCAGCCATGAGTTGCGCCGCCGTTTTGCCGCCCGCGCGCGGCTCGGCCTTGATGGCTTTGAGCTGCACTTTCAGCTCTGGCGGAAAGCGCTTGGCGTAGTCGTCCCACGCCGCTTGCGCCCAGGCCGGCATGCGCTGGCCGACGGCGATGATGGTGAGTTTCATGTGGCAAAAGAGGCGGCAAAAGCGGCAAGAAAAATGATTTTGCAGGCGGCCAGATGCGAGAGGCCGTATTCAGCCGCCGTGCAGCCCGCCCAATGGGCTTTTCCGCACTGCTGGCGACCTGCACGCCTGTCTGCATTCATCGAAAACAGGAGCAAATTCAAGAGGTCTGAAATACCGTTTCTCGCAGATTTCACCAAGACCTCATGCTATGGTTTAAAGAGCAAAAAATCTTTGCGTATTCAACCCCGTTGCTCACTGGCCGCGTCCTGCATCTTGCTTTGCGTTTTTTGCTATTCGCTTGCCACTCCCGCCTCTTGGTTCGGGGTATGTGGTTTTCAGCGGCCTGCCTTGGCGGCGGCAAGGGCTTGGCGCTGGCGTTCGCGCCGGGGCAGCGTGCCCCATTGCTGCCAGCGCGCGCGGCTGAGGCTGAAGCGTTCTGCTTGTTGGCCGTTGTACGGTGCCAGGCCCACGCGCTCAAAGCCCAATACGCGCAGGCAGTGCGCGGCCGACCGGTTGCGTGGCGAGCAGTGGCCAAAGACCTGCTCCCGCTTCAAGGTTTGAAAGGCCTGGTTCAGCAGCCATTCGCCGCCGTCGAGCGCCAGCGCCGCGCCCCATGCGTCAGGGCTGAGGCGCGCGCCTATTTCCAGGGCATCTGGCGCATCCATGAGGTGCACCAGACTGAACCAGCCGCAAAACTGCCAGGTGGGCGCTTCAACCAGGGCCAGCAGGGTTTCATGAATTTCGCCCTCGGCATAGGCTTGGCGGGCCTGCGCGACGCTTTCGGCATCGGGCGCGATGGCGCGCTCTGCACGCCAGATGCCAGTGCCTTCATGCTGCCGGTAAAAGCGCTGCATGCCGTCGATGAAGCGCTGTGCGGCATTTGTGGTGTCCAGCGGTAAATCATCCATCAGCAACTCACGCACGCGAGGGTTCTGGTGCATGCGCGCAAGGTCAGCGGCATCTTGCCAGGTGAATTCGCTGATTCTCAGGCGCGCGCTGACTTGAAGGTTCTGAATAGGACAGGACGGCAAATTCATCATGAGGCAGCGGCAAATGACGGAGGCGTAAAGGCCGGCGCGTGTTTTGTTTGCCGTCCCCCGGGCCACGTGTTTATTTCAGAAGCGCGTTCAAAATAATCTGAATGCCGGTGCGCAGACGCGCAAGGCACAAGGGCCTGGCTGGGCAACCGCGCGATGCGCCTCTGCGCCTTTGTTTCGGCCTGCCTGCGGGTGGCTTAGGGATGGTTTTTGACGAAGAGGCAATCCAGAAACCGGGCTTGCATCTGGCTGGTGGTTTCGCCGCTGGCGGGTGGCACGGTCAGCGTGCGGGCCAGCTGAGGGCTTTCGCCATGAAAACCGTACACCTCAGCGGCTTGGCTGGCGCCGCCGCTGGTTTGCGACGCTGGCGCGGGCCAGCCGCCAGCCACCGGCGAAAAACCGGCAGCTGGCAAAAAGGAGGAAGCGAGAGGGTTCATGACGCGGCCAAAAGCAGTTTGCAAAAAATCGTGACGCCAATGCTATTCGGTTGCGAACTTTTGCGCCACTAGGATCGTTCCCAGGGGGGTATTACCTATTCAGGGCTGAACAGGGTTGGATGGATGCGCTTTTTCAGCCCCTTGAGGTCCGGCGGCCGCGCCCCAGCATTCTTCGGATGCTCTGGACGCCCATCGTCCGCAAGCTTCGGCATAGGCTGCGCGTGCTGGATTTACTGTTACTCTTTTTTTGGAAGCTCTTCGAAGCCCATAGCCGCCTGCCATGCCTCACCTGATCATTGCCGATGCTCACCGCGCCAGCATCTTGCCCTTGCCTGTGGACGATAGCGCGCCCCTGCCCAGCGGTGCGCGCTTGCCGCCCCTGGCGCGCCCCTGGGCCGCCCGCCTGCCACGGCTGGCCGCGTTGCTGCGCCGCATGCAGGTGCAGGCCCACTATCTGCTGGCCGGCGACGCCCCGCTTACGCCGCTGGAGCTGGCGCAAGCCTTGGCCCACGGTCTGCCCCATGCCTCAGATGACCCCGCCTGCATTCCTTGGGCCGCTTGTGAAACGGGCGCTGTTGGCGTGCCTTGCGCCTGGTTCACCCCTTGCCAATGGCTGCTCGGCATGGACCATGCTCTGCTGGCCGACCCTGCCGCCTTGGCGCTGCCGTCCGGACAAGCCCACGCCCTGCGCGAGGCCGTAGCCCCCCTGTTGGCTGAAGCGGGCATGACCCTGCTGGCTGACCCAACGCCGCAACCGCCATACCTGCGATGGCTGGCTCAAGGCGAGCCGCTGCGTCGCCTGCCTACCTGCACGCTGGCGCGCGCGCGTCAACAACGGCTCACCCCCAGCCTGCTGCCGCGCCTGCCCGCTGCACTCATGCGCCTGCAAAGCGAAATCCAGATGCTGCTGCAAACGCACCCCATCAACACTACCCGCGAAGCAGCGGGCCAGCCCCCTGTCAATGCTCTGTGGATTAGCGGAGCAGGCGTGATCGATGCTCCTTGGGCCGCCCATGCTGATGTGCAAACCTTTACCCTCCTGCAAGACCTGCCTTCGCATGCAGCCAGCCCTGATGCGGCCGCCTGCTGGCAAGCGGCAGACGCTGCCTGCGCCCCGTTGCTTCAGCAGCCTGGCGCGCGCCTGACTCTTTGCACTGCCAACGCCTGTCTCACGCTAACCCTTGCTTCACGCCACTGGCTGCTTCGCCTGCTGGGGCGCTGAAGCCACTGGCAGTCGCCCCACATCTGTCTGTGAACAGATTCCAGGTAATGCTGCGAATCGCGCGTGCCGATGGCCTTTGGCGCAAGCACGGCCCATGCACAGCGGCAGGAGGGAAGCCGTTTTTTTGACGTCTATCGCCCTTTGGCGAGTGGTAATAGGCCGCCGGGCGGTTTTTGCGGCATAGATGCAACATAGAGCGCGACTACACTTTTTACTTGCCTCAGCCTCTGATGCGGCTGGCTTGCCGCGTTTTCTTGATTGCAAGGACCCTGCGCATGAGCATGACATTTGCCTCTGCCGCCTCATCTGCTGAATCGTCTGAACCTGCAGATCCGGTGCGCACACTGTATTTGCTGGATGACAACGACCAGTTCCGCGCCACGGCCAAGTGGTGGCTAAGCGGTGCAGGTTATCAGGTGGAAGACTTTTGCGACGCACGCCAAGCCATAGAAGCGTTGAAACAACTGGATGACGCAGCCATTGCACGGGCTTGTCTGCTGCTGGATGTGCGCATGCCAGTCATGAGCGGATTGCAAGTGCATGACGAATTGATTGCTCTGGGCATTACTGGCGCGGGCGCCACTCCGGCGCTGCCCGTGGTGTACATGACGGGCCATGGGGATGTGCCCCTGGCCGTGAAAGCCATGGAAAAAGGCGCCATCACCTTTCTGGAAAAACCCTTTGAGGGCGCCGCGCTGGAAGAAGCTCTCAAGCGCGCTTTTCAAAGCCACCGTGCGCCGTCTGATAGCCCTGCCGCCCCTCCTTGTGCCGAATACGCCAGCCGTTTGTCCAGCCTGAGTCCGCGTGAAGCGCAAATCATGCAGGAAGTGGTCAAAGGCAAGATCAGCAAGGTCATCGCGCGCGAGCTGGATATCAGCACCAAAACCGTGGAGATGCATCGCAGCCGCGTCATGTTGAAGATGAAAGCCAAATCCGTTGTGCACCTGACCCACATGGCTTTGGCCCAGCGGGTGTTGTAGTTCTCCCCAGCCAGAAGGACATCAGAAAGCAAATCTGCTCCAGCATGCGCTGCAAACAAGGGGCGCTGGTCATCAGGCAGCAAGAGGCATAGGGGTTTCCTTTTATGTTGCGCTCATGACATAGGGATCGTTCCCAGCTGGGAACGATCCCTATGGCGCAAGCCGCGCGAACCCGGTTTAATACACCCAACAGGCAACGCGAGCAAAGCGATGCTTGGTTACCAGGAAGGTCAGGTGCCAAAACGCTTGATCATCACAACCGGCCCTAACGGGTCATCTCAACCTTGAAGGAGAGTAAAAATGGGTGCAGCAGTAGGTGTAGTTGCTGGTGTTATTGGTGGTGGCGGCGGCGGCATGCTGGGCGGTTTGCTTGGCGGCAGCGGCTTGCTGGGCGGCTTGGGTCAATTGCTGGGCGGCTTTTTGGGTGGCAGCAACAAGCTTGACTTGGGTAAAGTGCTGGAAGGTTTTTCTCCCGCCAACGTCATCAATGCCACGGCCAACCTGATCAATTCAATCAGCGGCAATAGCGGTAAGCAGGCTGTGGATAAGTTGGCCAAGGAGGATGGTCTGCCAAAATTCTTGCAAGAGGCTATCAAGAAGGTCATCGACGAAGTCGTTAAGAAATTTGAGAAAAAAGCCGATCCAGAAGCCGAGAAGGCTCTGAAAGATGCGGCTGGTAGTGATGTCCAAAAGTCCATAGATGATTTGGCGCAAAAGATTGTTGATGCCGTTCGTAAAAATCTGGAAGAAAACCAAAAGGATGATACAGCCAGCAACCGGACAGGCGGCAGCGGCAAAGGTGGCAAGAAATCCACTGGTAGCTGGTTGATGGCTATTGCGAAAGCTATGGGCGAAGTCTTGGGCGAAAAGGCTTCAAAAATGGTTGAACTTTCTGGAAAAATTAGTGATGCAGCAGATGCTCAAAAGAGTGCGGGGAAAGACCAAAAGGCACAGCAGGAAGCCGCTGCTGACATGACAAAAGCTCAGACCGAAATGCAAGGTGTGAGCCAAGAATATAAGCTTCTTACTGAAACCTTCTCCACCGTGATCAAGGGTATCGGTGAATCCTTGAGCACTATGGGTCGCAAGCAGTAATGTCTTGAGGATCAATAAAAACAGGCGGTTTTACCGCCTGTTTTTATTTCTCATACTTCTATGTCTACCAATAAGATAACCGCTATTGCAACGTTAATTATTTTAACGTTTGTCAATCTTAACGCTCACGCTTTCTTTATCATTGATTTCAATGAGAAGTGGCTCCGCGAAGATGCCTACAATCGCGCAATGAATCAGGCAAAGAAAAATCTCAGGCCTTTAAGCGAGGTCGAAACAGATGATTCCCCTGATGTTAAGACTGATATCTTGTATACCGGCAGCTTGGTTCGCGCAGGAGAAGAATTTATTGCGGATATGGATGGCGTCAATCAGCTATCCCAGCTATTTCCTCCAGAGCGCCGCCCTGAGGCCAAACGGATGTTTGTGGAGATCATTGACAAGTTCAACGCAAGTGTCGAGAGTCTTTATCAAGTCCCGCAAGAAAATGTGGCCACGGGTCTGATAACGCTGCTTGGCGGTGCGTATGCGGCCTATTACAACAAGCCTTTGCCTGATAATGTAGTTAAACCGGCCTTCTTGCAGGTGGCTTCCTTTTTGAGAAAGAAAGCGGAATTGTTTGAAGGGAAAGCTACAGAAAAGATGAATTCATATCAGCTATCAGTGGGTTTGGGCATGTTACTCATGCTGCTGCAGGCTGAGTTACAGAAAAATCCTAACCCGGCACATGAGAAGGAGCTAAAAACTATAGGCAGAAGTGTATTTCAAGCAGTGTTAGGCGTTGAACCTGAGCGGGTCAGCTTCACTTCGTCAGGCATCGTTTTTAGATAAGAATTTAAACCAATTTTAGAAAATCTTATCTTCGTGAAGCCTGTAGGCGATTGCGCCGGATTCTTATTGTGCATTCAGAGGAATGCCTTGTGCTGCATATTATCATATTACCGCAGGTTTCTGCGAAACGGTCTGAAGGCTGTCGCGGTGCGCAAAAAGCCGTAGCCCGCACGTTTGGCGTCGTAATTACAGTTTTGGCGCTGTGGTTTATTTGTGCATCATCGGCACAGGCTTGGGGCATTAGCCTGGATACGCTGAGCGCATTGATGGAGCAAGACACACTCAATCGCATGATGGCGGAGCAGGAGCGATTACGGAATATTGATGCTGATACGACTTTGTCCAGGCCGCTTCCAAAAGAGTCGCCGCTGGCCTCTGGCAATTGGGAGGCGGGTTATGGCGAGGTGCGCGGGCGCTTTAGCAAGGAAAGAGGTTTCGCATTTCTCGCGGGCCAATATGGCCTGGGGGACGACTACAGTGAACGTAAATGGTATTTCAAGCGACTCGCCCTGGATTTCAATCATACGCAGCCTGCATTGTGGGACGTGCCGATGAACAATCTGGCTACGGGCATGGCAGCCCTTGTGGCCAGCGGATATCGAGTTTATTCTGGCCGGCAGGTGGAAGCGGCATGGATGAAGCCCGTTTTTCTTCAGATGGAGGCGGCCATGCTGAAGAACAATAAAGTCGTGCAGATGGACTATTCCGACAAGGGGTATCTGTATCAGGTAATGATATGTCTTGCCATGGACTTGGAGGCGCGTGCAAAGCAAGCCTCGAGTCCCGAGATGAAGGCGCAATGGAAAGAAATGGGCGGTCAGGTGCTGTCTACCGTTTTGCATGTGCCGCCAGATAAAGTGTTGCTGGGTCCCAAAGGCATAACATTCAAATAGTGATTGTGGCAAGAGTTGCCAAATGAAAATTATTAGACAAAGTGGGCGAGATAAGAATTCATGGATTGCTGTCATGTTTTGACTGCAATGTGGATGGCATAAGATTAGTCCGCGTCTCCCTATTCGATAATTTGTAGCAAGGGTTGAGCGACTCCACAAAGAATGTTTTTCCCAATGACGCTGTATTTTGTGCGATCAGTTTAGAATAAAGCTGGTGAATCTTCTGGCTATATTCAGATGAAATCTGGGTTGCATTGGTTTCATTTTTTCATTTTCTTCAACAACAGACGAGGATTTGATATGCGCAAAACATTTTGCATCCTGCTTGCAACAGCCAGCCTGTGGGTGGCGCCGTGGGCGCATGGACTGACGCTTCCTTCAGTAATGGAAGGCATGTCCACTTCAGGCGCCAAGGTCAATGAATTGATATCAGGCGATACGCTGCGATCATTATTGTCGAATACGACAGAGGACCCGAAACAAAATACATTGTCCGGCACTGTAGGCACGGCCATTGAGAAACCAACCGGTACGGCTGGAATTGACATGCTGGTTGCAGGCTACCAAGACGCCCAAAAGGCTGAGGCCCGCAAGCTTTTTGCAAAAATAATTGACATGTTCGAACCTGTGGCACAAAAGCTGGAAGTGCCTGCGTATGACATGGGGTCAGCAGCGGCAGCGCTGATTGCGGGCAGTTATGCCGCATACAAGAACGAAGTGCTGCCCAACGAGTATTTCAAGCCATTGGCCCAGCAGATGCAGCAGGTGTTCATGGCCGATGCGAAGTTTGCGCAGACATCCGTCCAGGAAAAACAGCGTATGTATCAGATTCTGGTGGGTACAGGCATGTTCTTGACCATGGCCCAGATGGATAACATGAAAAACCCGGATCCGCAAATTACCGCGCAATTACAGTCGGCAGGCAAGGAATTTTTGAGCCGTTTCACGCATATGGACGCGGCCAGCATCAAGCTGGATGAAAACGGCTTGAGCCAGGTTCGATAAAGCGCGCAGCGCCGCCAGCCATCTCCCAGAACAACAGCCTCTGCATGGTTTCTCTTCAGGAGAGTTTCATGAGATTGAGTTGCGCTGGATTTTCATCATGCGTCGCAATGACTGGCAGATGGCGGATTTGTTTGGCGGCGCTATGTCTGGCTATGCCTGCGGCGGCTGGCGCGTGGGGAGATGCAGCCTGGGGATACAGTTATGATTATGTGACAGACGCGCTTGAAAGCGACAGGATGTGGCGTCTTATCCAGCAGCAGTCCCAAAAAGACGAGAAAGGCAATAAAAAACCATCTGAATCAGCGCCCAAACGCTCTCCGCTAGATTTGGGTGACGTGGGGAATATGTCTTCCGGCCAGCGCCTGAGTGATACGCGCGCGCCTGAAATGCTGGCTTCGCGCATATATGAGCGCGAAAATTTCATAGACCGCTCGCACATGTTTCAGAGATTAATTGTCGATTTCAATCTGAAGGTGGCTCCGGCTTATGGGATTCCACCCAATAATCTGGCTTCGGGTATGGCGGTTGCCCTGGCGGGCGCCTGGACGGCCTATAAGGGGCAGGCGTTTCCTGATGCCTATATCAAGCCGCTGGAGCAGCAGCTTGAAAAAGTGATGCAGGAAAACGAGAAGATCAAATCCATGCGTGTCCGCGACAAGGTGTTTACCTATCAGACGCTGGTAGGCATGGGCATGTGGCTGTTTGCCTTGCAGCAGGAGCTTCAGAAAAAGCCCAATATACAGGAGCAGGCGCGAATGAAGGCCATGGGCGACAATTTACTGAAAAGTCTGCTGGGCGTACCACCTGAGCGGGTGAGTTTCACGTCGTCCGGAATGGAAATATCGCAATGAATTTTTAACTCGCAACGGGAAATAAAAATGTCAAATCAAAAACTTAGTGATACCACGATTGCCAAGCCAGCGGATATGGTAGGTATGGACGTGCTTGTGGCAGGCTATCAGGATGAGCAGAAGGCCGAGGCTCGCAAAACATTCACCCGCATGATTGAAATGTTCGAATCTCTGGCGGAAAAGCTTGGTGTGGATGCCTATGACATGGGGGCGGCTTCCGCCGCGCTGATTGCAGGCTGCTATGCGGCGTACCACAACCGGGAGCTGCCAGCGGAGTATTTCAAGCCCCTGGCCCGTCAGATGAAAATCGTGCTGGCTGTCGATCCGAAATTCGCCGGAATGTCCATGACGGAAAAACAAAGCATGTATCACATTCTGGTGGGCGCTGGCGTGTTCTTGACCATGGCCCAAATGGAAAACATGAAAAACAAGAATCCGCAAGTGGCGGCGCAACTGAAGGAGGCGGGCAAAGAGTTTCTGAGCAAGTTCGCGCAAATGGATATCCGACACGTCAAACTGGATGAAAACGGTTTGAGAGAGATTAAATAGAAACAAGATTTGGGAAGCGGGCATGTGCTTCCAGCATGTCGGCATGCATAGGGCTTGTCATCAATCATGAAGAGTCGAGCCTGAAGCCTGCGGGCGAGAACCCAGAAGAGGGGCCATGGCCAGAAGATACGCGTTGCTCGACGATCAGTGGGAGCGCATCAAGGATTGGCTGCCCGCGCGTGCCGGCCAGCCAGGAGCACAGGACAACCGCTTGTTTGTCAATGCCGTGCTGCTACCGGGCCGGCATCCCCTGGCGCGATCTGTTGGCACGTTTCGGAGACTTCCGGGTGGCGCTTCCGGGTGGCGCACCTGCGTCACAGCCGCTGGAGCTACAGCGGTGTATGGCAACAGGTCTTTGAAGCCCTGGCGCAGCAGGCCGACAACGAGTACGCGATGATCGGCTCGACCATCGTGCGAGCGCCCCCAGCACGGTGCAGGGATAAAAGGGGAGCGCCGCAAGCCATCGGACACAGCCACGGCGGGCTGAGCGCCAAGATTCACGCGGCGGCGGATGCACTGGGCCACCGGATTTCATCTCACGTCAGGGCAGGCGAACGGCCTCGAAGGGGCCGACGTGCTCTTGGCTCAAACAGCGGCCGAAACCGTGATCGCCGACAAGGGCTATGACGCCCAAGCTCGAGTGCTTGAGCTGCTGCCGGCCCAAGGCAAAGGCGTTGTCATTGCCTCACGCAGCAGCAAGAAGGCGGCTCAAGACTACAACCCGCATCTTTGCCAAGCCCGCCATCTGATCGAAAACTTCTTTGCCAGGCTCAAGCAGCGCCGGGCCATCGCCACGCGTTACAACAAGACGGCTCGCAACTTCCTTGGTGCCATTCATCTGGCAGCGACTGGCGTATGGCTCGCCTGATTGATGACGCGCCCGAGTGAGCTTGTGCCGCCGTGGAGGCATGACTACAACTTGCGTCGCGCTCGCTTGGCTATGGGTTCAGACACGCAAATCATGCAGACAGCCTTCGGCTCTTGCCCGGCCCGCACCTGCCTGCTTTGACGGCACGGGCAGAAAGCGGTTTTCACCAGAGTGGCAAGGCTTCGCCGCGCAGCTCGGCGCGCAAGGCGGCGTAGGTGGGCAGCTGGGCCTGCACGTGCGCCCAAAAGCGCGGGCTGTGGTTCATCTCGTGCAGGTGGGCCAGTTCGTGAACGACGACGTAGTCCACAACCGCCGGGCGGAAGTGCATGAGCCGCCAGTTCAGGCGGATGCTGCCGTCTGCGCTGGCGCTGCCCCAGCGGGTGCTGGCCGAGGTCAGGGCCATCTTTTGCCAGCGCACGCCCATGAGGGGCGCGAAGTGGTCCAGCCGCGCGGTGAAGTGGCGGCGGGCCTGCTGCTTGATCCAGGCTTGCGCGGCGTCGCGCCACTGCGCAGCCGTGGCGGCGGGGGGCAGCGAGAGATAAAGCGCGGGGCCAGCCGCGCTGCTGCGATCCGCGTCAGCCACGCTATCTGCAGCGGCTTGCCAGCGTGGACGGGCGGGGCCGTTCAAGGCGGCTCGCGGTTCACGCCGCAGGGTGAGCGTCTGGCCCAGCCAGGGCAGCGTGGCGCCTTCGCCCCACGGGATGCGGGCGGCATGCTGGCGTTGCTGCCGCTCTTGCGCCTGGGCGAGCTTGCTGAGGACCCAGCGCGCTTTTGAGTGCAGGGCGGCCTCGATTTCAGGCAGTTGCGTCCAGCGCGGGGCGCTGACGGTCAGGCCCAGATCGTCCACCACGAAGCCAATGCTGCGCCGTGCCGAGCGCCGCAGCCGCCAGGCCACGCAGGTTTCGCCCAAGCGTATGGCGTGCGTGGCCTGCGGGTGGGTGTAGTGGTGTAGGGGCGGCTGGAGCGTGGGAGAGACCAGGCGCGGGGCCGGAGGCTGAACCGCCGCCCTGGGCGCGGCAGGCTGTGCGGATGCGGCGCCAAACAGGTCCAGCATGAGCTGACCCAGATGCTCAAGCGCAGACATGTCAGTCGCCACCGCCGCCATCGCCACCGCCGCCATCACCGCCGCCGCCATCACCGCTGCAGCCATCACCGCTGCAGCCATCACCGCTGCCGCCATCACCGCTGCCGCCATCGCTGTTTTCTGCCAGGCCGGCGTTCGCGCAGACAGGCTGGGGCGCGCAGAGGGCCGATCCATCGGCCGGCCCGCCGTCTGATGGCGGCAGGGCGGCAGCGCCGGCGTAGGCCTGCGGATCGAGCCGCCGCATTTCGGCTTCGATCCAGTCTTGCACTTCGCGCATCAGCTCATCCGCCTTGCGCCCCTGGCTGGCAATGAGCGGGCCAAATGAAATATCAACGATGCCAGGGCTTTTGACGAAGGCGCGCGGCGGCCAGCAGCGCGCCGAAGTCACGGCCACCGGAACCACGGGCACACCGCATTCAATGGCCAGCCGCGTGCCGCCGCTGCGGTATTTGCCCTGCTGGCCGCGCGCCACGCGTGTGCCTTCGGGGAAGATGACCACCCATATGCCTTGCGCCAGCAGGCGGCGGCCCTGCGTGACCATGCGGGTGAAGGCTTCCGTGGGGCGGCCCCGGTCGATGCGCACCATGTTCAGCCGCGCCAGCACCCAGCCAAAGAAGGGAATGCGCGCGAGTTCGCGCTTGAAAACGTAGGCAAGCGGATGCGGCGTTATCGTGGGCAGCACGAAGGTTTCCCAGGCTGACTGATGCTTGACGAGCAGCACGGCGGCGGCCTGCGGGCCGGCAGGCAGGTTCTCCAGCCCCCGCACCCGCGTGCGGATGCCCAGCAGCGGCCTGGCCGACGCCACAACCATGCGCACCCACACATGGCAGAAGCCATACAGCCACTGCTTGCTCACGAAGGGCGACAGCGCAACCACCGTCAGCGACCACGGAATCACCGTCACGGTGAGAAACAGCATGTGAAGAGCGGAGCGGATGAAACGCAGCATGAGCCTGGCCGGAAGATGAGAAAACGGCGGGTTTTACCGCATCGCCGCCGCAAGGCGCACGAACAGGCGGCGGGCAGGCGGCGGGCAGGCGGGCGCGTGTTTTCCGGGCGCAAGCTTGCCAGGCTCGCGGCCCTGCCTCACGCGTCTTTTTCCTTGCGTTTTCCGCACGCCTTCACAGGCCACGCAGGCTATGCACAGAAACTGTGGACAACTTTGTTGAAAAGCCTGTGCAAACGCTGCGCCGCACTTGCAAAACAAGGGTTTTTGCGGATTGCACAGCAAAACGGCAAAAAATTTAAATCTTTTCAAATCAATGGGTTACGGACGCTATCGCTTCTGTAGTGAGAACGGAGCGGCGCATGGCCGTGCGGGCGTTTTTTGTGCATAAGTGAGCCGCCATGCCCCAAAAAACATAGCGTGAAAGCCTTGTCTGGCGGGGCTTTGCGCGGGTTTCGCGTGGGGTTCACAGGAGGGCCGCGCTGACTTCCCGCTGCTGGCGCTCAGCCGCTCGCGCCGCCACCCTTGCGCTGTCACTTGTGCGCCGCCACTCACGCCCGCTCCCGCTCAGGCCGTCCGCAAGCCCGCCTGCGACAATCCGGCGCATGAACGCCCCCTTGCAAAACGATACTTTTGTGCGCGCCTGCCTGGGCCTGCCCACCGCCCACACGCCCATCTGGCTGATGCGGCAAGCCGGGCGCTATCTGCCTGAATACCGCGCCACGCGCGAGCGCGCGGGCAGCTTCATGAGGCTGGCCACGAATGTGGACTACGCCACCGAAGTCACCTTGCAGCCGCTGGAGCGCTACGCGCTGGATGCGGCCATTTTGTTTTCAGACATCCTCACCGTGCCTGACGCCATGGGCCTGGGCCTGAGCTTTCAGCCGGGCGAAGGCCCGCGCTTTGCGCACGCAGTGCGCGACGAAGCCGCCGTGGCCCGCCTGGCCGTGCCCGACATGCAGCGGCTGCGCTACGTATTTGACGCCGTGACTTCCATACGCCGGGCGCTTGCCGGGCGCGTGCCGCTGATTGGCTTTTCGGGCAGCCCCTGGACGCTGGCCTGCTACATGGTGGAAGGCGGCTCCAGCGACGACTACCGCCAGGTGAAAACCATGCTCTACGCCCGCCCTGACCTGATGCACCGCATGCTGGGCGTCAATGCCGATGCCGTGGCCGCCTACCTGAACGCGCAGATTGACGCGGGCGCGCAAGCCGTGATGGTGTTTGACAGCTGGGGCGGCGTGCTGGCCGATGGCGCCTTCCAGACCTTCAGCCTGGCCTACACGGCCCGCGTGCTGCGCCAGCTCAAACGCACGGGCGCCGACGGGCACGTGGTGCCCCGCATCGTCTTCACCAAAGGCGGCGGGCCGTGGCTGCCCGACATGGCAGCCGCGCTGGCGTGCGACGCGCTGGGGCTGGACTGGACGGCCAGCCTGGCGCGCGCACGCCGCGAGCTGGAACGCGCGCTGGCCCTGCCGCCCGGCGCGCCAGCGGCCGCGCGCCCCGTTGCGCTCCAGGGCAATCTCGACCCGAACGTGCTCTTTGCCCCGCCCGAGGTCATCCGCCAGCAGGCCCGTGCCGTGCTCGACGCCTTCGGCCCGCCTGATGCCGGGCAAGGCCAAGGCCGGGGTGTGAGCCACATCTTCAACCTCGGCCACGGCATCAGCCAGCACACGCCGCCCGAACACGTGGCGCACCTGGTAGACGAAGTGCATGCCTACTCGCGCCGCCTTCGGCAACCATGAAACGCGAGGAAAACGGCGCGCAGCGGCAGACGGCTGACGGTTGAAGCGCCCCCAACGGCAAGCGCCACCTGCCGGATACCATCAAAAACAGAAGCAAATATGAGGGGCTGAAAAAGCCGTTCAGCGCAGGCCCAACTAGGACCTCATGCTATGAATTCAAGAGCGAATATGGGCTTTGCCGCTGCCTGCTTGCCGGGCGTTTCATTTATCAGAATGAACTGGGCAGAAGATGCACGGGCTGGCGCAGCCTGCCCTTCTTCCGCTGCAAAAGGAAATCCGGCGGCCGCAAGGCGCAAACCACAAGTCAGGTCTTGTGACCCTTTCGCCGCCCGGCGAGGCGCTTAGCTGGCCTGCTCACGAGCAGGTTCCAGCAGATGCATGGGCACATCAAAAAGAAGAGCAAATTCACAAGCTCCAAAACGGCTTTTGCGCCCATTTCACTAGGACGTCATGCTATGGATCAAAGAGCAAAAAAACTCCTTTTGCGTTTTCATCCTGCCCGAATGACAGGCCTTGAGCAGGCTTTCAGCGCCTGCTCTCAGCCCCGCTTACCCTCTAGCTGGCGCGGGGTTGGCAGAGGGTTTGGTAGAGGGCTTGCACCTCTTTGGCGACGATCTTGCCCGTGGCGTTGCGCGGCAGGGCGGGCACGGGCAGCAGGGGGCGGGGCAGGAAGGCGGGGTCCATGCGCTGGCGCAGGGCGGCCATGATGCGCTCGGGCGTCATGCCTGGGGCGGCAACGACCAGCGCAGCCAGGCGTTGCACGCCGGCCTGTTTTTCGGCGGCGGGGTTCTGGGGGAGAAAAAAGCACCCGTCCGTCACGCCTTCCACGCCCAAAAGCTGGGCGGTGAGCGCGCTCAGCGAGGCGCGTTTGCCGGCCACGTTCACCATGTCGGCGTGGCGGCTGCCCAGGCAAAAGCGCCGCTCGCCGAGCGGCTCGATGTGGTCAGACAGCTTCACGCGAATTTGCACGTGGCCGCCATGCGCCCATGCGCCTTCGGCGCTGACATCAAGCTGCACGCCGTCCAGCAAATGCCAGGCTTCGTCCTGCGTGGGGCGGCGGGTGGCGATCTGGCCGCTTTCGGTGCAGCCATAGATTTCCGTCAGCGGGCTGCCGAAGGCGGCTTCAGCCTGGCGCGCCAGCGCCACGGGCAGCGGGGCGGTGGAGCACAGCAAGCGTTCGCATGACGGCAACGCCACCTGGGCGGCCAGCAGCGCGCCCAGGTGAAAGGGAGTGGTCACCAGCATGCGCGGCCCCGGCGCGGCTCGCAGCGCCGCGCAGATGTCCGCCGGGTAGAAGGGGCGCTCGCGCCACAGGCGCGCGCCGCCGCGCAGGGTGAGCATCACGCTCGATTCCAGGCCGTACATGTGCTGCGAAGGCACGGTGGCGATGATGGCAAGGCCCTGCGAGCCTATCCGCCGCGCTTCGGCCTCGCCATCGGCGCACAGTCCGCCCCAGCGCTTGAGGTGCGCCGTAGGCGCGCCGGTGGTGCCGGAGGTGAAAACGATGGCGGCCACCTGGCTGGCTTCGATCAGCGGCGCATCCTGCAAGGCGCGGGCCGCGCCTGCCGCTGGCGGGGCGACTGGCCAGGCGGGCAGCCCTTCGGGGCGCTCTTGACCGTCGTGCAGGCACAGCAGCTGCGGATAGCGCTCCTGCAACTGGCGCACGGATTCGGGGGCAAGGCTGGAAGGCATCAGCGTGGGCCGCCCGGCCAGCAGGGCCGCACCCAGACCCACCATGAACAGGTAGCGGTCGTGGCAGGTGTTCAGCACGTACTGGCTGGCGGGCAATGCTTCGGCCACGCTTTGCGCGTCGGCAAAGAAGCGCGCGGCCGTCACGGGGCCTTGCGGGCCGAGGGCCAGTGTTTCATCAGGGGCGTGGGCGCTCAGCGCGAGGGCGGGTGGGTTCATCTGGCTCTGCCGGGTTGCGTGGCGGAAAGGGCGTGGACGGGAAAGGCGGTGACGAAGGCGGGCACGCCTGGGGCGCTGGCTTGCCCTGCGACCGCGCACGCGCCTGAATGGCGCGCCAGGTGGCCATCAGGCCCATGCGGTTGTCGGGCGGCAGATAGCGCCTGCGCGCCAGGTTTTCCACAACGAACAGCGCCGCCGTCAACAGCGGCCCCAGCACAGAGGAAAACAGCATCCACGCCGCAGGCGAAGCCGCCACGAACAGCGCCAGCGACACGGCCGCCACGCCCGCGAAGAACGCCACCCACACCCGCGTGACCTGCCGCGTGTACCACACCAGCTGCGGCGTCATGCGCCAGTGCCCCCAGCTGGCGAATTCGGTGCAAAGCGGCGTGCGCCCGGGCCGCAGGCTTGCGCCAAACATCCAGCCCAGCGCCGCATGCGCGCCCACGTGCTGGACCAGATACACCAGCAGCACATTGGCCAGCAGCGGCTCCCAGCCCGCCGCCAGGGCCGCGCACAACGCCAGCAGCGGCAGCCAGCGCCCGGCCCGCTGCCACGCGCCGCCTGCGGCAGGCCGCGCCAAGGCGAACGCCGCCGCCAGCCACACAAAAGGCGCCACGGCCAGCGCCAGCGCCAGCCAGGGCAGATGGCGGCTGCTCCACCACGCCGCCGCTGCGTAGGTAACCACGCCCGCCGCCACCAGCATGGGTACGCGTGCGTCATGGGGCGCGCACGCCGCGCTGGCCTCACGGGCGTGAGCAAGGGCTGGGGCATCCGCGCGGGCTGCGCCGCAGGCAGGCGCGCTCTCGCCAGCGGGGCGGCCCGGCGGGCCTGCAGGCATCCAGGTCATTGGCAAGGGAGGAAAAAAACTCAAATCGTGCGGTGCGCCGCGATGTGCCGGGCCAGGCTGCGCAGGCTGCTGTAGATGGCTTGCTTGTTCTCGTCTTCAGCCCGCAGCTGAAAGCCGTATTTCTTGGACACCGCCAGCGCCACTTCCAGAATGTCGATCGAGTCCAGCCCCAGTCCATCGCCATACAAGGGCGCATCCGGGTCGATTTCTGCAGGCTTCATATCCAGATTGAGGCAGTCCACCAGCATCTGGGCCAATTCAGCCAGCAAGGCGTTTTCATCAGCGGGGGAAACGGGAGCGTTCATAAATCTAGGGAACAGAGAGGCAAACAGGCGCGAGCGGCCAGCAAAAAGGCGGTCCGCCCGCCCTGAATCAGAAAAAGCGCGAAAGTATAGGCAGCGCAGGCGCACACTGCCTGCCCGGCCCGACCTGCACTGCGGCATACGCAACGGCGCGCAGCCGAAAAACACGTTCGGCCTGCCTATTTCTGGCCCGGCATCAAAACCCGTTTGCCACGCAAGAGCACCAGAAACAGGAGCAAATTAAAGCGGTAGAAACCGCCCTTCTGCGCAATTTCCACTAGGACATATTGCTATTTAATGCGGAGCGAAACCAGCCCAGCTTTCGCGCTGCGCTGCTGGCTGCCAAGGGCGAAAAAAGCCGCACGGCGTTCAGGCTCTGTGCTTTGGCTGATGCAAAGCTGCTGTGCGCCGCAATGGCTGCTGCGCCAGGCCTGAAAACGCAGGTTGCTCTATCTTGAAAAGAGGAGCAATTTCAAGGGGTCTGAAAGTGGCTTTTGCGCAGACTCTACTAGGACCCTATGCTATGAAACAAGGAGCGAATAAGCAGTGAATTCGCCCCTTGTTTCCTGTACATCTGGCGCTCGCCGGGAGCCTAGATGGAGTCCATAAAGCTGCGCAGTTTGTCCGAGCGCGAGGGGTGCTTGAGCTTGCGCAGGGCCTTGGCCTCGATCTGGCGGATGCGCTCGCGCGTGACGTCAAACTGCTTGCCGACCTCTTCGAGCGTGTGGTCGGTGCTCATTTCAATGCCGAAGCGCATGCGCAGCACCTTGGCTTCGCGCGGGGTGAGGCTGTCGAGAATGTCCTTGACCACGTCGCGCAGGCCGGCCTGCATGGCGGCATCGACCGGGGCGGTGTTGCTGGTGTCTTCGATGAAGTCGCCCAGGTGGCTGTCGTCGTCGTCTCCGATGGGGGTTTCCATGGAGATAGGCTCCTTGGCGATTTTCATGATCTTGCGGATTTTGTCTTCCGGGATTTCCATCTTTTCGGCCAGCAAGGCGGCATCCGGCTCGAAGCCGTGCTCTTGCAAGTGCTGGCGCGAGAAGCGGTTCATCTTGTTGATGGTTTCGATCATGTGCACCGGTATGCGGATGGTGCGGGCCTGGTCGGCGATGGAGCGCGTGATGGCCTGGCGGATCCACCAGGTGGCGTAGGTGGAAAACTTGTAGCCGCGCCGGTATTCGAATTTGTCCACCGCCTTCATCAGGCCAATGTTGCCTTCCTGGATCAGATCAAGAAATTGCAGGCCCCGGTTGGTGTATTTCTTGGCGATGGAGATGACCAGGCGCAGGTTGGCCTCGATCATTTCCTTCTTGGCAAAGCGGCTGGCGGCTTCGCCCTGGTTCATGCGTTTGTGGATGTCTTTCAGCTCGTCCAGCGGCACGACCACGAGCTGCTGCAAGTCGATGAGCTTTTGCTGCAAGTCCTGGATGGGCGGAATGTTGCGGCCCATGACGGCACTCCAGGGCTTGTTGGAGGCCGCCTGCTTTTCACACCAGCGCAGGTCGAGCAGGTGCGATGGCACGCGTTCGCCGTTTTTGCCCCGGCCGGAGAATTCGGCAATGAACTGCTCCTGCGGGTAGCCGCACTTGTCCACGATGATGCGGCGCAGATCGCGCTCATGGCGGCGCACGGCGTCTACCTGGCCGCGCAGCATGTCGCTGAGCTTTTCAATGGTTTTGGCCGTGAAGCGGATGGTCATCAGCTCGGCCGAGAGCGCTTCCTGCGCCTTGACGTAGGCGGGCGTGCCCCAGCCGTCTTTGCTGTGCGCCTTGAGCACTTTTTCATAAAGCTGGGCAATGCGGTCAAAGCGCTCCAGCGCCTGCGTTTTCAGCGCTTCCAGCAGCTTGGTCATGGCCTTGGAGCCGCCCTTGCCGTCGTCGTCATCGTCGTCGTATTCGTCGAAGTCTTCTTCGGCCACGTAGTCGTCGTTTTCGTCGTGGTCCACAAAGCCGTCCACGATGGTGTTGATGACGGCTTTGCCTTCACGGATTTCGGCGGCCATTTGCAGGATTTCGGCAATGATGGAAGGGCTGGCGCTGATGGCCTGCATCATGTCCATCAGCCCCCCTTCGATGCGCTTGGCAATTTCAATTTCGCCTTCGCGCGTGAGCAGCTCGACCGTGCCCATCTCGCGCATGTACATGCGCACGGGGTCGGTGGTGCGGCCAAACTCGCTGTCCACGGTGGAAAGGGCGGCTTCGGCTTCTTCCTCGGCTTCTTCTTCCGTGGCGGTGTTGTTGCCCTGGTTGGTGAGCAGCAGGGTTTCGGAGTCGGGCGTTTGCTCATAGACGGCCACGCCCAGATCGTTGAGCATGGTCACCACGGCTTCCAGCGTTTCAGGATCGACCAGCTTGTCAGGCAGGTGGTCGTTGATTTCGCCGTGAGTGAGGTAGCCGCGCGTCTTGCCCAGCTTGAGCAGCGCCTTGAGGTTGGCGCGGCGCAGGTTCAGCTCTTCTTCGGACAGAACGGTTTCGTCCAGCCCGAATTCCTTCATCAGCGCGCGCTCCTTGGCCTTGCTGATCTTCATGCGCAGCGGCTTGGCCTGCTCGGCTGCTGCGGCTGCGCCGCCAGCGGCTTCGGCCTCCGGCTCGCCTTGCAGGTCGTCTTCGATATCCGACAGATCGGCGTCGTCATCCTCCGCACCTGCTTTTTTGCCTTTGGCTGGGCGGCCACGCTTGCCGCCCGTTTTGGCGGCTTCCGGTTTGGCAGCAGATTGGGCTGCGGGCTTGGCGGCAGCCTTGGCTTTTTTGGCCTTGGGCGCGCTTTCAGACACTGCGTCAGCAGTTTCGCCAACCGTTTCATCAGCGGCAGCCTTGGCGACGCGGGATTTTTTGGCCTTGGCTTCTGGCGCGGCTTCGGCTTTTTCAGCTTTGGCCTTCGGGGCCTTTGCAGCCGGGGTTTTCTTTAGGGGTTCGGCCTCGGCTTCGACGGTGGCAGCTTTCTTGGCGCTGGCTTTCTTGGCAGCTTTTGGCGCGACGGCTTCTTCAGCGGCGGGAGCAGACGTTTTCTTGGCGGGCATGGACGGACCTATGGTGAAGGGGCATGACAGTCGGTTGCATGAAAGGCATCCGGCGCCTGACCATGCGTTCAGACATCAGAACAAAGGAGTGC
Organism: Ottowia sp. oral taxon 894; assembly: GCF_001262075.1. Classification (GTDB taxonomy): domain Bacteria; phylum Pseudomonadota; class Gammaproteobacteria; order Burkholderiales; family Burkholderiaceae_C; genus Ottowia; species Ottowia massiliensis. The sequence continues at coordinate 2,200,139 of NZ_CP012073.1, read as the reverse complement.
GGTCAGGACGCAGCAGGCAAGGGGTGCCTTGCGGCGCGCAGGCAAGATGTCCGGGCGATCATTTGGTGTGCAATCCTTGCGGGAAAGTGGCCGCTGCGTCTGAATCTGGTGCGCGTGGCAGGCCGGGCCGGAGGTGTTGCTGTCGCTCTTGCCGCGAGTCGAGGGCCAAGATTGTAGCGGTGCAGGTTTTTTCAAGAGGCCGCGCGCCCGGTGCGAAAACAGACCGTGCCAGGCGGCGGCTGGCGCGTGGCGAAAGAAAGCCAGGCTTTAAAACGCGCTGGCTACGCTGATGGCGTTGCGGCTCTTGCGGCTGGATGGGTTGACTGGGCTGGCGCTGCTTTCCGCCAGTGACCCGGCTTGCGTCAAGGCGTCAGCAGAGGCTGGCGCCGTGCCGGTGGCGGAAGCCTTGGCGCGCAGCGCTTCTTCGCTGGCCGCTGCGGGCAGGGCGCGGCCCGTAGCAGCGCGGTAGATGCGGGCGTGTTCGGCCATTACTTTGGCGGCGTAGCCGCCATCGTCCTCCATGTTGGCGGCGCCCACGTAGCACTTCAGGCCGCCAGCCGTGGAGCCAAAACGCGTGGTGCAGTCCTTGAGCACGCGGATGCCCACGCGCAGATTGCTGACGGGGTCAAACGCGGCGAAGTTGCCGCCGAAGTCTTCGTATTTGTCGGTATGCACCTTGGTCATCACCTGCATCAGCCCCTGTGCGCCCACGTTGCTTTGTGCAAAGGGGTTGAAGCTGGATTCGACGGCCATGACGGCCAGGATCAGCGTGGGATCGAGCCGCACGCGCTGGCCTGTTTCATAGGCTTCGGCCACCAGGGCGGCCACTGGCTCGGGGGCTACGCGGTATTTGCGGCTGATCCACTGCACCGCGTTGGCCTGCTCCGGCGGCAAGTCCACCGGGTTGGCGGCCGTGGCCCGGCGGCTGGCCACAGGTTCGGCTTCAAAGCCCACCTGTGCCGCCTGCCGCGCCTTGAGCCATGAGGTGAGTTGCTCTTCGCCCTGATGGCGCAAATCGGGCCGCGCCACCAGCAAGGCTACAGCGCAAACCACGGCCAGTCCCAGCAGGGCAAAGCCGTTGTGCGAAACCTGGAAGAACCCGGCGGCCACATCAACCGCGAAGGTGTTGATGCCGCGCCCCAGGGCGTTCAGCCTGGCGGGAATTTGCATGTTGCTTCCTTTCATGTCCGCAGGCGGCATGGCGCTGCTGCGGGTCACCGTGAAAAAGGCGGGAGCCAGCGCCTTTGTATTTTGTTTGCCGGAGGCTCCTTGAGAGTCCCGCCCAATGGCTGTCTGGCTGCTGGCGGGCGGGCTTTCCAAAAAAATTTGGCTACCTGTTGAAGGTAGCCAAGCTGATGGCCTAATGCGTGAAAAGTTGCGGAGCGGGACTCTAGCACACGTGCGTTTTCCGCGTGTTTCTGGCTTTTTCCAAAGGGAAAACGCATCACAGTTGTTAGAACATAACTACAATCGGCAGCTTTCCCGTCCCCCTATGAACCCGTTCAGCGTCTGGCCGGATCCGCGCTTTTCGCGCCCACAGACAGACTTTGAACAAGTTCTGAAACACAAAGGAGTATTTCAATCATGCAAGTGCTTTCATCCCTCAAAGAAGCCAAAAAGCGCAGCCGCGACTGCCAGGTGGTGCGCCGCCGTGGCCGCATCTACGTCATCTGCAAGTCAAACCCGCGCCTGAAGGCGCGCCAGGGCGGCGCCAAGAACAAAAACAAGTGTTGAAGCAGCGCGCGCCGCTTTCACGAATCTGCCAGCGGGCGTCTGAAAACAGGCGCCCGTTTCGCTTTCAGTTCCAGGCAGGCAGTTACCATCCCACGCGCGCTGCCCGGGCAGGAGCAGCGCGTTTTCGTTTTCACGTTTTCTTTTCAACAAACTTGTGGAGCACTCAACATGGAAAAACGGCTGTTTGCCTACCCTCTGGCTTTTGCCGCCCTGATGGCTTTGACCGCCTGCACCAACGCCCCGAAGCCCGCCCCTGAACCCGCACAGACCCAAACTCCCATGCACCCGCACGCTCATGACCACGCGCAAGGCCAGCCAAGCCAGCCGCGTGAAATCACGCAAGTGGAAAGCGGCAAAGCCGCGCGCAACCAATGCAACGCCAAAGCCGCGCAGTCCATCGTCGGCAAACCCTACGGCGGCCCGGCCATGCTGGAGCAGGCGCGCGCCGCCGCCGGCGCAGACCTTGCACGCATGCTGCGCGAAAACAGCGCCACCACCAAGGAAATGCAGATAGGCCGCCTGAACGTCATCGTCAATGCGCAAGGCGCGGTCGTGCGCGTGACCTGCGGCTGATTCGCGGCCCTGACCATGATCGGACGCCTGGCTGGCCTGCTGGCCGAAAAGAACCCGCCGCGCCTGCTGCTCGACTGCCATGGCGTCGGCTACGAAGTGGACGTGCCCATGAGCACCTTCTACAACCTGCCCGCCGCTGGCGCGCCCGTCACGCTGCTCACCCACCTGGTCGTGCGGGAAGACGCGCACACGCTCTACGGATTCGGCACCGCCGCCGAGCGTGACGCCTTCCGCCAGCTCATCCGCATCAGCGGCATTGGCCCGCGCATGGCGCTGGCCGTTTTGTCGGGCATGAGCGTGAGCGATCTTGCGCAGGCCGTTTCCACCCAGCAGGCGGGCCGCCTGACCAAACTGCCGGGCATCGGCAAGAAAATAGCCGAACGCCTGCTTCTGGAACTCAAGGGCAAACTCTCTCCCGACCTTTCCGCTTCCGGCGCGGCTGCGCCAGCCAGCGATGCGCACGCCGACATCCAGCAGGCTCTGCTGGCGCTGGGCTACAGCGAAAAAGAAGCCGCCGCAGCCCTCAAGGCCTTGCCTGCCGACGTAGGCGTGAGCGAAGGCATCAAGCAGGCCCTCAAAACCTTGGCGCGGTAAAGGCCTGTCGCCCATCTATCCGTGAGGCTGAGCGAAGTCTGGCCGCAAAGGGCGAAAGAGCAGATGAGCCTGGGCGGCCTGACCTGCCGCTTGCAGCGCCGCAGGCCGCCAGGCCGCTTTTCACACCTGCGGGCAAGCATTGGACAAGGTCAATTTCGCTCTACTATTCATAGCAAGACGTCTTAGTAGATATTGCGCAGAGCGGTGTTTTGACCCTCTCAAATTTGCTCCAGTTTCTGATGTCGGATGGACAGTAGAAATGGCCCATGCCAAAAACGCGGCCTGGCGGCAGCCGCAGCTTCATGAGCCAAGACAGGCAAGCCGGCGCATACAAGAAAAGAACGGCGGCAAAGCCTGCGAGAAGCAGGGTGTCGTCTGCGCCTTGACTGTCCTGACCGGCTTTTTATCTCTCGCGGCCAGGCCTTGACCCGTTTTTCTGGCGCTTAACCGCCTGGCAAGCTCTGGCGCGGCCTGTATTCGCTGTCATGCTCTTTCAAAAAGCAGGCGGCCCAGATTTTTCACCTCTGCTCATTGAAGCTCGCCATCGAATCCGGGCGGCAGGGGCAAAGATATGACGGGGATGCCTTCTTCCAGCAGGGCGTGGGTTTCTTCGGGGCTTGCGCGGCCACGGATGGGGCGTTCGCGGGTTTCACCGTAGTGGATGCGGCGGGCTTCCTCTGCGAAGCGGGCGCCGACATCTTCGGTTTCGCGCATGAGGCGGCGCATGGCTTTCAGTAAAGCGGCCTGCATGGCAGGCAAAGCGGCCCCCTCCGGCCCGCCGCTTGGGCCGCCGCTTGGGCCGCCCTGCCCTGCTGGCGCGCTGCCGCTGCCCAGGTTCAGGCGCGGGGCGCTGGGGAGTTTGTCCACATCGGGCGCGCCGCACAGGGGGCATGTGAGCAGGCCGCTTTGGCGCTGGGCCTGGTAGTCGTCTTCGGAGGCAAACCAGCCTTCAAAGACGTGGCCTTGGTCGCATTGCAAATCAAGCACTTTCATCGCGCTGCCAGTCAAGCGGCCACGCGCCGCTGAGGTAGTTTTGCAGCCAGAGGGCGGCGGCGAGGGTTTTGCTGTCGGTCACGCGGCCCTGGCGGCACCAGTCGAGCAGTTCGGGCACGGTGGCGGTGAAGACGTGCAGGTGTTCACCCGCGTCAAGCTGGCGCGGGCCTGCCGTGAGGCCGCGCGCGAACCAGAGGTGGATGCCCTCGGTGGAGTAGGCGGGCGTGGGGTGCATCAGGCCCGCGCAGGCCCATTCGCGGGCGGTGTATCCGGTTTCTTCGCGCAATTCACGCTGCGCGCAGTGCAGGGGCGGCTCGCCGGGGTCGAGCTTGCCGGCGGGCAGTTCGATGATGGCCTGGCCCAGGGGGTGACGCCATTGGCGCTCCAGCACCACGCGCCAGCCGCCCTGTCCGTCTTCCAGCAGGGCGGCGATGACGGCTGCGCCGGGGTGGCGCACGTATTCGCGGGTGGCCGTGCCGCCGTGCCCGCCGTGTTGGCCGCCCGGCAGGCGCACGGTGTCGCGCTGCACGCGCAGGAAATGGCCTTGCAGCAAAGGCTCGGAGGCCAGCGGCTGCTCACGCAGGGTTTCGTCCCGAAAGTCAGGGCCGGCGGGGAAGAGCGAAGGGGCGGGGGTGCGGTCAGCGTCCACGTTTGAGCAGGTAGCGGTAAACAAAGCCGGGAAAGGCCAGCGTGAGAAAGAGCGCGGCGGTGACGGCGTAGAACTCCCAGTCTTGCGGGTGAATCTGCCCCGCATGGGCTTCCAGCGCCTTGCCAATACCGCCCGTCACGAAGTACCAGAACACCAGCTCCAGCAAACGCAGGCCCAGGCTTTTGCGGCCCGATGGCGCGGGCCAGACGGCCAGCCAGCGCTGGTTGAGAAAAGGCAGGTTGGCGGCCAGTGCCGCCAGGGCGATCAACAGCCAGATGCTTGCGCTTTGACTCATGGCAATGCTTTTTCCCGATATCCGCCGGGGCCAGCCGCCCGGCGCGCGGCGGCGAGCATGCCGCATGTGCGCGCCAGCGTCTGGCGCCACATCGCTTTAATTGCTCTTTGTTCCATAGCATGACCTCCCCGCCGATATTGCGCAAAAGGCCATTTCTGGGCCTTGAATTTGCTCCTGATTTTGAGGTATTTCAGACTTTTCAACAGCCTGCGCAGCAGCTGCAAGGAGCGCCAAGCGCCAGAGGCAAGCAGCGCAGGCGGCGGGCCGGCAGCAGGGCCGCCTCGGCTTTCAGGTATTGAGCATGTGCGCAATGGCGCTGCGGCAGGCTTCCATCAGCGCGCCCGGCAGCAGGCCCAGGCCCAGCACCAGCAGGCCATTGACGGTGAGCACGGCCCGCAGATCGGCCGGGGCGGCAATGGCGGCTTGCGCCTGCGGCCCGGCGGGCGCATCGAAATACATGACCTTGATGACGCGCAGGTAGTAGAAGGCGGCAATCAGCGACATGACGATGGCGAACACGGCCAGCGCAATGTAGGCGCTTTGCCCCGTGCTCACCAGCGCCTGGATGACGCCAAGCTTGGCCTGAAAGCCCACCATCGGCGGAATGCCCGCCAGCGAAAACAGGCAGATGAGCATGATGCCGGCGAACAAGGGGCTGCGCTGGTTCAGGCCCGCGAAGTCGGCGATTTCTTCGCTTTCAAAGCCCTGGCGCGCCAGCAGCATGATCACGCCAAAGCTCACGAGCGTGGTGAGCACGTAGGAGAGCGTGTAGAACATGGCGCTGCTGTAGGCGTTTTCGGCCCCGGCCGGATTGCCGTCCGTCACGCCCGCCATCAGGCCCATGAGCACGAAGCTCATTTGCGCGATGGTGGAGTAGGCCAGCATGCGCTTGAGGTTGGTCTGCGCAATGGCCGCCAGGTTGCCCAGAAGCAGCGAGGCAATGGCCAGCAGCGCCAGCATTTGCTGCCAGTCAAAGGCCAGCGGCAGCAGACCTTCCACCAGCAGGCGGATGGCCATGGCGAAGGCCGCGATCTTGGGAGCCGAGCCGATCATGAGCGTGATGGCCGTAGGCGCGCCCTGGTACACATCAGGCAGCCACATGTGGAAAGGCGCCACGCCGAACTTGAAGGCCAGGCCGGCCACCACGAAAACAAGGCCGAATACCAGCACTTGTTTTTGCGCCGCGCCCGCTTCAATGGCCTGGCGCACGCCGCCGATATCGAGTGTGCCCGTGGCGCCGTAAAGCATGGACAGGCCGTAGAGCAAAAAGCCGGAAGCCAGCGCGCCCAGCACGAAATACTTCATGGCCGCTTCAGTGGCCGTGGCGTCGTCGCGGCGCAGCGCCACAAGCGCGTAGGCCGAGAGGGTCATCAGCTCCAGCCCCAGGTAAATGAGCAGGAAGTTGTTGGCCGAAACCATGACGAACGCGCCCAGCAGCGACAGCAGGCCCATCGAGAAAAGCTCGCCGCCGCGCAGCATGCCCCGGTCGGCCGCGTAAGCGCGGCCATAGACGAAGCAGACGATGGTGGAAAGGGCCGCAAAGCACTTGAGCCAGTTGCTCATGGGATCGCTCACCACCAGGCCGCCAAAGCCATAGACGGTTTTGCCGTCTTGCGCGAAAAACGCCGTCAGCGCAGCCACCACGGCCAGCGTGAGCAGGGACATCAGGTAGGTGGGCGTGCGCAGCCTACCCTTGACCATCAAGTCCATCAGCAGAATCACGCAAGCCATGGCCAGCAGCACGATTTCAGGGTAGATCGCCAGCCAGCTGAGTCGGTCAATCATGTTTGCAGCTCCTCAATTCAGCTTGGATGTGGCAACGTGTTGCAAAAAGTGGGTTACAGAGGCGTCCATGACGTCAGTGAACGGCTTGGGATACAGGCCCATGCCCAGTATGGCGGCCGCCAGCAGGGCCAGCATCAGGCATTCGCGGGCATTGATGTCCTTGAGCTGGCGCACGTGGTCATTGCCGGTGGCGCCCAGATAGACGCGCTTGTACATCCACAGGGTGTAGGAGGCGCCCAGAATCAGCGCCGTGGCAGCGCCCATGCCAATCCAGAAGTTGAATTGCACGGCGCCCAGAATCACCATCCATTCGCCCACGAAGCCCGCCGTGCCCGGCAAACCGCAGTTGGCCATGGAAAACAGCAGGGCGAAGGCGGCAAAGCGCGGCATGGTATTGACGACGCCGCCATAGGCCGCGATTTCGCGCGAGTGCACGCGGTCATACAGCACGCCAATGCCCAGGAACATGGCGGCGGAAACGAACCCGTGCGAAACCATTTGCACCAGGCCGCCCGCCACGCCGAGGTCGTTGAACAGGAAAAAACCCAGGGTGACGAAACCCATGTGCGCCACGGAGGAATAGGCCACGAGCTTTTTCATGTCCTGCTGCACCAGCGCCACCAGGCCCACGTAAATCACGGCCACAAGGGAGAGGGTGATCATCAGCCAGGCCCATTCATGCGCGGCATCAGGCGCGATGGGCATGGAAAAGCGCAAAAAACCATACGCGCCCAGCTTGAGCATGATGGCTGCCAGCACGGCGGAGCCGCCCGTGGGCGCTTCCACGTGCACATCCGGCAGCCAGGTATGCACGGGCCACATGGGCACCTTGACGGCGAAGGCGGCGAACATCGCGAAGAACAGCAGCGTCTGTACCGGCAGGGGCAGGGGTAGCTGGTGCCAGGTTTGAATATCAAAACTGCCGCCCGAACGCCAATACAGATAGACGAAGGCCACCATCGTGAGCAGCGACCCCATCAGGGTGTAGAGGAAGAACTTGAAGGCGGCATAAATCCGGTTGGGCCCGCCCCAGACGCCGATGATGAGATACATCGGAATCAGCGTGGCCTCGAAGAACACGTAAAACAGCAGCCCGTCCAGCGCGGCGAACACGCCAATCATCAGCCCGGACAGGATGAGAAAGGCCGCCATGTACTGATTGACCTTCTTCTGGATGACTTCCCAGCCGGCAATGACGACGATGATGGTGATGAACGCCGTCAACAGCACGAACCACAGAGAGATGCCATCCACGCCGAGGTGGTAATAAATGTTGAAGCGCTCAATCCACGGCGCTTTTTCGACAAACTGCATTTGCGCCGTGCCAGCCTGAAAGCCGGTGTACAGCGGCAGCGTGACCAGAAAGCCCAGGACAGACCCGGCCAGCGCGAGCCAGCGCGCCAGCGAAGCTTGGCTATCGCGCCCCAGCGGCAAGATGACAAGGCCAAAGACGATGAGTGTCCAGATGGCAAGGCTCAACCAACTCATTTCCAACGCTTCCTTTTACTTGTTGAGCCAGACAAAGAACGTCATGAACACGAAAACACCCAGAATCATCCAGAGGGCGTAGTGGTAGAGATAGCCCGTCTGCACACGGCGCACCAGGGCCGAAATCCGGCCGACCAGCTTCCAGGAGCCATTGACCACCGCGCCATCAATCAGCGCGCGGTCGCCCCCCAGCCATAGCCCCGTGCCAATCACACGGCCGCCACGGGCAAAAATGTTTTCGTAAATCCAGTCCATGAAATATTTGTTTTCCAGAAACTGGTAAATGCCCGCGCTCATGAAGAACCGCTTGAGCGCCGCTGGCAGCGCCGGATTGACCATGTACATGTACCAAGCTGATGCCGCACCCGCCACGGCCAACCAGAACGGCCAGGAAACAAAGCCATGCAAAGCCATGCTGACAGCGCCATGAATATGTTCGGACAGCTCGGCCATCGCGCCGTGGCGCATGACATCGACAAAAATGACATCGCTGAAATACGGGCCAAACAGCAGCGGCATGAGCGTGAAAAAGCCGATGAAAATGGAAGGTATGGCCAGCATGACCAGCGGCACCCAGACGACCCAGGGCGACTCGTGCGGTTTGGCATCATGACCGTGGCCATGATGATCATCATGGTGGTGGATTTCCGGGTTCTGGTCATACCGCTCCTTGCCCCAGAAGACGAGGAAATAAAGACGGAATGAATAGAAAGAAGTGACAAACACGCCCGCCAGCACGGCGAAATAGCCAAAGCCTGCCCCCCAGACATGGCTGGCGCCTACTGCTTCAATAATGGCGTCCTTGGAATAAAAGCCCGAGAAAAAAGGCGTGCCAACCAGAGCCAGCGTGCCGATCAGCAGAGTCCAGTGCGTCACAGGCATGTATTTGCGCACGCCGCCCATCCAGCGCATATCCTGGTTATGGTGCATACCCATAATGACCGAACCAGCTGCCAGAAACAGCAGCGCCTTGAAAAACGCATGCGTCATCAGGTGAAACACAGCCACGGAATAAGCCGAAGCGCCCAACGCGACTGTCATATAGCCTAGCTGCGACAACGTGGAATACGCCACCACGCGTTTGATGTCATTCTGAATAATGCCCAGAAAGCCCATGAACAACGCCGTAATGCCGCCAATAACCATAATGAAACTCAAGGCGGCATCCGACAGCTCATACAGCGGCGACATGCGCGTCACCATGAAAATGCCTGCCGTCACCATGGTGGCCGCGTGAATCAGCGCGGAAATAGGCGTGGGGCCTTCCATGGAATCCGGCAGCCACACGTGCAGTGGAAACTGCGCGCTCTTGCCCATTGCGCCAATAAACAGGCAAATGCAGATAACCGTCACCAGCATCCAGTCCGTGCCCGGCATCGTCTGGGCCGCCAGCTCGCGGGCATGGGTGAATATTTCGGTGTAGTTGAGGGTATTGGTATAAGCTGCAATCAGGCCGATTCCCAGGATAAAGCCGAAATCGCCCACGCGGTTTACCAAAAACGCCTTCATATTGGCGAAAATGGCTGTTGGCTTGTTGAACCAGAAACCGATCAGCAAATAAGACACCAGCCCCACAGCTTCCCAGCCGAAAAACAGCTGGAGCATGTTGTTGCTCATCACCAGCATCAACATGGAAAAAGTGAATAGCGAGATATAAGAGAAAAAGCGGTTGTAGCCCGCGTCTTCATCCATATAGCCAATGGTATATACGTGCACCATGAGCGATACAAAGGTGACAACGCACATCATCATGGCCGTAAGACCATCGACCATGAAGCCCACTTCCATTTTCAGTCCGCCCACAACCATCCACTCATAAATGGTCTGGTTGAATCGCGCGCCATCCAGCGCCACGCTTTTGAGCGTGCAGGCGGAAATAAGGAAGGCAATAAAAACACCCAGAATGGTTGCCGTATGCGAAGCGCGACGGCCAATGACGTTGCCGCCGAAGGCTGTACCCAAAATACCGGCAGCCAGGCACCCAGCCAAAGGCACAAGCGGAACGGCCAGCAGAGCCGCAGTGGAAAGGGTCTGACTCATGATGCGTTTACCCTTTCAATTCATTGAGTTCATCTACATTAATGCTGGATCGATTGCGGAACAGCAGCATCAAAATAGCCAGGCCAATGGCCGATTCAGCAGCGGCCACCGTGAGGATGAAAAAAACAAACACCTGCCCGTGCATATCACCCAGATAATGCGAAAAAGCCACGAAATTCAGATTGACAGCCAGCAGCATCAGCTCGATGGCCATGAGCAGCACAATCAGATTCTTGCGGTTGAGAAAAATGCCGACGATAGCTATCGCAAACAGAATTGCGCCCAATGTCAGGCAATGCGCCAATGTCATCGTTTCGTCTCCTCGGCTGGAGCAGCCGCCTCCTCCACTGCCGGAGCCGCCTGCGTCGCCTGCATGGAAACGACGACCAAACGGTCTGCCGCTTTGGCACGCACCTGAATGGAAGGATCAATTTTCTTGGTAGTCTTGCGTTCGCGCAGCGTGAGCGCAATGGCGGCGATCATGGCCACCAGCAAAATGACTGCGGCAATCTGCACCGGGTACAGGTATTGCGTGTATAGCAGTCCGCCCAGCATCTTGCTATTGCCTGCGTTCACGCCAGCCAGTACTGCCTGCATTTCAGGCGCTTGCGCCGCGCTAAAGCCGCCTTTAAGGACAGCCGCCATTTCAAGCGTAATCACGGCACCTACGCCCAACGCCAGCGGAAAATGCTTCCAAAAACCTTGCCGTGCACTGTCAATATTGATGTCCAGCATCATCACGACAAAAAGGAACAGCACCATCACCGCGCCCAGATAAACCAGCACCAGCGTGATGGCAAGAAATTCGGCTTTCAGCAGCAGCCAGATTCCTGCAGCTTGCGAAAACGCCAGCATCAGAAAAAGCACGGCATGCACGGGGTTGCGCGCCGTCACCACCCTGAATGCTGAAAACAGCAGCACGGCAGAAAACAGATAGAAAAAACCAGCCTGGATGTCCATGAATCGTGCCTGTGAATCAGCGATATTTGGCATCAGCGGCCTTCGCGGCAGCGATGTCTTTTTCGTACCGGTCACCCACGGCCAGCAGCATTTCCTTGGTGAAATAAAGATCGCCGCGCTTTTCGCCGTGGTATTCAAAAATCTGGGTTTCGACAATGGAATCGGTTGGGCAGCTTTCCTCGCAGAAACCGCAGAAGATGCATTTGGTCAGATCAATGTCATAGCGCGTGGTGCGGCGCGTGCCATCTTCCCGCCGGGTGGACTCGATAGTGATGGCCATCGCCGGACAGATAGCCTCGCACAATTTGCAGGCAATGCAGCGTTCCTCGCCATTTTCGTAACGGCGCAAGGCATGCAGGCCGCGAAAACGCGGTGACAGCGGCGTTTTTTCTTCCGGAAACATCACCGTGACTTTGCGGCGGAAAGCGTAACGCCCCGTCAAAGCCATGCCTTTGAGCAATTCCAGGAGCATAAAGCTCTTGAAAAAGTCCTTGATCGAAAAAGGAGTTGCAACAGGATTCATATTCGCGCTCCGGTGTTCAGAGCCAGAGATTCAGCGGCGTATGCATCCAGACGCCAATGACCAATAACCAAACGAGTGTGACGGGAATAAACACCTTCCATCCCAAGCGCATGATCTGGTCATAACGGAATCGAGGGAAAGTGGCGCGAATCCAAATAAACATGGTCAGCACGATGGCTGTCTTGACGCCCAGCCAAATCCACCCAGGAATCCATGTGAACGGTGCGAAATCAGCCGGCGGCAGCCACCCACCCAAAAACATGATGACTGCCAATATGGAAACCAGCCACATGGCGGCATATTCGCCCAGGAAAAATACCGCAAAACCCATGCCCGAATATTCGACCATATGACCTGCGACAATCTCGGCTTCGCCTTCCACCACATCGAATGGGTGCCGATTGGTTTCAGCTACCATGGAAATCAGATACACCACGAACATCGGAATGAGCGGGAGCCAGTTCCATGACAGGAAGGTGCCGGCAAAAATACCGCCAAAGGCCACGCCTTCCGCCTGCTTCATGACAATGTCAGTCAAATTCATGCTGCCAGACACCATGAGCACGGCTAGAAAGCAAAAGCCCATGGCAATCTCATAGCTGATCATCTGGGCCGAAGCACGCAAAGCGCCCAAAAAAGCGTATTTCGAGTTGGAAGACCACCCCGCGATAATCACGCCATAAATCTCAATCGAAGTGATGGCCATAACCAGCAGCAGCCCCGCATTCACATCGGCCAACGCCACATGAGGCGCGAATGGAATGGCTGACCAGGCTGCAAGAGCAGGCATGATGGCCATCAGCGGCCCCATGATGAACAACCCCTTGGCGGAAGCCGTTGGCTGAATAATCTCCTTAGTCAGCAACTTAATGCCATCAGCAGCCGGTTGCAGCAGACCCCAGGGCCCCACGCGGTTAGGCCCGTGCCGCGCTTGCATCCAGCCCAGCAACTTGCGCTCCCACAGGGTGGTGTAGGCCACAGCAATCATCAATGGAGCAATAATTGCGATGATTTTCAGCAGGGTCCAAACAATGGGCCATGCGGCATGCACCCACCATTGGCCTGCAAACAGGTGCAATCCAAAATCGTGCAGCGCATCAATCATGCCGCCACTCCTTGCTCACCCTGCGATCTGTATTCGCGCGCATCCGTTGTCTGCTGAAGCGCAGGCGCGCGCCGCACAATGCCATCCAGCTCGTAGATTCCCCAATCACGGGGCACATTGACAGCTTTTTCCACTGTGATGGACGCTTGCGTTGCGTTGCTCAACGAGCTGGCGGGCAGCATGGAAATACCTGAGCCACCCAACGCGTGCGCCAATACTTCTTGCGAGGAATTGAAAACAGGCTGCGCCAATCCCAGCATATCGCCAAGCACGCGCAGCACCTTCCATGCCGGTCGCGTGTCGCCCAACGGCTTGACCACGGCATGAAAACTCTGCACGCGGCCTTCAGCATTCACGAACGTTCCCGATGTTTCGGAAAAAGGCGCAATGGGCAGCAGCACATCGCTGACATCCATGTTGGCTTTGAATGGGCTGAACGTAACCACCATGCCGTTGCCTTCCATTTCAACCGGAGCAGTTGCATCCATCGCAGGCTCAGTATTGAGCAGCAGCAATGCCTTGAGGCCGCCTGCGAGCATTTGTCCAGCATTCAGCCCATTCTGGCCCGGCAATGCCTTCACCCACTGCGCGCCAACCGTATTGGCAGCTTCCGTCAAATAACCAACGCTGGCTCCCGTCTGGCAGCCCAGCCACTGGCACAAAGCCAGCAGGCTGCTGGCCTGTGGATGATGCGCCGCCGCATTGCCCAGCAAAATCGCCTGAGTGCCGCCCGAAAGCAAAGCCTTGGCAATGGACATCGCCAAATCCGGAATATCAGCAAACGCTTCAACCGGAGCGGGCACATCTTTTTCAGCCGCCACTGCCTGTGCAACCGCAGCCAGCGCCTGGCACCAATCGGCTGGATCAAGCAGAAACTGATTTTGGACGGGCATGGCCCAAGCATCCGCATCACGCAGCAAATTGCGCGATGTAATCGCCGAAACGACTGCGCCATGCCGCACTGATTGGCGAATTCGCTGTGCAAACAAGGGATGGTCCTTGCGCAGGTTTGACCCCACAATCAGCGCCCCCTGCAAACTGGAGAGAGACTCAACTGTCGTGCCAAGCCACCGAATGCCCTCAGGCTGGTCAAATTCAGTATGGCGAAGGCGATAGTCGATATTTTCACTACCCAAGCCCCGCACCAATTGAGCTGCGAGATACAACTCCTCCAGTGTGCTGTGCGGACTCACCAAAGCGCCAATTTTGTCCGTCCCAAATTCCGCCTTGATGTCATTCAGGCCATTGGCCACATACTCAAGAGCGGTTTGCCAATCCACTTCCTGCCATTGCCCGCCCTGCTTGAGCATTGGCTTGGTCAGGCGATCCTCGCCATTCAACGCCTCATAAGAAAAACGGTCACGATCCGCAATCCAACATTCATTGACAGCTTCATTTTCAAATGGAACAACGCGCATGACCTTGTTGTTCTTGACCTGCACAATCAGGTTCGCGCCAGTTGAATCATGCGGACTGACGCTTTTTCGCCGAGACAATTCCCACGTGCGGGCACTGAAACGGAAGGGCTTGCTGGTGAGCGCGCCGACTGGACAAACATCAATCATGTTGCCCGACAGTTCAGAATCCACGCTATGGCCAATGAATGTTTCAATTGCGGAAAATTCGCCACGATTCGCCATGCCGAATTCCATTGAGCCGCCAATTTCCTGCCCAAAACGCACACAACGCGTACAATGAATACAGCGCGTCATTTCCTGCATGGATATCAGCGGCCCCACGTCCTTGGGTTTGACCACGCGCTTTTCTTCTTCATAACGCGTGCCCGACATGCCATAACCCACAGCCAAATCCTGCAACTGACATTCTCCGCCCTGATCACAAACCGGACAATCCAGCGGATGATTGATCAGGAGAAACTCCATTACCGATTTTTGCGCTGAGATAGCTTTGGCACTGTGAGTGCGCACCACCATGCCTTGCGTAACAGGCGTTGCGCAAGCAGGCACCGGTTTAGGCGCTTTTTCCACGTCCACCAGGCACATGCGGCAACTGGCTACGATGGATAGCTTTTTGTGATAACAAAAATGGGGAATATACATGCCAGCTTTGTCAGCAGCATGAATAACCATGCTTCCCTCAGCTATTTCGACCTTCTTGCCATCAATTTCAATTTCAACCATGACGTTCGCGCCTTTCAGACATAGGACGAGACCGTGCAGGTCTTATGTTCAACGTGATATTCAAATTCAGGACGGAAATGCTTCAGCATGGCTCGCACAGGCATGGCGGCTGCATCGCCTAGCGCACAAATCGTGCGTCCCATGATGTTTCCAGCTACCGAATCGAGCAAATCCATATCTGCTGGACGGCCTTTGCCATTTTCAATGCGATCAACCACTCGCCATAGCCAGCCCGTCCCTTCTCGACAAGGCGTGCACTGGCCGCAAGATTCATGCATATAAAAATAAGACAAACGCTGAAGAGATTTAACCATGCAGCGCGTATCATCCATCACGATAACTGCACCAGAACCCAACATGGAGCCTGCTTTTGCAATGGAGTCATAATCCATTGTGCAATCCATAATGATGGAAGCAGGCAGGACAGGCGATGAAGAGCCGCCGGGAATGACCGCCTTAAGCTGCCGTCCACTGCGAACACCGCCTGCCAACTCCAGCAAGACAGAAAAAGGCGTTCCGAGTGGAATTTCATAATTTCCGGGGCGCTCCACATCACCACTTACGGAAAAGATCTTGGTGCCTCCATTATTGGGTTTCCCGCATTCAAGATAAGCCTGTCCACCATTACGGATGATCCAGGGAACAGCAGAAAATGTTTCCGTGTTATTGATGATGGTTGGCCTGCCATACAGGCCGAAGCTTGCTGGAAATGGCGGCTTGAAGCGAGGCTGCCCTTTCTTTCCTTCTATGGATTCAAGCAGCGCTGTTTCTTCCCCGCAAATATAAGCGCCGAAACCATGATGCGCATTCAGCTCAAAACTGAAGTTGCTGTCCATAATATTTTGGCCAATATAGCCGGCCTCGCGCGCCTCTTGCAAAGCCGCCTGGAATCTTTCATAAACCTGAAAGATTTCTCCGTGAATATAATTGTATCCACGGGAAGCGCCAATTGCAAAAGCTCCGATAGCCATCCCTTCAATAACAATATGAGGGTTATGCATCAGAATTTCACGATCCTTGCAGGTTCCAGGCTCGCCTTCGTCAGAGTTGCAAACCAGAAACTTGTCGCCCGGAAACTGCCGTGGCATGAAGCTCCATTTGAGGCCAGTCGGGAAACCCGCGCCGCCACGGCCACGCAAGCCTGACTCTTTGATGATGGCAATGATCTGATCCTGCGTCAGACCTTCGCCGCCATCTTTGCCAAGAACTTTGCGCAGGGCCTGATACCCTCCACGCGCCTCGTAATCCTTGAGACTCCAATTGTTGCCATTCAACCCCGCATAAATCTGGGGATTGATATGACGGCCATGAAAACAGGTCTTTTCGCCCGAAGACTGAAACTGAGAGAGAAACTGAGCGACATCTTTCATGCGGCGTCTCCATTTTCAGCCGCGCGCAGACCATCAACAAGCTGATCCAGTCTATCGCTTTCCATGAAGCTGCACATGGTGCGGTCATTAACCAGCATGACAGGCGCGTCAGCACAAGCCCCCAGACATTCGCATTGCTGAAGGGTAAATAAGCCGTCAGGCGTGGTTTCTCCGACCGAAATGCCGAGTTTCCGTTCCAAATGTGCCAACGCCTTCGCGCCATTGCGCAATACGCAAGGCAGATTCGTGCAGACATTCAATTTGTACTTTCCAACAGCATGTTGGTTGTACATATTGTAGAAAGTCGTCACTTCATGCACTGCCATCGGCGGCATTTCAAGATATTCGGCGATTGCCTTTTCGCTCTCAGGACTGACCCATCCCCGCTCCTGCTGGATGATGGAAAGACAGGCCATGACGGCAGACTGTTTCTGACCCGCTGGATATTTCGCAACTTCACGATCAAACCGCATGCGAGTAGCCTCTGACAGAGGCGTTGCGGTAATGGATGCGACACGTGTATTCATCGGTCGATCTCCCCAAACACGATATCCAACGTGCCAATAATCGCCACTGCGTCAGCCAGCATATGGCCTTTAACCAGTTCATTAAAGGCCGACAGGTGCGCAAACCCCGGCGCGCGAATCTTCATGCGATAGGGCTTATTGGCACCATCGCTCACCATGTAGATGCCAAACTCCCCTTTTGGGTGCTCCACCGCAGCATAAGCTTCACCTTCGGGCACATGCATGCCCTCGGTAAACAATTTGAAATGGTGAATCAGATCTTCCATGCCGAACTTCATGCGCTCACGCGGAGGCGGGGCCACCTTGTAGTTCTGCACAATAACCGGACCTGGATTGGCGCGCAGCCAATCCACGCATTGCCTGATAATCCTGTTGGACTCGCGCATTTCCTGCACGCGAACGAGGTAACGGTCGTAACTGTCGCCCGTTTTTCCAACAGGAATATCAAAATCTACCTTGTCATAAACATCATATGGCTGCTTCTTGCGCAAATCCCACGCAACACCAGAACCGCGCAGCATAGGTCCCGTCAGCCCCATATTCAAGGCGCGGTCTGCATCAACGACTCCAATGCCGACCGTCCGCTGTTTCCATATCCGATTATCCGTCAGCAGCGTTTCATATTCATCCACATAAACAGGAAAACGCTTGGTGAAGTCTTCTATAAAGTCGAGCAGCGACCCTTGGCGATTGGCGTTGAGCGCCTCCAGCGACTTGGCGTTACGCACTTTGCTCGCCTTGTATTGCGGCATGGAATCCGGCAAGTCACGATACACGCCGCCTGGCCGGAAATAAGCCGCGTGCATACGCGCACCCGAAACGGCCTCATACATATCAAACAGATCTTCTCGCTCGCGGAAGGCGTAAATCAGGATCGTTGAAGAGCCGCAGTCGTTGCCATGCGAGCCGAGCCACATCAAGTGATTCAGGATTCGCGTAATCTCGGCAAACATTACGCGAATATATTGCGCACGAATAGGCACCTCAATACCCAACAGCTTTTCAACTGCCAGACAATAGGCATGCTCATTGCACATCATGGACACATAATCGAGCCGATCCATGTATGGCAATGCCTGAATGAAGGTCTTGTGTTCAGCCAGTTTCTCCGTTGCGCGATGCAGCAGGCCAATATGCGGATCAGCGCGTTCCACCACTTCGCCGTCCAGCTCCAGCACCAATCGCAACACCCCGTGCGCCGCCGGGTGCTGAGGGCCGAAATTCAGCGTGTAATTCTTGATTTCCGCCATTTACCGCATGCCTCCGTATGATTCTTCACGGATGACTCGAGGCGTAATTTCACGCAGCTCAATTGAAACCGGCTCATAAACTACGCGCTGACGATCGGCGTCGTAACGCATTTCCACATGCCCCGTCAAAGGGAAATCTTTGCGGAATGGATGCCCAACGAAACCATAATCAGTCAAGATGCGGCGCAGGTCACCGTGCCCGTCGAACATGATTCCATATAGATCGAACGCTTCCCGCTCATACCAATTGGCCGAGCTCCAGATACCCGTGACCGTAGGCAGCACCGGAAAGTCATCGTCTTCGCAAAACACGCGCAAGCGCACACGCTGGTTGTGGCTTACAGACAGCAAGTGCAGTATCACGGCGAAGCGCGCTCCCTCCCAGCGCCCATCTCCGTAAGCAGACATATCCATGCCGCACAAATCAATCATCTGCTCAAAGCGGCAATCAGGCGCATCCCGCAAAATCTGGGCGGCCTGTAAATAGGATGAGGCAGGCACAAGCGCCGTCACTTCGCCAAGCGCCACGTTCACACTACTCGCCAATCCATCCAGAGCAAGAGCTATCTTGTCCCGCAAGACGTCAGGCGCAATGGCGTAACTCACTGTTTCTGTCAGCATGAAATCACGCCCTCGCAATCGTGTTGGTGCGCCGCACCTTTTGCTGCAATTGGATGATTCCGTATATCAATGCCTCGGCCGTCGGCGGACATCCGGGCACATACACATCCACTGGAACGATGCGGTCGCAGCCACGCACCACTGAATAGCTGTAGTGGTAATAGCCTCCGCCATTGGCACATGAACCCATGGAAAGCACCCAGCGCGGCTCGGCCATTTGGTCATATACCTTGCGCAAGGCTGGCGCCATTTTGTTGCAGAGCGTACCCGCAACAATCATCAGATCCGACTGACGCGGCGACGCACGAAATACTTCTGCGCCAAAACGCGCTATGTCATAGCGCGCCGTGGCGGCGTGCATCATTTCCACCGCGCAACAGGCCAGACCAAAAGTCATAGGCCAAAGCGAGCCTGTTTTGGCCCAATTCATCACCGCGTCAAAATTCGTGGTGATGAAGTTTTTCTCCATCATCCCTTCAATCATGCTGCCATCCTTGCCAGACTGCCGACATTGCCATCACTCCCAATCCAGGGCGCCTTTCTTCCATTCATAAACGAATCCGACAACCAGAATCGCCAGGAAGACAAGAACAGCAATGAATCCTGGCAAGCCCACATCGCGCAGGGCTACCGCCCACGGAAAGAGAAAGGCGATTTCCAGGTCGAACAGAATGAACAGGATGGCTACGAGGTAATAACGCACATCAAATTTCATGCGCGCATCCTCAAAGACATCAAAGCCGCACTCGTAAGGAGAGTTCTTGGCAGCGTCAGGGCGATTGGGGCCGAAAAAGGCTCCCATTCCCAGACACAGCGCGCCAACGAGCAAACCGATCAGAATAAAGACCAGAACAGGAAAATACTGAGCCAGACTCATTGCGCATTCATCGTCAGGAACCGGGATGCGCTGGGAACTCGCTCCCGGTGTTTTTTGTTTGGTGCCGTCGGCGAGACTCGAACTCGCACAGCTTTCGCCACTACCCCCTCAAGATAGCGTGTCTACCAATTTCACCACGACGGCTGATTGTTGCTTGCTTTCACTTGCTGCGTTTTTTTGTGACCTTTGTTCAGCCCGTGAAGCAAGACGGGAATTCTATCTGGAAAAAATCGCCTTACGGCAGAGCAAGGTTTTTAATTTTTGGGCGCCTGCTCGGCGGCATCGCCTGCCTTCTTGCCCGCCTCCGGCTTGACTTCTCCCTGATTGGCATCAGCCGGTTTGCCCTCGTTCTGAGGCGTTGCATGCGACGCAGCCGCCCCGGCGGGGATGGCTGCCGCTGCGTCCGGCTGAACGGTCTCAGGGGCCTTTACTCCCTCCAGCACGCTGCCGCCAGATGCTTCAACGCGCGGGCTGAAACCGTAGTAAGACAGCAGCAGCGTGCTGGCCAGAAAAACCGTTGCCAGTACGGCCGTGCTGCGCGAGAGAAAGTTGGCGCTGCCGCTAGCGCCAAACAGGCTGCCGGAACTGCCGCTGCCAAAGGCGGCCCCCATGTCAGCGCCCTTGCCGTGCTGCACCAGGATGAGACCCACCATGCCCAAGGCAGACAGAATTTGTGCCACCAGCACGAGGTTCATGACAAAGCTCATTCGTTCACTCCAATGTATTTTTTGATGTAGCCAAGCGCTCGATTAGCTGGCCGTCTCAATGATTTTCAGAAAGTCCCGCGCCTTGAGGCTCGCGCCGCCGATCAATCCGCCGTCAATGTCAGGCTGGGCCAGCAGCTCGGCTGCATTGCCTGCATTCATGCTGCCGCCATAGAGGATGCGCACACCCGCCGCTTGCAAATCGGCGGCGGCCAGCAAGGCGCGCAATGCAGCATGTACCGCCTGCGCCTGCTCAGGCGTTGCGGTTCTGCCTGTGCCAATGGCCCAGACAGGCTCATAAGCCACCACCAGATCAGTCAGGCGTTCGCCGTTCAGCTGAATCACCGCCGAAAGCTGGCGGCCGACCACGGATTCGGTTTCTCCCTGCTCGCGCTCTTGCAGGGTTTCACCCACGCAGACGATGGGCGTAAGGCCCGCCGCCAGCGCGCATTGCGCTTTGACTGCCACTTGCGCGTCGGTTTCGCCCTGGTACTGGCGGCGCTCGCTATGGCCCACGATGACATAGCGCGCGCCCAGCTCTTTCAGCATGGCCGCCGATACGTCACCCGTATAGGCGCCACTTTCGTGCTGCGACACGTCTTGCGCGCCCAGCGCAATGCCACCCTGCCCTGCCAAAAGCAGCTGCACCTGCGCCAAATAAACGGCAGGCACGCACACGGCCACATCGCATGCCGGTTGCCCGATGCCTGCCAGCAACTCACCCATCAGAGCTGCATTGGCAGCCAGGCTGCCGTTCATCTTCCAGTTGCCTGCAATCAGTTTTTTCCGGCCCATGACATCAGCTCCAGGTCAGAATGATCTTGCCCACGTGCGCGCCGCTTTCCATCAGCGCATGGGCGCGGGCTGCGCCGCTGGGCCATTCATCCGCGCCTTGCAGCGCCGGAAAAGTGGCGTGAACCACGGGTCGGATGGCGCCGCTTTCCAGCAGCGGCCATACCTTTTCGCGCAGCGCCCTGGCAATGGCCGCCTTGAAGGCCACGGGGCGGGCGCGCAGCGTGTTGCCCGTCACGGTCAGGCGCTTGACCAGCAGGCGCCCCGCGTTGAAACCGCTTTTCACGCCGCCTTGCACCGCAATGATGGCCAGGCGGCCGTCTTCGGCCATGCATTCCACCTCGCGCTGCACGTAATCGCCCGCCACCATATCCAGAATGACGTCCACGCCTTTGCCATTGGTGAGCTTTTTGGCTTCTTCGGCAAAGTCAGCGGTCTTGTAATTGATGGCGTGATCAGCGCCCAGCTCGCAGGCTTTCGCGCACTTCTCGTCAGAGCCGCAGGTCACGATGACGGTCGCGCCCAGCGCCTTGCCCAGCTGAATGGCCGTCACGCCGATACCACTGGCGCCGCCTTGCACGAGCAGGGTTTCTCCCGGCTGCAACCGCGCACGGTCAAACACGTTGCTCCACACGGTGAAGAAGGTTTCCGGCAGTGCGGCAGCCTGCACGTCAGTCAGCCCCTTAGGGATAGGCAAACATTGCGCCACCGGGGCCACGCAATATTCGGCATAGCCGCCGCCCGCCACCAGGGCGCATACCCGGTCGCCCACCGCCAGCCCGCATTCCGCCAGCGCGGCGGCATCGCCCGCTTCAATCACGCCCGCCACCTCCAGCCCCGGCAGGTCAGACGCGCCGGGCGGCGGCGGATAGTGTCCTTGCCGCTGAACCACGTCAGGCCGGTTCACGCCTGAAGCTGCCACGCGAATCAGCGCCTCGCCCGCGCCCGCCTGCGGCACAGGCCGCTCGGCAGGCGCCAGCACGGCAGGGCCGCCGTTTTCCCTGATTTCAATGCATTTCATCATTCAAAACCGGCTTGGGTCCTCGTGAAACAAGGCTGGAGCGCTCTCTTTTTGATAGCCATCATTCAGCCGCTGGCTGGCGTTCTTCGCGCGCCGGGCGTTCCAGCAGGGCTTTCATCGACAGCTTGATGCGGCCCTTGTCGTCGGTTTCCAGCACCTTCACGCGCACCACCTGGCCTTCTTGCAGGTAGTCGCTCACCTTTTCCACGCGCTCATGGGCAATCTGGCTGATGTGCAGCAGGCCGTCCTTGCCGGGCAGGATGTTCACCAGCGCGCCAAAGTCCAGAATCTTGGTCACGGGGCCTTCATAAACCTGCCCCACTTCCGCCTCGGCAGTGATTTCCTCAATGCGGCGGCGCGCCTCTTCAGCCTTGGCGGCGTCATTGCTGGCAATGGTGATCACGCCGTCTTCGGCAATGTCTATGGTGGTGCCCGTTTCTTCCGTGAGCTGGCGGATGGTCGCGCCGCCCTTGCCGATCACGTCGCGGATTTTTTCCGGGTTGATCTTCATGGTGTAGAGCTTGGGCGCGTAGCTGCTGATCTCGGCCTTGGCCTCGCCCAACGCTTCCTGCATCTTGCCCAGAATGTGCATGCGCGCTTCCTTGGCCTGCGCCAGCGCCACTTGCATGATTTCCTTGGTGATGCCCTGAATCTTGATGTCCATCTGCAAGGCCGTGATGCCGCCTGTCGTGCCCGCCACCTTGAAGTCCATGTCGCCCAGGTGATCTTCGTCGCCCAGAATGTCGGTCAGCACGGCAAAGCGGTTGCCTTCCTTGATCAGGCCCATCGCAATGCCGGCCACATGCGCCTTCATGGGCACGCCCGCATCCATCAGGCTCAGACAGCCGCCGCACACGGAAGCCATGGATGAAGAACCATTGGATTCGGTGATCTCGCTCACCACGCGGATGGTGTAGGGAAACTCATCCTTGCCGGGCAGCAGCGGCACCAGGGCGCGCTTGGCCAGGCGGCCGTGGCCGATTTCGCGCCGCTTGGTGCTGCCCATGCGGCCCGCCTCGCCCGTGGCAAAGGGCGGCATGTTGTAGTGGAAGATGAAGCGGTCTTCAAACTCGCCCGCCAGCGCGTCAATGCGCTGCGCGTCGCGCTCGGTGCCCAGCGTGGTCACCACCAGCGCCTGCGTTTCGCCGCGCGTGAACAGGGCCGAGCCATGCGTGCGCGGCAGCACGCTGCTGCGGATTTCGATGGGGCGCACGGTGCGCGTGTCGCGCCCGTCAATGCGCGGCTCGCCCGCCAGAATCTGCCCGCGAACAATGGCCGCCTCCAGCTCGAACAGCTGGTTGTCCACCTTCACTTCGTCAAACTCCGCGCCCTCTTCGGCCAAAGCGGCCTTGACGGCGGCATACGCCTCGCGCAGGGCCTGCGTGCGGGCCTGCTTGCTGCGAATCTGGTAGGCCGCGCGCAGTTTTTCTTCGGCCAGCGCTTTAACTTTGGCCATGAAGGCTTCGTCCCGGGCTTCCGGCGCCCAGGTGCCGTCTTCGGCCCACAGGGGCTTGCCCGCTTCGCGCACCAAATCGTGAATGGCCTCAATGGCAATCTTGCCCTGCTCGTGGCCGAACACCACCGCGCCCAGCATCACATCTTCAGAAAGCTGATCGGCTTCCGACTCCACCATCAGCACAGCCGATTCCGTGCCCGCCACCACCAGGTCCAGCTGGCTGTTCTTGCGCGCCGTGGGGCCGGGGTTGAGCACGTATTCGCCATTGACGTAGCCCACGCGCGCCGCGCCAATGGGGCCGTTGAAGGGAATGCCGCTCACCGACAGCGCCGCGCTCACGGCGATCATGGCGGCAATATCCGCATCCACCTCCGGGTTCAGCGACAGCGTGTGCACCACCACGTGCACTTCATTGAAAAAGCCTTCCGGAAACAGCGGGCGGATGGGCCGGTCAATCAGGCGGCTGGTCAGCGTTTCCAGCTCGCTGGGCTTGGCTTCACGCTTGAAAAAGCTGCCGGGAATCTTGCCCGCCGCGTAGGTTTTCTCGATGTAGTCCACCGTCAGCGGGAAAAAGTCCTGTCCCGGCTTGGCCTGCTTGCTGGCGGCCACCGTGGCCAGCACCACGGTGTCGTCTATGTTCACCAGCACCGCGCCCGTGGCCTGGCGGGCGATTTCGCCCGTTTCCATTACCACGGTTTTGTCGCCCCACTGGAAGGTCTTGGTGACTTTGTTGAAAAGGCTCATGTTTGCTCCTTGTTTGATAGCTGCCCGCGCTTGTTTTGCGGGCGCTGGAGCCGGTTTTTCTCAAGACGCGATGCCATTCCAGAACCCGGCCCGCCAGCCAAACCGGCAGGGCCTGCAAACTTTTTTGGGTTTTGGAATGACACAGCCTCGCCTGTGAAA
The DNA here is from genome assembly GCF_001262075.1 of Ottowia sp. oral taxon 894. Taxonomy (GTDB): domain Bacteria; phylum Pseudomonadota; class Gammaproteobacteria; order Burkholderiales; family Burkholderiaceae_C; genus Ottowia; species Ottowia massiliensis. The sequence goes on along the minus strand of NZ_CP012073.1, from coordinate 2,175,738 downwards.
CGCCGCGCTCCGGGGTTGAAAAAACACAAAAACGCCTGGGCCAGCAAAGGCGTCAGGCGTTTTGGCGTGCATGGCGGCTTACTTGCGCAGGCCGAGTTTCTGAATCAGGGCCAGATAGCGGTCGGCATCGCGGCCCTTGAGGTAGTCCAGCAGCTTGCGGCGGCGGCTGACCATGCGCAGCAGGCCACGGCGGCCGTGGTGGTCTTTGGCGTGCTGCTTGAAGTGGGGCATCAGCTCGTTGATGCGGGCCGTCAGCAGGGCCACCTGCACTTCGGGGCTGCCGGTGTCGCCAGCCTTGCGGGCGTTGTCCTTGACCACGGCGGCCTTGTTCTCTTTGGAGATCATTGCTTGAATCCTTGCGTTCCAAATGGTTTGACTTGCGCCACGCGCCGGAACTGCACGCGGCGTGCGTTTTGCGACATGCAAAACCGGCGGATTGTATGGCATCGCCCCTGTCTGGTCCTGCCTGAAAAAAGGCTCAAGAAGCTGCGCTTTCGCTGAAAGGCGGCAAGCGCAGGCGCCCTCTTGCGGGCGCACTCTTTTTTTCAGGCGCGCCGCAGGGTAAAGCGCTCAAAGCCCGCGCCAAGCTGGCGGATTTGCTCTGGCGTGAGCGTCCAGGCGGGAGCGGCGGGGGTGCGGCATTCCTGCACGGCCCAGCAAGTCACGCCGCTGGCGCGCAGTTCGTCAGCCAGGGCCAGCAATTCGCTGGCGCTGAACAGGCCCGGGGGCCAGGTGGTGCGGCATTCAAAGTCGATGCCGCTGTCCGCCAGCGCGCGCAGAGCCTGCCGGGGACGGCCGGCGCTGCCGGGGGTGGCGGTGATGGCGTCGTGCCGGTGCGCGGGGGCCTTGATGTCCAGCCCCACCCAGTCCAGCTGCGGCAGCAGCGCGGCCAGGCGCTGCGGGTACATGCCGGCGGTGTGCAGGGCCGTTTGCATGCCCAGCGCGCGCACGGCGGCAAGGGCGTCGGCAAGAGCAGTCTGCAAGGTGGGTTCGCCGCCGGAGAAGACCACGCCGTCCAGCAGGCCGCGCCGCCGGTGCAAAAAGGCCAGCGCGTCCGGCCACGGCAGGGCGGGCGGCGTGGCGGCGTCCAGCAGCTCCGTGTTGTGGCAGTAGGTGCAGCGCCACGGACAGCCCTGGCAGTAGAGAACGGCGGCCAGGCGGCCCGGAAAGTCGATGGTGGTCAGCGGCGTGAGGCCGCCCAGGCGCAGGGGCTTGCCGCTTTCCGCCGCAGGGCGGGCAGTCTCTGACGGCAGGCTGGCAGGTGTTTTCACATCAAAAAGAGGAGCGAATTCAGGCATCTCAAATGCCATGATGTCCTAGAACATATTGAAAAGCATGCTATTGATGAAGGAGCAAATTCGCGACATGGCCGTAATGACCATCGCCATTCCCGCGCGGGCGGGAATGGCGGCTCTGAAGCAGCCGCTCAGGCGCAACGGCTCAGCGCGGCAGGTTCCGCAAAGAAGCGCCGCTCGGCGTGCTCGCCCTGTTTGCCGATGTTGAAGCTGGCAACGGGGCGGTGGTAGCCCATCACGCGCGTCCAGACTTCGCAGGGCTGGCGCTCTTCGTCGGTGAGTTGCACGGCGTCGACGGCAGGCGCCGCAACCGGCCGGATGGCGATGGTTTTGCTCATGGAAAGCTCCTTTCGGGTGGTTGAAGAAAAGGGGAAGAAGGCTGTCGCCACTTCTTTGATGGCTGCTGCCGCGCGTGATGGAAGGCTTGCGCCAGACCGGGCCGTTTCTTGAACAGGCGTTTGCAGCCTGCTCAGATCCTGCCGTCAAAACGCTCCCGGGACCATCATTTATTTCGCTACCAATTTGATTGCATCAAGTCCCGTGAGACCGTGCGGCAAATGCGTTTTTCAGGCCTTGAATTCGCTCTCGAAAACAGAGTGAAATGCGCCTGTCATCGAACAGGTTTGGAGCTGGTTCTCAAGCCGCCCGCGCCTGCTGCTGGCGCTCAATGGCCTGGCGTTTGGCCGCCAGCTTTTCGGCGTCGCACAAGGGGCAGTATGGGTGCTCGCCCGCCAGGTAGCCGTGCACGGGGCAGACGGAAAAAGTGGGCGTGACGGTGATGTAAGGCAGGCGAAAGCGCGTGAGGGCGCGGCGCACCAGCTCGCGGCAGGCGGCGGCGTCCGATATGCGCTCGCCCATGTACAGGTGCAGCACGGTGCCGCCGGTGTATTTGGTTTGCAAGTCTTCCTGCCGCGCCAGCGCCTCGAAGGGGTCGTCGGTAAAGCCCACGGGCAGCTGCGATGAGTTGGTGTAGTAGGGCTTGCCGGGCGTGCCCGCATGCAGGATGTCCGGCCAGCGTTTGAGGTCTTCCTTGGCGAAGCGGTAGGTTGCGCCTTCGGCGGGGCTGGCTTCCAGGTTGTAGAGATGGCCGGTGCGCTCCTGAAAACCGGTGATGCGCTTGCGCACGAAGTCCAGCAGGCGCAGCGCGAAGGCGTGGCCCCATGCGGTGGTGATGTCCTGCTCGCCGCGCGTGAAGTTGCGCACCATTTCGTTGATGCCGTTCACGCCCAGCGTGGAAAAGTGGTTGCGCAGCGTGCCCAGGTAGCGCCGGGTGTAGGGGAACAGGCCCTGATCCATCAGCCGCTGGATGAGCTTGCGCTTGACTTCCAGGCTCTGGCTGCCCAGCTCCAGCAGGCGGCCCAGCGCGTCCAGCAGCGCGGCCTCGTCGCCCGCGTGCAGGTAGCCCAGGCGCGCGCAATTGACGGTAACCACGCCCACGCTGCCCGTTTGCTCGGCGCTGCCAAACAGGCCGTTGCCGCGCTTGAGCAGCTCGCGCAAATCCAGTTGCAGGCGGCAGCACATGGAGCGCACCATGTTGGGCTTCAGCTCGGAATTGATGAAGTTCTGGAAATACGGCAGGCCGTATTTGGCCGTCATGGCAAAAAGGCGCCCGGCGTTTTCGCTCTCCCACGGAAAGTCGGGCGTGATGTTGTAGGTGGGAATGGGAAAGGTGAACACGCGCCCTTTCGCATCGCCCGTGGTCATCACGTCGATGTAGGCACGGTTGATCAGGTCCATCTCGGCCTGCAAGTCGCCGTAGGCGAAAGGCATTTCCTCGCCGCCGATCACGGGCACTTGCTCGCGCAAGTCTTCAGGGCACACCCAGTCGAAGGTGAGGTTGGTGAAAGGCGTTTGCGTGCCCCAGCGCGAAGGCACGTTCAGGTTGTAAATCATCTCCTGCATGCACTGGCGCACGGCGGCGTAGTCCATGCCGTCCTTGCGCACGAAGGGGGCCATGTAGGTGTCGAATGACGAAAACGCCTGCGCGCCCGCCCATTCGTTTTGCAGCGTGCCCAGGAAATTGACGATCTGCCCCACGGCGGAAGACATGTGCTTTGGCGGCGCGGCCTCCACCTTGCCCGGCACGCCGTTCAGCCCTTCGGTGAGCAGCGTGCGCAGCGACCAGCCCGCGCAGTAGCCGCTGAGCATGTCCAGATCGTGAATGTGAATGTCGCCCTCGCGGTGCGCCTGGCCGATTTCGGGCGCATACACATGCGAGAGCCAGTAATTGGCCGTGACCTTGCCCGCCACGTTCAGGATGAGGCCGCCCAGCGAATAGCCCTGGTTGGCGTTGGCGTTCACCCGCCAGTCAGCGCGCGTGAGGTATTCGTTGATGGAGCTTTGCACGTCCACCAGCGTCTGCGCGTCGGCCCGCAGCGTGGCGCGGCGCTGGCGGTAGGCCATGTAGGCGCGCGCGGTGGCCATGTGGCGCGCGGCAACGAGCGTTTGCTCCACCACGTCCTGAATCTGCTCGATGTGCGGCGCGCCACCCGGCCAGCGGTAGGCCAGCACGCGGCACGCCTCATCGGCCAGGAGCGCGGCTTGCGCGTCGCCGAACTCGCCCGTGGCCGCGCCCGCGCGGGCAATGGCCGAGCGGATGCGGCAGGCGTCAAAAACGGCGCGCTGGCCGTCGCGCTGGATGACGGCAGCGGGCATGGCAGGCGCGGCGGCGCTGGGTGTAGGCGTGGTCACGGATCAGATCTCCCGGAAAAAAGATGAAAGGCGCAGCGCGCGGCGCTGCCCGGAACCAAAGACAAACGGAACAGGCGGCTGCCCCGGCCGGATGGCGGCAGGCAAGGTCATGACACTTCTGGCGTTTGCGGTGCAGGGGCGGCATGGGCGCGGGCCGCGTCAATGGCCGCCGGGCGGCCCTGGCCGCCCACGGCCACCATCACGAACACGCCCTTGAGCACTTCTTCGCGCCGCACGCCGGGCGCTTCGGCAAAACCGCTGATGCACACCGTCATCGAACTGCGCCCCACCCGGCTCACCCAGGCGCGCAGCGCCAGCGTGCGGCCCACGGGAATGGGGCGCATGAAATCAATGCCCGACGCGCCCGCCATCACCACCTCGCGCCGCGCCAGCTTGCGCGCGGCCATGAAAGCCGCCTTGGCCATCAGTTGCAGGCCCAGGCCCGCAAACAAGGTGCCGTGGTGGTTGGCCATGCCCGGCAGCACCAGCTCCTGAAGTTCGGCGCTCGAAATCGCCGTCTGCTCATCTCTCGTCATCACTCGCAATTTACGCAAAACAGCCGCGCTGCAAAAGCACTGAAATGGCGAATGGTTGCGTGAAAATTCCGGGCCTTTTGCGAATATTGCGAATGCTCGCCGCTCCGCATGGCGCATCATCCGGGCCATGAAAAAAACCTTCATGGGCCTGAAGCTGCGCCGTCTGCGCGCCGAGCGCGGCCTGTCGCAAACAGCCCTGGCGCACACGCTGGGCATCTCGCCCAGCTACCTGAACCAGATCGAGCAAAACCAGCGCCCGCTCACCGTGTCCGTGCTGCTCAAAATCAGCCAGACGCTGGGCGTGGACGTGCAGCAGTTCTCCGAAGACGGCGAGGCGCGCCTGGTCGCCGCCCTGCGCGAAGCGCTGGCAGACGCGCCCGAGGCCATCTCCCTGCCCGAGCTGCGGGAAGTTGCCGCGCAAATGCCCGCGCTGGCGCGCGCCGTGCTGGCGCTGCACCGCCGCAATGCCGAAGCCGCCGAGCGCCTGGAAGCGCTGGCGCTGCGCCTGGGCGACGAACGCAGCGGCGGCACGCTGCCGCGCGCCCTGCCCTTCGAGGCTGTGCGTGATTTCTTCTTCGCGCACCAAAACCACTTCGACGCGCTGGACCGCGCCGCCGAAGCGCTGGCCCATCAAGCCCAGAGCCAGACCCAAGCTCCGGTGCGCGGCGGCGCGCTCGCCGCCTGGCTACGGCAGCGCCTGCAACAGCAGCACGGCGTGCACGTGCGCCACGCCGAAGGCGCGCAAGCAGACAAGCGCCGCTACGAACCGGCCACGCGCACGCTCTTCATCGCAGCGGCGCTCACCCCCAGCCAGCAAGCCTTCCAGATGGGCACGCAACTGGCCTTGCTGGAGCTGGGCGAAGCCATCGACGCGCAAATTGACGCACCCTCCCTCGCGCACGACGCCGCCGCGCGCCGCCTCGCCCGCATTGGCCTGGCCAACTACGTGGCCGGCGCGCTGCTGCTGCCGTATGCCGACTTCCTGCAAGCGGCGCAAGCCTTGCGCTACGACATCGACCTGCTGGGCCAGCGCTTTGACGTGGGCTTTGAAACCGTCTGCCACCGGCTCAGCACGCTGCAAAGGCCGGGCGCGCCCGGCGTGCCCTTCTTCTTCGTGCGGGTGGACAAGGCGGGCAACATCTCCAAGCGCCAATCGGCCACGCACTTTCACTTCTCGCGCACCGGTGGCGCCTGCCCGCTGTGGAACGTCTACGAAGCCTTCGGCCAGCCAGACCGCATCCTGCGGCAAGTGGCCGTCATGCCCGACGGGCGCGCCTACCTGTGGATTGCGCGCGCCGTCTCGCATGGCCGCCCCGGCTGGGGGCAGCCGCGCAAACAGTTTTCCATCGGCCTGGGCTGCGACATCCGGCACGCGCACCAGCTGGTCTATGCCCAGGGGCTGGACCTGAACGACCCCGGCGCAGCCACCCCCATCGGCATGGGCTGCAAAGTGTGCGATCGCGCCCAATGCCCGCAACGCGCCTTCCCCTTCGTGGGCCGCGCGCTGCAAGCAGACGAAAACCGCAGCTGGTTTGCGCCCTACAGCGCCTAGGCCTGGCACAAACTGCCCCCGGAACCGTTCATCCGTGGGCGCGAAAAGCGCAGCCCCGGGCGTGGTTCTTGCAAACCATCCCGGTCCACCCCTGCGCCCTTACAGCCGAGCGCAAAGCAGGCTTCCTGACATATATAGCTCCTTAATCGATAGCATGAGGTCCTAGTGGAGTCAGCGCAGATGCCGTTTTATGCCCTCATAAATTCGCTCTTTTTTTGAGAGCATCCTGCATTTGTAGGCGTCTATTCACAAACGGGCCGGGAGCTTCAAAGCCTGACTGACGCATGGCGCGCCGCCGCCAGAATCCATCCGCCTGCCCGAAGCGCCCACGCAAGGCCGCTTCCGGCGCGAGCGCGGGACCAAGCGCTGCTTTTCACCGCCTGTCTCTAGAAAACAGACAAGGCCGCCACATGGGAAATGGAAAATAGAAAGAGGGCATGGTGCCCAAAAGGCTAGCCAACTGCCTTGCCCAGCACGTCGCAATCGCCCGGCCATCCTGATTTTTTACCCCGCACTGCGCGGGCGCCCGCGCGATCGCTGCATTCAGCATGGCCTTCCGCTGCTGGCATCCTGGCCAAGGCTTTAAACACGCACCACCGCGCGATATTGCACGGTATCGATAAGGCGCTGCATCGACAAACCAATCATTATTGGCGGCGGCTTTTCCCGCTTGGCCCGTCCCGCCGGGCAGCAAATGTTCAATCAAGTGCCATTGCAAATTTGCAAAGACGCAATCCAATCAGCAGCCGCTCATGCGCCTGGCGTGATTTCATTTTGCATTCAAAGCGCTGCGGCGCGTGAAATTGATTGCGCCCACATGATTTTGGCGACATATGCCAATGCAATTCACATTGCCGCTCCAGCGTATTCAACGTCATTCTCGGCGTTTCACCGCTTGTATCTTGCGCAGTGGCGGGTTTTACCGGCAAGGGCGCTGATTATTTTTCGTGCTGCCTGAATATTGCGAATGGTCATGCAACACCCCATTCACGGCGGCGCATGGTTTTATTGGGCAAGCATTTTCTGCTTTGCCGGGGAATATGGTTTGATTCAGACTGGCAATGCGGATGAGGCGGCGTTCATCCACCGATTCATCAGAACCTGTTCAGCGTCTGGCCATGAGGGGCGAAAGCGAGAACCGGGATGGACTACAAAGCGCAAGCCACAGATCAGCCTGACTGTTCAATTGCTGCCCATCAAGGATTGGAAGGATTGGCAACGCCGCAGGCCGCCTAAAGGCCACGCTTTCAGCACCCGAAGACAGACTTTGAACAGGTTCTCAGAGCTTTGCGCGCACCGATCCGCCGCCCTGCTCTGCCCTTCACGCGCCCGCTGCGCCCGCTGCGCCCGCTGCGCCCGCTGCGCCCGCTGCGCCCGCTGCGCCCGCTGCGCCCGCTGCGCCCGCTGCGCCCGCAGTGCGTTGCCTTGAGGCATGGGTTTGCTCCGTTATTCGGAGCATGATCTCCAGGAGAAACGGGCGCAAACGCCACTTTCGGCCTCTTGAATTTGCCCCTTCTTTTGTAGCAAGCCACCCGCCGATGGCGCGTTTCACGCGTGAAAAACCGTTGCGGCCTGACGGGGCGCGGGCGTACGCTGGCGGGCGTGGGCGCTCACACCAGCATGCTGTTGCGGATCAGGCCGACGGCCAGGCCCTCGATGACGAAAGGCTCGCCGGGGCGCACGGTGATGGTGGGGTAGTCGGGGTTTTCAGGATGCAGCTCGATCACGTCGCCATTGCGGTGAAAACGCTTGACGGTCACGTCATCGCCCAAGCGGGCGACAACGATCTGGCCGTTGTAGGCCTCGCGGGTGCTTTGCACGGCCAGCAAGTCGCCGTCGATGATGCCCGCGTCGCGCATGGACATGCCGCGCACGCGCAGCAGATAGTCGGGCTTGCGCGAAAACAGGTGCGCTTCAATGTGGTAGGTCTGGTCCACATGCTCTTGCGCCAGGATGGGCGAGCCGGCTGCCACGCGCCCGATCAGCGGCAGCGCCAGGTGTTCGGGCGGCAGTTGCGAGGTATCCACCACCATCAGTTTGGCTTCTCCGCGCAGGCGGATGCCGCGCGAGGCGCCGCTGACCAGATCAATCATGCCTTTCTGCGCCAGCGCTTGCAGGTGCTCCTGCGCGGCATTGGCCGACTTGAAGCCAAGCGCCGTTGATATTTCCGCCCGCGTGGGCGGGGCGCCTGTTTCGGCAATGATGGTTTTGATCAGATCCAGAATCTGCCGCTGGCGGTCCGTGAGCTTGCGGGTCATGATGGCGGTGGCGGATAAAAAGACTGTTTCGATATCCAGTGACGCCTGTATTTTTAATCAGCTTTCTGGAATATGCAAGCCGGCTCCAAAGCAGCCAAGGCGCCGCCATAAAGCAAAAAGCCAGCGCTGACGCGCTGGCTTTTGAAACGCCTGAAACAGGGCGGCGGCGGATCAGCCCGCCAGCGCCGCCAGGGCGCGGGCGGTGATTTCCTCCACCGTGCCCAGGCCGCTGATGGTGCGGTATTTGGGCGCAGCGGCGGGGTCGGCCTTGGCCCAGTTGCCGTAGTAGTCCACCAGCGGGCGGGTTTGCTGGCTGTACACGTCCAGGCGTTTTTTCACGGTTTCCTCGCGGTCGTCGTCGCGCTGCACCAGCGGCTCGCCGGTCACGTCGTCCTTGTCTTGCTCTTTGGGCGGATTGAACTTGACGTGATAGGTGCGCCCGCTGGCCGGGTGGCTGCGGCGGCCGCTCATGCGCTCCACGATGGCCTCGAAAGGTACATCGATTTCAAGCACGTAATCGAGTTTGACGCCCGCTTGCTTCAGGGCCTCGGCCTGCGCAATAGTGCGGGGAAAGCCGTCGAACAAAAAGCCGGCCTCGCAGTCGGGCTGGGCAATGCGCTCTTTGACCAGGTTGATGATGAGATCGTCGCTGACCAGCTGGCCCGCTTCCATCACGGCCTTGGCCTGCTGCCCCAGGGGCGTGCCGGCCTTGACGGCGGCGCGCAGCATGTCGCCCGTCGAAATTTGCGGAATGCCATATTGGCGGCAGATAAACGCCGCCTGCGTGCCTTTGCCCGCGCCGGGCGCGCCCAGAAGAATCAGTTTCATACCAGTTTCCTTTCTCTTTATGAATGACGTGGAAGATGAATGCGTGAAACGCGTAAATCATGAGCGAAAAGCGCCCGCGCAAGAAGCTATTCGAAGTCTGGCCCGAGGGGCTGCGGATTGGATCTGCGGCCCATTTGCACCCTTCAGTAGCCCGGTAAATCCGCAGCGCCGCAGGCTTGCCCGAGTCCACCCTTGCGCGCTCTCGAGCAGGCCGTGAACAGACTCCAGGAGAAAGAGGGTGGAGGATGCGCCCCGTCAGCAACCCGCTCGCGCCCCAGGCCGCCAGGGCAGCCAAAACGGCCAGGCCGTGCCAATGTACAGGTCGCAGGACGGCTGCCAGCAGGGCACCTTATTTTGCTCTGTTATCAATAGCATGGCGTCCTAGGACCTGTTGAGAATTACCGAGACTAAATTACAGCCGAAGCTGGATAAATCGCAGCTTTGAAGCTGGCGTCGGTCTTGTCTCCGTGCATGGCACAAGGCGTTTGAACACGTTGAGCTTGTCAAAGAAGTTTTCAATGAGATCAGCACGAAATTAACCAGATTGCCCAGCTCATTCGCGAAAGCACTTGAAGACGGCGTTGCATTTGCCAAATTCTTCGAGCAAGTCGCGCCAGGGGCTGCCTGTGCGCACGATCCACGGCACGGCCTCTGCAAACCAAGCGCTTGTTCGCGCCTCTTGGCCCTGCATCGCCAGGCTTGCCCAGGTAGTGCGAGGCCATCTGTGCCCACTGCTTGTCGCTTGATGCTCCTCTTTCCATTGCGGTATTGCAGTACGAGAGGGGGGACTCAACAAGCCCTAGCACAGCAACAGAGGGAGGAAGATGGGTTTTGCAGTGTTGCATCCACCGCGCCAGCGCATCAGTGCAATGCACTGATGCGCGATAGCGATACGCATAGGCACGCTGCTTGAGCAAAGTCTGAATGAGAGCAAGGCGCGGCGTTTACGATGGAGGAATGACGACGCCAGCGCAGCTTTCTTCTTCTGCCATCGACTCTGCGGATCCGCCTTCAGCGGCCGGCCAGGCTGACGCCAGCGCGCCGCCGCTTCTGGTGCGCGCGCGCAGTTTTGCCGCGCCGCTGATCAGCAGCGAGTCTTTTCACTCAGGCGAAAACGCGCTGGCGCATGCCGATGGCGTGGCCAAAATCCTGGCCGACATTGGCAGCTCCGAAGAAATACAGGCGGCGGCCTATCTGGTGTATGCCAGCGAGCAGCTCAACCGCCCCGAAGAAATCATTGGCAAGGCGTTTGGCCCCGAATTTGCACGGCTGGCGCATGAGGCGGTGCGGCTGGAGCGCGCGCAGCGCCTCTCGCGCATGGGGCGCGAGGAGCTTTCCACGCCGGAGCGCGCGCGCCAGCAGACGGAAAACGTGCGCAAGATGCTGCTGGCTTTCAGCCGCGATTTGCGCGTGGTGCTGCTGCGGCTGGCTTCGCGCCTGCAAACACTGCGCTGGTTTGCCGCCCAGCGGCGCGCCTTGCCGCCGGCGCTGCTGCGCGAGTCGCACGAGGTTTTCGCGCCGCTGGCCAACCGGCTGGGCATCTGGCAGATCAAGTGGGAAATGGAAGACCTGGTCTTTCGCGCGCAGGAACCGCAGGTGTACCGGCACATTGCCAACATGCTGGAAGAGCGCCGCGCCGAGCGCGAAGCCGCGCTGGAAGAGCGCCGCGCCTATATTGAAAAGGCGCTGCGCGCGCTGGGCATGGATGCCGAGGTGTCGGGGCGGCCCAAGCACATCTACAGCATCGTGCGCAAGATGCGCGGCAAGAAGCTGGATTTCGCCCACATCTACGACGTGCGCGCGCTGCGCGTGATCGTGCCTACGGTGCAGGACTGCTATGCCGCGCTGGCCTGGGTGAATGAGCACTACACGCCCGTGCCGGGCGAGTTTGACGACTACATCGCCAAGCCCAAAGTCAATGGCTACCAGTCGCTGCACACGGTGGTGCGCGACGCGGACGGCAAGCCCTGGGAAGTGCAAATCCGCACGCGCGCCATGCACGAGCACGCCGAAAACGGCGTGGCCGCGCACTGGGCCTACAAGGAAGCGGGCGTGAAAGGCTACGCGGGCGTGAGCGCCGCCAGCGCCTATGACGCCAAGATTGCCGTGCTGCGCCAGTTGCTGGCCTGGGAGCATGACCTTTCGGACGCCACGGCATCGCAGGCCTTGTTTGACGACCGCATCTACGTTTTCACGCCAGACGCGCGCCTGATTGACCTGCCCAGCGGCGCCACGCCCGTGGACTTTGCCTACGCCCTGCACACCGAGCTGGGCCACCGCTGCCGGGGCGCGCGCGTGGATGGCGTGATGGTGGCGCTCAACACCCCGCTGAAAAACGGCCAGACGGTGGAAATCACCGCTGCCAAGGAAGGCGGCCCCTCGCGCGACTGGCTCAACCCCGAGCTGAACTACATCGCCAGCTCGCGCGCCCGCGCCAAAGTGCGCGCCTGGTTCAACGCGCAGCACACGCGCGAAACCATCGCTCGTGGCCGCGAAATGGTGGAAAAGCTCCTCCAGCGCGAAGGCCGGACCAGCCTGGCGCTGGAAGAGCTGGCCGTTTCGCTGGGCTACAAAACGCCCGACGCGCTGTTTGAAACCGTGGGCAAAGACGAGCTTTCGCTGCGCACCATCGAAGCCGCCTTGCGCCCCGCAGAGCCGGAGCCGCCGCCCCCGCCCGAAGGGCAGGTGCTGCTGCGCAAGCCCAGCCGCGCCACGGCGGGCAAAGGCGGCGTGCTGGTGGTGGGGCTGGATTCCTTGCTGACCCAGATGGCGCGCTGCTGCAAGCCCGCGCCGCCTGATGCCATTGCGGGCTACGTCACGCGCGGCAAGGGCGTGAGCGTGCACCGCAAGAGCTGCCCCAATTTGCAAGACCTCATCGTGCGCGAGCCGGACCGCATCATCGAAGTGGCCTGGGGCGTTGGCGCACAAGCTGCTTACCCCGTTGATATTTCGGTGGAAGCGCAAGACCGGCAGGGCCTGCTGCGCGACATTTCCGACGTGCTGGCGCGCGAAAAAATCAACGTGACCGGCGTGCAAACCCAATCTGCCAAAGGCGCGGCCTGGATGACCTTCACCGTGGAAGTGAGCAGCACGCTGAATCTGGCCGACGCCTTGCGCGCCGTGCGGCAGGTGCCCGGCGTGCGCAGCGCCAAAAGGCGCTAGCCGCGCCGATGCAGGCCGCAAGCGCCAGAGAAAAGCCTGCTTTTTTACTGCTAGAATCCGCCGCTTCGTTCACAACGAAGGCGCGTAGCTCAGCTGGTTAGAGCACCACCTTGACATGGTGGGGGTCGTTGGTTCGAGTCCAATCGCGCCTACCAGCATTCGAAATCGCCCGGCAGTAGCGCCGGGCGATTTTTTTTGCGCCTGCCAGCGGCCCGGCTGGCGGATCACTATGAAAAGAATAGCGAGCTGCGCCCATTCCACTAGGACTTGAGGCCGGTTTGGGCCTTGAACCAGGGCATTGAGTCCAGGCCAGGTTCAAGCGCGGCGGCCTGGCTCAAAGCACTTGCTCAATGGCTTGCAGCGGCCTTCCCAGGCGGGCGCCTTTTCCCGTGACCACGATAGGGCGGTTGATCAGCACGGGCGTGGCCACCATTGCGGCCAGCAGCTCATCGTCCGTCAGCGCGGGGTTATCCAGCCCTTGCTCCAGGTACTCAGGCTGCTTGGTGCGAATCAGGGCGCGCAGCGGCTGGCCCGTGGCGGCGGCGATGCGGCGCAGCTCATCCGCCGTGGGCGGATTCTTCAGGTATTCGATGACGACGGGTTCGATGCCGCGCGCCTTCAGCAGCTCCAGCGCATGGCGCGACGTGCTGCAACGGGGGTTGTGATAGAGGGTAACGGTGCTCATGGGCGGGTCTGCGCTGGAAGCCATTGCAAAAGCGGCCATTGTCAGGCCAGGCACTACTATCGCGCTCATGCCACACACTGCAACAACTTCCGCCGATCCAGCCGCATCCGCGCCGCGCGCTTCGTCCACCCGGCTCATACACCACCCCTACGTTCCGCCTGCGGAATTCGAGGCTCCGCAGCCAGCGGTGCATAAGGCGTCCACCGTGTTCTTTCCCAACGTGGCGGCCATGCGCGAACGCCAGTGGATGGACAAAAGCGCCTACACCTACGGCCTGCACGGCACGCCCACCACGTTCACGCTCGAAGAGCGCATCGCCACGCTGGAAGGCGGCCTGCAATGCCTGCTGGCGCCCAGCGGTCTGGCTGCGCTGGCGCTGGTGAATCTGGGCCTGCTCAAAACGGGCGATGAAGTGCTGCTACCCGACAACGCCTACGGCCCCGGCAAAGACCTGGCCGCTGGCGAGCTGCGCCAGTTCGGCATCACCCATCAGGTGTATGACCCCATGAAGCCGGCCGACTTGGCCGATCGCGTCACGCCCCGCACGCGCCTGGTCTGGCTGGAAGCGGCCGGCTCCGTCACGCTGGAATTTCCTGACTTGCTGGCGCAGGCGCGCCTGTGCCGCGAGCTGGGCGTGCTCAGCGCGCTGGACAACACCTGGGGCGCGGGCCTGGCCTTCAACCCCTTCAATCTGGACGGGCGCGGGCTGGCGGTGGACATTTCCGTGCAGGCGCTCACCAAATACCCCAGCGGCGGCGGCGACGTGCTCATGGGCAGCGTGGTCACGCGCGATGCGGCCCTGCACCGCAAGCTCAAGCTCTGCCACATGCGCCTGGGCCTGGGCGTGGGCGGCAACGACGCCGAAGCCGTGCTGCGCGCCCTGCCCACCCTGCCTTTGCGCTACGCCGCCGCCGACCGCAGCGCCCGCCGCCTGGCCGAATGGGCCGCGCGCCAGGCCCCTTTCGCGCAAGTGCTGCACCCCGCGCTGCCCGCTTCACCCGGCCATGCGCACTGGCAAGCCGTCTGCGGCGCGGCTGATGCGGCAGGCCAGGGGGCAGCCGCCAGCTTGTTCAGCGTGGTGATAGATGAGAAATTCAGCCGCGAACAAGTCGATGCCTTTTGCGATGCGCTGCGCCTGTTTCGCATTGGCTACTCCTGGGGCGGCCCGTTCAGCCTGGTCATGCCGTATGAGCTGCAAACCATGCGCCATGACTGGCCCGCGCATCTGGCGCGCGGCACGCTGGTGCGCTTTGCCATTGGCCTGGAAGACACGGCTGATTTGCAGGGCGACCTGCAACACGCCATGCAGCAGACGCTGGCCTGAAATACCTGCGCCGCCGCCATGTTCACCCCCTCTCCTGCCGAAGTGCGCCGCTTCTTCTGCCGCGCGTGGGCCAAGCGCCGCGCGGGCCAGCCCATGCAGCCCATCGAAACCCTGGCCGCTGACTGGATTGCCGAACACCCCGAATACCACGCCGACTTTGCCGACGAAGCCAGCGCCATCGCCCGCGCCTACCCGGAGCTGGACGGCCAGGCCAACCCCTTCCTGCACCTGGCCATGCACCTGTCCATCAGCGAGCAATGCAGCATCGACCAGCCCCGGGGCATTCGCCACGCCGTTGAGCAGCTCGCCTCCCGGCAGGGCGATTTGCACCGCGCCCACCACGAAGTCATGGCCTTTCTCGGCCAGATGCTGGCCGATGCCCAATCCAGCGGCCGCCCTTTCGACGGCAACGCCTACCTTGACGCCATCCAGCGCCGCGCCACGCGCGACTGAGCACAACCGGCGCAACCGCGAAAGGCGCGCCGCATGCTCCCAAAAAGAGAGCATCCTGCGCCCATTCCACCAGGACTTGCGGGCGATTTGGCCTTGAAAACCTGCCGCAGTCAGTCTGCTTGCGGCTCCTGCCAGGCGCGCGCGGGCTGGCGCTTGAGCAGCCAGCCTGATGCCACATCCAGGCTGGCGCACATCAGGTAATACAGCACGGCCACGGCCAGAAAGATTTCGGCGGGATAGACCATCACGCGGTTGTTCACCTGCGTGGCCACGAAAGACAGCTCGCCCACGCCAATCACGTAAGCCAGCGAGGTGTCCTTGATGAGCGCAATCCATTGATTGACAAAGGAGGGCAGCATCATCGGCAGCGCCTGCGGCAGCACCACGCGGCGCATGGCCTGCCAGCGCGTCATGCCCAGCGCCAGCGCAGCCTGCATCTGGCCGGGCGGCAAGCTGCTGATGCCCGCGTACACCGAATGCGCCAGATACGCGCCGCCCACCAGCGAAAGCGCCAGCACCACGGTCAGCAGCTCCGGCACATCCAGCCCGAAGGCGATGGGCAGCAAAAAGTAAACCCAGAAGATGAGCATGAGCACCGGAATGGCGCGCAAAAACGCCAGCGCACCCAGCAGCGCGGCGCGCAGCGCGCGCTGGCGCAGCATGGCCAGCGCAATGCCCAGCGCCAGCCCCAGCAGGGCCGAAGCCGCGCCCGAAGCCAGGCTCAGCGCCAGCGTCAGCGCCGCGCCGCCCAGCGGGCCATCGGGCCAGGCGCCCAGCAGCAGGTAAGGCAGGTTGTCCCAGACGACGGAAAAATTCATGCCGCCGCCTTCACCGCTTCACGCCCCGCGCGGCGAAAACGCCCGCGCCGCTGCCACAGCTGCGAGGCCGCTTCCATTGCGGCAATCAGCAGCAGATACAGCAGCGTGGCAATGCCGAACGCCTGAAAGGTCTTGAACGTTTGCGTCTCCACCTGCCGCGAGGCGTAAGACAGCTCGGCCAGGCCGATGGCCATCGTCAGCGAACTGTTTTTCACCGCGTTCATGTACTGGCCCACCAGGGGCGAGAAGGCGTTGTGCAGCGCCTGCGGCAAGATGACGTGGCGCCACGCTTGCAGAGGCGTCAGGCCCAGCGCGGCGGCGGCGGCGCGCTGGCCGGCGCCCACGCCCTGCACGCCCGCGCGGAATTCTTCGGCAATGAAAGCCGCCGTAAACAGCGTCAGCCCGAAAAAACCGGCAATGAACTCAAACGAAGGCCAGCGCAGCGCAAGCCCGGCCACTTCAATCTGCCGGGGCGTGTTCAGCCAGGGCAAAAAGCCTTCAGGCAAAAAGGCGCTCGCGCCGAAATACCAGAAAAACAGCTGAACCAGCAAAGGCGTGTTGCGAAACACCGAGAGATAAACGCGCGCCGCCCACTGCACCACGCCGCGCCCTTGCAGGCGCGCCACGCACAGCGCAAAGCCGCCCAGCGTGGCGGCCACGCACACGCACAGCGACAGGCCGATGGTCACCCAAAAGCCGTGCCACAGCCAGCCCAGATATTGGGGCGCGAGCAGTTCGCCAAAAACATTCATCGCCATGTGCCATTGCTCATTTGCAAAAAAGAAAAACCCTGCCTTTTACCGACGGCAGGGTTTCGGGCCGGGCCGCGCCCTTTTCAAAACAGGGCGTTACAAAACACGGTTTTATTTGGCCTGCGGTTTTTCCTGGCCGATTTTATAGAGGCGCTTGAGCGGCGTTTTTGTGTCGGGGCCGAACCAGGCGTTGTAAATCTGCTCGGCCTTGCCGCTTTTTTCCAGCTCCAGCAGGGCCTCGTCCACCACTTTCTTGAGCGCCGCCTCGCCTTTGGGAATGCCAATGCCAATCAGGTCTTCAGACACCGTGAATGGCGGAATCACGTATTTGTCGCGATCGGGCACGTTGGCCAGCAGGCCGATGAGCTTGGGGCCGTCTTGCGTGATGGCCTGCACATTGCCGTTGCGCAGGGCGGCAAAGGCAAAAGGCGTGTCGTCATACGCCACCACCGTGGCGCCGGGAAACTGGCTGCGAATCACGCCCTCATTCACGGTGCCTTTGTCCACGCCCACGCGCAGCTTGTTCAGGTCTTCGGGTTTTTCCAGCGCCGTGCCTTGCTTGATGATGAATTGCTGACCCGAAGCGAAATAGGGAATGCTGAAATCCACCTGCTTGGCGCGCTCTTCCGAAATGGTGAAATTGGCCACTACCAAATCCACCTTGCCCGAAACCAGCAGCGGCACGCGGTTGGCCGGGTTGGTGGGAATCACTTCCAGCTTGACTTTCAGCTTGTCGGCCAGCGCCTGGGCAAAGTCCACATCCAGCCCTTCGATTTTCTTGGATTTGGCATCCACAAAGCCAAAAGGCGGATTGCTGTCAAAAGAGGCCACTTTCAGCACGCCTTTTTTCTGAATATCTTCCAGCCGGTCGGCCAGCGCCTGCGTGCAAGCCAGCGCCAGAACGGCGGCGCCCAGCCATGCCAGTTGCTTTTTCATTTCATTTGCTCCTGTCGGAATAGGGAAAACCGGCGCGGGCCGCGCCGCTTCAGCGAAGGCGCGTATCAAACCACATTTGCGCCGCGCCCGAAACGATATTTTTCACATAACCATCCAACCGGGGGTTGGATCGCCTGCGCCGCGCGCCGCCGCCTGCGGCAACCCCTGCCGCCGCGCCTTGGCGCGCGGCCTCACGCACAATTGCGGTTTTCGTTTTCAGCATTCACATTCATGTCAGACACTGCTGTCCACCATATCCAGCGCCGCCTCAAGGCGCGGCATCTTTCCATGATCGCCATTGGCGGCTGCATTGGCACGGGCCTGTTCATGGCCAGCGGCTCGGCCATTCACAGCGCCGGGCCGGGCGGGGCGCTGGTGGCTTACGCCGCCATTGGCCTCATGGTCTATTTCTTCATGACGTCGCTGGGCGAAATGGCCACGTTCATGCCCGTTTCCGGCTCCTTCAGCACGTACGCCACGCGCTTTGTCGATCCTTCGCTGGGCTTCGCGCTGGGCTGGAATTACTGGTTCAACTGGGTGATCACGGCGGCGGTGGACGTGAGCGTGGCCGCCGTCGTCATCAGCTACTGGGAGCCGCTGCGCAACTTCATGCCCGCCTGGGGCTGGAGCCTGCTGTTTTTATGCATGATTTTTCTGCTCAACATGGCCTCGGTGCGCGTGTATGGCGAAACCGAATACTGGATGGCGCTCATCAAGGTGGTCACCGTCATTATTTTTCTCGGCATCGGCGTGCTCACCATTTTCGGCATCATGGGCGGCCAATATATCGGGCTGAAAAACTTCAGCATGGGCGACGCGCCTTTTCTGGGCGGCAGCCTGGGCGGGCAGTTCCTGACCACGCTGGGGGTTTTTCTGGTGGCGGGCTTTTCATTCCAGGGCACGGAGCTGATTGGCATTACCGCAGGCGAATCAGAGGAGCCGGAAAAAAACATTCCCCGCGCCATTGACCAGGTTTTCTGGCGTATCCTGATTTTCTATATTCTCGCCATCGCCATTATCGGCCTCATTATTCCCTATACCAGCCCCGAATTGCTGGGCGCGGACGTGGATGAAATCTCCAAATCGCCTTTCACGCTGGTATTCGAGCGCGCCGGGCTGGCCTTTGCGGCGGCGGCCATGAATGCCGTCATCCTCACCTCCATTCTCTCGGCGGGCAATTCGGGCATGTATGCCTCCACGCGCATGCTCTACGCCATGGGGCGCAGCGGCCTGGCCTGGCCCGCCTTCGGCAAGGTGGATGCTCGCGGCGTGCCCATGCCCGCCCTGCTGGCCACGGGCGCGCTGGTGCTGGGCGTTTACATGCTGCAACTGGGCAACGACGCGGCTTACCAGTACGTGCTGGCCGCCTCGGGCCTGACGGGCTTTATTGCCTGGGTGGGCATCGCCATCAGCCACTACCGCTTCCGCCGCGCCTGGGTGGCGCAAGGCAGGCCGCTTTCCGGGCTGCGCTACCGCGCCAAATGGTTTCCCTTCGGCCCGCTGCTGGCGCTGGCGCTGTGCGTGCTGGTCATCATCGGGCAAGACACCAAGCTGATACTGGACGGCGATTTCGACTGGGAGCGCCTGCTGGTCACCTACATGGGGCTGCCCGTGTTCTTCGGCTTTCTCGTCTATCACAAGCTGCGCTACCGCACGCGCCTGATTACGCTCAAGGAAGTGGATCTGAGCAAGACCGACCGCGACTGAGCGCTGCAGCGCGCAAAACGCCCGCGCAGGCTGGCAGGCCGCGCGGGCGTCTTGTTTGAAGCTGGCTACAGCAGCGCCGCCCGCTCATGCTTTCGGGGCAAGCGGACTTCACGCCTTGATTAGCTCCTTGTTCAATAGCATGAGGTCTTAGTGAAAAGCGCGCAAGCCACGTTTTCATGGCCTCAAATTTGCTCCTCTTGTAAGAGCAAAACACTCTTGTGGAAGCCTCTGAATGCTGGCTTTGAACAGGTTCTGAGGCCAAGACCGCCAAGGCTGGCCAGCCAGCGCCTGACCGGGAAGCAGACTGTGGGCAAGATTTTTAAAATCCGCCGCTTTTTTCTTCACGCCCCGTCATGAATCAAGCCGATCTCTCGCCGCCGCGCCTGCGGCCTCTGCCCGCCCTGATTTTTGCCAGCCGCTGGCTGCAATTGCCGCTGTATCTGGGGCTGATCGTGGCGCAAGGCGTTTATGTGGCGCACTTTCTGATGGAGCTGTGGCATCTGGTGGAAGCGGCCTTTGGCAACAAGCATGCCTTGCAGGCGCTGGTGGAGAGCATTGGCTACAAGAGCGGCGCGCCCGTGGCGGCGCTGAATGAGACGGTCATCATGCTGGTGGTGCTGGCGCTGATTGACGTGGTGATGATTTCCAACCTGCTGATCATGGTGATCGTCGGCGGCTTCGAGACCTTTGTCAGCCGCCTGAACCTGGAGGACCACCCCGACCAGCCGGAATGGCTCAGCCATGTGAACGCGAGCGTGCTGAAGGTGAAGCTGGCGCTGTCCATCATCGGCATCAGCTCCATCCACCTGCTCAAAACCTTCATCAACGCCGACAACTATTCCGACCGCATGCTGATCGCGCAAACAGGCATACACCTCACCTTTTTGCTGTCGGCGCTGGCCATCGCCCTGGTGGACCGGCTGATGACCTCCGCCGCCGCGCACGGCGGGCATTGAGCGGTCCGCAAGGCATGAACGCCGCGCGCCTGCTTGTGCCCCTGGCCTTGCTGGGTTTGCTGTCTGCGGCCTGGCTCAAGGGCGGCTGGCCAGCCCTGGCGCTGGCGGCCAGCGGCGTGGTGCTGTGGGCGCTGCTGCACTGCACGCGGCTGCTGGCGGTGATGCGCCGCGCCGCCGCGCGGCCCCTGGGCTATGTGGACAGCGCCGTGATGCTCAACGCCCGCCTGCGCCCGCGCCTGCCGCTGCTGCATGTGGTGGCCATGACGGGCGCGCTGGGCGAACGCGTGGAGCCAGCCAGCCAGCCGCAGGCCGAAGCCTGGCGCTGGCGCGATGGCGGCGGCTCCAGCGTGACGGCGGAATTCGTCCATGGCCGCCTGACGCAGTGGCGGCTGGAGCGCCCGCCCGCCGCCAGCGGCTGAAAGCGCCCCCGGCAGCGCGAAGGCAGCGCAAAAAAGCAAAAGGGCAACCGCTTCGCGCGGTCGCCCTTTCTGGCGGATGCTCCCGGAGCGCTCTTTGGGCGCTTACTGGGTGGGCGGCACGTAGCCTGCGGCCTGATCGGCGCCCGCGCCGAAGAAGTGCGCCTCCATCTGGCGCTTGAGGTATTCGCGGGCGCGCTGGTCGGCCATGTTCAGGCGGTTTTCATTCACGAGCATGGTCTGGTGGCGCAGCCAGTCTTGCCAAGCCTGCTTGCTCACGCTTTCCCAGATGCGCTTGCCCAGCTCGCCCGGATAGGGCGGAAAGTCCAGTCCCTCGGCCTCTTTGCCGAGCTTGATGCAGTGAACCATGCGTGCCATGTGCAAATGCCTTTGTCTTGCAGTAAGAAGAAGCGGAAAAAGCGGCGACTGTATCAAGCCGCTCTTGCCCCCAATGCCCAGGCGGAATTGGAGGCCAGGGAATTGAAAGCCGGAGGTCAGCGCGCAAACCGGCGGCAGCGGCAGAAAGAAAGCGGGGGTGCGTCAAGCGCGCCCCCTGCTTTCTGATACACCCATTAAACGCTCAATTTAGATGGCAGCGCCCGCGCCGCCGCGCGGCAGGCCGCCAGAATGCGCGCCTTTCTCTCCACTTTTTTCAGAGACGCCATGAAAAAAACCGCTCTCGCCTTGGCCCTGATGGCCGCTGCTGCCGCTTCCTTCGCCCAGTACGCCGGCCCTGGCTCGACCCCTGCGCCTGCCAGCGTGCAGGCCATTCTGGCCCACCCCGTGGATGACCAGCATGTGACCCTGCGCGGCAAGATCGTGCGCCAGCTACGCGGCGACAAATACATCTTCTCCGACGGCACGGGCGAAATCCGCGTGGACATTGACGGCCATCTGTTCCCGCAAGGCCAGCCCATTGCGGCCAGCACCACGGTGGAGATCGTGGGTGAAGTTGACGCTGACGTGATGGAAACCACCGAGATCGACGTGGATGCGCTGCGCATCGTGCAGTAACAAAGCGATTGCCTCGGGCAGACGCCGTCTGCCATGAGAAAAGGGCGCCGCGCGCCCTTTTTTCGTGTCTGTGAACAGGTTCTGAAAAGCAGGGGGCTTCAGACCATGTCCGCCGACAGTCCGGCCGTCTGGCTGAAGCCTGCGTCCACGTAGGTGATTTCGGCCGTCACGCCTGCGGCCAGGTCGCTCAGCAAAAAGGCTGCCACGTTGCCCACGTCATCGATCGTCACGTTGCGGCGCAGCGGCGCGGCGTCGGCCACGCGGCCCAGCAGCTTGCCAAAGTCCTTGATGCCGCTGGCCGCCAGCGTCTTGATGGGGCCGGCGCTGATGCCGTTCACGCGCACGCAGCGGCCATCGGCCGTGCGGCCCAGCGCCTCGGCCAGATAGCGCACCGCCGCTTCCAGACTGGCCTTGGCCAGCCCCATCGTGTTGTAGTTGGGAATGGCGCGCAGCGCACCCAGATAGCTCAGCGTCAGCAACGCCGAGCGGTCGTTCAGATACGGCAGCGCCGCCTTGGCCATGGCGGCAAAGCTGTAGGCGCTGATGTCGTGCGCGATGCGAAAGCCCTCGCGCGACAGGCCATCCAGAAAATTGCCCGCAATCGCCTCGCGCGGCGCAAAGCCGATGGAGTGCACAAAGCCGTCAAACCGGCCCCAGGCCGCGCCCAGATCGGCGAACAGGCGCTCAATCTGCGCGTCATCGGCCACGTCGCAATCAAACACCAGCTTGCTGCCGAACTCGGCGGCGAACTCGGTGATGCGCCCCTTGAACTTCTCGCCCACGTAGCTGAAAGCCAGCTCGGCCCCTTGCGCGCGACAGGCGCGGGCAATGCCGTAGGCAATGGAACGGTTGGACAAAACGCCGGTCACGAGCAGCTTCTTGCCCGCCAGAAAACCCTGTGTCATGAATGAAAACTCCGGTGAGTGCGTGTGAGACAGAATCCGCGAATGTATCGAATCCGCCGCTTTGCACGGGCCTGCGCGGGGCTGACTCTGACTGCCGCGCTGGCCGCCCCCGCCGCCTTCGCCGCCCACGGCTACGCCCTGTGGGGCGAGCTGAAATACCCGCCCGGCTTTGCCCATTTCGACTACGTGAATGCCGACGCGCCCAAGGGCGGCGAGCTGCGGCTGGTCAGCAGCTTTCGCGTGTCCACTTTCGATAAATACAACCCCTTCACCCTCAAAGGCACGGCGCCTGCGTATCTGGATGACTTGCTGTTTGACACCCTGCTCATCGGCTCGCTGGACGAAGCGGGCAGCGCCTACGGCCTGCTGGCCGAAGATGTGGAGGTGGCGCCCGACCGCCTTTCGGCCACTTTCCGCCTGCGGCCGCAGGCGCGCTTTCACAACGGCGACCCGGTGCTGGCCGCAGATGTCAAGCACAGTTTTGACACCCTCACCGGCCCCCACGCCCGCCCTGCTTACGCCACTTTGATGGCCGATGTGGCGGGCGCTGATGTGCTGGATGAGCGCACCGTGCGCTTTCGCTTCAAAAAGCCCTCGCGCGAGCTGCCCCTGACCGTGGGCGCGCTGCCCGTGTTCAGCCGCCAGTGGGGCCAGGGCAAGCCCTTCAATGAAGTGGTGATGGAGCCGCCCATTGGCAGCGGCCCCTACCGCATCGGCCCCGTTCGCTTTGGCAAAGACATCACCTACGTGCGCGACCCCGCTTACTGGGGGAGCGATCTGAACGTGCGGCGCGGCACGGGCCATTTCGACCGCATCCTCGTCAAGATTTACCGCGACAACACCGCCCGGCTGGAAGCCTTCAAGGCGGGCGAGTTCGACCTGATGCGCGTGTTCTCCGCTGGCGACTGGGCGCGGCGCATGAGCGGCAAGCGCTTTGCCACGGGCGAGCTGGTCAAAGGCAGCTTTCGCCACCGGCTGCCCACCGGCTTTCAAAGCTATGTGCTCAACAGCCGCCGCCCGGCCCTGCAAGATGCGCGCGTGCGGCAGGCGCTGGGCCTGGCGCTGGACTATGAGTGGATGAACCGGCGCTTTTTCTACGGCAGCTACAACCGCGTCAAGGGCCTGTTCGGCAACACCGAATGCGCCGCCGAGGGCCTGCCCGACGCCGCCCAGCTGGCCCTGATGGAGCCGCTGCGCGCCCAAATTCCCGCCGCCGCCTTCGGAGCCGCCTTCGAGCCGCCGCGCACCGACCGCCCCGAAGACGGCCCCCACGGCCTGCGCCACAACCTGCGCCGCGCCCAGGCGCTGCTGGCCGAGGCCGGCTGGCGGCCCGACGCCAGCGGCTGGCTGCGCAACGCGCAAGGCCAGCCCCTGGCGCTGGAATACCTGGACAGCAGCGAAGCAGGCGCGCGCGTGGTGGGCGCGTGGCAGCGCAACCTG
Source organism: Ottowia sp. oral taxon 894 (assembly GCF_001262075.1). Classification (GTDB taxonomy): domain Bacteria; phylum Pseudomonadota; class Gammaproteobacteria; order Burkholderiales; family Burkholderiaceae_C; genus Ottowia; species Ottowia massiliensis. The sequence goes on along the minus strand of NZ_CP012073.1, from coordinate 2,152,010 downwards.
GAAAAAATCGGCGTGCGCCTGAGCCTGCGCGCCGTCGATTTCGCCCTCTACCAGCAGCGGCTGGACCGGTTTGACTTTGACATCACGTCGCTGGCCTATGCCGGCGCCGCCTTGCCGGGGCAGGAAATGGCCGAGCTTTTCGGCAGCGCCGCCGCCCGCGCCGAAGAGCAGGGGGCTTCAGACCATGTCCGCCGACAGTCCGGCCGTCTGGCTGAAGCCTGCGTCCACGTAGGTGATTTCGGCCGTCACGCCTGCGGCCAGGTCGCTCAGCAAAAAGGCTGCCACGTTGCCCACGTCATCGATCGTCACGTTGCGGCGCAGCGGCGCGGCGTCGGCCACGCGGCCCAGCAGCTTGCCAAAGTCCTTGATGCCGCTGGCCGCCAGCGTCTTGATGGGGCCGGCGCTGATGCCGTTCACGCGCACGCAGCGGCCATCGGCCGTGCGGCCCAGCGCCTCGGCCAGATAGCGCACCGCCGCTTCCAGACTGGCCTTGGCCAGCCCCATCGTGTTGTAGTTGGGAATGGCGCGCAGCGCACCCAGATAGCTCAGCGTCAGCAACGCCGAGCGGTCGTTCAGATACGGCAGCGCCGCCTTGGCCATGGCGGCAAAGCTGTAGGCGCTGATGTCGTGCGCGATGCGAAAGCCCTCGCGCGACAGGCCATCCAGAAAATTGCCCGCAATCGCCTCGCGCGGCGCAAAGCCGATGGAGTGCACAAAGCCGTCAAACCGGCCCCAGGCCGCGCCCAGATCGGCGAACAGGCGCTCAATCTGCGCGTCATCGGCCACGTCGCAATCAAACACCAGCTTGCTGCCGAACTCGGCGGCGAACTCGGTGATGCGCCCCTTGAACTTCTCGCCCACGTAGCTGAAAGCCAGCTCGGCCCCTTGCGCGCGACAGGCGCGGGCAATGCCGTAGGCAATGGAACGGTTGGACAAAACGCCGGTCACGAGCAGCTTCTTGCCCGCCAGAAAACCCTGTGTCATGAATGAAAACTCCGGTGAGTGCGTGTGAGACAGAATCCGCGAATGTATCGAATCCGCCGCTTTGCACGGGCCTGCGCGGGGCTGACTCTGACTGCCGCGCTGGCCGCCCCCGCCGCCTTCGCCGCCCACGGCTACGCCCTGTGGGGCGAGCTGAAATACCCGCCCGGCTTTGCCCATTTCGACTACGTGAATGCCGACGCGCCCAAGGGCGGCGAGCTGCGGCTGGTCAGCAGCTTTCGCGTGTCCACTTTCGATAAATACAACCCCTTCACCCTCAAAGGCACGGCGCCTGCGTATCTGGATGACTTGCTGTTTGACACCCTGCTCATCGGCTCGCTGGACGAAGCGGGCAGCGCCTACGGCCTGCTGGCCGAAGATGTGGAGGTGGCGCCCGACCGCCTTTCGGCCACTTTCCGCCTGCGGCCGCAGGCGCGCTTTCACAACGGCGACCCGGTGCTGGCCGCAGATGTCAAGCACAGTTTTGACACCCTCACCGGCCCCCACGCCCGCCCTGCTTACGCCACTTTGATGGCCGATGTGGCGGGCGCTGATGTGCTGGATGAGCGCACCGTGCGCTTTCGCTTCAAAAAGCCCTCGCGCGAGCTGCCCCTGACCGTGGGCGCGCTGCCCGTGTTCAGCCGCCAGTGGGGCCAGGGCAAGCCCTTCAATGAAGTGGTGATGGAGCCGCCCATTGGCAGCGGCCCCTACCGCATCGGCCCCGTTCGCTTTGGCAAAGACATCACCTACGTGCGCGACCCCGCTTACTGGGGGAGCGATCTGAACGTGCGGCGCGGCACGGGCCATTTCGACCGCATCCTCGTCAAGATTTACCGCGACAACACCGCCCGGCTGGAAGCCTTCAAGGCGGGCGAGTTCGACCTGATGCGCGTGTTCTCCGCTGGCGACTGGGCGCGGCGCATGAGCGGCAAGCGCTTTGCCACGGGCGAGCTGGTCAAAGGCAGCTTTCGCCACCGGCTGCCCACCGGCTTTCAAAGCTATGTGCTCAACAGCCGCCGCCCGGCCCTGCAAGATGCGCGCGTGCGGCAGGCGCTGGGCCTGGCGCTGGACTATGAGTGGATGAACCGGCGCTTTTTCTACGGCAGCTACAACCGCGTCAAGGGCCTGTTCGGCAACACCGAATGCGCCGCCGAGGGCCTGCCCGACGCCGCCCAGCTGGCCCTGATGGAGCCGCTGCGCGCCCAAATTCCCGCCGCCGCCTTCGGAGCCGCCTTCGAGCCGCCGCGCACCGACCGCCCCGAAGACGGCCCCCACGGCCTGCGCCACAACCTGCGCCGCGCCCAGGCGCTGCTGGCCGAGGCCGGCTGGCGGCCCGACGCCAGCGGCTGGCTGCGCAACGCGCAAGGCCAGCCCCTGGCGCTGGAATACCTGGACAGCAGCGAAGCAGGCGCGCGCGTGGTGGGCGCGTGGCAGCGCAACCTGGAAAAAATCGGCGTGCGCCTGAGCCTGCGCGCCGTCGATTTCGCCCTCTACCAGCAGCGGCTGGACCGGTTTGACTTTGACATCACGTCGCTGGCCTATGCCGGCGCCGCCTTGCCGGGGCAGGAAATGGCCGAGCTTTTCGGCAGCGCCGCCGCCCGCGCCGAAGAGCAGGGGGCTTCAGACCATGTCCGCCGACAGTCCGGCCGTCTGGCTGAAGCCTGCGTCCACGTAGGTGATTTCGGCCGTCACGCCTGCGGCCAGGTCGCTCAGCAAAAAGGCTGCCACGTTGCCCACGTCATCGATCGTCACGTTGCGGCGCAGCGGCGCGGCGTCGGCCACGCGGCCCAGCAGCTTGCCAAAGTCCTTGATGCCGCTGGCCGCCAGCGTCTTGATGGGGCCGGCGCTGATGCCGTTCACGCGCACGCAGCGGCCATCGGCCGTGCGGCCCAGCGCCTCGGCCAGATAGCGCACCGCCGCTTCCAGACTGGCCTTGGCCAGCCCCATCGTGTTGTAGTTGGGAATGGCGCGCAGCGCACCCAGATAGCTCAGCGTCAGCAACGCCGAGCGGTCGTTCAGATACGGCAGCGCCGCCTTGGCCATGGCGGCAAAGCTGTAGGCGCTGATGTCGTGCGCGATGCGAAAGCCCTCGCGCGACAGGCCATCCAGAAAATTGCCCGCAATCGCCTCGCGCGGCGCAAAGCCGATGGAGTGCACAAAGCCGTCAAACCGGCCCCAGGCCGCGCCCAGATCGGCGAACAGGCGCTCAATCTGCGCGTCATCGGCCACGTCGCAATCAAACACCAGCTTGCTGCCGAACTCGGCGGCGAACTCGGTGATGCGCCCCTTGAACTTCTCGCCCACGTAGCTGAAAGCCAGCTCGGCCCCTTGCGCGCGACAGGCGCGGGCAATGCCGTAGGCAATGGAACGGTTGGACAAAACGCCGGTCACGAGCAGCTTCTTGCCCGCCAGAAAACCCTGTGTCATGAATGAAAACTCCGGTGAGTGCGTGTGAGACAGAATCCGCGAATGTATCGAATCCGCCGCTTTGCACGGGCCTGCGCGGGGCTGACTCTGACTGCCGCGCTGGCCGCCCCCGCCGCCTTCGCCGCCCACGGCTACGCCCTGTGGGGCGAGCTGAAATACCCGCCCGGCTTTGCCCATTTCGACTACGTGAATGCCGACGCGCCCAAGGGCGGCGAGCTGCGGCTGGTCAGCAGCTTTCGCGTGTCCACTTTCGATAAATACAACCCCTTCACCCTCAAAGGCACGGCGCCTGCGTATCTGGATGACTTGCTGTTTGACACCCTGCTCATCGGCTCGCTGGACGAAGCGGGCAGCGCCTACGGCCTGCTGGCCGAAGATGTGGAGGTGGCGCCCGACCGCCTTTCGGCCACTTTCCGCCTGCGGCCGCAGGCGCGCTTTCACAACGGCGACCCGGTGCTGGCCGCAGATGTCAAGCACAGTTTTGACACCCTCACCGGCCCCCACGCCCGCCCTGCTTACGCCACTTTGATGGCCGATGTGGCGGGCGCTGATGTGCTGGATGAGCGCACCGTGCGCTTTCGCTTCAAAAAGCCCTCGCGCGAGCTGCCCCTGACCGTGGGCGCGCTGCCCGTGTTCAGCCGCCAGTGGGGCCAGGGCAAGCCCTTCAATGAAGTGGTGATGGAGCCGCCCATTGGCAGCGGCCCCTACCGCATCGGCCCCGTTCGCTTTGGCAAAGACATCACCTACGTGCGCGACCCCGCTTACTGGGGGAGCGATCTGAACGTGCGGCGCGGCACGGGCCATTTCGACCGCATCCTCGTCAAGATTTACCGCGACAACACCGCCCGGCTGGAAGCCTTCAAGGCGGGCGAGTTCGACCTGATGCGCGTGTTCTCCGCTGGCGACTGGGCGCGGCGCATGAGCGGCAAGCGCTTTGCCACGGGCGAGCTGGTCAAAGGCAGCTTTCGCCACCGGCTGCCCACCGGCTTTCAAAGCTATGTGCTCAACAGCCGCCGCCCGGCCCTGCAAGATGCGCGCGTGCGGCAGGCGCTGGGCCTGGCGCTGGACTATGAGTGGATGAACCGGCGCTTTTTCTACGGCAGCTACAACCGCGTCAAGGGCCTGTTCGGCAACACCGAATGCGCCGCCGAGGGCCTGCCCGACGCCGCCCAGCTGGCCCTGATGGAGCCGCTGCGCGCCCAAATTCCCGCCGCCGCCTTCGGAGCCGCCTTCGAGCCGCCGCGCACCGACCGCCCCGAAGACGGCCCCCACGGCCTGCGCCACAACCTGCGCCGCGCCCAGGCGCTGCTGGCCGAGGCCGGCTGGCGGCCCGACGCCAGCGGCTGGCTGCGCAACGCGCAAGGCCAGCCCCTGGCGCTGGAATACCTGGACAGCAGCGAAGCAGGCGCGCGCGTGGTGGGCGCGTGGCAGCGCAACCTGGAAAAAATCGGCGTGCGCCTGAGCCTGCGCGCCGTCGATTTCGCCCTCTACCAGCAGCGGCTGGACCGGTTTGACTTTGACATCACGTCGCTGGCCTATGCCGGCGCCGCCTTGCCGGGGCAGGAAATGGCCGAGCTTTTCGGCAGCGCCGCCGCCCGCGCCGAAGAGCAGGGGGCTTCAGACCATGTCCGCCGACAGTCCGGCCGTCTGGCTGAAGCCTGCGTCCACGTAGGTGATTTCGGCCGTCACGCCTGCGGCCAGGTCGCTCAGCAAAAAGGCTGCCACGTTGCCCACGTCATCGATCGTCACGTTGCGGCGCAGCGGCGCGGCGTCGGCCACGCGGCCCAGCAGCTTGCCAAAGTCCTTGATGCCGCTGGCCGCCAGCGTCTTGATGGGGCCGGCGCTGATGCCGTTCACGCGCACGCAGCGGCCATCGGCCGTGCGGCCCAGCGCCTCGGCCAGATAGCGCACCGCCGCTTCCAGACTGGCCTTGGCCAGCCCCATCGTGTTGTAGTTGGGAATGGCGCGCAGCGCACCCAGATAGCTCAGCGTCAGCAACGCCGAGCGGTCGTTCAGATACGGCAGCGCCGCCTTGGCCATGGCGGCAAAGCTGTAGGCGCTGATGTCGTGCGCGATGCGAAAGCCCTCGCGCGACAGGCCATCCAGAAAATTGCCCGCAATCGCCTCGCGCGGCGCAAAGCCGATGGAGTGCACAAAGCCGTCAAACCGGCCCCAGGCCGCGCCCAGATCGGCGAACAGGCGCTCAATCTGCGCGTCATCGGCCACGTCGCAATCAAACACCAGCTTGCTGCCGAACTCGGCGGCGAACTCGGTGATGCGCCCCTTGAACTTCTCGCCCACGTAGCTGAAAGCCAGCTCGGCCCCTTGCGCGCGACAGGCGCGGGCAATGCCGTAGGCAATGGAACGGTTGGACAAAACGCCGGTCACGAGCAGCTTCTTGCCCGCCAGAAAACCCTGTGTCATGAATGAAAACTCCGGTGAGTGCGTGTGAGACAGAATCCGCGAATGTATCGAATCCGCCGCTTTGCACGGGCCTGCGCGGGGCTGACTCTGACTGCCGCGCTGGCCGCCCCCGCCGCCTTCGCCGCCCACGGCTACGCCCTGTGGGGCGAGCTGAAATACCCGCCCGGCTTTGCCCATTTCGACTACGTGAATGCCGACGCGCCCAAGGGCGGCGAGCTGCGGCTGGTCAGCAGCTTTCGCGTGTCCACTTTCGATAAATACAACCCCTTCACCCTCAAAGGCACGGCGCCTGCGTATCTGGATGACTTGCTGTTTGACACCCTGCTCATCGGCTCGCTGGACGAAGCGGGCAGCGCCTACGGCCTGCTGGCCGAAGATGTGGAGGTGGCGCCCGACCGCCTTTCGGCCACTTTCCGCCTGCGGCCGCAGGCGCGCTTTCACAACGGCGACCCGGTGCTGGCCGCAGATGTCAAGCACAGTTTTGACACCCTCACCGGCCCCCACGCCCGCCCTGCTTACGCCACTTTGATGGCCGATGTGGCGGGCGCTGATGTGCTGGATGAGCGCACCGTGCGCTTTCGCTTCAAAAAGCCCTCGCGCGAGCTGCCCCTGACCGTGGGCGCGCTGCCCGTGTTCAGCCGCCAGTGGGGCCAGGGCAAGCCCTTCAATGAAGTGGTGATGGAGCCGCCCATTGGCAGCGGCCCCTACCGCATCGGCCCCGTTCGCTTTGGCAAAGACATCACCTACGTGCGCGACCCCGCTTACTGGGGGAGCGATCTGAACGTGCGGCGCGGCACGGGCCATTTCGACCGCATCCTCGTCAAGATTTACCGCGACAACACCGCCCGGCTGGAAGCCTTCAAGGCGGGCGAGTTCGACCTGATGCGCGTGTTCTCCGCTGGCGACTGGGCGCGGCGCATGAGCGGCAAGCGCTTTGCCACGGGCGAGCTGGTCAAAGGCAGCTTTCGCCACCGGCTGCCCACCGGCTTTCAAAGCTATGTGCTCAACAGCCGCCGCCCGGCCCTGCAAGATGCGCGCGTGCGGCAGGCGCTGGGCCTGGCGCTGGACTATGAGTGGATGAACCGGCGCTTTTTCTACGGCAGCTACAACCGCGTCAAGGGCCTGTTCGGCAACACCGAATGCGCCGCCGAGGGCCTGCCCGACGCCGCCCAGCTGGCCCTGATGGAGCCGCTGCGCGCCCAAATTCCCGCCGCCGCCTTCGGAGCCGCCTTCGAGCCGCCGCGCACCGACCGCCCCGAAGACGGCCCCCACGGCCTGCGCCACAACCTGCGCCGCGCCCAGGCGCTGCTGGCCGAGGCCGGCTGGCGGCCCGACGCCAGCGGCTGGCTGCGCAACGCGCAAGGCCAGCCCCTGGCGCTGGAATACCTGGACAGCAGCGAAGCAGGCGCGCGCGTGGTGGGCGCGTGGCAGCGCAACCTGGAAAAAATCGGCGTGCGCCTGAGCCTGCGCGCCGTCGATTTCGCCCTCTACCAGCAGCGGCTGGACCGGTTTGACTTTGACATCACGTCGCTGGCCTATGCCGGCGCCGCCTTGCCGGGGCAGGAAATGGCCGAGCTTTTCGGCAGCGCCGCCGCCCGCGCCGAAGGCTCGGGCAACTACCCCGGCGCCGCCAGCGCCGCCATTGATGAGCTGATTGCCCGCATGGTCGGCGCGCGCGGGCACGCGGACTACCTGGCCGCCTGCCGGGCGCTGGAGCGCGTCATCACCCACAGCCACTACCTGCTGCCCCAGTGGTATTCGCCCGTGCACAACATGGCCTACAACGCCTGGCGCCTGCACCCGCCCGCCGTCACGCCCGCCTACTTTCAGGCCGAAACCTGGGCCATCTGGACGTGGTGGGCGCGCAGCGCCGAAGCGGCGGCCAGCCAGCACGGCGCGCCATGAAGGCGGCCTGCCTGCCCCGGCGGGCGGCGGCTGGCGTTTTGCCGCTTCGGCCCGGCCGCAGGCCGTGAGTGGAAGGAGTTATTACGCTCTGCTTTCAATAGCGTAATGTCCTAGTGAAATGGGCGCAAGAACCGGTTTTGATCCCTTCAAATTTGCTCCTCTTTCTGATGTGAAATGAAGGGCTGCGCGCTCCCAAACCAGCTGCGCATCGCGGCAGCGCCTGCGCAGGGATGCACCAGCGCCGTGGGTGCGGGCGAGGAAAGCAGAACCTGCTCGCGGCCTGCTCATGCAGGGCGCATGGAAAGCGCCCGCGCTGCAGGCCCAGGGCGGACGCAGGGATGAAAGGGAGAGCCGAGCCAGCGGGGCTGGCCTCAGCCATGCCGCATGGCATTAAAAAAAGGAGCTAATTTGATAGGTTTGAAGGGCCATTTCGCGCACGCTCCACTAGGACCTCATGCTATGGAACAAGGAGCTAAGAGAGGCGAAACTCCTGGCCTGGCCCGATTCGTTTTTCCGCCCCTGACGGTCAGGCGAGCCAGCAGGGCGCACCGCTGGCCAGATGGGGCCGCCGCGCGACGGCCTATCCGCGCAATGGCGGCGCGAGGCGGGCGGCCCCGCGTCCGGATCAGGGCATCAGGGGTGGTTTTTCGCCGTGCTCATAGACGGCGTAGGCGCGGCCCACGATCAGGGAATCGAGCTTGCCGATCTGCGTGACGTCCTTGTTGGTATAGGGCAGCTTGTGCAGCACGTAGCGCATGGCGTTCAGGCGGGCGCGCTTTTTGCAGTCGCTTTTGATGACGATCCACGGGCTGTCGGCGGTGTCGGTCTCGAAGAACATGGCTTCCTTGGCGCGGGTGTAGTCGTCCCACTTGTCGAGGCTGGCCTTGTCGATGGGGCTGAGCTTCCACTGCTTGAGCGGGTGCGCCCTGCGCTCGGCAAAGCGGCGGCGCTGCTCTTCCTGGCTCACACTGAACCAGAACTTGATGAGGTGGATGCCCGAGTGCACGAGGTGGCGCTCGAATTCGGGGGCCTGGCGCATGAATTCGCGGTATTCGTCATTGGTGCAAAAGCCCATCACGCGCTCCACGCCCGCGCGGTTGTACCAGCTGCGGTCAAACAGCACGATTTCGCCATGCGTAGGCAGGTGCTGCACGTAGCGCTGGAAGTACCACTGGCCGCGCTCGGCGTCGGTGGGCTTTTCAAGGGCGACCACGCGCGCGCCGCGCGGGTTGAGGTGCTCCATGAAGCGCTTGATGGTGCCGCCCTTGCCAGCGGCGTCGCGCCCTTCAAAGAGGATGACGATGCGCTGGCCGTTTTCCTTGGCCCAGGCTTGCAGCTTGAGCAGCTCCACTTGCAGGCGGAATTTCTGCTTTTCGTAGGTGCTGCGGCGCAGCAGGTTCTTGTAGGGGTAGCCGCCTTCGCGCCAGTCATCGGCCAGCTCCTCGTCAGGATTGACCTTGCCCGGCGAGAGGGTGGCGTGGCGCTCCAGCGCCTTGCGCAGCGCGCGCTGATCGTCGGGCGAGGCGCCTTCGATGAGGGCGCGCAGCGCCTTGGCGCGCTCGGCGGGCGTGCCGGGCGCCTGCGGGTCAATCAGGCCCTGCGCGGCGGAAACCAGCGTGTCTTGCGCGGCAACAGCGCTTTTGCGGGCCACGAAGTTTTCAATGTCCTTGCGTTGCAGCGAAGGCGGTGTGTCGCCTGCAGCGGCGGGCCGCACTTCGGGCGCGCGCCTGCCGGTTTTGGCGGCTGCCGGCTGGGCCGCCTTGGCTGCCGGCGCGCTCTTGCCGCTCTTGGCCTTGGCGGCCTGGGGTTTCTGTGCATCGTCTCGTGCCATCGTTTTTATGCTCCTTCAGGTATCAAAAATTTTGAACTATGTGCCTGTTCACGCGGGCGCGCCTTGATGTTTGATAAGACCGCCCGCCTCAGTGTTGCCGCGCAGCAAAAGAGAAAACGGCAGGAGCGCCGCTGCAAGCGGCAGTGCGTTCATTTGCATCAAAAACAAGAGCAGACCTAACAGGGTAAAAAAATGCGTTTGGCGCAGATTCCATCAGGACATCATGCTATGTATAGAGTAGCGAATAACACTGTGGCCTGACAAGAATTTGCGGCGCCCACGAGCGCCCGGGTCCGCGCTTTTCACGCCCACGGCGTGGCTTTGAACAGGCCCTCAGGCTTGCGGTTCGGCCTTGCGGCTGCGGCCATTGCGGCGGCTGCCTGTCTGCGGCTGGGCGGCCGCTTGCTGCAGGCGGATGGTGGCGACCAGGCCGGTGCCTTCCAGGCTGTTGGTCAGGCGCAGCAGGCCGCCCATGTTCTGCACCATCTTGACGACGATGGACAGGCCCAGGCCCGCGCCGGTGGCTTCGGTGCGGGCGCTGTCGCCACGGAAGAACGGGCGGGTGAGCTTGGGCAGGTTGTCGGCGGAGACGCCGGGGCCGTGGTCGCGCACGCGCACGAAAACGCGCCCTTCGTGCAAGTTGGTGCTGATGTCCACGGTGGTGATGCCGGTGCCGGGCGTTTTGCCGTAGCGGCGGGCGTTTTCGATGAGGTTGGAAAACACGCGGCCCAGCTCCACTTCGTCAGCCATGACGCGCAGATCCAGCGGAATGGTGGCGTTGATGCGGATGTCTTCCCGGGTGCTGAAGGGGTAGATGCAGCCTTCAATGACTTCGGCCAGGCTGACAGGGTGCATTTCCACTTCTTCAGGGCGGGCGTAATCGAGGAATTTGTTGATGATGGAGTCCACCTGCGCGATGTCGGCGGCCATGTGCTCGCGGGCCTGTTCGTCGGGCACGCTCATTTCGGTTTCCAGCCGCAGGCGGGCCAGCGGGGTGCGTAAGTCGTGCGAGATGCCGGCGAGCATGCGGGCGCGGTCCAGCTCAATCTGCGAGAGCTGGTCGGCCATGCGGTTGAAGCCGACATTGACTTCCCGCACTTCGCGCGAGGCCACGTTTTCTTCCAGCCGGTGGCCTACGTAGTCGCCGCTGCGCACGCTGGCGGCGGCCACGGCCAGGTCTTTGAGCGGGCGGTTGATCAGGCGCGCCAGCAAGGCGGCGCCCACAAGGGAGGTGGCGCACAGGCCCACGATCCACAGCAGCCAGGCGCCGCCGCCCAGCACGGCGCTCACGCGCGAGCGGTCCATGAGCAGCCAGTAGGAGTCGCCCTCGATGGAAAAGCCGACCCACAGGCCCGGCTCGTCATTGACGCGGCTGGCCACGAGGGTGCCGGGGCCAAGGCGCGCCACGAGTTCCTCGCTGATGCGCTGCTCCAGGGGGCTGTTGTCAAAGAGGGTGAAGCGGTCATCAGGCTCGTGCGGAGCGATGCGCACTTTTTCCTGCTCGGCCAGCGTTTTGATGAGAGAGATGCGGGCGATGGCGTCAGAGTGGATGAGCGCGGCGCGCGAGAGATTGACCAGCGAGGCGACCTGCCGCGCGCTTTGGATGGCGCGCGGCTCGTGCTCCAGCGTGCGAAAAAGCTGATACCACGCCAGAGCGCTGCCCAGCAGCATCAGCGCCAGCAGAAAGAAGGTGCGCCAGAAAAGGCTCAGGCCCGTGCCGGAGCGCCTGCGCTTGCGGCGCGCCGGGCTTTTCTGGGGAGAAGAAGCGGACGGCGGCAGCCCTTCCAGCGGCATGCTCATGGAATCGAACAATTCGGCGCTGTCAGACATGTGCGGGTTTGGGAAAGAAAGGCATACAAAAATGGCCCGCCGTGTTTCCTTGGCAGGCCAGAGCGGACAAAGCGCGCGGTCAGCGCAAATCAGTTGGCGCCGTCAGGCACGAAAACATAGCCCACGCCCCACACTGTCTGGATATAGCGCGGGCTGGCCGGGTCTTGCTCAATGAGTTTGCGCAGGCGGGAAATCTGCACGTCCAGGCTGCGGTCGAACGGCTCGAATTCGCGGCCGCGCGCCAGCTGGGCGAGTTTTTCGCGCGACAGCGGCTGGCGCGGATGGCGCACCAGCGCTTTGAGCATGGCGAATTCGCCCGTGGTCAGGGAGATTTCAACGCCGTTTTTGTGCAGCGAGCGAGCGCTCAGATCAAACACGAAGGGGCCGAAGCTCACCGACTCGCTCTCGGCAGCGGGCGCGCCAGGCGCTTCCAGCGGCGGGCGGCGGCGCAGCACGGCGTGAATGCGCGCGAGCAGCTCACGCGGATTGAAGGGCTTGCCCAGGTAGTCATCCGCGCCCACTTCCAGGCCCACGATGCGGTCCACATCCTCGCCCTTGGCCGTGAGCATGATGATGGGCGTTTTGTCGCCCGCAGCGCGCAGGCGGCGGCAGACGGACAGGCCGTCTTCGCCAGGCATCATCAAATCAAGCACGATCAGGTCCACGGCATCGCGCAGCATGATGCGTGACAGCGCCTTGGCGTCTTCGGCCACGATCACTTCAAAGCCTTCCTGCGCCAGATAACGGCGCAGCAGGTCACGAATGCGGGCGTCGTCATCAACGACCACGATCTTGTCGGTGCGATTGGCGAGCTGGTTCATGATTCTCCTGAGGTCGAATTTGTAACGGTGGCGATTGTGGCCTTGACAAAACGCGAAAAACGGAGTTTTTCAGCCCGGATTTCACTGTGTTACGTCTGTTGCCACTGACCGGCCATGCCGGGGAGTGGCAAATGCGGGCGTTTGTGCGAAGCTCCGCTGCGCCATGTCAGCAGTCCGTTCAATCCTCTTGTTCGCCTTCATCTGGCCCGCCAGCCCTTGCTGGGCGCAGCCAGCAGGCGAAGGCGCGCCTGGCGTTCAGCGCAGCGACTTGTGGAACAGCATTGAAGCGCATTACCGCACGCCTGCCGCCATGCAGCGCGCCACGCAGCGCCGCCTTTCTGCCGAAGAGCGCGCCTTGCTGCGCGAACAGGTGCGCGGCTACACGGCGCACGACGCAGCCCACATGGCGGCCCAGATGGCCGCGCACATGACTCCAGCGGCACCGCCATCTGCGGCTGCCGGCAGCGCCAATGGCGCCGTGGTTTCCATGCCAATAGCTACGGGTGAAGCGCCGCCTGCGTTGGCAACGCTTCAAGTGCCGGCGTCAGTCGGCAGCGCAAGCAGCACGGACTGAGTTTTCGTGTTTTTTCCCCTTGCCGCCGGGTTCTGGCGGCTTTTTTTCATCTTTTCAATCTCATGACCTCTTCCCGACTCTCGCCTGCCCCGCGCCTCGGACTGTGCGCCGCCTTGCTCGCGCTGGCCGCTGCGGCGCAGGCTGAAACCCGCCCAATGACCATGACCGCTCCCCAGAACGTTCTCCAGCTGGCTGCCCAGGGCAGCGTTGAAGTCCGACAGGACTTGCTCATGCTGACGCTCTCCGCCGACCGCGAAGGCGCTTCTGCCGCTCAGGTGCAGGAAAACCTGCGCGCGGCACTGGACGCTGCCTTGTCAGAAGCCAGAAAAACCGCCGAACCTCAGCAAATGGACGTGCAAACGGGCGAATTCAGCGTGATTCCCCGCTATGACCGCAACAACAAGATCAGCGGCTGGCAGGGCCGCGCCTCGGTGCTGCTGCAAGGGCGCGACTTTCCGCGCATTACCGCAGCGGCGGCGCGCGTGAGCGCCATGACGGTTTCTCATGTGGAGTTCGACCTGAGCCGCGAGCAGCGCGCCAAGGCGCAGACCGAAGCGCAGAAGCAGGCCATTGATGCCTTCAAGGCGCGCGCCGCCGAAATCACCCGCGCCTTTGGTTTTGCCAGCTACACCCTGCGCGAAGTGAGCGTGGGCAATGAAAACGATGAATTCATGCCGCGCGCCATGTATGCGGCGGCGCCTGAATCAGCCAGCCTGCTGAGCAAAAAGGCCGCTGTAGCCGTAGAGCCAGGAACCAGCACGGTGCGCGTAACGGTTTCCGGCTCGGTGCAGGCGCAGTAATTCGTTTTGCTTTAAACCAGTTCAGAGTCTGGCCGAGAGGGGCGAAAGAGCAGATCGGGATAAGCCGCAAGGCGCAAACCGCTTGAGTCCACGCTTTTGTGCCCGCAGGCAGATTGCAAATAGGCTTTTAAAAAAGGAGCGAATTCAGGGCATCTGAAATGCCGCCTCGCGCCCTTTCCACTAGGACCTCATGCTATTGATAAAGGAGCGAAATAAGCCCGCCTTCCGCCTGCCTGGACTGCCTTCCTTCGCGAGCGGGCGCTGCACAGGCGCCGGGCGGCCGCTCAATGCAGCGCCTTGTAGATGGCCTCGGCCAGGGTGCGGGAGATGCCTTCCACGGTAGCGAGGTCGTCCACGCTGGCGTTTTCCACGCCGCGCGCGCCGCCAAAGCGTTGCAGCAGGCGCGCGCGGCGGCGGGGGCCGATGCCGGGAATTTCTTCAATGCGGCTGCCGCCCACGCGGGTTTTGGCGCGCGCGGCGCGCATGCCGGTGATGGCAAAGCGGTGGGCTTCATCGCGGATTTGCGCCACCAGCATGAGCGCGGCGCTGTCGTGGCCCAGCCAGACCTTGGGGCGGCCGTCGGCAAAGACCAGCTCCTCCAGGCCCACTTTGCGGCCTTCGCCTTTTTCCACGCCGACGATGCGCGAAAGCTCCAGCCCCAGCGCGGCGAACACCTCGCGCGCCACGGCAACCTGCCCTTTGCCGCCATCGACCAGCACCAGATCGGGCAGGCGCGCGCGCGCGGCTTCCACCTCTTGCGGCTCGTCGCCGTGCAGCGCCTGGGCCAGCTTGCCGTAGCGGCGCTCAAGCGCCTGGCGCATGGCGGCGTAGTCGTCGCCGCCGGTGATGCCTTCAATCTTGAAGCGGCGGTATTCGCTGCTCTGCATCTTGTGGTGGTGAAAGACCACGCAGCTGGCTTGCGTGGCCTCGCCAGCGGTGTGGCTGATGTCAAAACACTCGATGCGCAGGTTGTCCAGATCGTCATCAGGCAGGTTCAGCGCCTCGGCCAGGGCGCGGGTGCGGGCCTGCTGCGAGCCTTCTTCCGACAGCAGGCGGGCCAGTTGCAAGGCGGCGTTTTGCTCGGCCATTTGCAGCCACACGCGGCGCTGGCCGCGCGGCGCCCAGGTGGCGGTGATGCGGCGCTCTTCCTTGCCCGCCAGCGTGTCCAGCAGCGCAGCGGAAACGGGCGCGCTGGCAATCAGGTGCGCGGGCGCGGGCACGTGCAGGTAGTGCTGGGCGATGAAGGCATCGAGCACGCGCGCCTCGATGCTGTCGTGCCCGGCTTCATCCAGCCGCTCGCCTGCCAGCGCGTCTTGCACTTGCGCGGGAAAGTAGGCGCGGTCGCCCAGGTGGCGGCCGCCGCGCACCATTGCCAGGTTCACGCACGCGCGGCCGCCTTGCACCTTCACGGCCAGAATGTCGGCGTCAGCCTCGCCACCCGTTTCCACCGCCTGCTGGTGCAGCACGCGCGAGAGCGCGGCAATCTGGTCGCGCAGCACGGCGGCCTGCTCGAACTCCAGCGCCTCCGAATGCGCCGCCATGCGCGCTTGCAGCGATTGCAGCAGCGCCTGCGTTTCGCCGCGCAAAAACTGCCCGGCGCGCGCCACGTCCGCCGCGTAATCCTCATGGCTGATCAGGCGCACGCAAGGCGCGGTGCAGCGCTTGATTTGATAAAGCAGGCAAGGCCGCGTGCGATTGGCAAAAACCGAGTCTTCACACGTGCGCAGGCGAAACACCTTCTGCAGCAGCTCGATGGTTTCTTTCACCGCCCAGGCATTCGGATAAGGGCCGAAATAGCGGTTTTTGCGATCCACCGCGCCACGGTAATAAGCCAGCCGCGCGTGCGCCAGCGCGCTGGGGGCCGCAGGCGGCGGCGTGTCTTTTTCATGCCCCGTGCCCGTCAGCTTGAGATAGGGGTAGCTTTTATCGTCGCGAAAAAGAATGTTGTATTTGGGCGCGAGCTGCTTGATCAGGTTGTTTTCCAGAATCAGCGCCTCGGCCTCGGAACGCACCACCGTCGTCTCCAGCCGCGCAATCTTGCTGACCATGTGGCCAATGCGCGTGCCGCCGTGGTTCTTTTGAAAATAGCTGGACACGCGCTTTTTCAGATTGCGCGCCTTGCCCACATAAAGCACCTGGCCCTTTTCGTCAAAGTAGCGGTACACCCCCGGCAGCGCCGGCAGCGCGGCCACCTGGGCCAGCAACTGCGGCGAGTGGGCGGCAGCGGCGGAAGATGAAGAAGAAAGCGCGTCAGACCCGGTCATTGGATGAAGTGTACGAAGGGGGCTGAAATGGCGGCGGCAGCAGGGACAAGCGTCCGGTTAGTATGTGAAAAATGACAATTGACAAGTTTTACGAACATATCAGCCATAAACGAAACATATATATTGCAAGGAATAAATATTACGTATAGCCTTCGGACTGCCCGAATGTCAGGGTTTTCATCAAGGAGCAGGCCATGAACGGAATATCCAGCACTGCCTCCCGCAGCAGCCTTCAATCCCTGCCCGATGCGCCCCAGCTGCAGCCCACCGGCGCAGACAGCCCGCAGCCAGCCTCCAGCCCCTCCACGCCCGGCAACGGCCAAACGCTCACGCGGATGGCGCGCGATGCCCGCCCGCCCCTGGCTGGCCAGCAGCAAGCCGCAGCGGCAAACGCCAAAGGCGCGGCAACCGGCGCCTCCCAGCTCAACATTGACGACAAAGGCCACGTCCAGCATGAAAGAGTCCTGCTGAAAACGGCGGCAGGGCGCGAAACCATCAGCCCGAAGATTGAGCGTATGGAAATGCCAAAGGTGAATGGGTTGATCATCCATCAGACGAACTCGCCATCGGTTTCTTCCACCCTGAATAGTTATGCGCTAAAAGGAGCCAATGGCGCTCACTTTTTGATTGACAAGGACGGAACCATTTATCAGACCGCTTCGCTGAAGCGGAAAACAAACCATGTGGGGCGGCTCAGGAGCCGCTGTGCGCAGGAAGAAAGCTGTTCGCCTCAAGAAATGAAGCTGAATCAAAAACATGACCCAGAAGGAGAATCCCTGCGGGAAAGTAAAAAACCGGTTGGCGACCGTTTCCCTTCCAATAGCGACTCCATTGGAATTGAACTGGTAGGCATGGCTTATAAAGCCAAAAGTCATCAGGAAACCAGCAATCTGGATGGCAGTTTCAACTTCCTGATTACCACCACAGACGGGAAGATGCTGAAATATGAAAATCTGTCGGCTGATGTCGCCATCCGGATGCGGGAAGAAATCAAGGAAAGTAAAAATAAAGACAATTATTCCGTATTCGAGCAGGTAACATTACAACAGAATGAGTCCCTCCGATGGCTGACGCAGCAGCTACGCAGAGAATATTCAATACCAGAATCGGAAGTCTTCGCTCATCCAACAGTTTCCCGCAAAACAGGTTCGGAAGCGCTGACAGCTCAATGGAGATAAAATGTCATGAATTTCAAATGGCTGGTCTGCCTGCCTTTCATTCTGACGCCTGGCGCTTTGTCTTTAGCCCAGCAAATACCTGAGCGCGATACTTGTGTGGAGATCGGGGAAGAGGATTTTACTGACGATACGATCACGCTATGCCCCTCGTCACTGCCGCCCATCAAGACAATTCAGGTGGAACGTTATAGTGAGAGCAAAAAAGGAATAGGGGAGCCGGATTGCAATACATTTCATCCGGACGCCGCTACAGTGCGGCGCTATTTTTCAAAAGCGCGGCAAATTAGCCGCTGGGACTGGACGCATAAGCTAACCATGATTTCATGCAGCGCTTCTGGCTCCATGACGCTGGAAGATGGGCGCAGAGCGCGCTGGGGTATTAGCCCCAACCGTTCAGCTCTCATCAGAATTGATGGAGGAGACTATCAGGAATACTTCTTCTTTTGCTCGAAAACAGATTGCGGTTTCCCGCCATTCTGGTAACAAGCGGCCATTTCAACAATTGCCTTCAAGCGCAGCGCATGAAGGCAATTTGTTTTGGAGACGATGACACGCATAAGCTCCAATGCCCCGCCAGAAATCCGCGCAATGAATATTCAATACCAGAATCGGAAGTTTTTGCTCATTCAACAGTTTCCCGTAAAACAGGTTCGGAAGCGCTGACAGCTCGATGGAGATAAATCATCATGAATTTCAAATGGCTGGTTTGCCTGCCTTTCATTATGACGCTTGGCGTCATGTCCTTGGCCCAAGAAATGCCTGTTCATGATGCCTGCTTGGATATATTGGAAGAGGACTTTGCAGACGACACGGTCACGCTATGCCCATCACCATTGCCGCCGATCGAAACGATTCAGGTGGAAGGTTACAGTGAAAGCGAAAAGGAAGCGGGAGAGCCGGACTGCAATACATTTCATCCGGACGCTGCCACGGTGCGGCGCTATTTCTCAAAAGCGCGGCAAATCAGCGGCCAAGACTGGATGCATACGCTAACCATGGTTCCATGCAGCGCTTATGGCTCTATGACGCTGCAAGGCGGACGCAAAGCAGAATGGGGCATTAGGCCCAGCCGTGCAGGTCTCATCAGAATTGATGGAGGAGACTACCAGGAATATTTCTTCTTTTGCTCGAAAGCGGATTGCGGTTTTTCGCCATTCTGGTAATGAAAACCGTCCCGGCGCATGCCAGGCAGGCTGCATTTTTGCGGGTGATGAAAATTCTGGGCCAGCCATGCGCGGGGCCATTTTTGTTGTCCGTTTCTTATATTGGCATCACCGTTCATCATGGCAGTGAAGGGCGCGCCTGATTGTCATTTGCCAGGCCCGGAATTCCGTGAATTTGCCGGTTTCTGCCAAAGGGAAAATCAACCAGCAGGCGCGGCCGCGTGAATTGGCCTGGGTTCTCCGCCATGTTTTCAGCGCGACGGTTTTCAGGAATGGCCATCAAGGATGGCTTGGCATACGCGTGCTGAAGAATCAATGCCTGCGGCGTTCCATCCGTATTGGCACGATGGTCAATTTTCGAGGCGCCCGAGCCTTCCGTCCCGCCTTCTCCCGCCGCAGGCCAAGGCGCGCAGACGGATCTGACCCAGTTGCCGCTGCCGCTTTCCATTGCCAGCCAGATGCCCGCCCGCGCCCGGAAGCCGGAACGCCTGCCCGGCCAGCAGGGGCAGCAGGAGCAGGCAGCCGCAAAAAGCGATCACGATGCGCCTTATGACTGGCACGATTCGCCAAGCTGCGATGACGGCGACGATGACTGGCGCAGAGACGGCGCTTCATCGCGCCGCGTGCGCAGGCATGACGGCAGCGGCTGCGAAACCCTGACTTCACCCAGACTGCTGCCCGGTAACGGCAAGCCATCAAACAACGCCTCAGGCTCCATTGGCCCCACGCCGGGCAGCGGCTCGCCAGAGGGCGGCGCGCCAGGCGGCGGTTCAACAGGCGGCGGCTCGGCAGGCAGCGGCTCACCGGCGGGCCTGCCCAGCGGCGGCCCTGGCAACGCTCCCGGCTCGCAAGGCGGCAGTCCCGGGCCAACCGGCCGCGTATTCGATTTCGACCCCGATGGCCGCTGGCATCCTGATTTGCCCGCGCCCGGCCCCGTCAATACACCCCTGGTCCAGCTTGCGCCCCCGCTCTGGATCGGCCCTGGCGCCGTGGGCGGCGGCTTCCCGCTCGCGCCGCCGCCTGACACCTATGGCCCGCCCGGCTATGACCCGCGCCTTGAGAGGCCGCGCGGCACGCCGGGTTATGGCGAGGACTCACTGCCGCCCTTGCCCTCGCTGCTGCCGCAAATCCACATTCCGGCAGCCCCCGCGCCGCTGATCAACCCTTCTGCGCCGCCGCCAGACAGGGACGATCAGGTGCGGGACAAAACGCCTTCCGAGATACTGGGCGGCAACCTTGAAGCCGCAGGCGTGCCAAGGCCGCCAGACACCGCTGCGCACCACATCGTGCCCTATGGCGACCGCCGCGCCCAGCGCATCCGCGACCTGTTGGGCAGCTTCAACCCGCCCATAGACCTGAATTCAGCAGCAAACGGTGTTTTCCTGCCCAGCCGGCCCGGCAGCACGGCGCCAGGGGCTTACCATCCGAGTTTGCATAGTGATGACTATTACGATGCATTAGCGCAAGATTTCGACTATGTCGAAAATCGCGAAGATGCTATTAATACACTGGACAGAATTCGCGAGCGTCTGCTTGATGGCACTTATCCCGGTTCTAAACCGGTTCCTCCGAAAGAATAGTATGCACATACTGAAATGCAATTTTGAAGGTTACGCCTCCTTTCTTTTTGGGAATTCAGAAGAAGAATCCAAATGGTATAATCTCCGCAGTCATTTTAGTCTGTTTGACGGCACGCCCCGCAATGGTAAATATCCCGTTCCGCAAGGCATACGCAACCGGATCGGAAAAGAAAATAGATCCAACGTTCTGCCCGATTTCACCCATATCGGGCTGACGCCCATTCCCACCTTTTCTGAGCGCGCCGTGCAGGCCTTGGGCGACATGCTCAGCCGCAATGGCGAGCTGGCGCCCATCAAAATGGATGAAGCCATGCAGTACTATGGATTCAACCCAACCCGCATCGTGGATGTGGTGGACGAAGAAAAATCCACCATCGCGTATTTTTCAAGCGGCAGGCTCATGGATATAGATCATTACGTCTTGCGAGCGGATGCAAAAGAATTGCCGCCTATTTTCAGAATTCCTCAATTGGTGCGCAACACGACCTACGTCAGCGACGAATTCATTGCCCGCGTGAATGAATGCAAGCTCACGGGCTTTCGCTTTCAGCCTCTGCCATAAATAAATCGGACGGCGCGCCCGGGATAGGATTTGAAATGCATGGGCAGCTTTGAGGGTATGCAAATTATCCTGGGTCAAAACCAGCTTTCCTGAAAGAATGACATGCACATCCTGGAATGCAATTTCGACGGTTATGCTTCTTTTCTTTTCAAAGATGCCGAAGAAGAAGACAAATGGCTTAGCCCTCGCGATCGTTTAAATTTATTTGACGGCACGCCCCGCAATGGTAAATATCCCGTTCCGGAAGGCATTCGCAACCGGGTTGGAAAGGAAAAGCGATCCAACGTCTTGCCCGATTTCACCCATATCGGGCTGACGCCCATTCCCACCTTTTCAGAGCGCGCCGTGCATGCTTTGGGCGACATGCTCAGCCGCTATGGCGAGCTGGCGCCCATCAAGATGAATGAGGCCATGCAGTACTATGGATTCAACCCAACCCGCATCGTGGATGTGGTGGACGAAGAAAAATCCACCATCGCGTATTTTTCAGACGGTGGACTAATGGACATAGATCATTATGTCTTGCGACCAGATGTGAAGGAGCTTCCGCCTATTTTCAGAATTCCCCAGCTGGTTGCAAACACGACCTACGTCAGCGACGAATTCATTGCCCGTGTGAATGAATGCAAGCTCACGGGCTTTCGCTTTCAGCCTTTGCCATGAAGGCGCAGGGCGGCCCAGTCAGGCGTTTTGTCAGCCTGTTTGGGTATTTGCCTTCGTGATTTTCACGAAGGCATTTTTTTTTGGGTTTGGCGCTGGCGATGCGCGTTGGCCGGTGATGGCTGCGGCGGCATCAGCCTGCCGCGTCAGTTGCCGGTCTTGCCAACGGGTATCGGGGCACATCAAAAAGAGGAGCGAATTCAGGTGCCTTGGAAATACATTCCGCGCAGACTCCACTAGGACCTATCGCTATGCTAAAAGGAGCGAAAAATAGCTGCCAGAAGGCGGCTTCTGCGCTGGCGCGGGGGACAATCGCCCGCGTGAACGCGACCGCTCGCCAGCCTCTGCTCTGGGACATTTTTTGCCAGGTGATTGACAACCACGGCGACGTGGGCGTGTGCTGGCGGCTGGCGCGCGAGCTGGCCGCGCGCGGCCATGCGGTGCGCCTGTGGCTGGATGACTTGCGTGCGCTGCCCTGGCTGGCCCCGGGCGCGTGGAGCGGGGCTTTCAAGCGCATCCGCGTGCTGCCCTGGCCGCGCAGCACCCAGGCGCTGGCGCAGCTGCCGCTGGCCGATGTGTGGGTGGAGGCTTTCGGCTGCGAGCTGCCCGCCGCCTTCGTGGCCCGCTTCGCCGCTGAACAGGCCATGCCGCAGCCGGTGTGGATCAATCTGGAATACCTCAGCGCTGAAGACTGGGTGGAGCGCATGCACGCGCTGCCTTCGCCCGTGCTGGCCGGGCCGCTGGCGGGGCGCCGCAAGTGGTTTTTCTACCCCGGCTTCACGCCAGCTGCGGGCGGGCTGCTGCGCGAAGGCGATTGGCCCGCGCGGCAGGCGCGCTTTGATCGCGCCGCCTGGCTGGCCGCCCACGGCGTGCGCTGGCAGGGCGAGCCGCTGGCCTCGCTGTTTTGCTACGAGCCGCCCGCCCTGCCCGCGCTGCTGGAGCAGTGCGCCGCAAGCGGCTGGCATTGGCTGGTGACGCCGGGCCGCGCCACGCAGGCCGTGCAGGCGGCGCTGCCGCTGTTGCGCTCAGCCTCCGCGCACATCACGCCGCGCATCACTTTTTTGCCGCACCTGCCCCAGCCTGCGTATGACGAGCTGCTGTGGGCGTGCGATTTCAATGGCGTGCGCGGCGAAGATTCGCTCACGCGCGCACTGTGGGCGGGCCGCCCTTTCGTGTGGCACATCTACCCGCAGCACGACGGCGCGCACCACGCCAAGCTGGCCGCCTTTTTGCGCTGGCTGCAAGCGCCCGCTTCACTGGCCGCCTTGCACGCCGCGTGGAACGATGCGCCCGGCGCGCCCGCCCTTCTGGCCCCCGGGCAAGCCGCCTTGCGCGAGTGGCAAGCTTGCGTGCAGGCCGCCCGCCAGCGCCTCATGCGGCAGGCCGATCTGGCCAGCCAGCTCATTCATTTCATCCATCAAAAGCAAAGCGAAACAAGCACATGACCACGCCCAGCCTTGACATCAGCGGCGCCATCGCCCGCATCACCCTCCAGCGCCCTGAAGCGGCCAACAAACTCGCGCCCGAAGACATCACCGCGCTGCGCGCCCACTTGCGCGAAATCAACGCCGCCGACGGCGTGCGCGTGCTCATCCTCCAAAGCGCGGGCAAGCACTTTTGCAGCGGGCACGACCTGGCCGAGCTGGCCGCCAACCCGCGCTCGGGCAACGGCTTTGGCGACATGGTGGACGCGCTGGCCGCCTGCCGCCCCGTCACCATCGCCGCCGTGCAAGGCGGCGCTTTTGGCGGCGGCGCCGATCTGGCCCTGGCCTGCGACTTTCGCGTGGGCGGCCCGCAATCGCGCGTGCGCGTGCCCCCGGTGCAGCTGGGCCTGCACCTGTACCAAAGCGGGCTGGAGCGCTTTGTGAGCCGCCTGGGCCTGAACATGGCCCGCCGCCTGCTGCTGGCCGCCGAGCCGCTGGACGCCGCCGCCATGCTGGACGGCGGCTTTCTCACCCACTTCAGCAACGGCCCCGACATCACCGGCGCCGTGGATGAGCTGGCCGCCACCCTGGCCCGCATGGCCCCGCTGGCCCTGCTGGGCATGAAGGAAAGCCTGAACCAGATTGCCTGCGGCCACGCTGACGCCGCCCTGATTGCCGCCCGCGTGCAGCGCACCATCCTGTCGGAAGACTTGCAAGAAGGCATCCAGGCCTTGCAGCAAAAGCGCGAGCCGGTGTTCAAGGGGCGGTAAAGGAGTCAGGGGCGCGCTGCGCCGCCCGTGGCGCAAAAAACAGGAGCGAATCGGGGTGGGTAAAAATACCGTTTAGCGCACGTTTCACTAGGACATCGTGCTATTGATTAAGGAGCGAAATAAGGCGACTTTCAAACTGCTCTCAGAGCCTATCCTCGAGCTCCAAATGAATGGCTCCTCCCATGTACCCCAGCGATATGAGCGATGCGCAGTGGCAGGTGCTGGCCAAACACTTTGCCGAAATGAACAAGAGAGCACGTCCCCGTGTACGAATCGCCCGGGACTTGATCAACGCCATCTTTTACGTGCAAGCCACAGGCGGCCAAACCACTGACCGCCGGTAGCGCGTGCTACCCAAGGACTACCCGCCCTGGAAACAGGTCTACGACACCTTTGCCCGCTGGCGCCAGCGCGGCGTGTGGGATGTGCTGCTGGCTGTGATGGTGCACTCAGCAGGTATTCAGGACCGGGTGGAAGTCAAGGCTTTGCTGATCAGGCTATTTATGCGCTTTGCTGGATTGTGAAGAGGGCTTTTGCCTGGTTGAGTCAATCGAGAAGACTGAGCAAAGACTACGGGGTCACTGGCGCTTTAGCCGAAGCATTCGTGAAGATTGCCTGCATTCGGCGCATGGTCAGGCTTCTGGGATGATTTTGGGGACAGGCTCTGAAAGAAGCTCGGGAAAAGCGCTGGAAGCAGGGCCGATTTTCGCGGCCTGGCTCCAAGCCGCGCCCAGCGGCTCAAAGGAGCGGGCGGCCGCATGCCGGACAATCCAGGGCCTTTCCGCCCGCCGCCCGCCCCCGCCTTTTCCTCGCCCCTTGCGCCCGAGATGAACCATCTGCCCC
Source organism: Ottowia sp. oral taxon 894 (assembly GCF_001262075.1). Taxonomy (GTDB): domain Bacteria; phylum Pseudomonadota; class Gammaproteobacteria; order Burkholderiales; family Burkholderiaceae_C; genus Ottowia; species Ottowia massiliensis. The sequence goes on along the minus strand of NZ_CP012073.1, from coordinate 2,127,973 downwards.
GCACAGAAGCCGCGCTGGCCAGCTACCGCATGCGGCTGGCCGTGGTGGCGCTGGCAGCCACGCTGGGCTTTGCGGCGCTGGGCACAAGGCTGTGGGTGCTGCAAGTGCAGCGGCACGAAGAAATGGCCGAGCGCGCCGAAAGCAACCGCACGGCGGTGGTACCCATCGTGCCCAACCGGGGCGACATTCTTGACCGCAACGGCGTGGTGCTGGCCACCAGCTACAAGGCGCACGCGCTGGAGATCACGCCCGCGCAGGTGCCGGGCGATCTGGACGAGGTGATTGACGCCCTTTCTGAAGTGGTGCCCATCAGCGAGCGCGAGCGCCGCCGCTTCGAGCGCCTGCGGCAGAACACGCGCAGCTTTGAATCGCTGCCCATCCGCATGCGCCTGACGGATGAGGAAGTGGCCCGCTTTGCCGCCAACCGCTACCGTTTTCCGGGCGTGGAAATCAAGGCGCGCCTGTTTCGCACCTATCCAATGGGCGAAGTGGCCGCGCACGCCATCGGCTACGTGGGCCGCGTCAATGACCGCGACAAGGAGCGCATCGAAGACCAGGGGCCGGAATACGCGGCCAACTACCGGGGCACGGACTACATCGGCAAATCCGGCATTGAGGCCAGCTATGAAGACGTGCTGCATGGCCGCACCGGCGTGGAGCAAATGGAAACCGCCTCGGGCGGACGCGCCGTGCGCCTGCTGGAGCGCCGCTCCGCCGCCAGCGGCCAGACGCTGCGCCTGACGATTGACATCACCCTGCAAAAGCTCGTGGAAGAGCTGTACGGCGAGCGGCGCGGCGCGCTGGTTGCCATGGATCCGCAAACCGGTGAAGTGCTCGCCTTCGTTAGCAAGCCCACGTTCGACCCCAACCTGTTCGTGGAAGGCATCGACCAGGCCACCTGGACGGAGCTGAACGAATCGCTCGCCCGCCCCCTGTTCAACCGCGCCTTGCGCGGCACTTATCCGCCCGGCTCCACCTTCAAGCCCTTCATGGCGCTGGCTGGGCTGGAAAGCGGCCGCATCACGCCGCAAACCACCGTGAACGACACCGGCAGCTGGGTGCTGGCCGGGCACGTGTTCCGGGGCCACGCCACCGGCACGGTGAACCTGGAGCAAAGCATCACCCGCTCCAGCAACGCCTATTACTACCAGCTGGCCTACGACATGGGCATCAGCGCCATCAACCGCTTCATGGGGCCGCTGGGCTTCGGGCGCGAAACGGGCATTGACCTGCCGGGCGAAGCCAGGGGCGTGCTGCCCAGCCCCGAGTGGAAGCGTGAAGCCATGCGCCGCTACAAGGACCGGCGCATGCAAGTCTGGGTACCAGGCGACACGGTCAATGTCGGCATCGGCCAAGGCTTCAACAACTACACCATGCTGCAAATGGCGCAGGCCGTGGCCACGCTGGCGGCTGACGGCGTCAAGCATCCGCCGCATCTGGTCAAGGCCACGCAGGCCAGCCCCGCCAGCGAGCCTGTGCCCGCCCCGCGCCCCGCCGCACAGAACATGGGCTACAAAAGCGCCCACATGAACGTGGTGCGCCAGGGCATGGTGGGCGTCACCCTGCGCGGCACGGGCCGCAGCGCCTTCAAGGACGCGCCGTATCTCTCGGGCGGCAAAACCGGCACCGCGCAAGCCATCACCATCGGCCAGAAAAGCCGCTACAACGCCGCCCGGCTGGCCGAATACCAGCGCGATCACTCGCTCTACATCGCCTTTGCCCCGGCAGAGCAGCCGCGCATCGTGGTGGCCGCCATTGTCGAAAACGCAGGCTTTGGCGCCACGGCGGCAGCGCCCATCGTGCGCCGCGTGCTCGACTACTGGCTGGCGGGCATTTACCCCAGCGAGCAAGACATCAAGGCCGTGCAGCGCAGCCGCGCCAGCGCCCCCATCGGCGCGCCGCGCACCGTGGAGGAAATGGCCATCCGCCCGCCCGAAGCGGCCAGGCCGCAGCCAGCGCCTGGCCCGGCTGACGCGGCTGATGCGCCCAATGCCGCGAATGCGGCAATCCAGACAGACACGCCCCCAACACCCCAGACGCCCGAAACATCCGCCGCGCCAGCCATGCTGCCGCACCCCAGGCCCGCAGCCGTGCAAGCGCCAAAGCAACCCGCGCCGCCTGCTGCCCGTAGCGCAGAGGATGGCGTGCCCTGAGAGCCTGTTCAGAGTTCGTCCATAGGTACGAAAAGCGCGGACTCAGGTGGCTGACGCAGGCGGCCTCGGGACCCGCCAAGCCTCTCCGGAGCGCAAGCGGCCCGCAAGCAACCCGTCAAGCCTGTTTACGGCTTGCCCGGCTTTGGATTGATTCAAAAACAAGAGCGAATTCAAGGGGCTATAAGTACCGTTTTGCGCACGTTCCACTAGGACGTATTGCTATGAACAGAGGAGCAAAAAAGACTTCTAATCCGTTGTCTCTTTGATCCAAGCGGCAAAGCTTGAGGCTGGCGGCGGCCTATCGCCAGGGCAACAAAAAACCCGCCAGACGGCTTCTGCCCTGGCGGGTTCGCTGTTTTCAAATCAGGCGTTTTTTATGCGCTCTTGGCGGCGGCTTCCGCTTTTTTGAGGATGACGTACATCTCATCCTTGAGGCGCAGTTTTTGTTTTTTCAGCGTTTCAATGGTTTCGTGCGCTGCGCTTTCCACGCCGCTTTCCATGCGCTTGATCTGGTGATCAAGTTCGTTGTGCTGCTCGAACAGGCGGCTGAAATGGGGATCGGCGTTTTTCAGCTTGCTGATCAGGTCGCGAAATTCTGGAAACATGGAATCTCCTTTCTTGGGTGGTGGAATGACCTTGATTCTAGATGGGCCGCCGGCTCCGGAATCCAGCCGGCGGATTGCGCGTTGCGCTCTTCAATGCTGGGGCGGCCCGCACCGCCGCCCGGGCGGAACATGAAAAGCTGCGGCGGCGAGGCGCCATCGGCCGTCAGTGTTCATCCTTTCGCGGGCCGCTGGCGTTTTTTGACGGCTTCTTTGGCGTTTTTGGCGCGTTTTGCCGGTTTTTCTTCCAGCACGCAATCGGCGAAGTAGCGTTTGCGGCCCTGTTCGTCCTCCACTTCCACCAGGCCGTGAATATCGGTTTCAAAGCCGGGGCATTCCAGGGCGAAAGTGCGGGCGAATTTGAGGTAATCGACGATTTTCTGGTTGAAGACTTCGCCGGGAATGAGCAGCGGAATGCCGGGCGGATAGGGCGTGACCAGGCCGACGGTGACGCGCCCTTGCAGATGGTCGATTTCCACGCGTTCGGTGCGCCGGCGGGCAATGCAGGCGTAGGCGTCGGCGGGCGTCATGGCGGGGGTGAGTTCGCTCAAATACATCTCGGTGGTCAGGCGCGCGATGTCGTATTTGGCGTAGAGCTGGTGCACGTGCTGGCACAAGTCGCGCAGGCCCATGCGCTCGTAGCGGCGGTGTTGCGCGCAAAACTCGGGCATCACGCGCCAGAGGGCGTGGTTGCGGTCGTAGTCCACTTTGAACTGCTGCAAGGCGGCCAGCAGCGTGTTCCAGCGGCCTTTGGTGATGCCGATGGTGAACATGACAAAAAAGCTGTAGAGGCCCGTTTTTTCCACCACCACGCCGTGCTCGGCCAGGTATTTGCTGACGATGCTGGCGGGTATGCCGGTGTCGCCAAACTTGCCATCCAGCCCCAGGCCGGGGGTAATGATGGTGGTTTTGATGGGGTCGAGCATGTTGAAGCCCGGCGCCAGCTGGCCGAAGCCGTGCCAGCTTTCCTGCCCGCTTTTTTTGCCGCCCTTTTCCCTGCCCGTCTCTCTGCTCTTTTCCCGACTCTTTTGGGCGGCTCCATCCTGAATGATCCAGTCATCGGCGCGGCCCACGCCTTCAGCGGCAAGCTGCTGCGGCCCCCACACGGTGAACCACCAGTCGCCCTCGCCAAAGTCGGCGGCCACCTTGCGCATGGCGCGGCGAAAGTCCATTGCCTCCAGCAGGCTTTCTTCGACCATCGCGCGGCCGCCGGGCGGCTCCATCATGGCGGCGGCCACGTCGCAGCTGGCGATGATGCTGTACTGCGGGCTGGTGGAGGTGTGCATCAGATACGCCTCGTTGAAAAGGAAGCGGTCCAGCGGCACGGTTTGCGAGTCTTGCACCAGCACCTGGCTGGCCTGGCTGATGCCCGCCAGCAGCTTGTGAATGGACTGGGTGGCGTACACCAGCGATTTTTTCGGGCGCGGCCTTTTCTTGCCCATGGCGTGATACGCGCCGTAGAAGGAGTGAAAGGCCGCGTGCGGCAGCCAGGCTTCGTCGAAATGCAGGTTGTCGATGTAGCCGTCCAGCAGCTGCTTGATGGTTTCGGTGTTGTAGAGGATGCCGTCGTAGGTGGACTGCGTGAGCGAAAGAATGCGCGGGCGCACCGCTTCGGCGTCCACATGCCGCAGCAGCGGATTGGCGCGAATCTTGGCCTGGATGGCCTGCGGCTCGAACGCCTCGCGCGCAATGGGGCCGATGATTCCGTAATGGTTGCGCGTGGGCCTGAGAAACACCGGCACCGCCCCCGTCATGATGATGGCGTGCAGGATGCTTTTGTGGCAGTTGCGGTCCACCACCACCACATCGCCCGGCGCCACGGCGTGATGCCACACGATTTTGTTGCTGGTGGATGTGCCGTTGGTGGTGAAAAAGCAGTGGTCGGCATTGAAGATGCGCGCCGCGTTGCGCTCGCTCTCGCCAATGGCGCCGTCGTGGTCCAGCAGCTGGCCCAGCTCTTCCACGGCGTTGCACACATCGGCGCGCAGCATGTTCTCGCCGTAAAACTGGTGATACATCTGCCCGATGGGGCTTTTGAGAAACGCCACGCCGCCCGAATGACCCGGGCAGTGCCAGGAATAGGAGCCGTCTTCCGCGTAGTCCAGCAGCGCCTTGAAAAAAGGCGGCTGTATGCCTTCCAGATACGCACGGGCCTCGCGGATGATGTGCCGCGCCACAAACTCCGGCGTGTCTTCAAACATGTGGATGAAGCCGTGCAGCTCGCGCAGGATGTCGTTGGGCAGGTGCTGGCTGGTCTTGGTCTCGCCATGCAGGTAGATGGGCACATCCGGGTTCTTGCGCCGCACCTGCTGGATGAAATGGCGCAAATTCAAAATGGCCGGGGCCAGATCGGGGCCGGGGTTGTCCGGGCCGGGGCTGAACTCCTCATCGTCAATCGAAAGAATGAAGGCGCTGGCGCGGCTTTGCTGCTGGGCAAACTGCGCCAGATCGCCATAGCTGGTGGCGCCCACCACCTCAAAGCCCTCTTCCTCGATGGCTTTGGCCAGCGCCCGGATGCCCAGGCCCGAAGTGTTGTCGTTGCGGTAGTCCTCGTCGATGATGACGATGGGGAAATGGAATTTCATGGGCGCGGCCTCCTCTTGGCGTTGCAATCGGGCAAAGCAAAAAACGCCTGCGTCTTTCACGCAAGCGCCACGGCAAGGCGGCAAGTGTAAGAACCTGTTCAGAACCTGCGCAGAGTCTGGGCGCTAGCGCGAAAAAGCAGCTCCCAAGTGAATTCAGGAAAAATTTCTGGCAGGTGCAGACATCAAAAAAAACAGGAGCAGATACAAAGGGCATAAATACCGTTTTGCGCTGCCCCCACTAGGACATATTGCTATCAAACCAGGAGCAAATGTACAGCTCCTTTGCTCTTTCAGGCTACGCAGGCGCTGTCTTGCGGCTGGCGGGTGGTTTCAGGGAACAGGCGGCCCAGCTCGCGGCAAATGGTGGCGGGAGCTGCGTCAATGATTTGGGCCAGATCGCGCAGTTGCGGCAGGGCTTTGCGGGGCAGCAGGCCTTCGCCGGCCGTCAGCATGGCGAGCAAGTGGCGCAGGCGGCCTTGCACGGCGCCTGTGCGCAGACGGGCCATGTCGCGGGCCTGGCGCTGCTGCTGGGCCATGACGGCGTGCATGAGCAGCAGACGGTCGCTCTCGTGCCGCCACAGCTCGGGGCTGGCGCGCACGGCGGTCAGCGCCACGGCGGTTTCGCGGTAGGCATTGCCGCTGAGCGCGGCGATGCCGGCGATGTCGCCCGGCCCGGCCAATTGCACGAGCGCGTTGCCGTCGCCGCCAGGCTGAATCAGCGCCAGCCAGCCTTCGGCCACGCGCCATAGCGGCCCCTGGCTGCCAGCGGCCATGAGCTGCTGGCCGGGGGCGAGCGACAGCCCCCAGTGTTGTGCCTGGGCCTGGGCGCAAGCGGACGGAAGAGAGGCGGGAAAGCCGCGCGCCGCGTCAGGTTCCGCGTGAGATCCAGCGCCTTTGGGCAGGATGGCCAGGCCCGGCGCGTCTGCCGCAGGCATTTGGAAGGAAGAGAAGTTCATTGCCGATGCTCCTTGGGTTGCCGCCGCGCGGCGCGGCCAGCGCGCGAACGCGCAAGCCGTTGGCCGGAGTTGGGGATGGCGGCAGGAAAAAGACCGTGAAAGAAGGGCGCGGCCCTTCCCGCAAGGTCAGGCCGCGAAGGAGAAGGCGGGCAAGGCGGGCGGCCCGCGCGGATGGGCCGCCCGCACGGGCTGCGCCCAAACGGCGTGCCGCAAAACGGCAACAGGAGCGGCGTGCGCCATGCGTTCCAGCGCCAAGGCGGGCGCTGCGGCAGGCGGGGCCAGCCGCTCGCCCATCAGCACGCACAGCGGGCAGTGGTCAAGGTGCAGGGCGGTTTTGCCGGCCTGGCCGTCACCGGCGGCGCTGTCTGCGCTGTTGTTTGCGTCAGACAGGGCGATCCAGCGGGTTCCTTCGGAGGTGCAAACCTGCACCCATTGCGCGTTGCCGACGCTCGCCAGCGCGCGCGAGACGGTAGGCGCCAGCGCAGACAACGCGACAACCCAGGCCGTCAGCCAGACGAGCCAGCGGGGAAAGCCACGAGGAAGGCCGGAGCGGCGGTTCATGAGCGCAGTTGTCAAGCCGGTTCGCGCGCTGGACAGAGAGCAGCGGCGCGAAAAGCGAAAAACCCATTTGAGTTCATTTTATGAACTCAAAACAACCCGTTGCCAGACAAGGCCTGGATCTTTGAGCGGCATCAAGAAATTGACATGGCTACAGGACGCAAAACCTGAAATTGACAAAGGTCAATTAAAGGCTGCTAGTTGTTTGTATAGTCAAAACCGGATACATCGATCCACGAAACGAAAGGAGTCTGAAATGAGTCTGCTTGGAAAAAAAGCGCTGGATGTGGCAGCCAACCTGGGGCGCCGCCGCTTCCTGAATTCGGCCGCTGCGCTGGGCGCGGTCACGGTCGGCTTGGCCGCCTGCAAGGAAAACACACAGGGCAGCGCTGCGTCTGCTCCGGCGGCTGCTGCGCCCAAGGCAGCGCCCAAAACTGAGATCACGGCTGCGCCTGAGACGCGCGGCTTCGTGGGCGGCGCGGGCAGCACCGAAATCCATCCGGGCCAGCTGGACACGCACTACGGTGTCTGGAGCGGCGGCCACACGGGCGATTTGCGCGTGCTAGGCATTCCTTCCGGTCGTGAATTGGCTCGTGTGCCTGGTTGCTGCCCGGATGCGCTGGTGGGATGGGGAATCACCAATGAATCCAAAGCCGTAATGGGCACCAAGCCCGACGGCACGTTGGAGTTCACCACGGGCGACACGCACCACGTGCACTGCTCATATAAAGACGGCATCTACGACGGTAAATACTGTTTCGTGAATGACAAGCTCAACGCCCGCTTGGTGCGTGTGCGCTTGGATTACATGGTGACGGACAAGATTCTCAAGTTGCCGCATGTGCAGGGCTTCCACGGCATCTTCCCGGACAAGCGCGATCCGGTGGATCCCAGCATCAACTACACCACGCGCGTGTTCTGCGGCCAGGAATTTCGTGTGCCGCTGGAAAAAATTGACAACAACACCGTCAATGACGACGCGAACTATGGCTGCGTATTCACCTGTGTGGATTCCGAGAAGATGGAGGTCAAGTGGCAGGCCCGCATCGACGGCAACTGCGATTTGGTGGCTACCTCATACGACGGCAAACTGGCTGCCACCAACCAGTACAACACCGAAGGTGGCGTAACCTATCCCGACATGATGTCGGCTGAAGTGGATGCTTGTCTGTTCTTCAATGTAGCGCGCATTGAGCAGGCCATCAAGGACGGCAAATTCACTCATCTGGGCAACAACAAGATTCCGGTGGTGGACTGCCGCGCGGAAGCCAACAAGGATCCGAAAACAGCGCTGGCTGTGCCCGTGCCCGTACCCAAGAACCCGCACGGCGTGAACGCTTCACCCGACGGCAAGTATTTCGTGTGCTCCGGCAAACTTTCGCCCACCTGCACGGTGATTGAGCTGCAAAAGGTGCTGGACTGGTTCGATGGCAAGCTGGACGACATCGCCAAAGCCGTGGTGGCCGAAGTGGAAGTGGGCCTGGGGCCGCTGCACACCACGTTCGATGGCCGGGGCAATGCCTACACCACGCTGTTCCTGGATAGCCAGATTTGCAAGTGGAACGTTGAACAGGCCATCAAGAAATACGCTGGTGATAAAAACATCAACCCCGTTATCGACAAGATCGACGTGATGTACCAGCCCGGTCACATTAGTGCGACACATGCTGAAACCAGTGCGGCTGATGGCGTATGGATGGGCGTAGGCAACAAGTTTTCCAAGGACCGCTTCCTGCCTGTCGGCCCGCTGCATGCCGAAAACGACCAGTTGCTCGATATCACGGGCGAACGCATGGTGCTGGTGCACGACACGCCGGTGCGCGGCGAGCCGCACGACTTCGTGATCTTCAAGCGCGAGTGGCTCAATCCCAAGCAGATCTACAACATGGAAGACTTCCCCTTGGCGGTGCCCAGCGCGGAAGAAGCGGGCGTCACCCGCAATGGCAACAAGGTCACTGTGCGTATGGTGTCTTTCGCGCCAGCTTTCGAGCCCAATGTGTTCAAGGTGAAATTGGGCGATGAAGTGACGGTGATTCTCACCAACATTGACCGCGTGGAGGACTTGACGCACGGCTTTGGCCTGCCTGACTACAACATTCAGTTCATTGTCAATCCGCAGGAAACCAAGTCTGTAACTTTCAAAGCGGACAAGCCAGGCGTGTTCTGGTACTACTGCACCAACTTCTGCCACGCGCTGCACCTGGAAATGCGCGGACGCATGATCGTTGAATCTTGATGCCCCTGGCAGGCAGGTAAACGGGCGGGTCATCGGGCCTGCCCGCAAAAATGGAAAATAAAAAAGGGGCTTGAGCTGGTGACGGCTTGGCCCCTCGGTTTTTGTAAGAGCCTATTCACGGACAGGCTGTGAACAGGTTCTAAATCCCAGGATGTATTGGCTCATGAAAATCGAAACACTCGCTCGCAAGATGCTGACAGGGCTGGCGCTGTCACTGGCGGCGCTGGCGGTGCAGGCCGCCGGGCAGGGCGCAGGCGGCTCGCAAGCCTACGAAGCGCCCCTGCCGCCGGGGCTGGCCACGGCCAAGGACATGTGCGCCCTGCTGCCGTGCAAGGACGTGTTTCCGGGGGCAACCTCGTTTTCCGAACGCATGGGCCAGCCACCCTACGTGGAAGCCTACGGCGGCGAAGATGGCAAGCAAAAGCTCGGCTACGTGATGCTCTCTACCGACATCACCGACACGCCCGCCTATTCGGGCAAGCCGGTGGTCACGCTGATCGGCATGGACACGGAGGGCAAATACGTTGGCGTCAAAGTCATCAAGCACTCCGAACCCATCTTGCTGCTGGGCATCCCGGAGTCGGCGCTGCTTGATTTCAATGCCCAGTACATCGGCAAATCCGTCAAGGACAAGATTGAAGTGGGCCAGACCCGGCCCGATGAAGGCGTGCTGGGCGTGGACGCCATTTCGGGCGCCACGGTGACGGTTATCGCGCAAAACCAGGTCATCACCACTTCCGGCGCGGCCGTGGCGCGGCAGGTGGGCATCATCGAGCCGCTGGTGCGCGAGCCGGTACGCTATGTGGAGCCTGCCGCTGGCCAGCCCCTGCCGGATTGGGACACGCTGGTCAAACAGGGCGCAATAGGCAAGCTGGTGGTCAAGCCCGAGCAGGTGGGGCTTGAAAAAAGCAACGTGCCTTTCATTGAGCTGTGGTTCGGCTCGCTCAATTCGCCCGTCGTCGGTCCGGCGCTGCTGGGCGAAGACACCTGGAAAAACCTGATGGGGCGCATGAAGGAAGGGCAAAACGCCATCTTCATCATTCGCACGGCGGGAGCCGAATCGTTCAAAGGCTCGGGCTTCGTGCGCGGCGGCATTTATGACCGCGTGCAGGTGCGGCAGGACAACGACATCTTCACCTTCAAGGACAGCGATGCCGTGAACCTGTACACCCTCAAGGCCAAAGGCGCGCCCAAGTTCAGCGAATCCAGCATCTTCATCGTGCGTTCGCCTGCCTTTTCGGCGGCGTATCCGTGGAAGCTGATCTTTCTGGGCAACAAGCGCGATCCGGCCACGGGCCAGCGCGTGTTCACGGTGTTTGACAAGGGTTACTGGCTGCCTGAGCAGTATTTGGTGGGCGGCCATCCCAAGATCGCTGTACCCGAGGCCACATGGGTGAAAGTGTGGAAGCAGCGCGCGCCGCAGATCGTGCTGTTCGCCCTGCTGCTGGTGGCTGTCACGGTGGTGTATGCCCTGCGCGACCATCTCACGCGCCGCTCCACGCACAAAAACAAGTGGCCGGTCAATTCCTTCAAGTTCACCTTCTGGGCCATCTTCATCTTCTGGGTGGGTTTTGGCCTGATGGCGCAACCTTCGGTCACGCAAGTGCTGACCTGGCTGCACTCGCTGCTGTTCAAGTGGGAGTGGGATCTGTTCCTGAGCGATCCTTTCCTGTTCCTCTACTGGATCTTCATCTTCGTGACCATCTTCCTGTTCGGGCGCGGCCTGTTTTGCGGCTGGACCTGCCCCTTCGGTTCCATTCAGGAAGGGCTGCACAAGATTGCGGGCGCCACGCCGCTGAAGCGCTACCAGTTCCTGCCGCCCAAGTGGCTGCATGACCGGCTCAAGTGGATCAAATACGCCGTGTTCTTCGGCCTGGTGGTGGTGTCGCTCTTTTCGATGGGGCTGGCCGAAAAGCTGGCCGAAGTGGAGCCGTTCAAAACCACCTTCCTTGTGGGCATCACCAAGCGCAGTTGGCCGTTTGCCACATTTGTGCTGGTGATTCTGGGGCTGTCCATCTTTATTGAGCGGCCTTATTGCAAATACGTCTGCCCACTGGGCGCGTCGATTGCCATGCCGACCACGTTCCGCTGGTTCGGTCTGCGCCGCAAGGCGGACTGCAACACCTGCAAAGCCTGCGCCAAAGGCTGCGGCGCGCTGGCCATTGACGCCGATGGGCGCATCGACCAGCGCGAGTGCATGCACTGCATGGATTGCATGATTCTTTACACCGACAGCGCCGGCTGCCCGCCGCTGGTCAAGGAGCGCAAGGCGCGCGAGCGCGCGGGCGAACCGATGACGGCCATTGCGCGCGACGGCTACTACATCCCCATCGTTCCGATTGAGGAAGACCGCCAGCGCCTCAATGCCCAAAAGCTGCTGTCCATCAAGCCTGACCCGCGCTGGCCCAGCAAGCGCGCCCATCCCTCCGTGGAAAACCTGCATGGCGTGCGCCGCCTGCTGGGCGAAGTGGTGGAGCACCTCTGGCCCTTCAGCCGCGAAGGCTGGCAGGCCAGCCACGTGGTGGTGGCGCTGGGCGTAGCGGCGGCGCTGGGCGCCACGCTGGTCTGGCTGCTGGCCGCAGGCGGCAGCGCCTCGCCCATGCTCGTGATCGGCGTGTGGTTTGGCTGGAGCGTGTTTGAGGTGCTCGTGCGCTTCAAGAGCAAGCCTTACGTCAAGGACGGCCCCTGGTGGGGCAGCGTGTGGCGGCAGGCCACCGTCATGGACATGATCAGCTACGTGGGTTTCAAAAACCTGCTCATTGGCGCGGCGCTGTTCTGGCTGCTGGCGTTCACCGGCCTGTGGACGCTTGCATGAAGGGCGGCGTTTTCAGTCCATCCGCAAAGAGACGGCTGGCCGCAGCCTTCCTAGGCATGGCCCTGGCGGGCCATGCCGCAGCGGCCACGCTCACGGTCAGGCCGGGCGAGTCCATCCAGGCGGCCATAGACCGCGCCCAAAACGGCGATGTCATCGAAGTGCAGCGCGCCCGCTACCAGGAAAACCTGCGCATCGACAAAACGATCACGCTGCGCGGCATCGAACGCCCCACGGTCGATGGCAGCGGCAAGGACGACACCATCCGCGTCATCGCCCCCGACGTTGTCATCGAAGGCATGATCGTCGCCAACTCCGGTGACAACCGCTACAAGCAAAACGCCGGCATCTACGTTCAGCCCGGCGCGCATCGCGCCAAAGTGCAGCATTGCTACCTGGCCTACAACCTGTTTGGCATGTGGATTGAAAAAGCCGATGACGTGCAAGTGCTGCACAACAACATCACCGGCAAGCGCGATTACGACAGCCCCCGGCGCGGCAACGGCATCCAGCTCTACAACACCAAGGGCGCGCGCATCATCGGCAACCAGATCAGCTTCGTGCGCGACGCGCTCTATATCGACGTTTCGCACCACGCCATCTTCCAGAAGAACAACCTGCACCACAGCCGCTACGGCACGCACTACATGAACTCCTACTACAACCTGTGGGAGGACAACGACACCTGGAAAAACCAGGCCGGCCTGGCCCTGATGGAAGTGCGCGACCAGACCATCCGCAACAACCGCGCGTGGAACAACATCGACCACGGCATCATGCTGCGCACCCTGCAAGACGCAGTGGTGGAAAACAACATCGTCATGGGCAACAAGCGCGGCTTTTTCGTCTATGACATGGAATTCACCAAGATGCTGGGCAACGTGGTGGCCGACAACTACACCGGCGTGCATCTGGCGGGCGCGGCGCGCAACACTTGGGACGGCAACGACTTCATCCAGAACCGCCTGCAAGTCAAATACGTGCTCACGCGCGACCAGCAATGGGGCGGCCCCGAAGGCAACTACTGGAGCAACTATCGCGGCTGGGACCGCGACCACGACGGCCGGGGCGATATTCCCTACGAAGCCAACGACATCGTGGACCGCCTCAGCTGGCGCTACCCTGCCGTGCAAATGCTGCTGGGCAGCCCTGCCGTGCAGGCGCTGCGCCTGGTGGGCCAGCAGTTTCCGGTGCTGCGCGTGCCCAGCGTCGTGGAAGACCACCCCCGCATGCTGCCGCGCTCCACCGAATGGGCCAAATGGCGCGCGCGCGTGCAAAAGGAAAACCCCAATGTCCGATGAAACCAGCAGCAGCCCCGGCGGGGGCGACGCCGTCATTCGCTTGCGCGGCGTCACCAAACGCTTTGACCGCTTCACCGCTGTGGACGATGTTTCGCTCGACATCCGGCGCGGCGAAGTGTTCGGCCTGATCGGCCACAACGGCGCAGGCAAAAGCACCCTGTTCAAGATGATGCTCGGCCTGCTTGCGCCCACCAGCGGCCGCATTGAAGTGGGCGGCCAGCCCGTGCACGGCCGCGCCGCGCGCGAAGTGCGGCGCGGCATTGGCTACCTGCCCGAAAACGTGGCCTTGTGGGACAACCTCAGCGGCCTGGAAACGCTGCGCTTTTTTGCGCGCCTCAAGCGCGTGGACGCGGCAGGCTGCCCCGCGCTGCTGGAGCGCGTGGGCCTGGGCGCGGCGGGCAAAAAGCCGGTGCGCGCCTACTCCAAGGGCATGCGCCAGCGCCTGGGCTTTGCGCAGGCGCTGCTGGGCCAGCCGCGCGTGCTGTTTCTGGATGAACCCACCACGGGGCTGGACCCGCACGCCATCCACTTTTTCTGGGACACGCTGGCCGAGCTGCGCGACCAGGGGCTGACCATCGTGCTCACCTCGCACATCCTGGCCGAGCTGCAAAACCGCGTGGACCGCGTGGCCGTCATGGCCAGCGGCAAGGTGCAGGCGCTGGGCACGCTGGACGAGCTGCGCGCCATCTTCGATTTGCCGCTGACGGTGCAGGCCAGCCTGGCCGCTGGCGTCGATGCCGGGCAGGCCCAGGGCTTCATGGCCGCCTGGCCGCCCGATCTGGCCGGCTTCGCACACGCTTTTGATGGCCAGACCCTCACCCTTCGCGCCCCGCGCGAGAAAAAAATGGCCCTGCTGCGCCACCTGCTGGCCGCGCCGCAAGTGGCCGACGTGCAAGTGCATGCCCCCTCGCTGGAAGACATGTTCTTTAGCGAAGGCGGCGCAGGCGTGGCCGCCAGCGCGCAAAACCGCCCGCAACCCCGCCCGCAAACCCAACAGGAAGCCGCATGATCCAGCCCCGTCAAGTCCTCACCCTGGCCTCCAAGGAATTTCGCGACCGTCTGCGCAACCGCTGGGTGCTGGCCGTGGCGCTGGTGTTCGCCGCGTTCTCGCTCGTCATCACCTACGCGGGCGGCGCGCAGCAGGGCACGGTGGGCCTGCGCTCGCTGGAATTCACCATCACCAGCCTGGTCAGCCTCGTCATCTACCTTGTGCCGCTCATTGCCCTGCTGCTGGGCTTTGATGCCATCGTGGGCGAGCGCGAGCGCGGCTCGCTCGACTTGCTGCTGGCCTACCCCATCACGCGCGGCGAGCTGCTGCTAGGCAAATACCTGGGCCTGGCGCTGGCGCTGGCGCTGGCCATGCTGGCCGGGCTGGCCGCCGTGGGCGTGGTGCTGGCGGGGCAGTTCGGCACGCGGGCGCTTTTTCACTATTCGGGCTTCGTGATCAGCGCGCTGCTCATGGGGCTGGCCTTTTTGAGCCTGGCCGTGCTCATCTCGGTGCTGGCGCGCGACCGCACGCGCGCTTCGGGCGCGGCCATCATCCTGTGGTTTTTGTTCGTGCTGGTGTTTGATCTGGCGCTGCTGGGCGTGCTGGTGGGCACTGCCGGGCGCTACGGCGGCGAAATCTTCCCCTACCTGCTGCTGCTGAACCCGACCGACGTTTTCCGCATCCTCAACGTCTTTTCCGCTGAAGACGTGCGCAGCGCCTACGGGCTGGTCAGCGTGGTGCCGCCCGTGCTGCTGCGGCTGGACGTGCTGGCCGCCGTCATGGCCGGCTGGATTGCCATACCCTTGGCCCTTGCCAAATGGAGATTCAAGACATGAGCGATTTCTTTCGCCTTCGCCCCCTTCATGCCGCCTGCCGCTGCGGCCAGCCCCATGCCCGTGATGAAGCCTGCTCCGAGCGCCGCGTGCTGCTGGGCCTGATGGCCCTGTCAGCCATCGCCCCGCTGGCGGCGTGCAGCAACGAAACCGGCAGCCAGGCCGTCAGCACCGAACCCGTTGAAATCACCGCCTCCACCTCCTGCGAGCTGGACGGCATGCTGCTCACCGACTACCCCGGCCCCAAGGGCCAGATTCACTACGCGGGCGAAGACCGTCCCTGGTTTTATTGCGACACCATCGAAGTGCTCAACACCCTGCTGCTGCCCGAGCAAATCCGCAAGGTGAACGCCGTCTATGTGCAAGACATGGGCCGCGCCGACTGGGACAACCCCAAAGGCGCCTGGATCGACGCGCGCACCGCCCTTTATGTGCAAGGCAGCAAGCGCAAAGGCTCCATGGGCGAAACCCTGGCCACCTTCAGCAGCGAAGAAGACGCGCAAAAGTTCATCGCCGAATACGGCGGCAAGCTGCTGCGCATGAACGAAATCACCCCTGAAATGATTGATCTGCGCGGCGGCTCCGGGCTGGACAACAGCATGTGAGCGCCGCTCCATGTGCCTGAACAGCGCCTGAAAAACGCCCGGAAGCAGGGCCGGTTTTACCCTCTATTTCGCTCCTTGATTCATAGCATGAGGTCCTAGTGGAATGGGCGCGAAAGCCGGTTTTGGCCCCTCAAATTTGCTCCTGTCCTTGTTATCACGCCCTTCTTCAGCCCGCCATGAGCCAGCCGCCTTTGCTGACCCCGCCCGCTGCCGCCGCCTCTGCCAAAACGCCCCTCACACGCCGCCGCTGGCTCTGGCTGGCAGGCGCTGGCGCGCTGGCTGCGGCAGGCGCGGCGGGCCTGGCCCTGCGCCGCGCCGCGCCCGGGCAGCCGCCAGCGGGCGACGAAGGGCTGGATGAAGTCTGCATCGTCGCCCCGCCCACCCCTTACGACCCCGCCAGCGGCCTGCCGCCCGAAGCGCCGCGTCCCGTGCCGCCAGACGCGCGCTGCCCCGTTTGCGGCATGTTCCCCGCCCGCAACCCGCGCTGGGCCGCCCAGATCATCTACACCGACCACTCGGCGCAGTATTTCGACTCGCCCGTCAATCTGCTGCTGTTTCTGGCCAACGTCGGCCGCTACAGCCCCAACCGCAGCGAGGCCGACGTGCAATCGCGCTGGGTGACCGATGCCGCCAGCGGCCAGTGGACGCCGCTGGAGCAAGCCTGGTTCGTGCACGGCTCCGAAGTGCGCGGCCCCATGCGCACGCCCGACCTGCCCGCCTTCGCCCGCGAGGAAGACGCCGCACGCTTTGCCGCCAAGCGCGGCGGCCAGGCGCTGCCCTGGGCGCGCATCACGCCCCAAATCCTCGAGGCCCTGTCCAAAGAGCGCGGCGGCCCGCACAACCACGCCAGCCACGGCGCTGCCGCCGCAGCGCCCTGACTTCCTGCCGCTGCGGCGGTTTCTTTCCACCTTTTCTCTCACGATTTTTCCGGCCACCATGAAAAAAGTCGTCGTCGGCGTCTCGCGCGCCCTCTCTCCCCACCCCGTGGGCAATGCCTTTGAAGAGCAGCTTTTCTTCACCTACGACGGCCTGGGCCGCCAGACCAATGCCGCCATTCGCGCCACCCACGCCTGCGCCAGCGCGCCAGCGGGCGCCAGCACCGGCGCGCAGGCCTTTTGCGGCCTTGAATGCGTCACCCTCCTGCTCCAGGGCGGCCTGCGCGTGCGCGACAGCGCCGGGCACGACCACACGCTGGCCGCTGGCGATGTGCTCTGGAACGGCGCGGGCCGTGGCCTGCTGCGCGAAGAACGCCCCTCGCCCGGCGCGCCGCTGGAGCAAGTCAGCCTCTGGATCAACCTGCCCGCCCAATACAAGCTCACCGAGCCGCACTGCCAGCTCATCCGCAGTGCAAGCATCCCTGCCTTGAGCCTGCCCGGCGAAACAGGCAGCCTGCGCCTGATCGCCGGTGAATGGCAAGGCCAGCTGGGCCCCGCCGAAACCGTGCAATCCCTGCAACTGTGGGACCTGACCCTCAAAGCCGGCCAAAAAACCGACCTGCCCCTGCAAAACGGCTGGTACGCCGTGCTCCTGACCCTGACGGGCACGCTGCGCATCAGCCACTGGCTGCATCCCGTGGGGCCGCTGCAAACGGCCATGCTTGATGCCTTCGGCGACGAAGCCGGCCTGCACGCCGAAGGCGATGAAGACGTGCGCGCCATCCTCGTCAGCGCCCAGCCGCTGAACGAAGCCATCAGCGGCCAGGACGGCCTGGTGATGAACACCCCCGAGCAGCTTGCCCACATGCAGCAAGCCCTCGCGCAAGGCGCTTTCGGCGCGCTGCCCGCGCTGGATTGACGCCCGCAGCCTGGCCGTGAACGGACGCCCCGGCGCGCGGCCCGGCGGCCAGCTTTCCTGGAGCGGGCAGGGGGGCTTCATCCATCAAAAAACAGGAGCGAATTCGGCGGGCCATCAATGGGTATTCCCGCTGATTCCGTCAAGACCTGATGCTCTGATTTCAAGAGCGGATTTGGCGCTGCGCCTGCTTTCCTTTCGTGCCAGCGCGGGAGTCTGCGCTCGGCAGAAATGAATGAGGCGGACGGGGCCGGGGGCGGCGCTTCGGAACCCGTTCAGAGTCTGGCCGCGCGAGGGCGGCGGCTTGAGTGATGGCCCGCAAAGCGCAGGCGCGCCTTGCAATCCGGCAGGCGCTCGCAAGGCCGCAAGAGCGATCAAGTCCGCGCTTTTGCGCCTGCGGACCGACGGCAAGCAGGCGTTCAGAAGCCTTGCGCGCTGCCTTTTCCCTTCCGGGGCGGCGCTGACGAAGCGCTCATGTTCGCTCCTTCTTTCATAGCGTTACGTCCTGGTGGAATGGGCGTAATCGCCATTTCCGAGGGCCTGAATTTGCTCCTGTTTTGATGCCATCCAGCATGCTTTCGCGCCTGCCCGCCATCCAGCCGGAAAAGGCGCAGGCCGCCAGCTGGCCGGGCCGCCCCGCCTTGCGGCCCGCTTTTTGAACAGGCTTTCTCACGCGGGCGGCGCTTCTGACCTTTGTTCTGAAGGCGCGGCCCCGCCGCCGCAGGAGCCGGGCGCTTTGCCGCAGGTGCAGGCGTGGTCAATACCCACGGCATTGGCCAGGCCGCCGCAAGAGCCGCCGATGGGCTTGCGCCCCGCCATCACGCCAATGGCCATGCCCGCCACCACGAGCAGCATGACGATGAATGCGATGAGCCAGATCATGGTTTTTCTCCTTGAGGTGATGCGCCAAAGGCCGCGTCAAAAGCCGCCGTGGCCCGGGTAGCGAAGCCTGCGCCATTTTCCCGGCGGCTGACGAACAGCGCCGCAATGCCCCTGGCCTGGGCGTAGTCAAAGCCCTGCTGCGGCCCCAGCGCCATGAACAGGGTGGAGAGGCCGTCGGCCTCCAGCGCCGAAGGGGCGGCCACCGTGACGGCGGCCAGGCGGTGGCGCACGGGCGCGAGCGTGCGCGGATCCATGATGTGGCTTTGCCGCTGGCCGTCCACCTCGTGCCAGTTGCGGTAGTCGCCGGAAGTGGACAGCGCCAGCCCGTTGAGCTGCACGATGCGCTGCGCCTGCCGCTCGCCTTCCAGCGGCGCCTCGATGGCAATGCGCCAGGGCGCGCCATCGGGCTTGAGGCCCACGGCTTTCATCTCGCCCGTGATTTCCACCAGATAGCTGCCCACGCCCTGCTGCGCAAAGTAGCTGGCGACGCGATCGACCGCGTAGCCGGCGGCGATGCTGTTGAATTCCACGCGGATGGGCGCGTCCTTGCACAGCTGGCCGGGCTGCACGCGCAAATGCTGCATGCCCATGCGATCGCGCGCCGCCTCCAGCTCGGCCGGCGCGGGCGCGGGCGACGCCTCGTGCGCGGGCCGCGCCGCCGCGCCGTGGCGAAAGCCCCAGGCCTCCAGCACGGGCAGCAGCGTCACGTCAAACGCGCCTTCGCTTTGCTGCGCCAGCGCCAGCGCGTGCCGCGCCAGCTCGAGCGCCGTGTCAGGCATGTCCATGCACACCGGCGCGGACGCGGCGTTAAAGCGCGCCAAATCCGAATCGTCACGATAGGTGGACACGGCCGCGTCAATCTCGCCCAGCAGCGCCTGCACCGCCCCTTGCGCCTGCGCGACAGCTGGCTGGCCGCCGGGGCCTGGCACGTAGCTGATGTGGTAGGTGCTGCCCATCGTCGGCCCCTCGATGCGCACGACGGACGCGGTGGACGCAGGCTGCGGCTGGCAGCCCGCCAGCGCCGCCATGCAGGCCAGGCAGAGAAGAAAACAGCGCGGATTCATGAATGATGTTTTGCCAAAGCCGCTGATTTTGCGCGCGGCCAGGCGCCTTCCGGCCCCCCAGCCGCAGACACTGCTGCCGGAACGGCTGTTAAGCCACGCACGCATCCGCCCCTATTTATTCACCCATATTCGCGGCTGACGGTTTCATTCACGCCTCTTGCTGGCCCAATCCGTGAAATCAAGGCCGGGCCGCAGCGCAAAAGCGATGAAGCCTGGCGGGAATGGGCGTCTCTGCCAGTGGCAGCCTTCGCGGCGCTCAAAGGCCGTCACGCGCCAGCCAGGCTGCTTGAAGCACTGAAAACAGGAGCAATTCAAAGACTTTGAAAACGGCCCTTGCGCCCATTCCACCAGGACCTCATGCTATCAATCAAGGAGCAAGATTCAGGCGGCCCGCATTCGCCCGTGGCTGCGGTGCGGATCAGTACACCTTGATTTCAACGCGGCGGTTGCGCGGCTCGTCCACGCCGTCTTCAGTGGGCACGAGCAGCTCGCGCTCGCCACGGCCCACGGCCTCGATGCGGGCAGCGGGAAAGCCTTTGGCGATGATGTCTTCCCGCAGGCGGCGGGCGCGGTTGAGCGAAAGCTCGTCATTGGCAGTCAGTGAGCCAACGGTGTCGGTGTGGCCGGTGACGATGATTTCCGCGCCGGGGCGGTTGGACACCTCGGCCAGCACGGCATCCAGCTCGGCCTCGGATTCGGGCGTGAGCTGCACCGACCCGGTGTGAAAGTACAGCGCGTAACGCTGCGCGGGCGCAGGCGCGGCGGCCAGCAGCTTGCCCATGCGCCGCTCCACCGCGCGCGCCGTGGTGTGGCCGCGCTCCACTTCCGACTGGGTGGACACGGACAGGGTCTGGTAAGCCTCATCCAGCCGCTCGTGGCGCTCGCCCGTTTGCACTTCCACGGCGCTGCCCGGCTGGGGCAGCAGGGTGACGCGGGTGGCGGGAGCGCAGGCGGCCAGCAGCGCGGCTGCGGCCAGCAGGAGCGGCAACAGGGCCGGGCGGGAATCCGGAGAAATCCTCATGGGCGGGTCTCGACAATGAAATCGGTGCCGCGCACGCCAATGACGGCGGTGGGCGTGGTGACTTTGACTTTTTCAGGCTGGAGCTTGGCAATCAGCCCGGTGATCACGCGCAGGCTGCCGCGCGCGAGCTTGACCCACATGCTGCCTTCCTGCGTGGTGGAGTTGAAATCGAACTCGGCCAGATCCAGCGACGAATCAGGCCCCAGCGTGAGCACGGTGCCATCGCGCAAGGTGACAGCAGCGATGCCGTCTGCGCCCGTGCTCAGGCGCTCCTGGGGCAGCAAGGCACCGCCCACCACGGCGGCGCGGCGCGTGTCGCCCTGCGCCAGCGTGACTTGGCCTTGCACGGTCTTGAAAGTGCCCAGCCGTCCATCACCCGGCGTGATGACGAAAGCCCTGTCAGCCGCCTCGGCCGCTGGCGCCTGAGTCTGCGCCACAGGTTCAGGCCGCTGGGGGGCGCCTTCCTGCGCGGGTGCGGGCTGCGCCAGGGCGGCGGCGGCCATCAGCCCGCAACAGGCCGCCAAGCCGCGCCGCGCGATTGCTCGGAACGTGAACATCAGTGCTTTCTCCCATTTGGTTGCAAAAAGTGGACGAATGCTAACGCAGGCATCTTGACGGCGCTGCGTGAAACAGCGTATCGCAACGTATTGCGGCGCGCTGCGCGCCATGCGCTATGACTTGGGCGGCGCGTCGTGCACGACGAACGTGGGCACGCCCATGCCGCTGGGCGCAAAGAGAAAGGGCACTGTCACCCACATGGCATCGGGCGTGCCGTTGCGCGTGCCGGGCAGAAAGCGCGTGGCCAGAAGCCGGCGCACGGCGTAGTTGTCCAGCGAGGGGTAGCCGCTGGACTGCCTGATCTCGGCCCTGGAAGCGCAGCCATTCGTTTCAACCAGCACCTTCACCAGCACGCGGGGAATGTTCTCGCGCGCCTGCCCTTTCGGCACAGGCTGCCAGGCGGCCTGCCGGTCGGCGGACGTGGGCATGGGTGCGCAGGCTGGATAAGGCTGCTGGCGCGCTGACGCATCCGCCGCACGGGGCGGCGCGCCACATGCAGCAGCCAGCAAGCTGACACAAAAAAGAAGGGCCAGCGTGCGCATGGGCGGCTTCAGGTCTTGGGCAGCGTCACGCCCACCTGGCCCTGGTACTTGCCGCCCCGGTCCTTGTAAGAGGTTTCGCATACTTCATCGCTTTCAAAAAAGAGCACCTGCGCGCAGCCTTCGCCTGCGTAAATCTTGGCGGGCAGGGGCGTGGTGTTGCTGAATTCCAGGGTCACGTAGCCTTCCCATTCCGGCTCGAAGGGGGTCACATTGACGATGATTCCGCAGCGCGCGTAAGTGCTTTTGCCCAGGCAAATGGTGAGCACGTTGCGCGGAATGCGGAAATATTCCACGGTGCGCGCCAGCGCAAAGCTGTTGGGCGGAATGATGCAAACCTCGCCCTCGAAATCGACAAAGCTCTTTTCGTCAAAGTTCTTCGGGTCCACCACCGTGCTGTGAATGTTGGTGAATATCTTGAATTCAGGCGCGCAGCGAATGTCATAGCCATAGCTGGAAGTGCCGTAACTGACGATCTTGCGCCCGTCCACCTGCCGCACCTGGCCCGGCTCGAAAGGCTCGATCATGCCGCGCTCCTCGGCCATGCGGCGGATCCATTTGTCGCTTTTGATGCTCATGAAAAAAAACTGAGGCAAAAAGGAAATTCATTTTGCCGCAGGCCCGCGATGCCTGAAGGCCGCTTGCTCATGAGCTGGCTCTGCATTCCGGCGCACGGACAAGCGCGGCCCTTCAGCGCAGCCTACGGCCAGATCATGAGCAGGCTCCAGCGCCTCGCCACAGCCCAGCGGCGGCGGCGGTTCACTGGCGGATGGTCCAATCCGCCGCGCTCATGCCGCTCTCCCTGAAATCAATCACCACATTGTGTTTGGCGGCCCCGCACTGAACCACCCACATTTCCTGCCAGCTGCGCGCGCCAGGCTCCCCCGAGGGCATGCGGGTCACGAATGGCTGCACGCCAGTGATTTTTTCGCAGCCCAGCACGCCTGCCTTGGCAGCGACCCCCATCATGGCGTCACGTTGCAATTTTTCATTGGTCAATGTGCCCTGCTGGACAGGTTTTGGCTCGGCGTGGTCGGTTTTGCGAGCCTGCTCCTGCGCCAGGGCCGGCGCGCATGGCAGCGCCATTGCCAATGCCAAAAATAAGGCGCCTGCGGCGCATACACGCTTTTTCATTGCATTTTCTCCTTGTCAAAACCATTTATTCATACCATTCGACCGCGCTGCGGGTTGAAACAGCTGGGAAGGTTTCTCGGTCTTGCACTGACAATCTCCGCCGGTTTTTCCGCCGCGTCTTTTCTGCCCCTTCGTCGACAAAAACTTGCCCGCACGGTTTCCGGCAGCTTAGCCTGAATTGCAACAAAGTGGACAAGGCCGGATACATGGGTGGCACAGCAGCCTCATAAATCAAAAATAGGAGCTAATTTAAAGCATATAAAAGCGGACTCTGCGCCCGGTTGACTAGGACTGCGCGCTATGAATAGAGGAGCAATAATTACGGCCTCATGGCCGCCGTAGGCAACCGGCGAAGCTTTTTTCGCCAACGCCGCCACGTGCCGTGAATATTGGTGAACGCAGGCGCGCAGCGGGACCATTGACTGCCTTTGAAGTTCATGAAAAAACCCGTAAAAATTTGAGGAAGGGAAGCCATTCCGCCGCTGTCCCATTCTTAAAATTACATTTTTTCAAGAAAAACATGCACCTCAAGCAACGCCTGATCATCGCCTCAAGCCTGATCGCAGCCGCGCAAGCGCAAGCGGCCATCATCAACTTTGACGAGCTGAACTGCAACTACAGCAACGCCCGCACCGACTACACCTTTGCCGCAGGCTACGGCGGCCTGGTGTGGAACAACCTTGAGTGCGCCAATAACACCATGCAAGACCCGTTTGGCACCGGGCAATACCTGGGCTCCGGCTACACCGATGGCGCGCAAACGCCTCGCAATCTGGCCGTTGTTCCCTTTACGCCGCCTGCAACGCCAAATGACGGGTTGACCGGCTCCATCACCAGCAGCGGCGGCAGGCGGTTTGACTTGCACAGTCTCTACATCACACCTGTCTGGCACAACAACCTGCAAGTCAAGATCACCGCCTCTCGCGCCGGCACGGTGGTTGATACACAGACCGTCACGCTTGCGGCGGGCAGCCCCACATTCCTGAACCTGAATTACAGCGACGTGGACAAGGTGGAGTTCGCGTCCCAGACAGGCACCGGCACACCGCACACACCCTATTTTTCGGGGCCATTCGGCATGAATTTCGTCGGACGCATCTTCGCGCTGGACACGATCAGCATCACGCTGCGCCCCTTGCCGCAGCAGCCTGCCGCCGTGCCCTCCGCATCAACAGGCGCGCTGGCCGCCCTTTCAGGCGCTCTGGGCCTGGCAGGCGCGTTGGCGGCACGGCGGCGCAGGAACGTCACACGTCAAAAGCAAGAGCAAATTCACGAAGGGTAAAAACGGCTTTGGCGCAATTCGCGCTAAAAACCTGTTCGCAATCTTTTAAGCAAGAGAACCAACCATGCCGCTTGATTTTTTGAAGACGGGTTCTCAGGGCTTGGCGCTGCTTCGCCGTTTTTCCAGTAGCCGCTGCCACACGTGCGGGGCCACGAACTGCTCGGCATCGCCGCCCAGCAGGGCGATTTCGCGCACGAAGGTGCTGCTGACGAACTGGTAGCGCGTGCCGGGCGTGAGAAACACCGTCTCCACCTCCGGCGCCAGCACGCCGTTCATGCCCGCAAGCTGGAACTCGTAGTCAAAGTCGGTGACCGCGCGCAGTCCGCGCACCATTGCCTTGCCGCCTTTGGCTTGCACGAAGTGGCTGATCAGCCCCTCGAACGGCTCCGCCCGCACGCCCGGCCATTGCCGGGCCGACGTCTGCGCCATCTCCAGCCGCTCTTCCAAGGTGAACAGGGTTTTTTTGTGATGGGCGATGGCCACGGCGACGATGACTTCGTCAAACAGCTCGCGCGCGCGGCGTGCGATGTCTTCATGGCCCAGCGTGATGGGATCGAACGTGCCGGGATAGACGGCGATGACAGGGCGGCTCATGGTTTTTCCTCCGTGGGCAGGGGCTTGCAGAACAAATGGGCATGCACCGCGCCCGCCTTCAGGTGGCGGCGCAGCGTGAATGAAGCGGCTTCGGGGCGGCCCTGCCATGAGGCGTCTGCTTCCAGATAGACAAAGCCGCCAGGACGCAAAGCCTTGGCGGCGGCGGCCAGTGCGGGCGCATACAGGCTGGCGGCGGCAAAAGGCGGATCGAGAAACACCACATCCAGGCTGCCCGCAGGCTGGCTGTGCAGGGCCGCCACGCCATCGCCGCGCAGCACCTGCACGGCGATGGCCGAAAGGCGCTGCTGATGCTGGCGCAAGGCGGCGGCCAGCCGCGCGTTCTGCTCCACCAGCAGCACACTCTGCGCTCCGCGCGAGGCGGCCTCCAGCCCCAGCGCGCCCGTGCCCGCGAAGGCATCCAGCGCCCGCCAGCCCGCCAAGTCTTGCCCCAGCCAGTTGAACAGCGTCTCCCGCACGCGGTCAGGCGTGGGGCGCAGGCCGGGCATGCCGGGCACGCCAAGGCGCGTGCGCTTCCATTGGCCGCCAATGAGCCGGATCTGGTGAGGGAGCGTGGACATGAGTGCAGCAGGCGTGAGCAAAACTTGGCCCGGCAGCATAGCCTTCCGCGCGGCAGAGCCGGGGGGACTTCTCCCCCAGCAGCGCCAGATGGCATCAAAAACAGGAGCAAATTCAGGGCATCTGAAATGCCGCTTTGCGCAGTTTCCACTAGGACCTTATGCTCTTGTTTCAAGAGCTAATAATGGCCTATCTTTAACCGCGTTCCTGCTGCTGCCTTTGGCTGTGGGCGGCGCTGGCGGCGTCTTCGGCTTCTCGCTCTTGCACGGCTTCTTGCGCCTGGCGGTGGGCGCGGCGGGTGTCGGTGACGAGGGTTTCGGCAGCATTGACGGCGGCGCTGGCGCGCAGCCAGGCCTGGCGGGCGCGCTCGCGGCTCTTGCGGGCTTCGTCGAGGGCTTCTTCGTCGTCCAGCATGGCGTATTCGGTGCGCTCGATTTGGTCGTCAAGGTCGGCCGTCATGGCGCCGATGTAGGCGGCCAGGCGGCCCAGGTCGGGGGCGCATTCATGGACGATGCGCTGGCTGAGCTGGCCGCGCTCTTCGCTCAGGCGGGCCAGGGCGGCGCGGCGGCGCTCCAGCGCTTCTTCAGCCTGAAGGAGGGCTTTGTCAGCTTCGTGCAGGGCGGCCAGGGCGGTGCGCTCGCGCAGCTGGCGCAGGCGGGCCAGCTGGCGGGCCTGTTCAAGCTGGCGGGGCAGGTCTTGGGCGCCGCTCATTCAGTCATTCAACCTGGAGGTCGCGGCTGCGGGCGGAGGAGGCGGCAAAGCCTTGCATCTGGCCGATGGTGTCTTCAAAGGCGCTGGCTTCGTCGGGGCGCTGGCGCAGCAGGTTTTCAATGGCGGGCTGGGCGGCTATGGCGTCATCAGCCAGGGCGTCGCTGCCGGGGGCGTATTCGCCCACTTGCAGCAGGAAGCGGATTTCTTCGTGTTTGGCCATGAGCGCGCGCACGCGCAGGGCGGCCTGCTGGTGCTCGCGGCTGGTGACGCGGGTGAAGACGCGGCTGGCGCTGGCCAGCACATCAATGGCCGGGTAGTGGCCAGCCTGGCCAAGCTTGCGGGAGAGGACGATGTGGCCGTCCAGAATGGAGCGGGTTTCTTCGGCGACGGGGTCGGTGTTGTCTTCGTCTTCGGCCAGCACGGTGTAGAAGGCGGTGATGGAGCCGTGGGCGTCGTTGCCGGCGCGCTCGAACAGGCGCGGCAGCTCGGCAAAGACGCTGGGCGGAAAGCCCCGGCGCACGGCTGGCTCGCCCACCGAGAGGCCGATTTCGCGCAGGGCGCGGGCGTAGCGGGTGACGGAGTCCATCATGAGCAGCACGCGCTGGCCCTGGGCGCGAAAGCCTTCGGCAATGGCGGTGGCGGTCTGGGCGGCGCGCAGGCGTTCCATCGCGGGGCGGTCGCTGGTGGAGACGACAACGACGGAGCGGGCCATGCCTTCGGGGCCGAGGCTTTCTTCCAGGAATTCGCGCACTTCGCGGCCGCGCTCGCCCACGAGGGCGATGACGTTGATGTCGCTGCGCGCCTGCCGCGCCAGCATGCCCAGCAGGGTGGATTTGCCGCCGCCGGCCATGGCGAAGACGCCCAGGCGCTGGCCTTCGCCGACGGTGAGCAGGCCGTCAATGGCGCGCACGCCGGTGATGAAGGGTTTGTCAACCGGGGCGCGGTGCAGCGGGTTGGGCGGCTCGCTGTAGAAGGAGCGCAGGGGCACGCTGGCTGGCAGGGGCTGGCCATCGAGCGGCTCACCAAAGGCGTTGAGCACGCGGCCCAGCAGGGCTTCTCCCATGGGAATGAGGGAGGCGCGCTCCATGATTTCAACTTCGGCGCCCATCGAGATGCCTTGCAGGTGGCCCAGCGGCACGAGGATGGCTTCGTGCTCATGCAGGCCGACGACTTCGGCGCGCAGCGGAGTGGCGTGAGGGCGTGCAGGATCGCGGATGAGGCACTGCTGGCCAATGACGGCTTGCAGGCCGCTGACGCGCAAGGTAGTGCCAAAAGCCTGGGCCACGCGGCCACGGGCGACTTGGGGCTGCATGACGCGCAGGCCCTGGGCCAGGGCGTCATCAAACAGGGGGCGGGCGGTGTTGCTGCTCACGATTCGCGCTGCTGCTGCGCCATCTGGCGCGAGAGTTCAAGGGATTGGGCGGTGCGGTCGAGCACGGCCTCCAGCCCGGCGATGAGCGTGCCGGTGGGCGATTCAATGACGCATTCCAGCGGCCCCAGCCGCTCATCGGCCTGGCATTGCACGGGCAGGGCCAGCTGGCGGGCGGCCAGGCGGGTCTGCACAGGCTCCAGCATGCCGGGGGCCAGGCGCACGCGCACGCTTTGCGCGGGCACAACGTGCTCGAAAGCGCGCTCGGCCAGCGCGGCCAGCACGTCGGGCGGAGCGAGTTCAGCCGCCATGCAACGCACCATGGATGAGGCCAGGGTGACGAGCGCACCACGCAGTTCTTCGCGCTGGGCGGCTTGCTCGCGGGCGATTTTCTCCAGCATGTCGCTCAATGCCTGCGCGCCGCTTTCCAGCGCCTGCGCGCGGCCTTGTTCCAGCCCTTCTTCGCGCCCCTGGGCGCGGGCTTCTTCGCAAGCCTGGGTGACTTGCTGCTCCTGCGTGGCCAGCAGCTGGGTCAGGCGCGCGGAAAGGGCCAGTGCGTCTTGCAGCGCAGGCAGCTCGCTGGCGGGCACGATGGGAGAAGTGGTGGCGATGGCGCCAGGGAAGGCGTCATCCAGGGCAAGCAGGTAGCTCATGAAGGGAGGTCAGGAAGCGGGCCGCCTTGCGCGGCTTATCGGGTGGCGGATTTTGAAGCGGCGGCTTGCGGGCCGCCTGCTTCATTCGTCATCGGCATTGCCTGCCTCTTCTTCGCCTTTTTCGCCTTCTTCGCCATCTTCTGGCGGGCTGGCAGGCTGGACGCAGCGCGCGGCTTCAGCCGTGCCGGTGTCAATGGCGCGGCGCGCCCAGTCGATGTGGGCGTCAAAGGCATGGTGTTGATTGACTTCAGGGGCGGGCCAGCCCAGTGCGGCAGGCATCAGGGCGCGCAGCGCGGCGGGCAGACCCCACAGCAGCAGGGCGCGGCCGCAAGACTGCAGTTGGTCAGCGCATTGGCTGGCTTCAGTCAGGCCGGGGCGCGGCGGAGCTGCATCAAGCTCCAGACCGCCGCTTTCAGCACGCAACAGGCGCTGGAGGCCGTCTTCGCCCAGCACTTCACACACGGCAGCCAGGCGCTTGCCGTCGATGCTGGCGCGCAGCGAATCGGCCAGCCACCATGCGCCAACGAAGGCGACCAGGCGCTGGCGTTCGCCTTCGCTGGCGGTGGCCCAGGCGGGGCAGGCGTCAATCGTGCGCCAGCTCGCGCCCGTGCCCGCCAGCAGGCGCGCAGCCGCCAGGCGCTGGCGCCGCCGCCCGGCCATGCTGGCAAAAAGGGAAGGCTGGATGGCGTCTTCGGCGGGTTCAGCAAGCGTGTCAGTCATGGCAGTCGCAGGAGACCAAAAGGTGTCTGGGAACAATGGGCAAAGCCTGGCAAGCAGAGGGAAGTTCAGGCGAGGAAGAAGGCATTTCTGCTCTTTTAGTCATAGCACGTTCTCTCGATTGCACTAGGACCTTTCTCGTTTTGCGCCCCTGAAATTCGCTCCTCTTTTTGAAGAAGCAGCGCATTGGAAGAAAACGGCTCGCATGGCAGCCTGAAAACGAAGCCGCCAGCGCGGCACAGGCTTGGAGCCTGTGGCCTGGCCCGGAGGCTTCGTGTCTTCATGCCAAACAGTGAGCCACCCGGAACGCTCAGGAAGAATGCGCGGATTTGGACGGCGGGGGCGCCGAAGACGCCCTATTGCGCACCGTTAAGGCATGGCCTGAACTGGCCGAACGCCGCTGGCGCCAACCCAGAAACCAAGCCAGCACAAGGGCGGCAACGCCCAGTCCTGCGCCGATGGCCACAACGGGCTTGAAGCTATCTGTTCCCCAGATGGAAGCAGGCGCGGGAGCCGCTGGCTTGGCTACGACGGGCATGGATTCTGCGGGAAAGAGAACGACGGTGACGTTGTCATAAGGCAGACCCTCAATGGCATTGACCACCAGCGCCTTGATCTTGCCGACCTGCTGCGTCATGTCCAGCCCCGGACGGTGGCGGATGAAAACCGAAGCGGTGGCGGTTGCGGGCTTGTCTGACAGCGGATTTTTCTCAGGCACGGAGACATGCACGCGCGCCTGCAACACGCCATCAATACTGGAAATGGTGTGGGAGATTTCCTGCGAAAGGGCATGCGTGAAGCGCGCGCGCTCTTCCAGCGGTGAGGAAACAAAGCCCTCTTTCTTGAAAACCTGGCCCAGGGTGTCGAAGTTATCGCGCGGCAGACCGCTGTCGTGCAGGACTTCAACGGCGCGGGAGAAATCACCCGGGTTGGTGGTGACCGTGAAGGTCTTGCCGTCCCGGGCTGCGACCTTGTCGGCTTTCACGCCAGCGATGCGCAGCACCGCCACCATTTCATTGGCCTGGCGCTCGCTGAGCTGGCCATACAGCTCCTGCTGGGAGCAGGCTGCCAGCAGTAGGGCCATCAAAGGTGCGCCCAGCCACCGCCAATGAGCGGCAGCCGGACGCGCCGGACGGGAAAGCGCGCGCATCACGCCTGTTGCCGGAACAGTTGCTGGAGGCCGTCAGACGTGCGGTTGGCCACGTTGGCGGTCAGCTGGCTGTGAAACAGGAATTCGTGGCAGCGCACGGTGAGCATGACCATCTCGCCGGGCGTGAGGTCATTGCCCGCAGCCATGGCGCTTTCAGCATGCTTGGACAGCGAAGCCGCCTCGGCATTGATGTGCTCCAGCGGCCTGAACAGCGCCTGCATGGTTTCTGCGGCGGGCGCCGTGGCGTGCGGGTGCAGCGTGCCATCGGCGCGAGCCAGCGCGTCGCTGAAGCCCGACAAGTCGGTCAGCGACACGCCATAGCCCGCCTGCACGGAAGCTGGCGCACCGCCCGCGTTGTGGCTTGCGGCCAGCGCCTGCTCGGCTGGGATCAGGGATGACAGTGCATTCATTCGGTTTTTGCTCCCGGCCCTTACTGCTTGCGGGCCATCGTTTCGAGCGCCGTGCCCACAGATTGCAGCGAGGTATGGGCGCTGTTGGACATGAAGCCCATCTGTTGAGCCAGCGCCGTCATGCGGGTGATGTGCTCGGGACGGTCATTGCCTTCGGCCAGCTGATCGGACGCGACCTCGATCTCATTGGCCTTGGCATTGAGCGTCTTGCCCCAGGCTTCAGCCATGGCTTCATACCAGCTGGAGGACTTGCCGCCCGGACGTTGCGAGCCAGTCAGGGGCGAAGTCGCCAGCACGGACAGAGGGGATACGCTGTTGCTCATGTTGCTCTCCTTTGTGAGACAGGGACCTGAAGCATGAAGCGCAATGACCGCCGGTCCAGGGAAACGGTCTGCGCCGGAAAAGCAAAGAAAAAGCTCAGAAGGTCAGCTGGCTGATTTGCCCATCGCGCTCCAGCTGAACAAGATTGGCCTGAATGGCCTGGATGCGGTGCCCGGTAGGCAACACTGCGCCCGTGAAGTAGCGCGTGCCATCTGCCGTGACCACATAGGCAGGGTCACCAGGAACGATGGCCGCCACGCGCTTGCCAGGATCCGCCGCCACGGGAGAAGCCTTGGCTGCGGCAGGCGGCGCGTCATTGACGGACACCAGCTTGACCAGGCCTGGCACATCACGCCGTGCTACGGCTTCGGCACGCTGCAGG
Organism: Ottowia sp. oral taxon 894; assembly: GCF_001262075.1. Taxonomy (GTDB): domain Bacteria; phylum Pseudomonadota; class Gammaproteobacteria; order Burkholderiales; family Burkholderiaceae_C; genus Ottowia; species Ottowia massiliensis. The sequence goes on along the minus strand of NZ_CP012073.1, from coordinate 2,097,190 downwards.
TTTTCAGTGTTGGCTTCGCGTGTGTGGACTTGCACAACGCCCGATCCGGCAGATTTGACCTGCGCCGCAATGCCATTGAGCCGGAATACTTCAGCCACGCCTTGCGTGACTTGCTCATTGATCCACGGCATGACACGGACGCTTCGCATGGAAGTGCGCGCCAAGGCTTGCTCCAGCTCGGCGCGCTGGGTTTCCGAATTGAGATAGCCCGTGACAACAGGCTGACCGTCGCGGATTTCGACATCCAGAGTGGCATAGCCAAGGCGGTGCAGGCTCTGGCGCATCTGCTCTACCTGCTGGCCGGGTGTGCCCGGGTGGCGATCCATGGCCCAGCTCAAGGTCAGTGCGCCAGCCGAAATTGCCACCAGGGCCACACCGCCCTGCAACAGGCGGCGCACCCAACGCGCGCTTGCTACGGCGGCAGGCTGCATCGGCTGCAAGGCATTGCCTTGCGTTTCAGCTGGCACAAGCGGCTGCGGGGTAGCGTTGCCAAACAGTGCGCCCCATTGCGGCGCGCCCACTTGTCCTACCGCCAATTGCACGTCGCCCAGAGAAAACGGCACATACAGGCCCACGGCCATTTTCTGGCCTACATCAATGCTGACTTCTTCTACCTGCGAGCTGCCGTTATCCACCTGCAGCTCCAGCGCGGATTCGTCATCCAGCAAAGAGATCCGCGCGGCAGCGGCACTGTCCGCGCGCAGTACGACATCGCTGGACCAGTCCTGTCCAATGCGCAACGGCGCACCTGGCTTGATCGGAAACGTGGCGCCACGCTGGCGGCCACTGAGAACGCGCAGTTCGTAAAGCAGGGGTGCTGTCATGCTGGAGCCTCTTGAGTTGGTGGAACGTCAGTAGGTTTGACCAATGGATGCTTCGCCGCTGGCGGGCATGAGGAATCTGGATTTCGGCGCGGCGGCCTCGTCCTTTTTCTCCTGCGCCGTATCCGGCTTGGGTTCAAGCTCAGGCATGGGAGGCGCCTGAACGGCGTTGCCAGGCCGCTGCGGCCCGACAGGAGCCGTACCGGACAAGGCGCGACGCGCCGGAACCAGGCGGGGCGAAATCAGGAACAAGCGCTCCTTGTGTTCACCGCCGCGTTCGGTGGTTTTGAACAAGTTGCCCAGCACAGGAATATCCCCCAGGAAAGGCACCTTGGTGACGCCTTCACTGGACTTTTCGCGCGTCATGCCGCCGATCAGCAGACTCTCGCCTGCCATGATAAGCGCCTGGGTATTGATCGCCGAACGGTTCACCGTAGGCATGGTATCCACTGATCTCTCGAAGTCAAAATCTCCGTCTTCAATCTGCACCAGCAGCTTGATGCGAACGTCGTTGCCTTCCTTGAACACATGAGGCGTGACACGCAGCGTCGTGCCAGCCTCTACGCGGAACAAATCCACTTCATTGCGGCCCTGTACCTTGACATAGAAACTCTTGGTTGTGTCATAAAGGGCTTCTACGTTGGAGAGCGTCATGATTTGCGGGCTGGATACAACGCGCGCTGCCTTCTGCTGCTGCAAGGCGTTGATACGCGCCACAAATTGATTGCGCCCGCCCAGCACCAATGACAAGAACCCGCCAGTGCCTTGGGGCGTAATACTGCCCGTTGCCGTGGTGCCATGCAGCAGGGTATCGCTGGCAGTGCCATTGCCGAACAGGAATGAAGCGCGATCATCCGTCCAGCGCCAGTTGATGCCCAGCTCGCGCAAACGGTCGGTGTTGAGGTCGATGATGGTGGCCTCGATTTCTACGGCTTGCGGCTCCACGTCGAGCGATTTGATGAGTTCGTCGTAATACGGCAGCCGTTCGGGCGCGTCGCGCACGATGATGGCATTCAGCCTCGCATCTGCCTCCACTCGAGCCTGCCCTGGCAGCGTGACCAGAGGAGCCAAGTCATTTCCCGTTTCGTTGAACGTCACATTGATGCCGCCCCCAGAACCCCAGGCGCGCCGTACGGTGTCTGCCGACGCGAGCATAGGGCTGGCGCCTTCCGCCCCCAAAGTGCCTTGGTTGGCCATGCCTCGGCCACGCAGACCGGGCACGGTAGGACGCAGATATTGCTCGCGCATGCCCAGCACCTGAGGTTGTGTCTGTGACGTCAGCAGCGAGCGCAGGATACTGGCCACGCCCGGAATCACAACCACCTTGCCGCCATACTGGGACGTTACGTCCTGTGCCCATGCATAGCGCAGGTAATAAACCTTGAAGCCCAAAGGAGCAAGTGCATCAGTCTGCTTCTTCTGTCCCGTGGCCAGTTCGTCAACCATTTCCACGAAACGCTTGGCGCCTGTGGCAATCAGGGAGCCGCCCTGCCCGACTCGCAGCGTATTGCGGCTATCGACCAACTGCATTTCCTGAGCTGTCTTGATAACCGTGCGCGCATTGTCACTACTCAAAGGAAAGGTTCGAGTAGAAATTTCACTGGGAGTGAAAACATGCACAACTGAGCCGTCGTAATAAGCCATCAGACCAAACGAGCGCAGGATGTTGTTGAACACGCGATCAGCAGGCCCTTGGAAGGTGCCATTGATAGCGCCACTGACGCCAGAGCTGACTGCCACAGGAATGTCCACTGCGCCAAAAAAATCCTGCAGAAAGGAAGCTACCGGCTGCTCCCGTGCCGTCATTTCAACCTGACGCCCTTCAAATGGAATAGATGCAGCCCATGCCGCTCCTGCGCCTGCCCAAGCTGCACCTGCCAGCGCCAGAGCGGCAGCCCAATGCCGGGCAGCATTGATCTTTGTTGCTTTTCCTTGTTGCATGAAACCCATGAACTCTCCTGTAAACATATGAAATCCAAACACGCGATCTTTATTTTACAAATATGCGCATTTGCTTATGAACCCGCTTCCAACAAGGGAGCGTCTTCCGTGCTGACGCGATGTAGCGCTTCCAGTTGCAGAGATGGCAGCAGCTCGTGGTAGCTCAGCACGGGAATATCAAAGCAGTCTTGCTCAATCAGCTTGCGTACATGACGGCGTATGTCCACAGCCGTCACGATCGCTGCAGGCTTGAAAACCTGCACCACATTCCGGAAGCGCGTCATCAGGCGCGACATTTCCAGCGGATCAAGCGCCAACTGCTGCGCCCCGCTGTTATGCCGAATGGCATTCCTGAGCATTTCCTCCAGCGCCGGCTCAAGCAAGACAGCGCGCAAATGCCCATCCGGCGCATAGCGATGCGAAATCTGGCGCTTGAGGCCAATGCGTGTCAGCTCCGTTAGTGCGTAAACGTCTTTTTCCCTCTGAGCGGTATCCGCCAAAGTCTCCAGAATATCCCGCAAATTGCGGATTGCCACCTCTTCCTCAACCAAGCGCCGCAATATCTCCGCTACGCGCGCCAAAGGCAAGGCCCGCAGCGTTTCCTTGACCACGTCAGGCAAATCAATGGCCGCACGGGTCAGCAGCAAATTGGCCTCCTGTGTACCCATGAACAAATTGACATGTCGACGCAAAGACTCGCGCACCTCATTTACCAGAGACGGTACCGTATCTTCCTGCTGCAATTCACCTTCCGCAATGGGCACTTCATAAGCCAGCAATCGCCAAACAGCTGGCTTATCTTCATCTGGCCGCATGGCATGTACGTCTATGCGTGGCAGGCGCATACCCAAGTTCAACTGAAAATGATCAAGCACCCCCTCCAGTCCAGCCAGCAATGAATGGCTTTCCTGCGCATCAAGCCGTCCAACCGGCACTTCCAACAACAAAGGCACCGTCGGGCGCACCTGCACGGCTTCTGCGCTCATCAACACTGGAGCCGTGGGCGAACGGCGCATGACCGCAGACAAGGTAGGTTGCGCCAGCTTCTCCCACCGCGCTCGCAGCGAAGGCGTCAGCATGAAGCCTGCAGCAAAAAAAGCCAGCCCAAGCGCCATAAATACAACAGTCGGGAAACCTGGCACAGCCGAAAACAGCACGCACAAACCGCCGCCCATCAGTAGCACCCGTGGTTTGGCCGTGAGCTGGCGGCCAATGGCATCGCCCAAGTGCTTGTCATGTTCGTCATCCGTCGTGCGCGTAACCAGCAGACCGGCAGACATGGCGCCTAATAAAGCTGGAATCTGTGACACCATGCCGTCGCCAATGGTGAGAATGGAATATTTGACGGTGGCATCACTCAGCGTCATATCCTGCTGCAAAACGCCAATAGTCAATCCCCCCAGCAAATTGATAATGATGATGATGATGCCCGCAATGGCATCGCCCTTGACAAACTTCATGGCGCCGTCAAGGCTGCCATTCAGCTTGCTCTCGTTTTCCAGCATACGGCGGCGGCGGCGGGCCTCGTCTTTGTCAATCAGGCCTGAACGCAGATCGGAATCGATGGACATTTGCTTGCCAGGCATGGCATCCAGTGAAAAACGCGCAGCCACTTCAGCCACGCGTTCAGAACCTTTGGCAATGACAATGAACTGCACCACCGTGATGATGAGAAACACCACCAGCCCCACTACCAGGTTGCCTCCCGCCACCATGTCCCCGAAAGTTTGAATAATATGTCCGGCCTCACCGTGCAGAAGAATCATGCGCGTCGTGGCAATTGATAATGCCAGCCTGAACAATGTACTGATAAGCAAAACGCTGGGAAATACCGAAAACTCCAGTGGACTTGAAATATAAATTGCCAGCAACAGAAGCAAAATGCCTCCGGAAATATTGACGGCAACCAGAATGTCAATAGCCCAATTAGGCAATGGCACGATCATCAATGCGATGATGGCCACAATGCCTGCTACCAGGACTATATCGGTATATCGGGACAAGGGGCTGCCGCTTTTACTGTTGGCCGCAGCAGACTGGAAATAACTGGCAAGACTCACGGAGAAATCTCTCCCACTCACTGTGGCACAGCGAACTGGCTGGCCAAGCTGCGCAGCAACGCATATTCCGCCAAAACTTGGCGGACATATCCTTGGGTTTCACGATAAGGCGGAATCCGCCCGCCATAGCGCTCAACCGCACCCTCCCCAGCGTTATAAGCAGCCAAAACCAACGGCAGGCGATTATTGAAGCGCATTTGCAAAGTTTTAAGATAGCGGGCGCTGACAAGCAAATTAACCTGCGGGTCATGCAGCGCCTGCGCGCTGCTGACGCCAAAACGAGCGGCGGTAGGCACTATGACCTGCATGACTCCGCGCGCTCCGGCATGAGAAACCGCGCCTGTGTTATGCCTGGATTCGACACGGGCAATAGCATGCAGAAGCAGCGGATCAATATCGTGAGCACGAGCAGCGCTGTCAATCAGCGGAGAAAGAGCGACAGCCGCCCCTGCTCCGCTAGAAGAAGTGCGTACAGTCACAGGTCCTGTTTGCCGGTATCGCCGATCCACACGTTGCTTACCGAGCTTGGCTGGCGCAGCCAGTGCGCCGCTTGGCCCATTGAGCAAGGTGCGCTCGTATGTCGCCAGTTGTTCTGCCTGTGGCACGGGCGCAGCAGCAAGCCGCACATCGCATCCTCGCTCACGCGCGGCTTCCTCCCTCTGTGCAGGAGCGAGCAACTGATCCCACCCTGCCCCACATGACTTTTGTGAGGCTTCTTTTTGCTGTGGAACCGCAGCATTGGCCCCGGTCGCAACCAAGCAAGCCGCTAGAGTGGCGGCGCATCGCCACCATGTGCGATTGACCCTGCTGGCTGTGTTGTGAAGTCCCTTCATATGGCAAGTGCACTTGATCTGAACATTGGAGTATTGCCGCTGACGCTGATTAGATTGCAACAAATTTCATGTGATTGTTATGTATACGTATCAAGTTAAGCATCGATGTCACTGTGTCTTATGCGCAGTGAACGATAAGGCCGTCTCGGTCTGCCTCGTGCCCGGCTTCAGGCTTTTGTTGCAAAACAGTGGGCTTGAACCAACGGTATTCGTTACATCTACTTTGACGTCAGCAAGCTGATTCGAACAGACTATGCAGGCCTTGGAGCCACAAGCACAAGCGCCCGCCTTCTTCCTTCTTTAGCCTCCAGAGTTTCACGTATGTCCGGATCTGATGACAGCGGCGACAAAACAGAGAAGCCGACACCCAAAAAGCTTCAGGATGCCCGCAAAAAAGGAGACATCTCCAAAAGCAAGGATGTCACTTCTACCGCTGGCCTGCTGGTGCTGCTGGCGCTAGCAGCCATGGCCCTGCCGCTGGTAGGCGGCAGGCTTTCAGCGCTGGTAGATGCCAGTTTTGCCGTGGTGCATGAACCCTTCAGCGCGGCTGCCCCCCGGCTAGGGTACATGGCCTTGCAAACGCTGCTGGTACTGGTAGGACTGGTGGCCATGCCTGTTGCCATTGTGGGCGTGCTGATCGAATTTCTACAGGCTGGTCCTGTGCTGACAATCGAAAAGCTCAAACCCAAAATGGAAAACATGAACCCCGCCAAGGGTTTCAAGCGAATTTTTTCCATGGACAACTTGGTGGAATTCGTTAAATCCATACTGAAAACTGCGGTCGTGGGAGTGATCGCGTGGCTGAGCATGAAGACCATCCTGCCTCAGTTGCCGGAGCTAGTGCACGGCGGCGCTCGCTCCATAGGATCAGCCCTGTGGAATGCGAGCTGGACGCTGGTAGCCTGGGCCGTCGGCTCATTTGTCCTGGTTTCCGCCATGGACGCCGCATGGCAGCGCTATTCATTCATGAAGAAAATGCGCATGAGCATGCGCGACATCCGCCAGGAAGTGAAAGATGCCGAAGGCGATCCGCACGTCAAGCAGCAGCGCATGCAAATCCAGCATGAATGGGCGCAGCAAGGCGCTTCGCAGGCTGCTGCCAACGCGCACGTTCTGGTGGTCAATCCAACGCACGTGGCCATTGCCATCGACTATGACCGCGAACGCTGCCCGGTTCCCACCGTGATTGCCAAAGGCGAAGATGACGACGCCCTGGCCATGCGGCGGGCGGCAGCTGAATCCGGCGTGCCGGTGCTGCGCAACGTCAAGCTGGCGCGGCAACTGCTGGCTGATGTGGAAACGGGAGACATCGTTCCAGCCGAGCTTTTCGACATCATTGCCACCATCATCCTTTGGGCACAAGATGTGCGCAGGGAACTTAAAGCTATTGCCAGCGGTTTGATAAGCCCGCCCAGCGAAGAGCAAAAATCCAAGCGCCGCACGCCGCCTGGCGAAGACTTGACGGACTATGGCTACAGGCCGCAACCTGCTGCCGAAACGGATGAAGCCCAGCCAGGCCGCCGCCGCAAACGCCCGCGCCCCCCCATGCCCAAAACGGCCTGATCGCTCTTGTTCACAAAAGCTGTGCAGACCGCATGTGCTCGCCAGGAGTTCTGCTCACGGTCTGCTTGGCGAAATAGCTTCTCCAGCGGTTTCCAGCACACACCTGGAATTAGCCTCAAAGCGGGCTGGCGTAGTCGGCAGATGACGCATGACCTTCAAGCTAACTGCGCGCGCCCTCTCCTTCTATACGTCAGCAAAAACAGGAGCAAATGCAAAGGTCAAAAATGCCGCTCCGCGCAGTTTGCACTAGGACGTATTGCTATCGATAAAATAGCGAAATAAGACTGCGAATCGCCTGCATCTTGCCCATTTCAATCTGCTTTCATGGCTTCGCTCGACTCAAAGCATGAAGCGTCCCATGCTGAACGCGCCTGACTCAAGGCGGCAATGCTCTGCTTCCTGAAGGATGTGAAGCCGGCAATTCCCGCTTTTGGATGGATCAGGTTTCGAAAACTGAAAAGCCTGCTCTCGCGCCACCGGTGTTTGAGTGCAGCTGTCTGTCTCAATCAGGCGCAAACTTATTCTGTATTGATGAAAAAAGCTGTCTCCGCAACGCTTTCGAGGTCAGTCTTTGGAAACCCCTAAACCATGAACCCTTCTTCTGATCCTTCCGGCAGTTTCCTCCTGGATTTGCTGGTTACGTTGGCCGCGTTGGCCTTCGTGTTGGCTCTGGCATGGATATTTCTGCGTTTGCTCAAGCGCGGCATGCAGGCGCATGGTGCATCAGCAGGCGTTGCAGCCCCCAGGGTGCTACAGGCTGTTTCGCTAGGCGGACATGAACGGCTGGTGGTTGTGCGTCATGCCAATGTGGACTATCTGCTGGGTGTCAGCGAAGGCGGCATCAGCGTGCTGGATCGCTCGCCTGCCGCAGCAGCCGGGTCCGCCACGGCGGCGGCAACGCCTTTCAACGCATCGGATTCCATTCGCTGACCAGCTGCGACAAGCCACTGCCTTTGCCATCGTTGCGCCGAAGCGCAGAGAGAAACGCATCTGAAGCCTCTGCCGCAGCGCGCGCTGGCGGCAGGCCGCCGGTTTTTTCCCAGCAATCTGCCATGGCGCGAAGTGCCTGGCGGATGTTGCGCGCCCAAGAGCCATCCAGCGGATCCTCGGCATCCGCCCTGATCTTGGCGCAATACAGGCGGCGCGCCAAATCACTGTGGGAAACCAGCCCCAGCAAAGCCCTTGCGTTGCGGTCAAAAGCTGTGGCATTCAGTGCGCCGCGTCCATCCGGCTGGGCATGCCAGGCGCATAAATATTCAATTGGATCCATCGCGCGAAACCCCGCTGCATGCAATGAGGTCGCCCCCCAAGCCGCATGCCGCCCTGATGGCAGGCGGCCGCTTTCAAGAGCATGCACCAGCGTTTCGGCCACTACGCGCTGCGCGTTTGCGTCGCCTTGCTCGCCAATCAGGCACAACACGCGCAAGAAAGCCGGATAGAGAGAATCACCCAATGAAAGACACACGCGCTCCAGCCAGCGCACGCGCTCATCTTGCGTCGGCAAATGGGCGCAGCCTTCAATCAAAACCTCTGCCGCGCCAGACCAATCTGGCTGGGAACGCAGCGTAAGGGGCGGGCGGGGCGGCTCCACGGCAGGCAGCCGTTTCAGCTTGGCTCGAACAAACAGGCGACGAAACGGGCCTGCATCTGTGCCACGCTCTCGCCGCTGGAAGGCGGCGCCGACAGCACGCGCGCCGCCCCGGCTTCTGCGTGGAAGCCGAACCGGGCCGCCGCATCAGCGGCTCCAGGCTCGCGCCGCACACCAGAGGAAGGCCAGCCAGCCGCACTACCGATGCCAGCCTGTAGCGAAGGAAAAACAGACGAATAGCTCATGACGCTTGCCCGCACTCATGTGATTGAAACAGATCAGCCGATCCTACGGATTTGGCTTGCGGCGCGCTACTAGGGTGATTACAGGGGGTGCCTCCGCTATTTATCGTGATATCCCCAACACACGCGCAAGCTTCAGGCACGATGGAGCTGCTAACCGTGCGGCGGCTGGCGCACCGCCATGCGGTAGCCTCCCGCTCCCATGAGCAAGCAAGACTCCAAGCGCCTGCGGCTGGCGCGCTGCGTGATGGTGCTGGGCGCCAGCAGCGGCGCGGGCAAAAGCTGGCTGGCCACGGCGCTGTGCCGCCACTACGCCAACCAGGGTCTGAAAGTGGCCCCTTTCAAGGCGCAGAACATGAGCAACAACGCCCGCGTGGTGGCGGGCCTGGCGGAAAGCGATACGGAAACAGGCGCGGCAGAAATGGACACGGAAATGGGCGAAATCGGCTCGGCCCAGTACTTTCAGGCGCTGGCCGCGCGCGCCGTGCCGGATGTGCGCATGAACCCGCTGCTGCTCAAGCCCGAGGCCGATACGCGCAGCCAGGCCGTGCTGCTGGGGCAGGCCAGCGCGCAGCTGACGGCGCTGCCCTGGCGCGAGCGCGGGGCCGTGGCCTGGCCGCACATTGCCGCCGCGCTGGATGCGCTGCGGGCCGAAAACGACGTGCTGGTCATCGAAGGCGCAGGCTCGCCCGCCGAAATCAACCTCATGCCGCGCGATATCGTGAACATGCGCGTGGCCCGCCACGCTGGCGCGCGCTGCCTGCTGGTGGCCGATGTGGACCGGGGCGGCGCTTTCGCCCATCTTTACGGCACCTGGGCGCTGCTGCCCGAAGCCGACCGCGCGCTCATCAGCGGCTTTGTGCTCAACAAATTCCGGGGCGATGCCGCCTTGCTCGCGCCCGCGCCTCAGCAGCTTGAATGCCTGACGGGCGTGCCCACCGTGGCCACCATTGCCATGCAGCGCCAGCACGGCCTGCCCGAAGAAGACGGGGTGTTTGACGACCGCTGCGCGCCGCCCGGCAGCGGGCACGCAGGCGCGCCGCCGCTGACGGTGGCCGTCATCGCCTGGCCGCGCCTGAGCAATCTGGATGAATTCCAGCCCCTGAAAAACGTGCCCGGCCTGCGCCTGGTCTGGGCACGCGCGCCCGCGCAGCTGCAAGGCGCTGACTGGATCGTGCTGCCCGGCAGCAAAGCCACGGCCAGCGATCTGGCCTGGCTGCGCGCGCAGGGGCTGGACGCGGCCATCACCGCCCATGCGCGCGCGGGCGGCCGCGTGCTGGGCATTTGCGGCGGCCTGCAAATGCTGGGCGCCGAGCTGCGCGACCCGCATGGCGTGGAAAGCGGCGGCCCGGGCGGCGATTCAGGCAACAGCTCCAGCGTGCCCGGCCTGGGCCTGCTGCCTTTGGCGACCACTTTCGCGCCGCGCAAAACCGTGCGCCGCGCCCGCTGCCGCTTTGGCGCGGTGTCAGGCCCCTGGGCCGCCTTGAGCGGCGTGCAGGCCAGCGGCTACGAGATTCACTGCGGCCAGACCGCGCCGCATCCGGCCCTGGCCGCGCGTGGCGAGATGGCGCGCGAACTCATGCCCGGCATGGCCTGGCAAAACGCCGCTGGCAACGTGCTGGGCGTGTATCTGCACGGCCTGTTTGAAGACCCCGCCGTGCTGCGCGCCCTGTTTGGCGCGCGCGCCCGGCCGCTGGATGAGGTGTTCGAGCGCCTGGCCGCCGTGGCCGCTGACAGTTTTGCGCCCGGCTTTTTGCAAGAACTGATTCAGGAGCCATAGGCCACGCCTGCGGCACAGGCGCGGCGGCAGGAAGCGCATCAAAGGGAATCAAAAGCAGGAGCAAATTAAAGGGGTCCGAAAAGCCGTTTCGCGCAGGTTCCACTAGGACGTCATGCTATGGATACAAGAGCAAAAAACCTCTATGTTCCGCCCTGCCCCGGCCGCTTTTCTCGCCCGTGCAGGGCCGCTTTCAGCCGCCCGCCAGCAGGGCGCGCATGGCGGCTTCGTCGATGACGGTGACGCCCAGCGCCTGCGCTTTTTCCAGTTTGCTGCCCGCTTCTTCGCCTGCGACGACGTAGCTGGTTTTTTTGCTCACGCTGCCGCTGACTTTGGCGCCGGCGGCTTCGAGCAGGGCTTTGGCTTCGTCGCGGCTCAAGGTGGGCAGCGTGCCGGTGAGCACGAAGGTTTGGCCTGCCAGTGTTTGCGCTTGCCCGCTTTGCGCGGTTTGCGCGGCGGCGGGGCCTTCGGGCCAGGTGATGCCCGCTTCGCGCAGCTGCTGCACGACTTCGCGGTTGTGCGGCTGGGCAAAGAAGGTGCGGATGCTGTGGGCGACGATGGGGCCGACATCGGGCACTTGCAGCAATTCGTCTTCGCTGGCGTTCATCACGCTTTGCAGCGCGCCAAAGTGGCGGGCCAGGTCGCGCGCGGTGCTTTCGCCCACGTGGCGTATGCCCAGGGCGTAGAGAAAGCGCTCCAGCGTGCTTTGGCGCGAGCGCTCCAGCGCGGCCAGCAGGTTGCGGGCCGAGCGCTGGCCCATGCGCTCCAGCGCGGCGAGGTTTTGTTCGGTCAGTTTGTAGAGGTCGGGCAGGGTTTGGACGATGCCGCTGTCCACGAGCTGCTCCACCAGTTTGTCGCCCAGCCCTTCCACATTCATGGCGCGGCGGCTGGCAAAGTGCCACAGGGCTTGCTTGCGCTGGGCGGGGCAGGAGATGCCGCCGGTGCAGCGGTGATCGGCTTCGCCTTCTTCGCGCACGGCCTGGCTGTGGCACACGGGGCACTGGGCGGGCATGGTGAATTCGGGCGCGCCAGCGGGGCGGCGCTCGGGCACGACGCTCACCACTTCGGGGATGACGTCGCCTGCGCGGCGGACGATGACGGTGTCGCCCACGCGCACGTCTTTGCGGCGCGCTTCCAGTTCGTTGTGCAAGGTGGCGTTGGTGACGGTGACGCCGCCGACGAAGACGGGGGCCAGTTTGGCCACGGGGGTGAGCTTGCCGGTGCGGCCCACTTGCACGTCGATGGCCAGCACGGTGGTCATTTGCTCTTGCGCGGGGTATTTGTGCGCCACGGCCCAGCGCGGCTCGCGCGTGACAAAGCCCAGTTGGCGCTGCTGCGCGAGCGAGTCCACTTTGTAGACCACGCCGTCGATGTCAAACGGCAGGCTGTCGCGCTGCGCGGCCACTTCGGCATGAAAGGCGGCCAGCCCGGCGGCGCCGCGCGCCTGCCGCGCCAGCTCTGACACCGGCAAGCCCCAGGCTTTGAGTTGCTCAAGCACTTGCCAGTGGGTTTCAAAGGCGGGGCCGCCAGCTTCGGGCGGCGTGATTTCGCCCAGGCCGTAGGCGTAAAAGCTCAAGGGGCGCTGCGCGGCAATGCGCGGGTCCAGCTGGCGCACCGCGCCGGCGGCGGCGTTGCGCGGGTTGGCGAAGGGCTTGGCTGTTTTTTCGCCAGCGGCCATGCGCGCGCGCTGGCGTTCGTTAAGCGCCTCGAAGTCATCGCGCCGCATGTACACCTCGCCGCGCACTTCCAGCACGGGCGGGGCGCTGCCCAGCAGGCGCAGCGGGATTTGGCTGATGGTGCGGATGTTTTGCGTGACGTCTTCGCCCGTGGCGCCGTCGCCGCGCGTGGCCGCTTGCACCAGCACGCCGTTTTCGTAGCGCAGGCTGATGGCCAGGCCGTCGAACTTGGGCTCGGCCACGTAGGCCACGGGCGGCAGGTTGTCGGCCAGTTTCAGCTCGCGGCGCACGCGGGCGTCAAACGCGGCCGCGCCAGCGGGGCTGGTGTCGGTTTCGGTGCGGATGCTGAGCATGGGCACGCGGTGCGGCACGGGCGCAAAGCCTTCCAGCACGGCGCCGCCCACGCGCTGGGTGGGCGAATCGGGCGTGCGCAATTCGGGGTGGGCTGCCTCCAGCGCTTCAAGCGCGCGAAACAGGCGGTCGTACTCGGCGTCGGGAATTTGCGGCGCATCCAGCGTGTAGTACTGCCAGGCGGCGCGGTTGAGCTGCTCGCGCAGGGCGGCGGCCTGGGCAGCGGGCATGTCGGAAGGCTGGGGCATGGAACGGGGGAGATGGACTGAAAGCGCTGGATTGTGCGGGCGCGCATCAGAAGCAACACAACTCCATAGTCCATGGAAAGCCTGCGTGAGCAATTCAGCCAGGCAAAAGCCCTCTCCTCAATCCAGCGCTTGGGGCATACCTTGAAGACGCACTGCCCAAAGTGCATGAACAGCCTGATATCAGAGCGGCGCGCGCCCTGGGCGCGGTCAAAGGATGAAGCGCGAGAGGTCTTCGTCCTTGCTCAGGGCGGCCAGGCGCTCGTTGACGTAGGCGGCGTCGATGGTGATGGTTTGGCCTTGCAAGCTGGTGGCGGCGAAGCTGACTTCGTCGAGCAGGCGCTCCATCACGGTGGCCAGGCGGCGTGCGCCGATGTTTTCGGTGGATTCATTGACGTCGCAGGCAATTTGCGCGAGGCGGGCGATGCCTTCGGGCCGGAAGTCGAGCGTGACGCCTTCGGTTTCCAGCAGGGCCTGGTATTGGCGCACGAGGCTGGCGTGGGTTTGGGTGAGGATGGCTTCAAAGTCCTGCACGGTGAGCGAGCCAAGCTCCACGCGGATGGGAAAGCGCCCTTGCAGCTCGGGGATCAGGTCGCTGGGCTTGGCCAGGTGAAAGGCGCCGGAGGCGATGAAGAGGATGTGGTCGGTTTTGACCATGCCGTATTTGGTGCTGACGGTGGCGCCTTCCACCAGCGGCAGCAGATCGCGCTGCACGCCCTGGCGCGAGACGTCGGCGGTGCCGCCGCCTTCGCCGCGCGAGGCGACTTTGTCGATTTCGTCGATGAAGACGATGCCGTTTTGCTCCAGGTTGCGCACGGCTTCGGCGCGGATGTCTTCTTCGTTCAGCAGTTTTTGCGCTTCTTCTTCGGTGAGCAAGCGCATGGCTTCGGCAATGCGCACGCGGCGCTTTTTCAGGCGCGGCGCGCCCATCTGGCTCATGACAGAGCGGATTTGCTCGGCCATTTCTTCCATGCCGGGCGGGCCGACAACTTCGAGCATTTGGCCGGGCTGGGCCAGTTCCAGCTCGATTTCCTTGTCGTCAAGCTGGCCTTCGCGCAGTTTTTTGCGAAAGATTTGGCGCGTGGCGCTGTCGGGGCGGCTGCCGGCGTGGCTTTCGCTGGCGGCGTCGCCGTCAGCCGGGCGGGCGGCGGGCAGCAGGGCATCGAGCACGCGCTCTTCAGCCAGGTCTTGCGCGCGGGCCTGGTGCTGGCGCATGGCCTGCTCGCGGGTTTGCTTGACGGCTATTTCGGCCAGGTCGCGGATGATGGAGTCCACGTCTTTGCCCACGTAGCCCACTTCGGTGAATTTGGTGGCTTCCACCTTGATGAAGGGTGCGTTGGCCAGGCGCGCCAGGCGGCGGGCGATTTCGGTTTTGCCCACGCCGGTGGGGCCGATCATGAGAATGTTCTTGGGCGTGATTTCGGCGCGCAGCTTTTCAGGCACTTGCTGGCGGCGCCAGCGGTTGCGCAAGGCAATGGCGACGGCGCGTTTGGCATCTTGCTGGCCGACGATGTGGCGGTCCAGCTCGGAGACGATTTCCTGCGGGGTCATGGAAGACATGGCAAAGCTTGTGGACAAGAGGTGAAGCGCAGCGGCTTCGGTTCAGAAAGAGGAGCAGATTCAGAGACTAGAAAAAGCCCCTGGCGCACGTGTCTATTGGACGTAACGCTATGGAATCAAGAGCGAATTCAAAGCGTTTCGATGGTGTGCTGCATGTTGGTGTAGATGCAAAGCTCGCCCGCAATGGCCAGCGATTTGCGCACGATGTCTTCCGCGCCCAGATCGGTGTTGTTCAGCAGCGCCTTGGCGGCGGAGTGGGCATAGGGGCCGCCGGAGCCGATGGCGACGATGCCCTGCTCGGGTTCGAGCACATCGCCATTGCCGGTGATGATGAGCGAGGCTTCGCGGTCGGCCACGGCGAGCATGGCCTCCAGGCGGCGCAGCACACGGTCGGTGCGCCAGTCTTTGGTGAGTTCGATGGCGGCGCGGGTGAGGTGCCCCTGGTGCTTTTCCAGCTTGGCCTCAAAGCGCTCGAACAGCGTGAAGGCGTCTGCCGTGGCGCCGGCAAAGCCGGCCAGCACTTTGCCGTGATGGAGCTTGCGCACTTTGCGGGCGGAGCCTTTGATGACGATGTTGCCGAGCGTGACCTGGCCGTCGCCGCCGAGGGCGACCTGCCAGCCTTCGGGAGTCTGGCGGCGCACGCTGAGAATGGTGGTGCCGTGAAACTGTTGCATGCCGCGCGAAATGGGGGCAGGCAGGCATTTCACAAGAGAAGGCGCGAAGGCGGCAATTCAAGCGGGAAACCCGTTTTCAGAACCTGTTCGGAGTCCGGCCGTCAGGGGCAAAAGTGTGGTTCGAGATGGGCTGCAAGGTGCAGATGAGCCTTGTGGCCCAGCGAGGATTTGCAACGCGGCAAGCCACCCGGAGCCGCATTTTTCGCGCCTACGGACAGACTTTGAACAGGTTCTCACTGCCCAGGCGCAGGCCCGGCTGGAGCAGCTGGCCGATCAGGCCGAACAACATTAAAAAGAGAGCGAATTCAAGGGGGTCAAAATGCCGTTTTGCGCAGTTTCCTCTAGGACATAACGCTATTGATATAGGAGCTGAATTAGGCAGCGCTCTCCGCTTTTCATGAGGCGGCGTCAGGCGTTTTGGCTCAGCCAGCGGCGCAGGCCGGAGACGGAATGGGCGATATGCAGCGGCTCCAACGCGGCCAGAGCCGGGCTGTCGTGCGCGCCATAGCTCACCGCCACGGCGCAGCAGCCGGCGTTGCGGGCCATTTGCAGATCGTGCGTGGTATCGCCAATCATCAGCGTGCGCCCGGGGTCGCAGCCGAATTCGCGCATCAGCTCGTGCAGCATGAGCGGGCTGGGCTTGCCTGCGGTTTCGTCAGCGGTGCGGGAGCCGTCGAAGGCCGCTTGCAGCCCGGCCAGGCGCAGCGCGCCATCCAGCCCCCGGCGGCTTTTGCCAGTGGCCACGGCCAGCCAGTGGTGGCGCGCCTTCAGTTCGGCCAGAAGAGGGCGCACGCCGTCAAAGAGGCTGATGTCGTTTTGACACGCCAGGTAGTGCTGGCGGTAGCGCTCGGCCAGCAGCGGGTGTTTTTCGGGCGGCACATCAGGCGCGGCATGGGCCAGCGCGGGCGCCAGCGCCATGCCGATGACGTAGGCGGCGGTTTCGCGGCTGGGCTGTTGTCCGCCCACATCCGCCACGGCCTGCTGGATGGCGCGGACGATGAGGGCGGTGGAGTCGAACAGGGTGCCGTCCCAGTCGAAGCAGATGAGGTCAAAGCGGCGGGGCATGGGCAGCTTGAAAGAGCAGGCGCTGGGCCACAAAAAAAAGCGCCTGGCCGCAAAGCCAGGCGCCTGAGTGTGTGGTGGGTGATACATGGATCGAACATGTGACCCCTGCCGTGTGAAGGCAGTGCTCTACCGCTGAGCTAATCACCCGTCTGCCTTGCAGCGCAGGCAGTAAAGCGCGAGATTGTAGCGGATTTCTCCAGGCTTCACGCTCTGGCATGGCGGGCTGCCACATCAAACAAGAAGAAGGCGCGCATTCAGGCCCCTTGAAAACGACCCGGAGAAAAAAGCGTAACCACAAACGTTCGTGGACATTGCGAATCTCTCAATGGGCCACGAAGCTCTTCTGCCGTTTGCGCCTTGCGGCCCATTCCGATTCCGCACTTTTGCCTCTCACTTTTGCCTCTCACGGCCAGATCATGAACAGGTCCTGAAAAAAGCAGGCAGCTCGGCCCCCGCTTCTGCCAGCCGGGCGGGCTGGCATACTGCCGCGCTTTCGCTCACTCTCAAGGCTTTCAATGAAAACGGATACCGAAATCCTCTCGCGTTCACCGGAATGGGAGAGGCGGGCGCTGGAGAAGCTGCTGCTGGCTGACGCGCGTGAGCGCCGGGCCGCGCGGCGCTGGCGCGTGATCAAAACGCTGCTATGGATGCTGCTTGTCGCGGGATTGGCGGCCGTGATGATCAGCCAGTCGCAAAACGCTGCGCCTGCGGGGCCACACACGGCGGTCATTTCCATCCGGGGCGAAATTTCCAGCGACAGCGAAAACAATGCCGAACAGCTGCTGCCCGCACTGCGCAGCGCGATGGAAGATGAAAGCGCGCAGGCGCTGGTTCTGCAAATTGATTCGCCCGGCGGCAGCCCGGTGCAGGCCGGGCTGGTGTACGACGAAATCCGCCGCCTGCGCGAATTGCATGACAAGCCGGTTTACGCGGTGGTGGAAGACACCTGCGCTTCCGCCGCCTACTACATTGCCTCGGCCGCCGACAAGATTTACGTGAACAAGGCCAGCGTGGTGGGCAGCATTGGCGTGCTGATGGACGGCTTTGGCTTCACCGGCAGCCTTGAAAAGCTGGGCATCGAGCGGCGGCTTTTGACGGCGGGCGGCAACAAGGGCTTTCTCGACCCCTTCAGCCCCATGAGCGACGCCCAGCGCCAGCACGCACAAACCTTGCTGGACCAGATACACCGGCAGTTCATCGCCGCCGTCAAGCAGGGCCGGGGCGAGCGCCTGAAGGAAACGGCCGACACCTTCAGCGGCCTGTTCTGGACAGGCGAGCAGGCCGTGGACATGGGCCTGGCCGACAGCCTGGGCAGCGTGGACGGCGTAGCGCGCGAAGTGGTCAAGGCCGAGGAGCTGGTGGACTACACGCCGGAAGAAAAGGTGTTCGAGCGCCTGACGCGCCGCCTGGGCGCGGCCATCGGGCAAGGCGCCGTCTCGGCCCTGCGCAGCGTGGCTTTGCGCTGAAGGCGCTGTCAGCGCGCGCCCTGGACGTGAATGGGTTCGGCAGAGGCCGTTTTTGCTCTTTGTTCCATAGCATGATGTCCTAGTGGAACGGGCGCTGAGGCCATTTTCAAGGGCTTGAATTTGCTCCTTTTTTAGAATCCTGATCAGAGCTTGCCCGCCAGCAAAGGGATGCGGAAAAAGCGGGAAGGCAAAAGTGGGCCAGAACGAGGAGGCCGCCCTGCCCCGCTGCCAGACGCTCCGCTTGCGCCAACAAAAACGCCCGGCATGAAGCCGGGCGTTTTTTCATCGGGAGCGAGATGGAAAG
The DNA here is from genome assembly GCF_001262075.1 of Ottowia sp. oral taxon 894. Lineage (GTDB taxonomy): Bacteria > Pseudomonadota > Gammaproteobacteria > Burkholderiales > Burkholderiaceae_C > Ottowia > Ottowia massiliensis. The sequence goes on along the minus strand of NZ_CP012073.1, from coordinate 2,079,024 downwards.
CTCAGCCTGCGATCAGGAGAACTTGAGCTTGCCCTTCATCACGCTGCTGTGGCCGGGGAAGGAGCAGAAGAAGGAGTAGTCGCCATCGGTCTTGACCTTGGACATGTCCACGGTGATGGTGTCTTCTTCGCCGCCGCCCAGCATCTTGGTATGGGCCACGATGCGTTCGTCATTGGGCTTGACGTATTCAGGAGCGCCAGTCTTGATGCCGTCGCCGATCACGCCCTTCATGTCTTCGGTCTTGGTGATGACCAGGTTGTGGCCCATGGAGCCTTTGTTCATCTTGCCCACGTGCTTGAGGTGCACCTTGAATTCCTTGCAGCTTTTATCGACTGCAATTTCCTTCGTGTTGTATTTCATGTTGTCGCCAGCTTCAACGGTGACGTCGCAAGCAGCATGGGCGAAGCCGGCGGTTGCCATCAAAGCAGCGGCAGCGAGGGCGCGCAGAGCGGTTTTGGTCATGATGAATGTCCTTTCTGTGGAAAAACGGAACCAGGCGAACAAACCCGGAACCAGTGCGCATTCTATGGCGCATGCGCCGCGTTTGCTCAAGAACGGCTGCGACCTCTTCGCAACGCCGCACGTCGCTTAGAGAGCGGCGCGCCCAAACCTGTCATCCCATCATGGAGATGCCGGAGCTGAATCCGCAGGCGCGGAGGCCGCTTCTTGCGGCGCATCCAGCACGCCATCACAGCCGCCTTGCCCGTCGGCGCGCGGCCGCCAGAAAACGGGCAGCATGCGCCAGCTCATCAGCGCGAAGGCGGCGCACCACAGCAGGGCGGCCGCGCCCATCAGCAGCGCCGTGGCATCCAGCGCGTAGGCGCAGGCGCGCAGCACGGCGCTGGCCGCCACCAGGGCCGCGCCCGCCAGCACCCAGGGGCGGCCGCTTTTTTCCAGCCCGCTGTGCGTGTAGCCCGCAATGCACATCACCACGAAAACCGACAGCCCCAGCGCCCCTGCCGTGAGCAAATGCAGCCCCGCATTCGGCGGCAGCCCCGTCAGCAACCCCACACCCGTCAGCGCGTAGCCCGCCGCCATGAAGGCGTAAGCCGCATACAGCATCAGCGGCCAGGGGCGCAGCAGCGGGCGGCCCACGTGCCAGTCGCCCATCAGGTTCAGCACGGCGCAGGCGGCGGCCAGGGCCAGCCAGGCGCTGGTGCGCGCGCCCGGCTCCCACCACTGGGCGGCGGTAAACAGGGCAATGGCCAGCATGGCCAGATTGCGGCGCGGCGGCCGGGCCAGGTAGCGGCGCGTTTCGCGCGTGGCCTCGTATTCCGGGTCTTGCTGGCGGCTTTCCACGGCGCGGCGCGCCGCCTCGCTGTCGTCAATGCTGGCATTGACGATGCTCATGGAAATGCGGCTCATCGCCACGATGATCAGCACCATCAGCGCCCCCAGCAGCCCATGCAGCCAGCGCATGGGCGGCTCGCCGCGCAAGGCATCGGCATAAAAGCCGGCCGTGGCCGCCATCATCAGCGCCAGCGTCCAGGCGAATGAAAGATGCCGGCGCTCCGGCGCGCGCCACAGCCGGGGCGTCAGCAGCGCCAGCAGCAGCGCCATGAAGGCCAGATGCGCCAGCGCCGAGGCCGCCAGGGCCGCCACGGGCCACCAGCCGCTGCACCAAAAGGCCACCCGCCCCGCCAGCCACAGCCCCGCCAGCCAGCGCACCGGCGCGGCGGCAAAGGCGGGCGTATCCGTGAATTCAGGCACGCCCGTCAGTGCAAAACCCGCCGCCGCCGCCAGCGTAAAGCCCAGCAGCAACTCGTGTGCGTGCCACACAAACGGCCCGCCCTCCACCGCAGGCAGCGGCCAGCCCCAAAACAGAAAAGCCCCCCAGGCCGCCATCAGCCCCCAGCCCGAGAGCATCGCCAGCGCGAACATCGGCCTGAACGGGCACAGCCACAAAGGATGCGCCAGCTGCCAGAAGCGGGCTGAAAAACGGGCCGGGCGGGCGCTTTGGGAAAGCAGCGCAGAAGAAACGTTTGGGGAAGCGGCAGGCATCGTGGCAAAAAGCAACAGTCAAAAAAACCGGCAGGCGCGGCAGGCGCAATCACGAACCCGCGCGCCATCACCCGCGCATTGTCGGGCGGCGGGCTGCTCTGCCGCGCTTTCAAACGCTATTTCATCCAATGCCCCAGCAGGCCGGATGAAACCACGCCCAGCAAAACCGTGGGCAGCATGGGCAGGCGGCTGGCGGCTGCCGCCGTCAGCGCAATGGCAATCAGCTCGTGCGGCTTGTCGGAAACGAAATAAGGGGCGATCACCGCAATCAGCACGCAGCCGGGCGCGGCTTGCATGACGCTGGCGGCGCGCTGGCTCAATGTGCGATTGCGCAAGGCGAAAAAACCCATCAGCCGCGTGGAATAAGTCACGCCCAGCATGCTGAGAAAAACCAGAAAGGATTCGAGCGAAATCATTTTGAACCGCTCCGGAAATACGCCACCGCCAGGCCCGACAAGGCCCCCGCCGGCACATACCACGCGCCCGGCGCCAGCCGGTAAGTCAGCGCCGCCACGAGCAGACTCACCAGCCAGGGAAGCGCCGCTGAAAATCCTTTCCACATGCCGCGAAGCAAAACCAGAAAAACAGCGGGAAACGCCATGCCAAAGCCCCAGGCCGCCACGTCGCCAAACAGCGGCCCCACCGCCGCGCCCAGAGCCGCGAAAACAATCCAGGTGGAATACAAAATGGCGCAAACGCCCGCGTAAAACGGCAAATTGAACGAAGGCAGCCCCAGCGCCTGCCGCCGCCGCACTTCCGCCAGGCCCATTGCCCAGCTTTCATCGCACATGAAAAACAGGGCGGGCAGCGCTTTTTTCAATGGCATATCGCGCAGAAAAGGCGCCAGCGCCGCGCCCATGAGTATGTGGCGCGAATTGATCATGAATGTGACGGTGGCGATCAGCCATATGGGCTGCGGATGCGCCCATAAATTCACGGCGGCAAATTCGGAGCCGCCGGCAAAATTCATTCCCGTCATCAGCAGCATTTCCAGCCAGCTCATGCCTTTTTGCCCGCCTTGCACGCCCAGAATCATGGCAAAAGGCAGCAGGCCAATCAGCATGGGCGCGCTTTCCCGCGCGCCTCGAAAAAACTCCAGGCGGGATGATTCATTTTCAGTCATATGCGATGCGAAGAAATACGAAAAATAAATGCAAAGAAAATGAAATTCAAAAACAGGCTCATTCGTCCAGGCTGATGGCGCAATGCACGGGCCGCGCGCCCAGCGCCTGCACGCAAGCCTGCGGGTTGATTTGCACGATAAAGCCACGGCGGCCGCCGTTGATGGCGATTTGGGGCAGCTCCAGGATGCTTTGCTCGACATACACGGGCATGGCGCGGCGCGTGCCAAAAGGCGAAGTGCCGCCAACCTGGTAGCCGCTGTGGCGTTCGGCCACGGCAGGCTCGCATGGCTGCACGGTTTTGACGCCAATTTGCCGCGCCAGCTGCCGGGTGGAGACTTTGCGGTCGCCGTGCATGAGGACGATGAGCGGGCGGGCGTGCTCGTCTTGCATGACGAGGGTTTTGATCACGGCGTGCGCGCTCAGCCCCAGCGCCGCCGCGCCTTGCAGGGCGCCGCCGTGGGGCTGGTAGTCATAGGCGTGGCCGGTGTAGGGCACGCCGTGCTGGCGCAGCCAGACGGTGGCGGGCGTCTGGCTGACGTGGCGTTCTTTTTTCATGGCGCTGGTTCATGGCCTGGCCGCAAGGGGCGCGCGGCGCGGAATGGGCGGGAGCTGGCAGCAGCGGGCAAGCAGGCGTATTTTGCTATTTTATCCATAGCATGAAGTCCTAGTGGAATCTGCGCAAAACGGTTTTTCACCCCTCTGAATTTGCTCTTGTTTTTGATGCCGTGCAGCGGAAGGGGGCCTGCCGCGAGGGGCGGCAGTGCAAGCCGGGATGGGCAGCAAGGCGCAGACGGGCTGGGCAGCCCGGCGAGGATTGGCCGCGCCGCAAAGCGCCTTGAGTCCGTGCTTTTGCTCCCACGGACAGATGGCGGGCAGTCTCTCAGCTGGCGGGGTCGCGCATTTCAAGGCGGATGGCGTCGATGGCTTGCAGCAGGTCGGGCGGCAGCGTCACGCTCCAGGCGTCGAGGTCTTCGTCCAGTTGCGCCAGCGAGGTCACGCCGATGATGGTGCTGGCCACGCGCCAGGAGCGGTAGCAGAAGGCCAGCGCCATTTGCGTGGGCGTGAGGCCGTTTTCGCGCGCCAGGCGGTTGTAGCGGCGGGCGGCTTCAAAAGCCTGCGGGCGGCCCCAGCGCTGGCTTTTGGCGCGCTCGCCGTTCATGCGGCCAGCGGGCGCTTGCGGCACGCCAAAGCCGGTGGCGTCGTATTTGCCCGTCAGCAGGCCGAAGGCCAGCGGCGAGTAGGCCAGCAGCCCCACGCCCAGGCGGTGGCAAGTTTCGTCCAGCCCGTTGTCGTAGGCGCGGCTGGTGAGGCAGTAGGGGTTTTGCACGCTCACGGGCCGGGGCAGGCCGTGGGCCTCGGCCAGGCGCACGAATTCGTGCACGCCGTAGGGCGTTTCGTTGGACAGGCCGATGGCCCGCACTTTGCCCGCCTGCACCAGTTTTTGCAGGGCCTGAAGCTGCTCCAGGATGGGCGTTTGCGCGCTCTCTTGCGCCGGGTCGTAATACATCTGCCCGAAGCGGGGCGCGTGACGCTCCGGCCAGTGAATCTGGTAGAGGTCGATGACTTCGGTTTGCAGGCGGCGCAGCGAGCCTTCGCAGGAGGCGATGATGTCGGCGGCCGTCATGCCCTTGCCAGGGCGCAGCCAGGGCATGTCCCGCGCGGGGCCGGCCACTTTGGTGGCCAGGGTCACGCGCTGGCGCATGCCGGGGCGCTGGCGCAGCCAGCGGCCCATGAAGGTTTCCGTCGCCCCGGCGGTGGCAGCGCTGGGGGGCACGGGGTACATCTCCGCCGTGTCGAGAAAAGTCACGCCGCGCTCCACGGCGCGGTCCAGTATGGCGTGCGCGTCCGCCTCATTCACCTGTTCGCCAAAGGTCATGGCGCCCAGGCAGATGGGGGTCACGCGCAGCGGGCCGAGGGCGATGGGCGTCAGGGGTTTCATGGGCCGGCTCATGCCAGCGCCGCCGCCACGGCGTCGCCCATTTCGCGCGTGCCCACTTTGCGCGTGCCTTCGCTGGCAATGTCGGGCGTGCGCAGGCCCTGGGCGAGCACGGACTGCACGGCCGCTTCAATGCGGGCGGCGGCTTCGGGCTGGTTCAGGCTGAAGCGCAGCATCATGGCCGCGCTGAGGATGGTGGCCAGCGGGTTGGCGATGCCCTGACCGGCAATGTCGGGGGCGCTGCCGTGGCTGGGTTCGTACAGGCCCTGCTTTTTGTCGTTGAGGCTGGCCGAGGGCAGCATGCCGATGCTGCCGGTGAGCATGGCGGCTTCGTCGCTGAGGATGTCGCCAAAGAGGTTGCCGGTGACGATGACGTCAAACTGCCGGGGCGCGCGCGCCAGCTGCATGGCGGCGTTGTCCACGTACATGTGATCGAGCTGCACGCCGGGGTATTGGCGGTGCACGTCGCACACCGCGTCGCGCCACAGTTGCGAGGTTTCCAGCACGTTGGCCTTGTCCACGCTGGTCACGCGGCCCTGGCGCTTTTGCGCGGCCTGGAAGGCCACGTGGGCGATGCGCTCGATTTCGGGGCGGCTGTAGCGCATGGTGTCAAAGGCTTCTTCGCTGCCGGCAAAGGGGCCGTCGGGGGCGCTGCGGCGCCCGCGCGGCTGGCCGAAGTAGATGTCGCCCGTCAGCTCGCGGATGATGAGGATGTCCAGCCCCGCCACGAGTTCGGACTTGAGGCTGGAGGCGTGCGTGAGCGGCGCGTGGCAAATGGCCGGGCGCAGGTTGGCAAACAGCCCCAGCGCCTTGCGCAGGCCCAGGATGGCCTGCTCGGGCCGCAGATGGCGCTCCAGCTGGTCGTATCGGGGGTCGCCCACGGCGCCAAAGAGCACGGCGTCAGCCTCTTGCGCGAGCCTGAGCGTGGCTTCGGGCAGCGGGTGGCCGCAGGCGGCGTAGGCCGCGCCGCCCACGGCAGCTTCCTGCATTTCAAGGGGCAGGGCCAGGGCTTTGAGAACTTTGACAGCCTCGGCCACGATTTCGGGGCCAATGCCGTCGCCAGGCAGAAGGGCGATTTTCATGGGGCGCTTTCGCTTTTCAGGAGTGGAGGAAAGGGGAAAGAAAGCTATTTGCTTCCGATTTCATAGCTGCTGGCGCTGATTTGGCGGGCGCTGGCGGCGGATACGCCTTCAAAAAAGGGGGCAAAAAAGGCATCACGCCTTTCCAGCCCTTGTGAAATCAGCGCAGGCAGCTATGGTTCCGGGAGCAAATGACTCTGCTGGCAGGCTTTCAGAGCGTGTGCGCCAGCCAGGGCTTGGCGGCCAGGCGGCGGGCCTCGAAGGCGCGGATGCCGTCCTGGTGGCGCAGCGTCAGGCCGATGTCGTCCAGCCCGCCCAGCAGGCAGTATTTGCGGAAGGGCTGCACGTCAAAGGCGATTTCGCTGCCGTCGGGCTTGACGATGCGCTGGCGCTCCAGATCGATGGTGAGGCGGTAGCCGGGCGTAGTGGCCACTTCGGCAAAAAGCTGGCTGACCACTTCTTCGGGCTGCACGATGGGCAGCAGGCCGTTTTTGAAGCAGTTGTTGAAGAAGATGTCGGCATAGCTGGGGGCAATGAGCGCGCGAAAGCCGTATTGCGCAATGGCCCAGGGCGCGTGCTCGCGGCTGGAGCCGCAGCCGAAGTTGCGCCGCGCCAGCAGGATGGAAGCGCCTGCGTAGCGCGGCTGGTTGAGCACGAAGTCAGGATTGGGCTGGCGGCTGGCGGGGTCCATGCCCGGCTCGCCCTTGTCCAGATAGCGCCATTCGTCAAACAGGTTGGGGCCGAAGCCCGTGCGCTTGATGGACTTGAGAAACTGCTTCGGGATGATGGCGTCGGTATCCACGTTTTCGCGGTCCATGGGCGCGACGATGCCGGTGTGAAGGGTGAATTTGTCCATGAGATTTGCAGTGTGCGGAAGACGGAAAAAAACGGCAAAAGGCGGCAGGCCGGCCTTATTCAAACTCCTCCCACTGGCCGCCGTCGGCCTCGCATTCTTCGGCCAGCGAGGCCAGCTGGCCCTCGTTGCGGCCATAGTGCCAGGTGTCGAATTCGCCTTCATACGCGCCCCGGCACACGGCGTCGGCATCGCGCCGGGGGCATTGGGGCAGCCAGGTGAGATTGACGCTGTTGCTGCGGCCCATGCCGCCCGCGTTGTTCCAGGCCACGCCTTCGCAGCGGTCCCTGATGGCGGAGCGGCTTGTGCCCTTGCGGCCTTGCAGGCAATCGGTAATGACCGTGGGCGCGCCCAGCGTCTGGATGGGCGACTCGATCATGCAGGCGCGCCCGCTTTGGGCCTGGGCCTGCAAAGGCAGGGCGGCAGCCAGCAAGGCAGCGGAAACCAGAAAATGAAAACGCATGAGAAAAATCCGTCAGAAAATCAAAAAAAAATCAGGAAAGGCGCTGCTCCATCAGCGTTTTGAGCGGCGCAAGGCCCAGCTTGCGATAAAACCCGGACGCGCTTTCATTGGCGTGCCATACATTCAGCGTCAGACTGTCGCATTGCTCGCGGCGGGCATATTCAAGAACATATTCATAAAGCCTTTTGCCAATATGCTGGCCACGGCAGGCGGCGTTCACGCACAAATCATCCAGATACAAAACCCGCCGGCCGGCCAGTGAAGGGTGGCCTTGCGTTTCCTGCAGTTCGCAAAAGGCATAGCCTTGCACGGCGCCATTTTCGTCTTCATAAACAAAAACGGGGTTTTGCGCGTCGGCCAGCCGTTTTTCAAGTTCGGCATCCGGATATTTTCTCCGGCCAATTTTGAAAATGTCGGGCCGCGCCCGGGCGTGAATATCGTGCACCTGATCCAGCAGCTCGCCTATGCGTTTTTGGTCTTGGGCTTGGGCGCGGCGGATGGTCATGGGCGTTTCCTTCGGTCCGGACTGCGCATGAAAGACTTTGAAAAAAGGAGCAAATCCAAAGAGGGGAAAACGGCGCTCGCGCACTGTCCACCAGGACATCATGCTATGGAATGAAGAGCGGAAACGAAGAGCAGAAACGGCCCCTTGCCCTGCGTGCTGCGCCAGGAGGCGCGGGCAAGAGGCCGCGCCGTTCAGTGGCGGTCGGCGGCGCGCTCGATGGCGCGGCCGCCCGCCTGCACGTCCTGGCCAAGGCCGTGCACGGTGTTGCAGCCGGCCAGCGTGAGGGCGGCCAGCAGGGCGGCAAAGAGGGCGAGGGTGGCTTTCTTCATGGTTCTCTCCTTTGGTGAGTGGATGTGCCGCCGCGCGGGGAGCGCGCGAGGCTTGCGTGGAGCTTTCTTCTCGTGCGGCGGCATGGGCATTGTGCCTTTGGGCCGGGCTGGGCCGGCGCGCTGGTTTTGGCGCTGATTTCGCTCCTGCTTCCATAGCGTGATGTCCCGGTGAACAGTGCGCGGACGCCGTTTTCTGGCTCCTGAATTTGCTCTGCTTTTTAAACCGTTTCACTGGCATGAGGCGCGGCGCGCGCGTCGTCTGCGCCCAGCTCGCGGATGTCCACGAAGTGCCCGTGCAGCGCGGCGGCGGCGGCCATGGCGGGGCTGACGAGGTGGGTGCGCCCGCCCGCGCCCTGGCGGCCTTCAAAGTTGCGGTTGCTGGTGGAGGCGCAGCGCTCGCCCGGCTCCAGGCGGTCGGCGTTCATGGCCAGGCACATGCTGCATCCGGGTTCGCGCCACTCGAAGCCCGCTTCGGTGAACACTTTGTCCAGCCCTTCGGCTTCGGCCTGCCTTTTGACCAGGCCGGAGCCGGGCACAACCATCGCCAGCTTGACGTTGGGCGCGAGCTTGCGGCCCAGGCGGCGGATGACGGCGGCGGCTTCGCGCATGTCTTCAATGCGGCTGTTGGTGCAGCTGCCGATGAAGACTTTGTCGATGGCGATGTCGCGCAGCGCCTTGCCGGGCGTCAGGCCCATGTAGGCAAGCGCGCGCTCGATGGCGCCGCGCCGCGAGGCGTTGGCTTCTTGCGCGGGGTCGGGCACGCAGCCGTCTATACCCAGCACCATTTCGGGGCTGGTGCCCCAGGTGACTTGCGGGACGATTTGCGCGGCGTCCAGCTCCACCACGGCGTCAAAGTGCGCGCCGGGGTCGGAGTGCAGGGTGCGCCAGTAGGCCACGGCCTGCTCCCATTCGGGGCCGCCCGTGAACTGGCCGGTGGCCGCGTCGGTGCCGGGGGCCAGCAGGCGGCCCTTGAAGTAGTCGATGGTTTTTTCGTCCACGGCCACCAGCCCGGCGCGCGCGCCCGCTTCAATGGCCATGTTGCACACGGTCATGCGCCCTTCCATGCTCAGGGCGCGGATGGCGCTGCCCGCAAATTCGATGGTGTAGCCCGTGCCGCCTGCGGTGCCGATCTTGCCGATGATGGCCAGCACGATGTCTTTGGCGGTGATGCCGGGGGCGGCCTGGCCTTCCACGCGGATGAGCATGTTTTTGGCCTTTTTGGCCAGCAGCGTTTGCGTGGCCATGACGTGCTCGACTTCGCTGGTGCCGATGCCGTGCGCCAGCGCGCCGAATGCGCCGTGGGTGCTGGTGTGGCTGTCGCCGCAAACCACGGTCATGCCCGGCAGCGTGGCGCCGTTTTCAGGGCCGATGACGTGCACGATGCCCTGGCGCTGGCTCAAGAAGGGAAAGTAGGCCGCCGCGCCGCTGGCGCGCACGTTGGCGTCCAGCGTCATGACTTGCTCGCGGCTGATGGGGTCTTCAATGCCGGCCAGGCCCTTTTCCCAGCCGGTGGTGGGTGTGTTGTGGTCGGCAGTGGCGACGATGGAGCTGATGCGCCACACCTTGCGCCCCGCCTCGCGCAGGCCCTCGAAGGCTTGCGGGCTGGTGACTTCGTGTACCAGGTGGCGGTCGATGTAGAGGATGGCGGTGCCGTCTTCTTCGGTGGAGACGACGTGCTCGTCCCAGAGCTTGTCATACAGGGTGCGGGGGGCGGCGTGGGTCATGGTTTTTCTTTCTCTTGCGTGTCAAAAAAACGGGGGAAGCAAAGGCTTGAAGGAAAGGCTTGAAGGGCTTGCGCAAAGGCTTTCAGGCGGGCGGCGCATCCGCCGCCAGGTGCGCCACCAGCGCGCGGGCGGGGGCGGGCAGGCTGTCGAAGTCGCGGGCGATCAGGGCAATCTGGCGCAGCGCCCAGGCGTCAGCCAGCGGCACGCCCAGCAGGCGGCCCTGGCCCACGCCGCGCAGCAGCGCGAAGGCGCGCCCGGGCATCAGGCCCACGCCCAGGCCGTTGTCAATCATGCGGCACATGGCGGCCAGGCCCGTGACGCGCACGCGCAGCCGCACGGGCCGCCCGGCGCGGCGGGCCGCCTGCTGCATGGCCTGGCTGATGGAGCTGCCCGCTTGCAGCCCCACGTGGTCAAAGGCCAGCGTGTCGGCAAAAGCCACTTCATCGCGCCCGGCCAGCGGGTGGCCCTGCGGCACGGCCAGCAGCAGGCGGTCTTGCCGGTAGGGGCGCGATTGCAGCGGCGCGGCGCGGCCCGGCGCGGGCGGCAAGGCGCTGGCGTTGCAGATGCCCACGTCCGCCGCGCCTTCCTGCACGGCGCGCACCACGTCGGCGGACAAGTGCTCTTGCAGCTCAATCTTCACGTCCGCGTTTTCGCGCACGAAGCGCCCCAGATCGTCGGGCAGAAACTGCACCACCGCCGAGATGCTGGCGTGCACGCGCACCGGCCCGCGCGCGCCGCTGGCGTATTCGCCCAGCGCCGCCTGCATCTTCTCCAGCCCGAACAGCGCTTCTTGCGCGTGGCGCAGCAGGCTTTGCCCCGCTGGCGTGAGCGCCACGCCGCGCGCGTGGCGCAGCAGCAGCGGCACGCCCGCCAGGGCCTCCAGCTCCGAAAGCCGCTTGCTCACGGCCGACGCGGCCAGCGCCTCGCGCGCGGCGGCGCGGCCGATGCTGCCCGTCTCCCCCACGGCCACAAACAGTTGCAGCGTGGTGAAGTCCAGGCGGCGGGCAAAGTCATGCGCGGCGGCGGAATCGGGCACGGCGGTCATGAAATTCATCTCGAAACGAGATGGCAATTCTACATCCCATTGTTAGATATGAAAAAGCCATCTTGCTACGCGATGCCTTGCGCGGGACGAGAAAAAGCCCGCCGAAGCGGGCTTTCGCAGCTTTGCAGACCGGGGCGAATCAGTCGTTGTTCGTCACGCCCAGCAGCACCAGCAGGGACTGGAACACGTTGTAGATGTCCAGATACAGCTCCAGCGTGGCCATCACGTAGTTCGTCTCGCCGCCGTCGATGATTTGCTTGATGTCATAGAGCATGTACAGGCTGAACACGATGATGGACAGCGCGCACAGCCCCATCAGCAAGGGCAGCGATGCGCTGCTGGAAAACATCGCCAGCAGCCCGCAGGCGATGAAGCCCACAAACGTGATGGCAGCGCCCACCGCCAGCCAGCGCCCCAGGCCGGACAAATCGCGCTTGATCACGCTGGCCAGCGTCGCCATCACGGCGAACACGCCGGCGGTGCCGCCCACGGCCGTCATCACCACCGCCTCGCCGTTTTTCATGCCCAGCACAAAGCCCAGCAGGCTCGAGAGCATCACGCCCATGAAGAACGTAAAGCCCAGCAGCAGCGCCACGCCCGCGCCCGAATTGCGGTTTTTCTGAATGGCCCACATGAAGGCGAACGCGCCGCCCAGAAACACCACCAGCCGCAGCCAGCCCGTGAACGCATAGCCAATGCCCGTGGCCATGCCCAGCCACGCGCCCAGCACCGTCGGCACGAGCGACAGCGCCAGCAGCCAATAGGTGTTGCGCAGCACGCGGTTGCGCTGCGCGGCGAAATCCGCGCCAGCGGAGCCAGCGGCGTAATCATTCAGAAATCGGTCGTTCAGGCTCATGCGCAATCTCCTCAAAAAAGGGGGTAACAAAAGGGGGAGCGGCATTGTATGCAGCCGCCTGCGCCCTGCCGCGCAGCGGCGGCGCGCGGCAGGTGGAAGCGCCAGGCTTGCGGATGGCCCCGCAGCCTGCCAGGCTACATCAGAAACAGGAGCAAATTCAAGGATATCGAAATGCCGTCCTGCGCAGTTTCCACTAGGACATATTGCTATGGATAAAGGAGCAAGAATAACGGGACGCGTTTCACGCTCTCTTGCTGGCTTGGCCCCGTTCATTCGCGGCCAGCGCCGGTTCAGAGCGCGGCTATGAAAGGCGGCGGGTTGGGCTGCACAGCACAGGCCAGCCTTGCCGCGCGCGCCGCGCTACCCGAAGGTGATGACGGCCTTGTTGTCCTGGCGGCGGCCCAGGATATTGAGCAGGTTGAGCAGCTGCGCCTCGGTGCCCGGCGTGGCTTCAGCCTGGCCGGTAAAGCGCAGGCGCTGGCCGACCCACTGCCCGCTGCCAGACAGCAGCAGCGCGCTGCCGGGCAGGCTGGACAGGCTCAGCGAGGGCGTTTCGCCGCCCGTGAGGGTGACGCTGTAGGAGCCTAGCGGCTTCAGGGGCGAAAGGCGCGAAGCCACCTGCCGCGCCGTGGCCCCGGCCTGCCCTTGCAAATGCAGGCGGCCCTGCACCCAGCCAAAAGAAAGCCCCTGCGTGCGCAGCGTGATGTCGCCTTGCAGCTGCACGGTGTTCCACAGCGTGCCCAGGCCGGCAAGGAGGGCGGCGGGCCAGGCGGACTGGCCATCTTCCACGGCCACCTGCACGCCGCCCCACTGCCAGCGCACGCGCGCGGCCAGCGGCCCCTGGGGCGTGCAGCAATCGGCCTGAAGGCGCACGCTGGCGGCCAGCCAGCCGGGAGAAAGCTGCCACTGCACGCGGCCTGGCAGCGCCACGCGGCCACGGCTGCCCTCGCCGCCTGCGAGCATGAGGCGGGCCGAGCCGCGCCAGACGGTGCCATAAGGCTCGGCCAGCTGCACCATGCCGCCGCTGCCCGCGCGCACGGCAGCGGCCAGCCAGCGGGCAGGCGCCTGCCAGACGAGGGTGACGGCCAGCCCGATGAAAGCCCCGGCCAGGGCCGAGCGCCACGGCGTGCGCGGGCGCGGGCGGGCCAAGGCCGGGCGGGCGCGGCCCGCGCCCAGCTGGCTGGGGCTGAAGCCCGAAGGAAATTCGGAATGCCCAAAGCCGGAATGCCCGGACGGGGCAAAGTCTGCGAAGCGCGGCTTGCGGCGGCTCATGCCGGCGGCAGGGCGAGGGTGATGGAGCCGTCCCACACGGCGGCGCTGCCGGGCGGGCTGCCCGCCGGGCGCGTCAGGCGGGCCTGGGTGGGCACGGCGCGGGCGTTGGCGCGGGCCTGCTGCAGCCACTGCGCCAGCGCGGCGGCGGGCGCGGCCTTGAGGGTGAGCGTGGCGCGGTCGCCCGTGATGCTCAGGCGCGCGGCTGCGCCCAGCGTCTGCTCAACCGATTCCTGCAAGGCGCGCTGGGCCTGGCCCGGGGCCAGCCGGGGCATGGCCTGCAAGGCTTCGGCCTCGCTCTTGAGCAGCTGCATCTGCTGCCAGCGCGCCTGAAGCGCGGCGCGCTCGCCTTCGGCCTGCCGCAGCGTGCGCACGGCGGGCGCCAGCGCCAGCTGCCACAGCAGCGCGCCCAAAACCACGGCGGCAGCCAGCAGCACCAGACGGCGCTCGCGCGCGTGCAGCCTGCCCCAGCCCGCCGCAGCGGATGCGGCCAGCGCCGCAAAGGCAGATGCCTTCCCGCTGCGGCTCATGGCTGCGCTCCAGCGGATGCGGCTTGGCTCACGCGCAGGCCGCCTTCCACGGCTTCGGCCTGATAGCCCAGCGGGCGCAAGTGGGCGGCGGCATCCTGCAAGGCCGCGCCGTCCAGTTGCAGGCCCTTGAGGGTGATTTCACCCGTGTCGTATTCAATGGCGGCGGGGCTGCCCGCCTCTGGACGGGCCAGCAGGGCCTGGCCCAGCGCGGCCAGCATCGGCTCCATGTCGCGCGCAGAAGGCGCGCCGGTGGCCTGGCGCAGCGCGGCCACTTCGCGCTCCATTTGCACGGGCGCATCCACCACGGCCCGCACCTGGGGGAAGGTATCGGTGAGCACGGCGTCGATGCGCGCGCGCAAGTCGCGCAGGCTGGCGCGCTCGTTCCACGCCCAGGCGTTCAGGCCGGCCAGATTGGCCAGCAGCGCCAGCGCCAGGCCCCAGCGGGCAGGCCGCCACACGCGCTCATGCAGCCAGGCGCGCCACAAGGAAGCCAGCCGCTTGCCCGCGCGCGCGCGGGTGTTCTGCGCCAGATCGAGCTGGGCCAGATCCCAGGCGCTGCGGCCCGCCAGCAGCAGGCGCTCGGGCTGCGGCAGCAGCGCCACGCCCCCGCCCAGCAGGCGCTCGGCCATTTGCGCCACGGCAGGCTCGGCCTGCACGGCGGCGTCTTCGGGCAAGCGGCCCGCATCGTCCTGCGGCAGCAGCGCCAGGGCGGCGGGTGTGAAAGGCAGCGCCTGCACGCCAGCTTCCACGCCCTCGCCCGTGATCAGCGCCTGGGGCTGGTCTGCCGTGCCGGTGATCAGCAGCGAAACAGGGCCGTCTTGCGGCGCGGCCTCGGGCACGATGCGGCTGACGGGGCGCTGCGCCGCTTCCAGCGCGCTCAAATGCGCCTTGAGCCAGGCGCGGTCGCACAGCGCCACCCAGCACTCGCCGCCGCCGCCGCGCGCCGAAGGCTCCAGCGCGAAATGCAGGCGCGCCGCGTCTTCCAGCAAACGGTCTTCCAGCAACCCTTCCAGCGCGGGGCGCAAGCGGGCCGATCCGGGGCCGACGCCCTTGGGCAAGGCCACGCGCTGCCAGGCCAGCCGCGCAGCAGGCGCGATGGCCACCACCTCCACGCCGCGCCCGGCTGGCGGCAGCAGCGTGGCGGCCACGCCGCTGCCGTGGCGGGCCACCGTCAGGCCGTCTTGCGAGGTGACGTAGGCATAAACGCCCGGCGGGCCAGGCGGCAGCATGACTAGAAGCAGGCTCATGGGCGGGCGATTCTATTGAGAGGCCATGCCAGCAACAGCCCGCGCACGGCGCAAGCGGCGAATGAACCCGGCCATTTGCAGGAGAAGCCGTTTGCCGCCTTGCATCAAGAAAAGGAGCAAATCAACGGCATGAAAAACGCCTTGTGTCGCTTTATTTACCGGAAAAGTTTGCTATTGATGAAGTAGCAAGAACCTTCTTTCCTCCCGCCTGGCGACCCGGTTGCGCCGGCCCGGAAACCGGCAAGCCCCGCCGGGCCATGCAGCGCCAGCGGGGCTTGTGTGCGGGGGACAGAAGACGAGGCCGTGCTCAGCGCAGTGCGGCATCCATTTGCGCGATGAACTCGCTCAGGAAGCGTTCGATTTCCTGCTGAACATAGGCATTCGGGTCATTGATGGCCTGGGCCTCCTTGTCGTTTTCAGGCACGCCCGTGCCTGCCAGGGCTTGCGTGACCTGGTTCATGTCGCTGTTGCCAAACAGGATGGGAAGCTCTTCCTGCATGGTCTGCCGCCCTTGCTTGCCAAGGACTTGCTCCATGCCGTCTTTCATGGCCGCGCGCCAGACGGATGTGCCTGCGCGGGCCAGCCCCTGGGTGGCGCCGGGCACGGCGCTTTCCACCTTGGAAGCCACGTGGCTGGCAAAGCTTTGGCCCAGGGAGCGCGTGGCGTCATGCAACACGCTGCCGAAGCCTTCCTGAATGGAGCGCGCCACATCCAGCGCGCCGCGCGACAGGCCCGTTTGGGCGCGCGACAGCTGGCCTGCCGCCAGATCGCCCAGCGCCCTGGCGGCAAAGCCGGGCAGTCCTTTGCTGGCCGCCAATTGCGCCACGCCTGTGGAAAAGGCGCCGGCGAACGTGCTCTTTTTGGTGCTGGCCAGACCGTCAGCCAGCGCCAACGCCGGGCTGGCAGCGGTCAGCGCGGTGTAGGCGACATCGGCGAACCGGCTGTGAACGACGGAACTGGGAACCCCCAGCCTGGTGGCAAGCCGCCCCAGCAGGCTGCCAGCAAAGGAGCCTTTGGGCGCAACTCTGTCCGCAACTGAATTGAATGCGGCCTTGACGGCGCTGGCCACGTGCGAGAAAGCAGCGCCGATTCGCGAGGCCGGGCTGCGCGCCGCCGTCCTTGATGCCGACCGGGCCGCCTTGCCCCGGCTGGCGCCCGAAGAATGACCGGAAGAATGCCCACGGCCCGCGCCACGGCTGCCGCCTGCGCCACGTCCGCCGCCAGCGCCACCCGCGCCGCCCGATCCACCTTTTCCGCCTGCCATGATGTTTCCTTTCGTGAAAGTTCAAGAGAGTTGAAGCAGCCGATTGGATGACTTCTCCTGCTGGCATGGCAAGCTAGTGCGGTTACCAGGCTGTGCATGCATACAGCTACATACTTACCCTGGTTCCGGCATGACGCAAAGCTGCGCGCACGGCGCCTGCCAGGGCATGCGCACTGGGGGAAGGCGGGCGCTGGACGCCGCATGCAGGCAGTCAGTCAGGCGCCGCCGCTTTCAAGATTTGTTGCGAACGGCAGCATTTGTTTGCCGTTTGGCCTCGCGCTTCATTCACCTCATTCCACCGCTGCGCCACGCGTGCGCCCAGCGGGGCCAGGCGGCGGGCGGTGGCGAGCACGCGGCGGTCTTTGGTCAGCAGCGTGGCCTGGTGGGCCAGGGCCAGGTCGATGAAGGGCTGGTCGTCGGCGTCGCTGCACAGCACGGGCGCGCGCGGGGCGGCGGGCAGCAGGCGGGCCAGGTTGTCGAAGGCGGCCAGCACTTGTTCGGCGGCGCAGTGGCGGGCGGCGAGCTGCTTTTGCAAGGCGGCGTAGGTAAGCACGCGGGCCAGTTCGCTGCGCATGCTTTGCGTGGCCAGCCAGCGCGCTTGCCCGGTTTGCAAGGCGGCGCGCACGCTGGCGGCGGCGGGTTCGTCAAACAGCAGCAGGTCCAGCGCCCAGTTGGTGTCGATGACCAGGTTCATGCGGCGGGGCCGGGGGCGTTGGCCGGGCGGCGGGCGGTGAGTTCAAAGCGCAGCAGGCGGCATTCGATGGGGCCGTTGAACAGCGGCACGCGGCGGCTTTCTTTCAGGCGCAAGCGCGCGCGCAGGCGGGCGTCGGGCGTGAGCAGCCAGGCGGTCCAGCCGCCAAAGTGGGTTTTCCAGTGCTGGCTGAGTTGCTCGAAGAAGTCGTGGGCGCTTTCTTGGCCGGGGCTGTTTTCATCGCCCCGGCGCAAGGTGGCGGTTTGGAAGGTTTCGCGCCCCTGGCCTGTTTTCCAGCCCGTTTCTTTTCCGGCGCCAGCTTTGCCGGCGACGGCGATGCGCTCGCCGTAGGGCGGGTTCATGAGGATGAGGCCCGACCCGGCGCAAGGCGGCTGGCGCTGGAGCGCGTCGCCGCCGCGCAGTTGCACGGCTTGCGCCACGCCGGCGCGTTCGGCGTTGCGCTGGGCGAAGTCCACCATGCGGTGCGACACGTCGCTGCCAAAGATGCGCGGCGCGGCGGGCGCGGGCCGGGCGGCTGCTTCGGCTTCGTCTTTCATGGCTTGCCATTCGTCGCGTTTGAAAAGCGGCAGGCGCTCGAAGGCGAAGCGCCGCTGGCCGCCGGGCGGCAGGCCCAGCGCCAGTTGCGCCGCTTCGATGACGATGGTGCCGCTGCCGCAGCAGGGGTCATACAGCGGTTGCGCGGCGACTGCGCGCCGGGCGGGCTGCCACCAGCCGCTGGCGGCCAGCATGGCGGCGGCCAGGGTTTCCTTGAGCGGGGCGTCGCCTTTGTCTTGCCGCCAGCCGCGTTTGAAAAGCGGCTCGCCGCTGGTGTCCAGCAGCAAGCTGGCGTGTGCGCCGTCCAGGTGCAGGTGGATGCGCACGTCGGGCTGCTGCGTTTGCACGCTGGGGCGCGCGCCGCTGCGCTCGCGAAAGCGGTCGGCAACGGCGTCTTTGACGCGCAGGGCGGCAAATTGCAGGCTTTTGAAGGCGCTGCCGCGCGCGGTGACGTCCACGCGGAAGGTGTGGCGCGTGCCAAACCAGTCTTCCCAGGGCACGCGCCGCGCCAGCGCGTAGAGCGCGTCTTCGCTTTCGCACGGCGCGTGGGCCAGCTCCAGCAGCACGCGCTGCGCCAGGCGGCTGTGCAGGTTCAGCCGCATCACGTCGCGCCAGCGGCCGCGCGCGTAAACGCCGCCGCGCTCGATCAGCAGGTCTTGCCCGGCCAGGCCGGTCAGGCCATGTACTTCGTCGGCCAGAAAGTCTTGCACGCCTGCCGCGCAGGGCAGAAAGAGGGTCAATGCTTCATCGCTCATGCAAGGCATGGTAGGCCAAGCCCCGCCTGCCGCGCGGGCAGCCGGGCGGGCTGGATTGCCGTGGCGCGTTTCTGATTAAAAACAGGAGCAAATTCAGGCGGGCTTTAAACCTGCCTTGCACACATTCCACTAAGACCTCATGCTATGGATGAAGGAGCAAATAAAGTCGGCCCCAAAAGCTGCGGCCGCCACTGCCACCCTACTATGCTTGGCGGCTGGATACAGCTTCCACACTTTTGCAAAAACAATGAACGCCAAACCCCTGCTTGAAATGCAGCCCGCCGAAGCGGCGCTGCTTGCCGCCGCCTGCATTGCCGTGATGGGCGTGACCATGATCGGCTTTGGCTGGGCGCCGCACGTGTCCATCATCCTCGTGCTGTGCGCGCTGCTGGCGCTGGGGCGGCTCAAGGGGCTGGCCTTTGCCGACATGCAGCGCGGCATGGCCGGCGGGGTGATGTCGGGCATTGGCGCGATTTACCTGTTCTTCTTCATCGGGCTGCTGGTGTCGGCGCTGATGATGTCGGGCGCCATTCCCACGCTCATGTACTACGGGCTGGGGGCGATTGCGCCGGGGCTGTTTTACGTGTCGGCCTTCGTGCTCACTTCCGTGGTGGGCATTGCCATTGGCAGCAGCCTGACCACTTGCGCCACGCTGGGCGTGGCCTTCATGGGCATGGGGCAGGCGCTGGGTGCGCAGCCGGCCATCGTGGCCGGGGCCGTGGTTTCGGGCGCGTTTTTCGGCGACAAGATGTCGCCGCTGTCCGACACCACGGCCATTGCCGCTTCCATCGTCGGCATCGATTTGTTCGAGCACATTCGCAACATGAGCTACACCACGGCGCCCGCCTGGCTGCTCACGGCGCTGCTTTTGTGGCTGCTGCCTGCGCAAGTGGGCGAAGGCGGCCTGGCGGGCGTGCAGCTCTTTCAGCAGCAACTGGCCGCCAGCGGCCTGATCAGCGGCTGGGCGCTGCTGCCCTTTGTGGCGCTGGTGGCGCTGGCGCTGCGGCGGGTGAGCACGATTTACGCCATCAGCATCACCATTGCCGTGGCGCTGCTCATCACCTACGCCAGCGGCGGGCCGGCGCTGGGCGAGCTGGGCGGCTTTTTCTTCAAGGGCTACCACCCGCCCGAAGGGCTGGAGCTGGGCGATGTGGGGCGGCTGCTTTCGCGCGGCGGCATCGAGAGCATGTTTTTCACGCAGACCATCGTGATCCTGGCATTGAGCCTGGGCGGGCTGCTGAACGCACTGGGCGTGCTGCCCGCGCTGCTGGCAGGCATCAGCCACATGCTGACAACGGCCGGGCGCGCCACTTTCAGCGTGGCCGCCACCTCGCTGGGCGTGAACGTGCTGATTGGCGAGCAATACCTGAGCCTGCTGCTGGCCGGACACACCTTCAAGCCCGTTTACGAGCGCCTGGGCCTGCACCCGCGCAACATCGCCCGCACGGTGGAAGACGCAGGCACTGTCATCAACCCGCTGGTGCCCTGGGGCGTGTGCGGCGTGTTCATCAGCCACGCGCTGGGCGTGCCCGTGCTCGACTACCTGCCCTGGGCCACCTTCTGCTGGCTGTGCCTGCTGCTGACGCTGGCCTTCGGCTTTTCGGGCCGCACGATCAGCCGGGTTTGAGGGGCCGCAAGCGCCCAAAACGCCGCCATCAACGCCGCCATCAACGCCGCGCCTGCGCGCGGCGTTGGCCCGCTCCTTCTTCAATAGCAGCTTCTCCAGGCTGCGCCTACGCAAGCGCCGCTTTTTGATTCTTGGATTTGCTCCTTTTTTCGGAGTCAGACTCCTCAATACCCCAGCGCCTTCGGCAGCCACAGCGACACGGCGGGCACGAAGGTGCACAGCAGCAGCACGGCCAGCATGAACAGCGCCAGGGCGAAGGCCCAGCGGGTGGTGGATTCCATGGAGGCATTGGCCAGCTTGCAGGTCACCACCAGGTTCAGGCCCACGGGCGGGTGAAACTGGCCGAGGGCGATGTTGAGCGTCATCAGCACGCCGAACCACACCGGGTCCCAGCCGAAGTGGGCCATGATGGGCAAAAACAGCGGCAGGAAGATGAAGAAGATGGAAATGCCGTCGATGAACATGCCCGCCAGCAGCAAGATGACGTTGATGGCCAGCAGCATCGCGGTTTCAGACGAAACCGAGCGCACCAGAAAGGCCGCCATGTGCTCGAAGGTGCCCAGCGCGTTGCTCGCCACGGCAAACACCGAGGCCAGCGCCAGGATGGTGAGGATGACGGCAGAGACTTCGCATGACTCCACCAGCACTTCATAAATGGCGCGCCAGTTGAGCGACTTGTAAACCAGCACGCCCACCAGCAGCCCGTAGGTGACGGCCAGCACGGCCGCTTCCGTGGGCGTGACCACGCCGGTGCGCAGGCTGCCCAGAATGATGACGGGCGCCATCAGCGCCCAGATGGCTTCGCGCAGGCTTTTCCAGAACGGCGGGCGGGGCAGGTCCTGCTCGTTGCCCAGCCGCCCCGCGCGCGCCAGCCACACCGCGCCGGCCATCAGCGCCACGCCTGCCAGCACGCCCGGCAGCAGGCCGGCGGCAAAAAGCGCGGGCACGCCAGCGGCGGGCACCAGCATGCTGTAAATGACAAAAGCAATGGAAGGCGGAATGAGAATGTCGGTGGAAGCGCCCGCCGCCACCACCGAGGCCGCGTAGCCGCGCGGGTAGCCCGCCCGCAGCATCTGCGGAATCATCACCGCCCCCACGGCGGATGAGGCGGCGGGGCCGGAGCCGGAAATGCCGCCCAGCACCATCGCCACCAAAATGGTGGTCACGGCCAGCCCGCCCCGGCGCGGGCCGACGATGGCCGAAGCCAGCCGCACCATCGAGCCAGCGATGCCCGCGCGCTCGAAAATGATGCCCGCCAGCACGAACATCGGAATGGCCAGCAGCGGGTATTTGGAGACGCTGCTGTACACGTTCAGCGGCACCGAAGACAGCCCCAGGTCGGCCAGCGCCACCACCGCCGTGCCCGCCAGCCCCAGCGTCACCGCCAGCGGCACGCCAGCGGCCAGCAGGCCCACAAAGAGCGCGAACAGCATGATGCTGAGCGTGTCGTAATCCAGATTCATCGGTCAGCCTTTGCAGCCGCCCGGCTGGGCGGCATGGGTTTCATATCAGAAAGAGGAGCAAATTCAGGCGGGCTAGAAATAGGTTTTGCGCTTATTCATCTAGGACCTGTAGCTATTGATTCAGGAGCTGATTTGGCGCTTTCTCCATTGTTCTTTCCATCCGCTTCATCCCATCACGGCCTCGTCATCGTCGTCTGCGTTGTCATCGGCGCGCGGCGGCAGGAAGAACTCGTAGGGATACACCACCTGCTCGCCGGGCCGCGGCTCCTGCGTGGCCGCCAGAATGGCCTGCGCAATGGCCCCGGCGGACATGGGGCGGTACTTGTCGTACTTGCCTGGCAGCAGGCGGCCAAACAGGCCAAAGGCGGCAATGCCCAGCAGCTCCGTCCAGCGAAAGTCCTGGCGCTGCGCGTCAATCAGCGGCGCGCGCGCAATCACCAGGCTGCGAAAACCGGCCGCCCGCACCGCCTTTTCAGCCTTGGCCTTGGCGCGCAGGTAAAAGTGCTTGGAGTTGCGGCTGGCGTCGGGCGCGGAAACCAGCACGAAGCAGCGCGCGCCCGCCTTGCGGCCCCATTGGGCCAGCGCCTTGGGGTATTCCACATCCACTTGCAAAAAGGCTTCCTCGCTGCCCGCCTGCTTCAGCGTCGTGCCCAGGGCGCAGTAAATGTCATGCACCTGCTCGGGCGGCAGCGCGTCTATGTGGTCGAAGTCGATTTCTTCAACAAACAGCTTGGCGTGGCGGTAATTCAGCGGCTTGCGCACCCAGGCAATCACCCGCCCGTAATCGGGCCGCATCTCGCACATCTGCCGCACCAGCTCGCGGCCCACGGCCCCCGTGGCGCCCACGACCAGAGCGGTTTTGGGAATGGATTCCATATTCACAGCCTCCTTGAGCTGGCGCCGAGCTTAGAGCAGGTTTCCAAAACCTTGGCCGCGCGCGGCAGGCCAAAAAGCTGGCGTGGTAGGGGGCGAAAACCAGGCTGGCTTCGCTGCCGCCTGCTTGCTTGAGCCAGTCTATGGCGTAGCGCTCGCCAAAGCGGTCGAAAAAAAGCTTCAGGCCGGGGGGCGCGGCCAGCACTTCCATGCCATTGCGCTGCAGGGTTTGCAGGGCTTGCCGGGACTGGTTTTCGCTTTGCGTCCAGCCGCTGTCTTCAGCGGCGCGGGCGGCTTGGAGCACGAGGTTTTTCAGGGCCTCATCCAGCGCGTTGAAGGCCCGGGCGCTGACGAAAACCAGCGTTTTGGGGTAGTAGGCCCGCAGGTCGTAGAAGTATTTGAAGCGCCGCCAGGCGCTCATCTCAACGCCTGTGGCGCCGGAAGTCAGCATGAGATCCACGCCGCCGCTTTGCAGCGCCTGCTCCAGGGCGGGGCCGCTGGGCAAATTCAGCGCTTGCGCGCCCGCGTATTGGGCAAGCGAGTCGGTGGTCAGGTTATAGGTGCGCATGCGCAGGCCGCGCAAGTCGGCGCCGGTGTTCAAGGGGCTGACGGCATACAGCCCCTGGCCGGGCCAGGGCACGGCGTAAAGCAGCTTCAGGCCACGGTCCGCGAAAGCTTTCTCAAGCACGGGCTTTTGGTATTTCCACAGACGGCGGGCGTCCTGGGGAGAGGCCGTGAGAAAGGGCTGGCTGTCAATGCCCGCAATGGGAAATTCGGCGCTCATGGCGCTGCCCAGCACCTGGCCGCCGGTGATGGCGCCTTCGCCCGTGGCCTTGCGGATGTCGGCCATGCTGTGGGGCTGGCCCAGCGCCTGCACTTGCACCTGAAGGCGGCCCTGGCTGCTTTCGCTCAGGCGGACGGCAAATTGCCGGAGGTTGTCGGTCATGAAAACGCCGGGGCCGTAGCCAGCGGCGAGCGTCCACTGAATGGCAGACGGCGGCGCAGCGGCCCGCGCGGGGCGGACTCCAGGCAGCCCCGGCAGGGCCAGGGCCAAAGCGCCTGCCAGCAGCGCGCGGCGGGCGGGCGCATGGGGCGCGGCATGGAAGGTGTTGGGGGTGATTCGGGGGGTGGCCGGCATGATGTATCTCCTGCGCGCGCAGCCGCCTCTGCGGGCGGCTTGCAGCGCGCTTGAAGATTAGCTATCGCGCCGGTGAAATCAATCACGGATTCCACGAACGGCCAGCGCAGGCGCGCGCTGGCGCGGCTTTCACGCCCACTGCACCACGTCTTGCAGGCGCTGGCGCGTCTTGGGCTGCGGGGCGTTCAGGCGGTAGCCAAAGGCGGCCATCACGCTCAGCTTGAACTGGGCCGGGTCATACAGGCCTCGCCCGGCCAGTGCGCTGTTCATGGCCTCCAGCGGAAAGCCTTCGATGGCGGTGGAATCCACGCCAATCATGGCCGCCGCCGTGAGCATGTTGCCCAGGGCGATGTAGGTTTGCTTGCAGGCCCAGTCGTAAAAAGCGCGCGGGTGGCCGGCCAGCTCAAAGTCTTTCTCGCTGAAATTGCGGAAAAAGCGCAGACGCATCTGCACCACCTCTTCTGGCAAATGCTGCACTTCGCGCATGAAGCGCGGCAAATAGTCGCCATCGGGCGAGAGCATGGCGGGCTGGCGCGCGAGGATGACGACAAAGTGGCTGCACTCCATGACCTTTTCGCGCGCGCCCCAGGCCATGTCGCGGATGAGCGCGCGCGTTTGCGGCTCTTGCACGACCACAAAGCGCCAAGGCTCCAGGCCAAAGGAGCTGGGCGACAGCCGCCCCGTTTCCAGAATGAAGCGGAAATCGTCGTCGCTGATCTTGCGGGCCGGGTCATACGCCTTGCAGGCATGGCGAAACTGGTAGGCATCCAGAATGGCTTGCTTGTCCAGCATGGGAGGCTCCTTTCAAAAGAAGAGTGGCAGGGAAAAGCGGCATTATGCGGCTGGCTGGCCGCCATCAGCGCCCATGAACGCTCCTGCCGGCGCCGCCCTGCCCGGGCCTTGTTCGGAATCACGCCTGCCGTCGCGGCAGCGCTGGCCGGGCGGCTTGAGAACTTGCTCCTGGCCCCACCTCAAAAAAGCGGACAGGCAAGTTAATTTTCGCTACTTTATCAATAGCGTGATGTCCTAGTGGAGATTGCGCAAGGCGGCATTTATGGCCCCCTGAATTCGCTCCTGTTTCTGATGCTCTCTGGCGGGCGGTATCCGTTCAAATCGCCCGCAAGCCCGCCCGGAGCCGCGCTTTTGCGCCCACGGGCAAGCGCTGAACAGGCTCACAAGCCCAACAATCGGCCCTTCACGCCAATCAGCTTGGCTTGTTCAACGAAAGGAGCTTTCCCTTGTCTCAGTGGTACTTCATCCAGCCCGGCCAAAGCGAGCGCCTGGGGCCGTTTGACGCCGACCAGGCCTTCGCTTATGTGCGCCAGCACCCGGCCGCCCTGTGCTGGCGGCAGGGCCTCTCGGGCTGGCAGCCCGCCCGCGCCATGCCCGAATTCGCCGAAGCCTTTGAAAGCGGCCCGCCGCAAGACATGCCGCCCATTCCGCTGCCCGAGCAGCTGGCGCGCATGCAAAGCGACGACATCGACTACCGCATCGTGGGCAACGACATGCCCTTCGTGGAAGTGGAGCTGGACCCCGGCGAAAGCGCCGTGGCCGAAGCCGGAGCCATGATGTACAAGGACGCCGCCATTGAAATGGGCACCGTCTTCGGCGACGGCTCCCGGCAGGAAGGCGGCCTGATGAACAAGCTGCTGTCCGCCGGGCGGCGCATCGTCACGGGCGAGAGCCTGTTCACCACCGTCTTCACCCACCAGGGGCGCGGCAAGGCGCGCGTGGCCTTTGCCGCCCCCTACCCCGGCACCGTGCTGCCGCTGCGGCTGGCCGAGCACGGCGGCTGCATCATCTGCCAGAAAGACAGCTTTCTGGCGGGCGCGCGCGGCGTGCGGCTGGGCGTGTTTTTGCAAAAACGCATTCTCACGGGCCTGTTCGGCGGCGAAGGCTTCATCATGCAAAAGATTGAAGGCGACGGCTGGGTCTTCGTGCACGCGGGCGGCACGCTGGTCGAGCGCGATCTGGCCGCAGGCGAGCGCATTGACGTGGACACCGGCTGCGTCGTCGCCTTCCACCCCGGCGTGAGCATGGACGTGCGCGCCGCCGGTGGCATCAAGAGCATGCTGTTCGCTGGCGAAGGCATGTTTCTGGCAACGCTGACCGGCCCCGGCAAAGTCTGGCTGCAATCGCTGCCCTTCTCGCGCATGGCGGGCCGCATGCTGGCCGCCGCCCCGCAGACGGGCGGCAAGGACGTGGGCGAAGGCTCCGTGCTCGGCGGCCTGGGCCGCCTGCTGGATGGCGACAACAGGTTCTGAAAATCTCAGGACTCCCGCCGCGCGGAAAGCCGCTTTCCCAAGCCGTTGCCGCAGCCCTGGCGCAAAGCGGGCCAAGGCTGCGGCGCCATTTCGCTCCTCTATTCATAGCATGATGTCCTAGTGGGAAGAGCGCAGGACGGCATTTTCAACCCCTCATATTTGCTTCTGTTTTTGATGTTCTCCGGCGGTCGGGCAGGCTGGCCTGCCCGACCGCCGGAAGCAAGGGGCGCGGCGCAGGGCGCTAATGCGCCGTGGCGCCCGCCGCGCCCAGGCCGGTTTCGGAGCGCACCTGCTGCGCCTCGAAGGCCTGGTGCTCTTCACGCGCGCGGGCGCTGCCGTCCAGCACTGAAAACAGCCAGACGCCGATAAAGCCCAGGCTCATGCTGAACAGCGCGGGCGACGAGTAGGGAAACAGCGCCGAGCCGGGCGGGTTGCCCAGCACGTTCTCCCACACCGAGGGCGAGACGACGGTGAGAGCCACCGACGAAATCAGGCCCAGAAAGCCCCCGGCCACTGCGCCGCGCGTGGTGCAGCCGCGCCATATCACCGACAGCAGCAGCACCGGAAAGTTGGCCGAAGCGGCAATGGCAAAGGCCAGCGCCACCATGAAGGCCACGTTCTGCCCTTCAAACGAAATGCCCAGCAGCACGGCAATCACGCCCAGCACGCCCGTAGTGATGCGCGTGACGCGCAGCTCGTCTGCCACGCGGGCTTTGCCGCCCTTGAACACCGTGGCGTACAAGTCATGCGACACCGCCGTGGCGCCCGAAAGCGTCAGCCCCGCCACCACGGCCAAAATGGTGGCAAAAGCCACGGCTGAAATAAAGCCGTAGAACATATTGCCGCCCACGCTTTTGGCCACCAGCACCGCCGCCATGTTGGATGCGCCCGCGCCGCCGTGAATCATGCCGGTTTCGGTATTGGCCATTTCGGGATTGGTCAAAACCAGGGTAATGGCGCCAAAGCCGATGATGAAAATCAGAATGAAGAAATAAGCCACCCAGGTCGTGGCCCAGAGCACGCTTTTGCGCGCCTCTTTGGCATTGGGCACGGTGAAAAAGCGCATCAAAACATGCGGCAGCCCCATCGTGCCAAACATGAGCGCCATGCCGAAACTGATGGCCGATACGGGGTCTTTAATGAATCCGCCCGGCCCCATAATGGCCAGCCCGGCTTTTTGCGCCGATTCGGGCGTGGCGCCCGGCAATCGCGAGGCAATATCCGTGCGCACGCGCACAGCATCGGCAAAAAGCGCTTCGGGGTTGAAACCGTATTTCAGCATGATCATGAAGGCCATGAAACTCACGCCCGTCAGCAGCATGACGGCCTTGATGATTTGCACCCAGGTGGTCGCCGTCATGCCGCCGAAAAACACATAAACCATCATCAGCGTGCCCACCAGCACCACGGCAATCCAGTAATCCAGCCCGAAAAGCAGTTTGATGAGCTGGCCCGCGCCCACCATTTGCGCAATCAGATAAAACGCCACCACCACCAGCGTGCTGCTGGCGGCAAAGGCGCGGAAAGGCCCCTGCCTGAAGCGGTAGCCCGCCACATCGGCAAACGTGAAGCGCCCCAGATTGCGCAGCCGCTCGGCCAGCAAAAAAGTCATGATGGGCCAGCCCACCAGAAAGCCGGTGGAATAAATCAGCCCGTCATAGCCCGAACTCATCACGGCAGCCGAAACGCCCAGAAAGGCGGCGGCGGACATGTAATCGCCCGCAATGGCCAGCCCGTTTTGAAAGCCAGTGATGCCGCCGCCTGCGGTGTAGAAGTCAGACGCCGAGCGCGTGCGCTTGGCCGCCCATTTGGTGATGCCCAGCGTGGCCAGCACAAACACCATGAACATGATGATGGCCGTCCAGTTGGTGGCCTGCTTGGCCGTCTCGCCCACATCGCCAGCCGCATGCGCCGCGCCTGCGGCAAGAAAAGCCAGCGAAAAAGCCAGCGCGGCAAAAACAAAATGAATAATGGAACGGGTGAAAAACCGGTTTTTCATTTTGCGCCCTCCTCCTGGCTTTCACGAATGATTTCCTGCGTGAGCCGGTCAAACTCGCCATTGGCGCGGCGCACGTACAGGCCGGTGATGGCGACGGAAAAAACAATCACGGCCAGACCCAGCGGAATGCCAATGCTCATGACGCCGCTGCCAATGGGGCGCGATAAAAATGGCTTGTCAAATGCAATCAGGCAGATATAGCCGTAAAAAACGATCAGCATCAGAATACTGAGCGTCCAGCCATAGCGGCTGCGCGTGCGCTTGAGCTTCTGATATTTGGGGCTGCGGCTGATGCGCGCGGTCATGGAATCATTCATCGCGTGTCTCCTGGTCTCATGGACGAAACGCGCGGGCGCTCTTGTGCATTCATCAGCCCGCGCCAAACCATTCTAGAAATCCGCAAGGCTGGCGGAATCCATGAAAACGCGGGGAAGGGAAAATACCGGGCGGGTAAACACGGGCGGGTTTATACGGAAAGAAGAGGCGCAAACGGCGCTCCGCCTGGTGAAAACCCTGAAAACTACGCGCGCTGCGGGCGCGCAGGGCGAATGCCATCGCCGCTCGCCCAAGGCCGGCCGCCAAAGCGGCCCTTCCTGGACGCCCTCCTAAAATTCGCCGTTTTTCCTTCGCAAGAACCGACCGCCCCCATGACCCAAGCCGATCACGCCAATGCCGCGCCCGCCCGCGAACAGCCGCAAGACGAAAACAAGCTTATTGCCGAGCGCCGTGAAAAGCTCAAGGCCCTGCGCGAGCGCCAGGCCGCTGGCGGCGCGGTGGCTTTTCCCAATGATTTCAAGCCGCAGGACCGCGCAGCAGCCTTGCAGGCCGCGCACGGCGGCAAAACGGGCGATGAGCTGCAAGCGGGCGAAAAAATCAGCGCCAGCATCGCCGGCCGCCTGATGCTCAAGCGCGTGATGGGCAAAGCCAGTTTCGCCACCGTGCAAGACGCCACGGGCCGCATTCAGATTTATGTGACGCGCGAAGACGTGGGCGAAGAAGCCTATGCCGACTTCAAGCGCTGGGATTTGGGCGACATCATCGCCGCCGAAGGCTATGTTTTCAAAACCCAGAAAGGCGAGCTTTCCATTCACGCCACGCGCCTGCGCCTGCTCACCAAAAGCCTGCGCCCGCTGCCCGACAAATTCCACGGCATGCAGGACCAGGAGCTGAAATACCGCCAGCGCTACGTCGATCTCATCATGGACGAAAGCGCCCGCCAGCGCTTTGCCCTGCGCAGCCGCGCGCTGGGCGTGCTGCGCGAATTCATGGTCAATGAAGGCTTCATGGAAGTGGAAACGCCCATGCTGCACCCCATTCCGGGCGGCGCCAACGCCAAGCCCTTCGTCACCCACCACAACGCGCTGGAGCAAGACATGTTTCTGCGCATCGCGCCCGAGCTGTATCTCAAGCGCCTGATCGTCGGCGGCTTCGAGCGCGTGTTTGAAATCAACCGGAGCTTTCGCAACGAAGGCGTCAGCGTGCGGCACAACCCCGAATTCACCATGATGGAGTCTTACGCCGCCTACTGGAACTATCTGGACCAGATGGACTGCGCCGAGCGCCTGTTCCGCACCCTCGCGCAGCGGCTGCTGGGCACGCTGCAACTGACTTACCAGGGCCGCAGCGTGGACTTGAGCCAGCCCTTTGCCCGCATGACCATCCGCGAAGCGCTGCACGCGCACACCGACATTGGCGCGCACGTGGATGACGCCGCCGCGCTCATCTCGCGCCTGAAAAAGCTGGGCCTGAGCGAAGAAAAAGACCAGCTTTCCCGGCGCAGCCTGCCCGCGCTGCAAGTGATGTACTTTGAAGAAGCCGTGGAGTCCGAGCTGTGGCAGCCCACCTTCATCATGGAGCACCCCACCGAAATCAGCCCCCTGGCCCGCGCCAACGACGCGCGCCCCGAAGTGACCGAGCGCTTCGAGCTGTACATCACCGGCCGCGAAATGGCCAATGGCTTCAGCGAACTCAACGACGCCGAAGACCAGGCCGCACGCTTTCAGCAGCAAGCCAGCGCCAAAGACGCGGGCGACGACGAAGCCATGTATTACGACGCCGATTACGTGCGCGCCCTCGAATACGGCATGCCCCCCACGGGCGGCATTGGCGTGGGCATAGACCGCACCATGATGCTGCTGACCGACAGCCCCAGCATCCGCGACGTCATCCTCTTTCCCGCCCTGCGGCGCGAGGCGTGAGCGGCCGCGAGCCGTGTTGGAGCCGTGTTGTTCAGGGGCCGGGCTTGAGTCTGGCTTGAAGCGAGCCGTCAGGGCCTGTTTTCGCTTCTCTTTTCATAGCGCGAGATCCTGACGAAATGGGCGCAAAGGCAGTTTTTCGTGGCTTGAATTTGCTCCTTTTTCATATGCCGCCTGCGGCCTCAGTTGGACGGGCCTGCCAAAGCCGCAAACCGGCATGCAGCGCCAGCGGCTATCAACCATCAGCGCCTGCCGCCCTCTGAAAAAAGCGCCGCAGGCATGGCGGCGGGCCAGGCGCAAAGACCTGATGCTCTTGAAATAAGAGCGAATTCAAGGAGACAAAAAAGCCTGAAGTCCTGATGGAATCTGCGCAGGCCGCTATTGTTTGAATAGCGAAAAGCAGCCATCCGGGCCGCCTGCCTGTTTTGCATGGCTGACCTTGGCGCACAGGCGCAAAAAAACCGCCTCAAGGCGGTTTTTTGCTTTTGCCGGCAGCGCACCCGTTTCAAACGGCAGGCGGAGGCTTGATGCGCCCGCCCGGGCTGTGTTGGGAAAGAAAAGCTCAGGCTGCTGCGGCTTGGGACAGCGCCTTGACCTTGGCAGACAGGCGGCTCTTGTCGCGAGCGGCCTTGTTCTTGTGGAAGATGCCCTTGTCGGCCACGGTGTCCACCACCGATTGCATGAGGGCGAAGGCGGCTTTGGCCTTGTCCAGATCGCCTGCGGCCACGGCCTTGTCCACGTTTTTCACGGCGGTGCGGTACTTGGAGCGCAGCGAGGTGTTGGCGGCGTTGATTTTGGTGTTCTGGCGCACGCGCTTGCGGCCGGAGGCCAGGCGCGGGTTCTTCTTTTTGGGTTTGGCTGATGCCATGTGTATGTTCCTTGAAGGTTTGTGGATGTTGCTGGCAAAGCGGCGGATTATAGGTTGATGCGTCTGAACACGAAGCCAGGCAGGCAGCGCACGATGAGCATGATGAGCGCCCATTTGCCCGGCGCGTAAACCACCGCCCTGCCCCGGTCGATGCCGCGCACGATGCAGCGGGCCACTTCTTCAGGCGCGGCCATTGAGGCGCGGCCAGTGCCGGTTTTCAGGTGCGCCGTCATGGGCGTGTCGGTGGGGCCGGGCTTGATGAGCACGGCGCGCACAGGGCTTTTTTGCAGCGCCAGGCGGTGTTGCAGGCCCTGCATGTAGCGGGCAACCAGGCCCTTGGCCGCGCCATAGACGTAGTTGGATTTGCGCCCGCGATCGCCCGCCACGGAGCCGATGACGGCGACGGCGCCGCGCCCGGCCTGCTGCATGGCGTTGGCCAGCGCTTCGGCGTAGAGCGCGGGGGCCACGCCGTTGATCCATTGCGCGTCGGCATTGACTTGCAGGTTTTGCTCGCAGGCGTCCTGGTCGGGCAGCAGGCCGAAGGCCACGAGCGCCACATCAGGCGGCGCAGGCGTTTGCAGGCTGGCCACGCATTGGGCGATGGCGGCGGCGCTGGTGAGATCGGCCTGGGCGTGCGTGGCAATTTCGGACGCCGGGCTGCGCGCTTTCAGGTCGGCGGCGATGCGGCGCAGTTTTTCTTCGTCGCGGCCTATCAGGGTCAGCGTGAGGGGTTCGCGCTCAACCCACAGGCGCGCGCAGTGTTCGGCGATGGCGGAGGTGGCGCCGATGATGGCGATGTGTTTGCGGCTCATGAGGATGCGTTTTCAAAAAAATGTCCCGGGCGCTTATTGAGTGCTCGTCAGGCGCCCATCAGGCGGCGCGAGAGGGCCGAGCTGATGCCCGGATCGCGGTAGGGCAGAAATTCCTGCAACCGGGGGTAGGCGGCCTCGAAATATTTGCGCGGCCAGCGCGCGTCTTTGGCCAGGTAGATGCGGCCGCCCGCTTCATGAACGATGGCGTCCAGCCGCTCGAAAAGCGCCAGCGTGGACGCCCCCCGGTTGGGAAAGTCCAGCGCCAGCGTGATGCCGGGCATGGCAAAGCCCAGCATGCCTGCCGAGGGCGTGTCGCCCATCGTCTTGAGCACGGCCAGAAACGAGCCTTGGCCCGATGCGCCTATGGCGTCCAGCATGGCCTGCACCGCTTCGGCCCCGCCCGCGTGCGGCACGACGCAC
The DNA here is from genome assembly GCF_001262075.1 of Ottowia sp. oral taxon 894. Taxonomy (GTDB): domain Bacteria; phylum Pseudomonadota; class Gammaproteobacteria; order Burkholderiales; family Burkholderiaceae_C; genus Ottowia; species Ottowia massiliensis. Next base: position 2,047,139 of record NZ_CP012073.1, on the reverse strand, counting down.
TGGTATTGGTAAAAGCCGCGCGGGCCGTAGAAGCGGTTCCAGTCCTGAATGTGATCAAGCGGGTAGAGAAACGGCTCGTAATAGGCCAGCCCCCGGCCCGCCTTCAGCCGGTGGGCGTGGTAGTAGGCCAGGTTGAACAGGCGCAGCGACAAGGGGTTGATGAGCGAAAACGGCGGCGTCAGCGGCATGCGCCAGCGCCGCTGGCGCGCAGCGGGCCGCCGCACGGATTCTTTCACCAGGTTGCCGCGCATGAAGATGCCCCGCGTGCCGCCGCGATGGCGCAGGCAGTCGATCCACGAGACGGTGTGCGCCCAGCCTTGCTGCCCGGTTTCGGCATTGATCGCCAGAAATTCCGCTAGGCTGCCAAAGGGCTGCACGTCCACCTCAAACCAGGGGCTTTGAATGCGTTCGAGCTGCAACTGCGCCTGCGTGATCACGCCCGTCAGCCCCAGGCCGCCTACCGTGGCGGCAAACCAGTCTGCCTGTCCGCCTTGGGGCGCGGCGTCAATCACCTGCCCGTCGGTGCGCGCCAGGCGCAGGCTGCGCACGTGCTGGCCGAAGCTGCCCGTGCTGTGGTGGCTTTTGCCGTGCACGTCGTTGGCGATGGCCCCGCCCACCGTCACCATTTGCGTGCCGGGCGAAACAGGCAGCATCCAGCCGCGCCGGATGGCCAGGCGCTGCACGTCGCGCAGCAGCGCGCCGGCTTCACAGGTGAGCACGCCTTCGTTTTCGTCAAAGCGGATGAAGCGGTCCAGCCCGCGCGTGGCCCACAGCGTGCCGCCGGGGTTCAGCGCCACATCGCCATAGCTGCGCCCCGCGCCATATGCAATGCCAGGCCGGCCCGCTTGCAGCTGCGCCAGCAGCGCCGGGCCATCGGCCTGCGTGAGCGCCTGCCAGTCGTGCGCATCGCGCGTCAGACGGCCCCAGCTTTCAACGGGCATTTTCGGCATGGCGTTTCCTTTTCATTTTGAAAAAAAGCGGGCGGTTTTCACGCCGGCTGCCGCACAAAAACGAATTTTTTATCCAGGTGATATTTGGCGGCATAACCGATTCCCAGGCCCATCACGCCGCCCAGATAACGCATGAAATCATCCCTGAACAGAATTTCAAAGAGCCATTCCGCGCCCCAGAAAACCAGTGTTGTCAAAATGCCCATCAGGGAATAAAGCATGAACAGGCGGCTGTCATGCGCGGCATTTTCCGGCTTGAAGCAGAAGATGTAGCGCTTGTCCAGCGCATATTTCATGGCCAGCCCGGTCAGCGTGCCCGCCATGATGGAAGCCGCTACGGTATCCAGCGGCCGGGGCGCGAATCGCAGCCATAGCGCCTGGGAGGCGATATTGACTGCCGTCGCCGCCACGGCGAACAAGGCATAAAGCAGTGCAATGCGCATGAAGTAAAGTGTGAAAAACCTTTTGTTTCCCTGAAAACCATCATGAATCGTAATGGCCCGGCTGCTTCCGCCGCGCGCTGCGCTGCCGGGCTGATCCGGCTGATGCGTCCCCGGCAGTGGATCAAGAACGGCTTCGTGCTGGCTCCGCTGCTGTTCACGGGGCAGTTCTGGCAGGCTGACCGCGCGGGTCAGGCGCTGCTGGCCGCGCTGCTGTTTTGCCTGGCGTCTTCGGCGGTTTACATCGTCAATGACTGGCGCGACGTGGAGCGCGACCGGCAGCATCCCGTCAAACGGCGCGAGCGCCCCCTGGCGTCGGGCGCCGTGACGCCGCGCATGGCGCTGGCGCTGCTGCTGGCGCTGGGCGCGCTGCTGGCTGCGGGCGCGTGGATGCAGCCGGGCGTCATGGCCGTCATCGGCATCTACCTGGCGCTGAACCTGGCCTACAGCTTCGGCCTCAAGCATCAGCCGGTGATCGACATCTTCATCGTCGCCAGCGGCTTCGTGCTGCGCGCGCTGGCGGGCGCGGTGGCGCTGGAGGTCAAGCTGTCTTCCTGGATGTTCGTCACCACGCTGTGCCTGGCCCTGTACATGGCGGCCATCAAACGCAGGCAGGAGCTGGCGCGCTCGGGCGACAAGGGGCGGCAGGTGCTGCAACGCTATTCGCTGCCGCTGATTGAGCGCTACGCCGAAATGTCCGCCACGGGCGCGCTGGTGTTCTACAGCCTCTACGTCATGTCGGCCCATCCGGAGCTGATCGTGAGCATTCCGCTGGTGCTTTTCGGACTGTTCCGCTACTGGTATGTGGTGGAGATGAAAAAAGGCGGCGAATCGCCCACGGACGTGCTGCTGTCCGACTGGCAGCTGATGGCTGCCGTGCTCGCCTGGCTGCTCTTGTGCGCATGGAGGCTGGCGGGGTCATGAAAACCTGGAGCTACCTGCTGGCCCCGTTTGCCGCCTGGCTGGCGGCGGGCTGCCTGAAATTCGCCATCAACAGCCTGCGCGCGGGCAAGCCGGCCTTCGGGCTGATTGGCTACGGCGGCATGCCCAGCAACCACAGCGCCATCGTCAGCAGCATGGCCGCGCTGACGGCCCTGCGCGAGGGGCTGGACAGCGCGGCCTTCGGCGTGGCGCTCACGCTGGCCTTCATCGTCATGCTCGACGCCGCCAGCCTGCGCCGCCAGGTGGGCCGCCACGCGCAGGCGCTGAACGAGCTGCGGCCTGAAGAAAAGGCCCGTCTGCGCGAGCGCATGGGGCACACGCCCTTTGAAATCGCAGGCGGCATCGCAGTAGGCTGCGCCGTGGCCTGGCTGCTGCGCTGACCAGCGCCCGGCTGCACCGCAGGCAGGCCCGCGACAATCGGCGCGGCAGCCTGGGCTTGGCATCTGCCGGTCCGGGCCACAGCGCAGCCCTCCGTCCATCACCGTCATCCGATTCCATGAAACGCCCAACCCGCGCGGCCGCAGCGCCGCAGCCCTGCTGGCGCCGCCTCTTGCAAACCGCATCAGAAAAAGGAGCAAATTCAGGCGCCTTGAAAAGGCCGTTCCCGCTTATTTCACGGGGAGATCATGCTATTGATCAAGGAGCGAAATACGCCCCCGCTTTTCTGCCTGCCCGCCCAGCATGAGCCTGTTCAAATCCGCCTCCACCGTTTCCCTGCTCACGCTGGCCTCGCGCGTCACGGGGCTGCTGCGCGACTGGCTCATGGCCTCGGCCTTTGGCGTCAGCGGCCTGACCGACGCCTTCAACGTGGCCTTTCGCATTCCCAATCTGCTGCGGCGGCTGTTTGGCGAAGGCGCGTTCAGCCAGGCTTTCGTGCCCGTGCTGGCCGCCAGCAAGGAGCGCGATGGCATCGAGGCCACGCGGCATCTGATTGACGCCGTGGCCACCGCGCTGGCCTGGGCGCTGGCGGCCACCTGCCTGGCGGGCATGCTGGCCGCGCCGCTGCTGGTGCTGCTGCTGGCCAGCGGTCTGGATGCAGCCAGTTTTGAAGCCGCTGCGCGCATGACGCGCTGGATGTTTCCCTACATCGGCTGCATGTCGCTGGTGGCCCTGTCGGCGGGCATTCTGAATACGTGGAAGCGCTTTGCCGTGCCCGCCGTCACGCCCGTGCTGCTGAACCTTTGCATGATTGCCGCCGCCTGGCTGGGCGCGCCGCTTTTCGCGCGGCTGGGGCTGGAGCCGATTTACGCCATGGCCGCCGGCGTCATGCTGGGCGGCGCATTGCAGCTGGCAGTGCAAGTGCCTGCGCTGCGCCGCCTGGGGCTGCTGCCGCGCATTGCCTTGAGCTGGCAGCGCCTGCGCGCCGCCTGGGCCGATGCAGGCGTGCGCCAGGTGCTCTCGCTCATGCTGCCCGCCTTGCTGGGCGTGGGCGTGGCGCAGCTTTCGCTGCTGATTAACACGCAAATTGCCTCGCACCTGGCCAAAGGCAGCGTCACCTGGGTGTGGTATGCCGACCGGCTGATGGAATTTCCCACCGCCTTGCTGGGCGTGGCGCTGGGCGTGGTGCTCACCCCGCAGCTCACGGCCGCGCGCGCCAGCGGCGACGAAGCGGCCTACTCGGCCATGCTGGACTGGGGCCTGCGCCTGGTGGTGCTGCTGGGCTTGCCGTGCGCGGCGGCGCTGCTGGTTTTTGGCACGCCGCTGATTGCCACGCTCTTTCACTACGGCCAGTTCAGTGCGGGCGACGTGCAGCGCGTGGCGCTGGCGCTGGCCGGCTACGGCGCGGGCCTGGTGGGCCTGGTGGCCGTGAAGGTGCTGGCCCCCGGCTACTACGCCAGCCTGGACATCCGCACGCCCGTGAAGATTGCCGTGGCCGTGCTGGCGCTCACCCAGTGCCTGAACCTGCTGCTGGTGCCGCACTTGCAGCATGCGGCGCTCACGCTTTCCATCGCCCTGGGCGCGCTGGTCAATGCCGCCTGGCTGCTGCGGGGCCTGCGCCGCCGTGGCAGCTACCGCCCGCAGCCCGGCTGGCGTTTGTTTGCCTTGCAGGTGCTGGCCGCCACGCTGCTGATGGCCGCCTTTTTGCTCTGGGGCAGCCGCCATTTCGACTGGATCGCCCTGCGCGCCGCGCCCTTGCAGCGCGTGGCCCTGCTGGCGGGACTGATGGCGGCGGCTGGCGGCATCTACTTTGGCGCACTCGCCGCAGGCGGCGTGCGCCTGCGGCAGCTGGCGCGGCGCTGAGAACGAACCCCAAGCCTGTCCGTGGCAGACGAATGGAGCCAATGGAGCGGGCCTTGCAGCCTGGCTCCATCCGCCATGCTGCATCAAAAACAAGAGCTAATTTGAAGGTTGAAAAACGGCCCTTGCGCCCATTGCACTAGGACCTCATGCTATGAATCGAGGAGCAAATATCCCCTCGCATTCAGCAAGGCTGCAAGGCATGGTGCAGCCCGTGCGTCCAGGGCTGGCTCGCCGCCATGCCTTGCCCTGGCTCCTTTCGGCTCCAGGGGCAGGCGAGCAGGCGGGCTGGCGGCTAGATGCCCTGCCCTGAATGCCCGCCCGAAGTCTGGCTGAGGCTATTTCCTGGCCTTCGCCTTGGCGGGCGCTGCCGCTTTGGTTTTGGCCGCAGACGCTTTGCCCGCCGGTGCCTTGGCGGGCGCTTTGCCCGCGCCAGCCTTGGCCTTGCCTGGCGCCACCGTCACTTTGACCCGGCCTTTGCCGGCCTGGGCGGCGGCGGCGCGTCTGGCGCTGGCCTTGCTGCGGGGGGCGGCCTTGGGCTTGCCCGCGCGCATGGGCAGGTAGAGGGTGATGCTCTGGCCCGCCTTCAGGCTGGCAGTGGCGCTGGTTTTGTTCCAGCCGGCCACGGTGCCGGGCGGCAGGTCGTAGCGGCGGGCGATGCGGTCGATGGTGTCGCCCTTGCGCGCGCGCAGCACGGTTTTGCGCAGCACGACTTCGGGCGTGAAGGCCACGCGGGCGTTGTTGACGATGCTGGCGCTGACGGCCAGCGCCTGGCCCTTGCCGCGCGGCGCGAGCAGGGCTGCGCCGGCGCTGACTTTCACATGCGGCGGAATGTGGTTGAGCGTGCGGAAGGCGTCTTCGCTCATGCCCACCTCGCGCGCGGCTTCGGCCACGCTCATGGTGCGCGGGGCCACCCACACGGTGTGGCTGGCCAGCGGGGCCTTGGGGTCCATGGCCGCCAGGTTTTGCTTGAAGGTGGCGGCGTTTTCCCAGGGCAGCAGGATGTGTTCGGCGGCCTGGGCAAAGATGACGGAGCGCTTCATGCCGGGGTTGAGGGCGCGCAAATCGTCCAGCCGCACGCCGGCCAGCTCGGCGGCCAGGGCCACGTCGATGTCGCGGGTGATGGCAACGGTGTCGAAGAAGGGGTGGTTGCCAATGTCGGGCAGCGAGGCGTCAAACTTGCCGGGGTCGGCAATGATGTTTTTGACGGCTTGCAGCTTGGGCACGTAGTTGCGGGTTTCGTCGGGCATGCGCAGGTCTTCGTAGCGCAAGCCCAGGCCCGCCTTGCGGTTGCGCTCCAGCGCGTTGGCCACGTTGCCCGGCCCCCAGTTGTAGGCGGCCAGGGCCAGGTGCCAGTCGCCGAATTTGTCGTGCAGCTGTTGCAGGTAGTCCAGCGCGGCGTTAGTGGAGGCGATGATGTCGCGCCGGTCATCGCGCAAGGCGTTTTGGCGCAGCTCGAAATGGGTGCCCGTGGCAGGCATGAACTGCCACAGCCCGGCAGCCTTGGCGCTGGAGACGGCCTGCGGGTTGAAGGCCGATTCGATGTAAGGCAGCAGCGCCAGCTCGGAAGGCATGCCGCGCATCTCGGCTTCTTCGACGATGTGAAAGAGATACATGCGCGAGCGCTCGACCATGCGCTGGATGTAGTCGGGCCGGCCCGCGTACCACTGCTCTTGCTTGCGCACCAGGTCATTGCTCAGATCGGGCATGGCGAAGTTGCCGCGCACGCGCTCCCAGATGTCCGCCGGGGCGTTCAGGGGCGTGACGGGGCGGCCCTGCATGTCGCGCACCGTCAGCGGCGACATGGGCACGTAAGGGCGGATGCCCGCGCCGGGGCCGGTGGGCGAAGGGCGTATCTGCGCCTGCGGGCCTTCTTCTTCAGCGGCTGGCGAGGCGGTCGGGCGGGCGCCTGTGGATGCGGCAGCGTCAGCCGGTTCAGACGCCGGGGGCGTGGCAGGCCGGGTGGCGCAGCCCGCCAGAAAAACGGCGGCAGCCAGCGCCAGCGCCTGCAAAGTGCGTTGGGTGGTCATGAGAAACGGTTCTTCCATTCACGAAGGGCGGCAAAAACGGCCACGGCATCCGCAGCCTCGCCGCTGGCAGAGCCTGCGCCAGACACGGCGGGCGCAGACACGGGCGCGCGGCGCGCGGCGCTCGCAACTTGCGGCACGCGGCAGCGCAGAAAAGGATTGATGGCTTTTTCCTGCCCAATGGTGCTGGGCAGCGTGGGCCGGCCCGCTTCGCGCAGCGCCTGGCAGCGCGCCTGCCAATGTGCAAGTTGCGCGTTATCAGGCTCCACGGCGCGGGCAAAGCGCAAATTGGCCAGCGTGTATTCGTGGCCGCAGCACACGCGGGTGGCATCGGGCAGCGCGGCCAGCGCGTCGAGCGAAGCGAGCATTTGCGCGGGCGTGCCTTCAAACACGCGGCCGCAGCCGCCTGAAAACAGCGCGTCGCCGCAAAACAGCAGCGGCGCGCTGACGCCATTGGCTTCTACCCGCTCGCAAAAGTAGGCCACGTGCGTGGCCGTATGCCCCGGCACGGCCAGCACCTGCCACGGCAGGCCCAGCAGCGGCACGGCATCGCCGCCCTGCACCACGGTCAAGGGCGCGGGTGTGGGCGAGGGCAGCAAAACCTGCGCAGGGCCGAACACCGGCGCGCCCGTGGCCGCATGCAGCGCGGCTGCGCCGCCCGTGTGATCGGCGTGGTGGTGCGTCAATAGAATGCCCGCCAGCGTCAGGCGGCCATTGGCAGGCGCAGCCGGTGCAGCCAGCGCGCGCAGCACCGGGGCGCTGTCGCCAGGGTCCACCGCCAGCGCCTGGCGGCCATCGTGCAGCAGCCAGACGTAGTTGTCGTTCAGGGCGGGCAGGGCAAGCAATTCCATGAGCCAAAAATTATCCATGAGGGGCCGGCGCGCCTGCCCGCAGAAGCGGCCGGCCACCGGCAAGGCGGCCGCCCATCATCAAAAAAGAAGAGCGGATTCAGGAGCCTTGAAAAGCCGTCTGCGCCCATTCCACCAGGACATCATGCTATGAAACGAGGAGCGAATTTACACCCCTTTCAAAGCGGAATGCAGCCAGCGCATGGGGCGCTGCGATGATGGCCTCGTCTGATTGGTTCCGCACCCCGCCCGGCCAGGCCCTGCTGCGCTGGGAGCAGGCGCAGTTCGACGCCGCCGTGGCCGATGTTTTCGGCTACCACGCCCTGCAACTGGGCCTGCCTGAAATCGACGCCCTGGCCGCCAACCGCATGCCCCACCGCTGGCTGGCCCTGCCCGATGCGGCCGATGCGGCCCAGGCCGCCCAGGCTGCGCCCGCCGGGCGCATCCTGCTGGCCGCCAACCCCGCCGCGCTGCCTTTTGCCGAAGGCAGCCTCGATCTGATCGCCCTGCCGCACACGCTGGAGCTGTGCGGCGACCCCCACGCCGCCCTGCGCGAAGCGCACCGCGCGCTGATGCATGAGGGGCGCCTCGTCATCACCGGCCTGGTGCCCTGGCGCGCGCGCCTGTGGCAGCGCCTGCACGGCGGCAGCCCGCTGTATCTGCCGCCAGGGCATGAATTCATCGCCCCGCAGCGCCTGCGCGACTGGCTGCGCCTGCTCGGCTTCGAGCTGTGCGAACAGCGCTACGGCAACGACAGCGGCTTGCCGCCGGGCGCTGGCTGGCTGCGCCAGCTGGCCGCGCGCCTGGCGCGCGCTGGCGCGACGGGCTGGCCCATCACCCGCGCGGCCTGGTGCATCAGCGCCATCAAGCGCGCCCACGGCATGCGCCTGATTGGCGCGGCCTGGAAAACGCCCGCCGCCCGCCTGGCCCCCGTGCCCGCCGCCAGCCGCGCGGCCAACCCGCCCGCCCGGCGCCAGCGCGGACAATCCGCGCCCCGCTCCCAGAAAGGTCAATGAGCTTTGGACACCGTAGAGATCTACACCGACGGCGCCTGCAAAGGCAACCCCGGCCCCGGCGGCTGGGGCGCGCTGCTGCGCAGCGGCAAATATGAAAAACAGATGTGCGGCGGCGAAGCGCGCACCACGAACAACCGCATGGAGCTGCTGGCCGTCATTCAGGCCCTGGGCGCCCTCAAGCGCCCCTGCCGCGTGGACCTGTACCTCGACAGCCAGTACGTGCGCCAGGGCATCACCGAATGGATACACGGCTGGAAAGCCAAAGGCTGGCGCACCGCCAGCGGCCAGCCCGTGAAAAACGCCGACCTCTGGCAGCGCCTGGACGCGCTGGCCGGCGGCGGCCCGCACGAGATCCGCTGGCACTGGGTCAAGGGCCACGCCGGCCACCCCGGCAACGAACGCGCCGACGCCCTCGCCAACCAGGGCGTGCCTAAAGCCGCCGCCTGACCGCCCGCCCAGCCGCCTGCCTGATACGCCCGCTCTTTTCCGCCAGCGCAGCGGCTGATTCCATCAAAAACAGAAGCAAATCCAAGGGGCTGAAAATGACGTTTGCGCACATTCCACTAGGACACCACGCTATCAATCAAGAAGCGTATTCCGGCCTGCGAACCAGCCTGGCGCGCTGCCCCATGCGATCCGCTTGCGCCCACGGGAGCGGGCCGTGGGCGGGCGCTCAAGAGGCCAGGTCGGCCTGGCTGGTGAAGGCGTCGGCGTAGAACTCGCTTTCGGGCAGGCGGGCGCGGGTGGTGAAGTCGTGGCGGGCGGCCCGCACCATGGCAGGAGCGCCGCAGGCATAGACCTGGTGGCCGGAGAGATCGGGGCAGTCTTGCAGCACGGCTTCATGCACGTAGCCGGTGCGGCCCTGCCAGCCGTCTTCGGGCTGGGCGGCGGAGATGACGGGCACGTAGCGCAGGCCGGGCATGGCCGCTTGCTGTGCCAGCACCCATTCGTGCATGTACAGGTCTTGCGGGCGGCGGCCGCCCCAGTAGAGCGCGGCGGGGCGGGCAATGGCGTGGCGCTGCATGTGCTCGATGATGGCCTTGATGGGCGCAAAGCCCGTGCCCGAGGCCAGCAGCACGATGGGCTTTTGGGAGTCTTCGCGCAGAAAAAAGCTGCCCAGCGGGCTTTCGGCGTGCAGGATGTCTTTCACTTTCAGCCCGCCGCCAAACACCTGGTCGGTGAATTTGCCGCCCGGCAGGTGGCGGATGTGCAGATCGACATAGCGCGCGCCGCGCTTTGGGCCAGGCGCTTCATCCTCCGCCTCTTGCGGGGCGCTGGCCATGCTGTAGCTGCGGCGGCTGCCATCGGGCAGGGTGAATTCCATGAACTGCCCGGCGCGCCAGGGCGTGGGCTGGTTGGCGGGCAGTTGCAGCCGCACGCGCATCACGTCAGGCGCGAGGCGCTCCAGCTCGGCCACACGCACGGGCATTTTGCGCGGCGGGTAGAGGCTGGCGAGCGTGACCTGATCGCACTCCAGCACCACATGGCCCAGCGCGCGGGCGCGGCATGTCAGGGTGTAGCCCTGCGCGGCCTCGTCGGCGGACAGGGCGCTTTCCAGATGCCCGCCCAGGGCCACCTGGCCGTAGGTGACTTTGCATTTGCACGCGCCGCAGGCGCCCTCCTGGCAGCCATAGGGCAGGCCCACGCTCTGGCGCAAGGCGGCGGCCAGCAGGGTTTCATCAGATTCGGCTTCAAAGCTGAAGCCGCCGGGTTGCACGGTAACGGAAAAGCTCATTTGGGTATCGTCGTGGGCTGTTTTGGGGAGCCTGCCTGCAATCAGCCTGTGGGCGCAAAAAGCATGAAAAGCGTGGATTCGGGCGGTTTGCGCCTTGCAATCCATCCCGGTTTCCACGCTTCTGCCTTTCACGGCCAGATTGCGAGCAGGCTCTGAATGAAGAAACCGCCTGCAAAAACTGCGAGGCGGTTCCGGGAGCGGATTTTGCCTGTGAACCTTTTTTTCTGCGGCGCGCGCCCCCGCGCGCTGCCCGCCCGCTTTCGCCGCGCGCGTGTGCTCATCGTCGGCTGCGGCGATGTGGGCGTGCGCGCGGCCCGCCTGCTGTTGCCGCGCGTGCGCGTGCTGGCCCTGTGCCGCAGCGCCGCCAAGGCGGCCGCCTTGCGGCAGATGGGCATCACGCCGCTGGCGGGCGACCTGGACGCGCCCGCCAGCTTGCGGCGGCTGGCCGCTTGGGCGGGGCGCGCGGGGCGCGTGCTGCACTTGGCGCCACCCGCGCCTTCATCGAATGACGGGGGCGACGCGCGCACCCTGGCGCTGGCGCGCGCCCTGCGCCGCCGCTGGCCGGCCGCGTTCATTTACGGCTCCACTTCCGGCGTTTATGGCGATGCCCAGGGCGGCTTCACGCCCGAAACCCGCCCGCTGCGCCCGCAAACCGCGCGCGCGCGCCGCCGCGCCGCCGCCGAAGCCGTGCTGCGCCCGCTGGGCGCTGCCGTGCTGCGCATTCCCGGCATCTACGCCGCCGACCGCCCCGGCGGCTCGCCCCGCGCCCGGCTGGAGCGGCGCGCGCCCGTGCTCGCCGCGCCGGATGACGTTTACACCAGCCACATCCACGCCGATGACCTGGCCCGCGCCTGCGCCCTGGCCCTGTGGCGCGCCCGCCCGCGCCGCGCCTACAACGTGTGCGACGACAGCCAGATGAAGATGGGCGACTGGTTCGACCTGGCCGCGCGCCTGTGCGGCCTGCCTTGCCCGCCGCGCATGCCCCGCGCCGAGGCCGAAGCTGCGCTGCCCGCGCTGCAAATGAGCTTTCTGCGCGAATCACGCCGCCTGACCAACCAGCGCCTCAAGCGCGAGCTGCGCCTGAAGCTGCGCTACCCCACGGCGGAAAGCGGCCTGAAAGCCGCCCTGCTACTGGATTGATAGCGGCCCGCGCTGATTTCACGGGCGCTTGCGGGCGTTTGGCATGCGAGGCGGGGATGGGGCGCTTTGAGTATTGACTACGGTCGTTTTTTACTTTTTCGTTATTTGTACAGAAATACAGCATAGGAAGACTACCAGACAGTAATTACACCAGTTGCATGACGACATGCTTATTGGGTTTAATTGACCAGCCAGAACGAAGCGCTTTCGGCTCTGGCGGAACGCGAAGCCTGCAAATGCGGCTTCAATGGCTATTTATCTTTCAAAGGAACTGCAATGACAGGTATTACAGGATTATCACGTCCGTTTTCTCCGTCCCAGCAACTATCGCCTTTTGAAAATAGGTTGGCCGAACCCGGCTCCGGCGATTTTTCGCAGCCTTCTGCCAACACGCCACTTGGCGGCAGCCGTTTGCTGCATGACATGGCATTCAGTTTTCCGTTCTCCAGTTTACATGCAGACGCCACATCTTTTGCTTTTGGCGTGCAAAATCAAGGCATGGTTAATGCGGGAAATATTGAAGCCATTCAAGCGTCCGCAACGCCTGCTGAGTCATCCAGGGAGTTGAGTGGTCCGGCATGGGTCAGCAGATATCCCACCAGCCGATCCATCGATGATCTGGAGGCAGGATTCCGTTCCAAGGTCAGAAACTTCATTGGTTCCATTGAAGCCGCTGGCGGCCAAGTCTCCATATCTGCCACGCGGCGGCCTGCTGAAAGGGCTTATCTGATGCACTATGCGTGGAAAATTGCCAATGGAACCATTCAGCCCAGCGAGGTTCCAGCCCGTGAAGGAGTCAATATCAACTGGGATCATGGCGACGCAGCCAAATCAAAAAGGGCAGCGCAAGCCATGGTAAACGCCTACGGGATCGTACATCAACCCTCCCTCACATCCAATCATATTGACGGCACTGCCATTGACATGACCATCTCCAACATGAAGGGTAAGACCATGAAAAATGGCGGAGGAAAATCAATAAAGATTAATTCAAACCGCGACCTTCATAAGGTAGGTGCTTCATTTGGCGTGCACAAGCTTGTCAGCGATCCTCCCCATTGGTCAGCCAATGGCCGCTAGCATGAAACGCTGTCTGCTGGCAATTACATGGGCCAGCACCTGCGCGTCTGCGGCGGCGCAGGCGCCTGCTTCGGGTTTTGTGGTGGTCAGTCCGTCCGGGCAGACACATTTCTATCTCACGCACGCGCCAGAGGCAAATGTTCCGCTATGGGCGCAGTGGCCAGGCCCCGATGGGCAGCCCGTTTGTTGCAGGAAATTCACCCTCCAGGAATTGACGCCTGCTTCTGCGCGGGCGGGGGAAGGGCACGCCGCAATGACTGCATCAGGCCGCGAAGCGCTCAGCTATGAATGGCGCGGCCAGGCAAGCCCTGCGCCGGCCATGCCTTTTGCGGGCATGGTTCTGGCTGCTCCAAGGGTGCGCGCAGGCAGCGTGGCGGAGCTGCGGGCAGGCCGGGTGACGCGGGCGCGCATGTGCCAGGGCGCGGAAGGCATCAACCTGCTGACGCAATCAGGCCGCTACCGCAGCGCCTTGTATCTGGGGCTGGGGTACGGCATTCAGTCGCCCAGCCGCCCATGCAAGCGGGAAGACGAGAGATTCATTGAGCGCGCGCAGGATTGAGCGCCCTGCCGTCCGTCTGGTTTTTCCGGCTTGGCCGCATGCAAAAACGCCTGAATGAGTCGCGCGGCCCGGCGCTTATTCCAGGTTCTGCACCTGTTCGCGCATTTGTTCGATGAGCACTTTCATATCCACGCTGATGCGGGTGAGTTCCAGCGTGGCGGATTTGCTGCCGAGGGTGTTGGCTTCGCGGTGCAGCTCCTGAATGAGAAAGTCCAGGCGCTTGCCGGTTTCGCCGCCTTTTTGAAGCACGGCTTCGATTTCGTCCAGGTGCGCGGCCAGGCGGCCCAGTTCTTCGGCCACGTCGATGCGGATGGCAAACGCGGTGGCTTCGGCCAGGGCGCGTTCCTGCGCGGCTTGCGTGACGGCTTCGCTGGCGGGGGCCGCGCCCAGGGCTTCCTGCCAGCGCTCCAGAAAGCGCTGGCGCTGCGCTTGCACCAGCTGGGGCACGAGCGGGGCGGCTTGCGCGGCCAGTGCGCGCAAGGCGGTGATGCGCTCTTGCAGCAGGGCAAGCAGGCGCGCGCCTTCGCGCTGGCGGGCGGCCACCAGTTCATCAAGCGCCTGGCGGGCCAGGGGCAGCAGGGCTTCGCCCAGGGCCGGGCTGGCGGCGCTGTCGCCAGCGGCCAGGCGCAAGGCGTCGGCGACCGAGAGGGGGGCGGCTTCGGGCAGCCACACGCGCACTTGCTGCTGCGCGGCGGCCAGGCGCTGGAGAGTGCGCACGGGCACATCGGGCAGGGCGCCGCCAGCAGCGGCTTCCACGCTGACGCGCAGTTCCACCTTGCCGCGCTTGAGGCGCTTGGCGATCAGCTCGCGCAGGGCAGGCTCGTGCGGGCGCAGCTCGTCGGGCAGGCGCAGCACCACATCCAGAAAGCGGCTGTTGACCGAGCGCAGCTCCAGCGCCAGGCAGGCGGCGGGCGTGGCTATTTCGGCGTTGCCGCCCGGGGTGTGCTGGGCGCTGGCGTAACCCGTCATACTGTAAACTGGCATGTCAAATCTTTCCTGATGCAACGAGGTGGATCGCGCGCGGCCTGAAGGCAGCGTAAGCGGCGGCTGACGCACAAAAAGAAAGCCCGGTCAGGCCGGGCTAACTTGTTTTCTGGCTTGAAATTATGTCAAAACCCAAACCTGCTTCACTGCCCGCTGGCACGGTCATTGGCGGCTACCGCGTGGTGCGCAAGGTCTCGTCAGGGGGCTTTGGCGTGGTGTATCTGGCCACGGATCATGACGGGCAGCAGGTGGCCATCAAGGAATACCTGCCTTCGGCGCTGGTCACGCGCGCGGAAGGGGAGCTGATTCCGCACGTTGCGCCCGAAAAGCTTTCGCTCTACCGCCTTGGCCTGAAGAGCTTTTTTGAAGAAGGCCGCTCGCTGGCGCAAATTGCCCACCCTTCGGTGGTGAGCGTGCTCAACTTCTTCCGCCAGAACGAAACCGTTTACATGGTGATGAACTATCTGGAAGGCGCCAGCCTGCAAGACTTCATCGTCACCGCGCGCGAGCTGAACAACAAGAAGGTGTTTCGCGAGTCCACCATCCGTTCGCTGTATGACGAGGTGCTGCGCGGGCTGCGCATCGTGCATCAGCACAAGATGCTGCACCTTGATTTGAAGCCCGCCAACATTTTCATCACCGACGACGACAGGGCCGTGATGATCGACTTTGGCGCCGCGCGCGAAGTGCTCAACAAGGAAGGCAATTTCACCCGCCCCATGTACACACCGGGCTTTGCCGCGCCCGAGATGTACCGGCGCGACTCGACGATGGGGCCGTGGACCGACATTTACGCCATCGGCGCGTGCATCTACTCGTGCATGCAGGGCTACCCGCCCAACGATGCGCCTCAGCGCCTGGAAAAAGACCAGCTCGCCAGCGCCCTCACGCGCATGCGCGGCATCTATTCGGACAGCCTCATTGAAGTGGTGCAATGGTGCATGTCGCTCGACCCCCTCTCGCGCCCGCAATCGGTATTCGCCCTGCAAAAGGAACTCAGCCGCGAAGGCGAGCGCACCTACACCAAGCCCTCCGTCAGCGAACGCGTGCGCATGCAGTTCGGCAACCTCATGGCTGACGGCAAGAAAGCCAGCAAATAAAAAAAGCACCCGCCATGCAATTCTCAATTTTTGAAGCAACCCACCTCGGCTCGCGCGAGAAAAACGAAGACCGCATGGGCTACAGCTACACCCGCGAAGCGGGCCTGTTCGCCCTGGCCGACGGCATGGGCGGCCACCCCGAAGGCGAAGTGGCCGCGCAAATTGCGCTGGAAACCATGTCCGCCCTCTTTCAGCGCGAAGCGCAGCCGCGCATGGCGGATGTGCCCAGCTTCCTGGGCCGGGGCCTGATGTCAGCCCACCACCAGATCATCCGCTACGCCAGCTCGCGCGGCATGATGGACACGCCCCGCACCACCCTTGTGGCCGCCGTCGTGCAGCGCGGCCAGCTCCACTGGGTGCACTGCGGCGACTCGCGCATGTACGTCGTGCGCGGCGGCCAGCTGCTCAAGCGCACGCGCGACCACTCCTACCTGGAAGCCAAGGCCAGCAGCGGCGCCTCGCTCAAGGACGTCAACCGCAACGTCCTCTTCACCTGCCTGGGTTCCACCGTGCGCCCCATGTTCGACGTGGGCGGCCCCATCGTCTTGCAAGACCAGGACCGCGTCATGCTCTGCTCCGACGGCCTCTGGGGCACGCTGGACGACGACATCATCACGCGCGGCATGGCCGAGCGCCCCCTGGCCGAAGGCATGCCCCTGCTCATCGACCAAGCCCTCAAAAAAGGCGGCCCGCGCTGCGACAACGTCACCGTTCTGGCCTTCGAGTGGGAAGCGCCCGCCAGGGCGCGCCAGCGGCGCGGGCGTCCCGGCTTCACCGAAACCGCCTCCATGGACGACAGCGCCTTTGCTTCCACCATCCAGCCCACCAGCGGCCTGCCCGACAGCGCGCTGGACGAGCTGGACGACGAGGCCATCGAACGCTCCATCGCCGAAATCAACGAGGCCATCCAGCGCACCTCCCTCAAAAAGCACTGAAGGCGCAAGCGGTTTGCCCGGCCTTATTTAGCTCCTAAAGCAATAGCGTTGGGTCCTAGTAGAACGTGCGCAAAGCGGCCTTTCGACCCCCTCAAATTTGCTCCTGTTTTTGCCGCCGCCCGGCCGCGCTCACTGCCAGCGCAGGGTCGCCAAGTCATTGACCGAGATGGGCATCTGCTCCCACAGCCCTTGCAGACCCTTGCGGGCGGCGGTCAGCCAGTGCGGCTGGTACAGGAAGATGGCAGCGGCGTCTTCGGCCAGCAGGCGCTGGGCCTGCTCCAGCAGCTTCAGCCGCTCGCCTTCATCGGCGCTGGCGCGCAGGCGCTCGTAGAGGGCGTCGAAGGCGGGGTTTTCGTAGCCCCAGTAGTAGCCGGGCTTGCTCCAGTTGCCCAGATCAAGCGGCTCGACGTGGCTGATGAGGGTGAGGTCAAACTGCGCCTGCCCGTAGACGTGGCTGAGCCACTGCGCCCATTCCACGTTTTGCACTTTCACGCGCACGCCCGCTTGCGCCAGCTGCGCGGCCACGACTTCGCCGCCCTGGCGGGCGTAGGGCGTGGGCGGCAGGGTGAGGGTGAGCGACAGGGGGCCATCGGGCAGGGCCTCTTTGAGCAGCTGGCGGGCCTTGTCCGGGTCATAGGCATTGACGCCGGTCAGGTCCACATAGCCGGGGCTGCCGGGGGTGTAGTAGCTGCCGATGGGCGTGCCCAGGCCGTTTTGGCCCGCTTGCAGCACGGCCTGGCGGTCAATGGCGGCGCACAGGGCGCGGCGCACGCGCACATCGCGCAAGGCCGCGTGGCGGTGGTTGAATGCGACGATGGTTTTGGCGCGCGAGCCGCTTTGCAGCAGCGCAAAGCGCCCATCGGCCTTCAGGCGCGCGGCGCCGCGCTCGCTCATGCGGACAAAGGCATCCACATCGCCCGCCAGCAGCGCGGCCACTTGCGCGGCAGGGTCGCTGATGAAGCGGAAGACGGCGCGGCCAATGGCGATGGCGCCCGCCTCGCGCCACTGCGGCCAGGCCTTGAGGGTGAGGGAAGCGCCGCGCTGCCATTTGTCCAGCACGTAAGGGCCGCTGCCGACGGGGCGCGTGGCGTTGCCGGCGGCGCTGCCCGGCTCGACGATGATGGCGGTGGCCTGGCCCAGCTTGAAGGGCAGATCGGCATCGGGCTGCTCCAGCTCGATGCGCACGGTGCGCTCATCAGGCGCGGCAATCTGGCGCATGGCGGTGAAAGTGCGCCGGTCTTTGTTGGTGCTGCCTTCGCTGGCAGCGCGCGTGAAGGCCCATTGCACGGTTTGCGCCGTCAGCGGCGCGCCGTTGGAAAAGCGTGCGTTGTCGCGCAGCTGAAAAGTCCACTGCTTCAGATCAGGCGAGCTGTGCCAGCTTTGCGCCAGCAGCGGGCCGACGCTGGCGTCGGGGCGGATTTTGGTGAGCGTCTCAAAGACGTTGTAGAGCATGATTTCGGCGATGGCCGAGGCTGCGCCAGCCGTGGGGTCCAGCCCGGGCGGCTCCAGCGTCATGCCCAGCGTGAGCGAGTGGGGCGAGCGAGCCAGCGCGGGCTGCGCCAGGGCGGCCAGGGCTGGCAGGGCCAGGGTGAAATGGCGGCGGCGTATCGAGACAGTCATGTGAGAGGAAAGCGCTCAGAGACAAAAGGGCGCGCATGGTAGCGCGCCAGCCTGTGAAGCGGCCTGCCTGGCAGGCATTTGCTCCGGATGGGCGCCTGAGACTGAAGGCGGAACGGCAAACGGGCAGTTTTTTGCTCTTCTATTCGTAGCATGGTGTCCTAGTAAAAACTGCGCGAGGCGGTATTTCAATGGCCTTCGATTTGCTCTTGTTTTTGATGCGCCCTGGCAGGCGCTTCAGGCGCTGGGCGCGACCCAAAAGATTAAGGGGTGTCCACAATGCACCCCGTTTGAAATCCACGCGCGGCTCATGGCACAAATAATCGGCGCGGGTGAATGGGAGGCAGGCAAATGCCCTGTGCCGTTACCATCCGCGCCCTGGCATTTCTTTTCCGAATACCGAATCCGTGACCCGTTTCTTTCTTGTTTTTCTTTCCGTTCAGGCCGTGCTGTTTGGCATGGAAATGCTTGCTCCCGTGCAAGCCGCCGTGGTGCAGCCCTGGACGGGGCTGGTGGCCAGCGCCAGCGCGGCCATCATCCAGTTTTTTGATCCCTCGGCCATTTCCCACGGGCGCGTGGTGCAAAGCGCGCAGTCGGGCTTTGGCATCTCCATCGAGCCGGGCTGCAACGGCGTGGAGGCGGCCATCGTGCTGCTGGCGGCGGTGCTGGCCTTTCCTTCGAGCTGGAAGATGAAGCTCTGGGGCCTGGGGCTGGGGTTCATGGCCGTGCAGGGCGTGAACCTGCTGCGCGTGGTCAGCCTGTTTTTTCTGGGGCAGTGGAACTTGCAGGTGTTTGAATTTGCGCACCTGTACATGTGGCAGGCGCTCATCATGCTGGATGTGCTCATCGTCTGGCTGCTGTGGATGCGCTACGTTGCGCGGCACGAAAAGCGGGCCAGTCCCGCCAAACACCCTTCGGCGCCCGCTGCCTGAACCCCGCCCCTTGCCCTGGAGAGCACCCATGCGTGCCACGCTCATTGGCCGATTTCTTCTGCTGGCCCTTGCCGGCCTTGTCGTTTTGCTGCCGCTGTGGTACTGGGCGCGCGAATGGTTCGCCGCGCCGCCGCTGTGGCTGGCTGGCACCGTGATGAAGCTGCTGTTCGCGTGGGTGGAGGGTTTTGAGATAGATGGCGTGACAGGCACGCTGCTCACGCGCGTGCAAGTGCTCATGCCCGGCCCTGGCGGGCGGCAGATGCTGGCCGAACTCACGCCCGAAGTGAGCTACCCCACCTACGGCTACGGCCAGGTGCTGCTGTGGGCCATGCTGCTGGCCTCGCGCCCGCGCTGGTGGCCCCTGAAGATGGCGTGGGGCAGCGTGCTGCTGCTGCCCGCGCAGGCCTGGGGCCTGTGCTTTCAGTGGCTGCGCGACGTGGCCCTGACCCCCGGCGGCAATGCAATGGCCTATCTGGGCTACCCCGCCTGGGCCAATGAAGTGATTGCCTACGGCTACCAGTTCGGCTTTCTCATGCTCACGCCCGTGGCGCCCATCCTGCTGTGGCTGTGGTTTGACAAACGCTTCGTCGCCGCCTTGTGGCTGGAAGCCGCGCTGGACGAAGAGGCGCCCGCCCGCCCCGAGCACGCGCCGCGCGTACGCTGAAAAACCGCCCAGGCGGCCTGCTTCGCTGATGCCCAGTATCTGCGCATGGCTCAGCCTTGAAAGACTGGCGCAGAAAGGCTTTCCCACGCTCCTCTATTCATAGCATGACATCCTAGTCGGAATTGCGCGATACGGTATTTTTACCCCTCTGAATTCGCTCCTTCTTTTGATTCAGCCTGACAGCGGAACCGGCTCGCAGGCTGCTCGCAAAACCGCTTTCCCGCGCGCTGGCGCTTCAGGCAACCGCGCGCAAAAAAAGCCGGGCAGCGTCCGGCTTTTTTGCATGGCGCGCCGCTGTGGGCCGCTGCTTATTGGCCTGGCGCCTGCCCTTCCACGCCTTCCACGAAGAAGTTGATGCCGCCCAGAAAGGCATCGTCGGCCACTTGGCCTTCGGCCAGCACCTGTTTGCCGGTGTTGTCGGCAATGGGGCCTTGCCAGATGTGGAAGGCGCCGGCCTTGAGGCCCTCTTTCACTTCGGCCAGCCGGGCACGGGCGCTTTCGGGCACGTCTTCGGCCAGGGAAACGAGGTCGATCGCGCCTTCTTTCACGCCCCACCAGTGGCGCTCGGGCTTCCAGGTGCCGTCCATCACTTCGCGGATGGTCTTGACGTAAAACGGCGTCCAGTTGATGGCGGCGGAGGCGATGTGCGCCTTGGGGCCGTAGTGCGTCATGTCGCTGTCCCAGCCGAAGCCGCGCTTGCCCAGCTTTTCGGCGGTTTGCAGCACGGCAGAAGAGTCGGTGTTTTGCATGAGGATGTCCGCGCCGCTGTTGATGAGGGCGGTGGCCGCTTCGGTTTCCTTGGGCGGGTTGAACCACTCATTGACCCACACGATTTTCACGCTGGCCTTGGGGTTGGTGCTGCGCGCGCCCAGGGCGAAGCTGTTGATGTTGCGCATGACTTCAGGGATGGGCACGGAGGCCACCACGCCCAGCGTGCCGGTTTGCGTCATGGCGCCGGCCAGCAGGCCGGCCATGTAAGCGCCTTCGTAGGTGCGCGTGTCATACGTGCCCAGGTTGGCGGCGGTTTTGTAGCCGGTGGCGTGCTCGAACTTCACTTGCGGAAAGTCGGCAGCCACTTTCAGCATTTGCTCCATGTAGCCGAAGGTGGTGCCGAACACCAGCTGGTTGCCCTGCTGGGCCATGTCGCGCAGCACGCGCTCGGCGTCGGCGCTCACGGGCACGCTTTCCACGTAAGAGGTTTGCACCTTGTCGCCAAATTCTTTTTCAACGGCTTTGCGGGCGTTGTCGTGTGCAAAGCTCCAGCCGCCGTCGCCCACGGGGCCGATGTAGGCGAAGGCGACTTTGAGCGGCTCTTGCCTGGGCGCGGGAGCGCTGGCGGCGGGCGCGGGCGATCCGGCAGGCTGCTCAGCCGCTTGCGGAGCGGCTTCTTCTTTCTTGCCGCAGGCGGCAAGGGCGGCGGCGGCCAGCGCGGCGGCGGCCAGCTTGAGCGCAAGGCGTTTGGAGGGATGGTTCATGGGGAATGGAAGGGTGGGAGGAAGGAAGAGGAGGAAAGGGGGCGAAAGGGCGGGCGAAAAGCGGCAATCGTAAGCAAATTTATGATCGCCGCCCCATGACGACCCCGCACGATATTTCACAAAGCGCCTCGCGGCCTGCCCCGCAAACCGCCCCACAAAACACCCTGCAAAACGCTCCGGCCCCTTTGCCTTCCCGCCTGGATTACCTGCGCCAGGTGCTCACCTCGCGCGTGTATGACGTGGCGGTGGAATCCGCGCTGGATGAAGCGCCCGCGCTCAGCCGCCGCACCGGCCACACCGTGCTGCTCAAGCGCGAAGACCAGCAGCCCGTTTTCAGCTTCAAGCTGCGCGGCGCCTACAACAAGATGGCGCACCTGACGCCCGGCCAGCTGCACAAGGGCGTGATTTGCGCCAGCGCGGGCAACCACGCGCAGGGCGTGGCGCTGGGCGCGCGCAAGCTGGGCGCGCGCGCCGTCATCGTCATGCCCGTGACCACGCCGCGCGTGAAGGTGGACGCCGTGCGGGCGCTGGGCGGCGAAGTCGTGCTGGCCGGCGAGAGCTATTCCGACGCCTACGCCCATTCGCTGCAATTGCAGGCCCAGCAGGGGCTGACCTTCATTCACCCGTTTGACGACCCGCTCGTCATCGCCGGGCAGGGCACCATCGGCATGGAGCTGCTGCGCCAGCACGCCGGCCCGCTGCACGCCGTGTTCGTGGCCGTGGGCGGCGGCGGCCTGATCAGCGGCGTGGCGGCCTACATCAAGGCCCTGCGGCCCGAAATCAAAATCATCGGCGTGCAGATGAACGACTCGGACGCCATGGCGCAATCGGTGGCGCGCGGCGAGCGCGTGGCCTTGCGCGATGTGGGCCTGTTTGCCGATGGCACCGCCGTCAAGCAAGTGGGCGAAGAAACCTTCCGCATCGCCCGCGAGCTGGTGGACGAATTCATCACCGTGGACACCGACGCCGTGTGCGCCGCCATCAAGGACGTGTTCATCGACACGCGCAGCATCGTCGAGCCATCGGGCGCAATGGCCGTGGCCGCCCTCAAGCAATACGCCGCGCGCGAAGGCACGGCGCCCGGGCAGACGCTGGCGGCCATTCTCTGCGGCGCGAACATGAACTTTGACCGCCTGCGCTTTGTGGCCGAGCGCGCCGCCGTGGGCGAGGAAAGCGAGGCGCTGTTTGCCATCACCATTCCCGAAGAGCGCGGCAGCTTTCGCCGCTTTTGCGAAACCGTGGGCCGCCTGCCCGGCGGCGCGCGCAACGTCACCGAGTTCAACTACCGCATCAGCGACCGCGCCCGGGCGCATGTCTTCGTGGGCCTGACCACCGCCGCGCGCGGCGAATCGCCCATGCTGGCCGCCGCCTTCGAGCAGGCGGGCTTTTCGGCGCTGGACCTCACCCACGACGAGCTGGCCAAGCAACACGTGCGCTACATGGTGGGCGGCCACTCGCCGCTGGCCAGCCACGAGCGGCTGCTGCGCTTTATCTTCCCGGAGCGCCCCGGCGCGCTGCTGCAATTTCTCAGCCTCATGCAGCCGGCCTGGAACATCAGCCTGTTTCACTACCGCAACCAGGGCGCCGATTTCGGCCACGTGCTCGTGGGCATCCAGGCGCCCGAAAGCGACGGCCCGGCCCTGCGCGCCTTTCTGGACAAGCTGGGCTACGCCTGGATTGACGAAACCGGCAACCCGGCCTACGCGCTGTTTCTCAAGGGCTGAGAGGCTGTTCAACCGCCTTGCGGCAAGGCGCCGCGCACCAGCCGCTCACACAAAGCGATAGCCTGCGTGAAACGGGGAAATTCGCTCCTTGATTCATAGCATAACGTCCTAGTGGAAAGGGCGCGAAAGCCGTTTTTCACCCATCTGGATTTGCTCCTTTTTCTGAGAGCCTTTTCAGCGTCTGGCCGTGAGGGGCTGCAAGGCGCAGGCGAGTCTTGTAACCCGGCAAGGGTTTGCAGCACCCACGAGCGCCCGGGTTCGCGCCTTTCGCGCCACGGACAAATTGCGAACGGGCACTCACACGGCGCGCGCGCCGTCTGCGGCCTGGCCCGGGCCTTCTGGCGCGTCAGGCTCCGTGTGCTGGCGCGCGCGCTGCCACACTGCTTCGGGCGGCAGGGGCTTGAGGCGGTGGTCGCTCCACACCTGCCGCCAGGCGCGCGCGCCGCGCAGGCCGTGGCGCAGGCCCAGCATGTGGCGGGCAATGGCGTACCAGGGCGTGCCGTCTTGCGCGGCCTCGGCCTGCATGTAGGCGAGCATGGCGCGCTCCACGGCCTCGCGCGTGAGGGGCGGGGCGGCATCGCGGCCTGCATCGCCGAAAAAGCGCGCGTCCCACTCGCTCATCAGCCAGGGGTGGTGGTAGGCGGCGCGGCCCAGCATCACGCCGTCCACGTGCGCCAGGTGCGCGGCGATTTGTTCGTTGCTGCTCACGCCGCCGTTCAGGCAGATGGTCAGCTGCGGAAAGTCGCGCTTGAGCTGCCAGACCCGCTCGTAGCGCAGCGGCGGCACTTCGCGGTTTTCCTTGGGGCTGAGGCCCTCCAGCCAGGCATTGCGGGCGTGCACGATGAATACGCCGCAGCCCGCTTGCGCCACTTCGCCCACGAAGTCGCGCACGAAGGCGTGGCTTTCTTCGCGGTCAATGCCGATGCGGTGCTTGACGGTGACGGGAATGTGCACCGCATCGCGCATGGCTTTCACGCAGTCGGCCACCAGGCGCGGCTGGGTCATCAGGCACGCGCCGAATGCGCCGCGCTGCACGCGCGGGCTGGGGCAGCCGCAGTTGAGGTTGATTTCGTCATAGCCCCATTGCTGGCCCAGCCGCGCGCATTGCGCCAGCTCGGCCGGGTCGCTGCCGCCCAGTTGCAGCGCCACGGGGCGCTCCATCTCGTCGCGCCGCAGGTGCCGCCGGAGCGAGCCGTGCAGCAGCGCGCCGCAGGTCACCATTTCGGTGTAGAGCCGCGCGTGGCGCGTGATCAGGCGGTGCAGGTGGCGGCAGTGCTTGTCCGTCCAGTCCAGCATGGGCGCCACACACAGACGCCAGGGGCTGAAAGGGGGCGCATCGGCGGCAGGGGCTTTTTCAGTATTGAGCATGGGCTGGCCAGCCTTTCAGTGATCCGGCGGCGCGGCCACGCTGAGCGCCACCTGTTCGGGCGCCAGCCACGCGCCATCGCGCAAACCCTGGAGCGTGGCCAGCGCCAGCGCCGCCACCGTCAGCGAGGCGAAAGCCAGCGCCAGCAGCGCCAGCGCGCCCATCACGCCCGAATCGTGCCCGGCCAGCCGCAGGGAGAGGGCGGCAAAGGCCGCCAGCGGAAACGACAGCGCCCACCAGGTGACGGAAGCCGGCTGCGCGAGCATGCGCGGCATCACGTTCAGGCTCCAGAGCAGAAACATCAGCGCCACGCCCCAGGCCATCCAGGCCAGCACGGCAGGCCCGCCCAGTTGCAGCAAGGCCATGCCCGCCACCGCTGGCGGCGCGATGGTGATGAAAGTCAGCGGCAGCAGCCGCTGCGTCCACACGCCATGCACGGCCAGCCGCGCCAGCAGCAGCGTCAGCAGCGCCAGCCACAGCGTCACGCCCACGCCGAACTGGGCCGCCGCCCACGGCCCCGCGCCCACCGCCCCGCCTGCCAGCGCGGCCACCACATTGCCCACGGCGGGCAGAAAAAGCGATGGCGTGAGCTGCGCCCAGCCGCCCGCCTGCGCGTTGTTGATCCAGCGGCCCAGCGCCCAGACCGTGGCGCCCATTTGCCCCAGCGAACCCAGCCACCACAGCGCTGCCGCCCAGCCGCCCGTTTGCCCCAGCGCGCTCACGGCCACGCCCGCCAGCAGCATCAGGGAAATGGGCAGGGCCGCCACAAAGGCATGGCGCACCGGATGCGCCAGATCAGCCGCCAGCGCCTCCGGCTGGCGCAGCCAGCGCCACCACGACAGCCCCAGCAGCGCCACAAACGCCAGCGCTGCCAGCGCCCCCAGCGCCAGCGACAGCGCCCCAGCGATGCCCCCCATGCTGCGCGCGGCCTGCGCCCACGCCAGCGACAGCCCGGCCAGCCCCATGACGATGGAAAACCAGCCGGGATGCAGATGCTTGAGAGCCTCGGGACGCAGCATGTTCATGATGGAAGGTGCGGAAGAAAAAACGGAAAACCCGGTTCGGGCGCCAGGCCGGCCGCAAGCGCCAGCGGGCCTTGCAGCCATCATTCTTTTCAGAAGCGGCGCTTGCCGGAGCCTGCTCTCAGTCGCCCACCAGCTTGTTGAGCTTTTGCGCCTCGAACTGCTCATGCAAGGCGGCGTTGTCGGGCACGCAGTCCGGGTCAATCTTGCAGGCCAGCTTCTCGATGGCCTGCCACAGCAGGGCAATCTGGTGGTCTTGCGCGGCCGTGCCGTCAATCAGCCCGCGCAGCGCCTGGCTGACAGGATCATCGCTTTGCGTCACGCCGTAGGCGGAAAAACCCATTTTGGCGGCGGCGGCCTCGCGGCGCGCGGCCTCGCCCTCCTGAATGATGCGGGCCGGGTTGCCCACGGCCGTGGCCCCGGCGGGCACGGGCTTGGTGACCACCGCGCCCGAGCCGATCTTGGCGCCGTCTCCCACCGTGAAGCTGCCCAGCACCTGCGAATTGGCCCCCACGATCACGCCCTTGCCCAGCGTGGGATGGCGCTTGGCCCCTTTGTCCAGCGAAGTGCCGCCGAGCGTGACGCCTTGGTAAATCGTGCAGTCGTCGCCGATTTCTGCCGTCTCGCCAATCACCACGCCCATGCCGTGGTCGATGAACACGCGCGCGCCAATGCGGGCGCCGGGGTGGATTTCAATGCCCGTGAGAAAGCGCCCCCAGTGCGAAATCCAGCGCGCCAGCCACAGCCAGCCGCGCCGCCACAGCGCATGCGCCACGCGGTGCAACGCCAGGGCGTGAAAGCCGGGGTAGGAAAACACCACATCCCACACGCTGCGGGCGGCCGGATCGCGCTCCAGAATGGACTGGGCGTAAGAGCGAATGCGTTGAAACATAAGGGGCGAAAGTGTAGGGGCGAACGCCCTGGCGTGTAGGGGCGAACGCCCTGGCACGCCCCTTGCCGCCCAAGCCCCATGCGCAGCTGGATGCACGGCCTTATTTCGCTACTTTATCCATAGCATGATGTCCTAGTGGAAATTGCGCGAAGCGGGTTTTGTGCCCCTTGGATTTGCTCCTGTTTTTAAGCCCCCCCTGGCAAGCGAAGCCAGATTTCATGCGCTGGCTGACTGCCGCGCGCCCGTCTCAATCTTCTTCATGGCCGCGCCTGGCCGCCTGCTGCATGGCGCGGGCGATGCCGCGCAGGATGTGAATGTCTTGCTGCGTGGGCCGGGCGCGGTTGAAGAGCTGTTGCAGGCGGGGCATGAGCTTTTTGGGCGCGGCCGGGTCGAGAAAGCCCACGGCGACGAGCGCCTGCTCCAGATGGGCCAGCATGGCCGCCACCTGCGCGGCATCGGCCTGATCGGCCAGGCTGGCGGCGGGCCGCACGGCAAAGGCGCTTGCAAACGCCGCCTCGCCAAAGCGCGCCAGCAGCGCCTGCCGCCAGTCGTAGGCGATGAGCTGCGCGGCGGCGGCCAGGTTGAGCGAGCCGTAGGCCGGATTGGCCGGAATGCTCAGGCAGGCATGGCAGCGCCACACATCCGCGTTGCGCATGCCATAGCGCTCGCAGCCAAACAGAAAAGCCACGCCCCAGGGGCCGCTGGGCGCGGGCCGCGCCGGATTGAGCAGCTGGCTGAAGTGCTCGCGCGGCGCGCAGACAGGCGGGCCGAAGTCGCGCGGCGTCATGGCCGTGGCGCACAGATGCGTCACGCCCTCCAGCGCCTCTTGCAGCGTGCCCGTCACGCGGGCGGCGCGCAGCACGTCATCAGCGCCGCTGGCGCGCTCCACGGCTTCGGGGCGGGTCAGCACATCGGGCCAGCGCGGGCGCACCAGCGCCAGGTCATGAAAGCCCATCACCTTCATGGCGCGCGCCACCGCGCCCACATTGCCGGCATGGCTGGGTTCAATCAGGATGAAACGGGTGACGGCAGGCGGCGCGGACATGGCAGGCAAGGGAGACGGAAAGCAGGCGCGGATTGTGTGCCTGTTGCAAGCGGGGCTTTTGTGTAAAAACATGTTGCATAAAATCACCTGCCACCGCTTTTGTTCAACCTTCTTGCCTTTCTCAACCATGTCAATGCCAAGACTTTCCCTGGCGGCCGCAGCCGCCCTGGCGTGCGCTCTTTCAGCCTGCGCCTCCATCACGCAGTCTTTTCTGGTGCGGCATGCCACGCTTCAGGGCGTGGCGCTCAAGTGCCATCCGTAACCGGGCCTGAAAGAAGAACGCCATGCTGGATTTTTCAAATTCAAGCCAGGAGCGCCTTTTCACCGTCACTGTCAGCTATTCGGCTGAAGCGCTTCGCCGGGGGGGGGGGGGAACATTATGAAAACCTCTCTGCGCAATTGCAATCCAAGGCTGCTCTCAGCGAAGAAAAAGCGCTGCTGCTGACGCAGCGCCTGAAGTCTGCGCCCTATGTGGTGATTGGCAAGAAAACGCCGGAGAGCAAGGCCCGCGACTTGCAAAAGCGGCTGGAGTCCGTGGGCCTGCGCGTGGAGCTGGAGCCGGTTCTAAGCCTGGCCGCCAAGCTGGACGAGCTGCAATGCCCCGCCTGCGACAAATACGTGGTTCTGACTGCGCAGCGCCAGTGCCCGGCCTGCGGTGCGTATGTGGACAAGGTGTCTTCCCTGCACGTGCTGCGTAAAAAAATTGAGCGGGAGGAGCGCAAAGCCATCGAAAACGGCCTGGCCGCCAGCGCCAACCGCGAAAAGGGCCTGGAAATGGCCCGGCTGGAAAAACGCCTGCGCGAGCAGATTCGCGCGGAGCTGATGAAGGAAATGGGGCTGGACCCCAGGCGCCAGCGGCAGCGCATCTTCTTCCAGGCGGGCCTCGCGCTGCTGGCCGCCGTGGCTTTCGTGAGCGCAGGCTACGGCTACGCCCGCTACCAGAAGGGCGCGCCGCCCGATGAGCGCACCGCGCTGGCGCTGGCCCGCCAGCTCACGCCCGAAGAATGGCACCGTGAAGACGTGCTGACCAATCAGGCCCTGGCCGCCACGCAGGGCCTGGGGCCGCAGCCCGCCAGCAGCGCGGTGGAGCTGCTGGCCGCAAGCGGCGGCGAAGCCAGCCTGGCGGCCGCACCCATGGCGGAATACGAAGCCAGCCAGGGCGGCAACCACGCCTGGCGCGACGCCTTCCGCCAGCTGCCTGAGCCACAGCGGCTGCAAATCATTGGCCGCGTGGCCGATGACATGGCGCGCGCCGGACAGGCGGGTCGCGCCATGCAGGCGCTGCAAAGCTTGCCGGACAGCCCTGGCCTGCGAGCGCTGAAGCTGGGCTTGCAAGCCGCCGTGCTGGCCCGCAACCCGGACAGCCGCGATCCGGCTGCTTTGCAAACGCTGCAAAGGCAAATCCAGGCTCTGCCCGGCGCTTTTGAGCGGGCGCAAGCATGGCTGGCCGCCTACCGCCAACTCTCGCTCGCGCAGCCTGCCTTCTACGAGCAAAACGCGGCTTTTGCCAACGAGGCGCAGGCAGCCCTGCGCGACGCGCCAGCGCCGCACAAAACGATGCTGCAAGAGCAGTTGCGAATAGCCCGCGCCGAAGCCCTGCAAAGCCACATCGCCTGGCTGGCCCGCCAGGGCCGCTGGAATGAAGCGCAAAGGCAGTTCGAGCAGATGCGCGATGCCGCCGCCGGAACGGATGCCAGCGCGCCCGTGCAAATCAGCCTGCTGGCCCAGCACGCGCTGGCGGCGCGCAAGCTGGGCCTGCTGCGCGAGGAAGAAGAGCTGATGAACCGCCTGCCCGTTCCGCTTTCCAGGGCGATGGAATCAGGCCAATGGCCTGCCGCCCTGGATGCGCTGCGCCCCTGGGCGCGCGGCGGCAACTGGCCCGCCGCGCCGCGCATGCAGGCCGCCTTGCGGGCCGTCAGGGAGCAGATCGACCGGCTGCCTGCCGCCAGCAAGGCGCAGGCTCTGGCGCGGCTGGCCCTGCTCGACTACGAAGCGGGCGAGCGCAAGCAGGGCATGGAAACGGAGCGGCAATTTCGCCAGGCGCTGCCGCAGGCAGGCGGCGCGGCAGCGGAGGAGCAGGTGCGCTTTCTGGTGGATAGCGGCCTGGTCTTCGCCGAACGCGCGCGGCATGCCGGCGCGCTGGCCGAGGCCGAAGCCTGGCTGCGCAGCGTGGGGCTGGTGGTGTTGCGCTGAGGGTCTGTTCAAGGCCTGGCCGCGCACTTGGCCAGCGGGAAGGACTGTCTCACCGGCTTATTTCGCTATCGTATCCATAGCATGATGTCCTAGTGGAAACTGCGCTAGGCGGCATTCATGCCCCCTCAAATTCGCTCCTGTTTTTGATGGCATAGACAGGCGGCCGCACCCCACAGTCCCTGCCCGCCCGGCATGCGCGGGCGGGCCGCGCCGGTAGCATTCGGCCTTTTGCCAAAAGATGGGGCCGGCAGCGCGCAAAGCCGCCTTCTGCGCCTCATTTCCCGGGAAAGCCATTCATGCCATTCACCTGGACTGACCCCACGGTCATCATGTTCGCCGTTTATCTGGCCGCCATGCTTGGCATTGGCGCGCTGGGCTATCTGGGCACCAAGAATTTGTCGGACTACATCCTGGGCGGGCGCAGCCTGGGCAGCGTGGTCACGGCGCTGTCGGCGGGCGCGTCCGACATGAGCGGCTGGCTGCTGATGGGGCTGCCGGGCGCGGTGTATCTGTCGGGGCTGTCAGAGTCATGGATTGCCATTGGCCTGATTGCGGGCGCCTGGCTGAACTGGCGGCTGGTGGCGGGCCGCCTGCGCCTGTACACCGAGCGCGCGGGCAACGCGCTGACGCTGCCGGACTATTTCGCGCACCGCTTTGAAGACGAGAACAACATCCTGCGCATCGTCACGGCGATGGTCATTCTGGTTTTCTTCACGGTGTACTGCGCCTCGGGCGTGGTGGCGGGCGCGCGCCTGTTCGAGAACATGTTCGGCATGCCTTACGAAACGGCGCTGTGGGTGGGGGCGCTGTGCACCATTGCCTACGTGTTCGTGGGCGGCTTTCTGGCCGTGAGCTGGACGGACACCATTCAGGCGGCCATGATGATCACGGCGCTGCTGCTGGCGCCCGTCATCGCTTACCTGGCCGTGCAGGGCCAGTTGCAGCCGGGGCAGGACTGGCACAGCCTCATTGACGCCGACAAGTTCGACCTTTTCAAGGGGCAGACGGCCATCGGCATCCTCTCCTTGGCCGCCTGGGGGCTGGGCTACTTCGGCCAGCCGCACATTCTGGTGCGCTTCATGGCCGCCGCCTCGGTGCGGCACATCCCCAACGCCCGCCGCATCGGCATGACCTGGATGGTGCTGTGCCTGGGCGGCGCGGTGGCCGTGGGCTTTGTGGGCATTGCCTACTTCGCCGTCAGCCCGGCGGGCGCGGATGCCGTCAATGCCAATGCCGAAACCGTGTTCATGGAGCTGGCCAAGCAGCTGTTCAACCCGTGGATTGCGGGCGCGCTGCTGGCGGCCATTCTGGCGGCGGTGATGAGCACGCTCTCATGCCAGCTGCTCGTGTGCTCCAGCGCGCTGACGGAAGACATCTACCGCACCTTCTTGCGCAAGCAAGCCAGCCAGAAGGAGCTGGTGTGGTTTGGCCGCGCGATGGTGCTGGTGGTCGCGCTGATCGCCATTTCAATCGCCCGCAATCCCGAATCACGCGTGCTCGGCATGGTCAGCTACGCCTGGGCGGGCTTTGGCGCAGCTTTTGGCCCCGTCATCATCCTCTCGCTCTTTTGCAGCCGCGTCACGCGCGACGGCGCGCTGGCGGGCATCGTCACGGGCGCGGTCACCGTGCTGGTGTGGAAGCAGTTCGGCTGGTTCGGCCTGTATGAAATCGTGCCCGGCTTCATCCTCGGCTGGGCCGCCACGCTTGGCGTCAGCCGTCTGGGCCGGCCCTCTGCCGCCATGCTGCAAACCCATGCCAGCGTCGAGCAGGAGCTGGCGCGCCTGCAAGTTCATTAAGAACGTGTTCACAGTCTTCGTAGCAGGACTCCCAAGAAAGCCAAAGCTACCATTTGCAGACTGGTACTCAACTTACGCTCGCAGTTTTTCCAAAGCCGCCTGTTCTTTTCCAACCAGGAAAAGCTGCGCTCTACTACCCATCGCTTCGGCAATACTGCAAAACGGTGCAATTCGTTTCGTTTGGCAATCTCTACCTCCGCACCAATCAACGCTTGTACCGACGAAGCAAATGCCTTACCCGTGTAACCACCGTCAGCAAGGATTTTTTGTATCGCACCAAGATTATCGAGCTCGCGTTTTAATGCCAAAAGACAACCTTTCCTATCCGTAGCATCCGCCGTCATTACCGCAAGGGCATGCGGCAAACCCTGCGTGTCAACCACTATATGCCGCTTGATACCGCTAACCTTCTTGCCCGCATCGTAGCCTTTTTCCATGGCCGTATCCGTGTTCTTCACACTCTGCGCATCAATAATCAGGAAAGTGGTTGCTTCATGGCGCCCCTGCTTGCGGCGCTCCGCAACTACCTGATTTTTTTAATGATTCCTCAAGGAGGCTGATGCCACTCTCGCGTGGCTCAGTCCATCTCTGGAAGTAGGAATGCACGGTGCGCCATTTGGGGAAAGTAGGGCTTGGCGTGTTGATAATCCTGTTTTTGATACAGGGCGATGCCTTCGTCCAGCAGGGCTTTCGTCTGTTCCTTTTGTAAAGGCGCGACGCAGGCGGTAAGCAAGACGGCAAGGGTAGTGAGTACCAGGATTTTGAATTTCATCGTTTTTTCTTTGGATTCATGGCGGGTACAAGCGGTCATTTTCGAGATATCAGGCAATTGAATAAAGGGTTTACCGAAGCTATCCGCGCTTTGCAGGATAGCGGCGGGATGAATTTATGCTTTATTCGCCAGTTCGATAATCTTCTGAAAGGTTTTGCCATTGCGGATAGTCAGACTTTTATAGAAGGAAGACCCTATCAGCTTTTTATGGTAGTTGGAGAGAAGGTAGTCGGCCTGGTTATGATTGCTATAAAAGAAGGCGGTCTCGCCAAAATGTAAATGCTCTTTTTCATCTATCCAGGCGAGTGTTTCTGCTTTGATTTGTTCTCTGTCCGCTTCCGGCAGGTAAAAGAGAGCGTCACGTCGATAGGCAGTTTCGTCTTGCCACCAGACTGGCAGTTTATTCGCTTCTTTTTGCAATATATCCGAGCGGATTAGCGCAAAAGGCAGGGGAAAATCATAGGTATCGTTGAAATGGGTCGTCAGCAATGCTTTGATTTTCTTTTCTGGAGCTTTGCTATCAAATAAAAGATTGCCACTATTGATATAGGAAACAGGATTTTCAAAACCCATTTCGGCTAGATTTGTTTTTAAATCTGCCATGGCAACTTTATTGGTCTTGCCGACATTGATGCCTCGAAGTAAAAGTACGTAGCGCATTTGTGTTCCTTCGTGATAAATAGATACGCCCTTAAAGATAAGGAATATTCCTGTACGAAAAGTATAAAGGGTATCGATGATAGGGATGTGTCAAAAGAATCCGCTCTATGCTTCGCGCAATACATCTTTCTTCCATTTGCGAAGTTGAGTACCAGTCTGCAAATGGTAGCTTTGGCTTTCTTGGGAGTCCTGCTACGAAGACTATGAACACGTTCTAAGGGCCTGCCGGCTTTCACGCCAGCCTGCGCCCCGCTGCGGGAGCAGGTTCAATGCGAGGCCCATACGTTTTGAAACTGCTGTTGCGCCTGGCCTGTGCACCGCTTCAGGCGTTCTCGCGTTCAATTGCTGCATGCATTTGCGGCCTGCGCCGCATGATTTTTCTGATGTTCTCTACGCGAAAGGAGATGCGAAATGAGAATGCTGAAGCTGCTTTGGGCTTTGCCTCTGGGCCTGGCGACGCTGGGCGCGGCGCATGCGCGCGGCAACGATGTGTACTGGTCAGTGGACGTTGGCTCGCCCGGCCTGGCGGTCGGCGTGGGCAATGCGCCCCGCGTGTACGCGCCGCCTGTTTACGTTGCGCCGCCGCCCGTGTATGTGCCGCCGCCACCCGTTTACGTGCCGCCGCCGCGGCCCACGGTGTACGTGCAGCCTGCGCCGCCGCCCGTCGTGGTGTATGAGCCTCCTTACGGCGGCCCGTACTACGGCCAGCCCTATGGCGGCGGGCGCTACCACTATTGGCAGCCCACGCGGGCGGAAGCCAAATCAGGCAAGTCGAACTAAAAACTCCCCCGCCTGCTCTTGGCGGGCCGCGCAAAGAGGCCGTGAAGCTGCGGGCTTCACGGCCTTTTTGTGTGTGCGCCCGGCACAATCGCGCCTTTTGCCGTTCATTTCAGGAGTCGGGCGCGCCCCTGCCGCGTCCAGCTTTCATGACTGATCTTGATGCTTTGCAGCCCCTCTCGCCCCTGTGGGCAGGCCGCCTGCATTTGATGCTGGAGCTGATGGCCACGCTGGCTTTCGCCCTTTCGGGCGTGCTGGAGGCGGCGCGCAAGCGGCTGGACATGGTGGGCGTGGTGGTGGTGGCCTTCGCGGCCGCCTTTGGCGGCGGCACGCTGCGCGATCTGCTGCTGGATCACCGCCCTTTTTTCTGGGTGCAGGACACCTTTTTTCTGTGGCTGGTCATCGTGGTGTGCGCCGCCGCCATGCTGTTCATGCGCCAGCATCATTTGCAGCCGACCGAGCGCGCCATTGTCTGGCCTGATGCCATTGGCCTGGGCCTGTTCACCGTGATTGGCGAAGAGCGCGCGCTGGCGCTGGGCCAGCCCGCGCTGGTGGCGGTGATGATGGGCGTGATCACCAGCGTGTTTGGCGGCGTGCTGCGCGATGTGCTTTGCAACGAAGTGCCGCGCGCCCTGGCCGATCACCGCCCTTACGCGCTCTGGGCTTTCGCGGGCGGCTGGCTTTACTGGGCGCTGCGGCTGGCGCTGCCCGTCTGGCTGTGCATCAGCGTGGGCGTGGCGGCCATCGCGGGGCTGCGCCTTCTGTCCGTCTGGCGCGACTGGCGCCTGCCCGCCTGGCGGCAGTAGCCTCACCCTCTGGTTTGCAAGCCAAATCGGCCTGAAGTCCTAGTGAAATGGGCGCAGGCAGCTATCAAAACAATAGTAAAAGGAACTCTCGCAATGGCAATGGATGCCGCCCTGCTGCTGAAGGCCGCCGTGATGGGCGTGGTGGAAGGGCTGACGGAATTTCTGCCCATCTCCTCCACGGGCCATCTCATCCTGGCAGGCAGCCTGCTGGGTTTTGATGAAGCCAAGGCCAGCGTTTTTGAAATGGCCATTCAAATCGGCGCCATCTGCGCCGTGGTGCTGGTGTACTGGCAAAAAATCCGCGCCACCTTGCTGGCGCTGCCCACGCAGCGGCAGGCGCAGCGCTTTGCGGCCCATGTGCTGATTGGTTTTGCGCCTGCCGCCCTGCTGGGCCTGCTGGCGGGCAAGGCCATCAAGGCGCACCTGTTCAATGCGCCAGTGGTGGCGCTGGCGCTGGTGGCGGGCGGCATCGTCATCTTCTGGGCCGAAGGCCGCCAGCGCCCCGCGCGCGTTCAAAGCGTGGACGAAATGAGCGGCCTGGACGCGCTCAAGGTGGGCCTGGCGCAGTGCGTGGCCATGATTCCGGGCGTCAGCCGCTCTGGCGCCACCATCATCGGCGGCATGCTGCTGGGCCTGTCGCGCCCAGCGGCCACGGAGTTTTCTTTTTTTCTGGCCATTCCCACCCTGATTGGCGCGGGCGTGTATTCGCTCTGGTCTGACCGCGCCTTGCTGGCCTGGGCCGATGCGCCGCTTTTTGCCGTGGGGCTGGCGCTGTCATTTGGCAGCGCCCTGGCCTGCGTGCGCTGGCTGCTGCGCTACATCGCCAGCCACAGTTTCGTGCTTTTCGCCTGGTACCGCATTATTTTCGGCCTGCTGATTTTGCTGACCTGGCAGATGGATTGGGTTCAATGGAGCCATTGATTCAATTGCAGAAAAAAGGGGCCGCTCGGCCCCTTTTTTTCATTTTCCAACCGCGTCACATTTTCTGCGACAGCGCCATATATTCCCTGATGCGGTCGCAGGAAGCCTGAAACTGCGCCTGCTCCGCCGGCGTCATGCGGAGTTCGAGAATTTCTTCCACGCCATCCTTTCCCAGCAGCGCCGGAACCGAGGCAAATACCTGCCGCTGCCCATATTCGCCTTGCAGCAGGCATGAAACCGGCAGCGCCTTTTTTTCGTCATGGAATATGGCGCGCACAATTTCCGTCACGGCCGAGGCAATGCCGAATTCGGTGGAACCCTTGCCTTCCAGAACCAGATAGCCGCCGTGTTTCATGTCTTGCGTCACCTTTTCCCGGTCAAAAGCGGGAAAACGCTGCGGCAAATCCTTTTGCAGCTGATCCAGCGCGATGCCCTGCACCCTCACGTGGGACCACGGCACCATTGCGCTGCCGCCATGCTCGCCCAGGGCATAGCAGGTCAGCGAGCGGCGGCTCACCCGGCAAAGGCCCGCCACCAGCCGCTGCAAGCGCGCCGAATCCAGCGCCGTGCCGGAAGAAATGATTTTGCGCGCCGGGTAATCCAGATACCGCTGCACATAAGCGGCCACCACGTCCGCCGGATTGGAAATGCTGATGATGAAGCCGCCAAATCCCGAGGCCTTCACGCGCGGCAGAAACTCCTTGAGCACGGCCACCGTATCGCCCAGCGTGTCCAGCCTGTCTTGATCGGGCCTGGGCAAAGGCCCGGCGGAAATCACTAGAATATCGCAGCCGCCAATATCTTCCGGCTCGCAGGCCCTGGACGTCACTTCGTGCGGCAAATAGCTCACCGCGTCGTTCACATCCGTGGCCTGCGCAATTGCCTTTTGCTTGTCAATATCCACCATCCATAATTCATCAACCTCGCCCTGGGTTGCCAGCGAAAAAGCCACATGCGAGCCAACGTGGCCCGTGCCAATAATCGCCGCCTTGCGGAGCTTGATATTTCCCATCATTTGCCTCTTTCACGTTATTCAATTGAAATCCAATTGAAATCGCGCCAATGATAGCGCGGCCGGAAATAGCGCAGGCTGAATGCGGCGAGATTATCATCAGGCCTTTTCACGCCACCCAGCGCGCGAGATGCTTGAAAACCGACTGAAAACGCCATGAGCCAAGACCCCGTTTTGCTGCTGCGCATATGCGGCAAAGGCTTTGCCAAACTCGCCGCCGGACAGATCAAGGCCAAATACCGCGAAGCCAAGCCCTATTGGCAAAAACGCCTGCTCCAGCCCGACGGGCAGCCCCGCTCTTTCAGCGCCGTCCACATCAGAAACGGCTACCGCGCCGACGCGCCCCTGGCCGTTTTCGCCTTTGGCGGCATCAGCGCGCAGCTTCAGGAACACGAAGGCAAGCCGTGCTACCGCATCGACCTCGGCCCGCTGATCGAAATCCGCCACTACGGCGACAACAGCGAATCCAGCGGCAAATCGGGCGAAAAAGGCGCGTAGCGCAATCGGCGCTGCTTCCTGGCCGCTTCCTATCATCGCGCTTTTCTTTTCACTTCACGGAGGTTTTCAGACATGTCCAATCCCTCGAGCGGCGGCCTGGCGGCCCAGTTATTGAACCAGCTGCAAGGCCAGCCCCTGGAGCAGATGGCGCAGCAGCTTGACGTCTCTCCCGCGCAGGCAGGCAGCGCCGTCAGCGCCGCCCTGCCCATGATGCTGGGCGCCCTGGCGGGCAACGCGCAAACGGCAGGCGGCGCGCAAGCCCTTCTGGGCGCCTTGCAGCGCGACCACGCTGGCGGCGGCGCAGACCTGGGCGGCCTGCTCGGCGGCGTGCTGGGCAGCGTGCTCGGCGGCGGCCAGCCCGCCGCCAGCAAGCAGCTGGACGCCAGCGGCATCCTCGGCCACATCTTCGGCAGCCAGCAGGCGCAGGCGCAAAACCAGATCGGCCAGGCCAGCGGCCTCTCCAGCGGGCAGGCCGGGCAGCTGCTGCAAATGCTCGCCCCCATCGTCATGGGCTTTCTGGCAAAACAGGTTGGCAGCGCCAAGCTGGACGCAGGCGGCCTTGGCAACTTGCTGGGCGGCCTGCTCGGCCAGGGCGGCCAGAGCCAGCCCCAAGGCGGCGGCCTGGCAGGCGGCCTGCTGTCCAGCGCGCTGGACCAAAACGGCGACGGCAAGCTGGACGCAGGCGATCTGCTCAAGCTCGGCAGCCGCCTGCTGGGCGGCAAGAGCTGACCGCAGCACGCTGAAAGACGCCATAGAAACAGGAGCAAATATGAGGGGCAGAAAACACCCCTCAGCGCAGATTCCACTAAGACCTCATGCTATGGATACAGGAGCGAAATAAAGCCGCGCTGCGCCCCTGACCCGCGCCCTGCCCGTTGCGGCCCGCCGCTTCCTGCGCGGCCAGGCTTTGGGCAGGCGCGCGGCCCTCTGGCCGCAGGGGGAGCGCAGGGGGAGTTTTCCTAGAATCAGCGGCCATGTCTTCCACCAAAGAAACACCTGTTCCCGGCAATTTCTTGCGCCACGTCATCGAAAACGACTTGGCGCAGGGCACGTATCAAAGCCGCCACTGGGGCGGCAGCCCCGGAGACGGCGCGCACCACGCCGCCGGCGCGCCCGATCCGGCCCGCATCCGCACCCGCTTTCCGCCTGAACCCAATGGCTATTTGCACATCGGGCACGCCAAAAGCATTTGGCTCAATTTCAGCCTGGCGCGGGAATACGGCGGCGTGTGCCACCTGCGCTTTGACGACACCAACCCCGAAAAGGAAGACCAGGAATACGTGGACAGCATCCGCGAAGCCATTCGCTGGCTGGGCTACGACCATCACCTGGCCGACGACCCGGCGCGCCCCGGCATCCGCCAGCCGCACGAATACTTTGCCAGCGACTATTTCGACTTCATGCACCGCGCCGCCGTCTATCTGATCGAAGCGGGCCTGGCCTACGTGGACGAGCAAACGCCTGACGAAATGCGCATCAACCGGGGCGACTTCAACACCCCCGGCAAAAACAGCCCCTGGCGCGAGCGCAGCCCGGCGCAAAACCTGGCGCGCTTTGCCGAAATGAGGGCAGGCCAACACCCCGACGGCAGCATGGTGCTGCGCGCCAAGATCGACATGGCCTCGCCCAACATCAACATGCGCGACCCGGCCATCTACCGCATCCGCCACGCCGCGCACCACAACACGGGCGACAAATGGTGCATCTACCCCATGTACACCTTCGCGCACCCGATTGAAGACGCGCTGGAGCAAATCACCCACAGCATCTGCACGCTCGAATTTGAAGACCAGCGCCCTTTTTACGACTGGCTGCTGGCGCGCCTGACCGAAGGCGGCCTGCTGAAGGCCCCGCCGCCGCGCCAATACGAATTTGCGCGGCTGAACGTCAGCCACGTCATCACCAGCAAGCGCAAGCTGCGCCAGCTTGTGGAAGAAGGCCACGTGAGCGGCTGGGACGACCCGCGCATGCCCACCCTGGCCGGCCTGCGCCGCCGGGGCTACACGCCCGAAAGCCTCAAGCTCTTTGCCGAGCGCAGCGGCGTCACCAAATCCGGCGGCTGGACCGACTACGCCGCGCTGGACGCCGCCTTGCGCGAAACGCTCGACCCCGTCGCCCCGCGCGCGATGGCCGTGCTGGAGCCGCTGCGCCTGGTCATTGAAAACTGGGAAGAAGTCTTTGGCAGCGCCGCGCATCAGCAAGCCTGCCAGGCCCCCGTGCACCCCCATCTGCCCGCGCTGGGCCAGCGCAGCTTTACGCTGGGCAAAGAAATATGGATCGAGCGCAGCGACTTTGAGGAAACCCCGCCCAAGGGCTTTTTCCGCCTCTTTCCGGGGAACAAGGTGCGCCTGAAATACGGCTACGTCATTGAATGCACGGGCGCGGAAAAAGACGCCACGGGCCAAATCACCCGCGTGCGCGCGCGCCTGCTGCCCGGCACCCAATCCGGCACCCCCGGCGCCGACAGCGTCAAAGTCAAAGGCGTCATCACCTGGGTGAACACCGCCGACGCCCTGCCCGCTCAAGTGCGCCTGTACGACCGCCTCTTTACCGAAGAGCAGCCCGACGCAGGCGGCCGCGACTTTCTGACCGCGCTCAACCCGCAAAGCCTGCGCGTTGCGCGCGCCTGGGTGGAACCCACCCTCGCCAAAGCCCAGGCCGAAGACCGCTACCAATTCGAACGCCACGGCTTTTTCGTGGCCGACCGGCGCGAGCACACCGTCAGCGGCCGCAATCTGGTGTTCAACCGCATCACGGGCCTGCGCGACTCGTGGGGCAAGTAAGCGGCTCACCGCGCTTTGGATGCCTGCGCACGATCTCCTGCACAGCCAAGAGCGCGAGATGAATGAGCTGCAAGCCGGCCGCCCGGCAGCCGCCCGCAGCTCTTCCAGGGCTTGAGTGCCGTGGCGGCAACGCCTGAGCGCTTTGCGGAACCTGTTCTTGCAACCTATCCGCAGAGACGAAGCCTGGATTGGAAGATCGCAAACACGTTCCCCGTGCTTGCAGCCCGGCGAGGATTGCAGCGCCAAGGCCGCCCCCAAGCGCCCGCAGCGGGCCGTGAACGGGCGCTCAATGCCAAGGCCAGCCTTGGCTTGCCCTGCCTTCGCCGCCCACGCTGGCAGCCGCTTCCAGCTTCCATGTGCCTTCGGCTTTTTCCGGCAGGGCCAGGGGCAGGCGCAGCAGGCGGCCCTGGCGGGAGATGAGGGCGAGCGCGCGGCGGCCGGGGCGCAGGTAGAGGGGCAAATCGTCCAGCGCGGCCAGACGCCAGCCCGCATGGGCGCTTGCGCCGGTTTCTTCATCGCTTGTTTGCTCATCGCCTGTTTCCACGCCCAGCCACTCGTCGCCGGGGGCCATGCCGGCGGCTTGCGCCGCGCCGCCGTCCAGCACGTGGGTGAGGGTGACGAGGCCGTTTTTTTCGCTGGCGCGCAGGCCCAGCGTTTGTGCGGGCGTGGGCGGCTGGCGCGTGGCGGTGATGCCGTGGGCGGCCAGCAACTCGGCCACGGGCAGCTCTTGCGTGCCGTGCACCCAGGCAGCCAGTTCGGCGGCAAAGCTGCGGCCTGTCAGCTCTTGCAAGGCGGCGGCAACGTCGCTTTCGGTCATGGGGCCGGCTTTGCAGCGCCGCCAGAGCAGGCGCATGGCGTCATCGAGCGTGGCGGGCTGTTTTTCGCGGCGCAGGCTCAGGTCAAGGCACAGGGCCACGAGCGCGCCTTTGGCGTAGTAGCTGACGGTGGCGTTGGGGGTGTGGGCTTCGGGGCGGTAGTACTTCACCCAGGCGTCAAAGCTGGCTTCGGCCACGGGCTGCACGTGGCGGCCGGGCGTTTGCCAGACCTGGTTGAGCGACTTGGCCAGCAGTTTCAGGTAGGCGGCGCGGTCAATCAGGCCTGCGCGCAACAGCAGCAAGTCGTCGTAGTAGCTGGTGAAGCCTTCAAAGAACCACAGCAGGCGCGTGTAGTTTTCCTGCCCGTAGTCGTAGCGGGCGAATTCGGCAGGGCGCAGGCGTTTGACGTTCCAGGTGTGAAAGTATTCGTGGCTGATGAGGCCCAGCAGGGTGGCGTAGCCCTCGCTGGCGTCGCTTTGCCCCAGGCGCGGCAGGTCGCGCCGGGCGCAGATGAGCGCCGTGCAGCAGCGGTGCTCCAGCCCGCCGTAGCCGCCGGGCGTGGCGTTGAGCATGAAAAGGTAGTGCGGCTGCGGCGGCTTGCCGCGCGCGCCGTGCCACAGGCGGGCGGCGGCCTCGCAGATTTTTTGCGTGTCGCGCAGCAGGCGCTGGCCGTCAAATGACGGGGGCGCGCCAGCCACCACAAAGCGGTGCGGCACGCCGCGCACGCTGAATTCGCCCTGCCAGAACGCGCCCATTTCCACGGGGCTGTCGGCCAGTTCGTCGTAGCTGGCGGCCAGGTAGCTGCCGAAGCCGTCTGCGTCCACGCTTTGCGCCGTCAGGGCCGTGGCCACGCGCCAGTGTGCGGCTGTGGGGTCTGCGGGCCGGTGCAGGGTGATGGCGTGCGGGCCATCAGCCAGCTCGGGCACGCGCAGCAGCAGCGCGGTGGCGTTGAAAAAGCCGCGCGCGGCGTCCAGCCAGGCGGCGCGCACGGAATCATCAAAGGCATAAACCTCGTAGCGGATGACCAGCGGCTTGCCGGGCGCGGCCTGCACTTGCCAGGTGCATTTGTCCACGGCCTGCGCCGGGCAAACCGCCCTGCCCTGCCGCGCCGTCAGGCCGCTCACGTGGCGGGCGAACTCGCGCACGAGGTAGCTGCCCGGTATCCACACCGGCAGCGCCACGCGCTGGAGCGCCTGCGGGCGGGCGATGGTGAGGGTGACGGCCCAGCGGTGCGCATTCAGGCTGGCAGGGCGAATGTCGTAATGCAGCGGATGAGGCATGAGGAAGCTAAAAAGAGGAGCAAATCCAGGAGCCTGAAAACGGCTTTCGCGCCCATTCCACTAGGACATCATGCTATGAAACAAGAAGCAAATTCAGGCCATCCAAACCCAGCGGGAAAATGGCGGGCGGCAGAAGCAAAAACCCCCGCTCCAGGGGCGGGGGCGCGAGGCTTGCAGCTTTACTTGGCGGCGTTCAGCATCTCGTCCATGCGGCTGCCCGGAATGGCGCCCGGCACGCGCGCGCCGTTGGCAAACACGATGGTGGGCGTGCCGGTGATGCGGTTGGCCCGCGCGAATTCCAGATTGGCCGTGATGGCGGCCTGGTCGCACTCGGCGGCGGCAGGCTCCACCTGCTTTTGCATCCAGGCTTGCCAGGTCTTGAGCGGATCCTTGGCGCACCAGATGTTCTTGGCTTTCTCCACCGAACCCTGGCCCAGGATGGGGATGAGGAAGGTGTAGATCGTCACGTTGTCCAGATCGGCGATCTCGTGCTCCAGCTTGTGGCAGTAGTGGCAATTCGGGTCTTCAAAAATGGCCACCTTGCGCTCGCCCTTGCCGCGCACTTGCTTGATGGCGTTTTTCAGCGGCAGAGCGTCAAACTGAATGGCCGTGAGCTTTTCAATGCGCTCTTCCGTCAGGTTCTTGCGCGCGCGCGTGTCGATGAGATTGCCCTGCAAAACGAAATCGCCCTTGGCGTCGGCGTAGAGAATGTCGTTGCCCACGCGGATTTCGTACACCCCTTGCATCGGCGTCTTGCTCACCTCGTCAATGTTGGAGAGCGAAGGCAGCCGCTGGCCCAGGGTTTTGCGCAAATCGGCCTCTTGCGCCAGGGCGGCCGTCAGCGGCAGGGCCAAGGCCAGAGCGGCCAGCAGTGAAGCGGTTTTTTTCATGAGTCGTTTCGGAAAAAAGTTGAAAAAGAGCTGAAGGCGGGCGAGCGTAGCGCAAAGCCCCTGCGTCCGCCGCCGCGCTGCCATCAGTGCACACACGGCGCGAATGGTTCCCGGCGCGGGCAACCCGTTCATCAAGACCAGGGCAAAAGCGCGCGCTTTTGGCGCCCGGAACGCCCGCAAGCTCTGAAGCAGCCCGAAGCAAGCCAGAAAGAGCGCACCAAACGGGCGGAGCTTAAACGGGCGGAGCTTGCAGCCGCTTTGTGTGCGCAAACAAAAACCGCAAGGCAGCCCAGCCTGGGAAGAACGGAGAAAATGAAATACCCAAACAGGCCGTCTGAAAAAGCCTGCTGACAAAAATTGACGCGCCCTGCCTGTATCATGGGTCTTTTCAACCCCGCAGGAGAAACACCATGCACCGTTTCACGCTCTACACCCACCCTTATTCCCGCGGCACTAACGTAGTCTGGATGCTGAAAGAATGCGGCGCGCAATACGACGTCAAACTGATTCCGTTCGGCGAAGCCATGAAATCCGCCGATTACCGGGCGGTCAATCCGATGGGCAAAGTTCCCGCACTCAAGGCAGACGGCACCGTGCTGACCGAAACCGCCGCCATCATCACCTTTTTAGCCGAGCAGTTTCCCGACAAACATCTGATTCCGGCCGCCGATTCGTTGGCACGCGGCGAGTTCTACCGCTGGCTGTGTTTCTCCATCCACCTCGAATACGCCGGATTCGACAAAATCCACCGTGTACCGGACAGCGATCAGCGGCGCAAAGAGACAGGCTACGGCGATTTCGACACTGCCTTCGCCACCCTGCGCGACCATCTGGCCAAACACGACTTTATCGTCGGCGACCGCTTTTCCGCACTCGACGTATATTTCACCGGCCTGCTGATCCACTTTATCCGCACCATACCGAAGCGCGGCATACCCCCGGTTTTCGTAACGGACGAACCGGTCTTCTCCGCCTATATCGACCGCCACACCGCCCGCCCCGCCTTTGCCGAAACGATGGCTTGGGCGCAACAGGCTGCAGCGGAATTGGAAAAACAGGCTTGAGGCCGTCTGAAAACGGTATCCGGCCCCAGCGGGCCGCCGCCATATTGAAAATGAAATGAACCTGGCCGCGTCAAAACTGAAACACCCGTTTCATCCGGCCTGGAAAGCGGAATAAACGCTGGGCCGGCTTTCGCAAAGCCATGACATGGATCATTTTTGAAGCCAGGCCTGCCGCGCTCATGCATGACGCAGATCAATCATGATTTCCGGCAGATATTCAAAAGAAACCGGAATCCGGCCCTGAAAATCCATAAGCAAAGCCCGCCAAGGTTGCAATTGACATTTGTCAATGCGGCGGCGCGCCGCTCCCGGCAAAGTGCGGCCCATGCTTGCCAGCCCTCCATTTGATCTGCCCGGCGAAAAACGCATTGCCGAACGCGGCACAGTGCTCATGGACAGCCATGCGGACACCACGCATGCCGTGTATGTGGAAGCGGGCCGCGTGGTGCTGGGGCGCTTGCAGCAAGGGCACATGGCGCACAACATGGGCGTGGTGGAAGGCCCGCTGTGGCTCAACGCAGGCTGCGCGGTGCTGGGCGAGCGCCCCATTGCCGATGCCGTGGCCGACACGCGCGTTCGCCTGGTGTGCGTGCCGCTGCCCGCCTTTCAGTCTTGCATGCAGACGCTGCCCAGCGCCGCGCGCGCCGTGCTGCAAGACATGGCGCGCGTGCATCGCCTGCAAATTCACATGGGCATCAGCCGCGCGGCCAAGGCCGCCGAGGCGCGCTGCGCCGAATGGCTGCTGGCCAATGCCCGGGCTGATGAAAAAACCCCCGGCGCGCTGGCCGTTCAGCTGAGCCAGCGCAAGCGCCTGATCGCCGCCCAGCTGGGCGTGACGCCCGAGACCTTCTCGCGCGTGCTGCGCCAGCTGCGCGAGCGCAATCTCGTCAGCGGCACGGGCCGCCTGCTGCGCCTGCCCGACCCGGATGGCCTGCGCAAGTGCGCCGGGGTTTGACTTTGCGCCAGGGCCGGGCAAGGCCGCAAGCGGGTTTTGCCGCATCAAAAAGAAGAGCGGATTTCATGGGGTCCAAAACGGCCTTTGCGCCCGTTCTACCAAGACCTCATGCTATGAATCGAGGAGCTGAATCAACGCTTTCCCGCCCGTCTTGCCGCCGGGCAGGGCCGAAGGCGGCGGGCGCTCACGCATTGAGCGCGGCCAGGCGCTGGGGCGTGCCCACGTCGGCCCATTCGCCCGTGTAGAGCTGGCCGCTGACCTGGCCGGCGGCGATGGCGCGGCGCAGCAGGGGCGCAAGCGGGGCGGGCTGGCCTTGCGGGTTGCCGGGCGCGATGCCGCACCAGGGCGGCTCGAAGAGGGCGCGGCGGTAGAGGGCGATGGCGCTGAAGGTGTGGCGCGCGCCTTCGGCTTGCAGCAGGCCGCCGGGGGCGAGGGCGAAGTCGCCTGCCGGGTGGTGGGGCGGGTTGGGCACGAGCCAGAGGTGGGCGAGCAGGCCGCTGGCGGCAAAGCGGGCGGCGTCTTGCGCGGCAAAGGGAAATTGCGGGGCGTGGATGTCGCCCGCCACGGCCCAGAAAACGTCTGGGCTGCTGGCGGCCAGCCAGGGCAGGGCGCGGGCGATGCCGCCAGCGGTTTCAAGGGTGTAGCCGAAGTCGCGCTCTTCTTCGGAGAGGATGAGTTCGGGCCTGGCCGGCAGGCCGGGCGGCCGCTGGATGCCGCCCGCGC
The DNA here is from genome assembly GCF_001262075.1 of Ottowia sp. oral taxon 894. Classification (GTDB taxonomy): domain Bacteria; phylum Pseudomonadota; class Gammaproteobacteria; order Burkholderiales; family Burkholderiaceae_C; genus Ottowia; species Ottowia massiliensis. The sequence continues at coordinate 2,002,463 of NZ_CP012073.1, read as the reverse complement.
TGCCTGGCGCCTGCGCCCATTCCCGTGCCCATTGGCGTATCTGCCCGCCCAGCCAGCCGGTGTTGATGACGATGCGGCGCACGCCCGCAGCGGCCAGGGCGCGCGCGTGCCACTGCATGAGGGGCTGGCCGCGCACGGGCAGCAGGGGTTTGGGGCAGGCGTCGGTCAGGGGCCGCATGCGCTGGCCCCGGCCTGCCGCCAGGATGATGGCGGCGGGCGCTTGCCAAGCGGCTTCAGGCATGGCGCTGCTCAGCCGCCGATGTGCATGGCGAATTCGGCGCCGTCGTTCATGCGGCATTTGCCGCTGCCCAGGGCGCTGTCGTTCATGCGGTAGGTGCAGTTGATGTAGTTGCCGCGCTCGCCCGCGCCGTTGGCCGTGCCTTCGCGCGAGCTGGCCGACTGGCGGGTGGCGTCGCCCGTGAAGCGTTCGCCGCCGATGATGGCGCTGAAGGCGCCGTGGCCCGTGTGGTTGTGGGTGACGGTGGCCTGCACCAGGCCGTAGCGGCGGGCCGCTTCGTTTTGCGGATACAGGCGTGCGGTGAATTGCGCGGCGGGCGGCGTGGCGGGCTGCACGGCGGCGGGCTGCACGGTCACGGGTTTGCCGTCCGGCCCCATGGGCACGACGTAGCAGCCGGCCAGCAAGGCGGCGGCGGCCAGGGTGAGGGCAAGGGTTTTGGTCATGGTGTGGTCTCCACAGGGGTGAAAGAAACGGGAAATGTATTCAGAAAGAGGAGCTGATTTGGCGGGCGAAAAATGGCTCCCGCGCACGTTCTACTAGGACATCATGCTATGAATCAAGGAGCGAAATGCGGGCCTTGGCGTCAGTCAATCAGCGCCTGCACGCGCGCTTGCAGCTCGCGCGGGCTGGTGGCGTCGCCCGATACGGGCGGCCCCGCGCGCAAGGCCACGCGGTTGAACACGCCGCGCCTGAAGGGGCGGGTCATGGCGCCGGCCTTTTCAATGCGGCTGAAAAACGATCCCCACAGGTTGGACAGGCCCAGCGGCGCCACGGGCACATCTGCCAGGCCCTGCTCGCGGGCGCGGGCCAGAATTTTCATGATGCCGCCCTTGAAGGGCTGCAACTGCCCGTCGCGCGTGATGCCGCCTTCGGGAAAGATGCACACCACTTCGCCCGCTTGCAGCGCGCGCACGGCCTGCTCGAAGGCGGCGTGATAGACCAGCGGCTCTTCATGGTGCGGCGCAATGGGGATGGCGCGCGCCATGCGAAAAACCAGGCCCAGGCCGGGGGCGCGGAAGATGCGGCTGTCCATGATGAAGCGCACATCGCGCGGGCAGGCGGCCATGATCAGCACGGGGTCGATGAAGCTGACGTGGTTGGCCACCAAAAGGGCCGGCCCCGTGGCGGGCACGTGCTCCATGCCCCGCACCTGGAAGCGGTAAGTCAGCCGCGCAATCAGCTTGGCCGCCAGCCGCAGCAGCAGGCCCGGGGCCGTGCGCACGGCGTAAAGGGCTGCCAGCACATTCACCAGCCCCACGGCGGCAAACAGCGCCTGCGTGGAAAAGCCCGCGCGCAGCAGCAGCGCGGCCAGCACGCTGGCGGCAATCATGAACAGCGCGTTGAGGATGTTGTTGGCCGCAATCACGCGCGCGCGGCGCTCGGGCGCGGCCTGCGCCTGAATCAGCGCGTAAAGCGGCACGCTGTAGATGCCCGCGCTGAAACTGAGCAGCGCCAGATCCGCCATCACGCGCCAGTGGCCGGGGCGGGCCACGAATTCGGCCACGGAAAGCGCCGTGCCATCGGCCACGGCGGGCAGCGCCTGCACGGCGGCATACAGGTCAATGGAAAACACGCTCATGCCGATGGCCCCCAGCGGCGCTAGGCCCGGCTCCACATGCCCTTGCGAGAGCTTTTCGCACCACAGCGAGCCTGCGCCTATGCCCACTGAAAACACCGTCAGCAAAAGCGCCGCCACCTGCTCGCTGCCGTGCAGCGACTCTTTGGCGAAGGCCGGAAAGTTGGCCAGAAACACCGCGCCAAAGAACCACATCCACGAAATGCCGATGAGCGCCATGAACACCGGCCACTGCTGCCTGGCCAGCGCCAGATTGCGCCAGGTTTCGGCCACGGGGTTCCAGCAAATTCGCAACTGCGGCGCGGCCGCCGGCGTGGGCGGCACCCCGTGCGAGGCGGCCAGCCCCAGCAGCGCCAGCGCCAGGCAGGCCAGCGCGGCGTACTGCGGGCCGTGATCAGGCAGCGCCACCAGCAGGCCGCCTGCCACGCTGCCCAGCAAGATGGCCACGAAAGTGCCCATCTCCACCATGCCGTTGCCGCCCGTCAGCTCGCTCTCATTCAGATGGCAGGGCAGGTAGGCGTATTTCACGGGGCCGAACAGCGTGGAATGCACGCCCATCAGAAACACGCAGCCCAGCAGCAAGGCCGCGTCATGCCGCCAAAAGCCCACGGCGGCCAGCAGCATCACGGCCACTTCCAGCCGCTTGATCCACACGATGAGCGCGCGCTTGTCGAACTTGTCGGCCAGCTGCCCGCTGGTGGCCGACAGCAGCAGAAACGGCAGGATGAACACCGCGCCGATGACCAGCCCCGCCATGTCAGGCGGCAGCCACGCGGCGCCCAGCTGCCAGGTGGCCATCACGGTGAAAGAGAACTTGAACAGGTTGTCATTGGCCGCGCCGCAAAACTGCGTCCAGAAAAACGGGGCGAAACGGCGCTGGGCCAGAAGGCCGAACTGGCTGGAATGGCTCATTTTTTTGCAGGAAATCTGAATCGGTCGGAAGCGCTGCCGCAGGCTGGGTTTGCGGGGCCAAACCGGCCCCTGGCCCTTGTGGAATGGGCGCGGGCAGCTATCTTTTTTGAAGTTCTGGCGGGTTGAAAGCGTGTATCCGGAGCGCGCGGATTGTGTCAGTGTGTCAAGCTGCGCCCGTGCAGCCTTTTGAGCGCCGCCAGCACCGGCCAGGCCGCCGCCGCAGCGGCCACGTGCTTGAGGCTGTGGCCTGAAATCACGCCATGCAGCGCGTGAAACACCGCGTGATCGCCCATCTCCAGCGCCTTGGCAAGGGCGTAGATGCCCAGCACGCCCAGCGTGGAAAAGCCCAGCGCTCCTGCGTGAGCCTTTGCATCCGGACTGAACGGACTGAACGGACTGTGTGGGCGGCGCAGCGCCAGCAGCGCCAGCAGCAGCGCGCCGCCTGCTTGCAGCACGGCCCAGGGCGTCATGTTGCCCGTGCGCCAGTCCCACACGGCCGCCAGCGGCCCCAGCGCCAAAAGCAGCGCGGCCAGCGCCAGGCCCGCGCGGCCGCTCACGCGGTCCGCCGCCGCCAGGCCCACGATGCCCGCAAAGGCCACGGCCATGCCCGCGCGGTCCAGCGCCAGCCCGGCGTTTTCAGGGTGCAAGTGGTAGATGCCCGAGCACAGCGCCGTCAGCGCCAGCCCCGCGAAAAACAGCGCGGCCAGCATGCGCTGCGGCTGCGCCAGCCCCGTGGCGCGGCGCAGCCAGGCCAGGCCCCACGCACCGGCCAGCGCAAAGGGCAGGTTGGTGAGCACGTCCATCGCAAACGGCAGCCCGCCCAGCGCGCGCTGATCGGCAAAGTGGTGATAGTGCGCGGGCAAATGCGTGGCCGGCGCCAGCGCGGCCAGCGCCACAAGACCCAGCGTCAGGCCCAGCGTCAGGCGCTCGGCGGCGGCAGTGGAAAGGTGTTTCATGGCTTGTTCCTTTGGATGGGGATGAAACAGCGGGTAAAACCGCGAATGCCGCGCAGTCTGGGCGCGAACGCCGCAAAAAGCCGCAAAATTTGCGACTTGAACGCCAAGTCTGAACCTGCGGTATCAAAATCAAATACTCATGAGCACCACCGCCGATCTCATCGCCGCCCTGAAAAAAGAACTCAAGGCCGCGCAAATGACTTACGCCGATCTGGCGCGGCAGCTGAACCTGGCCGAGTCCAGCGTCAAGCGCATGCTGGCGCGCGGCGACATGCCGCTTTCGCGCATCGACGCCATCTGCCGCGCCCTGCGGCTGGACTTCGCCGAGCTGGCCCGCCGCGTGGCCGAGGCGCAGCCGCTGCTCAAGGAGCTGACGCTGGAGCAGGAAAAAGCCGTGGTGGCCGACGAAAAGCTGCTGCTCGTGTCCATCTGCGTGCTCAGTCAGTGGACGCTGGAGCAAATGACCGGCGCCTACCGCCTGACCGAGGCCGAATGCGTGAAATGCCTGGCGCAGCTGGACCGCATCGGCATCATCGATCTCAAGCCCGGCAACCGCTACCGCCTCAAGCTCGCCAAGGCCTTCCGCTGGCGGCCGCACGGGCCGGTGATGAACTTTTTCCGCGACAACGTGGCGCTGGACTACTACAGCGGCGGCTTTGACGGCCCCGCCGAAGGGCTGCTGCTGGTGCACGGCAGCGTCAGCCGCAGCCTGGCGCCGGTGTTTCTGGAACGCTTGCAGCGCGTGGCGCAAGACTTCGCCCAGCAGCACCTGGCCGACCAGAAGCTGCCCGAGGCCGCGCGCGAGGGCTATACGCTCGTGCTCGCCATGCGGCGCTGGGAATTCGATGCCTTCATGCGGCTGCGCAGGTGAGCATGGCGCGCGCCCCTGAACACCCCGCCCGCCCCGCTAGCGCCGCCCGGAGCCGGGGCGGCGAGCTGGCCGCCATCGCCCGCCACGCCGCCGTGGTGCTGGCCGGGCAGCTGGCCGCCGTGGCCTTTGGCCTGGCCGACACGCTCATTGCCGGGCGCTACTCGCAAGACGCGCTGGCCGCGCTGTCTGTCAGCGTGGCCGTTTACGTGACCGTGCAGGTGGGCCTGATGGGCCTGTTGCAGGCCCTGCTGCCCGTGTGGGCCGAGCTGCGCGGCGCGGGCCGCCTGCGGCAGCTGGGCCAGTCGGTGCGCCAGTCGCTTTACCTGCTGGCCGCCGCCAGCGCGCTGGGCATGGCCGTGCTGCTCATGCCCGGCCCCCTGCTGGACGCCGCGCAAGTGCCCGAGGCCTTGCAGGCCGAAGCGCGCCGCTACCTGGCCGTGCAAGCCTGGGCACTGCCGCCCGCGCTGTTTTTCCGCCTCTACAGCACGCTCAACCAGAGCCTGGGGCAGCCCCGGCTGGTCACGGCCCTGCAAATTGGCGCAGTGCTGCCCAAGGCGGCCCTTTCGGCCTGGTTCACCTTTGGCGGCCTGGGCGTGCCCGCGCAAGGCGCGGCAGGCTGCGCCTGGGCCACGCTGGCCGTTTACGCGGGCCTCATGCTCGCCGCGCTGGCGCTGCTGCGCGGGCGGCCCCTGTACGCGCCCTACGCCATCTGGCAAAAGCCGGAGCGGCCCGACTGGCGGCAGCTTGCCGCCTTCTTGCGCCTGGGCGTGCCCGCCGCGCTGGCGGTCGTGGTGGAAGTGACCTCGTTCACCTTCATGGCCCTGCTCGTCGCCCGCCTGGGCGCGCTGGCCGCCGCCAGCCACCAAATCGCCGCCAGCGTGGCCACCGTGGTCTTCATGGCCCCGCTGGCGCTGGGCATTGCCGCCAGCGCCCGCATCAGCCACTGGCTGGGCGCGGGCCAGCCCGCCCGCGCGCGCCACGCCGCCGCCGTGGGCATGGCCGCAACGGCCGTGCTGGCCGCCTGCACCGCCAGCCTGATCGCCCTGGCCGCAGGCCCCATCGCGCGGCTGTATGTGGGCGACGCCGCCATTGCCGCCGCCGCGGCCGCGCTGCTGCCCGCCGTGGCCGCCTACCACCTGGGCGACGCCCTTCAGGCCGCCAGCCTCTTCGCGCTGCGCAGCTACCGCATCACCACCCTGCCCTTCGTCATCTACGCCGTGCTGCTGTGGGGCCTGGGCCTGCCTACGGGCCATGCCCTGGCCTTCACCGGCCTGGGGCCTTGGCCCGCCTGGCGCTCGCCCCTGGCCTTCTGGTGCGCCATCGCCCTGGCCCAGGGCCTGACGGGCCTGACCCTGGCAGCCACGCTGTGGCGCGCGGCACTGAAAAAACGCTGAAAACCAGGCCCCAGGCTTCGCGCATTTCGCTCTTTTTGTGAGAGCAGATTTCAAGCCCTCAAAAACGCCCCTGTCGCACAGTTTGACGGGACCTGCCGCTATCGAGAAAGTAGCGAAAAAGAGAGCTTGCGGGGCGCGATCGGCGGCAAAAACCGGTTTGCGGCCAGACTTTGAACCAGCTCCTATACCCGCACTTTGCGCATCAGGGGCTCAAAGCGGTAAATCGCTGGGCGCTGCCCGGCAGGCTCGCGCACGGTTTCCAGCAGCCCTTGTTGCAGCAGCACGCGGCTGAAACGCGCGGCTGTCTGCCCCGGGATGCCCGCGTTGCGGATGAAGCGGCTGTTGCTGAAAACCGGATTGGCAAACAAGTAATCCAGCGCCGCCACGGCATGCCTGGACGCAAGCACGTCGGCAAAGCGCGGCTTCATCTCTTCATAAAGGTCGCGGATGCCCTGCGCTGCGGCCAGATTCGCCTCGGCCTGCCGCGCCACGGCTTCCAGGAAGAAGGCGCACCAGCCGTCCCAGTCCCCTTGCGCGGACACATTGCGCAGGCGTTGCACATACTCATCCTTGTGGTCTTCAAGGTAGCGGCTGATGTAGAAGTGCGGCTCGGCAATCGCCCGGCCGCGCCACAGCATCAGCGTGATCAGCATCCGGCCCAGGCGGCCATTGCCGTCTTCAAACGGATGCAGCGCCTCGAATTCGGCATGCGCCAGCGCCGTGCGCAGCAGAACGGGCATGGCCTCGTCATCCATCAGGCGAAACAGCGCTTGCATGCCGCCGGGCAAATGCTCCGGCGCCACTGGCACAAAGCTCACCTGGCCGCTTCCGCGTTCGCCCACGTAGTTCTGCTCGTGTTTGTAGGCTCCGGGCGACTTGCCGGCCCCGCGCCCAAAGGAAAGCAGCTGCCGGTGCATGCTTTTGAGCAGCGATTCGGACAAGGGGCGCCCCTCCTGCATCATGGCTTGCGCCGTATTCATGGCCCGGCGATAGAGGGCTGTTTCCACCGCGTCAGAACGCAGCTCGCGTGAAGCGCGCTCGTTATCGCCATGACCGAACTCGGCTTCCAGCAGCAGAACTTCATCCAGCGTGCTGATCGTGCCCTCCATGCGTGAAGACACCACCGCTTCCTGCCCGCGCAACGGCGCCACGAACAGCTCGCTGTTGTGCAGGCCGCGCAGCATCTGGTCATAGCGCGCCAGCGCCGCCGTGGCGTCCAGCAGCCCCTGCATCAATCGCGCGTAATTTGGCGCACCAGGCGGAAACTGCCCCAAGTGATAGTGAACGGCGGAAGTGAAGTCCAGCGGCATGCCTTATCTCCTGCGGCCTGCATTGTCATTAAAAAACGCAATCATATTAACGACAACGCGATTTGTGCTTGCGCCATCAAGAGCAAACCGCGTTGTGATTCAAAAAATTGATTTCATGAACGACAAAGCAGCTTGCCCTTGCTCCATGAAGGACAAACCGTGTTGTCATTCAGATTGGACGGCAAATGAATGACAAGCAAGCGCATGCTGGCGTGCGGCGGCGCGGCGCATGAAAGCGCCCGGCCCGCCGCGCTTGAATGCGGCGCAGCCAGTCTCATCTTCAACACTTCACCGCAACTCCAGAAGAAAGGAAACAGCCATGACACACCAATTCACCGTCGAGGGCATGACCTGCGGCCACTGCGAAGCCGCCGTCACCCGCGCCATCAAACAGTTGGACGCCGCCGCGCAAGTGAGCATCGACCGCGCGCAAAAGAGCGTGCGCGTGGAATCCGGCCAGCCGCGCGAGGCGCTGGCCGCCGCCATCCGCGAAGAAGGCTACGAAGTGCTGGCCTGAAAACCGGCCCCGGCCCTGCCCGCCGCCCGGCCGCAAACGCTGGAGCAAGCGGAAGAACGGGCGGGAGAGAGCGGATCAGCAGCGCTTTTTCGCTCCCTTATCCATAGCATGATGTCCTAGTAGAAACTGCGCAGATGGGCGTTTTAGCCCCTTGAATTTGCTCCTGTTTTGGACATGGCTTGGCGGGCGGGACTGGCTCCAAAACCCCGCCCGCCATCCACTGGCCGCGCCTGAGCCTTCCGCTGACGGCCATGCGGCGCAGGCCAGGATTGGCCCCACCCAAGGCCGCGCTTCGTCCTCACGGCCCAATCATGAACAGGCGCTCAAGGCCGGCTCAGCCATTGCAGGATGAGGTTGCGCTTGGGGTGGCCCTGCAGCCATTCGCGCAGCGCCTGCGTCTTGGCTGCGTCTTCTTCGCCCAGTTGCTGGCGCAGGCGCTCGCGGGCGGTCTGGGCCTGCTGCTCGGCGCGGATGCGGTGCTGCCAGGCTTGCGTGAAGATGCGGGGCACGTGGCGGCTCAATTGCAGCGCGCGCAGCAGACGCCACTCGCCGCCATCCAGCCAGGCTTCGTCGCAGGCGGGGCACAAATCCAGTGCGTTGCTCACGCCGTGGCCAATGCGGTAGCGGCTCATGAGGCGGCTGCATTTGGGGCAGCGCAGGGCGCGCTGGCCATCGGGCACGGGCTGCACGTCAGCGGCTGGGGCGCCGGCCTCGGCATCCTGCGGCAGCGGGGCGCGCTCCGCCCAGTCACGGTAATGGGCCAGGCCCACGAGCGCGCCCTGGCAGCTCTGGCAGCTTTCGCCAACCAGGCCGTCCTCCAGCCGGGCGGCGCGCAGCAATATGGTTTGGCAGCGGGGGCAATACATGATTTGTCCGATAAAAAACCGCCACGGCGGCAGGCCGTGGCGGCGTTTCAATGCGCCTTGGAGAGGCTGCGGTTTACGGATTCAGCCAGCGGCTGAGAGCGGCGCTATAGGCCAGGTCGAAGCGGCCATAGGCATCGCCGCCCTCGCGGTTGGCGCAGCTGGCGTCACCGCCGAAGAGCTGGCCAACGACATAGCGGGTGCTGCCAATGGTGCGGAACAGACCGGAGCCGCTGCTGCCGCCTTCGGTCGTGCCTTGGCTCCACACCACAGCCAAAAAGTTCTGCGGCGTGGCGCTGGTCTGCAAGGCCGTGCCTTGGCTCGTTTGAACCTGGCGGGCATAGGCTTTCACAGTGCCAATGCTGTATTTCTGCAAATCGCCCCGCGGGTTATGCACGCCTGTCACTTCCGTTTCAAGGCCAACCACGCCGCCAAAGTACGAGCCGGCATAGCGCACGCCTGCAGGCGGCTGTTCATTGAGCTGCATGAACGCGGTGTCGGTGTTGGCCGATGCGTAGAGCATGCGCGCGCCGCCGCTCAGCTGCCGCGCGCCGCTGTACATGCTGTTGGCGCTGCCGCAGCTGGCGGCGCGGAAGAACCAGCGCGTTTGCAGCGTGGAAGCCACGGCCTGCGTGGACAGGCAGTGGTTGGCCGTGAGGAAGTAGGGCGTGCCGCTGTTTTTGGCGTCGTTCATCAGCGTGCCGGTGCATACGTATTGCTTGCCGTCGCTGGCGAAGCTCATCTGCGCTTCGGCGCGGCTTTCGGTGTTCAACAGCGCGCTGTTGCAGGTGACATTGAGGTTGCAGCTTCCGGCGTCGCCGACGCCCTTGAGCTGGAAGTCATGCACGCGGGCGGGGTCGATCACGTTGTGCATGACCGAGGGGACGGACAGCTGCACGTCTGTGGTGCGGACGGTGGCGGGCAGCTCGATTTCCAGCGTGGTCGCCGCGCCGCCGAAGTCAGGCCCCCAGTAAGTGACGGCCTCGTCGCCCTTCACGCCCGCCTGCCGGTTAAGCGCCAGCAGCTCCAGCACTTTTTTCGCGCTGACTTCCACGACTTCGCCGCCTGCGGCGTCATTCACGTCGCCATAAAAGCGCAGCACGGCCTCTTCAGGCAGCTGCTCCACTTTCAAGCCCAAGCGCACGCCGTAGGCCTGGTCAGACGTGAAGCGGATAGCCGCCACTTGCGCGCCATCGGCCGTGGGCGTCCAGTTCAGCAGGCCGGCGAAATCGCCCGCTGCGGCGGTGGCCTGCGCAGGGCGGGCCAAGCCGATTTGCAGAGGCACGCCGGGGCCGCTGTTCTGGTTCAGCACCTCATCAGACTTGGCTTGCGCCAGCGCGCCAAGGTCCACCTGCGCGATGGGCGCCTGCGCGGGCAGGCGGCTGCGGGCCGCTGCCTTGGCTTCGACCTTGGCTGGCAGGTCATACGGCTCAATGCGGCCTGTGGCGCTGGGGTTGGAAGGGTTAGAAGGGTTGGAAGGATTGTTGGGGTTAGGCGTGGGCACGGGCACCTCGCCGCCGTCGTCATCGCCGCCGCAAGCGGCCAGCATCATCGCCGTCAGGACGGCGGCGGCCATCAGGCTGGTTTTGGTCTTAAAGGTCATGGTGTGCATCTCCTCACATGAAAAAAGGGCGGAATGCGCCCGTCAAGAAAAGCGGAAAGCGGGCTTGTTCTGATGATTCACGCACAAGCGCCGCAGGTGTTTTGAGTCTGAACGAAAAAATGCGAAGCCCGTCTTTTAAGTAGTTACCCTGTGTATCAGAGCGTGAATGGAAGAGGCATTTCATCGAGGCCAACCCGCCGTCCAATATCGAAACAGGAGCAGATTCAGCAGGGTCGAAATACCGTTTCTCGCAGTCTGCACTAGGACGTCTTGCTATTGATAGAAGAGCAAAACCACGCCACGGACTCAGCTGGGCATGTCCATTCATTCACTGCTCGCGCCTTGCGGCTCGCCCCGATTTGGCGGAAGACGCGCAAGAAGGCAGCAATCTGTCCCGCGCAATGCCAGCCGGGCAGGAAGGCCAGCTCCTGCGCCATCCGCCTGAACGAGCGGCCGGGCAGCGAGAAGTTTTGCAGCATTGCCTTTCCGCAAGTGAACGCCCACAGACAATCTTTGAACCGGCTCATATGCCTTTCAGGCTGATTCAAAAAGAGGAGCAAATTCAGATGCTCTAAAACCTGCTCTGCGCTGTATCCACTAGGACTTCATGCTATGTAATCAGGAGCTAATCAGCGGGCCGCCGCGCGGGCTTGCTCCAGCCAGCCGTCGAAGGTGGCCTGGTGCGCGCGAATCCAGCGCTGCACGTGGCGTTCGATGTCGGCGGGCTTGTTTTCGCCGTCTTTCATGCGCAGGTTCTGGGCGTTGATGTCGCCCACGGGCAGCTGCATGACGGCAAAGAGCCGGGCGGCGTCGGGGTGCGCGTCGGTAAATGCCTTGTTGGCCACGATTTGCTGCTGGTTGGCGATGAAGCCGTAGTTTTTGCCGTTGGGCAGCTGGGTGTCTTGCCCGGCTTGCTCGCCGGGCAGCGCGGTAAAGGGCACTTGCAGCCAGGCCACTTCCTGGCCGGGGCGCAGCACGCCGCTGACCCAGTAGGGCGTCCAGGTGTAGTAGAGGATGGGTTTGCCCTGCCGCCAGCGGGTGATGGTGTCGGCCATGAGGGCGGCGTAAGCGCCTTGCACGTGGGTGACGGTGTCGCGCAGCCCGTAGGCGCTGAGCTGGTGCTCGATGACGGCTTCGCAGCCCCAGCCGGGGTTGCAGCCGGTCAAGTCGGCCTTGCCGTCGCCGTCGGCGTCGAACAGGCGGGCGATTTCGGGGTTTTTGAGCTGGTCGATGTGGGTGATGCGGTGCTGCTCGGCGGTTTTGCGGTCGATCAGGTAGCCCTGCACGGCGCCGGTGGAGTAGGCCCCCTGGCGGTAAAGGCGCGCGTCGCCGCCGGCGTTTTTGTAGAAGTCGGCGTGCAGGGGGTTCCAGTGCGCGGCCAGCAAGGTGGCGTCGCCGTTGGCGATGGCCAGGTGGCCCGTGGCGTATTCGATTTCCCGGATGGGCTGCACGTCATAGCCCAGCTGCTCCAGCGCTTTGACCACCAGCAGGGTCTGGAAGGTTTCTTCGGCGATGGAGCTTTGGATGGGATAGACCTTGACGCCTTGGCCCGGCTGGCGGCCTTCGGCCCGGGCGCTGGCGGCAAAGGCCGCAAAAGCCAGCGCCAGGCTGGCGGCAAAACAGGCGGCAAAGAAGGCGCGGCGTAGCGGTTTCATGCAAGCGTTTCCTTTCACGGGGTGGGTAAGAACCTGTTCCAAGCGGGCAGTCAGCGCTGGAACAGCCGCGCAATCAGCCCCGCCGGGCCGCTTTGCCACCAGTGGCGCACGCCCCGGCGGGGCTGGCCCATGCCCTGGGTGATGCGGTCCAGCGTGATGGCCAGCAGCACGATGCCCAGGCCGCCCACGGCGGCCAGCCCCATGTCCAGCCGGCCGATGCCGCGCAGCACCATTTGCCCCAGGCCGCCCACGGCGATCATGGAGGCGATGACCACCATCGACAGGCTGAGCATGAGCGCCTGGTTGATGCCCGCCATGATGGAAGGCAGCGCCAGCGGCAGCTGCACTTTCAGCAGCATCTGCATGGGCGAGGCGCCGTAGGCGTGGGCGGCCTCGATCAGGTCGGGCCGCACCTGGCGGATGCCCAGGTTGGTCAGCCGCACCAGCGGCGGCAGCGCGAACACGATGGTGACGATGACGCCCGGCACGTTGCCAATGCCAAAGAGCATGACCACGGGCACCAGATAAACGAAGGCGGGCGTGGTCTGCATGGCGTCCAGTAGCGGGCGGATGAGGCGCTGCGCGCGGTCGCTGGCGGCCAGCGCGATGCCCAGCGGCAGCCCGATGACGATGCAAAACAGCAGCGAGGTGAGCACCAGCGCCAGCGTGACCATGGCCTGCTCCCACACGCCCAGCGCCGCCACCACGGCCAGCGAGAGCACGGCCCCGAGGGCCGTGGCGCGCCCTGCGAACTGCCAGGCCAGCAGCCCCAGCAGGGCCGCCATCACGGGCATGGGCGTGCCGGTCAGCAGGCGCTCTACGCCGCCGAGCGTGCCGTCAATGGGCGCGCGCACAGCCTGAAAGAAGGGGCGGAACTGCTCCACGAACCAGCCCAGCCCCTGGTTGATGGCGGCCTCGATCGCATCGGCATGGCCCGCCAGCGCGTCGGCCGCGCCGTGCGCAGCGGCAGGGCCGGCGCCAGCGGCGGCTTCCACTGCATCGGAGGCATCGTCCAGCCAGTCGGCAGGGGCTGCGGAAGCGGCGGCCTGCCAGGGGTCGTCTCCAGTGGCGTTGGCAAGGGGGGCGGCATCCAGTTTCAGAGGGGTATCGCTCATGCGGCGCTCCTTTGCGTGTCGGCGTTGGCGGGAGGGGCTTGCGGCGGCAGCGGCGGCGTGCCCGGGTCCAGAAACTTCAGCAGCGTGCTCTTGCTGATGGCGCCCAGAAAGCGCCCGGCTTCGCCCACCACGGGCACGGCATACGGCGCTTGCGCCACCTGGCCCACCAGATCGGCCACGGGCGCGCCCGCCTCGATCAGCGGCACATCCGCCAGCATGGCGTGCTGCAAGCCCAGCGGGCCGGTGTGGCCGTGCAGCGCGGCGCGCAGCGCGTCTTGCGACACCACGCCTTCAAACTGCTGGCGCGAATTGACGATGTAGGCATGGCTGCGGTCTGACTCCTGCAGCAGCGCCAGCACGGGCCGGCAGCCGCGATCGGCGTGATGCGAGACGTAAACCACCGCCGGCTTGCGGGCAATGTCCGCCGCCTTGAACACCGCCGAGGCGTCCACGCCGCGCACGAAGTCGCGCACAAAGGCATTGGCTGGCGCGCGCAGGATTTCGTCCGGCGTGCCGATTTGCACCACCTGCCCGTCGCGCATGATGGCGATGCGGTCGCCAATGCGCATGGCCTCCTGCAAATCGTGCGAAATGAAAACGATGGTGCGCCGCCGCAGCTGCTGCAAACGCAGCAGCTCGCCCTGCATTTCAGCGCGGATGATGGGGTCCAGCGCCGAAAACGCCTCGTCCATCAGCAAGATGGCCGGGTCAGACGCCAGCGCCCGCGCCAGCCCCACGCGCTGCTGCATGCCGCCCGAAAGCTCGTCCGGGTATTGGGCGCCCCAGCCGCCCAGGCCCACCTGCTCCAGCGCCTGCGCGGCCTGCCGCTGGCGCTCATCGCGCGGCACGCCCGCCAGCTCCAGGCCAAACGCCGTGTTGTCCAGCACCGTCATGTGCGGCATCAGCGCAAACGACTGGAACACCATGCTGATGTCCTTGCGCCGCAGCGCGCGCAAGGCGGCGGCAGGCAGCGCGTTGATGTCCTGCCCCTCAATCACCACGCGCCCGGCCGTCGGTTCAATCAGCCCGTTGAGCATGCGCACCAGCGTGGATTTGCCCGAACCCGACAGCCCCATGATGACGAACAGCTCGCCCGCCTCGATGGTGAAATCGGCGTCAAACACACCAATGGACTGCCCCGTTTTTTCCAGAATCTGCTGCTTGCCCGCGCCTTCGCGCGCCAGCGCAAGCGCCTGCTGGGGATGGTTGCCGAACACCTTGAAAACATGCTCGACGCGGATTTGCTTGGCCATGAGGCGCACTCCTTGTCGTCGGCGGCGCGGCCGACCAGGGGATGCCGAAAGGCGCAAGGCCAAAGACCCATTGCCCATTCCCTGGTTCGACAAGCCCTCAATGAACCGCGCCCGGCGCGAAAAAGCGGCCCGCGCCCGGCAGGCGCGGCGCCCTTTCGCTGAAGGGAAATCAGGGGCGCGCGGCCCCTGGCGAAGGGTGATGACCCTGTTGCGGGGCCATGCAAAGAGGTGAAGACGCGCAGCGCCTTCGGTCAGGGAAAAATGTCCGGGGCATTATACACGGAATATCGACCAGAATATTCATTCATCATTAAGGAAAACCCTGATCCGCCTTCGGAAAATCCGCTCGCGCCCTTTCTGCGGCAAATGAAATTGCCCTGCCTCTGTAATCTGCGCGAAAACGGCATGGTGCATGCGCCGCGCGGCTCAACCGCTTTCCAACAGACTTTTATCAGCCTTTTACCGGCCCTTCCTGATCATTCGACCGCCATTTAGTTCATTCAATGGCTCCGGGCAATAAAAACGGTTTTTCCAATTTTCTTCTCAACATAAATAGGCATTTATCCAGATCAGGCGCCACGCGTCATGGCGGACAAATCGTCTTTCTGGCCTTAGAAAATCACCAGATATATTTCAATCTCGCCATCGCCCCATTCAATTTGGCTGCGCCTGAAATCAAGACATGCTGCCGGAAGATTTCAAACCTCATGGCCGGCTCCATCCTGACTGGAACCGGCCAGGAAAATACGCCGCTGCAAGAGCAGCGCTTCCACAATAATCGCCGCCCATGATCAAACTCTTTGTTGGCCTGGGCAACCCCGGGCCTGAATATGCCGACACGCGCCACAACGCGGGTTTCTGGTGGATTGACCAGATCGCCCGCCAGCTGGGCGCAACGCTGGCGCCCGAGCGCGCCTTTCACGGCCACGCGGCGCGCGCCAGCGTGCAAGGGCAATCCGTCTGGCTGCTCAAGCCGCAGACGTTCATGAACCTCTCCGGCAAGGCCGTGGCGGCGCTGGCGCGTTTTTACAAAATCGCGCCGCAGGAAATTCTGGTGGCGCACGACGAGCTGGATCTGCCTGCGGGCGAGGCCAAACTCAAGCAAGGCGGCGGCCACGCCGGGCACAACGGCCTGCGCGACATTCATGCGCAACTGGGCAGCGGCGATTACTGGCGGCTGCGCCTGGGCATTGGCCATCCCGGCCACAAGGCGGAAGTGGCGGCCTGGGTGCTGCGCAAGCCGCCGCTGGATGAACGCATCGGCATCGAACAAGCCATGGACCGCGCCGCCCAAGCCTTCCCTTTGCTGGCGGCGAGCGAAATGGCGCAGGCCACGCAGATCATTCACACCAGCAAGCCGCCCCGCCCCAAGCCGCCGCGCAAGCCGCAGCAGGCGGCGCCTGCTCCTGACGTTTCTGAATGAGGCGTGGCTGGCTATAATGCGCGGCTTTGCTGGCAAAAGCCCCGCGGCCACATACTAGTTTCTGAAAGCGGGGCGACTTTTGCGGCGCATGGCGCGGGAGCTGATCTGGCCCGTGCCCGCTGGCCGCACATTCATGGAAAACCTTCATTTAAATGACCACCATCCGTGTGAAAGAAAACGAGCC
The DNA here is from genome assembly GCF_001262075.1 of Ottowia sp. oral taxon 894. GTDB lineage: Bacteria > Pseudomonadota > Gammaproteobacteria > Burkholderiales > Burkholderiaceae_C > Ottowia > Ottowia massiliensis. The sequence goes on along the minus strand of NZ_CP012073.1, from coordinate 1,986,593 downwards.
GTTTGACGTGGCCCTGCGCCGCTTCAAGCGCACCATCGAAAAGCTGGGTCTGCTGACCGAACTGCGCGCCCGCGAGTTCTATGAAAAGCCCACCGCCGAGCGCAAGCGCAAGAAGGCCGCTGCCGTCAAGCGCCACTACAAGCGCGTGCGCAGCATGCAGCTGCCCAAAAAGCTGTACTGAACGCACGGCTCACACGCACGTTTTCAAAAGGCTCGCCGGGGACGCTCAGCGAGCCTTTTTTCATTGGCCCCGCGCCACAAGCCGAAAGTGAAAAATGACCCTCAAGGAACGCATCACTGAAGACATGAAAGCCGCCATGCGCGCCAAGGACAGCGCGCGCCTGGGCGCCATACGCCTGCTGCAAGCGGCCATCAAGCAAAAGGAAGTGGATGAGCGCGTGACGCTGGATGACGCGGCCGTCGCCGCCATCGTGGACAAGCTCGCCAAGCAGCGCAAGGACAGCATCGCCGCCTTCACCCAGGCGGGCCGCCAGGACCTGGCCGACAAGGAAACCGCCGAACTGGCCGTGCTGCAAGCCTATCTGCCCGCGCGCCTGTCCGCCGAAGAAGTGGCCGCCGCCGTCAAGGCGCTGGTGGCTGAAGTGGGCGCCAGCGGCCCCGCCGGCATGGGCAAAGTGATGGGCGCAGCCAAAGCGCGCCTGGCGGGCAAGGCCGACATGGCCGCCGTCTCCGCCGCCGTCAAGGCCGCGCTGGCCGGATAAGGCGCGCCTATCCGGCTTTCTGCTCCTGTTTCGCTTTTGATTCAGGAGCAAATCCAGCGCCTGAAAAACGGCTTTGGCGCAATTTCCACGGGGACATCGCGCTATTGTTCAAGGAGCAAATAGCCTCCTTTCCCGGCAAGCGCGCCGCCAGCGCGGGCAAGGCGCGCCACGCCAGCACAAATGAGCGGCCATTCCTACAATCCGCGCCTTTTTTCCTGAAAGTTCTCCATGAATTCACTCGTGGCCTCGGCTCTGCCGGGGCGCGTGCGCTTGCGCGGGCCGGTGCTGCGGCAAGCGCGGGCGCTGGCCCAGGCGCGCAGCGCCTTGCAGGCGCAGCCGGGCGTGATCCGCGTGCAAACCAATGCCCGCGTGGGCAGCCTGCTGCTGCATTACGACGCGGCCACGCTGCCGCAGCCGCAGGCCGAAGCCTTGCTGGCCGCCGCCGTGCAAGCCGCCTTGCAGCCCGCCGCCAACGATGACGCAGGCGCTGCGGCCCGCCCGTCCAGCCCTGCACCGCGCCAGCCCCGGCAAAACCGCCGCGCAGCCGCCAGCGCCGCGCGGGCGGCCCATCTGAGCGTGCCCGCCGCGCCGCCAGCGCCACACCCGCATCACGCACCCGCGCGCAATGTCATCAACCGCTGGGCCAAGCGCGGCATGCTGCTCACGCTGGGCGCTTCGCTGGCGCTGGCCGCCACGGGGGCCAAGCGCGGGCACGCGGCGCTGGGCGGCGTGTTCGTGCTGCTGCTGGGCGTGCATTTGGCCGTGCACCGCCGCCGCCTGCTCAAGTAAAAAACCGTTCAGAGGCTGGCCGTGTCCGTCCAAGTCCGCCCTTTTGCACCCACGGACGGGCCGTGAACAGGCGCCAAGCCCCCACGGGCATAATCTTTCGCGCTGCGGGCCTGCCCGGCCCGACCGCCTTCACAAACCAAGGAAAACGCCATGAGCGCCAATGACAATGCCTTTGAAATCCATGTGCATGGCGATGTGAAACTGCGCCCCGGCACCCGCCTGGAGGCCATTGAAGAGGCGCTCAAGCCCCTGTGGCAGTACGCGGGCGCGCGCTCGCTGGCTGGCGGCGCAGCCAGCCTGTACGAGGAAGAGCCAGGCATCCGCTACGACACCATCACGCGCACCTTGCAAATGTGCTGGACGGTGGAAGGCGGCGAAGACTTCCGCCAGCAGCTCGATGACCTGTGCATGAACCTCAATGACCTGGCCGAGTACGGCGCGCCTATCGAAGTCTCGTTCTACGACGTGGATTTCGATGAAGACGACGAAGACGAAGGCCGCGAGGCGCGCGATGACTTCGTGCTGCTGTTCATCGGCCCCACGCCGCAGGCCATCATGCAGGTGCAGCGCGACTTGCTCGTGGAAGACGTGGTGCGCCTGATGGAGCGCCATTTCGACAGCGCCGAGCTGGGCGGCGTGGTGCATGCCATTGACCAGCTCTTTGCCAACCGTTTCAACGACCTGACCAGCTCGCTGGACATGAGCCGCCCCCGTGGCGGCTCCGGCAGCCCAGGCGGTTCAGGCAACGCGGGCGGCCACGGCGGCGGGCGCAGGCCGCGCCATCTGCACTGACGCGCTCTTGGCCCACCGCACAAGCGCCGCTTCTCGCGGCGCTTTTTTTCGGCCACGCGCCTGTCAATGCCCATGCGGGAAGGATTTTCAGCTCCTCTATCCATAGCATGATGTCCTAGTGAAAAGGGCGCAAGAGCCATTTTTTGCCCCCTTAGATTTGCTCTTTTTTTTGGTTTCCGGCCCGCCAGCTGGCCAATGACCAGAGCCTCTGCGCCCGGCAGCCCGCTTCAGCCCAGACCAGCCAGCGTTTGCACGGCCTGCACGCGCGCCGCCCGCAGCGCCTGGCCAATCTGCGCGCCCCTGGCTCCGCTGGCGGCGGCCTGGCGGGCGATGGCGGCGGCGTCCACGCTCTGCGCGGCAGCCAGCGCGGCCAGCAGGCGCTGGCGGGGCGGCCAGGGCGCGGCGGAGGGGGCTGGCCCGCCGGGCTTGCAGCCCGCCTCTTTTCCGCCCTGCTCCGCGCGGGCTACGCATTCGCAGGCCAGCAGGGCCTGTTCAAAGCGGGCGGGGCGGCGCAGCGCATCGCCCGCTTGCAGCAGATCAACCAGGGCGGCGGCAGGCAGCGCGGCGCTGGCTTCTATGGCCGGGCGCTGGCGGGTCAGCAGGTCGGCCAGCGCCTGGCAATCGGCGGGCGGGCGCAGGCGTTCGTGCAAGCTGGCAAGCGCGGCGGGGGCGATGTCCGCCGTCAGGCAGGCGTAGCGCGCGGGCAAGGGGGCGTTCAGCCGCGCGGCTTCGTCCAGCGCGCGCTCCAGGCGCGGGCCGTGGGTGATGTATGACGCGGCCAGTTCGGGCAGGGCGGCGGCCAGCGCGCCGCAGCCGTGCAGCACATGCAGCATGCGCGAGGGGCGCGGCTGCATCAGGCCGCGCGCCAGCTCTTGCCACACGCGCTCGGGCACCAGATGGGCGGCTTCGCCTGCTTGCACCATGCTGCGCAGCAGGGCCTGCGTTTCAGGAGCAATGGAAAAGGCGTGAAAGCGCGCGGCAAAGCGCGCCAGGCGCAGGATGCGCACGGGGTCTTCACGGAAGGCATCGGTCACATGCCGCAGCACGCCCGCGCGCAAGTCGCGCAGGCCGCCAAAGGGGTCGATGAGCGCGGCCTCATCGCCTGCCCAGTTCGCGGGGGCGGCAATGGCGTTGATGGTCAGGTCGCGCCGCGCCAGGTCTTCTTCCAGCGTGACGGCGGGGCTGGCCTGCACGGCAAAGCCCCGGTAGCCGGGAGCGCTTTTGCGCTCGGTGCGCGCCAGGGCGTATTCCTCGTGCGTTTGCGGGTGCAGGAAAACGGGAAAGTCCTTGCCCACGGGCACAAAGCCGCGCGCGGCCATGTCTTCGGGCGTGGCGCCCACCACCACCCAGTCGCGGTCGTGCACGGGCAGGCCCAGCAGACGGTCGCGCACGGCGCCGCCAACCATGTAGGTTCGCAAGGGGGGCAAGGGCGTGGCGGAAGCAGTCATGAGGCAGGTTTCCGGACGGCCCGGACGCGCCAGAAGGCATCAAAAACAGAAGCAAATTTTATAGACCGAAAAATAGGCCCTGCGCAGTATTCACTAGGACCTCATGCTATTGATAAAGGAGCAAAAAACCTGCTCGCCCCTTGCCCTGCTCTTTCAGCCCCCTCGCCGCTGCGCTTTACGCCGCCCGCTCGAACACGGCCACGCTTTCCACGTGGGCGGTGTGGGGGAACATGTTCACCACGCCAGCGGCGCGGCAACGGTAGCCCGCCTGGTGCACGAGCAGGCCCGCATCGCGGGCGAGGGTGGCGGGGTTGCAGCTGACGTAAACGATGCGGCGCGGCGGCTGCCAGCTGGCAAAAGCCGCCAGGGTTTGGGCTGAAACGGGCGGCGGCGCTTCGCTGCTTTCGCCTGCTGTTTCGGATGCGTTTTCCGCTGCTGCTTCCGCTGTTGCCGCTGCGCCCAGCCGCGCCTGATGAATGGCGGCCAGCGATTTGGCCAGGGCAAAAGCGCCTTCACGCGGCGGGTCGATCAGCCAGCGCTCGGCCTGGCCGTCGGCCATGAGTTGTCCGGGCGTCATCTCGAACAGGTTGCGGGCGGCAAAGCTCACGGGCGCCAGGCCGGGGCGCTGGTTGGCTTGCAGGTTCTGGCGGGCGCGGGCCACCAGGGCGGGGCTGCCTTCAATGCCCAGCACTTCGCCCGCGCGCGTGGCCAGCGGCAGGGTGAAGTTGCCCAGGCCGCAGAACCAGTCGATCACGCGCTCGCCGCGCTGCGCGTCCAGCAGGCGCAGCGCGCAGCTGACGAGCACGCGGTTGATGTGCGGATTGACTTGCGTGAAGTCGGTGGGGCGAAAGGGCATGGTGATGCCGAATTCGGGCAGGCTGTAGGCCAGCGGCGGGGCGCTTTCACCGCCTTCGCCGTCTTCATCGAGCCGGTGCGCGCTGTCCGGCCCCTTGGGCTGGAGCCACCACTGGATGGGATGCTGGCGGCCCTGCTCGCGGGCGAAGGCGCGCAGGCGCGCCAGGTCGGCCTCGCTCAAAGGCTCCAGATGGCGCAGCACCAGGGCCGTGACGCCATCGCCGCAGGCCACTTCGATTTGCGGGCAGGTGTCGCGCGCGTGCATGCCGGCGATGAGCTGGCGCAGCGGCAGCAGCCAGCCGCTCACATGCGGCGGCAAGATGGCGCAAGAGCGCATGTCGGCGATGTAGCGGCTTTTGCGCTCATGAAAGCCGATGAGCACTTCGCCTTTTTTCACCACATGCCGCACCGACAGGCGCGCGCGCCAGCGGTAGCCCCAGGCGGGGCCGTGGATGGGCGCCAGCACGTTGGCCGGGCGCACTTTGCCCAGCCGCCAGAGGTTGTCTTCCAGCACGCGCTGCTTGACGGCCACTTGCGCGGCGGCGTCCAGATGCTGCATCTTGCAGCCGCCGCACGCGCCCGCGTGCAGGCCAAAGTGCGGGCAGCCGGGGCGCACGCGCTGGCTGCTTTCGCGGTGCACGGCCAGCAAGCTGGCGGCTTCCCAGTTGTTTTTCTTGCGGTGCACGTTGGCAGAGACGATTTCGCCGGGCAGCGCGCCTTCGACGAAGACGACTTTGCCGTCGGGGCGGCGGGCGATGCCTTGCGCGTCCATGTCAAGGGCCTCAATCTCAAGCCAGCCTTCAGGGAGAGGTTCGGTAGTCAAAGAGGGCTACGACAAAGATGTTGAATTGAAAAAAATGGCTGCGGATGGACGCGGTGGTCTGGCTGACGCTTGACTGGTGGCCGGGCGAGCCGTGGGCAGTAAAAAAAGTATCTTGACACAAAGTGTTCACCGCAGGTGTGGGCACGGACAAGCCGATCATCAGCAATGGTCGCCATCGTGCCAGCCCAACGGAACGCCACGGCACAGGCAACCGGCAGCACAGCAAAAAACACATGACTTCATCTGCTCGAAACGCACCAATCAAGGCGTTTTTCCGCGAAGGCGATTCCTTCGAGGGCGCGTGCTTGGGCTGCGTTCACTTCCATTTCTGCAGGACCAACGAATGCTTCAGCGCAGCGCGGCTGCTTGCATTCATCTGAAACGATGCAATGAAAACCGCAGGCGGAGTGCTATTTGACTAATTGCCGGGCACATTTGTAATAAGGTGAGCGGCATATCAAAAGCAGCCTGTAAACCTTGGGGATGGAAATCAGGCGGCTTTGCCCGTGCTGCGGGCTGGTTTCAGTTTTCAGGCAGCCTTTTACCTGTTTCAAGCCACTCGAAAATCAAACGCTTCGGCTTAAATCTTCCAAGAATGCCTTCCGCTGTTCGGCGGTGGATTTGTCCATATTGCCGAAGTTGAGCCATTGGCGTTTGGCAATACCAATGCCTTTCAGGGTGTGGCCCAGCATCGCTTTGCCAATACCGTTGCCGCAAAACCATTTCAGATACCATGTGGGGGCGGTGGATGTGCTGATGACCAGCGCTTCCTTGATGTGAGTCAGATTGCCTTTCAAGCCTGTGGCGGTGGGAACGTAAGCCAATGTTTTGAGAAAAACCTTGTCTTCAAATCCTTTGACAATGGCCGGCATATCCGCCCACCAGACAGGAAAGATGAAAATCAGGCGGCTGGTTGTTTTCAAGATTTCCTGATAACGCAAAACGAGCGGATCCAAGGCTTTCCCCTGGTTAAACAAGGCAAGTTCCTCTTTAGTGTAGGCGGGGTTGAAACCGTCCGCATACAAATCAATCAGCTGATATTTTTCTCCTTTTCCATCCAGTAGCTGCCGCACACGCTGCAAAATGCCGTGATTGAAACTTTCATCGTATGGGTGGGCATAAATAATCGTGGTAAATGACACTTTATACTCCTGGCATGGAAAAGGTTGTGCAGATTGAAAGCGGGTTGGCATTACTTTGACGGAAGCAGTTAAACAGAATGCCTGCTATCCGTTTCATGGGTTCAGGAATAAACGCGCCAGAGCACTCCCGGTGGCCCGCCAGGCCGGATTCAGCGCCTGCCTGATGAGGAGCGTGCGGAAGAACGGGCGGCCCGGGGCTTGGCGGCTCTGGCCGCTTTAGCCGCTTTGGCCGCTTTTGCGGCCCTGGGCTTGCGGTCTGTCTTGGCGGCGGCGGGGCGGGCGGTTTTGCGGCCGGCGGGCGCGTCAGCGGGCGCGGGCGGCCCGTCTGCGCTGGCGGCAGGCAGGCAAAAGTCGATGCGGCGGCCGTCCAGATCGACGCGGGCGACTTGCACGCGCAGCGGCTGGCCCAGGGTGTAGCGCGTGCCGCTGCGCTCGCCGCGCAGCTCTTGCCGGGCTTCGTCAAAGCGGTAGTAGTCGCCAGCCAGTTCCGAGACGTGAATCAGCCCTTCCACGTAAAGGTCTTTCAGGGTGACGAAAAGGCCAAAGCTGGTGACGGCGCTGACCGTGCCTTCAAACACTTCGCCCAGGTGCTGCTGCATGTATTGGCATTTGAGCCAGGCTTGCACGTCGCGGCTGGCTTCGTCGGCGCGGCGCTCGCACGCGCTGCAATGCAGTCCGGCCGCTTCCCAGGCCTGATGGGCCTTGGCGGTTTTGCGCGGGAGGTTTTCCGCCGCGCTGGCCGGGCGGGCGTTTTTTTGCAGGCGCTGGCGGAGTTTTTCATGCGCTTCGCCAAACGCGGGCAGCTTGGGCAGGGCGTATTTGCGGCCCGCGAGCATGGCTTTGATGACGCGGTGCACCAGCAAATCAGGGTAGCGGCGGATGGGGCTGGTGAAGTGCGTGTAGGCGGGGTAGGCTAGGCCGAAGTGGCCGCTGTTGGCGGGGGTGTAGAGGGCCTGGCTCATGGAGCGCAGGAGCACGGCGTGGATTTGGGCGGCGTCGGGCCGGGCGGCGACTTGTTCGGCGATGCGCTGGATGTCGGCAGGCTGCGGCTCATCAGGCACGGCGGCGCGCACGCCCAGGGCGGCCAGGTAGCTGCGCAAGGTGGCGAGCTTGTCGGGCGGGGGCGCGTCGTGCACGCGGAAAAGGCCCTCGCGCTTGCCTTCGAGCATGAAGTCGGCGGCGCAGACGTTGGCGGCGAGCATGGCTTCTTCAATCAGGCGGTGCGCGTCGTTGCGCTCGCGCGGCAGGATTTGCGTGATGCGACCCGCTTCGTCGCAGACGATTTGGGTTTCAACGCTGTCCAGCTCCACCGCGCCGCGCGCGTGGCGGGCGGCCAGCAGTGCGCGGTAAGCGCTGGCGAGGTTTTGCAGCTGGGGCAGCAGGGCTTGCTGCCCGGGCGTGGCGCCGCCGGTCTCGCCTGCGAGCCAGGCGGCGGCCTGCGTGTAGGTCAGGCGCGCGTGGCTGTGGATGACGGCGGGGTAGAACTGGTAGGCGGTGATGGCGCCTTGCCGGTCAATCAGCATGTCGCACACGAGCGCGAGGCGGTCCACCTGCGGGTTGAGCGAGCACAGGCCGTTGCTGAGTTTTTCCGGCAGCATGGGGATGACGCGGCGCGGGAAATAAACGCTGGTGGCGCGCTCGAAGGCGTCCGCGTCGAGCGCGTCGCCGTTGGTCACGTAGTGGCTCACGTCGGCAATGGCCACGAGCAGCCGCCAGCCATTGGGCCGCTTGCCACGGCCTGACGCCACGGCGGGCTGGCAATAGACAGCGTCGTCAAAGTCGCGGGCGTCTTCGCCGTCGATGGTCACAAAGGGCACATCGGTCAAATCAATGCGGCCTTTGCGCTCGGCGGGCTGCACGGCGTCTGGCAGCGCCTGGGCCTGCGCCAGCGCGGCGGGGGAGAACTCGTGCGGCACGCCGAATTTGCGCACGGCAATTTCGATTTCCATGCCCGCGTCGTCCGCGTCGCCCAGCACTTCGGTCACGCGGCCCGTGGGCTGGGCATGCAGCGCCGGCTCGCCCGTGAAGGCGATGACGGCGATTTGCCCTTCGCGCGCGCGGCCCATGCCGCGTTTTTCAAGCAGCACGTCTTGCCCGTAGCGGCGGTCTTCCGGCCGGGCCAGCCACACGCCGCTTTCGCGCACGAGGCGGGCGATGAGCGGGCGCGGCGGGCGGCTGATGATGGACAGCACCCGCCCTTCGGCGCGGCCCTTGCGGTCAAACTGCGTCACGGCGGCGCGCACGCGGTCGCCGTGCAGCACGGCGCGCATTTGCGCGGGCGGCAGGTACAGGTCAGGGCCGCCATCGTCGCGCAGCACGAAGCCGTGGCCGTCGCGGTGGCCCTGCACAGAGCCTTCCAGTTCATTTTTCATGCGTGTTTTGTCTGTTTTCATTTTTATGCTGTAGAATTCGCGCTTTCCCTGAAACGCCCAGGTGGCGGAATTGGTAGACGCACTAGTTTCAGGTACTAGCGGGTAACTCCGTGGAGGTTCGAGTCCTCTCCTGGGCACCACACATGAAGCCTTGCGGCAAAAACCGCAAGGCTTTTTTTTGCCCATTGCATTGCCCATCGCAAGGCTTTTTTTGTCTGCCGCCAGGCGCATGGCCATGCTGGAGGCCGTGGATCGAGCGCCGGATTGCCGCCGCTGGCCGTTTGCAGCGGCCCGCTTTCTTGCTTGGCAACGGCTGCATGGATGGGGGGCATTTTCGCTCCTGTATCAATAGCATGATGTCCTAGTGGAAAGGGCGCAGGCGCCGTTTTTGGCAGGCTCAAATTTGCTCCTTTTTCTGATCTTGTGCGCCTGCCGTCCGGCCCGGCTGGACGGCGCAGGCGGGCGGCGGTTTCGCGCTCAATCAACGATGTAGCCATTCATCAGCCAGTGGCGCAGCGCCTGGCGGCGCTCCATGTGCTGCTGGATCATGCAGGCGTGGTGGCGGCTGTTGCCCGGGGCCCCGGCCTCGCCGCGCAGCGGGGCCAGCCGGTTGCAGTGCTGGCGGGCGGCGCGCCGCCACTGGTTCTGGTCGTTGCGCAGGGCCGGGCGCTCATGGGCGGCCAGCGCGGTGAGCACGTCGCCATACAGCGTTTCGGTGACGGCGCGGGCCGCCTCGAAGTCTTGCAGGGTGCAGGTTTCGGGCGTGCAAGCGCCCTGGGGCGATGCCGCTGGCTGCGCCAGGGCGCTGGCAGCCGTCAGCGCCAGCATGGCCAGCAGGCGGGCCTTGCGGAGGGCTTGGCGAGCGGGCATGGCTCTTTTTCCTTTCGGAGCGGCTTGCGGCGCGTTCACGGCGCTTCGTCCTTCATTTGATCTTCCAGCGCGCGCCCGAATTCGCCGCTTTGCCAGCGGGCGACAAGGGCGCGGGCGGCTTCGGCCTGCTCGGCGGGCACTTGCACGCGCACGCCGCCCAGCGCGGGCGAAACCAGCAGGTCGGCCGTGGCGTGGTGCTCGCCCAGCAGCGTGGCCGCCATGCCTTCGCTGCGCAGCAGGTTGCACACGATGCGCGCATCCCACGGATTGAGTTCGCTGTGGATGGTCGCCAGCTTCATGGTTTCTGCCCTTTCGTGTTGCGGTTCAGATCGGCACGCCCACCAGGTCATGCCCTTCGGCGGCGACGATGCGCGCCTTGGTGAACGCGCCCGCCTTGAGCGTCTTGCTGATTTTTTCGGGCGGCAGCAGGCGCACCACGCCGTCGATTTCGGGCGCGTCGGCGTAGCTGCGGCCCACGCCGCCGCGCCGGCCCTGCGCGGGAGCCGAGTCCACCAGCACCTGCATGACGCTGCCCACGCGGCGGCGCAGGCGGGCAGAGGAGACTTCTTCGGCCACGGCCATGAAGCGGGCGCGGCGCTCCTCGCGCTCTTCGGCGGCCAGCTGGCCCGGCAGTTCATTGGCCGCCGCGCCCTGCACGGGGCTGTAGGCGAAGCAGCCGGCGCGGTCAATCTGCGCCTCGCGCACAAAGTCGAGCAAATGCCGGAATTCGGCCTCCGTCTCGCCCGGGAAACCGGCGATGAAGGTGGAGCGGATGACCAGCTCCGGGCATTGCTCGCGCCAGCGGGCGATGCGCTCGAGGTTTTTTTCGCCGCTGGCCGGGCGCTTCATGCGGCGCAGCACGTCGGGGTGGCTGTGCTGGAAAGGCACGTCCAGATACGGCAGCACGCGGCCCTGTGCCATCAGCGGCAGCACGTCGTCCACGTGCGGGTAGGGGTAGACGTAATGCAGCCGCACCCAGGCGCCGTGCGGCTCGGCCAGCGCGGCCAGCGCCTGCACCAGCTCCAGCAGGCGGGTCTTGATGGGGCGGCCCTCCCAGAAGCCCGTGCGGTACTTCACGTCCAGCCCGTAGGCGGAGGTGTCCTGGCTGACCACCAGCAGCTCTTTCACGCCGCCTTCAAACAGCGCCTTGGCTTCCTTGAGCACGTTGCCAATCGGGCGGCTGACCAGGTCGCCCCGCATGGAAGGGATGATGCAGAACGTGCAGCGGTGGTTGCAGCCCTCGCTGATCTTGATGTAGGCGTAGTGGCGCGGAGTGAGCTTCACGCCCGCCTCGCCCACCACGCCCGGCGTGCCCGGCACCAGGTCGGTGAACGGATCGTGCGGCTTGGGGCAGTGCTGGTGCACGGCGTCCATCACTTCCTGCGTGGCCTGCGGGCCGGTCACGGCCAGCACGCTGGGGTGCAGGCTCTTGACCAGGTTGTCTTCCTCGCCCGGCCGGGCATTGACCGTTTTGCGCGCGCCCAGGCAGCCGGTGACGATGACCTTGCCATTGACGTTCAGCGCCTCGCCAATCGTGTCCAGGCTTTCCTTCACCGCTTCGTCGATGAAGCCGCAGGTATTGACGATGACCAGGTCAGCCCCCTCGAACGACTTGCCCGTCACGTAGCCTTCGGCGGAGAGCTGGGTGATGATGAGTTCCGAGTCCGTCAGGTTCTTCGGGCAGCCCAGGGAGACAAAGCCCACGCGCGGGGCGGGGCCTGGAGCGGATTCAGTCGGGGAGGTCGTCGTGGTCATTCTTGTCGGGTGTCATCGTGGAAGAAGCGGGCCGCAGGCCGAAAGCGCCCAGCACCTGCCCGGCCTGCGCGTGCATCTGCTGCTGCATGTGCGCCAGCAGCGCCTGCGACTGCCCGAAATAGCCGCCCATCACGCCCGGCTGCATGAACGCACGCCAGTTCTCGGGCGAGAGCGACTGCGCCTGCTCGGCCAGCCGCGCCTGCACATCCATCATGGCGTCAATGCTGCGCTCCAGATACGCGCCCATCAGCCCCTGCATGGCGTGGCCGTAAAAGCGGATCAGATTGGCCAGCAGCTGCTCGCTGAACATGGGCGCGCCGCCCGCTTCCTCCTCCAGCATGATCTGAAGCAGGATGCTGCGCGTGAGGTCTTCGCCCGTGCGCGCGTCACGCACCACGAACGGCGCGCGCTGCATCACCAGCGCCCGCACGTCCGCCAGCGTCACGTAGGCAGACGCCTGCGTGTCATACAGCCTGCGGTTGGGATATTTCTTGATGACGCGCTCGCTGCCCTGGGCGTGGCCAGCAGCGCCAGCAGAAGAAGAAGCATGGGAAGGCATGGGCGCGGCGGATTCTAGGCGGCTGCCCGCTTGCTGCAAAAACCATAGCTGCCCGCGCCCATTCCACCAGGACTTGCGGGCGATTTGGCTTGCAATGCCTCGTCTGCAACGCCTGCCTGCCAGGTTCCGTCCGCACGCTTTTGCCGCCGGGCGGCGGAAATCCCTTGGCAGGGTAATTCCCGAGAGGGAAATCCCCATGCGCCACGGCGGCGCTGCGCCCCAACAATCCGCGCCTGTTTTTGCGCGGGGAGCCAGCTCGCGGGGCCTTGCTGCCGCAGCTGGCGCTGCCGTGCGCTTTTTGGCCCCAGCAACAGGAGCAATCCGCCATGAGCCTGCCTTCCGCAGATTCCAACGCGTGCGCAGCGTCCGTCCAACCGTCGGCGTCTGCGTCCAGCGAGCCGACCGAGTTCATTCGCTCGCGGCGCTCGTCCATCATCGCCGCCATTTTTCTGATGGCCACTTCGGCCATCGGCCCCGGCTTCATCACGCAAACAGCCACATTCACCACCAAGCTGGGGGCGGCGTTCGCCTTCGGCATTCTGGCTTCGGTGCTGATTGACTTCGTGGTGCAAATCAACATCTGGCGCATGGTGGCGCTGGCGCGGCGCGATGCCTCCTCGCTGGCCAACGCGGCGCTGCCGGGCAGCGGGCACGTGCTGGCGCTGCTGGTGATGTTTGGCGGGCTGGTCTTCAACGTGGGCAACATCGCGGGCGCGGGCCTGGGGCTGGACGCGCTGATGGGCCTGCCGCCAGCCTGGGGCGGGGCGCTGAGCGCGGCCATCGCGCTGGGCATCTTCGCCTCCAGGCGCGCGGGCATGGCTGTGGACAAGCTCATCATCTTCCTGGGCATTCTGATGATTGCGCTGACGGTGTATGTGGCCATCGTCTCCGGCCCGCCCGTGGGCGAGGCGCTGCGCCAGACCGTGATGCCTGAAGTGGTGGACTGGGTGATGATCACCACCATCGTGGGCGGCACGGTGGGCGGCTACATCACCTACGCGGGCGCGCACCGCCTGCTGGACCGGGGCATGACGGGCGAGGAAAACCTCAAGGCCGTCACCAGCGGCGCGCTCAACGGCATTGCCGTCACGGGCGTGATGCGCTACGTGCTCTTTCTGGCCATTCTGGGCGTGGTCAGCGGCGGCGTGGTCATCGACATCTCCGGCAAGGGCGCGAACCCGGCGGCGCAAGCCTTTCAGGCCGCTGCGGGCAATTTGGGCCTGCGCTTTTTCGGCCTGGTGCTGTGGGCGGCGGCCATCACCAGCGTGATCGGGGCGGCCTACACCTCCATGTCTTTCCTCACGGCCTTCAGGCCCGGCATTTCGGAAAGTGCGCGCAACAAGGCCACGGTGGTGTTCATCCTGGTGTCGCTGGCCGTGTTTCTGGGCCTGGGCAAAGCGCCTTCGGCGCTGCTGGTGTTTGCGGGCGGCTTCAACGGCCTCATCCTGCCGCTGGGCATGACGCTCTTCATGTACGTCGGCTGGGCGCGCCCTGATTTGCTGGGCGGCAAAACCTATTCACGCCCGCTGCTGGCGCTGGGCTCGGCCGTGTGCCTGCTGACCTGGTACATGGGCTACAAATCGTTTGGCGGCGTTTTCAAATTCATCATGGGATAAGGCATGGCGCACATCGATCTGAACAGCGACCTGGGTGAAAGCCTGGGCGCGTGGCGCATGGGCGATGACGAGGCCATGCTCGGCATCGTCACCAGCGCCAACGTGGCCTGCGGCTTTCACGCGGGCGACGCGGCGGGCATCCTGCGCACGCTGCGCGCCGCCGCCGAGCGCGGCGTGAGCGTGGGCGCGCACGTGGCCTACCCCGATCTGGCCGGCTTTGGCCGCCGCAACATGGACGTGGCCAGCGCCGATTTGCGCGCCGATGTCATCTACCAGATTGGCGCACTGCAAGGGCTGGCGCGCGTGGCCGGCACGCAGGTGCGCTACGTCAAGCCGCACGGCGCGCTCTACAACACCATCGCGCACGACGAGCGCCAGGCGGCGGACGTGATCGAAGCCATCCGCGCCATTGATCCCGGCCTGGCGCTGGTGGCGCTGGCTGGCTCGCCCCTGGTGGGCTGGGCGCAAGCGGCGGGCTTGCGCGTGGTGGCCGAAGCCTTTGCCGACCGCGCCTACACCCCGCAAGGCACGCTGGTCAACCGCCGCCAAAGCGGCGCGGTGCTGCACGACGCGCCCCAGGTGGCCGCGCGCATGCTGCGCCTGGTGCAGCACGGCGTGGTGGAAGCCATCGACGGCACGCTCACCCCCATACAGGCCGATTCCATTTGCGTGCACGGCGACAGCCCCGGCGCCGTGGACATGGCCCGCCAGGTGCGCCAAACGCTACTGGAAGCGGGGGTTGAATTGAAGGCGTTCGCGTGAGAAACGCCACTTGAAACGCATCAATAAAAATGCCCCGTCAAATAAAAACGGGGCCTTTTTTGGAAAAACGGTTTTCTGATTATCTGCGCAGGCATCAGCAATTTTCTTCCTGCCGGAAATTGCAGCATCCGATACCGCCACAGCACCGTATTCCCTTCGTGCCGGAACCGCATTGTTTCTCGCAGCAATTGTCTTCATTGCTTTTGAGAAGATCATGCGCCGTCAAATCTGACGCCGTATCGCAAGACGATGATTCCGGAATCTTGCCGCCGATTTTTTCTTCCACCTGCTCCTTCGTCATGGGCGAAATCACCATGTCGATAACGGTATTGAAACGCTCATTCCTGCTTTCAAAATGGAACGGCTTGCCCATTTTGGCAAGAGCAACCCATTCGCTGGCCAGGGACAGGGCGCCATCCGCGCCAGGCACGAAAACCATGCCTGAAACACGGCCAATGCGTTCTCCGCCCTCGTCCGCGCCCACCGGCCCCAGGGTGTAGTCCGCCCGCAAGGCCGCATGATCCCCCGTGAAATCCCCGTGGAATCCCCGTGGAATCCCCGTGGAATGGGCGCAGGCAGCTATCCTTTTTAAAGCGTTCAAGCGGCGCGTCTGTTTTCCGTCTTTTCATTCGTCCATCTTTTTTTCAGGCTTTTTTCATGACTCCAGCCCAATCCGCGCGTCTTGCCTATCGCCAGGGCCTCGTTGCGCCCACGGCGGGCGTGGCGCCCGGCCTGACGCAGGCCAACCTGATCGCCCTGCCCCGCGACTGGGCATGGGACTTTCTGCTTTTCGCCCAGCGCAACCCCAAGCCCTGTCCCGTGCTGGACGTGACTGAGCCGGGCAGCTTCACAACCGTGCTGGCGCAAGGGGCCGACTTGCGCACCGATCTGCCCCTGTACCGCGTGTGGCGCGATGGCCGGCTGGCGGAAGAAACGCCGGATGCGCGCGCGTTCTGGAACGAGCAGCCCGATCTGGTCACGTTCCTGATCGGGTGCAGCTTCACGTTCGAGACGCCGCTGGCGCAGGCGGGCATTGAGGTGCGCCACATCGCGCTGGGCTGCAACGTGCCCATGTTCAAGACAAACATCGCCTGCCGCCCGGCGGGCCGCCTGCATGGGCCGATGGTGGTTTCCATGCGCCCCATCGCGGCCAGCCGCGTGGCCGATGCCTGCCGCATTTCGGGCCGCTACCCCGGCGTGCACGGCGCGCCGGTGCACGTGGGCGATCCGGCGGCCATTGGCATTGCCGATGTGCAGCGGCCCGACTTTGGCGATGCCGTGCCCATCCGCGCGGGCGAAGTGCCCGTGTTCTGGGCCTGCGGCGTCACGCCCCAGGCGGCGGTGATGGCTTCGGGCGTGCCCTTCGCCATCACGCACGCGCCGGGGCACATGTTCATAACCGACGTGGCGGATGAGGCGTATCACGCGTAGCCCGTTTCAGCCCCCTGTTTCAGGCATCAAATCGCCCGCAAGTCCGCATGGAACAAGCGCGGGCAGCTATCAAAACAAGAGCGAAACAGCTCTATCCCGATTTCATCTTCTTTCTTTCCAGCATGAGATTTCTCCCCGTCACCGCAGGCGCTTTGCTTGTCGAGCTGCCCGATCTGCCCCGCACGCTGGCGCTGCTGCGCGCGCTGCAAGCTGGCCCGCCCGAGGGCGTGACCGAAGTCATTCCGGCCGCGCGCACGCTGCTGGTTCATTACGAGCCGTGGCGCCTGGACGATGCGCAACTGGCCGCCGCCGTGGCCGCCATTGCGCAAAAGGCAGAAAGTGCCGCACAAAGTGCAGCAGAAAGCGGCGCGCCGCCTGAAGAAGCGGCCGGGGCGCTGGTGCACATTCCCGTGCGCTACGACGGCGAAGACCTGGCCGAAGTGGCCGCGCATCTGGGCTTGAGCGCAGCGCAAGTCATCGCCCGCCACACGGCGCAGCCCTGGCAGGTGGCCTTTGCGGGCTTTGCGCCGGGCTTTGCCTATTTGAGCGGGGGCGATGCGGTGTTTGACGTGCCGCGCCGCGCCAGCCCGCGCACGCGCATTCCGCCGGGGGCCGTGGCGCTGGCGGGGCGCTTTTCGGGCGTGTACCCGCGCGCCAGCCCCGGCGGCTGGCAGCTGATCGGGCAAACCGAAGTGCCCATGTGGGACCTGGCCCGCACGCCGCCTGCGCTGCTGCAACCGGGCCAGCGCGTGCAGTTTGTGGATGCAGCCACCGAAGCGGGCCGCGAGCTGCTGGAGCGCTGGCGGACGCCATCGCGCTGCGCCGTGGCCGCTTCTTCTTCTGCGCCAGACTCTTGCGCGCCAGACGGGGGCGGCGATGGCGAAGCGCCCGTGCTGGAAGTGCTGGCCCCCGGCTTGCAGGCGCTGGTGCAGGACTTGGGCCGCCCCGGCCAGGCGGGGCAAGGCGTTTCGGCCTCCGGCGCGCTGGACCGGGGCGCTTTTCTGGCTGCCAACCGGCTGGTGGGCAACCATTTCAACGCGCCCGCGCTGGAGCTGCTGCACGGCGGCTTCACCGTGCGCGCGCTGGGGCCTGCCGTGGTGGCCGTCACGGGCGCCGAAGGCCCGCTCACCTTGCGGCGGCAAGACGGCGCGGCCCTGCCCGCTGCGCGCCACGCGCCGCTGGCGCTGCAAGCGGGCGACACCCTTGCGCTGGGCGCGCCTGAAGCGGGGCTGCGCAGCTACCTGGCCGCGCGCGGCGGCTTTGCCGCGCAGCCCGTGCTGGGCAGCTGCGCGAGCGACACGCTGGCGGGCATTGGCCCCGCGCCGCTGGCCGCCGGGCAGCGCCTTGGCCTGGGCCGCCGCGAAAGCCGCCACGGCCCGCTGGCCAGCGTGGCCGCGCACCCCGAAGCCGCTTCGCCGCACCTGCCCCGCCCGGGTGATGCGGCCGCCGTGTGGCTGGACATCACCTTCGGCCCGCGCGCCGACTGGTTCAGCCCGCAAGCGCTGGCGCTGCTGCTGGAGCAGCCCTGGCAAGTCACGCCCCAGTCCAACCGCGTGGGGCTGCGCCTGGCTGGCAGCCAGCCCTTGCAGCGCGCCGCCGCTTTTGAAGGCGCGGAGCTGCCCTCTGAAGGCACGGCGCTGGGCGCGCTGCAAGTGCCCGCCAACGGGCAGCCCGTGCTGTTTCTGGCCGATCACCCGCTCACGGGCGGTTACCCCGTCGTGGGCTGCGTGGCCGCGCACCATCTCGATCTGGCCGCGCAACTGCCTGCGGGCACGCTCATCCGCTTTCGCGCACAAAGTCCTTTTCAGGAAATCTGCCTCTCATGAAAAAAGTCCTCATCGCCAACCGGGGCGAAATCGCCGTCCGCATCATCCGCGCCTGCGCCG
Source organism: Ottowia sp. oral taxon 894 (assembly GCF_001262075.1). Classification (GTDB taxonomy): domain Bacteria; phylum Pseudomonadota; class Gammaproteobacteria; order Burkholderiales; family Burkholderiaceae_C; genus Ottowia; species Ottowia massiliensis. Next base: position 1,968,771 of record NZ_CP012073.1, on the reverse strand, counting down.
ACTACGGCGTGGCATCCGTGGCCGTCTATGCCGACGCCGACATCGACGCGCCGCACGCGCGCCTGGCCACTGAAGCCTGGGCGCTGCACGGCGAGCGCCCCGCCGACACCTATCTGAACATCGACAAGCTGATCGGCATCGCCCGCCAAAGCGGCGCCGACGCCGTGCACCCCGGCTACGGCTTTCTCTCCGAAAACGCCCGCTTTGCGCAAGCCGTCATCGACGCGGGGCTGAAGTGGATTGGCCCGCCGCCCGAAGCCATCGCCCGCCTGGGCGACAAAGTCTCGGCCCGCCAAATCGCGCAGCAAGCGGGCGCGCCGCTGGTGGCCGGCACCCCCGGCCCCGTGCAAGACGCGCAGCAAGTGCTGGCCTTTGCCCGCGAACACGGCCTGCCCATCGCCATCAAAGCCGCCTTTGGCGGCGGCGGGCGCGGCCTGAAAGTGGCCTGGCACATGGAAGAAGTGGCCGAGCTGTATCACTCCGCCGTGCGCGAAGCCACCGCCGCCTTTGGCCGGGGCGAATGCTTCGTGGAGCAATACCTGCACCAGCCGCGCCATGTGGAAGTGCAAGTCATGGCCGACGCGCACGGGCGCATCGCCATCCTCGGCACGCGCGACTGCTCCTTGCAGCGGCGCAACCAAAAGCTCGTGGAAGAAGCCCCCGCCCCTTTCCTGAGCGACGCACAGCGCCAGCGCCTGCACCAGGCCGCGCGCGACATCTGCGCCCGCGCGGGCTACGTGGGCGCGGGCACGGCGGAATTTCTGGTCAGCCGCAGCGGCGCCATCTCCTTTCTGGAAGTGAACACGCGCCTGCAAGTGGAGCACCCCGTCACCGAAGAAACCACCGGCTGCGACCTCGTCATCGAACAACTGCGCATCGCCGACGGCCTGCCCCTGTCCGTGCCTGACGAAGCGGCCCCGCGCGGCCACGCCATTGAATTTCGCATCAACGCCGAAGACGTGGCGCGCGGCTTTTTGCCCATGCCCGGCCGCATCACCGCCTTTGCGCCGCCCGGCGGCCCCGGCGTGCGCGTCGACAGCGGCGTGCAAAGCGGCTCGCTCATCGCCCCGCAGTTCGACTCGATGATGGCCAAGCTCATCATCTGGGCGCCCACCCGCGCCCAGGCGCTGGCGCGCGCGCGCCGCGCCCTGGCCGAATTCCACATCGAAGGCGTGCCCAGCGTGCTGCCCTTTCACCGCGCCGTGCTCCAGTCGCCCGCCTTCTGCGCCGAAAACGCCGAAGACTTCACCGTGCACACCCGCTGGATCGAAACCGGCTTTGCCGACGAGCTGGCCAGCCTGCCCGCTGCCCGCCCCGAACCGGCCAGCGCCGCCTTGCTGCGCCTGCCCATCGAAATCGACGGCCGCCGCCACACCCTGGCCCTGCCCGCCGCCCTGCTGGCCGCCCTGCCCGCCAGCGGCGCGCAGCCGGGCGCCAAACCGGGCGGGCAGGCTGGCGGGCCAAGCGACGAGCAGGCAGACGAAAGCGCCATCCCCGCCCCCGCCGCCGCCACGCTCCACGCCTGGAAAGCCGACGACGGCGCCGCCGTGCAAGCCGGCCAGCTCATCGCCGTGATGGAAGCCATGAAGATGGAAATGCAAGTCACCGCCCCCAAAACCGGCGTGCTGCGCCACGCCGTGCCCGCCGGCCAAACCGTGGCCCTGGGCCAGACCATCGGGCGCATCGAGTAGCGGGCAGAAACCCGCCCGCCGCCTGGCCCCGGAAACCTACCCAGAGGCCCGCCGCAAGGAGCGAAAGGCAAACCGGGACGAGCTGCAAGGCGCAAACCTGGCCGCATGCTCTCCCACTCCCACCTCCACAGAAGCCCTGCTTGTCGAAAACAGGAGCAAATCCAGGGGCATTGAATCGGCTCCCGCGCTTATTCCACTAGGACCTCACGCTATGGATACAGGAGCGAATACAGCCCTTCCTTCCCATCCGGCTCGCGGGGTTCTGCGCCTTCGCGCCAGCCGCCTTTTCGCCGCGCGGGGCTTCAAGTCATGCCCCAAGAATCCGCCTGGGTTGCGCCGTATCGCTTGGCTGGCTTTCAGCCTGCCTTGAGAGACGCGGGCCGCGCGCCGCGCGCCGCGCGCTTGCAGCCAGCCGCCCCGCATGGCCGCAGCCCACAATCAGCGCTTTCCTTCACCGCCCTATTTCAGGAGACCGCCATGACGCACCGCTACACCCGCCTCATCACCGCCGAACAGCTCGCGCAGCTGCAAGCCGAAGGCGCGCCACTGATGGTGTTTGACTGCTCCTTCAACCTGTTCGAGCCTGAAGAAGCCGACCGCCTGTTCGCCCAAAGCCACATCGCGGGCAGCCAGCAGGCGCACCTGGAGCGCAACTTGAGCGCCCAGCCCGGCCAAAGCGCCGCCAGCGGCGGCCGCCACCCGCTGCCCACGCGCGAAGCCTTCGCCAGCTGGCTGGGCCGCTGCGGCTTTGCCAACGACATGCAAGCCGTCGTCTACGACCGCAACGGCATGAACTTCTGCGGCCGCCTGTGGTGGATGCTGAAATGGGCCGGGCACGACGCCGTGGCCGTGCTCGACGGCGGCCTGCAAGCCTGGCAGGCCGCAGGCGGCGCGCTGGAAAGCGGCCCGGCCCGCCCGCAGCCCGCCACCCGTTTTGAGCTGAAGCCGCCGCTGCGCCGCCTGCTCACGCAAGCCGAAGTGGCCGCGCGGCTGGGCAGCCCCGCACAAACCCTCATCGACGCGCGCGCCGCCACCCGCTATCTGGGCGAAACCGAGCCGCTGGAAGCTGTGGCGGGCCACATTCCGGGCGCGCTGAACCGCCCCTTTGGCGAAAACCTCACGCCCGAAGGCCGCTTCAAACCCGCCGCCGCCCTGCGCGAGGAATTCACCCGCCTGCTGGCCGGGCGCGATGCCGCCAGCGCCGTCTGCTACTGCGGCAGCGGCGTCAGCACCGTGCCCAACATCATCGCAATGGAGCTGGCCGGCCTGGAGCCGCCCGCCCTCTACGCCGGAAGCTGGAGTGAATGGAGCCGCACACCCGGCGCGGGCGTGGAAACCGGCCCCGCCCGCTAAAAGCCTGTTCACAGTCTGACCGCAGGAGCGAAAAGCGCCGCCCCGGGCGCTTGGCGGCCTTGCGGGCCATCCCGATCCTCTCTTTTGACTCTTGCGGCCAGACTCTGAACAAGCTCTCAAGCCTGCTGCATGCTGCGGCGCAGCTCGCCCACCGCGGCCGGGTGTTTTTCAAGCTGCTCAATGGCCACGGCGCGCACGTCGGCGCGTTCGTTGTAGCGGGCGAAGGCGCGCTGGTTTTCAGCGCTCAGAAACTGCTTGAAGAGCGCCGGATGGCGCAGCTCGGCGTAGGAAAACGCCATGCCCAGCACATGCTGGGCCACTTCATCGCTGGCCGCATCGAGCAGCGGCGCATGCGCCAGGCCCCGGGCCACGGCCTGCCGCGAGCGCTCGATGTGCGGATGCTGCTCGCCCTGGGCGGGCTTGAAACGCTCCAGCGAATACGCCTTGACCACCTGATCGAGCAGCTCGAAGGCATAACCGGCCAGCGCTGCCTGCCGCGCGCCGCGAAAAGGCCGCTCGAACAGGAAGTCAAGAATGAGCGGGCTGTTGACGATGACCACGCCCTCGTCCGTCACCAGGGCCGGCACCTGCGACAGGGGATTGATGGCCGTGAGTTCGGCAGGCGTGGTCCACGGATCGGCGTAGGCCAGCTGCAAATCGTCCAGGCCATGCGCCAGCGCGGCCAGCATGACGATGCGGCTATAGGGCGAGGTGTTGCTGGTAAAGAGCTTCATGACGGTTTCCTTTGCGAAGGGAAAAACAAATGGCGGAGAAACTTCGGGCGGCAGCTCACGCGCCTGGGCACGGCCCCGCGCGCTTTGCGTCTGGCCCGTAGCCCTGATTCAGCCACATCCTCGCGCACGGCAGGGCCGCGCCAGCCCATGCCCATGCTGGCCTTGGTTCAATTGCCGCGTCAGTCCGCGCGGACCCGGGTCGAATGGCAGCAGACGGTTATTGCTTTTGCGGCAGCCAGTCCGGCAGCATGCGCTCCACGTAACGCGCCACGGTGTCGATTTCGAGATTCACCGCGCTGCCCGCTGCCAGCCGGCCCAGCGTGGTGTGCTGCACGGTGTGGGCGATGAGGTTGATGCTGAATTCGCAGCCCTCGGCCGTGTCTTGCACGCTATTGATCGTCAGGCTCACGCCGTTGATGGCGATGGAGCCTTTGTAGGCCACGAATTTCGCCAGCTCGCGCGGCGCCAGCACCCGCAAAAGCCAGCTTTCGCCCACGGGCGCCAGCTGCCGCACCTGTCCGATGCCGTCCACATGGCCGGAGACGATATGGCCGCCCAGCCGGTCCTGGGCGCGCAGGGCTTTTTCCAGGTTCACCGGGCCGGGCGCTGACAGGCCGCAGGTGCGCGCCAGCGATTCCGCTGACACCTCCACGCTGAAGCGGCCCGCTGGCGCATCCAGCGCCGTCACGGTCATGCAGGCGCCGTTGAGCGCAATGCTGTCGCCCAGCGCCACATCGTCCAGGTAGCCCGCAGGCGTTTGCAGCGACAGGCGCACGCCGTAGGCGCTGCCCTGCCCCAGCGGATCCGCTTGCTGGATTTGGCCTATGGCCGTGATGATGCCGGTGAACATGCGCGAACCTCCTTTTTTGCAGCGCCTGCGAAGAAATGAAAGAAAACCAGGCTCCAAACAGAAAAAAGCCCCGCAAACAAGGCGTTTGCGGGGCTTGGAAGAAGTGGCGCGGCTGGCAGGATTCGAACCCACGACCCCTTGGTTCGTAGCCAAGTACTCTATCCAACTGAGCTACAGCCGCGCGAAAATCGGGATTATAGGCACATTTTGGAGCTTCGTCGCCCAGCGGGCGAAAAAGTTCGCGGACTGCGCACAGGCATGGTCTTTTCAGGGCAGCCGAGCGGCCAGACTCGTCTGCCAAAGGCGCCTGTGGAATCAGGTCTGATTTCGCTCTTGTATCTATAGCATGATGTCCTAGTGGAAAAAGCGCAGAAGCCATTTTTCGCCCCTTTAATATGCTCCTGTTTCTGATGAACGGAGCTGCCGCGCTGGCGAAAGCAAGCTGGCTTGAATCGGCATGAGCAGCGCAGCTTCATCCTTGCTTGTCCTGCGCCAGCGCTGCTGTTGCGCGCCTGCGGCCAAACCTTGGGCGGGTTTCACCGACCCATCATCCGCCCGCGCGCCCCGACCGCAGCGGGCGGCCAGCGACAGGCAAGGCGGCTTTCCGGAAATTTTCAGTTCGCGCGCACGTCTGACGGCAGGCAGCCGTGCGCGGCGCGGAAGGCGCGGGCGAAGTGCCCCAGGCTTTGATAGCCGACGTGGCGGGCCACGTCTTGCACGGCGCACGGGCCGCTTTCGAGCAGGGCCAGGGCACAGGCCATGCGCTGCTGGCGCACGAAGGCGGCGATGCCCAGGCCGGTGCGCTGGCGAAAGTGCCGCTTGAGGTAGCACTCGTTCAGGCCCACGCGCCGCGCCAGTTCGGCAATGGAAGGGGCGCGGGCGTATTCGGCGCGCAGGATGTCCACGGCGTCGTCCACGGCGCGCTGCCAGCGGGCGTGGCGGCGGGCGCTGGCTGCGTTGAATGAAGCAGGCGCACTCACGATGGGGCCGTGGTTTGCGGCAGCATCCGTGCCGGGCTGCTCCAGCCACTGGCCAATGAGGGCCAGGGTCAGCCCTTCGATTTGCAGCGCCTGCGCCAACGTGGGCGCGCCGTGGCTGGAAAGCAGCAGGCTCTGAAGCCGGGCGGCGGTTTGCGCCATGCCGGGCGGCAGCGGGCCGTGGCGCTGGAGCTGGCCGGTGTGCTGCTTGCCGCGCAGGCAGCTCTCCAGCCAGCGGGCGGCCTGGCTGTGCAGGCCCTGCAAGTCAGGCGCGCCCAGCCAGCGCTCCAGCAGCGCGCGCGAGGCGGCCACGTGGCAGTGCGAGAAGCCGCCCGCAGACAAGGCCGAGCCGCCTTGCAGCGGGCCGCTTTGGCTGAGCACGCTGCCGGCCGCGCCGCTGTCCAGCCAGCGGCCACGGGCGTCTTGCCACTGGATGCGGCCCGCCAGCGCGACGGTCAGGCCCAGGCAGGGCGCGTAGGGGTCGTCCAGCGTGCCGGGCCTCTCGGCGCGCTGGCGCAGGCGGCCAGCCATGCCGCAAGCCAGCAGGCTGCCGCCCGCCAGCGCTTGCGCGTGCAGCGCACTGTGGCCCAGGGGGTGCTGCACGTGCAGGCTTTGCGCCTGGCGGTCCAGCACGGCGGCTGGCAGCGCACCCGGCGCCATGTGCTGCGCCAGGCTTTCCAGCAGGGTGGGTTCGTGCAAGGGGCGTTGGGAACGGGGCATGGCAGCAGCGCAAAGGCGGAGGGAAAGCGGCCCAGTCTGCCGCGAAGCGCTGGGCGCTGGTTTCCGGTGCGCGGACTTGAACAGGCGCTCAAAAGAAATACACCGCGCCCACGCCCGCGCTGCGCCCGCGCGCGGACATGCCGCCTTGCAGGCCGCCGCCCATGTAGTAGCCGTAGAGGTCGTAGCGGGCATTCAGCAAGTTGTCGGCCCACAGATAAACCTCGACGGCGCCGCTGCTCACGCCCACGCGCAAGTCCAGCTTGCGGTAGCTGCCCAGATCAAAGCTGTTTTCCACGTTGGCGGCGCGCCGGCCCATGTGGCGCAGCGTCAGGCGTGCGTTGAGCGCGGGCGAGCGCAAGCCCCAGAAGGCCGTCAGCTGGCGCTGCCATTGCAGACCCAGCAGGGCCGATAGGCGCGGCACGTCGGGCAAGCGGTAACCATTGCGCACCACGCCGATGGGGGTGGTGACGTCGCCGCTGGCGATGCGCGCGCGCAGCCAGGTCAGGCCGCCGCTGGCCGTCAGCCCCGCGCCCAGCCGCCAGTGGGCCTGCGCTTCCAGGCCTTGGCTGCGGGTATCGACATTGACCATGCGCGTCAGCCGCGTGGCGGGGTTGAAGGCGGCCATGCGGTCGTCTTTGATGCGGTTGTGAAAGAGCGCAGCGTCCAGCCGCAGGCGGCCATCGGCGGATTCGTGTTTGAGGCCCGCTTCCACGCTGTCCACCCGGCCGGGGCGGTAGTAGCTGCCGTCGCCCGCGCCGTCGGAAAAGTCGGAGCCTGAAAAGCCGCCCGATTTGTGCCCGCGCGCCCAGGTGAGGTAAACGCGGGTTTGCGGCGATAGCGCCCAGCCCAGCCCCGCGCGGCCCGTGGTGTAGCGCTCGCGCACGCTGCCGCTGGCCACGCCCGCCGGGGTGCTTTGCGTGCTTTGGTAATGCTTGCGCTCGCGCGTGTGGCGCAGGCCCGCCGTCAGGCTCAGGCCGCTGGCGCCCACAGGCCAGGTGGTTTCGCCATACAGCGCATCGGCATCCACCGAGAAGCTGCGTCCGTCCAGGTTGCGGCTGTCGCGGCGCAGCGCGTTGGCCCCGGCCACCCAGAAGACGCGGCTGCCAAGGCGCGATGACAGACGCAAGTCCTGATTCCACGAGTCGCCCTTGTAGCCCAGCACCTGCGGCATGTCCATGTCCACGCCCATGTACAGGCGCATCATTTCCCGCCCGGTCATGTTGATGTTGAAGCCTTTGTTGCGCTCGTGGCTGGTGACGGAGGTCAGCTGCGCGCCGGAAAAGTCGTGCTGCACTTGCAGCGTGTAAAGGCCGGTGCGGGTGAAGTTGCCGTCCAGCGGATGGGCGCTGGTCAGTTCCTGATCGCTGTAGCGGCCCGTGCCGTGGCGCAAGCGCAGCGCGTTCTGGTAGCGGCCCGATTCGTGGTGCGAGGCGCGCAGCAGCACTTCGGTGGCCGCCTGCGGCTGCCACAGCAAGCTGGCGCGCAGCGCCTCATCGCGCGGGCGCGACACGGGGCGGCCCGTGAGCGTGTTGCGGTACCAGTAATCCTGCCCGCTGTGGCGCAGCGCCAGGCGCGCAGCGGCCTGCTGGCCCAGCGGCGCGTTCAGCACGCCTTCGGCCAGATGCTGGCGGCTGCTGCCCGCCTCGCCGCGCGCGCTGCCCTCCCAGCGCCCCAGCTGCGGCTTGCGGGTGCGGATGTTGATGGCCCCCGCCGTGCTGTTGCGGCCAAAGAGCGTGCCTTGCGGCCCCTTGAGCACTTCCACCTGCTCCACATCCAGCGTGCCCGGCCCCACGTTGCCCACGCTCACGGGCGCGCCGTCCATGTTCACGATGACCGAGTTGTCGTCGCTGCTGCCCTGGTAGAGCGAGCCGACGCCGCGTATGCGCACGTTGGCGTTTTCCACCCCGCCCCAGGAATTGACTTCCACGCCCGGCGTGCCGCGCAGCACGTCTTCCAGGCTGGTCAGGCGGCGTTCCTCCAGCTGCGCCTCATCCAGCACATTCACCGTAAAGGGCAGCTCCTGCACTTTCTCGCGCACCTGCCGCGCCTGCACCGTCACGGCGGGCAGCGTGGGGGCTTCATCACCTTTTGCGCCGCGCGCCCGGGCCTCTCGCGCCTGGGCTTCGTTTTGCTGCGCCAGCGCGGGCAAGGCCGTCAGCGCCGCCAGAACCAGACACGCCGCAGATACAGGCGAAAGGAGCGAAAAGGACGAAAACCGCAAGGCGCGCGAAAGCAAGGCTGCTTGTTTCATGTGAATTTGTCTCCTCAAGTGAAATGAAATGCAAGCAATTCTCATGTGAGGAGACGGTTCCAGGCGGGAATTCTCATTCCGCGCGGGAATTTATGGCCTGCCCTGCCGCGTGGCTGCTGCACTCATGAGTGCGTATTCGCGCAAACCGCCAGAAAAATTAAAAAAGAGAGCAAATCTAAATAGGCGAAAAATGGCTTTTGCATCAGTTGAACTAAAACGTAATGCTACATATAAAGGAGCAAAATCAGATGACTGTCTAAACCCGCTTCTCCCCGGCTGCCTCTCACCCACGCCCTGCCTGCGCCTTGCAGGCTCCTACAGCACCCGCGAAAAGAGCCGGGCCGTGGCTTCCAGCAGGCGCTGGCTGAAAGAGAGCTGGCGGCGGGCGGGCACGCGCCGGCAGAGCGAGAGATCGCGCGTGAACATGGCGGCCAGCTCGGCGTTGAAGGCTTCGTCCAGCACCACGGCGGCGGCTTCAAAGTTGAGGCGGAAGCTGCGGTTGTCGAAATTGGCGCTGCCTACCATGCCGTAGCGGTCATCGACCAGCAGGGTTTTGGCATGGAACATGGCGGCGGTGTATTCAAAGATGAGCACGCCGGCGCGCTGCAATTCGTCAAAGTAGGAGCGCGCGGCGGCGCTGGTGAGCCGCGAGTCGCCGCAGGCGGGCACCATGAGCTTGACCTGCACGCCGCGCAGGGCGGCGCTGGTGAGCGCGAACAAGGTTTCTTCCGTCGGCACGAAGTAGGGCGTGGCCAGCCAGATGCGTTCGCGCGCCAGGCCAATGGCGTCCACCATCGCGCGCAGGATGGCTTCGCCGTCGGTGTCTGGCCCGCTGGCGACGATTTGCACGGGAACTTGCACGGGAACTTGCACGGGAATCTGCGCAGGCTGGCCGGACGGATCGGCCGCCAGGCGCGCCAGACCGGAAGGCGCGCCAAAAAGCGTGTCGCCGGAATGCGCCGAAGGGGTTTTGCCGCTGGCGTAGGCCCAGTCCTGCAAGAAAACGTACTGGAGCCAGCGCACGGCGGCGCCGCGCAGCTCCAAATGCGTGTCGCGCCAGGCCCGCTCGCCGCAGACGTTTTCGTTTTCTTCGTCGGTGATATTGACGCCGCCAATGAAGCCCACGCGCCCGTCGCACACCACGAGCTTGCGGTGGGTGCGCAGATTGACCAGCGGCCGGAAGCGGTCCAGCCGCGCGGGGTGAAACAGCGCCAGCTCGCCGCCTGCGGCCAGCAGCTCTTGCAGCGCCTGGCAGCGGCTGCGGCGGGCGTAGAGCGAAAACGAGCCTATGGCATCGACCAGCAGGCGCACGGCCACGCCTTCGCGCGCCTTGGCCGCCAGGGCGCGCAGCACGGTCTGGCCGGTTTCGTCGGGCCGGAAGATGTAGTACTCCAGATGAATGTGCGCGCGCGCTTGCCCAATGGCTTGCAGCAGCGCTTGCAGCGCCTGGCCGCCGCTGCCCAGCAGGCGCGCGCTGTGGCAGGCGGACATGGGCAGGCCGCAGCAGCGCTCGATCAGCCGCGCGTGCTGCAAGGCCCAGGCGGGCGGCTCGGCCTGCTGGCCGCGCAGCGCCTGCCAGTCGTGCTGCGAAAGCAGGCTGGCGCGGTAATGCCAGCGCTTGAGCCGCTGGCGCTGCACGCGCTGCGGGCCAAAGTAGGCATAAACGGCCAGGCCCACAACGGGCGTGAGGCTGAGCACCAGAATCCACGCCAGCGTGGCCACGGGCGGGCGCTTTTGCAGCACGATCCACGCGGCCAGCGCCAGCGCGTAGGCGGCCCAGACGCCGCCCAGCCACGATAGCCAGGAAACGCTTGCGAGGGGAAGAATGGGCCAGGGCAAGGCAGAAATGCGCCGCGCGCTTCGTATTGAAATTACTTATCTGACCACACCGCCAGTTCATTTCCGGCCGGATCGGTGAAATGAAAACGCCTGCCGCCGGGAAAAGCAAATATTTCCTGCGTGATGACGCCGCCCGCCTGGCGGACTTTGGCGCAGGCCGCTTCCAGATCGGCCGCGTAAATCACGGCCAGCGGCTTGCAAGGCGGGTGGTCGCACGTCATGCCGCTGCCAATGCCGCTGCCGGCGGTGTCCATGTAGTCATCGCCCCACGGCTGATACATCCAGCCAAACGCCTGGCCATAAAAAGCTCTGGCGGCATGCAGGCTTTCGCGGCTGGGCGCAGGAAATTCAATATAGGTAATGTGGCCCTCAGACGGTTTCATGCTGCTTTCCTGGTTTTCAAACAGATAGGCAAACAGGTATGCCGCCCGCATTTTCAGGCCGCCAGCGGCATGTGGCGGGGCGCGGAAAAACGGGACCGGGTCAGCGCTCCTCGCCCGCGTTTTCGCTTTTGCCTGCGTTGGCAGGCACGTCACGCCAGGCAATGTCCTGCACGGCGTCGGAGGGCGTGGCGGCTGGCTGGCTGCGGCTGCGCGGCCAGCGGGCGCTGCCGCCCCAGCGGCTCCAGCGTTGCTGCCAGAAGTCGGCGGGCGAAGCGCGCCGTCCGGCAAGCCACGCCGCCAGCAGGCTGACGATGACCACCACCGCCACCGCCAGCAGCAGCAAGATGGTCAGCGCCAGCGCCCCCAGCACGAACAGCGCGCGCAGCACGGCGGTCAGAAAGCGGCTGAACGGGTTGGAAGCGGAATCAGGAAAAGACGGGCGGGACATGGCATTCCTCATAAGAGCCTGTTTGCAATCGGTCCACGGGCGCGAAAAACGCGGCCCCGGACGGTCTGCGGCTTGCCGTCCTCCCCGGTCCGCCCTGCGCGGCCAAATGGCAAACGGATGGCAAACGGGTTTTTGGGGCAGATAGGGCGTGGCGCGGCAATTGCCAGGGGCGCGCATTGTCTTTGATGCAGGGCGCAGGCGGCGCTTGCGCCAGGCCGCTTCTATTTTTGAACCATGTCAAAGCGTTATGTGCCGCTCGCAACGACCATTCCACCTGCTCCGGTCATGGAGCGCTGGTCAGCGCAAGCTGGCCTGAACGCACACTGATGCTCCTGTCCCTGCTAGCCGCCCGCCATTTCATGGGGGTGCGGGCGATCTGGCGGCGGCTTCACCGCCTTTGCTGCAAAAGCTGCCGAAGCACAGCTTTTGCAGCAAAGGCGGATTTTTTTGCCCGCTGCGGGCTGTCTGCCGCCGGGCGCGTTGAAGCTGCGCGCAGCATGGGTTTGACCGCTTTGTTAGCTCCTTGTTTCATAGCAAGACGTCCTAGTGCATCCAGCGCGAAACAGGTTTTTCATGCCCTTGAATTTGCTCCTTTTTTAAGGGTCATCCAGCTCGGCTCCTGGCGGCGCGTTCAGAAGCGTTCATCTTCGGCCAGATAGCGCCACTGGCCTACGGGCAGCGCGCCCAGGCGCACCTGGCCGATGCGGATGCGCTTGAGGCCGACGACGCGCAGGCCCACCAGTTCGCACATGCGGCGGATTTGGCGTTTCTTGCCTTCGGTCAGCACAAAGCGCAGCTGCTCGGGGTTTTGCCAGTGCACTTGCGCGGGCTTGAGCGGCTGGCCATCCAGGCTCAGGCCGTGGCGCAGCAGGGCCAGGCGCTGCGGTGGAAAAGCGGCTTGCACGTTCTGCGTGACGGGGCCGAAGGCCACGCGCACCAGGTATTCCTTGTCCACGGGCGAGTCTTCGCCAATGATGCGGCGGGCCACGCGCCCGTCTTGCGTGAGCACGAGCAAGCCGGTGGAGTCAATGTCCAGCCGCCCGGCCGGGGCCAGGCCGCGCAGTTGCGCGGGCGCAAAGCGCAGGCGCACGGCGTCGCCCGCCCAGCGGCTGCGCGCGGCAATCAGGCTGGCGGCGGGCGGGTGGCCGTCTTCAGCCTGGCCGCTGACGTAGCCCACGGGCTTGTGCAGCAAGATGGTGACGCGGCTTGCTTGCTGCTGCCCTGCCGCGCGGCTGACGGTGATGCGGTCGCCAGCGGCGACTTTGGCGCCCATTGGCGCGGGCTGGCCATTGACCAGCACCCAGCCTTTGGCAATCCATTCGTCCGCCTCGCGGCGCGAGGCCAGGCCCAGCTCGGCCATGCGCTTGTTCAGCCGCACCAGAGCGCCGCGTTCGGCGGTCAGGCAGGCAGCGGGCATTGCAGGCGCGGGAGCGCGGCGAAGGCGGGAGGGCTGGGGAGCGGACGGGGCGGCGGACATGGCTGCGAGAGCGAAGGAAGGCGAAGAAATCAGCGGAGATCGGCGGGCTGTCTGATGGTGAGTCTGGCGGCGATGTCTGGCGGCGATGGGCCGCCGCGCCGGGCGCCAGCCGGCGCATGCGGCGGGCGGTGCGTTGCGGCCGCCGGGCCGCTCAGTCGTAGGGCCTGAAGACGATGGTGAACTGGGTGTGCACGCGCCCGTCCACGTCGCGCGGCATGGAGCCGGTTTTTTCGACGGCGCGGACGACGGCGCGGTCCCACGCGGGGTTGCCGCTGGCCTTGACCAGGCGGGCGCTGATGAGGGTGCCGTCGGGGGTGGTGCGCACTTCGACTTCAGCCACGGGGTTGCCGTTGATGTCGTCAGGAAAAACGATGTTGGGCTTGACGCGGGCTTTGACGCGGCCTGCGAAGCTGCCGGAAGGGCCGGCGTCGCGGTCGGCCTGGCCGTTGCCGCTGCCGCCGCTGGCGCGGCCTGTGCCGCTGCGGCCGGCATCTGCGCCATCGCTGCCGCTGCCCGCCAGGGCGTTCATGCGGCGCAGGGCTTCGGCGCGGCGGGCGGTTTCGGCTTTTTTGTCGGCTTCGGCTTGGCGGCGTTCTTCGGCGCGGCGCTCGCGGTCGAGTTTTTCTTTTTCCTGCTGAAGCTGTTTTTCGAGGCGCTCTTTCTCCTTCTGGCGCTCTTTTTCCTTTTCGGCGCGTTCTTTCTGCTGTTTTTCTTTTTCCTGGCGTTCTTTTTCCTGGCGTTCTTTTTCTTCGCGCAGCTTGTCCTGCCGTTCTTTTTCGGCGCGTTCCTTTTCCAGGCGCAGTTTTTCCTGGCGCTGCTGCTCGAGCTGGCGCTGGCGCTGCTGTTCTTTTTCTTTCTGCTCGCGGGCGATGTCGGCTTCGCGGGTGTCAGGCTGGGGAGCCGGGGGCCTGGGTTTGGGTTCAGGCGCAGGCTGCGGTTTGGGCTTGGGTTCTGGCGCGGGCTGGGGCCTGGGCTGCGGGGCGGTGCGCACGGCGCGGGGGGCGGCCTGCTGCACGCTGGCAGCCCAGATTTCGGCTTCGATGGCTTCGCTTTGCTCTTCGCTGCGCCGCCAGCTCATGCTGAGCAGCGCGAACACAAGCAGCAGCGCCACGTGTGCGCCAATGGCCCAGGGCAAGGCGGTGAGCAGGCTGGGTTCGGGCGGCGGGGCGAGTTCGGCCGGGTCTGCGGGGGCCGGGTTCATGTCGGGCATGGCGGGCCTTGCTTGGTAGCTGCCGAAAAGGGCGGGGCTTATTTCACGGAGAGCGCGATGCGCTGCACGCCCGCTTCGCGCAGGCGGCCCATGAGGCTCATGACTTGCTGGTAGGGCAGGTTCTTGTCGGCGGCCAGGAGCACGGGCATGTCGGGCTGGCCGGCCAGGGCCTGCTGCACGCTGGCGATGAGGGCGGCTTCGCTCTGGGCGGGCTGCAGAGGGGTGTCCTTGCCGCCGGTGCGGCCCGTGTTGTGGCTGTAGACGCCTTTGTCGTCAATGGCGACGATCATGTAGTTTTCAGGCGGGCGGGAGGATTTGCCAGCGGTGGGCACGTTGATGGCGCCAGGGGTGATGACGGTGGCGGTGACCATGAAGATGATGAGCAGCACCAGCATCACGTCAATGAAGGGAACCATGTTGATTTCATTGACGGAGCGGCGACCACGGCCACGGGAGGCGACGGCGGGCATGGGCGTTTCTCCTTGGGGCGGGCGTCAGATGCGCGCGGCGGCTGGGGAAGCAGGCGCCGGAGCGCCGAGGTTGCGCTGGAGGATGTTGGTGAATTCTTCGATGAAGGTTTCCTGCCGGGTGGCGAGGCGGTCGATGTCGCGCGCGAAGCGGTTGTAGGCCAGCACGGCGGGAATGGCGGTGAACAGGCCCAGCGCCGTGGCCACGAGCGCCTCGGCAATGCCGGGGGCGACGGTGGCGAGGGTGACTTGCTGCAAGCCGGCCAGGCCGGTGAAGGCGTGCATGATGCCCCAGACGGTGCCGAACAGGCCCACGTAAGGGCTGACCGAGCCTGCGGAGGCCAGCAGTGACAGGTGCGTTTCGGCGGCGTCCATCTCGCGCTGGAAGCTGGCGCGCATGGCGCGGCGCGCGCCGTCCAAAAGCGTGCCGGGGTCGGCGATGCGGCGTTCGCGCAGCTTTTGATACTCGCGCATGCCGCAGGCGAAGATGCGCTCCAGCGGGCCGATCTGGCCGGCGTTGCGGCTGGCGTTGTCGTACAAGTCGTTCAGGCTGGCGCCCGACCAGAAATCGCTCTCGAACTGGCTGTTTTGCCGCTGAATGGCGCGCAGCGCGGAGGCTTTGCGGATGATGGCGGCCCAGCTGGCCACGGAGACCAGCAGCAGCAGCAGCATGACGGCCTGCACGACGAAGCTGGCGTGCAAGATGAGCTGGAAGATGGAGAGTTCCTGGTTCATGGTTGGTTTGGCTGTGTGGTGAAAACGGAGCCTTCAGCCGCGCAGGCGCTCAAGCAGAAGGGGCGGAATGCGTTCGGGCCGCATGCCTTCGGCGCTGACCCAGGCCAGGCGGAACTGGCCAGTGACGAGCAGGCGGCCCGCGCGGGTTGCTTCGGGCGCATCAGGCGCATCGGTTTGCCCGCCTTGCAGCCAGATTTGCTGGCCGATGAGCAGCGAGGCCGCGCCCGCCTGCTCCAGAGCGGCGGTGACGGCGATGCGGTCATCCAGCCGCGCCGGATGCAGGTAGTTCACGCTGGCGCGGCTGACGACGAACATGCCGCCTTGCCGCTCGCTCAGACTGCGCTGGCCCAGGCCGCGCGCACGCAGCCATTCGGTGCGGGCACGCTCGAAAAAACGCAGGTAGTTGGCGTAATAGACGATACCGCCCGCATCGGTGTCTTCCCAGTAAATGCGGGCGGCGTAAATGAAGCTGGCGGGGGCGGGTGCGGTCATGCGAGCAGCGCTTTCATGCGGGCCACGGCTTCCTGCAACTGCGGCAGGGCGTTGGCGGTAGAAAAACGCACGCAGCGGGCCGTGCCGTTGGCGCCGAAATCGCGCCCGGGCGTGACGGCCAGGCGCGCGCGCTCCATCAGGGCGAAGGCGAAGTCCCAGCTGTTCATGCCCTCGCCGCCCAGGCGGCGGGCGGCTTCGGCGCAATCAGCCCAGGCGTAGAAAGCGCCGTCTGGCATGACGGGCACCTGCAGGCCCAGCGCGGTCAGCTGCGGCACGAACCAGTCGCGCCGCGCCTTGAATTCGGCGCGGCGGCGCTCGTATTCGGCCAGGCTTTCAGGCTCAAAGCAGGCCAGCGCGGCATGCTGCGCCACGGCGCTGGGGCAAATGAACAGGTGCTGCGCCAGCTGCTCCACCAGCTGCGCCATGCGCGGGGGCACCACCATCCAGCCCAGCCGCCAGCCCGTCATGCAGAAATATTTGCTGAAGCTGTTGATGCTGATGATGTCGGGCGACAGGCGCAGGGCGCTTTGGCCGTAGGCCGCGTCAAAGCTCAGGCCCAGGTAAATCTCGTCCACCAGCGTGAAGCCTTCCCGGCCTTGCACGGCGGCGTGCAGGCGCGCCAGTTCGTCGGCAGCAATCGAAGTGCCCGTGGGGTTGGAAGGCGAAGCCAGCAGCACGCCGCGCGTGCGCGCGCCCCAGGCGGCCTGCACGTGCTGCGCATCCAGCTGAAAGCGCGCCTGCGCCGAGGCGGGCAGCAGCACGGCCCGCGCGCCCGCGCTGGCGACAAACTGGCGGTTGCAGGGGTAGCAGGGGTCGGGCATCAGCACTTCGTCGCCCTCGTCCAGCAGGGCCAGGCAGGCCAGTTGCAGTGCGGCCGAAGCGCCTGCCGTCACGATGATGCGGCTGGCGGGCACGCTTACGCCAAAGCGGCTGGCGTACCAGCCGCTGATGCGCTCGCGCAGCTCGGGCAGGCCGCAGGCGTGGGTGTATTGCGTGCGCCCCTCGCGTATGGCGCGTTCGGCGGCTTCGCGCACCAGCGGCGGGGCGGTGAAATCAGGCTCGCCTATGTTCAGGCGGATCATGGGCGGCCCGCCTTGCGTCTGCATCGCGGCGGCGTGCTTGGCCATTTCCATCACGTAAAAAGGCTCGATGCGCTGCGCGCGCTGCGAGGGGCGAAAACTCATGGCCTGCTCTCGCCCTTGCTGGCCTTGCCTGCGGCGCGGTCGGCCTGCACCTCATGCGGGCGCAGGCGGGGCGCCATGCCGTTGAGCACGGCGTTCACGTATTTGTGCCCGTCGGTGCCGCCAAAGTCCTTGGCCAGCTCGATGTATTCGTTCAGCACCACGCGCCAGGGCACGTCGGGGCAGCGCAGGAATTCAAACGCGCCCATCCACATGCACGCATGCTCGATGGGCGACAGCTCGGCCAGCCTGCGGTCCAGCTGCGGCTCGATCAGCGCGTCCAGCTCCTGGCTTTGCTCGATGCAGCCGTGCAGGAGCGCGTCGTAATGGGCCGAGTCGCACTTGTGAAAGCCGGAAAGATCGCGCGTGAAGGCGTCAATCGCGCTGGCTTCGCCCTTGCCCACCAGAAATTGATACAGCCCCTGCAAGGCAAATTCACGCGCCCGCGAACGGGCCGACTTGATGGAGGATTTGCGTGTGCCGCCCGTGAGTTTGGGCGGCCTGGCGGTTCTCCGGGCTTTCGGGGCGTCGCCAGCGTCTGTGGCTGGGCCAGGCTGCGGCCCCAGGCCGGGAATGAACACTTCACCCGCGCCGCTGGCGCCATTGCCGCCATTCATGCCAAAGCCGCCGCTCATGCCCGCACCTTTTGCAGCAGGCGGGCCATTTCCACGGCCACGCGGGCGGCTTCGCGCCCCTTGTCCAGACGGGCGATGGCCTGCGCCTCGTCTTCGGTGGTGATGATGGCGTTGGCAATGGGCAGGCCGTGATCCAGCGACACGCGCGACACGCCCGCGCCCGATTCATTGGCCACCAGCTCAAAGTGGTAGGTCTCGCCGCGAATCACGCAGCCCAGCGCCACCAGCGCGTCAAACCGGCCCGTGGCCGCCAGCGCGTGCAGCGCCAGCGGCGCTTCCAGCGCGCCGGGCACCTGCACATGCGTGATGTCGGCGGCGGCCACGCCCAGCGCCGCCAGCTCTTGCAGGCAGCCTTGGGCCAGCGCCTGCGTGATACCGGCATTGAAACGCGCCTGCACGATGCCGATGACCAGGCCTGCGCCGTCCAGCTGGGGCGCCGCGCCGCGATTGGCTTCAAACATGAAAAAGCTCTTTCTCTTGTGAATCAGTTCAGTGGGATGAATAAGGCAGGAGCAGCCGACGCAGCGGCTTCAGCCTTGCGCCTGCGGCTCTTGCTGCGGTGAAAGATGCCCCGTCACCTCCAGCCCGAAGCCGCCGGCCATGCTCGGCAGGCGGCGCGGCATGCCCAGCAGCTGCATGCGGCGCACGCCCAGCTCGCGCAGGATTTGCGCGCCCACGCCGTAGCTGCGCAAATCCATGCGTCCGCGCTCGGGCGCATGGCTGGCGCGCGCCTTGCCCTCAAACTGCGCCAGCAGCTGCTCGGCGCTTTCGCCGCAATTGAGCAGCACGGCCACGCCGCGCCCGGTCTTGGCGATGAAGGCCAGGCTCGCATCCACGCTCCAGGAGTGCATGGCGCGGCCCGGCTCCAGCGCGTCCAGCACCGAAAGCGGCTCGTGCACGCGCACGGGCACTTCTTCATCGGGCTGCCACTGGCCTTTGGTCAGCGTCAGATGCAGTGCGCCGCTGGGCGTATCGCGCCACAGCTGCGCCGTGAACTCGCCATGCGCCGTCATCATGGGGCGCGCGGCCACGCGGCTCACCAGCGTTTCATTGCGGCTGCGGTACTCAATCAAATCGGCAATCGTGCCGATCTTCAACCCGTGCTGCGCGGCGAAAAGCTGCAAATCGGGCAGCCGCGCCATCGTGCCGTCGGCATTCATGATTTCGCAAATAACGGCAGCGGGCGTGCAGCCGGCCATGCGCGTCAGATCGCACCCGGCCTCGGTGTGCCCGGCGCGCATCAGCACGCCGCCTTGCACGGCCTGAATGGGAAACACGTGCCCCGGCTGCACCAGGTCTTGCGGCCTGGCCTGCCGCGCCACCGCCGTTTTGATGGTGCGCGCGCGGTCGGCGGCTGAAATGCCGGTGGTCACGCCCTCGGCCGCCTCGATGGAAGTGGTAAAGGCCGTGCCATAACGCGCGCCGTTGTGCTGGCTCATGGGCGACAGGCCCAGCTGCTGGCAGCGCTCTTGCGTGAGCGTCAGGCAAATCAGCCCGCGCGCGTGCGTGGCCATGAAGTTGATGGCCTCCGGCGTCACGAAATCGGCCGCCAGCACCAGATCGCCCTCGTTCTCGCGGTCTTCCTCGTCCACCAGAATCACCATGCGGCCGGCCTTGAGTTCCGCCACGATTTCATGCACTGGCGCAATACCCTGCGCCACAGGCTGCAAGCCTTGCCGGGCGGCAATTTCACGCGCGGCTGCGCTGGAAGCTGGAAGTGCGGAGATATCAGACATGACCGGGATTATTTCAATGAGCGGAATACGGCAAAAGCGCCGCGAAAAATGGTGAATTGTAGCGCCGCCCCTCTTTGCCTTCTTTGCGCCTTGCCATCCATGCCTTGTTTTTCAATCAGACGCAGGGCGGAACACAAAAGGCGCCGATTTGTTTTGCGGTGTTTTCAGGTCATTATCAAAAATCAGTCCGCCAATGCCGTTGATTTTCAAAATTTCCCGAAATTCATTTTCATGAAAACAAATGCGCAACCGGGCAAAAAGAACGCCGGGGTGTGGCAGCGAATCAGAATGCGTTGGCAAGGCGCGAGCCGCAGGCAAGCCTGATGAATCACACGCTGCCCGGCGAAGCGTTTGCAACACCCACGAGTGTCCGAGTCCGCACTTTTCGCCGCAGACAAGCAGCAAACAGGCGCTCAGGCTGGCTTCACCCATTCAAGAACATCAAAAAAGGAGCAAATCCAGGGGCATAAAAATGCCGTTCTGCGCTTTATGCACTAGGACGTCTAGCTATAAATAGAAGAGCTAATCAGTGGCGCCCTGATGCCCGGCCTGGATTCAGGCACTTGAGGCGGAAGGGCGGTTTGCTCTCCGCCAGCGCTCGGGAAACAGCCTGGCTCCGGCGCTGCCGGAAAATGCACCCGGGCCGCTCTCACACGCCGCTTTTTACGCGGGCGGCCCGCCGTTCGAATTGCACGAAACCATCTTGCCAGGAGACCAACATGAACCATCCTCACGCCGCTGTCGCCGTCACCCAGCTGCCGCAGCCTTACCGCGTTCAGCTGAATGACAACCTGGGCCACCAATGGCTGTCTGACGAGCCTGAAGACGCAGGCGGCCAGAACACGGCCACCACGCCTGACCGCATGCTGCTGGGCGCGCTGGGCGCCTGCACCGCCATCACCTTGCGCATGTACGCCCAGCGCAAAGGCTGGCCGCTGACCGGCGTGACGGTGGATTTGCAGCTCAATCCCCAAGGCAAGCCCGAGGCGGGCGCGGGCAATGACATCGCGCGCGTGATCCGGCTGGAGGGTGATCTGGATGCCGGACAGCGCGCCCGCCTGATGCAAATTGCCGATGCCTGCCCCGTTCACAAGCTGCTAACGGGCCAAGTGCGCGTCAGCACAACGGAAGCAGCGGCCTGAGAGGCTGTCCTTTGAACAGGTTTTCAGAGCCTGTTCCCATGGCAGCGCCTCATGGCTGCGGCGCAGCGGCTTCGCCCTCGCCGCCATCGGCAGCGGCTTTGCGGCCCTTGGCGGGCTTGGCATCAAGGCCATCGGGTGCAGCCACGGCCGCTGGCCGCGCGGCAATGCCCAGCGACTCGCGCACCTTGTTCTCGATTTCGCGCGCCAGCTCCGGGTTTTCGCGCAGGAAAGTGCGGGCGTTGTCGCGGCCCTGGCCGATTTTTTCACCCTGGTAGGCGTACCAGGCGCCGGACTTTTCCACCACCTTGGCTTCCACGCCCATGTCGATGATTTCGCCTTCGCGGCTGATGCCCTGGCCGTAGAGGATGTCGAACTGCGCCTGCTTGAAAGGCGGGCTGACTTTGTTTTTCACCACCTTCACGCGCGTTTCATTGCCAATCGGCTCCTCGCCCTTCTTGATGGAGCCGGTGCGGCGGATGTCCAGCCGCACCGAGGCGTAGAACTTCAGCGC
Organism: Ottowia sp. oral taxon 894; assembly: GCF_001262075.1. Classification (GTDB taxonomy): domain Bacteria; phylum Pseudomonadota; class Gammaproteobacteria; order Burkholderiales; family Burkholderiaceae_C; genus Ottowia; species Ottowia massiliensis. The sequence continues at coordinate 1,947,939 of NZ_CP012073.1, read as the reverse complement.
GTTGCCGCCCGTGGTGGTTTCGGGGCTACCGAACATCACGCCAATCTTCATGCGAATCTGGTTGATGAAGATCACCGTGCAGTTGGTGCGGTTGATGCTGGCCGTGAGCTTGCGCAGCGCCTGGCTCATCAGCCGCGCTTGCAGGCCGGGCAGGCTGTCGCCCATGTCGCCCTCGATTTCAGCCTTGGGCACCAGCGCCGCCACCGAGTCCACAACCACCAGATCCACCGCGCCGGAGCGCACCAGCGAATCGACGATTTCCAGCGCCTGCTCGCCCGTGTCGGGCTGGCTGATGAGAATGTCCGAGAGTTTGACGCCCAGTTTTTCGGCGTAGCTGGTGTCCAGCGCGTGCTCGGCGTCGATGAAAGCGCAGGTGCCGCCGAGTTTTTGCATTTCGGCCACCACTTGCAGCGTGAGCGTGGTTTTGCCGCTGGATTCGGGGCCGAAGATTTCAATCACCCGCCCGCGCGGCAGCCCGCCCACGCCCAGCGCCACATCCAGCCCCAGCGAGCCGGTGGACACCACCTGGATGTCTTCCGCCTTCTCGCCCTCGCCCAGCCGCATGATCGCGCCCTTGCCAAACTGCTTTTCAATCTGTGCCAGCGCAGCTTGCAGCGCCTTGGCTTTTTCTTCAGCGGCATTGGCAGACGGCGCGTTCTTCGGGGCAGTGCTCATGTGTGTTCCTCGGTCAAAGTGTGAAGGCAAGGACTGTAGCAGGCGGCCTGCGCACGCATGCGGGGAGTGCGGGCTGGCCGCACCCGTCTAGGCCAGATCATGGGCAGGTTCTCAGACGGGCCGCGTGCATGGTTCCTGACGGAGGCGGCGCTGCTGGCAGGGATGATTGATTTCTGGCAAATGGTTTTGACGCGCAGCTAAATGAATTCACAAATATCAATTCATTTTCCGAGAAAATCAACCAATATCAAATCATGTTTTGCCTTTTATATTGCCGCCGCCTGATTGAAAATGGTTTAAGCGGTTATTATCCGCTCACGGGTCGAAATTGCAGTTGAAAAGGATTTCGCAAATGAAAAAAGCCATTTTCTGGGCCATATTGCCGCTGCTCGTTCAAGGCTTTCAGGCGGCGTGGGCTGAAGAAGGGAGCGCGGCGCGCAAACGCGCGGCGGATGAGGAAGACGCCGCGCCGCAGCTGGCCACGGTGGTGGTGCAAGGCCGGCGCGAGACGCCTGCTTTGCAAATGCAGGTTGAAACGCGTTCGGCCAGGCAGCCGCTGCAAAGCGCCGATGCGGCGCGCTTTCTGACGCGCATGCCGGGCTTTGCGGCGCTGCGCAAGGGCGGCGGCAATTCGGAGGCGGTGCTGCGCGGCATGTCTGGCTCGCGGCTGGGCATCCTGGCCGATGGCGTGGAGCTGTACGGCAGCTGCTGGCAGCGCATGGATTCGCCGCTGTCGTACATCTACCCTGATGCCTACGAGCAAGTCACGCTCATCAAGGGGCCGCAAAGCGTGTCGCACGGCGCGGGCATGTCGGCAGGCGTGGTGGAGTTCAAGCGGCGCAGGCCCGTTTTCGAGCAGCCCGGCATCCGCTTTGACGGCGCGGCGCTGGCAGGCAGCTTCGGGCGCAATGACCAGATGGCCGAAGTGCTGGCAGGCCATGCGCAGTGGTACGGGCGCGTGGGCGCCACGCGCTCGGAGAGCCAGTCGTACAAAGACGGCGCGGGCCTGCGGGTGCATTCGGCCTGGCGGCGCTGGAGCGGCGATGCGGCGCTGGGCTGGACGCCTGACGCGCGCACGCTGCTGGAGCTGGCGGGCGGCGCCAGCGACGGGCAGGCGGACTATGCCGACCGCCACTCCGACGCCACGCGCCTGCACCGCGCCTGGTGGAAGCTGAAGCTGGAAAAACAGGCCGTCTCGCCCTGGGTCAAGCGCATCGACGCCTTCATCCACCACAGCCACGCCGATCATGTGATGGACAACTACAGCATGCGCACCATCCACCCTTCGTGGGAAGGCATCCTGATGGTGATGAACCCGCAAAACAAGCTGGATCAGGGGCGCTTGAGCGTGGATTTGGAGCCGGCGAAAAACGTGATCTGGACGCTGGGGCTGGACCGCCAGCGCGTGCGCACCTTCAACCGCATGGCCATGTTCTACCCCGCGCTGGTGGGCGTGCCGGGCCTGCCGCCGGATGTGGTTGAGCGCAACACCACCGATTACCGCCGCATTGAATTGCAGAAGTACCACGACGTGACCAAAACCGGCGCTTTCACCGAGCTTTTGTGGCCGCTGAACGCAGCCAACACGCAGCGCCTGGCAGGCGGCGCGCGGCTGGACCGCGTGGAAATGGAAATGCCTTCAGTGAAAGCCGCTTCGCGGCGCACGCTGCGCAGCGGCTTTGTGCGCTACGAGCGCGACGTGCCGCAGTGGGGCAGCTTCTACGCGGGCCTGGGGCACAGCCAGCGTTTTCCCGACTACTGGGAATACATGTGGATCAACGAACGCGTGGGCGGCGCCAGCTATGCCAGCCTGCGGCCCGAGCGGCTCACGCAGCTGGACGCGGGCTTTGCCATGCAGCGCGGGCGCTGGAGCGCCCAGGTGTCGGGCTTTTATGGCCGCTCCAGGGACTACCTGCTGTTTCACTGGCGGCCTGCCATCTTTGTGGAAAACATCGATGCCCGCCAGTTCGGGCTGGAAGCCCAGGCGCACGCGCAAATCACGCCCGCCTGGTCGGCCGGCGCCTCGCTGACCTGGGTGCGCGGCTTCAACCTCACGCGCCACACCAGCTTGCCCCAGCGCCCGCCGCTGACGGCCACGCTGGAGGCGCGCTACGCGCAAGGCGGCCTGTCGGCAGGCGTGAAGCTGCTGGCGGCCATGCGCCAAAAGCACATCGATTACGGCACGGGCGGCGTGGACGGCTTTGACCAAGGCCCCACGCCCGGCCATGCCACGGTGTCGCTCGACGCAAGCTGGCAAATCCAGCGCGGCCTGACGTTCAGCGCAGGCATCGACAACCTGTTCAACCGCCAATACAGCGAGCATCTGTCCGCAGGCGCCGCTCCAGGCACGCCCCGCTCGCTGGTCGAGCCGCTATCGCGCCTGAACGAGCCGGGCCGCGCCTTCTGGCTGCGTGTGAGCTACCGCTACTAAAAATCCGCAAGCGAGCCGCCCGTGGGCGCGAAAACGCAAATCCGGCTCAAAGCCTGTCCGTAGCCCTGCTTAACTATCAAGACAGGAGCAAATTGAAGGCCCAAAAAAGCGCCTCCATCGCACGGTTTGACGGACTTTGCTGCTATTGCACAAGGAGCGAAAAGGCGAAGGGCTTCGCGGCGGGCGGCCAGGCTTTGAACCCGCTCCAAAGCCTTCCCGCAGCGCCAAAAACTTCAAAAGCGCCAGCCGCCGGGCGCTTTTGCAGCGGGCGGCTGCAATCACATTCATTTGCATATAGACTCCGCCGCCCCTCATTTTTTGCGGCTTCTTTTCATTTGCAACAGATGGCATGCGAATGACGCCCGGCGGGGCCGCCCGGCGCAGGAAAAGCGCCTTTTCCCAAATCCTCCCAAGGAATCCCTTCATGCAAAACCGACCCCCTTTTTGGGCCTGCGCCGTGGCGCTGGCTGCCGCGCTGGCCTGCCATGCCGCCCAGGCGCAGCAGTCCGTGCAATCCGTGCAATCCGTGCAATCCGTGCAATCCGCCCCGTCTGATGCCGTCGATGAAGCCGGCGACGGCGAAGCTGGCAACACGCTCCAGGCCGTCACGGTCAAGGCAGTGGGCGACTGGCTGGGCAACGCCGAAGAGCGCAACGTGCAAAACCACCCGGGCGCGCGCAATGTGATTCGCCGCGCCGAAATGCAGCAAGAAGGGCTGACCACCGTACGCGAGGCGCTCAACCGCATTCCCGGCGTCCATGCGCCGGAAAACAACGGCACGGGCAGCCACGACATGGCGCTGAACATCGGCATTCGCGGCCTCAATCCGCGCCTGGCCAGCCGCTCCACCTTGCTGATGGACGGCATTCCCGTGCCTTACGCGCCCTATGGCCAGCCGCAAATGTCTTTCGGCCCCGTTTCGCTGGGCCTGATGGACGCCGTGGACGTGGTGCGCGGCGGCGGCGCCGTGCGCTACGGCCCGCAGAACGTGGGCGGCATCATCAATTTCGTGACCCGCCGCATTCCTGAAAAGCCTTTCGCGGGCGATGCCAGCGTGCAGCTGCAATCCAGCCCGTCTTCCACGCAATCTTCACCCAAGAAAACCGCCAACCTCATGCTGGGCGGCACCGCTGCCAATGGCCTGGGCATGGCGCTGCTGTATTCCGGCACGCGCGGCAGCGACTGGCGCGAGCACAGCCAGACGCACATTGACGACGTCATCCTCAAAGGGCGCTACCAAATCAAGCCCGCCCACGCCGTTTACGCCACGGTTCAGCACTACGAAGGCCGCGCCGAAATGCCCGGCGGCCTCACGGCTGCGAACTTCCGCCAGGACCCCTACCAGTCCACCCGCCCGCTGGACGGCTTCTGGGGCCGCCGCACCCTGGCCGCTGCCGGCTACCAGCACGAACAGGGCCAGCGCAAAGCCAGCGTGAACACCTTTTTCACCAAAACCCTGCGCAGCGGCTTTCTGGACCAGGGGCGCTTTGTTTCGCTCTCGCCGCGCTATTACTGGGTGCGCGGCATTGAAGGCCACCTGGCCCAGGGCTTTTCCACCGGCCTGAACAGCCACCACGAAATCGGCATGGGCTACCGCTACATCAACGAAGCCAGCCACGAGCTGCGCTACCGCGAGAACATCGGCGCGGGCGCACTGCCCAGCGAGCGCAGCCGCAATGACCGCGACACGCGCGGCCGCACCGAAGCGCACGCCATCAGCCTGGACGACCGCATCGACCTAGGCGAGCACTGGACCATCACGCCAGGCATCCGCTACGAGCGCATCCGCCAGCAGCAAGACAACCTCCTGACCCGCACCCCCTACCGTGGCAACTACCATGCCGTGCTGCCCGCGCTGAACGTCATGTACTGGCTGCGCGAGGGCGTCAGCCTCTACGCCAACACCGAAGGCTCCTTCGGCAGCGTGCAGTACAGCCAGATGCCCAACCGCGTCAAGGCCAAAGACATTTCGCCCGAAAAAGCCCGCACCTGGGAGCTGGGCGTGCGCTACGCGCAAGGGCCGCTCAAGGCCGACGCGGGCCTGTTTCTCATCAACTTCAGCAACCAGTACGAAAGCAGCCAGATCACCAACAGCGTCACTGCGCGCGGCAAAACTCGCCACCAGGGCCTGGAAGGCAGCTTCACCTACCGGCTTGGCCACTGGGGCGCGGCCCTGCAAGGCGTGCAGCTGTATGGCAACTACGCCTATGTGGACGCGCGCATCCGCGAAGCCGGCCCCAACAAGGGCCACCGCGTGCCCTTTTCCTCGCGCCACAAGGGCCTGCTGGGCGTGAGCTACCAGCAAGGCGGGCTGAAACTGGGCTTTGAAGGCGCCTTCCAGTCTTCGCAATACGCCGACAACGCCAACACCGCAGCGCCAAGCGCCGATGGCAGCACGGGCCGCATTCCCGGCTACGCCGTCTGGCACCTGCGCGCGGGCTACGACTTTGGCGGCGCGCTCTCGAACCTGCAACTGAACGTGGGCGTGAAAAACCTCTTCAACCGCTCGTTCTACACGCGCTCCTACGACGACAACAACAAGGGCCTGTACCTTGGCCAGCCCCGCACGGTGTACGTGCAGGCTTCGGTCAAGTTCTGAGCGCTTGCCCCAGCGCCCGCCGCTGACGGCCACGCTGGAGGCGCGCTACGCGCAAGGCGGCCTGTCGGCAGGCGTGAAGCTGCTGGCGGCCATGCGCCAAAAGCACATCGATTACGGCACGGGCGGCGTGGACGGCTTTGACCAAGGCCCCACGCCCGGCCATGCCACGGTGTCGCTCGACGCAAGCTGGCAAATCCAGCGCGGCCTGACGTTCAGCGCAGGCATCGACAACCTGTTCAACCGCCAATACAGCGAGCATCTGTCCGCAGGCGCCGCTCCAGGCACGCCCCGCTCGCTGGTCGAGCCGCTATCGCGCCTGAACGAGCCGGGCCGCGCCTTCTGGCTGCGCGTGAGCTACCGCTACTGAAAGCCCGCAAGCCTGATCCGCAGTCTGTTTGTGAGCACAAAAAGCGCGAACGAAAAGCACGGCCTCAAGCGTTTGTGGGCGTTGCGAACATCTCGCCGGGCTGCGGCTTGCGCCTTGTCGCTCTCCCCGACTCCGATTTGCGCCTCTCGCGCCCAGACAGTGAACAGGTTCTGAAGAAAGCTCTTGCCCGGCAGGCCGCAGAGACTTACCAGTTTTTTGCTCTTATATCCATAGCATGATGTCCTAGTGGATATTGCGCGAGACGGTATTTCGACCCCCCTGGATTTGCTCCTGTTTTTGGCGTACTGTCGGCGGGCGGGGCCGCGCTGAAAGCTCCGCTTCATCCGTCAGCCGCGCTGCTCCTGCGGCTGGCGCGCGAAAACGGCCCGCACGCGGGCCAGGTCTTCTGGCGTGTCCACTCCCGCGCCGGGCGCGCTGGCGGCCACGTGCACGGCAATGCGGTGGCCGTGCCAGAGCGCGCGCAATTGCTCCAGCGATTCCGTCTGCTCAATGGGCGCGGGCGGCATTTGCGGAAAACCGCGCAGAAACGCCGCCCGGTAGCTGTAGATGCCAATGTGGCGCAGCGGCGCAGGCTGCGGCAGCGCGTGAATGCCGCTGGCAAAGCCATCGCGCCACCAGGGCAGCGGGGCGCGGCTGAAGGTCAGCGCCAGGCCCTGCGCGTCGGTTGCCACTTTCACCACATTGGGGTTCACGAAATCGGCCACGCTGTCGATGGCATGCGCGGCGGTGCCCATTTGCGCTGCGGGCATGGCGGGCAGCAGGGCGGCCACGGCGTCGATCAGCGCGGGGTCGATCAGCGGCTCGTCGCCTTGCACGTTCACCACCACGTCATCGCCATCCAGCCCCAGCAGAGCGCAGGCTTCGGCCAGCCGGTCGCTGCCGCTGGGGTGGCCGGCGCGGGTGCCCACGGCCCGCACGCCGTGCGCGGCGCAGGCGGCCAGGATTTCCGGCGCGTCCGCCGCCACCACCACTTGTGCGGCACGGCTTTGCAAGGCGCGCTCGGCCACGCGCACCACCAGGGGCTTGCCCGCCACATCAGCCAGAGGTTTGTTCGGCAGGCGCGTGGAAGCCAGGCGGGCGGGAATCAAAACGGTGTAAGTCATGATGGAGCAAAGCGGGTGGAAAGGATGGTTTTGCGTGAATTGCATTATTCGAGAAATATTCTATTGCGAATGCCTCCGGCGCGAGCGGTTTATTTGTATTTCATTCGCGCAGCCATAAACGGAAAGATATTTGCCAAGTATTTATTGCAAGAACACAAATCCGGGCGAATGCATTTTCAGAAACGCCTTTTCCGGCAAAAGCGTTAAAAAGCGCGCGGGCGGCTCATCAGCCGCTGCGACGCAGGCGCGGCCCCGGCCGGCCGCCTTGCCGCGCGGCCATAAACATATGAGCAAACAGTCTGAAGCGGCCCTTTGCGCGGCAGGTCTGGCCAGGATAATTTGCCGTTTTGCCACCAAAGTCTTTTTCATGACCGATTTGCTTTCGCTGTATCGCACGATGGTGCGCATACGCGCTTTTGAAGATGCCGCCGAAGAGGCCAGCCAGGGCGGCGTGCAGGCCTGGGGCCTGAGCGCCTCGGCCAAGCCGGCGCTGGTGCGCGGGCCGCTGCATCTGTCCACGGGGCAGGAGGCCGTGCCGGCGGGGGTATGCGCGCATTTGCGCCCTTCGGACCTCATCACGTCCACCCATCGCGGCCACGGCCACACGCTGGCCAAAGGGGCCGATCCGGCGCGCATGATGGCCGAGCTGTTTGGCCGCGCCACGGGCTACAACCAGGGCAAGGGCGGCTCCATGCACATTGCCGATTTTTCCGTGGGCATGCTGGGCGCCAACGGCGTGGTGGCTGCGGGCCTGGCCATAGCGGCAGGCGCGGCGCACGCGCTCAAGCGGCGCGGGCGGGGCGAGGTGGCCGTGAGTTTTTTTGGCGACGGGGCCATCAATCGCGGCCCCTTTCTGGAGGCGCTGAACTGGGCCGTGGTGTACGGGCTGCCCGTGCTCTTCGTGTGCGAGGACAACCGCATTTCCGCCACCACTGAATCGGCTCCCATGACAGGCGGCGAAGGCGCGAGCGGGCGCGCCGCCGCGCTGGGCGTGCCTGGCGTGAAGGTGGACGGCAATGACGTGCAGGCCGTCTGCCGCGAAGCGGGCCGCCTGATGGCCCAAGTGCGCGGCGGCAGCGGCCCGCGCCTGCTGCACGCCATGACCGAGCGGCAAAAGGGCCACGTCTCCGTCGATAAAGCCGCCTACCGCAAGCCGCAGGACGTGGAGCGCGCCCTGGCGGACGACCCCATCCGCCGCGCCCGCGCCGCGCTGGAGCGGCAGGGCCTGGCCGCGCAGGCCGATGCCATCGAGCGCGAGGCCAGGGCCGAAATTGACGCCGCCCTGGCCGCCGCCGAAGCCGCCCCTTTCCCCGCCCGCGAGGCGGCCTATCAGGAAATCGCCAACACCGGCGAAGGAGTCTGGAAATGACGCAAGCGCGCACCCTCACCTACGCGCAGGCCGCCGCGCTGGCGCTGGCTGAAGCCATGCAGGCCGATGAGCGCGTGCTCGCCTTGGGCGAAGACCTGGGCCGGGGCGGCGTGTTCGGCCAGTACCGCGATCCGGACGATCCGAACGGCCAGCCGCTGGTGAAACGCTTTGGCCCCGAACGCATCATGGACACGCCCATTTCGGAGGCCGCCATCGTCGGCGCAGGCGTGGGCATGGCCCTGGCAGGCCTGCGCCCCGTGGTGGAGCTGCGCGTGGTTGATTTCGCGCTGTGCGCCATCGACGAAGTGGTGAACCAGGCCGCCAAAAACCGCTTTATGTTCGGCGGCCAGGGCCGCGTGCCGCTTGTCATGCGCATGCCCATCGGGCTGTGGAGCGCCTCCGCCGCGCAGCACTCGCAGTCGCTGGAAGCGTGGTTCGCGCACATACCGGGCCTGACCGTCGTCACCCCCGCCACGCCCGCCGACAACTACGGCCTGCTGCACGCGGCGCTGGCCAGCGGCGACCCCGTGGTTTACATGGAGCACAAGGAACTCTGGAGCCGCCAGGGCGAAGTGCCCGCAGGCCATGCCGTGCCGCTGGGCAAGGCCGCCCGCCTGCACGAAGGGCAGGACTTGCTCATCGTCGCCTGGTCGCGCCAGGCCCTTGTGGCGCAAGAAGCCGCGCAGCAACTGGCGCAGCAAGGCATACACGCCGAAGTGCTGGACTTGCGCACCCTCTGGCCCTGGGACCAGGGCGCCGTGCTCGAAGCCGCCGCCCGCACGGGCCGCGTGCTCGTCACCCATGAGGCCGTGCAGGTTGCCGGCTTTGGCGCCGAAGTGGCCGCCACGGTGGCTGAACACACCGGCGCCAAAGTCGCCCGCCTGGGCGCGCCCCGCATTCCCGTGGGCTACGCGCCTGCGCTGGAAGACGAGTCGCGCGTGGGAGCGGAAAAAGTGGCCGCAGCGGCCCGTGCGCTGCTGCGGCGGTGAGGCCGCGCATTGCTGGCGCAAAGCCCCATTCACTTCAAATTTGATAGCTGCCCGCGCAGATTCCACGGGGACCAACGGCCTTTTTGGCACTGATTTCAGCACTGCCCTCAATCCTGTTTCCAGCCCTGATGCCGCACGGCCTCTTCCCTCTCTTTTCCTTGTTGGAGCAACACCTATGAAACCCGTTTTCAAAATCCTGATGACTGCTTTGGCCGCTGCTGCCACGCTGGCTGCCGCGCCCGCCGCGTGGGCGCAAGGCCAGTACAAGCCGGAATACCGGATGTCCACCAATGTGAACAATGCCTTTGCGCTGGGGCGCGGGGCCGAGCTGTGGGCGAAGCTGGTGAATGAGCGCACGAACGGGCGCATTCATGTGAAGTGGTATCCCGGCTCTTCGCTGGTGGGCGGCGAGACCACGCGCGAATTCACGGCGCTGCGGCAGGGCGCGCTGGATTTCAATGTGTCCTCGGTCATCAACTGGGCGCCGCACATCAAGGAGCTGAATCTGTTTTTGCTGCCGTTTCTGGTGCCGGATGAAAAGGCGTTTGACGCGCTGATTGACGGCGAAGTGGGCAAGGCGCTTTTCGCGCTGGTGGAAAAGCGCGGCGTGGTGCCGCTGGCCTGGGGTGAAAATGGCGCGCGTGAAATCAGCAATTCAAAGCGTGAAATCCGCAAGCCGGAAGATTTGAAGGGCATGAAATTCCGCACGGTCGGCTCGCCCATTTTCAATGACATTTACGCGGCGCTGGGAGCCAACCCCACGCAAATGTCATTTGCCGATGCGCAGCCGGCGCTGCAAAGCGGCGCGGTGGACGGGCAGGAAAACCCGGTTTCCATCTTCGTGGCGGCCAAAATGACGGGGCTGAATCAGAAATACCTGACCAAATGGAATTACGTGAATGACCCGCTGGTTTTCGCCGTCTCGCAAAAAGCATGGAAGAGCTGGTCGCCTGAAGACCAGAAAATCGTGCGCGAGGCGGCCATTGAGGCGGCCAGGGCTGAAATCGCCGATGCCCGCAAGGGCGTGACGGGCAGCGACGACGCGCTGCTGAAAGAGGCCGCCGCCGCTGGCGCGAAGGTGACGGTGCTCACGCCCGGGGAGCAGCAAGCCTTCGCGCGCGCCACGCAGCCGGTGATCGAGAAGTGGACGCCCGTGATTGGCGCTGACCTGGTGCGCAAGGCGCAGCAGGCGGTGGCCGCTTCGCGCCAGTAAGGGCTGGCCATGAGCGAAAGGCAAACGCAATCGCCCGCCATGCCGCCCGCCAATATGCCGCCCGATATGCCGCCTGTTGCGCCAGAGGCAGACGGCCCGGCGGCGCGCCCGCCGCGCCCTTTTCATGTGGAGGAGGCGGTGGCCGCAGCCATCATGGCGGCGCTGTGCCTGATCACGCTGGCAAATGTGCTCACGCGCTACCTCAGCAGCATTTCGCTGGCGTTCACGGAAGAGTTCTCGGTGTTTCTGCTGGTGGCGCTCACCTTCGTGGGCGCGGCCACGGCGTTCACGCGCGGGCATCACCTGGCCATCACTTTTCTGGCGGACAAGTTGCCGCCGCGCTGGCGGCGCTGGCAGCGGCGCTTCGCCTTGCTGTGCGCGCTGGCGGTGTTTGGCGTGCTGGCCTGGCAGGGGGCGCTGATGTTCTGGGACGACTACGAAACCGGCGTGACTTCCCCTGGCCTGGGCCTGCCGCAGTGGTGGTACACGCTGTCGGTGCCGGTGCTTTCCCTGCTGGTGGCGCTGCGCATCGCGCAGCGGCTTTTCAGGCGCACGCCGTGAACGTCTGGCTCAAATACGCCACTACGGCCGCCGTTCAGGGCTGTTGATTGCGCAGGGAAATTCTGTTCAGAAGTTTGGCCTGCAAGGGGTGAAGGAGCGTGAAGAAGCGGATTGGGATGGGCTGCAAGGCTTAAACCACGGACGGGCTTGGGTTGCCCGGCGAAGATTCGCAACGCCGCATAGCGCCCAAAGCCGCGCCAGCTACGGGCTTTCAGCCCGCCCGCAAGGCATCGGCCAGCGACTGGGCCAGGCGCTGGGCCTGGGCGGCATCGGGGCACTCGACCATCACGCGCACCAGCGGTTCGGTGCCGCTGGCGCGAATGAGCACGCGGCCCGCGCGGCCCAATTCGGCTTCGGCGGCGCGCGTGGCCTGTTGCAGGCGGGGGTTGTTTTGCCAGTCTTGGCCGGGGGCCAGGCGCACGTTGATGAGCGGCTGCGGGAAAAGCTGCACGCCTGCCAGCGCCTCGGCCAGCGTGCGGCCCGTTTGCACCAGCGCGTGGAGCACTTGCAAGGCGCTGACGATGCCGTCGCCCGTGGTGTGCTTGTCCAGCACGAGCAGGTGGCCCGATCCTTCGCCGCCCAGCGGCCAGCGGCGCGCCATCAGTTCTTCGAGCACGTAGCGGTCGCCCACTTTCGCGCGCACGAGTTGCAGGCCGCGCTGTTGCAGCGCCAGTTCCACGGCCATGTTGGTCATGAGTGTGCCCACCACGCCCGCCAGGGGCGCGCCTTGCTCCAGCCGGTGCAGCGCCAGGAGGTAAAGCAGCTCGTCGCCGGTGTAAAGGCGCCCGTTTCCGTCCACCATTTGCAGGCGGTCGGCGTCGCCATCCAGCGCAATGCCAATGTGCGCGCCATGCTGGCGCACGGCCTGCTGCAAGGCCTGCGGATGCGTGGCGCCCACGCCGTCGTTGATGTTCAGGCCGTCGGGCTGGTTGCCAATGGCGATGACTTCGGCCCCCAGCTCGTGAAAAACGGCAGGGGCGATCTGGTAGGCCGCGCCGTGGGCGGCGTCCACCATGATCTTCAGCCCGCGCAAACTCAAATCTGCGCCGAAAGTGCTTTTGCAGAACTCGATGTAGCGGCCCGCCGCGTCGTCCAGCCGGCGCGAGCGGCCCAGCGCGGCCGATTCCACCCATTGCGGGGCTTCTTGCAGCGCCGCTTCCACTTGCTGCTCCCATTCGTCGGGCAGCTTGGCGCCATCGGCGCTGAAAAACTTGATGCCGTTGTCGGCGTAGCGGTTGTGGCTGGCGCTGATGACCACGCCCAGGCTGGCGCGCTGCGCCCGCGTGAGGTAGGCCACGGCGGGCGTGGGCACGGGGCCGAGCAGCAGCGCGCCCACGCCAGCGGAGTTCAGGCCCGATTCGAGCGCGCTTTCCAGCATGTAGCCGGAAATGCGCGTGTCTTTGCCAATGAGCACGAGCGGGCTGCCTGACTGGCCTTGTGCGCTTTGTGACTGGCGCTTGAGCACGCGGCCCACGGCGTGCCCCAGGCGCAGCACGAAATCAGGCGTGATGGGCGGCTGCCCCACCGTGCCGCGTATGCCGTCGGTGCCGAAATACTGGCGGGTCATGATCCGGAAAGTCCTTTTGCGAAGAAGCGAAGGCGCGATTGTCTAGGACGGCTGCCTACATCAAAAACAGGAGCAAATTTATGACTCTAAAATACCGCCCTGCGCACATTTCACTAGGACATATTGCTATCAATCAAGTAGCGTAAGCTGACCGAAAATGAACGCCATTCCCGGCCAGCGCGGAACGCGGGCCGCCCGCCCTACACTCGCCCGATGCAATCCGACTACGCCCCCGAATCCCTTGACGTGGCCTCTTTCTCGGCCACGGCCAGCCGCCTGCAGGGCGTCAGCCCGCTGGAGCAATACCCGCGCCTGGCGCAAGACTGCCTGCCCGCGCCGGAAGGCGTGCAGGTGCGCTGGCTGGCCCGTGGTCTGCGGCTGGCGCTGCCTGGCGCGGGCGTGCTGCCCGCCCTGCACCTGCAAGCGCAGGCCGAGCTGCCTCTGGCCTGCCAGCTGTGCCTGGGCAGCGTGCGCACGCCCGTGACGGTGGACCGGCGCTTTGCTTTCGCCGCCAGCGAAGAAGCCGCAGCCCGGCTGGACGAACAGGCCGAAGACGTGGATGTGCTGGCGCTCGCGCCCCGGCTGAATCTGCACGCCCTGATTGAAGACGAGCTGCTGATGGCGCTGCCGCTGACGCCGCGCCACGCCAACGCCTGCCCGGAACACGTGCCCATGTCGGCCCAGTCCGAAGGCTTTGACGCGGCGGCCCGCCGCCCCAGCCCGTTTGCCGCGTTGGCCGCGCTCAAGGACGGCGGCGAGAGCGGCCCTGCCAATGGCGCGAAAGCGTGAGCTGGCTATAATCCGCCGCTTTGGCATCTCGGTGCCAGCTCGTTTTTCCATCTCTTTCACGCTCTGCCGCCCGCGCCGCGCTAGCGGCAGTTTCACAAGGAGCCATCATGGCTGTTCAACAGAACAAAAAATCGCCTTCCAAGCGCGGAATGCACCGCTCGCACAATGCCCTCACCGCCCCCGGCATTGCAGAAGAACCCACCACGGGCGAAATTCACCTGCGCCACCACATCAGCCCCAACGGCTTTTACCGTGGCCGCCAGGTCATCAAGCCCAAGTCGCAAGACTGAGGCGAGTCTTTCCGGCAGCAGAAATCAGGCTGCCAGCGGCGCTCCCGTCATCCCAAAGGCCCGGCACTACGCCTGATCTGCGTAGCCTCCGGGCCTTCGTTGTTCATGGAACCGGCGTTTTATGGCGCGGGCCTCTTGGAACCTGTTCAAAGTCTGTCGGCGGGTGTGAAAAACCCGGCCTCGGGCAGCCTGCGGCGTTGCACGTCTTCACCGCCCCCAAGGCCCGTCTGCGGTTTGCACCTTGCAGCCCACTCCGATTCCCGAGCTTTCGCCCCTCACGGCCAAACTCAACCAAAACCATCAACTTCGCGGCTTGATTGACGGCATGGGCCAATACGGCCTCGCCAAGTCGCTGGGTATAGGCAGCCTGTCCGCCAAAACCTTCATCGCCCGCTACTTCGCCCGCACCTTGGCGTTGCCGAATACATGCAGCGCACCAAAGAACAAGCCGCAGTCCAAGGCTTCGTCGAGAACCCGTCCGGCCGCCGCCTCTACCTGCCCGACATCCGCAACAAAAACGCCAACGCCCGCGCCGGAGCCGAACGCGCCGCCATCAACGCCCCCATGCAAGGCACTGCATCCGACCTCATCAAACGCGCCATGACAGACGTGTCCCGCTGGCTTTCAGACGGCCTGAAAAGCAAGCTAATCATGCAGGCGCATGACGAACTGGTGCTGGAAGCGCCCGAAGCCAAACTGGATTTAGTCAAAGAAAAACGGTCACAGATGATGGCGAAAGTGAATGAAGGGATATTGAAAGCGCCGCTGATAGAAGAGGTCGGCGTGAGCATGAATTGTGGAAAAGCGCATTGAGATTATGTAGTATTCAAGAGATTGTTTCAAGAAGGGGATAAAACGATGAACATCCTAAATTTAATTAAAGAAGGCGTAAGTTTATTCAAGAATAAAAAATTTGATGAAGCAATTACGAAACTGAGTCAGGCTTCAGGAAAAATTGAAAATAAAGATAGCCAGATTCAGGAGCGAAATGATATTCAGTTTTGGCTAGGCCGTTGCTATTTTGAGCAGGCAATGAAAACCAAAGGAGAGGCTTCTACACGGTTGTTTGAACAGGCAATTGAACACCACCAACAACAATTGAGGCTTGCCGAACAGTTGGGGGGCGAAAACGGTATTCAGGAACAGATCTATGCCCAATCTTGGCTAGGCCGTTGCTATTTTGAGCAGGCGATGAAAGCCAAAGGTGAGGCTTCTACACGGTTGTTTGAACAGGCAATTGAACACCACCAACAGCAATTGAGGCTTGCCGAACAGTTGGAGGGCGAAAACGGTATTCAGGGACAGATCTATGCCCAATCTTGGCTAGGCCGTTGCTATTTTGAGCAGGCGATGAAAGCCAAAGGTGAGGCTTCTACACGGTTGTTTGAACAGGCAATTGAACACCACCAACAGCAATTGAGGCTTGCCGAACAGTTGGAGGGCGAAAACGGTATTCAGGGACAGATCTATGCCGAGGCTTGGCTAGGCCGCTGCTATTTAGAGCAGGCCAAGCAAGCTAAAGGAAAGGATGCGGAACATTTATTTGGACAGGCAGTTAAACACCGCCAACAGCAATTGAGACTTGCTAAACAGCTGGGGGACGAAAACGGTATTCAGGAACAGATCAGTGCCCAACATTGGCTAGGCCGTTGCTATTTTGAACAGGCGATGAAAGCCGAAG
This sequence comes from Ottowia sp. oral taxon 894, assembly GCF_001262075.1. GTDB lineage: Bacteria > Pseudomonadota > Gammaproteobacteria > Burkholderiales > Burkholderiaceae_C > Ottowia > Ottowia massiliensis. Next base: position 1,932,284 of record NZ_CP012073.1, on the reverse strand, counting down.
AAGAGGCTTCTAAACATTTGTTTGGACTTGCAATTAAACGCCACCAACAGCAACTGAGGCTTGCCAAACAGTTGGAAGACAAGCAAAACAGCATTCAAAAGCAAATCAATGCCCAATCTTGGTTAGGCCGTTGCTATTTAGAGCAGGCGATGAGAGCCGAAGAAGAGGCTTCTGAACATTTGTTTGGACAGGCAGTTGAACATTACCAATCTCAATTACGGCTTATCGAACAGCTGACAGATGAACAAGGCCGTCTCCGGCAACAAGACAATGCCCAATTTTTGCTAGGCCGTTGTTATTTCAGACAGGCCATAAAGGCAGAAAAAGAAGCAGCAGCTAAGTTACCCGAACAGGACAATAAATATTTTCAAAAACGGCTAGATTTTTTTAAGCACTTACCACCATTAGTTCGAAAAAAATGGGGAATATATTTTGAATAGAAAAAACAGGAAATACAGAAAAAACTATTTGAAGACAACCTATTTAAGGATAACAAAGAAAATTTAACAAGCGCTATTTCTGCCATTTTAGCGGTTTTAAATATTCCACCCATTGAATTGGACTCAACTCCACTTGCCCATTATACTTCACCTTCCGCATGCGAGAAATTATTCGGCATTGTTCATGATAAAAATGATGTTAATAATAAAGAAAAGGATCCAGTTGACAAGCAGCAGGCCACTCCAATGAGAATCAGCAGCTCCACCTATATGAACGATCCAACAGAAGGAGAGGGCTTATTAGAGCTGCTAAATCTTCAGGATTTAGAATTGGAAAACAAAGTCGATTGCCCTGACCATAATGCTTTTTTTGCCTGCTTTTCCAGCCGTATAAACGATTTGAACCAGTTCCGTCTGTATGGCAAAGAAAATGGTGTTGAGGCATCGGGCTGTTGTTTGGTATTTAATAAAGATGGGAATTGGTTGAAAGAGCCCGATGTTTCCGTCTCATTCCGTAGCATGGCAAAAAAAGGGGATGAATATTCGAGGGAACAGCCGGTAGAAGCAGATATATCTGATGCAGATTTGGAAGATGTAAACCTACCGCTTTATCAAGTAGCTTATATTGCTTATAAAGATGAATATCTTGCTGGAGATAAATGTAGAATATGGTTACCGAGTGAGGATGATCAAAAATTCGGCATTCAATTAGAGCCTGTAGGAAAAAATTCAAGTTGGCATGATTTTCGCATCGACGAGCTTGAAAAAGCATTGAAGCAGTTAATTGATTTTTTCAAGGAAAAATCCAATATCAATGATGAAGACAGAGAAGCTTTGGAATATATTCGCTATCCTTTGGAATATATCCGCTATCTGTTTAAAGATTTTGCATTCCGCGATGAAGAAGAGTTTCGCTTGCTAAAAATCGAAAAAATCGGTTCAAACAAAATCGAATATTGCGAAACTACGCAATCTATCTATCTGCCTTATGCTGATGCGCGCGATATTGTGGATGAAGTGATTTTGGGGACAAATTACGAAAAAAGCGGGAAAGGGCGCAAGGCGGAAGCGTTTCAGCATTTGATGCGGAAGCATTACCCAAATACTAAAGTTTCCCGCTCGTCGTTGCCGATTAATGCCAATCCGCCGATCAAGAAGGATTAGCCAGCAGCAGGCCGGATATTTAAGCCACTGCCATCCCAAAGTCGTCGGATTCGAGAATCCGACCGGCCAAACTGGTGCTGGAAGTACCCGAAGCCGAACTGGATTGGGTAAAAGAAAAACTGCCGCAGATGATGGCGAAGGTGGATGCGGGGATATCGAAAGCGCCGCTGGTGGCTGAAGCTGGTGTGGGAACAAATTGGGAAGATGTGCATTAATATTGTTGGGTACAATTCTGCTGGCAATTCATGGGGACGCAAGTACAGATCCAACCTGAACCGCGCCCGCCAAAAATGCTATTTCTAAGAGTCATACGCTGATGTTTTACATAATCGTTGCAGTCAAACTCATCTTGGGCCTATTGGCGCTTGTGCTGGTGATTAATTTGACCGGAAAGGGCAATCTTGCGCCCGCTTCGGCCAGCGACCAGGTGCAGAACTATGTGCTTGGCGGTATTGTCGGTGGTGTCATCTACAATACTGATATTTCCATCCCTGTATTCATGTTGATTTTGGCCATTTGGTTTGCGGCGGTTTTATCGCTGCGTTGGCTGAAAAAACATAATAATTGGGTCAAGAGATGGGTGGACGGGCAACCTGTCATGTTGATTTCACGCGGCAAAATCGATGTAGACGCGGCGCGCAAGGCAGGCATCTCGGCAAATGATTTATCCTTCAAGCTGCGTATGCAGGGCATTTATGCGGTCAAAGATGTCAAGCAGGCCATTCTTGAGCAGGACGGGCAGCTCATCATCACGTCTTTTGGCGAGGAAAATCCGAAATATCCGTTGATTACTGACGGCAGCATTCAGCCAGCCACACTGGAAATGATTGATAAAGATGAAAATTGGCTGCTGGCTGAATTGAAAACTCAGGGAATAACGGACGTTGGAACGGTATTTCTTGCGGAATACGACAGCGGAAAGATTACAGTAACAAGTTCTCTCCCGAATCAAGGCTTACACATATGACCATTCTGGCCATTGATTGCATGGGCGGCGACCACGGCACGCAAGTCACGCTGCCAGCCTGCCGCCAGTTTCTGAAGCAGCATGACGACGCCAGCCTGCTGCTGGTGGGGCAGCCCGAGGCGCTGGCGGGTTTTGCGCATCCCCGTGCGCGCGTGGTGCCCGCCAGCGAAATCGTGAGCATGGACGACCCTGTGGAAGTAGCCCTGCGGCGCAAAAAAGACTCGTCCATGCGGGTGGCCATCGAGCAGGTGAAAGGCGGCCAGGCCGACGTGGCCCTGTCCGCCGGCAATACAGGTGCGCTCATGGCCATTGCCCGCTACGTGCTGAAAACCGCTGAAGGCATTGACCGCCCCGCCATCGCCTACCCCATGCCCAACAGCAAGGGCGGCGCCACCACCATGCTCGATCTGGGCGCCAACGTGGACTGCACCGCCGAGCACCTGCTGCAATTTGCCGTGCTGGGATCGGCCCTGGTTTCAGCCCTGAGCGGCAAGCCCGACCCGCTCGTAGGCCTGCTCAACATCGGTGAAGAAGCCATCAAGGGCAGCGAAGAAATCAAGCGCGCTGGCGAGCTGCTGCGCCAGGCCGCGCAAACCGGCGTGATCAACTTTTACGGCAATGTGGAGGGCAACGACACCTTCAAGGGCACCACCGACATCGTGGTATGCGACGGCTTCGTGGGCAACGTGGCGCTGAAAACCACCGAAGGGCTGGCCAGCATGATTGCGGGCTTTCTGCGCGAAGAGTTCTCGCGCAACCTGCTCACCAAACTGGCCGCGCTGGCGGCCATGCCCGTGCTGGGCGCGCTGAAAAAGCGCATCGACCCGCGCCGCCACAACGGTGCGGCCCTGCTGGGGCTGCGCGGCCTGGTCTTCAAGAGCCACGGCGGCGCTGATGAATTCGCGTTCTGCTGCGCCATGACCCGCGCGTATGATGCGGCCCGCCACGGACTGCTGGGCCGCGTGCAGGAGCGCATCACGCGCGCCGCGCCGCTGCTGGCCTGCGCCGCCCCCCAGCCGGCCGTCACCACGACAAACTGAAAACGCCGCCCTCTTGGGCGGCGTGTTTTTTGGAGACATTTTTCATGACACGCTACACCCGCATCACCGGCACAGGCAGCTTTCTGCCCGCGCGCCGCGTCTCCAACGACGAACTGGCGGCCGAGCTGGCCGCGCGCGGCATTGAGACTTCAGACGCCTGGATCACCGAGCGCACCGGCATCCGCGCCCGCCACTTTGCCGACCCTGCAACCCCCGCCAGCCAGCTGGCCGTGCCCGCCGCGCAAGCGGCCATGCAAGCCGCAGGCGCGCAGCCGCAAGACATTGATCTGCTCATCGTCGCCACCTCCACGCCCGACATGGTGTTTCCCGCCACCGCCGCCATCGTGCAGCGCCAGCTGGGCATTGCGGGCAGCCCCGCCTTCGACGTGCAGGCCGTGTGCAGCGGCTTCATCTACGCCCTCACCGTGGCCGACGCCATGATCCGCGCCGGCGGCGCGCGGCGCGCCCTGGTCATTGGCGCGGAAGTATTCAGCCGCATCCTCGACTTCAACGACCGCACCACCTGCGTGCTCTTTGGCGACGGCGCGGGCGCCGTGGTGCTTGAAGCCAGCGACACCCCCGGCATCCTCGCCACCGACTTGCACGCCGACGGCAGGCATGTGGACATCCTTTGCGTGCCCGGCCACGTCAGCGGCGGCCACGCGCTGGGCACGCCCCTGCTGCACATGGACGGGCAGGCCGTTTTCAAGCTCGCCGTCAGCCTGCTCGACAAAACCGCCCGCGCCGTGCTGGAAAAAGCTGGCAAAACCGCCGCTGACGTGGACTGGCTCATTCCCCACCAAGCCAATTTGCGCATCATGCAAGGCACGGCCAGAAAGCTCGGCCTGCCGCCCGAAAAAATCATCGTCACCCTGCAAGAGCACGGCAACACCTCTGCCGCTTCCATTCCGCTGGCGCTGGACCACGCCGTGCGCAGCGGCCAAGTCCGCCCCGGCCAAACCGCCCTGCTCGAAGGCGTGGGCGGCGGCTTTACCTGGGGTTCCGTGCTGCTGACCCTGTAGCCTGCGGCCAGCCGCCGTTTTCGGAAGGCGCGGCGGCCAACACTGATTTCACCCGGGCGGAGCAGCCCGTGGGCGCAAAAAAAGCGGGCTGAAGCGGGCGCACCGCAGGCGGCCAGGCAGCCCGGCGAGCGGAACTGAACGGCAAACGCGCAAGGCCAGGCGCGCAGCGCCGAATGTGCGGCGCCACTGCGCCACTCTTTTCATCGCGCTGATTTGCTCCTCTATCAATAGCATGACGTCCTAGTGGAATCTGCGCGATAGGGTGTTTTACCCCCATTGAATTCGCTCCTGTTTTCGATATTCCTGGCAAGCAAAATTCGATTGGAGACACCGCCTTGCCTGGCGCAGCTCCATTCATCGGCCGCGCCTGCGCCGCCCAGACTGCTGCTCCCGCTTCGTCCGCCTCATGAGCGGGCCGTGAGCAGATGACAAGCGCCTCAAAACCTGCTCTCAGGCCAAAGCCTGTTCTGGCCCGCCAGCCTGCTCCACCCGCGCGCGCAGCCAGCAGGCGGCTTCGGCCACGCCCTGGCGCTTGAGGGCAGAAAAAAGCATCACATCGCCGCCGCCCGCTTGCAAGCGGGCGATGGACAGCGCCTTGGCCTGCTCGCTGCGGTTGAGCTTGTCGGCCTTGGTCAGCAGCACCAGAAAAGGCAGGCCCTGCTCCACGCGCGGGCGAATGACCTCCAGCAGCGCCTCGTCCAGTTCCTTGATGCCGTGGCGCGGATCGCAAAGCATGACCACCGCCGCCAGATTGGCGCGCGTGAGCAGGTAATTGACCATGACTTGCTGCCAGCGCAGCTTGTCGGCCTGCGGCACGGCGGCATAGCCATAGCCGGGCAAATCGGCCAGCACGGCATCGGTCTGGCCCCGGCGGCCCAGGGCGAACAGATTGATGTGCTGGGTGCGCCCCGGCGTTTTGGAAGCGAAGGCCAGGCGGTTTTGCTGCGTCAGCGTATTGATGGCCGTGGACTTGCCCGCGTTGGAGCGGCCCACGAAGGCGATTTCAGGCACTTGCAGCGCGGGCAGCTGGTGCAGCTGGGCGGCCGTGGTGAGAAAACGCGCCGTGTGCAGCCAGCCAAGCGCAAGGGCGCTGGCGGTGTCAAGAGGGTTTTTCTCGCGCGTGTAAGAGGGGGTAAGCGGCATGGGGCGGGCATTGTAGAATTCGCCGCATCTGTATCAGGGCATTCCCGGCCTGGTGCAGTTTTTTCCATAACCATCAAGACGATACCCACATGAAGTCGCCCGCCTTCTTCCTCGCAGCCGCCTTGATTGCGGCTTGCGCGCACGCTGCCGAAGGGACTGCTGCCGAGGCGCCCGCCGAGCAAGCGCCCGCCACCGAAGCGCCCGCTGCCGCCGCCGAACAGGCTCCTGCCGCCGCCGCTCCTGCTGCTTCGCCGCAAAAGATTGATTTGGCGCAAGGCGAGGCGTCTTATTCAGGCATCTGCCTGGCCTGCCACGGCGAAGGCGGCGCTGGCGTGGCTGACATTCCCACGCAGCCCCGGCTGGCGCACCAGCACCCCGACTATTTCATCAAGCAAATGATGGAATTTCGCAGCGGCGCGCGCGAAAACGCCGTGATGGAAGGCATGGCACAGGCCGTGTCGGAAGAAGACATTCACAACATCGCCGCCTGGCTGCTGGCGCAAAAACCCGCGCAAGGCGCCGCTGCCGACAAGGAGCTGGCGCAGCTGGGCGAGCGCATTTACCGTGGCGGCGTGGCCGACCGCAAGATACCCGCTTGCGCTGGCTGCCACAGCCCCAACGGCGCGGGCATTCCGGCGCAATACCCGCGCCTGGCAGGCCAGTTTTCCGACTACACGATCGCGCAGCTGAACCAGTTCCGCGATGGCACACGCAAGAACAACCAGTCCATGGCTGATATTGCGGGCAAGATGAATGACCGCGAAATCAAGGCGGTGGCCGAATACATCGCCGGCCTGCATTAAGCGCCGGGCCGTCTTACCAGCGATTTTTGCCAACGAGCGCGCCGCCAGTTTGCACCCGCAAGCTGGCGGCGCGTTTTTGCCTGCACAAAAAGAAAAACGCAGCAAGCCGCCGGGCCAAGGCGAACGGGCAACAATCGCCGCTCCCGAGCGCAGCTTTTCGCTGCCGCCTGTTTCTTGTCTGCCTTGAAAACCACCTGCATGAGCACCTCCAGCACAGAAGGCCCTGCCGCGCGGCGCGGCTGGCCCGCCTTGCGGCAGGCGGCGGAGCTGCTGTCATCCATGCGCTTTGCCATTGCGCTGCTCACGGTCATCTGCATTGCCTCGGTCATTGGCACCGTGATTCAGCAGCACGACTCGATGGCTGGCTATGTGAGCAAGTTCGGGCCGTTCTGGGCCGGGCTGTTCATGGCGCTGAAGCTCAATGCGGTTTACAGCGCCTGGTGGTTTCTGCTGATTCTGGCTTTTCTGGTGGTCAGCACCAGCCTGTGCATCGCGCGGCACGCGCCCAAGATGCTGGCCGATCTGAAAGCATTCAAGGAAGACATCCGCGTGCAAAGCCTGCGCGCCTTCCATTACAAGGCCGAAGCCGCGCTGCCCGCCGCGCCCGCCCAGGAGGCGCAGCGCATCCGCCAGGCGCTGGCGGCCAGCGGCTGGCGCGTGCGGCTGCAAAAACGCGAAACGCCCGAAGGCGAAGGCTGGATGGTGGCGGCCAAAGCCGGGGCGGCCAACAAGCTCGGCTACATTGCCGCGCACAGCGCCATCGTGCTGGTGTGCCTGGGCGGGCTGCTGGATGGCGACTTGTTCATCCGCGCGCAAACCTGGCTGGGCGGCAAGTCGGTCTATACGGGCGGCGGGCTGGTGTCGCAAGTGGGGCCGCAGCACCGGCTCTCGCCCGCCAACCCGGCTTTCCGGGGCAATCTGGTGGTCGCCGAAGGCACGGCATCGGACACCGTGGTGCTGGCGCAGCCGGATGGCGTGCTCTTGCAGGAGCTGCCATTTGCCATTGAACTCAAGAAATTCACCATTGAGTATTACGACACGGGCATGCCGCGCCTGTTTGCCAGCGACATCGTGATTCACGACAAGGAAGGCGGCGGCAAGCGCGAGGCCCGCGTGGAAGTGAACCACCCCGTCAAGCACAAAGGCATCAGCATCTACCAAAGCAGTTTTGACGACGGCGGCTCGCGCCTGAAGCTGGCCCTGGTTCCGCTGGGCGCAGCGGACATCGCGCCAGCCGAGCTGCAAGGCACCGTGGGCGACAGCCTGCCGCTGAACGTGCAGGGCGAAAGCCTGACGCTGGAACTGGGCGAGCTGCGCGTCATGAACGTGGAAGACGTGGCGCAAGAGCAGCCCGGCATGGCTGCACCCGCCGGGCCGGATCGCGGCCTGGCCCACGCCATCGAGCAGCGCCTGGGCGCGGCTGACAAAACCGTCACGCAGCGCCATTTGCGCAACGTCGGCCCCAGCTTCAGCTACCGCCTGCGCGACGCCGCCGGGCAGGCCCGCGAATACAACAACTACATGCTGCCCATCGACATGGGCGATGGCGGCCCCAGCGTCTTTTTGCTGGGCGTGCGCCTGTCGGCCAGCGACTCCATGCGCTATTTGCGCATTCCGGCCGACGAAAACCAGTCGCTGCAAGGCTTCACGCGCCTGCGCGCCGCCTTGCAAGACGCCCGCCAGCGCGAAGCCGCCGTGGCCCGCTACGTGGCGCGCAACCTGGAAGGCGGGCGCGCCAGCCTGGCCGGGCAGCTCACCCTCTCCGCCCGCCGCATGCTGGGGCTGTTTGCGGGCGTGGACGCCATCCGGGGCCGCAAGCCTGGCGGGCTGCAAGCCATCGCCGATTTCGTGGAAGAAGCCGTGCCGCCTGCCGAGCGCGAAACCGCCGCCCAGGCCCTGCTGCGCCTGCTCAACGGCGTGCTGTTCGAGCTGAACCAGGCCGTGCGCGAGGCCCACGGCCAAAAGCCCCTGTCTGAAGACGACCCGCAAGCCATCGCCTGGGTGCAGCACGCGGCCGTCGCGCTGTCTGACGTGAACCTCTACCCCGCCGCCTTCACGCTCGAACTCAAAGACTTCACCCACGTGCAGGCCAGCGTCATGCAAGTGGCGCGCGCGCCCGGCCAGGCCGTGGTCTATCTGGGCTGCCTGCTGCTGATTGCCGGCATCTTCGGCATGCTCTACGTGCGCGATCGCCGCCTGTGGATTTGGCTGGCTCCGGCTGCCAGCGGGCCGGGCGCGCAGGCCGTGGCCGCCTTCTCATCCAACCGCAAAACGCTGGACGCCGACCGGGAATTTGCCCAAATCAAGGCGCGGCTTTTGCAACTTCCGGCAAGCTCATGTGCCGCCATGCAGCCCACAACCACGCTTTCCTGACGATGAACACCGCCGCCGCCACACCCTCCGCCGCCCCTGCGGCCACGCCGCCGGAAAACGCCGCCCTGGCCGCCGCGCCCGCGCCGGACGCGGGCTATTTCGCCCGCCGCACCTGGGGCGACTGGCTGTTTGCCGCCATCGCCGCCGCTGGCGCGGGCTTTGCCCTGTGGCGCTACCGGCAGGCCATGGACGGCTACGAAACCGCCATCCTCCTGGCCACGCTGCCCATCGTCATCTGGCTGGGCTGGTTCTGGCGGCCCCTGCGCCACCTCATGCTCGTCTGCGGCGGCCTGGCGCTGCTGGCCATTGCCAGCTACGGGGGCGACCTGGGCCGCGCCGAAACCGTCTTCTGGCTCAAATTCCTGCTGTCCAGCCAGTCGGCCATTCTCTGGATGAGCGTGCTCTTTTTCATGAGCACCGTCTTTTACTGGGCCGGCATGTTCATCCGGCAGCCAGCGGCTTCTCTTGAAAGCCTGGGCAGCAAGCTGGCCTGGGGCGCCGTGGCGCTGGCGCTCACCGGCACGCTGGTGCGCTGGTACGAAAGCCACCACATCGGCGCGGGCATCGGCCACATCCCGGTCAGCAACCTGTATGAAGTTTTCATCATGTTCTGCTGGATGACCACGCTTTTTTACCTGTACTACGAGGAGCAATACCGCACGCGCGCGCTGGGCGCGTTCGTCATGCTCGTGGTCAGCGCCGCCGTGGGCTTTTTGCTGTGGTACACGCTCGTGCGCGAAGCGCACCAGATCCAGCCGCTCATCCCCGCCCTGCAAAGCTGGTGGATGAAGCTGCACGTGCCTGCCAATTTCATCGGCTACGGCACCTTCGCGCTGGCGGCCATGGTCGCTTTCGCCTATCTCATCAAGCAGCAGGCCGGCGAGCAGCAGCGGCATCGCATCGCGTCCATGTGGCTGCTGGGCATGGCCGTGTGCTTTGTGCCCCTGGCCTTCCGCCAGCGCGCAGAAGGCGCAGGCGGCGGCTACTGGCTGGGCTACACCATCGTGGCCGCCGCCATCGTCGGCCTCATCGTGCTGGGCCGCAAGCGCATTGCCCAGCGGCTGCCTTCCTTCGAGGTGCTCGATGACGTGATGTACAAGGCCATCGCCGTGGGCTTTGCCTTCTTCACCATTGCCACCGTGCTGGGCGCTTTCTGGGCCGCCGATGCCTGGGGCGGCTACTGGAGCTGGGACCCCAAGGAAACCTGGGCGCTCATCGTCTGGCTCAACTACGCCAGCTGGCTGCACATGCGCCTGATCAAGGGCCTGCGCGGCACTGTGGCCGCCTGGTGGGCGCTGGCGGGCCTGGCCATCACCACCTTCGCCTTCATCGGCGTGAACATGTTCATCACCAGCCTGCACAGCTACGGCTCGATTTAGGTGCCTGTGCGCAGGTGCGCAAAGCGCAGATCCGGGCGCTTTTGCGGCCTTGCGAATCCTGCCGGGCTGCGCCGGGCTGCTGCCGGGCTGCAATTGGGCGGAAAGGCAGCCCGTATTCGCTCCTGTATCAATAGCGCGATGTCCTAGTCGAATGGGCGCAGGGCCTGTTTTTCAGGCCATTGATTCGCTCCTTTTTCCAAAGCGCAAATAACGCTCTGGCCATCCCGGCCCGGCTCGCCTGCCCAGGGCAAGCGCCTGCTGCGTTTCATGCCGCGCCGCTGCTGGCGGCTCCGGCCCGGAGCCTTCTTTTCCGAACGCCGCCTGCGCCGGAATCCATGCTGCGGCCGCGCCCTTTGGCCATGCGCACAATACGGCGCGGGAAAGGCGCTTTCCCGCGCCATTTCCTCCTTCAACCAACGAAAGAGTTGCAACATGGCAGAAAAAACAGACCAAAAAACAGTCCGGCAACCGGCTCAAGACCCGGCGAAAGGCAAGCTGGGTTTCAAGCTTTTGCCAGCAGGCATTGCACTGGCGCTGGCGCTGCTGATCGCGTTCGCCATTCCCGTGCCGCAGGGCGTGACGCCCCGGGCCTGGCATCTGCTGGCGATGTTCGTGGGCGTGATCGCCGCCATCATCGGCAAGGCCATGCCCATCGGCGCGCTGTCGATGGTGGCCATCACGCTGGTGGCCGTGACGGGGGTGACGGCGGACGCGCCTGAAAACGCCATCAAGGATGCGCTTTCGAGCTTTGCCAATCCGCTGATCTGGCTGATTGGCGCTTCCATCATGATTTCGCGCGGGCTGCTGAAAACGGGGCTGGGCGCGCGCATTGGCTACTTTTTCATCGCGCTGTTTGGCCGCAAGACGCTGGGCATTGGCTACAGCCTGGCGCTGTCGGAGCTGCTGCTGGCGCCGGTGACGCCCAGCAACACCGCGCGCGCCGGCGGCATCATCCATCCGGTGATGAAGGCCATTGCCGCCAGCTACGACTCGGACCCCGAAAAAGGCACGCAAGGGCGCATGGGCCGCTATCTGGCGCTGGTCAATTACCACGGCAACCCCATCAGCTCGGCCATGTTCATCACGGCCACCGCGCCCAATCCGCTGGTGGTGGACATCGTGGCCAAGGCCACGAACTCCAGCATCAAGCTCAGCTGGGGCACATGGGCGCTGGCCATGCTACTGCCGGGCCTGGCGGCCATGCTGCTGATGCCGCTGGCGCTGTATTGGCTCTACCCGCCCGAAATCAGGGAAACGCCCAACGCCGCCGCTTTTGCCAAGGAGCGCCTGGCCGAGCTGGGGCCGATGAACCGGGGCGAAAAAATCATGCTCGCCATCTTCGCGCTGCTGCTGGCGCTGTGGGCTGGCGTGCCCGCCCACATTGGCGGCCCGGCCTGGGCGGTGGACGCCACGGCCACGGCCTTCATCGGCCTGAGCCTGCTGCTGCTCACCGGCGTGCTGAGCTGGGAAGATGTGCTCAAGGAAAAAAGCGCGTGGGACACCATCACCTGGTTCGCCGCGCTGGTGATGATGGCCACGTTCCTGAACAAGCTCGGCCTGATCGCCTGGTTTTCGCACATGCTGGAGGGCGGCATTTCCCATCTGGGCCTGGGCTGGGCGGGCGCGGCCAGCCTGCTGGTGCTGGCCTATCTGTATGCGCACTACATGTTTGCCAGCACCACGGCGCACATCACGGCCATGCTGGGCGCGTTTTACGCCGCCGGCATTGCGCTGGGCGCGCCGCCCATGCTGTTTGCCCTGCTGATGGCCGCCGCCTCCAGTCTGATGATGACGCTGACCCACTACGCCACAGGCTCCTCGCCCGTGATCTACGGCTCGGGCTACACCACGCTGGGCGAGTGGTGGAAGGCGGGCTTTGCCATGAGCGTGCTGAACCTGCTGGTTTTCACCCTCATCGGCGGCGTTTGGTGGAAGGCGCTGGGGTACTGGTGAGAACCGGCTCCAGCCACTTCGCCGATCATCAAAAAGAGGAGCTGATACAAGGGGCCAAAAAACGGCCTCTGCGCCTATTCCACTAGGACCTCTAGCTATGGTTTAAATAGCGAAACAAGGCTCTAGGCAGGCTCTCAGGGCATGTTCTGCGGGCGATCCGGCTTGCCCGCCTTGCCCATCACGCCCTGCACGGCGCGGTAGAGCGCATCCGAGCCGTGCAGGGGGTTGGCGGGGTCGAAGGCGAAAGGATTGGGCTGCGCCGCCTGGGCGCCCTGCCCTGCCTGGCGGGCTGGCTCTGGCGGGTGCAGAAAGAAAGACAGCGTTTGTGCGCCGTGGGCCTGGTGGCGCAGCAGCACGCGGCGCAGTTCGGCGGCGCTCATGGCGTGCATGGGGTGGAATTCGGTGACGCTGTAGCGGCCCTGGCGCGAGCGGGCGAGCCAGTCGAAAAAACTGTCGTCCTGCGTGGCTTCGCCGTAGAGGTTGATGCCCAGCTGCACATGGCCAAAGGGCTTGAGCGACGCTTCAGAGGCAAAGCGCGTGCCGTCCCAGCCGGCTTTTTCAGCGGGGTAAATCTGCTGGGTGCGGCGGGGCACACCGGCCAGGCAGGTGCGCTCCAGCAGCGCGTCAAAGTGGCGCAGGTAGGCCACCACCTGCTCGGCGCGCCAGGCGTGCCAGAGGGCGGCCAGCGGGTTGTAGAAGACGGCGGCGTGGTCTTGCGGCGTGTCAATCCAGTAGGCCGCGCCGGAGCCGCCTGCCGGCTGCATGGGCGGCAGGGCCGCCTGCATGGGCTGGGGGCGGGGGGTGGACTGCTGGCGGTCCATCACGGCCACGTGGCGCGCGCCCATGTGGATGAGGCGCGGGCCGTCTTCCAGCGCCAGATCGATGCGGTGCAAGCCCGCTGGCAGCCGGGCAAAAGGCAGGTCATAGCGCCAGCCGACTTGGGCCGTACCCAGATCGGGGCGGGCCGCCGCCACGTCTTGCCGCATGAAGCGCGCAGGCACGCGGGCGGCAAAGCGCCCGTTCAGATACACGCGCACCCAGGCCGGGCCGCTGGCCGCGTGCGCCCAGCCGCTGACGGGCAGCAGGCCGTGCGCGGTGGCGTCCAGATGCTGCCAGTAGTGCGCCAGCGGCTGGCGGCGGATGTCGCGCGAAGGCGGCTGCACGTCGTCAAACGAGGCAAAGGGCGCGCCGCCCAGCCAGGCGTTCAGCGCCCCGATGTCGCCCGCAAAGCGCCGCACCAGCCAGCGCGAGAAGCCCTGGCGCGAAGCGGCGCTGTAGTCGGTAATCACATAGTCGCTGCCCGCGCCCATGCCGGCCTCGAAATCGGGGTAGAGGTGATGCACTTCGCCCAGCAGGTTGATGCCCGCAATGCGCGCGCGCGCCGCAGGCGGCATCTGGCACAGGGCGTCCGCCAGCGCGCGGATGGCCTGCTCGCGCCGGCGGGTGATGGGGTTGTCGGTGCGGGCGATGCTCCACGGATACAGCGGCCAGCCCATGTAGCGGTCCGGCGGCAGCGGGCCGGCGGGCGTGGCGGCCATGTTGTCGGGGTTTTGCGCCAGCGCGGTCTCGATGGGCGCTTCTTCGGAAAAGTGGGTGGAAAAGAGATACAGCACCACCGGGCGCGGCACGCCTTCAATCGTGCGCGCAATGCGCCGCAGCGCCTCTTCATTGACGGCCCAGCGCCCTTCCGGCGCGGGGGCGGCCTGCGCGTGCGGCTCGAACAAATTGAGCAGCGGCACCACCAGCGTGTAGCCCAGCAGAAAGCGGCCATCGGCGCTCTCGCGCGGCCCCAGCGCCTGCAAGGCGCGCTCTATGCGCGGCGCGGCCGAGCCGTCAGGCGCCGTGCAGGCGGCGTCAGCGGGCGCGCCGCGCGACCCCAGCGCCAGGCAGTTGTGCAGCCCGCCCAGGGCCGGGGCCAGCAAAAGCGGCGCGCGCCCGGCCTGCCACAGCCAGGCGGAAAAAGCCGCCAGCGCCGCAAAAATGGCGGCGGCCAGCGCCAGGCACAGGGCGTTGATGGGGCGGTCGTTGCGGCAAGCGGGCGTGGCACTCATGGAAGAAAACCGGAAAAACGTGGGGGAACAAGAACGGGCAATGAACAGGCGGGGCCGTTTGGCGCGCCTTCAGAAACAGAAGCAAATTCAAGGGGGTCTAAATACCATCCAGCGCAATTTCCACTAGGACATCTTGCTATTGATAAAGGAGCTAGATAAGGCCGTAGCCCCCAGCCCACGGCCAGGCTCCGAACAGGCTCTCAGCCCATTTGCAGCGCAATGGTGACGGGGCCGTCGTTGATCAGCGCCACCTGCATGTCGGCTCCGAACTGGCCCGTGGCCACCTCGGGGTGCGCGGCGCGGGCGCGGGCCACGAAATCGTCATACAGCTCGCGGCCCAGGGCGGGCGGCGCGGCGCCCGCAAAGCTGGGGCGGTTGCCGCTGGATGCGTCGGCGGCCAGCGTGAACTGGCTGACGATGAGCAGGCCGCCCGCAGCGTCTTGCACGCTGCGGTTCATCTTGCCCTGCCCATCGGCAAAGATGCGCAGCTTGAGAATCTTGGCCAGCAGCCGCTCGCCCGTGGCGGGGGTGTCTTGCGGCTCGGCGCAAATGAAAACCAGCAGGCCCGCGCCAATGCGGCCCGTCACCTGGCCGGCAATGCGCACCTCGGCCTGCGACACGCGCTGAATCAGTGCTTTCATGACAGGCGGCTTTCTTCAGAAGATGGGCTTTGTGCCGCCTCGTCCGGCTCGGGCGGCAGGATCTGAATGAGTGCGCACAGGCCGGGCACGCCTTCGGCCAGCGCGGCGGCCACCTGGGCGCGCAAGGCGGCCGCTTGCGTCAGCGTCCACTCAGGCGGCAGGTGCATGTGCAAATCGGCAAAGCGGCGCTGCCCGGCCTGGCGGGTGCGCACGTGGTCAAAGCGCGCCACGCCATCGGCTTCAAAGCGCGCCAGCACGGCCTGAATCTGCGCCAGGGTTTCGGCCTGCACGGCCTCATCCATCAGCCCTTGCGACGATCGCCACAGCAGGCCAAAGCCTTCGCGCAAGATATTCAGCGCCACCAGCAGGGCCATGAGCGGATCCAGCCACAGCCAGCCCGTCAGCGGCGCCAGCAGCACGCCCGCCAGCACGCCGGCGGAAGTCCACACATCCGTCAGCAAATGGCGGGCATCGGCCTCCAGCGCCAGCGAGCGGTGCACACGCGCGGCGCGCAGCATGAGCCAGGCCAGCGCGCCATTGAGCGCAGAGCTGCCCACCGCCAGCGCCAGCCCCCAGCCCGCCAGCGCCACCGGCTGGGGCTGCGCCAGGCGCGGCAGCGCCGCCCAGGCAATGGCCGCAGCGGCCGCCAAAATGAGCAGCCCCTCGAACGCGGAGGCAAAGTACTCGGCCTTGTAGTGCCCGTAAGGGTGCCCCTCGTCGGCAGGGCGGCTGGCCACGGTGAGCATGAGCAGGCCAAAGCCCGCTCCGGCCAGATTGACGACGGACTCCAGCGCATCCGACAGCAGCCCGACGGAGCCGGTGAGCTGCCAGGCCAGCGCCTTGAGCGCAATGGCCGCGCAAGCCACGGCGGCGGACGCAGCCATGAGGCGGCGCGGCGTCAGCCAGTGCAAAAAAGCGTTTCCGGAAACAGGCATGAAAACAGGAAGAAAGCGGAAAAAACAGCGCGCGAGCCACTCGGACAAGGCGCGCCAAAGAATGCGGATTGTGGCCACAGCCGCTGAAACGGCTGCTTGCGCCTGCCTTTTTCCCGTTACCGCGCGGCTTGGGCGGCATGGACAAAGCGCTTTCTAAAATCGCCGCCCATGTTCACGCGCCGCCCGACTCTCGCCGCCCGGCTCCGCACCGCCTTCTGCCTGGGGCTGGCCCTGCTGACAACGGCCTGCGCCCACGGCTCGCTGCCTTCGCAGGCATCCGGCCGCGTGCTGGAGCAAGGCCGCGCCTCCTGGTACGGCGCAGACTTCCAGGGCCGGCGCACGGCCAGCGGCGAGCGCTTTGACATGCACGCATTCACCGCCGCCCACAAGACCCTGCCCTTTGGCACCCGCGTGCTGGTGCGCAACCCCCGCAACGGCAAACAGGTGGTGGTGCGCATCAACGACCGGGGCCCCTTCTCCCACAGCCGCATCATTGATTTGAGCCGCGCCGCCGCCCGCCATCTGGGGCTGGAAGGCAGCGGCCACGGGCACGTCGTGCTGCACGAAGCGCAATAGGCGCCAGAAAAGCGGCGGCAGCAAGCCTGCTCCGCATGCCGCCGCTCCCCGGAACGCATCCCCCTCTTTCCGCGCCCACCGCGCCCCGGCCCTGAACTGGCCCGGCCTGCGCCAATTCAGCTCTTGTTTCAATAGCATGAGGTCCTAGTGGAACGGGCGCAAGCGCTATTGATGGCGGCCTGAATTTGCTCCTGTTTTCAATGCGCCGCCGCTTCCCTGCCTGCCCGCGAGAAGCTGCGGGCCGAAACGGGCGGCAAACGCAAAACGGCCTTTGCCACGCCCGCAGTGCGCCTTGAACGGTTTTTTTATTTCAGCCCGCCCGTCTCCACCGTCCAGCCCTGCCCGGCCCCACGCTTGAGCGCATTCAGCACGGCGGGCAGGGCCGCGCGCAGGGCGGCGGGCAAGGTATGCGGCGGGTTGATGACGAACACGCCGCTGGCCGACAGGCCCGCCTGCCCCTTGGCCGCGCCCACGTTCAGCGTGGCGTGAAGCCAGCCGCGCCGCGCCTGATTGGCCAGGGTCTTGAGGCGGCGCGGCAGGCCGTGCGCTTCAGGCCGGGCGATGATGGGGTGCCAGACGAGATACACGCCCGTGGCAAAGCGTTGCAGGCATTGCTGGATGGCGGCGGCCGCGCGGGCGTAGTCGGTCTTGATTTCGTAGCTGGGGTCCATCAGCGCCAGCGCGCGGCGCGAACCGCCAGCCGCTGCGGGCGGCGGCAGCAGGGCGGGCAGGGCGGCAAAGCCGTCTTCGGTCTGAATGGTGATTTGGCGGCCCGCCTGCAACTGGGCCACATTGGCTTGCAGCGCGTGAATATCAGACGGATGCAGCTCGAACAGGCGCAGGCGGTCGTGCACGGCGGCGCGCTCTTGCGCCGCCATGAGGCGCTGCATGATGAAGGGCGATCCGGGGTAGATGCGCCAGCTTTTGCCCGGCGCGTTGAAGCTGGCGACCATGTCGAGATAGTCGCGCAGGGCTTCGGGCGCGGGCGCGCCGCCATCAGCCTGCCCATTGGCCTGCGCATTGGCCTGCGCCTGCAAGGCCAGCACGCCTTGCGCGGCCTCGCCGGAAGTGCGGGCGGCCTCGCTGTCCAGCCGGTACAGGCCCGCGCCCGCATGGGTGTCCGCCAGCAAAAGCGGCGCGGGCTTGGCCATGAGATGCCGCAGCGTGGCAATCAGAGTCAGATGCTTGAGCGCGTCGGCATGATTGCCGGCGTGAAAGGCGTGGCGGTAACTGAACATGGGGCAATCGTAATGGCAGCGCATGTGTAGAATCGCCGGTTTTTTGTAGCGCCGCCCGCTCCGCGACAAAACGCGCTTTTGCCGGCATTTTTGCCAGCTTCGGCGCGCCAGCCGCCTGAGAGATTCCCGCCAGAGGAATGCCGACCGCGGAAAAGAGCGGGCCAGCCACTTCACTTTCCCCGAAAAGGAAAAAACCATGAAAACGTTCAGCGCAAAACCCGCTGACGTGAAGCATGAGTGGTTTGTGATTGACGCCACCGACAAGGTGCTCGGCAGGGTAGCCAGCGAAGTTGCCCTCCGTCTGCGCGGCAAGCACAAAGCCATTTACACGCCTCACGTCGATACCGGCGACTTCATCATCGTCGTCAATGCCGCCAAGCTCCGCGTGACCGGCAACAAGGAACTGAGCAAAAAGTATTACCGCCACACCGGCTACCCCGGCGGCATCCGCATGACCGCCTTCCGCGACATGCAGGCCAAGCACCCTGGCCGCGCGCTGGAAAAGGCCGTCAAGGGCATGCTGCCCAAAGGCCCGCTGGGCTACGCCATGATCAAGAAGCTGAAGGTGTATGGCGGCGCAGAGCATCCGCACACCGCCCAGCAGCCCAAAACGCTGGAAATCTGATAGGAGCCGTCAATGATTGGTGAATGGAACAATGGCACAGGCCGCCGCAAATCCAGCGTGGCCCGCGTGTTTCTGAAAAAAGGCTCCGGCAAGATCACGGTCAATGGCAA
Organism: Ottowia sp. oral taxon 894; assembly: GCF_001262075.1. GTDB lineage: Bacteria > Pseudomonadota > Gammaproteobacteria > Burkholderiales > Burkholderiaceae_C > Ottowia > Ottowia massiliensis. The sequence continues at coordinate 1,913,824 of NZ_CP012073.1, read as the reverse complement.
GTCCATCGAGGAATACTTTGGCCGCCAGACCTCCATCATGATCTGCAAGCAGCCGCTGGTGCTGACCGAAAACACGGAAACCTTCGACGTGATGGTGAACGTGCGCGGCGGCGGCGAATCCGGCCAGGCCGGTGCAGTGCGTCACGGCATCACCCGCGCGCTGATTGATTACGACGCCAACCTCAAGCCGCAGCTGTCCGCAGCCGGCTACGTGACCCGCGACGCCCGCGAAGTGGAGCGCAAGAAGGTCGGCCTGCACTCCGCCCGCCGCCGCAAGCAGTTCAGCAAGCGCTGATTCTGGCGCTCACGCTGGCACGGTGCGGCAAAGCTGCCTTCTGTGCTACAAGCAAGCCGTGCCGCCCGCAAGGGCCGCACGGTTTTTCTTTGGCCCCGCCACGCCCACTTCAGAGGAGATGCAAGCTCATGTTCAACCAGAAAAAACATCCGCCAATGCGCAACGCCATTGGCGCCGGCATGCAGGTGCAGGGGCCGTGCACGTTTGAAGACGGCCTTCAGATCGACGGCACCGTGCTGGGCGATGTGCTGCCCGCCTCGGAGCAGAGCGTCAGCAAAATCGTGATCGGCCCCACGGGCCAGGTGCAGGGCACGATTCGCGCGGATTTCATCGTGATCGCGGGCACCGTGATCGGCAATGTGCAGGCGCTCGAAGCGCTGGAACTCCAGGCCAGCGCCCATGTGCAAAGCGAGGCCATCCAGTACCGCACGCTTGAAATGCAAACGGGCGCCGTCATCTCAGGGCAATTGCAGCCGCAGCTGATGCCGCCTTCCACGCCCGCAAAAACCATTTTGACAGGCGAAGATCAGGCGGTTTGATAGACTGGCCGCGATTTCCGCATTGAATATAAATACAGGAGTTACCCCATGAATGCCGCCCCTGAGACCCAAGCTGCCGCTCCGGCCATGCCGGACCCCATCGTCTTTACCGATAGCGCCGCCGCCAAGGTGGCCGATCTCATTGCCGAAGAAGGCAACCCCGATTTGAAGCTGCGCGTGTTCGTGCAGGGCGGCGGATGCTCCGGCTTTCAATATGGCTTCACGTTCGACGAAATCGCCAATGAAGACGACACGACGATGACCAAGAATGGCGTTTCGCTGCTGATTGACGCCATGAGCTTCCAATATCTGGTCGGCGCTGAAATTGACTACAAGGAAGATTTGCAGGGCGCGCAATTCGTCATCCGCAATCCAAATGCCGAAACCACTTGCGGCTGCGGCTCGTCATTTTCCGTAGCGGAAGAATAAATTCCACAAATAAAAAAGGGCGCTTCTTAAAGCGCCCTTTTTTATTTTCCAGGAATATGAAATGAATTCATTCGAAAGCTGCGCCCGCCATTTGTTTGGCTGATTCCAGCTGGGCCTGCATATCAAGAGAAAGCTGGGCAAATGTTTCTTTTTTCGCCACCGAAGCCAGCACGGCGCCGCTTTGCTCGGCCAGCGCCACTGTCGGATTGACGGGCTTGTTTTCCACGCGGAACTCGAAATGCAGGTGCGGCCCCGTCGCGCGGCCCGTGGCGCCCACGGCGCCGATCACATCGCCCTGCGACACCTTCTGCCCAGGCTTCACGTCAATGCGCGAAAGGTGCGCGTACACCGTCGAATCCTTGCCGTTGAGGTGGCTGATGTAAATCACGTTGCCATAACCGTTTTGCGCGCCGGCCACCGTCACGGTGCCGTCGCCAATGGTGCGCACGGGCGTGCCCGTGGGCGCGGCGTAATCCACGCCCGTGTGCTTGTGCGTGTAGCCCAGAATGGGATGATGGCGCTCGCCAAATTTGCTGGTCACGCGCAGCACAGGCAGCGGAGCCGCCAGATAGGCGCGCCGCAGGCTCTCACCAGCAAAGTCAAAGTAGCCGCCTTGCCCGGGGTTGCCGCTTTCCTGGAACCAGACCGCCTCATGCGCTTTGCCGCGATTGACGAACTCTGCGCTCAGCACGCGGCCTGCGCGGACCGGCTCGCCATCAGCTTCCAGCGTCTCGTACACCACCGAAAAGCTGTCGCCCTTGCGCAGGCCTTTGTGGAAGTTGATGACCGAGCCAAAAATATCGGCCAGCTGATACGTCACGCTGTCAGGCAGATTGACCTCATCGGCCGCCGCGAAGAGCGACGAGCGGATGACCCCGCTTGCCACGCGCTGGCCCACTTGCAGCGGCGCCGTTTCCACGCGGGCTGTCAAGCCGGCTTCCGTCTTTTCCACGATCAGCCGCCTGAATTCCTGGCTTCCCGGCTTGTCCAGCCAGTGCGTGCGCAAGGAAAGGAGCTTTTGCCCGTCATCGGCCTGCACTGCCACGGGCCGCCCCGTGCGGCTGAACAGCGCGTTGCGCGCGTCCACATGGCCGCGCAGAAAACGCGCCGCCTCGGCATCCACCACCCCCATGCGCGCCAGCAGCGCTTCCGGCGTATCGCTGCTGCGCGTGCTGCCATTGCGGTACAGCGTCAGCGCGCCGCCGCCTTGCGCGGCCACGTCTGCCTGCACAGGCTCCGTCACCAGCCGCACCAGTTTGGGCGGCTCGGCGGGCGTCAGCGCGGCCATGGCAAACGTGCCAGCGCCCATTAAAAAGGCGGTGATGGCCGCCGTCGTGCGTTTCGGGTTGCGCTGAATCAGTCCAGCAATGAACAAGACAATGGCAGAAGGCTTCACGGGGATATCCGGGTCAAGGCGGGAAGCGGCAGACTGTAGCCTACACACTACAATTTGAGTCGTTTTCTTTGCTTTTGGCAAAGCGGGCGAGTATAGCCATGCGCCTTGCACGCAAAACCTGCTTTGCCTTTCCTTTCCCCAGCTTTACATATGACACAGCCTCCCGCGCAAGCCGCTTCAAGCCCCTTTCCCATCACCGACCGCGTGCGCGAAGCCATGCAAATCACCCTGCGCGGCTGCGATGAACTGCTGCCCGCCACCGACTGGGAACAAAAACTCGCCCGCGCCGAAGCCACCGGCCAGCCGCTGCGCATCAAACTGGGCCTGGACCCCACCGCGCCCGACATCCATCTGGGCCACACCGTCGTGCTCAACAAGCTGCGCCAGCTGCAAAACCTGGGCCACACCGTCATCTTCCTCATTGGCGACTTCACCACCCTCATTGGCGACCCCAGCGGCCGCAACACCACCCGCCCGCCGCTGAGCGCCGAACAAATCCGCGCCAACGCCGAAACCTATCGCGCCCAGGCCTACAAAGTGCTCAGCCCTGAAAAAACCGAGCTGCGCTACAACAGCGAGTGGTGCGACCAGCTGGGCGCGCGCGGCATGATCCAGCTGGCGGCCCAATACACCGTCGCCCGCATGATGGAGCGCAACGACTTTCACGCGCGCTTTCACTCCGGCGCCTCCATCAGCCTGCACGAATTCCTCTACCCCCTGCTGCAAGGCTACGACTCCGTCGCCCTCAAAAGCGACCTCGAACTCGGCGGCACCGACCAGAAATTCAACCTCCTCATGGGCCGCCACCTGCAAATCGAACACGGGCAGGAACCCCAATGCGCGCTCACCATGCCCCTGCTCGTGGGGCTGGACGGCGTGGACAAAATGTCCAAAAGCAAAGGCAACTACATCGGCATCACCGAAGACGCCAACACCATGTTCGCCAAAGTCCTGTCCATCAGCGACGAACTCATGTGGCGCTGGTACCCCCTGCTGTCTTTCCAGAGCCTGGCCGGCATTGAAAAACTCCAGGCCGAAGTCGCCGCAGGCCGCAACCCAAAAGAAGCCAAAGTCATGCTCGCGCGCGAAATCACCACGCGCTTTCACAGCGCCCAGGCAGCCAGCGCTGCCGAGCAAGACTTCATCAACCGCAGCAAAGGCGGCGTGCCCGACGACATTGCGCAAGTGCAGCTGAGCGCCGGCAGCGAGGGCCTGGGCATCGGCCTGGTGCTCAAGCAATCGGGCCTGGCCCCTTCCACCAGCGAAGCCAACCGCCTGATAGACGGCGGCGGCGTGCGCGTAGACAGCGCCGTCATCAGCGACAAGGCCCTGAAGCTGCGCCCCGGCACTTACGTGGTGCAAGTGGGCAAGCGCAAATTCGCCCGCGTCACCCTGGCCTGAAAACCCATGTGCGGCCTGCTCCTGCTGGCCTGAATACACCAAAAACAGGAGCAAATATGAGGGGCCTGAAATGCCGTTCCTCGCAAATTCCACCAAGACCTCATGCTATTGATTCAGAAGCGAAAAATTCCTCGCTTCCCGCCCGCGCCTTGCCCATTCCAAACCGCTTCTTCACGCTGAAAGACGGGGCGCGAACAAACGCCGGAAACCTGTTCAGAGTCTGACCATGAGGGGCGAAAGCGCGGCCCCGGGCGCTCTTAGGCCTTGCCCATCTTCAGCGGGTCACAAAGGCTGCAGCAAGGCCAGCTGCGCCTCGTCCAGCCAGCGCCACTGGCCGGGGGCCAGATCAGCGGGCAAGGCAAGCTGGCCAATGCGGCTGCGGTGCAGCGCCGTCACGCGGTTGCCCACGGCAGCCAGCATGCGCTTGACCTGGTGGTACTTGCCCTCGGTCAGCGTCAGGCGCAAGGCATGACTGCCCGTCGCCTCGCAAGCGGCAGCGCGCACGGGCTGGGGATCGTCATGAAGAACCACCCCCTCCAGCAGCCGGGCAATTTGCGCGGCAGTCACCGCATGCGCTGCGCTCACCTCATACACCTTGGGCACATGGCGGCGCGGGGCGTTCATGCGGTGAATGAAAGCGCCATCGTCACTGAGCAACAACAAGCCAGTCGTATCCTGATCCAGCCGGCCCACAGCCTGCACACCGCTGGCCCTGCCACCCTTGGCGGCAGGGCGCTGCCGCAGCATGGCAGGCAGCAAGGCATAAATGCTGGGCCAGGCGCTGGGACGCTGCGAACACTCATAGCCCGCTGGCTTGTGAAGCATGAGATACGCAGGACTGCGGCACTCCCAGGGCTGCCCCTGCACGGCAATGCGCAGGCCCTGCGGCGGAAAAACAGCCGCCGGGTCAGTGCAAACGCCGCCTTGCACTTGCACCAGCCCCTGCGCAATCAGCCCCGCGCACTGACGGCGCGTGCCAAAACCCTGGGCAAAAAGAAGGTCATCCAAACGTTGCATGGCGAAAAGCATAGGCACCTGTTGCAGGCTTGCAGCCTTGGTCAAACCGTTGCCCGATATTGTTGCTACAGAATTAACAGCATGACGTCCTAGTGGAAACTGCGCGAAATGGCATTTCCAGCCCCTTGAATTCGCTCCTGTTTTTAAGCTTTTCTGCGCCGCCAGGCCAGTGCAGCCAGACCCGAAGCGCCGCGCGAGAATCCGGCCGGACATTGCGAGAGTCATCATGCGTCTTTCCTCACCCGACACCCTCCAGCTCATTACCGCCGCCACCCGCGCTCCATCTGGTCATAACTCGCAGCCGTGGTATTTTGAAATCAACGCCAATGAAATTGCCATTTTTCCCGATCCCGCAAGGGCGCTGCCCGCCGTGGACGGCAACCGCCGGGAATTGTTCATCAGCCTGGGATGCGCGGCTGAAAATCTTTGCCTGCAAGCTTCAGCCTTGCATTACGCCGCCCAGACGGAAATAAGCGGCGATGGAAGCATCAGAATACAGCTTCAAAAATCAGACAGCATTATTCCAAGCCCGCTTTCTGCCTATATTGAACAGCGGCAGACAAACCGCTCAACATACAATCACAAAATCATTCCGGAAGATATTTTGTGCGCCATTCTGGAGGAATGGGCCGGAAATGAAATAAAAATCCATCTGTTCAAGAAGGATGACAGCGCCTTCAAGCTGCTGACCGAAGCCGTCACGCAGGGCAATGAAGCGCAAATGAACGACCCCGCCTTCAAGGCGGAGTTGCTTTCATGGGTGCGCTTCAACAAAAAGCACGCCGAAAGCACGGGCGACGGCCTCAGCTACGCCGCCCTGGGCGCGCCCAGTCTGCCCCGCTGGATCAGCGAACCCATCGTGAAATCCATGCTCAACGGCAAATCACAAAACAAATCCGATTTGAAAAAAATCGCATCTTCATCCCATTTGGCGCTTATCACCAGCCCGGCCGATGATGTTTTTTCATGGATCAGCACGGGGCGCGCGCTCCAGCGTTTTCTGCTTTCGCTGACCCGGGCAGGCATTGCCAGCGCATACCTGAATCAGCCTTGCGAAGTCGCTGAAATACGCGGGAAATTGCGCGAGAAACTTTTTCACGCGACCCGTGAATATCCACAACTGCTGCTGCGCATCGGCTATGCAAAGCCGCTTCCGCGCGCCGGAAGAAGGCCGCTTCGGGAAGTCATGAAATCTGAATATGGGATGGCCTATTGAACGTGCCCGTTCAGCCCATTTTCCGCAAGCAAAAGGGCAAGGCGGCCACTAGCTCTTTTTACGCGAAAAACCAGCCGTGGCGGTGTATGGCTTGCGAGCTGCCTCACACATGGCTGACGCGCGAGGGGAGAACGCATCAGCAATCGGAATGAGCATGGCGTGAGCGGAGGAAAGAGGCAGTATTTAGCTCCTTTAACCATAGCACGATGTCCTAGTGGAATCAGCGCAAACCGGTATTTCTACCCCTTGAATTTGCTCCTGTTTCCGATGCCCTCATCTGCCAAGCACCGGGCAACCCGGAGGATGCGCCAGCCGCCCGCCTTGGGCGCTTCTGAACGGGCTTCATGAGCGGCGCCTGATTCAATTCCGCAAAACGTACGGCAGGCCGCTTGGCTGAGATGCGCCAGGGCAGCGCGGCACATCGCACGCGCGAAATGAAGGTTGACCGTTTTGAAAGCTGGCTGTTTTCTTTGAAGGCGCGCCCTGCTCCGCCCTGACCCGGCGGCGCACCAAAACGAACGGGGCGCAGGTGTTGCCTTGCGCCCCGTGCAGTGCAGCGGCCAGCCAGCCGCCTATCAGTCCATCAACTCAAGGCGCCGTGGCAGTTCTTGTAGCGCTTGCCGCTGCCGCAGGGGCAGGGGTCGTTGCGGCCCACGCGGGGCACTTCGCCTGCGGCCAGGCCCGCGCCTGCCGCCCCGGCCACGGTGCTGCGTGCGCTGCCGGCCGGGGTTTGGGGCAGGGTCTGCGCCTCACCCGTTTCCGAGGGTGCGGTGTAGGTAACGTTGCTGACGCGCTCGGCCTGCTGGCTGATGCTGCCAGCGGCTTCATCAGCCTGCTCGCGGGTTTGCACGCGCACATTGATGAGCACGCGGGTGACTTCGTTTTTCACTGTGTCCAGCATTTGGCTGAAGAGTTCAAAGGCTTCGCGCTTGTATTCCTGCTTGGGCTGCTTCTGGGCGTAGCCGCGCAGGTGGATGCCCTGGCGCAGGTAGTCGAGCGCGGAGAGGTGCTCGCGCCAGTTGCTGTCGATGGATTGCAGGAGCACGGAGCGCTCGAAGGGGCGGAAGTTTTCCGCACCAACCAGGGCCACTTTGGCGGCGTAGGCTTCGTCGGCGGCCACGCGCACGGCTTCGACGATTTCCTGATCGGTGATGGAGCTGGAGGATTCCACGGACTTTTGCAGGGGCAGCTCAATCTGCCAGTCCTGCGCCAGGGCTTTTTCAAGGCCGGGCAGGTCCCATTGCTCTTCTACCGAGTCGGCGGGCACGTATTGGCGCACAAGGTCTTCAAAGCAGCCGTGGCGCAAGGCGGTGATCTGGGCGGTGAGGTCTTGCGCGTTGAGGATGTCGTTGCGCTGCTGGTAGATGACTTTGCGCTGGTCGTTGGCGACGTCGTCGTATTCGAGCAGCTGTTTGCGGATGTCGAAGTTGCGGCCTTCCACTTTGCGCTGGGCGCTTTCGATGGCGCGGGTGACCATGCCGGCTTCAATGGCTTCGCCTTCAGGCATTTTGAGGCGGTCCATGATGGCGCGCACGCGGTCGCCCGCGAAGATGCGCATGAGCGCGTCGTCCAGGCTGAGATAAAAGCGCGAGGAGCCGGGGTCGCCCTGGCGGCCCGAGCGGCCGCGCAGCTGGTTGTCGATGCGGCGGCTTTCGTGCCTTTCGGTGGCGATGATGCGCAGGCCGCCCAGGGATTTGACTTTTTCGTGGTCGGCCTGCCATTGCTGGCGCAGCTGCTGGATGCGGCTGGCGCGGGTGGCTTCGTCAAGCGATTCGTCGGCTTCGATGGCGGCGACGGTTTTTTCGATGTTGCCGCCCAGCACGATGTCGGTGCCGCGCCCGGCCATGTTGGTGGCGATGGTGATGACGCCGGGGCGCCCGGCCTGGGCGACGATGTCGGCTTCGCTGGCGTGCTGCTTGGCGTTGAGCACCTGGTGCGGCAGGTTCTCCTTTTTCAGCAGGTTGGAGATGATTTCGGAGTTTTCGATGGAGGTGGTGCCCACGAGCACGGGCTGGCCGCGCTTGTGGCATTCGCGAATGTCGGCGAGCGCGGCGGCGTATTTTTCGGGGGTGGTTTTGTAAACGCGGTCGAGCTGGTCGTCGCGCTTGTTGGGGCGGTTGGGCGGGATGACGACGGTTTCCAGCCCGTAGATTTCCTGGAATTCGTAGGCTTCGGTGTCGGCCGTGCCCGTCATGCCCGAGAGCTTGGCGTAGAGGCGGAAGTAGTTCTGGAAGGTGATGGAGGCCAGCGTCTGGTTTTCGGCCTGGATGGGCACGCCTTCCTTGGCCTCCACGGCCTGGTGCAGGCCGTCGCTCCAGCGGCGGCCGGTCATGAGGCGGCCCGTGAATTCATCGACGATGACGATTTCGGGGCCGTTTTCGCCGTTTTGCACCACGTAGTGCTGGTCGCGGTGATACAGGTGCGCGGCGCGCAAGGCGGCGTAGAGGTGGTGCACCAGCGCGATGTTGGCGGGGTCATACAGCGACGCGCCTTCGGCAATGAGGCCGCGCGCGGCCAGGATGCGCTCGGCGTTTTCGTAGCCTTGTTCGGTGAGATAGACCTGATGGGACTTTTCGTCCACGGTGAAGTCGCCAGGCTTGATGACGCCTTCGCCCGTGCGCGGATCGGCTTCGCCTTCCTGCCGGGTGAGCTGGGGGGCCACTTCGTTCATGGCCAGATAGATGGCGGTCTGGTCTTCGGCCTGGCCGCTGATGATGAGCGGCGTGCGCGCTTCGTCAATGAGGATGGAGTCCACCTCGTCCACGATGGCGTAGTTGAGCTGGCGCTGCACGCGATCGCCCGGCTCGTACACCATGTTGTCGCGCAGGTAGTCAAAGCCGTATTCGTTGTTGGTGCCGTAGGTGATGTCGGCGCCGTAGGCGGCCTGCTTTTCTTCGCGCGGCATGTAAGGCAGGTTCACGCCCACCGTCAGACCCAGGAAGTTGTAGAGGCGCGCCATCCATTGCGCGTCGCGGTTGGCCAGGTAGTCATTGACCGTGACCACATGCACGCCCTTGCCCGTGAGCGCGTTCAGATACACGGGCAGCGTGGCCGTGAGCGTTTTGCCTTCGCCCGTGCGCATTTCGGCAATCTTGCCCTCGTGCAGGGCCATGCCGCCGATCAGCTGCACGTCAAAGTGGCGCATCTTCATCACGCGCTTGGAGGCTTCGCGCACCACGGCGAAAGCTTCCGGCAGAAGCTGATCCAGCGTTTCGCCCTTGCCCAGCCGCTCTTTGAACTCTTGCGTTTTGGCGCTGATTTGCTCGTCGGACAGCTTCTCGAACTGCGGCTCCAGCGCGTTGATGCGCGCCACCGTCTTGCGGTATTGCTTGAGCAGGCGATCGTTACGGCTGCCAAAGAGCTTGGTCAAAAGAGTAAGGGGCATACGCGGCGGAAATCGGAAAATGTTCGGTCAAAGAAAAAGCCAAGCAAGGGCGGAAACAATCCGCCGCTCGCAAGGCGGCGAGGCATTTTAGAACCTGTGCACAGTCTGGCCGCGAGGGGCAAAAGAGCGAATCAGGATAGGCTGCAAGGCGCGAACCGCAAGCGGGCCTCATGGCCTGCTGGCTGCCCGGCCAGAGATTGACAACGCCACAGATCGCCCAAGGCCGCGCTTTTGTGTCTACAGACAAACTCTGAACAGGTTTTCGGAGCGCGCATCTCCTTCCTGAGCCTGGTTATGAAGGCCTTGCGCTTGCCTGCTGGCAATAATGCGCGCAGAAAGCGGAGCGGGCTGCGCTGCCAGCTATAGCCGCTTTGCAACATTTCAATACTTTCATCCGCCATGAGCATCACGTTGAAAACCCCCATGAACATGCAGCAAGCCATGCACGGCTCACCCATGCTTGCGCAACTGATGCGAATGGCGGAGGAAACCCGTGCGTGCATGGCCGTCATCCGCCCCCTGCTGCCCGCTTCGCTACGTGGCGCCGTGCGCCCAGGCCCCATGCAAGACGGCACTTGGTGCCTGCTTATCGCCCACACAGCCGCCGCAGCAAAGCTGCGCCAGCTCGCTCCGGCCCTGCTAGCGGCCCTGCGCGCCAAGGGGCATGAGGTGCAGACCCTTCGCTTCAAGGTCCAGCCGCCGCCCGATTCAAAAATCCAAGAAAAAACCCGCTGGCCGTGAGCGGCTGGCGGGTTGTTAATGTGGTGCCGGTTGTCGGACTCGAACTGACGACCTACCGCTTACAAGGCGGGTGCTCTACCAACTGAGCTAAACCGGCTGAAACTCAAAGGGGCGGATTCTAACCACTATTTGACGATTCTCAGCGATGGCCTGCCGCCGCTTGGCGCAGGAGGCTCGTCATCCGGCCCGGCATCTTTGCCAGAACCGGGTGGCGAAACAGGCCGTAGTTGAGGTTTCTCGGCTATGGGCGCCTCAGATTCGCCGTCTGCGCCTGGCATTTTCCCTGCTCCAGCCTCTTGGCTCGCCTCCGGGAATGCCATGCCCTGCCCCGTTTCCCGCGCATAGATCGCGAGCACCCGATTGACGGGTATGAAAATATCTCGCGGCACGCCGCCAAAACGGGCCTTGAATTCAATATAGTCATTGCCCATTTTCAAGCCATTGGTCGCGTCAAAACCAATGTTAAGCACAATCTGCCCATTCTGAACAAATTCTCTGGGCACCTGAACGGTTTCATCCACACGTACCGCAATATGGGGGGTCAGCCCATTGTCGCTACACCATTCATACAAGGCGCGCAGCAAATACGGCTGGGTAGAGGTGGTTTCCAATTCAGCCTCCTGAAGTTCCCAATCATTACTTCCGCATGACTTTTTCAGACGGCGTCAGTGCCTCAATATACGCAGGCCGGGAAAAGATGCGCTCCGCATATTTGAGAAGCGGCGCCGCATTCTTGCTCAGCTCAATTCCATAGTAATCAAGCCTCCAGAGCAGAGGCGCCAATGCGACATCCAGCATGGAGAAATGCTCGCCCAGGATATATTTGTTCTTCAAAAATACAGGCGCCATTTGCGTCAGGCGATCGCGAATATTTCCCCGCGCTTTTTCCAGCGCCTTTTCATTGGTCCGGCCCACACGATGTTCCAGCACGCTTACGTGAGAAAACAGCTCTTTTTCAAAATTGAGCAGGAAAAGGCGCACCCGCGCCCGGTCCACCGGATCGCCCGGCATAAGCTGCGGATGGGGGAAACGCTCATCAATATATTCATTGATGATATTTGATTCATAAAGAATCAGATCTCTTTCCACCAGAATAGGCACCTGCCCATAAGGGTTCATCACACTGATATCTTCCGGCTTATTGAACAGGTCGACATCACGGATTTCAAAATCCATTCCCTTCTCGAACAGCACAAAACGGCAACGATGCGAAAAGGGGCAGGTTGTTCCTGAATAAAGCACCATCATGGCGGGAGGCTCCTAAAAAACCGAAAGAGTGGGCAGCGCAAATGCACCGTCCACTCTATTTACTGCCCGGTCAAAACCGGGCACGCAGAATAAAAGACTTTATTTGACGTCTTTCCAGAATGCCTTGTTCAAATTCCAGGCAGCAAAAGTAAACAAAGCCAGGAACAGCATGGCAAAGATGCCTATCTTCACGCGCTTGTTCTGGGCCGGTTCACCCATCCATTGCAGGAAATTGACCAAATCACCCACATTTTTGTCGTAATCGGCAGCGGTCATGGCACCCGGTGTCACTTCTTCCCACCCTTTGTGCACTTGCACTTGCTGGCCATGTGACTCATGCGTTTCAAACAGAGGCTTGCGCTCACCCTGCAATTCCCACAACGGGTGCGGCATGCCAATACTGGGAAATGCCAAGTTATTCCAGCCAGTGGGTTTGGTGGGATCTCGATAGTAAGAACGCAGCAGGGTGTAGATGTAATCTGCGCCCGTGCCATTGGAGCCAGCCCGAGAGCGAGCAATCAATGTCAAATCCGGCGGATTGGCGCCAAACCATTTTTTGGCCTCGATGGGATCAATCGCGGCTTTCATGACGTTGCCCACCTTGTCAGTGGTGAACATCAGATTTTCCTTGATTTGCTCTTCCGTCAAGCCAATGTCTTGCAAACGGTTGTAGCGCATGAACGCCGCTGAATGGCAGCTCAGGCAGTAATTGACAAAGATGCGTGCGCCGTTTTGCAGCGACGCCTGGTTTGTCACGTCAATAGGGGCCTTATCCCAAGGGATTCCGCCGCTTGAAGCGTGGGCGCTGATGACCAGATTCGCTGCCAGCATCAGGCCAGCGACCAGTTTCTTGTGGAATTTCATTTTTATGCTCCGGCAAATTCAGTGCGGTGTGAAGGTGACGCGATCAGGCACAGGTTTGGGCGTGCCAATTCGCGACCACCACGGCATCAGCAGGAAGAAGCCGAAGTAAAACAGCGTGCCAATCATGGCGACCAGTTCATTGGTCATCCAGCTCAAGGCAGGCGCGGCAAAAATCGGGCCGGGGAGCATGATGCCCAGCACCATCAGAATGCCAAACCACACCACGAACACGGCATAAAGCCATTTATGCCAGCCGGGGCGATAGCGGATGGACTTGACGGGACTCCAGTCCAGCCACGGCAGGAAGAACAGGATGATGACAGCGCCGCCCATGACGACCACGCCCCAGAACTTCGCGTCAAACGTCTTGAGCAGGAAAGCCGCCAAGACAGCCGCGCCAGCAACCCCCACCTTGATCAACATGGGCAAGCGTGTACGCAGGAACACGAACGCCGCTGCCAGCAGGACGATGACGCACAGCACATTGACCATCGTGTCGGTTGTGGCGCGCAGCATGGAATAGAACGGCGTGAAATACCACACAGGCGCGATGTGCGCTGGCGTAACCAGCGGATCGGCCGGAATGAAGTTGTTGTATTCCAGGAAATAGCCGCCGAATTCAGGCGCGAAGAAAACCACGGCGAAATAGACCATGAAAAACACGCCTACGCCCAAAATGTCGTGAACCGTGTAGTAGGGGTGGAATGGGACGCCATCCGCAGGCGCAGTAGGCGACCAGCGGTTGCCTTTGGGGCCTTGCTTGATCTCCACACCATCAGGGTTGTTGGAGCCCACGTCATGCAGAGCAAGCAAATGCGCCACCACCAGTCCGAGCAGCACCAGCGGCACGGCGATAACGTGAAAGCTGAAGAAGCGGTTCAGTGTGGCGTCACTTACCACGTAGTCACCACGAATGAGCAGGGACAGATCGGATCCGATAAATGGAATCGCGGAAAACAGGTTCACGATCACCTGCGCGCCCCAGAAAGACATTTGTCCCCAAGGCAGCAGATAACCCATGAATGCTTCAGCCATCAAGCACAGGAAAATGGCGCAGCCGAAAATCCAGACCAGCTCCCGTGGCTTGCGGTAGCTGCCATACAGCAATCCGCGGAACATGTGCAGATAAACCACGATGAAGAAAGCGGATGCCCCCGTGGAGTGCATGTAGCGAATGATCCAGCCGCCCGGCACGTCGCGCATAATGTATTCGACCGACTCGAACGCCTTGGCCGCATCAGGCTTGTAGTGCATCACCAGAAAAATGCCCGTGACGATTTGGATCACCAGCACCAGCAATGCCAGCGAGCCAAAGATGTACCAGACGTTGAAATTCTTCGGCGCGTAGTACTCCGACATGTGCTTGCGGTAAGCCTCAAACGCAGTCGGAAAGCGGTTGTCAAACCAGTTGGTCACCTTGGCAACCAATGGCGCATTCGGAGAAATTTCCTTGAATTCAGCCATGTCCGCCTCCCATCACGCTTCGGAATCGTCGCCAACCAAAATCTTGGTTTCGGACAGGAATTTGTAGGGAGGCACTTCAAGATTGTCTGGCGCGGGTTTGTTTTTGAACACGCGGCCAGCCAGATCGAATGTGGAGCCATGGCATGGGCAGAAAAATCCGCCTTCCCAGTTGTCAGGCAGCGAAGGCTGAGGACCGGTCTGGAACTTGTCCACTGGCGAGCAGCCAAGGTGCGTGCAAATCCCCACGACAACCAGAAACTCTTCCTTGCGTGAGCGCCATTCGTTTTGCGCGTACGCAGGCGTGGGATATGCCTTGCGTTCCGACTTGGGGTCGGCCACTTCGGAGTCCGTATTCTTCAGCGTCGCCAGCATCTCTGGAGTACGGCGCAAAACCCAGACGGGCTTGCCACGCCATTCGACGATGACCTTTTCGCCAGGCTGAAGCTTGGAAATGTCCACTTCCACAGGTGCGCCAGCGGCTTTGGCTCTTTCTGACGGCTGGAAGCTGCCAACAAAAGGGGTTGCCAGCGCGCCTGCGCCGACCGCGCCGACGACGCCCGTGGTAATCAGCCACGTCCTTTTGCTGCTATCTACCGGGGTATCACTCATGGGAGTCCTCTGGTGTGTTTTTGTGTATCGGGGGTAGCTCAGGATTGTAGCGGAGCCATCTTTCTGACATGGCCCGTTTCAAATTGGCCGCTTTTGACGTACATCAGTGCCTGACAATACGCGGCCTCTTCCATTTCATGTTTCAAAAGGAGAAAGCTTCATGTCCATGTTGCAGGAGTTCAAGGAGTTCGCCGTCAAGGGCAATGTGATGGATCTGGCCGTGGGCGTCATCATTGGCGGCGCGTTCGGCAAGATCGTCGATTCGGTGGTGGGCGATCTCATCATGCCGCTGGTGGGCAAGGTGCTGGGCGGGCTGGATTTTTCCAGCTATTACATCCCGCTGTCCGGACAGGAATACGGGCTGCCGCTGGCCGAAGCCAAGAAGGCGGGCGCCGTGTTCGCCTATGGCAACTTCGTCACCGTCTCGCTCAATTTCGTCATTCTGGCGTTCATCATCTTCATCATGGTCAAGCAGATGAACCGCCTGCGCCGCGCCGAGCCGCCCGCCGAACCTGCTGCTCCGCCTGAAGAAGTGGTGCTGTTGCGCGAGATCCGCGACAGCCTCAAGCGCTGAAAGCGTCTTCTCCATTTCTGCTGTTTTCCATGCCAGCGCCCGCTTTCATGCGGGCGTTTTTCCAGGCGCGGGTCTCTCCTCTCTCATTCGCCTGCCAGCGCGCGCGCCGTGCGCACGGCGGCCAGCAGACTGCCGGCGCTGGCCTGGCCTGTGGCCGCCAGATCGAAGGCCGTACCGTGGTCGGGGCTGGTGCGCACGAAGGGCAGACCGAGCGTCACGTTCACGCCTTTTTCCACGCCAAGGTATTTCACGGGAATCAGCCCCTGGTCGTGGTACATAGCCACGACCACGTCGAATGCGCCCTGGCGCGCGCGCATGAAAACGGTGTCAGGCGCGAAAGGGCCTTGCGCATTCATGCCCTGCGCGCGGGCGGCGGCTATGGCGGGGGCAATGTGCTCGATTTCCTCACGGCCAAACCGGCCGCCTTCGCCCGCGTGCGGGTTCAGCCCCGCCACGGCCATGCGCGGCGGCCGGCCCAAGGCGCGCGCCAAGGCCGCGTGAGTGATTTGCAGGGTGCGCAGCACGCTGGCCTGCGTGACTTGCTCAATGGCTTCGCGCAGCGGCATGTGAATGGTGACCAGCACCGTGCGCAGCTCGTCATTGGCCAGCATCATGCGCACGGGCACTTGCTCCACCGGCACGCCCAGGTGCGCCGCTGCTTCAGCCTGAAGCAGCTCGGTGTGGCCTGGAAAGCGGCTGAATGGCTCGCCTGCGGCAGCCAGCGCCTCCTTGTGCAGCGGGGCCGTGACCACTGCCGCCACCTCGCCGCGCAGAGCCGCGCGCGCCGCCCAGACAACGGCTTCGCCCGCCATGCGGCCTGCAGCGGCGCTCACGCGGCCCGACTCCGGCAACCCGGACGGAGCCTGAACCACAGGCAGCACGGGAATGCAGCGCGGCGGAGCATGCAACGCCTCATTGGCTTGCTCCAGGCGGGCCACGGGCAGGCCGCCCAGCCAGCCAGCAGCGCGGCGCATCACGGCCACGCTGCCCGCCACAAAGCAGCCGCGCATGGCTTCGGGCGCGTCTTGAAAGGCTTTGGCGATGATCTCGGGGCCGATGCCCGCCGCATCGCCCTGGGTGATGGCAAATGGTTTCTGCATAAGGTTTGCAAATTCAGCGCAGACTGCTTCTGAAAGCAGAGCAAATTTACTGCCCTGAAAACCGCTGATGTCCTAGAAGAGAAAGCGCAGGCCGCTATTGAATCAGAAGCAAAAAAAATCGACTCTCTTGCTGTCTTCGGCTCAAGCCGGGTTGTCTATCTCGATGAACTCATGCGCCAGCCCCAGCTGGTGCGCCACATGCGCGGCCAGGGCGGGGGCGCCGTAGCGCTCGGTGGCGTGGTGGCCGCAGGCGTAAAAGGCCACGCCGCACTCGCGCGCCAGATGGGCCTGGGGTTCGGAGATTTCGCCCGTGATGAAGGCATCGGCCCCCGCCGCAATGGCGCCTTCAAAAAAGCCTTGCGCGCCGCCGCTGCACCAGGCCAGCTTGCGAATGGGCGCAGGCGGCCCGTAAATGGCAATGGGCGGCCTTTGCAGCGCTTGCGCCAGGTGATCGGCCAGCGCCTGGCCGTCTTCGTAAGCTGCCTCGCCCAGCCAGCCCAGCTGCTGCTCGCCAAAGCGGCCCGTGGGCTGCCAGCCCAGGCGCCGGGCCAGTTGCGCGTTGTTGCCGTGCTCGGGGTGCGCGTCCAGCGGCAGGTGGTAGGCGTAGAGGTTCACGTCGTGCGCCAGCAGGCGCGCCAGGCGCTGCTTCATCCAGCCCGTGACGCGCCCGTCCTGCCCGCGCCAGAACAGGCCGTGGTGCACGAAGATGGCATCGGCCCCGGCGGCTATGGCCGCCTCAATCAGCGCCAGGCTGGCCGTCACGCCGCTGACCAGCTTGCCAATTCGCTCGCGGCCCTCCACTTGCAGGCCGTTTGGCCCGTAGTCCTTGAACAGCGCCGGTTGCAGCGCCTCGTCGAAAGCGGCCAGCAGCGTGGCCCGGTCGGTTGTGCTCATGGCTGACAATGCTGCCATGTTTGCGGCGCGTTCAGCGCCGCGCCTGCCGCCCGCAAAAACAGGCTTTGCCCGCCTGCGCGGGCGCAGGCTTGAACCGTCAAGGAATTCCAATGAAAAAGCTGTGGCTTTTTTTCTCGCAGGCTGTCACCGTTTTCGTGGCCGCATGGTTCGTCATTGCCACTTTGCAGCCGCAGTGGCTGGCAGCGCCCGCCCCGCCGCCAGCGGTCAGCGCGCCGCTCGTTCTGCCCGCGCCGCAGGTGTCGGCCGCCGCGCAGCCGGGCAGCCTGGCCGCCGCCGTCAGGCGCGCCGCGCCTGCCGTGGTCAGCATCAACACCAGCCGCGTCACGCGCCATCCGTTTGCCGATGACCCGTGGTTTCGCCTCTTTTTCGGGCAGCAGGGCAGCCAGTCGCAAAGCGGGCTGGGTTCGGGCGTGATCATGTCGGCCGATGGCTATGTGCTGACCAACAACCACGTGGTGCAAGAGGCCGACCACATCGAGGCCGTGCTGGCCGATGGCCGCCGAGCCAACGCCCGCGTGATTGGCGCCGACCCCGAGTCCGACCTGGCCGTGCTCAAGATTGATTTGCCCGACTTGCCCGTGATGACGCCCAGCGACTCGGACCGCATTGAGGTGGGCGACCGCGTGCTGGCCATTGGCAACCCCTTTGGCGTGGGGCAAACCGTCACCAGCGGCATCGTCAGCGCCCTGGGGCGCGATCAGCTGGGCATCAACACCTTCGAGAACTTCATCCAGACCGACGCGGCCATCAACCCCGGCAACTCCGGCGGCGCGCTCACCGACGAGCAAGGGCGCCTGCTGGGCATCAACACTGCCATTTACTCGCGCTCCGGCGGCAGCTTGGGCATCGGCTTTGCCATTCCCGTCAATGTGGCGCGGCAGGCGCTGCAAGACATCGTGCAAAACGGGCGCGTCGTGCGCGGCTGGATCGGCGTGGAATCCACCGCCCTCACGCCCGAGCTGGCCGAAAACCTGGGCGCAGCCAGCGCGCAAGGCGTCATCATCACCGGCGTGCTCAATGGCGGCCCGGCCGCGCGCGCGGGCATGCGGCCAGGCGACGTCGTCACCCGCATCAACGGCCGGCCCATCCGCACCGTGGCTGAACTGCGCGCCGGCATCACCGCCCTGCGCCCCGGCACAGCCGCCACCTTCACCGCCTTGCGCCAGGGCCAAAACGTGGAAATGCAGCTCGTGCCCGGCCAGCGGCCCAGCGTGGCGCAGCGGCAGTAGCGAGCCAGCCCCGCCCTGCCCCGCCGATTGCGGCGGTCTGCCCCCGGCTTCAAGAACTGGCTACAGGCCACTGCGGGCCTTGGAAAATCAGCCGCCACGCCCGCCGTGGCGCATCGAAAACAAGAGCAAATTCAGGTGGGATGAAATGCCGCTCTGCGCCCGATCCACTAGGACATCATGCTATGGATTCAGAAGCAAACTCAGGCTTTCCCTTTCTGCCACCGCGCCACCGTTTTGGCCATGCAGGCGGTTATGGCAAAGACAGGGGCAAGGGATGCACGGACTGCTTCAAGCAAAGCCCCGTTCGGGGGCTGTGGCAAGAGGATGGGCCGGGGCGCCGTTTCAGCCCCTGTACAGCACGTTGCGGCCGCCGCTTTGCAGGCCGCGCACGATGGAGCGCACGTCGGTGTTGACGGCCGGGCCAATGCACATGCCGTCTCGCGCCAAAACCCGCACGTACGGTTGCTGGCGCGGGCCGTACATGTCTTCCCACTCCATGCCTGCCGCCAGCCAGGGACCATCCGCCTGCCGGCGCGCGAACACGCGCCACTGTCCGCCATTGCAGCGGATGCCTTCATAGGTGGCCACGCGGGCGCTGATGCCGCGCATGACAGCCACGTAGCGCACCACGCCCGCCTGCGCGTCCACGCTGATGGTTTCAGGCGCAATGCCAATGCGCACGGTGCTGCCGCGAGGCTGTTCAATTTCAACCAGGCGCGCTTCGTCATAAGCGGGCGGCAGGTCCGCTTTCAGCGCCGTGCCTGCAGGTGGAGCGGCAGGCTCGGGCAGCCGCTCGGGGCGGCCACAGGCGGCCAGCGCCAAAGCAGCCAGCAACGGCAGAGAAAGGGAGAAAGCAGTGCGGCGGCAGATCATGGCTGTGCGTGTTCAGTGGCGGGAGGCGCGTCATCCAGCCGCCAGAAAGCGGGCGGGCCGCTGGCTGGCCCCAGCGGAGCGGGTTCGGAATCCGGCGGCAAATTGCAGGCCGCCACGGGCGTGCGGATGCCGCTGCGCAGGTAGCGGTTGCGATGCTCCGGCGGGCGCGGCAGAAAGCGCGCCAGCTCGGTGAGCGCCATTTCATACACGCCGCGCTTGAACTCAATCACCACATCCAGCGGCACCCAGTAATCGTTCCAGCGCCAGGCATCGAATTCAGGGTGATCGGTGGCGCGCAGGTTCAGGTTCCAGTCATGAGTGATGAGCTGCAGCAGAAACCAAATCTGTTTCTGCCCCCGGTAGCGGCCGCGCGCGTCGCGGCGGATAAAGCGGTCGGGCACCTCGTAGCGCAACCAGTCACGGGTACGGGCGACGATGCGCACGTGCTCCGGCTTCAGGCCGATTTCCTCATGCAGCTCGCGGTACATGGCCTGCTCCGGGGTTTCGCCCCGGTCAATGCCGCCTTGCGGAAACTGCCAGGAATGGGTGCGTATGCGTTTGCCCCAAAAAACCTGGTTTTTCTGGTTGAGCAAGATGATGCCGACATTCGGGCGAAAGCCTTCCCGGTCAAGCATAATCAAACTCCAATTTCAAAATGTTGCGGGCCATTATGCCCGCGCGTCATGTCAAGGGGCCTGTCAACGGCCTCTTGCCGTTTGGGGCCAGGGCTTGCCGCGCGCCTGCGGCCCTTTTCCACCATTCGCATCTGTCATGAAAGCCTCGCAGTTCCTCATCTCCACCCTGAAAGAAGCCCCGGCGGACGCCGAAGTCATCAGCCACCAGCTCATGACCCGAGCGGGCATGATCAAGAAGCTGGGCGCGGGCATCTACACCTACATGCCCATGGGGCTGCGCGTTATCCAGAAAGTAGAGGCTATCGTGCGCGAGGAAATGAACCGCGCCGGCGCCATTGAATGCCTTATGCCGATGGTGCAGCCCAGCGAGCTGTGGCGTGAAACAGGGCGCTTCGACAAGATGGGGCCGGAGCTTCTGCGCATCAAGGACCGCCACGAGCGCGACTTCGTGCTGCAACCCACCAGCGAAGAAGCCGTGACGGACATCGCCCGCCAGGAATTCAAAAGCTACAAGCAGCTGCCGCGCAACCTCTACCAGATACAGACCAAGTTCCGCGACGAACGCCGCCCGCGCTTTGGCCTGATGCGCGGGCGCGAATTCATCATGAAAGACGCCTACAGCTTCGACCGCGACGAAGCCAGCGCGCGCCAGAGCTACCAGAAAATGGCCGCAGCCTACCGCGCCATTTTTGACCGCTTCGGCCTCACCTACCGCGCCGTGGCAGCCGACTCGGGCAGCATCGGCGGCGACATGAGCGAAGAATTCCAGGTGATTGCCGCCACCGGCGAAGACGCCATCGTCTACAGCACCGGCAGCCGCTACGCCGCCAACATGGAAAAAGCCGAAAGCGCCCCCCCCAAAGGCCCGCGCCCGCCCGCTGCGCAGCCCATGACCCCAACCCCCACGCCCGGCAAAGCCACCTGCGCCGACGTGGCCGAACTGCTGAAGCTGCCCTTGCAGCGCACCGTCAAATCCCTCGTGCTGGCCACGGACGAGCTGAACGGCGCAGGGGAAATTACCCGAACCCGCATCTGGCTGCTGCTGCTGCGCGGCGACCACGACATGAACGAAGTGAAAGTCAGCAAAGTGCCGGGCCTGGCGGACTTTCGCTTTGCCAGCGTGGCCGAAATCCTGGAACACTTTGGCGCCGAGCCGGGCTACCTCGGCCCCATTGGCCTGAAAAAACCCGTGACCGTCGTGGCTGACCGCGAAGTAGCCGTCATGGCCGACTGGGTGTGCGGCGCCAACAAAAAAGACTTCCACATCACCGGCGTGAACTGGGGGCGCGACCTGCCGGAGCCGGACATCGTGGCCGATTTGCGCAACGCCGTCGCAGGCGACCCCTCGCCAGACGGGCAAGGCCAGCTGGCCATCGAGCGCGGCATTGAAATCGGCCACATCTTCTACCTGGGCACGAAATACAGCGCCGCCATGAACGCCACCTTTTTGGACGAAGACGGCAAGCCCAAGCCCTTCCAAATGGGCTGCTACGGCATCGGCATCACCCGCCTGCCCGCCGCCGCCATCGAACAAAACCACGACGCGCGCGGCATCATTTGGCCCGACGCCATCGCGCCCTTTACCGTCGTCATCTGCCCCGTGGGCATGGACCGCAGCGAAGCCGTGCGCCAAGCCGCCGAAAGCCTACACGCCGAACTGCTGGCTGCTGGCGTGGATGTCATTTTGGATGACCGTGGCGAGCGCCCCGGCGTGATGTTTGCCGACTGGGAACTGATCGGCGTGCCGCACCGCGTCACCATCGGCGAGCGGGGACTGAAAGAAGGCCAGGTTGAATACCAGCACCGCCGTGACGAAACCGCCGCCAAAGTGCCTGCCGACGGCATCGCTGCCTTCGTCAAAGCGCGGCTTGCCGCATGAGCCGCCAGCCAGGCCCGAGCGACCCGCAACGCCGCCAGACCCTGCGGCAACTGGCCCTGCTGCCCGGCCTGCTGGCGCTGGCGCAACCGGCGCGCGCCGGCGGGCAAATTGAAGAGCCGCTGGCCGACTCCGTGCGTACCGCACTCAGCTCGGCCATCGCCAACAGCGCCCCGCCCGTGCCCATCTTCGCCAGCACCGCAGCGCGCCTGGCCTACCTGCGCTGGCTCTCGGCCATGAGCGACCGCCTCTACAAACGCATGCCCGACCTCGACCGCCGCGTGGACTTTCTGCAAACTGTCTGGTACGAATCCCGCCGCGCCGGGCTGGAAACCTCGCTCGTGCTGGGCCTCATCCAGGTAGAAAGCGGCTTTCGCAAATACGCCGTCTCCGTCGTCGGCGCGCGCGGCTACATGCAAATCATGCCGTTCTGGACCCGCGTCATCGGCGACGGCGACCCCGGCAAACTCTTTCACATGCAGACCAACCTGCGCTTTGGCTGCGTCATCTTGCGCCACTACCTGGACCGCGAACGCGGCGACATGTTTATGGCCCTGGGCCGCTACAACGGCTCGCGCGGCAAACCGCAGTATCCCAATGCCGTTTTCGCAGCGCAGCGCCCTTGGGAATATGTGGATCACGCACCCCCGCCAGCGCTTTCCGCTACTCCAGCGCCCGAGCCTCCAACATCATCCGCTGCGCCTACTTCATCAGCTCCAATGGCCGCCTCCCCGCCCACTTCCCGTGCAGCGTCGCACCCTATCCCGGCATCCGCCATACCGCCCGCCCGCAAAGGACATAGCGTCAGCGGCGCCGTCACAAATGCAATCAAGCCTGCTTCACCCTGATTTCTGTCATTCAAGCGGCAGTCTTTAAACGGCGGTAAAAAACAACCTTCCCGCCGTTATCTTCCACAAAATTCATTCGCGCAAACGCGCTCCAATCCTGCTGTACATCATTAATAAAAAAACCGCCAGCAGATGGCGGTTTTGAGAGATAAACGCTATTCTGTGCAGGTGGCGTCCTCTTTTGGCCGACAGGCGCGCACTCTGCCTGAGCGGGCGATCTTGATGCGGCGGGTCACGTTATCCTGCTCCGCCACTGGAACATCCGTGCGCTTAAGCGTCAATGTCGTATTGGGAACCGAAGCATTATTCCCCTTGGCGAAACCGGAGCCATCGAAAGCGACAAGCGTGCCGGATGAACCCGTCACATCGGTTTTGCTGGAAATCTGAATAAAGCTATCCTGGTCATGGCTTTCATGCTCCACAATCACGATATCTTTTGACCGGTCCAGCTGCATATTCATATCCGTATCCACAAAGATGATCCAGCCAGTATTCCAATCCGAACCGTCTTTAGGCTGCATCAGTGCGAACATATTCCGCTTCATAGCCTCACCGCGGGTCGCATTGATGGCCGCAACCATCCCGTTCGTATACGAATTCAGCCTGGCGTTTCGATAGGCCGATACAAAACTCGGCCCTGCCAGCGTAAGCAAAATGGCAGCAATCGCAATCACCACCATCAGCTCAATGAGCGTGAAGCCGTGACTCCTGCAATTCGGGCAGATAGAAGTTTTCATGGCCAGCACAGTTGAAATTGTGAAGATTTCGCCGATCCTGTGCAGTCTTTCACGCCTGTGCTGGTCAGACTAAGATCGCCCACCAGAGGATCATTGATGACAGGAGATGCCACAACCTTAATGCATTCCTTGACCGTTGGCGTATAGCTCCCCGAAGCCGGGCAAGCTTCCGCCTTCAGCTTGTACGTCGTAGTTGAATCGCCAACTTTTGTTTTGAAAGGCACGCTGCTATCACCAAGCGAGAAATCCTTGTATGTGTTGTATTGCGTCATATAACGTTCTTGCTGCTGCATGGTTTCAGCAAGCGCCGCGCGGGCCTCCGCACGGCGCCCTTTGCGAACCGACTCCTGGTAGGAAGGATAGGCTATTGCTGCCAATATTCCCACAATGGCAACCACAATCATCAGCTCCACCAATGTAAAACCTTTTTGCCTCGCTAGTGAAGAAGCGTTTACTAAACAATATTTCATTGTTTTCTCAACTCCTGATAGTTATTAATTTGCCGCCAACTCAGCCTTCCCACGGGGAAAACCTGAGTTCCAGCCTGCCGCGCGGAAATACTATTAATGCCGGGCGTGACAGCCACTTGTGGGCGCGAACGCATGCGCCTACCCGTGCTATCTGCGGCCGTTTCAGTTGTCCCCGGATCATTAGCCAAAACCAAGGGTTGGCCTGGTATGCCAACATTGGAGCGTGTAACATCTCCTCTAGCGGAAAAAAGATCAACATAGTAACCATTCCCTCCGCCGCCAGATACGCCACAAATACCCACAGCAGTAGCAGCATCTGGAATCAGGCTATTGAACATAACAGTCGTACTCAACGAAATATAAGTTGAGTCATAAACAATCCGCTCACCAGTTTCGGGTAAATCATAATACCACCCCGAGCGCTCCTCTCCAGAAGAACTCGTCGCACGCCCCCAGAAGAAACGGTCATCTGGTTTGAGCTTGTTATCCGTGTCCTTTACGACTTTCCGCAAACGATCCCGTCCCGGAATACCAACCACTCCTGAAGTAGCGCCTTTAGTCGTTCCATCATCAAAAAGAACATAATAAGTATTCTGTTGCGTGCTCTTTGGATCCTTGGGCTCGATATATTTTCCGGTACCAAATCCTACAAAGTAAGTACCTTGTGTATTTCCTCTCAGAATGGTAGGAGCAGCTGTGATCGGTTGTATGCCTCCAGACGCATCTTTTGCTATATACATCGGATAGGCTTTACTCCCTGTAGAAAATCTGGAAAGCTTGCTGGCAGTCCAGTCCGATAATCCATTTTCCGCAAAATTCAAGGCCCATAAATTACCATGCAGATCGCCTGCAAATACCGCCTCAACAACGCCATCACTGTTTCTGAATGCCTCCAGATTGACTATACCTGTCGGCCGCACCTGACTGGAACCATCGATAGGCTCTATTAAATCCGACTTGAACGGCAATTCTATCTTATAAAAATTACTATTAAGCGACCAAGCCGTTCCAGGGGATTTATCTAGCGCGAGCAAGAATATAACAGGATTACCAGTCGAGCTAAACTTTCCACTAATGGGATCTTTCGTATAGTTATTCACGCCAGCAGGTACCATCGCAAACCAACGTGTCTTTACGGTTTCATCCTTGGGTGCACTAGTGCGCATACGCACTAAGCGAGGCTTGCCGAGTACATATCCCATATCGGCATCATGGCTAGGAGTAAATTCCCACAATACCTTGGACGAATCAAACTTAACAGGGTCTGTAATATCAAGTGCAAAAACCCCGCGCCCCCCACCGCCTGTACCTGAAACAAGCACGGATTTCCAAACAGGATTGTCTGCATCAGTGCTGACATTGACGTCACCCGCGACAGGCGATGCATCCACGTATGCTTGGTGATTGCCTGCTTGGTTATATGCGGGATCGGTCAGTGCTCCCAGCTTAGGACCAAGCCAGCTTGGAATATAGGCAAAAATTTCTTTGCCCGTTTTCGCATCAAACGCATGCAGCATGCCGTCATTTGCACCAATATACACTACAGGCTTCCGATTCGCATTAGCCTCAACAAAACTGCCATAGTTTTTGTCCATGCCGGTACGATACGCTGGTGCGCCAACATACTGCGCGCCAGAATTCACAATATCACCCAACGCGCTTGAACGCTGGCGGAATTGCCCAGAACCACTTCCTTCATGCGTTTTACCGCCGCGCAAATAAGCCACCCGTTCCTTCCAGCGGCCATCCTGCGCAGATGTCGGGTGGAATCTATCCAGATCCGCTTGCAAGGCCCTTTCAATGGTGCCTTCTGAAAATTTCGTCGCTACCGGACTTGATGGATTATCTCCATACTTGCCAACAACGATATTGCGCGCCTCTCCATTTGCAATCATAGTATCCAGCTGCTGTTTGGCAGACCAAACCGCATTTCCAAGCTCAGGCGTTACATTATCAGATCCAATCTTCAACGCAAACGCCTGCAAATCGCCTGTCCAACCACTTGTATCGTATGAAGCTTGATAAACATGAGAGTCATTTTGAGTCAACGCGCCACTAGAAGCTGCGGCCCCTGCAATACTCCTCTGAGCATAAGTAGCCTCGCTGAAGATCTTATCAAAAGCAGCCAAAACACTACGTCCGTCGCTTTGAAGAAAATAGGATTGCGGCTCCATCTGCCGACTAGCATCTTGCCAGACATCATTGTTTACGCTTCCATTCTGATCATAGAACGGGTTGCCTTTGAGATTATAAGGACGGTTATCTGCATCAGGCTGATCACGAAAACCACCGTATTTGGCTGCTGTGTAATACTGGTTATTAGTGCGACGTTTCGTATCGTCGGCCTCTAACGCGTACTCGTTTACGTCAAAGATGAACGTTTTAACACGCAGACCCGGACGCTGCTTGGCGGGCTGAGCCGTCCAATCCGCGCCACGTATATCGTGCGTATGCGCCCAATATGCCAAACCAATAATGGGAGCACTCCTTTGTGTATCTCCCGCAGCGGGGGAGGAGTATGAAGCTGTATTTGGATTGGAGGTCGTTTGCGTTGCGCCGCTCCCGTCGACGTATGACATGCTCGCCTTGCTTTCAAACGCCTGGACCACCTTCGTCCAATAACGGGAATCTATGATGTTTTTCGCCGTATCCTGAAAAGGAAGCCGGTTGTTATTAGGATCATAGCTTTGCGAATTATGCGTATTAACATCGCCAATCAAGGCAATATTGTTTCGGACACAAGAGTAATCAGCCTCCTTAGGTCGTCCGGCGAACGGGTCCAACTCCGTCCAATCCTTGTAAATCGGAAAACCGTCATACATCGCCGAGGTCAGATCCTTCACAGCATCAGAGCTGGGGGGCAAGCCCTGCAAGTAGCGCAACGCCTCATAATACAACTCGCTGGAAGGGTCGTAAACCTTGTAATTGCCAGGCCTGTCTGGCAAGAGACGTCCAAACTTGTTCAGATAATTGACCACACCGCTCGTGTTATAGGATGTATCATTATCCGGATTTTCCTTAAAAACTCCCGTCACAGCGTCCCATTCAGCATTCGGATTGCCGCCTGACGGCGTCGTATCAACTCCATACGCATCAAAAGTGCGCTGCCCCACAAATTTCATAGGTGCCCGCAATACCCCCCCGTAGCGACCCTTCTTGCCATTTTGGTAGCTAAGAGTGTTGTCAATCGCATAGCCAAATGCAGAAAGACGCAGTTGATCGCTATATCGCTGAATAGTGCCTTCCGGCTTATAGTTGCCATCAGGATAACTTCCGCACATTTTGTAGTCGCGAACGTCCCTTAATTGTCCGGCCCCATCCTTGCCGCACACTTCTACGCGAGCATAAAAGAACCCGTCTGAATTCATTAGCCCCGCCATCGGTTTTATCGGCGCCGTATAACACTGTTTCACCTTGCCAACCGCTGGATCCTTGCCGAACGTCTCGTTATTGCAACGCACCACGCCTTTAGCCGCAGCCCGAATCCAGCCCTTAGAAGCCTCGCCGTAATAGACCCAGTGCGTGCTTTCCCCCACTCTGCATATCTCATTTTCACCAGCACAGCGAGTGCCCTGCCCGGGAGAAAAAAACGACCCAGCCTGCACACCACCTTTGGGATCACCCAGGGTATAGCTCAATGTTGCACTCGTCGCTTCACCCGTATTCCTCGCCACCTCATTACAACTACCTCGAGTACCTCTTTTACTCAATCCGAAATAAATCCGGTTCAGTATATTAGCAACCCAAATCGTTTCGGCCTTATTATCATTCGCCCGTTTAACCATTTCGTTAGGAATGGCTCCTGAAAAGCGACCGTCGGTTCCCTTTTTTAAACCTTTTGCCGGGAAGTTCTGCGAATTCCAGAAACAGCTCGGCCCATCCCCCTTAGAAGCAGGGGCAAGCGTGCCATCAGGAAGAACAGCACGCTGCAAAATTGTCAGCCCCGGTTGGTCAATAATCCGATCCCCCCCGGAAAGCGCCAAACGCAGCATGTCAATCGCTGAGTTGCTAGCCCAGTTCAGAAAGTTCCCGCTAAATGCGTCAGCGCATTTGTGATTCTGCGCCCTTTCCTTAATCGCGAAACGCTTGTAATCCGAAAGCGTTTTTCCTGCGATTGGCACCTCTGACGGCCTATCAATATAGGAATAACACAACTCTGCATTATAATAACCAATATACTCCTTACCTGGATCGTAAGAGGTGTCTTCTTCTGCATACCTCGTATGCACATACTGCGCACCAACCGTCGGAAATTCCACAGATAGCGCAAGTGTCAACGCAGGCTTATCCCCTTGCATCGATGCATGTAACGGCACGGAGGAAATATCCAACGGCCTGATATTGGGCATCGACTGACTCCATACTAAAATTGGGAAGGAAACAGCCACGCCCCCAAAGACAATCGGTTTAACCAGCGCCCTTTTATACACAGAGGAGCAGACCGACATAACAATAGAAACCGCAACCGCGCGCGCAACAGAGGTTTGCTTTAACACTTTCTTCAACACAATATATCTCCCACAGTTAATTACGATAAATACTCTGAACAGCAGCCTGAATATCCTTTCGAGGGCCAAAACCCAAGGATGTAATTCGATAGACGCGCCCGCCAGCTTTTACTGTCGTGTTAGGATCTGCTGCTGATGCATATCTGGCCCCTACCATCCCGCCACCAGCATTCAGCGACTCAATATCCGACACATCTTCAATAATATACCGAGGTTCATAGGCTGGCTGAATACCCTTGCCATCATTCTGATTTGCGCTAGCAAATGACAGCCCCGTAAAAGCACCAAATTCGACGCTAGGCGAAGCGCTTCCCGTTTCAGCAATATCGACCGCCAGCCAAGTAGGGCGGCTCTTGCCTTTCACCTTCGTTTCATAGAAGCAAAAACCTCTCCAATCGCCATTTGTTTGACACCCCGTGGTTGGAATATTGACATGGCCACTCAGGATTTTCTGGGTCCGGCTATTCGACGAGTTATTAGGCCCTTGAACTTCAATTTCGGCCCCAACCAACCCCATTTCAGCAGCTTGCCATGCCAGATCCATATCGCGGTCATTCCTTGCTCCTCGCTCGCTCATCATGGTAATCTGCACACTAGCCGCCCCAAGCAAAGACACAATAAGCAAAATTAACAAAACAGTCAGAAGTGAGATGCCGCGCTGTTTCTCTATTAATTCAGCGCGCCAATGTGTCCGTTTTCGCATTTTTATTCGCCTCAAGATGGAATATTTCACATTCAGGGTGTCGGAACAACGACATCACACGGCACAGTAGAATTCTCAGGCTGATACCCCTGATTCTGACAATTCCTCAACTGAACTGTAAATGTGACAGTTTGATGAAGTCGATTGTCCTTGGTGATAAATTCACTACCAGGATCTGCACTATTGGCATAGCGCGCATCTCCAAATGGATAATGTTTTATTTCCGCATTATTAGGAGCTGTCCCTCTGGGACCCTGCAAAACAAGACCAATACGCAAACTTCGGACTCTTCGCCAATTTGTATATGTCGCAACAGGATCACCGACCACAGTTAATTGGTCGGCTCTGAGATAACCATTGGGCACGCTGCTGGAATGTCCTGTCGGCGCTTTGTTTGGAGTGACATTGTCAACTCCATACAAAACCTGAAACGTCTCGACATTTTTGATTAGAGGCTGAACATCGTATAATCCTTTTGCATTTTGAGTTGCACACATCAAAGACATACCCCCCTCACCCGCAGGTTTTCCAAGATAAAAGACACTAATAATACGATCTTTGCGATCAATGGACGCCTTATCTGGCGAAACACCCATGCAATTGATCATGCTTTTATCCGATAAACTAGATTTTGGGTCAAGTTTCACCACCTGATTTTGCAAAATCAAGACATCACTTCCATAACCTTCGCTACTCGCTGAACGCGATTTAACATTATTTATCGGATCTGACGCACTTGGAATTCCATTATTATATCCAAACACGCTTGGCATGAAATCAGCAATATTTAAACCCGTACCGGATTTATAAAGACTCTCCGTACCATAATAAGGCTGCGTAGCCGACTTCAGATCTTCAAATCCCGTTTGAACGCCAAGACGCTGAATGATGCTGGCAGCAAAGCGTGCGTCATCGCGCAATTGCGAGGCTGCATCGACCTCCCTGGCTCCACGCTGGCTCACACCCAAGGCAGCAACAGCAACTGCGATTACCAAAAGCCCTACTGCCATCGCCACCAGCAGCTCGACTAGCGTCATGCCACGTAAATTCCTTTGCCTCCCCATGGAGAAGGAAAGAACATTCATCTTCACAGTCTTCATAGACGTCATTTACCAATTAGAACAGGGATAACGACAAAAGGACGCGCCGCCGTATCGTTGGCTTGCAAAATCTTGCTGTCCGTGGTCTCCCTCGTCCAACCGATTTTGATGGATGTAATCGCATTGCCTGAACCCGCTGGAGTAGCATCACAATCCCATGATGGCAGCCCATCTCGGTTATACGGATTAGCATCAATGCAGACTTTCACGCGCGCCCCGGAAAGCGAGCGTTCAACCCGCGCCAGCCATTCACTCATTTCTGCATTCGCCACATCCGTGGTCGTCGCGCAGGTTTTTCCTATATTCAAACAGTCGGAAGGATTGCTCGGCTCCATATTCGTGCCAGACCATTCCCCGTGATATGGATTTCCAGAGGTTTTCACCGCCACTTCGGCATTTGCGCGCATCATTTCGCCCAGCTCGCGCGCCAAGCCAACCGCAACCGATTGCGCACGGGCATCGCGGTTGTTTTTCAATGCCGTGGCTTGCAGCCCCACAGCGCCCAGCAAGCCGAAAGACAGAATGATGATGGAGATCAGCACCTCCAACAGCGAAAAGCCGCGCGCGCGGCGCCTGCTTCGGCCATAAAGAAGAGTTTGTGATTTCATGTCGGCAATCCTAGCGTTGACATTCTGGATGTGAAGGAGAGCTATCGGACGATCTGCGCCGTCTGTCGCATCTTGTTGCGCGCGACATGCAGTTTCCGCTGCTCGCACCATGTTCCATCCTTCGCAACGCAGCACATGCAAAAAAGCGGAGCCTGGAAACAGGCTCCGCTTTTTGTGGTCAATGCTCTTTTCTTGCCTTGCGTCTCACGCCGCAGTGGGTGCGTGATCGGCGACAGGCGTGCCGCCTGAGGGGCCGCCGCCTGAGGGGCTTGAGTGCGGCGCGTGGTCTTGCGGCGGGCGCGGCGGGCGGCCGGCCATGATGTCGAGTACCTGGTCGCGGTCGATGGTTTCCCACTGCATCAGCGCCTCGGTCATGGCTTCGACCTTGTCGCGGTTTGCTTCCAGAATCTTTTGCGCCACGGCGTACTGCTCGTCCAGGATGCGGCGGATTTCAGCATCCACTTTCTGCATGGTGGCCTCGCTGATGTTGGTGGTTTTGGTCACGCTGCGGCCCAAGAACACCTCGCTCTCGTTTTCGGCATACACCATCGGGCCGAGTTCGGCGCTCATACCATAACGGGTGACCATGTCGCGGGCGATTTTGGTGGCGCGCTCGTAGTCGTTGGAAGCGCCCGTGGAAATCTTTTTGACGAACAGGTCTTCAGCGATGCGGCCGCCAAAGAGGATGCTGATTTCGTTGAGCATCTGGTCGTAGTACTGGCTGTATTTGTCGCGCTCGGGCAGCTGCCAAGTCACGCCCAGGGCGCGGCCACGGGGCATGATGGTGACTTTGTGCACGGGGTCGGTGCCCGGCAGGATTTCGGCAATGATGGCGTGGCCCGATTCGTGGTATGCGGTGGCGCGCTTTTCGTCGTCGGTCATCACCATCGAGCGGCGTTCCGGCCCCATGTAGATCTTGTCTTTGGCTTTTTCGAAGTCCTGCATTTCCACCACGCGGGCGTTGCGGCGTGCGGCCATGAGGGCGGCTTCGTTGCAGAGGTTGGCCAGATCGGCGCCGCTCATGCCGGGGGTGCCACGGGCAATGACGGTGGCGCTCACGTCCTGCCCGATGGGAATCTTGCGCATGTGCACGCCCAGAATCTGCTCGCGGCCGCGAATGTCGGGCAACGTGACGTATACCTGCCGGTCAAAGCGGCCAGGGCGCATCAGGGCGGAATCCAGAATGTCTGGGCGGTTGGTGGCGGCCACCACGATCACGCCCAGGTTGGTTTCAAAACCGTCCATTTCCACCAGCATCTGGTTGAGCGTCTGCTCACGCTCGTCGTTGCCGCCGCCCAGGCCCGCGCCGCGCTGGCGGCCTACGGCGTCAATTTCGTCAATGAAGATGATGCAGGGGGCGTTTTTCTTGGCGTTTTCAAACATGTCGCGCACGCGGGCCGCACCCACGCCGACGAACATCTCCACGAAATCGGAGCCGCTGATGCTGAAAAACGGCACCTTGGCTTCGCCCGCGATGGACTTGGCCAGCAACGTCTTGCCCGTGCCAGGCGGCCCGACCAGCAGCAGGCCGCGCGGAATGCGGCCGCCCAGTTTCTGGAACTTCTGCGGGTCCTTGAGGAAGTCCACCACTTCCTTGACTTCTTCCTTGGCTTCGTCGCAGCCGGCCACGTCGGCGAAGGTGACCTGGTTGTTGTTTTCGTCCAGCATGCGCGCCTTGCTCTTGCCAAAGCTGAAGGCGCCGCCCTTGCCGCCGCCTTGCATCTGGCGCATGAAATAGATCCACACGCCGATGAGCAGCAGCATCGGCCCCCAGCTCATGAGAATGCGCAGCAGCAAGGAGCCTTCGTCGCGCGGCTTGACGTCGAATTTCACGTTGTGATTGACCAGATCGCCCACCAGCCCCCGGTCCAAGTAGGTGGCCTGGGTATGCACGCGGCGATCGTCGCTCATCACGGCCACGATGTCTGCGCCGCTGGGGCCTTCCTGAATGGTGGCGCTTTTCACGCGGCCATTGCGCACGTCCTGAAGAAAGTCGGAATACGCCACATGGCCTGCGCTGGCCGCGCTGCTTTCAAACTGCTTGAACACCGCAAACAGCACCAGCGCCACTATCAGCCAGACAGCCACTTTTGAAAACAGTTGATTCTTCAAGCCACACGCTCCAGTCAGGAGAAAAGGAAAAAGGGATGCTCTTCAAAGCTTTTTCAGCTGCGGTTCATTCTAGGTATTTCAAGCCTGCCAAAGGGTTCGCGGGCGCGCCGTCCCCGACGCGGACTGCGGCTTTTGCACGCTTTCAACGGTTTTCGCCGCGCAGTGGGCGCTTGAGTCCCACACCGACCAGAAAGGTTTCCGCCGAGCGGCCGCGCGAGGCTTTGGGTTTGATGGGCTTGGCGACCCGGAACGTGTCTTTGAACAGCTTGACCAGCTGGCTGTAGCCGCTGCCGTGAAACACTTTGGCCACCAGCGCGCCGCCGGGCTTCAGATGGTTTTGCGCGAAGTCCACCGCCAGCTCCACCAGGTGGCTGATGCGTGCGGCGTCCGCCGATTCGATGCCTGACAGGTTGGGCGCCATGTCAGAGATCACCACATCCACCGCGCGCCCGGCCAGCGCCTCGCGCAGGCGCGCCAGCACGTCTTCTTCGCGGAAGTCGCCTTGCAGCCAGGTCACGCCTTCAATCGGCTCCATCGGCAAGATGTCCAGCGCCACGATGGCGCCGTTCAGCTCCCCCGCAGCCGCGCCTTGCGGCGAGAGGCGGCGGCGCGCGTACTGGCTCCACGCCCCCGGCGCGCTGCCCAAGTCCACCACCACGCAGCCGGGGCGAATCAGGCGCAGCGCCTCATCAATCTCCTTGAGCTTGTAAGCCGCGCGCGAGCGGTAGCCTTCCTTTTGGGCCAGTTTCACATAGGGGTCATTCACATGGTCGTGCAGCCATGCCTTGTTGAGCTTTTTGCTCTTCGTTCCAGACTTCATGGCCCGTATTTTCAAGGGACAATCCTTTCCCATGCCCCAACTTGAACTCTCTCCCGCCGAGCGCAAGGCGCTCAAAGGCGACGCACACCACCTTGATCCCGTCGTCATGATCGGCGCCGACGGCCTCACCGATGCCGTGCGCAAGGAAACCGACGCCGCCCTGAACGCCCACGGCCTCATCAAAATTCGCGTGCTGGGCGATGACCGCGCCGCCCGCGAAGCGATCTACGCGCAGCTGGCCGACGAGCTGAACGCCGCTTGCGTGCAGCACATTGGCAAGCTGCTGGTGCTCTGGCGCCCCATGCCCGAAAAAACGCGCGCGCCTGATGAAAACCGCAAGCCCGGCCCGCGCGAAGTCAAGGTCATCAAATACAGCTCGCGCGGCGGCCAGCGGCCCGAAGTCAAGCGCCTGCGCGTGCTCGGCAACCAGCGCCTGACGGCGGGCGGCAAGATCAAGAAAGCCCAGCCCAAGCAGAAATCGGCCAAGAAAGGCCGCCCGGACTGATTGCGCCCCGCCGCCCATGACCCACGCCGCCGCGCCGCAAACCGCCCGCCACATCCTGTGCATGAAATGGGGCCGGAAATACGGCCCCGAATACGTCAACCGCCTCTACGGCATGGCGCGCCGCCATCTGCAAGGCGATTTCCGCTTCATCTGCCTCACGGACGACGCCAGCGGCATCCGCCCTGAAGTGCAGTGCCTGCCCATCCCGCCGCTGGCGCTGCCTCCGGGCATACCCGAGCGCGGCTGGACCAAGCTCACCACCTTCAGCCGCAGCCTGTGCGACGAATACGGCCTGCGCGGCACGGCCCTTTTTCTGGATATTGACGTCGTCATCGTCGGCAGCCTGGACGAGTTTTTCACCCAGCCGGGCGAATTTCTCATCATCCACGACTACAAGCGCCCCTGGCGCATCACGGGCAATTCCTCTGTCTATCGCTTCGAGCTGGGCGCGCACCCCGACGTGCTGGAACATTTCCGCACGCACTTTGAATCCATTCGCCGGCAGTTCCGCAACGAGCAGGCCTATCTCTCGGACTTTCTGCACCGCCAGGGCAGGCTGGCCTACTGGCCCGCCCAGTGGTGCCCCAGCTTCAAATACCACAGCATTCCGCGCTGGCCCGCCAATTACTTCAAGCCGCCCGCCATACCGGCGGGCGCACGCATCGTCATCTTTCACGGCGAATGCAACCCGCCCGACGCGCTGGCCGGCCGCCGCAACCGGCGCTTTCGATACATCCGCCCCGCGCTCTGGGTGGGCGAGCACTGGCGGGAATAGGCGAAGAAATAGATGGCATTCGCTCCCGAAACAATAGCGACCTGCGCAGCATCCACGGCGACAAAGGGGCAATTCAGCCCCTTGAATCCGCTTCTAATCCAATAGCGCCAGATTATCCCGGTGCACCATTTCCGGCTCCACCGCATAGCCCAGAGTGGCGGCAATCTCGGCTGAAGGCTTGCGGCACAGCAGCCGCGCTTCGGCGCTGGAGTAGTTGGCCAGCCCGCGCGCCAGCTCCGCGCCGCCCTCGTCAAGAATGGCGATCACGTCGCCGCGCGCGAACTGCCCCTGCACAGCCGTCATGCCTATGGGCAGCAGACTCTTGCCTTCATCTCGCAGCTTGGCAGCGGCGCCCGCGTCAATGCGCACACTGCCTTGCAATTGCAGATGGTCCAGCATCCACTGCTTGCGGGCGTGATGCCGGCGCGTGGGCGCCACCAGCAAAGTGCCAATGCGCTCGCCGCGCGCCAGGCGCAGCAGCGCATCAGGCTCGCGGCCCCAGGCAATGACGGTGCTGGCGCCCGATCCGGCCGCGCGCTTGGCCGCCAGCACCTTGGTGATCATGCCGCCCGTGCCGATGCCGGAGCCTGCGCCGCCAGCCATGCGCTCCAACCCGGCATCGCCCGCCTGCGCCTCGTGCACGAACTCGGCAGCGGGGTCATGGCGCGGATCGGCGGTGTACAGGCCCTGCTGGTCCGTCAGGATGATGAGCAGATCGGCATCCACCAGATTGGCCACCAGCGCGCCCAGCGTGTCGTTGTCGCCAAAGCGGATTTCGTGCGTAACCACCGTGTCGTTTTCATTGATGACAGGCAGCACGCCGTGGCCCAGCAGGGTCAGCAGCGTGCTGCGCGCGTTCAGGTAGCGCTCGCGGTCGGCCAGGTCGGCGTGCGTCAGCAGCACCTGCGCGCTGCCCAGGCCGTGGCTGACCAGCTGGCGCTCGTACATCTGCGCCAGCCCCATCTGCCCCACGGCGGCGGCGGCTTGCAGTTCATGAACGGCATGGGGCCGACGCGCCCAGCCCAGACGCTTCATGCCCTCGGCAATGGCCCCGCTGGAAACCATGATGATTTCGCGCCCCTCGCGCACCAGGGCGGCCATCTGGCGGCACCACTGCCCCACGGCCTGCTCGTCCAGCCCGCGCCCTTCGTTGGTGACAAGGCTGGAGCCAACTTTGATAACGATGCGTCTGGCTTCGCTCAGAACAGGAGAGAGGGGTTGCATGACGGAACAGCTCGGCAAAAAAGCAAAAGTGTAGAGCGCGCGCCCTGCCCGCCCCCAGCTCAGCGCGGCGCCTGTGGGCGGGGATGCGCCAAGGCGCAGGCAGCGAGCAGACAGTGGGCGGACAGGCTCATTTCGCTCCTTGTTTAATAGCAAGATGTCCTAGTGGAATCTGCGCAGAAGGGCATTTCACCCCCACCGAATTAGCTCCTGTTTTTTGATGCAAGCAGGCGGACGGAAGCAGTCCAAGGCCCCGTCCCGACCGCCCCCGCCGCGCCCGGTTGCACGCATTAAAAATGCCAGCAGCTTTTCAGCCGTTGGCATTTGCATAAAGCGCGTTTTCTGCTTTGCCCCGCGCCCTGGGTCGCTAGGAAGAAACAGCCGCGTCAGCCGCCGAAATCGTCCAGGAAGATGCTGTCGCGCTCCACGCCCAAATCCAGCAGCATCTTGATGACGGCGGCGTTCATCATGGGCGGGCCGCACATGTAGAACTCGCAGTCTTCGGGCGCGGGGTGGTTTTTGAGGTAGTCCTCGTAGAGCACGTTGTGGATGAAGCCGGTGGGGCCGCTCCAGTGGTCTTCAGGCTGCGGGTCGGAGAGCGCCAGGTGCCAGGTGAAATTGGGGTTTTCGGCGGCCAGGCGGTCAAATTCTTCAACGTAGAAGGCTTCGCGCAGGGAGCGCGCGCCGTACCAGAAGGAAATCTTGCGCTGGCTGTGCAGGCGCTTGAGCTGGTCAAAGATGTGCGAGCGCATGGGGGCCATGCCCGCGCCGCCGCCGATGAAGACCATTTCGGCGTCTGTTTCCTTGGCGAAAAACTCGCCAAAGGGGCCATAGACGGTGACTTTGTCGCCCGGCTTGAGGCCAAACACCCACGAGGACATCTTGCCGGGGGGGATGTCGTCGCGGCCGGGCGGCGGGGTGGCGACGCGGATGTTGAATTTGACGATGCCTTTTTCTTCGGGGTAGTTGGCCATCGAATAGGCGCGCACGGTGGTTTCTTCCACTTTGGAGACGTAGCGCCAGAGGTTGTATTTGTCCCAGTCGGCGCGGTATTCATCGGCAATGTCGAAGTCTTTGTAGGCCACGGTGTGCGGCGGGCATTCGAGCTGCACGTAGCCGCCGGCGCGGAAATTGACGTGTTCGCCTTCGGGCAGGCGCAGGGTGAGTTCCTTGATGAAGGTGGCGACGTTGGGGTTGGATTCGACCGTGCATTCCCACTTTTTCACGCCGAAGACTTCTTCGGGCACGCGAATCTTCATGTTTTGCTTGACCGCCGTCTGGCACGACAGGCGCCAGCCTTCGCCCGCTTCGCGCCGGGTGAAGTGCGGCTCTTCGGTGGGCAGCATTTCGCCGCCGCCTTCTTCAACGACGCATTTGCACTGCGCGCAGGTGCCGCCGCCGCCGCAGGCCGAGGACAGGAAGATGTTTTGCGCCGCCAGCGTTTGCAGCAGCTTGCCGCCGGAAGGGACGGTGATGCGGCGTTCGCCATTGATTTCAATGGCGACATCGCCGCTGGAGACGAGTTTGGAGCGCGCAAAGAGAATGAGCACGACCAGCGCCAGCACGATGCCGGTGAACATGCCTACGCCGAGCAGGATTTCGGTGGTCATATTTGCACCCCCGAGAAGGACATGAAGCCCAGCGCCATCAGCCCGATGGTGATGAAGGTGATGCCCAGGCCGCGCAGGCCGGCGGGCGTGTCGCTGTATTTGAGCTTTTCACGTATGCCCGCCAGCGCGGCAATGGCCAGCGCCCACGACAGGCCGGAGCCGACGCCATAGACGGCGCTTTCGGCAAAGGTGTAGTCGCGCTCGACCATGAAAAGCGTGCCGCCCATGATGGCGCAGTTCACCGTGATGAGGGGCAGGAACACGCCCAGCGCGTTGTAGAGGCTGGGCACGTATTTGTCGAGCAGCATTTCCAGAATCTGCACGATGGCGGCGATGACACCGATGTAGGACAGCAGGCCCAGAAAGCCCAGATCCACCTCCGGCAGGCCCGCCCAGGCCAGCGCGCCGTCTTTGAGCAGCCAGCGGTAAAGCAGGTTGTTGGCAGGCACCGTGATGGCCTGCACCACCACCACGGCCACGCCCAGGCCAATGGCCGTTTGCACCTTTTTGGAAATGGCGATGAAGGTGCACATGCCCAGAAAGAAGGCCAGCGCCATGTTCTCGATGAACACGGAGCGGAAAAAAAGGCTGAGGTAGTGCTCCATGTCAGATGCCCTCCCTGTTGCTGACTTGCGGGGCCAGATGCCAGGCGGCGGCTTCCACCTGGTCTTTCTTCCAGGTGCGCAAGGCCCAGATGATCAGGCCAATGAGGAAAAAGGCCGAAGGCGGCAGCAGCAGCAGGCCGTTGGGCACGTACCAGCCGCCGTCATTGACCACGGGCAAGATGGTGTGGCCCAGCAGCTTGCCCGCGCCAAACAGCTCGCGGAAGATGCCCAGCGTGATGAGCATGGCGCTGTAGCCCAGCCCGTTGCCAATGCCGTCAAAAAACGAGAGTACGGGCGGGTTCTGCATGGCAAAGGCTTCGGCGCGGCCCATGACGATGCAGTTGGTGATGATCAGCCCCACGAATACCGACAGCTGCTTGGACAGCGAAAAGGCGAAGGCCTTGAGCGCCTGATCCACCACGATGACCAGCGAGGCGATGATGACCATCTGCACGATCATGCGGATGGAAGATGGGATTTGCGCCCGGATGGCCGAGATGAACAGGTTGGAAAAAGCCGTCACCAGCGTGAGCGCAATGGACATGACCAGCGCCGTTTTCAGGTTGGAGGTGACGGCCAGCGCCGAGCAAATGCCCAGGATTTGCAGGGTGATGGGGTTGTTCTTCAGGACAGGGTCGAGCAGAACCTGCCTGATCGTGGGTTGTGCCATGTGTGTCAGTCCTTGTCAGTGCGTGCCTTGTTCTTCGCGCAAATGGGCCAGCAGCGGGCCGAAGCCCTTGGGGCCGAGCCAGAAATTGAGCAGGTGGCTCACGCCGTTGCTGGTGAGCGTGGCGCCTGCCAGGCCGTCCACCTGGTGCAACGCCTGCGGGCTGGCCGGATCAACATTGCCTTTGACGATGCGAATGGCGGGCTGGCCCTCGCCGTCCATCACCTGCTTGCCGGGCCACAGCGCTTTCCAGCGCGGGTTGTCCACTTCGCCGCCCAGGCCGGGCGTTTCGGCATGCTGGTAAAAGCCCAGGCCCACCACGGTTTTGA
This sequence comes from Ottowia sp. oral taxon 894, assembly GCF_001262075.1. Taxonomy (GTDB): domain Bacteria; phylum Pseudomonadota; class Gammaproteobacteria; order Burkholderiales; family Burkholderiaceae_C; genus Ottowia; species Ottowia massiliensis. The sequence continues at coordinate 1,874,400 of NZ_CP012073.1, read as the reverse complement.
AGTCGTTTTTCAGCGCGATAAAGCCGTGCAGCGTGGACCACAGGCCGTAGCCGCGCACGGGCAGGATGATGGTTTGCAGCGCGCCCGCGTCTTCCACCAGGTAAACGACCGAATAGCGCTCGCGGCGGCGGATGGAAGCGATGTCGTCGCTGGCCGCCAGCGGAGCCGACAGGGCCGGGTCTTGCGCGGCCTTGAGCGCGTCAAACGTGGCGGCGTCTTGCGCGTCGGAAAAGCGCCCGGCGTCCAGATCGACCAGGCGGGGCTGGATGCGCTCCTTGAAGATGCGCTGCACTTCGGCTGCGGGCGCGGCGGCATCGGCCAGATGGGCGATCGCCAGGATGTTGCGCTGCTTGTCCAGCTCGCGGTTGATCACCTGTGCGGGTTTCAGCCCCACGGCCGCGCCCGCCACCACCACCGAGCACACCAGACACACCATGAGCGCCACCAGCAGCGTGCGGCGCGTGGATTCTTGCTTGACTTCAGACACGGCGTGCGGCCCTCCGCTTGATGTTGGCCTGCATCACGAAATAGTCGATGAGCGGCGCAAACAGGTTGCCAAACAGGATGGCGAGCATCATCCCTTCGGGGAAAGCGGGGTTGATGACGCGGATCATCACCACCATCACGCCAATCAGAATGCCGAAGGCCCATTTGCCCGCGTTCGTCATGGCGGCCGATACCGGATCGGTTGCCATGAACATCATGCCGAAGGCATAGCCGCCCAGCACCAGATGCCAGTACCAGGGCATGGCGAACATGGGGTTGGAGGCCGAGCCGATCCAGTTGAACAGCGTGCTCAAGGCCACCATGCCCAGCATCACGCCCGCCACGATGCGCCAGGCCGCAATGCGCATGACCAGCAGCGCGCCGCCGCCCAGCAAAATGGCCAGCGTGCTCGTCTCGCCCACCGAACCGGGCATGAAGCCGAGGAAAGCATCCATCCAGCTCAGGCCATGCGCGGGCAGCGCCTGCACGCCGCCAGCGGCGGCCTGACTCAGCGCCGTGGCGCCTGCGTAGCCATCCACCACATTCCACACCGCGTCGCCCGAAATGAAAGCCGGGTAGGCGAAGAACAAAAAGGCGCGCCCGGCCAGCGCCGGATTGATGAAGTTCTTGCCCGTGCCGCCAAACACTTCCTTGCCCAGCACCACGCCAAAGCTGATGCCCAGCGCCACCAGCCACAGCGGAATGGTGGGCGGCAGCGTGAGCGCAAACAGCACGGAAGTGACAAAAAAGCCCTCGTTCACCTCGTGCCTGCGGATGGTGGCAAACAGCACCTCCCAAAAGCCCCCCACCGCGAAGGTGACGGCGTAGATGGGCACGAACCACAGCGCCCCGCCCAGCAGGTTGTGCCAGACGCTTGAGGGATCAAACCCGGCCAGGTGGCGCAGCACTTCAAAGCGCCAGCCCGTTTGCGCTGCCAGCAAATCAGGCTGCGCGGCAAAAGCCAGATTGGCCTGGTAGCCCACATTCCACATGCCAAAGAACATGGCCGGGAAGGTGCACAGCCACACCAGAATCATCATGCGCTTCAGGTCCAGGCAGTCGCGCACGTGCGCCGTGCTGCGCGTCACGCTGCCGGGGCGGTACAAAAAGGTGTCGGTCGCTTCATAAAGCGCAAACCACCGGTGCAGGCGGCCGCCTTCCTCGAAGTGCGGCGCCAGCCGGTCTAGCAAAGATCGCAAACCCATTTTTCTTCAGCCCTCCTTCTCGATGCGGGCCAGCACGTCCCGCAGGATGGGGCCGTATTCATATTTGCCTGCGCACACGTAGGTGCACAGGGCCAGGTCTTCTTCGTCCAGCTCCAGGCAGCCGAGCTTTTGCGCCATCTCGGTGTCTCCCACGATGAGATAGCGCAAAAGCTGCGTGGGCAGAATGTCCAGCGGCATCACCGCCTCATAGTTGCCGATGGGCACCATCGCGCGCGGGCTGCCTTGCGTGGACGTGGTCATGGGCAGCAGGCGCCGCCCCATGAAGCTCGACAGGAAAGCCCCCGTCACCGAATGCTTGTCCGCGCCCAGCCGCAGAAAGTGCAGCATCTCGCGCTCGCGCCCTTCGTGCAGGCAGCTCACCTGCACGTGATAGCGGCCCAGAAAGCCGTAAGGCCCCTGCGCCGTGCGCCCGCCCAGCACCGAGCCGGAAATCACGCGGTTTTCGCCTTCCGCCAGCTCGCCAGCCGTCAGCTCCTGCAAATTGGCTCCCAGCCGCGTGCGCAGCAGGCGCGGCTGTTTCACCACCGGCCCGCCCAGCGCCACCACGCGCTGCGTCCACAGCCGCCCCGTGGCAAACAGCTTGCCTGTGGCAATCACATCCTGATAGCCGATGTGCCACACGCTGCGCGCGGCATCCACCGGATGCAGAAAGTGAATGTGCGTGCCCGGCAGCCCCGCCGGATGCGGCCCCGCGAAAGTTTCAACGCGCACGCCCGGCACATCTTCGCCCGGCAAGGCCGCGCCTTCCGCTTTGCACAGCCACACGGGCGCCAGCCGCGAAAGCGCCAGCAGCCCGCGCCGGAAATCATCTGCATGCGCCTTGATGATGGGCGCCGGATCAGCCGCCAGCGGGTGCGTGTCCATCGCCGTCACGAAAATGGCCTGCGCCACCGCATCTGCCGCTGGCACCTTGCTGAAAGGCCGCGTGCGCAGCGCCGTCCACTGGCCAGACTGCAAAAGGTTCTCGCGCACCTGCGCTGCGTCCAGCTGCGCCAGCGCTGCGTCGTCATAGCGCGCGAAAGACAGCGCTTCTTTCTGCTCTGGCGCGCCGTCCACGTCAATCACCACCGACTGCAACACGCGCCGCTCGCCCCGGTTGATCGCGCTGACCACGCCCGCAGCAGGCGCCGTCACGTGCACGCCGGGCCGCGTTTTGTCGGAAAACAGCGGCTGGCCCGTCTTCACCCGATCGCCCACCTGAACGGCCATCGAAGGCTTGAGGCCGTGATAGTCCGCGCCGATGACAGCCACGCTGCGCACGGCCTGCGCATCGCTGACTTGCGGCTGGGGGCTTCCCTCAATGGGGAGGTCCAGGCCGCGCTTGATCTTGACCATCTCGCTTGCCTTACATCATGGGATAAAAGGGTCGCATTCTACGAGACGTAACCGAGTGTGATGCCCGCGTGAGCAGCCGCAAAACCGCTGGCGGCGCGCCATGACGGGCATTGCACAATCGCCCCTTCGCTCGTGGCGGAAGGCTGCCTGCCAGCATGCCTGCCACATCCACCCTGTGCAGCAAGAGCCTGTTTGCAATCTGGCCGCAAATGCAAACACGCTCCAAGAAGGAGGTTTTTGCGTGACTCCCATCTCCCGCCGCCTGGCACTGGCGCAACTGGCCCTGGCCGCCCTGCTGGCCGCTTGCAGCCCGCAGACCGACCAGCAGCCCGCTGCACTGCCGGAGCCTTTTCGGGGCGTGAACCTGACCGGCAGCCCCAAATACGGCAAAGACTTCCACCTGCCCGATGCCGATGGCAAGGAGCGCAGCCTGGCCGACTTCAAAGGCAAGGCCGTGCTGCTGTACTTTGGCTTCGTGCAGTGCCCCGACATCTGCCCCACGTCGCTGCTGCGCGCTGCCGAGGTCAAGAAGATGCTGGGCAAGGATGGCGAGCGCCTGCAAGTCATCTTCGTCACCGTCGATCCCGAGCGCGACACGCCCGAGGTGCTGCGCGCCTACATGAACGCATTCGACCCCAGCTTCATCGCCTTGCGCGGCAGCAGCGAGCAGCTGGCCAAGGTGGCCGAAGACTTCAAGGTCTACTACCGCAAGGTGCCCACCGGCAGCAGCTACACCATGGACCATACGGCCCACTCCTATGTATTCGATCCGCAGGGCCGCCTGCGGCTGGCGCTGCGCCACGAGCAAACGCCGCAGGACTACGCCCACGACATCAGCCTGCTGCTGAAAGCGCCGCACTGACGCGTCCAACCGTTTTTTTTTGACCCCCAAGAGAAAGGAACCTCAGCCATGAAACGCCTTGCCCTGACCCTGGCCAGCCTCACACTCTGCGCCAGCGCCTTCGCGCAGCAAGTCAGCATTCACTCGCCCTGGGTGCGCGGCACCGTGCCTGAACAAAAAGCCACCGGCCTGTTCATGAACATCGAAGCCGCGCAAGACGTGCGGCTGATCGGCGGCGCATCGCCCGTCGCAGGCGTGGTTGAAATCCACGAAATGAGCATGGACCAGGGCGTGATGAAGATGCGCCAGCTGGAAAACGGCCTGCCCATCGCCAAGGGCCAGCCCGTCGAACTCAAGCCCGGCGGCTATCACGTCATGCTGATGGAACTCAAGCAGCCCCTGAAAGGCGGCGACACCGTGCCCGTCACGCTCACGTTTGAAGACGCCGCCAGCAAAAAGCAATTCACCCAGCAAATCCAGGCCCCCGTGACCGAGCTGGGCCAGCAGCACGGCAGCGGCCACGATCATCACGACGGTCACGGCCACGAAGGCCACGCGGGCCACAAGCACTGAGCCGCACTCTCAAGTGTCCGTTCATGGACCCGTCCATGATCTGGCCATGAGACAGTGGACCGGAATGGGCTGCAAGGCACAGACAGTCCTTGTGGCCCGGCGAGGATTTGCAACGCCGCAAAGCGCCTGAAGGCGGCAATGCAAGCGGACGCGGCCTTTCACGGCAGCAGGCCATCCGCCAGCGCCGCCGCCAGGCTCCGCGCAGGAGTTTTTCGCTCCCCCGGCCTGTTCACGGCCTGCCCGCAAGGAGCCACGGCCAGACTGACGGAAGCCGCTGGCAGGCCGCTTGATTTTGCTCCTCTATCCATAGCATGATGTCCTAGTGCAATCTGCGCGAGGCGGCATTTTTGATGCCCTGTATTTGCTCCTGTTTTCGATTCATTCAGCTGAAGGGGCAGCGGATCGGGAAGCGGAATGGGCTGCAAAGCGAAAACCGCAGACGGGTTTGATGGCCCGCTTGCGGCCCGGCGAGGATGGGCTGCGCCGCAGACTGTCCGGTTTGCACTCACGAACAGACCGTAAGCAAGCTCCAAGGCCGGGGTGGGCGTGGCAATTCGATACATTCGCCGCTTCTATGGAAATCTTCTTGCTGCTGACCGCCCTTGCCAAAGCGCTGATATTCGTGCTGGCGGCCATTCTTCCCATCATCAATCCGCTGGCCATGGCGCCCACTTTTCTGTCGCTGACGGAAGGCGCGAGCAAGGGCACGCGCTCCATTTTGGCCAAGCGCATTGGCTTCAATTCTTTTTTGCTGCTCTCGGGCGCGATGCTGTTTGGCTCTTACGTGCTGGACTTTTTCGGCGTGTCGCTGGGTATCGTGCGGGTGGCGGGCGGCATGATCGTGGCCCGCACGGCCTGGCAGCTGCTCAACAGCCGCGTGCAAGAGAAAAGCCCGCGCAGCCAGCTGGCCGAGACCTATACCGCCGAGCAGGCGCGCAGCCAGGCTTTTTATCCCCTCACTTTTCCCATCTCCTGCGGCCCCGGCTCCATTGCGGCGGCCATCACCGTGGGCGCGGCGCTGTTCGATCCGAAGTGGAGCGTGCTGCTGGCGCGCATGGCTGGCGCCGTGGCGGCCAATTTCCTGACCGGGCTGACGGTGTATCTGGTTTATCGCAACGCGCGGCGGCTGCTGGAGCCGCTGGGCGAGGCGGGCATGGTGGTGTTTTTGCGCCTGTCGGCCTTCATCCTGCTGTGCGTGGGCGTGCAGATTGTTTGGGACGGCTTCAGCGAGCTGGCGCGCCAGCTGGCCGCCGAGCTGATCTGAGAACCTGTCCAGAGCGCTTTTTGCAGAAAACTTCCAAATGAACACAACTTTCCGCCGCCTCTTTGCAATGACCCTGGCGCTGGCCGCCGCGCTGTGCGGCAGCGTCCGCGCGCAAGCGCCGCTGCCGCCTGAAGTGGCCCACGCCTTGCGCCGCGCCCAGGTGCCCGAGAGCGCGCTGGCGCTGCTGATCGAGCCGGTTTCCGTGCCGCAGGCCATGCCCGCCAGCGGCGAGGCCGCCACGCCCACGCCCGCGCACAACCCGCAGCGCCTGGCCTGGCAGGCCGACGAGCCGATGAACCCCGCCTCCGTCATGAAGATGGTGACCACCTACGCGGGGCTGGACATGCTGGGCCCCGCCCACTTCTGGCGCACGCGCGTGTATGCGCAAGGCCCCATCAGCGGCGGCGTGCTCAAAGGCAACCTGCTCATACAGGGCAGCGGCGACCCCAAGCTGGTGCACGAGCGCCTGCAAGAGCTTTTGCAGGCCGTGATGGACAAGGGCATTCTGGAAATCCGTGGCGACATCATTCTGGACAACGGCATCTTCGCCGTGTCCGCGCGCGACCCCGGCGCGTTTGACGACGAGCCTCTGCGCCCCTACAACGCCGCGCCCGACGGGCTGCTCGTCAATTTCAAATCCATCATCTACAAATTCACTCCGGCCGCCGGCGGCAAGCGCGCGGCCATCACCACGGAGCCGCCCATCAGCGGCGTGCGCATACCCGCCAGCATTGCCACGGCCAAGGGCGCCTGCGGCGACTGGCGCAGCAAGATACGCGCCAATTTCACCCATCCCGCGCAGGTGAGCTTTGCGGGCCGCTATCCGGCGCGCTGCGGCGAGCAAACCTGGGCCGTGGCCTATATCGACCCCGCCAGCTACGCCAGCCGCGTGATTGACGCCATGTGGCGCGGCATTGGCGGCAAGCTCACCGGCCAGGTGAAAAACCTGCCCAACCAGCCCACGCAAGGCGAGCTGGTGGCCACCGGCTACTCGCTGCCGCTGGCCTCCATCATTGCCGACATCAACAAGTTCTCCAACAACGTGATGGCGCAGCAGCTCTTTCTCACCCTCTCGGCCAATGACGGGCACAGGGGCAGCTTTGAAGCCTCGCGCGGGGCGCTGCGCCGCTGGTGGGCGGGCAACCGGTGGCTGGGCGCGCTGCCTGCGCCCATTGCCGAAAACGGCGCGGGCCTCTCGCGCCTGGCGCGCGTGACGCCGCGCGCGCTCGTCGCCCTCTTGCAGCAAGCCGCGCGCAGCCCCAATGCCGCCGCGTTTGAAAATTCCCTGAGCGTGGCGGGCGTGGACGGCACCACGCGCGACATGACCGCGCCCGAAGTGCTGGGCCGCGCCCACCTGAAAACCGGCACCTTGCGCGACGTGACCGCCATCGCCGGCTATGTGCAGGGCCAAAGCGGCCGCCGCTACGCCGTGGCCGCCATCATCAACCACCCCAACGCGCCTGCCGCCCGCCCTGCCCTGCGCCAGCTCGTGGCCTGGGCCGCGCGCGACTGATTTCGCCCGCCCGTCAATCCGCAATTGCAGCCCCGCGCCTGAAGTCACATCCAATGAACCCAAAAAACGACTGGCTCCAGGCGCTGCGCGCGCTGGCGGCACTGGCCGTGCTGTTTTTCCACATGGCGCCGCACTGGGCCCTCTCGCCGCACCTGGCCCCTGCTCAAGCGTGGATGCACTGGGGCTTTTCAGGCGTGGATGTCTTTTTCGTTCTCAGCGGCTTCGTCGTCTATCAGACGGCCGACAAGACCAGCTACAGCGCCAGGCGCTTTTTGCTGCGGCGCGGGCTGCGCATCTACCTGGGCTACTGGCCCGTGCTGCTGCTGACGGCCACCCTGGCCTGGGCCGCCAGCGCCTGGCCGCCGCTGGGCAAAGCCGTGCGCAGCGCCCTGCTGCTCAGCCCCAGCCTGTTTGACAACTGGGTGCCCACGGCCTGGTCGCTCACCTATGAGCTGTATTTCTATTTGTGGATTGCGCTGGTCTTTCTTTTCGCGCCCCGCTGGCGCGCGTCCGCCATGCTGGCGGCTTTTACAGGGCTGCTGCTGTGGAACGCCGCCTGGTACTTCTGGCGCTACCCGACCGTGCAGGCGGGCCTGCAACCCGCGCGTTTTGCGCTGACGGGCCTGGGCCTTGAATTTCTCGCGGGCGCGCTGTGGGCGCACCTGCGCAAGCGCCACGCCTGCCTGCACGCGGCCGCCCACGCCAAATGGCTGGCGCTGGCGGGCGCGTGCTGCATCGTCTATGGCCTGGGCATGGGCAGCCAGTCGCCCATGTATGACCGCATTGAGTTCATGCGCGCGGCCACCTTCGGCGTGGCAGGTTTTGGCTTTTTGCTGGTGGCGCTGGCTTTTTCAGACTGGCAATGGCGCACCCCCCGCCCCCTGGTGGCGCTGGGCGACGCTTCTTACGCCCTGTACCTGCTGCATCCGCTGCTGCTGGACCAAAGCAGCCACCTGCGCGTGCGGCTGCCCGCTGGCAGCCTGCTGGCGCTGGACGCTTTTTTGCTGGCGCTGCCCGTGGTCATCAGCGCCATTTCCCTGCTGTGGTTCCGCTGGATTGAATGGCCTTTGTTCAACCGCGCCGCCGCCAGCGGCTGGGCGCGGCGGCTGACGGGCCATCCGGCGCGCTGAACCGGTTTTCAGTCTGCCCCACTCAAGCCTGGCCGGGCAGTTTCTCCTGCGCCGCGCGCAGCAACCGCTCGATCTGGCCGGCCTGCGGCAGCACCGGCCCGTAAAAGAGCGTGGCGCTGGCCGTGCCGATGAGCAGGGTGGGAAAGTCCTGCACGTCCGCATCGCCCAGCGCGTCGGCTTCGTCTTCAATGTCGATCCAGCGAAAGGCCAGATCGGGCCGCGCGCGGGCGGCGGCCTCGAAGGTGGCCTGCCACTGGCGGCAGGTGTCGCACCAGGCGGCGCACAGGCACAGCACGGCCAGCGGAGCGGGGCGTTCGGCAGGGCTGTCGGCAGAGTGCGCGGCCAGCGTTTGCGCCAGAAGGGTTTGCAGCGATGCGTGGGATGTCATGTGAAGCGCCCGCAAGGGGCCTGAAAGGCGGCCCGTTCACGGCCGGTTCAAAGAGAGAAAAGGGCGGATTTTCTACACTCGCCGCCCTATGACTGTGGTTCTGGGCATTGAATCTTCGTGCGACGAAACCGGCGTGGCGCTGGTGGAAATCGGGCCTGGCGGCGCGCCGCGCCTGCTGGGCGAGGCGCTGCACTCGCAAGTGGCCATGCACGCCGACTACGGCGGCGTGGTGCCCGAGCTGGCCAGCCGCGATCACATCCGCCGCGTCATTCCGCTGGCGCAGCAGGCGCTGGCGCAGGCGCAGCGCACGCTGGCGGACGTGGACTTCATCGCCTACACGCGCGGCCCCGGCCTGGCGGGCGCGCTGCTGGTGGGCGCGGGCGTGGCCTGCGCGCTGGCGGCCGCGCGCGGCCTGCCGGTGCTGGGCGTGCATCACCTGGAGGGGCATTTGCTCTCGCCTTTTTTGAGCGATGACGCGCCGCGCTTTCCCTTCGTGGCCCTGCTGGTCAGCGGCGGGCACACGCAGCTGATGCGCGTGGACGGCGTGGGCCGCTACGCCCTGCTGGGCGAGACGATTGACGACGCGGCGGGCGAAGCCTTCGACAAATCCGCCAAGCTGCTGGGCCTGGGCTACCCCGGCGGCCCGGCGCTGGCGCGGCTGGCCGAGGCGGGCCGCGCCGATGCCTATGCGCTGCCGCGCCCGCTGCTGCACAGCGGCAATCTGGACTTTTCATTTGCGGGGCTGAAAACCGCCGTGCTCACGCAAGTTCGCAAGCTGCCCGCCGGACCAGACGCGGCCACGCGCGCCGATCTGGCCGCCAGCACGCAAGCGGCCATTGTGGACGTGCTGGTGAAAAAGTCGCTGGCCGCGCTCAAGGCCACGGGGCTGGACCGCCTGGTGGTGGCTGGCGGCGTGAGCGCCAACCGCCTGCTGCGCCAGCAGATGGACGCCGCCTGCGCCGCCCGCCGCGCGCGCGTGCACTACCCCGAGCCGCGCTTGTGCACCGACAACGGCGCCATGATCGCCGCCGCCGCCGCCTTGCGCTGGCAGGCCGGGCTGGCGCGGCCCGAGCGGCGCTACGCCTTTGATGTGAAGCCCCGCTGGCCGCTGGAGCAAATCAGCCAGGGCGGCCCGGCATGCTGAACGCGCGCGAGTTCAGCCACCGCCTGCTGCAAGAAGTCATCACGCCCGCCAGCACCGTGATCGACGCCACGGCGGGCAACGGGCACGACACGCTGTTTCTGGCCCGGCTCGTGCCCGCAGGCCGCGTGTACGCCTTTGACATTCAGGCCGCCGCCATCGAGCAAACGCGCCAGCGCCTGGCCCGGCACGCGCTGGCCTGGCCCGCCGAACCTGCTGCGCCCGTCACGCTCATTCACGACTCGCACGCGCGCCTGGACCGGCACCTGCCTGCTGACGAGGCCGTTTGCGCCGCCATCTTCAACCTGGGCTACCTGCCCGGCAGCAACAAAAGCGTGATCACGCAAGGCGAGAGCACCTGGCGCGCCGTCGAAAGCATTCAGGCCCGGCTGCGCCCGGGCGGGCGCATCGCCATCGTGGCCTACCACGGCCACGACGGCGGCGCGGACGAAATGGCGCTGCTGCAACGCCGCCTGGCCGCGCTGGATGCGCGGCAGTGGCAGGTGCTTCAGTACCAGTTCATCAACCAGCCCAACTGCCCGCCCGTGTGCTTTGGCATCAGCAAAAAAGCGCCGGAGCGCGGCTGAGAGCATGGCCCGGCGGCCCTGCTTATTCAAAAGAAGGAGCAAATTCAAGGGGCATCAAATGCCGGGTAGCGCAATATCCACTAGGACATCATGCTATGGATAAAGGAGCTAAATAGCAGGCAGAGCAACCGCCTTCCCGCCTGCTCATGGCTCAAACAGCGCCTGCGCCTTGCTCATCCCCATCCGCCTGGCCGGCATTCCCGGGCGGGGCGTGAACAGCCCCCTGCTGGTCTGAAGCGGACGGCGCGCCGCCCTCCGGCGCATCAGCGGCATCGGACGCTGAAGGCGGGCCGAAACTGGCCAGCGCCTGCCCCATGCGCACGCCCTGGCCGGGCAGCAGGCCCTCGGCAAAGCGCAGCTGCGCCTCGCGCGGCCACAGCAGGATGACCGTGGAGCCAAGCAAAAAGCGCCCCATCTCCGCGCCCTGCGCCAGTGTCAGCGCGCGCTCGTCGCTGTAGCGCCACTGGCGCGGGTAATAGGTGCGCGGCGGGTTCACCGTGCCGTGCCACACGGTGGCCATGCTGCCGACGATGGCGGCGCCCACCATCACCAGCGCCAGCGGGCCGCAGGCGGTGTCGAACACGCTGATCACGCGCTCATTGCGTGCAAACAGGCCCGGCACGGCTTCAGCCGTGGCGAAATTCACCGAATACAGATCGCCCGGCACGTAAATCATCTGCCGCAGCCGCCCCTCGCAAGGCATGTGGATGCGGTGGTAATCGCGCGGGCTGAGGTAGATGGTGGCGAAGTGCCCGCCATTGAACAGGCCCGCCAGCGCCTCGTCGCCGCCCAGCAAAGCCGTGGCGCTGTAGTGATGCCCCTTGGCCTGAATGAGCTGCCCCAGCTGTATGGGGCCAAGCTGGCTGATGACGCCATCTGCCGGGCACACCCAATCGGCCTGCGCCAGCGGGCGCGCGCCTTCGCGCAAAGCGCGGGCGAAAAAGTCATTGAACGTGGCGTAGCTGGCAATGTCCGGATTGGCCGCCTCGCTCATGTCCACCTTGTAGCGGGCGATAAAGCGGCGAATGAGAAAAGGCGCATGCGGCCCCGGCCTGCGGGCCAGCCAGCCCGCCAGTTGAGTGAGCAGGCGCTTGGGCAGCAGGTGCTGGGCGGTAACGGCTAGGTTCATGGCTGTGGCTGTCGGAAAAAAGCGGATTGTCCTTGCAGACGCCTTGCAAAAGGAGAAGGCGGCGGGCCAGCCATGGCCCGCGCCGCTTCAAAACAGACCTTGGGCCATCAGCCCTTGAACCCGTTCACCGCCTGAGTGCGATGGGCGGCGGGCCGGAATGGGCTGCAAAACCTGTTCAAAGCCTGGCCGCAGAGGCGCGAAAAGCGCGAACAGGCTGCCGGCAGGCTTTCACTCGCGCAAGCTCTCCACCGCGCTGGAAACGGCCATTTTTCCCTGCGCCAGCAAGGCGCGGTGCTTGTCCAGGCGCCGCAAGTCGTAGTAGTAATTGACCATCAGCCCCCAGGACTGCTTCAGGCCCTTGGCCGACGGATCGCCCAGCCAGTTGATGCGCTCCACGCGCGCGCCGTTGCCCAGGTGAAAGCGCGCCACGGCGTCCAGCGGGCGCTTTTGCGCGTCCGTCTCGCGCCCCAGGTAGCGCGCAGCCGCCGCCAGCAGCCAGCGCGCCAGGGGCGACTTTTCATCCAGCGCCGCCACGCCCTCCAGCGCCTTGAGCAGCGCCTCGGCCGTCACTTCGCCCTTATCGCCTTTATCGCCCTTACCGGCCGCGCCCAGCTGCCGCGCCAGCGCCTGGCGCGAGCGCGAGCTGGCCGCTTGCAGCAGCTCGCCAGCATGAGCCTGCACCCAGCCGCGCAAGCCTGGGATGGGCGAGAGCGTGGCAAAGGTCTTGATCTGGCCGAATTCGGCGCGCAGCGCCTCCACCACGCGCTTGATGAGCGAATCGCCAAAGCTCACGCCTTTGAGGCCCTGCTGCGTGTTGCTGATGGAATAGAAGATGGCCGTATTGGCGCGGCTGAGATCGGCGTGCGCGGCGCTTTCATCCAGCAGCGGCGGGATGCTGGCGGCCATCTCTTGCAGCAGCGCCACCTCCACAAAAATGAGCGGCTCGCCCGGCAGGCGGGGGTGAAAAAAGCCGTAGCAGCGGCGGTCTTCGTCCAGGCGGTTTTTGGCGTCGGCCCAGCTGGTGATGTCGTGCACCGCCTCGTATTTGATGAGCTTTTCCACCAGCGCCGCAGGCGACTGCCAGCTGATGCGCTGCAAGTCCAGAAACGCCACGTCAAACCAGGTGGAAAACAGCGCCTGAAGCTCGGCATCGAGCGCCAGCAGACGCTTGTCGCTCTTGAGGGCGGGCAGCAGCTCGGCGCGCATGTCCACCAGAAAACGCATGCCGTCAGGAAAAGCCGCAAAGCGCTGCAACAGCCGCGTGCGCGGCGAAATGAAAGCGCGGCGCAAACGCACTTCGGCCTGGGCCTCGGCCGGCGTGCCCAGCGCGGCCTCATAGTCGCGCCGCGCCTCTTCCAGCATGCTCACGTCGGGGGCGAACTGCTCGCTCATCAGCAGCCAGCAATCGTGGCGCTGCTGCGCCGTGGCCCGCGCGTACCACTGCGCCACGCCAGCTGCCAGGCGCGCGCCTTCCACATCGCTAATCAGCGGATTGCCCACGGCCTGCAACTCGGCCAGCGTGCGGCGCAGCACGCGCGGCGACAGCGCCTCGCCCTGACGGCCCAAAAGCGAACCCAAGCGCTCGCGCATGGTGCGGGCCGTAGCGCTTTCGGCAGCGGGAGACAAAGCCGGACCAGCCGTCTTTTTCATAGCAAACCTCCTGGTTTTTTGAACACAAGAGCGCCCAAGGCGCGCTCAAGGAAAACAGCTCCCGGACAAGATATATCCGTTTTCTTTTTTAGGCACAGGCGGAGTTTCCCTAGGTGCCCTTTTGCAATCTCCTGCACGGCAGGGCCAGAAGCGCGCGATGAATGAACTGCCAGCGCCAATGCAAAGCGCCGTGGCGATGAATGCTGATGGCAGCTTCAGCGCTCAGCGTGCCCGCGCTGGATGGGCGGACGCTCTTGGGCTTGAGCGGCTTGCTGGGCGGCTTGGCGGCCAGCCGTCAGCGCAGGGAATGAGAAGCTCAAGCAAGGCTTTTTCGCTCCTTGATTGATAGCGATACGTCCTAGGAAATACAGCGCGAACGCCGATTTCAATAACCTGTATTCGCTCCTCTTTTTAATATGAAAAGAGCTTGCAAAGCTCCAGCGGCAAGCGCATAAAAAAGCCGGCGCAGCTTTCGGAAGCTGTGCCGGCTTTTTGAATAAAGAGATGCGAAAACGGAAACTGCTTGGCGCGGCTGGCGGGGATCGAACCCACGACCCTCGGCTTCGGAGGCCGATACTCTATCCACTGAGCTACAGCCGCAAGGGGGCGGATTATCCCCGATTCAGAAGCTGGCCTGGTAGCGCAGTTGCAGGAAGTTTTCGCCTGGATTGGGGCGTTTGATGCCAGCGTTGGAGACGTGCTGGATGCGCAGCACGAATGCGTGGCGGCGCTCTGCGTCCAGCCACAGGCCCGCGCCCGCGTGCGAGGCGAAGTTGTAGCGGGTGCTCATTTCGCGGCGGCGGTTGGCGTAGTGCCGGTCGGTGAGCGAAAAGCCGATGCCCAGGTCGAAAAACCAGCGCGAGGCGGCTGTTGGGCTGGTGCGCAAAGTGGGCGTGATGCCCAGGGTGGTGGCATGGGCGTAGCCTGCGGGGCCGCCGTCTTGGCGGCGCGCGGCCCAGTGGGCCAGCCAGGCGTCCCAGTAGCCCTGCCAGTGCCAGCCGCCCCATTGGCGCTGAAAGCCCTGCCAAGGCAGCAGCACGCCGATGGTCTGGCTGTGCGCGGCGTGCGGCGAAGCGCCAAGCTGCGCGTAAACGGCATAGGGCTGGCTGGCCGGGAGCGCGTCGGTTTGGGACGGCTGCGCAGGTTCAGCCGTGGCGGACCAGGAGGCCAGCAGGCTGCAAATGGTGAGCGTGATTTGGCGTTTCATGAGCTTGCGGGTTTTGCGCATGGGAAAGGCGCAAGGCAGGGCAGTTTTGCAAGCCGCCCAGCGCTGCGTCAACCATAACGGGCGCGACTTGCGAGAGTTGGAGCGTATGGGGACGAAACAGCCACAGCTGCGTCAGGCCCAGCAGGGTGGATTTGAGATGGATGGAGGCCAGCGCCACGTCCAGATCGGCCGGCTGGCGCTTTTGCGCCACGCACATTTGCAGCGCCGTGTGGATGTTTTGCTGCCACATGTCGAAGTAGCGGGTCATCACGGCGACGATGGCGGCGTTTTCTTCGGTGTGCTCGCACTTGAGGTGCAGCACGCTGCTGAATTTGCGGTAGGCCTCGTCGCGCTCCAGGCGCTCGAAGCTGTTGAGAAACGCCTGCCGCAAACTTTGCAGCATGTCGGCGGCATTGCGGATGTCGGCCTCCAGCTGGTTGCTGACCACATCGAAGATGCGGGCGAACAGTGCATCAAACAAATCTTCCTTGTTCTTGAAGTGCCAGTAGAGCGCGCCGCGCGTGACGCCGGCGGCCTGCGCGATTTCGTGCAGCGAGGCGCGCGCGACGCCGCGCTGGTGGAAAACGTCCAGCGCGGCTTGCATGAGGCGTTCGCGCGTTTCTTGCGCCTGGGCTTTGGTTCTACGCATGGCTGACTGCAATACAAATCAGCGGGATTCTATACATGCGTGCATGGATGTATGTATCTGACGTAAATTGCAGGGTTTCCCCTTGAATTCCGGCGCAAACATTCATTCATGTATGTATGATGCGCGGCTTCAGTATCTTTCTTCCGGCCGCGTCATGTGCATGGCGCGGCCCGTTTTTTCTCTTTCACGACATGCAGAAAGCAGGCAAGCAGATGAGCATCCGTCTTTCAAAACAACTGGGGCTGGCCGCGCTGGCGGTGGCCGCTGCCTTCACGCTGGCCGCGTGCAGCGAGAGCATCGCTGCGGAAGAAGGCGGGCAGCCCAAAAACGAACAAGCTGGCGGCCAGCCGAAAGAGCGTCCGGCCCCCGTCGTGGGCGTGGTGACGGTGCACGCCCGGCAGGTGGCCACGGCGGTGGATTTGCCGGGCCGCCTGGCCGCTCGGCGCGTGGCCGATGTGCGTCCGCAAGTGGGCGGCATCATCAAAAAGCGCCTGTTTGAAGAAGGCAGCCAGGTCAAGGCCGGGCAGGCGCTTTACCAGATTGACGATGCGGTGTATCTGGCCAATCTGGAAAGCGCCCGCGCGCAGCTGGCCACGGCGCAAGCCGCGCTGGCCAAGGCCAATGCGGATTTGACGCGCTACAAGCCGCTGGTGGCCGCCAGCGTGATCAGCCAGCAGGAATACGACGCGGCCGTGGCCTCCAGGCAGTCCGCGCAGGCCAGCGTGAAGGCGGCCAATGCGGCCATCCGCTCGGCGCAAATCAATGTGAATTACTCGCGCATCACGGCGCCCATTTCGGGCTATATCGGCCAGTCTTACGTGTCAGAGGGCGCGCTGGTGACGGCGGGAGACGCCAACAAGCTGGCAACGATTCAGCAAACGCACCCCATGTATGTGAACGTCACGCAATCGGCCGCCGAGGTGATGAAGCTCAAGCAGGAAATTGCCGATGGCAAACGCAAGTTGGTCAATGGCGCGGTGGAGGTGAGCATCAAATTTGAAAACGGTCAGGAATACGCCCACAAAGGCCGCCTGCTGTTTGCCGACCCGACGGTGGACGAGGCCACGGGCCAGCTGACTTTGCGCGCCGAAGTGCCCAACCCCGACAACGTGCTGCTGCCCGGCCTTTACGTGCGCGTGGGGCTGTCGCAGGGCGATATCGGCAATGCCTTTGTCGTGCCCCAGCAGGCCGTCACGCGCGGCAAGCAAGACACGCTGATGATCGTCAATTCCGAAGGCGGCATGGAGCCGCGCGTGATCACCATCGCGGGCCAGCAAGGCGGCGACTGGATCGTGACGGACGGCCTCAAGGATGGCGACAAAGTCATTGTGGAAGGCATCATGCTGGCGGGCATGAGCGGCTCGCCCAAAGTGCAAACGCGCGAGTGGACGCCTGGCGGCGGCGCGGCGCAGCCAGGCGCGGCAGCGGGCGCAGCGCCCGCGCAGCAAGAACAACAACAGCCGCAACAACAGGGCCGCTAAGCCGGCGCGCCAGGCAAAGGAGCATTCATGGCCCGTTTCTTCATTGATCGCCCCATCTTCGCGTGGGTGATCTCCATTTTCATCATCATCGCTGGCGTCATCGGCATCCGCAATCTGCCGGTTTCGCAATACCCGTCGGTGGCCGCGCCCACCATCCGGCTATCAGCCACTTATCCGGGCGCTTCCGCGCAAGTGCTGGAAGACAGCGTGCTGGCCGTCATCGAGCGCAACATGAACGGCATCGAGGGGCTGGACTACATGAGCACCAGCGCTTCGGCCAATGGCGTGGGCGAAGTCAGCCTGACCTTCACGCCCGAAACCGACGAAGACCTAGCACAGGTGAACGTGCAGAACAAGCTCTCGGAAGTCACGGCGCTGCTGCCTGCCACGGTGCAGCAAAACGGCATCACGGTGTCCAAGTCGCGCTCCAACTTCCTGATGGTGCTCATGTTCGACTCCAAGGTGATGGAAACCGAGGACATCGCCGACTACGTGGAGCGCAACGTCCGCCCCGAAATCCAGCGCGTGAGCGGCGTGGGCGAGGCGCGGCTGTTCGGCGCGCAGCGCGCCATGCGCGTGTGGGTCGATCCGAAAAAGCTGAAGAACTACAACCTCTCTTTCCTGGACGTGTCTTCGGCCATTTCGGCGCAGAACGCGCAGATTTCCGCCGGCTCCATCGGATCCCTGCCTGCCGAGGCCGGGCAAACCATCACGGCCACCGTCACGGCGCAAGGACAGCTGAGCACGCCGCAAGAGTTCGGCAACATCATCTTGCGCTCCACTACCGGCGGCGCGAACGTTTATCTGAAAGACGTGGCCCGCGTGGAGCTGGGCAGCCAGAGCTATGACACATCCACGCGCCTGAACGGCAAGCAGGCCGTGGGCATGGCCGTCATGCTCTCCAACAGCGGTAACGCCATCGCCACGGCCACGGCTGTCAAAGCCAAGATGGAGCAGCTGCAGAAATTTTTCCCGCAAGACCTGTCCTGGTCAGCGCCTTACGACACCTCCACATTCGTCGGCCTGTCCATTGAAGCGGTGGTGCACACGCTGCTTGAAGCCGTCGTGCTGGTGTTTCTGGTGATGTTTCTGTTTTTGCAAAACATCCGCTACACGCTCATTCCCACCATCGTGGTGCCTATTTCGCTGCTGGGCGCATTTGCGGGCATCTGGTATCTGGGCATGTCCATCAATGTGCTGACCATGTTCGCCATGGTGCTGGTCATCGGCATCGTGGTGGACGACGCCATCGTGGTGGTGGAAAACGTCGAGCGCATCATGAGCGAAGAAGGCCTGCCGCCGCTGCAAGCCACCAAGAAAGCCATGAGCCAGATTTCCGGCGCGGTGATCGGCATCACGGCGGTGCTCATTTCCGTGTTCGTGCCGCTGGCCATGTTCAGCGGGGCCACGGGCAACATCTACCGGCAGTTCGCGCTGACCATGGCGCTGGCCATCGCCTTCTCGGCCTTTTTGGCCTTGTCGCTCACGCCCGCGCTGTGCGGCACGCTGCTTAAGCCCGTGCCCAAAGGCCATCACATGGAAAAAAGCGGCTTTTTCGGCTGGTTCAACCGGGGCTTCAGCGCCACCACGCATGGCTATGAAGGCATCGTGGCCCGCTTGCTGCGCCGCTCTTTGAGCCTGATGGTGGTTTATCTGGCGCTGGCCGCTGGCGCGGTGTGGGTGTACATGCGCCTGCCCACGTCCTTTCTGCCCAATGAAGACCAGGGCACGCTGATGGTGAGCATGCAGCTGCCCGCTGGCGCAACCAAGGCCCGCACCGACGCCACGCTGGCCACGGTCACGCAGATTGCCACGTCCATGCCCGAAGTGGACAGCATGATTGGCGTTTCCGGCTTCAGCTTCACCGGCTCCGGCCAGAACATGGCCATGGGCTTTGTCATGCTCAAAGACTGGAGCCAGCGCAAGGCGCCGGGCAGCGACGCCGCCTCGGTGGCCGGCAAGATCACCGGCGCCATGATGGGCATGGTGAAAGACGGCTTTGCCTTTGCCGTCAGTCCGCCTGCCATCATGGAGTTGGGCACCAGCTCGGGCTTCAAGTTCTTCCTGCAAGACCGCAACAACAACGGCCATGCCGCCTTGCTGGCTGCGCGCAACAAGCTGCTGGGCCAAATGCGCTCCAGCAAAATGTTCAACGCGCAAAACACCCGCACCGGCGGCCTGGAAGACGCGCCCCAGCTCAAGATTGACATCAACCGCGCCGCTGCCGCTGCGCAAGGCATTGACTTTTCCAGCATCCGCTCCGTGCTGGCGATGGCGCTGGGTTCGTCCTACATCAATGACTTTCCCAACAATGGCCGCCTGCAACGCGTGATCGTGCAAGCCGATGCCTCTTCGCGCATGCAACCCGAAGATGTTCTGGCGCTGACGGTGCCCAACTCCTCGGGCCAGGCCGTGCCGCTGTCTACCGTGGCCTCGGCTTCATGGGAAGAAGGCGTGCAGCAAAGCCAGCGCTTCAATGGCTACCCGGCCATGCAAATCGAAGGCGCGGCCGCCAGCGGCTACTCCTCGGGCGAGGCCATGGCCGAAGTGCAGCGCATGGTCGATGAAATGGGCAGCGGCTACAGCCTGGAATGGGCGGAGCAGTCGCGCGAAGAAGTCAAGGGCAGCGCGCAAACCGTCATCCTCTACGCCTTCGCCATCCTGGCCGTGTTTCTGGCGCTGGCGGCGCTGTATGAAAGCTGGTCGATTCCGCTGGCCGTCATTCTGGTGGTGCCGCTGGGCTTTCTGGGCGTGGTGCTGGGCACAACGGGCCGCAACTGGTTCAACGCCGTGCCCACTTACCTCAATGACATCTACTTTCAGGTCGGCCTGATCACCGTGATCGGCCTGTCCGCGAAGAACGCCATCCTGATCATCGAATTTGCCAAAGACGTGCAAGAGCAAGGCAAAACCGCGCTGCAAGCCGCGCTGCAAGCCGCGCACCTGCGTTTCCGCCCCATTCTGATGACCTCGTTCGCCTTCATTCTGGGCGTGGTGCCACTGTATCTGGCCTCGGGCGCCAGCTCGGCCAGCCAGCGCGCCATCGGCACCTCGGTGCTGTGGGGCATGCTGATTGGCACGCTGCTGTCGGTGTTCTTCGTACCCATGTTCTACGTGCTGGTGCGCAAATTCTTTAAGGGCGGCAAAAAGGCGGCCGCGCCTGAAGCCGCGCTGGCTGCGCCCGCAGAATCCGGGCCGCAACACGGATGACCCCGCATCAAGAGGATCCAACAACATGAACGACACCTCCACTTCCTTCATGCGCCGCCTGGCCGTGCCGCTGGCCGCCGCCCTCATGCTTGCGGGCTGCTCGCTCACGCCCCGATACGAGCGCCCCGCCGCGCCCGTGCCCGCACACTGGCCCGGCGCGCAGCCCGCCGAAGGCGGCCCAGCCGAAGACCAGGCCCAAACCCTGGCCGCGCCCGACCTGCCCTGGGAACAGTTCGTGCAAGACGAACGCCTGCGCGAAATCATCCGCCAGGCGCTGCAAAACAACCGCGATCTGCGCGTGGCCCGCCACAGCGTCGAGCAAATGCGCGCCAGCTACCAAATCGCCCGCGCCAACCAGTTCCCCACGCTGGGCGCCAGCGGCAGCTACACGCGCTCTGCGCCCGCCACCGTGCCGGGCGGCGCCAGCGTCAACTCCAACGCCAGCCTGAGCGTGGGCATCACCGCGTGGGAAATCGACTTCTTCGGCCGCATCGCCGCCCTCAAGCAAGCCGCGCTGGCCCAGTATCTGGCCACCGAAGAAGCGCAGAAAAACACGCAAATCAGCCTCATCGCCGCCATCAGCAGCGCGTGGCTGTCGCTGCAAACGCACACCGAACTGCTGGCCCTGGCCGAACGCACGCTCGCCACACGCGAAGAGTCGCTCAAGCTCACCCGGCTGCGCCTTGACAACGGCGTGGCCACCGCGCTGGACATGCGCCAGGCCGAATCGCAGGCCGCCGCCGCCCGCGCCAGCCGCGCCGAGCAAAAGCGCCTGCGCGCCGAAGGCCTGAGCAACCTGGCCCTGCTGGCAGGCCAGCCCATCGCAGAGCAACTGCTGCCCAAGGCCGATGAAACGCAGCTCTCGGGCTTTGCCGACGTGCCCGCCGGCCTGTCTTCCGACGTGCTGCTGCGCCGCCCCGACATCCGCCAGGCCGAGCAGCAACTCATCGCCGCCAACGCCAACATCGGCGCAGCCCGCGCGGCCTACTTCCCCACCATCAGCCTCACGGCCGGACTGGGGCGCGCCAGCAGCGACCTGGACGGCCTGTTTGGCAGCGGCGGCCAGCGCGCGTGGAACTTTGCGCCCGCCATCTCCCTGCCCATCTTCGACATGGGCCGCAACCGCGCAGGCGTGGAATCGGCGCAAGCCGCCCGCGACATCGCTGTGGCCCGGTACGAAAAAGCCATCCAGACCGCCTTCAAGGAAGTGGCCGATGCCCTCACCGCCCGCCAGGCGCTGGCCGAGCAGCTTCAGGCCCAGCAACAGCAAACCGACGCCGAACGCGAGCGCTACCGCCTCGTCGATTTGAGCTACCGCAACGGCGTGGCCAACAGCCTGGACCTGCTCGATGCCCAGCGCTCGCTCTTTGGCGTCGAACAAGCGCTGGCCCAAACCCGGCTGGCGCAGCGCGCCAACGAAATCACGCTCTACAAAGCCCTGGGCGGCGGCTGGAACCAGACGCAGCCTGAATCTGACCAAAAACAAGAAAAAGAAACGTCAAAAGAGTGAGAAAACGGGGTTTTTTCACCCGAAACCTATAATTTGCGCCCTTCAGCAGGGCCTGAAGCCCAACACGGCTTCAGGCCCTGTTTTCCATCCTGACCCCGCCCCAAAAAGAGGCCGCCATGAGCGAAAACACGCAACCCACGTCCAGCGACCAGCCCGAATCTTTCAAATGGCTGCTATGGCCCGTCATTGCCGCCGTCGTGGCGCTGACGCTCTTTAGCCTGACCCAGCCCGCTCCCGGCAGCTATGGCAGTCTCACGCGCAGCGGCGAAGGGGCCGGGAGCGTCGATGCGCGCATCGCCAAAGTCGGCGCGCTCAACCTGGCAGGCCAGGCCGCTACGCAAACCGCCTCCGCCGAAGCCGCTGCCGCGCCCGCTGAAGCAGCTGCGCCCGCGCCCGCCGCAGCCGCCACGGGCGAAGTGCCTGCCCTGTACAAGAAAAGCTGCGCCATGTGCCACGGCACGGGCGCAGGCGGCGCGCCCAAGGTGGGCGACAAGGACGCCTGGGCGCCGCGCATCGCCACGGGCATGGACGAACTCATGAAAGTGGCCATCAACGGCCGGGGCGGCATGCCCGCGCGCGGCGGCACCAAGGCCAGCGACGACGAGCTGAAAACCGTCGTCGAATACATGGTGGCGCATTCCCAATAATCCGCTCCCCCGAACGCCCGGCTGCTTTCCAAAACCCTGTTCAGCGCCTTCCCGCAAAGGGCGAAAGCAATGAATCAGGATGGGCTGCCTTGGGGGCAGGCCTGAATGCACGGCGATATTGGGATCGCCGGGAATGGATGGCCTCATGCCCTCAAACCGGCCCATCCGCCTTCCGCCCGCAATGGCTCTGCGTCCCTGACTGAAAACCGGCCCAAAGTCCGCCCGCAGTGCGAAAAGCGCGGCCACGGGCGCCCTCTTCCTGCTTGCCTCCGGCTGGCGCTTGCAGGCGGCCAAAGCCGCTTGCAAGGATGAACAGCGGCAAGCTGGCTTTTCAGCTTTTCAATGCCCGTGGCGCGTGCAAGAACGTGCAAGAGGCCGCTGCGAAGACGGCATAGCCAGCGGCCTTTCTGACCGTGCCGCTTGCAGCAGGTCCGGCCGCGCCGCTTCATTCATCCGCCGCAACGCTCCGCTCCGGGCGGCGTGAGCGATCCAGAACCCGCTGTCTGTTTTCCGGCCGCGCGTTGGCACGGGCGCTTTCGGCGGGCAAGGCTTCGCGCCATTTCTGCGCAACCCCTTCCGGCAAGCAAGGCGCGCCTCTGCGGGTTAAAAATTAAATTTAATTTAATATGATGCCCGCCATGCTGATCTCCACCCTTTCCCTGCTTTCCGGCGGCACGGCGCATGCCTTGCCGCGCCGCGCTTCGCGCTCCGGGCGGCTTCTTGCGCGCGGCCTGGCGCATGCCATTCGGGTTTTCCGCCTGTGCCGGGCCGTGCGCTGCGCTTTGGGGCTGGCCGTTTGCGGGGCGGCGCTGGCGCTTTCCGCCTGCTCGAAGGGCGGGGCGGGCGATGGCGCGCTCACGCTGTACGGCAATGTGGACATCCGGCAAATCGCGCTGGCGTTTGAAGGCTCCGGCCGCGTGCTGGAAATGGCCGTGGACGAAGGCGCGCGCGTGCAGGCCGGGCAGACGCTGGCCGTGCTGGACACGCAGACGCTGGCTTTGCAGGCCGCACAGGCGCGCGCGCAAATCGAGGCGCAGCGCCAGAGCTTGCGCAAGCTGGAAAGCGGCACGCGCCCGCAGGAGGTGGCGCAGGCGCAAAGCCGCGTGGCCGCCGCCCGCGCCGATGCCGCCAGGGCGCGGCAAGACCTGGCCCGGCTGCGCCAGCTGGCTGGCGGCGGCGCGGCCAGCCGCCAGGCGCTGGAGCACGCGCAGACCGCCGCGCAGGTGGCCGAGGCCAAAGTCCGCGAAACGCAAGAGGCGCTGCGGCTGGCGCAGATTGGCCCGCGCGAGGAAGACATTGCCGCCGCCCGCGCGCAACTGAAAGCCGCCGAGGCCGCGCTGGCCCTGCTGGAGCATCAGATTGAGCAGGGCGCACTGCGCGCGCCCGTCAGCGCCGTGGTGCGCGCGCGCCTGTTGGAGCCGGGCGACATGGCCAGCCCCCAGCGGCCCGCCTACACGCTGGCGCTCACCCAGCCCAAATGGGTGCGCGTGTATGTGGCCGAGCCGGATCTGGGCCGCGTGGCTCCCGGCATGCCCGCCGCCGTCACGACCGACAGCCAGCCGGATTCGCCCCTGCGCGGCACGGTGGGCTACATCGCCTCCGTGGCCGAATTCACGCCCCGGCAGGTGCAAACGGCCGAGCTGCGCACCAGCCTCGTCTATGAAGTGCGCGTGCAGGTGGATGACCCGGCCGACGCCTTGCGGCTGGGCCAGCCCGCCACCGTGCGGCTGCAAGGCGCGCCTGCCGCCGGCCAGCCTGCCCGTGCGCCCGCTGGCGGGCAGCCGTGAGCGGATTCATCTTCGCCCGCCTCCATGCCCTCCGCTGGCCAGCCGGTCCGGCTGAAGGCCGGGGGCGCACTGCCAGATGGCATCAGAAACAGGAGCAAATTCAACGGGGTTGAAATGCCTTCTTGCGCAGTTTCCACTAGGACATCATGCTATTGATACAGGAGCGAAATGATGCCGCCTGGCCCATCTGCCGCCTGCGCTGCGCGCCCCCCAATCCGCCCGTTTCGCGGCGGGCGGGCCGTGCCCGGGCTGTAACGCCATGAGCTTCATCGTCCAGGCCCAAGGCATCAGCAAGACCTTCGCCGCGCCCGCAGGCGGGCGGCTGCACGCGCTGCGCGAGGTGTCGCTGCAAGCGCGCGCGGGGCAGCTCACGGCGCTGGTCGGGCCGGATGGCGCGGGCAAAACCACCCTCATGCGCCTGCTGGCCGCCCTGCTGGCGCCTGACGCGGGGCGCCTTGCCGTGCTGGGCCATGAGCTGGGCCAGGGCGGCGCGCGCCAGCCGCAGGCCGTGCAAAGCCGCATCAGCTACATGCCGCAGCGCTTTGGCCTGTATGAAGACTTGAGCGTGCAGGAAAACCTTGACCTGTATGCCGATCTGCACGGCGTGCCGCCCGCCGTGCGCGGCGCGCGCTACGCCCGGCTGCTGGAGATGACCGGCCTGGCGCGCTTTACCGGGCGTCCGGCGGGCAAGCTCTCCGGCGGCATGAAGCAAAAGCTGGGCCTGGCCTGCACGCTGGTGCGCTCGCCCGATTTGCTGCTGCTGGACGAACCCAGCGTGGGCGTCGATCCCCTCTCGCGGCGCGACCTCTGGGCCATCGTGCAGCAGCTGGTGGAGGCCGAGGGCCTGAGCGTCATCGTCAGCACCGCCTACATGGACGAAGCCGCGCGCTGCGCCCAGGTGTTCGTGCTGCACCAGGGCCGCGTGCTTGCGCAGGGCGCGCCGCAAAGCCTGCGGGAAAAGGCGGCGGGGCTGACCTGCACGGCCTGGCCGCCCGCCGGACAGCCCCCGCGCCAGTTGCAGGCGCGCCTGATTGACGCGCGCCGCCTGATCGCCGACGCCGTGCCCGCTGGCGGCGCGGTGCGCTACATCCGCCAGCCCCATGCCAGCGCCGCCGATGTGGCTGCGCTGCTGCAAGGCGCGGCCACGCAGCCGCGCCCGGCCGAGCTGGAAGACGCCTTCATGCTCCTGCTGCGCCAGCATGAAGACGGCGCGCAGGCTGGCGAGGGCGCGGCAGCGGAAGCGGCGGCGGAGCCGGAAGTGGCGCAAGCCGCCGCAGAAGCCGCCGCAAACGTAGCCGCCAAAGAGCGCCCCGCCATCGCCGTGCGCGATCTGGTGCGCCGCTTTGGCGGCTTCACGGCGGTGGCCAGCACTTCGTTTGAGGTGGCGCGCGGCGAAATCTTCGGCCTGCTCGGCCCCAACGGCGCGGGCAAGACCACCACTTTCCGCATGCTCTGCGGCCTGCTGCCGGCCACCAGCGGCCAGCTTGAGGTGGCGGGGCTGAACCTGCGCACGGCCCGCGCCCAGGCGCGGGGGCGCATCGGCTACGTCTCGCAGAAATTCGCCCTCTACGGCAACCTGAGCGCGCGCGAGAACCTGGCATTTTTCGGCGGCGCCTATGGCTTGCGCGGGCGCGAGCTGAGCCGCCGCGTGAGCGAGAGCCTGGCCGAATTCGGCCTGGACGGCAGCGCCCCCAGCGGCCTGCTGCCCGGCGGCTACAAGCAGCGCCTGGCGATGGCCGCCGCCCTCATCCACCGCCCGCAAATTCTGTTTCTGGATGAGCCGACCAGCGGCATCGACCCGCTGGCGCGCCGCGCTTTCTGGCGCGCCATCACCGCGCTGGCGCAAGGCGGGGTGACCGTCATCGTCACCACCCATTTCATGGAAGAGGCCGAGTACTGCGACCGCATCGCCATTCAGGACGCGGGCCGCCTGCTCGCGCTGGGCACGCCGCAGCAGGTGCGCCAGCTGGCCGGCGGCGCGCCCGATATGGACAGCGCCTTCATCGCCATCGTCGAGCAGGCGCGCGCCAGCGCATCAGAAACAGAAGCAAATTCAGGCAAGGAAAAAAGCCGCTGGCGCTTATTCCACCAGGACCCATTGCTATCAAGAAAGTAGCGAAAAAAATGCCTTCCCCAGACTCGATCCTGAAAGCGGGCCTCATGACCGCATCGCCTGCCTGTTGCATTCGCGCCGCGCGGGCGGCAGGCGGGCCGCTGCAATGAGCGCCCCGCTGCCTGCGGGCGGCTTTTTGCGCCGCCTGGCCGCACTCACGCGCAAGGAGACGCGGCAGATGCTGCGCGACAAGAGCAATCTGCTCATGGGCCTGCTGCTGCCGCTGGCGCTGATATGGCTGTTTGGCTACGGCCTGTCGTTTGACGTGAACCGCGTGCCGGTGGCCGTGGTGCTGCAAGACCCGGCCCCGGCGGCGCGGCAGGCGCTGGCCGGGCTGCAAGGCTCGCGCTACTTTGACGCGCGCTGGATGACGGACATGCACGCCGCCCGGCAAGCCATGCGCCAGGGCGAGGTAGACGCCATCGTGCAGGCGCCGGGCGACTTCGCGGCGCGGCTGGCGGCGGGCGATGCGGCGGTGCAGCTCATCCTGAACGGCCTGGACGCCACCACGGCCAGCGCGGTGGAAGGCTACGTGGAGGCGGCGCTGGCGCTGCCCGCCGCGAAAGAGGCCGGCCGCGCCGCCGCCCGCACGGGCGCGCAGGCCGCGCGGGTGGAAGTGATGCAGCGCCTGTGGTTCAACGAAGCGGGCATCAGCGTCTGGTATCTGGTGCCGGGGCTGGTGGTGCTCATCCTCACGCTGATCGGGGCGTTTCTGACTTCGCTGCTGATCGCGCGCGAATGGGAGCGCGGCACGCTGGAGGCGCTGTTCGTCACGCCCGCGCGGCCGCTGGAAATCGTGCTGTCCAAGCTTGCGCCCTGGCTGCTGGTGGGGCTGGCGGATGTGGTCATGTGCCTGCTGGCGGCGCGCCTGACCTTTCACGTGCCCATGCGCGGGCCGCTGGCGCTGGTTTTGGCGGCGGCGCTTCTCTATCTGACCGTGTCGCTGCTGCTGGGGCTGTTCATCTCGGGCGTCACGCGCAACCAGTTCCAGGCCAGCCAGGTGGCGCTGCTGGCGAGCTTTCTGCCCGCCACGGTGCTCTCGGGCTTCATGTTTGACCTGCGCAACATGCCTGCCGCCGTGCAGTTCATCGGGCAGCTGATGCCCGCCTCGCACTTCATGGGCGTGATGAAAACGCTGTTTCTGGCGGGCGCGGACAGCGCGGCCACGCAGGCGGCCATCGCGCGCGGCATGGCCACGCTCGCGGCCTACGCGCTGGCGCTGGCCTGGGCCACGCAGCGCACGCTGCGCAAAACACTGGACTGAAGCCCATGTTCCGCACCTTCATTTCCGCCTTGGCCGATGCCTGCTGGCGCACTGCCGCGCTGATGCGCAAGGAGCTGCTGGCGCTGCTGAAAGACCCGGCCAACCGCATCATCTTGCTCGTGCCCGCGCTGCTTCAGGCGCTGCTGTTCGGCTACGCGCTGAGCTTTGAGCTGAAGCACGCGCCCTACGCCGTGCTGGAGCCGAGCCGCAGCGCCGCCTCCGCCGCCTTGCTGGCGCGGCTGGACAGCACGGGCGTTTTCAAGCGCGTGGCCACGCTTTCTTCGGCCAGCCAGATCGCCCCGGCCATAGACAGCGGGCGGGCGCTGGCCGTCATCACCTTCCCGCCCGATTTCGCGCAGCGCCTGGCGCAAGGGCAGGCCGCGCCCGTGCAAGTGGTGCTGGACGCGCGCAACTCCTCCACCGCCGCAGCGGCGGGCAGCCAGATCGCCGCCATCGCCGCGCGCTACAACGAGCAGGAGCTGGGGCTTGCGCCCGGCATCCGCGTGCAGCGGCGGGCGTGGTTCAACCCCAACCTGGACTCCGGCTGGCACCTGCTGCCGGGGCTGATCGCCTCGCTCAGCATGATCCAGACCATGCTGCTGGCCGCCTTGAGCGTGGCGCGCGAGCGCGAGCAGGGCACGTTTGACCAGCTGCTCGTCACGCCGCTGACGCCGCTGCAAATTCTCATCGGCAAGGCGCTGCCGGCCATGCTGGTGGGGCTGCTGCAATCGAGCCTCGTGCTGCTCATCATCCGCTTCTGGTTCCAGGTGCCGATGGCCGGCTCCCTCTGGCTGCTCTACCTGGGCCTGCTGGCCTTCAACGCGGCCACCGTGGGCGTGGGGCTGTCGGTTTCGGCGCTGTCGCTGACCATGCAGCAGGCCATGCTCTACAACTTCATGCTCGTCATGCCCATGACCTTGCTGTCGGGCCTGATGACCCCCGTGCGCAACATGCCGCAGGCGCTGCAAACGGTCACGCATGCGAACCCGCTGCGCTTTGGCGTCAGCATCGTGCGCCGCGTCTATCTGGAAGGCGCCACGCTGGCCGACGTGGCCCCCGATTTCCTGCCCCTGCTCGCCATGACCGCCCTTTCCCTGCCCCTGGCCGCCTGGCTGTTCAGAAACCGGCTGGGGTGAAGGCGCGTGCAGCCAGCCTGTTTTTCGCTACCGTATTCATAGCATGATGTCCTAGAGGAATGTGCGCGAAGCGGCTTTTTCACCCCGCCAGATTTGCTTCTGTTTTTGATGCCCTGCGGCGCGGGCGCGTGAGCCAGCACAGCAGCAAGGCGGCCGCTCCGGCCAGGCTGGGCAGCCAGGCCGGCAGCGTGGCCAGCCAGCGGGCGGCCAGGCGCAGGGCCTGGCCCTTGTAGGCCACCTTGGCGGCGCGGGCGCTGTATTTGGCAAAGCGCGCGGCGCCCATTTCGTTCAGCGCGCGCAGGCCCTGGCGGCCATAGGTGGCGGCCCTTTGCACGGCAGCCGGCCCCATGCGCTCGGTCAGCGCCAGGCTTTCGGCAAGCGGCGCGCCGGTGATGTCTTGCAGCACGGCAGCGCGCGCGCCGTGGGCGCGGGCCAGGCGCGCAGCGCGCGAGAGCGAGGCGGCGTCGGTGGTGGCGGCCAGCAGGCGCGCGCCGCCGGGCGTGGCAGCCAGCGCGCTGACGTCGGCCAAGGTGCCCTTCAAACCGGCCAGCTCGTGCGCCATTTCGCTCAGGCGGCGCTGCTGGCGCAGGCGCGCGGCGGCGCGCATGAGCATCTCGCCCAGCCAGCCGGGCAGCGCGTTCGCGCGGCGCAGCCATTTGAGGGCCGACAAGCCGCTTTTGGCCGTGGCGGCGGCCGCGACGGCGGGCGCGGTGGCGCCGCCGGAGGGCGCGGCAGCGGCGGCTCCGCCCGCCTGCACCGCCGTGGCGGCCACACCCAGGCTGGCCAGGGCGATGAGCACGGGGTCGGTTTCTTCGCCTTGCGCGTAGAGCCAGCCCTGCCGGGCGAGGTCGCGCAGGTCGCCAATCACCAGAAAGTCGCTGATGACGCCGGCGGCCTGGCCCACGGCTTCGTCGCTTTGGCCGCTCCACACGCCTTCGGCGGCTTTGCCGGCCTGGTAGGCGAGGCTTTCGCGCCGGGCGGCGATTTCCCGCGCCAGATGCTGCGCCGCCGGATCGCCGCGCACGTAGCCGTAGGCCATGAAGTAGTCGAGATACTGCGCGGCTTCGGCGTAGCGCTCTTGCGCCACCAGCTCGCGCGTGCGCGGCAGCGGGTCGGTGCGGGTGAGGGCCAGCACGGCAAGCTGTTCATGCACCGGCCCTTGCGTGAGCCACAGGGGCGCGCCCAGCAGGGCCAGGCTGATCAGGACGGCAAGAAGGCGGAGCATGGCGCAAGAGGGCAAAGCGAAGAGGGCAAAGCGTCAGGTTCTTGCTATTTTGTCCATAGCATGCAGTCCTGGTGGACATTGCGGGAACGGGCTTTTCAGGCCCCTTGAATTCGCTCCTGTTTTTGAATGCCGCGCGGCGGCGCGGTTTCAGGCGGCGGATTCAGGCCGTGAACGCCAGCGGGCGGCCCGCGCAGTCGCTGGCAAGGGTGGAGAGATCGGCAAAGAAGTCGTTGCCGGTTTTGGTGTCGTGCCAGATGCCGTCCGCCCAGCGGTAGTGGAAGCCGCCTGCGCGCGCGGCCATCCAGATTTCGTGCAAGGGGCGTTGCAGGTTGATGACGAGCTGGCTGCCGTTGGCGAAGGTGAGCGTCATCAGGCCGCCCGCGCGCTGGTTGTCGATGTCGGCGTCGGTGTCTTCGTTGAGGGCGTCGCACTGCTCCTCAACACGGCGCAAAAGGGCTTCTGCCAAATCAAGGTATTCAATGTCGGTCATTACAATCATTTTTCATGAAGCAGCACGCGAATATTTTATTAATCCCGTTAATCCGCCCGATTAATCGCATATTTGCGGCTTGCGCGGCGGTTGGGCTGGCCGGCGCTTTGGCGGGCTGCGGCCAGCGCGGGCCGCTGTATTTGCCCGACACGCCGGCTGCCCGCCAGCGGGCCACGCTGCCCGAGACGCTCTGGCCTGCGGGCCATGAAGCGGCGGAACCCGCTGCCGAACCTGCCGCTGAATCTGCCCGCCCGGCCCTGCCGCAACCTGATTTTTCTGCCCCATGAATTCATTTCCCTTGCCCGGCGCGCCGGTTTTTCACCGCAGTGAAAACGGCGCGTTGATGATTGAAGACCTTGGCCTGGATGAGCTGGCCCAGGAGCACGGCACGCCGCTTTTCGTTTACTCGCAGGCGGCCATTGAAAGCGCGCTGTCGGCCTGGCAGCGCGGGCTGGCCGGGCGCGACGCGCTGGTGTGCTACGCCGTCAAGGCCAATTCCTCGCAGGCCATTCTCAGCTTGCTGGCGCAGGCCGGCTGCGGGTTTGACATCGTCTCCGGCGGCGAGCTGGCGCGCGCGCTGGCCGCTGGCGCGGAGCCGGGAAAAATCGTCTTTTCCGGCGTGGGCAAGACCCGCCGCGAGATGCAGGCCGCGCTGGAGGCGGGCATTGGCTGCTTCAACGTGGAAAGCGAAGCCGAGCTGCTGGCCCTCAACGACGTGGCCGCCGCCTGCGGCCTGACGGCGCCCGTGAGCATCCGCGTCAATCCTGACGTGGACGCGCGCACGCACCCCTACATCTCCACCGGCCTGCGCGACAACAAGTTCGGCATCGCCCACGGCCACGCCCTGGCCGCCTGCCAGCTGGCCGCTTCGCTGCCGGGGCTGCGCGTGGCGGGCATCGGCTGCCACATCGGCTCGCAAATCACCGAGGCCGCGCCGTATCTGGACGCGCTGGAGCGCGTGCTCGATTTGCTCGAAGCCATCGAGGCCGCCGGCGTGCCGCTGGGCCAGATTGACCTGGGCGGCGGCCTGGGCATTGCCTACGCCGATGAAACGCCCCCCGCCGCCGACGCGCTGTGCCAGCTGCTGCTGGCGCGGCTGGATGCGCGCGGCCACGGCCAGCGCCGCCTCATCGTGGAGCCGGGGCGCGCGCTGGTGGGCAACGCGGGCGTGTGCCTGACCGAGGTGCTGTACCTGAAGCCGGGCGAGGACAAGGGCTTTTGCATCGTGGATGCCGCCATGAACGACGTGCCGCGCCCCGCGCTGTATGAGGCTTTTCACCGCATCGAACCCTTGCAGGCCGCAGCCGAAGGCGCGCCCGAGCGCGTGTATGACGTGGTCGGCCCCGTGTGCGAAAGCGGCGACTGGCTGGGCCGCCGCCGCCTGCTGGCCGTGCAGCCCGGCGACAGGCTCGCCGTGTTTTCCGCCGGCGCTTACTGCATGAGCATGGCCAGCAACTACAACAGCCGCCCGCGCGCAGCCGAAGTGCTGGTCAGCGGCGGCATGGCCCGCGTCATCCGCCAGCGCGAAACCATCGAAGACTTGCTGCGCGGCGAGCTGCCCTGAAAGCCTGTTCGGAAAACAGGCTCCGGAAAAGGCGCGCCCGCCGCCAGGGCCGGAGGCGAGCCAGGGAGCGCGCCGGAAACAGGCCAGGCGCAGGCGGCAGACACGAAGGGCTGAAGCTAGGCGCTTTTCGCTCCTTTATCCGTAGCAATGGGTCCTAGTGGAACCAGCGCAAAGCGGTATTTCAGCCTCTTGAATTTGCTCCTGTTTTTGATGCAATCCGGCAGGCGCTGCTCCCGCTGCCAGTGCCTGGCGCTTGCGGGCGGGCCGCAAGCCGCTTTCTACAGCGCGCGGCTGATGATGATTTTTTGCACGTCGCTGGTGCCTTCGTAGATTTGGCACACGCGCACGTCGCGGTAGATGCGCTCGACGGGAAAGTCTGCCGTCACGCCGTAGCCGCCCAGGGTCTGGATGGCGGTGGAGCACACGTGTTCTGCCGCTTCGCTGGCAAAGAGCTTGGCCATGGCGGCTTCTTTCAGGCAGGGCTGGCCTGCGTCGCGCAGGGCGGCGGCGTGCCAGATGAGCTGGCGGGCCGCTTCTAGGCGCGTGGCGCAGTCAGCCAGGCGGAAGGCCACGGCCTGGTGCTCGAAGATGGGCACGCCAAAGGCTTCGCGCTCCTTGGCGTAGCGGATGGCGAACTCCAGCGCGCTGCGCGCCATGCCCACGCTTTGCGAGGCGATGCCGATGCGTCCGCCTTCAAGGGCGGACAGGGCGATCTTGTAGCCCTCGCCTTCTTCGCCAATGCGGTTCTGGCCGGGAATGCGGCAGTCTTGCAGCAGGATTTGCGCGGTGTCGCTGCTGTGCTGGCCCAGCTTGCGCTCCAGGCCAGCCACTTTCCAGCCCGGGTTGCTGGTGGGCACGATGAAGGCGCTCAGGCCCTTTTTGCCTGCGTTTTTGTCGGTGACGGCGATGACGATGGCGGCCTGGCCGTTCTGGCCGCTGGTGATGAATTGCTTGACGCCGTTGAGCGCGTATTCGCCGCCTTCGCGCGTGGCGGTGGTGCGCACGGCCGATGCGTCGCTGCCCGCGTGAGGCTCGGTCAGGCAGAAAGCGCCCAGGATGTCGCCGCGCGCGGCAGGAACCAGCCATTGCTGTTTTTGCGCCTGCGTGCCGTATTTCATGAGGATGGCGTTGTAGGGGCAGTTGGTCACGCTGATGGCGGTGCTGGTGCCGCCGTCGCCTGCGGCTATTTCTTCGAGCACGAGCGAGAGCGTCAGGTAGTCCAGCCCCGCGCCGCCGTACTCTTCGGGCACGCAAATGCCGTAGCAGCCCAGCGCGGCCAGGCCCTTGTGGGCCTGCCGGGGAAAGGTGTGATCGCGGTCCCACTGGGCGGCATGGGGCCAGAGTTCTTCCTGCGCGAAGGCGCGCACGGCGTCGCGGATCATTTTCTGGTCTTGCGTCAGCAGCATGGCTGGTCTCCTGGGTTGGTTGGGGAAAGGCGTTTTTTATAGGCGGCGCGCGCGCCTGGCAATGCCTGCAAACCCTGCCTTCGCGCCTACCATCAGGGCCGCATGCCGCACGCTTGCGCAGTGATCGCGCAGCGCTTGCGTGTCCGCGCATTCGAGAACTTGAGGAGAGTCCGGAAAATGAGCTTGTTTCAATGGCAGCCGCGCCCCATGCAGGCGCTGCAAGGCGGCGGCGTGATTGCGCCCGATGAGCGCCTGCCCTGGCCGCAGACGGCGGCAATGGGGGTGCAGCACGTGATCGCCATGTTCGGCGCAACGGTGCTGGCGCCCATCCTCATGGGTTTTGACCCGAACGTCGCCATTCTCATGAGCGGCATGGGCACGCTGCTGTTCTACCTGGTCACGGGCGGGCGGGTGCCGAGCTATCTGGGTTCGTCATTTGCCTTCATCGGCGTGGTGATTGCGGCCACGGGCTACGGCGGGCAGGGGCCGAATGCGCAGATGGCCGTGGCGCTGGGCGGCATCATGGCCTGCGGCGTCATTTACATGCTGCTGGGCGCGCTGGTGCAGGCCGTGGGCGCAGGCTGGATCGAGCGGCTGATGCCGCCGGTGGTCACCGGCTCGGTGGTGGCCGTGATCGGCCTGAACCTGGCGCGCGTGCCCATCAAGAACATGGCGCCCACGCCGTTTGACGCCTGGATGCAGGCGGCCACTTTCCTGTGCGTGGCGCTCATTGCGGTGTTTGCGCGCGGCATGCTCCAGCGCCTGCTCATCCTGGCCGGGCTGCTGGCGGCCACGGCGCTGTATGCCGTGCTGACCAACGGGCTGGGGCTGGGCGCGCCCATAGACACATCGGGCATCGCCGCCGCGCCCTGGCTGGGGCTGCCCCGGCTGGCAGCGCCAGCGTTTGACCCCAACGCCATCGCCCTCATCGCACCGGTGGCGCTCATTCTGGTGGTGGAAAACCTGGGCCACCTCAAGGCCGTGGCGGCCATGACGGGCCGCAGCATGGACGCCCACATGGGCCGCGCCTTCATGGGCGACGGGCTGGCCACCATCCTCAGCGCCGCGTCAGGCGGCACGGGCGTGACCACGTATGCCGAAAACATTGGCGTGATGGCCGCC
Source organism: Ottowia sp. oral taxon 894 (assembly GCF_001262075.1). Classification (GTDB taxonomy): domain Bacteria; phylum Pseudomonadota; class Gammaproteobacteria; order Burkholderiales; family Burkholderiaceae_C; genus Ottowia; species Ottowia massiliensis. Next base: position 1,840,326 of record NZ_CP012073.1, on the reverse strand, counting down.
ACGCGCATCTATTCCACCGCCGTGTTCGTCGTGGCCGCATGCATGGCGCTGCTGCTGGGTTTTTCGCCCAAGTTCGGCGCGCTCATTCAGGCCATTCCGCCTGCGGTGATGGGGGGCGTTTCCATCGTGGTGTTTGGCCTCATCACGGTGGCCGGGGCGCGCATCTGGGTGGAAAACAAGGTGAATTTCGCCGACAGCGCCAATTTGCTGACGGCGGCCATCACGCTGGTGCTGGGCACGGGCGATTTCACGCTGGGTTTTGGCCGCTTCGAGCTGGGCGGCATTGGCACGGCCACTTTCGGCGCGATCTTGCTGCACGCGCTGCTGCGCCGGGGGCGGCGCGGCCTGACGGCCAGGTAAGAGGGCGTGTGCGGCGGCAAACCGCCGTCCGCGCGCGAGCAACAAAAAAGGCAGCGCGAGGCTGCCTTTTTTGCGGAGATTCGCGGAAAGAGCGCCCCCGCTTTTCAGCGGGCCACCTTGCCGTAGCGGTTGCGGAATTTCTCGACGCGCCCGCCCATGTTGTCCACCGACTTTTGCGTGCCAGTGTAGAAGGGATGCGATTCGCTGGAAGTGTCGAGCTTGAACAGGGGCAGTTCGCGGCCATCGTCCATCTTCACGGTTTCCTTGGTGTTCACGCAGGAGCGGGTGACGAATTTGAAGCCGTTGGACAGGTCCACGAAGCAGACTTCGCGGTATTCGGGGTGGATGCCTTCGCGCATGGATGTTTCCTTTGGGCTGATGCGGCAGCCACGCTGGCCCATCCAGCGCACTTGCCGCGAAAAAACGGGGGATTCTAGGGTTTTGGGGCCGTCTGGCAAGCCGCTTCTGAAAGAGGAGCAGATTCAGGGCCGCCTGAATACGCTTTCCCGCAATGAATACGGGGACGTCTTGCTATGAATCAAGGAGCTAATCTGGCCGGGCGGGGCGTCAGCCGCCCCGGCGCATCATGTCGAAGAACTCGACATTGGTTTTGGTGGCCTTCATGCTCTTGATGACCATTTCCATGGCCTCGATTTCGTCCATGTTGTACATGAACTGGCGCAGGATGCGGGTTTTTTGCAGCACGTCGGGCGGCAGCAGCAGCTCTTCGCGGCGGGTGCCGCTGCGGTTGAGCTGGATGCTGGGGAACACGCGCTTTTCATAGAGGCGCCGGTCCAGATGGATTTCACTGTTGCCGGTGCCCTTGAACTCTTCAAAAATGACTTCGTCCATGCGGCTGCCGGTGTCGATCAGCGCGGTGGCGATGATGGTGAGCGAGCCGCCTTCTTCCACGTTGCGCGCCGCGCCCAGAAAGCGCTTGGGGCGGTGCAGCGCGTTGGCGTCCACGCCGCCGGTGAGCACTTTGCCGCTGGAGGGCACCACGTTGTTGTAGGCGCGGGCCAGGCGGGTGATGGAGTCCAGCAGGATGACCACGTCTTTTTTCAGCTCGACCAGGCGTTTGGCGCGCTCGATCACCATTTCGGCCACGTGCACGTGGCGCGAGGCCGGTTCGTCAAACGTGGAGGCGATGACTTCGGCCTTGACGGAGCGCTGCATGTCCGTGACTTCTTCGGGGCGCTCGTCCACCAGCAGCACCATCATGTGGCTGTCGGGGTAGTTGGTGCTGATGGCGTGGGCGATGGTTTGCATCATCACCGTTTTGCCGCTCTTGGGTGGCGCCACGATGAGGGCGCGCTGGCCTTTGCCGATGGGGGCGATCACGTCGATGATGCGGCCCGTGATGTTTTCCTCGCCCTTGAAGTTGTCGCGCTCCAGCCGCATCAGCTCCTTCGGAAAGAGCGGCGTGAGGTTCTCGAACATGATCTTGTGCTTGTTCTGCTCGGGCGGCAGGCCATTGACCTTGTCGAGCTTGGTCAGCGCGAAATAGCGTTCGCCGTCCTTGGGGATGCGCACCTCGCCTTCAATCATGTCGCCCGTGTGCAGGTTGAAGCGGCGCACCTGGCTGGGGCTGATGTAGATGTCGTCCGTGCTGGCGGTGTAGCTGGTGTCGGGGCTGCGCAGAAAGCCGAAGCCGTCGGGCAGGATTTCCAGCACGCCGTCGGCAAAAACCTGCTCGCCGGCGCGAGCGCGCTTTTTGATGATGGCGAACATCAGCTCCTGCTTGCGCATGCGGCCGGTGTTTTCGATTTCCAGTGCCTCGGCCTGCTTGAGCACTTCGGAGACGTGCAGGGCCTTGAGTTCGTTCAGGTGCATGGAACCAGTCTGGCAGTGATTTCAGCCCGCAAGGCAGGCTGCGTGGGTTGCAAAAGAAGAAAGGGAAAGGGCGCGGCGCAATGGCGCGGGGAAAGGGCTGTGCAAACCTGAACCGGTTGCGGCCCTGGCTCCAGTGGCGGCAGGCGTTGCTGGCCTGCTTTCGCCGCTTGCGGCGCGCAAGAAGCGCGCGGCGCGCCAGCCAGGCGCCTGGCTGGCAAGGGGCGGATTATTGCAGGAAAACCCAAAAGAAAAAGGCATGCGCCGCAACGGGCCGCATGCCTTCTGGAGGTGGCGCAAAAGCGCCAAGAGTCAGACGTGCTGATCCACCAGCGCCGCCATCTGCGCCTTGGTCATGGCGCCAACTTTGGTGGCGGCCAGCTGGCCGTTTTTGAAGACCATGAGCGTGGGAATGCCGCGAATGCCAAAACGCGCGGGCGTGGCAGTGTTTTCGTCGATGTTCATCTTCACGATCTGCAACTTGCCTTCGTAGGCGGCGGCCAGTTCGTCCAGCGCGGGGGCGATGGACCGGCACGGGCCGCACCATTCAGCCCAGAAGTCCAGCAGCACGGGCTTGTCGGACTGGAGAACGTCGGCTTCAAACGAGGCGTCGCTGGTGTGCTTGATGAGTGCGCTTGCCATGAGAAAAGGCTCCTGTGTAACGATAAAGTCATTCTATTTTTGCAGAAACTTTCGCCGCCCGTCTGCGGCCTCTTGCACAGCTCTTTGCCATGAACGGCATGGTTTTTTCTCCTGATTCTTCCTGTGGCGCATCTTCGGTCCCGTCCGTTTTGCCCCTTTGGCGCGAGGCGCTGGCGCGTGTGCGAGAGCACCTGGACGTATGCAAGGCGCATCCGGCCCGCAGCGTGGTGCTGCTGCCTTTCGCGCAGCTGCTGCCGGTGGCGCAAAGCCAGTGGGCCGCGCTGTATCCCGATGGCTTTGCGCCGCACTTCGAGACCACGCACACCTGGGCGCAGCGCCTGGCCTGCTTCACGCCCGGCCCGTATGACATCAGCTTCAGCGCCGCGCGCGACGCGCTCACTGCCCGCGACCTGCTGGAAAGCGCGCGCATGGCGCTGCCGCGTGATGCTGCCCGCGACGCCTTCACGCCCTTGCTGGTGCAGGCGGCCCTGCAAGTGGCTCCGCTGGCCGCTGCCGTGCCGTCGCACCAGCGGGCGGACTGGGGCCGCTGGGCCGCTGAAGCCGTGCCTGCGCCGTCTGATGGCTGGCTGGCGCACGAAAACGCCCTGATGCGCCTGGCCCTGCGTTGGGCCGCCGCCAGCGACTACGCCACCGACGTGCTTTTTGCTGCGCGCACGCTGGAGCAAACGGATGCGCTCATTGCCTTTCATGGCGCGCAGGCCGACGAGCTGACCGGCTCGCTCATTGACTTTTTCACCCCTGAAAAAGCCATTTCCCTGCCGCTGCCCGCGCCGCCCGCGCCAGAGGCTTCATCCGCCGCAGAGCGCATCCGCCTGCACTCCGTGCCGGATGCAGAAAGCGAAGCCCGGCGCGCCGCCGCTTGCGTGCTGGCGCACCGGGCCGCCGGGCGCGCCCCCGTGGCTCTGGCCAGCAGCGACCGCGCTCTCATGCGCCGCGTGCGCGCCTTGCTGGGCGACCGCCTGAACGTGCGCGACGAAACGGGCTGGAAGCTCTCCACCACCCAGTCCGCCGCCATCCTCATGGCCGCCCTGCACGCCTGCGCCCGCCAGGCCAGCAGCGACGACGTGCTGGCCTGGCTCAAGCTCGCCCCCGCCGCCAGCGCCTGGCCCGCGCGCGCCGTGCCCGAGCTGGAAGCCTATCTGCGCCGCCATGCCGTGAGCCAGTGGCCCCAGAGCCTGCCGGAAGACGCGCCGCCCCATCTGGAGCAGGCCCTGCAAGCCATCCATGCCGCGCGCGCCGCCTGCCAGGCCCCGCGCGCCCTGCCCGCCTGGCTGACGGCCCTGCGCGATCTGCTGCAAGCTGCTGGCCAGTGGGAGCCGCTGGCGCAAGACGCCGCTGGCGCGCGCGTGCTGGAAACCCTTTTGCTGACAGATGCCGACGCCCTGCACGAGCTGCCCGCCGCCCGCCAGCGCCTGAGCCTGCCCGCCTTCACCGCCTGGGCGGCTGACGCGCTGGAAGCCGCCAGCTTCATTCCGCCTGCCGCGCCCCAGCCCGACCTCATCTTGCTGCCGCTGGCGCAAGTCATGGGCCGGCCGCTTGCCGCGCTGGTGCTGCCCGGCTGCGATGAAAACCACCTGCCCCTGGCCCCCGAGCCGCCCGGCTTGTGGACGCCGCCGCAGCGCGCCCACTTGCGCCTGCCCACGCAAGCTGCGCAGCAGGCCGCCCAGCAAACCGCCTGGCAGCACGCCCTGGCCGTGCCTTGTGTGGACTTGCTCTGGCGGCAAGGCGACGAGCGCGGCCAGCCCCTGCTCGCCAGCCCGCTGGTGCGCCATCTCGCGCTGCAACTGGGGCTGAATGAAACGGCAGACGATCCCTGCTCCACCCGCGCCATTGACCCCGCGCCCACGCCGCGCCCCGCGCCGCAAGGCAGCGCCCTGCCGGTTGTCACGCTCTCGGCCAGCGCCTATGGCGACTTGCGCGCCTGCCCCTACCGCTTTTTCGCCCTGCGCCAGCTCAATCTGAAGGAAGCGCCCGAACTCGATGCCGGGCCTGACAAACGCGACTTCGGCAACTGGCTGCACGCCACGCTCCACCACTTTCATGAACGCCTGAAAGCCGACCCGCAAGCAGACCGCCCCGCCCGCGCCGCCTGGCTGGATGAAGCCGCCCAGGCCGTCACGCAAGAAAAAGCCCTGTCAGAAAGCGACTTTTTGCCTTTCTCCGCCCAGTGGCCCGCCTTGCGCGAGAGCTATCTGGACTGGCTGACGGAGCATGAAAAGCAAGGCCATCACTACGAGCGCGGCGAAGAAGATGCCGCCGCCGCCCTCGGCCCCGTCACCCTGCAAGGCCGAATTGACCGTATCGACCGTATTGACCGCATCGACAGCGCCCCCGGCCAGCCCCCCCGGCGCCTGCTGCTGGACTACAAAACCGAAAGCCTGGACCGCACCAAGGGCCGCGTGAAAGACGCTGAAGACATCCAGCTGCCCTTTTACGCCGCCTTGCTGCCCGATGACGAAGTGCAGGCCGCCTACCTCAGCGTCAGCGAACGCGCGCCTGTCCAGACCGTCGATCAGCCCAGCCTCACCGCCTTGCGGGACGCCCTTGTGCAAGGCGTTTCGCACGACATGCGCGCCATCGCCGCAGGCGCGCCCTTGCCGGCGCTGGGCGAAGGCAGCGCCTGCACCTGGTGCGCCGCGCGCGGCCTGTGCCGCCGTGATTTCTGGAGCGAAGCGCCCGCCTCACCCCGGCCATAGCCGCCCGCCGGGGTTGGCTGCGGCCGTTACGGGTCGATGGCGTCCATCCAGGCAAAAAGCTCATCCAGGTCGTAGTCGCCGCCGTGGGGGCGCTCCCAGGACAGGGCGAAGTCCACGACGTAGCTGCGGTTTTGCAGGGTAAGGGCGAGGATGGCGGGAATGGCCAGCGACGTGTCGCTGTCCTTGCTGCCCTGGCGTATGCGCCAGTAGCGCGCCGTCCAGCTGCCCGCCCAGCCGGCGTAGCTCATGGCGTTCATCTGGCGCACCGTGGCCTTGTCGGCGCGCAGCGCCTGGCCTTCGGGCGCGTGCTCGGCGGAATAGGCGGTGAAGTGGCGCTTGTCATGGCGGGCGTCGCCGAAAAGCTGGTTTTCGCCGCTGGACAGGTCCAGCGCGTCAAACGCGGGCGGCGTTTTCATGCGGCCCAGGTGGCGCAGGTAGCGATCAAAGTCCAGCCCCGTCACTTCCCCGTCCTTGATTTGCAGCCAGCCGAAGGACGAAAGGTTCTGCCCTTCATCCAGCGCCTTTTGCGCAGAGGCGGTCACGAGCGCGGCCAGGTAGCGGCGGAAGGTGCCTTGGCCCTCGGCGTCCAGCGTCAGCAGGCGGCCGTAGGCGTTCCTGAGGCCCAGGCTGTTGAGATAGGGCGCGAAAGCGGAGGCCAGCGCGGCGGAAACGGCCTTTTGCTCCGCATTGAGCGTGCCTGCCACGGTCTTGCGCTGCACCTTGTAGTCGAGCATCGAGATGTCGATTTTTTTGTAATCGTCGATGCCCCTGAACTGCCACTCGTAGGCCGCATCGGCGTGCTCCAGATTGGTGATGGGGCAGTAGGCGGAGACGGCGAAGATGTGATCGCGCTCCTCGGCTGCGCCCGCCTCCTTCAGGGCGGCGGCGTAATCGTCATGGTTGCCGCTGGCGCCCAGCAGGGCCGAAAGCGCACCGCCCGCGCTCGTGCCGTTGGAGATGATTTTGTCGGTGTCGCCGGGCATGCGCGAGTCGTTGTAGCGCAGCCAGCGCACGGCGGCTTTCAGATCAATGATGGCCGCCGGGGCCTTGCCGCTGGCCTGCGTGCGCCCGCGCGCGCCGGGCGAAGCCACCACGTAGCCCTTTACCAGCGCCATGGCAATGGCGTTGGGCGCATCGCTTCTGGCTTCGCCGTCCATGCCGCGCGCTGCTGGCGTGCCGGGCTTGGCGGGCATGTAGCCGCCAATCTGGTTGGGCAGGAAGATGGGCGCGGTCTTGGCGTCGTAGCGCCCCACCTGGCCGCCGTTGAAATAAGCCTCCGGAATGTAGATGTTCATCACCTGATAGTCGCTTTGCGCAGGGCGGCTCACGTAAGGCACGCCTTCCCAGGCGCGCACCGTCACGCTTTGCCCGCCCGCGCTCACCTGCTGCGTGGTGTAGCGCCCGGCGTCAAACACCAGCGGATCGGCCGCAGGCGCGACAGAAGCAACTGGACCGGCAATGGCCTCCGGCTGCTGCCGCAGATCGCCCGCAGGCGCGGCAGAAGCCGAAGGAGCGCTCTGGCAGGCGGCCAGCGCCAAAGCGGCCAGCGGCGCAAGAAGGAAAGGCAGGCGGAGCATGGAAGCATCCTTTCAGGGTTGGGCAGACAAAAAGACGCCGGCAAGACCGCGCCTTGCACGCATGGCCAGGGCCGCAAACCGCGCACAGACAGCCCAGGCCATGCATGGGGCAGACTCTATATAGCTCCTGTATCAATAGCACGATGTCCTAGTGAAATAAGCGCAGAAGCCCTTTTTGATCCCTTCAAATTTGCTTCTGTTTTTGATGAATCGGATCGGCCACCCCGGGCGGTCGGCGCGCCAGGCGGGCGCCGGGCCATGCGAAGCGCAGCGTCCTGCCGGGGCCTTCCTAGAATCGCCGCGCACTACAAAGGCTTTTGTCACATGTTCAGCTTTTTCCGCCGCAAGAAAACCGAAGCCGGGCCTGAGGCCGGGCCTGAAGCTGGCGCATCTTCCGCAGATGCCCCCGCAGATGCAGCCCCGGCTGCGCCCGCGCCTGAGCCGGAACCGGCCGGGCCGGCCCCGGGCTGGCTGGCCCGCCTGCGCGGCGGCCTGACGGGCGCGGCCCCGGCATCGCCCGCCTCCCCCGCCGCGCCATCACAAGCGCAAGAAAGCGCGCTGCCCGCTGAAACCGCCGCGCCTCAAGTCTCGCCAGTCACGCCTGCCGCGCCTGCTGAAGCGCCGCCCGCAGCCGCCGCCTCTGCGCCCCCCGCCCCCGCTCCGGCGGCCCCTGCCGCCGCCGCGCCCGCCGCCTTGCCGTCTGCGGCGCCTGACCTGTCCGAGCCGCCTGCGCCGCCCGCGCCGCAGGCTGAACCCGCGCCCGCCCCTGCCGCCACGCCTGAACCCGCCCCGCCAGCGAACCGCGCAAGCTGGTTCGTCCGCCTCAAAAGCGGCCTGAAAAAAACCGGCAGCAGCCTCACCACCGTCTTTACCGGCACGCAAATTGACGAAGCGCTGTATGAAGACCTGGAAACCGCCCTGCTCATGGCCGACGCGGGCGTGGCCGCCACGCAATACCTGCTCCATGACTTGCGCCAGCGTGTCAAACAGGCCCGCGCAACCGAACCCGCCCAGGTGCGCGCCCTGCTGGCCGACGCGCTGGCCGATTTGCTTGCGCCGCTGCAAAAGCCGCTGGTCGTGGGCGAGTACTGCCCCACCGTCATCATGGTGGCGGGCGTGAACGGCGCGGGCAAAACCACTTCCATCGGCAAGCTCACGCGCCACCTGGCCGACGCGGGCTGCTCCGTGCTGCTGGCCGCCGCCGACACCTTCCGCGCCGCCGCCCGCGAGCAGCTGGGCGTGTGGGCCGACCGCAACCGCGTGGAAATCATCAGCCAGCAAGGCGCTGACCCTTCCGCCGTCAGCTTCGACGCCGTGGCCGCCGGCCGCGCCCGCCAGGTGGACGCCGTGCTGGTCGATACCGCCGGCCGCCTGCACACCCAGGCGCACCTGATGCAGGAGCTGCAAAAAATCCGCCGCGTCGTCACCAAGGCCGATGCCACCGCCCCGCACGAAGTGCTGCTGGTCATTGACGGCAACACCGGCCAGAACGCGCTGGCGCAGGTCAAGGCCTTTGACGAGGCCATTCAGCTCACGGGCCTGATCGTCACCAAGCTCGACGGCACCGCCAAAGGCGGCGTGCTGGCCGCCATCGCCCGCGAAAAGCCCGTGCCCGTCTATTTCATCGGCGTGGGCGAAAAACTCGAAGACCTGCAGACCTTCAACGCCCGCGAATTCGCCCAGGCCCTGCTGGCCTGAGGCCTGTTCAAAGCCTGGCCGCAAGGGGCCAAAAAAGCGCAGACGCCTGGGCCAGGCTTTCTGTGCATCAATCGGCTGTCCGGGGCGTGGGCGGCATTCCTGGCGGGGCCATTCGCAGTGGATGGATGGCACTTTTTAGCTCCTCTATCCATAGCATGATGTCCTAGAGGAAATTGCGCGAAGCGGCATTTTGACCCCTCCGAATTCGCTCCTGTTTTTGATTCAGCTTGACGGCGCAGGCTTGCCCGCCCCGGCTGGCGAGGCGGCGCGGCGGCCCTTTTTCCGCTGGCCTTCAGCAGCGCGCGCTGGCGGCAGGCGTTGCGGCGGCAACGGCGCTGCCGCTGGCCAGCGGGGCGCAGCCATCGGCAGGCGTGGCGGGCACGGCAGATGAAGCGGAGGGCGGGCTGGCCAGGGCGGCGGGCATGTTGAAGGCGGCGCGCACGGCGGGCTGGGCGAGCAGCAGGCTGGTTTGGCGGTAGATCCAGTCGTCGCCGCGCTGGGCGGGCGGCAGGGGCAGGTCCAGCCGCCAGACCATGCGGCCGGGCTGCCCGGCCATGACGATGACGGTGTCGGCCAGGGTGACGGCTTCCATCACGTCGTGCGTGATCATGAGCACGGCCAGCTGGCGGCGGGCCATTTCGGCCAGCAGCAGGCGGTGCATCTGGCCTTTGAGGCCGATGTCCAGCGCGGCAAACGGCTCGTCCATCAAGAGCAAATCCGGCTCCAGCACGAGGGCGCGGGCCAGGGCGGCGCGGCTTTGCATGCCGCCGGAGAGTTCGCCGGGAAACTGCGCCAGGGCGATGTCGTCCAGCCCCAGCGCGTGGCCCATGCGGCGGGCGGCGGCCAGGCGCGCGGCTTTGGGCGTGCGCCGCGCTTTCAGGCCCAGGGCGATGTTGCCGAGCACGGTTTGCCACGGCAGCAGGTGCGGCTGCTGAAAGAGCATGGCGCTGCGGGCAAAGCGGTTGTCAATCTGCCCTTCCTGCACGGTCAGCAGCCCCGCGCACAGGTGCAGCAGGGTGGTTTTGCCGCAGCCGGAAGGGCCGACCAGCGCGATGGCGCGGCCTGCGGGCAGGGTAAAGCCGATGTCTTCCAGCACGCTGCGGGTGGCCCAGGCGTGGTTCAGTTGCCTGACGGCGAGGGCGGCTTCAGGCGCGGGTGCGGGTGTAGACACGGGGGCCGTCATGCCAGCCCTTCCCGGCGCGCGCCCGCTTCGCGCCAGCGCTCGATTTCGCGCTTGACAGGCTCCAGCAGCAAATATTCCAGCGCCAGCAGCAACAGCACGACGGCGCCGATCCAGGCCAGGGTGGCGGGCATGTCGAGCTGGGCGCGGCTGGAGGCCAGGGCCGCGCCCACGCCGTCGGATGAAGCCAGCAGCTCGGCCATGACGACCACGCGCCAGGAGCTGCCCAGCGCCACGATCCAGGCCGGAAAGAGGTAGGAGATGACGTGGGGCAGATAGATGTCGGTCACGCGCATGTGCCAGGGCAAGGCGAAAACTTGCGAGAGATCGCGCCAGCGCTGCTCCAGCGTGCGCGCGCCCTGCATGCCGCCCGCGAAAACAACAGGAAAGCTGGCGATGAAGACGGTGAAAACGGGCGTGCCGTCGCCCGTGCCGAACCAGAGCATGGCCAGCACCAGCCAGGCGATGGGCGGCGTGCCCAGCAGCACCGTGACCCAGGGGCGGGCCATCATGGAAGCCGTCATGGAAACGCCGGCGGCCACGCCCGCCACGCTGCCCAGGCCCACGGCCAGCGCCAGCCCGGCCAGCGCGCGGCGGGCGGAGATGGCCAGGGTGGGCCACAGCGGCCCGCCGCTGGCGGCGAACTGGCGCAGGGTGTCCGCCGTTTCCAGCGGGGTGGGCAGCACCAGCGGGCCATACAGGCCCGCGAGAAATTCCCACAGGGCCACGAGCAGCAACAGGCTGGCAATGGCCCCCCAGCCGCCCCACAGGTAGCCAGGCAAGGCGGCCAGCCAGGAGCGCAGCAGCGTCATGAAGCCAAAGCAGCCGCTGCCGGAGGCTGGTAATAAAAGCCGTCATCCGGCAGCTTGCCGCCAATCAGGCCGGGCTGCATTTGCGCGAGCTGCTGGTAGAAAAACTCCAGCTCGGGGCGGGCCTGGCTGGCGGACACGAGTTCGGCCTTGTCCACGCGCATGGCGTCGGCCACGGCTTCGGGCGTGAGCGTGTCGATGTGCTTGACCACCATCTTTCCGCACTCTTCAGGATGGGCCTTGCACCACTGGATGGCTTCGGCGTGCGCCTGCTGAAAGCGCTCAATGAGCGCGGCGTTGCCCAGCTGCCCGCCCAGCATGGCGATGCCCGCCTGCGGAATGCGCGGCGCGCGCCCCAGCAGGCGGCCCCATTCGGCCTGAATGTCGATGCCGCGATGCAGCTCCGGCGCAATGATGCTGACCGGAAAGGAGCCGCTTTTGCGCAGGCCCATCGAAACGGCCGGCTCGGCCAGCAGGGCGTTGTCGGTGCGGCGCATGAGCAGCAGCTGCATGGCTTCCATCGGCGTGGCCACGTAGCGCAGCTTCACGTCCTTGTCGGGGTCCATGCCCGCCTTTTGCGCCAGCAGGCGGAAGGTGCAGTCGGGCATGTCGCCCTTGAAGTGCATCGTGAGTTCCTGGCCCTTGAGGTCTTCAATGCGCTTGATGTTGGCGTCGCGCGTGAGCACCCACAGGATGCCCCAGATGGTGATGCTCAAAAGCTTCAGAGGCACGCCCTTGTTGTAGAGATTGGCGGGCACGTTGCTGGGCATGGCCAAAAAATCGGCCGATTTGTTCACGGCCATGGCGCGCAGCTGGTCGGGGCTTTTCCAGGAGACGAACTCCACTTGCTCGGCCACATCGGCCAGCGCCCCGCTTTCGGCCATGCGGATGAGCGGGTAGGACACGGTGGCGAACGGCCCGGCCAGCGTGAGTTTGGGAATGCGCCGGGCCGGTGTTGCAGCGGGTGTCGCGGCAGGTTGTTGCGCAAAAGCGGGCAGGGCCAGCGCCGCGCCAGCGGCCAGCAGGCGGCGGCGGCTGAGTTTGGGGGGGGTCATGGTGCGTGCCTCGTTAAAAAAATCAGAACTTCAGAACCAGTCCAGAGCCTGGCCGTGGAGGGAGAAAGCGCCAGCCGGGCGCGGCCCGGACTTGACGCGCTTACTCCTTCTTTGAGAGCAAATTCAGGGCCTCAAAAATGCCCTTCTCGCACATTTCCGCAGGACCTCATGCTATTTGATCCATAGCGAAATAAGCGATGGCTTTGGAGCGGTTTGGGCCGCCTGCGGACAGGTTTTCAGAACTTGCCTTCCCACGATACGCCAAAGCTGCGGCCCGGCGCTTTCACCTCCATGCCTGGCAGGCCCTCGGCCAGGTGCTCGTGGTAGCGCTTGTCACCCACGTTCCTGATGGCAAAGCGCAGCGACTGCTGCGGGGCAAAGCGCCAGGTGGCGCCGATGTCCACCACGCCGTAGCCGGCCGTGGCGTCTTCCGTGCCGCGCGCAAAACGCGTGGCCACGCGGCTTTGGCGGCGCACCAGGCGCACGCCCGCATCGGCCGACCAGGCGGGGGTCAAGCGCCCTTCCCAGGCCAGCGAAAGCTCGTCGGCGGGCATCTGGAACAGCGGCTCGTCATAGTCGCCATTCGTGCCGCGAATGCGCGTGTAGGCCGCTTGCAGCCAGTGGCCGGGCAGCATCTGCCAGCGCAGGCCCGCCTCAAAGCCGGTGAGGGTGGCGTGGCCCAGGTTCACCGTCTGCATGCAGTAGCGCGCCTGCTGCGCGCCGCAGGCGGCCACGGCGGCCGGGCCGGAAAGCTGCATGCCCGTGATGTAGTCGGAAATGCGGGTGCGGAAGGCGGCGACCTGGTAGCTGAGCTTGTCGCTCTCGCCCTTGAGGCCCAGCTCGAACTGCGTGGCCGTTTCGGGCTTGATTTGCGGGCTGCCCGCGTAATAAAAGCCGTTGCTGCGCGCGCCGGACTGGTAGCGCTCGCGCAAATCTGCCGCGCGGAAGGCGCGCGAGAGGCTGGCGTAGGGGCGCAGCAGGGGCGCGGCCTCGTACATCACGCCCAGGCTGGCGGAGGTGGCGCCGTCGCTGCGGTCCAGCCCCCGGGTGACGCTGCGGTTTTTCATGCTGGTGGCGCTGCCCTTGACGCGGTCATAGCGCAGGCCCGCCAGCACATTCAGCTTGCCAAAGCGCATGTCGTCTTGCAGATACAGGCCCGTGGCCTGCACGCGGCCATGCGTGAAAGGCAGGTTGGGAACGAACTGCGTGAACTGCGGCGGGCGGCCCTGGCGGCTGTCGGGGCTGGCGGCCATGCGCCAGGCGTTCAGGCCGAAGGAAAGCAGATGCTGCGGGTGCGCCAGCCAGTCGGCGCGCGCATCCAGCCCGTTGGTGGCGAACGTCACGTCGTTGGTGATGATGTCGCGCCCCAGGCGCGAAGAGCGCACGTAGATGGTGCGGTGCATTTCCTGCCGGTAAATGCGCGCGTCCACATTCAGCGGATGGCTGCCCGCGCCCTTGCGGCTGTAGCCCACTTCATACAGGCGGCGCGTCTGGCGCGGCGAGTGGGTGGTGATGGCGCCCACGGCGGGCAGCGGGTGCGGGCGCGTCGCACCGGGGTACCACACGTCGTCATCGCGGTGCTGCTGCACCGACACGCGCAGCTGCTGCGCGCCATCCAGCCGGTAGCGGTACTGGCCGATGAACGCGCCCGAGTCATAGCCCGTGTGCGCAACGCGGCCGCGCGGCTCCTTGTAATCCTTGTTGCGCGTCAGCGAAGCGCCCAGCATCAGCGCGTGATCGCCCTGGCTGAAATTACCCACGCCCGCGCCGCGCAAGCCCCGGCTGGCCGAGTCATAGCCCGCGCTGGCATGGAACTTCACGCCCGGCTCAAAGCGCGCCTGCGGCAGCCGCACATTGACCGCGCCGCCCAAAGCGCCCGTGCCATACAGCACCGAAGCCGGGCCTTTCACCACTTCCACGCGATCGGCCAGCCCCAACGACATGAACGAGGCCACGGCCCCCGCCGGCTGCGCGGAGTTGAGCCGCATGCCATCGACCAGCAGCACCACGCTGTCGCGCTTGAGGCCGCGAATCACCGGATTCATGCCCTGCGCGCCATCCAGCGAAACGGCCAGCCCCGGCTCGCCGCGCACGGCCTCGCCCACATTGCGCGCCTGCTTGCGCGACAAGTCTTCGCGCGTGAGCACTGTGGTGGCAATGGGCGTTTCGGCGGCATCGGCCGCGTAGCCCTTGGCCGTGACGGTGACAGTAGCCAGGCTGGCGTCATCCGACGGATCAGGCGGGCGGTTTTCCTGCGCGTTCGGTGCGCTTTGCGCGTGAACATGCGCGGCCAGCAGGGCGGCTGCGGCCAGGGCGATACGGGAAGGGCGGTTCATCTCGGTCGTACTCCTCATCAAACAAAGCAAATTACTTAAAGTTTATTGAAACTGTTGCGCAATGGCAATGATTTGTATCAACAGCATCAGGGTCTTGAACGCACAAAAACGCATGAGCGAGGCCAGAAAGCAAGGATTAGCAGCAATTCCCATTCATAATCGCACCCTCTCACGCCTGCCGCAGACGTGAAAGGCGGGCCAATGGCCTGTTGCGCAAGGCGCACAAAATTTCCAAAACCACATAGGCGAGCCGGTTTTTAATTAAAAACGATTCTTGTTTGGTGTACACTCCCGCCCATCGACGCGATTGATGCCGCGCGCATCAGCCCAGTCATCCAGATCATCGTGGGAGACATCGGGGCAGCCAGCCTTGATGTCGTTTAGCTAGCCAGTGGCTCCGGCGTGCCGGTTCCAGTTAGCCAAGCTTTTTTTGCCAGGGGCGCTCTCCAGAGCGCCCTTTGTCGTTTCTGGGCGTCATATCCGGGCGCAGCGTTTTCCCACTTCTCCACTTCTCTTTTCCCGGAACGATTCCATGCGCCTGTCCGCTCCATCCCGCTCTCTGCCCGTGGCGCCCTGCTTTTCTGCACCGTTTGCCACTGCGGGCCGCGCTCATTCCCGGCAGGAGCAAGCCACGCCAGCCAGCCCCAGCGCGAAGTGGCGCGAAAAGCGCGGTTTCGGAAGCTCTTGTGGCGCGCAAATCCTCGCTGGTCACTACACCCCTCTGCGGTTTGCGTCTTGCGCTCATTGCGACCGGCTCCCTTTTCTCTCGCAGCCAGACCTTGAGCCTGTTCTGAAATTCAAAAACTTCCGAATTGGCTGTGCCAGATATTGCGCCAGCGCCTTTTCAATACGTCACGCTGGCACCCTGCGGCGTCGGCATGCCTATGTGAAATCACGCATCCATAGACGGCAAATTGCAGAAGCCGGCCCGCCTGATGTTATCGTCACTCTTTTTCAACCCCAGGAAAAGGCCATGAAAAAACTACTGACCGCAGCGTTGCTTGCTCCATTGACCGCTTTCGCAAACGGCATCTGGATCAGCCCGCATTACGGCGAGATGGGCATTGTCTATGGCATGGGCTATGCCGACGACGCTTACGCGCCGCAGAAAGTGCGCTTTGTCAAAGGCTATACCGCAAACTTCAAGCCAGCCAGCGTGGAAATAAAAGCCCATGAAAAGCACAGCACCGTGCAGGCTGCTGCCGATGCCGCCGTTCTCACTGCATTTTTCGATAACGGCTACTGGGAAAAAGACCCGAATGGCAAATGGAAGGAAGTGGAAAAAAGCGCCATCAGCAAACCTGCCGATACATCCACCTCACTCAAATACAACATTACCCTTCTGAAGCCATATCAGAGCCGCATGCAGCCTTTTGACCTGCCTGCACAAATCATTCCCGGCATTGACCCTTCCACGCTGAAGCAGGGCGAATCACTGCCCGTGACTGTTTATGTCGAAGGCAAGCCGCAGGCGGGCATAGAAATCACCGCTGATTACATCAATGATTTCGCCAACCGCGTGAAAACAGATGAAAAGGGGCAGGCCGTGCTGACTGTGCGCAACGCAGGCCATAATGTGGTGGCCGCGCTGATCAATCACCCCACGCCGCAAAATGAACACGCGCATTTGCAGCGCAATGTCGCCACTTTGTCTTTCAAATCGACCAAATAATCTTCTTCGACTGTGAGAACGCCATGCTCCCGTGTCGTTTCGCTCCCCGCCATTTCAGTTCATTCGCCAGGCAAGCAGGCGATGAATGAGTGGCGCGCGGGGCCGGTTTTATAGCGCTGAAAGAGCAGGCATTTTGCTCCTTTATCCATAGCATAGGGTCCTAGTGGAATTTGCGCTAGACGGCATTCAGACCCCGCCAAATTTGCTCATGTTTTTGCGCCCTCTCAGCCTGCGGACTGCCTGAGGGCGTCAGTGGAGAAGCATCACTGCCCCATCACCAGCGGCACGCCTGCAAAGGGCTTGCCCACGGTTTCAGGGAAAGTTTCTTCGTCAAAGACGATGTCGCCATTTTCGTCGGCCACGCCGGTGGTTTTCAGGTTTTTGAAGTCAAACAGGCTGGCATCCATCAAATGCGATGGAACGGCGTTTTGCAGCGCAGTGAACATGGTTTCCAGGCGGCCCGGGTATTTTTTGTCCCATTCGCGCAGCATTTGGCCGACCATTTTGCGCTGCATGTTTTCCTGGCTGCCGCATAAATTGCAGGGAATAATGGGAAACTGCCGGTGCTCGGCCCAGCGGATCAAATCATTTTCAGCCACATAGGCCAATGGGCGGATCACAATGAATTCGCCATTATCACTGGTGAGTTTGGGCGGCATGCCCTTGAGTTTGCCGCCGAAAAACATGTTCAGGAAAAAGGTTTGCAGCATGTCGTCGCGGTGGTGGCCCAGCGCGATTTTGTTGCAGCCCAGGCGGCGCGCCACGCTGTAGAGAATGCCCCGGCGCAGGCGCGAGCACAGGCTGCAAGTGGTTTTGCCCTCGGGAATTTTGGCTTTGACAATGCTGTAGGTGTCTTGCGCTTCAATATGGAAAGGCACGCCCGCCTGCGTGAGATAGGCGGGCAATACTTCTTCGGGAAAACCGGGCTGCTTCTGGTCCAGATTGACGGCCACCAGCTCAAATGGCACGGGCGCGCGCTGGCGCAGTTTCATCAGAATATCGAGCAGGCCGTAGCTGTCTTTGCCGCCTGACATGCAAACCATGACGCGGTCGCCTTTTTCAATCATGTTGAAATCGCCGATGGCCTGGCCTACCTGGCGGCAAAGGCGTTTTTCGAGCTTGTTGGCTTCAAAAGCCTGTTTGTCGTGGGAATTCATTTTGTCCTTGTGTATGAAAACGGATTGAAACGGGGCGGGCGAATATAGCGAAAAAGCCTTTTTGCCGTAACGGGCGGCGCATAAAGGCGGCTTACCACTGCCCCGTTTGCATGCGCAGCGCCACTTCGCAGTCGTCAAAAATTTCGAGTTTGGCGATTTTCACGCGCACGCCCAGCACGCCGGGCAGCATCAGCAGGCGCTGGCTGAGCTTGCCAATCAGCGTCTCCAGCAGGTTCACATGCTCGGCGGTGCATTCGTCAATGATGATTTGGCGCACCTTGCGGTAGTCGAGCACGTGGGTGATGTCGTCGTCTTGCGGGCGCAAGGGCTGGGGGCCGAGGTTGAGTTCGGCATCCACCTGAATGGGCTGGGGCGTGTTAATTTCATGCGCCAGGATGCCCAGGCTGGCGGCAAAGCGCAGCCCGGTGAGCGTGAGCAGGCGCTGGCCCATATCAGGCCGCGCAGCAGGCGGAACAGCAGGCGGGGCGGCGGATGAAGCGCCAGCAGAAACAGGCGCTGCGCCCATCATGGAAAAGTCCCGCTCGAAGGGCATGAGGTGCTGCCCGCCATCGACCAGCAGCGTGGCGCCCGTGATGGCGGGCGTTGCCAGCACGAAGGCCACGGCGGCGGCCACGTCTTGCGGTGTGGACGACTTGCCCAGCGGGCTTTGCGCATGCAGCCGCTCAAACACCGCTTCGCTGGGCATGAGGTGGCTGCTCAGCGTCAGCCCCGGCGCAATGGCCGCCACGCGCACGCGCGGCGCCAGCGCCTGCGCCAGCAAGGTGGTGGCCGCGTGCAGGGCCGCCTTGCTCAAGGTGTAGCTCAGAAAGTCGGGATTGGGGTTGAAGAGCTTCTGATCCAGCAAATTGACCACGCAGCCCGCCGCCGCAGGCGCCTGGCGCCCGGCCAGATGGGCGGCCAGCGCCTGCGCCAGCAGCACGGGCGCCGCCGCGTTCACCTGCATGTGCGCGCGCAACAGCGCGGGGGCAAACGTGGCGGCGTCGTCAAACTCGAACAGCGCGGCGCTGTTCACCACGGCGTCCACCCGCCCGAAATGCGCCGCCACGCGCGGCACCAGGGCGCGCGCGGCGGCCTCATCGGCCAGATCGGCCTCAAACACCGCGCCGCCGCATTCGGCTGCCGTGGCCTGCGCCTCGGCCTGCGAGCGATGACAGTGAACGGCCACCCGCCAGCCCGCGCGGGCCAGATGCAGGGCAATGGCGCGGCCCAGACGGCGGCCCGCGCCGGTGACGAGAACAACGGCTTGATTAACGGCTGGATTCATTGGGCTGATTGTGCGGGGCGAGCCGCTGCGCCAGCGGCGGCCTGATGAATGACTGAGTGCGGGAACGCCTGTTCCGGGGATACGGGCAACCCCATCGAGCGCGTCCCAGCCGCGCCATTCGGGCTTGTGAAAAGAAATGCCCTGCGCAATTTCCCAAAGCTCGAATTTCAAATCGCCATGTTCAGACTGTTTAATCTGCCCATAAACAAGGCAATGCCCATCTACAATGAGCCGGTATTCTTCTCCGCCTGATCCGCCGCCTGCTTCACGGCTGATTTCATATTCAAATCTGCGGTTTCCAGAACGCAGCGCTGCGACAGCCCGGCAGGGCAAACGCAAGCCAGCCGCACAGAAACCATAATTGCGTTTCACACGCCTGTCTTTTCCAGGCGGGCCAAAAACAGGCCATTGGCGTGCTTTTATTCATCGCCATGCCCGTTTCCGGTATGCCAGGGCATTCGGCCAATGATTGGAGCATACAAACAAATATGGCGTATATAAGAACATATCAGCCTGTGCAGCATATGAGGAAATGGCGCGCGCATCACGTGAAAGAGTTTGCTCATGATCTGGCCATGAAGGGCGAAAGCGCGGATCGGGATCGGAAATGGGGATGGGCCGCAAGGTGTAAATCACAAACAGGCCTTACTGCTGCTGCCCAGCGAGGATTTGCAAGGCCACAGAGCGCCCGATTCCGCGCTTCTCACACCCACCGACAGATTGTGAACAGGTTTTAAAATGCTCGTACGGCGAACCTCCTGCGCTGCTTCAGCTGCGGGCCAATCCCGGGCAGCGGGCCCAAGGCCATTCCGGCCGCATGAAACGCTTGTTTTGATATGAGGCACATTCATGGCGGCATTCAGCAACCCGAAACTCCGTTACCGCAAAGAATGCCGCATCGACAATATGGCAAAGCCCAGGGCATAAATGATCAATGAACCGGCCAGCAGGCCAAGCCAAACAGGGTCGGCATTTTTTGCCCTGCCTTTTGCCACATGCATGAAAAAAACAACCCAGCCCGTGCTGCCCGCCAGAATAGGCAGCACCTGAAAAAGCGCCAGAAACCAAACCGGCACCTTGATATAATATGATATTAACAATAAAAAAAGCGCATAAACGACTATCGGCACAATAGGCAGGCATAAAATCAGCCACAGCAGCGGCCACAGGCATCCGGCAGGTTTCTCATGCTGATTTTCTGCGCCCTCTTGTCCGGTGTGTATATCTTCCTTGTTCATGATTTCGTTTTTGAGAAAATTCGCCCATGATTTTATATTGCTTGAGCTGATATTTTGAAATGATCTTTCCCAATGACTGAAAACAATCCCCTGCAAGAGCTGATTGCCAGGCGCATCGCCGCCGCTGGCGGCTGGCTGCCGTTTGATGAATTCATGCGTCTGGCGCTTTACGCGCCGGGCCTGGGTTATTACGCGCGGGGCGCACGCACGTTCGGGCTGGGGCCGGGCGATGGGAGCGATTTCGTGACCGCGCCGGAGCTTTCGCCCCTGTTTGGCCGCGCGCTGGCGGCGCAGGTGGCGCAGGCATTTGATGAAACGGGCGCGAGCGAAGTCTGGGAATTTGGCGCGGGCAGCGGGGCGCTGGCGGCCAGCCTGCTGGCGGAGCTGGAGCGGCTGGGGCGGCCCGCGCAGCGCTATGTGATCGTGGACATTTCCTCCGCCTTGCGCGCGCGCCAGCAGCAGCGCCTGGCCGCCTGGCCGCAGGTGCAATGGGCCAGCGCCCTGCCGCAGGCGCTGCGCGGCGTGGTCATTGGCAATGAGGTGCTGGATGCCATGCCCGTCAAGCTGCTGGCGCGCCTGGGGGGGCGCTGGCGCGAGCGCGGCGTGGCGCTCGCGCCAGCGCCCTGCATGCCCAAAACGCCGGAAACGCCGGAAACGCCCGTGAACAGGGCGCAGGCAGCTATCAAAACAAAAGCGAGCGCCATGCCGGGCGGTCCTTTCTTCGTCTGGCAAGACCGTCCCACAAACCTGCGCCCGCCTGTGGAACCCGAGGAAATGGACGCCAGCGAAAGCGAGCGCGGCATGGCGGCGGATGTGGTGACGGAAATCCACCCCCAGGCGCAGGCCTTCATCGCCACCGTGGCCGAGCGGCTGCGCGCGGGCGGCGCGGGCGCGGCGTTTTTCATTGACTACGGCTTTCCCGAAGCCGAGTACTACCACCCCCAGCGCCGCAGCGGCACGCTGGCCTGCCACCGCGCGCACCGCATGGACGGCGACCCGCTCAGCGCCGTGGGCGAGAAGGACATCACCGCTCATATCGACTTCACCGCCGCCGCACTGGCCGCGCAGGATGCGGGGCTGCACGTGCTGGGCTATACCTCGCAGGCGCATTTCCTCATCAATTGCGGCCTGCCCGCGCTGATGGAGCAGGCCAGCCTGCCCGAGCGCGCCGCCGCCATGAAGTTGCTGGCCGAGCATGAGATGGGCGAGCTGTTCAAGGTGCTGGGCCTGGCCACCCGCGAGTGGCCCGCGCTGGGCTTTGCTGTGGGCGACCGCACGCACCGGCTTTGAAGAAGGCGCGTTTTCCCTCTTTCTCCTCCTTCAGCGACGGCGTGCGGCCATGTCCATCTGGCCCGAATCGGGCGTGGTCAGGCTGCATGGGCGCGTTTCTGCGGGCCTGTCCAAAGTCTGTCCGTGGGCGCGAAAAAAGCACAGACTCGGGCGCTCTTGGACCTTGCGAATGCATCTTCGGGCCGCAAGCGGACAGTCAGGCCCGTTTGCGGTTTGCGCCTTGCTGCCCATCCCGGTTTGCGCTCCTCCCGGCCAGGCTCTGAACAGATTCCGGGAGAGCGGCAGACTGAAATGAGCGCACCGATTTCGCTCCTGAATTCATAGCTGCAGGTCCTGGTGAATATTGCGCTGGCAGGCATTTTTGCCGCCTGAATCTGCTCCTGTTTTCAATAAGACTGGGCGGAGCCGCGCCCGGCAGGGCGGCCAGACTGCAACCTCTGCCGCGCAGTCACGCGCGCTGCCACATCTCTTCATGTGTCTCTCCACTTGCGCGCGCTGCGAGGCGCGCATGTATTTTTTTTGCCTTTCAGATTGACATGCCATGTCAAAAATCGACATACTATGCCCGTTACGGGCCGCAACCGCCGCCTGCGCCAACCCTGAGGAGAGGAGAAAACGAATGACCTTGCTGGAGCAACTGAGCAACCTGGACGCGCTCACGTCCGTGCTGATGGGCGGCGCTGCCGTGCAGCTGCAGCCCATTGCTGGCGATGTGCCGGTGGTGCAAGTCAGCATTGAGGGGCGCGAGGAGCTGCCCATCTTCATCACCTGCTCTGACAGTCAGCTTCTGTGCCTGTGCTATCTGTGGACGGAAGCCGACATCCGCCCCGACCGCCGCGCCGAGCTGCTGGAGGCGCTGCTGGAGCTAAACCCGGCGGTGCCTCTGTCGTCTTTTGGCCGCGTGGGCGGGCGCTACGTGCTCACGGGCGCGCTGGCCCGCACGGCCCGCGCGGAAGACGTGGCCAATGAAGTGGCCGTGCTCTCCGACAACGCGCTGGACGCCCTGGGCGCGCTGGCCGACTACCTGAACTGACCCACCCGATCCGGCCACACCGGAAACCGCCCTGGAAAGGAGAAAACCCATGTCCGTCATCAAGAAACTCGTCACACTGCTGCGCGGCAGCGCCCGCGAACTGGGCCAGAGCATGGTCGATGCGAACGCCACCCGCATCTACGAGCAGGAAATCACCGACGCCAAAGCCAGCATCGGCCAGGCCAAGACCGAGCTGACCGGCGTGATGGCCCAGCAAATGCAAACCGCGCGCGAAATCGAGCGCATCAAGGCCGACGTTTTGCGCCACGAAAACATGGCCCTGCAAGCGCTGGACAAGCAAAAAGACGATCTGGCGCTGGAAGTGGCCGCCCGCGTGGCCGCGCTGGAAGCCGAGCTGCAAGCGCAAACCGAGGCGCACGCCGCCTACGCGCTGCAAGTCAGCCGCCTCAAAGACCTCATCCGCAGCGCCGAAGCCCGCGTGCGCGAGCACGAGCGCGAAATCGGCATCGCCAAAACCACCGAAAGCGTCTATCGCGCCACGCAAAGCATCTCCGAGAGCATGGGCGCCAGCGGCTCGAGGCTGACCAGCGCGCGCGAATCGCTGGAGCGCATCCGAAAGCGCCATGAGGAGCTGGCCGACCGCATGGCCGCCGCCGAAGAGCTGGACGCCGAATTCGGCCACCGCGCGCTGGAGCGCAAGCTGGCCGAAGCAGGCATCGGCGAAGACCCGAAAGTCAAGGCGCAAGACGTGATGGCCCGCCTGCGCGCGCGCCGCGCCAGCCTGGCCCTGCCCGCCCCCGGCGCGGCCGGCCCCGCAGACGCCGGAGCCAGCGCCGCATGAGCGCCGCCCCGAAAAACGCCCCGCCAGTGCAAAAGCCCCCGCGCTGGCAGGGCAACGAACAGGCGCTGCGGGCCGTGCAAGTGGCGTTTGACGTGGAAGAGGCCGTGATGGAAGCCATCCGCGTGGCCGCCTTTCACGGCAACGTCTCCACCTCCACGCAAATCCGCCAGGTGCTGGGCCTGCCCGTGCCCGCCCGCCCCAAGCGCCCGCGCCTGACCGTCACCCTCAGCGAGAGCGACTACGCCCTGCTGGCCAGCCGCTACGGCCTGAAGCCGGACGACCGCCTGGGCATCAAGGAAAAAGCCACGCGCGAGCTGATGGCGTTCGTGCCGCCCCAAATGCCCCAAATGGCGAAACCCGGCGAAAAGAGCGGTTCATGAAGCGGCCAAGCGTCCGGCCGCTTTTCAGCGCCTGTTCTCTGAACGGCTTTTCGGGCCCCAATCAGCGTTTTGTCCTAGTGAAACCTGCGCAGGCCGCTATCGTTTCAAGAGCGCACGGCAGCTTGGGCGGCCCAGCGGCTGCGGCGGCTTGCCTGCCTTGATTTCGGCATTACGCATTACATTTCGCAGCGTCATTCAACATCTTTTAGCCAATGTCTTCCCTGTTTGCCGCCCTGACCTCGTTTCCCGCCGTCGTCTATACCGTGCTGCTGGGCGTGGTGCTGGTTTACTGGCTGCTGGCCATCATCGGGCTGGTGGATTTCGAGGCGGGCGCGGATATGGACATTGGCGCAGACGCGGCAGATGCGGGCGATGCGGGTGATATCGGCGATGCGGGCGATGGCGGGCCGGAGGGCCTGAGCGGCCTGGCCGCCTGGCTGGTGGCGTTCGGGCTGAACGGAGTGCCGTTTTCCATTGTCGTGAGCCTGCTGGCGCTGGTGGGCTGGTTCCTGACCGGCATGGCCAGCCTGACGCTGCTGCCGCTCGTGCCTGACGCCCTGCGCTGGGCGGCGGGCGCGGGCGTGCTGCTGGCGGCGGCGGCGCTGTCCATCGTGATTGCCGCGCAGCTGGTGCGGCCCATGCGCGGGCTGTTCGTCACGCATCGCGCCATCAGCAATGCCGCTCTGGTGGGGCAGGTGTGCAAGGTGCTCACGGGCGTGGTGGACGAGCGCCAGGGCCGCGCCGAGGTGGCGCAGCGCGGCGCGGGCATCAACATCCGCGTCTGGGCGCCCGCCCCCAACAGCCTGCGGCGCGGCGACGCGGCGCTGATTACCGAATACGACCCCGCCCGCCAGCGCTACCGCATTGACGCGCTGCCGCCCGATCACGCCTGATTTCTTTCCTTTTTCTTCCACCCGCGGCCCCCGGCCTTTTCCGCATCCAGAGTCCGTCATGACCGAATCCACCCTGCTCATCCTTTTTGCCATCGGCGCGCTTGCCGTCCTCATCCTGGGCGCGTTCGCCATGTTCGCCAAGTTCTACCGCAAGGTAGAGCAAGGCACGGCCATGATCGTCAATACGCTGCGGGCCGCGCCGGAAGTCACGTTCACGGGGCGCATGGTCTATCCCGTCATCCACAAGGCGGAGCTGATGGACATTTCGCTCAAGACCATCGACATCGACCGCTCCGGCGACCAGGGCCTGATCTGCCAGGACAACATCCGCGCCGACATCAAGGTGAAATTCTTCGTGCGCGTGAACCAGACCAGCGAAGACGTGCTGCGCGTGGCTCAGGGCATCGGCTGCGCGCGCGCATCCAACCAGCAGACGCTGGAAGACCTGTTTTCCGCCAAGTTCTCCGAGGCGCTCAAAACCGTGGGCAAGTCGCTGGACTTCGTGGACCTGTACCAGGCGCGCGACCGCTTCCGCGACAAGATCATTGAGCAAATCGGCGACGACCTCTCCGGCTACGTGCTGGAAGACGCCGCCATTGACTATCTGGAGCAAACCCCGCTGGCCAAGCTGGACGCCACCAACATTCTTGACGCGCAGGGCATCAAGAAAATCACCGAGCTGACAGCGGTCGAACACGTCGTGACCAACGAGCTGCGCCGCAACGAGGAAATGCAGATCAAGAAAAAAGACGTGGAAACGCAAGAAGCCCTGCTGGAGCTGGAGCGCCAGCAGGCCGACGCCACCGCCCGCCAAAAACGCGAAGTGGCCGCCGTGCAGGCCCGCGAAGAAGCCGAAACCGCCAAGATCCGCGCCGAAGAGCAGACCCGCGCCGATCTGGCCCGCCTGCAAGCCGAGCAGCAAGTGGCCGTGCAGCAGGAAAACGTGCAGCGCGAAAAGGAAGTGGCCGAAAACAACCGCAAGCGCGCCGTCGTCATCGAGCAAGAGCGCGTGACCCGCGCCAAAGACCTGGAAGTGGTGGCCCGCGAAAAAGAAGTGACCTTGCAGCGCATCGACGCCGACCGCGCCGTCGAATTGCAGAAAAAGGCCATTGCCGACGTGATACGCGAGCGCATCGTGGTCGAGCGCACCGTGGCCGAGCAGGAAGAAGCCATCAAGGAAGTGCGCGAAGTGGCCGAAGCCGACCGCACCGCCAAGGCCACCGTCATCACCGCAGAAGCCGCCGCGCAGGAAAAGCTGGTCATGGAAGTCAAGGCCGCCGAAGCGCAAGAGCGCCGCGCGCGCCACAAAGCCGCCGAAGAGCTGCTGCTGGCCGACGCCCGCCTGAAAGTGGCCGAGCGCGAAGCCGAAGCCAAAAAGCGCGAAGCCGAAGGCGTGGAAGCCCTCAGCGCCGCCCCCGGCCTGGCCGAAGCCAAAGTGCAAATGGCCGCCGCCAGCGCCCATCTGGCGCAAATGGAAGCCGAGGCCAGCGGCACGGAAAAAGTGGGCCGCGCCCAGGCGCAAGTGACCGAAGCGCAGGCGCAAGCCGAAGCCGTGGGCCTGCGCGCCCGCATGCAGGCCGAGGCCGATGGCAAGGAAAAAATCGGCCAGGCCGAGGCCAGCGTGCGCACCGTCGAAGCCGAAGCCCTCACCCGCACGGGCGACGCCGAAGCGCACAACATCGACGTGAAATTCAGCGCCGAAGCGCGCGGCCTGAAAGAAAAATTCGAGGCCATGAAGGCCATGAGCGCCGAAACCCGCGAGCACGAGGAATACCGCATGCGGCTGGAGCGCGCCCACATCGAGGCCATGAGCGCCATCGAAGCGCAAACCCGCATTGCCAAAGAGCAGGCCCAGGTGCTGGGCACGGCGCTGGGCAAGGCCAACATCGACATCGTCGGCGGCGACGCGGCCTACTTCGACAGCTTTGTCAAATCGCTTTCCGTGGGCAAAGGCATCGACAGCGCCATCGCCAAGAGCCAGACGCTGCAAACCGCCTTCAAAGACCAGCTCGAAGGCAAGCGCGACGTGCTGGAAGACCTCAAGCAGCTTCTGGGCGCCGCCGGCCAGTCATCCAGCCAGCTGCAAAGCCTGGGCGTGACGGCGCTGCTCACCAAGATAGCCACCCAGGGCAGCGACGCCGAAAAAGACGCCTTGCGCACCCTGCTGGGCAGCCTGAACCGCCAGAGCTGACCGCCGCTGGCGGCAGGCCGCGCGCCGTCCGGGCGCAGGCCGTGAAGCAGGCCGTGAACGGGCTGAAGGAATGGCTTATTTAGCTCCTTTAACCATAGCATGAGGTCCTAGTGGAATCTGCGCAAAGCAGTATTCCAGGCCCTCATATTTGCTCCTGTTTTCGAAGCCACCGGGCAGGCAGCGCCGACCTTGGAAGCCTGTTCAGCGTCTGGCCGTGAGGGGCGCAGATCATGAGCAGGTTCTGAAGCCCGCTGGCCAGGCCGTGGGCCGGGCCTACTTGCGGCGCTGGCCCGCGCGCGGGTGCGCGGCGTCGTACGCCTGCGCCAGATGCTGAAAGTCCAGCCGTGTATAGACCTGCGTGGCGGCGATGCTGGCGTGGCCCATGATTTCCTGCACGCCGCGCAAGTCCTGGCTCGATTGCAGCAGATGGCTGGCAAAGCAGTGGCGCAGCATGTGCGGGTGCAGGCTGGCGGATGCGCCCGTGAGAGCGCCCCGGCGCTTGATGCGCAGCTGCACCGAGCGCACGCTCAAGCGCGTGCCGTGGCGGCCCAGAAAAAGGGCGCGCGCGGCATCTTCGCTGGCGGGAGCAACTTGCCCGCGCACAGCCAGCCAGCGGCGCAGCGCCTCAATGGCCTTGCGGCCCAGCGGCACGCTGCGGCGCTTGCCGCCCTTGCCCAGCACCTGCACTTCAGCGGCAGGCAGATCAATCCAGCCCTGGCCGCCTTGCCAGGCCGCGTCGCTGGCGGCCACGTTCAGGCCGGTGAGTTCGCTCACGCGCAGGCCGCAGCCGTAGAGCAGCTCGAAGATGGCGGCGTCGCGCGCCTCGTGCCAGGGGCTGTCTTGCGGCACGCTGGCATCAGCCAGACGCACGGTTTCATCCACCGGCAAGGCTTTGGGCAAGAGGCGCTCGCGGCGCGGCAGGCGCAGGCCCTGCGCGGGGTTGGCGTCCGCCAGCCCATTGCGGCCCAGCCAGGCGTAAAAGCCGCGCCAGCCCGAGAGGATGAGCGCCATGCCGCGCGGGCTGCGCCCGGCCGTGCGCATGCGGGTCACCCAGGAGCGGATCTGCGCATGCCGCACGCGCGGCAGCGGCGTGCCCGCCTGGGCGGCGCTGTCGCCCAGCAGGCGCAAGGCGGCGGCGTATGCCTTCAGGCTGTTGTCGGCCAGGCGCTTTTCGTGGCGCAGATGGTCAAGGTAGCGGGCAATGAGGTCGGCGTCGGCTGACATGGTGTTTATTGCTTCTGAATCAGGAGCAAATTTAAAGCACGAAAAACGGCTGAAGTCCTTTGTGAACGGGCGCTGCAACTATCAATAGAGGAGCGAAATCAGCCCTCTTTTCCGCTTGCCTGCATGCGCCTGTAGCTGGCGTAAACCGGTGAGGTCCAGAGCCGCAGCAGGCTGCACAGGTGCCAGGCCAGATAGCGGCCGCTGCGGTGGCTGGCGCGCTGGGCGGCGTGGATGACGCTGGCGCCGCCGGCGCGGGCCAGCCGCCAGCCCGCCAGTTGCAGGCGCAGGCAGAAATCCACGTCTTCGCCATACATGAAGTAGCGCGTGTCAAAGCCGCCCAGCTCGCGCCAGGCTTGCGCGCGCACCAGCCAGAAAGCGGCGTTGCTCCAGTCAGGCGCGGCATCCGGCCCGGGCTGCCCGGGCGCCGTGCCGCAGCGCAGCCCCAGGCGGCGGCGCGCCTGCCACCACGCGCGCGCGGCAATGGAGGCGGGCGTGGGCAGCAGGCGTTCGTGGTCTTGCGGCAGGCCATCGGCGCCCAGCTGGCGGGGCCACACGCACCCGGTCTGCGGCTGGGCCAGCGCCTGCATCAGGGCGGGCCAGGGGTTGCCAAGCAGGGTGACGTCAGGGTTGAGCACGGCGAAAGCGGCCTGCGCGCCAGCGGCCTGAGCAGCTTGTGTGGCCCAGAAAGGCTCGGCATGGCGGGCGAAGGCCTGGTTGTGATTGGCTCCAAAGCCCTGCGGCCGGGCATTGGCCTGCACCACCAGATCAAACGGCCAGGGCTGCCGCCCCGCAGCGGCCAGTTCCGGTTCCGGCAAATTGAGGGTGAGCACCACGCGCATGGGCAGCGGCGGCTGCATCTGGCTTGCCTGGCCTATCTGGCGCAGCAGGGCCAGCGCCTGCTCGCCGTGGCCGTGGCTGACGATGGAAACCACCAGCATGCGGGGGCACTCCGCCGCTTTCAGGCAAACGTTTCAGCCTGGGCCAGCGCGGGGGCCGCGCGGTCTTTTTCCGACAGCAGCGGCTCGGCGATGCCATGCGCGGCCAGGGGCCAGTCCACGCCGATGGCCGGATCGTTCCAGGCCACGCCGCGCTCATGCTCCGGCGCGTAGTAATCCGTGGTTTTGTAGAGGAAGTCGGCGGTGTCGGACAGCACCACGAAGCCGTGCGCGAAGCCCGGCGGCAGCCACAGCTGGCGGTGGTTGTCTTCGCTCAGCTCCACGCCCACCCATTGGCCGAAGGCGGGAGAGCTTTTGCGCATGTCCACCGCCACGTCAAACACCGCGCCGCGCACCACGCGCACCAGCTTGCCCTGCGGCTGCCGGATCTGGTAGTGCAGCCCGCGCAAAACGCCCTTGCGGCTGCGGCTGTGGTTGTCCTGCACGAAGCGGACATCCAGGCCCGTGGCCTGGGCGAAAGCGCGGTGGTTGTAGCTTTCGGAGAAAAAGCCGCGCGCGTCGCCAAACACGCGCGGCTCCAGAACGAGCACGCCCTCAAGGGCGGTTGGAATGACTTTCATGGTGGGCTTTCAGGGTAAGAGCCGGTTCACAAGAGCTGTCTGCGCCTTGCAGCCCATCATCACTGGGCCGCGTTTTCGCCCTTCATGGCCAGATCATGAACAGGCTCCAAGACGCGGATGCCGTCCGGCAGGTAGCGGCGGTATTTTTGCAGCGCGGCCTGCAAGGCGGCGGGCGGCAGTTCATATTGATAGTGGCCATTGGCCGCGCCCGTGCGGTGCGCGCCGAAGTTTTCATGAAAGCGCCAGACGCTGGCGTTTTCCTGCCGCACTTCAAACCAGGCGGAATCAAAACCCAGCCAGAGCGCGTAGTGATAGACCATGAGCGCCGATTCGATGCCGCAGCGGGCAGGCAGGCCAGGCAGCAGCAGCCACGATCCCCAGCAAAAGGCCGTGCCGCGCGCGTCATACAGGCGCACCGTGCCCAGCGGCGCGCCGTTTTGCCCATCGGCAATGACGAAATACGCCTGCCCCTGGCTGCCTGCATAGCGGCGCAGCCAGTCCACCTGCGCCTGCACTTGCGGCGGCACGGCGGAGAGATGGCGGGCGCGCACGGGGTCGCTGCGCAGGGCATGGATGAAGGGGGCGTCAGCCTCGCAGGCGTCGCGCAAAAGCAGCGTGCGGCCTTGCACGCAGCGCGCTTTGCGAATGACGGGCAGTGCAGTCATGGCGCTTTCTCCGGCAGCAGGCAGGCCACACGCAGCTCGTCCACGCGGAATTCGCCCTGGCCTTCCAGCGGATCCAGCCGCAACTCCGGCTCCAGCCCTTCAGGGCTTTCGATCACGAATTCGATCAGGGCGGCGCGCTCGCGGCTGGCCGCATAGGGCTTGCGCACGGAACGGCCTTCTTCAAATCCGGCCTGCCCGCGCAGGCGGTAGAAAAGCTGCGCCACACCGCTTTGGCCAGCGCGCAGCAGGGCCTGCACGCCCAGCACGCGGCATGCCGCAGCGCGGTCTGCGGGCAAGGCCAGCAGCAGCTGCGCGTCGCCCAGCCCTTGCAGCCAGCCATCTTCCAGCTGCCGTGCCTGCTGCCACCGCATTTGCCCAGGCTCCAGGCGCAGCATTTCGTGCCCAAAGCCATCCCGCCCGGCAATGGGCAGATAGCGCACGAAAGAAGCGCCCACGCGCCGCGCATGCAAATAGGCGCGCGTGAAGTCGGTGATGCCCACGGCGTCAAACCCCGGGCACAGCACGGGCTGGCCGCTGCCCAGCTGGCGGGCCAGGCAGCGAATTTCACCGGCGCGAAAGGCCGAGGCGCTGCGGTAGTAGGCCGCCACGTCAAAAACGCCGCGCGCGGCTGCCAGCGCCAGCGCCGCCAGCAGCAGCGCCGCCAGCGCGCGCGCGGCGCGGCGGCGCAAGGCCACGGCCAGCGTGGCCGCCAGCCAAGGCGGCAAAAGCGTGGCCCAGAAGAAATGAAAACGCCCATACGCCAAACGGAACAGGGCGGCGGCGCCTTGCTCGTCAGCGCCGCGCAGCCCCGCGCGCCCCAGGCTTACCAGCGCCAGATAGGCCAGCACCACAGCCAGCAGGGGCAGCCAGACCAGTGCCAGCCGCCTGCGCCGCGCCCCGCCAGCTGCCCAGGCGCCCCGCAAGGCGAAAGCAGCAGCGGCCAGCAGCGCCAGCGCCAGCAGCGCCACCCAGGCCGCCTCCAGCGCCAGCGATTCAAAGCCGTGTCCGCTGGCGCGCCCCAGCTTGCCCGCCATGAACCACCAGAAATCGCCCTCGTGCGGCCAGGTCAGGCGCATGGACTGGCCCAGGCTGTCCGCCCCAGGTTTGCGCGTCAGGCCCATCTGCAACGCCGTGGTCAGCAGCCCCGCCAGGGCCAGCGCCGCGCCGCCGCTCATGCCGCGCGCGCGCAGCGCCTGCGGCGGCATGCGCCAGGCAAGCAGCCACCAGCCGCCGCCCATGACCAAAGCGCCCACAGCGCCCGACACGTAGGAAAGCCCCGCCAGCAGCCCCAGGGCCAGCACGCCCGCCAGCTGCCAGCCGCCAGCTGCCGCATCGGGCCGGGCGCGGCCAAAGTTCAGCCAGGCCGCCCCCAGCAGCGCCAGCAGGGGCAGGGCCTGGTGATAGGCCAGGTTCTGCTCGCCCCAGTAGCTGCCGGACTGGAGCATGAATACCGTGAAGGCGAACGCCAGCGCCTGCCAGACCGGCTGGCGCAGCGCCCAGCCCAGCAGCCGCCATTGCAGCCAGAGCAGGCCGCCCAGCACGCCCAGCATGGAAAGCGTCTGATACGGCAGCGGGTTGCCGCCCAGCCAGCGCTGGGCCAGGGCGTCCAGCGCCAGCCCCACGGGCGCGATGGTGTTGTTGGCGGCTTCAAACAGGCGCGCCGGGGCAAGCGAAGTGGTTTGCTCCGTGTTGTAGGCCCGCCAGTCGTCCAGAAACGGCAGGTCCGTGCCCCAGCGCAGCCAGGCCAATACATTGGCGGCCAGCATGAATAGCGGCAGCGCCACGCAGGCGCGCGGCAGGGCCTGGCGCAGGCGGGCAAGGCAGTCAGCGCCGGACATGGGGTGTGAATATCCAGCGCTGCAAAACGAACATGAGCGGCGCAACCGCCAGCGCAGCCGCCAGCGGCGCAGCCCACTGCGGGCCATGCAGCGCAGCCACCCAGGCCTGCACCACGGCCAGCCCCAGCCCCAGCTGCAGCAAATGGCTGGCCGCCACCCACAGCAGCGAAAAAGGCCGCCCCGGCCGCGCGAACACGGCGTGGCGCAGCAATGCAAACGACAGGGCAATGCCCGCCACGAATGCCAGCACATAGGCCGCGCGGTAGTCCATCGCCTGCAGCAGGGCCAGATACAGCGCGTAGCTCGCCAGCGTGTTCAGCCCGCCGGCCAGCAAGTAGCGGACGCTTTCGCCAGCCAGGCGCGCCGCGCCCTCGCCCGCTTTCATGCCAACTCCTTTGCCAGCGCGAGGAATTCGCCGTAGTCGCGGATGTAGTCCGCCGGGTCGTAGGGCAGCGAAGCCAGCACAAGCAGCATGGCCCCTTCGGAATAGCGGTACTGCGTGCCCCACACCATGGGAGGCAGATGCAGGCCCAGGCCGGGGCTGTCCAGGCAGAACTCTTCGCGCTGGCGGCCATCGTCCACCCGCACGCGCACGGAGCCTTTGACGGCCATGAGGAACTGCTCGCACTGGCGGTGCGCGTGCTCGCCGCGCACTTCCGCATTGGGCACGTTGTAGATGAGAAAGCTGCGCCGCACGACGAAAGGCAGATCGCGCCCCAGCTCGGCAGCGCACAGGTCGCCCCGCATGTCTTGCACTTCGCGCAGCCGGTACAGGCGCACGCCCCGCACGGCGCTGGCCAGCGCGCCGCCGCGCGCCGCAGGCGGCGCCTGCCAGTGCGCTGGCGTATCCACATAGCCAGCGATGGTGGCCGCTTGCGCCTGCACGATGGCGCGCGGCGGCACGTGGCGCGTGACGACGGCCCCCGCTTCGATGCGGGCCTGCGCCCCCACGCGCACGCCAGCAGCAACCACCGCGCCTTCACCCACCCGCGCGCCCGCGCCAATCACTGCGCCTTCACCCACGCAGGCCGCAGCGGCCAGCACACAGCCCGCTTCCAGCACGGCTCCAGCGGCGGCCACGGCCAGCGGCCCCGCGCTCACACCCGGCTCCACGCGGGCCAGGGCCAGTTGCGCGCTGGAATGGATGTTTGCCATGCTCTCAAAACCTTTGCACGCGCAGCGCCAGCGCCTGCGGGCGCTGCTTGGTGTTTTCATAGGCGCGCCAGGCGTATGCGCCAACGATGCCCAGGCTCAGGAGATTGAGCGCGCCGAAAAAAAGAATGACGATCAGCGTCATCGCATAGCCGGGCACGTCAATCCAGCCCATCAAGCGGCCCACGATGGCCGCGCCGCCCAGCGCCAGCGCCACCAGCACGCCCAGCCCTCCGGCGCGCACCAGCAGGCGCAGGGGCAAGTCGGAGAAGGCAAACACGCTGTCAGCCAGATAGGCCACTTTCTTGCGCCACGTCCAGGCCGACTGGCCGTGGCGGCGCGGCAGGCGCACATAGGGCACGCCAGCGCGCCTGAAACCCAGCCAGAAAATCTGCGCGATGAGTGAGCTGCGGCGCTCTTGCAGCGCCAGCAGGGCATCGCGGAATGCGCGGTTGCACGCGAACACATCCACGCCTCCCGGCGGCATGTCGGCCACCACGTAGCGGCGGTACAGCGCCCAGAACAGCTGCGACTGCCAGCGCTGCCACCATGGGTCGTGCCGCATGGCGCGCTCGGCGATCACCACATCCGCCTGGTCTTGCTCCAGCAAGGCGAGCATTTGCAGCGCCAGCTCTGGCGGCTCTTGCAGATCAGCCGCCATCACGGCGAAGAAGTCGCCCGCTGCCAGCTCCAGCCCCATGCGCACGGCGGCAAATGCGCCGAAGTTGCGCGTGAGCAGAACCAGCGTGGCCCGCAGGCCCGTGGCGGGCAGGCGCTCCTGCAAGATGGCATAGCTGCGGTCGGGGCTGCCATCTACCACCAGCACCACTTCCAGCGATCCGGCAAGCTGGCCGTTCATGTCTTGCAGCGCCGCCAGCAGATCGGGCAGCGACTCCTCGTTTTTGTAAACGGGCACGATCAGGCTCAGCATGCGCCCCCCTGGCTGAAAAAGGCCCGAACCGCTTCTGTCACGCGCCCGATTTGCGCTGGCGACAAGGCCGGGTGGCACGGCAGCGAAATCACTTCAGCGCATGCCGCCTCCGTCACAGGCAGGGCAAACGCGCTTTCAACGCGGCGAACCGGCTGGCGATGGTCAGCGATGGGGTAGTGAACTTCGCAGCCCACGCCCTGCGCCAGCAGATGGGCGCGCAAGGCATCGCGCCGGGGCGTGCGCAACACGTACAAATGGGCCACGTGGCTTTCATCCAGCCCGGACGGGCAGCGCACGGGCAGCCCGGCAAAGGCGGCGTTGTAGTGCGCGGCCACGGCACGGCGCGCGGCGTTGGCGGCATCCAGAAGCGGCAGCTTCGCCAGCAGCACGGCCGCCTGCAATTCGTCCAGGCGGCTGTTCATGCCGCCGGGCAGGGCCACTTCGTATTTGCGCTGCTGCCAGCCGTATTGCCGCAGGGCGCGCAGCCGCCGGGCCAGTGCGCCGTCAGAAGTGGTCAGCGCTCCGCCATCGCCTACGGCGCCCAGGTTCTTGGTGGGGTAGAAGCTGAAGCACGCCACATTGGCCCATGCACCCGCCTTGCGCCCGCCCAGAATCGCGCCGTGGGCCTGCGCCGCGTCTTCCACCAGCGGCACGCGTGCCTGGGCGCACAGGGCCGCCAGCGCGGGCATGTCCGCCATCCGCCCGTAAAGGTGCGTGGCGATGACGGCAGCGGGCTTGTCTGCCCCGCGCAGCGCTTGCGCCAGCGCGGCGGGCGCAAGAGTCAGGCTGTCTTCGTCCACTTCCACGTACTGCGGCGCAGCGCCTGTCTGGGCAATGGCCGTGCTGGCGTAGTAACCCGCATTGGCCGCCGCCGCCACGCGCTGGCCTGGCCCCACGCCCAGCGCACGCAGTGCCAGCGTCAGCGCATCCGTGCCGTTGGCCACGCCAATGGCATGCGCCGCGCCCACGTAGTCGGCAAAGGCGGTCTCGAAGGCACGCACCTGGGGGCCAAGCACGAATTGCCCCTGCTCCAGCACGCGCTGAATGCAGACGCTCAAATCAAGGCCAAAGGCAGCCCCTTGCGCCGTAAAGAAAGGCACGGCATCCGGCGTAGCGGGCGGCGGGCAATGCATGGTGGCGAGCTGCTTGTTCAGGCTTGCTCTGGCGCTCCGCCATCGCGCAGCAGCCCCAGCAGGTAGCGGCCGTAGCCGTTTTTGGCCAGCGGCTGGGCCAGTTTTTCGAGCTGGGCGCTGTCGATGAGGCCTTTGCGCCAGGCGATTTCTTCGGGGCAGGCAATCTTCAGGCCCTGGCGCTGCTCCAGCGTGGCGATGAACTGGCTGGCCTGCATCAGGCTTTCGTGCGTGCCGGTGTCCAGCCAGGCGTAGCCGCGCTGCATGATTTGCACCTTGAGCTGGCGCTTTTGCAGATAGGCGTCATTGACGCTGGTGATTTCCAGCTCGCCGCGCGCGCTGGGCTTGACGGCTTTGGCGATGTCCGTCACTTGCGCGTCATAGAAATACAGGCCGGTGACGGCGTAGTTGCTCTTGGGGCGGGCCGGTTTTTCTTCAATGCTCGTGGCGCGGCCCTGCGCGTCGAAGGCCACGACACCGTAGCGCTCGGGGTCTTGCACGTGGTAGGCAAAGACGGTGGCGCCTTCAGCCCGGGCGCTGGCTTCGGCCAGCAGCGCTTCAAAGTCGTGGCCGTAGAAGATGTTGTCGCCCAGCACCAGGGCGCTGGGCGCGCCGTTCAGAAAGCGCTCGCCAATGATGAACGCCTGCGCCAGTCCGTCGGGGCTGGGCTGCACGGCGTATTGCAGGTTCAAACCCCACTGGCTGCCGTCACCCAGCAGCTGCTGAAAGCGCGGCGTGTCTTGCGGGGTGCTGATGACCAGCATGTCGCGGATGCCCGCCAGCATGAGCGTGGCCAGCGGGTAATAAATCATGGGCTTGTCATACACCGGCAGCAGCTGCTTGCTGATGGCCAGGGTGGCCGGGTGCAGCCGGGTGCCGGAGCCGCCGGCCAGGATGATGCCTTTGCGTGGCTGGGTCATGCGATGCCTTTGCTTTCAAGAATTTCACGCAGCACGCGCGTCACGCCCTGCTGCCAGGGCGGCATTTGCAGGCCGAAGGCCGCTTGCAAGCGCCGCGTGTCCAGCCGCGAGTTGAGCGGGCGGCGGGCGGCGGCGGGGTATTGGCTGGAGGCGATGGGCTGCACGCCGCCGGCAGCGGTTTTGACGCCCTGCGGCCTGGCCTGCCGGGCCAGGGCCAGCACGTATTGCGCGTAGTCAAACCAGCTGGCTTCGCCCGCTGCCGTCAGGTGATACAACCCGGCCTTGGCGGGCTGCTGAAGGGTTTGCGAGATGGCGTGGGCCGTCACGTCGGCGATCAGCTCGGCGCCGGTGGGCGCGCCTTTTTGGTCGTCAATGACGGTCAGGCGCTCGCGCGTAGCGGCCAGCCGCAGCATGGTTTTGATGAAGTTGTCGCCATGCGCGGCATACACCCAGCTGGTGCGGAAGGTGAGATGCGCGCAGCCGCTGGCGGCAATGGCCTGCTCGCCTGCCAGCTTGGTGGCGCCATAAACGTTCAGCGGCCCGGTGGCGTCGCTTTCCTGCCAGGGGGCGCTGCCGCTGCCGTCAAACACGTAATCGGTGCTGTAGTGCACCAGCAGCGCGCCGCTGGCGGCGGCTTCGCGGGCCAGGGCGGCGGGCGCTTCGGTGTTGATGAGGCGGGCCAGCTGCGGCTCGCTTTCGGCCTTGTCCACGGCCGTGTAGGCGGCAGCATTCACGATGACTTGCGGCTTTGCGGCGCGCACGGCAGCGGCCAGCCCTTGCGGGTCTGCCAGATCGCCGCCTGCGTCCTTGCGCTCCAGCGCCACGATTTCGCCCAGCGGGGCCAGGGCGCGCTGCAATTGCCAGCCGACCTGGCCGTTTTTGCCCAGCAGCAGGATTTTCATGAGGCCGCTCCCGTGTGTGCGTCTGCGCCTTCATGGCCGTATTGGGCGGCCACCCATTCGCGGTAGGCGCCGCTTTGCACGCCTTGCACCCATTCGGGGTTGTCCAGATACCAGCGCACGGTTTTGCGGATGCCGCTGTCAAAGGTTTCGGCGGGCCGCCAGCCCAGCTCGCGCTCGATCTTGCGCGCGTCAATGGCATAGCGGCGGTCGTGGCCGGGGCGGTCTTGCACGTGGGTGATTTGCGCGCGGTAGCTGCGGCCATCGGGGCGCGGACGCATTTCGTCGAGCAAATCGCAAATGGTGTGCACGATGGCCAGATTGGTTTTCTCGTTCCAGCCGCCCACGTTGTAGGTTTCGCCCGCGCGGCCCGCCTGCAGCACGCGGCAGATGGCGCTGCAATGGTCTTTCACGTAGAGCCAGTCGCGCACTTGCTGGCCATCGCCATACACGGGCAGCGGCTTGCCCGCCAGGGCGTTGACGATCATCAGCGGAATGAGCTTTTCCGGAAAGTGATACGGCCCGTAGTTGTTGCTGCAATGGGTGGTCAGCACCGGCAGCCCGTAGGTGTGATGCCAGGCGCGCGCCAGGTGGTCGCTGGCGGCCTTGCTGGCGCTGTAGGGGCTGTTGGGTTCGTAGGCGTGCTTTTCGGTGAAGGCGGGCGCATCGGGCGCGAGCGTGCCGTACACCTCGTCGGTGGAAACGTGCAAAAAGCGGAAAGCCGCCTTGTCCGCCTCATCCAGCGCCAGCCAGTAGGTGCGGGCCGCTTCGAGCAGGCCAAAGGTGCCGACGATGTTGGTGGCGATGAAGTCTTGCGCGCCGTGAATGGAGCGGTCCACATGGCTTTCGGCGGCAAAGTGGACGATGGCGCGCGGGCGGCGTTCGGCCAGCAGGCGGGCTACCAGGGCGCTGTCGCCAATGTCGCCCTGCACGAAAACGTGGCGCGCATCGCCTTGCAGGCTGGCCAGATTGGCCAGATTGCCCGCGTAGGTGAGCTTGTCAAGGTTGAGCACAGGCTCGTTGCCGGCGGCCAGCCAGTCGAGCACGAAATTGCTGCCGATGAAACCGGCCCCGCCGGTGACAAGAATCATGGGAAGTCGCTTTCCTGAAACGAAAAGCCCGGCGCCATGCCGGCAGCCGGACGGGCGCGGATTATTTCACGCAGCCTGCGCACGCCAGCCAAGCGTCTTGTTCAGAAAGAGGAGCAAATTTAACGGCCGGAAAACGGCCCCTGCGCAATTTCCACTAGGACCTCATGCTATTGATAAAGGAGCAAAAACAAGCTATCCGCCGGATGTGGCCTGGGGTTCGGCGGGCGTTTCGTCCTTGCGTTCTTCCTTGCGCTCGATCTGCTGCACGACGGGGTCGCTCCAGCTGCCGGTGATGCGGAATTCGCGCATGGCGGCGCGCGAGAGGGGCTTGCGCAAGGCGAGCTGGGCGATGAAGGCGATGGCGCCGGCGGCAGGATTGACGAAGGCGGTGGCCAGGGCGGCGTTGCCGGCGTCGATTTCGGGCATGACCAGGGCGGTGAGGTCTTGCGTTTCGCGGGCGATGTCGGCGCTGCCCTGCATGAGCACGGTGGCGTTGGCGCTGCTGATGCGCAAGTTGGTGGTGCGGGCCACACCGGCGGCCACGCTGACGTCGGCGCTGGCCTGGTCAAAGGCGAAACCGGCGCTGAACAGGTCGCGGAAATCCAGCGTGAGGCGGCGCGGCAGCGCTTGCAGGCTGAGCACGCCCAGCAGCTTGGCCGCGCCGGGGTCGGCTTTGAGAAATTGGCCCTCGCCCATGTCCAGCCGCAGGTGGCCGCCCAGGCTGGGGTAGTGGGGGGCGGCGGGCGAGCCACTCCAGTGCAGCTGGCCGGTGATTTGGCCTTTGCCGCCGCGCAGGGTGTCGGGCATGCCCAGGCGCGCGAGCAGATGGCCTGCGTTGGCCGCCTCGAGCGTGAAGTCCAGCCGGGTGCGGCGCGCACTCCCTTTGGCGGGGGCGGCCCAGGAGCCGTGGGCGCTCAAGATGGCGTCGGGGTTTTGCAGGCGCAAGGTGTTGAGCTGCCACTGGCCTTCGGCGGCGTTTCCGGACGCGTGATGGACGGCGCGGATGTCCAGCTGGCCCAGGTTTTTGCCGTGCAGGCGCATGTCTTGCACACTGATGTCGAGCGCGGGAATGCGCGAGAGGGTTTGGGCGGGCGCTTCGCCGCTGGCGCTTTCTTCGGTTTTTTCGGCTTCTTCGGTTTTTTCGGCGCTGGCCGTGGCCGCTTCTTCTGGCAGCGCTGCATCAGGCTCGGGCCAGTGCAGGCGCTCCAGCCGGGCGCGCAGCAGGCCCGCGTCTTGGCCTTGCGCGGGGCGGTATTCGATTTGGCCTGCCAGTTCGTCGGCATGGACTTTGGCGCTCCAGCGGCTGCCCTGGCGGGCGGCGTCGGCCTGCACGGCGTGCAGGGTGCGGCGGCCGATGAGGAGCTGGCGCGCGTGCAGGTGCGCGCGGTCGGGCATGTAGCTGCTGGAGGCGCTGGAGGCGGGGGCCGCCTGGGCGTCGCCGGCGCCGGGGAAGATGGCGTCCAGCGCGTCTTGCCATTCGGCGGCGGGCAGGGCGTCCAGCGCGGCATGGGCGGTCACGCCGCTGGCGGGCAGGGCGGCGGCGCTGGCGGCATGCACGCTGGTCTCGCCCAATGCCAGTGCGCCGCGCAGCACGCGGCCGCCCTGGCTGGCGCTTTGCTGCTCATATTCGGCGCGAAAGCGTTTGCCCGCACGGATGGTCAGGCGCTGCAAGCCGCCGGGCAGGGCGCGCCGTTCGTAGAGCAGGGGCCAGGCATCGGCGGCGGGCTTGTCCAGCGGGGCGGGCAGCTTGAATGAGAGGCCGCGCAGATCGCTTTTCACCGTCACGTCAGGCTCGCCATCGGCAAAGCCCAGCGCCACTTCATAGCTGGCGCTGCCGCTGGCGCGCGTGGCCAGGCCCGGCACGCCGCTCCAGTTTTTCATCAGGCGCAGGCCCTCGGCGCTGGCGGTGCCGCTGGCGCTGATGCGTACGCTGTGGGCGGGGGGGCCATCGGCTGCGTTGCCTGCTGTTTCACTGGCTGCTTTGCCAGCCGCCACGCTGCCGCCGCTGATGCGCACGGGGCCGCCCAGCGCTTGCGCGTGCGTGTCATGCAGGGCAAAGCCTTGTTCGTTGAAGCTCACGCGCCCTTGCGCCTGGGTCAGCGGCGGCGCGTTGGGGCTGAAGCGGATGGCGTTGCCCGCCAGGGTGGCTTCGCCGCTGGCTTTGGATTTTTCAATGTGCTCGATGGGCAGGTTCAGCGAGAGCGCCAGACGCGCCTTGCCGTCGGCTTCGGCCTCGTCCAGCGCGTGCTGCGTGAAGCCTGCCACGGGCGAAGCGCGCACGATGCCCAGCGCGGCGGCCAGATCGCCCTGGCCCTGGGCCTTGACTTGCACCACGGCGCGGGCCATGTCGTCAATGCGGGCGGCAATCTGGTCAAAGCGCCAGCCGGGGTGGCCTTGCACGTCGGCGCTGGCGTTTTCCACGCGCATGCCGTTGCCTTCAAAAATGAGCTGGCCCGCCAGGTTTTTCAGCGGCGGCCAGGCGGGCTGGCCTTCGGGCTGGAGGCTGCGGGGCACGTAGGCCATGAGCACGTTTTTCACGCGGCCCGCAAAACGGAACTGGCCGTGCTGGCCGGGTTCGTCAAACGGGACATGGCGCAAGTCGCCCTGAATGGCCACGTCCACATCTTGCGCCAGCCCTTCGCGCACGGCGTCGCGCACGTAGTGGCGCGCTTCTGGCGGAATGACCAGCGGCAAGTAGCGGTGTACGCGCGCGCCATTGGCGCGGGCAAAGCGCCCTTTCAAGTCGAGCACGCCGGGAAAGCGCGGCTGACCCGCCGCTTCGTCGCCGGTGTGCCAGCGGACGGCAAAGCGGCCGGTGGCGTCGGCGCTGTCCACGTCAATGCTGTCGGCCTGCACGCTGATGCGGCGGCCTTGCACTTGCCAGTGCGCCTTTGTTTTGAGCTGGCCCAGGGCAATGCG
Source organism: Ottowia sp. oral taxon 894 (assembly GCF_001262075.1). Taxonomy (GTDB): domain Bacteria; phylum Pseudomonadota; class Gammaproteobacteria; order Burkholderiales; family Burkholderiaceae_C; genus Ottowia; species Ottowia massiliensis. The sequence continues at coordinate 1,799,896 of NZ_CP012073.1, read as the reverse complement.
CGGCTCTTCAAACACGCCGGGGAAAGTGAGGCCGCCACGGGCGATGAGCACTTCGGCCGTGCCGCCTTGGGCGCTGGCGTCCACATCCAGCGTGGCGCCGTCCAGCCCCGGCGTGCCGGAAGCGGCATCGGCCCCGATGGACAAGGCGCTGGCGCGGAGCTTGAGGCTCCAGTCGGCAATGGCGGGGGCATCCGCCGTGGCGGCTTCGGCGGGCGGCGGCGCGTTGCGCCAGGCGGCGTTCAGGCTGTCCACCTGGCCCTGGATGGCGCGCGCGCGCAAGTGCTGGTGCGCCGCTTCGCCCAAGGGCAAAGCGGCGGCCAGGCGGGCCAGGGCGGCCAGATCGAGCTTGTCGGCGTGCAGCTGGCCGCCGGTTTTTTCCAGCTTCAGGCTGAAATTGCCGCCGGGCCAGACCGCGCCGCTGGCGTCTTCAAATTGCAGGTTTTCCGTGCGCAGGGAGATGCCGCTGCCGGCCCATTGCCAGTGTGCGCGGCCCGCCAGCGAGCGCAAGGCCAGCGGCGGCAGGCGCGGCGCCAGCACGGCGGAAACGCTGGCCAGCGACACATCCAGCGTGGCCTCGGCCTGCCGCCCTTCGCGCACGCTGGCCCAGGCGCGCAGCGCGCCCCGGCCTTCGCGCAGTTCCACGCCCAGATCGCCCGCATGGGCATAGCGGCGCAGCTGCGCCACGTCCACGCGCGGGAAATCGGCATAGGCCTGCCCGCTCCACTGCCGCCACTGTCCGGCGTGCAAAGACAGCAGCGGCTGGCGGAAATACCCCACCAGCGTGAAGCGCTCGCCCCACTCCTTTTGCGGCGTGGCTTGCAGCTGCATGACGTGACTGCGGCGGCCATTGCGAAACAGCAGGCTCACGTCGGTCAGGGTGACGGGCGGCGCGGCGCGCGTTTCGTCCACCCAGCGCACCTGGCCGCCTTGCAGCAGCAGCTCCGGCTGCGAGAAAAACCAGTCGGCAAGCCGCGTGTCGGCGCTGGCGTCGCCCGAAGCATCCAGCCCGGCCACCAGCAGGCGGCCATCGGCGCGGCGGCGCAGCTGCACCTGGGCGCCGTCTATCACCAGCTGCTCAAAGCCCAGGCGCCAGAGCGAGCGCACGGAAAAGGCGGCCAGCACGCGCGGCACTTTCAGCCCGGCTTCGCCTTCTGCGCCATCCGCGCTGTTTTCGCCATCCGGCGCGTTCGGGTGCACCGTCACGCCGTGCAGGGTGATGACGGGAATCAGCCCGTTGGAAACCGCCTCGATGCGCTCGGCCGTCACCCTTGCCCCCATCGCGCGCGAGGCCAGGCGCTCCAGCCGTGGGCGCAAATCGTCGATACGCGGCACAATGAACCAGTGCAAAAAGCCCCACGCCACCGATGACAGCAGCACCAGCGACACCAGCAGCCACAGCAGCACTTTCAGCAGGCGGGCGGCAAGTCGGAAAAATGAATCAAGCAAAGTGGGGCACCCAGGCTGGCATCGAAGCCAAAAATTATGACTTGCACCCAGACGCCAGCTCCTGATTTGCCAGCCCCTGATTGGCCCGCCCTTGATTTTTCCGAGCATCTGGTCTCTGCCTGCCAAGGCTGCGAGCAGCCGCAAGCCTGCGGCCTGACGCCCCCCGCCTCCCCGCCCCCCGCGCCGCCTGCCGAAGCCGGTTTTTTTGACGGCCTGGCCGCCCACTCGCGCCTGGTGCAGCGCCTGCGCCGTCGCTACGCAGGCGAGCTGCCCCTGCTGGCGCCCGGCGCGCCCGATCGCGCCAGCATGGCCGCCGCCTTTGCCGCACTGCGCGCGCAGGGGCATGACACGGGCGCGGCCTTGCGCATCACGCGCCAATTGGTCGTCGAGCGCCTGGCCGTGCTGGACTGCGAGCAGCAGGCCCCGCTGGAAGTGGTCACGCGCGCCATGACCGAGCTGGCCGAATTCGCGCTGGACGAAGCCTGCCGCCACGCCTTCGCCGCGCTGGACGGGCGCCACGGCGCGCCGCTGAACGGGCGCGGCCAGCGCGTGCCCTTCTGGGTGATTGGCATGGGCAAGCTGGGCGCGCGCGAGCTGAACGTCTCCAGCGACATCGACCTCATCTATCTGCATGAAAGCGACGGCGACACCGCAGGCCGCGCAGACGGGCGCGGCAGCGTCAGCATGCAGGAATACTTCACCCGCGTGGCCCGCCAGATACACGCGCTGGTCGGCGAAGTCACCGAACACGGCTTTGTCTTTCGCATCGACCTGGCCTTGCGCCCCAACGGCAAAAGCGGCCCCGCCGTTTGCGCACTGGACACCCTGGCGCAGTACATGCACGTGCAAGGCCGCGAATGGGAACGGCTGGCCTGGCTCAAAAGCCGCGTGGTTGCGCCGCAAGGCATCACGCCCGAAGCCGCGCGGGCACTGCGCGGCGTGGTGCTGCCCTTTGTCTTTCGCAAATACCTGGACTACAACGTCTTTGAAGCCTTGCGCGCGCTGCATCGCCAAATTCGCGAACAGGCCAGCAAGCGCAGCGCGGGCCGCCCCGGCGGCGCGTGCGACGTGAAACTCTCGCGCGGCGGCATCCGCGAAATCGAATTCATCGTGCAACTGCTGCAAGTGGTGCGCGGCGGCCAGTTTCCCGAACTGCGCACGCGCGCCACCTTGCAAGCCCTGCCGCGCCTGGCGCGCGCCGCGCTCATGCCCGAAGACCGCGCACAGGCGCTGGCCGCCGCCTACACCTTTTTGCGCCGCGTGGAACACCGCATCCAGTATCTGGACGACCAGCAAACCCACCTGCTGCCCACGGCCGATGCCGACCTCGACTGGCTGGCGCGCAGCATGGGTTACGCGCAAACCGGCGCGCTGCTGGACGACTTGCAGGCACACCGCGAAGTCGTCGCGCACGAATTCGACAGCCTGCTCGGCGGCAGCCAGGCGCACCGCCCATGCGACAAATGCCGCGCCGCCCAGCCTGAACAAACCGCAGCGCCCCATGCCGCGCGCCCTGACGCCAGCCGCAACGCCCCCCAGCTGGAAACCGCGCCGCCCGGCCTTCAGGAGCTGCTCCAGCACCTTCCCCCCGCCGCGCAGCAGCGCCTGCAAGCTTGGGCCACCCACCCGCGCGTGCAGGCCCTGCGCGAACAAGCGCACGCCCGCCTCATGCACCTGCTGCGCCGCAGCGCCGCCTGGCTGGCCGAAGGCCGCATCAGCGAAGAAGCCGTGCTGCGCATGGCCGACTGGCTGGAGCCGCTCTTGCGCCGCGAAAGCTACCTGGCCCTGCTCATGGAGCGCCCCGCCGTGCACGAACGCCTGCTGCGCGTGCTGGGCGCCGCCCGCTGGCCCGCCCGCTACGTGCGCCAGCACCCCGGCGTCATCGACGAACTCGCCAGCCCCGGCCTCATGCAGCAGCGCTTTGACGCCGCCGCCTTCGAGCAAACCCTGCACGAGCGCCTGGCCGCCCTGGCCAGCACCGGCGAAGACGACGAAGAAACCCTGCTTGACCTGCTGCGCCGCGCCCACCACGCCGAAGTCTTCCGCACCCTCGCGCGCGATGTGGAAGGCGCGCTCACCGTCGAACAAGTCGCCGACGACCTCTCCGCCCTGGCCGACGCCACCTTGCGCGTGGCCATCCAGTGGTGCTGGGCGCGCTACCGCAAACGCCATCGCAGTCAGCCCGCGCTGGGCGTCATCGGCTACGGCAAGCTCGGCGGCAAAGAACTGGGCTACGGCAGCGACCTGGACCTTGTCTTCGTCTTTGATGACGACGACCCCGCTGCCCCCGACATCTACTCAGGCTTTGCCCGCAAGCTCATCACCTGGTTCACCACCCGCACCGGCGAAGGCGACCTCTTTGAAATCGACACCGCCCTGCGTCCCAACGGCAACAGCGGCCTGCTCGTCACCAGCTTCGCCGCCTACGCCAGCTACCAGCAGCAACGCGGCAGCAACACCGCCTGGACCTGGGAACACCAGGCCATGACCCGCGCCCGCTACGTCTGCGGCCTGCCCCAGCTCGCCCCGCGCTTTGACGCCGTGCGCCACGCCGTCATCACCGCCGAACGCAACCGGCCCGCCCTGCGCGACGAAATCGCCGCCATGCGCCACAAAATGCGCGCCGCCCACGCCACGCCGCCCGGCGTGTTCGACATCAAACAAAGCGCCGGCGGCATGATCGACGCCGAATTCAGCGTGCAATACCTCGTGCTCGCCCACGCCCGCCAGCACCCGCAGCTCGAACCCAACCTCGGCAACATCGCCCTGCTGCAACGCGCCGAAGCCGCCGCCTTGCTGCCCGCCGGCGCAGGCCAGGCCGCCGCCAACGCCTACCGCGCCTTGCGCCACGCCCAGCACATCGCCCGCCTCAACGAAGCCGGCAACCGTTTCAACGAACCCGCCTTCGCCAGCGAACGCGCCGCCATCCAGGCCGTATGGCAGCACCTTTTCGGCTGAGCGCAAAGCCGCGCCCTCGTTCCCTCCCTCAGTTATGAACAGACAAACTCTGGGATGACTCTGGCCCTATCAAGCCTTTCAGCAGTTCATGTAAGCGAGCGGGCAACAGCACGTCACTGCCATTCATTGATTATCAGTCGCTGAGCCTCAATATCAATCAGCAAGACTTCACTTCAGAGTTGTGGCAGCCCTGTCCTTGTATTAAGCACAAAACTATATAACCAATCGAATTCCTAGCAAACGCCTGGCACTCCCTGCGAATCCAGATATTAATTACTTCAGCCGAATAAGACATCAGATTATCTTCACAACCAGAATTAACCTGTGCACCAACTCAGTGCAATCCGGAGGCCACCGCGAAATACCAATCAGAAAAGAAAAAGCCGCCCAAAGGCGGCTTTTTCAAAGCTGACACAGCTTCAAGCTGTCTTCATCATCAGAAGTTGTGGCGCAGACCGACACCGTAGTTATTGGTGCTATCGAGGCGCAGGTAGTCTGCATACAGGAATGTGCGCTTGGACAGAGCGTACTTAGCTTCGACTACAGCGTTGGTGTATTTCTTGTACTTCACAGTGGAGTCATAAGCGTTTTGATGCTTTGTATCGCGTGCAACATCAAGGGCCACGCTCACATTGTCAAACTTGACCAAGCCGCCAATCGTAAACCCGCTGCGACGATTCACGCCAAGCACGTTTCCTGCATCATCCGCGACCTCATGATTGCGAGCGTCGTTATAACTTGCCGCCAGAGTAAACATGCCAAAATCATATTTGGCCCCTAACGCGTAATTAGCCTTTTCCTTGCTAACTTTATTATATGAGAAACCAACACCCAGCGGTCCATTGGCATAAATCAGGTTGGCATCAATCTTATGATTTTTACCATTGAGGTGGTAATCGCCCTTCGTAACAAAACCAATCTCACCGCTAAAGCCCCCAAAAACTGGTGTCTTGTAGCTAAATTGGCTATTATTGCGCGCAGAACTACGACCAACAAAGCCATATGTATTACCGACCACAGAATAACCAGGAGCTCCAAGCAGCTCCCACACCTCCATACCATTATAGCTGGGCGTAAACGCACGTCCCATCTTAAATTGACCGAAGCCTCCTTCTACCCACACATTAGCTTGGCGCCCATAACCACTAATAGCGGCACCATTTTCTGCATTAATAGATTGCTCATAATTAAAACCAACCTTAAGGCCTCCGCCCAGATCCTCTACACCGCGAAAGCCAATCCGACTTGCACCATTGTTTACAATGGCATTGCCATGCATTTGAGTTTTAACATTCGGACGCTTTACGCCCAATGTTGCGGGGTTGTAATCAACGCGACCAACACCAAGATCAACAACGCCATACAGCGTCACAGAAGATTGGGCCATAACGGCACCGGAAGCGGCCAGCACAGCCAACGCAATCAGGGATTTTTTCATTGCAAATTCTCCAAGGTTAAACACATAAGGCGCAGGCCAAGCGAAGCACTAGCATCCGCGTTGATTTGGCCCCAGCCAACCCCCCGCACGGGAAGCCATATGTATTGGGCCAGACTCTCGTGAAAACTGCAAAGCAAATGATGCGTTCCACCTCCCGCCTGTTGCAATCTGACGACAGCGAAAGCGATTTTCGCCTTCGTCATCTGCCAAAAAACAACAATCACACAACCTCAAGCGGTACCGCCCACTGTCATTTGCTCAATGCGCAACGTGGGCTGGCCCACGCCCACAGGTACGCTTTGTCCTTGTTTGCCGCAAGTGCCAACACCCGCATCCAAGCGCATATCATTTCCTATCATGGAAATCCTCTGAAGCACTTGCGGCCCATTGCCAATCAGCGTTGCCCCTTTGACGGGGTAACGAATTTTTCCGTTTTCTACCCAGAAAGCTTCGCTGGTTGAAAAAACGAAATTTCCGCTCGTCACATCCACTTGTCCTCCAGCAAAGTTCACGGCGTACAAGCCCTTTTTAATACTGGAAATCACCTCTTCCGGTGCGCAATCGCCATTTGCCATATAAGTGTTGGTCATTCTCGGCATAGGCAGGTGGGCATAGCCCTGCCTTCGGCCATTACCCGTCAAAGCTTGCTTCATGAGACGCGCATTCTGGGCGTCTTGCATGTACCCTTTTAGAACGCCATTTTCGATGAGCAGAGTGGCTTGCGTTGGATTGCCTTCGTCATCTACATTCAGGCTACCGCGCCGCCCTGATATAGTGCCATCATCCCAAACAGTCACGCCTCGGGCCGCAACTCTTTCGCCAATCCGGCCCGCGAAGACACTGGCCCCTTTGCGATTGAAGTCCCCTTCCAATCCATGTCCCACTGCTTCATGCAACAAAATTCCAGGCCAGCCAGGCCCCAACACCACGGTCATTTCACCAGCAGGAGCAGATCTAGCTTCCAGATTTGTCAGGGCTGCTCGAGTAGCTCGAGCCACATAGGTGTCAAGCTGATCTTCTGAAAAATATTCCAATCCGCTTCTGGCACCGCCACCCGCCGACCCCACTTCGCGTCGACCGTTTTGCTCCGCGATGACCGTCAAGGAACAATGAACCAATGGCCTGACATCAGCAACTACGGCTCCATCCAATCGCGCAATGAGCACAATCTCCCACTCAGAGGACAGGCTAGCCATTACCTGCACGATACGCGGATCCACCGCTCTCGCCTTCCTGTCTACTTGTTCCAGCAAGGCAGCCTTCTGAAGACTGTTAAGGGAAAGCAGGGGATTGGCTTCGCCATACAAACGGCCTTTTTGCGTACATCCCGCCTTGATACCAATTGACTTTGAAGGAGTCTGAGCTGTGCGCGCCATTATCCGCACAGTTTTAGCCGCATTCATCACAGCAAGCTTGGACAGGCTATCAGAATATGCAAAAGCAGTTTTCTCACCAGATACTGCCCGCACGCCCACTCCTTGACTGATACTAAATCCCCCCGTCTTGATGCTCCCCTCGTCAAACCCCCAGTTCTCAGCGCACGAATATTGGAGAAAAATATCCGCATCATCAACGCATCGAGATCCAATTAAATTCAAGGCATCTTTGAGGCTTTGCCATGTCAAGTCATCTTGAGCCAACAAATAGCGCTCCGCCAAATCAAGAGAAGATTCACCATGAACAAGTCTCACTTCCTAATCCCCAAATAAAAAAAGCACCCATTCGGGTGCTTTTCAATCAATGAGCCTGACGATGTCCTACTTTCGCACGGGAGTCCGCACTATCATCGGCGCTAAGGTGTTTCACTGTCCTGTTCGGGATGGGAAGGAGTGGATCCGCCTTGCTATGGTCATCAAGCTTTAACTTTTTGCAATAAAGAACGCTCAGAATGTTCGCATGATTCAAGCGCACTCATTGTCAACCCATAGAATTCTATCAGCATTCAATCATGACTGCACGCATCCGGCTCTTTCTTGATGTTTCATTGAGCATCAAAGTTATAGGGTCAAGCCTCACGAGCAATTAGTACTGGTTAGCTTAATGCATTGCTGCACTTCCACACCCAGCCTATCAACGTCCTGGTCTTGAACGACTCTTCAGGGGGATCAATCCCCGGCAGATCTCATCTTGAAACGAGTTTCCCGCTTAGATGCTTTCAGCGGTTATCTCTTCCGCACATAGCTACCCTGCAATGCCACTGGCGTGACAACAGGTACACCAGAGGTGCGTCCACTCCGGTCCTCTCGTACTAGGAGCAGGCTTTCTCAAATCTGCAACGCCCACGGAAGATAGGGACCAAACTGTCTCACGACGTTTTAAACCCAGCTCACGTACCTCTTTAAATGGCGAACAGCCATACCCTTGGGACCGACTACAGCCCCAGGATGAGATGAGCCGACATCGAGGTGCCAAACACCGCCGTCGATATGAACTCTTGGGCGGTATCAGCCTGTTATCCCCAGAGTACCTTTTATCCGTTGAGCGATGGCCCTTCCATACAGAACCACCGGATCACTATGTCCTGCTTTCGCACCTGCTCGACTTGTCAGTCTCGCAGTTAAGCACGCTTGCGCCATTGCACTATCGTCACGATGTCCGACCGTAACTAGCGTACCTTCGAACTCCTCCGTTACGCTTTGGGAGGAGACCGCCCCAGTCAAACTGCCTACCATGCACTGTTCCCCGTCCTGATTCAAGGACGCAGGTTAGAACCTCAAACACACCAGGGTGGTATTTCAACAGCGGCTCCGTAGCAACTGGCGTCACCACTTCAAAGCCTCCCACCTATCCTACACAGATCTGTTCAAAGTCCAATACAAAGCTACAGTAAAGGTTCATGGGGTCTTTCCGTCTATCCGCGGGGAGATTGCATCATCACAAACATTTCAACTTCGCTGAGTCTCAGGAGGAGACAGTGTGGCCATCGTTACGCCATTCGTGCAGGTCGGAACTTACCCGACAAGGAATTTCGCTACCTTAGGACCGTTATAGTTACGGCCGCCGTTTACTGGGACTTCGATCAAGAGCTTGCACCCCATCACTTAATCTTCCAGCACCGGGCAGGCGTCACACCCTATACGTCCACTTTCGTGTTTGCAGAGTGCTGTGTTTTTAATAAACAGTCGCAGCCACCTATTTTTTGCAACCCATTCATGCTCAGATGTTCTCATCACACTACTAGGGCACACCTTCTCCCGAAGTTACGGTGTCAATTTGCCGAGTTCCTTCTCCTGAGTTCTCTCAAGCGCCTTAGAATACTCATCTCGCGCACCAGTGTCGGTTTGCGGTACGGTCGTGTGCAGCTGAAGCTTAGTGGCTTTTCCTGGAACCTCGTTCAGTTGCTTCGCAAGCAAGCTTGCTCGATCGATGGCCTGGGCACATATGCACCGGATTTGCCTGATGCACACCTACTTCCACCTAAACCGGGATATCCAAAACCCGGACAACCTATTAAGATCCGTCCCCACATCGCACTGCACATCGGTACAGGAATATTAACCTGTTTCCCATCAGCTACGCATCTCTGCCTTACCTTAGGGGCCGACTTACTCTACGCCGATGAACGTTGCATAGAAAACCTTGCGCTTACGGCGAGCGGGCTTTTCACCCGCTTTAACGCTACTCATGTCAGCATTCGCACTTCTGATATCTCCAGCAGCCTTCTCAGACTGCCTTCACAGACTTACAGAACGCTCTCCTACCACACACATTGCTGTGCATCCGCAGCTTCGGTAACTGGCTTGAGCCCCGTTACATCTTCCGCGCAAGACGACTCGATCAGTGAGCTATTACGCTTTCTTTAAATGGTGGCTGCTTCTAAGCCAACATCCTGACTGTTTTAGCCTTCTCACTTCGTTTCCCACTTAGCCAATTTTAGGGACCTTAGCTGGCGGTCTGGGTTGTTTCCCTCTCGTGTCCGGACGTTAGCACCCGGTGCACTGTCTCCCACGCTCTGCTCTTTGGTATTCGGAGTTTGCCTTGGTTTGGTAAGTCGCCATGACCCCCTAGCCAAAACAGTGCTCTACCCCCAAAGGCAATACGTGAGGCACTACCTAAATAGTTTTCGGAGAGAACCAGCTATTTCCAGGTTTGTTTAGCCTTTCACCCCTATCCACAACTCATCCGCTGGTTTTGCAACACCAGTCGGTTCGGACCTCCAGTACCTGTTACGGCACCTTCATCCTGGTCATGGATAGATCACCTGGTTTCGGGTCTACACCCAGCGACTCAAACGCCCTATTCGGACTCGATTTCTCTGCGGCTCCCCTACTCGGTTAACCTCGCCACTGAATGTAAGTCGCTGACCCATTATACAAAAGGTACGCCGTCACCCAAAAGGGCTCCGACTTTTTGTAAGCATGCGGTTTCAGAATCTATTTCACTCCCCTCCCGGGGTTCTTTTCGCCTTTCCCTCACGGTACTTGTTCACTATCGGTCGATGATGAGTATTTAGCCTTGGAGGATGGTCCCCCCATATTCAGACAGGATTACACGTGTCCCGCCCTACTTGTTACCAGTCTAGTACCACACATTCGCTTTCGCATACAGGGCTATCACCTGCTATGGCCGAGTTTTCCACCTCGTTTTGCTAACGATTGCGCTATCACTGGAAGGCTGATCCAATTTCGCTCGCCACTACTTTCGGAATCTCGGTTGATGTCTTTTCCTCAAGCTACTTAGATGTTTCAGTTCGCTTGGTTCGCCTTTGCTTTCTATGTATTCAAAAGCAAATACCCTGTTCGGGTGGGTTTCCCCATTCGGAAATCTCCGGATCAAAGTTCATTTGCCAACTCACCGGAGCTTATCGCAGGCTATCACGTCCTTCTTCGCCTATCATCGCCAAGGCATCCACCACATGCTCTTATTCACTTGACCCTATAACTTTGACGTCAATCAAAGCTCATCAAGCTTTATCAGACATTCGTCTGACACATTCTTCGCCAAACCCAATCTCAATTGGGCGCGATGCAATCAGATGATTGCCGACGCTCTCGCATCGACAATGCTGATTCGACTCTATGAATTGTTAAAGAACAGCCTTGGCTTTAAAAGCCAATTCCAAAACAATCTCAGTAACTGTTTTGGAATAAGCTCCTATAGATTTTGGTGGAGGATGACGGGATCGAACCGACGACCCCCTGCTTGCAAAGCAGGTGCTCTCCCAGCTGAGCTAATCCCCCTTCTATCAGGATTGTGGTGGGTCTGGTTGGCCTCGAACCAACGACCCCCGCCTTATCAAGACGGTGCTCTAACCAACTGAGCTACAGACCCGAACTTCATATCGGCCGCCGGCAATTGCCATCCAACAACCGATAAGCGTGGACATTTGCGCAAAGTGCATTCATTCCAGAAAGGAGGTGATCCAGCCGCACCTTCCGATACGGCTACCTTGTTACGACTTCACCCCAGTCACGAACCCCGCCGTGGTAAGCGCCCTCCTTGCGGTTAGGCTACCCACTTCTGGCGAGACCCGCTCCCATGGTGTGACGGGCGGTGTGTACAAGACCCGGGAACGTATTCACCGCGACATGCTGATCCGCGATTACTAGCGATTCCGACTTCACGCAGTCGAGTTGCAGACTGCGATCCGGACTACGACTGGCTTTGTGGGATTAGCTCCCCCTTGCGGGTTGGCAACCCTCTGTACCAGCCATTGTATGACGTGTGTAGCCCCACCTATAAGGGCCATGAGGACTTGACGTCATCCCCACCTTCCTCCGGCTTGTCACCGGCAGTCCCATTAGAGTGCCCTTGCGTAGCAACTAATGGTAAGGGTTGCGCTCGTTGCGGGACTTAACCCAACATCTCACGACACGAGCTGACGACAGCCATGCAGCACCTGTGTTACGGCTCCCTTTCGGGCACCAAGCCATCTCTGGCAAGTTCCGTACATGTCAAAGGTGGGTAAGGTTTTTCGCGTTGCATCGAATTAAACCACATCATCCACCGCTTGTGCGGGTCCCCGTCAATTCCTTTGAGTTTCAACCTTGCGGCCGTACTCCCCAGGCGGTCAACTTCACGCGTTAGCTTCGTTACTGAAAAAATGAATTCCCAACAACCAGTTGACATCGTTTAGGGCGTGGACTACCAGGGTATCTAATCCTGTTTGCTCCCCACGCTTTCGTGCATGAGCGTCAGTGCAGGCCCAGGAGACTGCCTTCGCCATCGGTGTTCCTCCGCATATCTACGCATTTCACTGCTACACGCGGAATTCCATCTCCCTCTGCCGCACTCCAGTTCCGCAGTCACCAATGCAGTTCCCAGGTTGAGCCCGGGGATTTCACATCGGTCTTACGAAACCGCCTGCGCACGCTTTACGCCCAGTAATTCCGATTAACGCTTGCACCCTACGTATTACCGCGGCTGCTGGCACGTAGTTAGCCGGTGCTTATTCTTACAGTACCGTCATGAGACCCAGATATTAGCCAGGCCTTTTTCGTTCTGTACAAAAGCAGTTTACAACCCGAGGGCCTTCATCCTGCACGCGGAATGGCTGGATCAGGCTTGCGCCCATTGTCCAAAATTCCCCACTGCTGCCTCCCGTAGGAGTCTGGGCCGTGTCTCAGTCCCAGTGTGGCTGATCATCCTCTCAGACCAGCTACAGATCGCAGGCTTGGTAAGCCTTTACCTCACCAACTACCTAATCTGCCATCGGCCGCTCCAAACGCGCAAGGCCCGAAGGTCCCCTGCTTTCATCCTCAGATCTCATGCGGTATTAATCCGGCTTTCGCCGGGCTATCCCCCACGTCTGGGCACGTTCCGATGTATTACTCACCCGTTCGCCGCTCGCCGCCAGGTTGCCCCGCGCTGCCGCTCGACTTGCATGTGTAAAGCATTCCGCCAGCGTTCAATCTGAGCCAGGATCAAACTCTACAGTTCGATCTTGAAATTTATACTCTCTCGAGTTGACTCAATTAACGGAAATAAAAGTGTTCTTCACTTCTGTCTCATGAGCATTTGAGGCGCCATCAAGACGCCCGGTTACCAGAACCGTTGCACTCCGCAATCCAAATGCCCACGCTTATCGGCTGCTTCTTTTTAAAGACCATCAAATCCCGGTTTAGCTCAGTCTCCTCAACCGGATTCGCTGCGATCAGCGAAGCTGCTAAGTATAGCACAAGTTTAAAAAAGCACCCATTCGGGTGCTTTTCAATCAATGAGCCTGACGATGTCCTACTTTCGCACGGGAGTCCGCACTATCATCGGCGCTAAGGTGTTTCACTGTCCTGTTCGGGATGGGAAGGAGTGGATCCGCCTTGCTATGGTCATCAAGCTTTAACTTTTTGCAATAAAGAACGCTCAGAATGTTCGCATGATTCAAGCGCACTCATTGTCAACCCATAGAATTCTATCAGCATTCAATCATGACTGCACGCATCCGGCTCTTTCTTGATGTTTCATTGAGCATCAAAGTTATAGGGTCAAGCCTCACGAGCAATTAGTACTGGTTAGCTTAATGCATTGCTGCACTTCCACACCCAGCCTATCAACGTCCTGGTCTTGAACGACTCTTCAGGGGGATCAATCCCCGGCAGATCTCATCTTGAAACGAGTTTCCCGCTTAGATGCTTTCAGCGGTTATCTCTTCCGCACATAGCTACCCTGCAATGCCACTGGCGTGACAACAGGTACACCAGAGGTGCGTCCACTCCGGTCCTCTCGTACTAGGAGCAGGCTTTCTCAAATCTGCAACGCCCACGGAAGATAGGGACCAAACTGTCTCACGACGTTTTAAACCCAGCTCACGTACCTCTTTAAATGGCGAACAGCCATACCCTTGGGACCGACTACAGCCCCAGGATGAGATGAGCCGACATCGAGGTGCCAAACACCGCCGTCGATATGAACTCTTGGGCGGTATCAGCCTGTTATCCCCAGAGTACCTTTTATCCGTTGAGCGATGGCCCTTCCATACAGAACCACCGGATCACTATGTCCTGCTTTCGCACCTGCTCGACTTGTCAGTCTCGCAGTTAAGCACGCTTGCGCCATTGCACTATCGTCACGATGTCCGACCGTAACTAGCGTACCTTCGAACTCCTCCGTTACGCTTTGGGAGGAGACCGCCCCAGTCAAACTGCCTACCATGCACTGTTCCCCGTCCTGATTCAAGGACGCAGGTTAGAACCTCAAACACACCAGGGTGGTATTTCAACAGCGGCTCCGTAGCAACTGGCGTCACCACTTCAAAGCCTCCCACCTATCCTACACAGATCTGTTCAAAGTCCAATACAAAGCTACAGTAAAGGTTCATGGGGTCTTTCCGTCTATCCGCGGGGAGATTGCATCATCACAAACATTTCAACTTCGCTGAGTCTCAGGAGGAGACAGTGTGGCCATCGTTACGCCATTCGTGCAGGTCGGAACTTACCCGACAAGGAATTTCGCTACCTTAGGACCGTTATAGTTACGGCCGCCGTTTACTGGGACTTCGATCAAGAGCTTGCACCCCATCACTTAATCTTCCAGCACCGGGCAGGCGTCACACCCTATACGTCCACTTTCGTGTTTGCAGAGTGCTGTGTTTTTAATAAACAGTCGCAGCCACCTATTTTTTGCAACCCATTCATGCTCAGATGTTCTCATCACACTACTAGGGCACACCTTCTCCCGAAGTTACGGTGTCAATTTGCCGAGTTCCTTCTCCTGAGTTCTCTCAAGCGCCTTAGAATACTCATCTCGCGCACCAGTGTCGGTTTGCGGTACGGTCGTGTGCAGCTGAAGCTTAGTGGCTTTTCCTGGAACCTCGTTCAGTTGCTTCGCAAGCAAGCTTGCTCGATCGATGGCCTGGGCACATATGCACCGGATTTGCCTGATGCACACCTACTTCCACCTAAACCGGGATATCCAAAACCCGGACAACCTATTAAGATCCGTCCCCACATCGCACTGCACATCGGTACAGGAATATTAACCTGTTTCCCATCAGCTACGCATCTCTGCCTTACCTTAGGGGCCGACTTACTCTACGCCGATGAACGTTGCATAGAAAACCTTGCGCTTACGGCGAGCGGGCTTTTCACCCGCTTTAACGCTACTCATGTCAGCATTCGC
>NZ_CP012073.1:0-1775000 GCF_001262075.1 Ottowia sp. oral taxon 894 | reverse complement strand
CCCAAGATTCGCACGATGCAAAGCGGCGCGCGGCGCGCCATCGTCACACTGGGGCCGTGGGCGCTGGAAGGCAATTGGGCCTGGCGCTGGAAAAACGCCCGCGATCGCCAGCAACTGGCCGCCGTGGTGCAGCGTCCTGTTCTTTTCAGTGCGCCCCAGTCATGAAAACGGCTCCTGGCGCAGCCGGTCCAGCACGCCTTGCAGCGCGTGCGTCACAGTGGCAGCGCGCACGGCATGCCGGTCGCCGCTGAAGTGGCAGCGCTGCGCAAAGCCCGCATCCTTCACCTGCCAGCCCAGCCACACGGTGCCCACCGGCTTTTCAAGGCTGCCGCCGCCCGGTCCGGCGATGCCGGTCACCGCCACGCTCACTTGCGCATGTGAATGCGCCAGCGCTCCGGCAGCCATCGCGCGCGCCACGGGTTCACTGACAGCGCCGTGCCGGGCAATCAGGCTGGCGGGCACGCCCAGCAATTCGCTCTTGGCGGCGTTGCTATAGGTCACAAAGCCTCGCTCGAACCACTCGCTGGAGCCGGCCATTTCCGTGCAAGCGCCTGCGATCAGGCCGCCCGTGCAGCTTTCCGCCGTGGCCAGCATCCAGCGGCGGGCGCGCAGTGCGTCAGCCAGCGCCATCAAGAGAGATTCCAGGAGCATGTTCACTATGAAAAAGATAGCTGCTTGCGCTGATTCCACTAGGACTTGCAGCGTTTTTGGCCCTGAACCGCAGCTGCTGGCAGACCCGGCAAGGGCCAACCCCGCTTTTCCGCTTCCGCCTGAACGGGCTGCCCGGCCCCTCGCCTGTCTGGCTGGTGGCATCTATCTGGCGCGCCAGAGCCAAGATGAGCGCGGCGGCGCGCAAGCAGGCCGCATCTGCGACGTTCTTGCGGGTGCTGAGGATGTGAAGCCTGCCTTCAGTCGCTTTCCGGCACGAGTGAGCTGGGCGTGATGTCGGCAATGGTGCGTGCGCCGGTGAGCGTCATGGCCACGCGCATTTCTTTTTCCATCAGCGTCAGCAGGTTTTCCACGCCCGCTTCGCCTGCGGCGGCCAGGGCGTAGATGTAGGCGCGGCCAATCATGGTGCAGTCAGCGCCCAGGGCCAGCATGCGCACCACATCCAGCCCGGTGCGGATGCCGCTGTCAACCAGAATTTTGATTTGGCCTTTGACGGCATCGGCAATGACGGGCAGGGCGCGGGCGGTGGAGAGCACGCCGTCCAGCTGGCGGCCGCCGTGGTTGGAGACGATGATGCCGTCTGCGCCAAAGCGCACGGCTTCGCGCGCGTCTTCGGGGTCCAGAATGCCTTTGACCACCATCGGCCCCGTCCAGAACTCCCGAATCCATTCCAGGTCTTTCCAGCAAATGGACGGGTCGAAGTTGGCGGTGAGATAGCCGATGTAGTCTTCCAGCGCCACGGCGTGGCCCTTGTAGGTGGAGATGTTGCCCAGATCGTGCGGACGGCCTTGCACGCCCACATCCCACGCCCACTGCGGGTGCAGCACGGCTTGCAGGTAGCGGCGCAAGGCGGCGTAGGGGCCGCTCATGCCCGAGTGCGCGTCGCGGTAGCGCGCGCCGGGCGTGGGCATGTCCACGGTGAAAACCAGCGTGGAGCAGCCGGCCGCCTTGGCGCGCTCCAGCACGTTTTTCATGAAGCCGCGATCCTTGAGCACGTAAAGCTGAAACCACATGGGCCGCCTGATGGCAGGCACTACTTCCTCAATCGGGCACACCGACACGCTGGACATGGTGAAGGGCACGCCCCTTTTTTCGGCCGCGCGGGCGGCCTGCACTTCGCCCCGGCGGGCATACATGCCCGTCAGCCCCACGGGCGAGAGCGCCACGGGCATGGAAAGTTTTTCACCGAACAGCTCGATGCCCAGCTCCAGGTTGGACATGTCTTTTTGCAGCACGCGCTGGCGCAAGGCCACGTGCGCCAAGTCGGACACATTGCGCCCCAGCGTGTGCTCGGCATACGCGCCGCCGTCGATGTAGTGAAACAAAAAAGGCGGCAGGCGGCGGCGGGCCGCTTCGCGGTAGTCGGTGGTGGATGAAATGATCATGGTGTTTTTCCTCTTTCGGTTTCCGGCTTTCAAATTCAATTTCCCGGAAGGGTCCAAGTCAATACATGGGCTTGCAGCGTGGTGAGAACGCCGATCACCGCCGCGAACATCAGGCTGTGCCTGACGGTGAAGCGAAACAGATCCGACTCCCTGCCCGCCAGGCCCACGGCCGCCGTGGCAATGGCAATGGACTGCGGCGAAATCATCTTGCCCGTCACGCCGCCCGTGGTGTTGGCCGCCACGGTCAGCACTTCAGGCAGGCCCAGCTGCTGCGCGGTGGTGGCCTGCAAAGCGCCAAACAAGGCGTTGGCCGATGTGTCGGAGCCGGTCAGAAACACGCCCACCCAACCCAGAAAGGGCGAGAAAAAGGAAAACGCCTTGCCCGTGTGCGCCAGCGCCAGCGCCAGCGTGGCCGACAGGCCCGAATAGTTGGCCACGAAGGCAAAGGCCAGCACCATGCCGATGGAGTAAATGGGCAAGCGCAGCTCGCGCAAGGTTTCGCCCGCCGTCTGCCAGGCCGCCGCCGGCTTGAGTCGCAGGAAGAGGATGCTGATGACTGCCGCCAGCACGATGGCCGTGCCCACGGCGGAAAACCAGTTGAAGACATACACCGCGCCGTAGGCCGTGGGCGCGGCCGCCACGGGCGGCATCTTCTGCACCAGCTGATCCAGCATGGGCACGGGAATCTTGATGACCCAGCCTTGCAGCGCGCCGCCAGCGGCAAACAGCGCCTTGAACGGCGCCAGGCTCCAGAGGGTGACCATCACCGTCAGAAAAATGAAAGGCGACCACGCCTTGATGATGGCCCCCGTGGTCAGCGGCGCCTGCGCGGCGCTTGCGCCCTGCGCCTGCCCGCCGCCCGCCCCGTTTTCAAAGCGGAAGATATAAGCGGGCTGCCACTTTTTCAGAAACACCGTCAGCGCCACCAGCGACACGATGGACGAAGTGATATTGGGCAGCTCCGGCCCGATGAGCCAGGCCGTCAGAAACTGCGTCACGGCAAACGAGCTGCCCGCCACCAGCACGGCCGGCCAAGTCTGCCGCACGCCGCGCCAGCCGTCCATGATGAACATCACCCACAGCAGCACCGGAATGATGATGAGCGAAAGCTGCGTGCCCGCCACCCGGCCAATGGACAGGGCGCTCAGCCCCGACACCTCGGCCGCCACCGTGATGGGAATGCCCATCGCGCCAAACGCCACCGGCGCTGTATTCGCAATCAGGCACAGCCCCGCCGCATACACCGGCTGAAAGCCCAGCCCCACCAGCAGCGCTGCCGTAATGGCCACCGGCGCGCCAAAGCCCGCCGCCCCTTCCAGAAACGCGCCCAGGCAAAAGCCCACCAAAATGAGCTGAAGCCGCTGGTCTTGCGTGATGGAGAGGATGGAGGCGCGGATGATGTCGAACTGCCCCGTCTTGACCGACACCTTGTAGAGAAACACCGCGCCAAAAATCACCCAGGCAATCGGCCACAGCCCGTAGAAAAAGCCATACACCGCCGCCGCCAGCGCCGAGGCCAGCGGCATTTGATAGAAAAACAGCGCCACGCCCAGCGCCAGCAGCACCACCGCCGTGCCGGCCACATAGCCTTTCATGCGCAAGCGGGTCAGCGCCAGAAAGAAAAAGACGATGGGAATGAGCGCGGCCAGGGCTGAAAGCCAGATATTGCCCGCCGCGTCGTAGTTCTGCTGCCAGGGTTGCATGGGCTGGATTCCTTGGGTAGAGCCTGAAAGAGACGCTTCCCGCAGGCTGAAAGCCAGCGCCCTGCATCAGAGCTGCCTGCGAGGCTGGCGGATTGTATCGACGGGTTTCAGCTCAGCCCCTGAACGCAAGCAGCTTTCAAACACACGCGCTGCCAGCGGCGCAACCAAGGCCACATTCACGCTCCCGTATCCATAGCATGATGTCCTAGTGGAATCTGCGCAAGATCGTTTTTCTACCCCCTGAATTTGCTCCTGTTTTTGACGCAAACCGCTCACTCCGATCTGCCCGGGGCAAGACGGAAGAGCCTCATTCCGGGGTTTGCGCAGGCAAGCGCTCTGCGGATTCGCCCGCGTCGGCGTTTTCCTCGCTCTTGGGCGCAATCAGGCGCGCCACCCACAGGCCCAGCTCGTAGAGCAGGCACATGGGAAAGGCCAGGGCCAGCTGCGACACCACATCGGGCGGCGTGGCGATGGCGGCGATGATGAAAGACAGCACGATGAAATAGCGCCGGAAGCTGCGAATCTGCGCCACCGACACCACGCCCAGGCGCACCAGCACCACCACGACGATGGGCACTTCAAACGTCAGCCCGAAGGCCATGAACATGGTGAGCACAAAGCTCAGGTAGGCCTCGATGTCGGGCGCGGCCGTGATGCTGGCCGGCGCGAGCTTCTGGATGGTGGCAAACACCGTGCCAAACACCACGTAGTAGCAAAACGCCACACCGGCCAAAAACAGCAGCGTGCTGGACACCACCAGCGGCAGCACCAGCCGCTTTTCATGCGAATAAAGCCCCGGCGCAATGAAAGCCCACGCCTGATACAGCACCACGGGCAGCGCCGCCAGAAAAGCCGTCATCAGCAAAATTTTCAGCGGCACCATGAAGGGCGAGATGACCGAAGTGGCAATCATCGTCGCGCCCTGCGGCAAGTGCGCCACCAGCGGCGCGGCCAGCCAGTCATACAGCGCCTTGGCGCCGGGGAAAAAGCCCAGGGCGATGGCCACCGCAATCACCGCCAGCGCCGACTTGACCAGCCGGCTGCGCAGCTCCATCAGGTGCGCCACGAAGGGCTGCTCGGTGCCCGCCAGCTCGTCTTCTGGCGCATCAGGATCGGGTTTGTTGGCCTGGTTCATGAAAGCGAAGGCGGCATCAGGGCCGCCTCTTGAATCGGTTTGGACTGTCTGCTCGTCCGGCTGAATCGCGCGACTGAATCGCGCGGCGCGTCACCGCTTTTTCGGGCGGTAGCGCACCATGCGCGCCGCGCCCGATTGCACTTGCCGCCGCACACCCGCGCGCGCCTTGAACCATTGCGGCGTGGCGCTGCGCCGGAGGCGCCATTTCTTGCCGGGGTGCCGGTACTGCGGCGGCGGCGGCCAGGCGTCTTCTTCGTCGCTGCCGCCTGCGGCATGCGCGTCTGGCGCGTGGCCTGCCCCTTGCAGCGCGGCCTTCGTGCTGCGCCACTGGGCATCCATTTCGGCTTGCGCCTTGTGGATGGACTGCTCAACCTCACGGCCCGCCTGCTCGACGGACTCTTTCATCTTCTTGAGTTCTTCCAGGTCCATCGCGCGATTGACTTCGCTTTTCACGTCAGCCACATAGCGCTGCGCCCGCCCGAGCAGCGTGCCTACGGTGCGGGCCACGCGCGGCAGCTTTTCGGGGCCGATGACAACCAGCGCCACCGCACCGATGAGCGCCATTTTGGAAATGCCGAGGTCAAGCATGCTTGCAAATCAACAAGGCAACAGGGCCCAAGCGGCGGTCAGCTTTTTTCCTTGGCCTGCACGTCAATCGCGTCGGCGGACGCCTTGCTGGCGGCGTTGGTCACTTGCCCGGCAGCAGGCTGCTGCGCCTCGTCTGCCGAGGCTTCTTTCATGCCTTCCTTGAAGCCCTTGACGGCGCTGCCCAGATCGGTGCCAATGTTCTTGAGCTTTTTGGTGCCGAACACCATCACCACGATGAGCAGCACGATCAGCCAGTGCCAAATTGAAAAGGTACCCATAGCAAGTTTCTCCTTGAACTCAAGCGTCGGATTTTAGGTGGCCAGGTGGCAGCCAGGCTGCGGGCAGTCCGTGTGTCTCAAGATCTTTCCATAGCCTGACCGTGAGAGCGTGCCGGGCGTCAATCCGCCCACCAAGGCAGGCGTTTTGGATGACACCGCCCGCCCAGGCAAAAGCAGCAAAATCAGGAGCAAATATAAGGGGTTCAAAACACCAGCCAGCGCACGTTCTTCTAGGACCTCATGCTATGGATAAAAGAGCAAATATCCCATTCATGACGGCTTGCTGTCTCGCTGCGTTCGCGCGGCCTGCGACTTTTGCTCGTTCGCCTTTTGGGCTTCATGGCCGGGAGCGCGCTCGCGCTCAGGACGCCGGACGGACGGCCAGCCCGACCGCCAGGCCCGCAAACAGCGTCAGGCCCAGCCAGTGGTTGGCGCTGAAGGCGCGAAAGCATCCGCCGCGCTCGCGGGCGCGAATCAGCGTGTAGTGCCAGGCCACTTGCGCCAGGGCCGCCGCCAGCGTCAGCGCCGTTACGGCAGGCGGCGCCGCCAGCGCCAGCGCCGCGCCCCAGATGGCCAGGTAGAGCAAGTAGAAAACCATGATGGCCGCCACGTCCCGCTGCCCCAGGGTGATGGCGGAGGTCTTGATGCCTATCTTCAGGTCATCGTCGCGGTCCACCATGGCGTATTCGGTGTCATACGCCAGCACCCAGCACAGGTTGCCCGCCATCAGCGCCCAGGCCAGCGGCGGCACCTGCCCTTGCGTGGCGGCATAGGCCATGGGAATGCCAAAGCCGAAGGCCACGCCCAGCACGGCCTGCGGCATGGCCACGAAACGCTTGGCGTAGGGGTAGGCCAGCGTGATGGCCAGCGCGCCGAAAGACCATCTGACCACGGCGGCGTTCGTCGTCAGCGCCAGCGCGAACGCCGCCAGCGCCAGCGCCGCGCCCACGGCCAGCGCCTCGCGTGCGCGCATGCGCCCGCTGGTCACGGGGCGCTGCGCCGTGCGCTTGACGTACCGGTCAAACTCGCGGTCGGCCACGTCATTGACGCAGCAGCCCGCGCTGCGCATGAGGATGGTGCCCAGCGTGAACACCGCCAGCAGGTGCCAGCCCGGAAAGCCTCCCGCCGCCAGCCACAGCGCCCCGAGCGTAGGCCACAGCAGCAGCAGCCAGCCCGCAGGCCGGTTCCAGCGGATCAAGTCCAGATAAAGAGGCAGGCGGCGCAGCGCGGCAGGGGCGTTCATGGCAAGGGCGGGCGGGCAAGGGCGGGCGGGCAAAGGCGGGCAAAAGCATAGCGGCAAACGGCGGCGGCCAGGCAGGCCCGCCAGAGTCATGAAGCAATGGGCTTCATGATGCAGATTGAATTGGATATTCACCAATATCAGGCGGCGTGAATTTCATTTGCGGCGCCATTGCGCCGCCATGAGGAATTCGGCCTTGCTTTGGAAAATACCGCCCGGGCTGGCATTCTTTCTTCCGCCTGCTTGTTTTCCGCATGATCCGGCCGTTTCTTCCCGGCTGTCTTTTGCAGACGGACGCTCTCGGAAGCCCGGGAAAGATTTGCCGGATACGCTGAATGCGCCGCTTTGTTCAATGAACGCGCCGTCGATTATTTGCTTCATGAAACAAATGGAAATTCCGGCTGCCTTGACTGCGGTTTTCGAGGCGTTTTCGAGGCGATTTTGGCGGCGCGCGCCGCACCTGCGCGCAGATAAAATCTGCCGCTTTCTTTTGAAAAGGAGCGTTCCCATGTCTCACAAACGCTTGATGGCGCTGGCTGCCGTGGCGGCCCTGCTGGCTGGCTGCGGCGCCACGGCCCCGAAGGCCGCCTCTTCAACTGGCTCCGGGGCCGAGGCCCAGGCCCAGGCCAATTCCCCAGCCGTGGCCAAGGCAGACCTGGCGCCAGCCGCGCCGCTGGCGGGCAGCGGGCGCGACCCAAGCGACTGCCTGCCCTCGGCCGGGCAAACGTGGTCCAAGCTGCGCAAGGCCTGCGTGCAGGTGTTTGACGTGGCCGACATCCGCCTGACTGACCCTGACAACCCCGCGCTGGCCGTGTATGTGCTGCTTTCGCCCGACAAAAAAGTGGCCGAAATGTTTTCCGCCAGCTTTCCCGATGGCAGCGTGATGATGGCCGCCACGCGCGGCGGCAACAGCTATTTCGCCAACATGGGCCGCGTGCTGCTGCTCAAAGACAGCCAGAGCAAGGAAGGCTGGCGCATCGCCAAATAAGCGGCCGGCCCGCTGGCCCGCCCATTTTTCATGCCCGCCCTTTCATGCCCGCCCGCCGCCGTGGCGGGCTTTCTTTTTTCGCCACCGCAACACCTTCACGCCATGTCCACACCCGCCTATGCCGAAAGCTCCATCCGCGTGCTCAAGGGGCTGGAGCCTGTCCGGCAGCGCCCCGGCATGTACACGCGCACCGACACGCCGCTGCACATCATTCAGGAAGTGATTGACAACGCCGCCGACGAGGCCCTGGCTGGCTTTTGCAAGCGCATCAAGCTCACGCTGCACGCCGATGGCTCGGTCAGCGTGGAAGACGACGGGCGCGGCATTCCTTTCGGCCTGCACCCGGAAGAAAACGCGCCCGTGGCCGAACTCGTGTTCACGCGCCTGCACGCGGGCGGCAAGTTCGACAAGGGCGCGGGCGGCGCTTACAGCTTTTCCGGCGGCCTGCACGGCGTGGGCGTGAGCGTGACCAACGCGCTGTCCACCCGGCTGGAGGCCACGATCTGGCGCGACGGACAAGTGGCGCACCTGGCTTTTGCGGGTGGCGACGTGGCCGAGCCGCTGACCGTGCGCCCCGCCCATGACGGCGGCGCAGCGGCGGGCGACCGCAAACAAGGCACCACCGTGCGCGTGTGGCCCGACGCCCGCTACTTTGAAAGCGCCGCGCTGCCCCTGGCCGAACTCACGCACCTGCTGCGCAGCAAGGCGGTGCTGATGCCCGGCGTGAGCGTCACTTTCATCGACGAAAAGCGCGGCACGCGGCAAAGCTGGCAATACAAGGGCGGCCTGCGCGACTACCTGATGCAAACGCTGCCCGCCGACGCCGTGATTCCCGTGTTTGAAGGCGCGGGCCACGCCGGCCGCGACGACGGCAGCTTTGCCGAAGGCGAAGGCGCCGAGTGGGCCGTGGCCTTTACCGAAGAAGGCCAGCCCGTGCGCGAAAGCTATGTGAACCTGATCCCCACCCCCGCTGGCGGCACGCACGACAGCGGCCTGCGCGACGGGCTGTTTCACGCCGTCAAGAACTTCATCGAACTGCACGCGCTGCTGCCCAAAGGCGTCAAGCTCATGCCCGAAGACGTGTTCGCCCGCGCCAGCTATGTGCTCTCGGCCAAGGTGCTCGACCCGCAGTTTCAGGGGCAAATCAAGGAGCGCCTGAACAGCCGCGACGCGCTGCGCCTGGTGTCCGGCTACGTGCGCCCCGCGCTGGAGCTGTGGCTCAACGCCCATGTGGAACACGGCAAGCGCCTGGCCGAGCTGGCCATCCGCGCCGCGCAAACGCGCCAGCGCGCCAGCCAGAAAGTGGAAAAGCGCAAAGGCAGCGGCGTGGCCGTGCTGCCCGGCAAGCTCACCGACTGCGAAAGCCGCGACACCGCCCGCAACGAAATCTTTCTGGTCGAAGGCGACAGCGCCGGCGGCAGCGCCAAGATGGGCCGCGACAAGGAAACCCAGGCCATCCTGCCCTTGCGCGGCAAAGTGCTCAACACCTGGGAAGTGGAGCGCGACCTGCTGTTCAAAAACACCGAAATCCACGACATCGCCGTGGCGCTGGGCGTGGACCCGCACGGCGCGGGCGACACCCCCGACCTCTTGGGCCTGCGCTACGGCAAAGTCTGCATCCTCTCTGACGCCGACGTGGACGGCTCGCACATCCAGGTGTTGCTGCTCACCCTGTTTTTCAGGCACTTTCCCGCGCTCATCCACGCGGGCCATGTGTTCGTGGCCCGCCCGCCGCTTTTCCGCATCGACGCGCCCGCGCGCGGCAAAAAGCCCGCCGCCAAGCTCTACGCGCTGGACCAGGCCGAACTGGACGCCACCCTCGACAAGCTGCGCAAGGAAGGCGTGCCCGAAGGCAAATGGACCATCAGCCGCTTCAAGGGCCTGGGCGAAATGAACGCCGAACAGCTCTGGGAAACCACCCTCAACCCCGACACCCGGCGCCTGATGCCCGTGCGCCTCGGCCCCCTGGGCGAAGCCGCCACCGCCGAGCACATGAACCGCCTGATGGGCAAAGGCGAAGCCGCCGCCCGCCGCGAGCTGATGGAGCGCCACGGCGACGCGGTGGAAGTGGACGTTTGAGAACCCGCCCCGCAACAAACGCCAAGGCTGTGAACGCCAAGGCGGGCGCGGCGGCCCCGGACGCAGGCGCTGAATGCGGCGGATGGATGCCCGGCCTGGCCCTCCCGGCCAGAAGACATCAGAAACAGGAGCAAATACAGGGGTATGAAAACGCCATCCTGCGCAGTTTCCACTAGGACATCTTGCTATTGATAGCGGAGCGAGATATTGCCCTGCGCCTTGGCGCAGGCGCTGGCGCGCCGCACAATCCGCCGCTTTTTACTTACACGCAGCCCGCAAGGCGGGCAAACAGGCTCTGAAATGGAGTGCGCCATGAGCGCCAGGCAACTCTCACGCGAATGGCTTCAGGGGCCTTCGCAAGGCAATCCCAGGAAACGGCAACGCATGCGCCAGCCGCTGGCGCTTTCAGCGGCCGCACCGCCGCCGCGCAACCACGTGGCGATGGCGCTGGCCGCGCGCAGCGCCTCGAACGCGGCGGGCAAGCACATACGCCAAAGCGGCGCGCAGCGCCGCGCCGACAAAGTGGCGCTGCAAAAGCTGCTGCGGCGGCAAGAAGATGCGTGACATGCCAGCAGCAGGGCCGGGCCTGTCCGGGAACCCAGGCCCGCTCAAACCGCAGCTGCCCATCGCGGCCAGGTCCCTACTCGTCGCCCAGCAGCAGGGCATCCAGGCTTTCGCAAATGCAGTGCAGCGCCAGTTGCTGCGCATGCAGCACGCTGGCGGCGTGAGCATGGGCGATGGCGATATGGGTATCGGCAGCCAGCAGCAAGCTGCCCAGGGCATCGGCGGCTTCGCCCTCGCCCGTCATGGCGATCACGGGCATTTCACGCTCGTGCGCGGCCTGCACGGCCAGGGCGAGGCTGGCGTGATCAGAGCTGGCCGGGTGGGCGAAAACCATCAGCGCGTCGCCGGGCTGGCCCAGGGCATGCACCTGGGCGGCCAGCGCGCCGACGCCTTCGCTGCGCTGCGCCAGGGCGGCGAAAGTGGCGACCTCGGCCCCCAGGGCCAGGGCAGGCAGGGCGGGCCGCTCGCGCGCAAGGCCGCCCATGAGCAAGGCGGCGGCGTACTGCGCCAAAGCGGCGGCGGCAGCGCTGCCGCAGGTGAGCACTTTGCCGCCGTTGGTCACGCATTCCAGCGCCGTTTGCGCGGCGGCGGCAATGGGCGCGCTCAAGGAACCGGCCCATTGGACAAGCAGCGCGGCGCTGCCGGTGAAATACTGCTGGATGCGTTGTTCAGACATGGCGGAAAGCGGAGCAAAAGCAAAAAAGCGAGTCTGCCTCAGAGCGCCGCGCAGGCATTCCAGGCCCGCAAGACACCGCCTGATTCAGCTCTTGAATCCATAGCATAAGGTCCTAGTGGAATTTGCGCTGGACGGCATTTTTGCCGGCCAGATTTGCTCCTCTTTTTGAGTCGCCGGGCTTGCCCCCACGCTCATGGCGCGTGGAAAGCGGCCTGCAACCATTCGATGCGGCTGCCTTCGATGGCCACCACATCAAAGCGGCAAGGCGGCGGCGCGGCGTAGCGCCGCAGAAAGTGGCGCGCGGCCAGCGCCACGCGGCGCTGCTTGAGGGCGCCGACGCTGGCGGCCGCCCCGCCGTGGGCGCTGCCGCTGCGCTGGCGCACTTCCACGAAAACCAGCGTGCCGTCGGGCGTTTGCATGATCAGGTCAATCTCGCCGCCACCGCGCCCGGGCGTCTCATAATTTCGCGCCACCAGCCGCAAGCGGGCCGCCTGCAAGTGGGCCAGCGCCGCGTCTTCTGCCGCTGCACCGGCCTTGCGGGAGCTTGCGCCAGCGCGCGGCCGCGCCCTTGTCCACTGCCGCACCCATTGCTGCATTTGCCGCTGCATCTTTTGCCATAGCGCCGCGCGCGCCTTTTCGCCTTTGCCTGCCATGACCGCTTTCACGCCTTCGCTTGCCGCCCGCGCCCTGCATGCCGCCTTGCCTGCCGCGCAGGCCGCCGCTGGGGCGCAGCATTATCCGAAAGGGGCGCTGTACATGGTGGCCACGCCCATCGGCAACCTGGCCGATATCAGCTTGCGCGCGCTGCACGTGCTGGCGCTGGCCGATGCCATTGCCTGCGAAGACACGCGCCACACCCGCCAGTTGCTGGGCGCTTACGGCGTGGAACCGCGCGCGCTGCTGGCCGTGCACCAGCACAACGAGGCCGAAGGCGCGCAAGCCGTCATCGCCCGCCTGGCGCGCGGCGAGCGCGTGGCTTTTGTCAGCGACGCGGGCACGCCCGCCGTGAGCGACCCCGGCGCGCGCCTGGCCGCTGCCGTGCGCGCCGCAGGCCATGCCATCGTGCCCCTGCCGGGCGCCAGCAGCGTGACGGCGGCCTTGAGCGTTGCGGGCGCCGCTGGCGGCGCTCAAGGCGATGACCGGGGCTTTGTCTTCGCCGGTTTCATGCCGGGCAAGGCCGCCGCGCGGCGCGAAGCCATCGAGGCCCTGGCCGCTGAGCCGCGCGCCGTCGTGCTGCTGGAAGCGCCGCACCGCATACAGGCGCTGGCCGGCGACCTGGCCGCACTGGGCGCGCGCGCCGTGACGGTGGCGCGCGAGCTGACCAAGCAGTTTGAGCAAATCGCCACCTTGCCCGCGCAAGAGCTGCCCGCCTGGCTGGCCGCTGACGCGCAGCGCCAGCGCGGCGAGTTCGCTCTGGTGCTGCACCCCGCGCCGCACGCCCGCGCGCCGCGCGCCTTTGACGAAGAACGCCTGCTGTGCCTGCTGATGGACGAGCTGCCGCTGAAAACCGCCGCCCGCCTGGCCGCCGAGGCCACCGGCGGCAGCCGCAACGCGCTGTATGCGCGCGGGCTGGAAATCAGGCAGGCCAAAGAAAAAGCCGCATGGCGGTAAACCATGCGGCCTGAAGCTTTGGTGCCGACTGCCGGGATCGAACTGGCGACCTACGCGTTACGAGTGCGTTGCTCTACCAACTGAGCTAAGTCGGCGAAAGCGCGGATTATAGCCAGGGCAAATATCGTGCGCGGCCCGCAGCGGCTGTTGCCTGCGCGCAAAGAAAGCCGGGGAATGAACGATGGTTTTGACAATTCCATTCATTTTGTAACCTCTTTCTGATACAAAGACCGGATGCCCATGACCGGGGCGCAGAGCCTGGCCTTCACATCTTGGCCCCGCGCCTTTGAACCGAATCGCAGATTGATGAAACCGTCTTTTCCACTGCCCTGCCTGCTTTGCCGCGTGGCGCTGCCTGCCCTGGCGCTGGCCTGGAGCGTGCAGGCGCGGGCTGATTTGTGGATGCACGTGGACGCGGCGGGGGCCATTTATTTTTCGGCGGAGCCGCTGGGCACGCCGGGGCAGTTTCTGGTCAAGGGCGCGAGCATGGAGCGGCTGGCGCAGATCAAGGATGCAACGACGCGGCTGAAGGAGATCAACCGCCATGCGCCGCTGCCGCAGGGCATGGCGCGGCTGGAGGCGTCGCCGCGCTACCACGCGGTGCAGCCGCACTTGCGCGATGCGGCGCGCAAGTACGCGCTGGACTACGGGCTGCTCAAGGCAGTGGCGGCGGCGGAGTCGAGCTTCAACCCCGGCGCGGTCTCGCACGCCGGGGCGGTGGGGCTGATGCAGCTGATGCCCGCCACGGCGCGCCAGTACGGCGTGCAGGCCGATGGGCTGGCGGATCCGCGCACCAACATCGAGGCGGGCGCGCGCCACCTCAATTACCTGCTGCAAAAGTTTGAAGGGCGGCCCGCCCTGGCCATTGCCGCCTACAACGCGGGCGAGGGCGCAGTGCGCCGCGCGGGCAACCGCGTGCCGGACTACCGCGAGACACAAGGCTATGTGCAGAAGGTGATGCACCTGTATGGCGCCTTCCGCCCGCAGGCGCCGGGGCAGGTCAGTCCGGCGATTGCGGCGGCGGAGCTGGGCGCGCCTTCCTGGCTGCGCGTGGCGCTGCCAGCGGCCAGCGGCGCGGACGGGCCGGGCCCGGCCAGCGATTCAGACGCGGCAGGCCGGGCGCAGGCTGACGCGCCCGCGTCGTAGCCCGCCGCCGGGCGCATCAGGGCATCAGGGCGCGCGGCTCGGCGCTTCATACTCGCGCCTTTTTGCCGCAGGCCGCCGCCGGGCTGCGGCGGCTGTTTTCCGGCTCCAGTTTCAGGCCCCAATTGGCCTGAAGTCCCCGTGGAATGGGTGCGGGCAGCTATCAAAAAACGAGCGATTGCACAGCATGAGTGACGAAAACCTTTTCAGCGCGCAGACCGGCGCCGGCCGCGACGATGACGCCCCGGCGCTGGCGGCCTACGCGCAGCAGGCGTATCTGGAATACGCGCTGAGCGTGGTCAAGGGCCGCGCCCTGCCGGATGTGTGCGACGGGCAAAAGCCCGTGCAGCGCCGCATCCTCTACGCCATGGGCCGCATGGGGCTGGGCTTTGCGGGCGCCAACGCGGCCAGCGGGGCCAAGCCCGTGAAAAGCGCGCGCGTGGTGGGCGACGTGCTGGGCAAGTTCCACCCGCACGGCGACAGCGCCGCGTATGACGCGCTGGTGCGCATGGCGCAAGACTTTTCGCTGCGCTACCCGCTCATTGACGGGCAAGGCAACTTCGGCAGCCGCGATGGCGACGGCGCAGCCGCCATGCGCTACACCGAAGCGCGCCTGTCGCGCATCACGCAGCTGCTGCTGCAAGAAATAGACGAAGGCACGGTGGACTTCGCGCCCAACTACGACGGCAGCGCCGAAGAGCCGCGCCAGCTGCCCGCGCGCCTGCCCTTTGCGCTGCTCAATGGCGCCAGCGGCATTGCCGTGGGCCTGGCCTGCGAAATTCCCAGCCACAACCTGCGCGAAGTGGCCGATGCCTGCGTGGCGCTCATTGGCAACGAGGCCTTGAGCGACGAAGCGCTTTTTGCCCTCCTGCCCGGGCCTGACTACCCCGGCGGCGGACAAATCATCAGCCCCGCCAGCGACATCGAAAACGCCTACCGCACCGGGCGCGGCAGCCTGAAAGTGCGCGCGCGCTGGAAGGTGGAAGAGCTGGCGCGCGGCCAGTGGCAGATGGTGGTGACCGAGCTGCCCCCGGGCGTTTCCACGCAGAAAGTGCTGGAAGAAATCGAAGAAATCACCAACCCCAAGGTGCGCGCGGGCAAAAAGGCCCTGACGCAAGAGCAAACGCAGCTCAAGGCCGCACTGCTGGCCGTGCTGGACGAAGTGCGCGACGAATCGGGCAAGCAGGCGCCCGTGCGCATCGTGCTCGCGCCCAAAAGCCGCGCCATCAGCCAGCAAGAGCTGGCGCAAACGCTGCTGGCGCACACCAGCCTGGAAACCTCGGCCCCCGTGAACCTGACGGTGGTAGGGCTGGACGGCAAGCCCGTGCAAAAGCCGCTGCGGCACATGCTCACCGAATGGATCGCCTTCCGCCAGGGCGCCATCACGCGCCGCAGCCAGCACCGGCTGCGCAAGGTGAGCGAGCGCATCCACATCCTGGAAGGGCGGCAAATCGTGCTGCTCAACATCGACGAAGTGATTGCCATCATCCGCGAAAGCGACGAACCGAAGGCCGCGCTCATCGCCCGCTTTGCCCTCACGCAAGCGCAAGCCGACGACATTCTGGACATCCGCCTGCGGCAACTGGCGCGGCTGGAAGCCATCCGCATCGAGCAGGAGCTGGCCCAGCTGCGCCAGCAGCAAGCCGCCTTGCAGGAAATTCTGGACAGCCCTGCCGCCTTGCGCCGCCTGATGGTCAGCGAAATCGAGGCCGACGCCCAAGAATTCGGCGACGCGCGCCGCACGCTCATTCACGCCGAGAAAAAAGCCGTGGCCGAGGTGAAAGTGGCTGATGAACCCGTCACCGTCATCATCAGCGCCCAAGGCTGGGCGCGCGCGCGGCAAGGGCACGGGCACGACGCGGCGGCCTTTGCCTTCAAGGCGGGCGACGGGCTGTATGCCGCCTTCGAGTGCCGCAGCGTCGATCACCTGCTCATCTTCGGCAGCGACGGGCGCGTCTACAGCGCCCCCGTCGCCAGCCTGCCCGGCGCGCGCGGCGACGGCCAGCCCGTCACCACGCTCATCGAGCTGCAAGCGGGCAGCCAGCCCGTGCACTACTTCGCCGGCCCGGCCAGCGCCACGCTGCTGCTTTGCGCCAGCAGCGGCCACGGCTTTCTGGCGCAGGTGGAGCACATGCTCTCGCGCCACAAAGGCGGCAAAAGCTTCATCACCCTGGCCGAAGGCGCCCGCATCTGCCGCCCGGCCCTCGTGCACACAGGCGAAGCGCCAGCAGGCGGGCAGGCATCAAGCGGGCAGACAACCGGCGCGGCGGACACGCACGTGGCCTGCGTTTCCACCGGCGGGCGGCTGCTCACCTTCGCGCTCGAAGAAATCAGGCTGATGGAAAAAGGCGGGCGCGGCCTGACCCTCATCGCCCTGGAAAAAGGCGACGCCCTGGCCGGCGCAGCCAGCTACGCGCGCGGCATCCGCGTCACCGGCACAGGGCGCGGCGGCAAAGCGCGCGAGGAAGTGCTGGAAATCCGCAGCCTGAACAACGCCCTGGCCGCCCGCGCGCGCAAGGGGCGCGACGGCCACTTCGGCTTCAAGCCGCAGCAGGTGCAAAGGGTGGCCTGAGCCGGGCGGCTCGCGGCATCAGAAACAGGAGCAAATTCAAGGGGCCAAAATGCCGCCTTGCGCACTTTCCACTAGGACATACAGCTATGAATAAAGGAGCGAAATAATGCCTTCCATCCCGGTCTGCACGCAACTTTGCGCTGGCCGCAAAGGCAAGGGGCGGGTTCCGGGCGCGCTCCGGCGCTCTGGTGCATGCGCTCACGCCCGCCCAGCCCGCCTGCGAAAGCGCCAACCGGCGGGCGGCCTGCGCAGCGGCTTCTGACGGCGGGCCGCCACGACGATTGCAGCGCCATGACGATTCTTCTGGCCCCCATGGAAGGCTTGCTCGATTGCACCCTGCGCGACGCGCTCACGCAAGTGGGCGGCGTGCAGCGCTGCGTGTCGGAATTCATCCGCGTGACCGACCAGCTGCTGCCGCTGCGCAGCTTCACGCGCGTGGCGCCGGAGCTGCTCAACGGCGGCTTCACGCCAGCGGGCGTGCCCTTGCGGCCGCAGCTGCTGGGTTCAGACCCGGCCTGCCTGGCTGAAAACGCCGCGCGCCTGGCGGCCATTTCCCCGCACGGGGTGGATCTGAACTTTGGCTGCCCGGCCAAAACGGTGAACCGCCATCGCGGCGGGGCCGTGCTGCTGGACGAGCCGCAGCTGCTGCACGCCATCACTGCCGCCGTGCGCCGCGCCGTGCCCGCACACCTGCCCGTATCGGCCAAGATGCGGCTGGGCTACATGGACGATGCACGCGCCATTGAATGCGCGCAGGCGCTGGCCGCAGGCGGCGCTGGCGAAATCGTGGTGCACGCCCGCACGCGCGCGCAGGGCTACCGCCCGCCCGCGCACTGGGAGCGCGTGGCCGACATCCGCGCCAGCGTGGCCGTGCCGGTGGTGGCCAATGGCGACATCCTCACGCCCGAAGACGCTGCCCGCTGCCGCGCCGTCACGGGCTGCCAGGCGCTGATGATCGGGCGCGGCATGGTCGCCAACCCGGGCCTGGCGCTGCAAATTGCAGGCGGCGGCGCGCTGCCCTGGGCGGCGCTGCCGCCGCTGCTGCGGCGCTTCTGGCGCGATGTGTGCCAGCGCGTGCAGCCGCGCCACCGCGCCGGGCGGCTCAAGCAGTGGCTGCACGCCTTGCAGGCGCGCTATCCGCAAGCGGCCGCCGCCTTTGGCGACTTGCGCCGCGTGAGCGAAACCGCGCCCATCACCGCCTATCTCGAACAGCTTTGACGCCGCTTTTGATTCTTCACTTCAACCCAAGGATTTCTCATGGCCGCCAGCTTGCTTGCCCTGCTTGACGACATTGCCTCCGTGCTGGATGACGTGGCCCTCATGACCAAGATGGCCGCCCGCAAAAGCGCCGCCGCCGTTGATGACGTGGCCGTGCTCACCAAACTTTCCGCGCAAAAAACGGCGGGCGTGCTGGGCGATGACCTGGCGCTCAACGCCCAGCAGGTGGCGGGCGTGCGTGCCGACCGCGAGCTGCCCGTGGTCTGGGGCGTGGCCAAAGGCTCGCTCGTGAACAAAGCCATTTTGGTGCCCGCCGCGCTGGCCATCAGCGCGCTGGCGCCGTGGCTGGTCACGCCGCTGCTCATGGCCGGCGGCGCTTTTTTGTGCTTTGAAGGCGCCGAAAAGCTCGCGCACCGCTTTCTGGGCGGGCATGAAAAAGAGCATGAAGCCGCGCCCGGAGCAGACGCGCGCGCTGAAACCGATCTGGCCGCGCTGGAAAAAGCCAAAGTCAAAGGCGCCGTGCGAACCGATTTCGTGCTCTCTGCCGAAATCATCGCCATCACCCTGGGCAATGTCACAGGCCAGCCGCTGCCCACGCAGCTGGCCGTGCTGGCGGGCGTCGCCCTCATCATGACGGCAGGCGTGTATGGCCTGGTGGCCGCCATCGTCAAGCTCGACGACGCGGGCCTGTTTCTCAGCCGGCGCGCCAGCCGCGCCGCGCAGGCGGCGGGCCGCGCCATCTTGCGCCTGGCCCCGTGGCTGATGAAGCTGCTCACGGTGGCCGGCACCGCCGCCATGTTTCTGGTCGGCGGCGGCATCCTCGTTCACGGCGTGCCCGCGCTGCACCACCTGGCCCACGGCTGGCAGGCAGCGGGCGGCCTGACCGGCGCGCTGCTGCCGCTGCTGCTGGACGCAGGCGCGGGCCTGGCTACCGGGGCCTTGCTGGTGGCGGTCATGCACCTGCTGCACAAGGCGCGGCAATGAAAAAGGGGCTGGAAAGCCCCTTTTTTCCTTGTCTCCTTGTCCGTTCACTCCCGCCCGGTCTGTGCGCCAAGAGCCTGTTCAAAGCCCGTGCGCAGGCGCGAAAAGCACAAACCCGGGTGGCGCTGGGCCTTGCAGCCCCTGATCCAGGTAAACAACGCTGCCAAGCGGCAGCCATTCTTTTGATTTATCCATTTTCCAACAACTCCTTGTGTTGCCTCAAAAAACGCCTGCCATACCAATCCTCCAGCGATTTTCCTTCCCGTTTTCGGTATTCTTCAGGATATTTGAATTTGTAATACACCAGCAGAAAATAAGGAAACCCTACGAAAATAACAGCGGCAATGGATCCGGCATTGATGATGACCCACGCCAATAAAAATCCCAAAGCTTGTATTGATGCTGACAGTTCCAGCGAAGAGCTTCCTAACATCAGTTTGATCATAATCCCCGCCCCTAGAATCCCCATTCCATACACAGCCATGAGACCGGCAACTTTATCCTGTAGAGCGGGCGTTGCGGCTTCATGATACAAAAGCCTTCTCAGATACTTCAGTTTTGCAACAAGCATCCAGCCAGCCAGAAATATCATGAAAGCATAAATAGCGCCAACCCAAAAGAATGACAGAGCAGGCAAAAGAAAATCAGTGAACAGCAGATCCAGCTCCAACAAGAACCAGATCATTGCCGTAAAAATATGAAAATTATAGCGATAAGGCAATATATAGTTTCGTTTTATCGCCTTCCCGGCCAGCACCAGCAACAGCCAAAGAAACAGGCCAATCAGAAAGACTTCAGCCGTCAAGAAACTTTTTTCATTGATGGGAATCCTCAATTCTCCGGCTTCGTCATGAAGCATGACGGAGATAACAAGCACCATAAAGTTAAGCCCTATCACAAAGACTGCCGCCAACATAAAGCTATAGAGCTTGAATATCAGAGAAGAACTTCCCTTGTCAAAATGCGCGGCTGTTTTGAGATGCTGCGCGTCCTGCAATTTCCGGAATCCATCATTTTCCAGATTCAAACTCTCTTCAAAGCTGGCTTGAAATACCGATTTATTCATCACTGCCTATGATGCGAATCCCCGAATCTTTCCAAAGCTGCCAAAACACTGAAAACAGCATTTGCCACCCCTTGGCTACCCTTGTCAACTTTATGCATGATCTTTTCTATTACAAAACCGTGGCAGCTTTTGCAGCAAATCGACTGGCTGTTTTCCTAAAGGCCCTGCCAGCTTTCCGCCTTTGGTCACAAAGTCAGACGATGTGTTTTTTGCCTGCGGTGCTTGGACTGCGTTCATTCAGCGGGGCGCAACAAAATGCAGCCTTGCGCCCGGCAAGCTGCATTGCGAATGTCTGACATTGTTTCCATCATGCACAGCCCAGGCCGTTACTGGGCGCCTTTTCCAGATATGGCGGCATCTGCTTATGTTGTGTGGGCAGCCTTCCCTGATCCGCCCGATTCTCTTGGGCTGCACGGCTGGCTCAGTCCGGGTAGCGCACTATCGTGACCTCTGCGGCAGACTCAATGTCTTTGAATGCCGACAGCATCACGCGCAGCGATCCTTCTGCGCCAAAACCGCCGGTACTGGCGCCAATCAGCGGAAACGCCACGCTGGCAAAGCCGTGCTCATTGACCAGCCGCATGGCCGAATGCACCGACTGGCCAATGGACGCCTCGCTCGCGCGCCACCACAGGCTGATGCCCGCCACATGAATCAGCGCCTTGCACGGCAGCCGCCCCGCGCCCGTGAGCACCGCCCCGCCCAGGGGAATCGGCCCCATGCGCCCCAGCTCGCGAAAAGGCGCGCAGCCCGCCCGCCGCCGAATGGCCCCGGACACGCCCTGCGGCAGCAGCAGCCACCAGGGGATGATGTTGCGGTTCCAGGCATTGACCAGCACCTGCGCGGGCTGATCCAGCAAATCACCATGAGCGATGCGGGGCGTCATGAACTGCGGGCGTGGCGAAGTTGAACGGGCTGGCAAGTATGTCGCGCGGGGCCACCGCACCGCATGGCAGACATGCCTTCATGGCGGCCCATCCGCTCCGCAGGCCGGAATGGATGCGGATGGCACGGGCGGGTGAGATGGCTTGCTGGGCCGTTCCCTTCCGCCAGGCATCATTTAAAAAACAGGAGCAAATCAAGGGCGATAAAAATGCCCGCTGCGCTTTCTGCACTAGGACCTCACGCTATGAATAGAGGAGCGAATTCAGAGGCGCTCATCCATCCTGAAAAGCGGTCCGCAGCCCGCCTGCGGGCGAAAGCGCGGGCTTGGGCGGCGGGCGGGGTCACTTGGGCAGCCGCGCCAGTTGCTCTTGCAGGCGCGCCAGCGTGGCGCCAAAGGTGGCGGCGCGGGTTTTTTCCTGCTCGATGACGGCGGGCGGCGCTTTGGCCACGAAGGCTTCGTTGCCGAGCTTGGCCTGCGTTTTGGCGATTTCGCCTTCGATGCGGGCAATTTCCTTGCCCAGCCGGGCGCGTTCGGCGGCTGCGTCAATTTCAAGGTGCAGCGCCAGGCGCGCGCCGCCGGCCACGGCCACGGGGGCGGCCTGGGCGGCGGCCTGCCAGGCGGGCGTGTCGTCAAACACCTTCACTTCGCTGAGCTTGGCCAGGGCCTGAAGGGCGGGGGCGGCGGCGCGCAGGCTGGCGGCGGCTTCGGGCGTGTCCGCCACGGCATACAGGGGCAGGCGCTGGGCGGGGGAGACCTGCATTTCGCCGCGCAGGGCGCGGCAGGCGTCCACCCACGCCTTCAGGTGGGCCACTTCGGTTTCGGCGGCTTCGTCGATGTGTTCAGGCTGCGCTTGCGGGTAGGGCGCGCAGGCGATGCTCTGGCCGGGCTGAACGGCCTGGCCCGCCAGCGGGGCCACGGTTTGCCAGAGTTCTTCGGTGATGAAGGGAATGACGGGGTGCGCCAGGCGCAGCACGGCTTCAAGCACGCGCAGCAGCGTGCGGCGCGTGGCGCGCTGCTGTTCGGGCGTGCCGGTCTGGATTTGCACTTTGGCGATTTCCAGATACCAGTCGCAGAACTCGTTCCACACAAAGTCGTAAATGGCGGCGGCCACGTTGTCGAGCCGGTAGTCGGCAAAGCCCTGCGCGGCGGCGGCTTCGGCTTTTTGCAGGCGGCTGACGATCCAGCGGTCGGCGGCAGAGCGGCGCCGGGCGCTGCTTTCATCGCCACAGTCGTGGCCTTCGCAGTTCATGAGCACAAAGCGCGTGGCGTTCCAGAGCTTGTTGCAGAAGTTGCGGTAGCCCTCGCAGCGCTTGCTGTCGAAGTTGATGCTGCGCCCCAGGCTGGCCAGCGCGGCGAAGGTAAAGCGCAGCGCGTCGGCCCCGTAGGCGGGGATGCCTTGCGGAAACTCTTTGCGCGTGGCTTTTTCTACCTGCGGCGCGGTTTCGGGCTTGCGCAGGCCAGTGGTGCGCTTTTTGAGCAGGGGTTCGAGCGCAATGCCGTCGATCAGATCGACTGGGTCGAGCACATTGCCTTCGCTCTTGCTCATCTTTTTGCCCTGCGCGTCGCGTACCAGGCCGTGGATGTACACGTCGCGGAAGGGCACGCGGCCCGTGAAGTGGCAGCTCATCATGATCATGCGCGCCACCCAGAAGAAGATGATGTCGTAGCCCGTCACCAGCACGCTGCTGGGCAGATACAGGTTGTAGTCGCTGGTGGCCTCTTCACCCTGCCGGGGCCAGCCCAGTGTGCTGAAGGGCACCAGGGCGGAGGAATACCAAGTGTCGAGCACGTCGGGGTCGCGCTCCAGCGCGCCTTCATAGCCTGTCGCGCTGGCCCGGGCGCGGGCCTCTTGCTCGCTGCGGGCCACGAACACGCGCCCGTCTTCGCCATACCAGGCCGGAATCTGGTGCCCCCACCAGAGCTGGCGGCTGATGCACCAGTCCTGAATGTTGCCCATCCACTGGTTGTAGGTGTTCACCCATTGCCCGGGCACAAAGCGCACCTGCCCGCTTTGCACGGCGTCGATGGCTTTTTGCGCGATGGATTTCGTCTCGCCCTCGCCCACTTTGCTCATGGCGACGAACCACTGGTCGGTCAGCATCGGCTCCACCACCTGGCCCGTGCGGGCGCAAATGGGCAGCATGTATTTGTGCGGCTTGATGTCGATGACATAACCGCCTGCCTGCAAATCGGCCAGGAACTTCTTGCGCGCCTCGTAGCGGTCCAGCCCCTGATAGGGCGCGGGGCCGTTTTCATTGATGCGCGCCTCAGGCGTGAAGATGGTGATGAGCGGCAAGTGATGCCGCTGGGCGCAGGCGTAGTCGTTGAAGTCGTGCGCGCCGGTGATCTTCACGCAGCCGGAGCCGAATTCGCGATCGACGAAGTCGTCGGCAATGATGGGAATGTTGCGGTTATTCAGCGGCAGCTCCACCCACTTGCCCACCAGGTGGCGGTAGCGCTCGTCTTCGGGGTGCACGGCCAGCGCGCCGTCGGCCATCATGGTTTCGGGGCGCGTGGTGGCAATGGTCATGCCGCGCTCCAGCTTGCCGTCAATCATTTGCGGGCCATCCACGAAGGGATAGCAGATGTAGTGCATCTTGCCGTCGGACTCCACGCTTTCCACTTCCAGATCGCTCACCGCGCTTTTGAGCGCCGGGTCCCAGTTCACCAGGCGCTTGCCCCGGTAAATCAGGCCCTGCTCATACAGGCGCACGAAGGTTTCGGTCACCACTTCCGACAGGCGCTCGTCCATCGTGAAGTACTCGCGGCTCCAGTCCACGCTGTCGCCCATGCGGCGCATTTGCTGCGCGATGGTGTTGCCCGACTGCTCCTTCCACTCCCACACGCGGGCCACGAAATTCTTGCGGCCCAGGTCATGACGGCTTTGCCCCTGGCCCTGCAACTGGCGCTCCACCACGATTTGCGTGGCAATGCCCGCGTGATCGGCGCCCGGAATCCAGACCGTGTTGAAGCCCCGCATGCGGTGATAGCGCGTGAGGCTGTCCATGATGGTCTGGTTGAAGGCATGGCCCATGTGCAGCGTGCCCGTCACGTTGGGCGGCGGCAGCTGGATGGAAAAGTTCTCGCCCCGGGCCGCCGCCTCGGCGCTGGGCGCGCCCGTGCCGCGAAAGCCCGCGCGGCCCAGCCCCATCGCTTCCCACTGCGGCCCCCAGCGAGATTCGATGGCGGCAGGCTCAAATGACTTGGAAAGGCGGGCGAGGCCGGGCTGTTGGGGTTGGTTCGGCGTGGCGGTCATGGCAAAGCGTTTTGAACGGAGCGTTCCGGAAAAGCAGGGCGGCGGAAAAAGCGCGGGATTCTAGAAGTTCGCCTCTTTGGCGCACGGCCCGCAGCCGCTGGCGCAGCGGGCCGCGCCGCCGCATTGGCCCGGCACGCAGTGCGAGAATGCCGCCCCAAATGACCACCGCTTATTCAACACTGGCGCTTGCCGAGCCGCTCAAGCGCGCCGTGGCCGAGATGGGCTACGAAAACATGACCCCCATCCAGGCGCAGGCCATTCCCGTGGTGCTGGCCGGGCAAGACGTGATGGGCGCGGCTCAAACCGGCACGGGCAAAACGGCGGCCTTCTCGCTGCCGCTGCTGCAAAGGCTGCTCAAGCACGAAAACACCTCCGCCTCGCCCGCGCGCCACCCCGTGCGTGCGCTGGTGCTGCTGCCCACGCGCGAGCTGGCCGACCAGGTGGCGCAGCAAATCGCCCTGTATGCCAAATACACGCACTTGCGCAGCGCCGTCGTCTTTGGCGGCGTGGACATGAAGCCGCAAACCGCCGAGCTGAAAAAGGGCGTGGAAGTGCTGGTGGCCACGCCGGGCCGCCTGCTCGATCACATCGAAGCCAAAAACGCCGTGCTCGGCCAGGTGGAATACGTGGTGCTGGACGAGGCCGACCGCATGCTGGACATCGGCTTTCTGCCCGATTTGCAGCGCATCCTCAGCCACCTGCCAAAAAGCCGCACCACGCTGCTGTTTTCGGCCACTTTCTCGCCTGAAATCCGGCGGCTGGCCGAAAGCTACCTGCACCAGCCCGTCGCCATTGAAGCGGCCCGCCCCAACGAAACGGCGGCCACGGTCGAGCAGCTTTTTTTCAGCGTGGACGGCGACGACAAGCGCCGCGCCGTGCGCCACATTCTCAAAGAGCGCGATTTGCGCCAGGCCTTCATCTTCACCAACAGCAAGCTGGGCTGCGCGCGCCTGACGCGCGCGCTGGAGCGCGACGGCCTGCGCTGCGCCGCCCTGCACGGCGACAAAAGCCAGGACGAGCGCCTGAAGGCGCTGGAGGCCTTCAAGGCCGGCGAAGTCGATTTGCTGGTCTGCACCGACGTGGCCGCGCGCGGGCTGGACATCAAGGACGTGCCCGCCGTCTTCAATTACGACGTGCCTTTCAACGCCGAAGACTACGTGCACCGCATTGGCCGCACGGGCCGCGCGGGCGCTTCGGGGCTGGCCGTCACGCTGGTGGCCCCGGGCGACGCGCGGCTGGTAGCCGAGGTGGAAAAGCTCATCAAGAAAAAAGTGCAGGTGCAGCCGCTGGCGCTGCCCGGCGGCGAGCGGCGGGAAGGGCGCGAAGACCGTGGGCGGCGCGATTTCCGCGACCGCAGGGACGGCCGTTCAGACGGCCGCCCAGATGCCAGCGCGCGCGACAGCGTCTATGCCACGCGCCAGTTGCCAGGCCAGCCGACAGACCCCTTTTTCGACCGGCCCTACGAGCCTGCCGCGCAGGGCGAAGCCGCCGAATTGCCCGCCTGGGAAAAAGCCGCCCGCAGCGCCCCGGCCATCGCCCGGCCCGGCCTGCTCTCGCCCAACATCAAGCCCCGGCGGCAGGTGGCGGCGTTGTTCAAGCCCCGCGCGCAGGAGCCGGGCGAGGCGGACGCTGCGCCAAGCCAGGCACCGGACGGGCAGCCCGGCTGAGCCGCAGCCAGGCCGCTTGCGAAAAAAGCGGGCCGCGCGGCCCGCTTTTTGCTTGCGCCCGCAGCGCGCGGCAACGGGGAGCCGGTCTCCAGCCGCGCCTCTGCGCCTCTTTTAACCTAAAAAAGAGGAGCAAATACAAGGCACGAAAAAAGGCATCTGCGCAGTTTCCACTAGGACATCACGCTATCAAACCAGGAGCGAAATAAGGCAAAGGAATGAAAGCGGGCGAAATGGCGGTGCCCGCGCCCGCCGTCATGCCGCAGGCAGCGCAGGCACGTCAAAGCCCTGCGGCGGCAGCCCTTGCTGCTGGCGCTGGCACATGGTCAGCAGCGCCTGCTCCAGATGGCGCGTCAAGCGCGCGGTGTCAAACAGCGCGCTGGCGCGGCCCTGCTGGTTCAGGCGCTGGCGCAAGGCGGCCAGCTCCTGCGCATGCGTGGCCAGGCGCAAGGCCAGGGCCTCGTATTCATCGGCCGTTTGCGTGACGAGTTCGGGCAGGCCCACGGCGTGCAGCAGGCTGGCGGCCATGCGGCCTGCGAAGCTGCGGCCCGTTTGCGTGAGCACGGGCAGGCCAGCCCAGAGCGCGTCGCTGGCGGTGGTGCCGGCGTTAAAGGGCAGGGTGTCCAAGAACAAATCGGCCAGGCGGTAGCGGGCCAGGTAGTCGGGGTAAGCACAGTGGCTGGCGAAGACGAGCCGCGCCGGATCAATGCCGCGCCGCGCGGCCTGCGCGCGCAAATTGGCGCGAACATGCTCGCCGTCATTGACGAGCCAGAGCACGCTGCCGGGCAC
Source organism: Ottowia sp. oral taxon 894 (assembly GCF_001262075.1). Classification (GTDB taxonomy): domain Bacteria; phylum Pseudomonadota; class Gammaproteobacteria; order Burkholderiales; family Burkholderiaceae_C; genus Ottowia; species Ottowia massiliensis. The sequence continues at coordinate 1,748,509 of NZ_CP012073.1, read as the reverse complement.
GCGGTGCAGCAGGCGCATCCAGATATCGAACATGCCGGGCAGCACTTTGTAGGTGTTGTTGTGGCAGCAAAAGACAAAGCCGTTTTCGGGCAGGCCCTGGCTGGCGCGCGTGGGCACGGCGGGGCTGATGGCGCGCTGGCTGTCGTTGGGCTGGAAGGTGTCGGGCAGGCGCACGACGCATTCGCTGAATTCGCCTTCGCTGCCGGGCGGGGCCACGTGGCGGTCGGCCAGGATGTAGTCGATTTCATCCATGCCGCTGGTGCCCGGAAAGCCCAGCCAGGTCACTTGCAGCGGTGCGGGGCGCAGCAGCGGCACGCCCGCCTGGCCGTCGCCCGTGGCGCCCATGAGGTCGATCAGCACATCCAGCCGCAGCGCGCGAATGCGGCTGGCGGCTTCTTCGGGCGTGCAGCGGCCCAGGGCGATGGATTCGTCAAAGGCGGCCAGCACGCGCCGGCGCATGGGCGTGTCAGATACGGCTTTGGCGCAGGCGTCGATGCCGATGACGCGAAAGGCGCTGCGATCGTGCGCCTCGAACACGCCCGCCAGCAGGTAGGAAACGGCGTGATCGCGCAAGTCGCCCGAGAGGTAGCCCACCCGCAAGGGGCGGCCAGCGGCGGGCGCGGGCACGGGTTCGGGCGGTTTGGGGCGCGCGGGCAGCGGATGGGGCAGCTTGGCGCGCTCGGCCGCCATGCAGGCGCGCGCGCTGCGCAGCAAATCGGCGCCCGTGGCGCCCGGATGCGCCAGCATGGGAAAAGCCATGCTGTAGCCGTTGTGCTCATCCAGCTGCGCCAGAACGCGCGCCCAGAGCGCGGGCAGATCGTCCCAGCGGGCCTGCTTTTGCCTGTAGCGCATCAGCTCCGCCAGAAAGGGCGGCTTGTCATCCAGCGCCACGCCTTTTTCCAGACAGTCCAGCGCCTGTTCATCTTCGCCCAGCTTGAACAGCGCGCGCGAGCGGCCCACCCACGCGTCCGCGTTGCCCGGATCGCACTGGCAAGCCTGTTCGTAGCTGGCGGCAGCGGGCTGCGGCTGATCCAGCGCCATTTCGGCATTGCCACGGCTGACCCACAGGCCGCTGTGCCGTGGCGCCACGGCCAGGCCGCGCCGGGCGCAGGCCAGGGCGTTCTCGAACTGCCGCCCGTCTTCCAGCGCCGCCGCCAGCGCGTGCCAGTGAAGGGCGTCGGCAGGCGCCAGCCGCACGGCCTGTTGCAGGCTTTGCACCGCCTCGGGCAGACGCCGCAAATCGCGCAGCGCATTGCCGCGCAGCAGCCAGGCGGCGGGCTGCGCCGGATTGAGCGAGAGGGCGCGGTCGGCGCTGGCCAGCGCTTCCTCCAGCCGCTGGGCGGCATGCAGCGCGCGGCCCCGGTCGCACCACAGGGCAGCATCCGCCGGAGCCAGCGCCACGGCGGCGTCAAAGTGGCTGATGGCCTGCTGCACGCGCCCCTGCTGGCTACAGGCCACGCCCAGCATGGCCCAGGTGCGGGCGTCTTGCCCGTTGAGCGCGGCCGATTGCTCCAGGGCGCTGGCTGCGTCGGGCCATTGACTGGACATGAGGTGCATCAGGCCCAGCATCTGCCAGGCCAGCGCGTCGCCCGGTTGCGCTTGCAGGTGCTGGCGCAGCAGCTGCGCGGCCTGCGGCAGGCGGCCCTGGCTGGCCAGGCGCGAAGCTTCCTGCAAGGCGGCGGCGGGGGCGCTTGCGGGCTTATTCATCCAGCTCGCTGTCTTCGTGCTCGTCCTGCTCGGTCACGCGCCCGGCCAGGGCGGGCCTGAGCGCCTGCGCGCCCGTCAGGAAGTCATCCAGCGGCTGCGCGGGGGCCAGCCGCCAGGAAGGCGGATACAAGTGCGACAGATAGAGCGTGCCCTGCCCCAGCCGCTTGTGCGACTGCCACTGCAAGCCCAGTTGCAGGCCCAGGGCCGCCAGCAGCAGGCAGGCCATGCCGCCCGCCAGCAGGCGGCGCGACAGCGGCGTGGCCGCGCACAGGTGCCGCCACACAGTGGCCGCCAGCACGGCATAGGCCAGGCTGCGGTCAAAGCGCGCCAGCGCAGGCCACGAAAAGGCAAAGGCGCCTGCGTGCAGTGCAGCCCCGATGCCGCCAAAAGCCAGCAGCCCCAGAGCCGCAATGCGCAAATGGCGGCCAAACATGGCAAAACCCGCGAAGAGCTTGCTGGCCATCATCCACAGCAGCACCCACGCCAGCAGCGGCAGAAAGACGCCCAGGCTTTCCGACAGGATGCGGCCCGCGACATTGCCCGCCGTGTTCATGCGCAGCAGCGTTTCAACCGCCACCCAGCCCAGCAGCGCGGCCACGGCCAGCACCGTGACGGCCAGGCCACGCCGCGATGCGGGCCGCCAGGGCTGGGGCGGGGGCGGCTCGGCGCTGGCCAGCCGCAGCATGAGCTGGGTGCGGCCCACGGCCAGCGCCGCGCCCGGCTCCCAGATGAAGGACTGCCCGCCGCGCATGTGGCGGCGGCCCAGCCAGACGCCATTGACGCGGTCCAGCACCCGCACATGCACGCGGCCCGCCTCGTCCACGCCCAGGCGCAGATGTTCGGCAGCCAGCGCCGGATCGGTCAGCACGGCATCGGCATGGACGGCGCGGCCCAGCGTGCAGGGCCAGCGCATGATGGGCACAGCCTGCGCCAGATGGCGGCCGCGCTCGCTGACTTCCAGCACGGCCAGCGCGCGAGCGGCTGGCGCGGCCCGGGGCGGCAGCGGCGGCTGGCCGGGCGATGCGTCCTGCGGCAGATCGCGCGACAGAACGGGTTCCACAGGCGCGGCGGCGGTCATGGCGCAGCCCCCTCTTGCGCGCTGGCCTGGGCATCGGCCTGCCAGGCAAAGCCATCCAGAAAGTGGCGCGACAGCAGCAAGGCATTGTCAAAGGACAGGCCGGCGGCATCCATGCGCCCCAGCACGCTGCTTTTGGGCTGATTGACGCTGGCAACCAGCACGGTGAGGTCATACAGCCCCGTCAGCTTGCGGTAGGCGCGCATGCACAGCACCACGCGGGCGGGCATGCCCTTGAGCTGAACGAAGTCCTGCCGGCATTCGGCCGCACTGCGGCGGGCATCGCCGTTTTGCGGCAGCGGTTCATTGGCGAAGCTGGCCGAATACTGATAGGCGAAGGCCAGCTCGCGTATGCGCGGCGCGTCGTACGCCTCGTAGCGCAGCTGGATGCCGCCCACCTCTCCGGTATCGCCCGTGAACACGCTGCTGTCTATGCGGCATTCGCTGCGCTCGTACGTGAACAGGGCGCGCGGCTCGTGCTCCTGCCCATTGCCCCAGCAACGCGACAGGCTTTCGGCGGGCAGCGGCACGGTGTAGCGGCCGTAGCGCTCGCTGCGCGCCGTGGAGGCCATGAGGCGCTCCATCAGCGTCTGCTGGTGCTCCAGCAGCTGGCGCGCCATTTCCTCATGGGCCGCGCCCTGCATGGGAGCGGCCTGGCGCGCCTTGTCCAGCAAGGCGCGCGCGAACCCGGCGGGCACGAGAAAGCTCACCTGCTCGGCGTCCAGCCGCTTGGCCACGTTCACGCCAATCACGCGGCCGCGCGCGTCCAGCGCCGGGCCGCCGCTCATGCCGGGGTTGAGTGCGCCGCCAAAGAAGATGCGCGGATAAAAGCTGCGCTGCACCAGCCCGTTGTAATTGCCCTCGGTGATGGCAAAACCCACATCCAGCGGGTTGCCCAGCGAATAGATGCGTTCGCCCTGCTCCAGCGGCTCGCCTTGCGGGCGCAGATGCAAGGCAGGCACGGGATCGGCAGGCGGCTGCACGGGGCGCAGCACGGCCAGATCGTGCAGCACATCAAAACCCAGCAAGGCCACTTCGGCTTCCTGGCCATTCACGTTCACGCTCACGCCCCGGTGGCTGTCCGGCTCCAGCGCCAGATCGCTGATGACGTGGAAATTGGTCAGGATCAGCCCCGACGCATCCACATACGAGCCGGAGCCAATGCTGCTTTGCGTGCGGGTGGCGCGCCGCAGCGTGCGGATTTGCACCAGCTTGTCGCGCGCGGCGCGGTAAATCTGCTGCGCGTCGGGCGAAGGCGGCTGCAAAACGCCTGGCGGCTGGCTGGCGCTCTCCTGCGCTTGCGGCGCGCCTGATTCGCCTGATTCGCCTGGCTGCGGCTGTGCGGCAATGGGCGCGAAGCGAACGGGCGCTTCTTCGCCCTCGTCCAGAGCCGCTGGCAAAGCCTGTTGCGGCTCCGGCGGCGCTTCTGCCTGAAAGGATTCCTGATGCGCCGCCTGCGGCTCAGGCACGGGCTGCGCCAGCGCCACGCCAGCCAGCAGCCCTGCCGCCGCGCCCGCGCACCAGCGGCGCAGACAGCGCGAGAAAGTGTGTATGAATGTGAACATGACAATGGCGCGCGATTGTGGCACGGCGCTTCCAGCGCTCAAGACCGCCCAAGGCGCTTGCAGGCATTCAAAAGATTCAGCGTTGCCCTTCATGGACCCAATGACCATGAAAAAGCCCGCCGACGCGGGCTTTTGCGCTTGCCTTTGGCAGGCTCTCACTGTGCCGCAGGGGTGCGGATGAGGTAGTCAAACGCGCCCAGGGCGGCTTTGGCGCCTTCGCCGGCGGAGACGACGATTTGCTTGTAGGGCACGGTGGTGCAGTCGCCCGCTGCGAAGATGCCGGGCGCGCTGGTGGCGCCTTTGGCGTCGATGACGATTTCGCCCATCGGGTTGCGCTGCACCACGCTGCCCAGCCATTCGGTGTTGGGCACCAGGCCGATTTGCACGAACACACCTTGCAGCGCCACGTGTTCGCTGGCGCCGCTGTCGCGGTTTTTGAAGCTCAGGCCGCTGACTTTGCCCTGGCTGCCGGTGATTTCGGTGGTTTGCGCGTGGGTGCGGATGGTGACGTTGGGCAGGCTTTTGAGTTTGCTGACCAGCACGGCGTCGGCTTTCAGGTCGGGGTTGTATTCGAGCACGGTGACGTGCCGCACCACGCCGGCCAGGTCAATGGCCGCTTCCACGCCGGAATTGCCGCCGCCGATGACGGCCACGTCTTTGCCCTTGAACAGCGGGCCGTCGCAGTGCGGGCAGTAGGCGACGCCTTTGGTTTTGTATTCCTGCTCGCCGGGCACGTTCACGTTGCGCCAGCGCGCGCCGGTGGCCACGATGAGCGTGCGGCTTTGCAGCGTGCCGCCGTTTTCCAGCCGCACGGTGATCAGGCCGCCGGGCTGGGCGGCAGGAATGACTTCGGCCACGCGCTGGGCGCTGATGAGGTCTACCTCGTAATTGCGCACGTGCTGCTCCAGCTGCGCGGCCCAGGCAGGGCCGTTGGTTTCGGGCACGCCGGGGTAGTTGGCGATTTCCATCGTGTCGTTCACCTGGCCGCCAAAGCGTTCGGCCACCAGGCCGGTGCGGATGCCTTTGCGCGCGGCGTAAATGGCCGCCGTGGCGCCAGCGGGGCCGCCGCCAATCACCAGCACGTCAAACGGCGCTTTGGACGAGAGCTTTCCAGCGTCACGCGCGGCGGCGCCCGTGTCCACTTTTTGCAGGATTTCTTCCAGCGTCATGCGGCCGCTGGCGAAGAACTGGCCGTTCAGATAGACGGCGGGCACGCCCATGATTTCGCGCGCTTCGATTTCCTGGGGAAAGAGCGCGCCGTCAATCACCGTCACGCGAACGCGCGGGTTGAAGATGGCCATGAGCGAGAGCGCCTGCACCACGTCGGGGCAGTTGTGGCACGACAGGCTCATGTAAACCTCGAAATTCAGGTCTTGCGCCGGCTCCAGCGCCTTGATTTGCGCCAGCGTGTCTTCGGCCACTTTGGGCGGGTGCCCGCCCGTCCATAGCAGCGCCAGCACCAGGCTGGTGAATTCGTGGCCCAGCGGAATGGCGGCAAAGCGCAGATGCTGCGGGCCGTCGGGCCGCGTGAGGGCGAAGGAAGGCGCGCGCGCGTCGCTGCCATCGGTGCGCAGCGTGATGTGCGCGCTCATGCCCGCCACTTGCTCCAGCAGCTCGCGCAATTCGGCGGATTTGGCGTCGCTGCCCAGCGTGGCCGTGAGGGTGAAGGGGCGGCGCAGCATGCCCATGTATTGCTGCAACTGGGCGGAGATGTCTTTGTCAAGCATGAAGATTCCTTTCGTATCCGATGGGACTGATGGGCGATGGATATTCGCTCTTTATTTAATAGCTGTCTGCGCACGTTTCACGGAGACCACAGCCGTTTTCAGGCCCTCAAATTCGCTCCTGGAAAAGGAGCTTTGCACCGACTGCCGGAGAACAGCCAGGCGAAAAAAAGCCGGACGGCCAGCGGGTCGCGCGCCCGCCTTGCCTGCCATCCGGCCCGGTTTGCATGAAGCGGCCCGAAGGCCGTGAGGCATCAGCAGCGGTTCAGATTTTTCCGACCAGCTCCAGCGAAGGCTTGAGCGTTTGCTCGCCTTCCTTCCACTTGGCGGGGCAGACTTCGCCGGGGTGCGCGGCCACGTATTGGGCAGCCTTGACTTTGCGCAGCAAATCGCCCGCATCGCGGCCGATGCCTTCGGCGGTGATTTCCACGGCCTGAATCACGCCTTGCGGATCAACGATGAAGGTGCCGCGATCGGCCAGGCCCTGGTCTTCGCGCATGTTTTCAAAGTTGCGCGTGATCGTGCCCGTGGGGTCGCCAATCATGGTGTATTTGATCTTGCCGATGGTCTCGGACGCATCGGCCCAGGCCTTGTGCACGAAGTGCGTGTCGGTGGAGACGGAGTAAATCTCCACGCCCAGCTTCTGGAATTCGGCGTAGTGGTCGGCCACGTCGCCCAGCTCGGTGGGGCACACGAAGGTGAAATCGGCCGGGTAGAAGAAGAACACGGCCCACTTGCCTTTGACATCGGCTTCGGTCAGCTCGATGAACTGGCCGTTTTTGTAGGCGCTGGCCTTGAAGGGTTTGATTTCGGTGTTGAGTACGGACATGAGAGGCTCCTTGAGTTGAGAGGTTGAGATGGACGCCTGCGAACAGGTTCTGAAAAGCGCGCCTGGCTGGGCGACGGGCTGAATTATCAAGGCAAACTATCAACTATTCCAATTCATTTTGCCTAATCTATTGTTAGGCGGGAGCTATCTGCTGCGGTGAGGCGCGCCTTTGGGCTGATTGCTCCGCCGAACCACATCAAAAACAGGAGCAAATAAAAGGTGCCTGGAGTGCCTGCCTGCGCAGACCCCCACTAGGACATAGTGCTATTAATGTGGGAGCAAAATACTCCAGTGCTTCGCCAACTTCGATCCGCCTTGAAGCGAAGGGATTCAAATTGAAGTGAACGCGAAGCGCGGGCGCGCTTGTTCCCGCGTTCTTGTCTTGGCAAGGCCCGTCCTGCGCTGTCTGCGTTTGCTGGCAGACCGGCGAGCAAGTCCTTATTCGCCCTGTTGGGCTGCGGGGGCGGCAGGCTCTTCAAACTGGGCGCCAGCGGCATTGGCCATATAGGCAACGGCGCGGGCCACCTCCAGCTCGGTCGCAGAACCGCCCGCCTGGGCAGGCATGGCACCTTTGCCGTGGACGGCCGCGCTGACCAGCGCGTCAAAGCCCTGCGAGATGCGCGGCGCCCACTCGCTGCCATTTTCAAATCTGGGTGCGCCAGAAACGCCTGCGGCATGACAGGCGGCGCACTGCGCCTTGAAAACAGCTTCGCCCGCGCGCGGCTCACGCGGGCCTTTGGCGGCCTGCGCAAACCGGATGCTGCCCACCTTTTGAATGCGCCGGGCCATATCCAGCTCTTGCGTAGCGCTGGGCAAAGACTTGCCATAGTCAGCGGGTGAAGGCAACAGCCAAGCCAAGGCAATGAGGGCCAGCAGAGCGGCCGCAGAGGCGGCAATGATGGGGGCGGAGGATTTGGATGTGTCGCTCATGGCGTGTGGGGTCCGGGCAGCGCATCGGAGGTGAACGGCCTGACGGCAATTGCTCCAGAAAGCGTGCGGGCCGAGCCACTCTTTCTTGTTGCGGTTCAAGCGGAGCCGCGAAATTTATAGGTCCGCCCGCACTCCATGTTCGCCATGCCGAATGCCCGAGCGCAGCGCTGGGGAAAAGAGCCGCGCGGACAACAATGCGGCGCCATCGAAGCCGCAAGGCTTATTGCCCGCCGATCAATACGCTTTTTTGCCATTGGCCGGGCCGGTGGAAATTTGATCGGTCTTTGCCCCTGCGGTATTTTTCATGCCAGAACTCCCTCGCTGCCATGCACTCGCTACACGACCTGCCCGCGCCGGCCAAGCTCAATTTGTTTTTGCACGTCACGGGCCGCCGCCCTGACGGCTACCACTTGCTGCAATCGGCCTTCGCGCTCATCGACTGGTGCGACACCCTGCACATTGAAAGGCGCGCCGGTGGACGCCTGAGCCGCGAAGACCTTGGCGCGCCGCTGCCTGCCGATGACCTGACGCTGCGCGCCGCCCGCGCCCTGCAAGCGGCCACCGGCTGCACGCAAGGCGCGCACATCGCCATTGAAAAACGCATTCCCGCGCAAGCGGGCATGGGCGGCGGCTCTTCAGACGCCGCCACGGCGCTGCTGGCGCTCAACCGCCTTTGGCAACTGGGGCTGGATGGCGCGACGCTGGCGCACATCGGCCTGCAACTGGGCGCGGACGTGCCGTTCTTCCTCTTTGGCCGCCACGCCTGGGCCGAAGGCGTGGGCGAAAAACTGCAGGCCATTCACCTGCCGCCCACGCGCTTTGTGGTGCTCAAGCCGCCTGCCGGCCTGGATACCGCGCAAATTTTTCGCTCGCCTGAGCTGCGGCGCGACACGAAACCTGCTATAGTCCGCGCTTTCGCTGCAAGCCCGCTTGCCTTTGGCAAAAACGATTTGCAGCCAGTGGCCGAGCGGCTCAATCCGCAAGTCACCCAAGGCATTCAACTGCTGCAATCTGCGGGTCTGAATGCGCGGATGACAGGCTCTGGCAGCGCTGTTTTTGCGCCGCTTCATCAGGAGCGGCAAAGCGGCCCCATCACGCCGCCGCAAGGCTGGCTGATGAAGGAATGCAGCAGTCTTGCCATCCACCCGCTGGCCGGATGGGCGGCAGGCAAGATTTCAGGGTGATTCATTGCGAATCATCCCGCGCAGGGGAGTCGCCAAGTTGGTTAAGGCATCGGATTTTGATTCCGACATGCGAGGGTTCGAGTCCTTCCTCCCCTGCCAAACATTCTGGGTAAGCGCCATGCTGCGCGGCGCGCCATACAAGTCCCACTGATCCTGCGCCAGCTTATGCAGCCTTCCACATCCAACGAATTTCTGGTTTTCGCCGGAAACGCAAACCCCGCGCTGGCGCAGGAAATCGCCAGCAACCTCCGCATCAACCTGGGCGCAGCCGCCGTTGGCCGCTTCTCCGACGGGGAAGTCACGGTCGAAATCAAGCAAAACATTCGCGGGCGCCACGTCTTCGTTGTGCAGCCCACTTGCGCGCCCACCAATGAAAACCTGGTGGAGCTTTTGATCATGGTGGACGCGCTCAAGCGCGCGTCAGCCGAAAGCATCACCGCCGTCATCCCCTACTTCGGCTACGCGCGGCAAGACCGCCGCCCGCGCTCCACGCGCGTGCCCATTTCCGCCAAGGTGGTGGCCAATCTGCTGCAAACCGTCGGCGTGGCCAGCGTGCTCACGATGGACCTGCACGCCGACCAAATCCAGGGTTTTTTCGACATTCCGGTGGACAACATCTACGCCTCGCCCGTGCTGCTGGGCGACTTGCGCCAGAAGAACTACACCGATTTGCTGGTCGTCAGCCCTGACGTGGGCGGCGTGGTGCGCGCCCGTGCGCTGGCCAAGCAGCTGGGCTGCGATCTGGCCATCATCGACAAGCGCCGCCCCAAAGCCAATGTGAGCGAAGTCATGCACATCATCGGCGACATCGACGGGCGCAACTGCGTCATCATGGACGACATGATCGACACCGCCGGCACGCTCGTCAAAGCCGCCGAAGTGCTCAAGGAGCGCGGCGCGAAAAAGGTTTACGCCTACTGCACGCACCCCATTTTTTCCGGCCCCGCCATTGACCGCATCGCCAACGGCACGGCGCTGGATGAAGTGGTCGTCACCAACACCATCCCCCTTTCCGGCGCTGCCACGCAGTGCCACAAGATTCGCCAGCTCTCGGTTGCGCCGCTGTTTGCGCAGACCATGCAGCGCATTGCGCGCGGCGAATCGGTCATGAGTCTGTTTCTGGAGCAGGACGGCCTGTTCTGATTCCGGAGACGGCCAGGCGGGCCTGCACGGCATCAGCGTGCGGGCCTTTTTTCATCAGAACCGGGCTGGTCGCGGCACGGTTCAAACAGGAGTCACACATGAAATTTGTCGCTTTTGAGCGATCCACGCAAGGCACGGGTGCGAGCCGCCGCCTGCGCAACGCCGGCAAGGTGCCGGGCATTGTTTACGGCGGCGAAGCCCAGCCGCAAATGATCGAGCTGGACCACAACGCGCTGTGGCAAGCCGTCAAAAAGGAAGCCTTCCACGCCTCCGTGCTGGAAATGGAGCTGAACGGCCAGACCAGCAAAGTGCTGCTGCGCGATCTGCAAATGCACCCCGTGCGCCAGCAAATCCTGCACGTTGATTTCCAGCGCGTGTCGGCCAAGACGCGCCTGCACACCAAAGTGCCGCTGCACTACAAGGGCGAAGAAGAATCGCCCGCCGTCAAGCTGGGCAAGGCGCTGATCAACCCCGTGCTGACCGAAATCGAAATCTCGTGCCTGCCCGCTGATCTGCCTGAAGCCATCGAGGTCGATCTGTCCAAGCTGGAAATCGGCGCCACCTTGCACCTGAGCGATGTGGCTCTGCCCAAGGGCGTCAAGCCTGTTCTGCATGGCAAGAATGATCCCGTGCTGGTCACGGTGGTCATGCCTGCGGCAAGCAGTGAAAGCGAAGACGAGGCGCCAGCGCCAGCACCGGCGGCTGATCAACCCACCGCCGAATAAGGCCACCTGTCTGGAGTCAGGGCGCGGGGAGCGTGGCCGATCAGCACCACGCCAGGCGCAAGCCACGGCAACCCGCCACAAGCCGCCATTTGAGTGGCGGCCCCTCCAGACTCCGCTGCTTTTCCTCTTCGGCTTTGCCCGGGGCCACAAAAGCCTGCCAAGAACACTTGGCAGGCTTTTTTTGTGCCTTGGCCAGCTAAAAAACTGTTCACTATCCGCAAGTGGTCTGCAAGGTCCGCCTGCGGGCTTTTGTCCCATGCCGCCAGAGCATGGACAGGCTTTCAAAGGCCAGATGCACCGCTTGCTGCTGGCTGAAATGGTCCGCTGCCAGCTGGCCGCGTCCATGGTCTCGCACGACGTGACGGAAGCTGTCGCCTGTCCAGCACCGCCATCAGCATGGTCAGCCAGCCTCGCGTCCGCCTTGCCTGCCGATGGCGGTGCACCTCCGCCCCGTCTTCCGCCAGCGCGCGCTGCTGAAGGCAAGCTGAAAAAGGGCTGCTGCGCCGCTTCGCCTGCCTGCGCGGCTTCATGGCGCATTCACGGGCCGCTGCGCGTGAGCCAATGACGCCCGGCGTCTGGTTGCAGCCGGCCCGCGCCGGGGCGGGCAAGCCTGCACCGTCAAGATGAATCAAAACAGGAGCAAATTCAAAGGGGCATAAATATCATTCTGCGCAATATCTACTAGGACATCGCGCTATGGATAAAGGAGCTAAAAAGCCATTCTCCGCCGCACATGATCTCGCCTGAAATGCAGCCCGCTCCGCAAAGCGGGGGCTGCCCGCGCGGGCGGCGGTGGCATCCATGCGCTTGCGGCATGCTGCTTGGCCCATGAGCCATTTCACGCGCAGGGATTTTTCGTTTCGCCGTTCATGAGCTTCGTGGCTCGTGTTCCTTTTGCTCTAGCTTGCGCAGCTCTTTTTCCACTTGTTCGATTTGCGCGTGTGTCTGCGCCCGTGTTGGCGCGTCGTGGCCCAGGCGCGCTTCGATGCCGCGCACCAGCGGCATGATGAGCTGGCGGTAGGTGACGGAAAGCGACAGCAGCGCTTCGACCATGCACTTTTCCTGGGCGCGGTCGCTGTGCTGGGCCAGATCGGCGGCGGCGCCCTGCAAGGCCTTGAGGGCGGCTGCCGTGGCGGACAGGGTGTCTTGCAGCTGGCGCTGGGTGGCCGCGTCGCCTTCCTTGATGCTGCGGGCCAGTGCGGTCAGGGGCCGCGCCAGGAGCATGTGGCCTTGCGTGAGCTGGCGGGCCAGTTTTTCGGCGGTTTTTTCGGGGTTGAGGGCTTCGAGGCTGCGTGAAATATCGAGCAGGCCGCGCGTGATGCGGATGGCGGGGTCGTCATCGGCGCCGCCCATCTGGCGCTGGCGGCGGAATTCGGCCTGCACTTGCTGCCAGCGGGCGGTTTCTGCTTCAGTGGCCTGGCCGGTGAGCTGGGCGAGCTGGAGCAGGTTTTCTTCCGCGCCGCTGGTGAGGGTCTGGGCTTCGGCGCGGTAGTGGTCGCGCAGCAGATCGCCGATTTCCTGCGGTGTCATCAGCGGGGTGACTTGCGGGGCCAGGCGCGCCATGTTGCGGTAGCTGCCTTGCAGCCGGAAGGGGGGCGACTGGCGGTAGCGGTCGTCTTGCGCGGCGGACTGGATGTAGGCCTGATTGACCTTGAGCAGCACGTCGCGCACGCTCATCAGGCGCACCAGCAGGTTGCGGATTTCTTCCAGCTCGGCGGCGCTGTAGGGGTGGGCCAGGCGGGCGGCGTCCACGGCTTCGCCCTGGGCCATGCGCACGAGCAGCTGCACGTCTTGCGGCTCGCGGCTGGCCAGCGGCTGGGTGACGGGGTGGCTGGTGAGGCTGTTTTCGATGTAGGAAAGGGCAAACGCTTCTTCGCGGCCCGTGAGCACGTCGCCCAGGTTGTAGATGTCGGCGCGGTTGGCGAGCATGTCGGGGATGCGGAAGACTTCGCCCGATTCGGTGTAGGGGTTGCCGGCCATGACGATGGCAAAGCGCTTGCCGCGCATGTCCCAGGTGCGGCTTTGGCCCTGCCATACGCCTTCGATGCGGCGGGTGCTGTCGGCCAGGGCGATGAACTTTTGCAGGAATTCGGGGTGGGTGTGCTGGATGTCGTCCAGATACAGCATGACGTTGCTGCCCATCGCCAGGCCGAGGTTGAGCTTTTCCAGCTCCTGGCGCGCGGCGCTGTTGGGGGCGGCGGCGGGGTCGATGCTGGTCACGCCGTGGCCCAGCGCCGGGCAGTTGATGCGCACGAACACCAGCCCCAGCCGCTGGGCCACGTATTCCATGAGCGTGGTTTTGCCGTAGCCGGGCGGGGAGATGAGCAGCAGCAGCCCGCTGCGGTCGCTGCGGCTGGCTTCGCCCGCCGCGCCGATTTGCCGCGCAAGGTTGGCGCCGATGAGCGGCAGATACACCTCGTCAATGAGCCGGTTGCGCACGAAAGTGGTGAGGGGCTGGGCCTGAAACTGCGCCAGGTGCAGGCGGGCGCGCTCTTGCTCCAGCAGCTCGTGCCGCAGGGTCTGGAAGGCGTGAAAGCCGGGCAGCACGCGCTCGCGGTGGCGGCGCACGCGCTGCCAGAAGTCATTGAGATCCAGCGCCAGCGCGCCGTTCGTGATGCGCGGGTGCTCGCTGCGCAGGCCGGTGACGGTGGCCGTGAGAGCGGCATTGACGCGGCGGCGCGCGGCGGCGCACGCCAGGCAGGTGGCGGCGTCTTCCACGCTGCCCGGGCGTGCGGCGCTGTCTTTGCCCTGGGCTTGCGCGAAGGCACTGGCCCACTGGCGGGCGATGCGCCACTTCTCCAGCGGAGCGGCGGCGGCCAGGTCGCGCTGCCAGGCCGCCAGCTGGCCGCCGCTGTCCAGCGAGCGCTCCAGCGCGGCAGCCAAGTCCTGCCCGCTGCCGCTGGCGGCCCAGGTCAGGCCCCCTTCGGCTTCGCCTTGCGCCAGCTCGCGCGCAAGGTAGGCGGCGGCTTCGCGGCACAGGCTGGCGCGCTCTTGCGCGTCGTCGGCGGCGGGCAGCAGCTCTTGCAGCACGTCGGGGTGTTCGGCCGCGAAGGCTTGCAGCATCAAATCCGCCTCTGCCGCAAGCGCATCAACGCTTTGGCGCTCTGAAAACAGTAGCGCAATGCCTTGCGCGGCGCGCGCGCGCCGGGCCAGCGATTCGCGCGCTTCGTCGCGCAGGCCGTTTTCCCACATCAGCAGGGCCAGCGCGCGGGCCGCGCCGCTGTAGATAAGCAGCCCGGCGGCGGCCTGCATGGGGGCAAGGGCGCGCACGATGGCCAGCGCGTCATCGTCATGAATGCCGCGCTGGTAGCCCTCCTGGTAGCGGGCGGCGGCAAAGCGGCGCAGCGGCTCCAGCAGGGCAGCGGGGGCGGCCGCTTCGCCGTTTTCAGCGGATTCAGCAGGGTCGGCAAGGTCGGATTCGGTGAGCGCGGCCAGCAGCGCGTCCCAGCCGGGTTCGGCCTGGCCGGCCTGCACGGCGTCCAGCCACTGGGCGGCCAGCCATTCGGCGCGAGCCAGTTGCGGCGTTTCAGACGCCAGCGGCTGGTTCCAGAAAGGGCGCAGCGCCAGCAGGCGCTCGTCTCGCGCGGGGGCCAGGTAGTCGGTGCCGGTGATCTGCCAGGCCAGCGCGGGCTGGCCGCCTTCTTCATGCGCCACCAGCGTCAGGTCGATGGGCTGGCGATTGACGGTAAAGACGTGCTGGCCCAGGCGGATGCCGCCCGCGCCCCCTGCGGCGTCTTCAGCGGCCAGGTCGCGCTGGTCGCGCACGGCGCGCATGGCCTGCTCTTGCGCGGCCTTCAGGCGTGTGGCCAGGTCATCGGCCGCCACGGCCGCGCCCAGGCGGCGCAACTCGGCCCCCTGCTCGCGCAGCTTGGCCAGCAGGGGGTCGGCGGCAAAGTAGCTGTGCACTTGCGCCACGTCGGCAAAGCTGGCCACGCGGCGCGGCACGCCGTCCAGAATGCGGCCCGCCGCGTCGGCCAGGGCCTTGGCGCGGCGCTGGCGCGCGTCCAGCAGGCTCTGGCGGCGCGCGCCCAGGGCTTCGTAAACGGCTTCGCGCTGGGCGGCAATGTCGGCCAGAAAGTCTTCCTGATCGGCAAAGCGCGCCTCGATGTCTTCCAGCTGCGCCAGCAGGCGGGTGAGCGCCTCGTCGCATTTTTCGGGCGTGTCGGCCAGCTCCAGCGCGTTTTCCACGGCCTGGCCGAACAGTTTGAACTGCGCGCCAAATTCGGCCCGCTGCTCGGCCGCGCCCAGCGTGCGGCGGCGCTGGCGGGCCTCGGCGCGCAGACGGTTGATGTCGGCATACAGCCGCGCAATGCGGTCCAGGATGGCGGTGCGCTGCACGGCGTCGCCGCCCGGCAGCAGGCCGATTTGCTCGCTCAGCAAGTCCAGCCCGGCCGCTTGCGCGTCCAGCCCGGCCAGCATGTCGCCCACTTGCGTGGCGCTGCCCGCCTGCGGCAGCTGCTGGGTCAGTTGCGCCAGCGCCTGCTCTTGCGCGGCAAAGGCTTTTTCGCCGCTCAGAAATTGCAGGGCGCGCTCGCCCACGCGCTGCTGCTCGGCGGCCAGCTGCTGCGCCATGCCGTCGATGCGCGGCACATCGGCATAGCGCAATTCGCGCAGCGCATGCATCTCGCCCTGGCGCTGGCGCAGCTGCTCCAGCGCGTGCACGAAATCGGCGGGCTGGCGCCACATCTGCGCGGCCAGCTCGCCCAGCAGCTCGCGCGTTTTCGATTCGGCGGCGTCCAGTGCGCGCGCCGTGCTGGCGCGGATGGCCTCCACTTTCTCGAACTCGGCCAGCGTGGCCTGCGCCGTTTGCTCGATGGCGTGCAGGTCTTGCGCGGCCTGGCCGGCCTCTGGCGCGTCCAGCCAGAAGTAGGCATCGCGCGCGCGCTGGCACTGGCGGATGAGGTCTTCATACGCCGTGCGCGTGGGCGCTTGCTCGCGCACCGCGCGGGCAATGCCGTTCAGGTCGGAAATGCCGCGCACCAAATCGGCATTGCCCACGCGGCCATAAAAGCCCGTGCCGTGCCGCCCCGGCTGGCGGCTGGCGTATTCCTCCGTGGCAAAAGGCGTTTGCCACAGCTGCATGGGGTGTATGCGCGTGGCCTCGCCTTGCGTGGCCTGAAAAACCAGCACCCGCCCGTCATAAAACCGGGCAAAACCGTTGGCCATAATCGGCGCGGCCAGCCGCTTTTCAATCAGGTTGTATGTAAACAGGGCGTAATGCGGAATATCCAGATGCGAAATATCGGAGTGGCCCTGGCCTGATTTTCCGTTATGGGGCGTGCTGCCGTAAAAAATATACGCCACATCTTCGCCATTGGGCGAGCGCAACATGCGGGCAAAACGCAAATTGGCCGCCGTTTCGGCCGGCAAATCAAACTGCTTGTATTCGCCTGATTGCAAATAATAGCCGCCCGGAAAGATAATGCCGTGGTCTTCGGGCAATTGCACGCAGGAAGCGCCGATGGCATCAATGCGCACCACCTGCTGCGTGCGCTGGTTGTAAACCAGATAGCGCACCGTGCTTTCACGGTACGGGCGTATGCGCAGCAAAATCAGCCGGCCCAGTTTCGCGTAGGCAATTTCGGCATCGCCCAGCGCCTGGCTGGCGTCTTCCACCGGCTCGCTGTAAATGCCCAGGCCCGATTCGGTATTGTTTTCCACCTTCACGGTCAAATCGCCGCCCGTGGTTTCAACAAAAACCGTGTCCAGAATATTGATGTGCGGATGCCGCCCGCTCACGTGCTGCTCGCGCGTGACGGCCGTCCATTCAAAATCATGGCTGGCGGGCAGGGCAATATCGCGCTCGCCGCGATTGTCCACATAAGTCAGGCTGCCGTCGGATTCATAGCGCCAGCGGAATACGCGAATATCCTGATTTTGCTGCCCGATTTGAAATGAAGCCAGCACATATTCCTGCGTGTGCGTGAGCTGCCGCAGCGTGGCGTGTTTGTAATAGGTATACAGCTCGCGGAAATCGGCCACAAAGCGCGCGTCTTGCAAAAAGCTGCCCTCAATGGGCAGGGCGATCAGCTCGTCGCTTTCCGCCTCGCCCTCGGTGTGCGCCAGCTCGTAGAGCGCGAACACGTCGCCCACGCCCGTTTCCTGCCGCAAGCCCATGAACACGTTGAAGCCAAACAGCAGCTTGCCGGGGCCGATGCGCACCATGTCGCGCGCCACGCAGTTGTGCTCGGTGCGCGCGCGCGTGCGCAGCACCAGGCGCTGCTCGGTCTGCCCGAATTGCGCCTGCCGCCCGGCGTTGAGCGCCAGCGCCTTGTCCAGCAGCGCACCGCCTTGCGCTTGCAGGCGCTTTTTCAGCAGCTCATAGCTGCTGCTGGCAGCCACGGCGGCATCCACGGCATCTACGGCGGCGGCTTCGGGGTTTTCGGCGGCGCGTTCGGCGTTGCGTTCTTCAGGGGCATTCATGAGGGTGGTCCTTGGCGGATCAGGCGGGCGGGATGGAATGGGAAATGTGGAATGGGAAATGGGAGCGCGCCGCCAGCTCCATGCGGCCAGCAGCCTGGCGGATGCTATCGGAATGAACAGACGGAAACAGCGATGAACAGCAGGAAACAGACCGTGTCCGCGATGCGCCGCTTCACGCCCCAAGAGCCTGTTTGCAATCTGACCGTCAGGGGCAGAGGATCAGCGCGAACGGCAAGGCGCAAACCACAAACGGATCTTGTGACCCGGCGAGGATTCGCAACGCCCCAAGTCACCCGAGGCTGCGCTTTCCGCACCCAAGGCAAACTTTGAGCGGGCCTTCAGAACCCATGCATCAAAAAGAATGCCGCAGTCCCAGCTCAATGCCTTTGCGGCCTGGCTGACTGCGGGCCTGGTCATGCGCCACCGTGGCGTAGAGCACGGTGCGCCGGGAGAGCTTGTGGCGGTAGCTCAAGGCCAGCAGCTTGCGGTCGGCTTGCGGCGCAGGGCCACGGTCATCGAGCCGCGAAAAAGCGGCGCGCCATTCGCCCGCGCCGCTGGGCAGCGCCAGACCGATCTGCCAGGCAGCGCGGCAGCGCCCCTCGCGGGCGCCTGCATGGAACTGGGCCATTGGTTTGATGAAACCGAAATCCCATGCCAGGCCCGCTGATGCCACATGCCCGCCTTCGCCTGGCTGGCCGTAGGCCACGGAGAGATCTGCCGCGCCACGCCGATAGTGCAGGCGAAGTGAACGCGCCCGGCGCCGGGGCTTTGCGCCGCCTGCGGCATGGAGCGAGACGGCAGCAGACAAGGCCAAACCCGCCAGCCGGGGGGTTTCGTAATACACGCCGTTTTCAAAACGCACAAAGGTGGCTGAAGCGTGGCCCAGCAGCAAGGCGCGCGTGCCTGGCGTGCCGATGCCGCCGTCCATTGCGTCATAGCTGGAAGCGGCGTAGCGCGAAGGCGAGTAAGAGCGCCCCATGCGCAGCGCGCCCCAAGGGCCGCGCAGGCCCAGCCAGGCCTGGCGGCCCCAGGGGCGGGCGGCGTCCACAGCGCCGTCCTTCAGGCTGATGCGGCTTTCAAGCTGGAACTGGGCGCGCAGGCCGCCGCCCAGATCTTCGCTGCCGCGCAGGCCGATGCGGCTGTGCGAGGCGCGGTCCATGTGCCATTTCTGACCTCGGGCGCGGGTGAGATTGACGTCCAGGCGTCCATACAGCGTGACGCCGTCCTGTCCTTGCGCCACGGCGGGCGCGAAAAGGCTGGCGGCCAGCAGGGCCAAGGCCAAGCGGTCCGGGCGCGAATAGAAGGTTTTTTGCATCAATAAGAGGAGCAAATTTAGGAGCCAGAAATGGGCGCTCGCGCTCGTTCTACTAGGACCTAATGCTATGGAATAAGGAGCTGAATCGATGCCTGCTTGCGCCCGCACGGCAGCTGCGGGCGGACTGCCAGCGCCGATCAGTGCTTGACCAGGCCGCCATCCACAATCAGGTTCTGCCCCGTCACGGCGCGCGCCCAGGGCGAGGCGAAGAACAGCACGGCATCGGCCAGCTCGGCAGGCGTGGTCACGCGGCGCAGGGGCGTGCTGGCGGCAATCAGCTCGAACACCGCTGCGGGCGTGGCGGCAGAAGCGTCGGTGGTGCGCAGCAGGCCGCCAGAGACCATGTTCACCGTGATGCCCTCCGGCCCCAGCTCCTGCGCCAGCGTGCGCGTGAGCGCCAGCAGCGCCGCCTTGGCTGCGGTGTAGTCGTGGTAAGGCACCACGGGGTTTTGCACGAGATTGGTGCCGATATTGACGATGCGGCCAAAGCCCTGCGCCCGCATGCCCGCCAGCGCCGCCTGCGTGGTGTTGAGCGCGGCGCGCACGCCTTCGAGCTGGCCGGATACGGCCTGCCAGCTCAGCGCATCGGCATGCGGACGGGCGTCACCGTTGAAGCTGAAGGCAGGCAGCGCGTTGTTCACTACGGTGCAAACAGGCGCGCCAAAGTGCGCGCGCGCTTGCTCAAGCATGGCCTGCACAGCCTGCGCGTCACGCACATCCGCCTGCACGGCCAGCGCCTGGCCGGGGTGCTGCGCCGCCAGCGCGCGGGCCGCCTCCAGGCTATGCAGGCAGTTGATGAGCACGCGCGCGCCTTGCGCCAAAAAGGCCTCCGAAATGGCGCGGCCCAGACCGCGCGCGCCGCCCGTCACCAGGATGGTCTGCGCCGCCAGCGGCGGGCAGGCTGCGCTCGCAATTGCGTTCATGATGGTGTTTCCTTGCAAGAAAAATCGTTCAAATGTTGAAAAAAGTCGCTTATCATGCCGTCATTTTTCACTAGGGAGAACACGCATCATGTCTTTGGGATTGGGGCTTTTGCTCATCGTCGCCGTGCTGGCAGGCGTTGGCGCGTGGCTGTACATGAAGCAGCAAAACAAGTCATCCACCGCCTCCATTGACGACAACCGCTACGCGACGGAAGAAGCCATCTCGCCCGCGCACATCAGCTTGCTGATGTACCTGCGCGAGGCTTTCCCGGGCCGCGCCGTGCTGTTCCGCCCCCGCATGGATCAGATCATTTCCGTGCGCCACTCCGAAAACCGCGCGCTGGCCACCGCGCAACTGGCCGCGCATGTGGTGGATTTCGTCGTCTGCACGCCTGACGGCAAGGCCGAGCATGTGTTCGATGTGCGCATGCGCAGCGCCAACATCGACGAGAACCAGCAACGCCGCGAAACCGCCTTCAAAACCCTGGTTCTCAAGAGCGTGGATTTGCGGCTGCTGCGCATCCAGCGCTCGGTCAGCAAGCTGCCGCCGCCTGAAGAATTCGCCGCCAAGCTGGCCGAATCACTGGGCCGCGCGCGCGACCCCATCGCCTCCTACTACATCAAGCAAGACAAAGGCGGCAGCCAGGCTGGCGGCAAACCAGCGGCGACCACCACCAGCCCGGCCAATCTCACCGACCTCATGGGCCTGCCTCCTGACAGCGAGCCGGGCAAGCTGAACAAATAAGCCCCTGTCAGCAGTCCGTGGGCGCGAATGAGGCGCTTCGAAACACGTCTGCCAAGCCGTGCATCAAGGCTTGCGGGAAATAGCAAGAAACGCGGATGCGAGGCGGGCTGCGCAACAGGCAGCTGGTATCGGCTTGTTGCGCTTTTTTATCAATAGCACCGAGTCCTGGCAAAACGGGCATGAATGCCTTTTTTTCTCCTTGAACTCGCTCTTGCTTTAAAACGTCACAGACTGCCTGTGGTGCTATTTACCACCCGGTTTTCCAACGTGGCAGGGCATGCTGCCTGCTGGCACAAATGCAGCGAGCCTGAAACGAGCGGCATAAGCACATTGAAGCAGGCCCCAGGCGCCTGTTAAAGAAAGAGCGCGCACAAGAAAACAGCGCGGCACAAAACACATCGTAAGGGGCCACCTTACGCGGATGGGTGCTCTTGCGTGCGCCCTACCTCTCCAATAGGGGGCAGATGCGCTCAAGCTGTTTTCGGTTAATGTCGCTTGGATATTTCAGTTGGGTATTTTGGGTTGCTTTTCATCCCTCTTCATCAGGCCATGCGCAGAGCTTTTTTGGTTTGGTTTCTGGGCGGAGGATGCTGTAAATGTACAGCATATTACTGAGTGAACAACTTGAATTGGAAATTTCGCATGAGTATGTTTTCTGGCGCGTGTTTTCAATACGCTAACATAATACCCGCACGACAGGTTGACTGTAATATCGTCAAACGATGGTGCGGTATTGAGGATGATTTTTAGAACAGCCTCCAGATGGGCAGAAATAAAAGACCATCCGGATCAGGCTGGCACAAAAGTATCTATGACCGGCCTGCTGTTTAATGAAATGCCACAAGGCCTGCGCGCGGAAAGAGGCGTGCTTCGTCCGGAGCAGAAGACCGGCGCGCCAGCCAGAAGGCAGCCTCTGTCCGGGGCTACCATCTTTTCATTTGCAGGTTTGGAACGCGGGAGCATTTGCGATGAAATGGGAAGGCAATCGACAGTCTGACAATGTGGAAGACCGGCGCGGTTCCGGCGGCAGCTTCGGCGTGGGCGGGCGCGGCATTGGCGTGGGCAGCGTCGTCATTGCGCTGGTGGCCTGGGGCGTGTTTGGCATCAATCCGCTGACCACGCTGGGTTTGCTGGCGGGCAGCGGACAAACACAGGTGGCGCATCAGGCGCCTGCAAGGCAGCCGCCCGCCAATGACCGGGATGCCGCTTTTGTATCTACCGTGCTGGCTTCAACCGAAGATGCCTGGCAGCAGGTGTTCGCTGCGGCAGGGGCGCGGTACCAGCCGCCGCGTCTGGTGCTGTACCGGGGCGCAACGCCTACGGCTTGCGGCACAGGGCAGGCGGCGATGGGGCCGTTTTATTGCCCTGGTGACCGCAAGGTGTATCTGGACATGGATTTTTTTGACACCCTGAGCCGGCAACTGGGCGCGCCGGGCGAATTCGCGCGGGCCTATGTCATTGCGCATGAGGTGGGGCACCACGTGCAGACGCTGCTGGGCACCACGCAGAAGGTAGATGCCTTGCGCGGGCGCATCAGCCAGCGCGAGCAAAACGCCTTGTCGGTGCGCGTGGAGCTGCAAGCCGATTGCTATGCGGGCATCTGGGCGCACCAGTCGCAGCGGGCCAAACAGTGGCTGGAGCAGGGCGATCTGGAATCAGCCATCAATGCCGCCGCCCAGATCGGCGATGACCATCTCCAGCGCGAGCAGTCTGGCGTGGCCCGGCCCGACACCTTCACCCACGGCACCAGCGCCCAGCGCCAGCGCTGGTTTTTGACGGGATACAAAAGCGGCAGCGTGGCGGCTTGCGACACTTTCGGCGCGCAGTCGCTTTGAAACAGATCTACAACACCTTTGCCCGCTGACGTCAGCGCAGCGTGTGGGACGTGCTGCTGACGCTGCTGCACCAGCAGGTGCACGCCAAGGCATGCGGGCCAAGCCCAGCGCGGTCGTCATCAACTCCCAATCGGTCAAGACCGTCTCAAAAGGGGCAGCGCGAATATGACGCAAGCAAAAAAATCTTGGGCGCAAGCGCCACATAGCCGTAGACCCGATGGGACTGCTGTCGGCCGTGGTGATGCACTCGGCTGGCATTCAAGACCGGGCAGGAGCCAGGGCTTTGCTGATCAGGCTGTTCATGCTTGCCTGGCTAATAAGTCAATCGAGACGATTAAGTAAGGACGACGAAGTCAGCGTGGCCTCAGCTGAAGCATTCGTCAAGATCGCTTGCGTCCGGCGCATGGTCAGACTTTTGGGATCGTTTTGAGGACGGAATCTCAATTAAAAAGGAGCAAATTTATAGGGTCAAAAAACCCGTTTTGCGCTGATTTCACCAAGACTTCATGCTATGAAATCAGGGGCAAATTCGCCTCCCCTCTTTCTCTTTCCGGCATGGCCGACATGCATGCCGCAGCGCGGGCTGCTGTGCAGCATGCGTGAAGCCTTGTAGCGATAGCGGTGTGGTTTGCTGCGTGGCGGCAGGCAGCCGCGAACAAAACGTGGGCTGCACCCATGGGCGGATTTCGTACAGGCTCTGAGGGCTTTGCCCTTGCCTGCCAGCCGCTGATGGACAGTTGAAGTGAGCCGTTGAAATCCGCAGCTCTCTATCTGGCATTGCGCTCCAGGCCTTCACGCACACGCCTGGCAGCGCCCATGAACGCG
Organism: Ottowia sp. oral taxon 894; assembly: GCF_001262075.1. Lineage (GTDB taxonomy): Bacteria > Pseudomonadota > Gammaproteobacteria > Burkholderiales > Burkholderiaceae_C > Ottowia > Ottowia massiliensis. Next base: position 1,725,561 of record NZ_CP012073.1, on the reverse strand, counting down.
GAAAACGGCCCGCTCTCGTCTGCCGTTTCGACGTCCGGCTCGCCATTGGCCCGGATGCCCTTGACAGCCAGTGGGCGCATGGCGTTGCTCAGACGGGTGTCTGGAGACATCTTGCGGGCCGTATTTGAATCCAGATTCAGCATGCGCCATTGACGACCGGCTGGCGTGGCATCAGCCAGGCTGGCCGCATAAGCCAACAGGCGTTCAACCAGCTTGCCACGCGCGCTTTCGTCGGGCGCTGCCGATACCAGGGCAGCCTGCAACACACCAGCCCAATAGCCCAGCGTTGCCGCAGGGGTGTACGGCGCATAGGGCGCAGCTGGGGCATGGGATGTCGATGGCGCAGTGGCCGTGTTAAAGCGCTGTGGCGCTGGCTGCTGCAATTGCCCTCCTAACACCAGCCGTGCCAGCACATCGGCCAGGGGCTGGGTGTCGCCCGCGCGCAGCAGCGCCCGCGCCCAGTCGTGAAGCGCACGCCCGTCGCGCTCTTGTGCGTGTAGCGCCAAGGCCTGCACCACTTCGGGGGCCTGCGTGCCGGTCACCAGCGCCGTCACTTGCGTTACGGCCTGCACATTGCCTGCGCGCAAAGCATCACGCAAGCTGGCGATGGTCTGCGCAGCTTGCTGGGGCTTGGGTTCGTGGTGAGCGGTCATGAAAGTGCTCCCGGCGCTGGGGGTGGCTTCGGCGTCGTGCCAGACAGGTTGTGAACACGCATCTTTGCACGCCACCAACAGCGCAATCAGGTTGACAAATAGCCATGCATGGCCCAGCCCAGCCTTGCGCCTGTGCGTCAGGCGGATAAACGCCCCTGGTTTCATGGCAGCGCACTGTTTTTGACAAGAATCCATGTCGCTACGAAATAGGTCAATCGAATTCGACTTATATGCTGTCTCCTTATCTTTTTCTCCGCTCGAACGCTGGCGGGCGCTGCCAACAGGCAAAGAGGCATCCAGCAGTTTGGCCACGGCATCGTGCTTGGCACTGACGGATTGATCGTAGACGGCTTTGGCTGCAACACCACTTCCCGTCGCGCCCGAAGTTACACCGGCACCGCCCAAAGGCGGCAGTCTCAGAGCCACCACTGCGACCGTGTTGCTGATTAACGCATTGACGGTCTTTACCTTTTATTGGCGTCACTGAAATTAGGGCTATTGAACAACTCTGCGTGATCTTCCTTCAAGTCATTGCCCCGTGCCAAACGAACCTGAATCGCCCAACTGCCTATACGCTTTGGCATTTATGACCGATTTGGCATAAATAGCCATGGCTGCTTCTGAAAGCTTGCTCACCACCGCACTGGCATCTTCATTCGGTAAATCGGCTACCTCCTCCATGGGTTTTATTGACTGCGGCTGATGCTCCGCCGCCTCCACCCACTTGAGAGCAGGCGCATTGGCTAGCAGCTGAAAGAAGAAAAAGAATCCTCCATATAAAGCCTTTCATGGAAAAAATGGGAAAGCAACCGGTTCGGCTTGACTAAAAAGCCGCCAGAGGCCCTTCAATGCTGACAGCCTCAATTTGCGGGGATCGTTCCCGGCTGGTGTTACTCGCTAGGCGGCCGTTGCGCGCGGCTGCCGCTGCCGCCCGATACAGACCCCGCACAAGCGGTTTTTCGCCGCCCGCAGGCGGGCTATGTGCATGCACTGCAAGCCTGAATGAATCAAAAAAACAGGAGCAAAAAACAGGGCATCAAAATATCAAGTGACGCAGTATTTACTAGGACATTGCGCTGCAAACAAAGTAGCAAAAATAGTATCTATCCGTCTGCTGTTGATACCCGTCCCGCGCCCTGGTGCGGACCACTACGGTTGCGGCGGCGCATCAGTGCATGGGAAACGCCAATGAAGATCTTGCAAGGCGCGGCGCAGGCGCGGCCAGTCAAAGCCGCTGCCGGGGTCATGCTTGCGGCCTGGGGCAATGTGCTCGTGGCCTGCCACGGCGCGGATGGGGCAGGCAGTAGCCAGCGCGCGGCACAGGGCGGCCAGCGTGGCGTACTGGGCGTCTTCAAACAGGCCGCCTTCCAGCCCTTCCAGCTCGATGCCGATGGAGTAGTCGTTGCAGTTGGGGCGGCCCTCGTAGCTGGAAGCGCCTGCATGCCAGGCGCGCGCCTGCACGGGGGCGAACTGCCAGAGTTCGCCCGTGCGGCGGATGTAGAAGTGGGCCGACACTTGCAGGCCGCGTATCTGGCTGAACCAGGGGTGGACGTCCCAGTCCAGCGTATTGGTGAACAGGCGCTGCACTTCGTCGCCGCCGTACTGGCCGGGCGGCAGGCTGATGGAGTGGATGACGACGAGGTCGATCATCACGCCCGCAGGACGCGCGCCAATGTTGGGCGAGGGGCAGCGGCGCGCGCCAGCTAACCAGCCGGCCTGCCAGACGGAGGCGGCGGGAGTAGCGGGAAAAGCGGGGTCAGGCTGCTTCGCCGTCATCGCCGTCGTTACCGCTTTCTTCGGCGTGGCTGCCGGGCGGAACGATGCCCAGGCGCGCCATGCGGTAGCGGATCTGGCGCAGGTTCAGCCCCAGGCGGGCGGCGGCGGCCGTGCGGTTAAAGCCCGTTTCATTGAGCGCGCGGATGAGCACCTGGCGCTCCTGCTCGTTGAGCCAGGCTTCCAGATCAGACGGCAGGGGCGTCTGGCCGCTGGCAACGGCCTCGCCCGGTGGCAGGCCCGCATCTGAAACGGGTGCGGCGGGCGGCGCGGCAGGCGCAGGCTCCAGCGAAAAAGGAGCGCCATACGCCTGGGCCGCGCGGGCCGTCTGCTCGGCGAAGGTGGGCGCGGGCGGCTGGAACGCGGCAGGCGCGGGAGGCGGCACGAAAGGCTGCGCCGCCACGGCAGATGGCGGCGGGTAAGACTGCGGCGGCTGCGCGGGCGCGGCAGGCTGGCCATAAAACGGCGCTTGCGGGAGCGGCGCCTGAAGAGACGGCGTTTGAGGCGGCATTTGAGGCAGCGTTTGAGGCGCCTGAAACGCCTGGGGAGGCTGGGCATACGGCGGCGCAGCCGGGTATGCCGCCGCGAGCGCTGGCGCAGGCATGGCAGCCGCAGGCGGCGGCCAAGCGGGCGTGGCGGCGGCGGCAATGCGCGCGGCATCGGCCCAGTCCAGCGCGCCGGGGCTGCCAGCAGGTGCTACCTCGCCCAGTGCCACGGCGCGGTGCAGCAGGTTTTCAAGTTCGCGCACGTTGCCTTCCAGTGGCTGGGAGGCAATGTCGCGCATGAGCTGCGGCGTCAGGGCCAGCGGCGGGCTGCCCGCCTCGCTGGCGATGCGCGCGAGCAGCGCCTGGCAAAGCAGGGGCAGGTCTTCGCGGCGCTCGCGCAGGGGCGGCACGATGAGTTCAATGACGTTCAGGCGGTAATACAAGTCTTGCCGGAAGTGGCCGGCCTGCACTTGGGCGGCCAAGTCTTTGTGGGTGGCGCTGACGATGCGCACGTCTACAGGCTCTTCCTGGGTGGCGCCCAGCGGGCGAACGCGCCGCTCCTGTATGGCGCGCAGCAGCTTGGCCTGCATGGCCAGGGGCAGGTCGCCGATTTCGTCCAGAAACAGCGTGCCGCCCGCAGCGGCCTGGAAAAAACCAACACGGTCTTGCGTGGCGCCGGTGTAGGAGCCTTTGCGCGCGCCGAAAAATTCGGCTTCGAGCAGGTTCTCAGGAATGGCGCCGCAATTGACGGGCACGAACGGCCCGCTGGCGCGGTGGCTGCATGCATGCACGGCATTGGCCACCAGCTCTTTGCCCGTACCCGATTCGCCGTGCACCAGCACGGGGGCCATGCTGCGGGCCACTTTGGCTATGCGCTGCTTGGCCATTTGCATGGCGGGCGACTGGCCTACCAGCCGCGCCAGCGCCGCCTGACCTTGCGGGCTGATGTCTTCGCCTTCGAATGCGGGCGCAGCGGGTGCAGCAGGCGCGGCGGGGGACGGGGTGGCCGGGGCCGGGCGCGCCGCCGCAGCTTGCGAAGCGGCGGGCGCAGCGGATGCCGCCGGGGCAGCGGCCCTGGCAGGCGCGGGCGCGTCTTGCAAGGCGGAGGCGACAACGGTGCGCAGCTGTTTGAGATCGACCGGCTTGGTGAGGTAGTCAAACGCGCCGGCCTTGAGGGCTTCCACGGCGGTCTCGGGAGATCCGTAGGCCGTCACCATGATGCTGCGCTCCGGCCTTCTGGCGGCGGCCAGTTCGCGCAGCAGCTCCATGCCCAGGCCGTCAGGCAGGCGCATGTCGGTAATGAGCACGTCAAACGTGGCTTCGGCCAGGGCGCTGCGGGCTTCGGCCAGCGTGCTGGCGGTCTGCACCTGATGGCCTTCGCGGATGAGGGCCAGCTCGTAGAGGGTGAGCAGGTCGGGTTCGTCATCAACGACAAGAATGCGTGCGGCTGTAGTCATGGCGGTCAGGCGGGATCATTGAGCGCAAGCTGGGGCTGCACGGGCACGGCGGCGGGCGCGGCAACGCGCTCAAGGGTGACGAAGAATTCGTTGCCTTCCACAAGCTGCCCCTCATACAGACGCGAGGCGCGTTCGTAGGCGATGGCGCCGCCGTGGCGCTGGCACAGCTCGCGGCAGATGAAAAGCCCCAGGCCGCTGGAGCGGCTTTCGGAAGAAAAAAACGGCTCGAACAAGTGGCGTTGCACGCCCGGCTCCAGCGCAGGGGCTTTGCTCCAGACCGCCAGACGGGCCTGCTTCGCAGAGACGAGTTCCGTCACGACCTGAATGGCCCCTTCGCCCGGCGCGGCATAACGCAAGGCGTTGTCCAGCAGATTGACCAGCACGCGGTGCAGATGGTCAGTGGTGAAGCGCACCTGTGCGTCTTCGCCCCTGAGCGTGATGCGCAGATTGCCTTTGATGCCGTGCTGGCGCACCCAGCCAGTGCAGATATCGGCCACCTCTTCGTCAAGCGCGATTTGCTGCAATGTGCCCGTGCTGCCTTCGTGCTGCACGCGGGCAGCGTCCAGCACGTCATTGACGATGCGGCCCAGCCGCTGGGCGTTTTGCGCCACCATGCCCGACAGGCGCCGCATGGCCGGATCGTCCAGCTGCTCCAGCAGCAGCGCGTTGGCCTGGCTGATGGCCGCCAGCGGGTTGCGGATTTCGTGCGCCACGGCGGCTGAAAGGCGACCCATCGCAGCCAGTTTTTCAGTGCGCACGCGCGCCTGCATTTCGCGCAAATCCTGCATGAAAAACACGCACAGGCCCTTGGCGCTGGGCATGGGCGCGGGCGTATGCTGCACGCGCGCCAGCGCATGGCGTGCAGTCTGCCCCTCGCGTTGCAGGGTGATTTCAGCCGTGCGCTCCTGCCCGTCGGCCAGCACCTGCCGGGCCAGCGCCACCAGATCGGCCCAGGCGGCATCGTCCGTCAGCGTGAAAGAAGCGGGCGTGACCACTTCATCCGTGCCCAGCATGGCGCGCGCGGCCGGGTTAGCGGCGCGCACCGCAAGCTGCTCGTCCACGACCAGCAGGCCATCGTGCATGTATTCGATGACCAGGTCATTAACCAGCGTTTGCAGCAGAGCCTCGGCGTGCGCGCGCCGGCCCTGGCTTTCTTCCTGCTTGAGCCGCGCGGCCAGCTGGCTGGTCAGCAAAGCCAGCACGAACAAGCCCGCGCCGCTGAGCGCCGCTTGCGAGAAGCTGTCCACCGACACGCGGCTTTCCGTCAGATAGGTCCAGCCCGCGTTGGACAGCAGCAGCAACGTCGCCACGGCCGCCGTGCCCAGCGCCAGCGCCCGGGTGGCCAGCATGGCCGTCATCAGCACCGGCACCACGAACAGCGGCGTGTAGCTGGCGGCTTCCTGCCACCAGTGCAGCAGGGCGAATACCAGCAGATCCACGCCCGCCACCCACAGCCAGCGCACGCCTGCGGCGCGGGCGGGCGGCGGCGTCAGCCACAGGCGGGTGACCAGCGTGATGACCAGATAGGTGACGCAGATCCACACCGCCACCTGCGGCGCCGGGCGGCCCATGCCCCACGCCAGGCCCTGCAAGGCCAGCAGCGCCAGGGCGATGAGCGTGCGCGCCGTCAAAAAGGCATTCCACAGTCTCGTGAAGCTGCGGCGCGTCTCTGGCGGCTGGGGCCACTCGGCCGCACTGGCGGCGGTCAGGCGGTTCAGCAGCCGCGCTTCGGCAAAACGGGCCTGTTCTGCGGAGGAAGAAGTCACTCTTTTCTCTCCCCTGGGCGGGATAACGCGTCCTGCGCAGCCTTTGCCTGATGCGCCGCGCAGCAATACGCGCCACGGGCATCTTGCAAGGCTTCGCTGGCGGGCGTCTGCGTGCCGCACACCAGACAGCGCAGCATGGGCTGCGGCGCGGGACGGGGCGGGGCCTCGCGCATCTGCCGCAGCTGCCTTGCCAGGCGGCCCACCTGCGCCAGCCGCTGCAGCCACCACAGCCCGGCCACCACGGCCAGCAGCACCAGCAGCTTCATGCCGTGCGCTCCAGCAGCACTTCCAGCACGAAGCGCGAGCCTACATACGCCAGCAACAGCAGCGCCGCACCTGCGTAGAGCACGTGCACGGCGCGCCGCCCGCGCCAGCCCAACTGCCAGCGGCCCAGCAGCAGCACGGCGAACGTGGCCCACGACAGCAGCGTGAACACGCGTTTGTGATCCCAGCGCCAGCCCGTGTGCTGGCTGCCATACAGCGTTTCGCCAAAAATGCCGCCGGCCAGCAGCGTGGCCGACAGCACGATGAAGCCGGCCGTGATCAGCCGGAACATCAACCGCTCCAGCGTCAGCAGCGGCACGCCGCTGGCGTTTTGTGCGCGCTGGCGCAGCAGGCGCTCGGAGCGCAGCATCAGCCAGCCGTGCGCTGTGGCGGCAGCAAACAACCCGTAGGAAGCGATGCCCAGCGCCCAGTGCAGCGGCAGCAAGGGCGATTGCGTGGGCGGAAGTTTCTGCCCCGGGAAAAACAGCGCCAGCAGCACCGCCGCCGAGCCAAAACCGGCCAGCGCCCAGCGCGCACGCAACTGGGGCAGCACCTGGCTTTCCACCACATACACCGTCACCACCAACCAAGCCGTCACGGACAGCGCCTGCGCGAAGCCAAAGCGCGCGCCGCCATGTCCGCCCAGGAGCGCCCAGCCCAGCGCCGCCGCATGCAACGCCCAGGCCACCACCAGCGCCCAGCGCGCACGCCTCTCGCCCAGCGCACGCCAGGCCAGCGCCGGCACGGCGTAGGCCAGCGCCGCGCCCGCGCCCAAAAGCACGCCTTCAAGAGGGGGGCTGGCTAAAATCATGCGCACAAGTTTAGCGGCTGGCCCCTCTGCGCAAGGGGCTTTTTCATGGCTCTTTCACGCTTTCGCCACCGCTGCTGCCACCCTCTTGGCTCTTCTTTCGCGCCTGGCGCGCGATTTCCCGATTGCCCTTGTCCGCGCCGCATTCCAGCGCCCTTTTCCATCGCCCTTCCTGACATGGCCTCCGCCCTTACCGAAAAACTCTCGCGCCTGGTCAAGCACATCAGCGGCCAGGCCCGCATCACCGAAAGCAACGTGGCCGACATGCTGCGCGAAGTGCGCATGGCCCTGCTGGAAGCCGACGTGGCCCTGCCCGTGGTGCGCGACTTCATCGCCCGCGTGAAAGAAAAGGCGCTGGGCCAGGAAGTGCTGGGCAGCCTCAAACCCGGCCAGGCGCTGGTGGGCATCGTCAATCGCGAGCTGGCCGCCACCATGGGCGAAGGCGTGAGCGACATCAACCTGGCCGCGCAGCCGCCCGCCGTCATCCTCATGGCCGGCCTGCAAGGCGCGGGCAAAACCACCACCACGGCCAAACTGGCGCGGCACCTGATCCAGAAGCGCAAGAAAAAAGTGCTCACCGTCTCGGGCGACGTGTACCGCCCCGCCGCCATCGAGCAGCTCAAAACCGTGACGGCGCAGGCCGGCGCCGACTGGTTCCCTTCCTCGCCCGATCAGCAGCCGCTGGACATCGCCCGCGCTGCCCTGGACCACGCCCGCCGCCAGTATTACGACGTGCTGCTGGTGGACACCGCAGGCCGCCTGGCCATTGACGAAGCGCTGATGCAGGAAATCAAAACCCTGCACGCCGCCCTCAAGCCCGTGGAAACTTTGTTCGTGGTCGATGCCATGCAAGGCCAGGACGCCGCCAACACCGCCAAAGCCTTCAGCCAGGCGCTGCCGCTCACCGGCATCGTGCTCACCAAGATGGACGGCGACTCGCGCGGCGGCGCGGCGCTGTCGGTGCGGCAAATCACCGGCGCGCCCATCAAATTCGCGGGCACATCCGAAAAAATCGACGGCCTGGAAGTGTTCGACGCCGAACGCCACGCGGGCCGCATCCTCGGCATGGGCGACATCGTGGCCCTGGTCGAGCAAGTGGCCGAAGGCGTGGATTTGGCCGCCGCCCGGAAGCTGGCCGAAAAAATGAAAAAGGGCAGCAGCTTCGACCTGGAAGACTTTCTCGGCCAGCTCCAGCAGATGAAGCAAATGGGCGGCCTGGGCAGCTTCATGGACAAACTGCCCACCCAGCTGGCCGCCAAAGCCAGCGAAGCCGACCTGACCCGCGCCGAAAAAGACATCCGCCGCAAGGAAGGCATCATCAACAGCATGACCCCCGAAGAGCGCCGCAAGCCCGAGCTGCTCAAGGCCAGCCGCAAGCGCCGCGTCGCCCAGGGCGCGGGCGTGCATGTGCAGGAAGTCAACCGCCTGCTCAAAGAGTTCGAGCAGATGCAGGGCATGATGAAACAGCTCAAAGGCAGCGGCCTGATGAAGCTCATGCGCCGCATGGGCGGCATGAAAGGCCTGGGCGGCCTGCTCGGCGGCGGCCTGCCGCCCATGCCTCCCGGAATGGGCGGGAAAGGGCCGTTTTAAGAACCTGTTCATGATCTGGCTGCGGTCAATCCACATCAGAAACAGGAGCAAATTCGAAGGCCAGATATGCCATTCAGCCCAGTTTGCACTAAGACATGATGCTACGAATAAAAGAGCGAAATCATGGTGCTTGCTGGCGCATGCCGCCATCAAAGCCCAGGACGTAACGGTCGGAATCGCGCACCAAGTGGAGTTTGCCCCGGCAAAGCCCCTTCAAAGCGCCTGCACCTCAGCCAGCAGGGCAGCCTGCTCTTCGGGGCTGTGGTGGCGGGGCCGCAAGGCGGCGCCAGGCGCGGCAGGCAGCGTGGCTCTGTCAATGAATTCAATGAAATAGAGCACGCGCCACTGACTGCATTGCTGCATGACCCGCAACCCATTGCCAAACGGACAGCGGCGCAATCAACCGCAGTGGCCGCTGGCGCGCGCTGAAGCTGGCGCCGCATGGCATCGCCACAGTCAATGAGATGCCAGCCGCGTTCTGAACCCGTCCAAAGTCTGGTCCTGAGAGAAATTAGAAAGAGGAGCGAATTCAAGGGGCCTGAAATGCCTCTTACGGCCATTCCACTAGGCCGAATCGACATTCACCCCACCCACAAGGGAATTGATGCGAGGTAGAGGAAAGCCAGGAAGTGGGAGGGCTTGCGGTCGAAGCAAGTGGCGATGCGGCGAAACGGTTTGAGCCTGGCAAAGCAACGTTCGATGCGATTGCGTAGTCGGTACAGTGCCTTATCGTAGGCACGCGGTTGCTGGCAGCTGCGAGGCGGGATCACCGGCTGGGCGCCGAGCGAGTGGATCTGCGCCACCAGTTGCCGGCTGTCATAGCCTTTGCCGGCCAAGACGCACTTGGGCTTGAACCGGGCCAGCAGCGCTGGGACTTGCGTGATGTCGTTACGCTGGCCGCCAGTGAGGATAAAACGCACCGGGCGGCCCTGGCCATCCACCGCCATGTGGATCTTCGTGCTCAGACCTCCTGGGCAACGCCCCAGAGCCGGGTGCGTTGCCCCCCTTTTGCGGTCGCCGCCTGTGCATGCGCCCGGACAATGCTGCTGTCGATCAGCAGATACTCGTTGCTTCGCTCTTGAATCAGGGACTGCAACACCCGCTCCCAGATACCCTTGGCCGCCCAGCGGGTGAAGCGCTTGTGCACGCTCTTGTAGGCGCCGTAGCGCGTTGGCAGATCACTCCAGCGCGCCCCGGAGCGCAACACCCACAGCACGCCATTGACGAATCTGCGGTTGTCCGCCGCCGTACGTCCAGGGTCACTGGCCTTGCCTGGGAGCAGATCTTCGATCCGCTCCCATTGGGTTTGGGTCAATTCGTAGCGACTGGGCCGCGGATGCTTGGCCTCGGACATCCGCCGAAGATACCGGATGAATGTCGATTCGGCCTAGGGTCTGTTGAGAATTACCGAGATTGAATCACAGCCGAAGCCAGATAGATCACCGCCTTGAAGCTGGCATCGGTCTTGTCACTGCGCATGGCACAAGGCGCTTGAACGTTGCGTACCAGCATAGCGGGTGCCCAACAGGTCTTGTCACTGCGCATGGCACAAGGCGCTTGAACTCCTTGAGCTTGCCAAAAAAGTTTTCTATGAGGTGACGCCAGCGGTACCTGTACTCATCAATGGTCAAAGGCCGGCGTCGATTGGATCTTTGAGAGATCACGATTTGCACGCCTTGTGCTTGCAATCGATCTATCAGCCATTGAACATCAAACGCCTTGTCCGCCAGCAGCGCCTCAAACTTTTGGTTCCGGATCAGTTATTCGACTTCTTTGCTGTCATGCCGCTGGCCTGGCATCAGAGCGAACTTGACCAGATTACCCAGCGCATCGCACAGGGCCAGTATCTTTTTGGTGCTCACGCCCCCACGCGAGTGCCCTATGGCCTGGCTTTGAGTCCCCCCTTTGAGTCCCCCTTTTGCGCCCTGACCGTGACGGTGCACTTTCACGATCGTGGCATCAACCATGGCGTATTGCATATCCGGCTGGCCGCTGACAGCATCAAAGAGTTTTTGCCAGATATCGGCCTTGACCCAGTCACGAAAGCGTTTGAAAACGGTGTTCCATTTGCCGAATTCTTCAGGCAAATCGCGCCAGGGGCTGCCTGTGCGCACGATCCACTGCACGGCCTCTACAAACAAACGGTTGTCCGTGCCTCTTGGCCCTGCATCGCCAGGCTTTCCCAGGCAGTGCGGGGGCATCAGTGCCCAATGCTTGTCGCTCAATACTCTTCTTTCCATGGCGGGATTGCAGCATAAGAGGGGATTCTCAACAGGCCCTAGTAGCTGTTCTTCTCAATTCGCGCAACTCGGTGGCCCCTTCGATGGAGTCATCGAATACAACGACTCCGCTGTTAGCGAAGTCAAAAGAGCAAACGCAATTGGAGTTACTATCGATATTCGTTCTTCTTCATCCAGCAAACAAAAAGGCCTACCAAAAGCTGGCAGGCCTTAAATATTGGTTGCGCGGGAAGGATTTGAACCTCCGACCTTTGGGTTATGAGCCCAACGAGCTACCAGACTGCTCCACCGCGCGACAAAATTATATTGTACTTTATTCTTTAGCTTCCTGCAAGTCACTGCTCTCAACAACGGCATCAGGTCTATCTACCAGCTCAACAAAAGCCATCGGAGCGTTATCCCCTACGCGAAACCCCATCTTCAAAATGCGCGTATATCCTCCTGGACGGGTTTGATAGCGAGGCCCCAGAACGGCAAACAGCTTGACAACACTATCGCGATCGCGCAGACGATTAAACGCCAAGCGTTTATTAGCCAAAGAATCCTTCTTTGCAAGCGTGATCATGGGTTCAATGATCTTGCGCAGCTCTTTGGCCTTAGGCAAGGTCGTCTTGATTGCCTCATGCTCAATCAGCGAATTCATCATATTGCGCAGCATCGCTTGACGATGGGCGCTGGTGCGGTTGAGTTTGCGTAAACCATGACGGTGACGCATAGTGCTTCCTTTCTTTGCTTATAAAAGGCCGCCGTATCAGGTACGGCCTCCGGCACATGGCGCCATTCATGGCGCACAAAAGAACGACATCCAGCGGACATCATTCCAAAACTTCTCACTCATTCAATTAGCGCTTATCCAAACCCAAAGGCGGCCAATTTTCCAGCTTCATGCCAAGCGTCAGTCCACGAGAAGCCAGGACCTCTTTGATCTCATTAAGTGATTTACGCCCCAGATTCGGTGTTTTCAGCAACTCGTTTTCCGTTCTCTGAATCAAATCACCTATATAATAAATATTCTCAGCCTTCAGACAGTTGGCCGAACGCACCGTTAACTCCAATTCATCGACAGGGCGCAACAAGATTGGGTCGAAACGATCCGCCGCCCCTTTCTGTGTTGACTGGTCGAAGGCCGCCAGTTCGTGCCCTTCCAGTTGGGCAAATACTGCCAACTGCTCAACCAAAATCTTGGCTGCTGCACGAACAGCATCCTCAGCACTGATCGTGCCATTCGTTTCAATATCCAAAACCAATTTATCAAGATCAGTGCGCTGCTCTACACGCGCGCTTTCTACGGCATAACTAACACGGCGAATCGGCGAAAAAGACGCATCAAGCACTATTTTCCCAATTGGCTTAGATCCCTCATCAGCGTAACGCCGGACATTGCCAGGAACGTAACCTCTGCCCTTCTCCACCCGAATCTGCATATCCAGCTTGCCGCCCTGCGAAAGCGTAGCAATAACATGCCCAGGGTTCACAACTTCTACATCATGAGGCACCTGGATGTCTGCTCCAGTTACCACCCCCTCTCCATCCTTACGCAGAGTTAGCGTCACCTCATCGCGGTTATGCAGTTTAAAGACGACTCCCTTGAGATTCAGCAGAATATTAACGACATCTTCCTGTACGCCATCCAGAGTTGAATATTCATGAACAACGCCCGCAATCGTTACCTCAGTAGGAGCATATCCTACCATGGATGACAACAACACACGCCGCAAAGCGTTACCCAAGGTGTGACCATATCCCCGCTCAAAAGGCTCTAATATCACCTCAGCCCGATTGTCATCCAAAGATTCGACCGTAATACTTTTGGGTTTCAGCAAATTTGTTTGCATATTCCGAACTTCCTCTCAATACCTGCGGTTCGTTGCACCGGCAAGGTTGGTGAAGCACCAAACCCGCCAAGGTGGCGGGCGTGGAACACTAAGGGACGAGACCCAAAACTAGCGTGAATACAATTCAACGATCAACGATTCATTAATATCAGCACCAAATTCATCGCGGTCTGGCACCTTCTTGAAAACGCCTTCCACTTTGTCGACGCTGACCTCAACCCAAGATGGCATACCCACTTGGGTAGCCAATTGCAAGGCCTCCTGGACACGTGTCTGTTTTCTGGACTGCTCGCGGACAGCGATGATATCGCCCGCTTTCACCAAATATGAGGGAATGTTCACAGACTGGCCATTCACGAGAATGGCCTTGTGCGAAACCAACTGACGCGCTTCGGCGCGAGTCGATCCAAACCCCATACGATAAACCACGTTGTCCAGACGAGATTCGAGCAAAAACAGGAGATTCGCGCCCGTATTTCCGCGACGGCGATCAGCCTCCGAAAAATAACGGCGAAACTGCTTTTCCAAAACACCGTACATGCGCTTAACCTTCTGTTTTTCGCGCAACTGCAAGCCATAATCTGAGGTGCGTGAGCCAGAAGTCCGACCATGCTGACCGGGTTTCGTATCAAATTTCGCCTTGTCACTAATCGAGCGACGGGCGCTCTTCAAAAAAAGGTCTGTGCCTTCGCGACGAGAAAGCTTAGCCTTGGGTCCGATATAACGTGCCACCTTAAATTCCTTTTTTCCTTCTTCCTCACTTATTAAGCGAGGGAGCCTTCACGCTGAACAATGCGACGGCAGTGGTCTTGATTGCAAACACCAGAACAAACCGATTCTGGCAACGATAGTATTAAATGCGTCGCCGCTTCTGAGGACGGCACCCATTATGTGGGACAGGCGTCACATCGGAAATCGATGTAATACGAATTCCAAGAGCTGCCAGCGCACGAACAGAAGACTCCCGACCCGGACCTGGCCCTTTGATTTCGACATCAAGATTTTTGATACCCTGATCCTGTGCTGCACGGCCAGCCACCTCTGAAGCAACCTGCGCAGCAAAGGGGGTAGATTTGCGTGACCCTTTAAATCCTTGCCCACCAGAGGAAGCCCAAGACAAGGCATTCCCCTGTCTATCAGTGATAGTAATAATGGTATTGTTAAATGAAGCATGCACATGAGCGACCCCGTCCGCAATATTTTTGCGGACCTTCTTGCGTACGCGCTGTGCAGCATTTCCTGCTGGAGACTTTGCCATAACTGTTCTCTCTTAAATTATTTTTTCAAAGACTGAGCCGCCTTACGAGGCCCCTTACGGGTTCGTGCATTTGTGCGCGTGCGTTGTCCACGCAAAGGCAGTCCCCGGCGATGACGAAAACCTCGATAACACCCGATGTCCATGAGCCGTTTAATATTCATCGTAGTTTCGCGGCGAAGGTCGCCTTCAATTACGAATCGGGAAACCTGGTCACGAATCTTTTCCAGATCGGCATCACTCAGATCTTTAACCTTCTTAGAATATGAAATGCCGCAAGCGTCGCAAATTTTGCGCGCTCGCGCACGGCCAATGCCATAAATAGCCGTCAACCCGATCTCTGCGTGTTGATGCGGCGGGATATTGATACCAGCAATACGAGCCATAGTTTCTAGCCTCTAAACAATTTATCGCAGGAAAGTGACGCCACTCAACCCTGACGCTGCTTATGCCGCGGATCTGAACAAATCACGCGCACGACATTTTTACGCCTGATGATTTTGCAGTTGCGACAAATCTTCTTTACTGATGCGGAAACTCTCATCCAATTCTCCTAAACCAAAATATTCACTTCTACAGAGACGCCTTGAAGCTCGCTTTTTTCAACAGAGACTCATATTGCTGACTCATCATGTACGTCTGAACCTGCGCCATAAAGTCCATTGTCACAACAACCAAAATTAACAACGAGGTTCCACCAAAATAAAACGGCACATTGTATTTTAGTATCAAAAACTCTGGCAACAAGCAAACCAAAGTCACATAAATAGCACCAACAAAAGTCAAACGCGCCAGAATTCTGTCGATAGCCTTAGCAGTATTCTCTCCAGGCCGGACGCCAGGAATAAAAGCACCACTCTTCTTCAGATTATCCGCCGTCTCCCTACTATTAAAAACCAGCGCCGTATAGAAAAAACAAAAACCAATAATGGCTGTCGCATACAGCATAATATAAATTGGCTGCCCAGGAGAAAGCGCCGCAGCAATATCACTAAGCCAATGAGTAGACTCTCCTGCACCAAACCACCCAACGACTGTTGCCGGCAATAAGATAATAGAAGAAGCAAAAATCGGCGGAATAACGCCTGCCATATTTAATTTTAACGGTAAATGAGACGACTGCCCCCCGTAAACCTTGTTGCCAACCTGCCTGCGGGCATAGTTTACCAAGATTTTTCGCTGTCCACGCTCAACGAACACGACAAAATAAGTTACCAGCACAACCAGTGCGCAGATAAACAGCGCCACTATCTCGCTCATCGCTCCTGAACGAACCAGCTCAAGCATGCCACCAATGGCTCCTGGCAGCCCAGCAGCGATACCCGCAAAAATTAGTATTGAAATACCATTCCCCAAGCCTCGCTCGGTAATCTGCTCACCAAGCCACATCAAAAACATAGTTCCAGCAGTCAGACTAACCACCGTTGTCAATTGAAAAAGCAATCCCGGATTCAGTACCAATCCTTGCGATGATTGCAACGCAACTGCAATTCCCCAAGACTGGAAGATTCCCAACGCCAAGGTTCCATATCGTGTGTATTGGGTGATCTTGCGCCGACCGGCCTCACCCTCTTTTTTGAGCTGTTCGAAAAATGGAACAACGTAGGAGACAAGCTGCATGATGATCGATGCCGAAATATAAGGCATGATCCCTAATGCAAAAACCGTAAAACGAGAAAGCGCCCCACCGGAAAACATATTGAACAAATTCAATATGCCCCCTCCTTGGCTTGAAAAAAACTGCCGTAATTGGTCTGGATTGATGCCCGGAACTGGTATATGCGCGCCAACTCGATATACCACGAGCGCCAGCAGCAGAAAAACAAGGCGACGGCGTAGGTCACCATATTTTCCCGTTTTCGCGATCCGCACTGCGTCTATTGCCACGATGTCCGCTCTAATCAGACAATGGAACCACCAGCCGCTTCAATTGCCAGCCTCGCCCCTGCCGTCGCAGCCACACCCGTCAATTTAACAGCCTTCGTCAGATTTCCGGACTTGATCACCTTGACAGTCTTGGCATGAGCAGGTACTAAACCCCTTTCTTTCAGCAGCAATAAATCAATCACTTCAACTTGCAAACAAGCCAAATCCGAGAGCGTAATTTCCGCGTTAAATCTCAAGGAAACAGACTTGAACCCTCGCTTCGGCAATCGACGCTGCAAAGGCATCTGACCACCCTCAAAGCCGACCTTATGGTAACCGCCAGAACGCGACTTTTGGCCCTTGTGACCTCTGCCAGCAGTTTTCCCCAGACCAGAGCCAATGCCACGCCCAACGCGGCGACGCGCGTGTTTAGCTCCCGCAGCGGGCTTAATTCCATTAAGTTCCATTTGCAATCCTTTAATTAACAACCGATTAAAGCAATTTAACCAGGTAGTCAACCTTATTGATCATGCCTCGAATTGCCGGAGTATCTTCCAGCTCACGCACGCTATTTAACCTACGCAAACCCAAACCACGGACGGTCGCGCGATGAGACTCTTTGCATCCAATCGGGCTGCGGACAAGCTGAACTTTTAACGTCTTGTTTTCCTTAACCATCTCTCACATCCCTGCGAATTACGCAAACAAATCATCGACACTTTTGCCTCTCTTGGCAGCAACTTCCGCAGGAGTCGTACAGTTGGCAAGCGCGTCAAATGTGGCCCGTACCATATTATATGGATTAGAAGAACCGTGACTTTTCGCCACGATATCAGTAATTCCCATCACCTCAAATACAGCGCGCATAGGGCCGCCAGCAATGATGCCCGTACCCTTCGGAGCAGGCGCCATCATGACAACAGCGGCGCCATGCGTCCCCGTTACATTATGGTGAATGGTGCCATCCCTTAAAGAAACTTTCGTCATGTTGCGACGGGCCTCATCCAT
Organism: Ottowia sp. oral taxon 894; assembly: GCF_001262075.1. Classification (GTDB taxonomy): domain Bacteria; phylum Pseudomonadota; class Gammaproteobacteria; order Burkholderiales; family Burkholderiaceae_C; genus Ottowia; species Ottowia massiliensis. Next base: position 1,708,561 of record NZ_CP012073.1, on the reverse strand, counting down.
GGCCTTTTGCACCGCGGCAGGCACCTCTTTGGATTTCCCCTTACCCATGCCAACTCGCCCATCGCCATCGCCAACAACAGTCAAAGCAGCGAAGCCGAGAATACGGCCCCCTTTAACAACTTTAGTAACGCGGTTGACTGAAATCATCTTTTCGCGCAAGCCATCCTCAGGGCCATCGCTTTGCATTTTCGCCTGAAATTTAGCCATTTTGATTCGCCTCGCAAAAATTAAAACTGCAATCCAGCCTCACGCGCAGCATCGGCCAGCGCCTTGACACGTCCATGATAAGAAAAGCCAGACCGATCGAAAGCGACCTTTTCTACGCCAACAGCCTTGGCACGCTCGGCGATACGCTTACCAACGATCTCTGCAGCCGCCACATTGCCACCCTTTCCAGATCCGCACAATTGCTTGCGAACTTCTGGCTCTATCGTTGAAGCGCTCGCCAATATACGAGCACCATCGTCAGAAATCAAACTGGCGTAAATATGCAAATTGGTTCTATTGACCGCAAGACGAGCGATCCCTTGTTCTGCAATACGGATACGGGTCTGCCGGGCGCGACGCAGACGTTGCTCTTTTTTATTCAACATGATGAGAAGCCTTTATTTCTTCTTGGTCTCTTTAATGATGACCTTTTCGTCAGCATAACGCACACCCTTGCCTTTGTAAGGCTCCGGAGGCCGTATTGCACGAATCTCAGAAGCGATTTGGCCGACTCGTTGGCGATCAGCTCCTTTAATCACGATTTCCGTCGGCGAAGGAGTAGCTACAGAAATACCTGCAGGCATCTCAATAATTACAGGATGCGAAAACCCAAGCGCAAGATTCAGCTTATTGCCTTGTGCCTGAGCGCGGTAACCCACGCCCACCAAGGCCAACTTCTTTTCAAACCCTTTGCTTACGCCAACGACCATGTTGTTGACAAGCTGTCGCATGGTTCCACTCATGGCATTTGCTTCCCGCGTTTCATCAGCAGGTTCAAAAGACAAAACACCATTTTGAGACGAGATTTTCACTAAAGCGTTCTGAGCCAATTTCAGCTCTACTCCGCCGCCTTTGACCGTAATTTGATCATCCTTCAAGTTGACATCGATGCCAGAAGGTATCGCCACGGGCATTTTTGCTACACGGGACATTTCATCTCTCCTTTGTTCCGCGCATTAGGCCACGTAGCACAACACTTCGCCACCAACACCGGCAGCGCGCGCCTTGCGATCCGTCATAACGCCTTTTGGAGTCGTCACGATTGCCACCCCCAGACCATTCATCACCTGAGGCAACTTCTCGCACCCTTTATAAACGCGCAGGCCAGGGCGGCTTACACGCTCAATACGCTCGATAACAGGCCGGCCAGCGTAGTATTTCAGAGTGATCTCCAACTCTGACTTCTTGCCATCAGCCTTCACCTGAAAACCATCAATATATCCCTCATCTTTCAGCACCTGGGCAATTGCCACCTTGACTTTGGAAGAAGGAACTACAACTGTAGATTTTGCGACCATTTGCGCATTGCGAATGCGCGTGAGCAGGTCGGCAATGGGATCACTCATGCTCATTATGTATCTCCTGCCCGGATTACCAACTTGCCTTGGTTACGCCAGGGATATCGCCAGAAAAGGCCATTTCGCGAATCTTGGCTCGCCCCAGTCCAAATTGACGAAATGTGCCACGCGGACGCCCTGTAATTTCGCAGCGATTGCGCTGGCGCGTTGGATTGGCATTTCGCGGCAGTTTCTGCAATGCCAGACGGGCTTGTGCACGTTCTTCCTCGGAACGTTTGACATCACCAGCGACAGCCTTTAGTTCGGCATATTTAGCCGCATATTTGGCGGCCAGGTTTTTGCGCTTGAGTTCACGCTCGATCAAAGCGGTTTTTGCCACAACGTTACCCTTTAGTTCTTAAACGGAAAACGGAAAGCTGAAAGCAGCGCCTTGCACTCTTCATCAGACTTGGCCGTCGTCGTAATGCTGATGTTCAACCCTCGCAAAGCATCCACCTTGTCGTATTCGATTTCGGGGAAAATAATTTGCTCTTTGACGCCCACGTTGTAATTGCCGCGCCCGTCAAAAGAACGTCCCGAAATACCCCGAAAATCTCGCACGCGAGGCAGCGCAACGGTTACAAAACGATCAAGAAACTCATACATACGAACGCCACGCAGCGTCACCATGCAGCCAATCGCCTGCCCCTCGCGAATCTTGAAGCCGGCAATGGCCTTGCGGGCCTTGGTCACAACAGGCTTCTGACCGGCAATGCGCGCCAGATCCGACACCGCGTGATCCATCACCTTCTTATCAGCCACAGCTTCGCTCACACCCATATTCAGGGTGATTTTGCTCAGACGAGGAACTTCCATAACGGATTTGTAGCCGAACTTCTGCATCAGTTCGGGCACCACTTTTTCGCGATAGTGTTGTTGCAGTCGTGCCATTTCACGCCACCCTGATTTCTTCACCGCTGGACTTGAACACACGGACACGCTTGCCATCCGCAAGCGTCTTGACACCCACGCGATCAGCCTTGCCTGTTGCGCTATTGAAAATGGCGATATTGGATTGATGAATCGGCATCGTCTTTTCAGTGATGCCGCCAGGCACACCCATCATGGGATTGGGTTTGACGTGCTTTTTCACAATATTCACGCCTTCGACAATCACGCGTTCTTCACTGACGCGCGAAAGCACTTTGCCGCGCTTACCCTTGTCGCGCCCGGCAATCACGATGACTTCATCGCCTTTGCGAATCTTCTTCATGGCAACAGCCCTTTCAGATGACCTCAGGGGCCAGCGACACGATCTTCATGAATCGCTCGGAACGCAGCTCGCGCGTCACCGGACCAAAAATGCGGGTGCCAATCGGCTCCAGCTTGTTGTTGAGCAAAACGGCGGCATTGCCGTCAAATTTGATGAGCGAACCATCAGGCCTGCGCACACCTTTGGCCGTGCGCACCACCACGGCGCTATAAACCTCGCCTTTTTTGACGCGGCCACGCGGAGCGGCTTCTTTCACGCTCACCTTAATGATGTCGCCAACACTTGCGTAACGGCGCTTGGATCCGCCCAGCACCTTGATGCACAGGACGGACTTGGCGCCGGTGTTATCGGCAACCTCGAGTCGAGATTCAGTCTGGATCATTTCAATTTCCCAACTTGCACCCTGTCATATCACCAACAGGAACAGTCTTGGGCCCGTGTATGGGCAGAATTTGCTTGAACCACCCGCTTTGAGTAGCTCGAAAGCAAGTGAAGCAGCGAATTATGGCAACCTGAAACAAGCTTGTCAAGCTCTTTTTGCGCCCCCAAGACTGCCAAATTGAGCAGCCAAGGTCAGAAAGCTTTCCAGCCCGGCATCCCGGCCCGTCTCTTCTTGCAGCACATTCGCCACGGCAGGCGCCACGGCAGCCGCAGCCGCAGCGTCCAGAAACAGCAGGCGCGAGCGGCGCGCCAGCACATCTTCCACGCTGCGGGCGTATTCATGCCGCGCCGCAAAGCGCACCATGGCCTCGCTCAGCCCGTCCGCCACCCAGCGTTCATGCCCCGGCAGTTGCGTCAGCGCATCCGCTTCGCCGCCATACAAATGCGGCCCGGGCGCCTCGTTCAACGGTACGGCTTGCGCGCCATCCGGCAAGGCGCCCACCAGCTTCAAGCCTGCCGTGCGCGATTTACCTTGCGGCACCAGGCCCGCGTCGGCGCAGCGGGCCAGCACGTCCTGGGCCATGGCACGGTAAGTCGTCCATTTGCCGCCCGTCACGGTCACCAGCCCGCTTGCGTCGATCAGGATGGTGTGCTCGCGGCTGATTGACTTGGTTGCAGCCTGGCCCTGCGGCTTGACCAGCGGCCGCAGCCCCGCCCACTGGCTGCGCACATCGGCGCGCCGGGGCGGGCGGCGCAGGTAGCGCCCCGCTTCGCGCAAGATGAAGTCCACTTCATCTTCTTGCGGGCAAGGCTCCAGCGGCAAATCATGGCGCGGGTTGTCCGTCGTGCCCAAAATGAGTTTGCCCAGCCACGGCACGGCAAACAGAACGCGCCCGTCCGCCGTGCTGGGCACCAGCAGCGCGCGGCGGCCAGGCAGAAAGTCCTGATCCACCACCACATGCACGCCCTGGCTGGGCGCAACCAGCGCGCCAGCGCTGCGCCCTGTGGCTGCGGCGTCTTGCTGGCGCAAGGCGTCCACCCACACGCCTGTGGCGTTGATGACGCAGCCCGCCTCAATGTCATATTCCTGCCCTGTTTCGGCATCCCTTGCCCGCAGCCCCGTCACCTTGCCGCCTGCGTGGCGCAACTGCGTCACGGGGCAATGGTTCACCAGCAAAGCGCCATGCGCCGCCGCCGTGCGCGCCAGCGCCAGCGCCAGCCGCGCGTCGTCAAACTGCCCATCCCAATACTGCACGCCGCCCTTCAGGCCCTGCGGCTGCGCGCCCGGCAGGCGGTTTTGCACGGCAATCGTGCCCAGCCACTGCGTACTCCCCAAACTGGCCTGGCCCGCCAGCAGGTCATAAACCTTCAGCCCCATGCCGTACCAGGGCGTTTCCCACCAGCTGTAAGACGGCATCACGAACGCCAGCGGCTGCGCCAGATGGGGCGCCGCCGCCAGGATGTGCGCGCGCTCGTGCAGCGCCTCGCGCACCAGCGCCACATTGCCCTGCGCCAGATAACGCACCCCGCCATGCACCAGCTTGGTGGCGCGTGATGAAGTGCCCTTGGCAAAGTCATGCGCTTCCAGCAGCAGCACTTTCAGGCCGCGCACTGCCGCATCCAGTGCCACGCCCAGCCCCGTGGCGCCGCCGCCAATCACCGCCACGTCATACCGCCCGGGCCGGGCCAGACGTTGCATCAGCTCAGATCGATGGGTCGGCATAGGGGCGGCAGTCATGAAGCACACGCGGCGGTATTGAAAAAGAGGGGCGAGTGTATGCAGGGGCGGCGCTCTTCGCCTGCATTCACTATCAAATCAATAGCTGCAAATCCAGTCTGCACCAGGACGTCAGGCCGATTTGATGCATGACGGCGCGAACCGCATGCCCTGCCGGCAGATCAGCCGGCGGGCTGCTCCAGAAAGTTCCTGAGCATGGCGTGGCCGTGCTCGGTCAGCACGCTTTCGGGGTGGAACTGCACGCCTTCGATGGGCAGGGTTTTGTGGCGCACGGCCATGATTTCGCCGTCATCGTCGCTGGCGGCGGTGATGTCCAGCTCTGGCGGGCAGGTGGCGCGCTCAATCACCAGCGAGTGGTAGCGATTGACGGTGAACTGCCTGGGCAGCCCGGCGAACACGCCTTTTTGATCGGTGGTGATGACGCTGGTTTTGCCGTGCATTTGCCGCCCGGCGCGCACGATGCGCCCGCCCAGCGCCTCGCCTATGGCCTGGTGGCCCAGGCACACGCCCAGAATGGGCACTTTGCCCGCAAAGTGGCGAATGGCAGCCACCGACACGCCCGCCTGCGCTGGCGCGCAAGGGCCGGGGCTGATGCACAGGCGGCTGAATTCGCCCCGGGCAAAGCGCGCCTGCAAATCTTCCAGCGTGGTTTCGTCGTTGCGCAGCGTGCTCACGCGCGCGCCCAGCTCGCCAAAGTACTGGACGATGTTGAAAGTGAAGCTGTCGTAGTTGTCAATCATCAAGAGGTTCATGGCGCAGCTCCTGCACAAGAGGATGAAGCGGAATCGGGGCCAGCCTGCAAGCGGCGCAGCTCTTCGTGCTCATGGGCAATGCAGCAGTCGATAAGGGCGCGGTAGATGCGCTCCAGCAGGCCGGGGTTGCCGCCTTCGGCGGCGGCCTGCTCGCGCACGCGGGCCACGATCTGGTCGATGCGGGCCTGGTCATGAACCAGCCGGGCATCGCCCTTGATGCGGGCCGCTTGCGTCATGTAGCCGCAGCGGGTCACGAGCAGGGGCACAAGGGCGTCGTCCAGCGCGTCCACGCAGGCGCGCACTTCGGCCATGTTTTCGCAGTGGCGAACCTGGGCAATGGCTTTCACTTTCATGATCAGTGCAGCCCTTCTTCCACCAGCTCGCTGGCGCGCAGCAGGGCGCGGGCCTTGGCCTCGGTTTCGCGCCACTCCATTTCAGGGTCGCTGTCGGCCACGATGCCGGCGGCCGCCTGGGTGTAGAGCCGCCCGCCCTTGACGATGCCGGTGCGAATGGCAATGGCCAGGTCCATGTCGCCCGCGTAGCTGATGTGGCCGCACGCGCCGCCATACACGCCCCGCTTGCTCGGCTCCAGCTCGTCTATCAGCTCCATCGCGTGAATCTTGGGCGCGCCGCTCAAGGTGCCGGCGGGGAAGGTGGCCCGGAGCACGTCCATGTGGCTCATGCCATCCAGCAGCAGGCCTTCCACATTGCTGACGATGTGCATGACGTGGCTGTAGCGCTCCACGGCAAAGGCTTCGGTCACTTTCACGCTGCCAATGCGGGCGATGCGGCCAATGTCGTTGCGGGCCAGGTCAATGAGCATGACGTGCTCGGCGCGCTCCTTGGGGTCGGCCAGCAGCTCGGCTTCGGCGGCCTGGTCGGCCTCGGGCGTGGCGCCGCGCGGGCGCGTGCCCGCCAGCGGGCGGATGGTGATCTTCTGCCCGCCTTCGGCCCGCTCGTGGCGCACCAGGATTTCGGGGCTGGAGCCGACAACGTGGAAATCGCCCAAGTCATAAAAATACAGATAGGGCGACGGGTTGAGCGAGCGCAGCGCGCGGTAGAGCGACAGCGCATCGCCCGCAAAGGGCTTGGACAGGCGCTGACCCACTTCCACCTGCATGAAGTCGCCCGCCGCAATCAGCTCCTTGGCGCGCGCCACGGCGGCCAGGAAATCGGCCTTGTCGAACTCGCGGTGCACGGCTTGCGCGGGCGCGGGCCGCAGGCGCGGCGGAATCACGGGCTGGCACAGGCGCTCGTGCAGCTCGTGCAGGCGCGCGCGTGCACGCTCGAAAGCGCCCGCCTGGGCCGGATCGGCATAGACGATGAAATGCAGCTTGCCCGTGAGGTTGTCAATGACGGCCACCTCCTCGCAGTGCAGCAAAAAAATGTCCGGGCAGCCCAGCGTGTCGGGCGGGCAGGTGTGCGCCAGCTTTTTCTCGATGTGGCGCACCGTGTCATAGCCAAAGTAGCCCGCCAGCCCGCCGCAAAAGCGCGGCGCCGCTGGCGGCAGCGCCACCTTGAAGCGGCGCTGGTAGCGCTCGATGAAATCCAGCGGATTGCCCGGGGCGGTTTCCACCACCTGGCCATCGGTCACCACCTCGGTTTTCGCCTGCTCGCCAAAGCCGCTGGCGCGCAAAAAAGTGCGCGCGGGCAGGCCAATGAACGAGTAGCGCCCGAAACGCTCGCCGCCCACCACCGACTCCAGCAAAAAGCTGTAGCGGCGGCCGCCCGTGTCATCCGGCTTGCCCGGCGTGGCCGTGAGCTTCAGATACAGCGACAGCGGCGTCTCCAGATCGGCGAACGCCTGGGCCACCAGCGCAATGCGGTTGTAGCCCTGCGCGGCCAGGGCCTTGAATTCCTGCTCGGTCATGAATCGGTTTCCTGTCATCAGAAAAACATGCGCGCAAAGCCAGCCGCTGGCGCGCGCGAAAGAAACTTGAAAAGGGGAAAAAGGCTGCGGCGGCGGCCTCCGCCGCGCGCGCCCATTGCGGACGCGAAAGCCAGGGGCAAAGTCAGCGCGCAGGCTTGCGCCAGGGCCACGCCCCCCGGGCACGGCGGCCCGCATCAGCAAAAGAAAAAAGCAGCGGCAACATGGGGCGGGCAGTTTACTGGAGGGCCAGCAAACAAGCTGGCGGCGGCAAGCAGGCTGGAAACGGCGCGGGAAAAGCGCCTTGATTCGCTCTTTGTTTCATAGCGCACTATCACGCCAATAAAGCGACGAGTGGCTTTTTTGCCCCTTTGAATTCGCTCTTCTTATTGAAGTATCCGGCTGCCGGGCCGCCCGCGTGATCAAGCCGCTTGCAGGCGCTTGGCGATGGCGGGCAAATCCGGCAGCACGGCATCTGCGCCTTCCTGCTCGACTGGGCAGCCGTAGTTGTAGCCATAGGGCAGCAAGAAGACGGGGCAGCCCGCCGCGCGCGCAGCCTGCGCGTCGTTGCGCGAGTCGCCCACCATCAGCGTGGCCGCAGGGGGCGCGCCCAGCAGGCGGCAGGTTTCCAGCAGCGGCAGCGGATCGGGCTTCTTGCGCGCGAAGGTGTCGCCGCCGTGAATGAAGCGGAAAAACGGCGCCAGCCCCAGCCTGCGCATCAGCTCGCGGGCAAAAGCCTGCGGCTTGTTGGTCAGGCACGCCAGCGGCAGCCCCTGCGCCTGCAAGGCCGCCAGCCCTTCGCGCACGCCCGGATAGAGCCGGCTGTGCGTGCCATTGACTTGCCCGTACGCCTGCAAGTAAGCGGCCCAGGCCTGATTGAACGTGGCCTCATCGGGCATTGCCCCGCCATCTTGCAGGGCCAGCACGCAGCGCAGCAAATGCTCCGTGCCGCGCCCCACGAAGCGGGCGATCTGCTCGCGCTCGATGCGGGGGCAGCGCATCTGCCGCAGCATGGCGTTCAGGGCGGCGTCAAAGTCGCCCAGCGTATCGACGAGCGTGCCGTCGCAGTCAAGCATGACGGCCTGGATGGGAGCTGGCATAGGGCGCGGGAAATGAAAAGAGGAGAAGGGAAAAGAGGAAAAGAAGACAGCGGCGATTGTCCGCTGGCCGCTTTTGGCGTGCCGCCGCCGTCAGGCAAGCAGGCACGCTGGTTTCGCGCTTGATTTAGCTCTTGAATCAAGAGCATGATGTCCTAGTGGAAACTGCGCCAGACGGCATTTGCACCCCCTCAAATTCGCTCCTCTTTTTGGGGCAATGGCGCGCCATGCGGCGGCCCGCGCCTGGCCGCCCCGGCCTTCAGTTCAGCGCCATGGAGAGCTTGCGGCGGTAGCGCGAGACGAGTTCGGCCTGCGGGTCTTGCTGCGCGGCGGCGGCCTTGCCGGTCAGCTCGATGCCGCCAGCGCTCTTGCCTTCATGCGCCTTGGCCTTGTCGGGCGCGGGCGTGAGCAGCTCCAAAATGGCCACGTAGGTTTTGCGGGCCAGATCGTCTTCCCACTTGCGGTCGCGCATGACGATTTCGAGCAGCTCGTCCATCGCCTGCGTCCACACGCCTTCGGCCATGAGGATTTGCGCTTTCTGGTAACGCGCGGTGAAGTTGCGCTTGTCTTGCGCAATGGCCGCATCCAGCTCCGCCAGCTTCCACTGCCCCCAGTCGCCTGCCTTGGCGGCGCGCGCCGCTTGCAGCCAGTGATGGAGCGCGTCAAAGCGCAAGGGGCGCGGCTCGCGCGCCAGCGGCTCTTGCAGGGCCGCGCCCGCTTCGTCCAGCCGGCCCGTGGCAATCAAGAGGCGCACGTAGTCAAAGCGGGCCTCGTCATTGGCCGGGTCTTGCGCCAGCGCATCGGCCAGCTTGGCCAGGGCGGCGGCCGGGTCGCCCGATTCCAGCAGCGCGTCGGCTTCTTGCACGCTGCCCTCGGCGGCCACGGCGCCTTCGCTGGGCACGTGCTTGTCCAGAAACTGGCGCACCTGCCCGGCGGGCAGCGCGCCGGTAAAGCCGTCCACCGGCTGGCCGCCCTTGAGCAAGATGCACGTGGGCAGGCTGCGTATGCCAAAGGCTGCGGCCAGTTGCTGCTGCCGGTCTGAATCCACCTTGGCCAGCACAAAGCGGCCTGCGTATTCGCCCTCCAGCTGCTCCAGCACGGGGCCAAGCGACTGGCAGGGGCCGCACCAGGCCGCCCAGAAATCGAGCAGCACGGGCGTGTGCATGGAAGCGGCGATGACTTCGCTTTCAAAGTTTTGCAGGGTGACTTCAATCATGAAAAACGCTCTCTGGATGAATCAGTGAAACGGGGAAAATCGGGCCAAAAAACCATTGTGCAAGATGATGACCGACACGCCCGCCCCTTCCGGAACCCCTTCTCAAACCTCTTCCCAAGCCCCTCTCGTCGGCGTGCTCATGGGCTCCAGCAGCGACTGGGAAACCATGCAGCACGCCGTGCAAATGCTGCAATCCTTTGGCGTGCCGCACGAGGCGCGCGTGGTCTCGGCCCACCGCATGCCCGACGAGCTGTTCGCCTACGCCGAAAGCGCGCGCGGCCGGGGGCTTGAAGCCATCATCGCGGGCGCAGGCGGCGCCGCCCACCTGCCCGGCATGCTGGCGGCCAAAACGCCCGTGCCCGTGCTGGGCGTGCCCGTGGCCTCGCGCCACTTGCAAGGCGTGGACTCGCTGCACAGCATCGTGCAAATGCCCAAGGGCGTGCCCGTGGCCACCTTCGCCATTGGCGCGGCGGGCGCAGCCAACGCGGCGTTGTTTGCCATTGCCATGCTGGCCTGCCGCGACGCCGCCTTGCGGCAAAAGCTCGACGCATTCCGCGCCGCCCAGACCGAAGCGGCCCGCGCCATGAAGCTGCCGCCAGCGGCCTAGCGCCTGTTCACCCGCCGCCCGCAGGGGCGGCAGAGCAAGGCCAAAGCGCCTGCCATTTCGCTCCTTATTTCGCTCTTTTATTCGGAGCACAACGTCCTAGTGGATACTGCGCGAAGCGGCATTTCCGGCCCTTGAATTCGCTCCTGTTTTTGGCACTCTCAGGCTGATGCGCAGGCCCTGTCTGGCCCATCCGCCGCGCGCAATGGCCGCCCGGCGGATCACGAGTCGCTTCTGCGGCCAAAAACCCTTTGGGCCTTGAAGTGAACCAGGCTCAGATAAGCCGCCACGTAGCTGGCGGCAAAAAGCAGGCAAAAAGCCAGCAGCACGGCGCTGTTGCGCCAGAACAGAACGGCCGGCGCCACGGTGAGCAGCAAAAAGCCCCAGAGATAGGGCGCTGTGCGGCTGTTGCGCTTGAGCATGGCGGCGGCCTCGTCTTCTTGCAGCACGCTGCACGCCAGGCGGCGGTAGATGAGCTGGTGCAGGTGCAGCGCGTCAGCCATGCCGGGCGAGTCGCCCCGGGCCAGCTTGCGGTAGATAGAAAAAACGGTTTCCCACACCGGATACATCAGCACCAGCACGGGAAACCACGGCGACACGCCCGGGTGGCGCTGCACCAGCAGCACGCTGAGCATGGCAATGACCAGCCCCCACAGGTAAGCGCCCGAATCGCCCGCAAAAACCAGCCCGCGCGGGTAGTTCCAGAACAGAAAGCCCGCCGTGGCGGCGGCCAGCGCAATGGCGATGGAGGCCAGCTCCCGGTCGCCCAGCTGAATGGCCACATGCGCGAAAGCCAGGCACACCACCAGCGCCACGGTGCCCGCCAGGCCGTTCACGCCGTCGATCAGGTTGAAGGCATGGGGCAGGCCCGTGACGGCAAAAACGGCCAGCGCCACGCCCAGCCACGGGGCGGCGCTCCAGTAGCCGTCGAGCCAGCCAAAGCCCAGGCGCGGCACCTGCGCGCCCAGCAGCGCCCAGGCCAGCAGGCCCGAAACCAGGGTGAGCAGCAGCCGCCAGCGCGCCGTCAGGCGCTGGGTCAAATCTTCCAGCACGCCGCCAGCAAAGGCGGGCAGCAGCGCGGCCGCCCACCAAGGCAGGGCCAGCCGGACCAAATCAATATTGCCCGCCATGCCCAGCCGCTGGAGCAGCGGCAGCGCCGCGAGGGCGCAGGCCCAGCCCGCAAGCACGCCCAGCCCGCCCAGGCGCGGCACATAGCCCACATGCAGGCGCTGCGAGGCATCTTGCGCATAAGGGGTGTGCCAGCGCAGCGCCAGCCGGCGCACCAGCAAAGTGGCCACCAGTGACACCAGAAAGGCAAACAGCGCCAGCGAAGTCATGTGGGAAAAAGTGCCAAAAAATTCGCGCATGGTAGCATTCGCCGCCATCTGGACGCCCTCTTGCCTCCCCCTTTGCCGCCCCTCTCCGCAGGGGCGTTTTTCCGGGTTTCCGGCGCCGGTTCGCTCTTGCCCATCCACACATGCGAGCGGGCCACAGGAAAGAGAAATTTTTGCTCCTTGATTGGTAGCAACCCATCCCTGCAGATAAAGCGACAATCCTGTTTTTGGATGCCCTGAATTTGCTACTGTTTTAATCGCAAAGGCGGCCACAACCCAGGCTCTTGCCTGATCAAGCGAGCGCGAACGCCTGGCCTTTCAGGCGCGCGCCGCTCCTTTCCTTGCTGAATGCCAGCCCATGACCATGCCCTCTTCCGCCCTGCACGTGTATGACCGCGAGATTCACGGCAGCGAGCGCACCTCCCTTTCCGTTTTGAGCGCCCACATTCCGCCCGGCGCGCGCGTGCTGGACCTGGGCTGCGGCAGCGGCGCCGTGGGCCGCTTTCTCACGCGGCGCGGCGATGGCGCGGTGATTGACGGCCTCACGCTCAACACCGAAGAAGCCGCCCTGGCCGCTCCCGACTACCGCCGCGTGGAAGTGGCCAACCTGGACAGCGCCGACCTCGCCGCCCTGTTCGCCGGCAGCCAGTACGACGCCATCGTCTGCGCCGACGTGCTGGAGCACACCCGCCACCCGGAGCAGGTGCTGGCCAGCGCCCGCCGCCTGCTGGCCGAGAGCGGGCGCGTGCTCATCTCCATTCCCAACGCTGGCTACTGCGGCCTGATTGCGGAGCTGATGGCGGGCGAATTCCGCTACCGCCCCGAAGGCTTGCTGGATGAAACGCACCTGCGCTTTTTCACCCGCCGCGCCCTCACGCGCTTTCTGGCCGAAAACGGCTGGGCCATCGACAGTCTGGAAACCATCCAGCGCACGCTGCCCGAATCAGAATTTCGCGCGGCCTTTGACGCCCTGCCCGCCCCCGTGGCGCGGCACCTGCTGGCGCTGCCCGACGCGCTGACCTACCAGTTCATCGTCGTGGCGCGCGCCGCCGCGCCGGGCGAGCGCGTGGAGCCGCCCCCGGCAGAGCCGCTGCTGCCCGCGCAAGCGCTGTTCAGCAGCGAGCTGTATCTGGGCCAGCCCGGCGGCGGCTTTGCCGAAGAGCACAAGCTGCGCGCAGCAGGCGTGATGGGCCAGCCGCAGCAAACCCTGCGCTTTGAGCTGCCTGCGGGCGAGCCGCCCACGGGCCTGAAGTTCGACCCCGCCGACCGCCCCGGTTTTTTCTACCTGCACGCCATCACCTTGCGCAGCGCTTCAGGCGAGCCGCTCTGGCAATGGGATAGCCGCAACACCCTGCCCCTGCTGCAAGCCAAACGCAGCGGCATGGCCTTGCAGCCGCCCGCCACGCCGCAAGGCGCGCTGGTGGCGCTGCTGCTGGATGACGACCCGTGGATGGAGCTGCCCATCCCGCCAGACGCGCTGGCGCTGGCTGCGGGCGGCGCGTTGGAAGTGCAAGCAGGCTGGCCCATGTCCGCCGACTGGCTGGCGCTGGCTGGCGCGGCCCAGCGTGAAATTGCCGATGCCCGCGAGCAAACCGAAAGCGAGCGCGCCGCGCACCAGGCAGACCACGCCGAATGGGAGCGCCAGATGCACGAGCGCGCCAGCGCCCTGCACGCCGCCGAGGCGCAAGGGCGCGAGCTGGCCCGCCAGGTGGCCGCGCTGGAGCAGCAAAACGACAGCCTGCGCGAGCAGGGCAAAACCCTGCTGGAGCGCGCCAGCGTTCTCACCCGCGAAAACGATGACGCCCGCCGCCTGCTGCGCGACATTGAAAACTCCACCGTCTTTCGCGCCACGCGCCCCATCGTCCACGCCAAGATGTCCATCGACCGCCTGCTGGGCATCGGCTCGGCCCGCCCCAAGCCCGCCCCCGCGCCCCAACCCCTGACCCCGCCTGATGCGCCCGTGGACATCATCGTCCCCGTCTATCGCGGGCTGCAAGACACGCGCCGCTGCATCGAATCGGTGCTGGCCAGCGGCTGCAAAACAGCCTGGCGGCTCATCGTCATCAACGACGCCAGCCCGGAGCCGGAGCTGGCCGAATGGCTGCGCGCCAAGGCCGCCAGCGAGCCGCGCATCACCCTGCTGGAAAACGAACAGAACCTGGGCTTTGTGGGCACCGTCAATCGCGGCATGGCCCTGTCTGATGCGCATGACGTGCTCCTGCTCAACAGCGACGCCGAAGTGGCTGGCGACTGGCTCGACCGCATCCGCGCCGCCGCCTATGGCGACCAGCGCGTGGCCACCGTCACGCCCTTTTCCAACAACGCCACCATTTGCAGCTACCCGCAGTTTTGCAAAGACAACGAGCTGCCCGCCGGCTACGACACCGCGCGGCTGGACGCCCTCTTTGCCCGCGCCAACGCCGGCCAGGCCGTGGACGTGCCCACTGGCGTAGGCTTTTGCATGTACATCCGCCGCGCCGCCTTGCAGGCCGTGGGCCTGTTTGACGAAGAGCACTTCGGCAAAGGCTATGGCGAAGAAAACGACTTCTGCATCCGCGCCGCCCAGGCGGGCTGGCGCAACCTGCACGCGCTCGACACCTTCGTGCGCCACTTTGGCGGCGTGAGCTTTGGCGAGGCCAAAAGCCCGCGCGAGCGCGCCGCCATGCAAACCCTGCGCCGCCTGCACCCGCGCTACGAGGGCGATGTGCTGCGCTTCGTGCAGGCCGACCCGGCCCGCCCCGCGCGCATGGCCGTGGACGTGGCCCGCATCCTCGCGCCCAACCAGGAGGGCCAGCCGCGCCCCGTCATCCTTGCCGTGCTGCACGACCGCCAGGGCGGCACCGAGCGCCACGTGCACGAGCTGGCCGCCGCCTTGCGCGAGCGCGCCCAGTTCATCGTGCTGCGCCCCCTGCCCGGCCAGCGCGTGAGCCTGCGCCTGCCCGATCCGGATGAAGGCTTCGAGCTGGTCTTTTCCTTGCAAAGCGAATACCCGCTGCTGCTGGACGTGCTGCGCCAGTTCGGCGTGTGCCACATCCACTTCCACCACCTGCTGGGCCACGGCGACGAAGTGCGCCGGCTGCCGCTGCGCCTGGGCGTGGGCTACGACTTCACCGCGCACGACTTCTACCTCATCTGCCCCGAAATCACCCTCACCGGCCCCGACGGCCGCTACTGCGGCGAAGACGGCCCGCCCGGCGGCAGCCCCGCCGCGCTGGCCGCCTGGCGGCAAAACCACATCGCTTTTGCCAACCAGGCGCGCTACCTCATCGGGCCGGGGCGCGACGTGCTCCAGCGCCTGGCCCGCTACCTGCCCGGCGCCCCCCTGCGCCACGTGCCGCACACCGACATCGACCCCGCCCGCCCCCTGCCCGCGCCGCACCCCAAGCCGCTGCAAGGCGGCCGCCCGCTCAAAGTGGCCGTGATCGGCGCGCTCAGCGCCATCAAGGGCGCCGACGTGCTGGAAGACGTGGCCGCCGCCGCCCGCAAAAGCGGCGCGCCCGTCGAATTCCACCTCATCGGCTACGGCTACCGCACCCTGCGCGCGCGCCCGCGCACCCACCTCACCGTCTATGGCCGCTACGAAGAAGCCGACCTGCCCGCGCTGCTCGACTGGCTGGCGCCCGACCTCGTCTGGTTCCCCGCCCAGTGGCCCGAAACCTACAGCTACACCTTGAGCGCCTGCCTGCAGGGCGGCTGGCCCGTCGTCGCGCCTGACTTGGGCGCGTTCGCCGAACGGCTGCAAGGGCGCGGCTGGACCTGGGTGCAGCCCTGGGACCAAACCCCCGCCCAGTGGCTGGCCTTCTTTGAAGACATCCGCCAGCGCCACTGGCTCACCGGCCAGGCCCCGCAGCCTTGCGCCGCCGCGCAGCCCAAAGAAGCCACGCACCACATCCCGCCCGCGCCCGAGCGCCCCGTGGACTGGTATCTCACCGACTACCTGGCCCGCCTGCCCGCCGTCCAGCCCCGCCCCGGCGGCCCCGACCGCGCCGTGCTCGAAGCCCACCTGCCCGCCACCGGCCAGGCCAGCGGCCCCCGCAGCGCCGCCCTGCGCCTGCTCGCCTGGCTGCGCAGCCTGCCCGTGCTCTCCAGCCTGGCGCGCGCCGTGCCGCCGCACTGGCAAAGCCGCATCAAAAGCTGGCTGGTGAAGTAAGAAGCTGTTCAGAGCCGGGCCGCAAGGAGCAAAGGCCCGGGAACTGAGATGGCTGCACGGCGCGGAGAGATATCCGCGAATCAGCATGGGCAAGGCTGAATGGGCTGCGTCCTGCTTCAGCAGTATCTTTTGCTCTGTTATCCATAGCACAATGTCCTAGTAGATATTGCGCGAAATGGTGTTTCCAGCCCTTAAATTCGCTCTTCTTTTTGATGTATTTGGGCAAGTCCGGGCAGGCGCTCACATCCGCCAGTTGCCATACCCCAGCGTTGCGTAGATATTGATGGCCATGACCGCCAGCAGGCCCAGCGCGCCAACCAGCATGGCCCAGACGCCCGGCTTGCTCTGGCGGTATGAAAAGCCGCCCAGCAGCAAAAGGCAGCAGATGCTGACGGCGGCCATATTGAAGTGCAGAAGGTGCATGGCAGCTCTCCTCGTTTTCCATGAATGGATTGAATGCGCCCATTGTGGCCCCGGCAGGCGCTGCCGGGCCGCATGGCAAACGGGCTGCGGCAAAGGCCAGCAGCGGGCCTGGCCCGCAAGGCGCGTGATGCCATGCCGTGGGGAAACCCTGCCCGCGCGCGCCCTTTCCTTTTCTGCGGGCGCAAAAAAAGCTGCCCGCAGGCAGCTTTGGGTGTGGGGCGGAGCCGGGAAAAAGCCCGCAAAAAAGTCCTTAATTGCGGGACTTGTCCACCAGCTTGTTGGCCTTGATCCAGGGCATCATGGCGCGCAGCTGCTCGCCCACGATTTCGATGGGGTGCTCGGCATTGAGGCGGCGGCGGCTTTGCAGCGTGGGCGCGCCCGCCTGGTTTTCGAGAATGAAGCTCTTGGCGTATTCGCCGGTCTGGATGTCTTTGAGCGCCTGGCGCATGGCGGCCTTGGTGGCTTCGGTGACAACGCGCGGGCCGGTGACGTATTCGCCGTATTCGGCGTTGTTGCTGATGGAGTAGTTCATGTTGGCGATGCCGCCTTCATAAATCAGGTCCACGATGAGCTTGAGTTCGTGCAGGCACTCGAAGTAGGCCATTTCCGGGGCGTAGCCTGCTTCCACCAGCGTTTCAAAGCCGGCCTTGATCAGCTCCACCGCGCCGCCGCACAGCACGGCCTGCTCGCCGAACAGGTCGGTTTCGGTTTCTTCGCGGAAGCTCGTTTCGATGATGCCGGCCTTGCCGCCGCCATTGGCCATGGCGTAGGACAGGGCCAGATCACGCGCCTTGCCGCTGGGGTTTTGGTGCACGGCAATCAGGTGCGGCACGCCGCCGCCTTGCTTGTAGGTGCTGCGCACGGTGTGGCCGGGGGCCTTGGGGGCGACCATCCACACGTCCAGATCGGCGCGGGGCGCCACCTGGCCGTAATGCACGTTGAAGCCGTGCGCGAAAACCAGCGAAGCGCCCTGGCGGATGTGGGGCTCCACTTCTTCGCGGTACACCTTGGCGATGTGCTCGTCGGGCAGCAGGATCATGACCACGTCCGCCTGGCGGACGGCTTCGGCCACTTCGGCCACTTTCAGGCCCTCGCGCTCGGCCTTGGGCCAGCTTGCGCCGCCCTTGCGCAGGCCGACCACCACGTTCACGCCGCTTTCGTGCAGGTTCTGCGCGTGCGCGTGGCCCTGGCTGCCGTAGCCGATGATGGCCACCGTTTTGCCCTTGATCAGGCTCAGGTCGCAGTCTTTGTCATAAAACACTTTCATGGATTTTCTCCTGGTTTGAATGGATTGATTTTCACGGGAAATCCCGTCATGAAACGGCATTTTCTGCCGCCGGTTTTCCGCTCATGGCGTTTTGCCGCCTTTTCATGGCGCGGCTGGCGGCTGGGGCTGGCCGCCCAGCTTGCGGTCGATGGATTGCAGGGCTTCGTGCATTCTGAAAAACAGAATCAGCCATTCAAAGAATATGCGCACGACAAGCAGCCCCAGGCACAGCATGACAATGCCATTCCAAAAGCTGCCTTTGAACATCTGAATAAGGGACAAAACAATGACGAAGGCCGACAACAGCAGATAAACGCCTTTGGCAATCAGCGGCGTAACCATGACTTTGAAATCGAGAATATCCCGCATTTTTAATCTCCAGGTTGATGAAAAACCGGCCGTGGGATTGGTTTGTGATTTTCTTGATTCATGGCGGGCCTTCACACCCGCAAAACGCGCTCGCCGCGCCCGATGCCGCTGGCGCCGGTGCGCACGGTTTCCAGAATGGCGCTGCGCTCAATGGCGTTCAAAAAGGCGTCGTTCTTGGACTGGTTGCCCGTGAGTTCGATGGTGTAGCTCTTGTCGGTCACGTCGATGATGCGGCCCCGGAAGATGTCGGCCATGCGCTTCATCTCTTCGCGCTCCTTGCCGATGGCGCGCACCTTGACCATCATGTGCTCGCGCTCGATGTAGCCGCCTTCGGTCAGGTCAATCACTTTCACCACTTCGATCAGGCGGTTCAGGTGCTTGGTGATTTGCTCGATCACGTCGTTGGAGCCGCGTGTTTCGATGGTCATGCGCGAGAGGCTGGCGTCTTCCGTGGGCGCGACGATGAGCGATTCGATGTTGTAGCCCCGCGCGGAAAAGAGGCCGACCACGCGCGAGAGCGCCCCGGCTTCGTTTTCAATGAGAACGGCGATGATGTGTTTCATGGTGTCTGGTTCCTCTGAAGGCCGCCGGCGCTGGCCGAAGCGCCTTGCGCTGGCGCGCCGCTGGCTTGTGGGTCATGGCCTGCGCGCGTCTGGCAAGGCCGCGCCGCAGGCTGGCAGGCCGCAGCTTCAGGCCGCGTCCGTTCTCAGCATCATTTCCGTGATGCCGCGCCCTGCGCGCACCATGGGAAAGACGTTTTCCGTGGGGTCGGTGCGGATGTCGAGAAAGACGGTGCGGTCGCGCAGCTTGCGCGCTTCGCGCAAGGCAGGCTCCACGTCTTGCGGGCGCTCGATGAGCATGCCCACGTGGCCGTAGGCTTCGGCCAGCTTCACGAAATCGGGCAGCGCGTCCATGTAGGTGTGGCTGTAGCGGCTGCTGTATTCAATTTGCTGCCACTGGCGCACCATGCCCAGGTAGCGGTTGTTCAGGGCAATGATTTTCACGTGCGCGTCGTAGTGCTTGCAGGTGGCCAGCTCCTGGATGTTCATCTGGATGGAGCCTTCGCCGGTGATGCAAAACACTTCGCTGTCGGGCCGGGCGATCTTGATGCCCACGGCAAAGGGCAGGCCCACGCCCATCGTGCCCGCGCCGCCGGAGTTGATCCAGCGCCGGGGCTCGTCGAATTTGTAGAACTGCGCCGCCCACATCTGGTGCTGGCCCACGTCGCTGGTGATGTAGGCGTCGGCGCCGCGCGTCATGTTCCACAGCGTCTCGACCACGTGCTGGGGCTTGATGACTTCGGTATTGGCGCGGTCGTATTGCAGGCAGTCGCGGCTGCGCCACTGCTCGATTTGCTTCCACCAGGCGTCCAGCGCGGCCGCGTCGGGCCGGGCCGGGTTTTCGCGCAGCATGGCAATCAGCTCCGAGAGCACTTCCCTGGCGTCGCCCACGATGGGCACGTCGGTCTTGACGCGCTTGGCAATGCTGGAAGGGTCCACGTCAATGTGGATGATCTTGCGCTCTTGCTGCGCGAAGTGTTTGACGTTGCCGATCACGCGGTCGTCAAAGCGCGCGCCCACGGCCAGCAGCACATCGCAATGCTGCATGGCGTGGTTGGCCTCCAGCGTGCCGTGCATGCCCACCATGCCCACAAAGCGCCGGTCGGTGCTGGGGAACGCGCCCAGCCCCATCAGCGTGGCGGTCACGGGCACATTGAGCAAGTCTTCCAGCTCGCGCAGCTGCTGGCAGGCATTGCCCAGCAGCACGCCGCCGCCCACGTAAATCAGCGCCCGCCTGGCCGACAAAAGCAGTTGCAGCGCCTTGCGGATTTGCCCCGCGTGGCCCTTGCGCACGGGGTTGTAGGAGCGCATCGAAACGGACTCGGGGTAGCCCGTCCAGAGCGTTTTGTTGAAGGAAACGTCTTTCGGAATGTCCACCAGCACCGGGCCGGGGCGGCCTGTGCGGGCGATGTGGAAGGCTTTTTTCATCACCTCGGCCATCTGCCGCACATCCTTGACCAGAAAGTTGTGCTTGACCACGGGCCGCGTCACGCCCACGGCGTCGCACTCCTGGAAGGCGTCTTGCCCAATGAGCGGCAGCGGCACCTGCCCGCTGATGACCACCAGCGGAATCGAATCCATGTAAGCCGTGGCAATGCCCGTGATGGCATTGGTCAGGCCGGGGCCGGATGTCACCAGCGCCACGCCCACCTCGCCCGTGGCGCGCGCGTAGCCGTCAGCCGCGTGCACGGCGGCCTGCTCATGGCGCGTGAGGATGTGTTGGATGCTGTCTTGCTGGAACAGCGCGTCATAAATGTGCAAAACCGCGCCGCCCGGGTAGCCAAAAATCTGCCTGACGCCTTCGGCCTGCAAGGCCTTGATGAGAATTTCCGAACCGCGCAGCTCCTGCGGCGCGCGCTCGGACGTGTCAGACGTGCATGAGTCCATCGTGATCAACCTTTCGGAAATTTCAGTCGAGAAAAACCTTGGGTGCCCCTTGCCAGCCCTTGTGGGGCCGCGTCAGGACTTGAGGCCAGCGGCCATGGGCGGGCATGAGTGGCACCGCCGGGCCGTGACCCGTTTGCCTTGTGTATGTGCAGCCGCGCATTATGGCACCGCCTCCTGCGGCCAGGCCGGACGGCGGGGCCTGGCCAGGCCGGTTCATCGCCACAATCGCCGTCTTTGCCCAGCCTCCCGCTTTCGCCTGCCCGCCCATGCCGCCCCTTGCGCCTTCCGTTGATTCAGCTTTTTCTGGCAGCCAGCCCGCCGCGCCGCGCCAGGCGTGGTGGCAAATGGCGGCGCTGGCGTGCCTGCTCTGGGCATGGATGTCCACCGTGGCCAATGGCAATCTGGACAGCCAGTTCGACATGCTGGAGAACTACGCCTGGTCGCAATCTTTCCGCTGGGGCACGCACAAGCATCCGCCGCTATTTGCCTGGGTGGTGGGCGCGTGGTTCGCGGTGTTTCCTCAAACGGACTGGGCTTACCGCCTGCTTTCGTACGCCAATGTCTGGGTGGCGCTGGCCGGAGTGGCGGCGCTGGGCCGCCGCCTGGGGCTGGGAACGCTGGCGCAATGGGGGGCGCTGCTGCTGCTATGGAGCTTTCCCTACACCACGCTGGCGGGCAAGTTCAACGCCAACAGCCAGCTTTTGCCGTTGTGGCCGTGGACGGCGGCGCTGCTGCTGGCCAGCTGGCGCGCCAGCGGCTGGCGCGGCGGCTGCGCCAGCGTCTTGCTGGGCCTGCTGGCAGCCGCCTGCATGCTGGGCAAGTACTACAGCGGCGTCTTCCTGGCGGGCCTGCTGGCGCCTGTTTTTTTGCACCCGCAGGGGCGGCGCTGGCTGCTCACGCCCCGGCCCTGGCTGGCGCTGGCCGTGTTCGCGCTGGCGCTGTGGCCGCATCTGGACTGGGTGGCGCAACACGGCTGGGCCACGCTGGCCTACGCGGCCGACCAGAACGGCGGCCAGACGGTATGGCGTCACGTGCTGCGCTTCGCGCTCTCGCCCCTGCTGTACTGGCTGCCCGCCTGGCTTGCGCTGTGCCTGGCGCACGCCGCAGCCGGGCGGCGCGAGGCCGGCGGCTGGCGGCGCGCGGCAGTCCGCGCGGCCTGGCAAAGCTGGCGCCCGCAAGGCTGGGGCGACACGCTGTTCTGGCTGGCTTTCGCCCCCTGGGCGCTCACATTGGGCTTTGGCGTGGCGGGCGTGGCGGAGCTGTCCATCCCCTGGGCCATACCCATCGGCTATGCCTTTTCGCTGCTATGGCTGCGCAATTTGCGCGCGCTGGACGCGGCGGCGCTGAACACGGCGCTGGCGCGCCTGCAACGCGCCTGGTGGCCCGCGCTGGCCGTGGCGCTGGCGCTGGCGCTGGGCGTGGCCGCCTTCAGGGCGATCACGGGGCAGGCCGACTACTACCGCCCTTCGCGAGAAGCGGCGCAAGCCATCGTGCAGGACTGGCAGGCCCGCCATCCTGGCCAGACCCTGCACTGGGCAGGCGGCGAATGGGCGGAAAACGCCATGCTCGCCTTTTACGCACAGCCCAATCTGCACACCGTGCCCGGCCTGCCTGACAGCCTGCCCGCGCGCCTGACCTGGCCTGGCCCCTGGCAAAGCCTCGATGGCCTGCTGCTTTGCCCGCTGGGGCCGCTTTCACAGGCTCCGCAGCCTGCCGCCGTGCCAGCCACCCAATGCGTGGCGCAAGCGCAAGCCTGGCTGGCCGCGCGCGGCCAGCCCGCCGCGCCGCGCATGCTGACCGCGCAGCGCCACGGCTGGGCCTTTCCCCGCGCCATGCCATTCGCCTACGCGGTGTTTGACGTGCCTGCGGCAACGCCCGCCCCCTGAAAGACAAGCCAGGCTGCACTCACAAGATGAGCCAATCAGAGAGGTCATGAACACCCGCCTGCGCAGTCTCTGCTGAACCTTTTAACGATGGTTTTTGATAGCAAGCCCCTTCTCCGCCCCCTGCCATGACCGAGCCTGACCGCAACGCCGAGCCGCCACAACGATTGGAACAACTGGATCGCCTGCGCGAGCTGGCGCGCAGGCGCGAAAGCGCACGCGAAGCAGGCAATGCGCCCCCGCCCGCCGCCCGCCCCGGCTGGCGCTTTTTGCGGCATCCGGCGCACTGCATCGCCCTGGGCTTTGGCTCCGGGCTTGCGCCCGTGGCAGCGGGCACGGCAGGCACGCTGTGGGCCTGGGGCGTTTGGGCCTGGCTGATCGCGCCCTGGCTGCCAGCGCCCGCGCAAGGGGCGCTGGCAGCAGCGGCGCTGCCGCTGGGATGGTGGGCCTGCGCGGTGACGGCGCGCAAGCTGGGCCAGCCTGATCCGCGCGCCATCGTGTGGGATGAAGTGGCCGCTTTCTGGCTGGTGCTCTGGCTCATTCCTGCGGCCTGGGGCTGGGCCTCCCAAGCCGTGGCCTTCGCGCTGTTCCGCTTGTTTGACGCTGCCAAGCCCGGCCCCGTGCGCTGGGCCGATCAGCTCTTTCATGACCGGGGCGGCTGGCTGGGCGCGCTGGGCATCATGCTGGATGACCTGGTGGCCGCTGCCTGCACCTTGCTGGCTGTGGCGCTGGCCGCGCGCGCAGGCTGGCTGCCGCTGCACGTGTGAGGCTGCGCGTGCAGCTTGGGGCTTTTGCCTTCATTTCGCTCCTCTATCCATAGCATGATGTCCTAGTGGATATTGCGCAGCCGGTTATTTAAGGCCCTTTGATTAGCTCCTTTTTTTGATGCCATTGCAGCCGCTGCTGCGGATGCTCCGCCCAGTGGTGGCGCTGCGCCCGAGCTTTACCTGCGCTTGACGGGAAGCCGCGAGAATCCGCGCCTTTCCGGGCTTTGCCCAGGCGGCCTTCTGCGGCGGCCTTTCTCTTTTTTCCCGCCATGAAAAACATCCGCATCGCCCTTTGGGCCGTTTTGCTGGGCCTGACGGGCCTGTGGCTGCTGGCCGATACGCTGTGGCCGCAGCCGTTTCACTACTTCACCTTCCGCTCGGTGGCCGTGCAGTGGACGGGGGTGCTGGCCATTGGGGCGATGAGCGTCATCCTCGTGCTGGCCGCGCGCCCGGCCTGGGCCGAGCGCTGGCTGGACGGGCTGGACAAGTCCTACCGCCTGCACAAGTGGCTGGGCATTGCGGCGCTGGCCGCTTCGGTGGCGCACTGGTGGCTGGCGCTGGGCACCAAGTGGATGGTGGGCTGGGGCTGGCTGGTGCGCCCCGAGCGCGGGCCGCGCCCGAAGGTGACCGATCCGGTTCAGCTGTGGTTCAACAGCCAGAAAGGGCTGGCCGATACGCTGGGCGAATGGGCCTTTTACGGCGGCGCGGCGCTCATCGTGCTGGCGCTCATCAAGCGCTTTCCCTACCGCTGGTTTGCCAAAACGCACACGTTGCTGGCGGTGGCGTATCTGGCGCTGGTGTATCACTCGGTGATTCGCACGCGCTTTGCCTATTGGGCGCAGCCGGTGGGCTGGGTGGAGGCGGCGCTGATGCTCGCTGGCAGCGTGGCGGCGCTGATGGTGCTGGCTGGCCGCGTGGGCGCAAAGCGCCGGGTGCAGGCCACGGTGCAGGCCGCCGACTGGCTGGCGCCCATGCAGACGCTGCGCATGCGGCTGGCTGTGCCGCCAGGCTGGGCGGGGCACGCGCCGGGGCAATTCGCCTTTGTTTCTTTCAGCCGCGCCGAAGGGGCGCATCCGTACACCATCGCCTCGGCGTGGGACGGGCAGCGGCGCGAAATCACCTTTCTCGTCAAGGCGCTGGGCGACTACACCAGCCGCCTGCACGAGTGGCTGCGCCCGGGGCAGCGCGCCATGCTGGAGGGGCCGTATGGCTGCTTCACGTTTGAAGACGGCGCGAGCGCGCAAATCTGGGTGGGCGCGGGCATCGGCATCACCCCTTTCATGGCGCGCATGGAACACCTGGCGCGGCTGCGTAATGCAGGTGATGCTGCGGGCAGTGCAGGCGATGCAGGCGATGCAAAAGGCGCGCAAAACATCCGCCTGTTCTATTGCGCGCAGCAGCCCGATGCCGCTTTCACCGGCGAGCTTCAGGCCCTGGCCGCCCGCGCGGGCGTGACGCTGCACGTCATCGCCAGCCAAAGCGAAGGCCGCCTGACCGCCCAGCGCCTGCGCGAGCGCGCACCCGAATGGACCGCCGCCAGCGTGTGGTTCTGCGGCCCCACGGCCTTCGGCCAGGCGCTGCAACGCGAGCTGACGGCCGCCGGCCTGCCTGCCGGGCGCTTTCATCAGGAGCTGTTTGAGATGCGCTGAAAAAACGGGCCGCTCCGTCCATCAGACAAGATCAAAAACAGGAGCAAATTCAGAGGGTCTGAAATACCGTCTTGCGCAGCTTCCACTAGGACATCATGCTATGGATACAGGAGCTGAATAACCGGCCAGTCATGCTTGCTCCGCCACGCCTTTCTTACGCCAGCGCAGCGGATACGAGAGCGGGCATTGCAGGTGCCAGACGCTGAACAGGCTCTCAAACCCCGCGCGCACGGTCTTCGTGAAAGCGCCGCACGAACTCGCCGAAGGCGCCTGCGTCAAGCGCGGCGCGCATTTCGGCCATCAGGTTCAGGTAGTAGTGCAGGTTGTGCACGGTGGCCAGCATGGGGCCGAGCATTTCGCCGCAGCGGTCCAGGTGGTGCAGGTAGGCGCGCGAAAAGCCTTCGCGTCCGCCTTCGGCCCAGGGCACGCCGCTGCTGCCCGCGCAGGCGTGGCAGGTGCAGGTTTCGTCGATGGGGCGCGGATCGGCCTTGTGGCGGGCATTGCGGATTTTCAAGTCGCCAAAGCGGGTGAAATAGTGGCCGTTGCGCGCGTTGCGCGTGGGCATGACGCAGTCGAACATGTCCACGCCCTGCTGCACGCCGAACACCAGATCTTCGGGCGTGCCCACGCCCATGAGGTAGCGCGGCTTGTGCGCAGGCAGGCGATGCGGGGTGTGGGCGGTGATGCGCTGCATGTCTTCTTTCGGCTCGCCCACGCTCACGCCGCCCACGGCGTAGCCGGGAAAGTCCATGGCCACCAGGGCCTCGAGCGACTCTTGCCGCAGGTGCTCGAACATGCCGCCTTGCACGATGCCAAAGAGCGCGTTGGGGTTTTGCAGCCGCGCAAACTCGGCCTGGCAGCGCCTGGCCCAGCGCAGGGAAAGCTCCATGCTGGCGCGCGCTTCGCGCTCGGTGGTGACGTGGCCTTTGGTTTCGTATGGCGTGCATTCATCGAACTGCATGACGATGTCGCTGTTCAGCACGGTTTGAATCTGCATGCTGACCTCGGGCGTGAGAAACAGCCGGTCGCCATTGACGGGGCTGGCGAACTTCACGCCTTCTTCGCTGATCTTGCGCATCTCGCCCAGGCTCCAGACCTGAAAGCCGCCGCTGTCGGTGAGGATGGGCTTGTGCCAGTTCTCAAAACCATGCAGGCCGCCAAAGCCTTGCAGCACGTCCAGCCCGGGCCGCATCCACAGGTGAAAGGTGTTGCCCAAGATGATTTGCGCGCCCATTTCATGCAGGCTGCGCGGCATCACGCCTTTGACGGTGCCGTAGGTGCCCACGGGCATGAACACGGGGGTTTGCACCACGCCGTGGCGCAGCACAAGGCGTGCGCGGCGGGCGTGGCTGGCCGGGTCTTGCGTCAGCAGCTCGAATTGCAGCATGGCGGCTTTACGCGGCAGCGGGGGCGTCGGCCGGCGCGGCCAGGGGCTTGCGGGCGATGACGATGAAGCCCGGCAGGGCCTTGCCGCCTTCATTGCGCAGGCTTTCCAGGTGTTCAAACTGCACTTCGTCAAAGCCCGCTTCGCGGCACTGGCGCTCCACGGCGCTGGCCTTGTGCGCATAGCGGTTGCTGTCCGGGCGCAGCACGAGATCGGCTTCGCCTTCGCTGGCGGCTTCGCAGGTGAAGATGAAATGCCCGCCTGCTTTGAGAATGCGGAAGGCGTTGGGAATGACGGGGGCCAGATCGCCCACGTAAACCAGCGCATCCAGACAGGTGATGACTTCGTAGTGGTCGGCCGGCGTGTCGCGCAGCGCATCCAGAATGTTCACGTGGTGAAAGCGCGAATAAACGCCGTGGCGGGCGGCCTGTTCAATCATCTTCTCGGACAGGTCCACACCAATCAGGTGGCCGTGCAGGCGGCCCAGGTACACGCCCAGCAGGCCCGTGCCGCAGCCCAGGTCCAGCACGTTGAAGCGCCGGTCGGGCCGCAGCGCCAGCAAGATTTGCGCCACGCGCTCGGGCGCGCGGTATTTCAGGCCGCCCACCAGGTGCAGGTCAAAGCGCTGTGCGTAGTCGTCAAACAAGCCTGTCACCGAGGCTTCGGGCTGCGTTGCCGGCGTCTGGCCGTGTGCCACGGCATGCCAGTAGCGCACCTGCTCATCATCGGGGCTGCGGATGATGAGCACGTCAGCCAGGCGCTGGGCTTCGCTCTGGTCGCCCAGTTGCAAGGCGCAAGTCAGCAGGTTTCTCAGCGCGGTTTCGTTGCCGGGCTGAGCTTGCAGCACCCGGTTGAATTCGTCTTGCGCCTGCTTGTATTGCCGATCGCGGTACAGCATGCCAGCGTAATCCAGCCGAAGCGGGTGGTTTTGCGGGTCAAACTGCAACGCCGTTCGCGCCCAGGTCAGCGCCTGCTTCCCATCGCCAGCCCCTTGGGCCACGTTGGCGGCGGAGTGCAGCACGCGCGGCTCTTTCGGCGCCAGCGCCACGGCGTGGCGGGCGTGTTCCATGGCTTCGCTGAATTGCCCTTGGGCGGCCAGTTGCAGGGCCAGCTCGGTGACGGCCACAAACCAGCCCGGCTCCAGCGCCACGGCGCGGCGCGCGGCCTGCACGGCGCCCGCCAGATTGCCCGCCTGCTGCGCCAGGCGCACGCCCATCAAAGCCACCCGCACGTCCTTCGGATGCTGCGCCTGCGCCTCAGTGAGCGCCTGCGCGGCTGGCTGCAACAGCCCTTGCGCAATCCACTGGCCGATTTGCTGCAGGCGCTGGGTGAATGGGTCGTTTCGAATCTGGAGGCTCATGGCGCAACTCTGGAATGGGCAAAGCCGCGAATTATCCAGTGCCAGCCAGGGCGCTGCTAGCATTTCCGCTTCGCTTTTACCCCGCTCATGAAAGGCCCGCTCATGCCCATGCGCTTGTTGCGTTTTCCCGCCCTTGCGGCCCTGGCCAGCCTGGCCGCCAGCCTGCCTGCCGCAGCTGCCGCGCCTGAAAGCGCGGCTTCGCGCATCACCCGCGTCACGGTCTATCCGGGCGCAGCGGTTGTGGAGCGCGCCGCGCCCGTGGCCGCTGGCGCGCGCCGCGTGGTGTTTGAATGCCTGCCCGCCAAGCTGGATGAACAAAGCCTGACAGCCAGCGCCAGCGCGGCCGTGCGCGTGGGTGAAATCAGCGTGCAAACCCTGCCGCGCGAGCAGGCAGCGGCCTGCGCCAGTCCGCTACAGGAACGCATTCGCGAGTTGCAGGACAAGATCGCCGCCGCTGATGCGGAAAAAGAAGCGCTGGACTTGAGCGCCGAATACCTCAAAGCCGTCATCAAAGCCGTGCAGGCCGCGCCAGACGGCGGCGAGCGCGCCACGGCCACCAACGCCAGCGCCATCACCGCCACGGCGGAAGCCCTGCGCAAAAGCGGGCAGGACAACGCCCTGCGCGCCCTGCAACTGGATCGCCGCAAGGAAGACTTGCAGCGCCAGCTCAAGCCCCTGCTGGCCGAAAGCCGCCGTCTGGGCGGCAGCCGCGTGACCACCGTCACCGTGACCCTGGCCGCCGAAAAAGCGGGCGAGGTGCGCCTGAGCTACCAGGTGCGCGGCCCCGGCTGGCAGCCGGGCTACCGCGCCGCGCTCGATCCCGCAGGCCCCGGCGTGAAGCTGGAACGCCTGGCCCTCGTGGCGCAAGACACCGGAGAAGACTGGCAAGACGTGGCCCTGACCCTTTCCACCGGCCAGCCCGGCCGCGCCACGCAGGCCGAACTGCCCCGCCCCTGGACGCTGGACATCAGCCAGCCCGAACTTGAGCGCGCCCGCAGCGCCAGCTTCAGCGACCGGTCCTACTCCATCGCAGCGGCCCCTGCCGTGATGTCCCAGGAAGCCAGCGCTGAAGAAGCCGACAGCGCCCCCGAAATGCCCCGCTTTGAAGTGGAAACCACGGATCGCGCCTACGCCACCGAATTCAGGGCGCCGCAACGCATCACCGTGCCCGCCAGCGGCGAGCGCGTCACCCTCACGCTGGGCAGCGTCACTGTGCCCGCGCGGCTCATCACCCGCGCCGCTCCGGCGGTGGAAGAAGCCGCCTACCTCATTGCCGAAATCACCCCGCCCGACGGCATATGGCCCGCCGGCCCCATGCAGCTCACGCGCGACGGCGCGCTGGTCGGCAGCGGACGGCTCGACTTTTCCCAGCCCGCGCCCATCGCCCTCTCATTCGGGCCTGACGAGCAAGTCAGCGTCAAGGCCGAAGCGGCGCAGGACAGGAGCGGCACCGCCGGTTTCATGGGCAGCAAGGGCGAGCGCAAAACCCGCCGCGCCTTCAGCGTGCAAAACCGCCGCAAAACACCCATTGAGCTGCAAGTGATTGACGCCGCGCCCGTTTCCAAAAACGAGCGCATCACCGTGCAATCGGCCTACACGCCCAAGCCCGCTGACACCGCCTTTCTCAAACAGCCCGGCCTCATCCTCTGGCAGCAAAGCCTGGCTGCTGGCGCCACGGCCAGCTTCAGCGCCGAACACACCATCCAATGGCCCAAAGACGCGCAAATCGACGAAAGGCAATGAACGGCCCGGGTCATGGCAATCGTCAGCTCCTCTATTCATAGCATGACGTCCTAGTGGAGATTGCGCAGAGCGGCATTTATTGCCCCTGTATCTGCTCCTGTTTTTGCTTCAGATCAAGCCTTCGAGCGGCTGCTTCGGGCTGGGCGGCGCTCATGCCGGGGCCGTCGTCTTCCAGGGACGGGCGCAGGGCGCGGAGCCGCCCCTCACGCCTGCCGCGCCAGCAGCATGGCGTCGCCATAGCTGAAAAAGCGGTAGCGCTGCGCAATGGCGTGGCGGTACAGCGCCATCACGTGCGCGTGGCCTGCGAAGGCGCTCACCAGCATCATGAGCGTGCTGCGCGGCAGGTGGAAATTGGTCAGGAGCATGTCCGCCACCTGAAAGCGAAAGCCCGGCGTGATGAAGATGCGCGTGTCGCCCCTTGCCTGCCCCGTGGCCGCCCACGCTTCCAGGCTGCGCACGCTGGTGGTGCCCGCCGCCACCACGCGGCCGCCGCGCGCGCGGCAGGCGGCAATGGCCTCTTGCGTGGCGGCGGGCACGTCGTAGCGCTCGGCGTGCATCTGGTGCTCGCTCAGGCGCTCGGTTTTCACCGGCTGGAAGGTGCCCGCGCCCACGTGCAGGGTGACGAAGGCGCGCTGCACGCCGCGCGCGGCCAGCGCCTGCAAAACGGCTTCGTCAAAGTGCAGCGAAGCCGTGGGCGCGGCCACCGCGCCGGGGCGCGCGGCAAACACCGTCTGATAGCGCGCCTCATCTTCCGCGCCATCGGCATGCGTGATGTAAGGCGGCAGCGGCACGTGTCCGTGCGCGGCCATCAGCGCGTAGGCGTCGCCCGAAAAGCGCAAGTGAAACAGCGCGCCGTCCGCCTGCGGCCAGCGCCCCAGCAGCTCGGCCTCGAAGCCGCCTTGCTCCGTGCCGCCAGCCATGCGCAGCCGCGCGCCCACGGGCGGCTTTTTGCTCGCGCGCATGTGCGCGGCCACCGTGCCGTCGGCCAGCACGCGCTCGACCAGCAGCTCCAGCTTGCCGCCGCTGGGCTTTTCGCCAAACAGGCGCGCCTTGACCACTTGCGTGTCGTTGAGCACCAGCAAGTCGCCCTCGCGCAGCAGGCCGGGCAAATCGGCAAAGCGCCGGTCAGCGGGCGCTGCGCCCGTGCCGTCCAGCAGGCGCGAAGCGCTGCGCGTGGCCGCCGGGTGCTGGGCAATCAGCTGCGGCGGCAGGTCAAAGTCGAAATCGCTGGTGGCGTAGGTGCGGGGGCAAGTCATGTCAGTCGGCGCTTGGCTGGCGGCTGTTGTCATTCACGAAAGGCGGGGTTGGGATGCCATGGCGTCCAAACCCCGAAGGGCAAAATTCTTCCATGCCCGCAGCACCCTCTTCACTCCCGCCGCCGGATGCCGCCGCAAAGAAAGCGGTCAGGGCCTTGTCTGCGCCGCAAAAGGCGCTGCGCAAGCTGGGGCTGGTGCGCGATATGGATTTGGCGCTGCATTTGCCGCTGCGCTATGAGGATGAAACGCACATCACCCGCTTGCGCGATGCGCGCGAGGGCGATGAGGTGCAGATCGAGGGCGTGGTGCGCCATCAGGAAGTGGCGGCCGGCGGGCGGCGGCAGCTGCTGGTCACGCTGGATGACGGCAGCGGCACGTGCCTGCTGCGCTTTTTCAACTTCTACCCCTCGCTGATGAAGCAGATGGCCGTGGGCGCGCGGCTGCGGGTGCGCGGGCAGTTGCGCAGCGGGCTGGCGGGGCCGGTGATGCTGCATCCGGCCGTGCGCGCGGCCGGTGCGCCGCTGCCTGAGCGGCTCACGCCCGTGTATCCGGCCACGGCCGCGCTGGCGCAGGCGTATTTGCGCAAGGCGGTGCAGTCGGGCCTGGCGCGCGCCGATGCCAGCGGGCAGCTGGGCGAGACCGTGCCGCCCGATCTGGCGGCGGGCATGTTCGCGGGGCTGAAGGGCGCAGCGGGCGTGCCTCCGCAAAGCCCGCCGCCCACGTTGCGCGAGGCGCTGTTTTTTTTGCACCAGCCGCCGCCCGATACGCCGCTGGCCGCTTTGCAAGAGCGCGTGCATCCGGCCTGGCTGCGCCTGAAGGCCGAGGAGCTGCTGGCCCAGCAGCTGTCGCAGTGGCGCGCGCGGCAAGAGCGCGCGGCGCTGGCCGCGCCCGCGCTGCATGTGCGCCCAGGCGGACTGCATGAAAAGCTGCTGGCGGCGCTGCCTTTTGCGCTGACGGCGGCGCAGCGCCGCGTGAGTGAAGAAATTGCGCGCGATCTGGCCCGCCCCCAGCCCATGCACCGCCTGCTGCAAGGCGATGTGGGCGCGGGCAAAACGGTGGTGGCCGCGCTGGCCGCTTGCATGGCGATGGACTCGGGCTGGCAGTGCGCCCTGATGGCGCCCACGGAAATTCTGGCCAGCCAGCACTTTGACAAGCTCACGCAGTGGCTTGCGCCCCTGCTGCAAGCGCGCGGCCAGCGCGTGGCGTGGCTGACGGGCAGCCAGAAGAAAAAAGAGCGCGCCGCCGCCTTGCAGGCCATTGAATCGGGCGAGGCGGCGCTGGTGGTGGGCACGCACGCCGTCATCCAGCAGCAGGTGAACTTCGCGCGGCTGGGGCTGGCCGTGATTGACGAGCAGCACCGCTTTGGCGTGGCGCAGCGCCTGGCCTTGCGGCAAAAGCTGGCCGGGCAGGAGCCGCATTTGCTGATGATGAGCGCCACGCCCATTCCGCGCACGCTGGCCATGAGCTGCTACGCCGATCTGGACGTGTCCACGCTGGACGAGCTGCCGCCCGGGCGCACGCCAGTGCTCACCAAGCTGATTGCCAGCCACCGGCGCGGCGAAGTCATCGAGCGCCTGCACCAGCAGCTGCGGCGCGGCGCGCAGGCTTACTGGGTGTGCCCGCTGATCGAGGAAAGCGAGGCGCTGGACTTGCAAAGCGCCACGCAAACCCACGCCGAGCTGGCCGCCGCCCTGCCCGGCCTGAACGTGGGCCTGCTGCACTCGCGCATGCCCGCTGCCGACAAAAAAGCGGTGATGGACGCCTTTGCCAGCGGCCAGATGGCCGCGCTGGTGAGCACCACCGTGATTGAAGTGGGCGTGGACGTGCCCAATGCCAGCCTCATGGTCATCGAGCACGCCGAGCGCTTTGGCCTGAGCCAGCTGCACCAGCTGCGCGGCCGCGTGGGCCGGGGCAGCGCCGCCAGCGCCTGCGTGCTGCTCTACGAAGTGCCCGAGGGCGGCCGCCTGGGCGAAGTGGCCCGCGAGCGCCTGAAGGCCATGCTGGAAACGCACGACGGCTTTGAAATCGCCCGGCGCGATCTGGCGCTGCGCGGCCCCGGCGAATTTCTGGGCGAGCGCCAAAGCGGCGCGGCCCTGCTGCGCTTTGCCGATTTGCAGCAAGACGAGCCGCTCATCGAATGGGCGCGCCAGGCCGCGCCGCAAATGCTGGCGCGCTACCCCGCCCTGGCCGGGCAGCACGTGCAGCGCTGGCTGGGCGCGCGCATGGACTATCTGAAGGCGTGATGCAGGGCTTGGGAGCGAAGGATTGTTTTCGCTCCTTGATTTGTAGCATGAGGTCCTAGTAGAACGGGCGCAAGGCGGCTTTTTGGGCACCTGTTTTTTGCTCCTCTTTCAAGCACTCCGCATGCATATCCCAGCCGCCCAGGCTGGCACTTGAGTGGCCGAGAGCCTGTTCACGGCTTGCCCGTGAGGGCAAAAGGCGCGGCCTGAAGGCGCTCTGCGGCGTTGCAAATGCCTTGCTGGAACTCAAACCCGTCTGCGGTTTGAGCCTTGCGGCCATCCCAAGCCAGGCTTTTGCCCTACGGTCAGACTCAGAAAAGGTTCTGAAAGCCTCTTGCCAAATCAAACCACGGGCAATCTGGGCCACGCTTGAGCAAAACCATGCCGGCCTCCTCGTCCTTGCTCAGCCAGACGAAGAGCCGCTCCACAGAACAGGAGCAAAAAAACGGGCCTGAAAACCGCCAGAGCGCCCTGGATACGGGCGCTACCACTATTCAAACGATAGCGAATTCAGGCCAGTTTTTTGAGCTGGTAGAGCGCCTCCAGCGCCTGCCGGGGGCTGAGTTCGTCGGGTTCGAGGGCGGCCAGGGCGGCTTGCAGTTCGCTGGGCGGGGCCGGTTCGGCGGCGGGCGCGGGGTCAGGCTCTGGCAGGGGCGCGAAAAGGTCGGGCTGGGCCTGCTGGCTGGCGGCGGCGGTTTCCAGCTTGGCGAGCATGTGGCGGGCGTGGTTCACCACGGCGGCGGGCACGCCGGCCAGGCGGGCGACCTGGATGCCGTAGCTGCGGCTGGCGGGGCCGGGCTGGATTTCGTGCAGGAAGGCGATGGCGCCGCCTTCGCCGGTTTCTGCGGCGCTGACGTGCACGTTGATGGCGGCGTGGCAGGCGGCGGGCAGCTCGGTGAGTTCAAAGTAGTGGGTGGCAAAGAGGGTGAGGCACTGGGCCTTGCCGTGCAGCCAGGCGGCAATGGCGGTGGCCAGCGACAGGCCGTCATACGTGCTGGTGCCGCGCCCGATTTCGTCCATGAGCACCAGCGACTGCGGCGTGGCGCTGCGCAGGATTTGCGCCGCTTCGGTCATCTCCAGCATGAAGGTGGACTGGGCGTTGGCCAAATCGTCGGCCGCGCCGATGCGGGTGTGAATGGCATCCACCGGCCCCAGGCGGCAGCTTTCGGCGGGCACGTAGCTGCCCATGCTGGCCAGCAAGGTGATGAGGGCCACTTGCCGCATGTAGGTGCTTTTGCCGCCCATGTTGGGGCCGGTGATGATTTGCAGGCGCTGGCGCGGCCCCAGGTGCGTGCTGTTGGCAATGAAAGCGCCCTGGCCGCTTTCTTGCAGGCGCGCCTGCACGACGGGGTGGCGGCCTGCGGTGATGTCAATGCCCGGCTCGCGCGTGAATTCGGGCCTGCGCCACTCCAGCGTGTGGGCGCGCTCGGCCAGGGCGGCCAGCGCGTCCAGCGCGGCCAGCGCGCGGGCAAAGCGCGTGAGGGCGGGAATGTGCGGCTGCAAGCGGCGCAGCAGCTCGTCAAACAGCCATTTTTCGCGGGCCAGCGCGCGCTCTTGCGCCGACAGGGCGCGGTCTTCAAACGCCTTGAGTTCGGGGGTAATGAAGCGCTCGGCGTTTTTCAGCGTCTGGCGGCGGCGGTAGTCGGCGGGCACTTTGGCGGCCTGGCCTTGCGTGACTTCAATGTAAAAGCCATGCACTTTGTTGAACTGCACGCGCAAATTGGCAATGCCGGTGCGCTGGCGCTCGCGCGTTTCCATCTCCAGCAAAAAGGCGTCGCAGTTGCTGGCAATGGCGCGCAGCTCATCCAGCATGGCATCGTGGCCGGGGGCGATCACGCCGCCGTCGCGCACCAGGGCGGCCGGCTCCTGGGCAATGGCCGATTGCAGCGCTTGCAGGCACTCGGCGGGCGGGGCCAGGTCTTGCGCCAGCTGCGCCAAAAGCGCCGCCTGCGCTTGTGCGGCCAGGGCGGGCAGCTCGCTTTTTTGCAGCGCCTGCCGCAAGGCGGCCAGCTCGCGCGGGCGCACTTGCGCCAGGGCGATGCGGGCCGTGACGCGCTCAACATCGCCCGTGCCTTTGAGCAGGGCGCGCAAGCGCTGCCACAGCGGGGCCGCGTCACCTTGCGGGGCCAGCAGCGCGGCAATGGCGGCGTGGCGGCCGCTGGCGGCGGCGCGGTCGCGCTGCGGCGCCAGCAGCCAGGTTTTGAGCAGGCGGCTGCCCATGCCGGTCTGGCAGGTGTCCAGCAGCGAAAACAGCGTGGGCGCGTCTTCGCCGCGCAAGGTTTGCACCAGCTCCAGATTGCGGCGCGTGACGGCGGGCAGATCGATCAAATCGCCCGCGCGCGCCACTTGCAGGCTGCGCACATGGGTGAGCGCGTGGCCTTGCGTGTGCTCGGCGTAAGCCAGCAGCGCGGCGCTGGCGGCGTGGGCCAGCGCGCAGCCCTGCGCGCCCCAGGCGGCCAGGCTGGCGGCCTGCAACTGCTCTTGCAAGCGGGCCGCGCCCAGGGCGGCGTCAAACTGCCACTCGGGGCGGCGCGTGACGGGCGCGGCCGGCTGGGCCGTTTGCAGGGCGGTTTGCAAAGCCGCTTCCAGCCGCTGCTGCTGCGCGGCGGTGAGACCGGCCGAAACCAGCACTTCGCTGGGCGCAATGCGGGCCAGCCAGGCGGGCAAGTCATCCGCCGCGCACTCGGCCAGGTTCAACTGCCCTTGCGTGACCGCCAGCCAGGCCAGCCCGCACTGCTGGCGCGGGCCGAAATGCACGGCCAGCAGCATGGACTCGCTTTTTTCCGCCATCAGCGTGCTGTCCGTCAGCGTGCCGGGCGTGACCACGCGAACCACCTTGCGCTCCACCGGCCCCTTGCCGGCGCCTGCCGCGCCTGCTTCGCCCACCTGCTCGCAAATGGCCACCGCCTCGCCCAGCCGGATGAGCCGCGCCAGATAGCTCTCCACCGAATGAAACGGCACCCCCGCCATCGGAATGGGCTGCCCCGCCGATTGCCCGCGCGTGGTCAGCGTGATGTCCAGCAGCTGCGCCGCCTTTTCCGCATCGCCATAGAACATCTCGTAAAAGTCGCCCATGCGATAGAACAGCAGCGTGTCCGGATAGTCTTTTTTCAGGCGCAGATACTGCTGCATCATCGGCGTGTGGCTACTTATTTCAGCATCCGTAAGCCGGTGATTTTCGACTGATTTTTTCGCTAACTGATTGATTTGGCTGGGCATCTTTCCACAATCTCATTCCTGCATCAGCTTTTTTGCGCGCGCCTAATCTTGCCTACACTTGCTAATTTGGCGTAAGTTTTTAAGGCATCTTGCAAAACCTACGCCGCCAGAGCGGAGAGGCGCATGAAGATCGACGCACGCACAGCAAAGAGCCTGCTGCCTGGGCAGCGGCTGATTGTGGATGGTTGCCCAGGCTTGCGGCTGGTGGCCACTCGCACGCATCGGACATGGACGTACAGATACAAGTCCCCTATAGATGGCCGCATGCGCCAGGTCGCGCTGGGGCACTGGCCAGCCATGTCGCTCGCAGCGGCGGCGGGCGAGTGGGAGCGCCTGCGCGGTGAGCGTGAGGCGGGCGTCGATCCGGCGCTGGTCAAACGCACCGCTCGCGCCCAGCGGCAGTCCAAACAACCAGCTCGCGTCGATATCTACACGGTCGAACATTTGGTCTCCGACTACTTGCAGGGGCACATTCGCCAGCGGCGCAAAGCCAAAGGCGCGGCGGAGATCGCTCGGCTATTCAGCCGGCATCTCGGCACTATCGCCCTCCAGACTGCCAGCGCATTGCCCCGCGCCGCTGCATTCGAGTTGCTGGAAAAGCTGTCCAGCACGCCCGTGCAAGCCAACATGCTCCGCCGCGAGCTGGCGGCGGCATGGGATTACGCCGCTGATGCGGGCCGCCTGCCGGATTCCGCCGTCAACTGGTGGCGGCTCGTCATGCGAACGCGCCTGCGCAGCAAAGGCACCCTCACGAAACAAGGGCACCAAGACCGCGCCGCCCGCGTGCTCAGCGAGGCCGAAATTGGCGCACTGATTAATTGGCTGCCCAATTTTTCGCCCCTGATCGCTGATATTCTGACCATGTATTTATGGACAGGCACACGCGGCGCAGAAATCGTTGCCATGCAAGCCGCCGAAATCACGCAAGAAAATGACGGATGGTGGTGGACGATTCCAAAAGTAAAAACCAAAAATGCACGCCACAAAAACGCCACGGCCCAGCGCGTGCCGTTGGCAGGGCGGGCGCTGGATGTCGTTCAGCGCCGCATGCGCACCGCCCCGCCATCCGGCTGGCTTTTTCCTGCCAGCACAAAAGACGGGCGCATCACTCATTCCGATCAAAAAGTGGTCGGCGTCGCCGTCTGGTTTCACATGCCCGGCTGCCAGCTCCGGCCGCAAGAGCAACGCCCGCGCCTGCCGGTTGTTGGCTGGACGCCTCACATATTGCGGCGCACCGTCCGCACCTTGCTGGCCAGCATGGGCTGCCCGGCCGACGTCGCCGAAAGCGTTCTCGGCCACATGCGCCCAGGCGTTGAGGGCATCTACAACCTGCACTCATATGACGCGGAGCGCAGGCATTGGCTCCAGCGCCTCAGCGACAAACTAGAGCAGGTCGCAAAAACGTAATAAAACCTGAACGAACTGCACGTAGTCCGGCTTATTCCCACGTTCCTCCTGATACCTTAATCAAGGCTTTTGCATGCTCCAAAGCTGCACGCTCTATCAAGTGGACAAGGCCACGTTTCAGGTTCCTGTTATCAAGATCGCCCCCGGACCATTGGGAATGATCCGCCAGACCTTTTCTGTGTATGTCAAGGAACCAGTAACGTGTCCCAAGTGGCGGAGGCTCCATAAGCGGCTTCGGTACACGCACATCTCCAATCTGTATTAATTCTGGCTCGCGTATCAAATACCCTTTTGCCCGCAAAGCCGCAACCATTTGCGCTTCAGTCATTTCCTTCCTTTCTTCCCCCATCCTGTTTAACATCCGCTGCACGCCCGATTTCGGCCTTGAGGCTGCTGACCAGTTTCCCCGCATTCAAGATGGCTTCATCCAGCGCGTCCTGCTCCGGCGTCCAGTCACCTTCTTCTCTTTTCAGGCTCTCAATTGCTGCCTGCGTTGCGGCTTCGTCGCACCTCAAAATC
The DNA here is from genome assembly GCF_001262075.1 of Ottowia sp. oral taxon 894. Lineage (GTDB taxonomy): Bacteria > Pseudomonadota > Gammaproteobacteria > Burkholderiales > Burkholderiaceae_C > Ottowia > Ottowia massiliensis. The sequence continues at coordinate 1,670,732 of NZ_CP012073.1, read as the reverse complement.
TCGTCCAGAGCATCCAACAGTTTCGGCGCGGCTCCTATCAGCACAGCCTTGGCCGCATTGTTTCTGGCGCGGCTTGCGACTACTGCGATGCATTCACCCCTGCACAGGCTGCCTTCATTATTGATGATGGCGTAGCCAGCCTGCCGTCCATCGGCCGAGATTTCAGCGCACAGCCACGGGCCGCGAATGTATTCCTGCACGTCAATCCGTGGCTGCTCATTTTTCTTGCTTGTCATAATCTTCCTTCCTTTTCCCAATTCTGCCCAATCCGCGACGGGCATTTCCCATTGATAAATTTCGGCGGCATTATCATTACCTGATTATCCGGCCGCCCCGGTTCGCGCCGTCTGCAATTGAGGCATTCGGCTTGCCCGATGTGGAGATTCAAAAATCTATCGGTGCGCGTTTGCATATGCCCGGCGCAGCGGGCGTAATCGAAGGGCAACGTCATTGCGCCACATCCTTGATAAACACTTGCCAATGCGTCAAGCCTTTGTTGCCTGATGTGTGCCCATAATGCGGCAATTGCGGCGCGAGTTGCAAAACTTCGCGCAATTTGACTTGCGTTTCGTTCCACTTAAACACCAGTGTGCCGCCGGGGCATAAAACGCGCCAGCACTCGGAAAAACCTTGCCGGATATCTTGTTGCCAGTCACCGTCCAGCCTGCCATATTTTGCCGCCAGCCAGCTTTTAGGCCCGGCAGAAATCAGATGCGGCGGGTCAAAAACAACATGAACAAATGTGCCGTCGTCAAACGGCAAATTGCGAAAATCCAGCAGCATATCCGGCTCGATACGCAGCGCACGCCAGAGGCGTTGCCTTTGCTGTTATCGGTGACCGTGCGCGTCTCGCGGCGGCAGTCGCCATAAACGACGCCCGCGCGCTGGCGGTCATGCCACATCATCCGGCTGCCGCAACAAGGGTCAAGCACTGGCGGCGTCATTGCAAGTCCTTGGCGTCAATGACGATACCTTCGCCGCACGGCAGGCCGTTGAAATCCTTCATGGTAAATTTCGCATGCGGCAAATCGGTTTTTATGCGCCAGCAATCGCGGTCGTCGTTCCATTTGAGTGTTGCCAAATACGCCTTTTCGAGGCCATTGAACCATTCCCGCGCCTCCTCAAGGGTGGGCAGGTCATAAACAACTAGCAGTCCGCTGTCTTTTGCATTGGCTATTATCATCTCCAGTTGTTCAGCGTAGTCTGCTTTGCTGCTAAGCATTTGGGCAAATTCTTCTTTTGTCATTTCTTATCCTTTTTCTTCTGCTCCATCGCCTGCATGGCATCAATTTCATCAGCCGCTGTAAGCAACATGCGGGCCACGTCTCGCATTTCGGGGGCTTTCATGCGCTGCTCGAATTGCGCAAAAGCATTTTCCATCATGCATCCAATACCCAAAATACCAGCTTCTTTTGTGACGGTGCACCGAATCATTCCTAAAGTGAAATCCTTCTTCCCGTCTGGAAATGCGGCAAAGTAACCAGGCATTGGCTTATATTCAAAAACGCGCTTATTTGTCATTTGTATTTTCCTTGCCGAATACATCCATAATCAACCGGTGAAACGCCCTGTATCGAGCCAAATCTTGCGGGCTGTTCTGGTGCGTTTTTTCAATTGCGGCGGCAAATTCCGCCAGCGAGCCGGAAAAACAGCCGCAATTGACGCGCACGCCCAGCTCCGCATCCCGGTGCGCCGTGGTAAAGCGGCGGCTGGAGGCAGACGGGCCAACATATATCCAGTCCGCGCTGTCGCAGATGACCGCGTCACCGCCAACCCATGCGCGGTTGTAGACATGCGCGGCGCTGTAGACACGCGCGTCGTCGTAGATACGCGCTCTGTTGTAGACCCATGCGTCATCGTAGACACGCGCGTTGTCGCAGACCAGCGCGTAGTCGCTGACCCATGCGTTGTCGAAGACCTGCGCCTTGCCGGAGACCTGCACGTGGTCGAAGACCTTCGCCTTGCCGTAGACCTGCGCGTAGTCGAAGACCTTCGCCTTGCCGTAGACCTGCGCGTAGTCGAAGACCTTCGCCTTGCCGTAGACCTGCGCGTTGAGGAATATCCATGCGTGGCTTTTTTGGGGCAAATTCTCTTCGTGCTCTACGTAGCCGCCAAAATCTCCAGCCTGGACGCCATATTGAGGCATATTCACCAGCGCGCGGATTCGGCGCAATATGCGCCCATCAACCTTTATTTCGGAGTTTGGCACGAATTCCCAGCGCTTTGATTGCTTCGTCATTCTCAACCTCTCTTTAAAACTTGCCGGATACACAAATATCCACTTCATTCCGGCACCGTGTTTCTCATTAACACGTTCACCAGATGCACATAATCCCCGCTTCTGGCTTCTTCAATAACGCGGTCTATATCTGCTTGCGTGACCCCCTGTTGCTGGGCTGCCTTGCGAAAAGCGCCCAGCATGGCAAATGCGTTGTCTTTTACGCCGACCCAATCCATTTTGACTTCCATCATCTATCCTTCTATTCATTAATCGTTTTACCCGCTGATTCATTTAGCGCAGCGCAGCGGGGCCGTGGCTTGGCCGCGCCGGTATTGGGTGGCGGCAAAAAACTGGACACCGGCCTGCTTTCCAGCCACGCATCCAGCTCGCGCACCAGCCAGCCTGTGCGCCGACCTGAAAGCACGCGCGGCTTCGGAAAATCAGCCTGCTCGCGCGTCAGCTTTTCCAGCGTTGATTCAGATAAGGACAAATACCTAGCTGCCGCCGAGCGATCCAGGCAAGCTGGCCGTGTCGTCACCACGCTCATGCCGCCGCCTCCTCTGCAACGTCTTGGGCGTGGCCTTCTGGCTGGCTGGCGTTGTAGATTTCCGGCCCGGCCACGTCGCTCAATTGCACCGTGCCGTTTTTGATGCGCAGCTCAATGCCTTCGGCCCACGGCTGCATGCGCAGCGCCAGCCGGGCGTTGTCAATCAACAGCTTTTCGGCCAGGTGCAATGACCGCTCAATCGCGGGCGTCAGCGCCGCATCCCAGCGCGCCCCCGCGTGAGCGGCTTGCACAATGCCACGCAAAGTGCCGTGCAACTGCTTCATGCGCGCGCTGCCAAATTCGATTTCGCTCGCCATGGCCAGCCCCCAGCCCACATAAAAACCCATCAGCGCCAGCTGATCGCGTGCCGCCTCGCCATGTGGCGTCATATACATGCCAATGGCTAAATGGGTAATTCCACTTAGTAGTCTCTGATGGGCGTAAAACTTGACCACCGGGCTGGTAACCGGGCGCGGCCTGTACGTTTTTGTGCGTTTGGCCTTTTTCATAGCGGCTCCTTGCTGGCGCGAGCGCGCCGCGCTTTGGCGCACGCCTCAGCAAATGCCTTTTTGAAAGCGCGCCCGGCTTCGCTGAAGAACGGATACGGGCAGGCCGCTTCCAGGCTCATGCCCGCCTGCGCCGCGTCGCGCGCCGTGCTTTCCACTTCGGCGCGCGTCACCGTTACCACTGCGCCGTTCCACATCGTGCCCACGTGCAAGCGCTCGGGGGCGGGGCTTTCGGCGGCGTTCATGGCAGGCTCTCCGCAAGAGCCTGCAAATGCTCCATGCGCAGCCTCAGCGCCCGCGCCACCGCCTCGCCGCTTCCGGCGTGCACCGTCAGCACCACCACGGCCAGCGCATCCAGCAGGCATGCCACGGCCTCGCCGGCCGGCATATCTGCCAGCGCCGCCAGCGCGCCTTCCAGCCCTTGCGCCAGCCGCTCCGCATTCATGTGCGGGGCGGCCAGCGTTGCCAGCGGCGCTTGCGCTGCCAAAGCCATCCATTGCTCCAGCTTCATGGCGCGCTCCTTGCGGCCCAGGCCACATCCTGCGCGCGCTCGGCCAGGCGGCGCGCTTGCGCCTCCTGCGCCGCCTGGCGCTCCGCATCCAGCGCCTGCGCCCGCTCAATGGCGTCGCGCACGCTCGCCTGCGTGGCGGCGTCCAGCGCGGCATCGTCCTGCACGCCCAGCCAGCTGGTCAGCGTGCAAAAAGCCAGCGCCAGCGCCACGCCCAACAGCCAGTCCGCGCGGCTCATTGGGCGGCTCCCCTGGCGGCCTCGCCGCGCCAGAAAGCGGCAAGCCCGTCGTGGTGGGCTGTGGCGTGGTGCAAGGCGCTGAAAAGCGCCACCCGCAGCGCGTCATCTGCGGGGGCGTCGGCTTGCTCCAAGGCGGAGCAGGCAGCGCTGTAATAAGCTGCTGCCTCCCGCTCATATTTTTCAAGCGCATCGGGCGCGGCGCTCGATGGCAGGGCGGGGAAGGGGGGGATGGTGGTGTTGGGCATATGGCCTCCTTGTTGCGACACCCCCGATATTAGGCTATGCCTACTTAATAGTCAAGCATCTGCCTAATTATTTTTGCGGCTCCCACCTTGTGTCTCTCCAACGAGACAAGCGCATAAGTTACGATTGCAAACTTTTGAAAGGGAAGGCCATGCGTTTTTGTGCTCGCAGCTTGATCATGGTTGGTGTATCTGCCTGTGGTGCGTCCTGGGCCGCAGACGCCACGCCAGCGCAACAAACTTACGCGCAAAACCTAATCAAACAGGAAGAAAAAGTGCTTGACGCCTACTGGAAAACAGCCAAGTGGCTGTACATCGGCGTCTACAACGATGGCACGCGCCGCGATGGCTACGCCGCCTACATTTGCACGAGCGCCAAAGCTCAGGGCGCTGAGATGGTAAAAATCATCGACATCGTGCAACTTAAGCGCACGGGCAAGTGGGTCGAGCTGGGCCGCGCCATGTGCAAATAAGCGCCTCAGCGCTGTTCTCCCCCGCCGCCCCGTGTTGTAAGGGGATGACTTTTGCCAGCTTACGCGGCGGCTTGGCGGTGGGCTTGCGACTGGATCAGCAGCGCCTGCACCAGTCCCTCCACCTGTCCGCGCTCATATTCGTCCAGGCGCTCGTAATCAGCGGGGGAAACCCGGCGGAACGGCCAAGCAGGATGTGCATGCAACGCCAGCGTCTTGCTCTCGGCCGCCGAATGATCCAGAGGGGCGGGTATATCAAACCACCAATGCAAGTCCCGCCCCGACCACTGCACCAGGGTTGCGTAGTGGTCTTTTGACACGCGCCCGGACTCAATCCACTGCCGGGCTGACGGCACCGACACGCCAAAAACGTTGGCCAGCGCCTTGTAATCACCTTCCATTCCCTTGAGAGCCAAGATGGTGTTCATCTTGACTCCAAAGGCGTTTTGCGTCTTGATGGGTTGTTTGGGTCTAGGCATTGCCTAAATATCGCCGCGCAACCTTACTTAGGCAACATGCTACGTAGTAAGGTTAAGCCTTATAATGGCCGAATGACCTTCTCAGAAGCAATGAACCACCATCGCGCGCCCCGCCTGAGCTACATCGCCAAGCTGCTGGGCGTGCACGTCGTCACAGTCCATCAGTGGCGTACAGGCAAGCGTCCCGTTCCCGTGCGTCATTGCGCACAAATCGAAAAAATTTTTGAAGGCACGCTCACGCGCAAAGACCTGCGGCCCGATGACTGGCAACTCATCTGGCCCGAACTGGCCCAGCAAGACCCGGCGTCCAAATCTTGAGCGCATGCCTGCTCCCGCGCCCTCCATCCGCCAGGCCCTGCTCGCCGCCGCCGCTGATCTGGCCGCGTGCGGGCAAGGCGCAACCCTGCGCGAAATGGCCGCCTGTGCGCAAGTGCATCCGCATCAGGCCCGCTGGGCCGTGCGCGATCTGCGCCGGGGCGGCCATCTGCGCATCGTGGGCGAGCGGCGCGTGGCCTGGCGCAACCGCCCCGTCGCCGAATACCTGCCGGCCGCCCTCGCTGGCGGTCCCGCGAGCGATCTGATGGACGTCATCAGCCGCTGGCGTTCCACCTGACCCAAAGCCGTTATGTTTTTCAGACACACCCCCGCGCAGTACCCGTTTCACGGTCATGTTGAGCAGAGCGCCGAGCCTGCCATGCCTTCTCCTGCCAGCGCCCGCCAGGTGGGGGGCACGCATTACAAAGACATGGCTGTCCAGCCGTGGGACGCCATGCAATCGTGGATGAGTCCAGAGGCTTTTGATGGCTACTTGCGCGCTTGCGCCATCAAGTACTTGGCCCGGTGCGACGCCAAAGGCGGGCTGGAAGACCTGAAAAAAGCCAGGCACTACCTGGACAAACTCATCGAAGTGCGTGAGCGCGCCAATGCGTGACCTGGCCTTCCCGGCAGTTGTCAAAGTTTGCTTGACAACTGCTATAATTTCGGCGTTCTCGCGCAAAAAACGCGGGGCCGGGTGTCGCAGCCCGCAAGCATGGGCGGCTCAGGCCGCAATGAACCACCGCAGTTCTTGCGGCCTTGTCGTTTTTCGCGCCTCCAGTTTTTGGCGGCCCGGATGGGAGGGCGCAAGCCCTGCCGGTTTTGGCCTCCGCCTGTGCACCGGTCTGCGAACCCGTCCGGGCTGCCACCCAAACCCCGTTTCGCAGCGGCCGTGGCAGTTTTCGCAACTGCACAGGAGGCCGCTGATGGCATCTTCCATTTTTTACCTGCCTGATCATTTCCGTGGCGTCGCGGAAATGATCCCGGCACAAGGCGGCTGCAAATGACCGGCAGCCAACTTCCCCCCATCGACTTCAAGGGCCTGAACGAGGCCCTTTTGCGCCAAGCCGAGACGCTGCTACCCCAGTGGCTGTCAGGCGGCCAGCGGGTCGGGCGCGAATACACATGCGCCAGCCTCTCCGGCGGCGCAGGCCACAGCTGCTCCGTCAATCTGAGCAATGGCCGCTGGGCCGATTTCGCCACAGACGTGCGCGGCGGCGACCTGATCAGCCTGTACGCGGCCATCCATGACATCGCGGACGGGGCAGCCGCCCTGGAGCTGGCCCGCGCCTACGGTCTCGAAGACGTAGCGGGGGTGCGCCGCGCCAGCGGGGCCATGCCCGCCCCGCGCCCAGCGCCCAAACCGGCCCCGGCCCCGGCCCCGCCGAAGCAAGCGGCTCCGCGTGAAGGCTGGCGCACCCTCATGCCCGTGCCCGCCGGGGCCGTGCGGCCTACTTTTTTGCACCAGCACCGCGTCAAGGCGGACATCACGCACACCGCCCGCTACGAGCGCGATGGCGCGCTTTTCGGCTACGTCGTGCGTTTCCGCACCGGCGACGGCGGCAAAGACGTGCTGCCTTGCACCTTTTGCCAGAGCGACGCAGACTCATCCATGGGCTGGCGTTGGCGGCAGTTTGACGAGCCGCGCCCCCTTTACTTACCCGGCTTGTTGTCTCCAGCTGACGGCCAAACGGTCGTCATCGTCGAGGGGGAAAAAAAGGCCGACGCATTACAAAACCTGCTCACAGCCGCCCGCCCCGGCGTGTACTGCGTCGCCAGCTGGCCCGGCGGCTGCAAAGCATGGAATCGTGCCGACTGGTCATGGCTGGCCGGGCGGGATGTGCTGCTGTGGCCGGATTGCGACGCCAAGCGCGCCCCCTTGACCGCTGCCGAGCGCAAAGCCTGCGCGGGCGATGCCGCCGCCGAAAGCGCCGCCAAAGCCGCCAAGCCCCTGCTGCCGCCTGAAAAACAGCCCGGCACCCAGGCCATGTTGGCTATTGGCCATGAGCTGACGGACAAACACGCTTGCCGCGTGCAAATCCTGCCCATCCCCGCCCCAGGCGACGTCAAAGACGGCTGGGACTGCGGCGACGCCATCGAGACCGACGGCTGGACCGCCGCCCGCGTGCTGGACTTTTTCGCTCAGGCCCAGCCTCTGCCCCCCGCGCCCGGACCTGGCCTCGCCGCGCCCCCCACGGGCGGCGGCGCAGCAAGCAATCCCCCCCAGCGCCCCGCTGGCGCGAGCCAGCCTAAGGCGTCCAGCGGCCCTACGCAAGATTGGCTCGCCCCGTTTTGGGACGCGGACAAATGCCGCTGGCACGTCTCCCGCAAGCTTGTCATCAAGGCCCTGCGCCACGATCCGGCGCTGGCGGGTGTGCTGGGATACAACGAGCTAGCCAATGGCATCGAGGCCCGCCGCGCCTGGCCCTGGGCCAATGGAGAGGCCGGCCCCATAAAAGGACACACTGATCTCGCCCTCGGTCAATACCTGACCGACGCCTACGGTCTGCCATCCATCGCCCGCACCGCGCTCGCTGAGGGTATCGAGACAGTCGCGCAGGAGCAACGCTTCCACCCCATCCGAGAGTGGCTATCCAGCCTGGAGTGGGACGGCAAAAACCGAATCGACAAGTGGCTGATCCACGTGCTCGGCCACCGCCCGGACGAACTCCAGCCAGCCATGCACGAATACCTGCGGCAAGTGGGTCGCTTCTGGGTTCTTGGCATGGTTTACCGGGTCATGCAACCCGGCTGCAAGTTTGACTACTGCCCGGTGCTTGAGGGGCCAGGCGGTATGGGCAAATCCACGCTGGTTGAAACCCTCGCGACCACCGCTTTTTTCAGCGACACACACTTTGATGTGGGTAAAGGCAAAGACGGGCAGGAGCAAGTGCAGGGCTTGTGGAGCTACGAAATCGCCGAGCTGGCGAATTTCAACAAGAGCGACATCGCGCTCATCAAAGCCTTTATTACGGCCAAAGTCGATCGCTACCGTCCGGCCTACGGGCGCGTGCTCGAAAGCTACCCGCGCCAATGCGTCATGGTCGGCACCACCAACGAGCGCACCTACTTGCGAGACCGCACCGGCAACCGGCGCTTTTGGCCTGTGCCTGTGCGCCAGCGGGTCGATAACACCTGGCTCAGCAAATACCGTGGCCTGCTTTTCGCAGAAGCTTACGCGCTCTACCAGCGCGGCGAGTCCTACACGCCAACGCCCGCCGATGAAGAGCGCTTGTTCAAGCCCATGCAGGACAGCCGCCTCATCGAGACGGCCGTGCAATCCGACCTCATGCGGCTGCTGACTCGCCAGCCCATCGGCGCGGCCAGCGACGAGCAAGTCAATTGCTACAGCGCCTGCGTCACCATGAGCGATCTCGTGCGCGCCATGGGGGCGGATGCCGCCAAGTCAAATGCCGGGCTGGAAGCCCAAATCCGTGCGTTTATGGAGCATGAAGGCTGGGACTACACCCGCCGCCGCATCGGCGGCGTGCGCATGATGTGCTACGTGCGCCCGCCGAACTGGCCGCCGCAAGACGCGGACGAGCCGCCCATGGATGCGCCGCTGGCAGCCCATGAGCCGTCCGCCGCCGCGCCAACGCCCCCTGCCCCTGTAGTCAGCGGCAGCGGGGCTTCGCAGCCGCATGAGAGCGCTGACGTCGTCATCGGAGACGTGAATGCGCCCTTCTAAACCCTATTCCCACTTCTACGGAGCCGCCCTGTGCGCCGGGCGTGGCCTATGCCGCGCCCGCGCCGCAAAAGCTCCGTTTGCCAGGCCAGGCAGGAGGCGCGATTCGCAGCCCGGTCTCGTTCAGTCGCGGCATGAACGCCGCGCCTGCTGGCAAACGGCAGCCGGGAACCGGGCGGGAGCCGCCATGTAAGCGCCCGCCTGTCCAGCTGTCCACGCTGTCCAGCCTTTTTACATAGAGGTCTTGCAGCTCCCCTACAGCCCATTTCCGGGGTTGCAGCTGCTGCATTGCCTGTTTCAGGGCGGTTTGCTGGATCAGCCGGACTGCATCTGCACCGCAAAGCGCGGGCAGGCGGGCGCGGCGGCGCGCCCAGGCGCTCGCGCGCGCGGGCATCCGCCCATTTTTCATGACCTCTATACAAAAAGGATGGACACAGTGGACAAAGGACAAGCCAAGGCAAGCAAGCAAGAAATTGAGGCCGCCATCGCCACCATCAAAAACAAAATGCCGCAAACATACGCCGCCATTCATGAGCGGGCCAAAAAAAGCGGCAATCAGGTATTCGGCTGGGTTCGGCGCGGCATAGGTGGAGAGGCCAATTGCTTCTGGGCCTGCGAAAACGGCCACGTCGTCGGCACACCTTTTTCAGCCTTCATTTCTGCCGATGTCGCCCAGCTCATCGTCCAGTTTCTGCCCCGCAGCCTCATTCTTTTGCCAGTCGATGCGGGCGCAAAAACAGCTTCACCCACATAGGACTGTTTCGGCAAAGTTTCAGCATGCGCATCCACGTCACCGAAAACTTCGATCAGATCGCCCGCCAGCTGGCAGCCATGGGGGGCAACGTATTCGAGCGCGCGGCGGCCAGCGCCATGAACAAAACCGTCGCCAAGGCAAAAACCGCCATGAAGCGCGAAATTCGCGCCGAATTCAACATCCCCGCCAGCACGGTCGAAAAATCCCTGCGCATCCGCCGCGCTTATTTCCGCTCGGGAACGGTGAATCTGGAAGCCTCGCTCGAATCGCCCACGCAAAACGGCCGCGCCATGAACGTCATTCACTTCGGCGCGCGCCAAACCAAAAAAGGCGTCTCCGTCCGCATCCGCAAAGCAGGCGGGCGCTCCGTCATTTCACACGCCTTCATTGCCAATGGCGGCCGCACCGTTTTCGCCCGCGTCGGCCAATCGCGCCTGCCCATCAAGCCTGTGCGCACCATTGCCGTCGCGCAAATGTTCAATGCCCGCCGCGTGCGCGGCAAAGTCGAACAAATGGTTCGCGCCGAATTCCCGGTCGAATTCAAACGCGCCGCCGAATACTTCTCCGCCCGCCATTAACTTCACGGTTCCTTTCCAGCCATAGAAAATACGGGGGCGAAACGAGCGCGAAATCGCTCTAGTAAATAGCCTTTTGATTTACTTGACAAAATGCTTGACATTCCAGGCGCTGATTTGTTTTCAGACTTCGATCCTGAAGAAGTTGCGGCCATTCACGCTCAATATGTCAGCGAGCGCGAAGCTGATGGACAAGCGCGTGCCATTCGCAGGCAGTCACGCCACCAAATGCGCCGCGCCAAGGCCCAGGCGCACCTGGCCGAACTCCTGCCTGCCCGCTTCATGCCAGGTGAGAGTTGGCATGTCATCAGTCATGGCGACATTGACGCCCAATCTTATTTTCAGCATGCAATCAATGGCGTTGAATATTTTGATTTTGTCCTTATTTCCACTTGGTGTATTTGTAAAGACAACCTATTGGCCCTTGAATCTTGGCTGGATGCCGGGAAAATAGACCGCCTTTCATTATTGATGGGCGAAATCTTTCCAAGCCGTTACGGGGATGAATATGAATTCTCCCTGCGTTTGCAAAAAGATTACGGAGTCCAGTTTGTCGTCGCTCGCAATCACAGCAAAATAACGTTAGCCGCCAATTACGCAGAGAAATATTTTCTGGTTATCGAATCCAGCGCGAATTCAAATGCCAATCCACGCATTGAACAAACAGTGATTCACACCGATCAGGCGCTTTACGATTTTTATCTGGAGTTTTTCAGTGGCATCCGCAGCATCGACCGCGACAGCGCCCGTGCGCCCCGCTGAACTGGCCCGCCGTCTGGGCGTCAGCCGCCAGGCCGTCTCCGACCTCGTCCGGCGCGGCATCCTCACGCCTGACGCCAATGGCCGCATCGACGAAGCCGCCGCGCGTGCCGCCATCCTGTCCAGCGTCCACCCCACATCCAAAACCGTGCAAGCCGCCCAGGCCAGCGCCCCTGCCCCCATCGCCCCTGTTGCCGCTGCTCCTGCGCCTGCGCCTGCTGCCGCCCCCCAGCCCGAAGCCGCCGCCACCAATTACCACGTCGCCAAAACCATGCGCGAAGCGGCAGAGGCCCACATCGCGCGCCTGAAGCTGGCCGAAATGCGCGGCGAACTCATCCGCACCGACGCCGTGCGCGCCGTCATGTCCAACATCTTTGCCACCACGCGCGAAGCCGTGCTGCAAATGCCCGCCCGCCTGGCCCCCCTGTTGGCCGCCGAATCCGACCCCGCCGCCGTGCAAAACCTGCTGCATGCCGAACTGCACGCCGCCCTCGAATCCCTCGCCAATTCCCCGGCGGCCATCGAACACCTGGCCGCCGAACCCGCCCAGGCATGAGCATGCAAACCGCCGCCACCCGTCTTGACATCGAGCGCGCCCAGCAAATGGCCGCCGAAATCATGCGCCGCTTCCTGGCCCCCCCGCCCAACGTCTCGGTCGATGAATGGGCGGGCCGCTACCGGCACATCGCCAAAGGCCCCGAGCGCGGCCTCTGGCGCAACGAGCGAACGCCCTACCTGGTCGAACCCATGCGAGCCGCCAGTGCTTACAGCCCCTACGAGCGCGTCGTCCTGTGGTTCGCCACGCAGATGGGCAAGTCCGAATGCCTCTACAACAGCATCTTGCAGCGCATCCACACCGATCCGCAAGACATGATGATGGTGCAACCCACCCTGCAAGACGCTCAAGACCACAGCCAGCAGCGCTTTTTGCCCACCATCATCCAGACCCCCGCCCTGGATGGCCTTGTTTCCATCCGCCGCAGCCGCGACGAAACCGCCAGCTGGCGCAGCCGGTCGATTCAGGGCGGCTTCGCCCTCTTTTTCGGCGGGGCCAACAGCGCTGCATCCCTGGCATCCAAGCCCATCGGCTTTGCCGTGGCCGACGAAGTCGATAAATGGCCGGCCGACGTCGACAACGAAGGCCCTCCCCTGGGCCTGCTCGAAGAGCGCATGAGCAACTTCGCCCGCCGCAAGCTGCTCATCGCCAGCACCTGCACCATCAAAGGGCAATCCCTGATCGAGGCCGAATACCTCGCCAGCGACCGCCGCCGCTACCACGTCCCCTGCCCGCATTGCGGCGAATACCAAGTGCTGGAGTGGGGCGCAAAAACCCCCTGGGGCCTGAAGTGGCTCAAAAGCCCCAGCGGCCAGGCCCGCCCCGAAACCGCCCACTACGTTTGCCGCCATTGCGGCGCGGCCATCGAAGAGTGGCAAAAAGACACCATGCTGCAAGAAGGCCGCTGGATAGCCGACGCCCCCGGCGCGGGCATGGGCAAGCGAGCGGGCTTTTGGCTCAACAAGCTCTACAGCCCCCTCGGATGGAAATCATGGGCCTCACTGGTCGAAGAGTGGGAACAGGCCCTGGCCGAACAGCGCAAGGGCAACACCGCTCCCCTCAAAAAATTCAAAAACTCATCGCTCGCCGAAACGTGGGAAGAAGAAGGCAGCGGCGCAGACGGCAAAAGCCTGGCCGCCCGCGCTGAAGACTACCCCCTGGGGGCCGTCCCAAGGGGTGGCCTCATGCTCACCATGGGCGTCGATACACAGCCCGACCGGCTCGAAGCCCGCGTCTGGGCCTGGGGCCGGGGGGAAGAATCATGGCTGGTCGACCGCCACATCATCTACGGTGACCCCAATCTTGACGAAGGCACCGAAGGCAGCCCATGGACGCGCCTGACCGAAATCCGCGCAACCCCATTGCTGACACCAGGCGGCGCGCAAATGCTCATCGAAGCCACCTGCATCGACTCCGGCGGCCACAACACCCACGCCGTTTACGCCTACTGCCGCAACCACGCGCATGGCAACGTGCTTGCCATCAAAGGCGCAAGCACTTACGGCCGCCCCGTCATCGGCTCGCCCCGCCACATCGACGTCAACTGGCGCGGCAAAACCATTGCGCGCGGCGTCAAGCTCTGGCAGATCGGCACCGACACCGCCAAGCACCTGCTGCACGGCCGCATGCGCATTGACCGCGTCGGCCCCGGCTATGTCCACGTCCCCAAATCGCTCGTGCCCACCGACGAATTCGAGCAAATGACCGCCGCGCGCCTGCTGCCCGCCACCGTCAATGGGCGCGCCGTCATGCGCTGGATCACCCCCGCAGGCAAGCGCGAAGAGGCGGGCGACGCCTTCGTCTACGCCTACGCCGCCGCCTGCTGGCTCGGTATCCAGACCCTGCGCGAAGGCGGCTGGGCGCGGCGCGAAGCCCGCTACGGCCCCGCTACCGGCGGCCTGTTTGACGAGCCGTCCCCTGCACCGGCTCCCACTGCCCCCATGCCTGCATCCGCGCCTGGCGACGCCCCGCCAGCCGCCGCCCCGGCTGTCGCGGCTACGGCGGCCGCCCGCCCGGCGGACCAAAACGCGCCTGCCACCCCCCCCAGCCTCGCCTGGCTCATCAACCCATCATGAACGCACCATGCCCGCCCAGCCCGAAAACACCCTTGCCCTGCTCGAACACGAAATCCGCGCCGCGCTCTACGCGCACGGCGTCGCCGCCCCAGACGATGCAGCCCAATCCATCATCACCCGCCTGCAAACCTGCATGGGCGGCGCGCCCCTTTACCTGCCCAAAACAGGCCGCCACCGCCGCCAGGAGCGCGACACCGCCATCCGCGCCCGCTTCAACGGCCGCAACGCCGCCGACCTTGCGCGCCAATACGGCCTGAGCCTGCGCCGCGTGCAGCAGATTGTCGGCATGTGTTAAGCCCTGGCCTCTGACGTCGCGCGAAGCATTTTTAGAAAATTTCGCATGGCTATTTCGCGCCCATCCCGCCAAAGTTGCGGGCATGGGCCTTTACTCGCACCTGACCGACGCCGAGCTGCACGCCAAGCGTGACAGCCTGCTCGCCTCCATCGAGGCGGCGGCCACCGGCGTGGCCAGCGTGGCTTTTGGCGGGCGCACCATTGCCTACCAAAACAACCTGAGCGAGGCTCGCCGCCTGCTGGCGGAAGTCTCGGCTGAAATCGCGCGGCGCGAGGGCAACCCCCGCCACCGCCCCTTGTATCTGGTGGGGTGACGCATGGCAAGCCTGCTCTCCCGCCTCTGGCCCTTCAGCCCGCGCGCCGCCTCTGCGCCTTCGCCCGCCCCCGCCATGTCCAGCCACACGGGCGCGGGGTCGGAACCGCACCTGGCCTCCTGGAACCCCTACCCAGGCAGCGCCGACGCTGACCTCCTGCCCGACCTGTCCACCCTCATGGCCCGCTCGCGTGACCTCTCGCGCAACAACGGACTCATGACCGGCGGCATGCAGACCCTGCGCGACAACATCGTCGGCAGCACCCTGCGCCTGTCGGCCCTGCCGGATTACCGTCTGCTCGGCTGGAGCCGTGAAAAAGCCCGCGAATGGGCCAATGATGTTGAGGCCCAGTTCCGCAGCTGGGCCGACACCGCCGAATGCGACGCCGCCCGCACCCTCAACCTGCTGGGCCTCACCTTGCAAATGCTGGGCGGGGCCATGCTCAACGGCGACGCCGTCGCCCTGCCCCTGTGGCTGCCGCGCCCCGGCCAGGCATGGGCCACCCGGCTGATGATCGTCGAGGCTGACCGCCTCTGCACCCCGCCTGAAAAACGCGGCGCGGAAGACGTGCGCGGCGGCATCCGCTTTGGCCCGCACGGCGACCCGCTGGCTTACTACATCCTCAAAAAACACCCCGGCGACGCCCTGCTTGGCAAAGGCATGGACTACGCCGAATGGGAAGAGATCCCCGCCTTCACCGCCTGGGGCCGCAAACGCGTCATCCATCTGCACGACAAAGAGCGCAGCGGCCAAAGCCGTGGCAAGCCCGTCGTCGCTGGCGTCATGCGCGAGTTGCGCATGGCGGGCGAGTACGCCAGCAACGAGCTGAAGGCCAGCGTCACCAACTCGCTCATCGCCGCCTTTTTGGAGAGCGACCAAGACACCCAGAGCATGGCCGAAATGCTGGGTGACGGCGCAGCCGCCTTCAACGCCCAGATTGCTGACTCCGCCCGCGCCGCCTTCAGCCGCCTGCGCGGTCCCGCCCTCATCACCATCCCGCCTGGCACGCGCGTCAATACCGTCGCGCCGGGCCGCCCCAATCCGGCCTTCGACGCCTTTATGAAAGCCGCCCTGCGCCACATTGCGGCGGGCATGAACATGCCTTACGAGCTTTTGCTCAAGGACTTCAGCCAGACCAGCTACAGCAGCGCCCGCGCCGCCTTGCTCGAAGCCTGGCGCTACTTCAACGGCCGCCGCCGCTGGATCACCGACTACTTCCTACGCGACGTCTACGACCTGTGGCTGGAGGAAGCCGTCAATTCCGGCCGCGTGCAAGCCCCCGGCTACTACGACCGCCGCTACGCCTACGCCCGCGCCCGCTTCCTCTTTGGCGGCCGGGGCTGGGTCGATCCCGTCAAAGACGCCCAGGCCGCCGAAATCCGCCTGCGCGCGGGCCTATCCACGCTCGAAAGAGAGTGCGCGGATCAAGGCGAAGACTGGGAAGAAGTCATGGATCAGCAACAAACCGAGCGCCGGATGCTGCAAGAGCGCGGCCTCGATTTTTACGGCGTCACCCGCCAAACCGCCACCGGCAAAAGCATCGCCCCGCCTGACGGCCCCGGAGCGGGCGACGCCGAAGCCTCCGAAAAGGACACCGTCGCATGAGCGCCTACCCCCACCTGGCCGCCCGCCTGTTCAACACGCCCCTGATGGTTCTGCCCGCCAAGCTGGACGCCATCATTGCCGGCCTCGGCGGCCGCCTGCTGGGCGTCGATGGACTGACCTTGCCCGCCGCCCAGAGCGCCGCCCCGGAAATGCTCAGCACCCGCCGCAGCGAACAGCACCCCGGCGGCTGGCGTCTGGACAACGGCGTGGCCGTCATCGACGTGCGCGGCGCGCTCGTGCACCGCTCGCGGCTGGAAGCCGACAGCACCAGCTTGCTCGGCTATGACACCATCGCCGCCGCCTTCCAAAGCGCCCTCTCGTCTGACGACGCCCGCGCCATCGCCCTCGTCATCGACTCCCCCGGCGGCGAAGTCCAGGGCGCTTTCGAGCTGGCCAGCCGCATCCATGCCGCGCGCGGCCAAAAACCCGTCATTGCCATCGCCGACGGCATGGCCGCCAGCGCCGCCTACCTGATCGCCAGCGCCGCCGACGAAGTCCTCGCCACCCCCACCAGCTACACCGGCTCCGTCGGCATCGTCATGCGCCACGTCGACATGAGCCGCGCCTTGTCCAAAGAGGGGCTGCAAGTCACCCACATCTTTGCCGGGGCGCACAAAGTCGATGGCAACCCCTACGAGCCGCTGCCCGGCAACGTGCGCCACGCCCTGCAAGCGGACATTGACGACCTGTACGGCGACTTTGTTCAGGCCGTCGCCCTGCATCGCGGCCTGCCAGAGCACGCCGTGCGCGACACCCAGGCGCAGGTGTACCGGGGCGCTGCCGCCCTGCCGACCGGCCTCATCGACCGCATCAGCACCGTGGACGACGCCATAGCCCAGCTGGCCGCCCTCGTTGCCGCCCCCGCACCCAAAAAAGCTATGGCTGCACCCAACAGGAAAGGAAACACCATGACCCACCCCGAAGCCACGGCGGCACCTGCCGCCCAGGAACAAGCCCTGCAAGCCGCCCGCGAGCAAGGCCACGCCGCCGGTTTGAGCGAAGGCATCCGGCAAGGCACACAAGCCGAGCGCGAACGCACCGCCGCCATCCTCGGCCACGAGCGCGCCGCCGCCTGCCCCGATCTGGCCCGCCAGTGCATCGCCACCGGCCTCACCGCCGAGCAAGCCAGCGCCATTTTGGGCGCGGCCCCTGCCCCTGCCGCCACGGCCAGCGCGGGCTTTGCCCAGCACATGGCCGCTCTCAATCCCGCCGTCAGCGGCATCGAGGCGTCCAGCCCGGCAGACGAAACCGCCGCCCTTGCCGCCCAGGTCTTGCAACACGCGCGCCACGCCTGAACCAAGGAGCCACCATGACACACGCCTCATTTCGCACTGACGGCATCTACACCCCCGACAGCCTGCTCGCTGGCAACGCCCACCTGCTGGTTTCGCGCCGCATCACGGTCGCCTCGGGCGAAAACCTCAAGCGCGGATGCGTCCTCGGCAAAGTCACCGCCGACGGCAAATACAAGGCCAGCGCTGCCGCCGCCAGCGACGGCAGCCAGACCCCCGACCTCATCCTGGCCGAAGACATCGACGCCACCAGCGGCGACAAAACCGCCCTGGCCTACGCACGCGGCGACTTTGCCGCCAGCGCCTTGAGCTTCGGCACGGGCCACGACGCCGCCAGCGTCACCGAGGCCCTGCGCACCAAAGGCATCACCCTGCTGGCCGCCGCCTGACCGTCCCCGCTGAAAGGAAAACACCATGAACATTTTTGACACCGCCGTCCTGATCCGCGTCGTGCAAGAGCTGATCGCGCCCGCGCCCTTTTTCCTGAACTCGTTTTTCCGCGCCCTCCAGACCGAAACCAGCGCCGAAATCCATTTTGACGTGAACAAAGGCAGCCGCCGCCTGGCCCCTTTTGTCTCCCCCATCGTCGCCGGGCAGGTCGTGCGCAGCGAGGGCTACAGCACCCAAACCTTCAGCCCCGCCTACATCAAGGACAAACGCGTCTTTGACCCCAATCGCCCCTTCAAGCGCCTGGCGGGCGAACGCATCGGTGGCGAACTCGCCCCCGCCCAGCGCATGCACGCCCTGCTCGCCAGCGAGCTGCAAGACCAGCTGGACATGCTCACCCGCCGCCAGGAAGTCATGGCCGTCGAAGCCCTGCGCCGGGGCAAGGTGGTTATCGAGGGCGAACACTACCCGCGCGTCGAGCTGGACTTTGGCCGCCATGCCGATCTCACCGTTGCTCTCACCTCCACCGCCCGCTGGGGCGAAAGCGGCGTCAGCCCCTTCAAGGACGTGCAAGACTGGTCGATGCTCGTCACCAAGCACAGCGGAGCCATGGCCAACATCGTCGTCATGGACGTCAAGGCGTGGGAGCTGTTCAGCCAGGACGCGCAAGTCCAAAAGCTGCTTGATCGCTTCCGGGGGCAAGACGCCCTGCACCCCACCGTCATTGGCGAAGGAGGCCGCTTCATGGGCAGCCTCGGCAGCCTGGACATCTACGTGCATGCGGGCTGGTACGAGGACCCATCCACCGGGCAGCTCACGGCCTACCTGCCAGACTACACCGTCATCGTCACCGGCCCCGACCTCGAAGGCGTGCGCGCCTACGGAGCCATCCGCGACGAAGACGCGGGCTTCCAGGCGCTCCCTTACTTTGCCAAGAGCTGGAAAGAAAACGACCCGAGCGTGCGCTACCTGCTCATGCAAAGCGCCCCGCTCACAGTTCCGTACCGCATCAACGCCAGCTTCTGCGCCACCGTCCGCTAACGGAGCCTGCCATGCAAGTCATCGCCCTCGTCACACTCTGGCCCGGCCCCATCGCCCCCGGTGAGCAGGCCGAAGTACCCGACGAACAAGCCCAGGCGCTCATCGCGCGAGGCTTGGCCAGCGCCCTGCCCGGCGACGCGCCTGCGGCCAACCCGCCAGCGGGCAAGCCGGGCCGCAAGTCCAAAGCACCGCAACCCGCAGCCGCCGCCACGCCCGACGCCGCCGCGCCTGCAGCCGCCGCCACGCCCGACGCCGCCACGCCCGCAGCCGCCGCCACGCCGGAAGCGCCGCCGTCTGGCTCTGAGATGGTGTAAGCCATGCCCCTGCCCGCCTTCGCCGCCCAGGAAGCCCGTGCCAACGCGGCTGTCATGAGCCACCTGTCCAACGCCACCGCCAGCTTTGCGGGCCAGCCTCCGCTGCCCGTCATTTTTGAGCGCGACTACGTCGAGGCAGAGGGCATGGCAACTAGCGTGCCCCTCATCCGCTTGCCCAGCGCCAGCGTCCCTGGCTCCGTCCGGGGCCTGCGCGTCACCGTGCAAACGCAAGCCGGGGCCAGCCACTGGCGCGTCGCCGAACACCACCCGGACGGCGCGGGCCTGTCCACCCTGTACCTGGAGCAAGCATGACCGTCTTTACCCGCCTGCGCGAGCAACTAGCCCAGGCGCTGCTGGCTGCCCCTGCCCTGGCCGATGGCCGCATCTACATCGAGCGCGACCGCCCCATCGCGCAAGAAGAACCCGACGCCATCGTCATTCGCCTGCTCTCGGCAGACGCCAGCCAGAAAGTGCATGACCACACCGACTGGTTCGTGGCCGTCTCCATTGAGTGCAACGCCCGCGCCGCCAGCGCCGCTGCTGCCGCCGAACGTGCCGAAACCCTCGCCGCCCAGGCATGGCAACGCCTTTTTGCGCTGGCTGACCCGGACATGGAGCGTCAGGGCGTCGAGTGGCAGCACGCCGCTGAAGACACCCCCATCGCCCAGCTTGCCATGCGCGTCATGGCCCTCGTCCGCACCCCACAAAGCAGCCTCGAAAGCACCCCATGAGCCGCAAAACACCGCCAGCCGAAACGCCTCCGCCGCCTGCCCCGACCTCGCCCCAGCCGCCCGCGCCTGCCGTCATGCCCCGCCAAGGCGGCCGCTGGCAGCGCGAAGCCGACGGCACCCTCACCGAACTGCCCCTGAACCACACCTGAAGGACGCATCATGGCCCGCAAGATCAAAAAGACCCTCATCCTCGCCAAACTCGAAACCACCCAGGGCACCGACGCCGCCCCCGCCGCTGCTGACGCCCTGCTCATCAGCGACGCTACATTCAGCGTCGAATACGACAACAAAGACCGCAACCTCATCCGCCCCACCATGGGCCACGGCGGCACCCTCGTCGGCACCCGTCATCTCAAAATCGACTTCAGCGTCGAGCTGGCTGGCAGCGGCACGGCGGGCGACGCCCCCGCCTGGGGCCGGTTGCTGCTGGCCTGCGCATTTGCAGAGACCGCCACGCCGGGCCAGATGGTCGAATACACCCCCGTCTCCGACGCGCTGAAAAGCCTCACCATCAAGTACAGCGCCGACGGCGTCATTCACACCGCCCTCGGCTGCATGGGCACCGTCACCTTCGACATGACCGAAGGCGAGCGCCCCACGCTCAAATTCAGCTTCGTCGGCTTTGACGGCGGCAGCCAGGCCGCCGCCGCCCCCACGCCCAACTACACCGCGTGGAAGATGCCGCACATCGTCAACACGCACAACAGCGGCAAGCTCACTTTCGGCGGCACCTACGCCACCGGGGCCATCACCGGCGGCGACAGCTTTTGCAGCAAGGGCCTGACGCTCAACATGGCAAACGACGCCAAGTACTTGGCTCTGCTGGGGTGCAACAGCATCGACATCACCGACCGCAAGCCTGCGGGCAGTTTTGCCCTGGCCCTGCCAGCGGACAAGGAGGTTGCCATGCGCGCCGAAATCAACCAAAACACTCCCACCAGCATCAGCCTGCTGCACGGCACGCAAGCGGGCGAAAAAGTCCTGCTCCACATCGCCCGCGCCGTGCGGCTGAATCCCAAATACGAAGACTCCAACGGCCAACTGCTCCTGGCGTGCGACTTCAACGCCGAACCCGTCAATGGCGACGACGAACTTCGCATCGTTTGCCTGTAAGCCCCTCTTCAACCCTTTCTGCAAGCCCTGATATGACCGACCAAGCCAAATACCAGCTCGCCATTGACAACACCGTCGATTTCCCCGTCACGCTCGAAATCAAAAGCGGCCGCGTCACCAAAACCTTCAACATGCGCCTGACGGGCCGCCGCCTGAGCGTGCCCGAATGGAACCGTTTCTTTGGCCCCAATGCCGACAACCCCAGCCTCACCACGGCAGACTTTCTGCGCGAACACATCACCGACTGGCGCGACCAGCGCCTGGTGGTCGATGACAAAGGCATCCAGGCCCCCTTCAGTCCCGAAGCCTTCGACATTTTGCTGAGCGTCGTCGGCGCGGAGATGATCATTTTTATCGCTTACCAAAAAGCCCTCTTCGCCAGCGACGGCGACGCTGGCCGCCGAAAAAACTCGCAGAGCTGACCCGCCTTTGGGCAGCGGGCCAGCTCACCAGCCCCACAGCGCCCGCCGACGAGCCTGAACAAGACGGCCTGTCCGACGCCGCCGCCGCCTTTGGCATCCGCATCGAGGGCGACGCCCCGGCAGACGCTCCCGCGCCCCGCGCCGTCCTCTGGCCCGACAACGTGGACGCCTGGCGCGTCTGGCAGTCCGTGCAAACCCAGTGGCGTTTCGCCCCCCTGGGAATGGCCGGAGCCATGCAAACCGGGCTGGACTACGCAGGCGTGCTGGCTTGGCTGCAAGCCAGCGGCATCCCGCGCAACAACTGGCCTCGCCTCATGGGCGACCTGCAAGCCTGCGAGACCGCCGCGCTCGATATCTGGGCCAGGCAGGCCCGCAAAAAACAAGATTGACTTCCCATCATGGCTTTAATTCCCTCGAATTCGAGGGAATTAGAAAGGCCCGCAAAAAACAAGATTGACCTCCTATCATGGCCCTTGCCGACATCCCCGCCCGCATCCGCCTCTCCCTCGAGGGCAGTCAGGCCGTCGTGCGCGACCTCAAAACCGTCGAGCGCGGTTTTGCATCCGCCAAAAGCGCCATGGTCGCCTTCGCGGGCGGCCTCAGTGTGGCCGCATTTACAGCCAAGATCGTTGAGGTGCAGCGCGAATTTGACGTACTCAACAGCTCGCTGATCACCGTCACCGGCTCCAGCCAGGCCGCTGCGCGGGAAATGGAGTGGATCAAAAAATTCGCCAAGGAAACCCCCTTCGGCCTGGCCCAGGCCACACAGGCATTCGTCAAAATGAAATCGCTGGGGCTAGACCCCAGCCGCGAGGCCCTCACCAGCTACGGCAACACCGCCTCGGCCATGGGCAAAGACCTCAATCAAATGATCGAGGCCGTCGCGGATGCCGCCACCGGACAGTTTGAGCGCCTGAAAGAGTTTGGCATCACCGCCAGCAAACAAGGCGACAAAGTCGCGTTTACGTTTCAGGGCATCACCACCACCGTCGGCAAAAACGCCGCCGACATCACCCGCTACTTGCGCCAGATCGGCGAGGTCAATTTCGCCGGGGCCATGCTGGAGCGCACCAAAACGCTCGATGGAGCCATCGGCAGCCTGGGGGATGCCTGGGACAACCTGCTGCTCCGGGTCAGCCAAAGCGGCCTGGGCGCAGCCATCTCTGGCGCAGTCTCTACCGCAGACAAGGCGCTCACCTGGCTGGCGGACAACATCGACGATATCGGCGCGGCGCTTGTCACCGGCAGCATGGCCGTTGGTGCCGCGCTGCTCATCACCAACTTGGGGGCTATCGCCAGCGCCGCCGTTGCCGCCGCTGGCGCGATGCTGAAATTCGCGCTCTCCATGGGGGCTTTCGGCGTGGCCACCGCCGCCGTGGTCGGCCTCACGGCCGCTTACATGGCGTTCAAAGACGAATTCGATGGCACAGGCGAAGATGCCATGCGCCTGGGCAACATGTTCGCCGTCGCCTTCGACATGATCACCGGCAAGGCGCAAGACGCGGCTGCCGCTGTGTCCGAAGCCGCATCTACCAGCGCCAGCGAACAAGGCAAGGCCGCCACCAGCACCGTCGGTTTCTGGGAGCGCGCCTTGCGCGGCATCGCCGACGTGCTGGACATGGTCGCCAGCCTGACCCTGGGGGTTTGCGATGGCATTGCGGCGTCTTTCGTTGCCGTCGGTCAGATCGTGCGCAACGCTTTTGCGCAGGCTTTCAACGGCATTGCCGCGATGGCCGAAAACACCCTCAACGTCATTGCCGACAAATACAACAAGCTCCCGTTTCTGCCCGGCAAGATCCGCGCCAGCCAATTTGGCCGCATGAGCACCGAGGGGGCCACGTCCCTGTCCGACGTCGGCGATGCCTTCAGCCGGGGCATGGCCAGCAACATCCGCACGGATTGGAGCGAAAAGGCCGACGCCTACATCGCCGCCGTCAAAGCCAAAAACGCCGTCGATGACCTCTCCAAGTCCGCCCAGGCCGCCGGAACCAGCCTGGCCAAGGCGGGCGAAAAAGGGGCCAAGGGCCTCAAAAAAGCCAAGGATGAGGCCATGGAGCTGTTCAACCGCCTGCAAGCCAAGCAAGCAGGCGTCGATCCCAGCTACTACGCCGACCTGCAAAAGCTCTACTCGCTCTACACCCAAGGCCGCATCAGCCTTGACGATTACCGCGCCGCTGTCACCACCCTGATCAGCGAGCAAAAGTACGCGCAAGATGCCGCCCGCGAGCTGAAAGAAGAAGAAGACAAGCTCAAAAAAGCGCGCGAAGAGCACGAAAAAACCGTCGAAAACCAGATCAAAAGCGCCCAGGAAATCCTGGCGAATCTCGAGTTTGAAACCCGCTTGATCGGACTGAATGCCGCCGAGCGCGAAAAAGCCACCCTCATGCGCGAACTCGAGCGCCAGGGCATCGAGCGCGGCACGGTCGCGTGGCAGCAATACGCCGCCGCCATCGGCGAAGCCATCAAGCGCAAGCGCGCCGCCACCGACCTGCAAGAAGCGAAAAAACAGATGCAGGACGAGTGGCAGCGCACCACGGACGACATCAACAAGTCCCTCACTGACGCCCTGTTTCGCGGCTTCGAGGACGGCAAAGGCTTCGCCAAAAATTTTCGCGACGCCCTCAAAAACATGTTCCGCACGCTGGTGTTGCAGCCCCTCATCCGGCCCATCGTCGCGTGGTCTGGCGGCATGCTCTCCATGCTGATGAGCGGCCCGTCAGGCGCGGCCCAAGGTGGCGCAGGCAGCGGGCTGGGCAACATGGGCGGCTTCAATTTCGGCGGCTTCGGCGGCATGAACAACCTGGGCATGCTGGGCAGCTACGGACAGATGTTCGCCAACGGCGCGACTCTTCTGCAACAAGGCTGGGGCGCGTTTTCGGACAACTTGGCCGCCCTGTGGGCCAACGGCCAATACGGCAGCGCCTTCGCATCCGGAGCCGGAGCCGCCATGTCCGCCCTCGGCGGCATCTTTGGCGGGCGCGCCGTCGGTCAGGCCCTGAGCGGCGGCTACTCCGCCTGGGGCCGCAGCGGCAACAGCGCCGTCAATACCGGCACGGCAGCAGGCGCGGCCATTGGCTCCATCATCCCCGGCGTCGGCACTGCCATCGGCGCGCTGGTAGGCGGCGCGCTGGGCGGCGTGGTCAATCGCCTGTTTGGCCGCAAGCTTAAGGATTACGGCATCGAGGGCACGTTTGGCGGCGAAGAGGGCTTTTCCGGGCGGGCGTGGAAATACTACAAAGGCGGCTGGTTCCGCTCGAACAAAACCCGCTACGAAACACTGGATGAAGAGACGCGCCAGACGCTGGCAAAGCCATATCAGGCCGTGCGCGATCAACTGCGCGCCTACGCCGAAGCGCTGAATATCCCCACGGACAAGCTCAACAGCGTCACACACACCCTGCGGCTGAGCTTGCAGGGGCTGAAACCGGAAGAAATCCAGCAGCGCTACACCGAAGCCTTGGGCGCGGCGCAAGAAGCACTGGCCGAGTCGCTCTTGCGCGAAGCCGAGGGGCAGCAGATGGAGCGCCTGGCGCGCGGCCTGGTGGAAAACTTCACCGTCAAAGCGCAGGATGCCGCCGTCCAGCTGCAAACACGCAGCTACTTCCGGCGCGACGGCGAGACCGCCGTGCAAACGCTTGAGCGCATGGCCGCCAGCCTCGCCACCGTGAACAGTGCCTTTGCCCTGCTGGGCCGCACCCTGTTTGAAGCCAGCGTGCGCAGCGGGGACATGGCAAGCCGCCTGGTCGAACTGTTCGGCCAAGGCCAAGAAGGCCGCAACGCCTTCAGCCAGGCCGTCGGTAGCTACTACCAAAACTTTTACAGCGAGACCGAGCGAAAAGAGAATGCCCGCCGCGCCATCACGCAACAGATCCAGGACCTGGGCCTGAAAGCGCCGGACTTGCAATCTGCCAACGCCCGCGCGCAGTTTCGCGCGCTGGTAGACGGCCTTGATCTGACCACAGATGCTGGCCGCCGGGCCTTCGCCGCGCTCATGCGATTGCAAGGCGCGGTGGCAGAAGTCACCGAAGCCGCAGAGGATGCCACGCAAGCCGAGCGCCGCCGCGCCGAAGCGCTGAAAGAGGCGCTCGACGCCGCGGAAAAAGCCACGGATGCCGCCTTGTCCGCGCTCGAAAAAGCCATTGACCGGCAAATCGGCAGCCTGCAAACCGCCCTGCAAGCGGCGCAAGACCTCGCCAGCGAAGCGCGCTCCGTCATGCAGACGGCGCATGCGGCAGCGCGCCAGCTCTACGGCCAAACGGGCGCGGGCAACGCCATGCTGGCGGCCCAAGGGCAAGCCTTCATCCGCAACGCCCTGACGTCTGCCCGCGCGGGTGTGTTGCCCGATGCCACCGAGTTGAGCCGCGCCATCGAGGCCGCACGCGGCGGCCTGACGATGGACAACTATGCAACCGTGGCCGAATACGAGCGCGACCAGCTCGTCATGGCCGGGCGCTTGCAGGAGATCGGCGACAAAGCGGGCGGGCAACTCACGCTGGCCGAGCAGCAGGTGGCACATCTCAAGACGCAAATCGACCTGCTCACCCAGCAAAAAGAGTACTGGCGCGAGCAGATTGCGGCCATGCGCGGGCAGGGCGAGGCCCTGCGCTCGATCGACCAAGCGCTGGACTGGCTCCGCCAAAAAATGCAAGCCGAGCGCGCGGCGCAGCAGGCCGCAAACGGCAGCGCCACGGGCCAGTCCGGCAGCGCAGGCGGCAGCGGATCGGGCTTCGGCCCCGGCCCGGCCACGCCCGCGCACACGCTCTCCTACGACGCAAACACGGGCCGTCTGGATGTCGGTGGCGGCACATACATCGATTTCCGCTCGGGCGAGCGGCATTACGCCGACGGCAGCGTGGGCCGCCTCAACCGCGCCGAGCTGGACTTGTTCCGCTACCGGGCGCTTGAGCGCGGCATCCGCATCCCCCAGTTCGCCGCTGGCGGCTGGCATCGAGGCGGCCTTGCCCTGGTGGGCGAAGAGGGGCCGGAGCTGGTGCATTTCGCCCAGCCCGCCCGCATCTACAACAGCGCCGACACGCGCGGCATGCTGGCTGGCGGCAGCGGCAGCAGCGCCGAAGTGGCCGCCTTGCGGCAGGACGTCGCCGCCCTGCGCGCCCTGCTGGAACGCATCGCCGACGCCTCGCAGCGCAGCGCCGACACCTTGCGCAACGTCACATCCGAGACGGGCGGCGGCGCGTTTGCCATGATGGAGGTCGCGCCGTGAAAGTCACCGAGCCGCTGCACATCACCGAAGCGATGCTGGCGCACTCCAGCATCGCCGAGCCAGCGCCGGGCGAGCCTGCCATCTGGACAAGCGGCACGGCCTACCGCGTGGGCCAGCGCGTCACGCGCACGCAGACGCACCGCATCTACGAGTGCGTCAAGGATGTTCAGGGCCGCGCCGCCGCCACGCCGGAAAGCGCCGCCGACCTCTGGAAAGACATGGGGCCGACGGCGCGCTGGAACATGTTTGCGCTGGACCGCAACACGCCCAGCACATCGAGCGACCCCATCCGCGTCCGCATCAAAGTGCCTGGTCGCATTGATACCGTGGGCCTGTTCGGCGTGCGCGGGCGCAGCGTGCTGATCGTGATGCGGGACAGCGCGGGCGCAGAGGTCTACCGGCACGAAACCAGCATGGTGCGCCGCATCTCGATGCGGTGGAGCGACTACTTTTTCGGGGGCTTTGACGCCGCGCAGGTGGAGTCCCTACTCCGCTTTGACCTGCCGCCCGTGCCAGGCGCAACGCTGGAAGTCACGGTCTCCGGCGGGGCCGGGCCTTACGGCTTGGCCGCGCTAGTGATAGGTAAAAGCTATTACATCGGCGCAGCCCAATACAACGCCCAAAGCGACGCCCTGAACTTTTCCCGCATGGACAGGCAGGCCGACGGCACCACCATTTTGCTGCCGCGCCGCAATGTGCCGCGCGTCGATATCCGCTTGGTAGGGCCAGCCGAGCTGACGCCGCTGATCTACGCCTTGCGCCCCCGCTTGCTGGGCAAGGTGGTGATTTGGAGCGGTCTGGATGACCAGAAAGAACACCCGTATTTCGAGCCGGTTTTGAGCCTGGGCTTTGCCCGCCGCTGGCAGATTGACCTGGCCTACCCGCGAAACATTTTGCAAACGCTTGAGATTGAAGATTTTTAAGGAGAGGATGCATGCCCCTTGTAACCCCCTCGGCCATTTCGCCGCTGCCGACGCCGCCGTCCAGCAGCGATCCGGCCAATTTCGACGCCCGCGCGGATGCGTTTTTAGGCGCGCTGCCCGGCTTGCAATCCGAAGCCAATGCCCTGGCGCAAAACCTGCACGCCAACGCAACATTCGCCACCGGACAAATGGCGTCTGACCTGCTGGCGGCAGGCCAGGCGCGAACGGCCGCCGCGCAATCTGCCGCACAAGCCGCGCAGCACGCCGCCAGCGCGGGCGCGGCCAGCAACGCCCGCTCATGGGAGTCGGGGCAATCGTGGCGCGTCAATGACGTGGTTTGGGGTGTGTCCACCCCCGGCGTTCTTTACCGCTGCATCGCCGCGCACTCCGGCAGCAGCACGCCGCCGGAGCGGGACGCTACCCACTGGGCCAGCATCGGCGCGCGCATCGCCGCCGACCCGCTGGCCGGGCCAGCCAGCGTCACGTTCGAGCGTGACGCGCAAGGCCGCCTGATCAAGACCGTGGCACTGGTGGATGGCAAGACACAGACCGACACGTTCGAGCGCGACCCGCGCGGCTTGATTGTCAAAACCGTCACCGCCTGGGACGGCAAAACGCGCACCGAAAGATACACGCGCGACGCCGCCAGCGGCTCCATCACTCAAATGACTGCGGAGGTGGCATGAGCACATCCCAAACTGTTTTTGCGGCGCTGGATGACTTGTCGCGCGCCACATTCGCCCGCCGCACCGTCTGCTACATCGCCGCCAGCCAGGTGTGGACATGCCCGGCCGATGGCTGGCTGGTGATCCGTTGCCTGGGCGCGGGCGGAAGCGGGGCCTACAGCGCCATGAACGTAGCCACGCAAGGCGCTACCGGCGGCAGCGCCGGGACGGTCGGCATCAAGCGCGTCCGCGTCTCGCGCGGGCAGCAATTTACAGTCACCATCCCCGCAGGCGGCGCGAAGCAGTCGAGCCATGAATCAGGTAATGCGGGCGGCACGCTCACTGTGCAGGGGCCGGGCGTCAATATCTCGATCCCTGGCGGGCCAGGCGGCGTCCAAGGCGTGGCAGGCACAACCAACCCTGACGCCGCTGACCCTACGGGGCTGGACTGGTTTATCAAGTCCGCACGTAATGCAGTCGTTGCGGGTCAAGCAACGGGAGGGGCCTCGCCTGCTTTGCTGGTCGGCAGCACCAGCCACGCATCATCCTCGGCATCTGGCGCTGGCGTCAATGGCGCATCAGCATTGATGGGCACTTTTACATCCGCTGGGGGCTTGCCGCCGATAGACGTCAGTCACTGCTGGCTGCTGGTCGATGTGTCCGGCGCTCTGGCGTACTTTGATAACACCGGTCGCATTCTCTCGCGTAGCGGGCAGGGCGGTTACGGCGATCAGGGAGGTGGTTTCGGAGGCGGCGGCGGCGGCAACACTGGGCGCCCCGGTAGCGGAGGCGGTGTAGGCGGGGGTGGCGGTGGATATCGCACACCATCCTATGGCTCCGGCTCCGGCAGCGGCTCTGGCGAGGGCGGCCCCGGCTTTGTCACTTTCGAGCTGTTGGAGGCGCAACCATGACCGGCCAAGTTTTCGAGATTCTGGACGGCGGCGGGGCCGTCATCAACCGCATCGTGGCCTGCCCGGCCTTTGTCGAGCAAGCCTATCCGGGCCGCTGGCGGCTGGCCGCCGCGCCGCTGGAACCGGCCGCGCCGCCTGCCGTGCCCGAAAAAGTGACGCGCGCCCAGGGCAAAGCCGCGCTCTACAAAGCCGGTCTGTTGTCAAAAGTAGAGGACTACGTCCAGGCCCTGCCCGAGGGCGACGACAAGGCGTTCGCCCAGTTCGCCTTGCATGACTGCCCGCACTGGGAGCGCAGCAGCGTGTTTCTCAACAGCGCCGCCGAGCAGCTAGGGCTTACGCAAGAGCAAATTGACAACCTGTTCCGCCAGGCCGCACAGATTGAGCTATGAGCCGTCTCAAAAACATCCTGATCGCGCTGGATCAGCTGGCAAACGCCATCGCCAACGGCTCGCCAGATGAGACCTTGTCCAGCCGCGCACACCGCGCCCGCTTGGCGGGCAAACCCGGCTGGCGGCGCGTGGCAGGCGTCATTGACCGCCTCTTTTGGTGGGACAAAGACCACTGCCGCGAAAGCTGGCTGGCCGAGCGTCACCGCCGCCACCTGCCGCGCGAAATGTGGGACGAACCCGGCGCAAACGCAAGCCGCGCGGGCACAGTCAGCTATGAAAAACGAAGCAAAAGAGGAAGGAGAAAACCGAATGAGCATAAAAGCCGCTGAGAAAGCCCTGCGCCTGGCCGAAGTGCCGGGCGAGCTGCACGAACAGGCGCTGGCCTGCCTGCAAGAGTCGCGCCGCCGCGCCAAGGGCTTGACGCTGCATCAGCTCCGCGCCAGGCTGGCGGCCAAACGCCTTGCCCAGGCCCTGCCGTGGAGCGCCGAGACCGTAGAGGATGCCTTGCCCGCCTACGCCAGCTTTGGCGTCGCGCCCAACGGCGGCAACGGCGTCAATGGCGACAACGTGCCCTGGGCCGAGCATTACCAGATGCCCGACGGCTCCATCCGGCAGGTGTGGATGCTGGGCAAACCGCGCGGCGGGGAGTTGCCGCCCGGCCTGCGCGAGCGGGCGCAGGCTGATGTGGATGCGCGCCGCGCCGCCGTCATGGCCGCTGGCGGCCAGTGGCTCAAAGCCGCGCCCTGCACCCTGCCCCTGGAGCTTGACCCCAACCCGCAAAGCCTGGAATACCAGTGCGCCTGCGCCCGCAACTACTGGGGGCATCGCTTTTTCAGCGGCGGCGCGGGCAAGCACCCGCGCAGCGTCGAGGCCCGCACGGCGTGGCTACGAAGCAACGGCGGCGAGCGCGAGGCGTGGAGCCGGGGCCAGCCGGTAGACGGCGGCATCCAGCAATGGACGGGCCAGCGCAGCCGCTGGACCGCGCAAGTGCTCAAGCAAGGCGACGTCTGGCAGGTCAATCTGCAAATGCGCCTGGCCGGGCGCTGGCAGCTGGGCTGGCGGCTGGGCTACGAGATTGATAACGCGCGCAATGCACACCCGCGCCCCGGCTTTGACAAGCGGGCATGCCTCACGTGGAGCATGCGCCCAGAAAGGAGCAAAACATGAGCAACATGAAAACGGACGTGGTGGAGCGCCTGGGCAGCATAGGCAACCAGGTCACGCTCACCACCGGGGCCACGAGCGCGGTCATCGGCTGGTGGACTACCGAACATGTGCTGAGCCTGATGGGCGTGATTTTTGCGGCCATCAGTTTGCTTGTGACGTGGTACTACAAGCGGGTGGCCGCCGAGCGGCTGGCCGCCGAGGCCGTGCGGCGCGCCGAAATCCACGCACT
Source organism: Ottowia sp. oral taxon 894 (assembly GCF_001262075.1). GTDB lineage: Bacteria > Pseudomonadota > Gammaproteobacteria > Burkholderiales > Burkholderiaceae_C > Ottowia > Ottowia massiliensis. Next base: position 1,639,783 of record NZ_CP012073.1, on the reverse strand, counting down.
GGATGTGGAGGCGCACCAGCTGCAACTAGAGGAGCAGCGGGGGCGCATTGAGGAGCAGCGTGCGCGCATCCAGCTTTTGCTTAGCGGCCACTGTGTTGCGCCTGCGGTCAATCAAGCTCTCAACGAGCTGGATACCGGTCTGGGCAAATTGGAGGCCGACCTGGGCAAGATGAGCGCCGCCACGGCCAATCCGGGGGCCGATCTGGTCACGATGGAGGCGGACGAATGACGCCCCGGCAAAAACTCATCGCCAGCATCGGGGCCAGCGCCGCCGCCATTGTCACCGCCTTCGTCGCGCAACATGAGGGCCTGCGCCAGTGGGCCTACCGCGACCCCGTGGGCGTACTCACGGCGTGCTACGGCCACACCGGGCCGGACGTGCAGCCCGGCCAGACTTACACGCGCGAGCAATGCCGGGCGCTACTGGAGCAGGATTTGGCCCGCCACGCCCAGGCCCTGGCCTGCATCCGCCGCCCGCTCACCGACGGGCAAAAAGCCGCCTTTGTGTCGTTTGCCTACAACGTAGGCCCGCAAGCGTTTTGCGGCAGCTCGCTGGTGCGCAAAGCCAACGCAGGCGACATGGCAGGGGCCTGCGCCGAGTTGGACAAGTGGGTGTATGCCAAGGGCCAGCGCCTGCCCGGCCTTGTCAAGCGGCGCGCCGCCGAGCGGGCCATGTGCGAGGGGGGCGCGCCATGATTCCTGTCCCTGTTTACTTGCTGGCCGCCAGCGTGGCGATCAACGCCGCGCTGGGCGTGGCCTGGCAGCGCGCGGGCAACCATGCGCGCGAGCTGCAAGCGCAAATTGCCGCCGTCACTGGCGAGCGCGACCACGCCCTGCAATCCGCTCAAGCATGCAGCGACGGCGTGGCCAGGCTGCAAGCGCTGGCAGAAAGGCGCGAGCGCGAGGCCGCCGCCGCGCGCCGGCAAGCCGCGCAAGCCGCCGCCGAACATGCGCGCCAGGCGGATGCCGTGCTGTCCGCGCCGCCTGCCGTGCCCGGCGATGACTGCGCCAGCGCCCGCGTGCGCGTAGGAGACTGGCTCAAGGGGCGCGCACGATGACGGCAACAGTCAAGCAATCATTGATAGTTGCGGCGCTGTCCGCCCTGCTGGCCGGTTGCGCCGCCCAGCCTGCCCCGCGCGTGCAGCAGGTCCATGTGCCCGTGCCCGTGGCGTGCCGCGAAAGTGAGCCGCCGCGCCCGGCAATGCCCACGGAAGCGCTAGCCGCCGATGTGACGCTGGATGCTTTCGCGGCGGCCGCCATCGCGGAAATCGAGCGTCGCGAAGGCTACGAGGTCCAGCTACGCGCCGCATTGGCGGCATGCACCGCGCCGCCATAACCGACTCAAAAAAGGACGGAGCGACCGCGCCAGATGCGTCACCACCTGGCCCGGCCCCGCCCCGCAGAACGCACCTGCGAGCCAGCAAGGCCCCGCCCACCCGATCGGGCGCGGGCAGTGTAATCACTTTTTACAAGCCGAAAGACTCGCAAACATGCCCACACCCATCATCCCGTGGATCGGCGGCAAACGCCGCCTGGCCGAACACCTCATCCCCCGCTTTCCGCGCCACACCTGCTACGTTGAGGTCTTCGCAGGTGGCGCGGCCCTCTACTTTCTCAAAAACCCTTCAAAAGTTGAGGTCATTAACGACGTCAATGGCGAGCTGGTCAATCTCTACCGGGTTGTCAAAACACATCTCGAGGAGTTCGTTCGCCAATTCAAGTGGGCGCTTTCCAGCCGCGAAGTGTTTAAGTGGCTGCAAACCACCCGCCCCGAAACCCTGACTGACATTCAGCGCGCCGCCCGCTTTTTTTACCTGCAACACCAGGCATTCGGCGGCAAAGTCCAAGGGCAAAGCTGGGGCAACTCCACCACCGCGCCAGCGCCAACCGTCAATCTGTTGCGGCTGGAAGAAACCTTGAGCGCCGCCCATCTGCGCCTCACCGGCGCTTACATTGAGCGTCTGGACTGGCGCGAATGCCTGCGCCGCTACGACCGCCCGCACACCCTTTTTTATCTAGACCCGCCTTACTGGCAAACGGAAGGCTACGGCGTTCCGTTCGACTGGCCCGAATACGAGCACATGGCCGCCACCCTGCGCACCCTGCAAGGCAAAGCCATCGTCAGCCTGGGCGACCATCCCGACATCCGCCGCTGCTTTGACGGCTACGACATCGAGCGCACCACCCTGGCCCACGGCCTTGCAGGCGGCGACACCAAGCACGCGGGCGAACTCATCATCTACAACTGGAGCCGCGCCAGCGATCCGGCGGGGCTTTTTTGACACGGCGTGCAGCGTGTGCTATATTTCGCGTGCGCCCTATGGCGCTTCAGCCTTGTAACACTGCGGGCTGTGTGTTGAAACCAAAAGACTCTGCTCATCGCAATGGAGTCCGTCCCGACAAATGGCCCCTCACGGGGCCATTTTTTTTGCCCTGACATCGGGTGGGCGTCAGCCGCACACACCGCCGCAACTCCTTTGTGTGCGGGGCTTTCCTGCTATCAATGCAATAGCAATTGGCAAAAAGGCAACGGCGAAAGGCCCCACAAGCAAGTCGGGAATAAAAAAGATTTGACAAACGGGCGTTAGTCATGCATAATACAAGTCATGTTGATCGGGGTGATCAACACCGACGCCCGGCGGCACCGGGAACTCTAAGGAGATCAAAATGAGCAAGCCCCAAAACCAACTGCAAGACGGCCTCTACAAGGTGTGGGAAACGAAAAAAGCAGTCATAGATGCCTTGCGGCAAGCAAGGCATCTGTCTGAGTCAAGTAAAGGGGGGAAGTTTTTCCCTGCGGGGAGATATTATTTGGCGCATGGGGAATACGAAGCGCCCGATTATGTGCCGTGCAGATACAAGGACGGATGGGGCATCAAGGAAATAACCTATTTTTACCCTGGAACATTTCACGCCAGGGTGTCAGGAAGGCGGGTGATGCACGTGCATACAGTTGATTCTGATATGCCGCCAGAAATCGACATAATCAGCGAAAAAGCTTGGTAAATGAATAAAACAAAGGCCCCTGAGAGGGCCTTTGTTGCTTATACGGTTGAAAGAAAAGCGAGTGTCGAGAAATACACCGGTAGCATAATTGACTTTTGCAACGGCGAACTCGTGCTGCAATGCCCCCGCCCGGACTAGCAGCGGCCTGAAACCTGGGGCCTGGGCGCGGCCCCGCAAACGATGGATGCACGCTGGGTGCGCCTGACGGTTTGCTGATGACGGGCAAGCATGAACACTTTGAAACAAAGTAACATGATGCACAATTGACTACCGGGCGTTAGTCATGCATAATACAAGTCATGTTGATCGGGGTGATCAACACCGACGCCCGGCGGCACCGGGCACTCTAAGGAGTCAAACATGACAAACGCAAACGAAAAACTGGCCGCCCTGGAAGCTGCATTGCCTGATCTGCTGGATGGCGGCTCTTGGATGGTGGAAGCCGTGGAAACGGCCGACACGCTGGCCGACTTTGAGGCCGCCAGCCAAGGCTGGGCCGAATGCAGCGCCAAAACGATTCGTGGCACTGTGGCCGGCATGCCCTTCGTGGCATGGGAGCATGTGCAAGTGCGCAAAGGCGACCGCCGCCGCCCTCTGGCTGTGATCGACCTGGGTGACAAGCGCGTAGCGCTGGATGACGATGCCAGCTTCTGGCGTGTCTGACCTCTCGCAAAACAGGCCCCGGCAACGGGGCCGCTGAATATTTTTGCGTGGGATGTTGCTTGGCTACCAATGCTGTGACGGCCAAACAACAGCAAAGACCACGCAAGCGAGTCGGAAATAAAAAAAGACTTGACTAACGCCCGTTATTAAGGCACAATACATCTCATGTTGATCGGGATGATCAACACCGACGCCCGGCGGCACCGGGAACTCTAAGGAGAAAAATTATGTCGCGTAAAACGTTTACACATTCTTGCGGTCACGCAGGTGAAGCCTTTATCCCAGGCTGCGGCTACGGCAAGCAGGTGGCCTACATGGCCGAGCAGGGGGAGCACCAACCGTGCCCCGCCTGCCGCGCAAAAGCGGCGCAGGAAACAGCCACCGCCGAAGGGTTGCCCGCCCTGGAAGGCAGCGATAGACAAATCGCATGGGCGGCCGATATTCGGCCCGGTATGATCCAGCAGGCGGAGCAATTGCTGCACTCCGAGGTAGCTAAATTGGGAGACCGCGCCAATGAGCCTGTCATCGCAGGCAACCTGCAAAAAGCGCGTGCCAACATCGAGCGCCTGCGCGCAATCACCAATGCGGGGTGGTGGATTGACAACCGCTCCTTGCCATCCAAGTTCGTGCTGGTTGGGAGGTTCTGACATGCTGGCCGCAACACTCAAGGCGGCCATTGAGGCCGCCGCCCGGCCTTACGCTATGGCCGGGATTTACCCATGCGCCGTCTGGCCGGCGTCCCTCTACCGGCCTATGAGCCACATCTGGTGCACGATTACGTGGACTATGCCGCACGCCACAATCGAGGCGCCGCAATATGCGTTGCCCGGCGTGCGCGCGGAGGTCTGCGAGGCCCCCTCAGATGCTGTGCTTGCCATTCCTGTCGGGTCTGTCAGCCCGGCGGAAATCGAAGAGGCGGTGTTGCACGTCGCATGGGAGACGGGGGCGTGGGAAGCGCGCCGCATTGAGCGCGGTCCACGCCCGATGGGCTGGCGTAGCCCCTACTGGGGACCTGACGCCTTTCGGGCGGCTGGCGTGTCGCACTTCGGGCGTCTGGATTCGGAGGGCGCAGAGGCCGCCGACTGGGTGCGGGAGCAAGCTGCTCGGGATGGCTGCTTGGAGTGGCTTTTTGTCCCCGTGGCGCTTAACCACTCATCGTTATACCGGCAACGCCACTTGCAAAAAGATGCAAGTTTGCGGGCTGACTGCACCCGCCCGCCCAGGGCCGGAATCCGGATGTTTGATTTTGTTCGCCCGCGTGGCGAAATTGGGGCTGAGCATATCTATCAATTCGGGCGCAAAGCCCGCAAGGAGAGGTGATGGGTGGCAAACATCGCTACTGGCATCGCGCCTGGCGGCGTGATGCCGCCAGGCCCACCTGCCTGCTGCATGACAGCGGGCTGGTGGTGGAGTATGACCATGAGCTGGACTGCTGGGCGGCCACGGAAGAGTCATGCGAGGCGTGGGCTGCGTGGGAGTGCGCGCGCGGCGTGCCGCTGCATGACCTGACGGCGCGCATGATCCGTTTGTGCAAAGAGGCCGCCATGTGGGCGGCGTGGGAGAAAAAACATGCGAAAAATTGATCTTGCGAAACAAGCCGTGTGGTCGCGCGCCAACGAAAAGAGCCGCATCGAAAAAGGCGCGCGCTATCTGCCAGGCGGGCTGATGACCCCCGCCGCCGCCGCCGCGCTGGATGCGCTCATGGCCGCTGGTGCGGCCAGCAGCAAAACAGCGGCCATCAACGCCGCGCTCGTTGAGGCTGCCGCCCGGCGCGGGCTGAACAAACCCGCACACTTTGAAACAAAATAACATGATGAACGCTTGACAAACGGGCGTTAGTCATGCATAATACAAGTCATGTTGATTGAGTTGATCAACACCGACGCCCGGCGGCACCGGGCACTCTTAGGAGAAAAAGATGACCAACGCCACCACCACCGCCGCCGTCCTGTGCAATGGGCGGCTTGTGGGCTATGCCCGCACCACCCTTCCCAGCGGCCCCTGCTGCTGGGGGTATGAACTCTTGGACGGAGGGCGCGCCCTCGTTCAGTGCGGCACGGGCCGCATCAGCCGCGCGAAAGCGTGGCTGGAAGAAGTTGCCATCGGGGAGGTCCCCGAGGTGTATGTGAACATCGGCGGCGGCGGGGCTATGTAAGCCCGCCCCAAAAACAAAAGGCCACCTCTGGGTGGCCTTTTTGCTGCCTGTGCGGCAGAGAAATTGGCAAGACGCTTTGCGCTTGTCTCTCGCATTACTGCTTGAGCTGCTTCTCGCCGTTGTTTTTTCTAAGCTGCCTATTCGGCAGAAAAAAGCGAGTGGCGCATTGCCTGACTGCATTATAGCAATGCCTGCATCTATCGCCACCCGCCCGCCGCGTCAGTTGCATCTTGTCCACGCAGGCGGCCACCCGGCGCTGGCTAATAACCCTACAAATAAGCAGGAAATAAAAAAAGACTTGACTAACGCCCGTTATTGATGCATAATACATCTCATGTTAATCGCAGTGATTGACACCGACGCCAGGCGGAATCTGGCACTCTCAGGAGTCAACCATGAACATGCATCCTTCGCAACTCGAAAACAGTGGTCGCGCCGAAATTCACGCCTTCGCTGAAAAAGCGGCCGCTGCCCTCGAAAAGGCAGGGTGCGCCGTACGCCTGGAATACAGCGGGTCTGCCTTCGGCGCATCTGTTTATCTGGACGTCATTGACCCGCTGGGATTCCCGCTGCATAAGCAAGTGCGCGTATCCGGGCACCGCAAATCGGGCTGGCAATCCAGCTTGGTTGTCGATATCAGCTCCGACGCAGCCTTGGCTGAATTGATTGCGGCAATCCAGGCCCGCTGCACGCCAGAAAAACAGGCGTGGGTGAACGAAATGCAAGCCAGGCAACAGGCAGAAGAAGCCGCGTGGCTCCAGCGGCAAATCGAAAAAGAGGCAAACGCCTTGGCGCGTGCAGACGCCAAGGCCGCCACCGGCGAAAAACTGTCCCGATTGGAGTCCAACGCCGTAAAAGCCCGCGCCGCAGGCTGTTTGGTTCGCGATGGCGGGAAAATCTACTGGTAAACCGCAACGAGGGGCGCAGCCTCCGCAAGAGCTGGCGGGGGGAAGCATAAGGCCATGCCGTCACATTTTGATCAGCGTAGTTTTTGGCGTAACTTCAGCAATCTATGTCCACATTCCCCTGCGGGAAACGCCCCTGCATCATCGGCGTGTGGGCGGCAAATTCATCGGGGCGGGTCACGGCAATTCCTTCAGGCAGAACAAACGATTAGACATGAGCAAAGCCTTCACCAAAGAAACCGATGGCGATGACAGCGAAGACGGCGCCCAGGCGCTGCCGCCCCTGCCGCCGGGCGGGCGCAACTACATCACGCCCGCAGGCTACGCCGCCTTGCGCGCCGAGCTGATGCAGCTGATGGACCACGAACGCCCGCAAGTGGTGGAAGCCGTGCACTGGGCCGCCAAAAATGGCGACCGCAGCGAAAACGGCGACTACCTCTACGGCAAAAAGCGTTTGCGCGAGATCGACCGGCGCATCCGCTTTCTCACGCGCCGGCTGGAAATCGCCGCCGTCACCGACCCCAGCGCCCACCACGGCAGCGACCAGGTTTTCTTCGGCGCAAGCGTGACTTACTTGGACTGCGACACGGGCGAAGAGCGGCGCGTGACCATCAAGGGCATTGATGAAGCCGAGAGCGCGCGCGGCGAAGTCAGCTGGATCAGCCCCATCGCCCGCGCCCTGCTGCGCGCCCGCGTGGGCGACGAAATCAAGCTGATCACGCCTTCAGGCGCGCGGCTGATTGAAGTGCTGGCCGTGGAATACCCGCAAGGCTGAAACGGCCCCGGGCGCTCTCGAAAAAATAGCTGCATGCGCCCATTCCATGCGGACTTGCGGGCGATTTGGCCCTCAAAACCGGGCTTGGGAGCGGGCCTTGGGCGGCTGGCCTGCCCCTATCATCAGCCAGGCTGATGCGAAACGGTGACATTCATGCTCCATTCCTCTCGATTGCTGCACCATCTCTGGCTTGATGAAGCCGATGCCCGGCGCGCCGTGCCCCCGGCTCTGGCACAGCGGCTGGCGCGGCTGGTTGCTGAAAGCGAGACGCGGCATGAGGGCGAAGTGCGCCTGTGCGTGGAAGGCTCGCTGCCCATCAGCTATCTGTGGCGGCACGTGCGCCGCCGCCAGCCCATGCCGCAAGTGCTGCGCGAGCGGGCGCTGATGCTGTTTGCCAAGCTGCGCGTGTGGGACACGCGCCAGCGCAACGGCGTGCTGGTGTATCTGAACCTGGCCGCGCGCGCCATTGAAATCGTGCCCGATCGCGGCCTGGCCGAGCGCGCGCCGCCGCCCGAGTGGGCCGCCGTATCTGAACGGCTGGCTGGCGCGCTGGGGGCCGGGCGCTTTGAAGAAGGGCTGACGAACGCGCTGGCTGAAGTCACGGCCCTGCTTGAAAAGCACTTTCCCGAGTCGCCGGATGCCGCCTGCCGCCCGGCGCCGGATAACCAGCTGCCCGATGCCGTGGTGCTGTGCTGACCCCCCTCTTTCCCTTCAAAACGCTTCCCGAATTCCAGCAAATCGAAAGGCAGACTGACCATGCAAGACCTCACTCCCGCCCAGGCCGCCCTGCGCGACGCCGCCCGCAACTACCACCGCCAGCCCACGCGCGGCAAAGTGGCCGTGGTGCCCACCAAGCCGCTGTCCAACCAGCATGATTTGTCGCTGGCGTATTCGCCGGGCGTGGCCTATCCGTGCCTGGACATTCAGGCCAATCCAACCCTGGCGGCCGAATACACGGCGCGCGGCAATCTGGTGGGCGTGGTCACCAACGGCACGGCCGTGCTGGGGCTGGGCGACATCGGCCCGCTGGCGGGCAAGCCGGTGATGGAAGGCAAAGGGTGCCTCTTCAAGAAATTCGCGGGCATCGACGTGTTCGACATCGAACTGGCCGAGCGCGACCCCGACAAGCTGGTGGACATCATCGCCGCGCTGGAGCCTACGCTGGGCGGCGTGAACCTGGAAGACATCAAGGCGCCCGAGTGCTTTTACATCGAGCGCAAGCTGCGCGAGCGCATGAACATTCCGGTGTTTCATGACGACCAGCACGGCACCGCCATCATTGCGGGCGCGGCGCTGCTCAACGGGCTGGAGCTGGTGGACAAGCGCATTGAAGACGCCAAAGTGGCCGTCAGCGGCGCGGGCGCGGCGGCGCTGGCCTGCCTGGACGTGCTGGTGGGCCTGGGCGCGAAGCCGCAAAACATCTTCGTGTGCGACTCCAAAGGCGTCATCTACGAAGGCCGCCCCGGCGGCTTTGACGAATCCAAGGCCCGCTACGCACAAAAAACCGAAGCGCGCACGCTGGCCGACGTGGTGCGCGGCGCAGACGTCTTTCTGGGCTGCTCCACCGCCGGCGTGCTCAGCGCCGACATGGTCAAAAGCATGGCCGACAAGCCCGTCATCCTGGCGCTGGCCAATCCCAACCCTGAAATCGACCCCGCCGAAGCACGCCTGGCGCGGCCCGACTGCATCATCGCCACGGGCCGCAGCGATTACCCCAACCAGGTGAACAACGTGCTGTGCTTTCCCTACATCTTCCGTGGCGCGCTGGACTGCGGCGCCACCCGGATTACCGAGGAAATGAAGCTGGCCTGCGTGCGCGAAATCGCCGCGCTGGCCAAGGCCGAATCCAGCGCCGAAGTGGCCGCCGCCTACGCGGGCAAGGAACTGAACTTCGGCCCCGACTACATCATCCCCACGCCGTTTGACCCGCGCCTGATCCTGCGCATTGCCCCCGCCGTGGCCGAAGCGGCCGCGCGCTCGGGCGTGGCCACGCGGCCCATCACCGACATCGCGGCCTACCGCGCCTCGCTGGAGCACTACATCTACCAGTCCGGCATGCTCATGCGCCCCGTCATCTCCGCCGCCCAGGCTGTGCCCGCCGCGCAAAAACGCGTGGTGTATGCCGAAGGCGAAGACGAACGCGTGCTGCGCGCCGTGCAAAGCGTGGTGGACGACGGCCTGGCCACGCCCCTGCTCGTGGGCCGCCAGTCCGTCATTGAACGCCGCATCGCCAGAGCCGGCCTGCGCCTGAAAGTGGGGCGCGACGTGCAGGTGTGCGACCCCGAAACCGACAGCCGCTACGAAACCTGGTGGAAGGAATTTCACCGCCTGATGGCGCGCAACGGCGTCACGCAAGAAGCCGCGCGCGCCGCCGTGCGCCGCTCCACCACCGTGCTGGCCGCCCTCATGGTCCGCATGAACGACGCCGACGCCATGATCTGCGGCACCCTGGGCCGCTTTGACGTGCACTTCCAGCACGTCAGCGACATCATCGGCAAGGAACCGCACGCGCCCTGCATGGCCGCGCTCAACGCCCTCATCGCCGGCGGCCGCACCCTGTTCATTGCCGACACCTACATCAACAGCGACCCCGGCCCTGAACTGCTCGCCAGCATCGCCCGCCTGGCCGTGCAGGAAGTGCGCAACTTCGGCCTGCCGCCCAAAGTTGCCTTCCTCTCGCACTCCAACTTCGGCTCATCCACGCGCCCCTCGGCGCTGAAGATGCGCGCCGCGCGCGACCTGTTCCGCCAGCAAATGCCCGATGTGGAATGCGACGGCGAAATGCACGGCGACGCCGCCCTCTCGCCCGAGCTGCGCGCCCGCAGCGTGCCCGACAGCACCTTGAGCGGCGAGGCCAACCTGCTCATCTGCCCCAGCCTGGACACAGCCAACATCCTCTTCAACGTGCTCAAAACCACCGACGGCAACGGCGTCACCATCGGCCCCATCCTGCTGGGCGCGGCCGCGCCGGTGCATGTGCTCACGCCCAGCGCCACCGTGCGCCGCCTCATCAACATGACCGCCCTGGCCGTGGCCGAAGCGCAAAGCCGCCGCGCCGCGCACTAACGCTGGCGAACCATGAGAAAAAAAAGCGGGCCAAGGCCCGCTTTTTCATGCCCGCAACAGCCGCCCCAAGCGCCGAGAAACCGACATGCCGCAGACATGCAGGCGTGCCGTTTTTAGCTCCTTTATCAATAGCATGATGTCCTTATGAAACATGCTGTGAATGGGTTTTTATCCCCCTCGAATTCGCTACTGTTTTTGACACCTTCTGGCAGGCGCGCCGGGGCTTGCCCGGGGCTGGCCGCGAGCAGGCTTTCATGGCGGCTTCACAGCGGCCTTACAGCTGCATTTCGTGCTCGTGAAAGCGCCGCAGGCTGCTGCGGTGGGCGATGCTCACGAGGGTGAGGCCGGGCAGGTCGCGGGTGAGGCGGGTGTAGAGGCGTTCTTCGGTTTCTTCGTCCAGGGCGCTGGTGGCTTCGTCCAGAAAGAGCCAGCGGGGGCGGTGCAGCCAGATGCGGGCAAAGGCCAGGCGCTGCTGCTCGCCGGGGGAGAGCTGGCGCGCCCAGTGGGCGCTCTCGTGCAGGCGGTGCGTGAGGGCGGGCAGGCAGGCCCAGCGCAGGGCGGCCTGGCAGTCGTCGTCGCTGAAGGCGGTTTCGAGGGCGGGGTAGGCCAGGCAGGCGCGCAGGGTATCGATGGGCAGGTAGCTTTGCTGGGGCACGAAGAGGGTTTCGGCGCGGGGGGCTGCCGCAGCGCCGGGCGCTGTGGCTGTTTTGGGCGTTTCAGCGGTTTCGGGCGCTTCAGCGGTTCCGGGCGGGGTGGCAATGTGGCCGTGGCCGTGCGTCCACAGGCCGGCCAGGGCGCGCAGCAGGGTGCTTTTGCCTGCGCCGGAGGGGCCGCGCAGCATCCAGCGCTCGCCGGGGGCGATGCGCCAGTTCACCACGGGGGTGAGGGGCCGCCCGCCGGGGCCGAGGGCTTGCACGCCTTGCAGGGCGTAGCCGCTGGCGGCGGGGCCGCGCTGGCGGGTGATGCGGGGGGCGCTGGCCGTTGCGCCGCTGGCGGCTTGCAAGGCGGCGTCAAATTCGGCCAGGCGCGCCAGGGCCGAGCGCAGCAGGGCGAGGTCTTTGTATTTGTAGATGAACCACGAGAGGGCCACGCGCACGCGCATGAAGCTTTGGATGAGCTGGGTGAGGTCGCCCAGGGTGATGATGCCTTTGAACAGGCGCGGGCCTTGCAGCATGTAGGGCACGAGCGCGCCGACTTCGGTGTAGGCGTTGTCGGCGATGGTGATGCGCTTGGTGTAGTTCATGATGTCGCGCCAGTTGTGGCGCACGGCGGCGAAGCGGGCCGAAAGGCGCGCTCTTTCGGCGCTTTCGCCGCCGTAGAGGGCGATTTGTTCGGCGCTTTCGCGGATGCGCAGCAGCGCGGCGCGAAAGTCGGCTTCGGCCTGCTGCTGGCGGTAGTCGATTTGCACCATGCGGCCGCCGATTTTTTCAATGGCCCACGAGCCGCCCAGCGCGTAGATGAAGGCCACCCAAAGCATGTAGCCGGGCACTTGCAGCGTTTGGCCCCCGAGGGTGATGGCCAGTGCGCCCGACAGGCCCCAGACGATGGCCGAGAAGGTAAAGAGGCTGACGAAGTTGCTGATCAGCCCCAGCCCCAGGGTGAGCGTGCCGCTGGCGACCATGCGCAGGTCTTCAGCCACGCGCTGGTCGGCGTTTTCAAGGCTGCCGCCGCGATGGCTGCCGCCTTCGCCCTGATCGCCCTGATCGCGCTCCAGCCGCCAGAAGGCGTTGCCCGCCAGCCAGCGGCGCAGGTGTTCTTCGGTCATCCAGGCGCGCCAGCGCATTTCCAGCGATTGCGCCAGCCAGGTGCGGGCGGTGTTGAGCACCAGCCCCGTGAGCGCCAGCGCGGCCAGCGCGGCCAGTTGCGGCCAGAAGGCGGCTTCGTTGAGCTGCTGGAGCGCGTCGTAGAAGTCTTTTTGCCAGTAGGTGATGCGCGCGGCGCGCCACACCAGCGCCAGATCCAGCGCGATGACGGCAGCCAGCAGCCGCCAGCCCGGCCCGCTGTCAGGCGAGACCCAGTAGGCGCGGATGATGGGCCACGCGCCCGCGCGCGAAGCGGGGGCGCTCATGTGCGTAGGGGCCTCGAAGGCATCAGAAAGAGAAGCAAATTCAAGGGGGTAAGAATCCCGTTATGCGCAGTATTCACTAGGACCTCATGCTATTGATAGAGAAGCGAATTCAGAGATGAAAAACGCCCCGCAAGCGGGGCGCGGGCGCTCAGGGCCTGCCCATGATCTGGCCGCAAGGGGCGAAGGCGCGGATCGGAATGGACTGCGAGGCAGCAGACCGCCCGGGTCCGCGCCCCATCCATGCTTTCCGCCCCCACGGACTGCGAGCGGGTTTTCAGAACTGCGCGCGCAGCGTGAGCTGGAAGTTGCGCGGATCGCCGTAGGTGTTGTAGGTGCCCAAGCCGCCCAGGCGGGTGTAGTAGGTGCGGTCAAACAGGTTGTTGGCGTTGAGCTGCACGTCCCAGTGGCTGTTGATGCGGTAGCGCGCCATCAGGCTGGCGACGGCGTAGCCGCCCTGGCGGCGCGGCGAGAAAGCAGAGGAGGCGGTTTTGCTGAAGGCGCTCACGCCCAGCCCCACGCTCAGGCCCTGGAGCGGGCCGGATTCAAAGTGCCGCATGCCCCAGAGCTTGAGGTTGTGGCGCGGCTCCCAGAACTCCCAGCGCATGCCGGCGTTGTTTTTGTCCACGATGTATTTGGAGTTTTGGTAGGTGTAGCCTGCCTGCACTTCCCAGCCTGGGGCCAGGCGGCCTGTCAGCTCCAGGTCCGCCCCCCGGCTGCGCACCTTGCCCAGGTTCACGTAGAAGCCGGGGTGACTGGGGTCTTCCATGGCGCGATTGACGTCGCGCATGTCGTAGATGGAGGCGGTGAACAGCGCCCGTCCGTCCAGCAGAGCGGCCTTGGCGCCCACTTCGAACTGACGCCCTTCGCGCGGGTCAAGCGTGCTGCCGTCCACGCGCTCGTTGGACAGCGGGGTGAACATGGTGGAGTAGCTGGCGTACACCGTCCACACGGGGTTGATGTCGTACAGCGCGGCGGCGTAGGGCGTGAAGTGGTTGCGCGACTTGCTGCCGCCTTCCTGCCACTCGGTCGGCTTGGAGGGCGCGATGCGGCGGCTGCGGGTTTTGTAAGTGCTCCAGCGCCCGCCCAGCACGATGGTGAGCGGCTCGGCCGCGCGCAGGCGAAGCTGGCCGTAGAGGCCATGCTGGCGATCGGCGGACTGGCTGCCCGATTCAAAGGGGCCGCCAAAGTCGCTGATGCTGTTCGGCTGCCCGAAGGGCACATTGGGCACGAGGTCCCACGGGCGCAGCCACTTGTGGCCGTAGGTGGTGGCGTTGAAGCGGTCCAGGTTCGCGCCCACCAGCGCGCGGTGCTCGCGGCCCCACAGATGGAAGGGGCCGCTGGCGAACACGTCCGCCGTGTGGCGCGTGTCGGCAATCTCGCCGTGGCGGCGCACGTAGTTGAGCGTCATCGTGGCGCGGTTCACGCCGGAAGAAGGGAAAGCATCGTGATACAGCTGATCGCGCTCCCAGCGCGTGAGCTTGGCCGCCAGCTTCCAGCCGTTGGCAAAGCGGTGCTCGGCATCGGCCGTGTACCAGCGGTGCGTCCAGCCGGTGCGGTTCCAGTCTGGCGAGACGTTGGTGCGGCGCGAAATGTTCAGCAGCTCGCCCGTGGACCACGCGGGCAGGCCCGACATGCCCGCCCGCAGGCGGTCGCGCTGGTAGGCGGCGGCGACGGAAAGGGTGGTTTGCGGCGTGGCGTCCCAGTCCAGCGTGGCATAGCCCACCTGCTTGCGGGTATGCGCGCGTTCGATGGACCAGCCCTTGTCGGTGAGCGCCAGCACGGCGCGGCCGCGCAGCGTGCCGGCGGCGTTCAATGGCCCCGTCACGTCCACGCTGGCCTGGTGGTTGCGCCAGGTGCCTGTGCCCACGCTGCCTTCCAGGCCGAAGGCATGTTTGGCGCGCTTGCGCGCCAGGTTCACCGTGCCGCCAAAGTTGCTGCCCGCGCTGCCCGTGAACAGGCCGGAAGGGCCGCGCATGACTTCCACGCGGTCGTAAACGGCCAGGTCCAGCTGCTGCTGGCCGGAGAGATTGCCGCCCGGCACGCCGTCGTACGTGACGTTCATGCCGTAGCCGCGCGAATAGAACTGGCTCTGATGCATGTCGTTGCTGATCACCGTCACGCCGGTGGCCATGTTCAGCGCCTCCGTCACCGTGGCGGCGTTCTGGTCGCGCACGCGCTCGCTGGTGATGACGGAAACCGACTGCGGCACTTCGCGCGCGCTCAGCGGCTCTTTGCCGCCCACGGTGGTTTTGCTGATGTAGCCGGACGATTCGGCGCTGTCGGTCACGCGCACTTCTTCCAGCGTCTGAATCTTCTTGGGGTCTTGCGCCTGCTCGTCGGCCACGGATGCCTGCGCCGCCGCCAGCGCGGGAAAGGCCAGCGCCAACGCCAGCGTCAGGGGCCTGAGAGCCAGGCGCGAGGGGTTTGGATGGAAATTCATGATGGGTATCCGGAGGCGCGCGCGGCGCCCCTCTTGTGAAATGGAATGGAAAAGGAATGAAAAAGCGGATCGCCGCGCGCCTGGGCGCATCAGCCCATGCCGCGCAGGCGCGTGATGCCTTGCAGGCCCGCGCGGCCGCCGCAAGGGCGCGCCCCGGCAGTCAGCAAGCGTCAGGGGAAAGTCAGCGGAAAAGAGGGTTTGAGAGGAGGCGCGGACTGGCGCACAGCGGCCAGCGGCCCCGCTTCGCCCAAAAAGGCCGTCAAAGGGGCGGCCCGCGCCCTGGCAAGGCGCGCAGGTGGCGCGCTGCCTCCACGGGCGGCCGCCATGCGGGCGCGGTCAGCACGCGAACCAGGCGCGCCGCGCTGGCCCGCGCCAGCGCCCCCGCAGGCGCGGGCGGCGCAGGCAGCAGCAGCTGCATGAAGACGCACCACGGGCAGCCCGCAGGCGCAGACTGGGCCAGCGGCTGGAAAGGAGCGCCGTCCTGGGCCTCGCCTGCCACGGCCACCCACTCCATGCCTTGCGCCGTGCACAGCAGCACCTGCTCGCCCGCCGCTGCGTTCAGCAGGGCCGGATGCGCCGCCGCCCAGAGTACGAGCAGCGCCGCCGCCAGCGCCCAGAAGCGCCGGGCGGAGACAGGCAGGCGGCACAGCACGCCAGGCCGGGAAAATGCACGAACAGTCAAGAAAAGCCCCGAAAACTGCAACAAGACTTGGAAAAAGGTGGCGCAGTGTAGGGGCATGCGCGCCAAAAATCCAGCGTCCGCAAGCTGCCTGCAAGCCGCCCGAGTGCGGCGTTTGGAACCTGTTCAGCGTCTGGCCGTGAGGGGGCTGCACGAACCTCGCGCTCCGGCAGGGCGTTCGCAAGGCTCCAGAGCGCCCAAGCCCGCGCTTCTCGTGCTTTTCGTGCTTTTCGTGCTTTTCACGCCTGCGGCGCAGCTTGCACGCAGGCATCTGAAAACGCCGCCGCGCGCCGCTGGCGCTGCTTGCAATTTTCTTGATTCAAGATAAGAAGAAAGGCGGCGCGCGGTGTGCCTGCAACAGCGCGGCCAGCTCGCCCATGTGGGCGAGCACGCGCGACGCGCCTGCGGCCCGCAGCGGGTGCGGGCTGGCGTGCGGATCGTCTGGCGGGCAGTAGGCCCAGACGGTGCAGCCAGCGGCCACGCCGGCGGTGATGCCGGGCACGGTGTCTTCCACGACCAGGCAGCGCCCGGGGCTGACGCGCAAGTGGCGGGCGGCGGCCAGATAGACGTCAGGCGCGGGCTTGCTGGCGGGCATTTCGTGGCCGCTGAAAACGGCGGTGCCAAACAAAGGCGCAAGGCCGGTCTGGGCCAGCTGCATTTGCACTTTCTGCCGGTCAGCGCCGGAGGCGCAGGCGATGCGGCCGCCAGTGCGGGCGTGGGCGGCGTGCACGGCTTCGCGCGCGCCGGGCACGGCTTGCAGGCGCGCGGCCAGCTCGGCATTGCGGCGGGCGTAGAAAGCCTGCATCCACGCCTCCGTCAAGGGCTGGCCGGTGTGCTGCTCGATGACGGTGCGCTGGCTGCGCACGGTGACGCCCAGAAAGCGCGCGCGGCATTCGGCTTCGCTCATGGCCCAGCCGCGCTCGGCCAGCATGTGGCGCAGCACGCCGAGGGTGATGGGTTCGCTGTCTACCAGCACGCCGTCGCAGTCGAACAAAACGGCTTCAAACCGGGCGGGCGGGCGAGGGGCGGGCGGGGCGGAAGACATGAAAAAGAGGAGCAGATTCAAGGCCAGTAAAAACGGCTTTTGCGCACATTCGACCAGGAGGTCATGCTACGAAGAAAGGAGCGAAATGAGGCCGCAAAATGAGGCCGCAGCCGCTCACGCCGTCAGCCGTTTGACGCCGGGCAGCTCGCAAGCGTAGATGGCGTTGCGCAGGGCGGCAATGGCTTCGTAGCGGGTGAAGCTGCGCCGCCAGGCAAGGACGATGCGGCGGGTGGGCGCTTGCTGGCCTTCGCCGCGGGCGACAACGGGCAGGTAGCGCACATGGGGGTGCATGAAGCTGGTGCGCACGGCGTGGGCCTTCGCGCGCCGGCCTCGCGCGGGCGCGTCCGGCGCGTTGGATGCGTTTGGCGGCTGCCAGTTTTTGGGCGCGGCCATGCGGGGCACGAGGGTGATGCCCATGCCGGCGGCCACCATGTGCTGAATGGTTTCGAGCGAGGAGCCTTCAAAGCTCTTGCTGATGCCCTCGGCGTTGCTGGAAAAAAGGGCGTGCTCGGGGCAGACCTGGAGCACGTGGTCGCGAAAGCAGTGGCCTGCGCCCAGCAAAAGCATGGTTTCGTTCTTGAGCTGGCGGGTGGTCACGCTGGGCAGCGCGGCCAGCGGATGCGATTCGGGCACGGCGGCCAGGAAAGGCTCGTCGTACAGGGGCGCGATGGCCAGGCCCGCGTCAGGGAAAGGCTCGGCCAGGATGGCGCAGTCGATATCGCCCGTGCGCAGCATCTCCAGCAGGCGCACGGTGAAGGTTTCCTGCAACAGCAGGGGCATTTGCGGCGAGAGGCGAATGTTTTGCTGCACCAGATCGGGCAGCAGGTAGGGGCCGATGGTGGGGATGACGCCGAGCTTGAGCGGGCCGCTCAGGGGGTTTTTGCCGCGCTTGGCGATTTCGCGCACCCCGTTAGCCTGCTCCAGCACGCTTTGGGCCTGGCGCACGATTTCTTCGCCCAGCGGGGTGACGGTGACTTCTCCCGCGCCGCGCTCGAAAATTTTGACGTCCAGCTCTTCTTCCAGCTTTCTGACGGAAACCGATAGCGTGGGCTGCGAGACGTGGCAGGCCTCAGCGGCCTTGCCAAAGTGCTTGTGGCGGGCCAGTGCAACGATGTATTTGAGTTCAATCAGGGTCATGGAGGGGCTGTTTTTCTGTGCTTGCCGCCATTGTCGGCGGTGCGCGGGGCGGCGAGCGCCAGAAAGCATCTGCAAGAAAGGCAGCCGCCGTGGCTTCAGCGCCCTGGCCCTGGCCGCCGCAGCTCTCCGGAAGCTGCCCCGGGCTGTCCGGAATACGCGCGGCTGCGGCGTGCCCTCTGCGCCCTGTGCAAAAGGAGCCGGAAAAGCGCCGGGCGCGCAGCCCACAGGTTCAGCCCACTAAAAAAGGAGCAAATTCAAGGGGGCCAAAACAGCGCCTTGCGCAATCTCCACTAGGACCTCATGCTCCAAATAGAGGAGCAAATGTTTTGCTCCTCTTGCCCCGCCTGGGGCCAGCCTTTGCGCCGCCTCTCAAAGGCTGGCAAACAAGTCGTTGAGCGCCTCGCTCATGGTGGGGTGGGTGAAGATTTGGCTCTTGACGTAGCTGGCGGGCACGCGGTGGTCGATGGCCATCTTGAAGAGGTTGATGATTTCGTGCGATTCGGCGCACAGCAGGGTGACGCCCAGAATTTCACCCGTGCCGGCATCGGTCACGGCCTTGAGCAGGCCGTCGGTCTGGCCCAGGATCTTGGCTTTCGGAATGGCCTCGGCCTTGAGCGTGGCGACTTTGATGTTGCGGCCCGCCTGGCGCGCGGCAGCTTCCGTCATGCCAATGTGCGCCAGCGGCGGCTGGGTGAAGACGGCCGTGGGAAACGACGCGCGGTCTGCCGTGCTGCGCTGGCCCTGGCCAAAGAGCTGATCGCGCACGATGCGCCAGTCGTCCAGCGAGATGTAGGTGAACTGCGGGCTGCCCGCCACGTCGCCCATGGCCCAGATGTGCGGGGCGGCGCGCAGGTGTTCATCCACCTGGATGAAGCCGCGCTCGGTCACGGCCACGCCTGCTTTCTCAAGCGCCAGGCCGTCGGTATTGGGGCGGCGGCCCGTGGCCAGCAAGATGGCGTCGGCGTCAAAACGGCCTTTGGAAGTGACGGCGGTGGTGTGCTGCGCGCCTTCTTCAAAGCGCTGCGTGGCCGCGCCCAGCACCAGGCGCACGCCTTTGGCCTCGAGAATGCGCTGCATCTCGGCGGCGATGTCGCGGTCTTCGCGCGGCAGGAAGGTTTCGCCTGCATCCAGCACGGTGACTTCGCTGCCGAAGGCGCGGTACATGAAGGCAAATTCCAGCCCGATGTAGCCGCCGCCGACGATGAGCAGGCGTTGCGGACGCTCGGCCAGGGAGAGCGCGCCGGTGCTGTCGTAAATGCGCTTGCCGTCCACGCCTTCGATGCGGGGCACAACGGGTAGGCTGCCGGTGTTGATGAAGATGCGATCAGCCGTCACGCGCAGCTCGCCTTCGGGGCCGCTCAGCATGACGGTGTGCGCGTCTTCAAAGCGGGCGCGGGCATTGATGACGCGGGCGCGTTCCAGGCCATCGAGCTTGGCGAAGTTGGCGGCGCGCAGCTTGGGAATGAGGCCGTTTTTGGCCTGCATGGCGGCGCCGAACACGGCGGCCTTGTCGGCTTCCAGCGCGCGGCGTTCGCCCTCGGCGATGAGTTTTTTGGAAGGGATGCAGCCCACATTGATGCAGGTTCCGCCGTACATCTGGGCAGATGCCTCGGCCAGGAGAACGTCCTGCCCGTGCTGGGCCAAATCAGCGGCCAGCGTTTTGCCAGCCTTGCCAAAGCCGATAACGAGATTGGGTGTGTGCAGGGTTTGCATGAAGCGCCTTTTTGAGAAAAGCTTTCGCCAAATAAAAGAAGAAATGAAAGAGAAACGCTGCTTTTTCTAGCTGCCGCCATGCAGCCCGGCCCGTGCAGGAGCTGAAACAGGCGCGGCGGCAGAAGCCGGGGCAGGCTTTTTGGCGGCCAGCTGGTCAAGAAGCCGCTTATTGACGCTGTGCACGGCTTCGAGTTCCTGCTTCATGGCCTTGGTCACCTGCATGAGCGCGGACAGCTTGCGGTTGGATTCGCGCAAATGCTCCGCCATGCGCTGCGAGAGCGTCATCAGCAAATGCACAGCCACCTTGGGCTGCTCTTGCGTGAGCTGCAAAAGCGTGTCGCGCGTGAGCACGGCCAGCGCCAGGTCTGTGGCGGCTATGCAGGTGGCCGAGCGGGGCACATCGGCAATGAAGCCCATCTCGCCAATCAGGCTGCCGGGGCCAAGAATGGTGACGACCACGCTTTCGTCAGAGGCGGAGGCGCTTTCCACGGTAACTTCGCCATCAACCACCAGGGCCATGAAGCCGCTGCCCGCAGCTTCGCCCTCGCGAATCAGCACTTCGCCCGCATTGACCAGCTGCGGGTGCATGTAGCCCACGATCAGGCGCGCCTCAGCCAGGCTCAATCCCAGCCGCGCGCCGCCCGATACCAGCAGCTGCGCGGCTCTTTCCTGCGCGGAATCACTCATCATCCCAGCCTCCAAAACCTGAAAACCTGTTCACAACCCATCCTGATCCGCCCCTGGGCCACGCACGGACAAACGGTGAACAGGTTCTAGCACAGGCCATATCTGCCAACGCGGCGCATGCCAGACGAAATCAGAAACGCCGCCAGCAGCCAAGGCGCAAGGGCTTTTCCCATTCCCATGATGCATGGCAAATTTTCTTTAACCAACGGGCATGTATTTTCCGATAAATCGAATTATTTTCCCAAAGCGTACTTCGTGAATCATGAGCGGCAAGACATGCTTGCCGCATTCTCCCGCAAAACACTTGCCCCGGTCATTTTACGCCTGCGCGAAAAAATAGCTTGCAGATCCCAAAGCGGTGCCTCATGGCGTTCGTCTTAAACAAAATTCTTGCGCCAAACTCACCCACTGGACAAGCATATTTCGTTCACAAATAAAAAGCCCCGCATAAAATGCGGGGCCTTATCGTTTATATAAGCCATTTGGCATCGAATCTTGATCTGTTCACATTAACGCAAGGATTGAGTCGCACGCACCGAATGAAAAGACTCCATCGAACAGCGCGCATTATTTGATTGATATCGACGCCTGGCTTATTTTCAAACAGAATCAACGTTTTTGACGGTACTTGCGCAGGGCCGCAATTTCAGCGGCCAATACCGCCAACTCGGATGTGGCGCGGGCCATATCGATTTCACTCTTGGCATTGCGCAGGTTTTCTTCCGCTTCTTTTTTGGCGGCCTGGACTTTTTTGTCGTCCAGGTCTTTTCCGCGAATGGCCGTGTCGGACAGCACCGTCACGCGATCGGGTTGCACTTCCAGAATGCCGCCTGCCACGAAAATGAATTCTTCCCCTTTACTGGTGTGAATGCGCACCGACCCCGGCCGGATGCGGCTGATCAACGGCGTATGACGGGGATAGATGCCCAGCTCTCCCAATTCGCCCGGTAGCGCCACGAAAGTAGCCGTGCCGGAAAAGATGGACTCTTCCGCGCTGACCACATCGACATGAAAGGTTTCAGCCATGCTTGCTCCTGTGCTGGGGCGCGGGCCATATGACCGCAAGCCAGGGCTTTGCCCTTTCTTGCGCCACGCACCCGCGCCAGTCGCTGGATTTCCGGCAGGAAATCAGATCTTCTGGGCCTTTTCCATCGCCTCGTCAATCGTGCCAACCATGTAGAACGCCTGCTCAGGCAGATGGTCGCACTCGCCATTGACGATCATTTTGAAGCCGCGAATGGTTTCTTTCAGCGGCACATATTTGCCGGGCGATCCCGTGAACACTTCCGCCACGTGGAATGGCTGAGACAAAAAGCGCTGAATCTTGCGGGCGCGGGCTACGGCCAGCTTGTCTTCAGGGCTGAGTTCGTCCATGCCCAAAATGGCAATGATGTCGCGCAGCTCCTTGTAGCGTTGCAGCGTGCCCTGCACCTGGCGCGCCACGTTGTAATGCTCTTCGCCCACAACAAGCGGATCCAGCTGGCGGCTGGTGGAATCCAGCGGATCAACTGCGGGGTAAATGCCCAGCGCGGCAATGTCGCGCGACAGCACCACCGTGGAATCCAGGTGGGCGAACGTGGTGGCGGGCGACGGGTCGGTCAAGTCGTCAGCGGGCACATACACCGCCTGGATGGACGTGATGGACCCCACTTTGGTGGAGGTGATGCGCTCTTGCAGGCGCCCCATTTCTTCGGCCAGTGTGGGCTGATAGCCCACGGCGGAAGGCATGCGGCCCAACAGGGCGGACACTTCCGTTCCCGCCAGGGTGTAGCGGTAGATGTTGTCCACGAAAAACAGCACGTCACGCCCTTCGTCGCGGAAGGATTCGGCAATGGTCAGCCCTGTCAGCGCCACGCGCAGGCGGTTGCCGGGCGGTTCGTTCATCTGGCCGTACACCATCGAAACCTTGGACTCGCCCAGGTTCTGCTGATTGACCACGCCCGCGTCGGACATTTCGTGATAGAAGTCATTGCCTTCGCGGGTGCGTTCGCCCACGCCAGCAAACACCGACAAGCCGGAGTGCGCCTTGGCAATGTTGTTGATGAGCTCCATCATGTTCACGGTTTTGCCTACGCCCGCACCGCCGAACAAACCCACCTTGCCACCCTTGGCAAAGGGGCAAACCAAGTCAATCACCTTGATGCCCGTTTCCAGCACTTCCTGTGAAGGCGAAAGCTCGTCATAGGCAGGCGCCTTGCGGTGAATGGAGGCCGTCATCGTCTGTTCGATGGGGCCTCGCTCGTCGATGGGATTGCCCAGCACATCCATGATGCGGCCCAGCGTGGCTTTGCCTACAGGCACCGTAATGGGGTGGCTGGTATTGCTAACCACCATGCCACGGCGCAGGCCGTCAGACGATCCCAGCGCGATGGTGCGGACGATGCCGTCACCCAGCTGCTGCTGAACTTCAAGCGTCAGCGCAGAACCCTCCATCTTGAGGGCGTCATACACCTTGGGCATGTGCGTGCGCGGAAACTCGACGTCCACGACAGCGCCGATGCACTGAACAATTTTTCCTTGAACTTGGGCCATATTTGCTCCAATACTGAATTTCTTTATATAGATGCGGTACGGGGCTTTCCCGAAATCAAACGGCTGCTGCGCCTGCCACGATTTCCGTCAGCTCGGTCGTAATGGCCGCCTGGCGCGTCTTGTTGTAGACCAGCTTCAATTCATTGATGACATTGCCCGCGTTGTCTGTTGCCGCTTTCATGGCGACCATGCGGGCGGACTGCTCGGACGCCATGTTTTCAGCGACGGATTGATAAACCAGCGCCTCAACGTAGCGAACGAGCAGATCGTCAATCACGGACTGGGCATCAGGCTCGTAGATGTAATCCCAATTGATATTGCGCACATTGCTGTCGCGCGCCTGCTGCTGCATTCGTTCGGCTGACAGGGGCAGCAATTGCTCAACCACAGCTTCCTGCTTCATGGTATTAATGAAGCGCGTATAGGCAATATGGACCGCCTGCAATTCACCCGCTGCGTACTGATCCAACAGCACTTTTACTGGGCCAATAAGCTTCTCGAGATGAGGCGTATCGCCCAGTTGAGTAACCTGCGCCACCACAGGCGCCCCAATGCGGTTCAGAAAGCCCAGGCCTTTATTGCCAATAGCCACGGCTTGCGCAGCAACGCCCTCGCTTTGAAGCTCGCGCAGCTTGCCCGTGATCAGGCGCATGACATTGGTATTCAGACCGCCGCACAACCCTTTGTCAGTCGTGACAACGATCAGCCCCACAGCGGAAGCCTTATTGATTTGCATGAAAGGGTGCACATAATCTGGATGCGCCTGCCCCAGATTAATGGCTATATTGCGCACCTTCTCCGCGTAAGGGCGAGCCGCACGCATGCGGTCCTGCGCTTTGCGCATCTTGCTGGCGGCCACCATTTCCATGGCCTTGGTGATCTTTTTGGTGTTTTCCACCGATTTGATCTTGCCGCGTATTTCCTTGCCAACTGCCATTGCTGCTTCCTTGTATCAGGCCCAGCCTGGTCAGGCAAAGGTTTTCTTGAACGCCTGAATGGCCGCACTCAATTCGGCTTCTGCATCAATGCACAGCTTCTTGAACGCCTTTTTCTCGTCGCTATCTGAGTCTTTGGCAGGCTTGGCATCCCATTTGGCGCCGTTCTTTTCGATGGTTTCAAGCAATGCAGCATGCTTATCTTTCAGATAAGCATGCAAGCCACTTTCAAACGCCAATACCTTCTTGACATCCACATCGTCCATGAAATTATTGTTCACGGCGAAAAGAGACGCTCCCATCAGACTGATAGACAGAGGGCTATATTGGGGCTGCTTGAGCAATTCCGTCACCCGTGCGCCACGATCCAACTGCTTGCGAGTCGCTTCATCCAAATCAGAGGCAAACTGGGCAAACGCCGCCAATTCACGGTATTGCGCCAAATTGGTACGAATACCGCCCGACAAACCTTTAATCCAGTTGGTTTGCGCCGCGCCACCCACACGAGAAACGGAGATACCCGCATTGATGGCGGGACGGATGCCAGCGTTGAACAAATTAGTTTCAAGGAAAATTTGTCCATCCGTGATCGAAATCACGTTTGTTGGAACAAAGGCGGACACGTCACCCGCCTGCGTTTCAATAATGGGCAAAGCAGTCAGAGACCCCGTTTTGCCTTTCACTTCCCCTTTGGTGAAAGCCTCAACATAGTCCGCATTCACACGGGCTGCGCGCTCCAGCAAACGGCTATGCAGATAAAACACATCACCCGGGAAGGCCTCGCGCCCAGGCGGTCGGCGCAACAAGAGGGAAACCTGACGATAAGCCACGGCCTGCTTGGACAAATCGTCATAAACAATCAGCGCATCCTGTCCGCGATCACGGAAATATTCGCCCATGGTGCAGCCAGAATACGCGGCCACATACTGCATGGCGGCAGATTCAGAAGCTGACGCTGCCACCACGATGGTGTATTCCATGGCTCCGGCCTGTTCAAGCGCGCGCACCACATTCTTGATGCTGGACGCCTTTTGCCCAATCGCCACATACACGCAGGTCATATTCTGACCTTTCTGATTGATGATGGCATCAATGGCTACGGCCGTTTTACCAGTCTGGCGGTCGCCAATAATCAGTTCGCGCTGACCGCGTCCCACAGGCACCATGGAATCAATCGCTTTCAAGCCAGATTGAACAGGCTGACTGACGCTCTGACGCGCAATCACGCCAGGAGCCACTTTTTCAATAACGTCCGTCAATTTGGCATCGATTGGACCTTTGCCGTCAATTGGCTGCCCCAGCGCATTGACCACGCGTCCAATCAATTCAGGTCCCACGGGCACTTCCAGAATGCGTCCCGTGCATTTGACAGTATCACCCTCCGAAATATGTTCATAGCCCCCCAGAATCACGGCGCCAACAGAATCGCGTTCCAGATTCAGCGCCAAGCCAAAAGTGGCCTGGCCATCAGGCGCCACAGGAAACTCCAGCATTTCGCCCTGCATGGCATCGGAGAGGCCATGAATGCGAACAATGCCATCAGTGACAGAGACTACTGTGCCTTGGTTGCGAATTTCGGAGCCAACGCCCAGCCCTTCAATACGGCTTTTGATAAGTTCAGAAATTTCGGCTGGATTGAGCTGCATGACTCTTTCCTTTGTTCATTGGGTTATCGGTCCGCTTGCGCCGTCAGGCGGAAAGGGCCATCTTCATTTGCTGCAAGCGTGCGCGCACTGAGGTGTCAAGCACTTCGTCGCCCACCTTGACTCGGATGCCGCCAATCAAATCCGGCATTTGCTCCACTCGTAGCCGCAATTGGCAGCCAAAGCGTTTTTCGAGTGTTAATTTGAGCGCCTTCAGATCCGGCTCGGCAATAGGAAATGCGCTGTAAACAACTGCATCAGCCTCTTCCGTCACGCTGCTAATCAGCGCACGGAACTGTCGCGCCACTTCCGGCAGCGCTGCCAAACGCTCGTTGTCAATGACTACGCGCAGAAAATTTGCTCCGCGCTCAGGCAAGGCTTTGGGAAGCAACCCCGACACAAGCTGAAAAACCTGCCGCGCATCGACACGCGGATCAGCTGCGAACTCAAGCAGCTGACCATCAGCTGCAACGGCAGCCAATGCATCAAGCCACTCCTGAGCCGCAGATAAATCTGACCGCTCCGCCTGAAACAACGCTTCCGCATACGGACGCGCAATAGTGGCTAGTTCAGCCATGAGCACTCCTCGCTTTTCAGATCACAGCTCAGCCTTCAGGCGATTCAACAAATCCGCATGAACGCTGGCATTCACCTCTTTGCGCAGGATTTGCTCCGCCCCCTTGACTGCCAATGCGGCCACATCTTCCCGCAAAGCCTCGCGCACACGGACGGCCTGTTGCTCGGCTTCAGCTTTGGCGGCAGCCAGGATTTTGTTGCTTTCTTCTGCCGCCCTGGCTTTGGCCTCTTCTATGATGGTTTGCGCCCGGCGATCGGCATCTGCCAAGCGTTGCGTCGTTTCATTGCGCGAGGCAGCCAGCTCTTTCTCGACACGTTGATTGGCGGCAGCCAACTCGGTTTTTGCCTTATCGGCAGCGGCCAGTCCGTCGGCAATTTTCTGGGCACGTTCGTCCAGCGCTTTTGTGATCGGCGGCCACACGAACTTCATCGTGAACCAAACCAGGATCGCAAAAACAACGGCCTGCAGAAACAGGGTCGCGTTGATATTCACGGTTCAACTCCTTTCATCCCGGAAAGGGAGAACCGGTCAAGCGGCGATCTGGAAAGGATTGGCAAATGCGAACAACAGGGCAACAGCGACGCCAATCAGAAAAGCGGCGTCAATCAGCCCTGCCAAAATGAACATTTTGGTTTGCAGCTCATTCATCAGTTCAGGCTGACGGGCAGAGGATTCAAGAAACTTGCCGCCCATGAGCGCAATGCCAATAGAGGCGCCAATGGCACCCAGGCCCACAATAAATCCACAAGCCAAAGCGACGAGGCCGAGAATGTTTTCCATGATTGCTCCTGATAAGAAAAGGAAAAGAAAAAGGAAATCGTTGAGAATCAGTGCGAGTCGTGCGCCTGCCCCACATAAATTAACGTCAGCATCATGAAGATGAACGCCTGCAGGGTAATTACCAAGATATGAAAGATAGCCCAAGCGGAACCGGCAATCACGTGCCCGACCGCCAGCCAGAAACCACCGGAAACGGGATTGAACTGCCACGCCCACGCACCGCCCATCAAAGCCACCAGCATGAACACCAGCTCGCCCGCGAACATATTGCCAAACAGCCGCATGCCATGCGAAACCGTCTTGGCGATGAATTCGATAATCTGCATCACAAAGTTGATTGGATACAAAAATAGCTTGTCGCCAAACGGCGCCGCTACCAGCTCATGCGCCCAGCCGCCCACACCCTTGATTTTTACGTTATAGAACAGGCAAACAAGAAGAACGCTGACTGACAGACCCAGCGTGGTAGAAAGATCGGCTGTTGGAACGACGCGCATGTAATCCTTGTAACCCATCGCCGGGCCTGCCGAATGCCACATGGCGGGTATCCAGTCAACTGGCAGCATATCCATGGCATTCATCATGAAAATCCAGACAAACACGGTAAGCGCCAGGGGAGAAACCAGTTTACGGCTCTTGGCATTATGAATCACGCCTTTTGCCTGATTCTCAACCATCTCAGCCAGTATTTCGACAGCCGCCTGAAAGCGGCCCGGAACACCGGAAGTAGCCCTTCGCGCCCCCAGCCACAACAGCCAGCAACCGAGTGCACCACAAACAACAGACCAAATCAACGAATCGACATTGAAGAGGCTGAAATCGACAATGCTCTTTTGCGAGGCGGCCTCAAAAGAAAAATTGCTTTGCAGATGATGCAAGTGATGCTGGATGTATTGTCCAGCTGATGGCGCGTGCCCAACAGTTTCAGAAGCCATGTTGATTCGTCACAAACCTTGTTTTCTCATGTCCTTTAAGACATCGCTTTCCGGCGCGCCGACTGCCACCAAAGAGATAGCCAATACGACTTGATCACCAGCACGAAACCAGCCAGCAACGCCAGCCAGTCAAGTTGCGATCCCAGCAGCCGGGGCGCCATGCACAACATGGCTACCGTTAGCGCAATCTTGGCACCTTCCCAGACAAAAAGACGAAGAAGCGACACGCCCGCCAGCGGGGTCTGCGGCCGCCACAGGCCCGTTGTGCCAAAGGCGAACAGCGCTGCTGGCAACACTACCGCCGCACTGCCGTATGCGACTGATCCAGCCGCACTGCGCGATTGCGTCAGCGCCCAGACCAACAAGCTCACAAACGCGCCGACAGTCATCTGCATCAGCAGCGTGCCTGTCAGCGACAGAGACCGATGGTTCTTGCGCCATTGCTGCGCCTGCTGGGCAGTCAATGGGGGCGGTGTTGTCTCGACTCCATCCTCATCAGGAAAACTTGCGAATTCCACTTCAGACGACGCCTGCGCGGCACATTCAGCCATCTCAACGTCTCCTTCAAGGTTTTCGCAAACTTTTGCAATTATATGGACAATCTTTTGCCCTTCCGCCTCCTTTTGAACCCTTATTCAAAGCAGCAGATGGGGCGCGCTTCTGCTTCTTTCTTTTAGTTAGGCCAAGGACCGTCACCCAGGCGCAGATTGGTTTGCACGGGCGCATCGGGATCAATCAGCGGCTGCGGACGCGGGCCGGGGCGGGCCATCGCAGCGACCGGGCTGTTTTGGGTTTCGTCGCGTTCGCAGAAAACGGGAGCGGGAATGCCTGTGTAATGCAGCGCCACCAAGCGTTTGTGCAACCCCAGGCCGAATTCGGCCCGTAGCGTTTCATCGGCATACTGCAGCGCGCCGCCATCGGCATCCGCACCGGCCTGGCGCTCCAGCACGACAAAGCCGCGCAGCCCCTCCACAATGGCCATGTCCTGATACAGGCGGGCCTCAAATTGCAGCTCGTACGGACAGTGGTAGCGCAAACGCGGTGCATCGAGCATGGCGGCACATCCTGGCAGCGCAACCGCTATCAGAACCATAGCTGCACGGGCTGTATTGACGGGGACTTGCGGCATTTTTTAATCTGATCCGCAACCCCGCTTCACCGGGGCCAAAGCGCCCACATGCGCAGCGGCTGCTTCAGCCGTCCGGCCAATGCGCCCGCTTCCTCGCCCCAGCCTGCAAAGTAGTCGGCCCGAACCGCGCCCGTAATGGCGCTGCCCGTGTCTTGCGCCAGCACCAGCCGGTTGAGCTGCGCCTGCGGCCCCGAACTGGAAATCCACACGGGCGTGCCATAAGGAATACTTTGCGGATCCACGGCGATGGAGCGCCCCGGCGTCAGCGGCACGCCTTGCGCGCCGCGCGGACCAAAGTTCGCATCCAGCTCGCTCATGGCTTCCTCGCGAAAAAAAGTCACGCGCGGATTGCTCCACAGCATCTCCTGCTGGCGATGCGGGTTCCGCGCCGCCCATGCCTTGATGCCCGGCCAGGTCGCGTCTGACACCGCTCCTTGGTCCAGCAACCAGCGGCCCACGCTCTTGTAAGGATGACCGTTCGTGGCAGCGTAGGCCAGCCGCACCAGCCGCTGGCTGCCATCCGGCTCGCTCACCACGGCCCGGCCCGATCCTTGTATTTGCAGCATCAGCGCATCCACCGGATCGGCCAGCCACATCAGCTCCTGCCCGGCCAGCGCCGCGCGCGCCTGCGGCAGCTGCTCCATCTGCTGGCGCGAATACCACGGCCCGCGCGCGCTCACGCCTGGCGGCGGGCGATGCAGCGGCACGGCAAAACCCGGGCGCTGCACGCGCGAAGCTCGCACCACCGGCTCAAAGTAGCTCGTCAGCAGACCCTCACTGCTCGCACTGGCAAGCGCCTCCACGCGATAGGGCCGCAGCCGCGCGCGCATCCATTGCTGCTGCTCCTGCGGCGTCGCCAGTGTCAGGCGGCGCACTTCATCGCACAGCGGCGCAAAAACTGGGCCAGGGCGCTCGCAGCTTTGCAGCCATGCAAACCAGGCTTGATTGGTATCGTCTTGCTCAAAGCCGGGCAGCTCGGCCCAGCGCACCGGCGTCCAGCGGCTGCGCGCGCGAATCATGGGCGGCGGCAGCGGGGCTGAATCCGCAGGGTCATACGCCATAGGCGGCAACGGCGGCGCCAGCTCGCTTTCATCAGGATGAGGGACGCTGGCACAGCCAGCCAGCCACGCGGCCAGCGCCAGCATCATCAGCCAGGCGCTGAAATGGATTGTTTGAGGCATGGGGCGCGATTGTGCGCAAAGGCATGCAAGGCGGCGTTTCTTGCTGCAACGCGCTCAGAAATCGCCCTCAAACACAAAGCCCCGCCGGCAAAGTTGGCTCATCCCTTCAATCAAGCGGTCTGGCATGGCAGGCCATGCGCGCCAATGTGGCGCAGCTGCTAGATGGGCGAGTGTGTTATCCGTCAGCCGCGCTTGCGCCTTGTCGCCCACGCCCGCTTTTCAGCGCTTACCGGCGCGCCGTGAACAAAGTTTTCACATGCGGCCAAAGGCCCAGCCGGTGGCGGCGGGCGCGCCTTCCACCTGATCAAGCAGGCGCAGCAGCGGAGTCAGTTCAGCGTAGCGGCCAGCGGTGTGGCGGATGTAGGCCAGAAAGCGCGGGGCGTCGGCCAGGTATTGGGGCTTGCCGTCGCGCAAGGTGAGGCGCGCGAAGATGCCAGCCACTTTCAGATGGCGCTGCAAACCCATCCACTCCACGGCGCGCCAGAAGCTGGCGAAGTCGGCATGCCAGTCTTCAAAGTCCATCAGGCCGGCCTTGCGCGCCTGCTCCCAGTAGCGGATGGTGATGTCGAGCACGAATTCCTCGTCCCAGCTCATGAAAGCATCGCGCATGAGGCTGGCGATGTCATAGGTGACCGGGCCGCAGACGGCATCCTGAAAGTCCAGCACGCCCAGCGGGCCGCCGGCCTGCGCGGGGAGCATGAGGTTGCGGGGCATGTAGTCACGGTGCACAAAGACTTGCGGTGCTGCAAGGTTGCGGGCGGTGATGAGGCTGAAAACGCCATCCAGCGTCTGGCGCATTGCGGTATCCACGGCCATGCCCTTGTGCCGGGCCAGATACCACTCGGGAAAGAGTTCCAGCTCGCGCCGCAGCAAAGCCGCGTCATACGGCGGCAGCGCGCCGGGGCGGCTGGCGGCCTGCCAGCGGATGAGGCTTTCAACGGCGGCCATGAACAGCGGGCGGGCGGCGTCCACGCGGGTTTCGGGCGGGGTGGCATCCAGCGTCTGAAGCATGGTTTGCGCGCCCAGGTCAGTCAGCAGCATGAAGCCGTCTTCCTGCGCCCAGTCCAGCACGCGGGGCACGTGCAGGCCCGCCGCCTGCATGAGCGCGGCCACGTGCACGAAGGGAGCGCAGTTTTCGTGCGCGGGCGGCGCGTCCATCACGATGAAAGAGCCGCCGCCTGCCGCATCCACGCGCAGGTAGCGGCGAAAGCTCGCGTCCGCCGAGGCCGGGCGCACGCTGGCAGGCAACAGGCCGTAGGCCGGGGCCACGCGGGCCAGCCAAGCGTCAAAAGCGGCATGGCGGATGGCGTCAGACCACGCAACGGCGGGCGGAGAAACGGAATCGGCAGTCATGGAGCGGACGGTGCAAGAAAAGAAAGAAAAAAGGAGAAAGCGGGGCGGCCGCGTGACAGCGTTGAAAAGGTGCGAAACGGTGAAAAAGCGCCGTGAAAGGCAAGCCGGAAAACCGGCTGGCGGCCGGAAAGAGTGAAGGGCAAAAGCAGGCCAAAGAGGCGCCCAAAGGGTGCTCATGGATAATTCAAATTCATTCTACGAACGCTGCGCTGCCCGCCCCGGGCGGCTTTTTCCTGCCCCCGCCGTGCCGAAAGCGCCCCTTCCTTCTTTTCTTCATGCCGCTTCACGCCTTGCGCCGCTGGCTTGCGCCGCTTTTTTCTGTGCGGCGGCGGCTGCGCAAGGCTCTAAAAGCAGCGCGCCGCTGGCCTTGCGCGCCACGCCGCAATTGCGCGAAGCCCTGCCGCCCAGCGGCGCGGCGCTGCCCGTGGCGGTGCGCGCTGATGCGTTCACAGGGCAAAGCCGCCAGCGCGTGACTTTGCAGGGCAACGCCGAACTGCGCCGCCCGGGCCTGACGATCAAGGCCGACTGGCTGGAATACGACCAGGTGAGCGACACCGCCCGCGCCCGGGGCCATTTGCGCATCAACCGCGCGGGCGACCGCTACACAGGCAGCGAAGGGCAGATGCAAGTGGAGGCTTTTGAGGGCCATGTTCTGGAGCCAGGCTACGAGCTGCTGGCCACGGGCGCGCACGGGCAGGCGGCGCGGCTGGACTTTCTGGATCAGGACCGCTTCACCGTGCAGCAGGGCGACTACACCACCTGCCAGCGCGGCGGCCCCGATTGGGCGCCCGACTGGCTGCTGCGCGCTGACGTGCTGGAGATCGACCAGGAAGAAGAGATGGGCCACGCAAAAGGCGCGGTGCTGCGCTTCAAGGGCGTGCCGCTGCTGCCGCTGCCTTCCATGAGCTTCGCGCTGGGCAGCCAGCGCAAATCAGGCTGGCTGCCGCCCACCGTGGGGCTGGACAGCACGTCGGGCCTGAACCTGATGGTTCCCTACTACTGGAACATCGCCCCCAACCGTGACGCCACCGTCACCCCCGCGCTGATGAGCAAGCGCGGGCTGGATTTGGCCGGGCAGTTCCGCTACCTGGAAAGCGACTACGCGGGCGAAATCAATGCCAATGTGCTGCCCAATGACCGCCTGCGCGGCCGCACGCGCTGGGGCCTGTTCACGCGCCACAGTGGCACGCTGCGCGCGCCATTGGCCGCAGGCGGGCCTATCGGGCTGTACATGAACATCAACCGCGTAAGCGACAACGATTTCTGGCGCGACTTCACGCACCGTGGCGTGTCGCTTTCCACGCGCCTGCTGGCCACCGACGGGGGGCTGAGCTGGTCGCGCGGCCATTTTTCGCTCACCGCCCGCGCCCTGAAGTGGCAGACGCTGCAAGACGCCGACTCGCCCATCGTCCCCCCTTACGACCGCCTGCCGCAGCTGGCCGCCCGCTGGGCGCGCACCAGCGACGCCGGGGCGCTGGACTATTCCGTAGAAGCCGACTTCACCCGCTTTCGCGCGCTGGCCCATCTCACCGGCCAGCCCAATGCCAGCCGCGCCTACATTCACGCGCAGGCGGCCCGGCCCTGGACGGCGGCCTGGGGCTTTTTCACCCCCCGGCTGCAAGTGCACGCCACCAACTACCAGTTTGACGGCGAGCTGGGCAATGGCCGCCGCAGCGCCAGCCGGGCGCTGCCCACCGCCAGCCTGGACGGCGGCCTCATCTTCGAGCGCCGCGCCAGCTACTTTGGCCGCGCCTTCCGCCAGACGCTGGAGCCGAGGCTGATGTACGTCTACACCCCGTTTCGCGACCAGAGCCATCTGCCCAATTACGACTCGGGTCTGTACGACTTCAACTTCGCCACCATCTGGGCCGCCAACGCCTTTGCGGGCCATGACCGCGTGGTGGACAACAACCTCGTCACCTTTGGCCTGACCAGCCGCCTGCTGGCCGCTGACAGCGGCGCCGAAACCGTGCGCCTGGCCGTGGCGCAGCGCTACCGCTTCGCGCCTCAGCGCGTTACCCTGCCCCACGGCACGGGCACCAACAAGGGCCTGTCTGACGTGATGCTGGGCGCCAGCACCCGCTGGCAGACCGATGGCGGCGCGCGCTGGATTTTTGACGCCGTGGCGCAATACAACCTCGACAAGCACGAATCCACCCGCACCACCGTCTCGGCCCGCTACACGCCTGGCGAATACCGCACCGTCAACGTGGCCTGGCGGCGCGAGCGCGATCTCGGCTCCCAGCAAATCGACCTGGGCTGGCAAT
This sequence comes from Ottowia sp. oral taxon 894, assembly GCF_001262075.1. Classification (GTDB taxonomy): domain Bacteria; phylum Pseudomonadota; class Gammaproteobacteria; order Burkholderiales; family Burkholderiaceae_C; genus Ottowia; species Ottowia massiliensis. Next base: position 1,606,112 of record NZ_CP012073.1, on the reverse strand, counting down.
GGCCGCTGGACCGCATCTGGCAGCACGAAAGCTGGCGCGGCCAGACCAGCGCCGCCAGCGGCTGCAACACGGGCCGCTGGTACGGCGTGGGCCGCATGAACTACAGCGTGCCCGACCGCAAGCTGGTCGATGCCGTGCTCGGCGTGGAGTACGCCGCCGGCTGCTGGATAGGCCGCGTGGTCATGAGCCGCCTGCAAACCAACACCACATCGGCCACCAAGAGCCTGATGTTCCAGCTCGAATTCACCGGGCTGGCGCGCATCGGCAACAACAACCCGCTGCAAACCCTGCGCAACAACATACCTGGCTACCAGACCTTGCGCGACGAAACCGTGGCTCCCAGCCGCTTTACACGCTATGACTAACTCCTTCCTGCGCCGCCGCCCCCAGCGGGCGGCCCTCGCCGCCGCCTTGCTGGCCCTGCCCCTGCTGGCCCTGCCCGCCCGCGCCACTGACGCCGCCGCCGATACACAGCCCGGCAAGGCGCAGACAAACAAGCCCGCCCAAAAAGCGGCCTCAAAGCCCGCCCGGCGCGCTCCCAAGCCTGCCAAGGCCGCTGCCCCAAAACCTGCGGCCAAACCTGCCGCAAAACCGGCAACGAAGCCCGCCGCCAAACCGGCTGCGGCAAAGCCCGCCGTGCCCTCCGCTTCCGCCGCTTCCGCAGCGCCCGAACCTGCCAGGCCTGCCGCCGCGCAACAGGCCGATTTCATCGTGGCCGTGGTCAATGACGAACCAGTCACCAACAACGAGCTGCGCGGCCGCATGGCCCGCGCCGAGCGCCAGCTCCGGTCTCGCGGCGGCGCTGCGCCAGGCGAAGCCGAACTGCGCCGCGAAATGCTGGAGCGCCTCATCGCCGAACGCGCCCAGCTTCAGTACGCCAAGGAAACCGGGCTGGAAGTGGACGAAGGCGCGCTCAAACAGGCCGAGCTGTCCATCGCCCGCCAGAACCAGCTGCCCGACGTGGCCGCCCTGCACCGCCAGCTCGCGCAGGAAGGCATCGCCGTCAAGGACTTTCAAAACAGCGTGCGCGAGCAGGTGCTGCTGGCACGCCTGCGCGAGCGCGAAATCGAGCCGCGCGTGCGCGTGACCGACAAGGAAGTCGATGCCTACATTCAGGAACAAACCGGCCAGAAAGCCACGCCGCAGCAGGCCCTGAACCTGGCCATGATCCTCGTGGCCGTGCCCGAAAACGCCAGCGCCGAAGAAACGGCCCGCCTGCAAAAGCGCGCCGAAGAAGTGGCCCGCCGCGCCCGCTCGGGCGAAGACTTCGCGGCCCTGGCGCGCGAGTTTTCCGACGCCAACAACCGGGGCAGCGACGGCGGCGTGCTCGGCCTGCGCGATGAAGACCGCTACCCTGCCCTGTTCGTGGACAGCGTGCGCCGCGCCCGCGTAGGCGACATCGCCGGCCCCGTGCGCTCCGGCGCGGGCTTTCACATCCTCAAGCTGCTGGAGCGCAAGCGCAGCGAAACCCTGCCGGAAGTGACCATTCCCCAGACCCGTGCGCGCCACATCCTGCTGCAAACCGGCCCCACGCAAAGCGAGCAGGTTGCCAAATCGCGCCTGGCCGACTTCAGGCGCCGCATCCTCTCCGGCCAGGCCAGCTTCGAGCAGCTCGCGCGCGAAAACTCGCAAGACGGCAGCGCCGCCGAAGGCGGCGACCTCGGCTGGGCCACGCCCGGCCAGTACGTGCCCGAATTCGAGCAGGCCATGAACAACCTTGACGTGGGCAGCATCAGCGAGCCTGTCGTCAGCCGCTTTGGCGTGCACCTGATCAAAGTGGAAGACCGCCGCCAGGCATCGCTGTCTGCCGCCGAGCAGCGCCAGCTGGCCCGCAACGTGCTGCGCGAGCGCAAGGCCGAAGAAGCCTTCGACACCTGGGCGCGCGAAGTGCGCGGCCGCGCCTACGTGGAATACCGCGAGGCCCCGCGCTGAAAGCCGCTTCCAGGGGCTGTATTTCGCTCCTCTATCAATAGCATGAGGCCCTACTGGAATGGGCGCAGAAGCTGTTTCTGGCACCTCTGAATTTGCTCCTCTTTCTGAATCCATTCGCCCGGGCGCCAGACTGGCGTTTTCCCTGAACAGCTTCTCGGCGGGCCGCCCCGGCGCGGCCCGCGCTTTTGGCGCAGGCCCGAAGCCGCCCGCCCCATGACCCGCGTCCCATCGCCCACGTCCAATCACTGAAATACCCAAAATGCCCGCGACTGCCTTTCTGCCCCTTCTGCCCGGCCAGATCATTGAAGGCCGCCCCGCCACGCTCGGCGTGCTCGGCGGCGGCCAGCTGGGCCGCATGTTCGTGCGCGCCGCGCAGGCGCTCGGCTTTGAAACCGTGGTGCTCGACCCTGACCCCGCCAGCCCCGCCGGACGCTCCTGCCACCACTTCATTCAGGCTGCTTACGAAGACGCAGAGGCCCTGCGCGAAATGGCGCGCCTGGCCCACGCCATCACCACCGAATTTGAAAACGTGCCTGCCGCCTCCTTGCGCGAGCTGGCCCGCCTGCGCCCCGTCACCCCGTCGGCGGACACCGTTGCCATCGCGCAAGACCGCATCCGTGAAAAGGCCTGCTTCGCCCAATGCGCCGCGCAAAGCGGCGTGCCCCCTGCGCCCCACGCCGTGATCGAAACAGAGGCTGACCTGGCTGCCGCTTCTGGAAACCTGCTGCCCGGCGTGCTCAAAACCGCCCGCCTGGGCTACGACGGCAAAGGCCAGGCGCGCGTGGGCACGCGCCAAGAGCTGGCCGACGCCTGGCACGGCATGGGCCGCCGCGCCTGTGTGCTTGAAAAACGCCTGCCGCTGGCTGCCGAATGCTCCGTCATCGTCGCGCGCGGGCGCGACGGCCAGACGGTCTCCCTGCCCGTGCAGCGCAACCTGCACCGCAACGGCATCCTCGCCGTCTCCGAAATCCACGAAGGCAACATCCCCGCTCCGCTGGCCGCCCAGGCGCAGGCCGCCACCTGCCGCCTGGCCCACGAGCTGGGCTACGTGGGCGTGCTCTGCGTCGAATACTTCGTGCTGGAGGACGGCTCGCTCATCGTCAATGAAATGGCGCCGCGCCCGCACAACAGCGGCCACTACAGCATTGACGCCTGCGACCTCTCCCAGTTCGAGCTGCAAGCGCGCGCCTTGGCCGGCCTGCCCTTGTCCGCGCCGCGCCAGCACAGCCCCGCCATCATGCTCAACCTGCTGGGCGATCTCTGGCTTGACGCCGCCGGCCAGCCGCGCCAGCCCCCCTGGCGCCAAATCCTGGCCCTGCCCGGCGCCCACCTGCACCTCTACGGCAAAACCGAAGCGCGCCCCGGTCGCAAGATGGGCCACCTCACCTTCACCGGCCCCACCCCCCAGGCCGCCCGCGCCAACGCCCAGACCGCCGCCGCCCTGCTGGGCATCGAGGCTTTCTGAAAGCCTGCTTGCAGGCTGCCCACGAGGGGCCTGGGCCGGATGAGCGGCAAGGCGCAAGCCATTCGGGGCTGCGCCGTTCGCACGCAAGACGGGGAGCTGAAACGCCAGGCTGAATGCTGAATACACGGCATTATTCAGCTCCTTTATCAATAGCAATATGTCCTAGTAGATATTGCGCGAGACGGCATTTTCACCCTCTCGAATCCGCTCCTGTTTTTAATGTTTCCTGGCGAGCGAGGCTGGTGCCGCCTTCGTTTTGCGGGCAGTCCGCTTTTTATTCTTGCGCTTCAGGCGCAAAGCGCGGGTCGGCGGGAGCGCCGCCGCATTCGGCCTGCTGCGCGCCGCGAATGTGTTCGTAGATGGCGTGAATCAGAGGCTGGCAGCCTTCGCGCGTGAGGGCGGAAATTTCGTAAACCGGGCCTTTCCAGCGCAGGCGGCGCACAAAGTCCTGCACGCGGGCCGCGCGCTCTTGTGGCGGCACCATGTCCAGCTTGTTGAGCACCAGCCAGCGCGGTTTTTCGTACAGCGCCTGGTCGTACTTTTTCAGCTCCTGCACGATGGCGCGGGCCTGCTCCACGGGGTCGGTCTCCTCATCAAACGGGGCCAGATCGACGATGTGCAGCAAAAGCCGCGTGCGCTGCAAGTGGCGCAGAAACTGGTGGCCCAGGCCCGCGCCTTCGCTGGCGCCTTCGATGAGGCCGGGAATGTCAGCTACCACGAAACTTTGCTGCGGCCCCACGCGCACCACGCCCAGGTTGGGGTAGAGAGTGGTGAAGGGGTAGTCGGCGATCTTGGGGCGCGCGTTGCTGACGGCGGCGATGAAGGTGGATTTGCCCGCGTTGGGCATGCCCAGCAGGCCCACGTCGGCCAGCACTTTCAGCTCCAGCTTCAGGCTTTTTTGCTCGCCGGGCTTGCCGGGCGTTTTCTGGCGCGGGGCGCGGTTGATGGCGCTTTTGAAGCGCAGGTTGCCGTGGCCGCCTTCGCCGCCTTTGGCGATCATGATTTTTTCGCCGGGCCGCAAAAGCTCGTGCAGCACTTCGCCTGTCTGCGCGTCGCAGATGAGGGTGCCGACGGGCATTTTCAGCGTCACGTCTTCGCCTGCCGCGCCAAAGCGGTCAGACCCCATGCCGTGCTGGCCGCGCTTGGCTTCGTGGCGGCGGGCGTAGCGGTAGTCCACCAGCGTGTTCAGGTTGGCATCGGCCACAGCGTAAACGTGGCCGCCGCGCCCGCCGTCGCCGCCATCGGGGCCGCCGAATTCCTTGTATTTCTCGTGGCGGAATGACACGCAGCCATTGCCGCCATCGCCTGCCGCCACATCGATCAGGGCTTCATCAACGAATTTCATGGAAATTGCTCCGGCTGCGAAAACAAAAAAGCCCCGCAGGCAGCGCTGCGGGGCCGGGCATTGTGCCTTTGGCGAAAGCCTGAACCGGCTCTTGGAACAGGTTTCAGGCCGCCAGGGGCGTGACCACCACGGTGTGGCGGTTCAGCGCGCCCTTGGTCACGAAAGAGACTTTGCCATCCACCAGCGCGAACAGGGTGTGGTCCTTGCCCACGCCCACATTGGCGCCCGGATGGAATTTGGTGCCGCGCTGGCGCACGATGATGGAGCCGGCGGGAATGCTTTGGCCGCCGAACACCTTCACGCCCAGCATCTTCGGTTTGGAATCGCGGCCGTTGCGTGTGGAGCCGCCGCCTTTTTTGTGTGCCATGTCTGTTTCTCCTATGGGGTCAGAAAGACTGTGTATGCCTGTTTGCCTGAAGCGCAGCTCAGGCGGCGATGGCGCCGATTTCCAGCTCGGTAAACAGCTGGCGGTGGCCCTGGCGCTTTTGATAGTGCTTGCGGCGGCGCATCTTGAAGATGCGCACTTTGTCGTGCTTGCCGTGCGCCAGCACTTTGGCCTTGACGCTCGCGCCGGCCACCAGCGGCGTGCCGAGCTTGACGGTGTCGCCGTCGAACACGGCCACCACTTGCTCCAGCACGATTTCCTGGCCAACGTCCGCAGCAATCTGTTCTACCTTGATCTTGTCGCCGGCGGCCACGCGGTATTGCTTGCCTCCGGTTTTTACGACTGCGTACATGGAAAAAATCCTCTCAGTGAAATGAAAAGCTCCGTTTGGAAAGCGCCCGTGCGGGCCAAACGGAACCGCGCATTCTATCTGCCCCGCCCGTGTTTCGCCAAACGCCTGTCGCGCAAGCAGATAATTCGCGGCCATGAGCACTCCCTACGCCTCCTTTCCCGCAGGCCGCCCGCGCCGCCTGCGCCGCGATGACTTCACCCGCCGCCTGGTGCGCGAAAACCGCTTGAGCGCCGATGACTTCATCTACCCCGTGTTTGTGCTGCAAGGCCAGGGCCGCCGCGAGGCCGTGCCCTCCATGCCCGGCGTGGAGCGCCTCTCGCTCGATTTGCTGCTGCCCGTGGCCGAGGAATGCCTGGCGCTGGGCATCCCGGCGCTGGCCCTTTTCCCCGTGATTGACGCCAGCCTGAAAGACGCGCAAGGCAGCGAAGCCGCCAACCCCGAGGGCCTCATTCCCGCCGCCGTGCGCGGCCTGAAGGCGCGCTTTCCCGAGCTGGGCGTGATGACCGATGTGGCGCTAGACCCCTACACCAGCCACGGCCAGGACGGCCTGCTCGATGAAAGCGGCTACATCCTCAACGACCCCACCGTCGCCCAGCTCGTGAAGCAGGCCTTGGCACATGCCGCAGCGGGCGCGGACATCGTTGCGCCCAGCGACATGATGGATGGCCGCATCGGCGCGGTGCGCCAGGCGCTGGAAGCCGCCGGCCACGTTCACACCCGCATCATGGCCTACAGCGCCAAATACGCCAGCGCCTTCTACGGCCCTTTCCGCGATGCCGTGGGCAGCGCCGCCAGCCTGGGCAAAAGCAACAAAAAGGTCTATCAGATGGATCCGGCCAACAGCAACGAGGCGCTGCGCGAAGTGGCGCTGGACATTGCCGAAGGCGCCGACATGGTCATGGTCAAGCCCGGCCTGCCGTATCTGGACGTGCTGCGCCGCGTGAAAGACGAATTCGCCATGCCCACTTTTGCCTACCAGGTCAGCGGCGAATACGCCATGCTCAAGGCCGCCGCCCAAAACGGCTGGCTCGCGCACGACGCCGCCATGCTTGAAAGCCTGCTGGCCTTCAAGCGCGCCGGCGCCGATGGCGTGCTCACCTACTTCGCCCGCGAAGCCGCCCGGCTGCTCAAAAGCGGCGCGCCCTATTGATTCATGGCCTCCGGCCTGCCGTGGCCCGTGGACAATCCCGCGCCATGACTGCCCCCGCAACCCTGACTCTGACCCGCCCCGATGATTGGCACTTGCACGTGCGCGATGGCGCCGTGCTGCCGCTGCTGATGCGGCATGCCGCCGCGCAGTTTGGCCGCGCCATCATCATGCCCAATCTGCGCCCGCCCGTGACCACCGTCGCGCAGGCGCGGGCCTACCGCGAGCGCATCCTGCAAGCCCTGCCTGAAGGCGCAGCCTTCGAGCCGCTGATGACGCTTTATCTGACCGACAACACCCCGCCTGCGGAGATCGAGCGCGCGCGCGAAGCCGGCATACACGCCCTCAAGCTCTACCCCGCCGGCGCCACCACCAACAGCGACGCGGGCGTGACCGATCTGCGCAAGACCTGGCCCGCGCTGGAGGCCATGCAGCGCCTGGGCCTGAAGCTGCTCATGCACGGCGAAGTGACCGACCCGGCCGTGGACTTGTTCGATCGCGAGGCCGTCTTCATCGAACGCGTGCTCGCGCCGCTGCGGCGCGACTTTCCGGCGCTGCCCATCGTGTTCGAGCACATCACCACCCAAGACGCCGCCCAATACGTGGCGCAGGCTGATGAAGGGCTGGCCGCCACCATCACCGCCCACCACCTGCTCTACAACCGCAACGCCATCTTCACTGGCGGCATCCGCCCGCATTACTACTGCCTGCCCGTGCTCAAGCGCGAGGAGCACCGCCAGGCGCTGCTGCAAGCGGCCACCAGCGGCAACCCGCGCTTTTTCCTGGGCACCGACTCGGCCCCCCACGCCGCGCATCTGAAAGAGTGCGCCAGCGGCTGCGCGGGCTGCTACACCGCCTACGCCGCGCTGGAGATGTATGCCGAAGCCTTTGAAGCCGCAGGCGCGCTGCACCGCCTGGAAGCCTTCGCCAGCTTCCACGGGCCAGACTTTTACGGCCTGCCGCGCAACAGCAGCCAGATCACGCTCGCGCGCGAGAGCTGGACGGCGCCCGAGAGCTTCGCCTGGGGCGAAGGCTCGCTCAAGCCCCTGCGCGCGGGCGAGGCGCTGGCCTGGCGGCGCGTGGGCTGAGCGCCTGCTCGCGTCCAGCCCGCCTGCCTTGCCCCAGAAACAGGAGCAAATATCAGGGGGCCGAAATGCCGCTCCGCGCAGCTTCTACTAGGACGTTGCGCTACGGATAAAGGAGCACAAGATACGGCTCAACCGCTGGCTGGCAGGCCCAGCTTCTGGCGCGTGGCGGCGTCGGGCGGCTGCAGAAAGGCCAGCGCGCCCACTTCCAGATTGCCTGTGGCGATGTACACGTTGGCAAAGCCTGCGGCGCGCAGCGTCTTGTTCATCAGCGCGGGGCTGAAGCCGGTTTTGTGGGCGAAAAAGTCCACGCCGCTGCGGGCGATCTGCGCGCCCCAGCCGTAGAGCACGTCCAGCACCTGAATGGGGCCGCTGGCGCTTTGGTAGAGCACATCGTCCGGCTCCAGGCGGCGCTCGACGGCGATGCGCATCACTTCCTGAATGTCAGGCACGCGGATGAAGGCAAAACCCTGCGGCTTGAGCACGTGGATGAAGCCCGCCAGCACCCTGGGCACGTCGTGGCGGAAGTAGTGCTCCAGGTTGTGGGAGCAGTAAACGGCGTCGTACTGGGCGGCGGGCGTGCTGGTCAGCTCGCGTGCATCGCACAGCAAATCGGGCTTGCCGGTGGGGTCTATGTCCAGCAGCAGATGCTCGTAGCCGTCAAAAATGGGCGGCAGGGCAATGGCTTTGGAGTTGCCGCCGACGTTCAGGACTTTGGGCTGGGTCATGTCTTGTGTTTGGGTGTTGGGGCTTGAAACAGAAAGAAGCAAGGGCGGCAAGCATAGCGACGCAAGGGCGGCCTGGCGCAGCCCGCCTGGCCTGGCGGCCCGGGGGGGCAAACCGCCCGCCGGAGCTGGCGCAGGGCTGCTGTAGCGGACTGATTCCTGCTATTTGATTAGTAGCATTACGCCCTAGTGAAGCGTGCGCAAATGCCATTTTTCAGGTCCTGGATTTGCTCCTGTTTCAGAAGTGATTCCGGCCTTGCTGGCGCATGTCTGGCGCGTGTTCCGCCGCGCCAGACGGCCTTGATGGATGGGCTGCTATGGCCGCTGATCTGCCGCCGCGCCGCGCTGCTGCGCCTGCAAGGCGGCGCGCACGGCGTCGAGCGCTGCGCTGGTGTCAGGCCGCAGGCCGCGCCACCAGGCAAAGGATTCGGCGGCCTGCTCCACGAGCATGCCCAGGCCGTCCGACTGGCGCGGGCAGCCTGCCGCGCGGGCGGCCTGCATGAAGGGCGTGGGGGCCGCGCCATAAACCATGTCGTACGCCAGGGCAGCGGCGGCCAGCAGCGCGGCGGGCACGGCAGGCGACTGCGCGGCCAGCGAGGCCGAGGTGGCGTTGATCACGATGTCAAAGCCCTCATGCGGCGCAGACAGCGCCGCCAGCTGCTCCAGCCCCATGCCGCGCACGGGGCAGCCAGGCAGGCGCGGGGCGAATTCGGCGGCCAGCGCTTCGGCCTTGTCCGCGCTGCGGTTGGCAATGCGCAGGCAGGCAATGCCCGCGCGGGCCAGCGGCAGCAGTGCGCCGCGCGCTGCGCCGCCTGCGCCCAGCAACAGCACGCGCTGGCCTTGCAAGGGCTGGCGCAAGCGCGCGGTGATGTCGCGCACCAGGCCTGCGCCGTCGGTGTTGTGCGCTTCGATGCGGCCTGCGGCGTCAAAACGCAAGGTGTTGGCCGCGCCGGCCAGGCGGGCCTCGTCGCTGGCGGCGTGGGCGGCGGCCAGGGCGCGCAGCTTGAAGGGCAGCGTCACGTTCAGGCCGCGCCCGCCAGCGGCGATGAAGGCGGCCAGTGCAGCCTCAAAGCCGCCGGGCTGCGCGCCGCCGTCTATGGCCTCATACGTCATGCGCTGCCCCGTGGCGCGGGCGAACAGGGCGTGAATTTGCGGCGAGAGGCTGTGGCCGATGGGGTGGCCGATGACGGCATAGCGGTCAGGTGCGGACATGACGGCAAGGAAGGGGGCAAGAAAGGGAGCAAGAAGATGGGCGGCAGGGTAGCGAATGGCGCATGGCTGGCTGAAAAGGGGGCTGAAAAGGGGCTTATTTCGCTCCTTGATTCATAGCATGACGTCCTAGTGGAAACTGCGCAAGGCGGTCTTTTTGTACCATTATTTTGCTCCTGTTTTTGTGATGCCTGGCGCGATATAGTGCCGGGCCTTGTTTCCCGCTGACCGCCATGCCCGCCGCGACATCGCCCCCACCTGCTGAAGAACCCGTTTCGGTGCAGCGCCTGCACTTTGCCTGGGGGCGGCAGCCGCTGTATCAGGGGCTGTCGGTGCGGGCGCGCCAGCCGGGCGTCTATGGCCTGTTCGGGCGCAATGGCTGCGGCAAATCCACTTTGCTGAAGCTGCTGGCGGGGCTGCTGGCGCCGCAGCGCGGGCAGGTGCGGGCGCTGGGGTTTGTGCCGCGCCAGCGGCTGCCGCAGTTTCTGGCGCAGGTGTATCTGCTGCCGGAGGAGTTTCATCTGCCCAATCTCACGCCGCTGGAGCTTCAGCGCACGGAAGGCGGTTTTTGGCCGCGCTTTGACGCGGCGCTGTATGCCGCCTGCCTGCAAGCGTTGCAGGTGCCGCTGGCGCAGCCTTTCGCGGGCATGAGCCTGGGGCAGAAAAAGAAGGCGGCCATCGCCTTTGCGCTGGCGGCGCAAACGCCGCTGCTGCTGATGGACGAGCCGACCAACGGGCTGGATATCGTCAGCCGCGCGCAGTTTCGCGCGCTCATGGCGCGGCCCGAGCAGGCGTGGCGCACGGTCATCATCAGCACGCATCAGGCGCATGACCTGGAAAGCGTGCTGAACCATTTGTGGTTCATGGATCAGGGCCGCATCGTGCTGGACGCCAGCATGGCCCGCCTGGCGCAGTGCCTGCACATGGGCGTGGCCGCCAGCGAGGCCGATTTGCCCGCCGCCACGCTGCATCGCGAGCCGCTGGGCGCGCCATCGCCCCGCACGCCCTGGGCCTGGGTGGCGCGCCGCGAGCCAGCGGCAGCGCCTGACGCGCCCGCCGCGCCCGTGCAGCTGGAGCTGCTTTACAAGGCGCTGAGCCTGGCGCCGCAGGCGCTGCTGGCGGCCATAGGCGATGAAGGCGCTGAAACCGGCGAGCCGCCCCAAGGGCATTGGCCGCAAGAGGAGACGCAGCCATGAAGCAGGCATTTTTCAGCCCCCGGCGCTTTGCGCGGCTGGCGCGCCAATACGCGCGCGAGCATGGGCGCGGCTGGGCCGTGGCGGCGCTGGCGCTGGGCGTGCTGCTGGCGCTGCTGGCCGTCATGGCGCTGTCGGTCAGCTCTTACGGCCACGGCATGCAATCCGGTTCGCAAGCCGGCTTTTATTACACCGGCCTGCTGCTGTCGGGCTATCTGGCGGCGCACCGTTTGCATGGCGTGTGGCGCTCGCGCGAGGCGGCGCTGGTGTATCTGATGCGGCCCGCCGCCGTTTTCGAGAAATGGCTGCTGGCTGCGCTGCTGGCGCTGCTGGTCTGGCCGCTGATTTACAGCGCCGTGTTTGCCGTGGTGTATGGCGTGGCGGCGCAAGTGGGCTACGGGCTGGCCGTGGGCGCGTATGAAGACATGCTGCGGCACGGCGGCAACTGGAGCCGCCCGCCCGATGCGGCCGACTACGCCCTGTTTGTGCCCTTGCGCCAGCTGAAAAACGCGCCTGGCCTGGTGGCGCAGGGCATGCTGGCGCTGGCCTATGCCGCGCTCATGGGCTACGCGGCGGCCACGCTCACCTGGTTTGGCCGCCATGCGGCGCTGCGCGCGCTGCTGCTGCTCATTGCGCTGGGCCTGATCACGCTGGTGCTGCTGGCGGGCCTGGGCAACAGTTCCAGATGGGACTACGTGCTGTTTGACGCCTGGCTGCGCTCGCGCCCGCTGCCCTTGTGGGCCAGCCTGCTGGCGACGGCCTTCTGGCTGGGCGTGCCCGCGCTGCTGTGGCTGGCAAGCTGGCGCGCCTTGCGCGAAAAGGAGCTGGCATGAACGCGCCCGGCCGTCCCCGCTCTCTGGCCGCGCCGCTGCTGGCAGCGGCCATCGTGCTGTTCTGGCTGTGCTTTGCCCTGCCCGAGTGGCTCATGCCCGACGCATTTGACGAAAAGCGCCTGGCCTGGCCCGAAGGCGCGGCGCAAAGCGTGCGGCGCGTGGTGGTGGACCAGAGCCAAACCGGGGAGCGCTACTACGTCCCCGGCATCCGGCTGACATGGTCTGCCACGCAAGCGCCTGAAATCAAGATTGACCGGGCCGTGGGCGGCGAGGCCGGCGCGTTGGTCGATCTGCAAGTCAAAGGCGACACCCTCTACATCCGCCCCCGCGCGGATGCGGCGCAACAAGTGCGCGTGCCGATGGTGGACTCGATCGCCTTGCCCATGCAAGTGGCTGAAGTGCAAGCCTGTTCGCTGCGCCTGTTTGACACGTCATGCCAGCCTTGCGGTCAAAAGCCGGACACGGCAGAAAAAGACACGCTGCCCGCCCTGACGCTGCGCGGCCAGCGCATCGCCGTGGTGGGCGAAACACACATCGGCCAGCTGCATATCGACGCCACGGACAGCTCTGCCTTGTGCCCCAAAGAAGAAGAGGAATCGCGCAGCTGGCTGGAGCAGCCCGACATCGAGGTGAACGCCCGCCACGTGCAGGCGCTGCGCATTCGCGCGGCGGGCGGCTCGCTGGACTTGCGTGAAATCAGCCATCTGGACACCGTGCCCGTGACCGCCCCCGGCAAGCTGAAATTGAAGCTGGACCGCATTGAAGACGCGCACCGCGTGCGCTGGCAGCCCCTGCCGCCCTGACTTCGGGCAGGCCCCAGCCAAGAGGCATCAGAAACAGGAGCGAATTCAAAGGGGATAAAACCGCTCTCGCGCCCATTCCACCAGGACATCATGCTATGGATTAAGGAGCGGATTCAGGCCGCTTTCCTCCTTCGCCGCCGCCGCGCGGGCTTCTTCAGAGCCGCCCCGGCGGCCCCGTTTTGCAGCGGCTCACGCTTCCATCAGCTCGGGGTCGGTGGACTCCATCTCGTAGCTGACGGCCACCAGCGCCAGGCGGGCCGCCACGCCGTACATGTAAAAGCGGTTGGGGGCGCTGGCGCCGGGTTTGGCGCCGGGGCGGGGCAGGTGGTCGCTGCCTGCAAGGGCCAGGGGGCGCTGGCGGGCGTCGGGCGTGTCCAGCACTTCGCCGGAGCCGCGCCCGGCGTTCAGGCGGTAAAAGCCCCCGACCACGTAGCGGTCAATGGTGTAGATGACCGGCTCGGCCGTGGCGCTGTCCAGCCGCTCTTGCGTGAGCACGCCTTCTTGCACGACGTATTCGGCCGGCTCCGCCGCAGCGGCCTTGCCCTTGCCGCCCTTGCCCCTGGCTGGCTTGGGCGCGGGCAAGGGGGCGATGTCGCGCGCGTCATGCACGGCCATGGCGGGCATGCTGCTGGAACCCAGATTGGCCTTGACCACGGCGAAGGGCTTTTCATGAATGCCGTATTCCTTGTATTTGCGCCGCACCTTCGCCAGCAGCGCGTCTACGGCGGCGCGCAGCTGGTCGGCCCCGGCCTGCGTGTGCAGGTCAATGGGGCCGGTGACGGCTGACAGCGGGTTGAGCAGCCAGGCGTCAATGCCGATGAGCTTGCCAAAGCGCTTGCACACCTCGGCATAGCAGTGGTGGAACACGCTCTTGCGCCGCACGCTGCCGCCCGCCTGCAAGGGCGGCAGCAGGTATTGCTCGTGCAGCTCTTCCAGAATGCCCGGCGCGCCCGCGTTGAGCCGGTTGTTGAGCAAGATGGTGCAGGGGGTGAAGTGATCCAGCCCCAGCCGGTAGGCGCTGCGCTGCGCGGCTTCAAAGGTGAGCAGCTGGCCATCGGCGGCGGCGTAGCTGGCCGCGCTGGCAATGGCCGGGTCGATGGAGCCGTAGCGCACGTTCAGGCCCGCCATGCGGAAGATGTCGCGCAGGCGCTCCAGTCCGGCCAGGTAGTCCGGCTGCGGTGTGCCGTTTTCGGGAATGATGAGCAGGTTGCGCGCTTCAGGGCAGATTTTTTCGATGGCCGCCTGCGCCGCCTGCGCCGCCAGAGGCATCATGCTGTCGGCCAGGTGCTGCCAGCCGTCCGGGAAAAGATCGGCCGCCACGGGCGCGAGCTTGAAGCCGGCGTTGCGCACGTCCACGGCGCAATAAATGGGCGGCGTGTGCTCCATCCACTCCAGGCGGAACCAGCGCTCGATGACGGGCGTGGCGTCGAGGATGCGTTGTTCAAGCTCGTTGATCGGCCCGGTCAGGGCGGTGGTGAGGTGGGGAACCATGTGTCAGGGTCTTTCGCGGCAGGAAGGGAAAAGGGGCCAGACAGCAGCTGGCGCATTCTAGGCCGCGAGATGCCGGCCTTTTGCGAAAGGCTCCCAGGTGCGCAGTCTTGCAAGCGCCTGTCCGCAGGCGCGAAAAAAGCGGCGAAAAGGACGGCTTCCTGCGGGCAGGCCGTGAACCGGCCGCTCCAGGCTCAAGGTCCGCCCCGCCGCTTTGCTTGCCAGCGCAGTTCTGCACATCAAAAACAGGAGCGAATTTTGCGCCTTGAAAATGGCTCCTGCGCCCGTTTCACTAGGACGTCATGCTCTAAAACAAGGAGCGTAAATTATGCTTTCCAGCACCCGGAAAACGGCCTGTGGATTGCCGCGCGCGCTCACTGCCGGATATGCCCTTCGCCCAGCACCACCCATTTGAGCGAGGTCAGCCCCTCAATGCCCACGGGGCCGCGCGCGTGGAATTTGTCGGTGCTGATGCCGATTTCCGCGCCCAGGCCGTATTCAAAGCCGTCGGCAAAGCGCGTGCTGGCATTGACCATGCAGCTGGCCGAGTCCACTTCGCGCAAAAAGCGCTGGGCGTGCGCGTGGCTGCTGGTGAGGATGGCGTCGGTGTGGTGGCTGCCGTAGTGGTTGATGTGGGCCATGGCTTCATCCAGCCCCGCCACGACCTTGATGGCGATGATGGGCGCCAGGTATTCGGCGCGCCAGTCTTCTTCTTGCGCGGCGGCCAGTTGCGGCTGTGGTTGCGGCTGCGGCTGGCCGGGCGGCAGGCTTTGCCGCCATTTTTCAAGCAGCGCCAGGCTTTCGGCGTCGCAGCGCATGAGCACGCCTTTGGCCGCGTAGATGGCGGCCATGCGCGGCAGAAAGCTTGCCGCCACGCCACGGGCCACCAGCAGCGTTTCGGTGGCGTTGCAGGGGCTGTATTTCTGGGTTTTGGCGTTGTCGGCCACTTTCAGGGCCAGGTCTTCGTCGCACGGCTCGTCCACGTAGGTGTGGCACACGCCGTCCAGGTGCTTGATGACGGGCACTTTGGCTTCGGCGCTGATGCGCTCGATCAGGCTGCGGCCGCCGCGCGGGATGATGACGTCCACATATTGCGGCATGGCAATGAGCGCGCCCACGGCGGCGCGATCGGCCGTGGGCACCAGCTGCACGCCGTGCGCGGGCAGGCCGCTTTCTTCCAGCGCCTGCGCGCACAGGGCAGCCAGCGCCTGGCAGGACGTCAGGGCTTCGCTGCCGCCGCGCAGGATGCAGGCGTTGCCGCTTTTGATGGACAGCGCCGCCGCCTCGATGGTCACGTTCGGCCTGCTTTCGTAAATCATGCCGAACACGCCCAGCGGCACGCGCATTTGCCCCACGCGGATGCCGCTGGGCTGCTGGCGCAGGCCGGTGATTTCGCCAATCACGTCGGGCATGGCCGCCAGCTGCTCGCAGCCTTGCGCGGCCGTTTCGATGATGGCGGGCGTGAGCTTGAGGCGCTCGCGCATGGGCGCGCTCAGTTCGCTGGCGCGGGCCAGATCGCGTGCATTGGCCTCTTGCAAGGCGGCGGCGTTTTCGCGCAGCAGCCGCGCCAGCGCGCGCAAGGCGCGGCTTTTGCTGGCGGCGCTGGCGCGGGCCATGTGCGCTGCGGCGGCACGGGCCTGGCGGCCCAGGGTGTCCATGAGGGCGGCCAGGCCGCTGTCGGTGTGTTGTTCAGTCATGCGCGGCATTGTGGCGCAGGGCCGCAGGCCAGGCAGGCAGGCGGGGCAGCCCTCCGCGCCGGCCCCGCCTGCGCCGGACATCAAAGCGCAGCATTAAAAACAGGAGCGGATTTGAAGGGCATGAAATGCCGTTCTGCGCAATATCCACCAAGAGGCATTGCTATGAATAAAAGAGCTGAATAAAGCGCCGTCTCCGGCCTCTGCGCATGCCTTGCCCGCCCGGCCTTCTGCGCGCTTTGAACCGGTTCTCAGCGCGCGCGGCTGCGGTCCACTTCGCCGGTGGCGGCGCTCACGTGGAGCTTGACGGGCTGGCCCTGCGCGTCGCGCGCCTTGACTTCGTAGAAGCCGCGCTTTTCCAGCTCGATTTCGCGTATGTCGGTATAGCCTGCCGCTTGCAGCTTGTCATGGATTTGGCCGATGTTCAGGATGGGCTGCGCGGCGGCGGGCGCGGTCTGCGCCGCCGTGGCGGCGGCTTGCTGGGCATGGGCGGCTGCGCCGGTGAGCGTGGCGGCCAGGGCAGCGGCGGCGAAAAGCGGGCGCAAAAAGCGGGCGGTCATCATGATGGATTTTCCTTTGCTGAATGAAAAAGGGGTTCAGTGAAATGGCGGCTTTCAGTCGTCAAAGCGGTTGCGTTCGATTTCACCGGTTTGCGCGTTCACGTGCAGTTTGACGCGGCCGCCTTGGGCGTTGCGGGCCTTGACTTTGTAATGGCCATATTTTTCCAGCTCGATTTCCCGGATATTCACGTAACCGGCGGCTTCCACGCGGTCATGAATCTGGCGGATATTCAGGGCGGGCGCGGCGGTCTGGGTGGCTTGCGCGGCGCGGGGGGCAGCGGGCTGGGCGGCCTGCGCCAGGGCGCTGGCGCCGACAAGCATGGCCGAGGCGAGGGCGGCTGCGGCGAGGAGGGATCGGGTGGCGTTCATGAAGGTTTCTCCTGTATGAATCAAAGGGTTGAAAATCCGCCTCAATGGCGGCGCTGCGTATTGTTGAAAAACCAGACTGAATTCAGGCTGAAGGTTTTATTCATTCCGCATTCAGGTTTTCAATACGCAGGCCGGCAAAAGCGGAGCGCCTGTTTTTCAAAAGCGCCGCCGAATGAAAAGTGAAAAAGGCGTTCATTTTCCATTCAGGCCCGGTTTGCAAACGGTTTGCGCATTTTCAGCGCCTGCGCTGAATCAGGGCTGAAAGGCGTGTTCAGCCTGCATTCAGGCGCGCGCGGTTACGGTTGCGGTTACACACAAGGCGTTTGCGCCGCCTTGCGCCCGTGCTGCTGCCTGTGCCGCCGTTTCTCACTCCCACAATCCGCCCTGCCATGAAGCGCCGCCATTTCCTGTTTCAGTCCCTGCATTCCGCCCTGGCCGCCACGCTGCTGGCCGCGCTGCCCGCGCGCGCCGATGACGACGACGATGATGACGACGACGATGATCACGACCGCGCCCGCCGCGCCGTGGAACAGGGGCGCGCCTTGCCGCTGCGCGTGGTGCTCGATCAGGTGGAGCGCCAGTTTCAGGGCCGGGCCGTGAACGTGGAGCTGGTGCGCGAGCACGGGCGGCTGATTTATGAAATCCGCCTGCTGCAAGCCGATGGGCGGGTGGTGAAGCTGGAGGTGGACGCCGCCAGCGGCGCGGTGCTCAAGGTCAAGCAAAAGTCAAGGAAGGACTGAAGATGCGCATCCTCGTTGTGGAAGACGAAGCCACGCTGCGCCGGCAGCTGGTGCAGGCCATTGCCGCCGCCGGGCACACGGTGGAAGAAGCGGCCGACGGCGAGCAGGCGCACTACCTGGGCGATGTGGAGTCGTTTGACGCCGCTGTGCTGGATTTGGGCCTGCCGGGCATGGACGGGCTGACGGTGCTGCGGCACTGGCGCAGCGTGGGGCGCGGCATGCCGGTGCTCATTCTCACGGCCCGCAGCGCCTGGCACGAGAAGGTGGCGGGTATTGACGCAGGCGCGGATGACTACCTGGCCAAGCCCTTTCACATGGAAGAGCTGCTGGCGCGGCTGCGCGCCTTGCTGCGCCGCGCGGGTGCGCACACCAGCGCCGAGTGGCGCTGCGGCCCCATCCTGCTGGACACGCGCCAGGCGCGCGTGCTGGTGGACGGCATGCCGCTGACGCTGACGAGCCACGAGTTCAAGCTGCTGTCGCTGCTGATGCAGCGCAAGGGGCAGGTGCTCTCGCGCACCGAGCTTTCGGAGCACATCTACCCGCAAGACGGCGACCGCGATTCCAACACCATCGAAGTGTTCGTGGGCCGCCTGCGCAAAAAGCTGCCGCCCGGCCTGATTGAAACCGTGCGCGGCATGGGCTACCGGCTGGTGGAAGCGCCAGCGGCATGAGCGCAGCGCACAAGGCCCAGGCCGCGCCGGGCGAGGGCGGCGCGCGCGCTGCGGCTGATGCCGCCCCATCCGGCCCTGCCCATGAGTCATCCGCTGGCGGCGGCTGGCTGCGTTCCCTGCGCGCGCGGCTGCTGGCGGGCGCGCTGGCGTGGATTGCGCTGGCGCTGGCGCTGGCCGGCTGGGGGCTGCGCAATCTGTTTCAGGAACACATCACCGCGCAGTGGCAGGCGCAGCTGGCGGTGCAGCTGGACCAGCTCTCGGCGGCCGTCAATCTCTCGCCCGGCGGCAGCATCACGCTTGCGCCCGAGCCGGGCGATCCGCGCCTGTCGCGCCCGCTTTCGGGCGTGTATTGGCAAATCGACCGGCTCCAGGCCCGTGGCGATGGCGCTTTCTCCGTGACCCAGCCTGCCGCCGCCCGTTCGCGCTCGCTGTGGGACCAGACCTTGCCCCTGCCCGCCACGGCCCCGGCCCCGCCGCCATCGGCCCAAGACGGCTCTGGCGGCGGCTTGGGCGGCGGCGCTGGCAGCTTTGCCGCTGCGCGGCTGCAAGACGGGCAAGGCCGGCAGCTGCTGGCGCTCACCCGCATCCTGCAACTGCCCGAAGACGAAGCGCCCCCGCTGCGCCTGACCGTGGCGGCCGACCACGCCCTGGTGGCCGAGCCGCTGCAAGGCTTTACCCGCCTGCTGCTCATCGCCCTGGGCACGCTGGCCGCCGGGCTGGCCGCCGCCGTGGCCGTGCAGTTGCATCTGGCGCTGCGCCCGCTGCACCTGCTGCGCCAGCGCCTGGCCGCCGTGCGCCGGGGCGAGGCCGACGCGCTGCAAGGCCGCTTTCCGCAAGAAGTGCAGCCGCTGGTCAGCGAGTTCAACCACGTGCTCGGCGAAAACGCCCGCATGGTGCAGCGCGCCCGCACGCAAGCGGGCAATCTGGCGCACGCCGTGCACACGCCCCTGTCCATCATGGGCAACGCCGCCGCCGCCGAAAGCGGGCCGCTGGCCCGCCTGGTGCAAGAGCAAGTGGACAACGCCCGCCGCCAGGTGGACTACCACCTGGCCCGCGCGCGCGCCGCCGCCGCCACCCGCGCCACCGGCCTGCGCACCCCCGTGCGGCCCGCCATGCAGGCGCTGGCGCGCACCATGCAGCGCCTGCACGCCGGGCGCGGCGTGACTTTCGATGTGCAGGCCGGCGAGGCCCTGGCCTTCAAGGGCGAGCCGCAAGACCTCTACGAAATGCTGGGCAATCTGATGGACAACGCCGGCAAATGGGCCGCGCGGCGCATCACCGCCGCCGCCGCCATCGAAGGCGGCAGTCTGCTGATTACCGTGGACGACGACGGCCCCGGCATCCCCGCCGGGCAGCGCCAGCGCATCTTCCAGCGCGGCGCGCGCCTGGACGAAAACCGCCCCGGCTCCGGCCTGGGCCTGGACATCGTGCGCGACATGGCCGAAACCTACGGCGGCCGCATCGAGGCGGGCGAATCTCCCGCTGGCGGCCTGCGCATGAGCCTGCGCCTGCCAGCGGCGTGAGCGCCTGCCCGCGCGCTGGCCCGCGAAAGCGCGCAAGACGAATCAGGACAGGCAGGGCGAAAGCCGCAGCCAAGCGGCCTATTCCGCCCCTTTATTCCGCTCCTTTATTCGTAGCGTGATGTCCTAGAAGAAACTGCGCCAGAAGGCATTTTGCCCCCTTTATATTTGCTCCTGTTTCTGATGCCTTCTGGCCCGCCGCGCCAAGCTTGCGGCGCGCGGCCTGGAACTTAAAACCCGTTTGCCAAACAGGTTCTCAGGCCCCGCGCGCGTCCACGCGCACCACGGCGGAGACGGCGCCTGCGGCCAGGCCGCCTTGCACGGCAATCATGGCGTCGTGCAGGTTCACGGTGGGATCGCAGTGGCTGGGAATGAGCCAGACGGTGTCGCCCACGGCGGGCAGGGGGCCGCCAGCCGTGGCGGGGCGCAGGATGCCGTGTTCGTCGCCGCCGCTGGCGTAGATGAGGGCGGGCTGACCAGGCAGGGCATGCACGAGGGGCGGGCCGCTGTCGAGCGCAATGCTCTTGCAGCCTGCGTCGCAGACGGCGTGCCCGTCCTGCACGCTGATGACTTGCGATTTGACGAAAAGGGCCTGCTCGAAGGCAGGCTGGGCGTTGTCGCGTTCGTTGCGGGCGTAGTCGGCGTCCATGAACAGGAAGCTGCCGGGTTGCAGCTCGTTCCACAGGCCGCTGGCCGCTTCAAGGCCGAAGGTGCCGGTGCCGCCGCCGGTGATGATGGCGGGCGCCAGATTGGCCTGGGCCAGCGCGTCGCGCGTGGCGGCCACGCGCAAGGCAGCCTGGCCGATCGCGTTGCGGCGCTCGGCCACGGTGCGCAGGTGCTGCGCGCCGCCGTGGTAAGCGTGCAGGCCCGCGTAGCGCAGGCGGGCGCTGCCTTGCAGGCGCTGGACCAGGGCGACGGCGGCAGGGCCGGGCGCAACGCCGCAGCGGCCCTGGCCGACGTCGATTTCAATGAACACGTCAATGGCGGCGCTGGTGGTTTGCATGGCCAGGGCAAGGCGGTCAATGCCTTCGTCGCTGTCCACGGCAATGGCGAGCTTGCCGCTGCGGTTTTTGAGCAGCTGCGCCAGGCCAGCCACGCGGCGCAGCTTGGCGGGGGAGACGATTTCGTTGCTGATGAAGATGTCATTGACGCCGCCTGCGGCCAGCGCCTCGCCTTCGCCCGCGGTTTGCACGCACACGCCGACGGCGCCCGCCTGCATTTGCAGCCGCGCGATATCGGCGCTTTTGTGCAGCTTGGCGTGCGGGCGCAGCTTGATTTGGTGCTTGGCCGCGAATTCAGCCATGCGCTGCATGTTGCGATTGACGGCTTCGGCATCCAGCACGAGGGCGGGGGTGTCAATGGCGTCGGGCTTCTGGCCTTGCAGGGCGGCAAAGCGGCTTTGGTGATTACTGGCTGCGTTCATCAAGCGGTTCCTGTTGGTCAAAGTGGAAAGTATCGGCCCAGGCGATGAGGGTCAGGCCCTCGGGCGTGTAAAGCAGGCGGTTGATGGCGGCATTGGCCAGCGGCCAGCTGCGCGGCTCTTGCAGGGGCAGGCGCATGGCATGGCGGTAGAGCATGTCGAGCATGCCGCCGTGGCCCACGAGGACGATTTGCCCGCCTGCGTGCCTTTGGGCCAGACGGGCGGCGGTGGAAAGGATGCGGCGCTGGATGTCCGTCAGCGTTTCGCCGCCTTCAGGGGCGTAGGTGATGTCGCGCCCGCGCCAGCGCGCGGCTTCTTCGGGAAACTGCGCCTGCACTTGCTCGAAAGTCCAGCCCTGAAAGCGCCCCAGGTTGCGTTCGCGCAAGCCTGGCTCCAGCACGAGCGGCGCGCCGCAAGCCTGGGCAATGGCGCGCGCGGTGGCGCTGGCGCGCTGCAAATCGCTGCTATAGACGGCGGCCACGCTCTCGCCCGCCAGCGCGCGGGCGGTTTGCCGCGCCTGCCACTGGCCGTGCGCGTTCAGGGGCACATCCAGATGGCCCTGCATGCGGCTGGCGCGGTTCCAGTCGGTTTCGCCGTGGCGGATGGCGATGATGCGCGTGGCCTGCATGGGGCGTCAGATGGGGCGGAGCGCTGGCGCGCGCGTCAGCGGCTGGCCTCGCCCAGCGGAATGACCACGCGCCGCCAGCCTGCGGGCGGGGTGGGAAAGCCTTGCAGCGCGGCATCAAACAGCGCTTGCAGCACGGTGTCGGATGCGCCGCGCGCGCCATCGTGCTGGGCGCGGGTTTCATACAGCACCTGGCCGCTGCGGGCGTCGCGCATGATCAGGCTCACGCGGCTGGCGTAGTAGCGCGTGGGGGTGTCCCACATCCACGCGCCGCCATAGAAGCTGCCCGTGCCCAGGCCGAAATAAAAGCGCCCCGGCCAAAAGCCCCAGCCGTCATCCCAGCCGTAATAAGGATCGCCCCAGGGATTGACCCACTGCGGCGTGACGTGCGCGCTGGCCTGCACGGTGATGCGGGCGGCTGCGTCATCGCGCACCAGTCCGGCGCGCGTCAGCGCGGCCTGCGCCAGCGCCTGCACGCGCGCCGTGCCCGGCTGGCCCGCCTGCAATGGCAGCTGCTCAAAGCGGTAGTGCGCGCCCGCCAGGGCGGCAGCGCCAGCCGATACAGCGGGCGCTGCAACGGCGGCTGATTCCACATCAGCGTCAATCTGGCGCACGCCAGCGCAGGCGGTCAGCAAGAGCGCGGCAGCGCCGGCGGCAAGCAAGGCGGTGAATCTCATGGCAAATCCTTTCCGTGCAAGCAAAAAGAAGCGAATGCGCATTGTGCGCTCTTGCACCCTTGCGCCCGCAAGCATGAGCAGGCAAAGAAGGCCCGATGCCGCATGCCGGGGCTATAGTGCGCGCCCGTTATCAACCAGACCCCTGCATAGGGACAACAAACCATGTCTTATGAACTGATTCAGACCTGCACCGAAAGCAATGAGCGCATTGGCGTCATCACCCTCAACCGCCCGCAGCAGCTCAACGCGCTCAATGACCAGCTGATGGACGAGCTGGGGCTGGCGCTCAAGGCGTTTGACGCCGATGACAAAGTGGGCTGCATCATCCTCACCGGCAGCGAGCGCGCCTTTGCCGCTGGCGCGGACATTGCGGCCATGCAGAAGCTGAGCTTCGTTGATGCCTACAAGGGCAACTTCATCACCCGCAACTGGGAAACCATCCGCAGCATTCGCAAGCCCGTGATTGCCGCCGTCAGCGGCTTTGCGCTGGGCGGCGGCTGCGAGCTGGCGATGATGTGCGACTTCATCATTGCCGCCGACAACGCCAAATTCGGCCAGCCTGAAATCAAGCTGGGCATCATCCCCGGCGCAGGCGGCACGCAGCGCCTGCCCCGCGCCGTGGGCAAGGCCAAGGCCATGGACATGATCCTCACGGGCCGCATGATGGACGCGCAGGAAGCCGAGCGCGCCGGCCTGGTCAGCCGCGTCGTGCCCGTGCAAGATTTGATGGGCGAGGCGCTGAAGGCCGCCGAGGCCATTTGCAGCTTTGGCCAGGTGGCCGTGATGGCCGCCAAGGAATGCGTGAACCGCGCCTTTGAAAGCGCCTTGAGCGATGGCGTGATGCACGAGCGGCGCCTGTTCAACGCCCTGTTTGCCACGGCAGACCAGAAAGAAGGCATGGACGCTTTCTTGAACAAGCGCCCCGCGCAGTTTACCAACCGGTGATACAATTCGCACCTTTGGCGCTTTAGCTCAGTCGGTTAGAGCGATGGAATCATAATCCACAGGTCCGCGGTTCGAGTCCGTGAAGCGCCACCAGACTTCCTTTCAAAAAACCTTCGCAAGCGCCCGTTTCGCGCAGCGCAGCATCAAGGCACCGGGCTGATTCGCCCAGTGCCTTTTTTTCTGCCTGGCGCGGGCCCGGCGCAGTCGCTTTCTCATTTGCTTTCTCGCTTTCAGGGAGCCATCATGAAACCCATTCGCCCCGCACTTGCATCCGCCCTGGCTGCCTGCGGCCTTACGCTGTGTGCGCTGGCAGGCAGCGCGCAAGCGCAACAGGTGCAGGCCCAGCAGGTGCGGCGCTTTTTCCCGGCTGGCGTGGAACACGGCGTCATCGCCTTTGGCGAGCCGCCTCACATCACGCTGGACGGCAAGCCCATGCTTTTGGCGGCAGGCACACGCATCCGCAGCGAAACCAACCGCGTGATGCTCTCCGGCGCGCTCACCGGACAGACGCACATGGTCAATTACGCGCTGGGCCCCAGCGGCGAACTGCGTGAAATCTGGATTCTCACGGCCGAGGAAATCAGCGAGATCAACCAGTCCCGCCTGATTCGCCCGCGCCCCTTCAACGACACGGAGCGCAACCCGTATCGCGGCAACTGAACGCGAGCCGTGAACGGGCAGACGCACGCGAAGCGCCGCCTTGAACCAGGTTCCGCTCCTTGTTTCATAGCATGACGTCCATACTGCATGGGCGCAGGCGGTGTTTTCAGATGCCTTGAATTTGCTCCTTTTCCAGAAGCTGTCGCTGCCCGCTTCCATCAAACTTCCCACGAAAACTTTCGCCATGTCCCGCAAAGTCTTCATCAAGACCTTTGGCTGCCAGATGAACGAATACGACTCGGCCAAGATGGCTGACGTGCTGGCCGCCGCCGAAGGCTACGAGTCCACCGACGACCCGGAGCAGGCCGACCTGGTCATCTTCAACACCTGCTCCGTGCGCGAGAAGGCGCAGGAAAAAGTCTTCTCTGACCTGGGCCGCATCAAGCACCTCAAGGACAAAGGCACGCTCATCGGCGTGGGCGGCTGCGTGGCCAGCCAGGAGGGCGAGGCCATCATCGAGCGCGCGCCGTATGTCGATGTTGTCTTCGGTCCGCAAACCCTGCACCGCCTGCCCGATTTGCTGGCCGAGCGCCGCCGCCAGAACGCGCCGCAGGTGGACATCCGCTTTCCCGAAATCGAAAAATTCGACCACCTGCCGCCCGCCCGCGTGGAAGGGGCCACGGCCTTTGTCTCCATCATGGAAGGCTGCTCCAAATATTGCAGCTACTGCGTCGTGCCCTACACGCGCGGCGAAGAATTCAGCCGCCCGTTTGACGACGTGCTCACCGAAATCGCCGGCCTGGCCGCGCAAGGCGTGAAGGAAGTGACGCTGCTGGGCCAGAACGTGAACGCCTATCGCGGCCCGATGGGCGGCAGCGGCGAAACCGCCGACTTCGCCCTGCTCATCGAATACGTGGCCGAAATACCGGGCATCGAACGCATCCGCTACACCACCAGCCACCCCAACGAATTCACCCAGCGCCTGATTGACGTTTACGGCAAGGTGCCCAAGCTCGCCAGCCACCTGCACCTGCCCGTGCAGCACGGCTCCGACCGCATCCTCATGGCCATGAAGCGCGGCTACACCGCCATGGAATACAAAAGCATCATCCGCCGCCTGCGCGCCGTGCGCCCGCAAATCAGCCTCTCCAGCGACTTCATCGTGGGCTTTCCGGGCGAAACCGACGCCGATTTCGACAAGATGATGAAGCTCATCGACGATGTGGGCTACGACAACTCCTTCAGCTTCATCTTCAGCCCCCGCCCCGGCACGCCCGCCGCCAATTTGCAAGACGACACCCCGCACGACGTCAAGCTGCGCCGCTTGCAGCGCGTGCAGGCCGCGCTGGAGCAAAGCGAGCGCGCCATCAGCGCCAGCCGCGTGGGCACCGTGCAGCGCATCCTGGTGGAAGGCCCCTCGCGCAAGAATCCGCAGGAACTCATGGGCCGCACCGAATGCAACCGCGCCGTCAATTTCAGCGGCGGCGAGCAGCCCGCGCGCCTCATTGGCCAGATGATTGACGTGCGCATCACCGAAGCCATGCCGCACTCCCTGCGCGGCGCGCTGATCTGAAGAACGGCTGGCCGAAGGCAGAGCGCGGCCCTGCGGCTCAGCAGGGCGCAGTGGAAAGTGCGCCGCGAGTGTCAGTCCGGCGCCCCGGCCTTTTCAGGGCGCGCACCTCAGCAGCCCGCAAGAAAAAAGTGCAGATGTAAATAGGCGCGGCCTCATGCGCGCAAGACAGGGGAACGGCTCAATTTCGCTTCTGAAACCATAGCAATAGGCCTTGATAAACAGTGCGCAAAGCGGCCTTTGCACCCTTTTGAATTCGCTCCTGCTTTAAGAGCCAGATTGGAGTCTGTCCGTGGAGCGAAAAATGCGGCCTCGAGCGGCTCTGGGGCGTTGCAAATTCTCTTGAGCCGCAAGACCCGTCTGCGATTTGCGTCTTGCCGCCCCCAGATGCACCCCTTCGACCTCCGCAGCAGTCTCTGGCAACCCCTCAAAAAAGAAGCGAACTGAATAGAAGCAAAACGCCGTTTTGCCCAGTGTCCACTCGGACATCATGCTATGGATAAATGAGCAACAGCTTCATTCAATGTCCGGCTGCGAGCGCAAAAAGCGACCCCGTCGGTCTATGGCGCCGCAACCGTTCAACCACCAGCCAGCCCGTTTGCGGTTTGCGTCTAGCCGCCGCCAAAAAGCTCGTCCGTTTTTTGTCTCTTGCGAACAGCCTTTTAGGCAGCTTGACAGGCAGGGCGATCCGGAATTCCCGCTTCCATTGCCCAGTCGCGCCCTGCCTCGCGCCGGGCGTGGCTTCAATGGCAGCCGCCGCCCTTGCTGCCTTCACTGCAACCGTTGCACTTGCTGCAAGCAGAGCCTGAGGCGCCGCCAGCGGTTTTCTTGCGAAAAACGAATTTGCGCAGCATGTAGATAAAACAGGCGGCGACGATGAGGCCGACGATGATTTGCTGTGTCATCCCAAAATCCTTGATGCAATCTGATAGACGATGAGGGCGAACAAGTAGGCTGCGGCAAACAGGCCGCCCGTGATCATCAGAGTGTGGCGGGCCGAATTGGTTTCGCGCCGGATGGTGGCCAGCGTGGCCAGACACATGGGCGCGTAGATGTACCAGGCCAGAAAGGCAAAGGCGGTGGGCAGACCCCAGTTGTCGTGCACCACGGGGATGAGGGCCGTTTCCAGCGCTTCTTCGGAGCTGGCTGTCATGGCATAGACAGTGCCCAGGGCCGAAACAACCACTTCGCGCGCGGCAATGCCGGGAATCATGGCGATGCACATCTGCCAGGTAAAGCCCAGCGGCGCGAAAAACGGCTGAATGAGATGACCCAAATGGCCTGCGATGCTGTAGTCAATGGCCGGCTGCGTGGCACCTTCGGGCGCGCCGGGAAAGCTCACCAGCGCCCAGAGCACCACGCTCAGGGCAAAAATCACCGTGCCCGCGCGCATCAAAAAGGCTTTGACCTTGCCCCACAGGCTGATGAGGATGTGCTTGAAGTTGGGCATGCGGAAGGTGGGCAGCTCCATCAGCAGCGGAAACTGCTGCACGTGGCCGCGCTTGCGCGCCAGCACCTTGAGCACCCAGGCCGTGAAACCCGCTGACACAATGCCTGCCAGGTAAAGGCCAAAGAGCGTGAGGCCTTGCAGGTTGAAGATGCCCAGCACGGTTTCGTCAGGAATGACGGCGGCGATGATGAGCGCGTAAATGGGCAGCCGCGCCGAACAGGTGAGCATGGGCGCAATGGCGATGGTGACCAGGCGCTCGCGCGGGTCTTGAATGGTGCGCGCCGCCATCACGGCAGGCACGGCGCAGGCAAAGCTGGACAGCAGCGGAATGAAGGCGCGGCCCGACAGGCCGCTGCGCGACATGGCGTTGTCCAGCAGCAGCGCCGCGCGCGGCAGATAACCGGAGTCTTCCAGCAGCAAGATGAAGGCAAACAGGATCGTGATTTGCGGCAGAAACACCAGCACGCTGCCCACGCCGGCCAGGATGCCGTCTTTGATGAGACTGGCTAGCGGGCCTTCATCCATGTTCTCCGTAATCACATCGCCCAGCCAGGCGAACGAATCTTCAATCATCCCCATCACCGGCTCGGCCCAGGCGTAAACCGCCTGGAATACCAGCATGAGGATCAGCATGAGAATCAGCATGCCCCAGACCGGGTGCATCACGATTGCATCCAACTGGCGGTGCCAAGCGGGCAGGGTGAGTTCGTGGCGCACCACCTGGCGCAGGATGTCTTCGACCTGCGCATAAAGGGCGTTGCTGTCCAGCGCGTCAAGCCGTTTTTCCGCCTCTCCGAGCGTGAGGGCATGAGCGGCACCTTCAGTCTTGCGCGGCAGCCTGGCCACCGCCTCGCGCACGGCGCGCATGCTGCGGCTGTCAATGGCCGCCGTCTCCAGCACAGGCACACCCAGCAGTTCACTAAGCTTGGCCGCGTCAATCTTCAGGCCACGATGGCGCGCCACGTCACTCAAGTTGAGCGAAACCACCATGGGCAAGCCCAGCGTCTTCACCTCCAGCACCATGCGCAGCGTCATGCGTAGGTTGGTCGCGTCGGCCACGGAGACAATGGCGTCAGGCTGCTGCCCGAGCTTGCCCAGCACCACGTCGCGCGCCACCTTTTCATCAGGGCTGGTTGCTCGCAGGCTGTAAGTGCCGGGCAGGTCAATCACCACCACGTTCGGGTCGTCAACAAACCGGCCTTCGCGCCGGTCCACCGTCACACCGGCATAGTTGGCCACCTTGGCATTGGAGCCGGTCAGGCCGTTGAACAAAACCGTCTTGCCACAGTTGGGCGCGCCCAGCAGGGCGAATCGACTCGCAGTCATCACAAGATTCTTCGTGAAAAAAGAGTGATTTTCACTCTTCCACGCGACACATGATCTTCGCCGCCTCCGGTCTCCTCAATGCGAACTGGGACAAATTGCCCAGCCGCACCGCGTAAGGCCCGCGTTTGAGCAGGCCGTGTGACAGCAGCGTGATGGACATGCCTTCGGAAAAGCCCAAGTCCGTTAGCCGCTGGGTTACCAGCGGATCGATGTCGCCGAACTCGGCGCTGGGGATGATGGAGACGATGCGCGCCTTGGCACCTTTTTCAACATCAATCAAAGATACATTGTTTTTCATGATTTCGCATTATAACAACAAGGTGACATTCCTGCGTTTTACCAATGCATAGTCAAAATGCATTGACTTATATAAATCCGTCAATTGGCATAGAGTCCACCCATTTCCCATCTCTATCAAATACAGCAATCCAATTCATATCCCTGGAAGATGTCAATGGCAAAAAAAATAAATCCTTCTTCGGCAATTCATTGCCTGCTTTTTCTATTTTTTTCAATTTATCCTCGATTTGCGCTATAGGCTTAATATTTTTTTGTATCTCTACATTATTCCAATTCCACTTCTGCCATAACACAGGTCGCATCGAAACAGAGACACCCTGCAATGACAATTCCATGCTTTTTATAACATCCTCTGGCTTTTTTGCCACAGTCCACTCTATTTTCTTCCATGGTGGAAATTCGCAGCTAAGATTTCCAAGTTCGCCGCCAGCACAATCTGATAAATATAATTCATTTTTTCCGACGGCAACCAGACGATCTGCCTCAAAAACAATTGCAACCGGGCGCGACTCTTCTAACACATACAGCCCATAACCTAAAGCAGTCAGTTGAATTGCTCCTATCAAGCTCAAATCCATTATCAATTCGCGCCGTGATTTATCAGGACTCGCCAACACAAGAGTAAGTAATGGACCGCACACAACATCCACCCCAAGCAACAAAAAATATATTGCAGAGACCCTGAACAGCGTCGACATCACCCCTGCATACCAGAAACCAAACACAAGCCATGCAGCCCCGCTCGCAATCAGCATACAAACCGCAAAGTGCTTGATTGCCAAGCGAGCAGCAAACCTTATTCTTTGCCTAAAAATTGATTGATCCATTCTGTTTTACTTTATCGAGTATATGTATCTACTGAAGCAACACCTTACCTGCATTCAGCCGGAGCATATTTAGTTTCTATGCCATTTGCAGTAATTGCAGCCCCCATGCTTCTGGAAGTTGCTACCTGGTTAGTCGACGACGTACACGCCCAATCCACAGGTCCTGTTAATCCACTATTGATTGCCGTAGCGAAATCTTGATAACCCGCCGCACTCTTGACGAATGGATAAAAACCCAGCTTGTTGTTGACACTCGACACTCCGACGTTTGCCGTGTTGAATGAGACTGTCACCACGCCTGTCGTGGCCGCAATTTGTACGGAATCAACATATTTGGATGACGAACCCACGCCCCCTTGCTGGGCGTTCCACGAACTTGCCACAACACCTAATCCATTCACAGTTGCCACTTCACTAACCAATGTTTTGGCATGCGTGGCCAGCGCAAGGCCTTCTGCTACCCGTGCACGTATAACGTAATCCTGATATGCTGGCAGTGCAATGGCACTCAATATACTAACAATCGCCACAACAATCATTAGCTCCAGCAAAGTAAATCCATTCCTCATATGAACTCCAATTCATTAAAAAAAAAGAAGGACACCAAAGGTGTCCTTCTTCAAGCTACCTACAATAGCACTTCATTAACGGCATTCTGCAGGTGCATATTTGGCTGCCAGAGTACCGGCCGTAACAGGCATGGAACGAGCGGTTGCAGCAGCAGTCGTGGCAGATCCGCAAGCCCAGTCAATCGCACCACTTTCGTTGGCAGTCAGCGCCGCATCCAAGGCTGTAAACGTGCCGTTTACATTGATAGAAGGCTTCAGTACCAGCGTATTAGCCGTACCAATCGGGCCAACATTTGCCGCATTATAAGTGACGGTAATTTCTCCGTTGCCGCCAGCAATTTGAACACTTGTCACATATTTGGAAGTGGCACCGGTACTATTTTGCTGCGCATTCCAGGTGGTGGCCGCAACCGTCAAATCATTCGGCGTGGCAACTTCATTGACCATAGCCTTCGCACCAGAGGCCAACGTCAAACCTTCAGAAATACGCGTACGAACCGTGTAATCTTGATAAGCGGGCAGCGCAATGGCGGCCAGAATACCAATAATCGCCACGACGATCATCAGTTCGATGAGGGTGAAACCTTTTTGCATTGCTTTCATGATTTTCTCCTTGAGAGAGTTGTGAAATGGATCTTTGGAATTCGGGGCGGATACTGATGCGCCGCCGACGCCTTTTATCTTGCAGCCGGTGTGCCAGCGCATGCCAAGGTTGAGGGT
This sequence comes from Ottowia sp. oral taxon 894, assembly GCF_001262075.1. Taxonomy (GTDB): domain Bacteria; phylum Pseudomonadota; class Gammaproteobacteria; order Burkholderiales; family Burkholderiaceae_C; genus Ottowia; species Ottowia massiliensis. The sequence continues at coordinate 1,575,567 of NZ_CP012073.1, read as the reverse complement.
GCCGCCGGAATGAGCGGAGAAAGTGTGCATTTGGTCACAGAAGTGGCGCTCTAGCCTTCCGGAAGTGACACTTTTTGTGCAATCGGGCTGGCAAGTTGCGGTGTCAATGTGTGTCAGATCGTGCCAACGCGAGAAAAGAGTGACGCAAATGGGTGTTTACCCGCATGCGGGACTGACGTTTCATGCGCCCAGGGCTTCCCAGCGCTCCAGTGCGTGCAGCAGTTCTTCTTCGATGGCGCTGTCTCTGGCCTGTAGGGCAATGGCTTTGGGCAGGTCGCTTTGGTAGAGCGTGCCGTCGGCCAGCTGGGCGCGGATGGCGGCCTGCTCAGCTTCCAGTGCGTCGATGCGGGCGGGCAGGGCGTCCAGCTCGCGCTGCTCTTTGTAGCTGAGCTTGCGTTTGACGGTGGCTTGGGCGGCAGATTTGGCGGCGGTTTGGGCTGCCGCCGGGGCGGGCTGCGCGGACGGGCGGGGCGTTTTGGATGTTTTGGATGCAGGCGCGGGCGCGGCGGCTTCGGGCGCCAGCCAGGCGCGGGCGCGTTCGCTTTGCTGCTGCCAGTCGGTGATGCCGCCTTCGTATTCGCGCCATTGGCCGCCGCCTTCCCAGGCGATGGTGCTGGTGACGACGTTGTCCATGAAGGCGCGGTCGTGGCTGACGAGAAAGACGGTGCCGTCGTAGGTTTGCAGCAGCTCTTCGAGCAGCTCCAGGGTGTCGATGTCCAGATCGTTCGTCGGCTCGTCGAGCACCAGCACATTGGCGGGGCGGGCGAACAGGCGCGCCAGCAGCAGGCGGGCTTGCTCGCCACCGGAGAGGCTGCGCACGGGCGAGGCGGCGCGCGCGGGGCTGAAAAGAAAGTCGCCCAGATAGCTTTTGACGTGCTGGCGGCGTTGGCCGATTTCGATCCATTCGCTGCCCGGGCTGATGAAGTCTTCCAGCGTGGCATCCGGATTGAGCTGCGCGCGCATCTGGTCAAAGTAGGCCACTTGCAGGCTGGCGCCCTGGCGCACGCGGCCGCTGTCGGGCGCCAATTGGCCCAGGATCAGTTTGAGCAGTGTGCTTTTGCCCGCGCCGTTGGGACCGATGAGGCCAACTTTGTCGCCGCGCAAAAGGGTGGCGCTAAAGCCTTGCACCACGGGCGGGCCGCCAAAGGCTTTGCTGACGTTGTGCAGCTCGGCCACGATTTTTCCGCTGGGCTGGCCGCTGGCCACTTCCATGCGCACGCGGCCCAGCGCCTCGCGGCGGGCGGCGCGGGCGGCGCGCAAGGCGTGCAGGCGGTTGACGCGGCCTTGCGCGCGGGTGCGGCGCGCTTCCACGCCTTTGCGCACCCAGATTTCTTCTTGCGCCAGCAGTTTGTCGGCCCGGGCGTTGAGCGTGGTTTCTTGCGCCAGCTGCTCTTCTTTTTGCGCCTGATAGGCGGCGAAGTTGCCGGGGTAGCTGCGCAGGCGGCCCCGGTCCAGCTCCACGATGCGCGTGGCCACGGCATCCAGAAAAGCGCGGTCGTGCGTGATGACAACCACGCTGCCTTTGTAGGCCAGCAGCAGCTCTTGCAGCCAGCCAATGGCGGCCAAATCCAGATGGTTGGTCGGCTCGTCCAGCAGCAGCACATCCGGCTGCGCCACCAGCGCCTGGGCCAGCGCCACGCGCTTTTGGCTGCCGCCCGAAAGCTCGGCCACGCGGCGCGCGCCGTCCAGCCCCAGCTTTTGCAGGGTTTGCTGCACGCGCTGCGGCCAGTTCCAGCCGTCTTCGGCCTCGATGCGGGTTTGCAGTTCGGCCAAATCGCCTTCGCCTTGCGTGTATTGCTCAATCAGCGCCGCCATGTGCGCCATGCCCGCGCTCACGGCGTCTTGCACGGTTTCAAAGCTTTGCAGCGCAGGCGTTTGCGGCACATAGGCCAGCCGCAGGCCCTGCTGCATTTGCAGCGCACCGTCATCGGGCTTTTCCAGCCCAGCCAGAATTTTCAGCAGCGAAGACTTGCCCGCCCCGTTGCGGCCAATCAGCCCCACGCGCTCGCGCTCCTGCAAGGCAAAGTCTGCGTGGTCAAGCAAAGGCAAGTGGCCAAAGGCCAGTTGGGCATCAAGCAAAGTCAGCAGGGCCATGAGTGAAAACCGCCAGCAAAAAAGCCCCGATTGTGCCCATTTCAATTGCAAATACGGCAAAACCAGTGCGGTTATGAAACGGCGGGTATGATGCCCGGCAATCATTCACCCAAGGAAAAAACCATGAGCGTCACGCCCGATTTGATTTGCTACAAAACTATGCCCATCTGGACGAAAAACAATATTCCGCCCAGCATATTGTCCCGCCACAATACCAAGGCAGGCACCTGGGGCAAACTGCGCGTAATAAAAGGCCGCGTGAAATTCCACGAAATGAACGAAGCCGGCGAAACCCTGGCCGAACATATTCTCACTCCGGAAAGCGAAGTATGGACCATTACCCCGCAAGCCTGGCACAAGGCCGAATTGCTGGACGACGATTCGGCTTTCCAGCTTGAATTTCACTGCGAGAAAAAAGATTATTTCAGCAAGAAATACGGCATGACGGCCACCCACTCCGCCGTGGTGGACGCCGCCCGCCGCGTGCCGCCCGGCAAGGCGCTGGACCTGGGCTGCGGGCAAGGGCGCAACGCGCTCTATCTGGGCCTGCTGGGTTTTGACGTGACCGCCAGCGACTACAACCCGGCCCCGCTGGCCGCGCTGGAAGACATGGCCGACGCGGAAAACCTGCGCGTGCAAACCTGCATTTACGACATGAATACCGCTGCGCTGGCTGAAAATTACGATTTTCTCGTGGCCACCGTGGTTTTCATGTTTCTCGATGCCGGCCGCGTGCCCGCCATTATTGAAAACATGCAGGCGCACACCACGCCGGGCGGCTACAACCTGATTGTTTCGGCCATGGATACGGAAGATCACCCTTGCGTCATGCCATTTTCATTCACCTTCCGCGAAGGCGAATTGAAAAAATATTACGAAGGCTGGGAAATGGCCGAATACCGCGAAGAAATCGGCTCCATGCACGCCACCGACGCGCAAGGCAAGCCCATTCAACTCAAATTCGTGACCATGCTGGCCCGCAAGCCCGCCTGAATAGGCCGTCTCCAGCCTGCCAGGCGAGCAACCCAAACCCCAAGCCCAAGGGAAACCCAGAAATCCAAAGCTCTGGGCTTTCCCGGCACTGGCAGCTGTCGTTCTGACATCCAAAAAAGAGAGCAAAATAAAGATGCTTAAAGGTTCGGTTTACGCACGTTCCACTAGGACCTATTGCTATGGATAGAGGAGCGAAACACCTCCGTGCTTTTCCCTCCAACGGTCTGCCACCCAACCCCACGCGGCGGCAGGCCATTCGGCCTCGCGCAGCCCGGTGCTATGCTGGCTTGGCCCCCAGACCAGAAGAACCTCAAAACAACCCACCTTCTCATGACCGACGACACAAGCCGCAGCGCCGCCCCGTCTCAAGCTCTCTGGGCGGCCGTCGATCTCGGCTCCAACAGCTTCCGCCTGGAAATCGCCCGAGAAACCGCTCCAGGCCGCTTCGAGCGCCTGCACTATCTGAAGGAAACCGTGCGTCTGGGCGGCGGGCTGGACGCCCAAGGCCAGCTTTCGCCTGAAGCCATGCAACGCGGCTGGCAATGCCTTGAGGGCTTTGGCCAGCGCCTGAAAGAGCTGCCCCAGGCGCGCGCCCGCGCCGTGGCCACGCAAACCCTGCGTGAAGCGCGCAATGCCGCCGCCTTTTTGCAAAAGGCCGAGGAGTTGCTGGGATTGCCCATCGCCATCATCAGCGGACGCGAGGAGGCTGCCCTTATTTACCAGGGCGTAACCAGCCTGCTGCCCGAAGGCGACGAGCGCCGCGTGGTAGTGGACATCGGCGGCCGATCCACAGAAATCATCACTGGCCAGGGGCGGCAGGCGCAAGACATGGAGTCCTACCCCATCGGCAGCGTGACCTGCTCACAGCGCCACTTCGCCAGCGGTCAGTTCACCGCGCTCGCTTTCGCCGATGCCGAAGCCGATGCCAAGGCCGCGCTGGCTGAAGCCGCCACGCGCTTTGCGCGCCCCCGCTGGGATGCGGCCTACGGCGCCTCAGGCACCGTGGGCGCCGTGCTGGCGGCGCTGCGCAAGTCAGGCCGCACCAGCATGGACGACGCCATCGCCCTGAGCCAGCTGTATTGGCTGCGCCAGCGCTTGATTGATACTGGCGACATCAACGCGCTGGATATGCCAGGCATTCGCGAAGACCGCAAGGCCATCATTGGCGGCGGGCTGTCGGTGCTCATCAGCCTGTTTGAGCTGCTGGGCATTGACACCATGCGCCGTGGCCACGGCGCGCTTCGCCACGGCCTCTTTCATGCGGCCCATGCCGCACGTGAGCAAGAGCTGCCTGCATGGCGCCAGGCGGTCTGAGAGACTGCCCTTGAAAGGCTGAAGCGACAGTGGCCTCGTCGTCCTTACTCAGCCTTCTCGATTGATTCAACCAGGCAAAGGCTCTCTCCACAATCCAGTGCTTGGGCAGCGCCTTAAAACCATGCCGCTTACTGCGCTTGATCACCCGCATGTTTCAGCCGAGCATGCTCAGCGCTCATCCAATCAGCGCACCCGCGTAGCCGCCATCGACAAAAAGTCTTGAGGCACTCAAAGCGCGTGAAAAGCCTCACAGCAAAGCCCTGGCTCCCACCCGGTCCTGAACACCTTCTGAAAGCACCACCACAGCCAGCATGTGTCTGCGACAAATCAAGCTCGTCACAGGATGCACAAGTGAAAGCAAGGTTGATGCATGACAGGCTCCAGAACATCATGCCGCCCTTTCCAGAGCATTCACCCGCTACGGATACCCGCTGATGAACACCCTTCCTACTCTGGCGCGTCTGGCTTCTGATCTGGCCGAAGGCCGCGCCAGCGCCCGCTCGCTGGCCGAAGCCGCACTGGCGCGCGCCGAAGATGCCGCTGGCGAAGGCGCGCGCACATTCACCCTGATTGACCGCCCCCGCGCGCTGGCGCTGGCCGCCGCCAGCGACGCGCTGCGCAAGGCGGGCATCGTGCGCTCGCCGCTGGAAGGGCTGCCGGTGTCGGTCAAAGACGTGTTCGACGTGGCCGGCCAGGTGACCACGGCCGGCTCGGCCGTGCTGGCCGATGCGCCGCCTGCCGCGTGCAACGCGCCCGTCATCGACCGGTTGCTGGCGGCGGGCGCGGTCATCGTGGGGCGCACCAGCATGACGGAGTTCGCCTTTTCCGGCCTGGGCCTGAACCCGCACCGGGGCACGCCGCGCAACCCCTGGGACCGGGCCACGGGCCGCATCCCCGGCGGCTCCTCCAGCGGCGCGGCTGTTTCGGTGACGGACGGCATGGCCGCGCTGGCCATCGGCACGGACACGGGCGGCTCCGTGCGCATTCCATCGGCGCTGTGCGGGCTGACGGGCTTCAAGCCCACGCAGCGGCGCGTGAGCCGGCAAGGCGTGCTGCCGCTGTCTGCCTCGCTGGACTCCGTCGGCCCGCTGGCCGCCAGCGTGCAGTGCTGCATCACGGCCGATGGCGTGCTCAGCGGCCAGACATGGCAGCTTCAGCCCCGGCCGCTGGCAGGCGCTCGGCTGGCCTGCCCGGCAGAAATCGCGCTGGACGACATGGACGCCCACGTGGCCGCCGCCTTTGACCGCGCGCTGGAGCGCCTGCACAGCGCGGGCGCACGCGTGACGCGCCTGCCCCTGCCCGAGTGGCGCGAGCTGGCCGCCCTGCACGCCAAAGGCACGCTCTCCAACGCCGAAGCCTGGGCCTGGCACCGCCAGCGGCTGGCGGCCCAAGGCGCGGCTTACGACCCGCGCGTTCGCGCCCGCATCGAGGTGGGCCGCCAAATGGACTGCGCCGACTACATCGACCTGCTGGCCGCCCGCCGCTGCTGGATTGCACAGGTGGAGCAGCGCCTGGCCGCTTTTGACGCGCTGCTCATGCCCACCGTGCCCATTGCCGCTCCCGCCATCGCCAGCTTGCAAACCGACGACGCGGCCTACTGGCGCGCCAACGCGCTGATGCTGCGCAACACCAGCCTCATCAACTTTCTGGACGGCTGCGCCCTGAGCCTGCCCATGCACCCGCCCGGCGAAGCGCCCGCCGCACTGATGCTGGCTGGCTGCGCCGGCACGGACGCGCGCGTGCTGGCGCTGGGGCTGGCGGTGCAGGCGCTGCTGGATTGGTGAAGGCGCTTTCAGCGGGTGTTGGTTCCCGGAACCTGTTCACAGTCTGCCCGTGGGTGCGAACAGCACGGAGCCGGGTTCTCTTGGGCCTGGCAGTTCATCACGATTCACTCTTTGCCTCTCACGGCCAGGCTCTGAACAGGCAATCAAAAACAGGAGCAAATCTGATGGTGCCAAAACACCTTCCAGCGCTGTATCCATCAAGACATCATGCTATGAATAGAGAAGCAAAAAAGCTCTATTCAACGCCCGTCCGCAGGCGCGAAAAGCAGCTCCACCGGCCTGCGGCGCTGCAACCGGCCAGCCGCTTGGCCTGTCCGTCTGCGGCTTGCGCATGGCCACCCAGTCTCATTCACTCTCGCGTCCGACTTTGAACAGGTTCTCAGCCTCAGGACTTGCGCCTGACTGAAATTTGCGAAATACCTTTGCGCACGTATTGCATGTATTGCAATGAATACGCGCCATGAGGCGCCTCGCAGGCATTTATTTTCACGGCGATGGCGCGCCGCAACAAATGTATCTATAATGTAAACAAGACGAGCGCCCTGTGTTCCGTGGCAAGGCAGGGCTTGTTTAAAAAAACCGTCAAGAAAAGGAGGCTGACGTGAATGCGCCGCGTATGCATTTTTACCGCGATATTCAAGCGCTGCCGCGCCCTGCCCTCCCAGCAGCGCGCTGCACAGGCGTTGCCATCAAGCATGCTCTGGCGAAGCGGATTTTGTCTCCTGAATCCGTCTGCTGATGCTTTTTCTTATGATTTAACCAATCTGGCCGCAGGCTGATTTTCAAATTCAGCCGTCTTGAGTATCTTCATTGGTAAAAAAGCATTGGTTCATTGATTTTCAGAAAATAAATGAACCCTGTCCTTTCCAGGAATATGCTTGATCAGCCCAGGCGGCCATGCCGCCGCTGCCAGCTCCAATAATGGAAAAGAAGTCGTCATGCCCCGCTCCAGCCAGCTTCTGTATCCGGCCCGCCCGCCTGCCGAGCCTCAGGCTGCGGCCTGCCTGCTTTTGCTGCGCGACGGCCCGAAGGGCCTTCAAGTGCTGCTCACGCAACGCTCCGCCCAGGCGCGGTTCGCGCCCGGCGCCTACGTTTTTCCGGGCGGCTGCGTGGATGCAGACGATGCCCTTCTGCCCGCTGCCACCCGCCCCCGCCAGCAGGGGCATGCGCTGACAGCCGCGCTGGCTGCCTTGCGCGAAACCTTTGAAGAAATGGGCGTGCTGCTGGCCCGCCGCCCTGACGGCCTGCCTGCCATAGCGCAAGACGTGGCCGGGCTGGAGCGCCACGCCCCGCTGGCGCCCCAATGCCAGGCGCGAGGGCTGAAACTGGCAGCGTGCGAGCTGTTTCTGCTGGCGCGCTGGATCACGGGCTGCGACTGGCCGCGCCGTTATGACGTGCCTCATTTCGTGGCCCGCATGCCATCGGGGCAGCGCCCCCAGGCGGATGGACAGGAGCAGCTCAACGCCCAGTGGCTGACGGCCAGCGCCGCGCTGGCCCGGCATGCCGCAGGCCGCCTGCCGCTCATGTTTCCCACGCTGAAAACACTGGAATGGCTCCGGGGCCAGCCCAACGTGGCCGCCGTGCTGGCCGCTTGCACAGGCGAGGCTCCTTTGTGGACGAGCTGCCCGCGCGCGGTCCGCCGGCAGGGACGGATTGCGCGCTTCATGGAACACGAGCTGCCCTTTGGCGAGCTGGCGCTGGTCTGCCCCGATGGGCAAGGCGAGCACGAAATTGGCTGGCAGCACGAAAAGCCCGTGCCCCTGCTGCGCAATGTGCGGCGGCTGACGGCGGCCAACTCCGGCTTCATGACCGGGCCGGGCACCAACAGCTACCTGGTGGGCGACGCTACAGCAGGTTTCATCGTGATCGACCCCGGCCCGGCTGATGAGGCTCATGTGCAGCGCCTGTGGCAGGCCGCTGGCGGGCAGGTGCGCGCCATCATCTGCACTCACTCGCACCCCGACCACGCTCCTGGCGGCTGGCTGCTGCAAGCCATGTGCTCCAAGCAAGTGCCCGTGCTGGGCCTGCCCTCGTCGCCGCAGGGGCGCCCAGACAGCGCCTTCACCCCCGACCGGGCGCTGTATGACGGCGAACGCCTGCAACTGGCAGGCGAGCAAACGCACACCCTGCGCGTCATCCACACCCCCGGCCACACCGCCAACCACCTGTGCCTTGTGCTGGAGGAAGACGGCTTGCTTTTTTCAGGCGACCACATTCTGAGCGGCAGCACCACCGTTATTGACGCGCCCGATGGCGACATGACCGTTTATCTGGCCTCGCTTGACAAATTGGCCGCCGCTTGCGCCGCCTATGGCGCGAACTTCATCTTGCCGGCCCACGGTCACGTGCTGCATGAAGCGCAGCAGGCCATCGTCCGCCTCAAGGCCCACCGGCTGGCCCGCGAGGCCAAAGTGCTCGCCGCCATGCGCCAGCGCCCCAGCGGCACGCTCGATGACTGGCTGCCTCTGGCCTATGCAGACGTTCCTCCCGAGGCGCATGCCGCCGCCCGCAAGTCTTTGCATGCGCACGTGCAGCGCATACGCCAGCTGGATTTGCTGCGCGAAGACGGAGCCAGCGCCTGGCGGCAGGCCGCGTAGTTGCATGGGAAGGGTTTGACGCCCAGCAGGCCCTGGCTCAATTCCTCGCGTTCCCTGCGTTCCGGCCCGTGCTTGCTGACCGGGCTACTGCCGCGCCGTGCGCGCGCTGGCAGGCGCGGCCTGCGGGTGGCTGGCGCGCCAGGGGTTGATGTCCAGCCCGCCACGGCGCGTGTAGCGGGCCTGCACCATCAGCCGCGCAGGGCGGCAGTGGCGGGTGATGTCCATGAAGATGCGCTCCACGCAGTGTTCGTGAAATTCGTTGTGCTCGCGAAAGCTCACCAGGTAGCGCAGCAGGCTGGCCTGGTCGATTTGCGGGCCGCTGTAGGCAATTTGCACGCTGCCCCAATCGGGCTGGCGGGTGACGGGGCAGTTGCTCTTGAGCAAATGGCTGGTGAGCGTCTCCTGCACGGGCTGCTCGTCAAAAGCGGCGGTGAGCAGCTCCGGCGCGGGCGGACCGTAGCGGTCGCAGGCAATGTCCAGCCTGTCCAGGCACAGGCCCGCCAGCTCCTGCATGCGCTCGGTGCCAAAGTCTTCGGGCAGCGTCAGCCGCACGCCTGCGCCCGCCTGCATGGCGCCGCCGTGCCAGATGGCAGCGTTCACGTCGGCCAGCAGGCGCTCACGCACTTCATCCGCGCTGGCAAAGCGCGTGCCGTTGTAGCCGTTCAGATAGAGCTTGAAAGACTTGCTTTCGATGATGTGCGTGCTCTCGCACGGCACCGTCACATGCGCCAGCGCCACCTGCGGCTTGCCGCGCGTGTTCAGCCACGAGAGTTCGTAGGCCGTCCACACATCCGCCCCCACAAAAGGCGGCTGCCCGGCCAGGCCCAGCTCCGCCCGCTTGGGCGCGCGCGGCAGCGGCTCCAGCAAGCTGGCGTCATAACGGTCAGGGTAGTGCGTGGCCTTGCCCAGCAGGGTGCCCGCCAGCGCAGCGGCGTGTTCGGTCAGGGGAGAGCGGTCTGGCATGAAAGAAAGCTCCGGTTACTCTGTTTTTGATAGCGGCCTGCGCCCATTCCACGGGGACTTGCGGCCGATTAGCCATGAAATTGGGCCATGAAACTAGGCTATGAAGGCTGGCGGCGAAACACCAGCTGGCTGGCACTGGAAGCGGCAGCATCCAGCGCATAGCCCTCTTCGTCAAAGCCCCGCAGGGCTTCAGGCGTGGCGGCCTGCCGTTGCACGGCCCAGCGGGCCATCAGGCCACGGGCGCGCTTGGCGGCAAAACTTTCAACCCTGTACTGCCCGCCACGGTATTGCTGAAACACGCACGTCACCACGCGGGCGCGCAGCGCCTTCTGATCCACCGCCCTGAAATACTCCTGCGAGGCCAGATTCACCACCACCGGCTCCGCCTCGCCTTCTTGCGCCAGCCGCTCGTTCAGATACTGCGCAATGCGGCTGCCCCAGAACTGGTAAAGATTGCCGCCAGCGTCCGTGGCCAGCCGCGCGCCCATCTCCAGCCGGTAGGGCTGCATCCAGTCCAGCGGCCTGAGCACGCCATACAGCCCGCTCAGAATGCACAGGCGCTCCTGCGCCCAGGCCAGCTGTTCAGCGCTGAGCGTGCGCGCCTGAAGGCCGCCGTACACGTCGCCATCAAACGCTATCACGGCCTGCCGCGAGTTGCTGGCCGTGAACACGGGCGACCATGCCTCGTAACGCGCCACATTCAGCGCCGCCAGCTTGTCAGAAAGCCCCATCAGGCTGGCCACCTGCTGCGGCGAAAGCTGCCGCAGCTTCTCAATCAACTGCGCCGCCTGCGCCGCAAACTGCGGCAGCGTATGCGGCAGGCCGGGCGGCAGCGGGGTTTGGTAGTCCAGCGCCTTGGCTGGTGAAAGAAGAAAAAGCATGGAGCGATTGTGGGGGCGCGCCGAACAGGGCGCCAAGTTTCGGGTTGGCAGCAAACCAGATCCCCCGGTCCTGAATGCCAGCTGAAGGCACCACCACAGCCAGCAGCAGCCCCATCGGGTGATGGCCAGGCGCTTGCGTCATCGCTGCCCCCTTTTGGGACGGGCTTGACCGATTGAGAGTCGAAGATGCCCACGCAGAAACTTGGCCCGCCTGCCCGCTTGCCCGCACGGCAATGCGCGCCACTGAAAACCAGTTCAAAGCCTGGCCGCGAGGCATGAAAAGCGGGATTTAGCTCCTTATTCAATAGCAATACGTCCTAGTGGAAAGAGCGCAGGATCTATTTTCCGAGCCACTGAATTTGCTCCTCTTTTTGAATCATGAAACGCGCCGAGGCGACATGGAGTGCATTTCGGGCGGGCCGGACGCTGGCGCCGGGTTCAACCGCTGCGCCTGACGTAGCGCACAAAGCTGAAGGGCAGGCCGCTGGCGGCGGTGTGGCTTTCGCGGCTGGCTTCGCGCCACTGGGCCGGGTCCAGCGCGGGGGCGAAGGCGTCGCCTTCAAAGTCGGCGTCGATTTCGGTGACGAGCGCCTCATCGGCCAGCGGCAGGGCCAGGGCATAGATTTGCGCGCCGCCAATGACCCAGGCGCCCGCTTGCGGCGGGCACAGCGCCAGCGCTTGCGGCAAGCTGGCGGCAGGCCGTGCGCCCGGGGCGCTCCAGCCCGGCTGGCGGGTGATGACGATGTTCACGCGGCCCGGCAGGGGGCGAAAGCGCGGCGGCAGCGAATCCCAGGTTTTGCGGCCCATGATGACGGCGCAGCCTGCGGTGGCCTGCCTGAAGTGGGCCATGTCTTGCGGCAAATGCCAGGGCAGCGCGCCTTCGCGGCCTATGACGCGGCGGCGCGCTTGCGCCCAGATCAGGCCCAGGCGGGCCGGCCTGGCCTGGGTTTGGGGCTGGGCATTGGTTTCGGCGCTCATACGGCCACGGGCGCCTTGATGGCGGGATGGGGCTGGTAGCCGGTGATTTCAAAGTCGCCGTATTCGTAGTCGAACAGCGAAGGCGGGCGGCGCAGCAGGCGCAGAGTGGGCCAGGGGGCGGGCTGGCGGGCCAGTTGCTCTTGCACTTGCGCGAAATGGTTGTTGTAGATGTGGCAGTCGCCGCCGGTCCAGATGAAGTCGCCTGGCTGCAAATCGCACTGCTGGGCCAGCATATGGGTGAGCAGCGCGTAGCTGGCAATGTTGAAGGGCACGCCCAGAAAAACATCGGCGCTGCGCTGGTAAAGCTGGCAGCTCAGGCGCCCGTCGGCCACGTAGAACTGAAAGAGCGCGTGGCAGGGCATGAGCGCCATGCGGTCCAGATCAGCCACATTCCAGGCGCTGACGACGATGCGGCGTGAATCGGGCGTGGTCTTGAGCTGCTGCACCACTTGCGCGATTTGGTCAATGTGGCGGCCATCGGGCGCGGGCCAGCTGCGCCACTGCACGCCATAGACGGGGCCCAGATCGCCCGTTTGCGGATCGGCCCATTCGTCCCAGATGGTCACGCCCCGCTCTTGCAGCCAGCGGGCGTTGCCGCTGCCGCTCAGAAACCACAAAAGCTCGTAGATGATGCTTTTGAGGTGCACTTTCTTGGTGGTGATGAGGGGAAAGCCCTCTTGCAGGGCAAACCGCATCTGGTAGCCAAACACGCTGCGCGTGCCGGTGCCGGTGCGGTCGGTTTTGGCCGTGCCATGCGTGTAGACATGGCGCATGAAGTCTTCATAAGTGGAGCGGGTGGCGGTGGCAGTCATGGCCGGTGATTGTCAGGCCCGCCACCCGCTGTTTCCAGACTCAGGGCCTGTTGGCTTCAGGCCGCTTCAGCTTCGACTTCAGGGTTGCTGCTGCGGGCCGTGCGGATGCGCAAAGCCAGCAGGCCTTTGGGGCCTTTTTCCAGCGCGAATTTCACGCGCTCGCCTTCCTTGAGCGTTTTGAAACCCTCCATTTCAATGGCCGAAAAGTGGGCAAAGGCGTCAGGGCCGCCGCCATCAGGCTCAATGAAGCCAAAGCCTTTTTGATTGTTGAACCATTTGACGGTGCCGTCGGACTCACCCAACACATTGTCAGACACGTGATAACTCCTTTTCTTGATGAGGTTGCTGCCGTTTACGGCCCCATTTTGGAATTGATTTTTTTAATGTCAAGTGTGAATACGGTGTATTACGTGTTTTTTCTGAAAATTTTCTGGCCTGGCTTGCATGGCGTGGTTTTACGATCATTTGGAGCAGGCCGCGTCCGGCCCCTGCGCCGATAGAATGACTTCTCATGGCTTCGCTTCCCTCCTCCCGTCCCCCTGATTCTCCTGCCGGCCCCCAGCATGACGAAGGCGGCGGGGTGGTGCTGGAGCGTGCGCCCTCGCGCGTGCAGCCTCCGCCCATGTATCAGGTGGTCATGCTCAATGACGACTACACGCCCATGGAGTTTGTGGTTGTGGTCTTGCAGGAGTTTTTCGGCAAAGACCAGGCCACGGCCACGCAGATCATGCAAAAGATCCATTTCGAGGGCAAAGGCATCTGCGGCGTGTATTCGCGCGATGTGGCCACCACCAAAGCCGCACAGGTGCAAGATGCGGCCCGCCAGGCAGGCCACCCCTTGCAATGCGTGGCCGAGCCTGCGGGGTCTGGTTGAAAGCGCCCGCCAGCGGCCCCATGTCGGGCTGCATCCGCACACACCCGCTGCTCTCGCAGCAAGAAAGGACACACCATGATTGCCAAGGAACTGGAAGCCAGCCTGCACATGGCTTTTGTCGAGGCGCGCAAGCAGCGCCATGAATTCATCACGGTGGAGCACCTGCTGCTGGCCCTGCTGGACAACCCCAGCGCCGCCGAAGTGCTCACGGCCTGCGCCGCCAACGTGGAAGAGCTGCGCGCCTCTCTTTCAAGCTTCATCACCGACAACACCCCGCAAGTGGCGGGCGAAGGCGAGGTGGACGCGCAGCCCACGCTGGGCTTTCAGCGCGTGATCCAGCGCGCCATCATGCACGTGCAGTCCACGGCCAGCGGCAAGCAGGAAGTCACGGGCGCCAACGTGCTGGTGGCCATCTTTGGCGAGAAAGACTCGCACGCCGTCTATTTCCTGCACCAGCAGGGCGTGACGCGGCTGGACGCGGTGAACTTCATCGCCCACGGCGTGCGCAAGGACGAAGCCGACGCCGAAAGCGGCGAAGCCGCTGCGGGCGCTGACGGCGCCGCTCCTGAAAAAAACGAAAAGCAAACGCCGCTGGAGCAATACACCGTCAATCTCAACCAGCAGGCGCGCGAAGGGCGCATTGACCCGCTCATTGGCCGCGAGCACGAGCTGGAGCGCACCATTCAGATTCTTTGCCGCCGCCGCAAAAACAACCCGCTGCTGGTGGGCGAGGCAGGCGTGGGCAAAACCGCCATTGCCGAAGGGCTGGCCTGGCGCATCACCGAAGGCAAAGTGCCTGAAGTGCTGGCCGGCTCCGTCGTTTACGCGCTGGACATGGGCGCGCTGCTGGCGGGCACCAAATACCGGGGCGACTTCGAGCAGCGCCTCAAGGGCGTGCTCAAGAGCCTGCGCGACAAGCCCCACGCCATCCTCTTCATTGACGAAATCCACACGCTGATAGGCGCGGGCGCGGCTTCCGGCGGCACGCTGGACGCCTCCAACCTGCTCAAACCGGCGCTTTCCAGCGGGCAGCTCAAGTGCATTGGCGCCACCACCTTCACCGAATACCGGGGCATTTTTGAAAAAGACGCGGCGCTTTCGCGGCGCTTCCAGAAAGTGGAAGTGCCCGAGCCTTCCGTGGCCGAAACCGTGGAAATTCTCAATGGCCTGCGCCCGCGCTTTGAGGCGCATCACGGCGTGGTTTACGCGCCCGCCGCCCTGCAAGCGGCCGTGGAGCTGGCTGCGCGCCACATCACCGACCGCCACCTGCCCGACAAGGCCATCGACGTCATCGACGAAGCCGGCGCGGCCCAGCGCATCCGCGCGCCCGAGCAGCGCAAGCAAACCATCGACCGCAGCGAGATTGAGGCCATCGTCGCCAAAATCGCCCGCATCCCGCCCGCCAGCGTCAGCCATGACGACCGCAGCAAGCTGCAAACGCTGGAGCGCGATCTCAAATCCGTCGTTTTCGGGCAAGACGCCGCGCTGGAGGCGCTGGCTGCTGCCGTCAAGGTTTCGCGCTCGGGCCTGGGCAAGACGGACAAGCCCATCGGCTCCTTCCTTTTCAGCGGCCCCACCGGCGTGGGTAAAACCGAAGCGGCCCGCCAGCTGGCCTACATCATGGGCGTGGAGCTGCAACGCTTTGACATGAGCGAATACATGGAGCGCCACGCCGTCAGCCGCCTCATTGGCGCGCCTCCCGGCTACGTGGGCTTTGACCAAGGCGGCCTGCTGACCGAGGCCATCACCAAAAAGCCGCACTGCGTGCTGCTGCTCGATGAAATCGAAAAAGCGCACCCCGACATCTTCAACGTGCTGCTGCAAGTGATGGACCACGGCACGCTGACCGACAACAACGGCCGCAAAACCGACTTCCGCAACGTCATCATCATCATGACCACCAACGCGGGCGCCGAAACCATGAACAAAGCTGCCATCGGCTTTACCAACACCCGCCAGGCGGGCGACGAAATGGCCGACATCAAGCGCCTGTTCACGCCCGAATTCCGCAACCGGCTGGACGCCATCGTCAGCTTCAAGCCGCTGACAGAGCCTGTCATCTTGCGCGTGGTGGACAAATTCCTGCTCCAGCTGGAGCAGCAACTGGCCGAAAAGAAGGTGGAAGTCACCTTCACCGACCACCTGCGCCAGACGCTGGCGAAAAAGGGCTTTGATCCGCTCATGGGCGCGCGCCCCATGCAGCGCCTCATTCAGGACACCATCCGCAAGGCGCTGGCCGACGAGCTGCTCTTTGGCCGCCTCGTCAATGGCGGCCGCCTGACGGTGGACCTGGACGCCGAGGGCAAGGCCGTGCTCGACATCACCCCGGCTTCTTCCGGCGGTGCGCCCGCCGCCCTGCCGGAAGCGGTCGGCTCCTGAGCGTGTGAACGCAAACTGCCTGCAAATCACATCAAAAACAGGAGCAAATATGGGCAGCTGAAATGCCGCCCTGCGCAGATTCCACTAGGACATCATGCTATGGATAGAGGAGCGAAATAAGGCCCTGCGCATGAAAGCGGAACGGAGGGCATGGAAAAGGGAGCGCCGCCGCTCCCTTTTTTCATGCCCGCATCCTTGGGGCGCTGGCTTTGGGCGGCGCAATGCCTTGCCGCTCAATGGAAATCGGCCATTTTTTGGATCGCTCCATCTTCAAACGGCTCCGCCTGCCCGGCCACAGCCACTGGCAGGGTGAATGAAAACACCGTTCCCTGCGGTTCGTTGGCTTCGTGCGTGAGCGTGCCGCCGTGCTGCTCCACCACGGTGCGGCACAGCGGCAGGCCCAGGCCCATGCCTTCGCTCTTGGTCGTGAAAAAGGGCGTGTACAGGCGCGGGGCCACGCCGGGGGCGATGCCGCAGCCGTGATCGGCCACGCTGAAGATCACTTTGTCGCACGAGAGCGCGAGGCGGGCCGAAAAGCGCAGGCTGCGCAGCGGCGGGGGGGTGCCGCTCATGGCCTGGATGGCGTTGCGCGCCAGGTTGAGCAGCACTTGCTCCACCATCACCTGGGCACACCACACGGGGGGCAGGTCATGCGGCACGTCCACTTCCACCATCACGTTCTGGCGATCGGCGTGCAGGTGAACCAGCGGCAGGATGGCTTGCACCAGCGCCTGCGGGGTGATGTTCACGCGCTGGTCGCTGCCGCGCCGCACGGCCAGGTGCACGCTGTGGATGACTTGTCCGGCGCGATTGGCCTGTCCGGCGACGCGGGTGAGGGCGGTGCGCAGATCGGCCACGATGGCCGCGTCCTGGCCGCCGTGCAGCTGCTCCAGCAGGTTGAGCGAGCCGGTGGCGTAGCTGGAGATGGCGGCCAGCGGCTGGTTCAGCTCGTGGCTGAGGTGCGAGGCCATTTCGCCTGCGGCGGCCAGGCGGGCGGTGGCTTGCAGGCGCTCCTGGCTGTCGCGCGTCATCTGCTCGATGCGGCGCTGCTCGCTGACATCCATGACCACGCTCATCCAGCCGATATGGCGGCCGTCGTGCGTGACCAGCGGGGCGTCGAACACGAGCACGGGAAAGCGCGTGCCGTCCTTGCGCTGGTAAATGGCTTGCTGGCCCTCTTCCGTCTTGCGCCACAGGCCCGAGAGCCACTGAATCTGGTGCTGCGCGTATTCGGCGGCCAGCTCCGGCGGCCAGTAGGGCGCGGGAATGCCGGTGCCCAGCAGTTCGCTTTCGTCGCAGTCCACCATTTCGCAGAAGGCGGGATTCACATAGACGATGCGGCCTTGCTGATCGCGCGCGCGCAAGCCCACCATGAGCGAGTCTTCCATGGCCTTGCGCACGGCCAGCGCCTCGGCCAGCGCGCTTTCGGCCCGCTGGCGGCGCGCGTGGTCATAGGCCAGCAGGGTGAGCACGGCCAGCAGCGCCAGGGCGAGACCGGCCAGCAGGGCGGTCATTTCGCTGCTCAGCAAGCTGGCGGCGGGGCGGCGGCTGTCCATGCGCAGCACCAGGGTGGCGCCCGGCAGATCCAGCACGCGCTGAAACGAGATGGTCCGGGAGCCATGCCGCACCACGCCCGCCACGGCCAGGCGCGTGCCGTCCGGCTCGGTGAACGACACCTGGTGGCGCCGCGTGTAGGCCGTGTCCACCATGTGCGCCAGCATGGCGCTGAGCGAGTAGGCGGCCACCACGTAGCCGCGATCGACGGGCACGCACAGGGGCATGACTTCGTGGCCCGCGCCGCCGCCGTGCTGCGGCATGAACAGGCTGGGCGCGTAGGCGGGGCCGTTCAGGCGCTCCGCCGTCACGCAGGCGGCTTGCGCTTCGGCGGCCAGGCTGCGGCCAGGCGGGTCCAGGCGCGCGTGCCAGGGGCTGGTTTCGCTGGCCACGGGCCTGAGGCGGCTGTCCAGCCAGTCCAGCTGAAGCCATTCGCGGTGGCTTTGCAGCAAGGGGCGGGCGTGCAGCGCCCAGCTCGCCGGATCGGCCTGCGACAGATGCAGCCCTTGCAGGATTTGCGCGTTGTGCGACAGGGCGCGCCCCAGTTCGATGGCGGCGTCTGTGGCGTCGCGGGCGAGCGCGCGCTGGGCGCGCTGCTGGCCGTGCTCGTGCGCCAGCCAGATCAGCGCGCCCAGCAGGGCCGCCAGCAGCGTCATCAGCAGCAGCCACAGCCCCCAGCCGCGCGGCGAGAGGGCCGCGCGCTTGTGCCAGGGCAGCTCCCGCGTGGGGGTGGAGAGAAAGGCAAAGTCGCTCACAGCACGCGGTGCGCCAGGGCGGGCAGGCTGGCGCGGCAGGCCGCCGTGTGGGCGGCGTCCAGCTCGGCCAGCGCCACGCCCGCGCCTTCGGCCTGCATGGCCAGCACCTGCCCCCAGGCGTTGATCAGCATGCTGTGCCCCCAGGTGCGGCGGCCGTTTTCATGCGTGCCGCCCTGGCCGGGCGCGATGACGCAGGCCAGGTTTTCGATGGCGCGCGCGCGCAGCAGCGTTTGCCAGTGCGCCTGCCCCGTCACCCAGGTGAAGGCGCTGGGCGCCAGCAGCAGATCGGCGCCCTGCGCCGCGTAGTGGCGGTACAGCTCGGCAAAACGCAGGTCGTAGCAGACGGACAGGCCCACGCGCCAGGTGTGCCCGTCGCGCGAGGGCAGATCGAACAGCGCCGGCTTGAGGCCCGCTTCCAGCGTTTGCGATTCGTCGTAGGCGCGCTGGCCGTCATTGAAGCGGAAAAGGTGCATCTTGTCGTAGCGCGCGGCGCAGCGGCCTTCGGGCGAGAAAACCAGCAGGGCGTTGAACGCGCGCGCATCCGCGCCTGCTTCTGCGCCTGCTTCTGCGTCTTCGCCCCGCGCGCGCAGCGGGATGGTGCCGCCGGCCAGCCACAGCCCCAGCCGCCGCGCCTGGCCGGCCAGCCACTCTTGCAGCGGCCCCTGGCCAAACGGCTCGGCGATGAGCAGCTTGTCGGCATCGCTTTGGCCAAACAGGCAGAAATACTCCGGCAGCACGGCCAGCTCCGCCCCGGCGCGGGCGGCCTGCTCCAGCAAGGCGGCGGCAGTGGCGAGGTTTTCTTCCACGCGCGGCGTGGAAACGGTCTGGATGGCGGCAGCTTTCATGGCAGCGTTTTCAAGGCGAAGGTTCGCGAGAAGGTTGCAGGTTCTGGGACTGTTGACGCCGGAAGGCGGGCATAGCGGCGATTCTGGCGAAAAACAGGCCATGAAACGGGCCAAATAAGCCGCAAGCCCTGATGGAATCAGCGCGGACAGCTATTGTTTTTGCAACACCCAGGCCGCCCGGGGCCGCGCTTTTGATCCTCACGTTTTAGCCCTCACGTTTTGCCCCCCCGCGTTTTGGCCCTCACGCTTCGGCGCCTGCGGGCCATATGCGGGTTACACGATAACGGCGCGGGTATCATCCGCGCCTCTTTTCCGCTGGCAGCGGCCTGCCTGCGCCGCTGGCGCGGCGGCCCGAAGCGCCCACGATTCATGCCCGCTCCTGTTCCCGCCCAGGCCGCGTCTTCGGCCCCGCCCCCGCCGGATTCATTGCCTCATCCATTGCCTGCCACGCCTGCCGCCAGCTTGCTGCTGGCTTCTGCCGCGCGGCGGCTGCTGTGGGCGCTGCTGGCGTGCGCGGGGCTTTGGGGGCTGCTGGCCTGGGCCGTCTCGCCCGTTCAGTGACCCGGCCATGACGGCAACAGGCATGACGCCGCGCATCACCCTGCATGAGCTGACGCTGGGCTATGAAGGCCGCGTGGCGCTGCAAGATGTGTCGCTGACCATCGAGCCGGGGGCGCTGCTGGCGGTGGTGGGGCCAAACGGCGCGGGCAAGTCCACGCTGATCAAGGCGCTGGCGGGGCTGCTGGCGCCCTTGCGCGGGCGCATGGAAGGGCTGGCTGGCGCGCGCGTGGCCTACATGCCGCAGCAGGGCACGCTCGATCGCAGCTTTCCGGCCACGGTGCTGGAGCTGGCGGCGCTGGGGCTGTGGCACGAAACGGGCGCGCTGGGGCGGCTGACGGCGGCGCAGCGCGCGCGCTGCCAGGCGGCGCTGGTGCAAGTGGGGCTGGGCGATTTGGCGCAGCGCCGCCTGCACGAGCTTTCAGGCGGGCAAATGCAGCGGGCGCTGTTTGCGCGGCTGCTGCTGCAAGACGCGCCGGTGCTGCTGCTCGATGAGCCTTTCGCCGCAATGGACGAGCGCACGTGCCAGGATTTGCTGGCCCTGCTGCGCGGCTGGCAGGCGCAAGGCAAAACGGTGCTGGCCGTGCTGCATGACCTGGCGCAGGTGCGCCAGGCTTTCACGCAAACCTTGCTGCTGGCCGGGCGCGTGCTGGCCTACGGCCCCACGCAGTCGGTGCTCACGCCGCAAAACCTGCTGCGGCTGCGCATGCCCGATGGGTCTGGCGAACCAGCCGGCATGGCCTGCCAAGGGGCCGCGCCATGACGCCCGCCGCTGCGGATGCCAGCCTGTGGGCGCTGCTGGCCGGGCCGTTTCTGGAATTCGGCTTCATGCGCCGGGCGCTGGCCGGGTGCGTGGCGCTGTCGCTGGGCTGCGCGCCGGTGGGCGTGTTCCTGCTTTTGCGCCGCATGAGCCTGACGGGCGACGCCATGGCGCACGCCATCCTGCCCGGCGCAGCGGTGGGCTACCTGCTGGCGGGCCTGTCGCTGCCGGCCATGACGGCAGGCGGCGCGCTGGCCGGGCTGCTGGTGGCCGTGGCCTCGGGCGTGGTGGCGCGCTCCACGGTGCTGCGCGAAGACGCGAGCATGGCCGCCTTCTACCTGCTCTCGCTGGCGCTGGGCGTGCTCATCGTCTCCACGCGCGGCAGCCATGTGGATTTGCTGCACGTGCTCTTTGGCACCGTGCTGGCGCTCGATGACGCGGCGCTGTGGCTCATTGGCGGCATCACCGGCTTCACCCTGGCGGCGCTGGCGCTGCTGCTGCGCCCGCTGGCCGCCGAGTGCATGGACCCCGGCTTCTTGCGCAGCGTGTCGCCGCGCTGGAGCGCCGCCGCGCATTACGGCTTTCTGGCGCTGCTGGTGCTCAACCTGGTGGCGGGCTTTCACGCGCTGGGCACGCTCATGGCCGTGGGCATCATGGTGCTGCCGGCCGCCAGCGCCCGCTTGTGGGCGCGCAGCCTGGGCGGCCTGCTGGCGCTGGCGGCCGGCATGGCGCTGGCCGCCAGCGTGGCGGGGCTGCTGCTGTCGTATCACCTGGATTGGCCCGCCAGCCCCGTCATCGTGCTGTGCCTGGGGGCGCTGTATGCCGCCAGCCTTGCGCTGGGGCGGCATGGCCTGTGGCGCGGACGGGGGGAGCGGTTCTGAAAGCCTTCAATTCGCTCTTTAATCAATAGCATGAAGTCCCCGTATTCATTGCGACAACTGCGTTTTATACCCCTCTGAATTTGCTCCTCTTTCTGATGATTTCTGGCTTCTTTTCACGCTTCAAAGGAATTCCTCTCATGAAACCCCTTGCGCCTTCCGCCCTGATCGCCGCCGTGCTGCTGGCCGCCGCGCCCGCCCATGCCGGGCAGGAAGAGCCGCCGCTGCGCGTGGTTGCCAGCTTCAGCATCCTGGCCGACTTGGTGCGGCAGGTGGGCGGCCCGCAGGTGAGCGTGCAGCCGCTCGTGCCCGCTGGCGGCGACGCGCACGTTTACCAGCCCACGCCCGCCGACGCGCGCGCGCTGGGGCGCGCCGATCTGGTGTTCGTCAATGGCTTGGGCTTTGAAGGCTGGATCGACCGGCTGGTGCAGGCCGCCGGCTACAAGGGCGCGCTCGTGGTGGCCACGCAGGGCATCGAACCCATTGCCAGCGAAGAAGGCGGCGAGGGCGGCGGCCACGAGCATGAGCACGGCCATGATCACGAGCACGGCCACGGTCATCACGATCACGCCCACGGCGGCCAGGACCCCCACGCCTGGCAGAGCGTGCCCAACGCCATGCGCTACGTGCGCAACATTGCCGATGGCCTGTGCGCCGCCCGCCCCGCCAACTGCCCCGTCTGGCGCGACAACGCCGCGAAATACCTGGATGAACTCACGCGGCTGGACGCCGGCATCCGTGCCGCCTGGCAGGGCGTGCCGCCCGCGCGGCGCAAGGTCATCACCTCGCACGACGCCTTTGGCTACTACGCGCGCGCCTACGGCGTGCAGTTTCTCGCGCCGCAGGGCGTCAGCACCGACAGCGAGCCTTCCGCGCAGGACGTGGCCCGCCTCATCCGCCAGATCAGGGCCGAAAAAATCCGCGCTTTGTTCGTCGAGCAGCTGGCCAGCCCGCGCCTGCTGGAGCAGATTGCGCGCGAAACCGGCATCCGCCCCGCTGGCGCGCTGTATTCGGACGCCCTCTCGCCCGCAAACGGCCCCGCCGCCACTTACGTGGACATGATGCGCCACAACACCGCCGCGCTGACGCAGGCCGCCAAGGGCGAATGAAGGACGAATGAGGGCTGCGCTCCGTTTTTCAGCCGCTTTTTTGCCGTCTTTCCCACGGGCCGCCGCGCAGGGGGCGCGTGATATAACCCGCCGCATTTTTTTCCCACGCAAACAGGCGGTTCCCTTGACACAACGACAGGCGCGCCCCGCGCACGCAGCTTCATGAAGCGGGGCTTTTACACCATCATGGCGGCGCAGTTTTGCAGCTCGCTGGCCGATAACGCGCTGTTTGTCGCGGCGGTGGAGCTGCTCAAGGCCGATGGCGCGCCCGAATGGCAGGGCGCGGCGCTGGTGCCGATGTTTGCGCTGTTTTACGTGGCGCTGGCGCCGTGGGTGGGCGCGTTCGCCGATTCGCAGCCCAAAGGGCGCGTCATGTTCATCAGCAACGCCATCAAGATTGCGGGCTGCCTGATGATGCTGTTTGGCAGCCACCCGCTGCTGTCTTACGCCGTGGTGGGGCTGGGCGCGGCGGCCTACTCGCCCGCCAAGTACGGCATCCTGACCGAGCTGCTGCCGCCTTCGCAGCTGGTGCGGGCCAACGGCTGGATTGAGGGGCTGACCATCTGCTCCATCATCCTGGGCGTGCTGCTGGGCGGGCAGCTGGTGGGGCCGGCGGTTTCGCAGTGGCTGCTGCAAATGCCCACCGCGCAAACGCTGGGCCTGGGCAGCGCGCCGCACGCCGCCATTGCCGCGCTGACGCTGGTGTACGTGCTGGCGGCCTGGTTCAACCTGCACATTCCGAAAACAGGCGTGGAGATGCACCCCATGCCGCGCAACGCGCTGGCGCTGCTGCCCGATTTCTGGCGCTGCAACGCGCTGCTGTGGCGCGACAGGCTGGGGCAGGTGTCGCTGGCGTCCACCACGCTGTTTTGGGGCGTGTCGGGCAACATGCGCTACATCGTGCTGGCCTGGGCGGGCGCGGCGCTGGCCTACGGCACCACGCAGGCGGCCAGCCTGGTGGGCGTGGTGGCGCTGGGCACGGCGGCCGGGGCGGTGCTTGCTTCCGTGCGCGTGCGGCTGGACAAGGCGCCGGGCGTGATTCCCCTGGGCATCGTCATGGGGCTGCTGGTGGGGGCGATGGTGTTCGTGCGCCACTTGTGGGTGGCCGTGCCGTTTCTGATCGCGCTGGGCGCGCTGGGCGGCTACATCGTGGTGCCCATGAACGCGCTGCTCCAGCATCGCGGCCACAACCTGATGGGCGCGGGCCGCTCCATCGCCGTGCAGAACTTCAACGAGCAGGCGTGCATCCTCGGCCTGGGCGGGCTGTACAGCCTGGCAATGGGGGCGGGCATGTCCGTCTTTTTGGCGCTGGGGCTGTTTGGCGGCCTGGTGGCGGCGGTCATGCTGGGCATCTGGCTCTGGCATGCGCGCAACCTGCGCTGCCACGGCAGCGAAGTGCAGCGCCTGCTGCAAGCGGCCCGCAGCGACCGCCACAGCAGCCACGGGGGCCAGGGGCAATGAAGTCCGCCCCGGCGCCAGTGGCGCGGCCCGCCAATGCCGCGCTGCCCGCGCTGGTGCTGCTGTTCAACGCCTTCATCTGGGGCACTTCCTGGCTGCCCTTTCGCGCCCTGCGCGAGCACGGCTCGCACCCCTTGTGGAGCACCGTGTTCGTGTATGTGTGCGGCGTGGCGCTGTTTCTGATTTGGCGGCCGCGCGTGCTGGGCGAGCTGGCGCGCCATCCCAAGCTGGCCGCGCTGGCCCTTGCGGCGGGGCTGACCAACATTTGCTTCAACTGGGCCGTCACCGTGGGCGACGTGATGCGCGTGGTGCTGCTTTTTTATCTGATGCCCGCCTGGTCCATCCTGCTGGCCTGGGCGCTGCTGGGCGAGCGCCCCACGGCGGGCGCGCTGCTGCGCCTGGCGCTGGCGCTGGCGGGCGTGACGCTGGTGCTCAAAAAACCCGGCGTGGCCTGGCCCTGGCCCGAAAGCCAGGCGGACTGGCTGGCCATCGCCGGGGGCTTTTCCTTTGCCTTGACAGGCGTGCTGCTGCGCCGCTGGCGCGGCACGCCCGCCACGGCGCGCACCTTCGCCATGTTTCTGGGCAGCGCCATCGTCTCCGCTGGCGTGGCGCTGGCCGCGCAGGCCGCCCATCTGGCCGCGCCGCCCGCCCTGGCCAACTGGGCCGGCTGGCTGCCCTGGGCGCTGGGCCTGACGGCGGCGCTGCTCACGGGCAACATGGCCCTGCAATACGGCACGGCGCACCTGCCCGCGCAAACGGCCTCGCTCATCATGCTGGCCGAAGTGGTGTTCGCCAGCGTCTCGTCCGTGGCGCTGGGCGCCGCTGCCATTGCCACGGGCACGCTGGCAGGCGGCGCCATGATTCTTTCCGCCGCCTTGCTGGCCGTGCTGATGCGGCGCTGAAGCGCCTTCCGCCCACTATTGAAACCATAGCTGCGAGTCCAGTCTGCACGGGCGCAAACGGCCCATTTGATGCTGAATCCAGGCGCGGGTCTCACGGGCAGGCGGGGCTTGCCGCGCAGACGACAATCAGGCCCGTTTTCCCGCAGGGCCTTTCGCGTTGAAACCCCTTTTCCCAACTCCATGTAGAAAGCCATGCAATTCAAGGACTACTACCAGATCCTGGGCGTGGACAAAAGCGCCAGCCAGGACGACATCAAAAAAGCCTACCGCCGCCTGGCCCGCAAATACCACCCCGACGTGAGCAAAGAGCCAGACGCCGCCGCCCGCATGGCCGAGGTGAACGAGGCCAACACCGTGCTGGGCGATGCCGAAAAACGCAAGATTTATGACAGCGTGGGCGCACAAGCCTGGGCCGCAGGCGCGCGCTCCGGCGACGACGTGCGCCCGCCGCCCGGCTGGAACGCGGGCTTTGGTTCAGGTTTTGGCGCGGAAGGCGGTGCGGGCGGCTTTCACCACTTCACGGGCGATTTTTCAGGCTACACCGGCGAAGACGCAGGCCAGTTCAGCGACTTTTTCGAGCAGATGTTCGGCCAGGCGCGCCAGGCCCGGGCCGCCCGCGCATCCGGCCCGCAAAAAGGGCGCGACGAACACGCCCGCATCGAGCTGGACCTGGCCGACGCCTACCACGGCGCCGAACGCCACATCACCCTGCGCGGCAGCCGCGTGAACGAAAAAGGCGAACTTCAGTCCGCTGACCGCACGCTGCGCGTGAAAATTCCGCAAGGCGTGAAAGAAGGCCAGCTCATCCGCCTGGCCGGGCAAGGCCATCCGGGCCTGGGCGGCGGCGAAGCGGGCGACCTGTTTCTGGAAGTGCGCCTGCGCCCCGATGAACGCTGGCAAGTGCAAGGCCGCGACGTCACGCTGAAAGTGCGCGTGGCCCCGTGGGAAGCGGCGCTGGGCGGCAGCATCGAAATCACCACGCCCGACGGCAAGGCCATCGCCGTCACCGTGCCCGAAGGCAGCGGCCACGGGCGCAAACTGCGCCTCAAAGGCCGGGGCATCCCGTCAGCCACTGCGCCGGGCGATCTGTATCTGGAGCTGCAAGTGGCGGTGCCCAGCGCCGTGACCGAGCCGCAAAAAGCCGCCTGGGCCGCCTTGCGCGACGCCTACCCCGGCTTCAATCCGCGCCGAGCCTGAAGGAGAGAACACGCATGCAAACCCTTTTTGACGACACCCTTGCCAGCGCCGCCCAGCTGCTGGCCGATGACGCGCTCGACCCGCAAACCCTGGCCGGCGGCTGCCACATGACGCTCGAGTGGGTCAGCGCCCGCGTGCAGGCCGGCGTGCTGGAGCCGGTGAGCGGCGACAGCGCCGCCACCTGGCGCTTTGCCAGCGCCGCCCTCACCCGCGCGCGCCGCATCGCCCACCTGGAGCGCGCCTTTGACGCCGACCCCCAGCTGGCAGCGCTTGCCGCCGACCTGATGGAAGAAGTGGCCCGCCTGCGCCGCCTGCTGCCGCAGGCCGGATAAAGCGGCCGCCCCGCCTTGGGCCTCAACCCTTTTCCCAAGCCGCAGCCAGCGTGGGCGGCTGAAAGGCGGGGCGGAGCTTTCAGCGCAAAAACAGGAGCAAATGCAGAGGGGCAAAAATACCGCATGGCGCAGCCTCCATCGTGACCTCAAGCTATGGATTCGGGAGCAAATATGGTGCTGGCCTTCCGGCCATTTCCGTGCCCCCCTTTTTCACTGCCGCCTGCTGCTCTTTTTCACCCGCGCGCGGCTCACTTGCCAGCCTGCTGGGTGCGGGCGGCAATTTCGTGAAAGCGCTTT
Source organism: Ottowia sp. oral taxon 894 (assembly GCF_001262075.1). Classification (GTDB taxonomy): domain Bacteria; phylum Pseudomonadota; class Gammaproteobacteria; order Burkholderiales; family Burkholderiaceae_C; genus Ottowia; species Ottowia massiliensis. The sequence continues at coordinate 1,549,253 of NZ_CP012073.1, read as the reverse complement.
TGCGCGGCGGCGGGCACTTCGGGCGGAATCTGCATTTGCTGCGGGCCGGGGCCGTCGCCCACGCGGATGAGCATGACCATGCCCATGGTGTAGTGCGGCATGCAGCGCACGCCGTAGAGGCCCGGCTGCTCGAAGGCCACCTCGATTTCCTCGTTGATCTTGCCCGTGAAGGACGGCGCGCCCTCGGGAGCCATGCCGGGAATGGAGGCAGCGTTGTGACCGTTGTGAACGGCGAGAAATTTCACCTTGTCGCCAGGGGCGATGTGCAGATAGTCCGGCTCGAAGGGCATGGGGCCGGTGGCGTTGCGGTTGAGCATCTTCACTTCCCAGGTTTTGGCCCAGGCGGGCGCGGGCGCATGCGCGGCGCAGGCCAGCGCGAGGGCCGCGAAAGCGTTGAAAAGCCAGCGCGAACGGCGATGGAAATGGCGGCGGGAATGACTGTGGATGAGGCCACGGGCGGACTGCGCCGCAGAGGCCGGGGGTAGAGCGTGGAACATGCGCTGATCTCCTGGCCGCCCGCTTCTCCCGCGAGCGGCATGGGTTGCCAAAAGGCAGCGCAGGCGGGAGCAAAAGCGCGGTCAGGGCCGGGCAGCGCGAAAGTCATGCGAGACGGCGGCGCGGTAAACGGCGCGCGCCTTGCGGCATGGCTGGTGCATGGGCCTTGGCCGGCCAGCCGCACGCCCGCAGCCGCCGACGGAAAGGCTTGAGGGCAGGCCGGTATCCGGGCTTGCGGACCGCCGCAGGCGGCACGCGGCTTCTGGCGAAGGCGCGCCTGGCTTGCTGCGAGGCCCCGGCCTTCCCGCGCCAGCCCTGAATGGCTCAGGGCAAGAAGCGCAGTGGCTGCCGCGCGCGAGGGGCGCGCTGGCTGTCGGGGTTTGGTTTCCGCTGACCGTTGCGGGGGCAGCGCAGGCTTTGCGGCCCGGGCGCATGCCGTTGCGGCATGGCCTGAAGACGCGCACCTGCTTCCCGTTTAACCCTTTGACCGCAAGAAAGCAGCCTTGGGGCACCTGTCAAGCTGGCCGCCGCCCTTTTCGCATGCGATGGCGCATGGGAGCAAGGCGGCGGCCGGGGGCGATTGTGGCGCAGCGCGGCCCGCCACCAGGCGGCGCCAGCGCCTGCGCGGCGGTATTCGCTTCAGAAAAAGAAGCAAATTAAAGGGGTAGAAAACAGCGTTTGCGCTCTTTCCACTAGGACATCACGCTATGGATTCAGAAGCAAATTGACGTTTCTCTTTCCGCCGCCTGTTGCGCTGACGGCCGTGACAGGCACAAAAAAAGCCTGCCGGGAGAGGGCAGGCTTTGGTGGCGGGGGCGGCTCAGCGGTTGGGCCGGTCGGCCGGGGTGGCGGGGCGGGGCACTTGTTCGATGAATTTGCGGGCGATGGCGTCGCGGCGCATGAAGACGGCGTCTTTCTTGGACTGCGCGTAGCGGATGAATTCGGCCAGGCCGTTGGCGCGGGCGGGGTTGCCGGTGATGCGCGGGTGCAGGCCGATGGACATCATGCGGCCGCAGTCGTCGCCGTCGTCGAGCAGCTGGTCAAGCGTGCGCGAGGCCATTTCCACGAAGTCGGAGGCGGCGGCAAAGCCGGTGCCCATGATGTAGCGGCAGTCGTTGGTGACCAGCGAGTAGGGCACGATGAGGTGGGATTTGCCGTTGATGAAGGTCCAGTGCGGCAGGTCGTCGCCGTAGTAGTCGGAGTCGTAGAGAAAGCGCCCGTCTTCCACGAGCAGCTCGCGGGTGTTGACGGACATTTCCCGGCAGTACCAGCCGCTGGGCTGGCGGCCCAGGGTTTTCTGGAACGAGTCCATCGCCAGGTTGATGAGGGCTTTTTCTTCTTCGCGCGAGTATTCGTAGTGGTCAATCCAGCGGTAGCCGTGGCCGACGACTTCGTCGCCGCGTTCGTTGAGCTTGCGGGCGACTTCGGGGTTGCGCTCCAGCGCCACGGCAGCGGCAAAGAAGGTGGCGGGCACCTGGCAGCGGTCGAAGATGCGCAGCAGCCGCCACACGCCGGCGCGCGAGCCGTATTCGTACATGGATTCCTTGGCGAGGTCGCGCTGGTCGTCCACGTTGAAGGGCAGCTCGTACATGCCGTCATTCATGTGGTCGCCCATGGCGAAGGTTTTTTCGGAGCCTTCTTCGTAATTGACGACGATGTTGATGGCGACTTTGGCGCCCCCGTCCCAGCGGATGCGGGGCGGGCGCTCGCCGTAGCCAATGATTTCGCGCTCGGGGCCGCTGACGCCGGGCAGGTCGTCGTTGCGGTACCAGTGGTTTTTGGCGATTTGTTCCGGGCTGGGCATGGCATGGGCCTTTCTCTGTGGGTGGAAACAGCTGGATTCTAGGAAGCGGAGAAACGCCAATCACATTGTGAATACCCACAAGTTACAAGAGGCCATTTTGGGCGCAAGATGCTGTGCTTTGCAACGCCATTTCGCAAGGAGTGAAAAAGTGTCTGATCTGCCCGCAGCCGGCGGCCGCCAGGAGCCGCAAGGCAATGAGGAGTTCATGCTGGAGCCGGTGCCGCGCGGCGCGCGCCGCTCTTGGTGGGCCATGTTCGCCATCTGGGTGGGCTTTGGCTATGTGCCCACGGGGCTGATCGTGGGCGGGCAGCTGGCGGGCCAGGGCGGCCAGCCGGGCATGCCGTTTGGCCAGGCGCTGCTGGCCATTGCCACGGGCGAGGGGCTGCTGCTGGCGCTGACTTTTCTGCTGGGTTACGCGGCCATGCGCACGGGGCTGAATCTTTCGCTGATTTCGCGCATTTCCTACGGGCGCAAGGGCATGGTGCTGCCCATGCTCATCATGGCCTGCCTGACGCTGGGCTGGTTCGCTTCCATCACCGGCATGGTGGGCGACATTTTCAAGGCGGCGCTGGGCGATGTGACGGGCGTGACGGTGGTCAATGGCCTGTCGCTCGAATACGTGCTGCTGTGCCTGCTGTGGGGCGCGGTGTTCACCTATTCGGCCTGGCGGGGCATTGCCGCGATCGAGAAGATTTCGTCGGCGGCCACGCCCTTCGTGCTGGTGGTGGCCGTGGTGGTGGCCGTGATGATGGTGGGCGAGGCCGGCGGCATGGGCGCGGTGCTGCGGCAGGCGGCCACGCGCTCGGGCATGACGCCCGGCACGGCCGTCACAGTGCTGATTGGCGCGTGGATTGCGGGCGTGATCATGGGCGTGGACATCTTCCGCTACGCGAAAAACGCCGCGCACGTGCTGGTGGGCGCGGCGGCCTGCTTCGTGCTCACCAATCCGCTGCTCAACGTGGTGGGCTACCTGGGGGCGGTGGCCACGGGCAATTCGGACTTCATCGCCTGGATGGTGCAAAAGGGCGTCATCCTCACCGTGCTGGGCGTGGCGCTGTGGGTGCTGGCGCTGTGGACGACCAATATGTCCGAGCTGTACTGCAACGCGCTGTACGTGGGGCCTAGCGCCGAATCGCTGGGCGCGCGCTGGCCGCGCGGGCGCATTGTCATCATCGTGGGCGCTCTTGGCTCCGTGCTGGGGGCGCTGGGCTTTTACAGCCATCTTTTCGGGCACTTCATCACCATTTTGGGCGCGGCCTTCGTGCCGCTGGCCGGCCCCATCCTGGCGGACTTTTACTTCGTGCGCCGCGCCGAATACGCCACGGCCAACCCCAACGACATGCCGCCCGTGCGCTGGCCCGCCATCCTCTCATTCAGCGCCGGAGCCGTGGCGGGCGTGGCGTTCCAGTACAAGCTGCCGCTGCCGTTTGACTTTCCGTCAGGGCTGGCGGCGCTCATCATCACGTTCGTGCTGCACCTGTCGCTTTCCAAAGCCATGGCCAGGCGGCCCGAACAGCGCCAGGTGGTTTCACCAGGCTTTGCCAGCCCAATGGCCGAGCGGAGCTGATCCCCTAAAAAAGGAGCAAATTCAGAGACCTGAAAACTGGCGTTGCGCACGTTCCACTAGGACATCATGCTATGAATCAAGGAGCAAAATCATCCTTTCTACTCCGCTTTCCCTCCCGTTTCGGCATGGCGCCAGCGGGCAGGTTGCGGCTTGCCGCTCATGCATGAAAAAACCGGCATCGGCCTTGCCCCGCTGGCGGCGCAACGAAAAATGGCCCATCCGCCATTTTTCATTTGCAGACAACGCCTGCCTGCGGCATGGCAGAAGGCGAATGGCATGCCGTTGAAGCGGATTTTCAGACTGCGCGGCGGCCCATGATTCGCAGGCGGGCAGGCATTGCGCCTGGCGCGGCTGGGAATGGGTTTTCACTCATACGGGCCAGACGGTGCGCGCCGTGAAAAGAAAGGAAAAATACGGCGCGGCGAATTCAAGCTTGCGCCGTCATTTTTTGCTCCTGCTTTGGCAGCTGCCAGCGCAGGAGGGCTGCGCGCCAGGGCTGTTTATGGAATGGAAGGTCTGCTCTTCTTTTTGATGCCCTGCGCCTTGCCGAATGGCGTGCGGCCTGGCGGTTGAGCGCCATTTGAAAACCAGATAATCAAAATAAGATGCAACGCAATGATGGCCCGCCGGTTTCACACATCGATTTTTGGCAGGCAAATCATGCCGAAAATCGCCTTATCCATTGTGCAGACATGAAATCCGCCGAATGCAAAACGCATTATTCTTCCGGCCTGCAATCGCCCGCTTCATTTGCCTGCCGGAACCGGAAAATGCTGAAATTCTTGCCCGCTCTTTTTCTGCTGGCGGCCACGGCCGTTTTTGCCGCGCCGCCCGAGCCGCCGGTCAATAACGAAATCAGCCGCCTGGCCGACACCCGCGTGCTCACCAGCGAGCATGAGGGCTACGCTTTTCACCGTTTTGATTTGAATGACGAAGACGGCCGCCCGCACCGCGTGTTTGTGGCCGTTCCGAAGGCCGCGCCGCCTGAAGGCGGCTTTGCCGCGCTTTATGCGCTGGATGGCAATGCGCTGCTTGAATTTCTGCCCGCCGCCCGCCTGCGGCCGCCGCTGGAGCAGCTGCCACTGCTGGTGCTGATCGGCTATCCGACCGAGCGGCGTTTTGACACCGCCGCCCGCGCCTGGGACTACACCCCGCCCGGTCCGCAAGGCCAGCCCCTGCCCGATCCGGTGGCAAAGGAGCGCGTCAATGGCGGCGCGGCGGCGTTTTTGCGCTTCATCGAGCGCCAGGTCAGGCCGCGCGTGGAGCAGCTGGCGCACACCGATGCGCGTCGGCAGACGCTGTGGGGGCATTCATATGGCGGGCTGTTCGTGCTTTACACCCTGCTGAATCAGCCGCAGGCGTTCACGCGCTATATCGCCGCCGATCCCTCGCTGTGGTGGCAAAAGGGCCTGATGCTGCAATACGCGCAGCAGGCGCTGGAGCGGCTTGAGCGCTCCGCCTTCAGCGGCCGGTGGATGCTGATTCAGAAAAGCGGGCGCGCCGATGACAAGCGGCCCGCCAACGCACAGCAGGCCGCCATGCTGGCGCGCCGCGAGGAAATGACCCGCGCTGTGCCGCCTGAAGCGGCGGCGCAGCTGGCCCAGCGCCTGGCCGAACATGGCTTGCGCGCCGATTACGCCGCCTTTGCCGGTTTGACGCATGGCGGCTTGCTGGCCGAGTCGTTCAAGCAGGCGCTGGGGCAGGCGGCGCAGCCGGCGCTGCCGCAGGAGAAATAGGCGGGAAAGAGGCGGGAAAGAGGCGGGGGCGTCCAGAGTCAGCCTTCGGGCGGGGCCGCGTCCGGGGTGTCTTGTGCTTCGCTTTCGCCCCAGCGGTCCAGGTCTTTCATGGCCAGCCGCATCCAGGCCCAGGCCAGGTTCTGGCGCTCGCCGAAGGCGTCGTAGAGCGCGTCTTCGCTCATCACGCTGTATTCGCCTTCGGTGCGCAAATCAACGGGCAGGCCCGCTGAAATGGCCTGGTTCAGGGGGCCGTATTCCTGCTCGTAAAAGTCTTCCAGCTGGCGCATGAGGCCGCTGGCCTGCCGCCATTGCCGCTGGGCGGCTTGCAGCGCGGGCAGCAGGCGCAGCCACTGGCGGTAGAGGGACTGGATTTCGTCGATGCGCCGCTGGGCTTGTTGAAGGTCAGGGGAGGGCATGTTTTCTTCCGGTTCTCAGGATGCCAGTCTGCTTGCCAGCGCGGCGGCCAGCTCGCGCGCGAAGGCGGGGCGCAGCTGGGGGTAGAGCGCGGGTTCGATGAGTTCGACTTCGTTGATGGAAAAGCCGCATTCGCCGCTGCCGCCTTCGCTGATGAGGCCGTCCACGCGGGCGTAAAGCGGCGGCTCGGGCAGGCAGCGCAAGGCGGCTTCGGCGCAGGCCAGCCATTCCGGGCGGGGCGTGACGGACTCGATTTGCGCCCCATAGGCGGAGTTGGCGCGCCACTCGCCGGGCGCGAGGCGGCGGCGCGCGGCGTGCGAGTAGCGCCCGGCCAGGTAAATGAGGCAGACCTCGCCGAAGCTGGCCTGCACGAAAGGTTGCAGCAGCGCGCCTTGCGGGTAGCTGGCCAGCGCAGGCGCTTCGCCTTCTGCCAGGCGGCGCACGCCGCGCCCGCTTTGGCCAATGAGCGGCTTGACGACCGGGCGCGGCCAGCCGCATTCGGCCACGCGCCGCGCCCAATCGGGCGCGTGCTGCGGCAGCAGCGCCAGGCTGGGGGTGACGGGCAGGCCGCGCGCGGCCAGCTCGCACAGGTAGCGCTTGTCCATGTTCCACAGTTGCAGCGCGGGCGGGTTGAACACGCGCGCGCCTGCGGCTTGCAAGGCGCGCAGCCAGTCGCGAAAAGCGTCCGGGGTTTCGCTGTAGTCCCATGCGGCCAGAGGCAGCACGGCGGCAGGAGAAGGCTGGGCGGCCAGGGCGGCGGGGCGGATGTCCTGCCAGGGCGCGAGCGTGGCGCGCAAGGCGGCGGCCAGCGCTTGCAGCCCGGCGTTGCCCTGCGGCCAGTCGCGGCAGGTGGCGATGTAGGCGTTCATGCGAAAAAACAGTGTGAAGACGAGGGGCCAGGGAGCGGCGGCGCGCATTGTCTCCGCCGCCGGGGTCGGCGGCGGATGAAAGTCATTTCTGATGGCTGCCTACAATCGCGCCCGCTCTGGCGCTTGCCGGGGCTTTTTTTGTGTTTGCTGCCAGCGGATGCGCCGCCTGCTGTACGGCGGGCGTTCACTAGCGGCTTTTTGGAAGGAACCCCCCATGAAAACCTCTCGCTTCGTTGCCGCTGCCGCCTTGCTGGCCGCAGGTCTGGCCGCCAGCCAGGCCGCGCAGGCGGCCAGCCATCCCGTGAAGATTGACAACTGCGGCGTGACGCTGCAATTCGAGCAGGCGCCCAAGTCTGCCGTCACCATTGGCCAGGCGGGCACTGAAATGCTCTACGCGCTGGGCGTGGGCGACAAGGTCGTGGGCACGGCGCTGTGGTTCAACCCGGTGCAGCCGCAGTTCGAAAGCATCAACGCCAAGGCGCCGCGCCTGGCCGATGACATTCCGAGCTTTGAATCGGTCATCAACAAGCGCCCCGGCCTGGTGGTTTCGCAGTTCGAGTGGATGGTGGGCAAAAACGGCGTGGTCGGCACGCGCGAGCAGTTCAAGGAAATCAATATCCCCGTCTATGCCATGCCCACCGACTGCGAGGGCAAGGACAACGAAACCGGCGCCGACGGCACGCGCAAGACGGCTTTCCATGTGGACACGCTCTACAAGAGCATCACGCAGCTGGCCGCCATTTTTGGCGTGCAGCCCAAGGGCGAAGCGCTGGTCAAAGAGCTGAAAGAGAGTGAGGCCAAGGCCGTCGCCAAGGTGAAAAACGCGCACCTGAAAGACCTCTCGGCCGTGCTGTGGTTTTCCAGCGCCGATTTGACCGTGGACCCCTACGTGGCGGGCCGCAAGGGCGTGGCCGGCTACATGCTGAACACGCTGGGGCTGCGCAACATCGTGCAGTCGGATGAAGAGTGGCCCACCGTGGGCTGGGAAACCATTGCCAAGGCCAATCCTTCGGTCATCGTCATCGCCCGCATGAACCGCCGCCGCTTTCCGGCTGACGACTACGAGAAAAAGCTCGAATTTCTCAAAACCGATCCGGTCGCCAAGGAAATGGACGCCGTCAAGAACGATCGCATCGTGATCGTGGACGCCGACGCGCTGCAAGGCTCCATCCGCATGGCCAGCGGCATGGACCAGATTGCCGACGCGGTGCTCAAGCTCAAGAAGTAACGCGCCGCATGAAGGCCCCGCCTGGCGGGGCTTTTTTCCGGTTTTCCGCGCTTGCCTGGCGCGGGGCCTGCGCGGCCGTTTTCCTGCGACCCTCTCCGTCTTTTCCTCTCATGACAACTCATTCAACCGCCCGGACGTGGCTGCGCATCGCCTTGCTGACGCTGGGCGCGGCGGCCGTGCTGGCCGTCACGCTGCTGCTGGGCACGGCCATTGGCGAAACGCGCATTCCGCTGGAGATGGTGCGGCAGGTGCTGGCCAACCAGCTTTTCGGCGCTGGCTACGCGGTCGATCCGATCGACCAGGGCATCGTGTGGAACTACCGCCTCACGCGCGCCATCGTCGCCATGTGCTGCGGCACGGGGCTGGCGCTGTCGGGCGTCATCCTGCAATCGCTGCTGCGCAACGCGCTGGCCGATCCGTATTTGCTGGGCATTTCGGCGGGCGCTTCCACCGGCGCGGTGCTGGTGACCGTGGCGGGGCTGGGCGCGGGCGCCATTTCCATGACGGCGGGCGCCTTTGGCGGCGCAGTGCTGGCCTTCACGCTGGTGGCGCTGCTGGCGCATGCCGCCGGCGGCGGCGGGCTGCACAACAGCGGGCAAATCGTGCTGGCGGGCATCGCCGGATCGCAGCTTTTCAACGCGCTCACCTCGCTCATCATCACCAAATCGGGCAGCGCCGAGCAGGCGCGCGGCATCATGTTCTGGCTGCTGGGCAGCCTCTCGGGCGCGCGCTGGCCCAGCGTGTGGCTCACGCTCACGGTGGCCGTGGCAGGCGTGCTGGCGTGCCTGTGGTTTGCGCGCGCACTGGACGCCTTCATCTTCGGCACCGAATCGGCCGCTGCGCTGGGCGTGCCCGTGCGGCGCGTGCAAATCGTGCTGCTGCTCACGGCGGCGCTGGTCACGGCCGTCATGGTGTCGGTGGCCGGAGCCATCGGCTTTGTGGGGCTGGTCATACCGCACGTGGCGCGGCTGCTGGTGGGCGTGCGCCACAGCCGCCTGCTGCCAGCCAGCGCGCTGCTGGGCGCGGTGTTTCTGGTGGCGGCGGACGTGGTTTCGCGCATCCTCATAGCCGGGCAAGTGCTGCCCATTGGCGTCATCACCTCGCTGGTGGGCGCGCCCATATTCGCGCTGATGCTGCTGCGCCAGCGCCAGGGAGGCCGCTCATGAGCACGCAAACCCATCTGCAAACCCATCCGCAAACCAGCTTGCAGGCCAGCTCGCCAACCGGCACGGCCCTGCCCGCCCTGCAAGGGCGCGATCTGGTCTGGGGCGCCACGCGCGGCGGCGCGCCCATCGTGCGCGGCGTCTCGCTCACCGTGCGCGCGGGCGCGACGGTGGGGCTGATCGGCCCCAACGGCTCCGGCAAATCCAGCCTCATGCGCCTGCTGGCAGGCGTGACGCAGCCGCAATCGGGCGAAGTGCTGCTGGGCGGCCAGCCCATGCAGCGCCTCACGCGCCGCCAGGTCGCGCACCAGCTCGCCCTCGTCTCGCAAATGGCCGACACGCAAGACGCCATCACCGTGCAAGACGCCGTGGAGCTGGGCCGCACGCCCTGGCTGTCGGCGCTGCAAACCTGGTCGGCGCGCGACGACGCCATCGTCGAACAAGCCCTGGCCGACGTGGGCATGGCCGAAAAAAAGGGCCGCGTGTGGAACACCCTCTCCGGCGGCGAGCGCCAGCGCGTGCACATTGCGCGCGCCCTGGCCCAGCAAACCAGCGTGCTGCTGCTCGACGAACCGGGCAATCACCTGGACATCCACCACCAGCTCGCGCTCGGCCAGCTCATCCACCGCCTGCCCGGCACCAAAGTCATGGCCATTCACGACCTCAACCAGGCCCGCCACTGCGACTGGCTGGCCGTGATGCAGCAAGGCCGCCTGGTGTGCGAAGGCGCGCCCGACGACGTGCTGCAAGCCGATTTGCTGGAGCAGGTGTTTGAAGTGCGCCTGCGCGTGCTGACCGACCCCGAAGACGGCGCGCGCGTGCTGCGCTTTTTGCCGCTGTAGGTTCTGATTCACACTTTCCGCACCTGCGGGCAGACTGTGAACGGCCTCTCAAAGGGGGCGGTCGGCGTCCGGGTTGGGCGCGCGGCGCTGGGGAGCCAGCAGCAGCCAGGTGAGCACGGGCCACAGGGCGGCTTCAAGCAGCGGGGCCAGCAGGGTGAGCCAGCCGGGGGCGACGCCGCCGGCGATCAGCCGCACGAGGGTGATGAGCGCGTAGGAGAGGGCGAACAGCGGCAGCAGTTGCAGCGCCTGGGCCAGCACGGGCAGCCACAGAATGCGGCGCTGCAAGGCGATGGCGGCAAAACTCAGCGCCGAATACGCCAGCGCATGCTGGCCGAGCAAGGCAGCCTGGTGCACGTCCAGGCACAGGCCGAAGACGAAGGCGGCGGCCAGGCCCACGTGGCGCGGCTGGTGCACGTTCCAGAACACGAGAACGACGGCCAGCACGTCGGGCATCCACACCAGCCGCCCCAGGGGCAGCAGATTGACGAGAAAGGCCAGCCCCAGCGTGATCCAGATGAAGGCGGGCGAGACGGGCAGCAGCAGCGGCTGGCCTGTGCGCATGATCATGAAGTTCTCCCGGCTGGCGCGCCGCTGGCATCTGGGGCGGGCTGCTCAAAGCGCACGGGCTGCAAGACCATGACGTGAGTGACGCCGTGCAGGGCCGCCACGGGCGCGCATTGCACGCGCATGAAGGTGGCTTCGCCCTGGCGGTCAACGGCCAGCACGCGGGCCACGGGCAGGCCGGGCGGGTAGATGCCGTCGATGCCGCTGGTGGTGAGCAAATCGCCCTCGCGCATGTCTTCGGTGGCGAAGGTGTAGCGCAGCTCCATCAGGCCGCTGCGCGGGGCGGGGTCGCCATAGGCCACGCTGCGCACGCCGGAGCGGGTGTTGATGACGGGGATGGCCTGGTCGCGGTCGATGAGCAGGGTGATTTCGCTCACGAAGGGATAGACGCGCGTGACCTGGCCGAGCACGCCCGATTCGTCCATGACGGGCGAGCCGGGCTGAATGCCCTGGGCGCTGCCTTTGTCGATGATGACGCGGCGGGTGTAGGGGTCGGTTGCGTCATAGAGCACTTGCGCGGCGGTGGCGGGCGTGCTGGTGCGCTCGCGCAGGGCCAGCAGCTGGCGCAGGCGTTCGTTTTCCAGCAGGAGCTGCTCGACTTGTCCGGCGCGGCGCGATTGTTCGGCCAGGCGGGCGCGGGCGGCTTCCTCGGTTTTTTGCGCGGTTTTCAGCTCGGTCAGGTAGCCGTAGCCGTTGCGCGCCCACTGCACGGGCTGCAAGGCCAGCCATTGCGCGGGGTAGAGCACGGCGGCAATGGCGGCGCGCAGCGGCTGCATGAGGTCGAACCGGGCATCGGCCACCATCAGCGCCAGCGCCAGCGCCACGCAGATGAGAAGCCGGGAGACAACCGACGGGCCGCGCCGGAAGAACGGCGGGGGCGAGTGGTCGTAAGGTTCAAACGGCATGGACGAAGCGGGCTGGCGGCAGCGGCTGGCGGCAGTGGGCGGCTGGAGCGGGCGGGCTGTTCTGCATCAGAAAAAAGGAGCAGATTCAGAGGGGCGAAAAACCGTGGCGTCCTAGTGTAATTTGGAGATGCTGCTACGAATTCGAGAGCGAATCTGTGGCCTTTCATTGAGGCGCTCACGGGCCAGTCAGCCCGCGCGAAAAGCATTATCTCCGTGCAAGCGCGGGCCTTTTGAAAGGCGCGTCCGCCGCCTGGCTGGCCTGAAACAGGCGCTCACTCGTTGGCGAAGATGCCGCCTTGCTTGTCCATGTTTTCCAGCGCCATGCCGCAGCCGCGCACCACGCAGGTCAGGGGGTCTTCGGCCACCAGCACGGGCAGGCCGGTTTCCTCGGCCAGCAGGCGGTCCAGATCGCGCAGCAGCGCGCCGCCGCCAGTGAGCATCATGCCGCGCTCGGCAATGTCGGCGCCCAGCTCGGGCGGGGTTTCTTCCAGCGCGCGCTTGACTTCGGAGACGATGCTGTTGATCGGCTCGGACAGCGCCTCCAGCACTTCATTGCTGCTGATGGTGAAGCTGCGCGGCACGCCTTCGGAGAGGTTGCGGCCCTTGACTTCCATCTCCCGCAGCTCGCTGCCGGGAAAGGCGCTGCCGATCTCCTTCTTGATGAGTTCGGCGGTGGGGTCGCCAATGAGCATGCCGTAGTTGCGGCGGATGTAATTGACGATGGATTCGTCAAAACGGTCGCCGCCCACGCGGGCGCTGCCTTTGTAGACCATGCCGCCCAGGGAAATGACGCCCACCTCGGTGGTGCCGCCGCCGATGTCCACCACCATGGAGCCGCTGGCTTCGCTCACGGGCAGACCCGCGCCAATGGCGGCGGCCATCGGCTCTTCAATCAGGTAAACCTCCGAGGCGCCCGCGCCCAGCGCCGATTCACGGATGGCGCGGCGCTCCACCTGCGTGGAGCCGCAGGGCACGCAGATGATGATGCGCGGATTGCTGAACCAGCCGCGCGCATGCACCATCTTGATGAACTGCTTGAGCATTTGCTCGGTGACGGTGAAGTCGGCGATGACGCCGTCTTTCATGGGGCGGATGGCTTCGATGTTGCCGGGCACCTTGCCCAGCATGGCCTTGGCTTCGTGGCCCACGGCCTGAATGGTCTTCTTGCCCTGCGGGCCGCTTTCGTGGCGGATGGCGACCACGGAAGGCTCGTCGAGCACGATGCCTTTGCCGCGCACCACGATGAGGGTGTTGGCCGTGCCCAAGTCAATGGCCAGGTCGGTGGAGAGATACCGGCGGAACAAACCGAACATGCAAATGCTTTCCTTGGCGCGGCCACGCCTGGCCGGCAGGCGCGGCCGCAGAAAATTCTGGTGAAAAGGGGGGAGATGGGTGCAAAAAAGCGCCTTTTCAGGCGCGTTGCGGGTAGCGGCGGATAATACTTCATCCCCTAGGCAGCAACTGGGCGCAGACAACGCCTGGCGGGCCATTTCACACACATTTACACGCGGTATTTTTCCCTTCCATGTCACTTGATTTGCAGGATATTGAGCGCATCGCCCATTTGGCGCGTTTGCAAGTGCAGCCAGACGAAGCCGAGCGCCTGATGGGCCAGCTCAACGGCTTTTTCGGCATTGTCGAAGCCATGCGCGCCGTGGACGCCACGGGCGTGGAACCCTTGGCCCACCCGCTGGCCGCCGTGCAGGACGTGCAGCTTCGCTTGCGCCCTGATGAAGTCCAGCCCTGCGGCAGCCGCGAGGAAAACCAGCGCAGCGCCCCCGCCGTGGAAGACGGCCTGTTTCTCGTGCCCAAGGTGATTGAATGAGCCAGCCCGATCTGCACCTGCGCACCGTGGCCGGCCTGGCCGCCGGCCTGCGCCAGAAAGAGTTTTCCGCCGAAGAAGCCGCCCGCCACTTTCTGGCCCGCATGCGCCAGCATGAGGCGCTGGGCGCGTTCCTCAGTGTGGACGAAGAAGCCACGCTGGCCCAGGCCCGCGCGGCCGATGCCCTGCTGGCCCGTGGCCAGGCCCCCGCGCTGGCGGGCGTGCCCATCGCGCACAAAGACATCTTCGTCACCCGCGACTGGCCCACCACCGCCGCCTCGAAAATGCTTGAAGGCTACCGCTCGCCCTTTGACGCCACCGTGGTCAGCCGACTGAAAGACGCTGGCGCCGTGTGCCTGGGCAAGCTCAACTGCGACGAATTCGCCATGGGCTCCACCAACCGCAACAGCGCCTACCAGCCCGCGCTCAACCCGTGGAACGCGCAGCGCGTGCCGGGCGGCTCTTCCGGCGGCAGCGCCGCCGCCGTGGCGGCGGGCCTGGCCCCGGCGGCCACTGGCACCGACACGGGCGGCTCCATCCGCCAGCCCGCCAGCTTTTGCGGCATCACCGGCATCAAGCCCACCTATGGCCGCGCCAGCCGCTACGGGATGATCGCCTTTGCCTCCAGCCTTGACCAGGCCGGCCCCATGGCCCGCACCGCCGAAGACTGCGCCCTGCTGCTCACCCACATGTGCGGCCCCGACGTGGAGCACGACTCCACCTCGCTGGACATGCCCGCCGAAGACTTCACCCAATCGCTGGGCGAGCCGCTCAAGGGCCTGCGCATCGGCATTCCGAAAGAGTTTTTCGGCGACGGCCTGGCCGATGGCGTGCGCCAGGCGCTCAACGCCGCGCTCAAGGAATTCGAGCGGCAAGGCGCCGCCCTCGTGCCCGTCTCGCTGCCGCGCACCGAGCTGGCCATTCCCGTCTACTACATCATTGCCCCGGCCGAAGCCAGCAGCAACCTCAGCCGCTATGACGGCGTGAAATTCGGCCACCGCGCCAAAGACTATGCCGACCTGGAAGACATGTACAAGCGCACCCGCGCCGAAGGCTTCGGTCCTGAAGTCAAGCGCCGCATCATGATCGGTGCCTACGTGCTTTCGCACGGCTACTACGACGCCTATTACCTGCAAGCCCAGAAAATCCGCCGCCTGATTGCCGACGACTTCCAGCAGGCCTTCAAGCAGTGCGACCTCATCGCCGGCCCCGTGGCCCCCACCACGGCCTGGGCGGCGGGCGCGCACCAGGACCCGCTGGCCGACTACCTGGCCGACATCTACACCCTCCCCGCCAGCCTCGCCGGCCTGCCCGGCATGAGCCTGCCCGCAGGCTTTGACGAAAACCGCCTGCCCGTCGGCCTGCAACTCATCGGCAACTATTTGCAGGAAAGCCGCCTGCTGGCCGCCGCGCACCAGTTCCAGCTGGCAACCGATTGGCACACGCAGCGCCCGGGCGGGTTTTGAGGGGGAATGACCAAAATGACGCAAACCACCCAACTCATCCAGGGCTACGAAGTCGTCATCGGCTTTGAAACGCACGCCCAGCTGCAAACCAAAAGCAAGATATTCAGCCGCGCATCCACGGCTTTTGGCGCCGCGCCCAACACGCAAGCCAGCGTGGTGGACATGGCCCTGCCCGGCACGCTGCCGGTCATGAACCGCGAAGCAGTGGCCTGCGCCATCAAACTGGGGCTGGCGCTGGGTTCGCATATTGCGCCGCGCAGCGTTTTTGCCCGCAAGAATTATTTCTACCCCGATTTGCCCAAGGGCTATCAAATCAGCCAATTTGAAATTCCGGTGGTGCAAGGCGGCGAAGTTTCCTTTTTTCTGGATGGCGACAAAAAAAACGTGCGCAAAACCGTGCGCCTGGTGCGCGCGCATTTGGAAGAAGACGCCGGCAAATCGCTGCATGACGCCTTTCAGGGCATGAGCGGCATTGACCTGAACCGCGCAGGCACGCCGCTGCTGGAAATCGTCACGGAACCCGATATTCGCAGCACCGAAGAAGCCGTGGCCTACGCCAAAGAGCTGCACAAAATCGTCACCTGGATCGGCATTTGCGACGGCAACATGCAAGAAGGCAGCTTCCGCTGCGACGCCAACGTGAGCGTGCGCAAACCCGGCCAGCCCCTGGGCACGCGGCGCGAAATCAAAAACCTCAACAGCTTCCGCTTCATGCAGCAAGCGATTGATTTTGAAATCCGCTGGCAAATCGAGCAACTGGAAGACGGCCACGCCATCCAGCAAGCCACCGTGCTGTTTGACCCCGACACGGGCGAAACCCGCGCCATGCGCACCAAGGAAGACAGCGCCGATTACCGCTATTTCCCCGACCCCGATTTGCCGCCTTTATGTATTTCTACTGAGTGGATAGAGCAAACCCGCGCGCAAATGCCCGAATTGCCGCGCAAAATGGCCGAGCGATTCGTGGCCGAATATGGTTTGCCTGAATATGACGCCGCCACGCTGACGCAATCGCCTCAAATGGCGGCCTATTTTGAGCAAGCCGCACAAAAAAGCGGGCAGCCCAAACTCGCCAGCAACTGGGTCATGGGCGAAATCTCCAAACGCCTGAATGCCGAAGAAATCGGCATCGAATCGGCCCAGGTCACGGCGCAGCAACTGGCGCAAATCATCCAGCGCATTCAAGACGGCACGATCAGCCACAACGCCGCCAGGCAAGTGTTCGACGCCCTCTGGCGCGGCGAAGCCAGCGACGCAGACGCCGTCATTGAAGCCAAGGGCCTCAAGCAAATGAACGACACCGGCGCGCTGGAAAAAATCATCGACGAAGTCATTGCCGCCAACCCCGCCAACGTGGAGCAATACCGCGCCGGCAAAGACAAGGCTTTCAACGCCCTGGTCGGCCAGGTCATGAAAGCCAGCAAAGGCAAAGCCAACCCGCAGCAAGTCAATGAATTACTGCGCGCCAAGCTGGCCTGATGCAAAGCTGGCTGGCAAAGCGCGCCGCCAAGCGCGCCCGGCGCATGAGCGCGGCGCTGGCTTGAGCTTGAGACAGCTCCCAATCGCACCCAAAAGCAGGAGCAAATTCAAGGGGGTAAGAATGCCATTCTGCGCAGGTTCCACTAGGACCTCTTGCTATGAATAACGGAGCTAATTTGTCTCCTGTTCGCAAACCGCAGGCCGCCGCGCCGCGTTTGTATGTGCCGCAAGCCCTGCCTGAAGGCGGTGAGCTGGATCTGCCGCACGGCGCGGCGCGCCACGCCCAGGTTCTGCGCTTGCAGCCGGGCGACGCGTTGACCCTGTTCAATGGCGAAGGCGGCGAATGCAGCGCCACCATCATCCGCATGGGCCGCAGCAGCGTGCAGGCGCGCATAGGCGCTCATGCAGCCATTGAGCGCGAAGCGGCCCGCCGCGTGCATCTGCTGGCGGGCCTCATGGCCAGTGAGCGCATGGACTGGCTGGTGGAAAAAGCCACCGAACTGGGCGCTGCCAGCCTCACCCCCCTGCTCACCCAGCACTGCGCCCTGCGCCTGAGCGGCCCGCATGCCGCCAAAAAACACGCGCACTGGCAAGCCGTGGCCGTGGCCGCCTGCGAGCAAAGCGGCCGCAATCGCTTGCCCCTCATTCATCCGCCCCGCCCCCTGGCGGAGGGCCTTGCAGGCCAGGCCGGAGACGGGGACGGCGCGCGTTTTGTCCTCTCCCTGAAGCCCGGCGCCGCTTCTTTGCGCGCTGCATGCGCCGGCCTGCCTGCCGCGCAAACCGTCACCCTTCTTTCCGGCCCCGAAGGCGGCCTGAGCGCCGCAGAAGAAGCTCAGGCGCTGGCGGCAGGCTTCACTCCTGTCAGCCTCGGCGCGCGCGTGCTGCGCGCCGAAACCGCGCCCGTGGCCGCGCTGGCGCTGCTGGCGTGAAAGTCTGGAATCTGTTCAGAGGCATCTGCCGGCCGTTTCCCGTGCGTCTTCATACCGCTCGGCAAGCGGGCGGCCTGTGGACATCGGACGCGGCGGCTGGTTTTGCGCGCCTGAACTTGCGCGCTTCATTCGCTGAAGTCACTGGAGCTTTCGTCCGCGTCAGGCCAAGCGTTCAGCACGCGGCGCACCACGTCGGCGGCGAAGCCACGGGCTGCCAGAAAGCGGGCTTGCCTGGCGCGGGCGGCGGCATCGGCGGCTGGGGCGCCAAACTTTTTCTGCCAGACGGCGCGGGCGCGCTCCAGCTCGGTGGCGCGCAGCTGCCCGGCAGCTTCGGCCAGCGCTTCGGCGCTCAGGCCCTTGGCGCGCATTTCCTGTAGCACGCGGGCCGCGCCCAGGCGCGGGGCGCGGCGGCGCATGACGGATTCGGCCACGCGCTCTTCGCTGATGAGGCCCTGGGCCGCCAGTTCATTCAGCATCCGGGCCAATTCGCCCGCTTGCTCCTCATGGCAAGACAGCTTGCGCTCCAGTTCGGCGCGGGAGTGTTCCCGTTGCGACAGCAGGCGCAGGGCGCGCGCTTTGAGGGAGATGGGCATGGATGAAAACGCGGGGCGAAGGCAGGGCGGCCAGCCGGTCTGCCAGAGCCGCCAGAGGGCTGGCTGGAGCAGGGCGGCACATACAATACGCGATTTCGCGCAGGGTCGGCATGGCTGCTGCTCTCGCCTCTGCTTACTCACCAATCATTTTCTGGAGCCTGGCTCATGTTCATCTCAAGCGCCTTCGCGCAAACCGCCCCGGCCGCCGAAGCGGGCGCCAATGCGGCGGCGGCATCGCCTTTTTCGGGCCTGCTGCTGCCGGTGGTGATGCTGGTGGTGCTGTACTTCATCATGATCCGCCCGCAGATGAAAAAGCAAAAAGAAGTGCGCGCCATGCTGGACGCGCTGGCCAAAGGCGATGAGGTGGCCACGGCTGGCGGGCTGCTGGGGCGCATTGTTCAGCTGGGCGACAGCCACCTGACGCTGGAGGTGGCCGATGGCGTGCAGGTGCAGGTGCAGCGCCACGCCGTGGTGCAGGTACTGCCCAAAGGGTCGCTGAAGTAGGCCGCCTGGCGCGGCGAGCAGCCGGAACCGGCCTGGCCGCCCTTGTTTTCTTCGCCCGCAGCGCCTGTCTGCGGGCTTTTGTGCATCAAAAGACTATTCGCATGAACCGCTACCCGCTCTGGAAATACGCGCTGATTGCCGTGTCGCTGCTCATCAGCGTGATCTACACCTTGCCCAACCTGTATGGCGAAGCGCCTGCGGTGCAGGTGTCCGCAGGCAAGATGACCGTCAAGGTGGATGGCCAGACGCTGGAGCAGGTGGAGAAGGCTTTGCAGGAAGCGGGCATTACCGCTGACAGCGTGGTGTTTGACGGCCAGTCGGTGCGCGCGCGCTTTGATACCGAAGACACGCAGATCAAGGCCAAGGACGTGATTGCGCGCGCCCTGGCCGCTGGCAAGGAAGAAGGCGCCTACATCGTGGCGCTCAATCTGGTCTCCCGCTCGCCTGACTGGCTGACGGCGCTGCACGCCAAGCCCATGTATCTGGGGCTGGATTTGCGCGGCGGCGTGCATTTCATGCTCCAGGTAGACATGCGCGCGGCCATCACCAAGCGGCTGGACACCACGGCCAGCGACATTCGCATGCTGCTGCGCCAGAAAGACATCCGCCACGGCGGCGTGAGCCGCTCGGGCGACGCCATTGAAGTGCGCATGCGCGATGCCAACATGCTGGATGCTGCGCGCCGCCAGATCGCGCAGAACCAGCCCCAAATGGATGTGGCGGCCGCGCCGGATGGCTCCCGCCTGACCGTGACCTTCAAGCCTGCGGCGCTGCATGAGGTGCAGGAGCAGGCCATCAAGCAGAACATCACCACGCTGCACAACCGCGTGAACGAGCTGGGCGTGGCCGAGCCGGTGATTCAGCAGCAGGGCGCTGACCGCGTGGTGGTGCAGCTGCCTGGCGTGCAGGACACGGCCAAGGCCAAGGACATTCTGGGCCGCACGGCCACGCTGGAGATGCGCCTGGTGGACGAAAGCGCCGAAGGCCGCGCGGCGGAGGGCGGCACGGGGCCGGTGCCGTTCGGCTCCGAGCGGTTCATGACGCGCGAGGGGCATCCCGTCATCGTCAAGCGGGAAGTCATCCTCACGGGCGACAGCCTGGACAACGCCCAGCCCGGCTTTGATGAAAACCAGCGCCCTTCCGTGGACCTGGTGGTGGACGCCAAGGGCGGCCAGATCATGCGCGACACCAGCCGCCGCAATCTGAAAAAGCGCATGGCCATCGTCCTGTTTGAAAAGGGCAAGGGAGAGGTGCTGACGGCGCCCGTGATCGAGGGCGAGCTGGGCAACCGCTTCCGCATCTCCGGCTCCATGTCGGTGAACGAAGCCAATGACCTGGCGCTGCTGCTGCGCGCCGGTTCGCTGGCCGCGCCGATGGAAATCGTGGAAGAGCGCACCATCGGCCCCAGCCTGGGCAAGGAAAACATCGCCAAAGGCTTCAAGAGCGTGATGTGGGGCTTTGCCGTCATTGTGGTGTTCATGAGCCTGTACTACATGATGTTCGGCGTGTTTTCGAGCATCGCGCTGGCGTTCAACCTGCTGCTGCTGGTGGCCATTCTTTCCATGCTGCAAGCCACGCTCACGCTGCCGGGCATGGCGGCCATGGCGCTGGCGCTGGGCATGGCCATTGACGCCAATGTGCTGATCAACGAGCGCATTCGCGAAGAGCTGCGCAACGGCTCATCGCCGCAGGCGGCCATCAGCGCGGGCTATCAGCATGCCTGGGCCACCATCCTGGACTCCAACGTGACTTCGCTCATCGCCGGCCTGGCGCTGCTGGCCTTTGGCTCCGGCCCGGTGCGGGGCTTTGCCGTGGTGCACTGCATCGGCATTCTGACTTCGATGTTCTCCGGCGTTTTCTTCTCGCGCGGGCTGGTCAATCTCTGGTACGGGCGGCGCAAGCGGCTGAAAACGGTGTCCATCGGCACCGTCTGGCGGCCTGAAACGGCAGGCGCCGCCGGCGCGCTCGCGCCCCGCGAAACCAGCGGGCAATGAAAGGGAGCTGAATCATGGAATTTTTCCGCATCCATCGTGACATCCCGTTCATGCGCCACGCGCTGGTGCTGAACGCCGTTTCCCTGATCACCTTCATTCTGGCGGTGTTCTTTCTGGTGCACAAAGGGCTGCACTTGTCGGTGGAATTCACGGGCGGCACCGTCATGGAGGTGAGCTACCAGCAGGCCGCCGATCTGGAAAAGGCGCGCGAAGCCATCGCCAAGCTGGGCTATGGCGAAGTGCAGGTGCAGAACTTCGGCTCGTCGCGGGACGTGATCATCCGCGTGCCCGTGCACAAGGACGTGAAGCCCGCCGAACAGAGCGCAAAGGTGATGGAGGCGCTCAAGGCCGACGACCCCGGCGTGGAGCTGCGCCGCACGGAATTCGTCGGCCCGCAAGTGGGCAACGAGCTGCTGACGGGCGGGCTGAAGGCGCTGGGCTTCGTCATTCTGGGCATCGTCATCTATCTGTCGGTGCGCTTTGAATGGAAGTACGCCGTGGCCGGCATCATCGCCAACCTGCACGACATGGTGATCATCCTGGGCTTTTTCGCCTTCTTCCAGTGGGAGTTTTCGCTGGCCGTGCTGGCGGCGGTGCTGGCCGTGCTGGGCTATTCGGTGAACGAATCGGTGGTGATCTTTGACCGCATCCGCGAAACCTTCCGCCGCCAGCGCAAGATGAACGCGCACCAGATCATCGACCACGCCATCACATCCACCATCAGCCGCACCATCATCACGCACGCGTCCACGCAAGCCATGGTGCTGTCGATGCTGCTGTTTGGCGGCGAGACGCTGCACAACTTCGCGCTGGCGCTGACCATCGGCATCTGTTTTGGCATCTATTCATCGGTATTCGTGGCGGCGGCCATCGCCATGTGGCTGGGCGTCAAGCGCGAAGACCTGGTCAAGTCCCGCAAAGAGCACGATCCCGACGACCCGAACGCTGGCGCCGTGGTGTAAGCCAGCTTCTTCTGGGCCGCCAGGCGAGGCCCAAGAACGCACATGACACCTCCTCCCGCAAATTCCCCGCAGATGCGTCTGGCCCGCCAGACGCGAGAACAGTTTGTCGCGGAGCTGGTCCGCTGGCTGCCGCAACTGGTGGCCACCATGCGAGAGCGCCTGTCCAATGCCATCGACATGCCCGCCAGCATGCAGGAGCAGCGCCTGGCCCTGGATGCGCGCATGGGCTTCGAGCCTCAGCGCGACGTTTGGGAGCGGCAGGTGCGCCAGGCGCTGGAAAAGGCGCTGGCCCAGGCCCAGCCCGCCCCGGCAGCCGCCCCTGCCGGGCTGACGGCTTTTTCGCTGCTGGATGACGAGGTGGTGGAAAACAAGATCATCGCTTCGCGCCTGAGCCTGGCGGCCATCGACAAAAGCGGAGCCGAGCTGAACGACCTGAACGTCCGCATCCAGTTTCTGGAGCAGACGCCTGACATCAGCCCCAAAGACGTGTTGCGCCCGGAGTGCCTGCCGGGCATCCTTATCGAGCAGTGGCGCGCCTGCGACCTTTCGCGCGAAATGTGGAGCGTGGTGCATGAAACCGTGCGGGCCGCGCTGGCGCTGGCGCTGGCGCAGGCTTATCAGAACGCCAACAAATTCCTGATCGAGCGCGGCGTGATGCCGCAAATCAACCTCAAAGCCATGGTGCGCAGAACCGCAGGCGGCCCGCGCACAGGCAGCGCCGGGCTGGGCGGCTCGCCAGACAGCGCGCCCGGCTCCAGCCCGGATTGGAGTGGCGCCTCGCAGTCTTCGGCTTTTGGCAGCGGCTGGCAAGGCGATGCAGCAGGCAATGGCCGGGCCGCCTCAGGCAGCTTCGCGCCAGCGGGCCAGAGCCAGCCCGGCATGGCGCCCGTGCGCCCCACCGACCTGATGCGCGTGGCCGAAGAAACGCGCATGCTCACGGGCGCTGCGCCCATGATGCGCATGCGCGCACGCGCCCAGGGCGTGCTGGGCAAGCTGCGCCGTCTGCTCAGCGACCGCGTCACCGATTTCAGCCACACCCAGCCCATTGAACCCAGCCCCCAGCTGGCGCAGGCGCTCGCGCACCCGCCTTCGCCGCTGGATACGGCGCTGACCCAGCTGGATGGCGCGGCCACTGACCCGTACCGCCCCACCATTGCCGCCCTGCCGCCCGCCGTGCAGGTGCAGCGCGTGGAGCAAGTCGCCAGCCGCCTGCGCCATCAGGCCGCCGAACTCAAGCAGGAAGCGGGCACCAAGAACGAAAAGGCCATCATCGAAATCGTGGCCCTCATGTTCCAGGCCATCTTGGCGGAGGAGCGCATTCCGGCGGGCATCCGCGTGTGGTTCGCGCGCCTGCAAATTCCCGTTTTGCGCCTGGCGCTGGCCGAGCCGGACTTTTTCAGCAACATCGACCACCCCGCCCGCCAGCTGATCGACCGCATGGGCGCTTGCGCCATGGGCTTTGAAGCCGCCAGCGTCAGCAACGCGCGGCTGGAGCGCGAAATCAAGCGCATCGTGCAAGTAATCGAGCAATACCCGGAAACCGGGCGGCGCGTGTTCCAGCTCGTGCTGGACGAATTCAGGAAATTCCTGGCCCAGTTCCTCACCGAAGGCGGCAGCGCCGAGCGCGTGGCCACGCTAGCGCAGCAGGTGGAGCAAAAAGAAGCGCTCGCGGTGCAATACACCATCGAACTCAACAAGATGCTCGCCAATCTGCCCGTGCGAGAAGAGGTGCGCGAATTTCTCTTTCACACCTGGGCCGAAGTGCTCGCCACCGCCTCCGTGCGCCACGGCGCGCAAAGCCGGCAGGCGCTCGAATTCAAGCGCGCCGCGCACGACCTGCTCTGGGCCGTGAGCGCCAAGCCCAACCGCGACGAGCGCGCGCGCGTGCTGCAAAGCCTGCCCGGCCTCATCCAGACGCTGCGCCAGGGCATGAGCGGCCTGGGCATGCCGCAAGACGTACAGGACCGCCACGTCAAAACCCTGAGCGACGCCGTGACCGAAGCCTTCATGGCCCGCTCCGAAGCCATTTCCGACGAAACCCTGGAAACGCTCAGCCGCAAGCTCAACGCGCTGGAAGACGTGGTCAGCGACGACGCCGTGGGCGACGTCATGCTCGATCCGGGCGCCATCGAACTCATGCTCGGCGTGGACGCGGGCGATCTGATCGTCATCTCATCCGGCGGCTCCATGCCCAGCGCCGCCACCGTGGCCTGGGCGCGCGAGCTGGAGCTGGGCGCGTGGTTTGAAATGGAGCAGGGCGGCAGCCTGGTGCGCGTGCAATACGTCTGGCGCAGCCCGCGCGGGCAGCTGCACATCTTCACCGGCGGCAACAAGAACTACATGGTGCAAACCCGCCGCCTGGCCGCCTGGCTCCAGGCTGGCCTGCTGGCGCTGGTAGAAGACGAAGCCCTCACGGTGCGCGCCACCCGCGACGCCTTGGCCCGGCTGGACGCCCAGCCCGCGCAGCTGCTGTCCTGAAAAGCCGCTCGCGGATCCGCCCGCACGCGGCAAGGCGGCAAGGTCTTCAACAAACCGCAGGCGCACGGCATTATTTCGCTACTCAATCAATAGCGTGATGTCCTAGTCGAAAGCGCGCAAGGCGGCATCTCCAGCCTCTGAATTTGCTCCTGTTTTTGTGGAGCGGAGGCATCACGAAAGCTCCCGCACCGTCTCCATCAAGAGCCTGCTGCGGACTTGCCGCATCGGCGCTTCAGAACCCGCTCACAGCCGTTTGCGGGAACACAAAGGCGGGTCGGCCCGTCATCCCGCCTGCCCTGCCCCGCTCCAGCGACTGCCCCGTGCAGCCATCACGCACGTATTCCCGCCACAAATCCTGCTCCAACGGCCCGCTGAACCAAACAGGCCAGGATGTGCGAAGCATGCAGCGCCAAACGCTCCTTTACCAATAGCACGATGTCCTAGTAGACATTGCGCAAAGCGGCATTTTTACCCTGCCAAATTTGCTCCTCTTTCTGACCTGCAAGCCGCTTCAGCGGCGCAGCTTCACTCGGCCAGATCCTGCCCTGTCAGCGCCTTCAGGGCTTCGCGGTAGCGGGCGGCGGTGTTGGTGATGACTTCGGCGGGCAGCTCGGGCGCAGGGGCGCGTTTGGGCCAGGGGCGGCCATCCACCTGGGCCGTTTCCAGCCAGTCGCGCAGATACTGCTTGTCGTAGCTGGGCGGGTTGACGCCTTCGCGGTATTCGGCGGCGGGCCAGTAGCGGGAAGAGTCGGGGGTCAGCACCTCGTCCATCAGCACAACCTGGCCGGTTTCGTCCAGGCCGAATTCAAATTTGGTGTCGGCAATGATGATGCCCTTTTGCAGCGCCAGGGCGGCCGCGCGGGTGTACAGGGCCAGCGAGAAATCGCGAATCTGCGCGGCCACGGACGGCCCGGCAATTTCCACCGTGCGCTCGTAGCTGATGTTTTCGTCATGCTCGCCCACGGCGGCCTTGGCGGCGGGGGTGTAAATGGGCCGGGGCAGTTTGCTGGCGTTTTGCAGGCCCGCCGGCAAGGGCACGCCGCATACGCTTTGGCTTTGACGGTATTCCTGCCAGCCGCTGCCCGCCAGGTAGCCGCGCACCACGGCTTCCACGGCGATGGGCCGCAAGCGCCGCACCAGCATGCTGCGGCCCCGGATTTGCTCCGCTTCGCTGGCGCTGACAACGCTGGCCGGGTCTATGCCCGTGAGATGGTTGGGGCAGATGCCCTTGAGCTGTTCAAACCACCACAGCGCCATTTGCGTGAGCAGCCGCCCCTTGCCCGGGATGGGCTGGCCCATGATGACGTCAAAGGCGCTGATGCGGTCGCTGGCGACCATGAGGATGCGGTCATTGCCAACGGCATAGTTGTCGCGCACCTTGCCGCGCGCGATGAGCGGCAGACTGGCAAGCTGGCTGGTGAGCAAGGCGGAAGATGAAGGCATGGCGGCAGGCCCCCGGCAGGGCGAAAGTCAGACACAAAAAGCAAAAAAAGCATTGTGCCGCAGCACGTATGCTCCCGCGCTCATCAGTGTCTGGCACTGTTTTTTGCTAGCGGCCGCCCGCAGCCAGATGGCGGGTGGCCGATCATTCAGGAGGTTTTGAGCCATGCCAATCCGCCACATCGGAGCTGCCGCGCTGCTGCTGGGCGCGCTCGGCGCCGCCACAGCCCAGGCCGCTTCACCCCAAGCCACGTCAGAAGGTAAAAGTGACATGAAAACGTCTTCCGCCGCCACCGCCGCCGCGCCTTTGCGCACCCTGGGCGAATACACCGATCCGCACGGCATTCGCCGCCTCTACCTGCTGGTTTCGCCCAACTTGAGCGACGCGCAGATCATGACGCTGGCGCAGGCCGTTCATGCCAAGGAGAAAAACGCCTGGCTGTGGCTGCTGGACAGCGATGAAAAAGCCGCCCAGATGATGGAGGCGCTGCCGCGCACGGCCCAGGGCGACATGGCGGGCTACCCGGGCGCCTGGGTGCAGGCGCACACCGTCGCCCACTCGCAGCAGGAGCTGCTGCCCAAAGGAGCCGGCAAGCGCTGGGCCTTGTACAAGGGGCCGTACACCGGCACGCTGCTGGGCGAGCTGCCCTGAGGGCCTGTACGCAGCCCATCCCGCAGGCGCAAAAACGCGCGGATCCGGGCGAGGCCGGAGCAGCCTTGGGCATTGCAAATGCCTCGCCGGACGCGCAAGCAAGCGAGCAACAAATCTCGCCTGTGCAGCCCATCCCAATCCACTCTTTGCCCCTTTTGGGCTCTGGCCGTGGAAAGCGGAAAGAGCCAGCCAGAGTGGACGAGCGAAGAAGCACATTTTCGCTACTCTATTTGTAGCTATAGGTCCTAGTGAAAACTGCGGGGGACGGCGTTTTCACCTGTTTTGATCCGCTCCTGTTTTTGGTGTTTTCCGGCTGGCTGCGCGGCGGCTCGTGAGTGGTTTCTTGCGGCGGTGGCTGCATTTCACTCTTCACACTTGGCAGCGCTCCGCCGCAGGCGGGTTTTCCGCCAGCCGGGCTTGCAGGCGGTTGGCGTAGATGGCGTAAGGCTCGAAGTCGGGGCGGATGGCGCGCAGGGCGTGCAGCTTTTGCGCGAAGGGGCGCAGGCGGCCGGCCTGCCAGTCGTCGAGCGCCTGTTGCCACAGGGCCAGCTCCTGCGCGAGCAGCGCGGCGACGGGGCCTGCGGGCGCGCGCGGGGTGTGGATGGTGACTTCTTCCTGGCGGCCGCGCACGGAGATGCGGTCCAGCCGCTGCCAGACGGCTACGTCTTCCGCCTGCGCGCGCGTGGCGTCGCCCGCCAGGATGGTGACGCCCCAGGTGCGCGTCTGCGCTTCCAGCCGGGCGGCCAGATTGACGGCGTCGCCCACGGCGGTGTAGGCGCGGCGCACGTTGGAGCCCATGTCGCCCACGGAGGCCACGCCGGTGTTGATGCCGATGCCCACGCCCAGCGCGGGCAGGCCCAGGCAGACGCGCTCGGCGTTGATTTCATGCATGGCCTTGTGCATGGCCAGCGCGGCGGCCACGGCGCGGGCGGCGTGGTTGCTGCTGCGCAGGGGCGCGCCCCAGAAGGCCATGACGCAGTCGCCCATGTATTTGTCGATGGTGCCTTCGTGCTCGCGGATGACTTGCGTCAGGCGCGTGAAGATGCGGTTGAGCAGGGCCTGCAATTGCAGCGGCGCCATCGTTTCCGACAGGCTGGTGAAGCCGCGCATGTCGCAGAACATGACGGTGATTTCCCGCGCCTCGGCCCGCATGGTGTACAGCTCCGGCTGGCTGGCCATGCGTTGCACCAGCTCAGGCGGCACATAGGTGCCAAAGAGGTCAATCAGGCGGCGGCGGGCGCGGCTTTCGATGAAGTAGCCATAGCCCAGATTGAGCATGAGCAGCGCCATCACCACGAACAGTTGCGCGGCCAGCGGCAGGGCCAGCCCTTGGGCGGCGTAGAGCCAGAAGTTGAGCGCGGCCAGCGCCGCCGCCAGCCCCAGGCCCAGCGCCAGCGCGCCTGCCACGCCCAGGGCGGGCAGCAGCAGCGCCAGCAGCAGGCCGCTGGCCAGCAGCAAGGCGGCGTCCAGCACGGGGGCGTAGCCGGGGCGGGCGGGCACGCGGCCATCGAGCATGCCGGAGATGAGGTTGGCGTGCACTTCCACGCCGGGATAGACGGCGCTGACGGGCGTGGCACGCAAGTCCATCAGGCCCGGCGCCGTAAAGCCCAGCAAAACGATGCGGCCTGCCAGCGCGCCTTCGGGCAGGCTGCCGCGCAGCACGTCCGCCGCCGGGTAGTAGCGAAAAGACCCGCCCCGCGCTCCGCCCGGGCCGCGATAGGGCGCCAGCGCCGCGCCGCTGGCCGTGAGCGGCACGTGCAACGCCTGCCCCGGCCCGCCTCTTGTGTGCGGCAGCCGCAGGCCTTGCAACAGGGGCGGCTCGCCCGCCCACTGAAGCGCTGGCGCGGGCAAGGCCCGCGAAGACGCCTGGGCCACGCCGCCATACAGGTACTGGCGCACCACGGCCAGCGCGAGCGATTCGCGCCAGCCGCCATCGACGGCGGCGACCAGCGGCACGGAGCGCACGATGCCGTCGCTATCGACCAGTGCGTTGAAAAAGCCCTGCGGCGCGGCGCTGGCCAGCTTGGCGATGCTGGCTCCGTAGCCATCCCAGAGCATGAGGGCGGGTGTGTCCTGCGCCGCCAGCAGCGGCGCGATGGGCGCAGGCAGCGCACCGCTGCGGCGGCCCTGGCGGTCGCTGGTGAGGTAGTAGCCCAGCACGGCGGGCCGGCCTTGCAAGGCGGCGGCAAAGCGCGCGTCGCTTTCTTCGCTGCCGCGCCCGGCTTCGGCAAACACGGCGTCAAAGCCGATGACGCTGGCGCGCTGGCGGCGCAGCACTTCTTCCACCAGCTCTGCCATGCGCTCGCGCGGCCAAGGCCACTGGCCGAGTTCGGCCAGGCTGGCCTCGTCCACATCCACGATGACCACGCGCTCGTCCAGCGTGGCGGGCATGAACAGGCGCAGCCGCGCGTCATACAGCCGCTGGTCGGCCAGCGTCAGCAGGTCCGATTCATGAACGCCCAGCGCGTGCAGCAGGGCCAGCGTGAGAACGGCCAGCGCCAAGGCCATGCGCCAGAAGCGGTGGAAGGGCAGGCGCATGGAGCAAGGCTTTCAGCAGCGAAGCGAAGGCTGCGGCGCGCTGGCGAACAGGCGGCGGGCAGACGCGGAATTCGCTCCTGTATCAATAGCAATGGGTCCTAGTGGAATGAGCGCTGATGCCATTTTTGATGCCGCTGATTTCGCTCTTCTTTTTGAATATCTGCGCGCTGGCAGCCCGCACCCGCCCGCTCTTGGCGAGGCTGCCGCAGCAGGTGAAGCGGCAGCAGGCTCAACCGTCAATGAACTCCATGCGGATGCCCGCCAGCTCAATGCGGTCATGGTTGCGCAGCATGATGGGGCCGTCATCCAGCGCCACGCCATTGACGGTGGGCACGTATGCGCCTTCCATCAGCGCCAGCTCGAAGCCTTGCGGCTTGCGCGTGATGGAGGCAACTGAAACGCCCGGCTTGCCGATGGTGGTGACTTCCTTGGTGAGCAGCAGCTCGCGCCCCGTGGCCGAGCCGTTGAGCACGCGCACGCGCGGCCCCGCTTTCTTGGGCGCGGCCGGGCGCGAGTCTTGAAAGCCCGTGGCGGCAAAGGCCGATGCCGCGCCAGCCGCCTGCTGGGCAGGCGCAGACGCTGCGGGTGAAGACGCCGGCTTGGCAGGCGGCGTCTGAGGCATGGACGGCGTGGCCCGGGCGGAGCCGGTGGCGTGGTAATCAATCTTGTAGCGGCCCACCTCGATGCGATCGCGATCGGCCAGCTTCTGGCTTGTGATGCGCGCGCCATTGACATAGGTGCCGTTGGTGCTGTGGCAGTCTTGCAGGATGACGTCGCCGTTTTGCATGAGGATGACGGCGTGCTCGCCGCTGACGGCAAGGTGGTCAATCACGATGTCGTTGTAGGGCCTGCGGCCCAAGGTGGTCCGGTCTTTGGTCAGCTGCGCTTCCTTGACCACCACTCCGTCCACCGAAATCACCAGCTTTGGCATGTATCTTTCTCCTCTGAGGCCCGCTCACGCACGCATGGACGCGCCCTGTTTGGTGCGGATCGTCATTTTCGTTGCAATTTTGAAAGAAATCCTGTTTTTTTCGCCGGCCCGGTAAAGCGGCACAACGCCACTGAAACGTTGTCGCGCCCGCCGTTGGCGTTGGCCTCGTCCACCAGGGCGCGCGCCGCTTCGTGCAGCTCGGCCGACTGGGCCAGCAGGCTGGCCAGGCGGCTGTCGTCCACCATGTCGGTCAGGCCATCGGAGCACAGCAAGATGACGTCGCCCGTGCGTGCGCGCATTTCGCTGACGTCCAGCTGCACCCAGTCTTCCACGCCCAGCGCGCGCGTGACAAAACCGCGAAAGCCCGATTCCGCCGCTTCTTCGGGCGTCATCAGGCCGGCATCCATGCGCTCTTGCAGCAGGGAATGGTCGCGCGTGATGCGCGTGAGTTCGCCGCTGCGCCACAGGTAGGCGCGCGAGTCGCCCACGTGGCCCACGTGCACACAGTCGCCGTGGCATACGGCCATGACCAGCGTGGTGCCCATGCCCAGGCATTCGGCCCGCGTGTGGGCAGCTTCGAAGATGGCGTGATTGGCGCTGGCCACGCTGGCATGCATGGCGCGGGCGATGTCCTCTGGCGCGATTTCGCCGCAGCTTTCGGCCAGCCACTGCGCCAGGGCGCTGGCCACCAGCTCGGTCGCCAGGGCGCTGGCCACTTCGCCTGCGTTGTAGCCGCCCATGCCGTCGGCCAGCACGGCCACGCCCTGCTCGGGGTGGATGACGATGGCGTCTTCATTGTTTTGCCGCACGCGCCCCACGTCGGTGAGAGTGGCGTAGCGCCACAGCGGGCTTGTGCTGGCTTCACTGGGCATGGCAAGCCGCCTTTTTGCCCCTGGCGCGCCGCGCCTTCAGCGCCTGGCCAATGGCCAGCACCAGCAGGGCGCCCGCCGCGCCCAGGGCGTAATGCCAGGACTGTTCCTGCGGAATGAGGTCTTTCAGCATGGGGTCGGTCTGGAACATGCCGCCCGCAATCCAGCCCAGCAGCATGCCGCCCAGCAAGATGATGACGGGGAAGCGGTCCATGAGCTTGAGAACGATCTGGCTGCCCCAGACGATGATGGGAATGCTGACGACGAGGCCGAGAATGACCAGCGCCATCTGGTGCTGCTCGCCCGCATTTTGCGCCGCTCCGGCAATGGCGATGACGTTGTCGATGCTCATGACCAGATCGGCCACGATCACGGTTTTGACGGCGCTCCAGAGCTTGTCGCTGGCCTGGATGTTGCCGTGCGCGTCTTCGTCGTGCGGCGTGATGAGCTTCACGCCAATCCATATCAGCAAAGCAGCGCCGGCTATTTTGAGAAAAGGCACTTTCAGCAGCGAGATGGCAAAGGCAATGAGCGCCACACGCAGCAAAATGGCGCCCGCCGTGCCCCAGAGAATGCCCTTGAGCCGCTGGTTTTCAGGCAATTGGCGGCAGGCCAGCGCAATGACGACGGCGTTGTCCCCGCCCAGCAGGATGTCGATCAGGATGATCTGGCCCACGGCCACCCAGAAATGGGCTGTCAGGAACTCTTCCACGGTCGTGCGTCTTTCTCAAGTGCATGAAAAAGCCGGATTATCCCGAAGGGAAATCCGGCTTGCCGGTCTGGCTGGCGGCGCCCTTCATGGGGCGCGCGTTTCAGAGCAGGCTTTTGAGCAGCTTGCCCATTTCAGACGGGTTGCGCGTGACCTTGAAGCCGCACTCTTCCAGGATGGCGAGCTTGGCGTTGGCCGTGTCAGCGCCGCCGGAAATCAGCGCGCCGGCATGCCCCATGCGCTTGCCCGCAGGCGCGGTAACGCCAGCGATGAAGCCGACCACGGGTTTTTTCATGTGCTGCTTGCACCAGCGGGCGGCATCGGCTTCGTCGGGGCCGCCGATTTCGCCGATCATGATGACGGCGTCGGTGTCCGGGTCGTCATTGAAGGCCTTCATCACGTCAATGTGCTTGAGGCCGTTGATCGGGTCGCCGCCAATGCCCACGGCGGAAGACTGGCCAATGCCCAGCTCGGTGAGCTGCGCCACGGCTTCATAGGTCAGCGTGCCGGAGCGGCTGACAACGCCGACGCGGCCTTTTTTGTGAATGTGGCCGGGCATGATGCCGATCTTGATTTCTTCCGGCGTGATGATGCCGGGGCAGTTGGGGCCGAGCAGCAGCGTTTTCTTGCCGCCGGCGGCTTCCTTGGCGCGCATCTTGCTGCGCACTTCCAGCATGTCTTTGACGGGAATGCCTTCGGTGATGCAGATGACGAAATCCAGATCGGCCTCCACGGCTTCCCAGATGGCGGCAGCAGCGCCTGCGGGCGGCACGTAGATCACGCTCACGGTGGCGCCGGTTTGCTGGGCGGCTTCCTTGACGGTGGCGTAGATGGGCACGTCAAAAATCTTTTCGCCAGCTTTTTTCGGGTTCACGCCCGCCACGAAGCAGTGCTTGCCATTGGCGTATTCAATGCACTTTTCCGTGTGGAACTGCCCGGTCTTGCCGGTGATGCCCTGGGTGATGACTTTGGTGTCTTTATTGACGTAAATCGACATGTGTGGCTCCGGGGCTGGTTTACTTGACGGCGGCGACGATCTTGGTGGCCGCATCGGCCATGGTGTCGGCTGCAATGATGGGCAGCTTCGAGTCGGCCAGGATTTTCTTGCCTTCTTCTTCAAAGGTGCCTTTCATGCGCACCACCAGCGGCACTTGCAGATTGACGGCCTTGCAGGCGGCCACCACGCCTGTGGCGATGGTGTCGCAACGCATGATGCCGCCGAAGATATTGACCAGAATGCCCTTGACCTTGGGGTTCTTGAGCATGATCTTGAAGGCTTCGGTCACTTTTTCGGTGGTGGCGCCGCCGCCCACGTCCAGGAAGTTGGCCGGCTCGCCGCCGAAGAGCTTGATGGTGTCCATCGTCGCCATGGCCAGGCCCGCGCCATTGACCATGCAGCCGATGTTGCCGTCCAGGCTGATGTAGGAGAGGTCGAACTTGCTGGCTTCCAGCTCGGCCGGGTCTTCTTCGTCCAGATCGCGCAGGGCCACGATTTCGGGGTGGCGGAACAGTGCGTTGCTGTCGAAGTTGAATTTGGCGTCCAGCGCGATGATGTTGCCCTTGCTGTCGCGGTTCAGCGGGTTGATTTCAACGAGCGAGGCGTCCGTGTCCATGTAGCACTTGTAGAGCTTCTTGCACACGTCGATGAACTGGGGCACGCTGCCTTCGGGCATGTTCACGCCTTTGGCCAGCTCCTGGCCTTGCGCGTCAGTCAGGCCCGTCAGCGGGTCGACGAAGACCTTGACGATCTTCTCGGGGTGGCTGTGCGCCACTTCTTCAATGTTCATGCCGCCTTCGCTGCTGGCGATGATGGCCACTTTCTGCGAAGCGCGGTCGGTCAGCACCGACAGGTAATACTCTTTCTGGATGTCCGCGCCTTCTTCAATGTAGAGGCGGCGCACTTTCTGGCCTTCGGGGCCGGTCTGGTGCGTCTTGAGCTGCATGCCCAGAATCTGGCCGGCCAGCGTCTTGACTTCATCCAGCGTCTTGGCCACTTTCACGCCGCCGCCCTTGCCACGGCCGCCTGCGTGAATTTGCGCCTTGACCACCCACACGGGGCCGCCCAGCTTTTGCGCAGCCTCAACCGCTTCCTGCACGGTAAAAGCGGGAATGCCGCGCGGCACAGGCACGCCGAAGCTGCGCAGAATCTCCTTGCCTTGGTACTCGTGAATCTTCATGGATTTCCTCTGTGAAAAGAGAAGCAGACCGGAGGGCCTGCATGAACGAAAGAATCTTCGCAGGGCAAATGTATCATGCGGCAACACCCCGGCCGCCCCAAAAACCGCCCTCAACCCGTCTGCGAGTGGCGCAAAGCGGTTTTCCCTGATTGAACGCAAATGACGAAAAAAGTATTCATCGACGGCGAAGCAGGCACCACCGGCCTGCAAATCCGCCAGCGCCTGCAAGATATGGCTGGCGTGGAGCTGGTCAGCATTGATCCGGCCTTGCGCAAAGACCTTGCGGCCAAGCGCGCGCTCATGGCAGGCGTTGATCTGGTCATTCTTTGCCTGCATGACGACGCCGCGCGCGAATCCGTCGCGCTGATTGACGAGCTGCCCGCGCCCCGCCCGCGCGTGATTGATGCCTCAACAGCCCACCGCGTGGCGCCTGGCTGGGTGTTTGGCTTTGCCGAGCTGGCGCCCGGCCAGCGCGAGGCCATTTGCCAAGCCGAGCGCGTGGCCAACCCCGGCTGCTACGCCAGCGGCGCCATCGCCTTGCTGCGCCCGCTGGTTGATGCGGGCGCGCTGCCGCCCGATTACCCCGTCACCTTGCCCGCCGTCAGCGGCTACACGGGCGGCGGCCGCGCCATGATCGAGGCTTACGAGGCGGGGCAGGCTCCCGCCTACGAGCTGTATGCGCTGGGCCTGTCGCACAAGCATCTGCCTGAAATCATGCGCTACGGCGCGCTCACGCGCCGCCCGGTTTTCATGCCCGCCGTCGCCAGCTTCGCGCAAGGCATGCTGGTGGAGCTGCCCCTGCATCTGGATTTGCTGCCCGGCCAGCCTTCGCCTGAAAGGCTGCTGCAAATCTACGCCGCCCATTACGCGGGCAGTGAATGGGTCACGGTGCAGGCCTCGCCTGAAAACGGCAAGCTGGACGCCCTGGCGCTGGCGGGTTCCGACTCGCTGGAAATCCGCGTGTTCGGCAACGCCGCCCACCATCAGGCTGTGTGCGTGGCCCGGCTGGACAACCTGGGCAAAGGCGCCAGCGGCGCGGCCGTGCAGAACTTGCGGCTGATGCTGGGGTTGTGAGAACCTGTTCAAAGTCTGGCTGGAAACCGCCTCCCAGGCCCGGGCATTCAACTTGGATTTCTGGCTCCCATTTAGCTACTGTATTCGTAGCATGAGGTCCTAGTAGAAAGAGTGCAGAAGCCTCTTTTAGACCCTCTAAATTCGCTCCTTTTTCTGAACCTATTCAGCCTCTTTGACAGCGCGCAAGCGGGTTTTCGGTGCAAAAAAAAGCCCCGGGCCGAAGGGCCTGGGGCTTGAATCCACCTTAGGAGGGGTGGAGGAGACAAGGAGTGCAAAGCGGTCTGACCGTTTCAGCCAGGCTGTCTGCGTGGGCGCGGAGTGTAGACCCATCCCCGTTTTTCTGCACGCCAACCCGCCATCCAACCTGACAGACGGTCGTTTTGTTGCGGCGAAGCGCCCAGGCATGTTGCTTTCGGGCCAAAAATTGGCGCTTTCGCGTTTGGTTTTGCGCGTTTTCCTCAGACTCTGAACAGCTTCCCAAACCCTTCACCACAGGAGAAACCCATCATGGAATGCACCGTCAGCTGGAGCGCCCCCGCCGGGTCGCGCTCGGGCATGAGCTTCATCGCCGAAACCGGCAGCGGCCACGTTCTCGCCATGGACGGCGCGCCCGACGCTGGCAGACCCGAGCAGGGCGGGCAGAACCTGGCGCCGCGCCCGCTGGAGGCCATGCTGGCAGGCGCGGGCGGCTGCACGGCGTATGACGTGGTGCTCATCCTGCGCCGGGGCCGCCATGACGTGCGCGGCTGCACGGTGCGGCTGAGCGCCGACCGCGCCGAAACCGACCCCAAGGTTTTCACCCGCATTCACATGCACTTTCGCGTGACAGGGCGCGAGCTGCCCGCGCAGGCCGTGGAGCGGGCCATCCACCTGAGCCACAGCAAATACTGCTCGGCAGCCATCATGCTGGGCAAGACGGCGGAAATCACCACCTCTTTTGAAGTGCTGGATGCCTGAGCCGAAAACGCCATCTTCCGCAGCGCCATCCTCCGCGCCGCCGCCTGCCCAGCAGCCCATCGAAACGCACCCCTTCGCCGCCGTGCTGCCGCCGAAGGCCACGGTGATGATGATGGGCAGCTTTCCGCCCGCGCCCGAAAAGCGCTGCATGGACTTTCACTATCCCAACTACCAAAACGACATGTGGCGCATCTACGGGCTGGCCTTCTTTGGCGACGTGGCGCACTTTCAGGTGGCGGGCAAAAAGCGTTTTGATGCCGTGCGCATCCGCGCCTTTCTCATGGAGCGCGGCATTGCCCTGTGCCCCGCCGTGCGCCGCGCGCGGCGCGAGCAGGGCAATGCGTCCGACGCCTTCCTGACCGTGATCGAGCCGGTGAACCTGGCCGCCGTGCTGCCCCAGGTGCCGCACTGCCGCACCCTGTTTGCCACCGGCGGCAAGGCCGCCGAAGTGCTGCTGGGCCTGCTGGCGGCCCAGTCACCCAAAGCCCCTGCGCCCCAGCTGCCCAAACCCGGCCACAGCATTCCTTACGGCTACGCGGGCCGCAGCTTGCAGCTGTACCGCCTGCCATCCACCTCGCGCGCCTATCCCATGCCGCTGCTGCAAAAGGCGCAAATCTGGCGCGCGTTCTTCAAGTCGCAGGGGCTGCTGGATTAAGCCGCCCCGCCTTTCCTTGAAATGCACCGGTCCGGCGGCAACTCCTGTTTTTTGTCATTCCTTGAGCAGCCTTTCGCCCATGAACACGCCCGAAAAACCCGACACGACCGATCCCGCCCAGCCTGCGCCGCAGCCTGACCCCATGCAATTTCCCATGCGCTTTCCCATCAAGGTCATGGGAAAGAATGAAGACGGCTTCGTGCATGCCATCACCGAAATCGCCCGTCGTTTTGACCCCACGTTTGACGCCGCCACCGTGGAGCTGCGCGAAAGCTCCGGCGGCAACTACTTGAGCGTGACCGTCACCGTGCTGGCCACCAGCCGCGAGCAGCTGGACGGCATCTACCGCGCCATCACCAGCCATCCCAAAGTGAAATGGGCGCTGTAGCCGCCGGGCGCTGAAAAAACCATGAAAGTCATCCACCTCGGGCGCGCCGATTACGTGCCCACCTGGCGCGCCATGCAAGCCTTCGCCGCCCGGCCCTTCGGCGTGAAAGGCGAAGAGCTTTGGCTGTGCGAACACCCGCCCGTCTTCACCCTGGGCATGGCCGGCCGCCCCGAACACGTGCTGGCCGCAGGCGGCATTGATGTGGTGCAGACCGACCGTGGCGGGCAGGCCACCTACCACGGCCCCGGCCAGGTGGTCGCCTACCCGCTCATCAATCTGGGCGAGCGCCCCTACTTCGTCAAGGAATACGTGCACCGGCTGGAAGAAGCCGTCATCCGCACCCTGGGCGAATGGGGCCTGCCTGGCCACCGCGTGGCGGGCGCGCCGGGCATCTACATCCGCCTGCAAGACCCCTACAGCCACGCCCCCTTGCCCCAGCGCCCCATGCGCCGCCTGCCCGGCACGCCCGCGCCGCAGCCCGACTTCACGGGCCTGGCCAAAATCAGCGCGCTGGGCATCAAAGTCAGCCGCCAGCACGCCTACCATGGCGTGGCGCTGAACGTGGACATGGCGCTGGAACCCTTTGAGCGCATCAACCCTTGCGGCCACGCGGGCCTGCCCGCCATTGACCTTTCCAGCATCGGCGTGCGCGCCTCCTGGGACGAAGCCGCCAGCGCCCTGGCCGCGCACCTCACACGCCTGCTGGCCCCCTGAAACCCGCCTCTTTGCAAGAAAAAACACGTCATGACCGAAGTCATCCGCGAAGCGCCCGCTCCCCACGCCTACAACCCCAGCGCCAAGCAAAAAGCCGCCGCCAAGCTCGCCCGCATCCCCATCAAGGTGCAGCACACCGGCCCGGCCCTGCCCAAGCCTGACTGGATTCGCGTCAAGGCCGGCAGCCCCAGCACGCGCTACTACGAAATCAAGGACATCCTGCGCCAGAACAAGCTCGTCACCGTCTGCGAAGAAGCCAGCTGCCCCAACGTGGGCGAATGCTTCGGGCGCGGCACCGCCACCTTCATGATCATGGGCGACAAATGCACGCGCCGCTGCCCTTTCTGCGATGTCGGCCACGGCCGCCCCGACCCGCTGGACGCCCAGGAGCCGATCAACCTGGCCCGCGCCATCGGCCAAATGCGCCTCAAATACGTCGTCATCACCAGCGTGGACCGTGACGACTTGCGCGACGGCGGCAGCCAGCACTACGTGGACTGCATCCGCGCCGTGCGCCAGGCCTCGCCCGGCACCCGCATCGAAATCCTCACGCCCGACTTCCGTGGCCGCGACGACCGCGCCCTCGAAATCCTCAAGAGCGCCCCGCCCGACGTGATGAACCACAACCTCGAAACCGTGCCGCGCCTCTACAAGCAAACCCGCCCCGGCAGCAACTACGAATTCAGCCTCAACCTGCTCAAGAAATTCAAGGCCCAGCACCCCGGCATCCCCACCAAAAGCGGCCTCATGGTTGGCCTGGGCGAAACCGACGAAGAAATCCTGGCCGTCATGCGCGACATGCGCGCGCACCACATCGAAATGCTCACCATCGGCCAATACCTGGCCCCCACCAGCGCCCACCTGCCCGTGCAGCGCTACGTCACCCCCGACACCTTCAAGATGTTTGAAGCCAAGGCTTACGAAATGGGCTTCACCCACGCCGCCGTCGGCGCCCTCGTGCGCAGCAGCTACCACGCCGATCAGCAGGCCCAAGGCGCCCTGTCCGGCAGCGCCGGCTGCGGCCACTGAGAGCCAGCGATCCGGCCCGCTCCTTGACCGCACCCATGTAAAAACAGGAGCAAAAACAAAGGGGCATAAATGCCGTTCCGCGCTTTATCCACTAGGACATCATGCTATTTTTAAAGGAGCAAATCAAGGGAGCAGCCCCGCGCGCTCTGATGACCACAGGAGCAAGCCAGGCCGGCACTCGCATTGCAAAACCGTGAAACGCGCACGGGTGTTTTCTTCCGACTCTCATGGGCGCACTGGAACGTGGCAGAAACATGATCGCCAGCAAGCTCCGGAAGGGGGGCGCCGCCTGCGTGGCGGCGGCGTCTGTCCCTTAGACTCGCACGCTTGCCCGCGCCTTCTCCATGCCTCTTTACTGGTTCATCCTGCTCCCCTTCGTCGGCAGTCTTGTGGCTGCCATGATGCCAACCAAGGCCCGCAATGCGGCGGCAAGCTGGGCGGCGCTGGTGGCCGCTGGCGGGCTGGGCGGGGTGCTGCTGCTGTATCCGCAGGTGCAGGGCGGGCAGGTGCTGCGCGAGCAAGCGGCATGGCTGCCGCAGGCGGGGCTGGCGTTTGTGGTGCGGGTGGACGGCTTTGCCTGGCTGTTTGCGCTGATGGTGACGGGCATCGGCTTTCTGGTGGCGGTGTACGCGCGCTACTACATGAGCAAGGACGATCCGGTGCCGCGCTTTTTCTCCTTTTTTCTCGCCTTCATGGGCGCGATGATGGGCGTGGTGCTGTCGGGCAATCTGATTCAGCTGGTGTTTTTCTGGGA
This sequence comes from Ottowia sp. oral taxon 894, assembly GCF_001262075.1. GTDB lineage: Bacteria > Pseudomonadota > Gammaproteobacteria > Burkholderiales > Burkholderiaceae_C > Ottowia > Ottowia massiliensis. The sequence goes on along the minus strand of NZ_CP012073.1, from coordinate 1,510,552 downwards.
GCTGACGAGCCTGTTTTCTTTTTTGCTCATCGGCTACTGGCATCACCGCAAAGACGCACGGCGCGGCGCGCGCATGGCGCTGACGGTGACGGGCGCGGGCGGCCTGTGCCTGTTGGCGGGGGTGCTGGTGCTGGGCCGCATTGCGGGCAGTTATGACCTGGATGCCGTGCTGGCCGCCGGGCCGCAGATTCGTTCGCACGCGCTGTATGCGCCCATGCTGGCGCTGGTGCTGCTGGGGGCGCTGACCAAGAGCGCGCAGTTTCCTTTTCACTTCTGGCTCCCGCGCGCGATGGCCGCGCCCACGCCGGTTTCCAGCTATCTGCATTCGGCCACGATGGTGAAGGCGGGTGTGTTTCTGATGGCGCGGCTGTGGCCGGCGCTGTCGGGCACGCAGGAGTGGTTCTGGATTGTGGCGGGCGCGGGCGCTTGCACGCTGGTGCTGGGGGCGTACGCGGCCATGTTTCAGAACGATTTGAAGGGGCTGCTGGCGTATTCGACGATCAGCCATCTGGGGCTGATCACGCTGCTGCTGGGCATGAACCGCGAGCTGGCGACGGTGGCGGCGGTGTTTCACGTGATGAATCATGCGACGTTCAAGGCTTCGCTTTTCATGGCGGCGGGCATCATCGATCACGAGACGGGCACGCGCGATATCCGGCGGCTGGACGGCCTGTTCAAGGCCATGCCGGTGACGGGCACGCTCGCTTGCGTGGCCAGCGCAGCCATGGCGGGCGTGCCGCTGATGAACGGCTTTCTCTCCAAAGAAATGTTTTTTGCCGAAACGGTGGACTTCATGAGTCCCCAGCCGTGGGTGGAAGACGCGCTGCCCATTGCCGCCACGGTGGCGGGCATGTTCGCGGTGGTGTATTCGTTGCGCTTTACGGTGGACATCTTCTTTGGCCCGCTGGCAACCGATTTGCCGCGCAAGCCGCATGAACCCGTGCGCTGGATGCGCCTGCCGGTGGAGCTGCTGGTGGTGGCCTGCCTGGTGGTGGGCATGGCGCCCAACTGGTCGGTCGGGCCGGTGCTGGAAATGGCGGCGCAAGCGGTGCTGAACGGGCCAACGCCGCATTACAGCCTGGCGGTGTGGCACGGCTTGAACAAGCCCCTGGTGATGAGCCTGGTGGCGCTGGCGGGCGGCTTTGCGCTCTATCTTTGGCTGGGCCGCGCGATGGAGGCGGGGCGCTTCAAGAAGCCGCCTTTCATTGGCGGTCTGGATGGGCAGCGCCTGTTTCAGGGCGCGCTGGTGTGGCTGGATGGCGCCGTGCGCCGGGCGCTGCGCCTGGCCAGCAGCCAGCGCTTGCAGCCGCAGATGTTTTTGCTGGTGTTCGCGGCCGTGGCGGTGGCGGCGGCGTCGCTGGGCGGCAATGGCATCAACTGGGGCGACCGCGAGCGCGTGCCGGGCAGCGTGCTTTTCGCGCTGCTGTGGACGGCAGGCGGCCTGTGCGCGCTGACGGCTGCGGCGCAGGCCAAGTTCCATCGCCTGGCGGCGCTCATCCTGGTGGGCGGCGTGGGGCTGATGGTGTGCCTGACCTTCATGTGGTTTTCTGCGCCCGATCTGGCGCTCACGCAGATTGCGGTGGAAGTGGTGACCACCATTCTTTTTCTGCTGGGCTTGCGCTGGCTGCCCAAGCGGCTGGATACGGAGCCGGCGCGCCTGGGGCTGCGGGTGCGGGTGCGGCGCGCACGCGATCTGGTGCTTTCGGTGGTGACGGGCGGCGGCATGGCGCTGCTGGCTTACGCCATGATGACGCGGCCTGCGCCGCAGAGCATTTCGCCCTTTTTCATTGACCGCGCGCTGCCCGAAGGCGGCGGGGCCAACGTGGTGAATGTGATGCTGGTGGACTTTCGCGCTTTCGACACGATTGGCGAAATCACGGTGCTGGGCATCGTGGCGCTGACGGTGTATGCGCTGCTCAGGCGCTTTCGTCCCCCGCGCGAGAGCGTGCAGGCGCCAGAGCAGCAGCGCGTGATTCCGGCAGACCTGAATACCGATCTCATCAATCCGCGCACGGCCAAGGACTCGGCCCTGGGCTACATGCAGGTGCCTGCCACGCTGGTGCGGCTGCTGTTGCCGATTGCGGGCGTGGTGGCTGCTTACATCTTCATGCGCGGGCATAACGAGCCGGGCGGCGGCTTCGTGGCGGGGCTGGTGCTGTCCATCGCCCTGCTGGCGCAATACATGGTGGCGGGCACGCAGTGGGTGGAAGCGCGGTTTCAGCTTCAGGTGATTCGCTGGATAGGCGTGGGCTGGCTGCTGGCGCTGGGCACGGGGCTGGGGTCGCTGTGGTTCGGCTACCCGTTTCTGACCACGCATGCCATGCACGTGACGCTGCCGCTGGTGGGCGAAGTGCATGTGCCCAGCGCCACGTTCTTTGACGCGGGCGTGTTCACCGTGGTGGTGGGCGCCACGCTGCTCATTCTCACGGCGCTGGCGCACCAGTCGCTGCGCGCGCACCGCACGGCGCTCAAAAAGGCCGCTGCACATGCCGCCGCGCCGCAAGGCGAAGGAAAGCAAGACTGATGGAAGTCATTCTGGCCATCGTCATCGGCGTGCTGGGCGGCTCCGGCGTGTGGCTGGTGCTGCGGCCGCGCACGTTTCAGGTGCTCATGGGGCTGTCGCTGCTGTCGTATGCCGTCAATCTGTTCATTTTTGCCATGGGCAGCCTGCTGCTGGCGCGCGAGCCGATCGTGCAGGCGGGCGTCGCGCCCACGCTGGAGAACTACACCGACCCGCTGCCGCAATCGCTGGTGCTCACGGCCATCGTCATCGGCTTTGCCACGTCGGCGCTGTTTCTGGTGGTGATGATGGCCCTGCGCGGCCTGACCGGAAACGACCACGTGGACGGGCAGGAGAGGGACGGCTGATGGATGTGCTGATTGCCCGCTTGATGCCGCATCTGATCGTGATGCCCGTGCTGCTGCCGCTGGGCACGGCGGCGCTCATGCTGCTGCTCGGGCCGCAGCGCAGGCCGCTGAAGGCCGTGGTGAACGTAGCTTCGTGCCTGCTGGGGCTGTGCGTGTCGCTGGCGCTGCTGCGCTGGACGCTGACCGAGGGCGGCGCAGCGGCAGTGGGCATTTACATGCCTTCCAACTGGCCCGTGCCTTACGGCATCGTGCTGGTGCTGGACCGGCTCTCGGCCATGATGCTGGCGCTGACTTCGCTGCTGGCGCTGGCGGCGGTGCTTTATTCGTCGGCGCGCTGGCACAAGGCGGGGGTGTATTTCCACCCGCTGTTCCAGTTGCAGGTGATGGGCCTGTCGGGGGCTTTTCTCACGGGCGACTTGTTCAACCTGTTCGTTTTCTTCGAGATCATGCTCACGGCCTCCTACGGCCTGCTGCTGCATGGCTCCAGCCCGGCGCGGGTGCGCGCGGGGTTGCACTACATCGCCGTCAATCTGATGGCTTCCACGCTGTTTCTCATCGGCATTGCCATGCTCTATGGCGTGACGGGCACGCTGAACCTGGCTGACATGGCCATGATGGTGCCCGCCATCGCCGAAGACGACCGGGGCCTGCTGCACGCGGGCGCGGCCATCATGGCCATTGCCTTTTTGGTCAAGGCGGCCGCCTGGCCGCTCAATTTCTGGCTGCCAGCGGCCTACTCCAGCGCCGCCGCGCCGGTGGCTGCGCTCTTTGCCATCATGACCAAGCTGGGCGTGTATGCCGTGCTGCGCGTGTGGACGCTGCTGTTTCCGGCCAGCGCGGGCGTATCGGCCCTGTTTGGCGGCGATTTGCTCATCTGGATGGGGCTGGCGACGGTTGCCTTCGGGGCCATTGGCGTTTTGGCCACGCAGCAGCTGGCGCGCATGACGGCGTTTGCCGCCATCTTGTCATCAGGCACGCTGCTGGCGGCCATTGGCTTTGGCCAGCCTGCCGTGACGGGCGCGGCGCTGTATTACGCCTTCAGTTCCACGCTGGCGATTGCGGCGCTGTTTTTGCTGATTGAGCTGGTCAAGCGCGCCAGCGAGAGCGAAGAGCAAATTGCCCTGATCAGCGACACGGTTTTCGAAGAAGACGAGGCTTTTGCCGACTACCAGGCCAGCCCCGCTTCGCTGCCCGACGTGAATCTGGACGATGACGAGCAGGCGCTGATTGGCCGCGCCATTCCCTTCGCCATGGCGTTTCTGGGCCTGTCGTTCGCGCTCTGCGCCCTGCTGATTGCGGGGCTGCCGCCGCTGTCGGGCTTCATTGGCAAGTTCGCCATGCTCACGGCGCTGCTTCAGCCAGCGGGCATGGGCGCGGCCATGCCAGAGGCTGCCAGCTTGCCGGTTGATGAAGCCGCAGGTCTGTCCGCAAGCCTGCCTATTGACGCAGCTGTCGCCTTGCCGGGCATGGCTGAAGCGGCGGGCGTGCCAGTGGCCGCCTGGACCTTCATGGCGCTGCTGATTGCGGGCGGGCTGCTATCCACCATTGCGCTTTCCCGCGCGGGCATCCGCCTGTTCTGGGCGCCGCAAGGCAGGCCGGCGCCGCGCCTGCGGGTGATCGAGACGCTGCCCATTGCCGCGCTGCTGCTGGTGACAGTGGTCATGGTGTGGCAGGCGCAGCCCGTCATGCAGTTCGCGCACTGGGCCGCGCAAGGGCTGCACGAGCCGCGCAACTACATCAACACCGTGATCGGTACGCGCCCCGTGCCTTCGCCCGGCGAGACGGACGGCGCCAGCGAAGAACTGGGCGGCCAGGCGCTGCCTGAAAACGCCCCCGCGCCCGCAGAGGAGGCGCAGCCATGATGCGCAAGCTGCTGCCCGCCCCGCTGCTGTCGCTGGCCCTGCTGGTCATGTGGCTGCTGCTGGTGCGCTCCTACACCCTGGGGCAGGTGCTGCTGGGCGCGCTGGCGGGCTGGGCCATGCCCTGGTTCTTCGCCTCGCTGCGCCCGCACCGCCCGCGCATTCGAAGGCCCCTTGTGCTGGCCCTCTACATCCTCACCGTGGGCTGGGACGTGCTGCTGTCCAACCTGCAAGTGCTGCGCGGCGTGCTGCGCGTCTCGGCCCGCGCGCCCGCGCAGGATGGCTTTGTCATCATCCCCTTGCAGTTGCGCGACCCTTCCGCACTGGCGGCGCTGGCCATGGTCACCACCGTCGTGCCCGGCACAGTGTGGTGCGAGATGGCGCGCGATGGCAGCGCCTTGCTGCTGCACGTGTGGGACCTGGAGGACAAAGCCGCCTTCATCGCCCACTACAAACAACGCTACGAGCAGCCGCTGATCGAGATTTTTGAATCATGAATCCCCTGCTTCACGGCTCCATCCTCGCCACCTTGTTCGCCTATGGCCTGGCCATGCTGCTGTGCCTGTGGCGGCTGCTGCGCGGCCCGCGCGCGCAAGACCGCGTGCTGGCGCTGGACACCATTTACGCCATCGGCATGCTCATCGTGCTGGTTGCGGGCATCCGCTACGCCAGCCAGATGTACTTTGAAGCGGCGCTGCTGATTGCCCTATTCGGCTTCGTCGGCACGGCCGCCATGGCCAAGTTCTTGCTGCGCGGCGAGGTCATCGAATGAGCGCCGCTGCCCTGCCCGTGCCTTTGTGGGCCGAAATCCTGGTGTCGCTGCTGCTGCTGGCCAGCGCCGTTTTCACGCTGGCTGCCGCCATTGGCCTGGTGCGCCTGCAAAGCTTTTTCCAGCGCATGCATCCGCCCGCGCTCATCTATACGGGCGCAGCCTGGTGCGTCACCCTGGCTTCCATCACCTACTTTTCAGCGCAGGGGCACGGCCTGGTGCTGCATGTGTGGATCATCATCATCTTGCTGTCCATCACGGTGCCCATCGCCACGGTGCTGCTGGCTCGCGCAGCGCTTTTTCGCAACCGGCAAGAACGCTTGGCGGGCACGCCCCTGCCGCTGCAACCGATGGTGGAGCCCAGCCTGGCTGAGGGCGAAAGCGCCGATCCTCAAACATGAAACGGCGCAAAGCAGGCGCTGGCGCGGCAATTCATCCGCCACGCCGGGCGGGCACGGCGGCTCGCCTACACTGCCCGCGCGTGCGCAAAAGCACGCACTTTTTTCTCCCTCTTTTTCTTGAAAGGAACGCACCGTGTTCAAAAAACTGCTGCTCCTGGGCGCCATGCTCTGCTGCTCCACCTTGTTTGCCGCAGACGTCAATACAGCCACTGCCGCCGAGCTGGATGCGATCAAGGGTATCGGCCCGGCCATGTCCGCCCGCATCATGAGCGAGCGCGAAAAAGCCCCGTTCAAGGACTGGGAAGATTTCAAAACCCGCGTCAAGGGCGTTGGCGACAAAAACGCAGCTAAGCTCTCTGACGCCGGGCTGACCGTAGGCGGCGGCGCTTACCCGCAAGCCAAGGCGGCCCCCCCGGCCGCTGCGGAAAAGCCTGCAGCCGAAGGCCGGAAGGGGAAGAAAGCCGAGAAGGCGGCCAAGGCTGAAAAACCAGCCGAATCGGCCAAGCCGTAAAAGCGGCCCTCTGCTCACGCAAAAAAGCCCGCACACGCGGGCTTTTACGATTGAAGGCAGAGCTGCAAATACTGACGTCACAAGGGCTTCCCAGCTTTTGCCTCTACCAACAAGCCAACGCCATTAGCTCAGCCAGACAGACGCAAGCTCTCGTTTGGCATCTGTCTGCCGCCAGTCAGGCCTGCGAGGCACAGAAAGAGCTCGCCTGGCCCGGTAATGCACAGGCATAAACTTAGCTCCTCTATTCATAGCAATAGGTCCTAGTCAAAACTGCGCAGAATGGCATTTCACCCCATCTTTATTCGCTCCTGTTTTCAATGTAGACAGCAGGCAAAGCCAGGCCGCGCAAACCTAGAATGCCCTTTTCTTCACTTCCTGCGATGCTGTCATGACCCTGCCACGCCCCGCCGCCAAGCCCCGCTGCCCCCATTTTTCTTCCGGCCCTTGCGCCAAGCGCCCCGGCTACAGTCTTGCGGCGCTGGAGACGCAAACGCTGGGCCGTTCGCACCGCTCGGCCATCGGCAAGCAGGCGCTGGCTAGGGCATGCAGCGAAACGCACCGCCTGCTGGGGCTGCCAGCCGACTGGCGCCTGGGCATCGTGCCCGCCTCGGACACCGGCGCGATGGAAATGGCGCTGTGGAGCCTGCTGGGGCCGCGCGGCGTGGACGCGCTCGGCTGGGAAACCTTTGGCCTGACCTGGGTGAAAGACGTGACGCAGCAGCTGAAGCTGCCCGACGTGCGCGTGTTCCAGGCCCCTTACGGCGAGCTGCCTGACCTGGCGCAAGTCGATTGCGACCGCGACGTGGTCTTCGCCTGGAACGGCACCACCAGCGGCGTGTGCGTGCCCGATGGCGACTGGATTGCCGACGATCGCCAGGGCCTGACCATTTGCGATGCGACCAGCGCCGCCTTTGCGATGGAGCTGCCCTGGCACAAGCTGGACGTGGCCACCTTCTCGTGGCAAAAGGCGCTGGGCGGCGAAGGCGCGCACGGCGTCATCGTGCTGTCGCCGCGCGCCGTGGCCCGGCTGCAAAGCTACACGCCGCCCTGGCCCATGCCCAAAATCTTCCGCATGACCACGCCCGACAAGCAAACGGGCGGCAACCAGCTGAACGAAGGCATCTTCCGGGGCGAAACCATCAACACCCCTTCCATGCTCTGCGTGGCCGACTGGCTGGACACCTTGGCCTGGGCCGAAGCGATGGGCGGCGTGCCCGCCCTGGCGGCCCGCAGCCGCCAGAGCCTGGCGCACATCGAGGCCTTTGTGGCGCAGCGCGACTGGATCAGCTTTCTGGCGCGCGATGCGGCCACGCGCTCATGCACCAGCGTGTGCCTGAAGCTGGCGCTGCCAGACGAGCAAGTCAAACAGCTGGCCAAACTGCTGCAAGACGAAGGCGTGGCCTACGACATCGGCTCCTACAAAGACGCCCCCGTGGGCTTGCGCATCTGGTGCGGCGCCACTGTGGAGCCGGAAGATGTGCGCGTGCTGCTGCAATGGCTGGACTGGGGCCGCGCGCAGCTTGGTCAGGCGTGAGCGGCGCATGCGCAAGATGGCGGCGCGGCGCTGTCTTGCGCCGTTCATCCCCTTCATTCGCTCTTTTATCAAGAGCAAGATGTCCTAGTGAAACCTGCGCAAGGCGTCTTTTTGCCCCCTTCAGATTAGCTCCTGTTTTTGATGTTCCTTGAGCTGGCCGCCGGATCAGGCTGAAAGGCTAGGGCGCGCGCAGCGCCGCCGCGTGGTGCGCCATGTGATCGGCCATGAAGCTGGCCATGAAGTAGTAGCTGTGGTCATGGCCCGCGTGCATGCGCAGCGTGAGCGGGTGGCCCGCCCGCTCGCAGGCGGCTTGCAGCAAATCGGGCCGCAGCTGGGGCAGAAATTCATCCGCCTCGCCCTGATCGACCAGCAGCGGCAGGCGCTCGCGCAAAGGCTGGGCGATGAGGGCCGTGGCATCGTGCGCCTGCCAGGCGGCGGGGTTGTCGCCCAGATAGGCGGCAAACGCCTTGCGCCCCCACGGCGCTTGCGCGGCGGCGCAAATGGGCGCAAAGGCGCTCACGCTGCGATAGCGCCCCGGATGCCGCAGCGCCAGCGTGATGGCCCCGTGCCCGCCCATGCTGTGGCCGCTGATGCCGCGCACGGGCAGCGCGGCAAAGTGCCGCTCCACCAGCGCGGGCAGCTCCTGCGCCACGTAATCTTCCATGCGGAAATGCGCGGCCCAGGGCGCTTGCGTGGCGTTGACGTAAAAGCCCGCGCCCTGGCCCAGGTCATAGGCCGCGTCATCCGGCACGCCAGCGCCGCGCGGGCTGGTATCGGGCGCCACCACGATCAGCCCGTGCTGCGCCGCCCACTGCTGCGCCCCGGCCTTGGTGATGAAGTTCTGCTCGGTGCAGGTCAGCCCCGAAAGCCAATACAAAACCGGGCATTTTTCTCCCGCCAATGCCGCTGGCGGCAGGTAAATGCCGAATTTCATGGGCGTGCCCGTGCTGGCGGCGTCGTGCTGCCAGACTTCCTGGCGGCCGCCAAAACTGGCGTGCTGTTCAAGGCGTTGCATGATGGTTTTCCTGATTTGGCTTGTTTTCAAAAACCGTGCGTCATGAATTCATTCATCCAGATTCAAATAACGCAAATAACATGAATCGCGCAAATGGCGGAATCAATAATGCACCACGCTGCGAATGGATTGGCCCGCGTGCATCAATTCAAATGCCTCGTTGATATTTTCCAGCGGCAGGGTGTGCGTCACGAACGGGGCCAGTTTGATTTCGCCTTTCATGGCCTGCTCGACCATGCCGGGCAACTCGCTGCGGCCCTTGACGCCGCCAAAGGCGCTGCCCAGCCAGCGGCGGCCGGTGACGAGCTGGAAGGGGCGGGTGGCAATTTCCTGCCCCGCGCCTGCCACGCCGATGATGACGCTCTGGCCCCAGCCCCGGTGCGCGCATTCCAGCGCGGCGCGCATGACTTGAACGTTGCCAATGCATTCAAAGCTGTGGTCCACGCCCCAGCCGGTCATTTCGATGATGACTTGCTGGATGGGCTGCGCGTGGTCTTTGGGATTGACGCAATCGGTCGCGCCGAAGGTGCGGGCCAGCTCGAATTTGGCGGGGTTGGTGTCGATGGCGATGATGCGGCCCGCCTTGGCGAGCTTTGCGCCCTGGATGACGGCCAGGCCGATGCCGCCCAGCCCGAACACGGCCACGCTGTCGCCCGGCTGCACTTTGGCGGTGTTTTTCACGGCGCCCAGGCCGGTGGTTACGCCGCAACCCAGCAGGCAGACTTGCTCCGGATTGGCGGCGGGGTTGATCTTGGCCAGCGAGACTTCGGCCACCACCGTGTATTCGCTGAAAGTGGAGCAGCCCATGTAGTGATACACGGGCTGGCCCTGGTATGAAAAGCGCGTGCTGCCGTCGGGCATCAGGCCCTTGCCTTGCGTGGCGCGCACGGCAGTGCACAGGTTGGTTTTGCCGCTCTTGCAAAACAGGCACTGGCGGCACTCGGCGGTGTAAAGGGGGATGACGTGATCGCCCGGCTGCACGCTGGTAACGCCCTCGCCCGCTTGCACGACGACGCCCGCGCCTTCGTGCCCCAGCACGGCGGGAAAGACGCCTTCGGGGTCATCGCCGCTCAAGGTGAAGGCGTCGGTATGGCACACGCCGGTGTGGGTGATGCGCAGCAGCACTTCGCCCGCGCGGGGCGGGGCCACGTCGATTTCAACAATCTGCAAGGGTTTGCCGGGTTCAAAGGCAACGGCGGCGCGTGATTTCATGGCCTGGCCCTCCTGTGAATGATGGGGAGCGGGCAGTGTAGGCCCCGCCGCCCGGACTGGCGCGAGAGAAGGCGGGCGATGAAACAGACGGGTAAACAGGCGCGGGAGACAGGCACGAAATGGGCGAGAGGGCGGGCCGCGTGGTCAGTCCATGTCACAGGCCGTGCCGTTTTGCAGGCGGCGGGCGCGGTCATGCGTGTCGGGGTGGGTGCTGAACCAGTTGTCGCCGCCGGGGGCCGGAGAGTCGGCTGGTTTGCGCCGTTCAGGCTGGTTTTCAGGTTGGGGGGCCTGGCCCGCCTTGCGGGATGGGGAGGGCGCTGGCGGCTTGTCGTTCCATTTTTCAGCGGCCAGCAGCAGCGTGCCCAGCGGGGCGGCGGGCATGTGCAGCGCGTGCAGCAGGTGCTGGGCGTAGCAGTCGGCTTCGCGTTCGTGGCTGCGGCTGTAGGAGGTGGCGGCCAGCAGCGTGGTGGCGGAAGCGGTGACGGTGGGCAAGTCGCCTAGCGCGAAGCCCAGGCCCAGGCCGATAACGCTTTGCTCCAGCACGGAGCGGGTGCCGTGGCGGTGCTGCACGTGGCCGATTTCATGGGCGAGCACGCCCATGAGCGCTTCGTCGCCCGCGCCGGGGGTGCTGCCGGCCAGCTCCACCATCGCGTCGGTCATGACGATGGCGCCGCCGGGCATGGCGAAGGCGTTGGGCGGCATGCCGGAGCGAAAGCGCAGCTCCAGCGGGGGCGCGTAGCCGCTGTAGTGGTGCAGGGCGGCGTCTTGCTGCACGGCGGCGGCCAGGCGGGCGAATTGCGCTTGCAGTTCAGCCTGGCGCGCGGGCGGAATTTTGCTGGGCTTGAGGTAGCCGCCGTCCAGCTGATCAAGCACTTGCCGGGTGACTTGCCGCTCCCAGGCCAGCGGCACGGCGCGCGCCAGATGGCGGGCGGCCCAGGGCGTGCCGTGGTGGTAGAAGGTCCACAGCCCCGCGCCCACGAGCAGCAGCATGCCCAGCAGCGCGGGCCAGCGCGTTTGCATTTTCTCGGCCAGCGTGGGCCGCCCGCCAGCAGCGGCCAAGGCGGCCTGCCAGGCGGCGGGATCGTGCACTTGCAGGCTGCCGTGCGGCCCCAAGTCGATGGAGAGGGTTTCGGGCGTGCGGCGCGCGCTCCAGCGTTCGGGCCACTGCACGTCTTTGCGGGGCACGGCAAAGGGCGCGCCGCCTTCGGGGCGCAGCCACAGCACGGGGCCTTGCGGACTGGCCTGAAGCAGCGCCTGCGCGGGCCGCGCGCGGGTGCTGCGGCCATCGAACCAGTGAACGTTCAGGGGGGTCATCGCGGGGCGCTCAGATCAAATCCAGCCCCAGCACATCGGCCACGGCGTCGCCGAAAGCGCCTTGCTGGCGCACCATTTCACCGCTCACCTGGTCCAGCCCGCCGCGCACGTACAGCGTGACGGAATTGGCGCGCGCCGCGTATTCGCTGACCACGGCATAGGGGCGGTAAAAGCCCAGGGTGAGCAGCGTCAGCAGCATGTTCCTGACGCACAGCCACACGTAGGCGCCGGCCTTGAGGCTGGTTTTGGAGCGGGCCATGCCGCCCAGCCCGGCGCCGTTCCACACCAGCTGGAACCGGCGCGCCACGCGGAAGGCGCGCGCGGGCACCGTGACGGCCACCACGAGCGTGAGGATGACCAGCGCCGCCATCACCAACATGCCAATGTTGCCGGGGCGGCCCCCGCCCGCCGCCGCTCCCATGATGCCCACAAAGGCAAGCATCATCAGCACCCAGGCGGCCACCATGCCGATGGCGCCGATGATGCCTATCTGCACGTACATCACCACCCACTCGCTGAAGGCCAGCCGCAGCCGCCCTGGCTGCTGGCCCAGAAAGGCGCGCCGCACGCGCAGCACGCAGTAGTTGTATTCCAGCCGCATGAACGCCAGCCAGCCGCCCAGCACGGCCAGCAGCATGCCGCCCAGCGCCAGCATCATGTGTTCCGGCAGCTCCGGCTCGCGGGCATCGCCGGCGGGTTCATCGCCGGATTCGTCAAGCTCGCCAGATTCGCTTTCTCCGGCTTCGCTTTCTCCGGCTTCGCTTTCTCCGGTTTCGCTCTCGTCTGCGCCAGGTTCGCCGGATTCAGGCGCGCGCGCTTCAGCTTCATCGCCTTCTGGCGGCAGCCCGTCCGGCGTCGCAGCCTGCGGGCCGCTGCCGCTGGCAGCGGAATGAGATGCGGCAGAGGATGCCGCGCTGGCGGCCGTTTCTTTTTCGTCTTCCAGCACTGCGGCGGCGAAGCCCACGCCCATCATCAGCGCGCCCGCCAGCGCCAGCGGCCAGCTGGCCTTGTACACCTCGCCCCAGGTGGCGCGAAACGACATGCGCACCCCGCGCCAGCGCGTGCAGCCAAAGCGAAAACGCATGGCGCTGCCCCACAGAAATGGCAGCACCGCCAGAAAGGCTGCCCATAGCCCGATTGCCAGCTTCTGGAAGCCGAAGTGATTGGCCGCCTCGAACAGGCCGTAGAACGAGAGCATGACCACAAAGCCCAGAAACATGCGCCACGGCCTGCGCACCGAAAACTCCAGCGGGCTGCCCGCCACCTGCGTGTGCCCGTAAAAGTATTTGATGCTGCGGTAGCGCGCAAAGGGCGTGTACAGCCCCAGCGTGGCCAGCATCAGCAGCACATTGACGATCCACACCCTGAAATATTCACTGCCCAGCCCCGTGAAGCGGACGGCATGGGCCTCAATGGCGGGGCGCTGCGCCGCCGCTGGCAAAGGCGGCGGCGCGAAAGGCGGTGAAGGCAGCAATGGCGGTGTGACTGACATGGCTCAATTGTTTCATGAGGTGACGGTCACGCCCCTTCATGGCCTGGCCGTAAAAGAAGGAGAAGGCGGACCGCTACAGGCAGAGCGCGGCAATCCCAGGTGGTTATTCGCTCGCCAGAGATTGTTCTCAGCGAATTTCTTCTCCATGGACATGCCGGAAAGCGAAAAGAATTTGATGGTTGGCCGCTGCCAGGGCTTGCCGTAACCATTACGCCCAGCCCAGCCCCAGGCGCAAGGGCAAATACACGGCCATGCCCGCGCCGATCACGCCCGGCAGCGTCCAGGGGCGGCCCTGGAACTGCCTGTAAAACAGCGCAGCCGCCAGCGCGGCCCACAGGCGGGCGTCGCGCCACTGGAAAAAGTCCTGCATTTGCAGCGCCAGCACATCCGGGGCCACCACGGCAGCCAGCGCGGCAATGGGGGCGTATTGCAGGCCGCGCTCCAGCCAGCGGGGCATGGGCAGCGGCCGTGCGGAGATGAAAAACAGGCAGCGCGTGATGACCGTCAGGGCCGTCAGCCCCGCCAGCGCCAGCAGCGTCCAGCCGTCGGTTGCGCCCGCACTCATGGGCACTGCCCTCGCGGGCGGGCCAGGCCCTCCAGCGCCAGCCCGGCCGACACGGCAGCGGCAATGGCCGCGACGATGCCCAGGCGATACGGCATGGCATGGGCGGCCACGGCCGCCGCGCCCGCCACCAGGGCGGCTATGCCGCGCAAGCGCCGCCCCGCCAGCGACAGCGTCACGCCCAGCAAGGCCAGCGTGCCCGCAAACTCCAGCCCCCAGCCCGGCGGCATGGCATGACCGGCGAAGATGCCCGCCAGGCCCGCCGCCTGCCAGCTGCACCAGCCCAGCGCGTTGCCGCCCCACAGATAAGCCAGCCGCGCGCGGCGCTGGCGCGGCGTGCGGCCCAGCGCGGGAAAGCGCCGCACCAGCAGCACATAGCTCAAGTCGCCCGTGGTGTAGCCCAGCAGCAGGCGGCGCAGCAGCGGCAGGTGAATGAGGTAGGCGCGCAAATGCAGGCTGAAGACGACAAAGCGCAAGTTCACGCACAGCGCCGTCAGCCAAATGACCCACAGCGGCGCGGCAGCGGCAATCAGGGGCAGCGCCGCCAGCTGCGCGCTGCCCGCATAGACAAGTAGCGCCATCAGCACGCTTTCAGCCACCGACATGCCGGACTTGACCATGGCCACCCCCGTCATGAACGACCAGACGGATGTGCCCAGGGCCACGCCCGCCATGTCTTGCGCACCGGCGCGAAAGAAAGGGTTATGCAGCAGCTGAAAAAAAGCGCGCCGCCGCTGCCCGCATGCCGCGCGCGCGCCGGCATCAGTCAAGCAGCGCTCCGGCTTGCAAGGCGGGCAGGCCGCGCACGAAATCGCTGGCAGGCAGGCGCTTGCCGCCAGCGCGTTGCAGCTCGCTCACGCACACCGCGCTGGCTCCCGCGCCTGTTTCAGCGTCAGCCCCGCAAGCGATGTGTATGCCCTGCCCGTCAATGGCCAGCACCTGCCCCGGCCGGCTGCCAGCGGGCACGGGCAACGGGCTTAAGGCGCTGCGCCAGAGCTTGAGCGTTTCCGCGCCCAAGCGGGCGCTGACGCAAGGAAAGGGGTTGAACGCGCGAATGCGGCAGTCAATCTGCCGCGCCGGCAGCGCCCAGTCGATGGCGCTTTCGGCTTTTTCCACCTTGCGCGCGTAACTCACGCCTTCTTCGGGCTGCGGCGTGGCGCGCAAGCCGCCGCAAGCGGCGATTTCCAGCGCCTCGACGATGAGCCGCCCGCCCAGCGCGGCCAGTTTGTCGTGCAGCGTGGCCGTGGTGTCTTGCGCGGCGATGGGCAGGCGCTCGGTCAGCAGCATGCCGCCCGTGTCCAGGCCCTCGTCCATTTGCATGATGGTCACGCCCGTTTGCGCGTCGCCCGCCTCGATGGCGCGGTGTATGGGCGCTGCGCCCCGCCAGCGCGGCAGCAGGCTGGCGTGAATGTTCAGGCAGCCCAGGCGCGGCATTTGCAGCGCCCAGGCCGGCAGGATGAGGCCGTAGGCGGCCACCACCATCACATCGGCTTGCACCGCCTCCATCGCCGCGCGGGCCGCTTGCGCCTCGTCGGCAAAGCGCCCATCCAGCCGCAGGCTGCGCGGCTGAAGCACCTGGCTGGCGGCCAGGCCGTGCGCCAGCGCCCATTGCTTGACGGGCGAAGCCTGCTCTTTCATGCCCCGGCCGGCGGGCCGGTCAGGCTGGGTGAGCACCAGCGGCACTTCAAAGCGGGCCGCGCACAGGCGCTCCAGCGCCACGCGGGCAAATTCGGGCGTGCCAGCGAAGATGACTTTCATGGCTTTTTCCCCGGCTTTTCCGGTTTTGCTTCCGGCTTGATTTCCGGCTCAGGCAGGGTGGCGGCAGCTTCGCAAGGCGTCAGGCGTTGGCCGGCCAGGCTGCGGGCCAGGCGTTCGCGCCAGGGGCGCAAGGCGCGCGTGACAGCCTCGACAAGAGCCTGCTGGTTGTGCGGGTTGGAAACATAGGCTTCGTCCGTGCGGTCCACCAGCACGCCCGCTTCCAGCAAAACGGCGGGCATGGCAGTTTTGCGCAAAACGGCCAGCCCGTCATATTGGTAAATGCCCAGGCGCTGGTGGAGCAGCGGGCGGTTTTCACCTTCCACCGCCTCGGCGTGGTGCAGCGTGGGCGGACGGCCCAGGGCCAGTATTTCTTCGCCCAGGCTTTCGGCCAGGCAATAGGAATTGCGAAATTGCGGGTTCTGGCCCGAAACAAACAGCGAATAACCGCGAATGGGGCGCGTGGCCTCATAAACCTCGCCATTTTCCGTCTGCTTCTTTTCCAGAAACTGCAATTGCGCCGAATCGTGGTGAATGGACAAAAACACGTCGGCCTTGAGCCGGTTGGCCAGGGCGGGGCGCTGCCCCAGCGCCATTTCCTGGCCGCTTTGGCGCGTCAGGCGCACGCGCCAGCCGTCTTTTTGCAGCGCGGCAGCCAGCTGGGCCACAAGGCGGTCGTTGTAGGCCAGTTCATGAACGCCGCGCACGCCCAGCGCGCCGGGAGCGGCG
Source organism: Ottowia sp. oral taxon 894 (assembly GCF_001262075.1). Taxonomy (GTDB): domain Bacteria; phylum Pseudomonadota; class Gammaproteobacteria; order Burkholderiales; family Burkholderiaceae_C; genus Ottowia; species Ottowia massiliensis. The sequence continues at coordinate 1,494,531 of NZ_CP012073.1, read as the reverse complement.
GGGCTATGCCCGGCGTCCAGCACCAGCAGGGGCTGCCGCTGGCTGGCGGGCAGCGCGGCGGCAGGCCACGCCAGCCAGCAGGCAGCGGCGGCCAGGGCCAGGCGCCGCTTCCACTTCCACATGACAGGGCGCGGCATTACCAGCTTTGCTGCGCAATCATGTCGGGGCGGCAGGTGCCGGCCTTGCATTCGCGCAGGCGGTCGCGCAGATATTCGGTGCGCTCGCGATTGACGCGGTAATTGCAATCCACATTGATGGTGCCGGATTCAGGCTGGCAAACGCTGTCGCGGTATTTCATCCATTCGCGCTGGATGATTTTCAAGTCCTCGCGGACGTCGGCATTGATTTGTTTGCCCAGCGCCTTGTAAACCTCGTTGAGTTCCTTGTCTGATTCAATAAAGAGCTTCGCAAGGCAATAAGTCCGGTCATACGAGGTGGTGTATTTGTCGCATTCACCGGCGGCATGCGCGGATGAGCAAAAAGCCCACGCCGCCAAAGCGGCAGCCATGATTCGAGAGATTTTCATCATGATTCTCCTGGTTTGAAAAACTGCTTTGCAGGCCGCGCGCCGCTTGGCATGGCGAAAGATGCAGCGGCAGGAAAGCCTTCATCACAGCGGCTGAAGAAACCCGCGAATTGTGCATGGAGCCGTTTCATGACCCGCCCATAACGGCCAGGAGCAAACAGAGAACCGAGAGAATGATTCAGCTCCTGTATTCATAGCAATAGGTCCTAGATGAACCTGCGCAGAACGGCATCTCAGCGCCTTTGTTTTTGCTCCTGTTTCTGGTGCAAGTGCTGCGCTCCTGGCGGCTCATGCGAACTGTGAGCAGGCTGCATTGAAGCCCTTTTTTCAAGTCTGGCCCTGGGGGCGGCGGTTCAGAATGGGCTGCAAGGCGCAGTTTTGCGCCTCATCAAGGATTTGCGGCGCCCAGGAGCATCCCCATCTGCGCTTTCACGCTCACGGACGAGCCGTGGCTTTGAATACCAGGGCGGCACGGGCGGCGGGCCATTTTGAATATGAATGCGCCGCCAATCCGGAAAAGAAAATGGGCAAAAAAAAAGCCGCCTGAATAATCAGGCGGCTTTTTGAATCCTTTGGCGGAGTGGACGGGACTCGAACCCGCGACCCCCGGCGTGACAGGCCGGTATTCTAACCGACTGAACTACCACTCCGCGCCGGTGCGACTTTTTGCTTTCTTGCGAAAGCCAAGCGCCGCAAAACTTGGCGACCCTACGGGGATTCGAACCCCGGTACTCACCGTGAAAGGGTGATGTCCTAGGCCTCTAGACGATAGGGTCAAAAACCGATTTTTTGGTGGAGGTAAGCGGGATCGAACCGCTGACCTCTTGCATGCCATGCAAGCGCTCTCCCAGCTGAGCTATACCCCCGTTTCATCTGCGCTGGCTTTTGCCTTGCAGCGAAAGCGCGAATTCTATATCAATTTTCAGGCTTTGCGCAAGCAGTCCAGAACTTTTTGCTGGTGGTGCAGCGCCAGCACGGCGTCGAGGCTGGGCGTCTGGTGCGTGCCCATGACGAGCACGCGCACGGGCATGGCCAGCTGGGGCATTTTCAGGCCGTGCTCGGCCAGCGTTTGCTTGACGGCGGCGGAGATGGCGGCGGCGTTCCATTCGCTGACAGCTTTCAGCTTGTCATGCAGGCTGGCGATGGCAGGGCGAATGGCGTCGGTGACGAACTGGTCCAGCTCTTGTTGCGGCGGCTGCACGTCGGCGTAGTAGGCGCGCGCCCAGCCGGCCAGGGCCACGGTGGTTTCGCAGCGGTCTTTGAAGAGGGCGCAGATGGCGGGCAGGCGTTCGTCGGTTTGCGCGATGCCGCGCTTTTGCAGCTGATCGGCCACCAGCGGGGCCAGCTCGGCGTCGGGCATGGCCTTGATGTGCTGGGCGTTCACCCAGCGCAGCTTGGCTTCGTCGAACTGGGCGGCGCTTTTGCCCAGGTGATCCAGGTCGAACCAGGCCAGGAATTGCTCGCGGCTGAAGATTTCATCGTCGCCGTGGCTCCAGCCCAGGCGGGCCAGGTAGTTGATCATGGCGTCGGCCAGGTAGCCTTCGTCGCGGTATTGCGTCACGGCCTTGGCGCCGTTGCGCTTGCTCATTTTTTCGCCCTGTTCGTTGAGCACGGTGGGCAAGTGGGCGTAAACGGGCGGCTCGTGGCCCAGCGCGCGGAAGATGTTGATCTGGCGCGGCGTGTTGTTCACGTGGTCGTCGCCGCGTATGACGTGGGTGATGCCCATGTCCATGTCGTCCACCACCACGCAGAAGTTGTAGGTGGGCGTGCCGTCGGGGCGGGCGATGACCAGATCATCCAGCTCGGCGTTGCTGATTTCAATGCGGCCTTTGACTTTGTCGTCCCAGGCCACCACGCCGTCTTTCGGGTTTTTGAAGCGCAGCACGGGCTGCACGCCTTCGGGCACGGGCGGCAGCGTTTTGCCCGGTTCGGGCCGCCACGTGCCGTCGTAGCGCGGTTTTTCGCGCGCGGCTTCCTGGCGGGCGCGCAGCGCGTCGAGTTCCTGCTTGCTCATGTAGCAGGGGTAGACGTGGCCGGCCGCTTGCAGCCGGGCCAGCACTTCTTTGTAGCGGTCCATGCGCTGCATTTGGTAGTAGGGGCCTTCATCCGGCTTCATGCCGAGCCAGTCCATGCTTTCCAAAATGACATCGACGGCGGCCTGGGTGGATCGCTCCAGGTCGGTATCTTCGATGCGCAGCACGAAATCGCCCCCCTTGGCGCGGGCGAAGGCCCACGGGTAAAGCGCGGAGCGGATGTTGCCCAGGTGAATGAAGCCCGTGGGCGAAGGGGCAAAGCGGGTGCGCACGCGGGCGGGAGCTGGGGAAGATGGCTTGGTCATGGGATTGGGAAAAAAGAAAACGGCGGCGGTTCAGCCTTGCAGCCCGCGCAGCAAGTCGGCGCGGATGTCGTCCAGGTGCTCCAGCCCCACGGCCACGCGAATCAGGCCCTGGGTCACGCCGGCGGCCTGGCGCTGCTCTTCGCTCAGGCGGCCATGCGAGGTGCTGGCGGGGTGGCTGACGATGGTTTTCACATCGCCCAGGTTGGTGGCAATGCTGCACACGCGCAGCGAGTCAATGAGATGGAAGGCCCGGCGGCGCGCTTCATCGGGCGTGCTGCCGGGCAGGCTGAAGGCCAGCACGGCGCCGCCCAGGCCGCCTTGCTGCTGCATGGCCAGCGCGTGCTGCGGGTGCGAGGGCAGGCCGGGGTAATACACGCGCTCCACGGCGGGCTGGCTCTCCAGCCACCGGGCCAGTTGCAAGGCGGCTTCGCTTTGGGCGCGCACGCGCAGCGAGAGCGTTTCCAGCCCCTTGTGCACCACCCAGGCGTTAAAGGGCGAGAGCGTCAGCCCCGCTGCGCGCGCCACGGGCGAGAGCTGGCCAATGAGTTCGCTGCTGCCGCACACAGCGCCGGCCATGACGCGGCCTTGCCCGTCCAGAAACTTGGTGCCCGAATGCACCACCAAGTCAGCCCCCAGCGCCAGCGGGCGTTGCAGCACAGGCGTGGCAAAGCAGTTGTCCACCACCAGCAAGGCGCCGGCCTGATGGGCGATGGCCGCCAGCGCGGCGATGTCGCACACCTCGGTGAGCGGATTGGTCGGCGTTTCGGCAAACAGCAGGCGCGTGTCCGGGCGCACGGCGGCTTGCCAGGCGGCGGGGTCGGTTTGCGAGACAAAGCTCGTTTGCACGCCAAAGCGCGCGAAGTCCGTGCCGAACAGCCGCATGGTGGAGCCGAACATGGAGCGCGAGCAAATCACGTGATCGCCCTGTTTGAGCAGCGCCAGGCCCAGCAGCAAGATGGCCGACATGCCGCTGGCCGTGGCCAGCGCCCGTTGCGCGCCTTCCAGCGCGGCCAGGCGCTGCTCGAAGGCGGTGACGCTGGGGTTGCCCGTGCGGCTGTAGGTGTAGCCCTCGTCCGGGCTGGCGAAGTTGCGCGCCGATGTTTCGCTGTCCGGCTGCACAAAGCAGCTGGTGAGATACAGCGCCTCGGAGTGCTCGCCGTAGCCGCTGCGCGGGATGGTGGTGCGCACGGCCAGGGTGTCCGGGTGCAGGCCGGGGGGCAGAGGCAGGGTGTCGGTGGGTTGGGTCATGGCAGGCCTTCAGGGCGGACTAAAGAAAAGAGGAGCAAATTCAAGGCCCAAAAAATAGGCCTTGCGCTTATTCCACTAGGACATCATGCTATGAATCAAGGAGCGAAATAAGCCGCTTGCTCAGGCATCCGCGTCTTCCTGTTTGGCGGCCTGGGCGGCCTCGGCGGCGCGGCGCTCCTGCTGCATGCGCGCCAGCGTCTCTTCGGTGATGTCGCCCGTGACGTAGATGCCGTCAAAGCACGAAGCGTCAAAGCCCGGCAGCGCCGCATTGAGCTGGCCGATGGCCTGCTTCATCGCCTCCACGTCCTGGTAGATGAGCGCGTCGCAGCCGATGAGCTGGCAAATTTCTTCCGTGCTGCGGCCATGCGCCACCAGCTCCTCGCGCGTGGGCATGTCGATGCCATACACGTTGGGAAAGCGCACGGGCGGCGCGGCGCTGGCCAGGAAAACCTTGCTGGCCCCGGCGTCGCGCACCATCTGCACGATTTCGCGGCTGGTGGTGCCGCGAACGATGGAGTCATCGACCAGCAGCACGTTCTTGCCCGCGAACTCGCTGGCGATGGGGCTGAGCTTTTGCCGCACCGATTTTTTGCGCACGGCCTGCCCCGGCATGATGAACGTGCGGCCCACGTAGCGGTTTTTCACAAAGCCTTCCCGGCACGGCAGCCCCAGCAGCTGCGCCAGCCGCGCGGCGCTGGGGCGGCTGGTTTCGGGCACGGGAATGACCACGTCAATTTGCGTGGGCGGCACGGTGGAAACCACGCGCCTGGCCAGCGCCTCGCCCAGCGCAATGCGGGCCTGATAGACGGAGATGCCATTCATCACCGAATCGGGCCGGGCCAGATACACGTATTCAAAGATGCAGGGCGTGCAGCGCGGCTGCTGAGCGCACTGCATGGCGCTGCGCTCGCCGCTGGCGCCAATGAACACGGCCTCGCCCGGCTCCAGATCGCGCTCCAGCGTGCAGCCCAGCCCTTCCAGCACCACGGATTCGCTGGCCACCATCGTCAGCCCGTCGGCGCTGCGGCCCATGCACAAAGGGCGGATGCCGTGCGGATCGCGGAAGGCCAGCAGGCCATGCCCCGCAATCATGGCAATCACGGCATACGAGCCGCGCACGCGCTGGTGCACGCCGCGCACGGCGGCGAACACATCCTCTTGCGTGAGCGTGTGCCCGCGCGAAACGCGCTCCAGCTCATGCGCCAGCACGCCCAGCAGCACCTCGGAATCGCTGCTGGTGTTGGTGTGGCGGTGATCGGTGGAAAACAGCTCGGCCTTGAGCGCCGGCGCGTTGGTGAGATTGCCGTTGTGCACCAGCACGATGCCAAAAGGCGCGCTCGTGTAGAAAGGCTGCGCCTCTTCTTCGCTGTAGGCGTTGCCCGCCGTGGGGTAGCGCACCTGGCCCAGCCCCATGTTGCCGGGCAGCGCGCGCATGTTGCGGGTGCGGAACACATCGCGCACCATGCCGCGCGCCTTGTGCATGAAAAAGCGGCGCTCGTGCTGGGTGGCGATGCCCGCCGCGTCCTGCCCCCGGTGTTGCAGCAGCAAAAGCGCGTCATAAAGAATCTGATTGACAGGGGCGCTATGGACTGCGCCAGCAATGCCGCACATGGTGGTTGGCTCCGGGTTGAGGTGGGAAAAAGCAGTTTTTCAGTAATGCACGCCCTGCCGCAGGGTAATGCTGCGGCGCTCGGCGGGCTGGGGTTCGGCGGCAGCGGGCTGCGCCTGGGCCGGCGGCGGCGCCACGGCGGGCGTGGACGCAGGCACGGGGGCGGGCGCAACCGCAGGAGCCGGGACGGAAACGGGGGCAGGGGTTGCATGGCGGCGGCCGTGCGCGCCATGCTCCGTGCCATGCACGCGATGCGGTCTCGCGCCATGCCCGGCAGGCTCAGCTGGCGCGATAGGCGCGGCAGGGGCCTCTGGCGCAGCTTGGGCGGGCGGCGGCGCCACGTCAGGCGGCGGCGCGGAGGCCGCCTGGGGCGCCGCAGGCGCGGCGGCGGCCGGATGGGCGGGAACAGAAGCTGGCGCGCCGCCGCCCAGCAGGGACGGGTCATGCAGCAGGGCGGCCCACGCATCGGCAGGCGGCAGCGAAGGCGGCTCCTTGGGCAGCAGAGGCACAAAACCGGAAGCCACCCGCAAGCTCCAGGAATGCGGCCACCACGGCTTGCGGGCCAGCGGGGTAGCGCCGCACAGCCACACCATGAGCACCACGATGAGCAGCGCGCGGCAGACGCCGAACACCGCGCCCAGGCCCCGGTCCACGGCGCGCAGGCCCACGGCCTCGGCGCCGCGCGAGACCATCCAGGCCACGAAGCCTCCCGCGAAAACCGCCAGCACGTAAATCAGCGCGAAGCCTGCGGCCAGCCGCACGCCAGGCAGGGAGTTCTCCATGGGCAGCCAGGCCGCCACATCGGCTGCGAAGGCGCGGGCCAGAAAAAAGCCGCCCACCCAGCCGCACAGCGCAATGGCCTCGATCAGAAAACCGCGCATGAACCCCGCCAGCAGCGACACCAGCAGCACTGCCAGGGCCACCCAGTCCAGGGGAGTTGGAAAGATTTCGGCAGACATGTCGTTCACGCTCCTTGAAGGTGAGTGAAAAAACCAAAACAGGCGTCAGCGCCCTGAAGCCTGCGCCACAGCATGCGCGCCCTCACTGCGCCTGCACGGCGGAGGGCAGGCCCGCGCGTTTGAGCGCGGCGGCGGCCTTGTCAGCCTCTTCGCGGGAGCTGAAAGGGCCAGCCCGCACGCGGGTGCGCTGGCCGGCGGCCGTACTGACCGCCTGCGTGTAGGTGTGCACGCCCGCGCGCTCGGCTTTCTGGCGGGCGCTGGCCGCGCCTGCCGCATCGGCAAACGCGCCAATCTGGATGAAAAAGCGGCTGCTGCCAGCGGCGGGCTTGCTGGCGGGTTTGTCTGCGGCCTTGTCGGCAGCCTTGTCTGCCGGCTTGGCGCTGCGGCCTTCCAGCAGCGCGCGCGCGCGGTCGCCGTCGCTGGCTTCGGCCGCGCGCGAAGGTTTGCCGCCCTGGCCGTGCAGCAGGGCCAGGGCGCGCTGCGCGTCGCCGCTGCTTTCGCGCGCAGCGGCGCGAGGCTTGTCGGCAGCCTTGTCCGCCGGTTTTTCCGCAGGTTTCTCCACCGGCTTGTCCGCAGGCTTGACGGGTTTGCGGTCAGCTGGTTTTTCCGCCGGCCTGGCCGGTTTTTCGGCGGGCTTGGCTGGTTTCTCGACGGTTTTTTCAGGTTTGGCGGGCTTGGCTGCGGGTTTTTCAGCCGGTTTTTCCGCTGGCTTGTCCGCCGCAGGCCGGGGCTGGGGCGGCTGCGGTTGATAGGGCGTGAGCGGCTGCGGGCGCGCAGACGCGGCGGGCGGTTCAGGCGCGGCTCCAGTGGCGGCAATGAGTTCTTCGCGCTCATTCAGGCTGTCTGCCGTGTCAATCTGGCTGCTGCGCGCGGAGGCGGCGGATGAAGGCGGCGGAGGCAGTGGAGCGACCTGATCGCGGTCTGGAATGACCACGGGCGCTTGCACGGCCACGGGCCTGGGCTGCGAAGAAAACAGCATGGGCAGCCCGATGATGGCGGCAGCCACCAGCACCAGCGCGCCCAGCAGGCGCACGCGCGCCTGGCGGCGCAGCTCATCGACCGACAGGGCGGGCGCCGCCGGCTCTGACCGCTTGCGGCCCGCACGAGCAGGCGAGGGTTTGTCCTGGCCGGGGGGGCGAAAAGGAGGAAAGGCCATGAGCGGTAAGGCGGACGAAAGTGTGAAGGCGAAGGCGTGAAGGCGTGCTGGAGGCGGGCGGGGCCGGTCAGGCGGATAGGCGCGCCGCCCAAGGCAAGCCGTGTGGCGACTCGTCAGTTTGGCGTGGCCCTGGGCGGCGGCACGGGCTGGCCCGGCTCCAGATGCGGCACGCCATGCCGCAGCACGCCGCCGACGGTGAAAAACGAGCCAAAGACGACGATTCTATCGGTCGCCTCAGTCGCCAGCGCTGCGGCGTTCAGGGCCTGGGCGGGGCTGGCAAAGCACTCGGCGGGCACGTTCTTGCGCCGGGTTTGCGCCTGCCACAAAGCCTGCAATTGGGCGGCAGGCAGGGCGCGGGGCGTGGGCAAATCGGTGAAATACCAGTGGTCGATGATCGGGTCAATGCGCGCAAGGATGCCCGGCAGGTCTTTGTCGCGCATGGCGCCGAACACGGCGCGGGTGGTGGGATAAAAGCCCATCGCGTCCAGATTGGCCGCCAGCGTGGCCACGGCGTGGGGGTTGTGCGCCACATCCAGCACCAGGGCGGGCTTGCCCGGCACGATCTGAAAGCGCCCTGGCAGCGTGACGTGCGCCATGCCGCCCCGCACAGCCTGCGCCGTCACGGGCAGGCGGCTGCGCAGGGCCTCCAGGGCAGCCAGCGCGCCAGCGGCGTTCACCAGCTGGTTGGCGCCGCGCAGGGCCGGGTAGGCCAGGCCGCTGTAGCGCCGCCCGCGCCCGGCCCAGGCCCATTGCTGCTTGTCGCCGCTGACGTTGAAGTCGCGCCCTGACAACCACAAATCCGCCCCGATGGCCGTGGCGCGCTCGATCACGCTTTGCGGCGGCACGGGGTCGCTGACGATGGCGGGACGGCCCGCGCGCAAGATGCCCGCCTTCTCGCGGCCGATTGCCTCGCGCGTGGCGCCCAGAAATTCGGCGTGGTCGATGTCCACGCTGGTGATGATGGCGCAGTCGGCGTCGATGATGTTCACGGCATCCAGCCGCCCGCCCATGCCCACTTCCAGCACCACGGCATCCAGCCCGGCCCCTGCGAGCACATGCAAGATGGCCAGCGTGGTGAACTCAAAGTAGGTCAGCGCCACGCCGCCGCGCGCCTGCTCCACGGCGACGCAGGCCGCCGCCAGCGTTTGGGCGTCGCAAGGCTGGCCGCGCACGCGGCAGCGCTCTTCAAAATCCACCAGATGCGGCGAGGTGTAGACGCCCACGCGGTAGCCCGCATGCGTGAGCACGGCCTCCAGCATGGCGCAAGTGGAGCCTTTGCCGTTGGTGCCCGCCACGGTGAAAACAGGGCAGGCAAACGCCAGCCCCATGCGCGAGGCCACCTCGCGCACGCGCTCCAGCCCCAGCGCGATGTTTTCAGGATGCAGGCGCTCGGCATGCGCGAGCCATTCGGCCAGAGTCTTCGGGGTGCTCATGATGCAAGGAGATCGCTGTATTGACTATGCTTTTGATAGCGGCCTGCGCTGATTTCACTAGGACAAACGGCCGATTCGATGCCTGAACCTGATGCCTGGCCCTTGATCGAAGCCCGCGCCTTGGCGCCCCGCTCACGCAGCCGACTTGGCGGCCTCGCGCGGCACGCGCAGCGGCGGCTGGTTTCCGGTGATGACGGCTTCTTCGATGACGACTTTGGCCACGTCTGGCGTATTGGGCAGGTCAAACATGGTGTCGATCAGCGCCTGCTCCATGATGGAGCGCAGGCCGCGCGCGCCCGTTTTGCGCGCCAGCGCCTTGCGGGCAATGGCGCGCAGCGCGGCGGGGGTGATTTCCAGCTCCACGCCTTCCATCGCGAACAGGCGCTCGTATTGCTTGACGAGGGCGTTTTTCGGCTCGGTGAGGATTTGAACGAGCGCGTCTTCCGTCAGCTCCGCCAGCGTGGTCACCACGGGCATGCGGCCTACCAGCTCGGGAATCATTCCGTATTTGATGAGGTCTTCCGGCTCCACGTCGGCGAACACCTGCGTGAGCGAGCGCTCCTGCTTGCTGCGCACGGTGGCGCCAAAGCCGATGCCGCCCGATTCCATGCGCGCCTCGATCACCTTTTCCAGCCCGGCGAACGCGCCGCCGCAGATGAACAGAATGTTGGTCGTGTCCACTTGCAGGTATTCCGAGTTGGGCACTTTGCGCCCGCCTTGCGGCGGCACGCTGGCCACGGTGCCTTCAATGAGCTTGAGCAGCGCCTGCTGCACGCCTTCGCCCGAGACGTCGCGCGTGATGCTGGGGTTGTCGGCCTTGCGGGTGATCTTGTCGATTTCGTCGATATAGACGATGCCGCGCTGCGCGCGCTCCACGTTGTATTCGCAGTTTTGCAGCAGCTTGGCGATGATGTTTTCCACGTCTTCGCCCACGTAGCCGGCTTCGGTGAGCGTGGTGGCGTCGGCCATTGCGAAGGGCACATTGAGCTGGCGCGCCAGGGTTTGCGCCAGCAGCGTTTTGCCGGAGCCGGTCGGGCCGATGAGCAGGATGTTGCTTTTGGCCAGCTCCACATCGCCGCCCAGGCTGTCGTCCTTGTGGCGCAGGCGCTTGTAGTGGTTGTACACGGCCACGGCCAGCGTGCGCTTGGCCTTTTCCTGCCCGATCACGTAGTTGTCCAGGTGCGCCTTCAGCTCCGCCGGCGTGGGCAGGCTGTCGCTGGCGCAAGCCGCCGCGTCATTTTTCAGCTCCTCTTGCAGGATGCTGGAGCTTTGCTTGACGCACTCGTCACAGATGAAGGCGAAATGGCTGCCCACCTTGCCTTCAATGAGTCGGTGCACCTCATGCTGGCTTTTGCCGCAAAAGGAGCAGTGAAGGGGCTTGTCGCCCGGAAAGTTTTGCTTGTCGGCCATGAGAGCGAAGGGTGGGGGTTGCCCGCGAAAAATGCAACTGCGCATGATAGCAACGGGGTGCTTGCAGCAGGTGCAGGCAGAGCAAGTCTCCGGGCAGGGCCGATCGCCAGGAAATATCAAAAATAGGAGCGAATTCAAGGGGTTCAAAATGCCGCTTTGCTCAGCCCCTACTAGGACATCATGCTATTGTTAGAAGAGCAATCTAGAAGAAAGTGGCGCGCACCTGAAAGAGCTTGTCTGCTTCCCGGATGGCGCGTTTGTGGGGCAGAAAGAGAATGACGTGGTCATCGGCTTCGATGACGGTGTCATGGTGGGGCATGAGCACTTGCGTGCCCAGGGTGGAAGGGCGCACGATGGCGCCAACGCGCGCGCCTTGCGGCAGTTCGATTTCGTCGATGCGGCGGCCCACAAGGCGTGAAGTCTTGGCGCTGCCCCGGGCCACGCCTTCCAGCGCTTCGGCGGCGCCCCGGCGCAGGCTGTGAACGGCAACCACTGCGCCGCGCCGCACGTGGGTGAGCAGCTCGCCGATGACGGCGTGCGCGGGCGAGATGGCAATGTCGATGGCGCTGCCTTCGAGCATGTCGGCATAGGCGCGGCGATTGACCAGGGCCATGACGCGCCGCGCGCCCATGCGCTTGGCGAGCATGGCCGAGAGGATGTTGTCTTCGTCGTCGCTGGTGACGGCCACGAACAAATCCATTTCGCCTACGTTTTCGTTGCGCAGCAGGTCTTCGTCGGCGGCGTCGCCCAGCAGCACGAGCGAATCGGGCAGCTCGCCAGCCAGGTATTTGCAGCGCAGACGGTCGTGCTCGATGACCTTGACGGCGCATTGCCCCGCTAGGCTGCGCGCCAGGCTCAGGCCCACGCGGCCGCCGCCCACAATCATCACGCGGCGCACGGGCTGGTTGGCGTTGCCGATGGCGCGCAACACTTGGTACGCCTGCTCGCGGGCGACCAGCACGAATACTTCATCTCCCGCACACACGCGCGAGGCCGAGTCGCAGGCTATTTCTTCGCCCAGGTGGTAGATGGCGACGATGCGGAAATTCATCTCCCCGTGTTCTTGGCTGAATTCGCCCACGGTACGCCCGGCCAGGTCGCTGTGGCCTGACACGCGCACGGCCACCAGGCAGACGCGGCCTTGCGAGAATTGCAGCGCTTGCAGCGCTTCCGGGTATTCCACCAGCTGGCGGATGTAGCGCGTGACGGAGTCTTCAGGGCAGATGACGCGGTCTACCGCAAAGCCGTCTGGCCCCAGCAGCGCCTCACTGTCCTTGATTTCGGGGGAGCGTACGCGGGCGATGCGGGTGGGCACGTTGAACACGTCGTGCGCGATCTTGCAGGCCACCAGGTTGGTTTCGTCCTGCGGGGTGCAGGCAACGAACATGTCGGCATCTTGCGCGCCCGCATTGCGCAGCACCGAGGGCTGGATGCCATTGCCGATGACGCCGCGCAGCTCCAGGCGGTCTTCCAGGCGGCGCAGGCGCTCGGGGTCGGGGTCGATGACGGTGATGTCGTTTTGCTCGCTGGCCAGGTTTTCGGCCACGCTTTCGCCAACGCGGCCTGCGCCAAGGATGATGATTCGCATGGGTCTGCTTCAGAAATAAGGGCAGCCAATCCTCGCGGCCCCGGAACCTGTTCAAAGAAAAGCGGGCCGGGCGGCCCGCTTGCGCGTTGTCTGCTCAGGCTCAACCTGCTCTGCGGCCTGTGGCGCTCACAAGGCTTGCAACAAGTTGGCCAAGTCGACGGCGGATTTGACGCGCATCTTGTCAAACACGCGGGCGCGATGCACTTCCACCGTGCGCACGCTGATGCCCAGCTCGTCTGCCGTGGCCTTGTTGGCCAGGCCCCGGGCAATGCAGTACATCACTTCCTGCTCGCGGTCGGTCAGCTCGTTGATGCGGGCGACAACGTCATGGCGGTCATGCAGCACTTCCATGCGTTCGGCGGAGACTTGCAGGGCCTGTTCGATGCGGTCCACCAGCGCGTTGTCGGAGAAGGGTTTTTCGCAGAAGTCGAAAGCGCCGCGCTTGATGGAGGCCACGGCCATGGGCACGTCGGCATGGCCCGTGAGGAAGATGACGGGCCACACCCAGGCGATGCCGCGCGCCAGCAGTTTTTCAAACAGCTCCAGACCGCTCATGCCGCCTTCCAGGCGCACGTCCAGCACGATGCAGGCCGGGTGCGGCGGCACGGGGGGCGGCTCATCGCCGTCAAGCTCCGGGGCCGGGCCGAGCATGGCCTCAAAGGCTTCGGCGCTGGAAAAAGCCTCAGGCACCAGGCGGCGCGAGCGCAGCAGCCAGGCAAGGGCTTCGCGCACGCTGGCATCGTCGTCGATCAGGAAAACAAGGGCGTCTTTGGAGTTGGACATTTCAATACTTCTAAAAAATCCTGCGGCGAATCAGCCGCGAAAAAACATCAAACAACGATGCGGAGCTATCTAGCATGACACGCTTTTCGGGTTTTTCATAGCATTTTTCGTGCCATATTCATGTAATAGGCGCGCTTGTCTCTTTCTTTGCATTCATTAATGGCGCGCGGCGGCCGCGCCCAGTGCGCGCCGGTATTGCACGGCTTCGGCCACGTGGGCGGCGGCCACGGTGGGGCTGCCGGCCAGGTCGGCAATGGTGCGGGCCACTTTCAGGGCGCGGTGCGTGGCGCGGGCGCTCCAGCCCAGGCGCTCGGCGGCGGTTTGGGCAAAGCGGGCGGCTTCGGGCTGCAAATGCAGATATTCATCCAGCGCCTGCCCGGCCAGATATTGATTGGGCATGCCTTGCCGCGCCAGCGCGCGCTGCCAGGCGGCGGCGCAGCGCGCGCGTATGGCGGCGCTGCTTTCGCCAGGCGGGGCGGCCAGCAGCTCGGCGGCGGGCAGGGCGGGCACTTCCACGTGCAGGTCGATGCGGTCCAGCAGCGGGCCGGAGAGCTTGCCTTGATAGCGGGCGATTTGGTCCGGCGTGCAGCGGCAGGCGTGACGCGCATCGCCCAGGTGGCCGCAAGGGCAGGGGTTCATGGCGGCTACGAGCTGAAAGCGCGCCGGAAATTCGGCCCGCTGCGCGGCGCGCGAGATGGTGATGTGGCCCGATTCCAGCGGCTCGCGCAAGGCTTCCAGCGCGGCGCGGGGGAATTCGGGCAGTTCATCCAGAAACAGCACGCCGTTGTGCGCCAGCGAAATTTCGCCCGGCTTGGGCGGCGAGCCGCCGCCGACCAGCGCCACGGCGCTGGCCGAGTGGTGCGGTGCGCAAGTAGGGCGCAAACCCCATTGGGCCAGCGAAAAGCGCCCGGCCAGGCTGGCGATGGCGGCGCTTTGCAGCGCGTCTGGCGCGCTCATGGGCGGCAGCAGGCCCGCAAAGCGCTGCGCGAGCATGGATTTGCCCGTGCCCGGCGGCCCGGACATGAGCAGGCTGTGGCCGCCAGCGGCGGCGATTTCCAGCGCGCGCTTGGCGGCGGCCTGGCCTTTCACATCGGCCAGATCGGGGTATTGGGGCGCAGCGGCGGGCGTGGCGCCGGCCAGCTTGGCCCAGCCGCTGGCCGCGTCTGAAGCGGGCGGCGGCGCGCCGTCAGGCAGAAATTGCGCCACCACGTCCAGCAAATGGCGGGCGCGGTACACGTCAATGCCTGGCGCCAGCGCCGCTTCTTCCGCGCTGCCGGGCGGCAGCACGAGGCGAACGCGGGCGGCGTCTTCCGTCTGCGCCGCGTGCAGGGCCGCCGCCGTGGCCAGCGCGCCGCGCACGGGGCGCAGCTCGCCTGAAAGCGACAGCTCGCCCGCAAATTCCCAGCCCGCGAGCTTGCGCCCGTCAATCTGGCCGCTGGCTGCCAGAATGCCCAGCGCAATGGGCAGATCAAAGCGGCCCGAATCCTTGGGCAAATCAGCCGGGGCCAGATTGACGGTGATGCGCTGGTTGTGCGGAAATTGCAGGCCGCTGTTAAGCAAGGCGCTGCGCACGCGCTCGCGCGCTTCTTTCACCTCTATATCGGCCAGGCCCACCAGCGTGAACGCGGGCAGGCCATTGGCCAGGTGCGCTTCCACCGCCACGGCGGGCGCGGCCAGCCCCATCAGGGCGCGGCCCTGCACCAGACTCAATCCCATGCTCGGCTCCCTTCCATTTTTCGCTGGCCTGTTTGACTATGAAAATAATAGCTGCCCGGGCTTGTTTCACGGGCGCAAGCGGCTCAAAAGGCCCCCGGAAACTCAATATTGAAAGGCGCGGGACACCTGTGCTGAACGCATGGGACTGGCCATTTCACGAGCGGGCGTTTTCAGCGTCCGCTTGAGAGTTTCATCACGGCCACGCCGCTGATGATCAGCGCCGCGCCGAGCCAGCGGCCAAAGGTGGCAGCGTCGTTGAAAAAGAGAACGCCCACGAGAAATGTGCCTGCCGCGCCAATGCCCGTCCACACCGCATAGGCGGTGCCCATCGGAATTTCCTTCTGGGCGAGAAAAAGCAGGAAACCGCTGCCTGCCATGAAGAGAACGGCGGCGGCGATGCCCGCGAGGCGGCAGCCGTCTTGCTGCGCGTATTTGAGGCCCAGCGGCCAGCCGATTTCCAGCAGCCCGGCGGTGATGAGAAAAAGCCAGCTCATGTCGTGGTTTCTGTAATGAAAAAGAGGGCGCGCGCTGCATCTGCCCGATAAGGATTCACAAGGGTTCGCCAGGCGGCGCACGCCGCCATGATGCATGAAAAAAAGGAGCAAATTTAAGAGGCGGAAATACCGTCTTGCGCAGATTCCACTAGGACCCCTTGCTCTGATTCAAGGAGTAAAAGAATGCTGCGCATCCGCCCTTCACATTCGGCCCCGCGCAGCCAGCCGCGAGCGGGCGCTCACAGCATGACCCAGTCCGCCACATAGGCGCTGGGTCGCTGGAAGTTGTCGTTGAGCAGCCTGCCGGGGGCCAAGTCCAGGCTGTAGCCCAGTTCGGGCAGCGGGCTGCGGAACCAGCGCTGGTACATCTCCTGCATGGCGCCGCTGCGGTACAGGCGCTTCATTTCGCCATCCACCAGGCTGCCCAGCTCCCGGTCGGCCTTGCTGAATGCCAGGGACAGCGGCTCAATGGACAAGGCAGGCCCCACCAATTCCAGATGCCGGGACGACTGGCGCGCGCGCACCAGCAGCTGAACGTCGTCTGTCAGGATGCCGTCGATCCTGCCTTGCTCCAGCGCGGTCACGCCGTCATTGGTGCTGTCAAACAGCTGCGTTTTCCAGCCGTCGGTGTGCTGGCGCTGGTGTTTTTGCATCACCAGCTCGCCCGTGGTGCCTTTGACCAGCCCCAGCGTCTTGTTCTTCATGTCCTGCAAGGAGAGGATGCCCTCGCCTTCGCGCACCAGCAGGCGCGCGCCCGCATAAAAGTAGGTCAGCCCCAAGGCCACCAGCTCGCGCCGGGCGGGCGTGTTGGTGGTCACGCCGCATTCAAGGTCAATGCGCTTGTCAAGAATGGAGCGCACGCGGTCCGCCGAGGTCACGGGAACGTAGCGCACTTCCAGGCGAGGCAGCTTCAAATGCTCCTGCACGGCGGCGGCCAGGCGCTGGCAGGTTTCAATGGCGTAGCCCACCACTTGTCCGCTTTTGGTTTTCCATGAGAACGGTATGGCGTTTTCGCGGTAACCCAGGGTCATGCGCCCCGTGTTTCTGATGGCATCCAGGGTTTCACCCCCCCATGCGCTGCCTGCGCCCAGCAAAGCCAAGGAAAACACGCAGACAGCGCGGCGGACAGAGTTGTTCAACAGCATTTCATCAACCTCATTCGCAGCCTTGTCGCAGGAATGCGACGAACCCAGCGCAACAAAGTGTGGAATATTACCGGAATATGGCTTTCCGCGCTTTTTCACCGCCACGGCGCTTGCGCAAAGAGGGTGTTTCTGGCTGGCTGCTGGCTGATTGAGGCCGCCTCAAGCTGAAATATGTGAATATTGCTTATCGACAGGATATTGACGATAAATTCACGATATGCCTGAATCAAAATTGAACGGATTAATTCTCACGCCTTGACCCAAGCGCTCATATGCTGTGAAAAACCGATGTGCGGATAGTAACCAGCGGCGTCCGGCGCGGCCAGCAAAATGATTTTGCACGCGGGATGCAGCGCCGATTTCACCTTGTCAATCAAGGCGATGCCGACACCTTGTTTCTGGTGCGATTCACGCACGGCCAGATCAGACAGATAGCAGCAGTAGGCAAAATCCGTCACGCAACGGGCCACGCCGATCAGCGAGGCCGCATCCCAGGCCGTCACCACCAGATTGGCATGCGCAAGCATGGCGGCGATGCGAGCGGAATCATCCAGGGGCCGCCGCGCGCCCAGGCTGGTATTTTTCAGCAATTCCACGAATTGGCTGCCGCTGATGGGTTCATTGATTTTGAAAGTAATCATGCCGTGCTCAGTGAATATATCCAGGCCTCACATGGCAGCCTTTGTCGCAATTTGAGAAATGGATTTTGAAACGCGCCAAAAACAATCCGGCGGATTTCCCGCCAGACTGGCGCTTGGCCTTGAGATGAAGCGAAAGACGCCGACGCGCAGCAGGCCGGCTTGCGGCGGCCTTGAAAAATCGCTGGAACACGCAGGGAGCAGGCAGAGTTATTTAGCTCCTTTATTCATAGCGCGATGTCCTAGTGGAAACTGCACGAAGCGGCATTTTTAGCCCTTGAATTCGCTCCTGTTTCTGACGCTTGCAGGCGGGCTGAGCAGGCTCCTACATCACCGTCCAGTCGGTCACGTAAGCCGTGGGGCGGCGCAGGTTGTCTTGCAGCAGGGCGCCCATTTTCAGGTTCAGGTTGTAGCCCAGGCCGGGCAGGGGAGAGAGAAACCAGCGCTTGTAGATGGCGTCCATTTCTCCGTCGCGGTAGAGCTGCTGCATGATTTGCAGCACCACCCGTTCCAGCTCCGGATCGCTTTTGCTGAACATGGGGGCCAGCGGCTCAATGGAGTAACGCTGCGCCGGAACGGAAAATTTGCCGCCGGATTGCGCGGCGATGGTGAGCAAAGTGACATCGTCGTCGAGCAGGGCGTCGATCTCGCCTTGCTCCAGCGCGGTTGTGGCTTCGCGCATGGATTTGAAGGTTTTGAGCGTCCAGCCGCCGCTGCGGTTTTTGTGGATGTCGATGATTTGGTTGCCGGTGGCTCCTTCGAGCACGCCCAGATTCTTGCCCCTGAGGCCGCTCAGGCCCGTGATGCCGCTGCCTTCACGAACCATCAGCGCCGAGCCGGCATAGAAATAGGCCAAGCCAAAAGCCACTTGTTCGCGCCGCGCCTTGTTGTTGGTGGTGCCGGCGCATTCCATGTCGATTTCGCCATTGACGACGGCGGGAATGCGCGTGGATTCAAGCACGGGCACAGCCTGCACTTGCAGCTTGGGCAGTTTCAGATGGGCGGCAATGCCTGCGGCAATGCGCTGGCAAATGTCAGGCGCGTAGCCTGTTGCAGCGCCGGGGCTGGTTTCCCATGAAAAGGGCACGCCATTCGGGCGGTAGCCCATCTTGAACACGCCGGTGGCCTGGATGCGGTTCAGCACCGGCCCCGCATGCGCAGGCGACGCCAGGGCCGCGCAAGCAGCCAAGCCCGCCAGCAGGCGCAGGGCCAGGCGGGAGAAAGAAGCAGAAGCGATTGTCATGATTTGCAAGGGTTTTCACCGAGGGAATGTAATTATGGATTGCATTCTGCTTGCGCGGGTGAAAGCGCTTGCAGCAAAGTTCGTTTCAGTATTTCCTGTGCAGATACACAGAGAGGCTGTCTGCTGATTCTCCTTGGGGGAGAAGGAGGCGTGCTTACACCACCGTCCAGTCCGCCACATAGCTTGTGGGGCGGCGCAGGTTGTCTTGCAGCAAGGCGCTCATTTTCAGGTTCAGGTTGTAGCCCAGACCAGGCAGGGGGGAGAGAAACCAGCGCTTGTAGATGGCGTCCATTTCTCCATCGCGATAAAGCTGCTGCATGGCTTGCAGCACCACTTTTTCCAGCTCGGGATCAGACTTGCTGAACATGGGCGCCAGCGGTTCGATGGAGTAGCGCTGCGCCAGCACGGAAAGCTTGCCGCCGGATTGCGCCGCTGCGGTGAGCAGGGTGACGTCGTCGTACATCAGCGCGTCAATCTCGCCGCGCCCCAGCGCCGCCGTGGCCTCGTTCATGGATTTGAAGGTTTTGAGCGTCCAGCCGCCATTGTCGTTTTTGAGTTCGGCAATCTGGCTGCTGGTGGAGCCTTCGATCGTGCCCAGCTTTTTGCCTCTGCAATTGCCAAGACCCGTGATGCCGCCGCCTTCACGAACCATCAGCGCCGAGCCGGCATAGAAATAAGGCAAGCCGAAAGCCACTTGTTCGCGCCGCGCCTTGCTGTTGGTGGTGCCAGCGCATTCAATGTCGATTTCTCCATTGATGACGGCCGAAATGCGAGTGGATTCAAGCACGGGCACAGCCTGCACTTGCAGCTTGGGCAGTTTCAGATGGCTGGCGATGCTGGCGGCGATGCGCTGGCAAATATCCGGCGCATATCCGGTCGCTGCGCTTGGCCCTGTTTCCCACGAGAAAGGCGCGCCGTCGGCCCGGTATCCCATTTTCAATACGCCCGTGGACTGAATGCGATCCAGCACGGAACCGGCCTGCGCCACGGACGGCGCGGCGCAGACAAACAAAGAGGCCGCGCAGGCAGCCAGCAGGCAGCGCGCGAAAGAAAGAGTCGTTGCGTGTTTCATGCGGCATGAGCGGGTTGAAGAAAAAGCATTTTAAATGACGAATTGTTTCAGACACATTCATAAAAGCGCGGCGCGAATAACCCAATCGGCTCTGCTTCATATAATTTCAGCCCAGGCCCGCATTCATTGCCGGGCTTTTTTTGTTTATGAAATCAAGCACTGTTTTTCCCCGCCGATTTGACGTGATTGTGGTGGGCGGCGGCCACGCTGGCGCTGAAGCGGCCCTGGCGGCGGCCCGCATGGGCTGCGCCACGCTGCTGCTGACGCACAGCATTGAAACCCTGGGGCAAATGAGCTGCAACCCCAGCATTGGCGGCATTGGCAAGGGCCATCTGGTGCGAGAGGTGGATGCGCTGGGCGGCGCGATGGCGCTGGCGGCGGATGAAGCGGGCATTCAGTTCCGCACGCTCAACGGCAGCAAAGGGCCGGCCGTGCGCGCCACGCGCGCGCAAGCCGATCGCGTGCTGTACCGCGCGGCCATGCGCGGGCGGCTGGAAAACCAGCCCAATCTCTGGCTGTTCCAGCAGGCAGTGGATGATGTGCAAGTGCAAGGCGGGCGCGCCGTGGGCGTGGTCACGCAAATGGGCCTGGCCTTCGAGGCGCGGGCGGTGGTGCTGACGGCAGGCACGTTTTTGAATGGGCGCATCCACATCGGGCTGGACAACTACGCGGGCGGCCGCGCGGGCGATGCGCCTTCCATTTCGCTGGCGGCGCGGCTGAGGGAACTCCAGCTGCCGCAAGGGCGCCTGAAAACAGGCACGCCGCCGCGCCTGGACGGACGCACGATTGATTTTTCCGCCTGCACGGAGCAGCCCGGCGACGCAGACCCCGTGCCTGTTTTCAGCTTCATGGGCCACGCCAGCATGCACCCTCGGCAAGTGCCATGCTGGATAACCAACACCAACGAGCGCACGCACGACATCATTCGCAGCGGCTTTGACCGCAGCCCCATGTTCACGGGGCAGATCGAGGGCGTGGGGCCGCGCTACTGCCCCAGCGTGGAAGACAAGATCAACCGCTTCGCGGGCAAAGACAGCCACCAGATTTTTCTGGAGCCGGAGGGCTTGAGCACGAACGAGTTTTACCCCAATGGCATTTCCACCAGCCTGCCTTTCGATATCCAATACGCGCTGGTGCGCAGCATTCGCGGGCTGGAAAACGCGCACATTCTGCGGCCCGGCTACGCCATCGAATATGACTATTTCGATCCGCGCGCGCTGAAAAGCAGCTTTGAAACCAGGCAAATCGAAGGCCTGTTTTTTGCTGGCCAGATCAACGGCACCACAGGCTACGAGGAGGCAGCGGCGCAAGGGCTGTTTGCAGGCCTGAACGCCGCCTTGCAAGTCAAGGGCGAGCCGCCGTGGCTGCCGCGCCGCGACGAAGCCTATCTGGGCGTACTGGTGGACGACCTGATCACCAAGGGTGTAACCGAGCCATACCGCATGTTCACCAGCCGTGCCGAATACCGCCTGCAATTGCGCGAAGACAACGCCGACATGCGGCTGACGGAAACGGGCCGCCGTCTGGGCCTGGTGGATGACGCGCGCTGGGATGCGTTCTGCCGCAAGCGCGATGCTGTTTCACGTGAAACACAGAGGCTGAAATCCACCTGGGTGAATCCGCGCACGCTGCCTGCCAGCGAGGCGGAGCGCGTGCTGGGCAAGGCCATTGAGCACGAGCATCATCTTTTTGATTTGCTGCGCCGCCCGGGCGTGAGCCATGCCGCGTTGATGACGCTGCCAAACGCGGCCGCCGGGCGTGACGATGCCAACCTGACGCCAGCCGCCATCGAACAAGTGGAAATCGCCGCCAAATACGCAGGCTACATCGACCGCCAGAAAGATGAAGTAGCCCGCGCGGCGCATTTTGAAAATCTGCGTCTGCCGCCGCAACTGGATTACATGCAGGTGACAGCGCTGTCGATCGAGGCGCGCCAAAAGCTCAATGCGCACAAGCCAGAAACGCTGGGACAGGCCAGCCGCATTTCCGGCATCACGCCCGCCAGCATTTCGCTGCTGCTGATTCATCTGAAAAAAAGCGGTTTCAAAGGACTGGTTCCATGAAAGCGGCCCTGCTGCAAGGCGCGCAAGCGCTGGGGCTGGCGCTGGATGATGGGCAGTTCGAATCCCTGCTGGCCTATCTGGCTCTGCTGGCCAAATGGAACCGCGTTTACAACCTCACGGCGGTTCGCAGCGCGCCAGACATGCTCACGCATCACCTGCTGGACAGTCTGGCCGTGCTGCGCCCTTTGCAGGCGCAAACGCAGGGCAGGGCGCTGAAGCTGCTGGACGCAGGCTCTGGCGGCGGCCTGCCAGGCGTGGCGCTGGCCATTTGCCGCCCTGAACTGGACGTGACATGCGTGGATGCCGTGGCCAAAAAGGCTGCTTTCATTCAGCAAGCAGCGGCCACTCTGAAACTGCCCAATCTGCGCGGCCTGCATGCGCGCGTGGAAAGCTTGGGCGGCCCGTTTGACCTCATCACATCGCGCGCCTTCGCTTCCCTGGCTGATTTCACGGCCTGGACCGCGCAGGCGCTGGCTCCGCATGGCGTCTGGATGGCCATGAAAGGCAAGCTGCCCGATGAAGAAATCGCCGCCTTGCCGCCTGATGTGGATGTGTTTCACGTGGAACATCTGACCGTTCCGGGGCTGAATGCCGAGCGCTGCATCATCTGGTTGCGCAAAAGGGCAGGGCAGTAGGGCTGCTGCGTTTCGGATGAGCATGGGTTTGCCTGAAAATAGGCGGCCCAAAAAGCACCGCCAGCGTCTTCATTCTTCTCGCGCCGTTTTCATCATGTCCCGCATCTTCTGTATTGCCAACCAAAAAGGCGGCGTTGGCAAAACCACCACGACCGTCAATCTCGCCGCAGGGCTGGCCCGCATCGGGCAGCGCGTGCTGCTGGTGGATATGGACCCTCAAGGCAATGCCACGATGGGGTCGGGCGTGGACAAGCACAGCCTGCCGCATAGCGTGTATGACGTGCTCATCGGCAGCGTCACCGTGGCCGAAGCGGTGCGCCGCCCGGCTGATCTGGCCGAGGCGGGCTGCGGCTATGCCGTGCTGGGCGCCAATCGCGAGCTGGCGGGCGCTGAGGTGGAGCTGGTTCAGCTTGAACAGCGTGAAAAGCGCCTGAAAAACGCCCTGGCGGCGGTGCGCGGGGATTACGACTTCATCCTCATCGACTGCCCGCCCGCCTTGAGCCTGCTCACGCTCAACGGCCTGTGCGCGGCCCAGGGCGTGATCGTGCCCATGCAGTGCGAATATTTCGCGCTGGAGGGGCTGGCCGACCTCACCAACACCATCAAGCTCGTGCACGCCAATCTCAATCGCGATTTGCGCCTGATTGGCTTGC
This sequence comes from Ottowia sp. oral taxon 894, assembly GCF_001262075.1. Lineage (GTDB taxonomy): Bacteria > Pseudomonadota > Gammaproteobacteria > Burkholderiales > Burkholderiaceae_C > Ottowia > Ottowia massiliensis. Next base: position 1,471,822 of record NZ_CP012073.1, on the reverse strand, counting down.
TGCGGGTCATGTTCGATCCGCGCATCACCTTGCAGCAGCAAGTGAGCGACCAGCTCAAGCGCCACTATGGCGACCGGGTGTTTGACACCGTCATTCCCCGCAATGTACGCCTGGCCGAAGCGCCCAGCTACGGTCTGCCGGGCGTCGTATTCGATTCCCACGCCAAAGGCAGCCAGGCCTTCATCGCCTTCGCCCATGAGATGGTTCAGCGCGGCCTTCAGGCTTGAGCATCCAAACCGCCGCAAGTCCCCGTGAAATCAGCGCAGGCAGCTATTATTTTTGTAGTTATTTCATGAGCGCCATGCCTGAATCCCGGTGAATAGACTCACGCCATGCCCAAAACCGCCCCCAACGCCAGCGCCACGGCTTGCACACTGAAGCTGCCCGCCGCGCTGCATCAGCAAATTGAAGCGGCCGCACAGGCCGCAGGCCAGGAAACCGCCGAGTGGATGCTGGCCGCCCTGCAAGCGGCTGCCGAGCGGCACCAGCTCGGCCACCAATTCATGCACGACGCGCAAGCCGCGCAACGCCACCTGAGCGAAAGCGGCCAAGGTCACCCTTGGGAAGAAGTGCGTTCGTACTTCGCCCGGCTGGCGCAGCACCGCGCCGGCCATGCCAGCCTGCCGCCCGCGCCCGTGGCCCGCCCCATTGACTGAACCTGCGCCGCAAGCCATGCCTTTTTCTGCCGCCCTCACAGCCGCCGTCAGGCTCATCCTCGCGCCCCACGCCTTGCAAGACCTCATGCGCATCGAGCAAACCCTGTGGTGCGAGCGCGGCCCGCAAGCCGCCCCCGTCTTCACCTTTTTGCTGGATGGCCTTCAATCGCTGTCTGCCCAGCCCGGCGTGGGCCGCCCGGTGGGCGACGGCCTGCGCGAGCTGGCCATCCGGCGGGGCCGCGACCACTATCTGGCCCGCTACCACTACGACGCCCCCCGCCAGCGCGTGCTCGTGCTGTGCTTGCGCGGCAAGGCCGAACTCATTTGTCACTGCGGCGAAGCCCATTGACCCTTGCCGCTGGTTCAACACCCGATTCAAGCTTTTTTCAACTCATCATGGCAACCAAAAAAACCAAAGGACTGGGCCGTGGCCTGGACGCCCTGCTCATTCCCGAACCCGCCGCCGCCGATCCCGCTGGCGTGCCCATGCTCTTGCCGCTGGAAGAAATCAGCCCCGGCCAGTACCAGCCGCGCACCCGCATGGACGAAGGCGCGCTGTACGAGCTGGCCGAAAGCATCCGCGCGCAAGGCATCATGCAGCCCATCCTCGTGCGCCAGCTGGCGCAGCCCAGGGCCGTGACGCTGCCAGCGGCAGACGGCGCAGGCGAAGAAACCGCAACAGCGCACTACGAAATCATCGCGGGCGAGCGGCGCTACCGCGCAGCCCGTCTGGCCGGGCTGACGCAAGTGCCCGTGCTCGTGCGCGAAGTGGCCGACGAAGCCGCCGCCGCCATGGCCCTCATTGAAAACATCCAGCGCGAAAACCTCAACCCGCTGGAAGAAGCGCAAGGCATCAAGCGCCTGGTGAACGAATTTGGCCTCACGCACGAGCAAGCCGCGCAAGCCGTGGGCAAAAGCCGCAGCGCCGCCAGCAACCTGCTGCGCCTGCTCAACCTGGCCGAGCCAGTGCAAACCATGCTCATGGCCGGCGACATCGACATGGGCCACGCGCGCGCCCTGCTGGCCTTGTCTGGCGCGGCGCAAATCACGGCCGCCAACCAGGTGGTGGCCCGCAAGATGAACGTGCGCGAGGCCGAGCGCCTTGTGCGCCAGCTCTCGCAGCCCCAGCCAGCCAGCGCCGCTCAAGAGGCCGCTCAGGCCGCCCCCGAAAAATCCGGCGACGTGCGCCGCGTGGAAGAAGAACTCTCTGACCTGCTGCTGGCGCAGGTGCAGGTGCGCGTGAAAAAAACCCGCCGCCAGGGCGCGCCCATCTCTGGCGAACTGGCCGTGCAGTTCGCTTCGCTGGACGAACTCAATGGCCTGATAGAGCGGCTGCGGCAAAGCGCCTGAGCGTCCGTGAGAACAGGTTCTGATGCGGGCGGGAAATGGGCGCCCAGGAAAATTTGCTCCTTTATCAATAGCATGAGGTCCTAGTGAAAAGAGCGCGAAACCGCTTTTTGACCCCTTTGAATTTGCTCCTGCTTTTGATACCCTTCAGCGCCTGCACGGCATGAAAAAACGGCTCCGCCGCGAGGCTGGAGCCGTTTGCTTTTGGCGTTTGCGCCTGGATGGGCGGCGCTTCAGGCGGCGGGCAGGTAGCCGTCCACCGAGAGGTAGCGCTCGCCCGTGTCGTAATTGAAGCCCAGCACGCGGCTGCCAGCGGGCAGTTCGGGCAGCTTTTGCGCAATGGCGGCCAGCGTGGCGCCGGTGCTGATGCCCACCAGAATGCCTTCTTCGCGCGCGCAGCGGCGGCCGTATTCCAGCGCGGCCTCGTTGGGCACGGCAATCACGCCGTCCAGCGCCGCCGTGTCCAGGTTGCGGGGGATGAAGCCCGCGCCTATGCCTTGCAGCGGGTGCGGGCCGGGCGCCTTGCCGCTGATGACGGCGGAAGCGGCCGGCTCCACGGCAAACACTTTCAACTGCGGCCACTGGGCCTTGAGCACGTGCGCCGCTGCCGAAATGTGGCCGCCGGTGCCCACGCCGGTGATCACGGCATCCAGCCCCTCGGGAAAGTCTTGCAGGATTTCCTGCGCCGTGGTGCGCTCGTGCGCGGCGGTGTTGGCCAGGTTGTCAAACTGTTGCGGAATCCAGGCGCTGGCGCCGGAGGCGGTGATTTGCGCGGCCAGCTCTTCGGCGCGGGCGATGGCGCCTTTCATGCCTTTTTCCCGGGGCGTGAGATCGAATGTGGCGCCATAGGCCAGCATCAGGCGGCGGCGCTCCACGCTCATGCTTTCGGGCATGACCAGAATGATTTTGTAGCCCTTGACGGCGGCCACCATCGCCAGCCCCACGCCGGTGTTGCCGCTGGTGGGTTCGATGATGGTGCCGCCGGGCTTGAGGGCGCCGCTTTTCTCGGCTTCTTCCACCATGGCCAGCGCAATGCGGTCTTTGATGGAGCCGCCGGGGTTGGCGCGCTCCAGCTTGAGCCACACCTGCGCGGGCGGGGCAAAAAGGCGGTTGATGCGCACGTGCGGCGTGCGGCCTATGGTTTGCAGGATGTTGTCGGCTTTCATGGTGCGGGCGCTCCTTGCGCGGGTGGTGAAAGCGCGCATTCTGAATGAACGGGCGCTGATGCCGCTGCGTGATATGGGTATGCCTGCGCTGGATAAGAGCCGGCCCCGGACGCGGCTGGCCCCAGACTGGAATAGCTGGCAGCACGGACGCGCGGCGCGCCAAGAATCTGTTCGGAGCCTGACCGCGAGGGATGCCCGGGCGGGCCGTTGCAAGGCGCAGACGGGCCTTCGCCACTTGCCGCTTCTTTTGCCGCCTTGCTTTACCTTTGCTCCCTTTTCCCGCCCGGCAAAGTCCGGCCCCGCGCCCCAGGCCGCTGAACCGGGCGGCCGCATCCGCCTGATGCCATCAAAAAAAGGAGCAAATTCAAGAGGTAAAAATGGGCGCCAGCACAATTTCCACTAGGACATCACGCTATTGATTCGAGAGCGAAAACGGCTTGCCTGCGTCAGTCTTCACGCCAGCGCAGCAGGCGCAGCCCCAGGGTGACGACGAGCAGGCTGGCGCCGACATCGGCGAATACGGCCATCCACATGCTGGCGTGGCCCGTGACGGCCAGGGCCAAAAAGGCCAGCTTGATGCCCAGCGCCACGGCGATGTTGGCCCACAGCACGCGGTGGGTGTGGCGCGAAAGGCGGATGAGCGTGGCCACGCGGTTCAGGCCGCCGCTCATCAGCGCCACGTCGGCCGCTTCCAGCGCCACATCCGCGCCGGCGCCGCCGACGGCGATGCCAATGTCGGCGGCGGCCAGCGCGGGGGCGTCGTTGATGCCGTCGCCCACCATCGCCACGCGGCCTTGCGCTTGCAGGGCGCGCAGCTGCGCCAGCTTGCCGCCCGGCAGCAGTTCGGCGTGCGCCTGGCTGATGCCTGCGGCTTGCGCCACGGCGCCGACGGCTTGCGCGTGGTCGCCAGAGAGCATGACGGTTTGCACGCCCAGCTGGTGTAGCGCCTGCACGGCGGCGGCGGCTTCGGGTTTGATGGCGTCGGCCACGGCATACAGCGCCAGCGGGGTGAGGGTTTCGCCGCTTTCGCTTCCGATTCCGCTGCCTTCGCCTTCAGCGCGCGCCAGCAGGCTGACGCTGCGGCCCGCTGCCTGGTGCGCTTGCAACGCGGCTTGCCATTCAGGGGCGGATTCGGGGGCGGATTCAGAAGCGCGGGCCAGGCCCGCCGCGCGCGGGCTGATCAGGCACAGGCGCTGGCCTTGCACGGTGGCGCGCACGCCCAGGCCGGGCACGTCTTGCGCATCGGGCAAGTCCACGCTGGCGGCAAAGCCTTGCGCGGCCAGGCCGCTGGCGATGGCGCGGGCCACGGGGTGGTCGCTGTGCGCGGCCAATGCGTGCGCCCGGGCGTGCAAGGCGGCTTCATCCGCTTCGTCTGACAGCGGCTGGAGCGCGGCCAGCGCGGGCTGGCCCAGGGTGAGCGTGCCGGTTTTGTCAAAAGCCACGGTGCGCAGCTGGCGCGCCTGCTCCAGATACACGCCGCCCTTGATGAGCACGCCCAGCTGCGCGGCCCGCGCCAGCGCGCTGACCACGGTGGCGGGCGTGGCAATCACCAGCGCGCAAGGGCAGGCAATGACCAGCAGCACCAGCGCCTTGTAAATGGACTCGTGCCAGGGCCAGCTTGCCGCCAGCGGCCCCAGCAGCGCCACGGCCAGCGCCAGCGCAAACACCGCCGGCGTGTAAATGGCGGCAAAGCGGTCGATGAAGGCCTGCATGGGCGCGCGCTCGCTTTGCGCCTGCTCCACGGCGTGGATGATGCGGGCCAGCTGCGTGTCTTGCGCCGCCGCTGTCACGCGCACCAGCAGCGTGCCGCTCAAATTCAGCGTGCCGGCGTACACCGTGTCGCCCACGCACTTGTCCACCGGCAGGCTTTCGCCCGTGACGGGGGCCTGATTGACGGCGCTTTGGCCCTGAATCACCGTGCCGTCCAGCGCCAGGCGCGCGCCCGGCTTGGCGCGGATCACGCTGCCGGGGGCCACTTGTGCGGCGGGCAGCTTGCGCCAGGTTTCGCCGCTTTCGCCGCCTTGGCCGCTTTTGCCGTTTTCCACGCGCACTTCCGCCTGCGCGGGGGCCATGTCCAGCAGGCGGGCGATGGCGCCGCGCGCGCGGTCCACGGCGCGCGCTTCCAGATGCTCGGCCAGGGCGTAAAGCGCCATCACCATCGCCGCCTCGGGCCACTGGCCAATGGCGAAAGCGCCCGTGACGGCCACGGCCATCAGCGCGCTGATGGAAAGCCGCGCGCGCCTGAGCGCCGCCAGCCCCTTGGCATACGTGCAAAGGCCCGCCAGCAGCACCGCCAGCGCCGCCAGCGCCATGCCCGCTGCGGCCCAGGCTTCAGGCGCGAAGGCGTGCCACAGCTCCGCGCCCAGCGCCAGCGCCAGCGCCGCCAGCGTGCGCCCCAGCGCAGGCGGCAGCAGCAGCGCCTGCCAGGCCGCTTGCAGGCGCGAAAGCAGGCCCGAATGCAGGTCCGGGTGCAGGCCCGGGTGCAGGTCTGATCGCGCGCGCGAATGTGAATGCGGGTGCGCGTGCCCGTGTTCATGCCCGCAACAGCCGCCGCAGTGCCCGGCCGCTTGCGACGCATTTGAAGCATCTGGTGGCTGCGGCGCAAAGCCCGCGTTGCGCAGCGCCGCTTCCACGTGCGCCAGCGCCTCTTGTTCGGCGTGCACCGTCAGCGTGCGCGCGCCCAGCCGGAACGCCAGCCGCCGCACGCCCGCCACACGGGCCAGCGCATGGCGGATTTCGCTTTCTTCAGCGGCGCAATCCATGTTGGGAATGCGCCAGGTCACTTCGGCCAGGGCGGAGCTTGCGGTATTCATGCCGCCAATTGAAAACCCTGGAGCCGCTCCAGGGTCAAGCGCCCGGGCCGCTGCCTATGATGCGGCCGCCCCTCAGAATCTGTCCAGAGTCTGGCCGTGAGGGGCAAAAGCGCGAAACCGGGATGGGCTGCAAGGCATTTGCAATGCCGCGCAAGCCGCCTTCGGGCCGCGCCCGATTCCACAATTTCCGTCACACCTTCCGCATCACGGACAGACTTTGAACAGGTTCCCAAGAGTTTGGCCATGAAGATCAGCGAGCTTGCCCGCGCCACCGCCACGCCGGTGGACACCATCCGCTACTACGAGCGCCAGGGCCTGCTGCCCGCGCCTGCCCGCAGCGGCAACAACTGGCGCCACTACGGCAGCGCCCACGCCGAGCGGCTGGCCTTCATACGCCAGGGGCGGGGCCTGGGCATGTCGCTGCAAGAAATCAAAACCCTGCTGCGCTGCCTGGACGCGCCTTGCGGCGACTGCGGCGAAGTCAATCGCATGGTGGACGAGCACATCCGCCACATCAGCCAGCGCATCCGCGAGCTGCGCCAGCTGGAGCGCCAGCTCAAGGCGCTGCGCGCGCGCTGCCCCGCCGCGCAAGAGGCGGCCCGCTGCGGCATCTTGCGCGGCATGGCCGAGCAGGCCGCGCAAGACGGCCCGCCGCCCGCGCCCGTGCAAGGCGTGCATGGGCAGTAAGCAGGTTCAGTGAACGCGCCAGCGCGCGATGAAATGAAGAAAAGCGTGAAGTCCGCCGATAAGCCGGATTCTGTGCGGCATGGCGCGCCATGCCGTGACCGCCATCAATCTGGGCCGGGGGTCGCCCGCCCGGCTCGATGCCACCTACCCGCACACTCAGCGGGCCGCCTCACTGTGTGCCTATTTGGTGTTGCTGCGCGCAGAGATTGCCCGTTTCACCCGCACTCAAGCGGCTCGTCTCTGTTGCTCTGATCCTCGCCTCGCGGCGGGGAGCCGTTAGCTCCTGCGCTGCCCTGTGCAGTCCGGACGTTCCTCCAGCGCGGCCTTGCGGCCTGTTGCGCCAGCGGCGGTCTGGCGGGCTTCACGGGCGGCGATTATCGCCGCCCAAGCCCGGGCCTGGGCGGCAAAGGGCAGCGCGCCGGCAATGCAAGAAAACGCTCGAACGAAGGGTATATCTCGCTCCTTAATCCATAGCAATATGTCCTAGTACATATTGCGCGAAGCGGTGTTTCTTTCCCGTTTATTTGCTCCTGTTTTTTTGTATCAAATCAGGCCTTCGAGCGTCAACTCCACGCGCAAGCCCTTGAGCGCCTCGCTTTTGCCCAGCTTCAGCTCTCCGCCGTAGGCTTGGGCGATTTGGCTGGCGATGGACAGGCCCAGGCCCGTGCCTTCCACGCTTTCATCAAAGCGCAGGCCGCGCTGGCCAGCCGCTTCAAGCTGGGCGGCGCTCATGCCGGGGCCGTCGTCTTCTATGGACAGGCGCAGGGCGCTGCCAGTTCGGCGCACTTGCAGGCGCACTTGGGAGGCAGCCCATTTGCCTGCGTTGTCCAGCAGGTTGCCTGTGGCTTCTTCCAGGTCGGTGCGGTCGCCTCTCCAGCGCCAGGCGGCAGCGGGCGGCGGCGCGTCCATGTGCCAGTCCAGCTCTTGCGCGGCGTGCAGTCTGCGCATGGCTTGCACGATGGGCGTCAGGCACTCAAGCACGGCTGTGCTGGCGTGGGTGGCGCTGGCGTGGGCGGCGTCGCTCATGGTGCGGCTTTGGTAGCGGTCTATCAGCCGCGTCATGGCGGTGATGTGCTGCAAGGCTTCGGCCGAGTCCACCTGGCTTTGGCGGCTGGCGCTGGCCGCCAGCAGGGCCAGGGGTTTTTTCAGAGCGTGGTTCAGGTCGGCCGCGTGGGCGCGGGCGCGGCTGACGACGCGTTCGTTGTGCGCCAGCAGGGCGCCAAGTTCGCGCTGCAGGGGGGCCAGGTCGGAGCCGGCGGGCACGTCCTGGATGCGGGGCGTTTGCGGATGGCGCGGGCCGTGGGGCTGGCGTTCGGCCGCTACGGCACGGGTGAGCCGCCGCAGCGGCGCCAGGCCCACGCGCACTTGCGCCAGCAGCATGACGGTGAGAAAAACAATGAGGCTGATGACGCTGACCAGCAGGATGCGGTCTATGCGCTCCAGGTTGTCTTGCAGGGTGCTGGCGGGGGCGAAGACGGTCAGAGTCGCTGGCTCGTTCAGGCCGCTGAGGGTGATGCTGCGGCTTTGCGCCAGCAGCGGCTCGGCGCGCGGGCCGCGTGCCTGCATCAGCCCCAGCGCGGCCGGGCCTGCGGCTTTGTCAAGCAACTGCGCCTCGGCATCCCATAGCGAACGCGAATGGCCCAGCGTGCTGGCGTCGGATGTGCGCCTGACCTGCCAGTACCAGCCGGAATAGATGGTGCTGAATTCGTCTCCTGCGCCTGATTCGGTGACTTCGTCTTTCACGCCGGGCACGTGCAGCAGGCGCGCGGCTACGCGCTCCTGGCGCTCTTGCAGCGCCTGCGCAAAGCTTTGGTAAAGCGCTCCGTGCATTTGAGTGCGCAGCCAGATGCTGCCGCCCACCAGCGCCAGCGCGGCTGGCGCCAGCGCCAGCACGGCAATGCGGCGCGCCAGTGTCCAGCGCCGCACGGAGGGCGCAGGCGGCGGGGCTGTTTCAGAAAGGTCTTCAGGCGCGGACATGGGTGCGGATTATTCAAAACCTGTTCATGGCTCGAAGGCGCAGACGGGTCATTGCCTTGGCGCTGCGCTTTCAGCTCCGTTCAGCTTGCACAGACACATCAAAAAGAAGAGCTAATTCAGGCATCCAGAAACGGCATCAAACGCACATTTCATCAGGACCTGATGCTATGGATAAAGGAGCTGAATATTTTGTCTCATTCAGCTCTGTTCCTCCGTTTGCTGGCAAGGCTGTGAACAAGACAGGAATAAATGTCACCTTGTCCACAGGGCGATGTGCGGCAGCGTTTCTTATCCCCGCTATGCCGCAAAGCGGGCGGCTGTTCTCCATACCTTCACCAATCATGCAATCCATTGAAAAACAAAGAAAAAGAGATGTTCTCCACAGAGAAGTGGCAGGCTTACTACGACGACTAATTCAAAAAATCAAAAAACATCCAGAGACAAGGGATATCTTTTTCCGGACCGTGCCTGGGCCAGACGCGGGCGTTTTCCGGCTGAAAGAATGAAAATTTCGTGAACTTCCCGCTATCGGCAAAGACAAAGGCTGCCCGGCACAGGCCCGGGCCTTGAACAACCTTCAACGAAACAAACCACCACGATGTCTTCTGCTCACACCAAAACCCTGCCAGACCAGGCCCGTTACACCCGGACGGCCATTGCCCTGCATTGGCTATTGGCGCTGCTTCTCATCGGCCTGGCAGGCTCGGGGGTCTATATGGCAAACCTGCCGTTTTCACCAGCCAAGCTCAAGCTCATCAACTGGCATAAATGGGTGGGCATCTGTGTGCTGGCGCTTTCAGCTTTGCGCCTGCTGTGGCGGCTGACGCACCGCCCGCCCGCGCTGCCGCCTGCCGTGCTGGAGGCTATGCCTGGCTGGCAGCGCGTGGCGCACCACGGGGTTCACGCGCTGATGTATCTGCTCTTTTTCGCCGTGCCGCTCGCGGGCTGGGCTTACAGCTCGGCGGCGGGCTTTCCCATTGTGTTGTTTGGCGTGCTGCCGCTGCCTGATTGGCTGGGCGCTGACAAGGCGCTGGCGGCTGGCATCAAGCCGCTGCACGCGCTTTTGGCCATGGCCCTGATGGCGCTGGTGGCGCTGCATGTGGCAGGCGCGCTCAAGCACCATCTGATAGACCGCGATGGCCTGTTGAGCCGCATGAAATAACGCTGAATTTGTCCGAAGGAGTCAGATATATGTTCAGAAAAACCGTGGCCGCCAGCGCGCTGGCGCTGGTCTTCGCAACTCCCGCCCTGGCCGCTCAGGCGTTGCTGCCCGCCCAAAGCGAAATGGCCTTTGTGAGCACGCAAATGGGTGTGCCGGTGCAAGGGCATTTCACCCGTTTCAGCGGTGATGTGGCGTTTGACCCGGCCCGCCCCGCCGCCGCCAGCATCACCTTGTTCATCGACATGGGCAGCGCCACACTGGGCGTGAAGGAAACCGATGCCGAGCTGGCCAAGGCTGACTGGTTTGACGTGGCAAAGTTTCCGCAGGCCACTTTCACTTCCAGCGCCGTAAAGGCGCTGGGCGGCGGCCGTTTTGAAGTGGCGGGGCAGCTCTCCATCAAGGGCAAGAGCCTGCCTGTGACAGTGCCGGTCACGCTTGTCCAGCAAGGCGCGGTGACGGTGGCCAGCGGCGAGATCACCATCAAGCGGCTGGCCTTTGGCATTGGTGGCGGCGAATGGGGCGACGCTTCTTTGGTGGCTGACGATGTGAAAGTCAGCTTCAGACTGGCGCTTTCGGGCGTGGACAAAATCTGATGGTCCTTGCTCAAAATACCCGCTCTGGCCGCCTTGGCAGCTTTCAATTGTTTTTATCAACCCCTAGAAAAGGAGCTTTCCCATGCGCCATGCATTTACCGTCCTCGCCGCTTGCGCCGCTTTCGCAGCCGCCGCGCCAGCCCAGGCCGCCGATTACGTGATTGACGCCACGCACACCACGGTGTTTTTTGAAATCAACCACTTCGGCGCTTCGATCAACCGCGCCCGCTTTGACAAGAAGGAGGGCACGGTGCAGTTCGATCCCGCCGCCAAGACGGGCAAGGTGAATATCAAGATTGACGCCGCCAGCATCAGCAGCGGTGTGCCGCCGTTTGACAAGCACCTCAAGAGCGCCGATTTGTTTGACGTGGAGAAATACCCGTCAATCACCTTCGCGGCCGACCAATTCACGTTTGACGGTGACAAGGTGAAGGAAGTGAAAGGCCAGCTCACGCTCAAGGGCAAGACGCACCCCGTTACGCTGGCGGCGCGGCAGTTCACCTGCTACCCGAACCAGATGGTCAAGCGCGAAGTGTGCGGCGGTGACTTCGAAACCACGATTGACCGCACCCTGTTTGATCTGGGCTACGGCCCCGAACAAATGGCGGGCAAGCAAGTGCACGTCGTTATTTCTGTAGAGGCTGTGCGCCAGTAAGAGCCTGCTTCCAATTTGTCAGTGGGCGCGAACCGCAGGCGGGCTTTGCGATCCGGCGAGAATTTGCAAGACCCGTAAATGCCCGAGGCCGCGCCCAAGTCCGCACTTTCCGCGCCCACGGACATGAACTGAAGGCGCGAGGGGGTTTGGAAGGCAGGCTGATTTTGCTATTGCATTGATAGCTGCCCGCGCTTATTTCATCAGGACTTGCGGGCAATTTGGCTCCCATAAAAACGCTTTCTCATCCGGCCCGGCCGCCCCAGCGGCTCCAGCCGCCCAACCGGCTTTCACGCACCATGCCCCGATTTCCCTTGTGGCCCCTGGCCTTGCCCCTGCTGGCCGCCGCCCAGACAGGCGCGGCCGCGACGCCAGCCGCCCCTGCCACGCCCCTTGCCTCGCCATTGGCCGAAGATACGCAAGCCAAAATTCAGCAGGCCGCCGCCTGGCAAGCCTGCACCCTGCTGGCCGATGACGAACGCCTGGCCTGCTTTGACCAGTGGGCCGCCAGCCAGCAAAAGCTCATGCAAGCCATGAGTCAGCGCGTGGCGGGCGTGACCCAGACGAGCGAGGCGGATGCCGCGCTGCCCGCTGCCAGCGCCACGGCCTCCGTGCTGCGCGCCGATGTCACGCAGGCTCTGGCCAGCGCCCAGCCCGCTCCTGCGGCCCGTGACGACGCGCCTGAAGGCATTACTGCTTCCACCGGCATCGTTGGCGTGGGGCTGGAGCAAGGCTGCCGCGACCGGCAGTTTTCCGCGCTCTCGCGCTTCTGGGAACTCGAGTCGGGCAGCGCCTGCCCCACTTTCAGCCTGCGCGGCTATGGCCCCACGGGCCTTCTGGTAGCCGTGGGCAACCGCATGAACCAGCAGCCAGCCTCGCCCAATGCGGCCAATGTGGTTTCCACTCCCACCAGCTGGCGCAAGGAAGAGACGCTGTTGCTGGTGTCCGTGCGCACGAAGATTGCGGGCGGCCTTTTCACCCCGGCTCATTCGCCCCGGCGCGACTCGCTGTGGTTTGGCTATACCCAGCAGTCTTACTGGCAACTGTTCAGCCCGGAGCATTCGCGCCCTTTCCGCTCTACCGATTACGCGCCCGAAGCCATCTACATCTACCCCACCACAGCCAGCCTGCCCCTGGGCTGGCGCTGGCGTTACACCGGCGCAGGCCTGGTGCATCAGTCCAACGGCCAGTCAGACCCCCAGTCGCGCAGCTGGAACCGCGCCTATCTGATGGCTGGCTTTGAGCATCCACGAGGCTTGACCGTGCAGGCCAAGCTCTGGAGCCGCTTCAAGGAAACGGCGCTCAACGACAACAACCCTGACATCACCCGCTACCTGGGCCACAGCGAAATTGCCGCAGCTTGGCAAGTCAATTCCCGCAACCTGTTGCGCGCCACCTTCACCGGCCCCGTTGGCACAGGCCGTGGCAGCACGCGCTTGGAATGGCTGCGCGCCTTGGGCAATGGCGCAGGCAACAGCTTCAGCGGCCTGCATCTGCACCTGCGCCTGTTCCACGGCTATGGCGACAGCCTGCTGGACTACAACTACAAGCGCACGGTTTTCAGCGTAGGGCTGAGCCTGCTGGAGTTCTAGGAACCCGTCCTCAAGGTCATTCCAGAAGTCTGACCGTGCGACGAATGCAGGCAATCTTCGCGAATGCTTCAGCCGAGGCCACGCTGACCCCCGGCTCAACTTTTCGATAGCGCTTGGAAAGCCACTCAGGCCGCCGCTTCCGTGGTGCTGAAGCGCACTTCGCCCGTTAGCAGCTTGTACAAGGTGTGGAGGTGCATTTTTTTCAAGCTTTGCCCCCGCCTTGGCGCGGCTACGGGGTGATGAAGCATCTCTCTCTTGCTAGTGCGCCACCAGCTGACGACTCCAGCCGCGCTACCGAGCCGGTGTTGCTTGCCCGTATGAATTGAAAAACAGGAGCGAATTAAAGGGGTATGAAATACCATTCTGCGCTTTGTGCACTAGGACATTCAGCTATGGTTTCAAGAGCAGATTAAGTCTTTCTTTCGTACCAGTGTGAGTGACTCTTTTATCCGCAGAGTCGGCCCAGGAATGCTCGGACCGGAGTTTGGGTTTTGCTTTGGAGCGCTCAGGCACCACATTGAAGCGCTGCTCATTCCCTGCGGCATGTCGCCCGGCCGCGCGACGGGTGGCGGTCTTTACAAAACTTCAGCGCTCATGCGCACTGCCCGAAACATGCGCAACCCACACTTGCTCTCCATGCCGGACAACGGCGCCCTTCCCCTCTGTTGGAGCTTTTAAAAGGAAACCGCCATGTTTCATCACCGCAAACCTTTTCTGATGGCCGCTTTGATGGCCGTTGCAGCCGCTTCGGCGCAGGCGCAAATGCCCGCTTCCGGCGAAGCCTCCGCCCAGGCGGATGGCGCGGCCCGCCAGAAAACCGCCAGCCACGACGGCAAGGCTGGCCGGTGCCATGCCCGCATGGCCGAGCGCCACGCCAAGCGCATGGCCGCGCTGAAAGAGCGTCTGAAGATTTCTCCCGCACAAGAAGACGCGTGGAACCAATTCGCCAGCGCCATGCAGCCGCCCGCCCCGCCCGCCCAGCGCCCTGATCGCGCCGAGTTTGAGCGCCTTACGACGCCTGAACGGCTCGACCGCATGCAAGCCATGCAGGCCGAGCATCAGACTCGCATGGCCGCCCGCAACCAGGCCATCAAGAATTTCTACGCGCAACTCACGCCTGAACAGCAAAAAGCCTTTGACCAGCACGCCATGCATGGCCGCCCCGAGGGGCGCCCGCACGGCCGGCCGCATGGCAAATCACGCGATGAACGCGACGGCTGCCAAGGCGGCAAGGGCGGTCCAAAAGCCGGATTCAGGGGCGGCGACGGCCCTTGCGCCATGCCGCCTGATGGCCCCAATGGCCGCCCGCCGCGCGGCTGACGCTGGCGGCTCCTGCCGGCCGCTTGCTTTCATGCTTTGACTCCTCTTGCTCCTCCTGCCGCCCGGTGGCTTGCCACGGGCGGTTTTTTTATGCGCTGTTTTCATACCCGGCGCAGGCCGGGCGTGGGGCTATGCCGTAAGCTCAGCAGCCCTTTTCATTCCTTGCCTGCCCATCCATGTTCGGTTTCAGTGAAGAGCAGATTGCCTGGTTCGGCCTCACCTTTGGCGTGGGCGCGTTCATTCTTTACATGCTGTTTGTCATTGGACAGCTGGCATGGGAATCCAAGGCGGGCAAGTTTGGCACTTTCGTGCTCTTTCTCGCGCTGGCGCTGGGCATGCTGGGCTTTATTGCCAAGGTGGTGATCCAGTGGATTCTGGAAAAGGGCGCGCCAGCTTGAGCGCCGCGCCCCCGGCGGCGCAGGCGTCTTGCAAAAAGCCTTTTCTTGAGGTTTTCAGGACCTGTTCAAGGCCTGGCCGTAGACGTAAAGAAAATTTACGGCAAACGATTGTCATGTATCCAAGTAAGTGACATGACCGATGAACAGTGTGAGATTGTGCAAAAGCACTTTCCGATAGGTAAGCGTGCAGGCAGATCCCGGGTGCGTAGCGCCCAAGACACCCTTTTGGGTTCATTCAGCAAAGTGTTTGGTCAGCACATGTCACTGTGCGTCGGTCATACCGCTTGGGTAAATGGGGGATTTTGCTATTCACTTGGGGTTTAAGGACAGGCTCTTATGACAGGAAGCGTTTAAGTCGCAGCACCAGAAACTGGTGCGCAAGCGGCAAGGGCGCGCAGGGGCTTGACGTGGGTGTCTGCCGTGCAATCAAAGCTGTCGCAAGCACTGCCCCAGACTTGCTCCAGCAGTTCAGCGCAGATGCAAGATGCGCCCCGCTACTGTAGCGGGGCGGCCAGTAAGCCATGCAAGGTGGCTCACGCGCAAACTGGCAGTTTGCGCGGGGAAAAGTCCCAGGGCATTCCGTCTCCGCGCCGGAAGGCGCGGAGGTCAGGCTGGCTGATGTCTCAGTCCGCTAGCGCAGCAGATCAGTTTGCGCCCGGCCCAGCCAAATTGCCGGGGCGGGTGTCGGGCAGATCAATTTTGACTTCAAGTACATCCAGATTGCCCTGGTGGTGAATCTGGATGTCGCTGTCGTTGATTTGCACGTATTTCTTGACGACGGCGATCAGCTCGGCGCGCAGTGCGGGCAGATAGTCAGGGGCATGGGCGCTGCGCTCGCCGCGTTCGTGAGCCAGGATGATTTGCAGCCGCTCTTTCGCCACCGAGGCGGTTTTTTTCTTCTCGCCAAAGAACAGATCGAGCAGGGACATGGCTTATTTGCCTCCGAACAGGCGCTTGAAGAAGCCAGGCTTTTCCGCTTCGGTAAAGCGCAGCGGGCGCTCTTCGCCCAGAAAGCGCTCTACTACGTCTTTGTAGGCTTCGGCCACATCCGTGCCTTCCAGATAAACGGCAGGCAGGCCTTGATTGGAGGCTTGCAGGATGGCCTCGCTTTCAGGGATGACGCCGATGAGCGGAATGCGCAGAATTTCCTGGATGTCGTCCAGGCTGAGCATCTGTCCGTCGGCTACGCGATTCGGGTTGTAGCGGGTGATGAGCAGGTGCTCCTTGATGGCCTCTTTGCCGTCAATGGCGCGCTGGGTTTTGCTGCCCAGCATGCCCAGAATGCGGTCGGAGTCGCGCACGCTGGAGACTTCGGGGTTGGTGACCACGATGGCTTCATCAGCGTAGTGCATGGCCATGAGCGCGCCGGTTTCTATGCCGGCGGGCGAGTCGCAAACCACGTAGTCAAAGCCCATTTCTGCCAGTTCGTCGAGCACTTTTTTCACGCCTTCCTGCGTGAGGGCCTCCTTGTCGCGTGTCTGGCTGGCGGCCAGCACATGCAGGTTTTCGCACTGCTTGTCCTTGATAAGCGCCTGCGTGAGCGTGGCATCGCCCTGGATGACGTTGATGAAGTCGTACACCACGCGCCGCTCGCAGCCCATGATGAGATCCAGGTTGCGCAGGCCCACGTCAAAGTCGATGACGGCGGTTTTGAAACCCTTCAAGGCCAGGCCCGACGAAAACGCGGCGCTGGTGGTGGTCTTGCCCACACCGCCCTTGCCGGAAGTCACGACAACGATCTTGCTCATCTTCAGAGGTCTTTCTTTGCGGAAAACTGTTTTTGCTGGAAAAGGTGAATTTCGTTTACATGGCGACAGCCACGAGCTTGTGTCCGGCATCGCTGCTGCTGAGATGGATTTGCGCAGGGCGACCCCGCACGCCTTGCGGCAGGCCCGCTTCGGCGGTCTGGTATACGCCCGCAATGGCCACCAGCTCCGGCTCCATGGCCATGGCAAAGATGCGCGCCTTGGCGTCGCCATGAGCGCCTGCGATGGCGCGGCCGCGCAAAGGGGCGTAGACGTGGATATGGCCGTCAGCAATGACTTCCGCGCCAGGATTGACCACGGCGTTCACGATCAGATCGCGCCCTCTGGCATACACCTGCACGCCCGCGCGCACGGGGCGATCCACCATCATGGCCGTGCTGGGAACGAAGGCCGCCTCGGCCGTTCTGGCTGGCGCAGGGCGCGGGGCGGGGCGCGCGGCTTGATGTGACACGCGCGCATCAGGCGCGCAGGCCAGCCCGGCTGCGCGGGCGGCTTCCATCATTGCGGGCGTGCCGCCGCATACGGCCACGGGAGCCATCTTGTACTGGCGCAGCAGCTTGAGCAGCTCGGCAAAATCCAGCTCCGCGCCGGGCTGGCTGGCAACCAGCGGCGAGAGGTCGATCAGCAGCGGGTCGTGGTCAAAAAAATCGGGAGTGGAACCATAGTGGCGGCGCAAATCCGCCGCCAGCGCATCCAGCCCGGCTGACTTGAGCAGCAGCCCCACCAGCGGCAAGCTGGCGCTCTTGACTTCAAAGCTGGCAGGCGCTTTGGCAGGGGAGACGGAAGGCATGGATGAAGACTGCGCAGGGGAAAAATCGCCGCATCTTACCAGTGGGGTTATGTTTTTCGCTGCCTGCTTGAGTGACGGATGTAAGCAGTGATACCAGTGATGCAGACACAGGCAATGCCGTCCAAATTCCGTTGCAAATTCTCGTTTCCTGTCAGCCGGCAGGGGTCTAGGGGCATGGATTACATTCGCCCGGTTTTCCCGCCCAGCCCACGCCATGCCCTCTGATTCGCAACACTTTTTCTCCTCCAGCGCCAGCCAGCGAACCTCGGTCACGGTTTTGTTGTGGCGCGCGCTGGCGCTGTTGGGCATCGTCCTGGCCATCATCGGCGTCATGCTGCCCGTCATGCCCACCGCGCCTTTCGTGCTGCTGGCCGCCTGGGCGGCAGGCAAGGGCTGGCCCCGGCTGGAGGCATGGATGCTCGCGCATCCGCTGTTTGGCGTTTACATCGTGCGCTGGCGCGCCCGCCGCGCCATCCCACGCTCCGCCAAGTGGTTCGCCACCCTGGCCATGCTGTGCAGCAGCGTCATGCTCCAGTTCACCGGCCTGCCGCTGGCCGCACGCCTGGGCGTGCCCGCCGTGATGCTGGCCGTGGCGCTGTGGATCTGGCAACGGCCTGATCAGTAAAAAAGAGGTCCCCTGCCTCCAGAAAGACTCGTCCCATGCAATTGCTCTTCATCGCCGATCCGCTGCACACCTTCAAAACGTACAAGGACAGCACCTTCGCCATGATGCGCGAAGCCGCCGCACGAGGCCACGGTATCGCCTTTTGCGAGCCGCGCCATCTGCAATGGCAGCGCGGCGCAAGCGTCACGGCCCGCGTGCAAACGCTGCGGCTGACGGGCGATGAAGCCGGCGTCTGGCACGACATCACGGGCGAAAGCGTGCAGCCGCTGACGGCGTTTGACGCCGTTTTGATGCGCAAGGACCCGCCTTTTGACGCCGAATACATCTACGCCACGCACTTGCTGGAGCAGGCCGAGCGCGAGGGCGCGTGCGTCATCAACCGCCCGCGCGCCTTGCGCGACCACCCCGAAAAGCTCGCCATCATGGAGTGGCCGCAATACATCGCGCCCACGCTCGTCACGCGATCGGCCGAAGCCATCCGCGCCTTTCACGCCGAACACGGCGACATCATCCTCAAACCGCTGGACGGCATGGGCGGCATGGGCATCTTCCGCGTGGCGGCTGACGGCCTGAACCTCGGCTCCATCATCGAAACCCTCAATCACGGCGGCGCTGTCACCGTCATGGTGCAAAAGTACCTATCCGCCATCAAGGCCGGCGACAAGCGCGTGCTCATCATTGACGGCCAGCCCGTGCCCTGGTGCCTGGCCCGCATTCCGCAAGGCAGCGAAGTGCGCGGCAACCTGGCCGCCGGGGGCCGGGGCGAAGCGCAGCCGCTCAATGACACCGACCGCGCCACTGCCCAGGCCATCGGCCAGCGCCTGGCTCCGCGAGGTTTGCTGCTCATTGGGCTGGACATCATCGGCAGCAACGTCACCGAAATCAACGTCACCAGCCCCACCTGTTTTCAGGAAATTCACCAGCAAGCCGGCATCAACGTGGCTGCCATCTTCATGGATGCCGTTGAAAAAAAAAAGCCAGGCACAACAGCTGAGCCAAACCACAAACGCTCCTGAAAAAATAGCTATACGTCCTAGTGCAAAGAGCGCAGAACGGCATTTTTGACCCCCTGAATTTGCTCCTGTTTCTGATGCTTCTGGGCTACCGAGCTGATCTGGAAGCCTGCCTGCAACCCATCCAGGGGCGTTAAAAGCGCGGCCACAAGCAGGCTGAGGCGCCTTGCCGGGCTGCAAGGGAGGAGCAAGGCCCATCTGCGGTTTGCGTCTTGCGGCCCATCCTGGCTCCTTGGCTTTCGCCCCTCCCGGCCAGCTTGCAAACAGGCTCTGACAAATGCGGACGGCGTAATCTCGCGCCATCTCTTTGGCTTGACCGGAAAACGCATATGCCCTCCCACACCCAGGACGCCACCCGCACCAACGACATCCGCATGCGCGCCGTGCGCCCGCTGCTCACGCCCGCGCTGCTGCAAGAGTGGCTGCCCGCGCCGGATGCCGTGCTGGCCTTGGTGGAGCAAAGCCGCGCCGGCATCGCCCGCGTGCTGCACGGCGAAGACGACCGGCTCATCGCCGTTGTCGGCCCCTGCTCCATACACGACCACGCGCAGGCGCTGGAATACGCGCAGCGGCTCAAGGCCGAAGCGGACGCGCTGGCAGGCGAGCTGCTCATGGTGATGCGCGTGTATTTCGAAAAACCCCGCACCACCGTGGGCTGGAAGGGCTACATCAACGACCCGCGCATGGACGGCAGCTACGCCATCAACGACGGCCTGCAAATGGCCCGCCGCCTGCTGCTGGACGTGCTGGCGCTGGGCTTGCCCGTAGGCACGGAGTTTCTTGATCTGCTCTCGCCGCAGTTCATTTCCGATCTCGTCAGCTGGGGAGCGATAGGCGCGCGCACCACCGAAAGCCAGAGCCACCGCCAGCTGGCCAGCGGCCTGTCATGCCCCGTGGGCTTCAAAAACGGCACCGACGGCGGCGTGAAAGTGGCCGCCGACGCCATCGTGGCCGCGCAAGCGCCCCACGCTTTCATCGGCATGACCCAGATGGGCCAGGCCGCCATTTTTGAAACGCGCGGCAACCCGGACTGCCACGTCATCTTGCGCGGCGGCAAAGCGCCCAACTACAGCGCCGCCGACGTGCAGGCTGCCTGCCAGCTTCTGGCCCAGGCCGGGCTGCGCGAGCAAGTGATGATTGACTGCTCCCACGCCAACAGCGCCAAGCAGCACCGCCGCCAAATCGACGTGGCCGCCGACGTGGCCGCGCAAATCGCCGCTGGCGAGCGCCGCATCACCGGCGTGATGATCGAAAGCCACCTGAACGAAGGCCGCCAGGACATCACGCCCGGCCAGCCCCTGCAACACGGCGTTTCCGTGACTGACGCCTGTTTGAGCTGGCAGCAGACGGCGCCCGTGCTGCGCCAGCTGGCCGAAGCCGTGAAGGCGCGGCGAAAGCGCGGCGCCTGATGGGCGGCTTCATCACGCCTCACGCGGCAGCCCATTTGCCGCGCCTTTTCGTGTGCCATTACTAATGGCAGAAACTGCATTATCTGGCCGGCCTGACCCGTTTGCAGTTTGAAAACCGGCGCCAATTTTCTGACCTGCGTCATGAAACACGAGAATGGCGCCTGCCAGAACAACATAATCCATATTTTTTCATCGCCCGGCTGCCGCGCCAGGTTTAGAATCCGCCTTCATTATGGCCATTTGTGCGGTTACGGCGTCCGTGGAAAATGCGGGCCATTAATGCATTCGTGTATCGGTAATTGGCGCGCAGGTGTGCGCTGGCAGTCGTTGATAGTTTGGAGACGTCATGTCCACGCTGTTTATTGTTCAGTTTGTCATTGTTTTGTTGTGCATTCTGGTGGGTGCGCAGGCTGGCGGCATCGGCCTGGGCGTCTTTGGGGGGCTGGGCCTGGCCGTGCTGACCTTCGGCTTCCAGCTCCAGCCCACCAGCCCGCCCATCGACGTGATGCTGATGATCATGGCCGTGGTCTGCGCCGCCGCCGCCATGCAGGCCGCAGGCGGGCTGGACCTGATGATCCGGCTGGCCACGCGCATTTTGCGCAAGAACCCCAAACACATCACCTTCATTGCGCCAGCGGTCACGTACGTATTCACCATTTTTGCGGGCACAGGACACGTGGCCTACTCTGTGCTGCCCGTCATTGCCGAAGTGGCCCGCCGCAACGGCGTGCGGCCCGAGCGCCCGCTGTCCATGGCCGTCATCGCCTCGCAGTTTTCCATTGTGGCCAGCCCGATCGCAGCCGCCGTGGTATCTGCGCTGGTCATTCTGGAGCCTTACCACATCACCATGCTGGATGTGCTCATGGTCACCATACCCTCCACCATTCTCGGCATTGGCTTGGCTTGCATTTTCGTCAACAAAATGGGCAAGGAACTCAAGGACGACGAGCATTACCAGAAACGGCTAAGCGATCCGGATTATCTGGAAATGATTGAATCGCAGCAGGAACAAAATGCCTCGGAAACGGCCGCCGGCAACCGCAACGCCAAAATATCCGTGGGCATTTTCCTGATTGCCGCCGTGCTGGTGGTCATTATGGGTTCGGTGGAAAGCCTGCGCCCGTTTTTCCCTGACGCCAGCGGCAAGCTGAAACCGCTGGGCATGGCGCACACCATTGAAATTGTCATGCTCACGGCAGGCGCGCTCATCTTGCTGATTTGCAGGCCCGACGGCACGGCCATCACGCGCGGTTCGGTATTCCACGCCGGCATGCGCGCCGTGATTGCCATTTTCGGCATTGCCTGGCTGGGCGACACGCTGATGCACGCCCACATGGGCGAAGTCAAAGAGCTGGTTTCAGGGCTGGTGAAAAGCGCGCCGTGGACCTTCGCTTTCGCGCTTTTCATTCTTTCCGTGCTGGTCAATAGCCAGGGCGCCACAGTCGCCACGCTGTTTCCCGTGGGCGTGGGCCTGGGCGTGCCGCCGGAAATCATGGTGGGCACCTTTGTGGCCGTCAATGGCTACTTCTTCATTCCGAACTACGGCCCCATCATCGCGTCCATCGACTTCGACACCACGGGCACCACGCGCATTGGCCGCTACATCTTCAACCACAGCTTCATGCTGCCAGGGCTGCTCAGCCTGGCGTTCAGCCTGGCGTTCAGCTTGTTGCTGGCCAAAATGCTGCTGTAGCAGCGGCGCTTCCGCCTGCAAAGCACCGCCCCTTCTGGCGGTGCTTTTTTATGCCAGCCTGCGAGATTGAAGCGGCAAGGCCGCCATCAGGCTTCGGCGGCAAATTTCCTCTGAACAGCTTCTCAGCCCTTGCTTCAAAACCCGCAAGTCAACGCGAATGGCGCATGCCTGATTCAAGGGAGCAGAAATGCCGTTCCGCGCAGTGTTCACTAGGACATTGCGCTATGAATAAAAGAGCTAAATCAGGGCAGGCAACACGCTCTGCCCACCTGGCAAAGTCACGGGCACATCCGACAAAAAGCGCCTGGCTCCGTCAGCCGCGCGGCCAGCCCCTTTCAGACGGCATGGACCGGGCAAGCCGCCCGCGCGCCAGCGTTTCCGTTGATTATTTATTGATAGGAATTCTTGTTACTTGTAGCATGCGGCCCGCCATTTTCCTGACGCCTACGCATTGCCGCCATGCTGTTTCGCCCCGAAGTCATCCGCAATCACCGCAGCGCCCGGCTGGGCGGCATCGCTATCAGCCAGCCGCTGGGCGTGTGGCTGCTCACGCTGGCGGCGACGGGTATGGCGGCGGTCATCGTCGCCTTTCTCCTGCTGGGCAGCTACACGCGCCGCGCCAGCGTGGCGGGCCAGCTGGTGCCCTTGCAAGGCGTGGTCACGCTGCCTGCCCCTGTCACCCGCATCGTCGAGCGGCTGGACGCGGCCGAAGGCGACGCCGCCAGCGCCGAGCAGACGCTCGCCATCATCCAGGCCCCGCGCGCCATGCCTGAAAGCGGCAACGGCGGCGCGGCGCTGGAGCAGCAAATCCGCCAGCAGAAAGCCAGCTTGAAAGCCGCGCAAGACGCTCAGCAACAGCAACTGCGCCAGCAAGCCAGCGGCCTGAACGAACAACTGCAAGCCGCCCGGCGCGAATTGCTGCAAATCGAAGCCGAAGCCGCCACCCGCCAGCGCCAAACCCGCCTGGCCCGCGAAAAACTGGCCCGCTACCAAAGCCTGGAAAAAGCCGGAGCCGTCAGCGTGCAAGAGCAGCAATCCGCCGTTTTCGAGCACGAAGCGCAAACGCAAACCCTGCTGCGGCAAGCCGCCAGCACCCGCCGCCTGCTCGCCCAGCTGGAACAGGCCCTGCGCGAGCTGCCCAGCCAGCGCGCAGCCGCCCGCGCCAACCACGCGCGTGACATGGCGCAACTGGAGCAAAGCGAAGTGCAGGTGCGCATGGACAACCGCCTGGCCGTCACCGCGCCCGTGGCGGGCGTCATCGCCGCCCAGCTCGTGCGCCAGGGCCAGGCCGTGCAAGCGGGCCAGCCCTTGCTCAGCCTGCTGCCCGGCCAGGGCACGCTGCAAGCCCACCTGCTTGCTCCCAGCCGCGCTGTCGGCTTCATCGAACCGGGCGACAAAGTCATGCTGCGCTACCAGGCCTATCCGTACCAGAAGTTTGGCCACCACACCGGGCGCGTGGCCAGCATCAGCCGCAGCGCCCTCACCCGCAGCGAATTGCAGGCCCTTTCATCCGTTTATCAGAACCTGTTCAGAGTTTGGCCGTGAGGGGCGAAAGTGCGAATCGGGATGGGCTGCAAGGCGCAAACCGCAGACGGGCCTTGTGGCCCGGCGAGGATTTGCAACGCGGCAGCCCGCCCGAGTTCGCGCTTTCACGCCCACGGACAGACTTTGAACAGGTTCTCAGGGCGACGAGCCGGTTTACCGCATCACCGTGGATCTGCCCCGGCAGTACATCACCGCCTACGGCCGCCACGAAAACCTCAAGCCCGGCATGCTGCTGGACGCCGACATCATGGGCGAAAAGCGCCGCCTCATCGAATGGCTGGTGGAGCCGCTTTATTCGGTGGCGGGGAAAGTGGGGAATGCGGAATGACAAATGCCCTCGTTCATAAAACAGGCGCCGCCATTCAATGGGCAAGGGATTATGGGCAGGCGCATCCGAAAATGCAGGGTATTTTCTGGATCATCTCGACGGCTATCTTGACCATTGTTCCGAACGAACTCGTTAAATTCATGTGGAAATTTACGGGAAAAAATATTGCCGAATTCGCGGTAACGGCAATCACCATCCCCATCCTATTCATGCTGCAAAAAGAGCAATGCAGGAAATTCATGGGCCGCAGAATACCCATGCTGGCGCTGGCAGGTATTTTGCCTGCTGCGCTGTGGCTTTGCTTCAATAGAGAAGGTCGCATCAATGTGAATGGCGACACAAGCGGGGTGAATTTATTGATGTATTACTGTTTACATTTGATGAACATCTCGTTGATTATTCCGTTGTACGAAGAAAAAATCGTGAGGGGATTGCTTCTGAGGGGCATTGAGAAATTCACTGGAAGCCTGGGAGCCATCATCATCACGTCGTTTCTGTTTGGCGTAGCTCATCGCGGCAATGAGTGGCTGACGTTTGTTTATGGCGCCGTGCTGGCGTGGGCGGCGACATGCATGCGCATGGGCGCGTTCGAGCGCTCCATCATTCATGGAGCATACAACTTCACAATAGGATTTTATGTGCTGTTTTACATGGCTGATATTTGAGCAGGATCCAAGAATTGCCGGGCGTTCCGGCAGTCCCGTGGCACCGGGTTTGTGCCATTTCAATCGAAAGGAGCGCAAAATGCGCGAATTGACTCAAAATGAATTGTCTGAAGTTTCAGGTGGCGGCCCCTTGTATCCCTGGTATGAAGATATATGCAGCATTGTTGATGATCTGCCCAATCTTTATCGCTCGGTTATTAACTCCACGACCGAGATGATATGCATTGGAACCGGCGATTGCTGATGCCATAGACGCCTATGAAAGCCGGGCCGCGAGGCCCAGCTTGAGATCATGAGCAACGCGCGAATAATCTGTCTCTATATTCTGCATTTGATGGTTGCCGTGCTGATTGGCGTGGGCTTGCAAGATGCTGCGGGCCGTCATGTCGCCCAGGCAATTGGCAATCTGGCTGGACTTTTGTTTTTCCTGGCGGTTTACAGGCATGTCAGCGGCGGGAAACTGTTCGCCTGGCGCCCTGAAAAAAAAGTTTTTACCGGAAAGGACATGGCAATGCTTGCAGCGGGAAGCATTATGGCGGGCATCGCCATCAAGAGTGGCATGGGGCTGATTGATGATGCCTTTTATTTTGTTGCGGGCGGAATGGATATGGGCGCATTCCAGGAGATGATCAACGAAGACGCCGTCAGGCTACAAAAGATATGGGGTTGGCCGCTGGTTCTGATGCTGGCAACGGGTGCAGTGCGGGAGGAGTTGATTTACAGAAAATACTTGCAGGGGCATTTCGCAAAATATGGCCTGCTTGCAGGAGCAGGGGTCTCCGCCGTCATTTTTGCCGCCATTCATTTCAGGCCGGATTATATTTTTGCGGCCTTGCTGTTCTCGCTGCTCTATGTGGTGACGGGGCATTTGTGGGCGGCCATGCTGGCGCATTTTTCGGCAAATATGTTTTTTGGCGTTTGGGTGTGGCTGGCTGGCGCGCCGCAGGCGAAAGCTGTTTGGGCGCTGGGCGTGCTGTCGTTCGCTCTGTGCGTGATGTTTGCGATTGATTCAGTCAGGCGCGTTCGCGCTCAGGGCGGTTTCGGGGCGGGTGCATGAAGCCGCTAATCCAGTCTGAGGCCGCCGAATGCGGCCTGGCCTGTCTGGCGATGGTGGCGGGGCATTACGGCCTGCATATGGATTTGCCGCAGATGCGGCGGCGCTTTCCGCTTTCGCTCAAAGGGCTGCGGCTGAACCAGTTGATTGAGCATGCGCAGCAGCTGGGGCTGAACGCGCGGGCGCTGCGGCTGGAGATGCAAGACCTGGGGCAGCTGAAGCTGCCGTGCATCCTGCACTGGGATCTGAATCACTTCGTGGTGCTGGCGCACGTGGGGCGCAAGAAGGCGGTGCTGCTGGATCCGGCCTCGGGGCGGCGGGAGATGGATTTGCAGGATGTTTCGCGCCACTTCACGGGCGTGGCGCTGGAGCTTGCGCCTGCGCCGCAGTTCAGGCCGCAGCGGGCGGCGCCTGCGGTTTCGCTGCGGCAGCTGACGGGGCCGGTGCGTGGGCTGTGGGGAGCGCTGGCGCAAGTGCTGCTGCTTTCGGCGGCCTTGCAGGTGTTTGTGGTGCTGGCGCCCTTTGAGAACCTGTTCGCTGTCTAGACGCGAGGGGCAAAAGGGCGGATCGGGATGGGCTGCAAGGCGCAAACCGCAGACGGGCCTTGTGGCCCGGCGAGGATTTGCAACGCCGCAGACCGCCCGAGTCCGCCCTTTTGCAACCGTGACTGGACGGTGAACAGGTTCTTGTATGCAATGGGTGGTAGATCATGTTCTGGTGTCTGCCGACCGTGATTTGCTGGCGGTGCTGGGGCTGGGCTTCGGGCTGGCGCTGCTGGTGCAGCTGGGCATTGGCTTTTTGCGGGGGTGGACGGTGGTTCACCTTTCATCCAGCCTGGGGCTGCAATGGGCGGGGCGGGTGTTCGCCCATTTGCTGCGGCTGCCGATGGCGTTTTTTGAAAAGCGCCATGTGGGCGATGTGACTTCGCGCATGGGTGCGGTGCAGGCCATTCAGAAAACCCTGAGCACGAGTTTTGTCGAAGCGCTGATTGACGGCCTGATGGCTGCCGTGACGCTGGCGCTGATGCTGGTGTACAGCTGGAAGCTGGCGCTGGTGACGCTGCTGGCGGTGGCGCTGTACGCGGGGTTGCGGCTGGCGGCTTTCGCGCCCTTGCGCGATGGCACGGAGCAGCAGTTGCTGGCCGCCGCACGCCAGCAGACGCATTTGCTGGAAACGCTGCGCGGCATGCAGAGCGTGAAGGTGGCCAACCAGGAGCCGCTGCGCCGCGCCGACTATGAAAACCTGATGGTGGCCACGGTGAATCAGGATGTGCGGCTGGCGCGCATGAATTTGGGCTTTGGCAGCGCGAGCCAATTGGTTTTTGGCGTGGAGCGCATCGCCGTCATCTGGCTGGGCGCACTGCTGGCGCTGGACAGCGTGTCCAGAACCTGTCCGGAGCCTGCCCGTGGATGCAAAAGGGCGGATTCGGGCGGTCTGCGGCGTTGCAAATCCTCGCCGGGCATTTAGCCCGTCTGCGGTTTGCGCCTTGCAGCCTATCCCGCCCCGCTCTTTTGCCCCGCACGGCCAGACTCCAGACAGGTTCTTCGTGGGCATGCTGATTGCCTACC
Source organism: Ottowia sp. oral taxon 894 (assembly GCF_001262075.1). Lineage (GTDB taxonomy): Bacteria > Pseudomonadota > Gammaproteobacteria > Burkholderiales > Burkholderiaceae_C > Ottowia > Ottowia massiliensis. The sequence continues at coordinate 1,445,003 of NZ_CP012073.1, read as the reverse complement.
TTTCGTACAAAGACCAGTTCGCCACGCGCGCCGGGGCGTTGATTGACAAGGGCATCGAGTTCAGGATGCTGCGGCTGCATGCACAGCGGCTGGCGGACATCATGCTGGCCGAGCCAGAGGACGGGCCGCTGCATGAGGAGGTTCCAGCAGGGGCTTGGGCGGATGCGCCAGCGCCCGCGAGTCTGCCGCCGCTGACGGCGCTGGCAGGAGCGGGCATAGAGGTGGAGAACCTGTCGTTCCGCCATGCGCAAGGGGAGCCGTGGCTGCTGAAGGATTGCAGCTTTCGCATTGAGCCGGGCGAATCGGTGGCCATCGTTGGCCCTTCAGGCTGCGGCAAGAGCACGCTGCTCAAGCTGATGCTGGGTTTGCTGGCGCCTGCGGCGGGCAGCATTCGCATCGGCGGGCACTTGATGCAGCCCGCGAGCGCGGCGCGCGTGCGCGGCCTGACGGGCTGCGTGATGCAGGACGACCGCCTGTTTGCCGGCAGCATTGGCGAAAACATCAGTTTTTTCGACCCCGGCTTTCAGCCCGATCGCATTGAGCAAGCCGCCCGGCTGGCCGCCATTCATGACGAAATCATGGCGATGCCCATGAACTACCACAGTCTGAGAACCTGTTCACGGCCTGTCCGTGGGGGCGAAAAGCGCGGACTCGGGCGGTCTGCGGCGTTGCAAATCCTCGCCGGGCCACAAGGCCCGTCTGCGGTTTGCGCCTTGCAGCCCATCCCGATCCGCCCTTTTGCCCCTCACGGCCAAACCATGAACAGGTTCTGGCGGGCGACAGGGGTAGCGCTCTCTCCGGCGGGCAGCGCCAGCGTCTGATGCTGGCGCGGGCGCTTTACCGCCAGCCGCAGTTTTTGTTTCTGGATGAGGCGACCAGCCATCTGGATGTGGCCTGCGAGCGCCAGGTGAGCGAGGCCGTGAGCCGCCTGCCCGTCACGCGCGTGATCGTGGCCCACCGCCCCGAAACCATTGCCAGCGCCAGCCGCGTGCTGGTGATGCAGGGCGGGCGCTTGCAGGAGGCAACGCGGCAAGAAGCGCCGTGAGAGCCTGTTCAGAGCGCGGCGTTTGCGCCGCCGCCAGCGGATTTTCAGAGCCAAATCGGCCTGAAGTCCCCGTGAAACGGGCGCGGGCAGCTATTTTTCTGATAGCAAAAAGCCCTCGCTCCTACAATCGCGCCCCATCATGCAAGACCGTTACGACCCCTCTCAGATTGAAAAGGCCGCCCAGGCGCACTGGCAGGCCAGCCAGGCCTGGCGTGTGCGCGAAGACAGCCGCCGCCCCAAGTACTACGCCTGCTCCATGCTGCCTTACCCCAGCGGCAAGCTGCACATGGGGCATGTGCGCAACTACACCATCAACGACATGATCACGCGCAGCCTGCGCATGAAGGGCTTTAACGTGCTCATGCCCATGGGCTGGGACGCCTTTGGCCTGCCTGCCGAAAACGCCGCCATCAAGCACGGCGTGCCGCCCGCGAAGTGGACTTACGACAACATCGCCTACATGAAGGGCCAGATGCAGGCGATGGGCCTGGCCATTGACTGGAGCCGCGAGTTCGCCACGTGCGACGCCAGCTACTACAAGTGGAACCAGTGGCTGTTTCTGAAGATGCTGGAAAAAGGCATCGCCTACCGCAAGACGCAGGTGGTGAACTGGGATCCGGTGGATCAGACCGTGCTGGCCAACGAGCAAGTGATTGACGGGCGCGGCTGGCGCACCGGCGCGCTGGTGGAAAAGCGCGAAATTCCGGGCTACTACCTGAAGATCACCGATTACGCGCAAGAGCTGCTGGACCATGTGCAGGTGGACAACCCCAAGGCCACGCTCACCGGCTGGCCCGAGCGCGTGCGGCTGATGCAGGAAAACTGGATTGGCAAGAGCGAGGGCCTGCGCTTTGGCTTTCCCTTCGACTGGAACGACGCTGCCGCCTGGCGCGACGGCCAGCCGCCCGCGCTGCCAGCGGGCGAGCAGCCGCCGCGCGGGCCGCTGTATGTGTTCACCACCCGCGCCGACACCCTCATGGGCGTGACCTTTGTGGCGGTTGCGGCCGAGCACCCGCTGGCGGCGCTCATCGCGCGCTTTCGCCCGGAAGTGGCCGCCTTCATCGAAAAGTGCCAGCAGGGCGGCACCACCGAGGCCGAGCTGGCGCTCAAGGAAAAAGAGGGCGTGCGCACGGGCTTTCACGTCAGCCACCCGCTCACGGGCGAATGGGTGGAAGTGTGGGTGGGCAACTACGTGCTCATGAGCTATGGCGACGGCGCGGTGATGGGCGTGCCCGCGCATGACGAGCGCGACTTTGCCTTTGCGCAAAAGTACGGCATCGACATCAAAAAAGTCATCCTCTCCGCCGTGGAGATGAACTACATGCGGGCGCTGGAAGACCAGGCCCAGCCGCTGGACGAACTCACCCGCGAAACCTATGAGGCCGCCTTGCTGCGCCACGCCGAAGCCCAGGAGTGGCTGCCGGACTACGCCGACAAGCAAGGCGTGTGCATCAACAGCGGCCCGCTGGACGGCCTGCCCTACCAGCAGGCCGTGGACAAGGCGGCCGCGCTGCTGGCCGAAAAGGGCCTGGGCGAAAAACGCACCACCTGGCGCCTGCGCGACTGGGGCATCAGCCGCCAGCGCTACTGGGGCACGCCCATTCCCATCATCCACTGCGAAAGCTGCGGCCCGCAGCCCGTGCCCGAAAAAGACCTGCCCGTGCTGCTGCCGCAAGACCTGGTGCCCGACGGCAGCGGCAACCCGCTGGCCAAAAGCGCCGCCTTCCAGGCGGGCGTGCGCTGCCCCCAATGCGGCGGCCCGGGCCGGCGCGAGACGGACACGATGGACACCTTTGTGGACTCATCGTGGTACTTCATGCGCTACTGCGATGCGCACGATGACGAAAAAATGGTGGGCAGCGGCGCGGCGCACTGGATGCCGATGGACCAGTACATCGGCGGCATCGAGCACGCCATCTTGCACCTGCTCTACGCGCGCTTTTGGACCAAAGCCATGCGCGATCTGGGGCTGATCCGCATCGACGAGCCTTTCACCCGCCTGCTCACGCAAGGCATGGTGCTCAACCACATCTACAGCCGCCGCACCGCCAAGGGCGGCAAGGAATACTTCTGGCCCGCTGACGTGGAGCCGGTGCTGGACGCCAGCGGCAAGCAAGTGGCCGCCAAACTGATCAAGCCCGTGGCCAGCGCCGACGGCGAGCTGCCCGCCGGCACGCCCATCGACTACGAAGGCGTGGGCACCATGTCCAAATCCAAAAACAACGGCGTCGATCCGCAAACGCTCATCGAGCAATACGGGGCCGATACCGCGCGCCTTTACACCATGTTCACCGCGCCGCCCGAGGCCACGCTGGAGTGGAACGACACCGCCGTGGAAGGCAGCCACCGCTTTTTGCGCCGCCTGTGGGCCTGCGGCCTGCGCCTGTCTGCCCTGCCGCAACTGGCGCAAGCGGGCAAGCCAAGCGCCCCCGCCGCTTTGGGCAAGGCAGCCCGGGCGCTGCGGCACGAAATCCACACCGTGCTCGGCCAGGTGGACTACGACTACCAGCGCCTGCAATTCAACACCGTGGTCTCCGGCGCGATGAAGATGCTCAACGCCATCGAAGCCTTCAAGGGCGACGGCGATGGCGCGGCCAGCGAAGGCGACACCTTCGCCCTGGGCGAAGCCTTCGGCATCCTGCTGCGCGTGCTCTACCCGGCCACCCCGCACATCACCCACGCCCTGTGGCGCGAGCTGGGCTACGAGGCGCTCATGGGCGATCTGATCGACGCGCCCTGGCCCAGCCCCGACGCCCAGGCGCTGGAGCGCGACGAAATCGAGCTGATGCTGCAAGTGGGCGGCAAGCTGCGCGGCCGCTTCACCGTGCCCGCCAACGCCAGCAAGGCCGAGATTGAACAGGCCGCGCTGGCCAGCGAAGCCTTCATCAAATTCGCTGGCGCGAACGCCACGCCCAAAAAGTTCATCGTCGTGCCGGGGCGGCTGGTCAATGTGGTGCTGTGAGCGGCACGGCCGTGCGGCTGTGAAGGGGGCGCTTGCGCCCCTCTCCTTGCGCTTGATTTGCTTCTTTATTCATAGCAAGACGTCCTAGTGGAATCTGCGCGAAGCGGCATTTCAGCCCCATCAAATTTGCTCCTCTTTTATGCCGCCTGTGCCCCTTCTTTCTGAACCATGACGAAAGCGCCCGCCATGCCTTGCCGCCGCCTTTTGCTCACCGCCAGCCTGGCCGCCCTTGCTGCCAGCACCGCGCCCTGGCTGACGGCCTGCGGCTTTCACCTGCGCCGCCCGCCTGAATTTGCCTTCCGCTCCATTTACGTGGACATGCCCGCCAGCTCCACCCTGGGCGCGGAACTCAAGCGCCAGCTTGCCAGCGCGGGCCTGCAAGTCATCACCGACGCCGCTGAAAAAAACCGGGCACAAGTCATCCTGCAAGCCCTGCAAGACAGCCGCGAGCGCAGCGTGGTCGGCCTGAACGCGGCGGGGCAAGTGCGTGAATACCAACTGCGCGTGCGCTTTGGCTTTCGCCTCGTCACCCCGGCAGGCCACGTGGCGCTGCCTGACGCCGAAATCCTGCGCGAAATCGACCAGAGCTACAGCGAAAGCGCCGCCTTGTCCAAGGAAGCCGAAGCCGAAATGCTCTACCAAAGCATGCAAAGCGACGTAGTGCAGCAGGCGCTGGAGCGCATTGCCGCCATTCAACTGCCCGCCAGCGGCCAGCAAGCCGGGCAATAAACAGGCGCCTTCATGGGCAGCCCCAAAGCAGTCAGGCGGCCAAGCGCCCAACTGCACGCCGCGCGCAGCCAAGAAGCGCGTGAACAAGCGGCTGGATGGACGCGCGAATATTGAATACGCCAGCCCCGGAAACGACGCTGCCCGCCCCTGCAAGGCGCAGGCGCGGGCAGAAAAAAGGGCTGTTGAAGCGGCGGGAAAAGCGGGTTTTCAGCGCGCGCTGCGAGCGGGCGGCGTGGCGCTGCCGGGCGCACGGTTGAGGTGGCGGAAGCTGATGCGGCCCTTGCTCAAGTCATACGGCGAAAGCTCCAGCGTGACGCGGTCGCCCGCCAGGATGCGGATGTGGTTCTTCTTCATCTTGCCTGCCGAGTAGGCAACGAGCTGGTGGCCGTTGTCGAGGGTGACGCGGTAGCGCGAGTCAGGCAGCACTTCATTGACGACGCCTTGCATCTCGATCAGTTCTTCTTTTGCCATGAGGGTGAATTTCTCCTTCGGCGGCGCCCGGCGGCCAGGCAGTCCGGGGCCGAATATGTGTGGTAAAGCAACCGGCCATTTTAGTGGAAGCCCCTGCTGCCGGAAGGCGGCAGCGCGCGGCGCGGGCCAGCTTGCACCCTGACACAAGCCCAACAGGCCAGAGGTGGTGTGTAACGGCGATGGCGGACACACTGCAACTCCCCTTCAACTCGATGAAAGGTTCTTCCATGACCAAACGTTCCATCTACGCTTCTTCTGCCGTTGTGCTGCTGACCACGGCAATGAGCTGGGGCATGGCCCATGCCGCCGGCACGGGCATCAAGCCCGTGGATCAGCAGGCCAATGCGCCTACGCCTTCAGCCGTTGCAGGACCACAGGCGCATGAGGCCGCCAAAACCACGGCGCAGCCTTCAGCCGCCCAATCTGCCACTCACTCCGCCACTCAGCCCGCTGCCACGGCAGCCGAACAGGCGCAAATGCCTGCGGTGACAGGACAGGACGGCCGGCAGGCAACCAAGGACGCCGCTTCGAACGCCGCCAAGGGCGCGGCTTCAGGCGCCCTTGGGCCGAAATAAACGCCCGTTTCTGCTCCTTTGCTCAGGCCGGGGCGCGCCATCAGGCGCGCCCCGGCCTTTTTGATGTGCAAGCGGCGCATTGGCTAAATGAGGTGAACTCCGAGCCGCCTTGCCCAACGGCAGTCTTAAAAAAGAGGAGCAAATTCAATGATTTCAAAAAACCATCCTGCGCTTTTCCCACTAAGACATCATGCTATGAATAAAGGAGCAATATTCATGTGTTGCATCAGTCCCGGCTTGGCCGAAGGCGTTTTGCTCTGCTTCACCCCTTCACGCACACCACCTGCTTGAGCGTGTGCAGCACGTCCACCAAATCGGCCTGGGCGGCCATTACGGCGTCTATGTCCTTGTAGGCCATTGGAATTTCGTCAATCACGCCTGCGTCCTTGCGGCATTCCACGCCTTCGGTCGCCCTGATTTGGTCGGCCTCCGTGAACAGTTTTTTCGCCTGGGTGCGGCTCATGGTGCGGCCTGCGCCGTGGCTGCAACTGTTGAAGCTGTCGGGGTGCCCCTTGCCGCGCACGATGTAGCTTTTGGCGCCCATGCTGCCGGGAATGATGCCCAGCCGCCCCTTTTCGGCGCTGACCGCGCCCTTGCGCGTGACAAAAACCGCCTGGCCAAAATGCGTTTCGCGCTGCACGTAGTTATGGTGGCAATTCACCGCTTCCACATGCGTTTCAAATGGCTTGGCAATGACTTTTCGCATAGCGTTAATCACGCGCGTCATCATCACTTCGCGGTTGGCGGCGGCGAATTTCTGCGCCCAGTCCACGGCTTTCACATATTCACCGAAATACCGCGCGCCTTCTTCAAAATAGGCCAGGTTTTCATCCGGCAGATTTTGCTGGTGCAATCGCGCATCTTGTTTCGCCAATTCAATGAAATGCGTGCCGATGGCATTGCCCACGCCGCGCGAGCCGGAATGCAGCATGATCCACACGGCCTGATTTTCATCCAGGCAAATTTCAATGAAATGGTTGCCCGTGCCCAGCGTGCCCAGGTGTTTGTAATTATTCGTCTTTTCCAGGCGCGGGTGTAATTCGCACAATTGCCTGAATTCATCGGCCAAACGGGTCCAGGCCGCGTCTGTTTCAGCGGGCGGCGTTTCCCAGCCGCCTTTGTCGCGGCCATATTTCTTGGGCGTCATGCCGTGCGGCACCGCTTTTTCAATGGCGCTGCGCAGCGGCCCCAGATCGTCGGGCAAATCGCTGGCCGTCAGCGTGGTTTTGCAGGCCATCATGCCGCAGCCAATATCCACGCCCACCGCTGCCGGAATAATGGCTTTGATGGTTGGAATCACCGTGCCAATCGTGGCGCCGATGCCCAGATGCACATCCGGCATCACCGCCACGTGTTTGAATACCACGGGCAGGCTGGCGATATTTTTTAATTGCTGGCGCGCGTCTTCTTCTACCGGCACGCCCCGGGTCCACATTTTGATGGGCGCAGCGCCGCCGATTTGCATTTGCAGGTAATGCCCGTTTTCGTTATTCACCTCAATGATTTCGGGCGGCATTTCTTCAGCGGCTTTTTCATTTCTGGCCCGCGCGGCCTCCAGGCGGCGCTCCAGCCGCTTTTGCGCCGCTTCTTCGGGCGCGGCGGCGTTTGGCATGGTTTCAGTCGTTGTCATTTTTGATTCCTTTAATCAACTGGCCGGATCCGCCAGTGAGCTGCGTGCATCCGAAGCCGGAATTTCCAGCGCCTTTTGTCGCGCCTTTTGCTGCGCGCGCCACTGCCGCCGCAATTGGGCGCGGCGCTGTTTTTCCTGTTTGAAGGCTTGCACGTCAAAGGTGCGGGCGGCTTTGCGGGCCAGGCCGTCTTGCGTGCGCTGGCGCTGTTCGGCCAGCTTTTGGCGGCGGGCGATGCGGCAGGGCAGGCAGCGCGTGGCGGTGCTGTAGATGCTGCCCTGGCAGTCTTCGTACCACCACTTTTGCTGGCGGGCTGTCCATATTTCTTCCTTGCCGCAGTCCATGCAGCGGAAGGGAACGGGTTCATAAAACTGCTTGCAAGCCGCGCCGTAGCTGTTGCCGGGGACCAGGCGGCTGACGTCCGCTGGCAGCCTTTGCGCGCAGGGCTGCTTGCGCGCGGCCTTTTGTTCGGTGCGCAGTTGCTTGCGGCTTGGGGTGTTTTTCATGATGACCAGGATGATGGGAAGACGGGGCGGCGCGGGCCGCCCCTGAGAGATCAATTCAATTCGCGCCTTCATCGGCCGCAAAACCCATGAAGACGCGCGGCGGCAGCCCTCCATGCGATGGCAGCCGTTTCAGTCCTGCCGGAGCTTGACCAGCCCGCTGAGCACCTGGTCCAGCCCGCCGACGACGGAAATCTTGTCGATGCGTTCGGCCACGCGCTCCAGCGTTTCCAGCTCTTTCATGCGCAGGGCGACGGGGTTGCCTTCCATGACCTTGGCGGTGTTGAGCAGCGAGCGGGTGGCGGCGGTTTCCTCGCGGCGGCGGATGACGTTGGCCTGGGCGGCCTTTTCGGCTTCCACCACCTGGGCAAGGATGGTCCGCATGTCGCCCGGCAAGATGATGTCTTTCACGCCCACGCTCTCCAGCGCGATGCCGCTGCCAGCCAGGCGCGGCTGCACCTGGGCGAGCACGGTGGCGTCAATGGCGGCCTTGTCTTCCAGCAGGGCGTCCAGCGTGCGCTGGCCGACGGCGGCGCGCAAGGCAAATTGCAGTTCGCGGTACACGTGATCGGCAGGCTTGGGATGCTGGCCGAAGGCGGTTTGCGCGTCGGTGTAGCGCCAGACGGCGGTGAGGTTCAGGCGCAGCGTGACTTTGTCGCGGGTGAGGATGTCTTGCCCGGCAACTTCGGCGGTTTGCGCGCGCAAGTCCACCACGTCCACGCGCACGGCGTGCCCGTGTTGCCACCAGCCATGCACGCCGGGCGGCAGGGTTTCGCGGATTTGCCCGTCCACCCACAGCAAGCCGGTGTGAAACTGCGGCACTTCGGCCATGAGCGGCGCGTAGCGGTTCATGCCCGCAGCGCGGGCGGCGCGTATGCGGGCCAGCAAGTCGGCGGGCACGCGCAAATCGGGCGGCACGGGCAGCACTTGCGCTTGCACTTCGTGCAGGCCCTTCCAGTACAGACGCCGCGTGGCGGGCGGGATGATGGCGGTCAGCACGCCGTCTTCAATGAGCAGGGCCACTTCGTCCTCGCCCGTTTGCACGCGCACAAAGTGCTCGTCCACCACTTGCGGCTCGCGCGCCATCAGGTAGTCGCTCAAAGAGTGCGTGAAGGCGCTTTCTTCCAGATTGAAGGCTTGGGCGCGCAGCTCGTCGCCCCAGGCCGTGATGCGGTGCTTGCCTGGCATGAGCATGCGGTCAAAGTCGCCATTGCGCAGGAGCATGGCGCGTTCGTTTTTCTTGACCCGTATGGTTTTGAAGCCCCAGGTTTTCATGTTTTTTTCTCCTATGGCGATTCGCGCAAGTCATTCACGCCGAACCGGTTTGTTTCAAAAAAGGGTTGCCGAACCCTGCCCCGGCAGCGGGCCGGCGCGTGAGCCGGGCGCAGACGGGCGGCGTGCGATGCGGGCGGCGCCCAGAGAGCCTGCTTTGAGGCCAAGGCCCTGCCAAGGCGGCCTTTTCTCTGGCGCGGCCCGCCGCTGGCCGCCCGCTGCGGCCCCGGTGCGCGCGCTGGCGCGGGGCCGCCGGGACAGGGGCGGCGCGGCTGGCAGGCCGGGCAGGCTTGACGCCAGCCGTGGCCTTGAGGCCGCGCCGCACTCGGCGGGAGGGGCCTTGCGGCCCCGGTACTTGGGCATTCCTTGCGAAATGCGGTTTTGTTTGGCGGGACTCGAACCCGCTACGGATATACCGATGCATTCACAGTGCATTGCTCTACCGAATGAGCCACAAACAATTTGCCTGGCAGGACTTGAACCTGCGACTTCACCTTAGAAAAAAGTGCGCTCTATCCATACTGAGCTACCAGCAAAACCCGAACACCATCACCAGCGGCATACGGCGCGCCTACAGGCCGCTTTGCGCTGCAAGGCGCTTCGCGAACCGGGCGCCGCACCGGGCCGCAGGGCTTGTGGCCCGATGCGGCTCCTGCAAGCTGGCGGCAGCCATTCAGGTGCTTTCTTCAGTGCAGGCGGCATGCCAGCGCCGCTTGCAGGCGGCAAAAAAACCATTCAATTCATTGAAATAAAAGGAGAAAATTTTTTCTGAAGGCATCTGGCCGCGCCTTTCAGGCCAGGCGGCAGGCGGGTTGATTCGATATTCAAAGCTAGACTTTGAGATATGAATATCAAACCGGTCACGGCCATTGGCTTTCTCGGCACGCAGCTCGACAGCGGCATGGGCGCGGGCCGCTGGCAAAAGTGGCGGCCCTCCGTGGCGCTGTGCCAGCAGCCCGGCCAGCCCGTGGCGCGGCTGGAGCTGATTTACACCGGCGAGCGCCACCGCCGGCTGGCCGAATGCGTGCAGGGCGACATCGCCTCCTTTTCGCCCGCCACCGACGTGCGCCTGACCCTGCTGCCCATTGCCGACCCCTGGGACTTTGGCCAGGTCTACAGCGCGCTCTATGACTGGGCGCACGGCTACGCCTGGGCACCGGACGAGTGGCAGTACTGGGTGCACATCACCACCGGCACGCACGTGGCGCAAATCTGTTTGTTCCTGCTGGCCGAATCGCGCCACCTGCCCGGCGTGCTGGCGCAAACCTCGCCGCCGCGCCGCTGGGGCACGGGCGAGCCGGGCCAGCTCTCGCTCATTGACCTGGACCTTTCGCGCTACGACGCCATCGCCCGGCGCTTTGAGGCCGCGCAGCGCGACGCCGTGGCCTTTCTCAAAAGCGGCATCGCCACGCGCAACGCGCGCTTTAACGCGCTGATCGACGAAATCGAGCGCGTGGCCGTGCGCTCTGCCGCGCCCATCTTGCTGACCGGCCCCACGGGCGCGGGCAAATCCTTTCTGGCGCGGCGCATGGCCCAGCTCAAGCGCGAGCGCAAGCTCATCAGCGGCCAGTTCGTGGAAGTCAATTGCGCCACGCTGCACGGCGACGGGGCCATGTCCGCCCTGTTCGGCCACAAAAAAGGCGCCTTCACCGGCGCGGCCAGCGACCGCGCCGGCCTGCTCAAAAGCGCCGATGGCGGCGTGCTGTTTCTGGACGAAATCGGCGAGCTGGGGCCGGACGAGCAAGCCATGCTGCTCAAAGCCATCGAGGAAAAGCGCTTCTACCCGCTGGGCAGCGACCGCGAAGTGGGCAGCAACTTCCAGCTCATTGCCGGCACCTGCCGCGACCTGCGGCGCGAAGTGGCCGCCGGGCGCTTTCGCGAAGACCTTTTTTCGCGCATCAACCTCTGGACTTACGACCTGCCGGGCCTGGCCGCGCGGCCCGAAGACATCGAACCCAACATCGACCACCTGCTGGCCCTGCACGCCAGCGAGCAAGGCCGCATGGCGCGCTTTCACCCCGAAGCGCGCAGCGCCTTTTTGCGCTTTGCCCAAAGCGAAGAAGCCGCCTGGCGCGGCAACTTCCGCGACCTGTCCTCCAGCATCACCCGCCTGGCCACCCTGGCCGAAGGCGGCCGCATCACGCAAGCGCAAGTAGAAGCCGAAACCGCCCGCCTGCGCTGGCTCTGGGCGCGGCAGGAGCCGGAAAGCGGCTCCGAAAGCGGCCCGGAAAGCGCCCCCGAAAGCGCGCCAGCGGCCGCCGACTGGCCCGCCCGCCTGCTGGGGCCTGAAAAAGCCGCCGCGCTCGACCTCTTTGACCGCCTGCAACTGGCCGCCGTGCTGCCCGTTTGCGCTCAAAGCGCGAGCCTGTCTGAAGCGGGGCGGCGGCTTTTTGCCCAATCGCGCCAGCAGCGCAAGGCCGTCAATGACTCCGACCGCCTGCGCAAATACCTGCTGCGCTTTGGCCTGAGCTGGGAGCAAATCAGGCAAGGCATGGCCAGCGGCGTCAAACCCTGACAAGCGCCGCCGGACCGGAACCGCCGGCGCCAAAACCGGCCTTGGCATTCGCATGCGGCTTTCCTCATGAAACGCCTTGCCGCCCTGCCCTCACAGCCTTCTCCCCTTCTTTTTGCCCCTCTATTGATAGCATGGGGTCCTAGTGGAACGGGCGTTATGGCGCATTTGATCTCCGCTAAATTTGCTTCCTTTTTTGATGCAAAACGGCTGCATGGCGGCAAAGAAAAAACGTGCGCTCTGGCCGGAAGGGCGCGGACGCCTGTCAGGTGCATCCATGACAATTGGCGCAATGACCACTTACGTTTTGACCCTCTCCTGCCCGGACCGCATGGGCATCGTGCATGCCGTCTCCGGCTTTTTGCTGGAAAACGGCGGCAACATCGAAGAAGCGGCGCAGTTCAACGATCAGGCCACGGGCCTGTTTTTCATGCGTGTGCAGTTTGTGGTGACGGACGAAAACCCCGAAGCCAAAAGCCAAGCCATGCGTGCGGCGCTGGACGCGCTGGCGGCGCAGTTCGACATGCGCTGGCAGCTGCACGACGCGGCGCAGCCCATGCGCTGCGCCATCTTTGTCAGCCGCGAGGGGCATTGCCTCAACGATTTGCTGTTTCGCTGGAAAAGCGGGCTGCTGCCGCTGGACATTCGCGCCATCGTCAGCAACCACCGCGATTTCTATCAGCTGGCGGCCAGCTACAACGTGCCTTTCCATCACATCCCCGTCACCCGCGAAACCAAGGCGCAGGCCGAGGCCAGGCAGTACGAAATCATCCAGGCCGAATCGGCGGAGCTGGTGGTGCTGGCGCGCTACATGCAAGTGCTCTCTGACGACCTGTGCCGCAAGCTGGCCGGGCGCGCCATCAACATTCACCACAGCTTTTTGCCCAGCTTCAAGGGCGCGCGGCCCTACTACCAGGCGCACGAGCGGGGCGTGAAACTCATCGGCGCCACGGCGCACTACGTCACCGCCGATCTGGATGAAGGCCCCATCATCGAGCAGGATGTGGCCCGCGCCGACCACACGCACACCGTGGAGTCGCTGACCGCCGTGGGCCGCGACACCGAAAGCCAGGTGCTGGCCCGTGCCGTGAAGTGGCACGCCGAGCGGCGCGTGCTGCTCAACGGGCACAAAACCGTGGTCTTCCGCTGACGACCTGCGCAGCAGCCCGCTTCGTTTAAAACCTGTTCAAAAGTCGTGCGGCAAGCCTTGGGTGTTCGCATTCTTCACGCCCTGCGCATGAATGACCAAGAGCGCGTTTGAGGTGCCGCGCGCCGAGCTGATTTTTTTAAGGCCTGCTCCAGCAGGCCGACGCCTTGCGCATTGAGCTCGGGCTGGATTTGGAAGCAAGCGTGCACGGTGCGCCATTTGGGAAAACCGCCAGGGACTTCCGAAACACCAGAATGGCTCCTTTAACAGGAGCAAATTCAGGCCTGCCAAAAACACGCTCTGCGCTTTCTGCACTAGGACATCATGCTATTGATAAAGTAGCGAAAAATTCTGGCCCGCCAGATGCATTGCTGCGCTACATTTTGGTGGCGGCGCCCTGGCGCGGCGCGGGCTGGGCGGCGTCTTGAAATTGCCTGGCGCGCCGCCAATTCCAGACACCTCTTTTGAACAAGGATTCCCTGCTTCATGACCACACTGACCCTGCTGCCTCCCCAACCGGTGGACATGCCGCTGATGCCCCTGCGCGATGTGGTGGTGTTTCCGCACATGGTCATCCCGCTGTTCGTGGGGCGGCCCAAGAGCATCAAGGCGCTGGAAGCGGCCGTGGGCGGAGAGCGCCGCATCGCCCTGGTGGCGCAGCGCACTTCCGGCAAGGATGAGCCGGCCATGACCGACCTGTACGCCACCGGCTGCATTTGCACTGTGCTGCAAATGCTCAAGCTGCCCGACGGCACGGTGAAAGTGCTGGTGCAGGGCCAGCAGCGCGCGGCGCTGGAGCGCGTGGAAGACGGCGAGTTTTTCAAGGCCACCGTATTGCCCATGCCGCCGGAAGCGGCCGCGCCCGCCAACCCCACCGAGGCCGAGGCGCTGCGCCGCGCCGTCACGCAGCAGTTCGAGCAATACGCCAAGCTCAAGAAGATTCAGCCCGACATCCTCAATTCCATCTCCGGCATTGCCGAAGCCGAGCGCCTGGCCGACACCATCGCCGCGCACATGCCGCTGCAGCTGCCCGTCAAGCAGAAGATGCTGGAAGTGGCCGACGTGCAAAAACGCTTGCAGGCGCTGCTGGAAGAAATCCAGCGCGAGGTGGACATCCTCAACGTGGACAAGCGCATTCGCGGCCGCGTCAAGCGCCAGATGGAGAAAAACCAGCGCGACTTCTACCTGAACGAGCAGGTCAAGGCCATTCAAAAAGAGCTGGGCGAAGGCGAAGACGGTGCGGACATTGAAGAAATCGAAAAGCGCATCAAGGCCGCCCGCATGCCCAAAGAGGCGCTGAAAAAGGCGGAAAACGAGCTGAAAAAGCTGCGCCTGATGTCGCCCATGTCCGCCGAAGCCAGCGTGGTGCGCAACTACGTGGACGTGCTGGCGGGCCTGCCCTGGTCGAAAAAAACGCGCATCAAACATGACCTGGCCCACGCCGAAGAAGTGCTCAACGCCGACCACTTCGGGCTGGAAAAAGTCAAGGAACGCATCCTGGAGCACCTGGCCGTGCAGCAGCGCGTGGACAAAGTCAAGGCCCCCATCCTCTGTCTGGTGGGGCCGCCCGGCGTGGGCAAAACCTCGCTGGGCCAGTCCATCGCGCGCGCCACGGGCCGCAAATACGTGCGCATGGCGCTGGGCGGCATGCGCGACGAAGCCGAAATCCGGGGCCACCGCCGCACCTACATCGGCGCCATGCCCGGCAAAGTGCTGCAAAGCCTGAACAAGGCCGGCACGCGCAACCCGCTGTTTTTGCTGGATGAAATCGACAAAATGGGCATGGACTTCCGGGGCGACCCGGCCAGCGCCCTGCTCGAAGTGCTGGACCCCGAGCAAAACCACGCCTTCAGCGACCACTATGTGGAAGTGGACTTCGATTTGTCAGACGTGATGTTCGTGGCCACCAGCAACTCCATGAACATTCCGCCCGCGCTGCTGGACCGCATGGAAGTCATTCGCCTGTCGGGCTACACCGAAGACGAAAAAACCAGCATCGCCATGCGCTACCTGCTGCCCAAGCAGATGAAGACCAACGGCGTCAAAGAGGCGGAGCTGAGCGTTTCCGAAGACGCCGTGCGCGACATCGTGCGCTACTACACGCGCGAAGCGGGCGTGCGCTCGCTGGAGCGCGAAATCTCGCGCATCTGCCGCAAAGTCGTCAAGGGCCTGCAACTGGTGCAGCTGAAGCCGAAAGTGAAAGTCACCGCCAAAAACCTGGGCGACTTTCTGGGCGTGCGCAAGTTCACCTATGGCCGCGCCGAACAGAACAACCAGATCGGCCAGGTCGTGGGCCTGGCCTGGACGGAAGTGGGCGGCGACTTGCTCACCATTGAAGCCGCCGCCATGCCCGGCAAAGGCAACATCCTGCGCACCGGCATGCTGGGCGATGTGATGAAAGAGTCCGTCGAAGCCGCCCGCACCGTCGTGCGCGCCCGCGCGCGCCGCCTGGGCATTGCCGACGACGCCTTCGAAAAGCTGGACATCCACCTGCACGTGCCCGACGGCGCCACGCCCAAGGACGGCCCCAGCGCCGGCGCGGCCATGACCACGGCCTTCGTCTCGGCGCTGACCGGCATTGCCGTGCGCGCCGACGTGGCCATGACGGGCGAAATCACCCTGCGCGGCGAAGTCACCGCCATCGGCGGCCTGAAGGAAAAGCTGCTGGCCGCGCTGCGCGGCGGCATCCGCAAGGTGCTCATCCCCGAAGAAAACGTGAAGGATTTGCAGGAAATTCCGGAAAACGTGAAAAACGGCCTGGAAATCATCCCCGTCCGCTGGATCGACCAGGTGCTCGAAACCGCCCTGGAGCGCCTGCCCGCGCCGCTGCCCGACGCGCAGGCCGCTGCCGCCCCGCCGCTGCCTTCCGCCGCCGCCGTGGCGGCCGCTGCCAAAAAGCGAGTGCGTGGCGCGCGCGCGGACGCAACCCGGCACTGAGTCGCCTGTATCCACTCGCAGCTCTGGAGCAATGAATAGAACAGCAGCCTGCGAAGCACTCAAAAACAGGAGCGGATTCAGGGGCCATCAAAATGGCTCCTGCGCTTTATGCACTAGGACGTAATGCTATGGATAAAGAAGCAAAATAAGCTCGTCGCAGTCCATCCATTTCCTGCCAGCGCCTTTTTTCGCCCCCGCTTTTCTTGTCTTGCGCGGCCAGAATTTGGCGCAGGCGTTTGCCACAGCCTTCACAGAAGCGCTAAAAAGCCCCGGCAAGAAACACAAAGCAAAGCGGTCATTTCGTAAAAACGCGTAAAAATCGCTTGATAGCCGTTCTTGTTTGTCGCTATAATCGCTGCGGTTCTCCAAGCCTGCGCGGGTGAACGTGACCACCGACTTCCCCCTGCGCGAACCTCTCTGCGCCGGACCTGCACTTTGTCAGTGCGGTCCGGCTTTTTTATGCTGCGCGGAACCTGCCCGGTATCTACTGCCAGGCCGCGCCCGCTTTCATTCAGAACCCGTGCGGAGTCTGACCGTGAGGGAGCGCGAGGCGAGGCGGGCGGCAAGGCGCTAATCGCAGATGGCTTGGCGGCCTCTATCAAGGATTCGCAAAACCCAAAAGCGCCCAAGACCGCGCTTTTCGCACTGACAGATCAATTGCGAACAGGTTTTCAGGAGCGGTAATCCGCATTGATGCTTACATATTCGTGGCTCAGGTCGCACGTCCAGACGGTTTCGCTGGCCGCGCCGCGCCCCAGGTTCACGCGCACGGTGATTTCGGGCTGTTTCATCACGCGCTGGCCGTCTTCTTCGCGGTAGTCCGGATGCCGCCCGCCGCGAGTGGCCACATGCACGCCGTCCAGATACAGATCGATTTTTTCCGTGTCCAGATCAGCAATGCCCGCGTAGCCAATGGCCGCCAGAATGCGGCCCAGGTTCGGGTCGCTGGCGAAAAAGGCCGTTTTCACCAGCGGCGAGTGGGCGATGGCATAGGCCACCTGGCGGCACTCGGCGGCGTTTTGTCCGCCTTCCACCTGCACGGTGATGAACTTGGTCGCGCCTTCGCCGTCGCGCACGATGGCCTGCGCCAGCCAGCGCGCCACTTCCAGCAGAGCGGCAAACAGCGCCTGCCCTTCGGGCGACTGAAGCGACTGCACGGGCGCGTGCGCCGCCTTGTTCGTGGCGATGACGATGAAAGAGTCATTGGTCGAGGTGTCGCCATCGACCGTCACGCGGTTGAAGGAGCTTTCGGCCAGCGCCCGCGCCAGTTGCGGCATCAGGCCGGGGGCCACGCATGCGTCGGTTGCCACAAAGCCCAGCATCGTCGCCATGTTGGGGCGGATCATGCCCGCGCCCTTGCTGATGCCCGTGACGGTCACTTGCGCGCCGCCCACGCTTGCTTTCACGCTGCGCGCTTTGGGCACGGTGTCCGTGGTCATGATGCCTTCGGCGGCCTTGAGCCAATGGGCGGGCTGCGCATCGGCCAGCGCGGCGGGCAGGCCCGCTTGCAGGCGCTCCAGCGGCAGCGGCTCCAGGATCACGCCCGTTGAAAACGGCAGCACCTGCTGCGGCCGCACGCCCAGCTGCGCGGCCAGAGCGTCGCAGGTGCGGCGCGCCGCCGCCAGCCCCGCTGCCCCCGTGCCCGCGTTGGCGCAGCCCGTGTTGATCACCAAAGAGCGGATGTCCGCTCCGGCTCCTGCCGTCAGGTGCTCTCGGCACACCTGCACGGGCGCGGCGCAAAAACGGTTTTGCGTGAACACGCCGCCCACGCTCGCGCCTTCATCGAGCAGCATCACGGTCAAGTCCTTGCGCCCGGCCTTGCGGATGCCCGCCTCGGCCACGCCGATGCGCACGCCGCTGACAGGATGCAGGCTGGCCGCGTCTGGCGGCGAAAGATGGACTGGCATGGCAAAAACTCCTTTGTTATCGGAAAACAGGGAAAAACGCGCGGCTTCCAGCCACGGCAGGCGGGCGGCTCGCTATGCAAATGATAGTTACAGACCGGATCAGGCCAGCTGGCGCGCCAGCGCCATGGCTTCTTCCACGCGCTCGACGGCGTGAATGGTCAGGCCCTCGAAAGCCTTGTCTTTTCTTTTGGGCGCGTTGGCCTTGGGCACCACGGCCACGGAAAAGCCGAGCTTGGCCGCTTCTTTCAGGCGCTCCTGCCCGCGCGGGGCGGGGCGCACTTCGCCGGCCAGGCCCACTTCGCCAAAGGCCAGAAAGCCCTTGGGCAGCGCCTTGCCGCGCAGGCTGCTGGTGATGGCCAGCATCACCGCCAGGTCGGCCGCCGGTTCGCTGATGCGCACGCCGCCCACGGCGTTCACGAACACGTCCTGATCGCCCGTGGCCACGCCCGCGTGCCGGTGCAGCACGGCCAGCAGCATGGCCAGGCGGTCGCGCTCCAGCCCGACGGAAAGCCGCCGGGGGCTGGGGCCGCCGCTGTCCACCAGCGCCTGCACTTCCACCAGCAAGGGGCGCGTGCCTTCCAGCGTGACGAGCACGCAGCTGCCGGGCACCGGGTCGGCGTGCTGGCTCAAGAAGATGGCGCTGGGGTTGCTCACGCCCTTCAGGCCCTTTTCCGTCATGGCGAACACGCCGATTTCATTGACGGCGCCAAAGCGGTTCTTGATGGCGCGTATCAGCCGGAAGCTGCTGTGCGTGTCGCCCTCGAAGTAAAGCACCGTGTCCACCATGTGCTCCAGCACGCGCGGGCCGGCCAGCTGCCCGTCTTTGGTCACGTGGCCCACCAGCACGATGGCGCAGCCTTGCGCCTTGGCCCAGCGCGTCAGGTGCGCGGCGCACTCGCGCACTTGCGCCACGCTGCCGGGGGCGCTGGTGAGCTGGTCGCTGTAAATCGTCTGAATCGAGTCAATCACCGCCACGGCGGGCTGCCGCGCGGCCAGCGTGGCCACGATTTTTTCAAGCTGGATTTCAGCCAGCACCGCCACTTGCGAGCCAGCCAGCCCCAGCCGGCGCGCGCGCAGCGCCACTTGCGCGCCGCTTTCTTCGCCCGTCACGTAAAGCGAAGGCACGCCCGCGCGCTGCAAGGCATCCAGCG
Source organism: Ottowia sp. oral taxon 894 (assembly GCF_001262075.1). Taxonomy (GTDB): domain Bacteria; phylum Pseudomonadota; class Gammaproteobacteria; order Burkholderiales; family Burkholderiaceae_C; genus Ottowia; species Ottowia massiliensis. Next base: position 1,426,164 of record NZ_CP012073.1, on the reverse strand, counting down.
CCTGGAGCAGCAGCGTGGATTTGCCGATGCCCGGATCGCCGCCCATGAGCACCACGCCGCCGGCGACGATGCCGCCGCCCAGCGCGCGATCCAGCTCGGCCTGGCCCGTGGGCGTGCGCGCCACGTCTTGCGCCTCAATGCTGGCCAGCGCCTGCACGTCTGACGCGGGGGCCAGCGCTGCGAAGGCCGCGCCCAGCCGGTTCTTGCCGCCGCCTGCGGGCGCTTGCGCCACGGTTTCCACCAGGCTGTTCCACGCCCCGCACGAGGGGCACTTGCCCAGCCAGCGCGCGCTGGCGGCCCCGCATTCGTTGCAGGCGTAGGTGGTCTTGCTGCGGCTCATGGGGCGGCGATGGTAGCGGCGCGGCAAGCGCCCCGCCCGCCGCCTCAGACGGCCGCCGCCCAGCCTGCCATGCGGAGCCAGAAGGGCCTGGGCGGGCCGCGCCTTTGAGCCGTTGAAAACGAGCACTCCTGCCCGCCGGAGGATGACGAAAACAGGAGCAAAAACCAGGCCTATGAAATGCCGTTCAGCGCCCTATTCACTAGGACCTCATGCTACGAATAAAGGAGCAAAAATAAGACCATCCGCCTTCCCTCCGTCTGCCGCGAAGCCGTGAACAGGCCCTCAGGTATTGGAGACGGTGATGGTCGGAAAGCGGCTGGAATAGTCCTTGGCCTGTTCGGCCACCTTCACGGCGATGCGGCGGGCAATGGCGCGGTAGGTGGCGGCCTCGGCGCTGTCGGGCGCGGCCACCACGGTGGGGCAGCCGCTGTCGGCCTGCTCGCGGATGGACAGCGACAGGGGCAGGCCGCCCAGGTAGTCCACCTTGTATTCCTCGGCCATGCGCTGGCCGCCGCCCGCGCCGAAGATGTGCTCTTCATGCCCGCACTGCGTGCAGCGGTGCACGGCCATGTTTTCCACCACGCCCAGAATGGGCACGCCCACTTTTTCAAACATGGCGATGCCCCGGCGCGCGTCCATCAGGGCGATGTCTTGCGGCGTGGTGACGATGACCGCGCCGGTGACGGGCGCGCGCTGGCTGATGGACAGCTGCACGTCGCCCGTGCCGGGGGGCATGTCCACGATGAGGTAGTCCACGTCGTGCCAGGCCGTCTGGCGCATGAGCTGGTCCAGCGCCTGCGTGACCATCGGGCCGCGCCAGATCATGGCCTGCCCCTGCTTGACCATCAGGCCGATGGAGTTCACCTGCACGCCGTGGCCGATGAGCGGCTGCATGACCTGGCCGTCGTGCTCGGGCGAGCCATGCACGCCCATCATGGTGGGCTGGCTGGGGCCGTAGATGTCGGCGTCAAGCATGCCCACGCGCGCGCCTTCGGCGGCCAGCGCCAGTGCCAGATTGGCCGCCGTGGTGCTTTTGCCCACGCCGCCCTTGCCGGAAGCCACGGCGATCATGTTTTTCACGCCCGGCAGCAGCGGCACGCCGCGCTGCACGCTGTGGGCGATGATTTTGAAATCCACATTCGCCGTGGCCTGCTGCACGCCGGGCACGCTGCGGGCGGCGTCTTCCAGCATCTGGCGGATGGGGGCGATCTGGCTGCGCGCAGGGTAGCCCAGCGTCACGTCAAAGCTCACGCTGGCGCCTTGCGCGCGCAGGTTTTTCAGCAGCTTGGTGGAAACGAAATCCTTGCCCGTGTTCGGGTCGATCACGCCTTGCAGCGCGGCCATCAGGGCGGCCTGGTCCATGCTCATGGGAGGTGTCCTTGCGGGAGTTGTTTCAATGGGCGCGGCAGTCTATCCGTGAGGGGTGAAACCCTAAAATCAGTGGCCTTTCTTCAACTGTCTGCAAATACAGCCATGAACCCGCGCCGCATATTCGTCACCACCGCCTTGCCGTATGCCAATGGCACGTTTCACATCGGCCACATCATGGAATACATCCAGGCCGATATCTGGGTGCGCACGCAACGCATGCTGGGCCATCAGGTGGATTTCGTGGGCGCGGACGACGCGCACGGCGCGCCCATCATGATTGCCGCCGAAAAGGCCGGAAAAACCCCGCAGCAATTCGTGGCCGATATTGCAGCGGGCCGCAAACAGTATCTGGACGGCTTTCTCATCCGCTACGACAACTGGCACAGCACCGACAGCGCCGAAAACGTTGAATTATCCCGGGCCATTTACAAGGATCTGAAAGCCGCCGGCTTGATTGAAGTGCGCGCCATCGAGCAGTTTTTCGACCCGCAAAAAGGCATGTTTCTGCCCGACCGGTATATCAAGGGCGAATGCCCCAAATGCCACGTGCCCGACCAGTATGGCGACAACTGCGAAGTCTGCGGCGCCGTTTATGCGCCCACCGACCTGGGCCATCCCTATTCGGCGCTCACCGGCGCAAAGCCCGAATTGCGCAGCAGCGAGCATTTCTTCTTCCGCCTCTCGGACGCGCGCTGCGTGCAATACCTGCAAGACTGGACGCAAAACGGCCGTCTCCAGCCCGAAGTGGCCAACAAGGCGCGCGAATGGTTTGCCGAAGACGAAAACGGCAAGCCCAAACTGGGCGACTGGGACGTCAGCCGCGACGCGCCCTATTTCGGCATTGAAATACCGGATGCGCCCGGAAAATACTTTTACGTGTGGCTGGACGCGCCCGTGGGTTATCTGGCCAGCCTGAAAAACCTGCTGGAAAAGCGCGGCGAAAGCTACGACGAATACATGAAAAACCCCGGCCTGGAGCAGGTACATTTCATCGGGAAAGACATCATTACTTTCCATACCCTTTTCTGGCCCGCCATGCTGCATTTTTCAGGGCGCAAGGCGCCGGATAATGTATTCGTTCACGGTTTTCTCACCGTCAATAACGGCGAGAAAATGAGCAAAAGCCGTGGCACCGGGCTGGATCCGCTCAAATACCTGAACCTGGGCATGAATGCCGAATGGCTGCGCTATTACCTGGCAGCCAAGCTTTCGGCGCGCAATGAAGATATTGATTTCAATGCCGAAGATTTCATGCTGCGCGTCAATGCCGATTTGATTGGGAAATACATCAACATCGCCAGCCGCGCCGCCGGCTTCATCACCAAACGCTTTGACGGCCGGCTGGGCGAAGTCTCGGCAGATGGCGACGCCCTGCTGTGCCACCTGCAAGATGCGGCCCCTGCCATCACCGCGCTGCTGGCCGGGCGCGAATACGGCAAGGCCGTGCGCGAAATCATGGCCCTGGCCGACCGCGTGAACGAATACGTCGATCAGAACAAGCCCTGGGAGCTGGCCAAGCAGCCCGGCATGCAAGGCCGCCTGCACGACGTGTGCACCACCTGCATTCAGGCGTTTCGCCTGCTCACCATCTTGCTCGCGCCCGTGCTGCCGCGCCTGGCCGAAAGCGTGGGCCAGTGGCTGCATGCGCCCTTTGACCGCTTTGCCGCCGCCCGCCAGCGTCTGCCCGCCGGCCACGCCATCGGCGAATACAGGCACCTCATGCAGCGCGTGGAAGCCGGGCAGCTCCAGGCGCTTTTCGCGCCCGCCGAACCGGCCCAAGAGCCGCCTGCCGAGTCCGCCCAGGCGGCCAGCGCGGCCAGCGCGGACGGCGGCGCGCCGGGCGGCGAGCCGGTGGCCGAAGTCATCACCATTGACGATTTCGCCAAAATCGACCTTCGCATTGCCCGCATCGTGGATTGCGAAGCCGTGCAAGGCAGCAAAAAGCTGTTGCGCCTGACGCTGGATGCGGGCGAAGGCCGCACCCGCAACGTCTTCAGCGGCATCGCCAGCGCCTACAAGCCCGAAGACCTCAAGGGCAAGCTCACCGTCATGGTGGCCAACCTTGCGCCGCGCAAGATGAAATTCGGCGTGAGCGAAGGCATGGTGCTGGCCGCCAGCCACGCCGACGAAAAAGCCCATCCCGGCATCTACGTGCTCGAACCCTGGCCCGGCGCGCAGCCCGGCATGCGCGTGCGCTGAACGCGCCCTAGGCCCCTAAACGCACACCAACCAGCATGTCCGGCCTGGCTGCCGCCAGGGTGAACCACAGCCTGGCTACCCGGTGAGCGATCACTTCGTGAATGAAACAACAAGGTGGTTTCCATTCCAGACCTTGCTCCGAGCATGTTGCGCGACGAGCAGAGCGGCTTTGACGCCGCCATCTACCGGAACACGACCAGGGGCAATATGTCGTTGCCTTCCTTGGCACGGGCCAATGTTCGGGCCGGAAGGAGCGGACATCAAAGCCAATGGCGGACAAGCCCTGGGGCTGACAACGGACCAATATCAACAGCCATCTTGTTGGCAAAGCGCGCTGTTAAAGCTTTCGGCAAAGGCAACGTGGTTTTCATGGGGCACTCCCTGGGCGGCGGCTTGGCTTCGGCGGCCATGCTGACCACGGGCGCGCCGGGCGTGACTTTCAATACGGCGGGCCTGAGCGACAGCACCCTGCGCAGCCTGAAGCCGGGCAAGACGCCCCACGCCATACGCGAGGAACTGGCTGGCAGCGGCCAGATCCGCCGCTACAACGTGGAAGGCGCGCTGCTGACGGGCTTGCAGGGCGCAATGCTCGCGTCTGACGCCGTGGGGCATGAGCTGCGCCTTGCCGCGTCCAGAGGCGCTTGTTGCAACTTTGTGGGACTGCATGGCGGCAAGGGCGACGGCCGGGCTTATGTGGAAGCCCTGCGCGAAGGCGCTTCGCTTTTGGGCCATGCGCAGCGCGGCGCGGGCAAGGCCACGGGGCAGGAAGCCTCATTCAATCAAGCCGCCCTGCGGGTTGAGACGGCAGGCGAGCGCGCCAATGCGCTGATTGATGGCGCGAGCCATGAAGCTGCCGTGCTGACGGACAAGGCGGGCGACGGCGCCAAACGGGCCGCCAGCGAGGCGGCGGATGACGTGAAGCGGACAAGCGACAAGCTGGCGCAAGGCGTTCAGTGGCTGACTGAAAAGACCAGGGCCGTTGGCGGTGCCATTAGCCAGGGCGCACAAAAGGCGCGCGACGCCATTGCCGAAGCGGGCCGGACGATTGCGGACCTGTTCAACAGATAAGCTGCGCTTTGGGCCCGGTGAGAAAGGCAAACGGCAGCGGGCGCTTTCCATCGCCTTCCGGGCCGCTGTTTCTCTGTTTTTTCCTTCCATCTTTCATACAACACATGATGCGCAGACGCAGACTGCTTTTATCCGCGCTGGCCGTGTTGGCCGCCTCGGCCTGCGGTCAGCCAGACACGGACATGAGCAACGGAAAATTCGCAACGCCCAAAGACGCGGCGCTGTACCAGGCGGCGGCCAGGGACGACTTGGCGCAGGCGCGCCAGCTGCTGGCCGAAGGCGCAAGCCTCAATAGCCGCAACGCCAGGGCCATGACGCCGCTGGACGTGGCGATGGTGGAAGGCAACCGCCGCGCCTTCGAGAGCCTGCTGGAGCTGGGCACGGACCCCACATGGCTGGGGGATGCGAGAGACACCTCCATGCACTTTGCCGCCAAACTGTCCGACAGCTACTGGCTGAAAGCTCTGCTCAAGCGCGGGTTTTCCACCGAAGTGAAAAACCGGCTGGGCGAAACGCCCCTGTTTTCGGCCTTGGGTACTAGCACCCAGGCCAATGTGCAGCTGCTGCTGGATGCCGGGGCCAATGTGCATGCGCGCTCGAAGGATGGCCGGACGCCGCTGCATCAGGCTGCAATGATTGGCAGCTTCGAAGATATTCCGCGCCTGCTGGACTTGGGCGTCGATCCGCGCGCGGTGAACGAGGCAGGCCATACGTTCCAGCGCTACTTTTTCATGGGTCCGCGCAATCCGGAAACAGAGAAAAAGTGCGCGCCTGGCTGAGCGCCCACGGCATTGCCGTGGAAGACCAGATGTGATTGCGGCGGGCCTGTGGGCCGTGGTTTCAGACTTTTGCCGTTTGAATGGGGCCTGCCAGAGCGGCAGGCCTTTTTCTTGGGTGGTGCAGGTAAAGCAGTATTAAAAAGAGGAGCGCGAGACGCCATTTTCATTCGTCAAATTTGCTCCTGTTCTTAATTCACTCTGAATCGGTGTCTTCGGCTTCAGAACCTGTCCAGCGCCTGGCCGTAAGCAGCGAAAGCGCGGGAATCGGGATGTACCGCAAGACGCAGACGGGCCTCGCAGCCCGGCAAGGATTCGCAAGGCCCACGAGCGCCCGAGGTCACGCCCAAAGGCGTACTTCTCGCATCGCATCCAGGGGCCGCTTTTGAGCGAGTTTCAAAGTTCCAAAACCACCGGAAAGCGGGCCGCCAGCCCGCTTTTTCATGCCCCAATTGGCCTCAAGTCCTGATGGAATGGGCGCAAGCCGCTATTGAAGCAGGAGCAATCTGCAGCCCGCCAGCCGCTGCGAAAGGCTCGGGAGCGCGCAGGCGCGTGACGCCGCAGAATTGCCCCTTTTTTCCGCCTTCCGGCCCGCCAAAAACCGTTTCATGTTCCGCTTTTTTGAAAACCGCCTTGATTTCTACCCCGCCGCCGAGCCGGCCTTGCCGCCCAGGCGGCTCGTGCCGTTCGTGTGGGCCTGCACGCAGGGCATGCGCGGCCTGATTGCGCTGCTGACCGTGCTGGCGGCCTTGCGCGCGGCGTTTGACGCGCTGCTGTTTGCACTGCTGGGCCGCGTGGTGGACTGGATCGGCCAGGCCGATCCGGCCCATTTCTGGGCCGGACACGGCCCTGCGCTGGCGGCGCTGGCGGCGGTGCTGCTGGCATCCATTGCGCTGATTGCGCTGCACACGCTGGTGCAGCACCAGGCGCTGGCCATCGGCTTTCCGATGCGGCTGCGCTGGAACTTTCACCGCCTGATGCTGAGGCAGAGCCTGTCTTTCTATGCCGACGAATTCGCCGGCCGCGTGGCCGCCAAAGTCATGCAAACGGCGCTGGCCGTGCGCGATGTGATGCTCACCGCCGTTGATGTCGTCATCGGCATGGGCGTTTACATGCTCACCCTCCTGGCCCTCACGGCGGGCATGGACTGGCGGCTGATGCTGCCTTTTGCCCTGTGGGCGCTGGCCTACGGGCTGGCGTGCGGGTATTTCGTGCCCCGGCTGGGGCGCGCCGGCAAGGAGCAGGCCGACGCCCGCAGCCTGATGACCGGGCGCGTGACCGACGCCTACACCAACATCGCCACCGTCAAGCTCTTTTCCCACAGCCAGCGCGAAGCGGCCTACGCCCGCGAAGCGATGCAGGCGTTCCAGATCACCGGCCAGGTGCAAATGCGCCTGATCAGCGCGTTTGAGATCGTCAATCACGCGCTCATCATGCTGCTGATGCTCTCGGCCGGCGGGCTGTCGCTGTGGCTGTGGTCGCGCGGCGAAACCGGCGCAGGCGCGGTGGCTGCCGTCATCGCCATGTCGCTGCGCCTGGCGGGCATCAGCCACTGGGTCATGTGGGAATTTGCCCGCCTGTTTGAAAACATCGGCACGGTGCAAGACGGCATCAGCGCCCTGGCGCAAACACCCGCCGTAGCCGACGCGCCCCTGGCCCGCCCCCTGGCCGTCACACGCGGCGACGTGCGCTTTGAAAACGTGAGCTTCGCCTACGAAGCAGGCAGCGGCGGCGGCAAGCCCGTCATCAGCGGGCTGAACCTGCACATCCGCCCTGGCGAAAAAGTGGGGCTGGTCGGGCGCTCCGGCGCGGGCAAATCCACGCTGGTCAACCTGCTGCTGCGCTTTCACGACGTGCAAGGCGGGCGCATCCTCATCGACGGGCAAGACATCGCCCACGTCACGCAAGAAAGCCTGCGCGCGGCCATCGGCATGGTCACGCAAGACACCTCGCTGCTGCACCGCTCCATGCGCGACAACATCCTGTATGGCCGCCCCGACGCCAGCGAAGAACACATGCGCGCCGCCGCCAGCCGCGCCCAGGCCAGCGACTTCATCGAACAACTGACCGACCTTCAAGGCCGCAGCGGCTATGACGCGCACGTCGGCGAGCGCGGCGTCAAACTCTCCGGCGGCCAGCGCCAGCGCGTGGCCATCGCGCGCGTCATGCTCAAAGACGCGCCCATTCTGCTGCTGGACGAAGCCACCAGCGCGCTTGACAGCGAAGTGGAAGCGGCCATCCAGCAAAGCCTGGAAACCCTCATGCAAGGCAAAACCGTGATTGCCATCGCCCACCGCCTGTCCACCATCGCCGCGCTGGACCGCCTCATCGTCATGGACGCCGGCCGCATCGTCGAGCAAGGCACCCACGCCCAGCTGCTGGCCCAGGGCGGCCTCTACGCGCGCCTGTGGGCACGGCAAAGCGGCGGCTTTCTGGGCGGCGAGCCGGATGCTGCTGGCTGAAAGCCGGTTCAGCATCTGGCCGTGAGGAGCGAAAGAGCGGGCTGGGTTGCAAAGCCGCAGACCGCTGGGGCCGCCGCCTTCACGCTAAAGCTTCAAGAGCAATGGTCACAAAGCGGGAGGCCATGAGCGGTACCGAATACGCCAAATTTGCTCTTTTATTAATAGCGCGATGTCCTAGTGAAAATTGCGCAAGGCGGCATTCAGACCCCTTCGATTTGCTTCTTTTTTTGATGCTCTCCGGCGGGCGCGCCAGCTTTTTGGGTTGGCTTGCGAGGCATGGATGCCCGAAATTACGGCGAAAGCGCCAAACCTAGAATCCGGCCGCATGACGTTTACCCAGATGCTCGCAGCGGCCAGCCAGGCCAGGCAGTCCCTTTTGTGCGTGGGGCTGGACCCGGACCCTGCCCGCTTTCCGGCCGGCATGACGCCTGCGGCGGAAAGCTTTTTTGACTTCTGCGCGGCCATTGTGGACGCCACGGCGGACGTGGCCGCCGCTTTCAAGCCGCAAATCGCCTACTTCGCTGCACATGGCGCAGAGCGCCAGCTTCAGCGCCTGATTGCGCACGTGCGCCAGGCCGCGCCGGGCGTGCCCGTCATTCTGGATGCCAAGCGCGGCGACATTGGCGCCACGGCCCGGCAATACGCGCGCGAAGCCTTCGAGCGCTACGGCGCCGATGCCGTCACGCTCTCGCCCTTCATGGGCTTTGACTCCATCGAGCCGTATCTGGACTACGCGGACAAAGGGCTGTTTTTGCTGTGCCGCACCTCCAACCCCGGCGGAGACGACTTGCAGGCCCTGCCGCTGGCCCTGCCCGGCCAGCCGCGCCTGTTTGAGCACCTGGCACAACTGGCGCAAGGGCCGTGGAACATGAACGGGCAGCTGGGCCTGGTGGTGGGCGCCACGCGCGCACATGAAGTGGCGCGCGTGCGCGAAATGGCGCCTGCGCTGCCTCTGCTCATTCCGGGCGTGGGCGCGCAAGGCGGCGACGCGGCCGCCACCGTGCGCGCCGGCTGGCGCCCCGGCGGGCCGGTGGTCATCAACAGCTCCCGCGCCATTCTTTACGCCAGCAGCGGCGCCAACTTTGCCGACGCCGCCCGCGCCGCCGCGCTGGCCACGCGCGCGCAACTGCAAGCGGCCCTGCCCGCGGGCGCGGTTTTGTGAAGGTTCATGAAAAAGATTGAGGGCAGCGCTTTTCAAAAGCATGTTCCCGAAAGCGTTTTTTATCTACCCATTCCTGACCGGATGGATTTTTTGACAACCCGATTGAAATAACAGGAGACATGAATGAGCGCGCCTGAAAACCAAAAACCTTCACTCTGGGCCGTGGGCCTGATGCTGTTCGCCCTGTTTTTTGGCGCGGGCAACCTGATTTTTCCGGCTTTTCTGGGGCAGCAAGCGGGCAGCAATTGGCTTTCGGCCATGTCAGGCTTTTTGCTGACCGGCGCGGGGCTGCCGCTGCTGGGCGTGATTGCCATCGGCTATTCCGGCTCGCGCGATGTGCAGGATTTGGCCTCGCGCGTCACGCCCTGGTATGGCGTGGCTTTTGCCGCCGTGCTGTATTTGGCCATCGGCCCGCTTTTTGCCACGCCGCGCACGGCAACCGTTACGTTTGAAATCGGCGTCACGCCCTTTATCGGGCCAGAGCACAAAACCGTGGCGCTGGCGATATTCAGCGCCTTTTTCTTTGGCGTGACTTATTGGCTGTCCATTTCGCCCGGCAAGCTGGTAGACCGCATTGGCAAAGTGCTCACGCCCGCGCTGCTGGCCACCATTGCCGTGCTGGTGGGCTACGCGGCCTTCAACCCGATGGGCGAATTGCAAGCGGCGCAAGGCGGCTTTGCAGACAAGCCATTCGTCACGGGCGTGCTTGAGGGCTATCAGACAATGGACGCGCTGGCCTCGCTGGTGTTCGCCATCATCGTGATTGACGCCGCGCGCGCCCTGGGCGTGCGCAACCGCGCGCAGCTGCTGGCCACCACCACTGTTGCGGGCGCCGTGGCCGCCGCCTGCCTGGCCGTGGTGTATCTGCTCATTGGCTACATGGGCGCGACCAGCGTGGCCGGGCTGGGCCTTCAGGAAAATGGCGCCGCCGTGCTTTCAAAAACCGCGCAGCATTATTTCGGCATGGGCGGCAATGTCTTGCTGAGCGCGATCGTGTTTCTGGCTTGCCTGAGCACTGCCGTGGGGCTGATTATTTCCTGCTCCGAATATTTCAACCGCCTGCTGCCAGCGGTTTCATATAAAACCTTTGTCGTGATTTTCACGCTGGTTTCGATGGTGTTTGCAAACAAAGGACTGTCAGGCATTATCAGCATTTCTGTTCCGGTGCTGATGCTGCTTTACCCGCTGACGGTGGTCATTATCTTGCTGGCTTTTCTGAACAACTGGTTTGGCGGTAGCCGGGTTGTTTATGTTTGCACCATTTTTGCCACTTTGGTCGTGGGTGTGCTGGACGCCTGGAAGGCGGCTTTCAGCTTCGCGCCGGAAACGGCCGCGCTGATTAACAGCATTTTCCCGCTTTACGACATTGGCATGGGCTGGCTGCTGCCGGCCACGGCTGGTTTCGTGCTGGGCCTGGTTCTGAAGACGGCCATTGGCAAGAAAGGCTGAGATTCTGTTCAGAGTCTGTCCGTAGGCGTGAAAAGCGCGGACCCGGATGGTTTGCGGCGTCGCAAGCGCCTCGCTGGGCCGCAAAAGGGGCATCACCCACTGCGGTTAGTGCCCTGCCGCCATCCTGATTCTTCTCTTTTGCCCTTACGGCCAGCCACGGCACGTCAAAAACAGAAGCAAATTCAGGGGGCAAAAATGCTGTTTTGCGCAGTTTCTACTAGGACATCTCGCTATTAGAGTAGGAGCAAATATCCTGTTTCGCTGCACGCCCAGCCCTGCCGCAGCTGCGCAAAGCATGTTTCTGCATGGCGACGCCAGCATGGCAATTGCCTGACAAATATGCCGCGAATGTGTTGCGGATGGCCATAAGATGTCAAAATCGCGCCTGTGCTTCTTTCTGCAACCCGTTCTCATCGAAAAGGAGTCCGTCATGCCCGTATCCGATTTCGCTGCCTGGTGGATTGCCGCCGGCCTTCTGGTGGCCGCTGAAATGTTCACCGGCACGTTTTACCTGCTCATGCTGGCCATTGGCATGACGGCAGGGGCTGTGGCCGCGCATCTGGGGCTGTCGCAAACGGCGCAAATGGCGGCGGCCGCCATCGTCAGCGCCGCAGCGGTGTTTGCCTGTTACTGGATACGCCAGCGGCGCGGGCGCGATCTGTCGCCGGGCGCAGACCCCAGCGTGAATTTCGATATTGGCGAAACGGTGGAAGTGCGCGCGTGGAAGGCCGATGGCACCGCCTCCGTGCGCTACCGTGGCGCGCCGTGGACGGCCATTTGCCGCCCGGGCGCCGCGCCCGCACCAGGGCCGCACCGCGTGGCCGAAATCGTTGGCAGCCGCCTGCTGGTTGATCCTGTCTGATTCACCCGCTTTCTTCAACCCCCAGCCAGAAAGGCCATCATGGAAATCGCCATCATCGCGCTCGTTGTCGCCGTCATCGCCGCCAAATTCACCATCAAAATCGTGCCGCAGCAAAACGCCTGGATCGTCGAGCGTCTGGGCAAATACAAAACCACGCTTTCGCCGGGCTTCAACGCCATCATTCCCTTCATTGACCGCGTGGCCTACAAGCACAGCCTCAAGGAAATTCCGCTGGATGTGCCCAGCCAGGTTTGCATCACGCGCGACAACACGCAGCTGCAAGTGGACGGCATCCTCTACTTTCAGGTGACAGACCCCATGCGCGCCAGCTATGGCTCCAGCAATTACGTCATGGCCATTTCGCAACTGGCGCAGACTACCTTGCGCAGCGTGATTGGCCGGCTGGAGCTGGACAAGACTTTTGAAGAGCGCGACATGATCAACGCCAAAGTGGTGGAAGCCGTGGATGAAGCCGCGCTCAATTGGGGCGTGAAGGTGTTGCGCTATGAAATCAAGGATTTGACGCCGCCCGCCGAAATCCTGCGCGCCATGCAGGCGCAAATCACCGCCGAGCGCGAAAAGCGCGCCGTCATCGCCACGTCTGAAGGCAAGCGGCAAGAGCAAATCAACCTGGCCGAAGGCCAAAAGCAAGCCGCCATCGCCAAGTCAGAAGGCGAAAAGCAGGCGCAAATCAACAACGCGCAAGGCGAAGCGGCCGCCATTACCGAAGTGGCCAACGCCACGGCCGCCGCTCTCATGCGCGTGGCCGAAGCCATCCGCCAGCCCGGCGGCCAGGAAGCCGTGCAGCTCAAAGTGGCCGAAAAAGCCGTGGATGCCTACAGCCGCGTGGCTTTTGACGCCAAAACCACGCTCGTGGTACCCAGCAATATGACGGAGGTTTCGGCTCTCATCAGCTCCGCCATGAAAATGGTGCAGGCCAACAAGAGCTGAAAGCCGCTAGAATTCGCCGTTTTCCCCATTCAGGAGAGATGGATGAGTGGTTTAAGTCGCACGCCTGGAAAGCGTGTGTAGGTCAATAGCCTACCGCGGGTTCGAATCCCGCTCTCTCCGCCACATGCCAAGCCCGGCCCATTTACGTTGGCCGGGCTTTTTTCTTGCCTGATGCAGACGCTTAGCCTGAGAGTTTGTCATCCAATCCTGCTCATGCCGCATGATCAGGAGCATGACATGCCGCTACGCTTTGACAGATACCCAATGAGAGCGCATTCAGGCCCTTTTGCCCGGCAGGGCTGGCCATGCGGGGGCGCCTCCCGCAGCCAACCGTCGCCTGTCTGTCGATGCCAAGCTCTATTGCTGCCGCGCCGGGATGCCCTGGCGCAATCTGCCGGAGCGCTTTGGCGACTTTCGCGTCATTCATCTGCACCATTCGCGCCGGAGCCGATCGGGCCCGTTCGAGTGTGCGGCAGCGCGTGTTCCAGGCCATGGTTCAGGATGCGGACAATGAATAGGCCAGGATCGACTCGGCATTCGCGCGGGCGCATCAGCACAGCGCAGGGGCGAAAAACAAGCCTGTCAGGCCATTGGGCGTAGCCGAGGAGCTTAGGCACCAGGAATGACGCCACGGTGGAGGCCATGGACAACCCCACGACCTTTCCCTGACGCCCGGACAGGCGCACGTTCTGCAAGGAGCCGATGCACTGCTGCCACGCATTCAGGGCCGCACGATCATTGCTGGCAAGGGCGATGGCTCGCATGAGCGAATCATTGAGCCACTGATGGCTGCAGGCAAGCAGGCGCTTACTGCGCAGCGCGAACCGGAGGCAACGCCAATGGGATAGGGATCTATACAAGCAGGGCGTGCCACGTTATTGAGGACTTCTTTACCGAACTCAAGCGGTATCGAGAGCCATCGCCAAGCGCTACGACAAGACAGCATGCGCCTTCCTAGGGAGCATTTATCTGGCCGCAGCCATCCCTGAATGATTTGACGGCACGCCATAGAGGAAGAAAAAAGCTGACGTGGCAAGCAGGGAACCAGAAGATGTAAACGAGAAAGGTATCATGCAAATTTGCCACCAGGCTCTTGCACAAGCAGCAATTTTGAAGCATAATTAGAAGCTTCACTCAAGGAGGGGTGGCCGAGTGGTTAATGGCAGCAGACTGTAAATCTGCCGGTTTACACCTACGCTGGTTCGAATCCAGCCCCCTCCACCATCTGTCACGCAGAAATGCGCAGCAGGAAGGTGCGGGAGTAGTTCAATGGTAGAACCTTAGCCTTCCAAGCTAATGACGCGGGTTCGATTCCCGTCTCCCGCTCCAAAAGCTGGCGCAAAGTATGGCGTTGCGAAGCATGTTTGCCCTTGTGGCTCAGTGGTAGAGCACTCCCTTGGTAAGGGAGAGGTCGCGGGTCCGATTCCCGCCAAGGGCACCAATTCCACCAAGTGTTGTCAAGTCAACTTTTTCGGAGCTGAAAAATGGCGAAAGAGAAATTCGAGCGGACGAAGCCGCACGTAAACGTAGGCACGATTGGTCACGTTGACCACGGCAAGACCACGCTGACGGCGGCGATCACGACCGTGCTGTCCAAGAAGTTTGGCGGCCAAGCCAAAGCTTATGACCAGATTGACGCTGCTCCCGAAGAAAAAGCGCGCGGCATCACCATCAATACGGCACACGTGGAATACGAAACGGCCACGCGCCACTACGCCCACGTGGACTGCCCCGGTCACGCCGACTACGTCAAGAACATGATCACCGGCGCAGCCCAGATGGACGGCGCCATCCTTGTTGTCTCTGCTGCTGACGGCCCCATGCCGCAAACGCGCGAACACATCCTGCTGTCCCGTCAAGTCGGTGTGCCCTACATCATCGTCTTCCTCAACAAAGCCGACATGGTTGACGACGCCGAGCTGCTCGAACTCGTGGAAATGGAAGTTCGCGAACTTCTCTCCAAATACGAATTCCCTGGCGACGACACCCCCATCATCAAAGGCTCCGCCAAACTCGCTCTGGAAGGCGATACAGGCGAGTTGGGCGAACAAGCCATCCTGAAGCTGGCAGATGCTCTGGACAGCTACATCCCCACGCCTGAGCGCGCGGTGGACGGCACCTTCCTCATGCCCGTAGAAGACGTCTTCTCCATCTCTGGTCGTGGCACCGTGGTCACTGGTCGCGTGGAACGCGGCGTCATCAAAGTTGGCGAAGAAATCGAAATCGTCGGCATTCGCCCCACACAGAAAACCACCTGCACCGGCGTCGAAATGTTCCGCAAACTGCTGGATCAAGGTCAAGCAGGCGATAACGTCGGCATTTTGCTGCGCGGCACCAAGCGCGAAGAGGTGGAGCGTGGCCAGGTTCTGGCCAAGCCGGGCACTATCACGCCGCACACGCACTTTACTGGCGAGGTCTATGTGCTCAGCAAGGAAGAAGGCGGTCGTCACACGCCCTTCTTCAACAACTATCGTCCTCAGTTTTACTTCCGCACCACGGACGTCACAGGCTCCATTGAGCTGCCTGAAGGCAAGGAAATGGTCATGCCTGGTGACAACGTGAGCATCACGGTCAAGCTGATTGCGCCGATCGCCATGGAAGAAGGTCTGCGCTTTGCCATCCGCGAAGGCGGCCGCACGGTGGGCGCTGGCGTGGTGGCAAAAATTATTGAGTGATATTTGTTGCAGGGGTATAGCTCAACTGGCAGAGCGTCGGTCTCCAAAACCGAAGGTTGGGGGTTCGATTCCCTCTGCCCCTGCCATATTTAGGCGATTAAGAGCCCGCCCTCGTGGTGGGCTTGCGTGTCTGAAGAACACTCTTTCTGGCGCCTAGATGCGTCGTTTGTATGTCAAGCACTCAAGTCGAAACGGTTAGCTCTGGCGCAGACAAGATAAAGGCTGTCGCTGCTGTCTTGTTGGTAATGATAGGGCTGGCAGCCTATTATCTATTGGCTCCAAAAGGCGTAATGTTTCAATGGAGCGGCTTGGCTGGCTCCCTTGTCTTGGCTTTTGTCATCTTTTTGTGGTCGGAGTCTGGTCGGAGTCTGATTGGTTTTGGGCGAGATTCTTGGCGAGAGGTCAGAAAAGTTGTTTGGCCAACACGCAGGGAAGCGATACAGACGACCGTTTTCGTCTTTGTTTTCTCTGTCACGCTGGCTCTGTTTCTGTGGTTCACAGATAAGACCATCGAGTGGGTAATGTATGACTTGATCCTGGGCTGGAAAAAGTAATGACGAACATTCCAGAAAATGCTAATCCAGATCTAAAGTGGTACGTGGTCCATGCTTATTCCGGCATGGAAAAGGCTGTTGAGCGCAATATTGTTGAACGAGTGCAGCGCGCTGGCATGCAAGGTAAATTTGGACGCATTCTTGTTCCCACAGAAGAAGTAGTTGAGGTGAAGAATGGCGTCAAACGTACGACCGAGCGCAAATTCTTTCCAGGCTATGTGCTGGTTGAAATGGTCATGGATGATGATACTTGGCATTTAGTCAAGCACACGAGCAAGGTCACTGGATTTGTGGGCGGCGCACGTAATCGGCCTGCGCCCATTTCAGAAGACGACGTCATGAAAATCGTCAATCAAATGCAAGAGGGCTCTGATAGGCCCAAGCATAAGGTTGAATTTGATGTTGGAGAATACGTTCGTGTTAAAGAAGGGCCTTTTGCTGATTTCAATGGCACTGTCGAAGAGGTGAACTACGAAAAGAGCAAGTTGCGCGTATTGGTTACAATCTTTGGGCGCGCAACTCCTGTTGAGCTTGAGTTTGGTCAGGTGGAAAAGACCTGATTGTGTTTTGCGTTTTCGCACCCGGCGCAGTCATTAATAAAACGGGTCGTTTCGTTCGGGGAGTCTGCGCGGCAGACGTTGGTACCCGTTAGGAGAACCAAGCATGGCGAAAAAAATCGTCGGCTTCATTAAGTTACAAGTTCCGGCTGGCAAAGCCAATCCTTCACCGCCTATTGGTCCTGCTTTGGGGCAGCGCGGTCTCAATATCATGGAGTTCTGCAAGGCGTTTAATGCCCAGACCCAAGGTGTTGAACCGGGCTTACCACTTCCGGTGGTTATTACGGCGTTTGCTGATAAAAGCTTTACTTTCATTATCAAAACGCCTCCGGCGACGACCTTGATTAAAAAGGCTATTAAGTTGGATAAGGGTTCCAGTAAGCCTCATACGGATAAGGTGGGTAAGATTACGCGTGCCCAGCTTGAGGAAATCGCCAAAACCAAGTTGAAAGACATGACAGCGGCTGATCTGAATGCGGCTGTTCGCACAATCGCGGGATCGGCTCGTTCCATGGGCGTGACGGTGGAGGGTGTGTAAATGGCCAAGCTGACCAAGAAACAAAAAGCCCTGCTGGGAAAAGTGGACCCTACCAAGCTGTATGCATTGACAGATGCATTGGCACTGGTAAAGGAATGCGCCACCGCGAAATTTGATGAATCCATTGATGTCGCCGTGCAGCTGGGCGTTGATGCCAAGAAATCGGATCAGGTTGTGCGCGGTGCAGTCGTGCTGCCGAATGGCACGGGTAAGACCACGCGGGTGGCCGTGTTTGCGCAAGGCGCCAAAGCTGAAGAAGCTAAGGCGGCAGGCGCTGATGTTGTCGGCATGGATGATCTGGCGGCACGAGTCAAGACTGGCGATATGCCTTTTGATGTGGTGATTGCCGCGCCAGATGCTATGCGTGTAGTGGGCACGCTGGGTCAGATTCTCGGCCCTCGCGGTTTGATGCCGAACCCTAAAGTAGGCACCGTCACGCCTGATGTGGCGACGGCAGTCAAAAATGCTAAGGCAGGCCAGATTCAATTCCGCGTAGATAAGGCGGGGATTATTCATGGAACGATTGGCCGCCGTTCATTTGAAGCAGACAAGTTGGAAGGTAATCTGCTTGCGCTAATCGAGGCTCTGAACAAGGCCAAGCCTGCGACCAGCAAAGGGCAATATCTACGCAAGGTGGCGGTGTCAAGCACGATGGGTATTGGTGTTCGCGTGGACACTCAAAGCCTGGCTGCTCGCTAAGGATTGCATGAGTTTCAGTCGCGCAGATGATTTTGCGTGACTGAGTGGTGGGCCGCTACTTTAGCCTTAGTTAAAGGTTAATAGGCGGGTCATCCAAGACCGCTGGTGCAGGACTTTTTCCTGCTTAATAAGTGCTTTTTTGGGTGCAGCCAGCGTAGATGGCGATCCCGCTGCAAGGTTATGATTTGGATTATTTAGTTGTGCCCAGTCAATAACGAACAGTTGGTCGCTGCATGAAGAGTGCATTTGATGCGGTTTATATTTTGTGAGCTGCAAAAGATGCTATTAAAAGGAGTAGACCTTGAGTCTGAATCGCAGTGAGAAAGAAGCGGTCATTTCCGAAGTGACCGGCCTTGCCGCAAAAGCTCAAACGCTCGTGATGGCGGAATACCGTGGCGTTACGGTCGAAGGCATGAACAAACTGCGCTTCAGTGCACGCAGTGCAGGCGTAAATCTCAGTGTATTGAAAAATACGCTGGCTCGCCGTGCTGTAGCTGGAAGCGCATTTGAAGTGGCCGTCGACCAGATGACCGGACCGCTCATCTATGGCTTTTCCGAGGATGCCGTTGCCGCCGCCAAAGTGGTGGCTGATTTCGCCAAAACCAATGACAAACTTGTCATTCGCGGAGGCGTCTATGGAGGCAAGGCCCTGGATGCTGAAGGGGTGAAACAGCTGGCCAGCATTCCATCCAAGGAAGTGTTGCTGGCGCAGCTTTGCGGTTTGCTGATGTCGCCCATATCCCGTACCGCTGTTGTGCTGGGAGCCTTGGCTGCTCAAAAAGGCGAAGGCGAACCGGCGGCTGCCGAATAAAGCGGGCAGCTTTTCATATCAACCAACTTGTTTTAGGAAACCAAAATGGCATTTGATAAAGACGCATTTCTGACCGCACTGGATAGCATGACGGTCATGGAACTCAATGACTTGGTGAAAGCCATTGAAGAAAAATTCGGTGTGAGCGCGGCGGCGATGGCTGCGCCTGCTGCCGCGACTGGCGGCGCCGCTGGCGGCGCCGCTGCCGAAGAAAAGACCGAATTCAACTTGGTGCTGGCCGAAGCGGGTGGCAACAAGGTGGCCGTCATCAAGGCCGTGCGTGAAATTACGGGCTTGGGTCTTAAAGAAGCCAAGGACTTGGTGGATGGCGCTCCCAAGCCCATCAAGGAAGGCATGCCCAAGGCCGATGCCGAAGCTGCCAAGAAAAAGCTGGAAGAAGCTGGCGCCAAGGCCGAACTCAAGTGATCCACGCAGCTTCCGGCCCATGCAAAGCATGGCTTTCAAAGGGCCGGAAGCGAAATGGCAAGGCTGGTTTTGCGACCAGCCTTTTTGCGTTTCAGATTGCACTTGAAAGCTTCCGTGTTGAGCAGGAGCTTTCAAGTGTCTTCTGACTTCCGACTAAGAAGATCCTTGGTTCGGGCTGCGTGCAATGCGCAGCCGTCTGCCATTGGTTGGTAGAGGCCAGCCGCCAAGCTGCTGCTTACGCAAACCAGCGTTCCGCGCTGATTTGCGAAGCGGCGTGAACAGTCGCCAGACATCCTGCCCCGATCACCGCCCGGAGATTTCATGGCCTACACATTCACAGAGCGCAAACGCATTCGCAAGAGCTTTGGCACACGCGAAAGCGTACTAAAAATTCCTTATTTGCTGCAAATGCAAAAAGACGCCTATACGGCTTTTTTGCAGGCAGATACGCCCCCGAAGAAGCGCACGCATGAAGGCCTGCAGGCGGCATTCGAATCGGCTTTTCCCATCATCTCGCACAACGGCTTTGTCGAGATGAAATTCATTGAATACAACCTGGCCAAGCCCACGTTTGACGTGCGTGAATGCCAAACGCGTGGTCTGACCTACGCTTCCGCAGTGCGCGCGCGCGTGCAGCTCATTATTTACGACCGCGAGTCCTCGACCGCCCAGAACAAGGTAGTCAAGGAAGTCAAGGAGCAAGAGGTTTACATGGGCGAAGTGCCCCTGATGACCGACAAAGGCTCATTCATCGTCAATGGCACGGAACGTGTCATCGTTTCTCAGCTGCATCGCAGCCCCGGCGTATTTTTCGAGCACGACAAGGGCAAAACGCACAGTTCCGGCAAGCTGCTGTTTTCCGCCCGCATCATCCCTTATCGCGGTTCCTGGCTGGACTTTGAGTTCGATCCGAAAGATATTCTGTTTTTCCGGGTGGACCGCCGCCGCAAAATGCCTGTGACGATCCTGCTCAAGGCCATAGGCATGAGTCCGGAGCAGATCCTGGCGTATTTCTTCGTCAACGACAATTTCCGTCTGATGGACAGTGGCGCGCAAATGGAATTTGTGGCCAGCCGCTTCAAAGGCGAAGTGGCGCGGTTCGACATCACGGACAAGGCAGGCAAGGTCGTCGTTGCCAAGGACAAGCGCGTGACCGCCCGGCATGCGCGCGAGCTGGAGCAGTCTGGCACCACGCACATCAGCGTGCCGGAAGAATTCCTGCTGGGCCGCGTCCTGTCCAAGGATCTCTTGGATGGCGACACGGGCGAAGTCATTGCCAAGGCCAATGACGAGCTGACGGAAGCCTTGCTGGCCAAGCTGCGCGAGGCGGGCGTGCAGGACATCCAGTGCATTTACACCAACGAGTTGGATCAGGGCGCCTACATCTCGCAAACCCTGCGCACCGACGAAACGGCGGACGAGCTGGCCGCGCGCATTGCCATCTACCGCATGATGCGCCCCGGCGAGCCGCCAACCGAAGATGCGGTGCAGGCCCTGTTCCAGCGCCTCTTTTACAACCCCGACACCTACGATCTCTCCCGCGTGGGACGCATGAAGTTCAACGCCAAGGTCGGCCGCGAAGATTCCACCGGCCCCATGGTGCTGACCAATGAAGACATTCTGGATGTCGTGAAGATTCTGGTTGAGCTGCGCAATGGACGCGGCGAGGTGGACGATATCGATCACCTGGGCAACCGCCGCGTGCGCTGCGTGGGCGAACTGGCCGAAAACCAGTACCGCACGGGCTTGGCCCGTATCGAGAAGGCTGTGAAAGAGCGTCTCGGCCAGGCCGAGCAAGAGCCGCTGATGCCGCATGACCTCATCAACAGCAAGCCGATTTCGGCAGCGCTGAAAGAGTTCTTCGGCGCTTCGCAGCTGTCGCAGTTCATGGACCAGACGAACCCGCTGGCCGAAATCACGCACAAGCGCCGTGTTTCAGCTCTGGGGCCGGGCGGCCTGACGCGCGAGCGAGCGGGCTTCGAAGTGCGCGACGTGCACGTGACCCACTATGGCCGCGTGTGCCCGATCGAAACGCCAGAAGGCCCGAACATCGGCCTCATCAATTCGCTGGCCCTGTACGCGCGCCTGAACGAATACGGCTTCATCGAAACGCCCTACCGCCGCGTGGTGGATGGCAAGGTCACGAACGACATCGACTACCTCTCCGCCATTGAGGAAGGCAAATACGTCATTGCCCAGGCCAATGCCGCGCTGGACGAAAAAGGCCGCCTGACCGATGAGCTGGTTTCCGCCCGCGAAAACGGCGATTCCGTGCTGGTGAACGCCGATCGCGTGCAGTACATGGACGTGTCGCCTGCGCAAATCGTTTCCGTGGCCGCCTCGCTGGTGCCCTTCCTGGAGCACGACGACGCCAACCGCGCCCTGATGGGCGCCAACATGTCGCGGCAGGCCGTGCCTGTGCTGCGGCCCGAAAAGCCGCTGGTGGGCACCGGCATCGAGCGTGTGGCCGCCGTGGACTCCGGCACCGTCGTCACGGCCCGCCGTGGCGGCGTGGTGGAGTACGTTGACGCCACCCGCATCGTCATCCGCGTGAACGATGCCGAAGCCGTGGCTGGCGAAGTGGGCGTGGACATCTACAACCTCATCAAGTACCAGCGCAGCAACCAGAACACCAACATCAGCCAGCGCCCCATCGTCAAGCGCGGCGACAAGCTGGCCAAGGGCGACGTGATCGCCGATGGCGCTTCCACCGACCTGGGCGAAATCGCCATCGGCCAGAACATGCTGATCGCCTTCATGCCCTGGAACGGCTACAACTACGAAGACTCGATCCTGATCTCCGAGAAAGTGGTGGCCGATGACCGCTACACCAGCATCCACATTGAAGAGCTGGTGGTCATGGCGCGCGACACCAAGCTGGGGCCGGAAGAAATCACGCGCGACATTCCCAACCTGAGCGAGCAGCAGCTGGGCCGCCTGGACGAGTCCGGCATCATCTACGTGGGCGCCGAAGTGCAGCCTGGCGACACGCTCGTCGGCAAGGTCACGCCCAAGGGCGAAACCACGCTCACGCCGGAAGAAAAACTGCTGCGCGCCATCTTCGGCGAGAAAGCCAGCGACGTGAAAGACACCTCGCTGCGCGTTGATCAAGGCTCCAGCGGCACCGTGATTGACGTGCAGGTCTTCACCCGCGAAGGCATCCAGCGCGACAAGCGCGCCCAGCAGATCATCGATGACGAACTCAAGCGCTACCGGCTGGATTTGAACGATCAGCTCCGCATCGTGGAAGCCGACGCGTTCGACCGCATCGAGAAACTGCTGAACGGCAAGATCGCCAACGGCGGCCCCAACCACATCGCCAAAGGCGCCAAGATCGACAAGGACTACCTCAAGTCAGTGGATAAATACCACTGGTTCGACATCCGTCCGGCCGATGACGATGTGGCCGCGCAGCTGGAAAGCATCAAGGCTTCCATTGAGCAGCAGCGCCACGTGTTTGACTTGGCCTTTGAAGAAAAGCGCAAGAAGCTCACCCAGGGCGACGAGCTGCCTCCCGGCGTGCTCAAAATGGTCAAGGTCTATCTGGCCGTCAAGCGCCATTTGCAGCCGGGCGACAAGATGGCCGGCCGCCACGGCAACAAGGGCGTGGTTTCCAAGATCACGCCGGTGGAAGACATGCCCTACATGGCCGACGGCACGCCCGTGGACATCGTGCTCAACCCGCTGGGCGTGCCCTCGCGCATGAACATCGGGCAGGTGCTGGAGGTTCATTTGGGCTGGGCGGGCAAGGGCATCGGCCAGCGCATTGGCGACATGCTCAAGCGCGAAGCCAATCTGGCCGAAATCCGCGCTTTCCTGGAGCAGGTCTACAACACCACGGGCCACAAGGAAGAGATCCACAAACTCTCCGACAAGGACGTGCGCGCCATGGCGCAGGAGCTGACCTCCGGCATGCCCTTCGCCACCCCCGTGTTCGACGGCGCCACGGAGCAGGAAATCCTGGACATGCTCAAGATCGCCTACCCCGACGACATCGCCCAGGCCAAGGGCCTGACGCCCACGCGCACCCAGGCGCAGCTGTATGACGGCCGCACGGGCGACCCCTTCGAGCGCAAGACCACCGTGGGCTACATGCACTACCTCAAGCTCCACCACCTGGTGGACGACAAGATGCACGCCCGCTCCACCGGCCCCTACTCGCTGGTCACGCAGCAGCCGCTGGGCGGCAAGGCACAGTTTGGCGGCCAGCGCTTTGGCGAGATGGAAGTGTGGGCGCTGGAAGCCTATGGCGCTTCCTACACCCTGCAAGAGATGCTCACCGTCAAGTCTGACGACGTGCAGGGCCGCACCAAGGTGTACGAGTCCATCGTCAAGGGCGAGCACGCCATCGACGCCGGCATGCCCGAGTCCTTCAACGTGCTGGTCAAGGAAATCCGCTCGCTGGGTCTGGATATCGAACTGGAGCGCACCTGAAGCCGCGCCCGGCCCTGCCCGCCGCCGCATCCATGAAACGCCTTTCCATGCGCCACTGGCCGCAGTTTTCAGAGCCAAATCGGCCGCAAGTCCTAGTGGAATGGGTGCGGGCAGCTATCAAATTTGAAGCAATTGGGGAAACAGTCACATGAAATCCTTGCTCGATCTGTTCAAGCAATTCACGCCGGATGAGCACTTTGACGCCATCCGCATCGGCCTGGCCTCGCCCGAAAAGATCCGCTCTTGGTCTTTTGGCGAAGTCAAGAAGCCCGAAACCATCAACTACCGCACCTTCAAGCCGGAGCGCGACGGCCTGTTTTGCGCCAAGATCTTCGGCCCCATCAAGGACTACGAATGCCTGTGCGGCAAGTACAAGCGCCTCAAGCATCGCGGCGTCATCTGCGAAAAGTGCGGCGTGGAAGTCACGCAGACCAAGGTGCGCCGCGAGCGCATGGGCCACATTGACCTGGCCGCGCCCTGCGCCCACATCTGGTTCCTCAAGTCCCTGCCCAGCCGCCTGGGCATGGTGCTGGACATGACGCTGCGCGACATCGAGCGCGTGCTGTATTTCGAAGCCTACGTCGTCACCGACCCCGGCATGACCCCGCTGAAGAAGTACAGCATCCTCACCGAAGACGACTACGACGCCAAGTACAAGGAATACGGCGACGAGTTCACCGCCCGCATGGGCGCCGAGGGCATCAAGGAACTGCTGGAAAACATTGATCTGGAAGCCGAAATCGAGAAGCTGCGCGGCGACCTCACCGGCTCCGAAGTCAAGATCAAGAAAAACACCAAGCGCCTGAAAGTGCTGGAGGCCTTCCGCAAATCCGGCATCAAGCCCGAATGGATGGTGCTGGAAGTGCTGCCCGTGCTCCCGCCCGACCTGCGCCCGCTGGTGCCGCTGGATGGCGGCCGCTTTGCCACGAGCGACCTGAACGACCTCTACCGCCGCGTCATCAACCGCAACAGCCGCCTGCGCCGCCTGCTGGAGCTGAAAGCGCCCGAAATCATCGCCCGCAACGAAAAGCGCATGCTGCAAGAAGCCGTGGACAGCCTGCTGGACAACGGCCGCCGTGGCAAGGCCATGACCGGCGCCAACAAGCGCGCCCTGAAGTCGCTGGCCGACATGATCAAGGGCAAGAGCGGGCGCTTCCGCCAGAACCTGCTGGGCAAGCGCGTGGACTATTCCGGCCGCTCGGTCATTACCGTCGGCCCCACGCTCAAGCTGCACCAGTGCGGCCTGCCCAAGCTGATGGCGCTCGAACTCTTCAAACCCTTCATCTTCGCCCGGCTGGAGCAGATGGGCATTGCCACCACCATCAAGGCCGCCAAGAAGGAAGTGGAAGCCGGCACCCCCGTGGTGTGGGACATTCTGGAAGAAGTCATCACCGAGCACCCCGTGCTGCTCAACCGCGCGCCCACGCTGCACCGCCTGGGCATCCAGGCGTTCGAGCCGATCCTGATTGAAGGCAAGGCCATCCAGCTGCACCCGCTGGTGTGCGCCGCCTTCAACGCCGACTTTGACGGCGACCAGATGGCCGTTCACGTGCCCCTGAGCGTGGAAGCGCAGATGGAAGCGCGCACGCTCATGCTGGCCTCCAACAACGTGCTCTTCCCCGCTTCCGGCGAGCCTTCCATCGTGCCCTCACAAGACATGGTGCTGGGCCTGTACTACGCCACGCGCGAAAAAATCAACGGCAAGGGCGAAGGCCTGGTGTTCGCCGATATAGGCGAAGTGCAACGCGCGCTGGACGCGGGCGAAGTGGAGCTGACTTCCAAAGTCACCGTGCGCCTGACCGAATGGACCAAGAACAAGGCCACGGGCGAACTCGCCCCCTCCACCCGCCTGGTGGACACCACCGTGGGCCGCGCCCTGCTGTCGGAAATCCTGCCCAAGGGCCTGCCCTTCGCCCTGCTGAACAAGGCGCTGAAGAAAAAGGAAATCTCCCGCCTCATCAACGCCTCCTTCCGCAAATGCGGCCTCAAGGACACCGTCGTCATGGCCGACAAGCTCTTGCAAAACGGCTTCCGGCTGGCCACGCGCGCGGGCATCTCCATTGCCATTGAAGACATGCTCGTGCCCCCGCAAAAGCCCGAAATCATTGCCCGCGCCGAGGCCGCGGTGAAAGAAATCGCCGAGCAGTTCAACGCCGGCCTTGTCACCGCAGGCGAGCGCTACAACAAAGTGGTGGACATCTGGGGCAAGGCGGGCGATGAAATCTCCAAGGTCATGATGGGCCAGCTGGCCAAGCAGAAAGTGCAAGACCGCAACGGACAGGAAGTCGATCAGGAGTCCTTCAATTCCATCTACATGATGGCCGACTCCGGCGCGCGCGGCTCCGCCGCCCAGATCCGCCAGCTGGCCGGCATGCGCGGCCTCATGGCCAAGCCGGACGGCTCCATCATCGAAACGCCCATCACCGCCAACTTCCGCGAGGGGTTGAACGTGTTGCAGTACTTCATCTCCACGCACGGCGCGCGCAAGGGCCTGGCTGACACGGCGCTGAAAACCGCCAACTCCGGCTACCTCACGCGCCGTCTGGTGGATGTGACGCAAGACCTTGTGGTCACCGAAGAAGACTGCGGCACGGCTGACGGCTCGCTCATGCGCGCCATCGTCGAAGGCGGCGAAGTCATCGAATCGCTGCGCGAGCGCATCCTGGGCCGCACCGCCGCCGAAGACCTCGTCAATCCTGAAACGCGTGAAGTCGTCGTCAAGGCCGGGCAAATGCTCGACGAAGACGCCATTGACGACCTCGAAGCCGCCGGCATCGACGAAGTGCGCGTGCGCACCGCCCTGACCTGCGCCACCCGCTTCGGCGTGTGCGCCAAGTGCTACGGACGCGACCTGGGCCGTGGCGGCCTTGTGAACGTGGGCGAAGCCGTCGGCGTCATTGCCGCGCAGTCCATCGGCGAGCCGGGCACGCAGCTGACCATGCGCACCTTCCACATTGGCGGCGCGGCTTCGCGTGCGGCCGTGGCCTCCAGCGTCGAGGCGCACTCCAGCGGCGTCATCAGCTTCAACGCCGCCATGCGCTACGTCACCAACACCAAGGGCGAGCTGGTCGTCATCTCCCGCTCCGGCGAAATCATCGTCGTCGATGAATTCGGCCGCGAGCGCGAGCGCCACAAGGTGCCCTATGGCGCCACCCTCGCCGTCAAGGCCGACCAGCCCGTCAAGGCCGGCGCCATCCTCGCCAACTGGGACCCGCTCACGCGCCCCATCATCACCGAATACGCCGGCACGGTGAAGTTCGAAAACATGGAAGAAGGCGTGACCGTGGCCCGCTCGTCGGACGACATCACCGGCCTGTCCACCCTCACCGTCATCGACCCCAAGCGCGCCGGCTCCACCAAGATCGTGCGTCCGCTGGTCAAGCTCACCGACGCGCAAGGCCAGGAAGTCAAGATCCCCGGCACCGACCACCCCGTGGCCATCGGCTTTCAGGTCGGCGCGCTCATCCAGGTGCGCGACGGCCAGGAAGTCGGCCCTGGCGAAGTCCTCGCTCGCGTGCCGATGGAAGGCCAGAAAACCCGCGACATCACCGGCGGTCTGCCTCGCGTGGCCGAGCTGTTTGAAGCCCGCAGCCCCAAAGACAAGGGCGTGCTGGCCGAAATGACCGGCACCGTCTCCTTCGGCAAGGAAACCAAGGGCAAGATCCGCCTGCAAATCACCGACGCCGAAGGCAAGGTGTGGGAAGAACTCATCCCCAAGGAGAAAAACGTCCTCGTCCACGAAGGCCAGGTCGTCAACAAGGGCGAAAGCATCGTGGACGGCCCCGCCGACCCGCAGGACATCCTGCGCCTGCTGGGCATGGAAGAGCTGGCCCGCTACATCGTCGATGAAGTGCAGGACGTTTACCGCCTGCAAGGCGTGAAGATCAACGACAAGCACATCGAAGTCATCGTGCGCCAGATGCTGCGCCGCGTGGTCGTTGAAAACCCTGGCGACTCCGACTACATCACCGGCGAGCAGGTCGAGCGCAGCGAAATCCTCAACACCAACGACGCCCTGCGCGCCGAAGGCAAAACGCCCGCCACCTACGCCAACATCCTGCTGGGCATCACCAAGGCCAGCCTGTCCACCGACAGCTTCATCAGCGCCGCCTCCTTCCAGGAAACCACGCGCGTGCTCACCGAAGCGGCCATCATGGGCAAGCGCGACGACCTGCGCGGCCTGAAGGAAAACGTCATCGTCGGCCGCCTCATTCCTGCCGGCACCGGCCTGGCCTACCACCAGGCCCGCAAGGCCAAAGAAGTCATGGACGAAGCCGAGCGCCGCGCCATCGCTGAAGCAGAAGTGCAAGCCGAGGCTGACCTGGCTGAAGTCAGCGAAGAAGCTGCCAGCGCCGCCGATGTGGACGCCATCGCCCAGGCTTTCAAAGCCCTGGCTGGCGTGGCTGACAGCGCCGAAGCCGCCGACGGCGACGCCCCCGCCGCCGAATAAAGCCCGCCCGGCTCCTTGCGGCCCAGCGCCCCGGCCCTCGCGCCCCAGCGAGCGCCGGGGCGTTTTTTTTCGCCTTTGGTCAGCCGCGCAAGGAGAGCGCCAGAGTTCGCGCGCAGCCTGGCGCGGACAGGGCAGAAAGCGCTGGATTTGCTATTTTTACGATAGCTATAGGTCTTGGTAGATATTGCGCTGACGGGTATTTCAGCAGGCCTGAATTCGCTCCTGTTTTTGATGCCCCTGAACTGGCCGTTGTGGCTGGAGCGGAACCAGGGCTACGCGGGCCTTATTGGCCGGGCTTGCTGAAATCCACCGTGGGTGCGGTGGAGATGGCTGCTTCGTTGGCGACGGTGAAGTTCTGCTTGGGTGCGTAGCCGAACACCATGCCCGTGAGGTTGGTGGGGAAGCTGCGGCGCAGCACGTTGTATTGCTGCACGGCCTGGATGTAGCGGTTGCGGGCGACGGTGATGCGGTTTTCGGTGCCTTCGAGCGTCACGCGCAGGTCGGCGAACGCCTGGTTGGCTTTCAGATCGGGGTAGCGCTCCACGGTGACCATCAGGCGGCTGAGGGCGCTGGAGAGTTCGCCTTGCGCGGCCTGGAATTGCTGGAGCTTTGTCGCGTCTTGCAGGGTTTCGGGCGTGACCTGGATGCTGGTGGCCTTGGCGCGCGCTTCAATCACCTTGGTGAGCGTTTCCTGCTCGAAGTTGGCTTCGCCTTTGACGGTGTTGACCATGTTTTGCACCAGGTCGGAGCGGCGCTGGTACTGATTGACAACTTCGCTCCAGGCAGATTGGGTTTCTTCGTCCAGACGCTGGTAGTCGTTATAGCCGCAGCCTGCCAGCGCAAGCGCCAGGGCGCAGGCGGCGGCCAGGCGGGGCAGGGAGGGCAGACGTTGCAGGGAATGTTTCATGGCGATTCCTTGGAGAGTGAAAAGGGGGCAGCGGATCAGCTGCACGGCAATGCGGATAGCCTGCTGCACATGCGCCAGCGCCTGCGTATGGGCAAAGGCGGCTGCGCCCAGACTGAACTGTTCCAGCGCGCGGGGGGCGGTCCGGCAGGCGGCAGGCCCATTTTCAGCAGTCTGGCGCCCGCCTCGCCGCGCGAGATGGCGATGAGCACGAAGGCGTCAATGACGTGAACGGCTGGCATGCAGATTCATATCAAAAAGAGGAGCAATTCAAGGAAGTTTAAAAGGCGTTTCGCGCAGTTTCTGCGGGGAGGTATTGCTATTGCCAAAGGAGCGAAATCACGCCTTCTTCCGCCTATGTGCCCGGCTGGCCGTCGCTGGCCTCGTGCGCGGCTTCGGCTTCGGCGCGGCGCTCGGCAATGAATTCGTCGGCCGCGCTGCGCCCTTCGGCGGGCGGCAGGTGGCTGTCAAAATAGGCGCGTAGCGCCGCGTAGCGTTGGCGTACCGCCGGGAAGCTGGCGTGAGCGCCAGGCGGCCATCACGCACTTCGGCGTGCAGGCGCGCGGCGGGAATGAGCACGCGCCCGTTGTCAGAAATGGCCAAGGCTGTCATGGCGGCGGATTCTGTCAGCAACCCTTCATCTGTCAAACCAAACATGCTTGCCAAACGCATCATTCCCTGTCTTGACGTGACTGCGGGCCGCGTGGTCAAGGGCGTGAACTTCACGGGCCTGCGCGATGCGGGCGATCCGGTGGAAGTGGCCGCGCGCTACAACGAGCAGGGCGCCGATGAGCTGACGTTTCTGGACATTACCGCCACCAGCGACGGGCGCGATCTGATCCTGCCCATCATCGAAGCCGTGGCCTCGCGCGTGTTCATTCCGCTCACCGTGGGCGGCGGCGTGCGCACCGTGCAAGACGTGCGCCGCCTGCTGAACGCGGGGGCGGACAAGGCCAGCTTCAATTCGGCGGCCATTGCACGCCCCGAGGTGATTGGCGAGGCGTCGGCCAAATACGGCGCGCAGTGCATCGTGGTGGCCATTGACGCCAAGCGCCGCGCCGATGGCGCGGGCTGGGAGGTGTACAGCCACGGCGGCCGCCAGAACACGGGGCTGGATGCCGTGGCCTGGGCGCGGCGGATGGCCGATCTGGGCGCGGGCGAAATATTGCTCACCAGCATGGACCGCGACGGCACGCAAAGCGGCTTTGACCTGGCGCTGACGCGCGCGGTGGCCGAGGCCGTGCCGGTGCCCGTGATTGCCTCTGGCGGCGTGGGCACGCTGGATCACCTGGCCGACGGCGTGCAGCAAGGCCTGGCCGATGCCGTGCTGGCCGCCAGCATCTTCCACTACGGCCAGCACACCGTGGCCGAGGCCAAGGCGCGCATGGCAGAGCGCGGTATCACGGTCAGGCAGTGAATATCATGGCGAATGGCGGCCTGGCTGGGCCGCTTTATCACGTTTATTTCCACGAAAAGGAGAAAAAATGACAGCCACAACCAGCCTTGAAGACTTTCTGCGCAATGTGCAGCGGCGCGATCCGGACCAGCCGGAATTTCTGCAAGCCGTGCGCGAGGTGCTTACCAGCCTCTGGCCCTTCCTGGAGAAGAACCCGCAGTACCGCGAATACGCCCTGCTGGAGCGCCTGTGCGAGCCGGACCGCGTGGTGCAGTTTCGCGTGAGCTGGACCGACGACCAGGGCCGCACGCAAGTCAATCGCGCCTTTCGCATCCAGCACAGCAAGGCCATTGGCCCCTACAAGGGCGGCATGCGCTTTCACCCCAGCGTGAATTTGTCGATTC
Organism: Ottowia sp. oral taxon 894; assembly: GCF_001262075.1. GTDB lineage: Bacteria > Pseudomonadota > Gammaproteobacteria > Burkholderiales > Burkholderiaceae_C > Ottowia > Ottowia massiliensis. The sequence continues at coordinate 1,395,676 of NZ_CP012073.1, read as the reverse complement.
TGAAATTCCTGGCCTTCGAGCAAAGCTTCAAAAACGCGCTCACCACGCTGCCCATGGGCGGCGGCAAGGGCGGCTCCGACTTTGACCCCAAAGGCAAGAGCGACGCCGAAGTCATGCGCTTTTGCCAGGCGCTGGTGCAGGAGCTGTTCCGCCACATCGGCCCTGACACCGACGTGCCCGCTGGCGACATTGGCGTGGGCGCACGCGAAGTGGGCTACATGGCCGGCATGATGAAAAAGCTCAGCAACAGCGCCGCCTGCGTCTTCACCGGCAAAGGCATGAGCTTTGGCGGCAGCCTGATGCGCCCCGAAGCCACGGGCTACGGCGTGGCCTACTTCGCGCAGGAAATGCTCGCGCGCAAGAGCGAAGGCTTTGAAGGCAAGCGCGTGTCCATCAGCGGCAGCGGCAACGTGGCCCAGTACGCCGCCGAAAAGGCGCTGGAGATGGGCGCGAAAGTCATCACCCTGTCGGACTCGGGCGGCACGCTGGTGCATGAAGCGGGCCTGAGCCGCGAACAAGTGCTGGCCGTGATGGAGCTGAAAAACGTGCAGCGCGGCCGCCTGGCCGACTTCGCGGCGCGGCATGGCCTCACTTTCCTGCCCGGCAGCCGCCCCTGGCACGTCAAAACCGACATCGCCCTGCCTTGCGCCACGCAAAACGAGCTGGACGGCGAAGACGCCAAAACGCTGGTCAAAAACGGCGTGCTCTGCGTTGCCGAAGGTGCCAACATGCCCAGCACGCTGGAAGCGGTGGATGTCTTTTTGGCCGCTGGCACGCTCTACGCGCCCGGCAAGGCCAGCAACGCGGGCGGCGTGGCCACCTCGGGCCTGGAGATGAGCCAGAACGCCATGCGGCTGGGCTGGACGGCGCAGGAAGTGGACGAGCGCCTGCACGCCATCATGAAAGACATTCACCAAAACTGCGTGCGCTACGGCGAGCGCGCCCAGGGCGCGGTGAACTACGTGGAAGGCGCCAACATCGCCGGCTTCGTCAAGCTGGCCGATGCCATGCTCGCCCAGGGCGTGGTCTGAAAAAGGGTGGCCCAGCCACCCTTTTTCATTTGCGGCGCGCGCCTGGCGCCTTTTTGATCTTCTGGCCTTCCATCCGGCTCCTCTGGCCCGGCGCCATCAAAATCAGGAGCTGATTCAAAGGGGTCAAAATACCGCTTTGCGCACATTCCACTAGGACGTCATGCTATAGATAAAAGAGCTAAAAAGACGCCGCAAGCGGGCTGAATTCGCCATCTGCGCCCCGGGCCAGGCGCTCCAGCAGGGCGGCTGGATGGGTATCGACATCAACCAGCGCCATCAAATCGGGGGACATGAAGCCTTGCGCCTGGCTATGGCGCAGAAAAGACAGCAGGCCGTCGTAGAAGCCGTCATGGTTGAGCAGGCCAATGGGCTTGGCGTGATAGCCGAGCTGGCGCCACGTCCAGGCTTCAAAAAATTCCTCGAAAGTGCCAATGCCGCCGGGCAGGGCCAGAAAAGCGCTGGCGCGGGCGGCCATGAGGTGCTTGCGCTCGTGCATGGTCTGCACAACGTGCAGCTCGGTGCAGCCGCGATGGGCATGCTCGCGCTCAACCAGCGCCTGCGGAATAACGCCAATGACGCGGCCGCCCGCTTGCAGCGTGGCATCAGCCACAGCGCCCATAAGGCCGTTTTTGCCGCCGCCATACACAAGCTGGCCGCCGTGCTGGCCGATCCAGCGGCCCGTTTGCGCGGCCAGGGCGGCAAAAGCAGGATCAGCGCCAGAGCGGGAGCCGCAATAAACGCAAATGGAAAAGGCGGGTTCTTTCATGAACGGACAGGCGTTGAGGGAAACCAGAATGAAAAGGAGGGCGCTGACAGCGCCAGGCGCAGCAAAAACCGGCGTCAAGCCAGTCTGCGTGCGCCCTCCCCCGCAACTTTTTCACGCAAAACGGGCGCAGATGGCGGCCAGCCAAATGCCGCCAGCCAGCAGCAGCGCCAGCAGCACGGCGGCGCTGCCCAGGTCTTTGGCCCGTTTGGAAAGCGGGTGCCGTTGCAAGCCGATGCGGTCAATGGCCGCCTCGATGCCGCTGTTGAGCAGCTCAGCCACCATGACGATGAGGCAAGAGCCAGCGAGCAGGGCGGTTTCCACCCAGTTGCGGCCCAGCCAGAAGGCGGCCGGAACGAGCACGAAGCTCAGCGCCGCTTCCTGCCGGAAGGCGGGCTCGCGCCAGGCGGCGCGCAAGCCCGCCAGCGAGTAGCCGAAGGCATGCCACAGGCGCGCCAGACCGGTGCGTTTGGGCGGCAGGCCGCTGGAAATATCCGCAGCGCCCTGGGCTTGCGGCGTGGAAGGTGAGTCAGGCGGCGTCGGCATTGGAAGCAGGAGCGGGCGAAGAGGCAGGGGCGGGCGAAGCTGGCGTTTTCGGCGCGCGCGCATCCGTCAGGCGCGTGCCGGCGAGCACGTCGTGCCAGAACTGGCCTTCGGGCTGAAAGCGCGAGAGCAGCGCCCAGACGGCGATCCAGCCCAGGGTGAGCACGCCCACTTCAGCCGCAGGCAGATGAAAAGGGGCGCTCAGGGCCAGCGGGGGCAGAAACCACAGCCAGCACAGCAGGTAGCGCCAGGCGGCGCGCGCCTGCGTGAGGGGGCGGCCTTGCCGGTCGGTGATGCCGATGCGCCAGGTTTTCATGGCCAGCGTCTGCCCCTTGGACCAGAACCAGCAAAAGTAGATGCCGCACACCAGAAAGAGAAACGCCTGCATGGCGTGTCGGTGTTCAAGCGCGTGGCGCATCTGGGCGGCAATGCTGAAAACCAGGCCCGCCGCGACGACGACGCCAAACATCAGCACGCCCTCGTACAGCCAGCAGGCCATGCGGCGGCGCAGTGGGGGGGCAGGCATGAAAAAACGGATGGAGCGGGTGAAGCAAAAAAGCCTGGCGGCGCAACAGGCGCGCGCCGCAGGCGGTGAGCGGCCGATTATCTGGCGCTGTCAGGCGCGCCAATGGCCGGGGCTGGCTCACGCGCCAGCCGTTCGCGCTCTTGCCGGGGCAGATGCTGGTAGGCCTCCCAGCGGAGCTTTTTTTCGTCAGCGGGCACGCTGCGGGCTTCGTCAAAGCTCTGGCGCGCCTGCGCGCGCTGCTGGGGCGTGAGAGCGGCCCACTCACGCATGCGGCTTTGCAGGCTCGCCTGCTCGTCCGCGCTCATGCTGCGATAGCTTTGCGCCAAAGCAAGCCAATGGCCTTGCTGCTCGGGACTCATCCCGGGCCACTGGGCGGCCAGCGGAGCCAGGGCGGTTTGCTGCTCCGGCGTGAGCGCCGTCCACGGCTGGGCATGCGCGGCGCAGGCGGCCAGCAGGCAGACGGCGGCCAGCAAGGAGCGTGGCAGGGGCGGGTATTTCATGGCGAAGGGGCGGCGCAAAAGTCAATGCACGTTGGCTGGCGGCTGGGTCAGGCGCAGGTATTGCAGAAAACCCGGGTCTGCGTAGGCTTTGGGCGGCAAGGTATCGGCCACGAGATCGGCATCGACTTCGGCCACGCGCGGATCGGGCAGGCGCATTTGCTGCGGCTGCAAGGCCAGCAGGCCTGCCAGCAACGCGGCCAGCGCCAGCGCGGGCGCCAGCCAGCCCAGCCAGCCAAAACCAGGCTCGCCGCCTGCGGCCAGCGCCGCATGGCGGCCTTGCGTCACGATGGCAGACGCGGGCTGTGCGGCGGCGAGCGCAGCGGTTTTGCGCGCGGCCAGCGCCTGCTGGCGCGCGATGCGCAGGCGTTCGCTGACGTCATGCGGCACGCCGCCGCCTTCCAGCCGGGCGGCGATGCGGTTGGCGAATTGGTCGATGCGTTTCTGGGTGGTCATGGCGAAATTCCCTGGGCCTGGAGCGTGCGGGCCAGCGCTTGCGTGGCGCGCGAGCAGTGCGTTTTGACGCTGCCAGCCGAGCAGCCCATGACGGCGGCTGTTTCGGCGACATCCAGCTCTTCCCAGTAACGCAACAGAAAGGCTTCGCGTTGACGCGCAGGCAGCTCTTGCAGCGCCTTTTCAATCAGGCGCAGCACTTCGCGGCGGCTCAGGGAGGTTTCGGCGCTTTCGGCGGCGGCCTCGGCCCCCGCAATGGCCTGGAGCACTTCAAGCGCGTCGGGGCCGCCCTCTTCTTCATCGCCGCTGATCAGATCGGCCGCGCTGGCCAGATGGGCGTCGCGCGTTTTCTGGCGGCGAAACCAGTCCATCGTCTGATTGGCCAGGATGCGCTGAAACAGCAGCGGCAGCTCTTGCGCAGGGCGGTCGCCATAACGCAGCGCCAGCTTGAGCATGCTGTCTTGCACGATGTCCAGCGCCGCGTCGTCATCGCGCACTTGCCAGACGGCACGCTTGAAGGCGCGCTTTTCCACGCTTTTGAGAAAGTCGGAGAGTTCCTGTTCGGTAGCCAAGGGCAATTGCTCAACTCAAGAGGTGCGGCAAATTATGAAGACGCGCGCCGTGGCCGCGCTTTCTGGTTTTGCCAAGACGGACTGCTCCCGCCCCGGTGAAGGCGCTCTTTCATGCGGCAACCCGTCCGTCAAATGCCTGCGGGCGGACTGGGGCGCGGCAGATGGCCGGAACCACGGTTGGCATCGCAGGCCCCGCATCATCAAAAACAGGAGCAAATTCAGAGGACGGAAATAGCATATTGCGCGGTTTCCACTAGGACATCATGCTATTGATAAAGGAGCGAAAAACCGGCGCTACGGTCTGCGCCTTGCTTCATGCGCCCCGCTCTTTTCGCGCCGGTGTGGCGGAAAGGAGGGGGCTGGCAAGGCAAGACGCTTGGGCGCCGCTGCTGCAAAGGCGGCGGGACAGCAGAGAAACGGTCATTCAATCGTCGTCATCGTCATCGTCGTCGCCATCCCAGTCCGGTTTTTCATAAATGGCGCTGCCATCGGGCGGCAGGCGCAGCTTGACACGGTAGCCGGCGGGGTTGATGGCTTCGGCTTCCCAGCGGCCATCGTCGAAATCCACGTCATGAATGCGGCGGTAGCCCGCCGAGCGCAGGATGTGGCGCACCTGTGAAGACGAGATGCGGTATTTGTGCTTGCGCGGTTTTTCAGGCGGCGGCATGTAGCCGGGCGTGACCACATAGCCCGGCGGCGCCACGTAGGCCGGGCCGCCAGGCACGACCAAGGCCGATTTTTCTTTGGCGGCGGCCGGCAGCGCCAGCGCGGCCGTGGCGGCCAGCGTGGCCATGGCGAGCAGGTTTCTGGTTTTCATGGATGGACTCCTTCGAAAGAAACAGAAAAAACGATGAGCGCATCTTCCGCCGAGCGGTCTGAATGCGGCCTGAAGCGCGCGTTCATCTGTGGTTCATGGCGCCGCGCGGTTTTCATCGCGCGGCTTTCATAATTGCAAGCTGGTTTTGATTGGCACGCAAAGGAGTTTTCCGGTCATGCGCAAATCCTATTTTCTGGCTTTGGCCGCCATGCTGGCCGCCAGCGCGGCCTGGGCGCAGCCCAAGGGCGGATTGATTGATGTGGCCGTCGAGCGCGTCTGGGCGCGCGCCACCGTGCCGGGCCAGCAGACGGCGGGGGTGTACATGACGCTGAAGTCTGCGGCCCCTGCCCGGCTGGTGGGCGCTTCTTCGCCGCTGGCCGAGCGCATTGAAATTCACGAAATGTCGCTGCAAGGCGATGTGATGCGCATGCACGCCACGCCTGCGCTGCCGCTGCCAGCGGGGCAGGCGGTAGCGCTCAAGCCCGGCGGCGGACACCTGATGCTGATGGGGTTGAAGCAGCCGCTGACGCCGCGCGCCGATGTGCCGCTGACGCTCATCTTTGAAGACGGCTCCGGCATGAAAGGCTCCATTGAGCTGCGCGTGCCCGTGCGCGCGCTGGGGCGGCCTGACCCGCAGGCTGCGGCGGAGGATGAATCGGCCAGCGCTCCAGAAAGCGCCCGTCTTTCTCCGGCCGTTCGCGCGCGCTGAAAACAGTGGTTCGGGTGCGCCGCGCGCGGTATTCTCATTGCACTTTCTACAACTTCAGGAGACCAGCATGGGCCAGTCGGGCGGCGTATTTGATTTCGGCAATTTCTTTCCGGGCCTGGACTTTTTCACGGGCAAAGGCGCTTCCGCGTGGCTGATGCCCACCGTGAGCGAGCAGGAGCTGGACAAGCGCATTGCAGAGCTGAAAACGGTGCTGTTCTGGCTGGAGCAAAACGCTGCGGCCATCAAGGCGGGCATTCAGGCGCTGGAAGTGCAGAAGATGACGCTGGCCACGCTGCAAAGCATGAACGTGGGCGCTGCCGAGCTGGCGCGCGCTTTTGCCATGCCAGCGGCAGCGCCCAGGCCAGCCGCAGCGGCCGCTTCCGCGCCGCCGCCTCCGGCGGCAACCCGGGCTGCGCCTGAGGCCGCCAAGCCCGAGCCTGCGGCAGCAGTCAATAGCGCCGTGCCCGACCCGTTGCAGTGGTGGAATGCGCTGACCCAGCAATTCCAGAGCATGGCCGCTGCGACGGCGGCGACGGCCGCCACAGCCGCCAGCGCCATGACGGCGCCCATGGCCCCGCCTGCCGCCAAGGACCCTGCGGCCAAGGCGGCTGACGCAAAGGCGGCCCAGGCCGTGGACAAGACCGCCGCCCGGCCAGCCGCCAAAACGGCGCCCAGAACCGCCGCAAAGACCCGCGCGAAAACCGCCGGAACCACCAAAGCCGCCGCCAAGGCGGGCGGCAAGGCAGGCAAGGCCGCAGCGCCCCGCAAAGGCAAGCCGGCCAGAGGTGCAAGCGCCGCAGACTTGTCATGAAGAACCTGCTCATGGCCTGTCCGTGGGGGGCAAAAGCGCGGGCCTCGGGCGCTCTGCTGCGTTGCAAACCCTTGCCGGCCACAAGACCCGGCGGCGGTTTGCGCCTTGCGGCCATTCCGATTCGCGGTTCCTCAAGGCCAGACTTCCGGGCAGGCTTTCAGGCTCACTCGATTAAGGCCCGCTTGACGGCATGAAGCTTTTTCCCGTTGGCCACGCCACGCACCCGCAGTGGCAAATGGCGGCGCACCTGGCGCTGGCGCAGTTGCGCGCGCAAATGGCGCTGCCCGGCTACGCCAGCAGCCCCACGCTGGGGCTGCTTTACATCACCAGCCCTTACGTGCCCCACGCACAGCATTTGCTGGACTGGCTGGCCGAGGCGCTGCCGGGCGTGCTGGGCTGGGCGGGCGCCGTGGGCGCGGGCGTGGCCGCGAGCAATGCGGAATATCTTGACGAGCCGGCCCTGTCCGTCATGCTCTGCGAGCTGCCGCCAGAGCAGTGGCGCGTGTTTTCAGGCGTCGCTCCGCTGCGCCGCCAGGGCGTTTTTTCTCCGCAGGCCGCCTTGGTGCATGCCGACGCGCACACGCCCGATGTGGCGGGCCTGATTGCCGAGCTGGCCGACTGCACGGCGTGCGGCCATCTGTTTGGCGGCCTGGCGGCCAGCCGGGGCGCTACCGTGCAGATGGCCGCCTCGCGCTCGGGCGGCATGGCGGGCGGCGCGCTGCTGGGCGGCGTGTTCAGCGGCGGCCTCACGGGCGTGGCCTTTGGCGAGGGCGTGCCGCTCATCACCCGCGTCACGCAAGGCTGCCATCCGGTTGGCCCCTGGCACACCATCACGCGAAGCGAAGGCAACATGGTGTTTGAAATCGACGGCGAGCCTGCTCTTGACGTGATGCTGGACGACATGCGAATCGATCTGTGCCAGCCCCAGCAGGCCATGCACGCCGTGCGGCAAATGCTGGTGGGTCTGTGCGACGCGCAAGCAGCCTGCCCCGCAGTCAGTTGCGGCATGAGCGAAGAGCTGGCCCTGCGGCATGGCCGCTTCGGCGCCGATGTGCTGGCGCGCCACCTTGTGGGCATTGACCCCGGCCAGCGCGGCCTGGCCGTGGCTGACGCAGTGCATTGCGGCCAGCGCTTGGCTTTTTGCCAGCGCGACGCCGCCAAGGCCCGCGCCGACCTGCGGCGCATCTGCTCGGGCATTCGGGACCTGCTTGAGCCGGCCTTCATTCCCGCCGAAACCGCCGCCGCGCTGGCCGCGCCGCCGCCGCTGTCGCAGCCGCATCCGGCGCGGCGCATTGCCGGGGCCATTTACGTCAGCTGCGCCAGCCGGGGCGGCCCTCACTTTGGCCATCCGGGCGCGGAGCTGCAAACCATTCGCCAGGCTCTGGGCGATGTGCCGCTCACCGGCTTTTTCTCCGGCGGCGAAATCGCCAGCCGCCGCCTGCTGGGCTATGCGGGCGTGCTCACGGTGTTCGTGGACGAGGCCACCAGCTGAAGCGGCCTGGCTTTTCAGGCACAAATCGGCCCCAGGTCCTAGTGGAATCTGCGCGGGCCGCTATCAAAATCGAAGTATTTCCGCCTTGCTCACCCATCATGATTCTTGACCCCACCCAACCCGGCGCGCTGGCGCAGGCCGCCGACGCCGTGGCCGCCGGCGAGCTGCTGGGCCTGCCCACCGAAACCGTGTATGGCCTGGCCGCCGATGCCGAAAACGCCGGGGCCGTGCGCCGCATCTTCGCCCTCAAGGGCCGGCCCGCCAGCCACCCTCTCATCGTGCATGTGGCAGGCAGCGAAGCGGCCGGGCATTTCGCGCGGCAAGTGCCTGATCTGGCGCAGCGGCTGATGGCCGCCTTCTGGCCCGGGCCGCTCACGCTCATCCTCGCGCGCCGCGAGGGCGTGGCGGACGAAGCGGCGGGCGGGCACGCCAGCATTGGCCTGCGCTGCCCCGCGCACCCCGTGGCGCAAAGCCTGCTGGCGGCCTGCGCGGCGCGCGGCGTGCACGGGCTGGCCGCGCCCAGCGCCAACCGCTTCGGGCGCGTCAGCCCCACCACGGCGGCGCACGTGGCAGAAGAATTCGCAGACGTGCTGGTGCTGGACGGCGGCGCTTGCGCGGTGGGCATTGAATCGGCCATCGTGGACTGCACGCGCGGCCAGCCCGTGCTGCTGCGCCCCGGAGCGATTTCGCGCGCCGAGCTGGAAAAAGCGGCGGGCTGCCGCGTGCGCCATCCAGACGAGCTGGCCGCGCCCGGCCCCCAGGCCCCCGGCACGCTGGCCGCCCATTACGCGCCCCGCGCCACGGTGCGGCTGATGGACGGCAAGATGCTGAAAACCGCGCTGGAGCTGCTGGGCAGCGAGGCCGCGCACATTGCCGTGTGGTCGCGCGCCGCGCTGAAATCCGCCTCGCGCAAGCTGATCTTGCGCCGCATGCCCGACAACCCCGCGCAGGCCGCGCACGAGCTGTTTGCCACGCTGCGCGCGTTTGACCAGGCGCAAGTCAAGCTCATCTGGGTGGAAACGCCCCCGCCCGAAATCGAATGGGAAGGCGTGCGCGACCGCCTGGAGCGCGCAGCAGCCAGCGCCGCAGGCGCGCGCGAGTGAGCAGAGAGTGAGTCGAGCGAAAACTTCTGCGCCAGGCGCAAGAAAAGTGCAGTCGCATTGCCATGCGCAGTGATAAAACCGGCGTCAGCTTCTGGGCCGCCGCAGACTTGGCGGCTGTAATCAGTTCTTGGTGGTGGTCTATCAGTTTTAGCTTCTTTTTTGATAGCGTGAGGTCCCCGTATTCATTGCGACACATGCTGTTTTAAAGGCATTGAATTTGCTCCTCTTTTTGAATTGAAATTATCGTTTTCCGCATCCTGCGGCCCGCTTTTCTCAACCCAGTCAGCAAAGGAGAGACACCATGACTGAAAAAGTAGCTGTCATTACCGGATCAGGCGACGGCCTGGGCAAAGGCATTGCCCAGAGGCTGGCGCAGGATGGCTTCAGGATCGTCTTGTCTGACATCAATGCCGCCACGCTGGAAAAGACCGAGGCCGAATTCAAGGCCGCAGGCCAGGCCGTCACCGCCTTCCGTGGCGACGTGAGCCGCCGCGAAGACCAGTTCGCGCTGGTGCAGCACGCCGTGCAGGCTTTCGGGCGCATCGACGTGTTCGTGAACAACGCGGGCATTGAAGACGTCATGCCGCTGGACAAAGTCACCGCCGCCGACTTTGACCGCGTGTTCGGCATCAACGTCAAGGGCGTGCTCTTTGGCATTCAGGCCGCCGCCGAGCAAATGAAAAAGCAGGGCGGCGACCGCATCTGCAAGATCATCAACGCCGCCAGCATTGCCGCGCATGAGTCTTACGACCTGCTGGGCGTGTACTGCGCCAGCAAGCACGCCGTGCGCTCGCTCACCGTCACCGCCGCCAAGGAGCTGGCGCCCTACAAAATCACCGTGAACGCCTATTGCCCCGGCGTGGCGGGCACCCGCATGTGGGACCGCATTGACGAGGAAATGGCCAAGATTCACGGCTGGCAGCCCGGCGAAGCCTTCAAGCGCTTCTCATCCGGCATCCTGATGGGCCGCCCGCAAGTGCCTGCCGACGTGGCCTCGCTCGTGCATTACCTGGCCTCGCCCGACTCTGACTACATGACCGGCCAGGCCGTGCTCATCGACGGCGGCATGGTGTTCCGCTGATGCCGCAGGCGCAGCCCGCGCCCGCCTGAAAAAAGCCGCCGCAAGACGCTTCGCCCTTGCGGCGGCTTTTTTTGCCTGGGCCTGCCCGAGCGCACCTGGCAGCGGCAACAGCGGTTAGCCAGACAGGCGAATCGTTTCAAGGCGAAAGGCGGCGCGGCGGCAAGGCGCGCAGCGGCGGGGCGAACCGGGCAGACGGGCAGGAAGAAGCGGGCGATGGTGCTTTCTTTGCCAGCGGGGCCTTGAAAGCCCGAAGCCCGCCCCTATCATTGGCACTCGTTGGCGGCGAGTGCTAACAAACCAGCCCGCCGCCATGCATTCAGCCTGGCAGGCCCGCCGCAAGGCCCCTGCCAGTCCTCTTTTTTCAAGCAACCTTTTGAAGGAATGTCCATGAAACTGCGTCCCCTCGCCGATCGCGTGATCGTCAAGCGCCTGGAAAACGAAACCAAAACGGCCTCCGGCATCGTCATCCCCGACAACGCCGCCGAAAAGCCTGACCAGGGCGAAGTGCTGGCCGTCGGCCCCGGCAAGACCAACGACAAGGGCGAAACCAAGGCCCTGAGCGTGAAAGTGGGCGACCGCGTGCTGTTTGGCAAATACAGCGGCCAGACCGTCAAGGTGGACGGCGACGAGCTGCTGGTGATGAAGGAAGACGACCTGTTCGCCGTCGTCGAGAAGTGATTTTTCCCGGGCTGCGCCGCCATCTGCATTCATCCTGCGTCCGTCTTGCAGCAACTCGCAACATATTGGCGCGCCGCCTGATCCCTTTTGATTTTTGATTTCTGCCGGGCCTGATCCCGGCTTTTTACGGAGATACACACAAATGGCAGCAAAAGACGTTGTTTTCGGCTCTGACGCCCGCGCCCGCATGGTTGAAGGCGTGAACATCCTGGCCAACGCCGTGAAGGCAACCCTGGGCCCCAAAGGCCGCAACGTGGTGCTGGAACGCAGCTTTGGCGCACCCACCATCACCAAAGACGGCGTGTCCGTCGCCAAGGAAATCGAGCTGAAAGACAAGCTCCAGAACATGGGCGCACAAATGGTCAAGGAAGTGGCCTCCAAAACCAGCGACACCGCTGGCGACGGCACCACCACCGCCACCGTGCTGGCCCAGGCCATCGTGCGCGAAGGCATGAAATACGTGGCCGCCGGCATGAACCCGATGGACCTGAAGCGCGGCATCGACAAAGCCGTGGCTGAACTCGTCGAGCAACTGAAAAAAGCCAGCAAGGCCACCACCACCAGCAAGGAAATCGCCCAGGTCGGCACCATTTCCGCCAACTCGGACGAATCCATCGGCCAAATCATTGCCGACGCCATGGACAAAGTGGGCAAGGAAGGCGTCATCACCGTGGAAGACGGCAAGAGCCTGAACAACGAGCTGGACGTGGTCGAAGGCATGCAGTTCGACCGCGGCTACCTCAGCCCCTACTTCATCAACAACCCCGACAAACAAGCCGCCGTGCTGGAAAACCCCTACGTGCTGCTGTTTGATAAGAAGATCAGCAACATCCGCGACCTGCTGCCCACGCTGGAAGCCGTGGCCAAGGCCGGCCGTCCGCTGCTCATCATTGCCGAAGACGTGGAAGGCGAAGCCCTGGCCACGCTGGTGGTGAACACCATTCGCGGCATCCTGAAAGTGGTGGCCGTCAAGGCCCCCGGCTTCGGCGACCGCCGCAAGGCCATGCTGGAAGACATCGCCATCCTCACCGGCGGCAAAGTCATTGCCGAAGAAGTGGGCCTGTCGCTTGAAAAAGTGACGCTGGCCGATCTGGGCCAGGCCAAAACCATCGAAGTGGGCAAGGAAAACACCACCATCATCGACGGCGCCGGCAAGGCCGAAGACATTGAAGCGCGCGTCAAGCAAATCCGCGTGCAAATCGAAGAAGCCACCAGCGACTACGACCGCGAAAAACTGCAAGAGCGCGTGGCCAAGCTCGCTGGCGGCGTGGCCGTCATCAAGGTAGGCGCTGCCACCGAAGTGGAAATGAAAGAAAAGAAAGCCCGCGTGGAAGACGCCCTGCACGCCACCCGCGCTGCCGTGGAAGAAGGCATCGTCGCTGGCGGCGGCGTGGCCCTGCTGCGCGCCCGTCAGGCCGCTGGCGACATCAAAGGCGCCAACCCCGATCAGGACGCCGGCATCAAGCTCGTGCTCAAAGCCATTGAAGCGCCCCTGCGCGAAATCGTCATCAACGCCGGTGACGAAGCCAGCGTGGTCGTGAACAAGGTGCTGGAAGGCAAAGGCAACTTTGGCTACAACGCCGCCAACGGCCAGTATGGCGACCTGATCGAGCTGGGCATTCTGGACCCCACCAAAGTCACCCGCACCGCCTTGCAAAACGCCGCTTCCGTGGCCGGCCTGATGCTCACCACCGAATGCATGGTGGCCGAGGCCCCGAAGGAAGAAACCCCTGCCGCCCCCGGTGGCATGGGCGGCATGGGCGGCATGGGCATGGACATGTAAAGAGCCAGCCCTGCCGGGAGTCAAGCGCCTCACCTCGGCGCTTGCCCCGCGCCCGGTATTCAAAGCTGCCAGTCCTTCGCGGGCTGGCAGCTTTTTTATTGGGCGCGGTTTTCAGGCTGTTTCCCGATATTGACTTAAATCTTCGGCGGTTTTGGTGGGAACAAATTCAGTAATCTGGTATTCCGCCACGCCTTCGCGGTGAAATGGATCTTCCCGAATCAGCCTTTCCACCTGTTCCCGATGATCTGCCTTCACCAGGATAATGCCGCCAGTGCGCGGCTTTTTGCGCCCCGACATCAAAAAGATGCCCTCTTTGTAATACCGTTCGAGATACGCAATGTGCTCGGGCAAACAGGCTTCGACTTCCGGCAATCCTTTAATATATTCCAATGATACGATAAACATTTGTTTTCCTTTGAAAATGGCGGCCATTTAATCGAACGCCGCCTAAAAACGCCGCTTCAAAATCACAGGGCGCGCCGATTTTATTGGCTTTATCCAGGACCCTATTCGCTATGCGCCTTTGGCGGCAAATTCGGTATTGACCGCCACGGCATGTGATCTGCCCGATTGGAACGGCAATGGTTTGCCGTCTGGCTCGGCGGTTCCACCATTTAAGAAGATATTCAGGGTTTGTGCTATTTGTTAATACTTGATTACCTTGCCTTGTTGCTGCGGCTTTGAGAGTGAAAAGCGGTGTGCGGCTAACGCACGGGCAGGAAAGTCAGCAGCGGGGCGGCAGCCATGCCCTGGAGAAAGGAAATGGCGGCGCGGCGGTGGCGCTCGGTCAGGTGCGCGGCCACCAGATCCAGGCGGCCAATGATCTTGCCGAACTCGCGCTCGAAGCTGAGGTTTCGCCCGGCGGGGCCAGCTTCGTTGGCCAGCAGCAAGGGGCGGCCTGCGCTGTCGCGGCGGGTGTTGAGAATCCACAGCGCAATTTCCATGTTGCGGGCGGCGTTGTAGATGTGCTGGGGGTCGGGGCCGCTCAGGTAATGGAACTGGCGCTGGCCGCCGTGGGCGGTGATGAGGGTGTCGGCGCAAGCGATGACGAAGGCCGCCACGCGGTCGCCCGTGAAATCAGGCGAGAGCGCCAGCGCCAGCGCGGCCACGTCGCGCCGCCCTTGCAGCGCGGGCCAGGCGATGGCAGAGGCGGATTCCTGCTCGGGCGGCTCCTGCCCGGCTGCCTCGTCAGCTTCCTGCATGACGGCCTGGCGGATGGCCAGCAGGGCAGCCTCGCGCGAGGCGGCGGTTTTGCGCCACTGCACGGGATTGCGGCGGTAGAGCTTGTCGGCCAGCAACAGCAGGCTTTGCAGATTGGCCTGCATGGCGGTTCCCGCCAGGCGGTTGCCTTCACTTTGCAGCAGCTCCTGCCCGCCAAATTCGGCGCCCTGCACGCTGCCGTGCGGCGTGGGGGCGTTGCTGACGCAGCCTGCGGCCAGCAGGGCGCAGGCCATGAAAAAGGCTGCCGAAGCAGCCCGATGGAAGGCGCGCAGGGCACGCATGGAAAATGCCTGCGGTACGTTTGTGGTCAGGATTTGCCAGCCTGCGCGTCAGCCGTGATTTCGCCGGAGAGCTGACCGCCTTCCTCAATCACGATCTTGCCGTAGCGCACCTTGCCGGTGACTTTGCCGGTGGGGTAGATGATGAGCTTTTGGCGCACGGTGAGCGTGCCTTCGAACAGGCCGCGAATTTCAGCCGTGTCGATTTCGGCGGTGCCTTTGAAGGCGCCTTTGTCGGCAATCTGGATGACGCGGGCGTTGATGGTGGCTTCCACTGTGCCTTCCACGGCCAGCGTGTCGCAATCGGTGATTTCAACGCCCTTGAGCTTGATGTTGGCGCCTACCGTCAGGCGCGCGCCGTTGTCAGCGGCCGCCTGCGCGGCCTGGCTGGCGGCATGCGCGCCCAGCGGCTGCACGGGCGACGCAGCGGGCGCAGCGCCCAGCGGACGCACGGGAGTGGGTTGTGATTCGTTCTCGCGTTTGCCAAAGCTCAGGGCCATGTCTTCTCCTTGGGAATAAAAGATAATGTTGAATCAAATGGCTGGCGGGCAGTCTAATGGGTGTTACGCATCAAAACGGTCTGAAATGCCCGCATTTGCCCGCTTTTTCCTTTACTTGCTTTTCTTGCAATCCCCAACGCCTGCATGACTGACTCCACTCCCCGCCTGGCCGTCTTGCCTGCTGCCCGTGGCTGCGCCCAGCCGCAAGGCGTGTGGACGGCGGCGGCGCTGGCGCAAAAAGGCGTGCTGCCGCGCCTGCGGAAAACGCTGGCGCAAGCGGCGGGCAGCGCTGGCGAATGGGATTTGCGTGGCCTGGCCGGGTTTGACCACTTGGGCGCGCTGGTGCTGTGGGACGGCTGGGGCCGCCAGTGGCCCGCCGCGCTGCACGCCAGCCAGGCGCAGCGCGCACTGCTGGAGCGTGTGGCAAACCAGCCCGCCCTGCCGCCCGCCGCTGGCGGGTATGCCAGCTTCGCGCAGCGTTTTGACAGCCTGGGCCAGGGCGTGGAAGGCGCGCTGGCGCAGGTGCGCGGCTTCGTTCAGATCATGGGCCAGCTTTTTCTGGACGCGCTGCGCCTGGCGCGCGCGCCGCAGGCCGGGCCGTGGCGCGATTTTTCGGGCAGTCTTTATCACATCGGCGCGCAGGCGCTGCCTATTACGGCGCTGGTGGGCTTTTTGATTGGCGTGGTGCTGGCCTATCTGATGAGCCAGGTGCTGCGGCAGTTTGGCGCGGATGCCTTCATCGTGGACATTTTGGGCCTGGCGCTGATTCGCGAGCTGGGGCCGCTGCTGGCGGCGGTGCTGATTGCGGGGCGTTCCGGCTCGGCCATCACGGCGCAAATTGGCGTGATGCGCGTGACCGAAGAGCTGGACGCCATGCGCGTGCTCGGCATCGCCCAAGGCTTCAGGCTGGTGCTGCCGCGCGCGCTGGCGCTGGCCGTGGCCATGCCGCTGCTGGTGGTGTGGACTTCGCTGATGGCGCTGCTGGGCGGCATGCTGGCGGCTGACATCACGCTGGGCATCACGCCCAGCTTTTTCATGCACACGCTGCCGCAAGCCGTGCGCGTGAGCAATCTGGCGCTGGCCGTGGGCAAGTCGGTGGTGTTTGGCGTGGCCATTGCGCTCATCGGCTGCCACTACGGCCTGCAAGTCAAGCCCAATACCGAGAGCCTGGGGCGCGGCACCACGGCCTCGGTGGTGGCGGCCATCACGGCGGTCATTCTCATTGACGCGCTGTTTGCCGTGCTGTTCAAGAGCGTGGGCATATGAGCGGGCGCAGCGACGCTCCCTTGCTGCCCGCGCCGGGCGATCCCGTCATTGAAATCCGGGGCCTGACCAGCGCCTTCGCGCTGCCCGAGGGCGGGCGCGTGGTCATTCACAAAGACCTCGATCTCACCGTGCGGCGGGGCGAAGTGCTCACGCTCGTGGGCGGCTCCGGCACCGGCAAGACCGTGCTGCTGCGCCAGATGCTGGGGCTGAACACGCCAGCGGCTGGCAGCGTGCGCGTGCTGGGGCGGCCCGCCGCCGAGCTGGGCCGGCCGGGCGCGGCGGCGCGCGTGGGCATGCTCTTTCAGCAAGGCGCGCTGTTTTCCGCCTTCAGCGTGCTGGACAACATTGCCTTCCCTTTGCGCGAGCTGCGCACCCTGCCTGATGAACTGGTGCGCCGCGCCGCCTTGCTCAAGCTGCAAATGGTGGGCCTGAAGCCGGGCGACGCGCACAAGATGCCCGCCGAGCTGTCGGGCGGCATGATCAAGCGCGTGGCGCTGGCGCGCGCGCTCATCATGGATCCGCCCCTGCTCATGCTGGACGAACCCACGGCCGGGCTGGACCCCGACAGCTCCGATGCCTTTTGTGCGCTGCTGCAATCGCTGCACCAGGAGCTGGGCCTGACCGTCGTCATGGTCACGCACGATCTGGACACGCTTTTTGCCCTCTCCAGCCGCGTGGCCGTGCTGGCCGAGCAGCGCGTCATCATCGCCGCGCCCGTGGCCGAAGTGCTGGCGTTTGACCACCCCTTCATCCGCCACTTCTTCCTGGGCGAGCGGGGCCTGCGCGCCATCTCTGACCTGCCGCAGCTGGCGCATCTGGCCGCCCGCCTGGCGCACCCTGCTGCCCCATCTTCAGGAGCCTGAATGGAAAACAAATCACACGCCCTGGCTGCCGGCCTGTTCGTGCTCATCGTCAGCGCCATGCTCATCGGCCTGGCCGCCTGGCTCACCAGCGACCGCACCGTGCGCGACGCCTACGAAATGAGCACACACGAGCCCATCAGCGGCCTGCAAGAGCAAGCCCCCGTGCGCTTTCGCGGCGTCACCGTCGGCAAAGTCACCCGCATCAGCTTTGACCGCGAAAAGCTGGGCAACGTGCTCGTGCGCATTGAAGTGGACAAAGGCGCGCCTATCACCCGCTCCACCTACGCGCGGCTCGATTACCAGGGCATCACCGGCCTGTCTTACGTGCAGCTTGACAACGATGGCCGCAGCACCGAGGCCATCGAGGCCGAACGCGGCCAGCTGCCCCGCATCCCTTTGCGCAGCGGCCTGCTGGGCGAATTCACCGACCACGCCCGCGTGCTCATGAGCCAGGCCAGCGAAGCCACCTCGCGCATCAATGCCCTGCTGGAAGAAGACAACCGCAAAGCCATCGCCCAGGCCATCCACGACCTTGGCGAAGCCACCCGCGACATGGCGGGCGCCGCCCGCAGCATTGCCAAACTCGCTGACGACACCAACCGCACCATCACCGCCCAGTTCGGCCCCAGCCACAGCAGCATTCCCGTCCTCGTCAGGCAGGCCACCGCCACCCTCAAGGGCTTTGAAGACGTGGCCGCGCAGGCCCGCCGCGCCACGGGCGATTTGCAGGCCGCCGCCGCCAGCGTCAAAAACGGCATGCAAAGCCTCACCGCCAACGGCGGCGCGCTTCAGAGCCTGAACGAAAGCGCCGGCATCCTGGCTGCCGACACCCTGCCCGGCATCCAGCAAGCCACCCACCACGCCAGCAGCGCCCTGCGCCGCGTGGACCGCGCCGCCGCCACCTTCACCGAGAACCCGCAATCGCTGCTCTTTGGCTATGGCCCCATCCCCCCTGGCCCTGGCGAACCGGGCTTTGCCACAGGCGGCGCCCCGGCTGAAACGCCCGTCGTCATTCCCGCACCCTGAAAGCGCACGGGCCATGAGCCATCCAGCATGCAGACAAGCCTCAATTTCGCTCCTAAAAGCATAGCTATACGTCCTAGTGGAAAGCGAGCAGAACCCGTTTCGGTACCCTCTTGATTTGCTCCGTTTTTTGATTCGCCCCGCCGCCCTGATTTCCTGCTGAAACCGCCATGAACCAGACCGCCGCCGCCCCCTCACGCGCCTTCGCGCCAGCCTGGGCCTGGGTTCTTGCCCTGGCCGCCGCCTTGCTTGCCGCATGCAGCACCCCTTTGCCAGACAAGCCCGCGCGCCCTGCCAGCTACGACCTCGGCCTGCCCGCCGCCGCAGCGGCCGGCGGCGCGGCCAGCCAGCCGCCCCTGGCCCTGCCTGCCGTGACCGCGCCCGCCGCGCTGGACGGCCCCGCCATGCTCTACCGCCTGGCCTACAAAAACGAAGCCGATCAGCCCCGCCCCTACGCGCGCGCACGCTGGAGCATGAGTCCGCCCGAGCTGCTCACCCAGCGCCTGCGCGAAACCCTGGCCGCCAGCCGCCCCGTCGTCGGCGCGGGCGAAGGGCTGGCCGCAGCCGAGCTGCGCGTGCACCTGGACGACTTCAGCCAGGTCTTTGAAGCCGAAAACCGCAGTCACGCCCGCATCCAGATTCGCGCCACCCTCATCGCTCCGCGCGCCAGCCAGCGCCTGCTGGGCCAGCGCACCTTCACCGTCCAGCGCCCCGCCCCCACGCCCGACGCCGCCGGCGGCGCCAAAGCCATGCGCGAAGCCGCCGACGCCGCCATTGCCGACCTCGCCGCCTGGCTGGACCGCCTGCCCCGCCCCGCGCCGTGAGGCTCCGGGCGGCTGAAAGCCGGAGAAGGAGCTGCGCACGGCCTGGCCGCAAGCCTGAAAGCGGCCTGCCGGAAAAACGGCGGCATGCCGCCGCTTTCTGGCATCTTCCGCATCTGCTTTCTTTTGCTCCAAGCCTGACCGTCATGAATGCCCTTGCCGCCCCCTTCGCCTTCCGCCCGCCGCGCTGGCTGAGCTGGTTGCTGGCGCTGGCCTTGTGGCTGGCCCTGGCGCTGGCGGCCAGTGCGCAGGCCCTGCAGGCCATACCCGCGCTCACCGCCCGCGTGATCGACCAGACGGGCACGCTCACCGCCGAACAAGCCAGCGCACTCGAAGCCAGCCTGGCCGCGCTGGAGCAGGAAAGGGGCGCGCAAGTGGCCGTGCTCATGGTGCCCACCACCGCGCCCGAAGACATTGCCGCCTACGCCAACCGCGTGGCCAGCGCCTGGAAGCTGGGGCGCAAGGACGTGGGCGACGGCGCCCTCATCATCGTGGCCCTGCGCGAGCGCAAGATGCGCATTGAAGTGGCCCGCACACTGGAAGGCGCGCTGCCCGACATCATCGCCAAACGCATCATCGACCAGCAGATGGCCCCGCACTTCCGCCAGGGCGACTACGCGGGAGGCCTTCAGGCCGCCATCGACGCCGTGGCCGCCCGCATCCGTGGCGAAGACCTGCCGCTGCCCGCCCAGGCCGACGCAAACCGGAGCGCAACGGGGCCGGAACTCATCTTCTTCATCCTGTTTTTCGTCATCGCCTGCCTTGGCGTGCTGCGCAGCCTGTTCGGGCGCAAGAAAGGGGCCTTCACGGCAGGGCTGGCAGGCGGCGCCATCACCTTCTTTCTGACCTTCAGCGTGGTGGCGGCGCTCATCGTCGCCTTCTTCGTCTGGCTGATCGCCCTGTCGGGCGGCGGCAAGGGCGGTGGCGGCAGCAGCTCAGGCGGCGGATGGAGCGGCGGCGGCTTTGGCGGCGGGGGCGGCGGCTTCAGTGGCGGCGGCTTCAGCTCGGGCGGCGGCGGCAGCTTTGGCGGCGGCGGCGCCAGCGGCAGCTGGTAGGCGCGTCCTTTCAGGCGCGTTCGCGCAGCTTTATCTGCCTGGCAGCGCAAAAACAGTAGCGAATTTTGGGTGCCAAGAATACCGCTTCGCGCAGTATCTACTAGGACATATTGCTATTGATAAAGGAGCAAAAAGCCTGGTGTGCCTACTGTCCGTGTCTTGCTCAGCTTCCTCTCGCCGCCCCTCACGGGCGCGTCATGGAGCGCCATGGCGCGTTTTCAGAACCTGTTCATAGCGTAGGTGTGGAAAGCGCGTCCCCGGGCGGTCTGCGGTTTTGCAAACCCCCGATGAATCACAAGGCCCTTCTGAGCCTTGCGGCCCATCCCGATCTGTCTTTTCGCTCCTCCGGCCAGACTGTGAGCTGGTTTTTGGGCGCCGCGCGGCATTTCACTCCGTTTCGTGGCCAAATCAAACGTTTTTTGAACGTTTCTCATTTTCTGGGTGTTTCATGCTTTCCATCCCCGCGCCCTGGTCTGAGCGGCTGGGCATTGTTTCGCGTGCGCTGGCGGCCATTGTGGGCGGCTATGCGCTGGCTGCTTTGTGCAGCGTGGCGCTGGCGCTGCTGCTGCCGCTGGCCCGTTCCGAGGCGGTGACCTGGGGCATGCTGGCTTCGTTTGCCGTGTATGCGGGGGCGGCGCTGTGGGCTTTTGCCGCTTCGACGGCTGCGCGCGCGTGGGGCGGGCTGGCGCTGGCCTTGGCCGTGGCGGCGCTGCCGGCGGCGTTGCGCTGGCTGGGCTGGATGGCGCCGCTTTCGGCAGGAGGCGGGGCATGAAAAACGGCTTTCGTCAATCCATGGCCTGGCTGCACACCTGGAGCGGGCTGCTGGTGGGCTGGGTGCTGTTTTTGGTGTTTGCGGCGGGCACGGCGGCTTACTGGCGGCCGGAAATCACGTTTTGGATGAAGCCTGAAATGCACGCGGCGGCCCTGCAAGCGAGCGCGCAGCCGGCCACGCCGCAGCAGCAGGCCGAGCGCGCGCGGCAGGCCATTGAGTGGATGCAGGCCAACGCGGCGGGCAGCCCGCGCTGGTTCATTGCCTTGCCCAGTGCGCGCGATCCGGTGTCCACGCTGATGTGGCTCAAGCCCAATGCCGATCCCAAGGGCGGGCGCGCCGTGCGCTTTGGCGAGGCCACGCTGGATGCCAGCGGCCAGCCGCATGCCAGCGCGCGGGACACGCGCGGGGGCGACTTTCTCTATCGCCTGCACTTTGATTTGCACTATCTCTCGCCGCTGACGGCGCGCTGGGTGGTGGGCTTTTGCGCCATGTTCATGCTGGTGGCCATCATCAGCGGCATCGTCACGCACAAGCGCATCTTTGCGGACTTTTTCACCTTCCGCCCCAAAAAAGGCCAGCGCAGCTGGCTGGATGCGCACAACGCCACGGCCGTGCTGGCGCTGCCGTATCACTTGATGATGACTTACACGGGCTTGTGCACCCTGATGTTCATGTACATGCCCTGGGCGCCCAAGGCCGCTTATGGCGAGGCGGGGCTGCCCGCCTATCAGGCCGAAGCTTTTGGCGGCCGCCCGGGCAATGCCCAGCCCAGCGGCGAAAAAGCGCCGCTGACGGATGTGGCCGCGCTGGTGGAGCAGGCGCAGCGGCGCTGGGGCGGCCTGGCCGGGCGCGTGATGGTGGAAAACCCGGGCGATGCGGCCGCCGTCATCACCATTGCCCGCCAGAGCGACGGCAGCGAAATGAGCCTGCGCCCGCCTTCCTTGCGCTTTGAAGGCGCCAGCGGCAAGCTGCTGGGCGCGGCGGGCGAAGAGCCGGGCGCTGCCGTGCACACCTACAACGTGATGGAGGGCCTGCACACGGCCCGTTTTGCCAATGCGCCGCTGCGCTGGCTGTTTTTCCTGAGCGGCCTGATGGGCTGCGCGATGGTGGCCACGGGCTTGCTGCTGTGGGCCGTGAAGGAGCGCCCGCAGCATCTGAAAGCCCTCAAGCGCGGCGAAAAGGGCAGCTTTTTGCTGCGCGTGGTGGATGGGCTGAACCTGGGCGCCATAGGCGGCCTGCTGGTGGCTTTGCCTGCCTACTTTTGGGCCAACCGGCTGCTGCCTGTCGATCTGCCGGATCGCGCCGATGCGGAAATCAGCCTGTTTTTTGCCGCGTGGGGCCTGTGCCTGGCGCTGGGGCTGGCGCGGCCTTCGCAGCGGCTGTGGCAGGCGCTGCTGGCCGTGGCCGGTGCGCTGCTGGCGCTGATGCCGCTGCTGAATGCCGCCACGGGCGGGGCGCACTGGGGGCAAAGCATTCCCGCCGGTTTGTGGCGCGTGGCCGGGTTTGACGCGGTTTGCCTGCTGCTGGGCCTGGGGCTGTGGGCCGCCGTGCGCTGGCTGCGGCAGCGCGAAGCCGCAGCGGCCGCTGCTTCGGCCAAGGCCGCTGCGCGCAAAACCGCCAGCAAGCCCGCTTCAGGAACGCCCAAGGCAGCGCCAGAGCCGCCCGCGTCCGCCGCTGCACTGCCCGCCATCGCCCCGGAAAGCCCCGCCACGCCATGAACGCCCTGCTTTTGCTGACTGCCTTTGTCTGCGCTTTTGCTGGTTTTGTGGCTTTGAGCCTGGGCATGGAGCGCCACTTTCATGACGTGCTCGGCCCGCAGCGCCCCTTTGCCCGCTGGCAGCCCTGGCTGCGCGCCGCAGGCATCGCTGGCTTGCTGCTGGCCCTGGCTGCCTGCCTGCTGGAGCGCGGCCCCGCGCAAGGCTGGGTGCTGTGGCTGGGCGTGCTGACGGCCGCCGCGCTGGCGCAAATGCTGGCGTTGAGCTACGCCTGGCCCCGCCGTTAGAGGCTGTTCAGAGTCTGGCAGGAAGCAGAAAGCGAGGCAGCGCAGCGGGGTGGCTCATGAAGGCGGGCGGGCGGGCGGTGCGCCGCTGGCGGCGCGTGCCAGAATTGCCACTTTTGCCTTGCCGCCATGCCAGTCTCGTCTGCTGCCGCTTCAGTCCTGACCGGAAATCCCATCGTGGATCAAGCCACCAAGATCGTGGCCACGCTTGGCCCCGCTTCCAGCGATGCGCAGGTGATTGAAAGCATGATCCGCGCGGGCCTGGATGTGGTGCGGCTCAATTTCAGCCACGGCAATGCGCAGGATCACATTGCCCGCGCGCAGCGGGTGCGCGAAGCTTCGCGGCGCGTGGGGCGCGAGGTGGCCATCATGGCTGATTTGCAAGGCCCGAAAATTCGCGTCGGCAAATTCGCGCAGGGCAAGGTGCAACTCAGGGAAGGCGCGCCTTTCATTCTGGATGCCGCGCGCCAGGAGCCGGGCGACGAACACGCCGTGGGGCTGGACTACAAGGAGCTGCCCGGCGACGTGAAGGCGGGTGACGTGCTGCTGCTCAATGACGGCCTGATCGTGCTGGATGTGCAGCGCGTGGCGGGCGATGCGGTGCACACGGTGGTGCGCGTGGGCGGCGAGCTGTCAGACAACAAGGGCATCAACAAGCAAGGCGGCGGGCTGACGGCGGCGGCGCTGACGGCCAAGGACATGGAAGACATCAAGACGGCCATTGGCCTTCAGGCCGATTACGTGGCCGTGAGCTTTCCCAAAAGCGGCACGGACATGGAAATGGCCCGCCAGCTGTGCAACGTGGCCGCCGCAGGCCAGCGCCACAGGCCGGGGCTGATTGCAAAAATCGAGCGCGCCGAGGCCATCGCCAACCTGAAAGAGATTTTGCTGGCCAGCGACGGCATCATGGTGGCGCGCGGCGATCTGGCCGTGGAAGTGGGGCATGCGGCCGTGCCCGCGCTGCAAAAACGCATGATCCGCCTGGCGCGCGAGCATGACCGCCTCATCATCACCGCCACGCAGATGATGGAGAGCATGATCAACAACCCCGTGCCCACCCGCGCCGAGGTGAGCGACGTGGCCAACGCCGTGCTCGACGGCACCGACGCCGTGATGCTGAGCGCCGAAACCGCCGCAGGCCGCTACCCGCTGGAGACGGTGCAGGCCATGGCCAGCGTGTGCGAAGAAGCGGAAAAGCACATGGCAGCCTCTGACCACGAGTACGACGGCAGCCACAGCCACCTGCCGCGCATCGACCAGGCCATTGCCGCCAGCGCGCTGCACGCGGCGGCGCTGGTGGGCGCCAAGGCCATCGTGGCGCTGACCGATTCCGGCTCCACCGCGCTGTGGATGAGCCGCCGCCGCATTGGCATTCCCATCTACGCGCTCACGCCGCGCGTGGCCACGCAACGCAAGATGGCGCTGTACCGCAACGTCATTCCCATGCTGATGGACACCAGCGCCGACCGCGACGAAGCCCTGCGCCAAGCCGAGAGCTGCCTGCTGCGCCACGGCGTGATGAGCCAGGGCGACATCTACGCCATCACCTGCGGCGAGCCGATGGGCGCGCCAGGCGGCACCAACATGCTCAAGATCAGCCGCGTGGGATAGAGGCGCCAGGCGGCGCAAGAGAGGCTAATTCCGCTCCTCCATTCATAGCGCGATGTCCTAGTTGAATGGGCGCGAATGGCATTTTCATGCCTGCCGAATTCGCTCTTCTTTTTGATGAAGCCTGCCTGCCTGCGCGGGCGGCCGCTGGCCCTGCGCGCCGCCGATAATCCGGCCCGCTTATCCCCGCGCCGCCTGCCCGCCCGCAGCGGCGCTTTTTTCAATCTTCCCGAAAGACACAGCCATGAACCAGCAACAGATGGACCAGATCGCCAGCGGCAAAGGCTTCATCGCCGCGCTTGACCAAAGCGGCGGCAGCACGCCCAAGGCGCTCAAGCTCTACGGCCTTGACGAATCGGCCTGGCAGAGCGAAGCGCAAATGTTCGACCTGGTGCACGCCATGCGCGCGCGCATCGTGCAAAGCCCCGCCTTCGATGGCCACCGCGTGCTGGGCGCCATCTTGTTCGAGATGACGATGGACCGCGAATTCGACGGCCTGCCCGCCGCCGATTACCTGTGGCAGCGCAAGCGGGTCGTTCCTTTCCTGAAAGTGGACAAGGGCCTGGCCGATGAGGCCGACGGCGTGCAGCTGATGAAGCCCATGCCCCAGCTGGACAGCCTGCTGGCGCGCGCCGCTGGCAAAAACATCTTCGGCACCAAGATGCGCTCGGTCATCCACGCGGCCAATGCCCGGGGCATTGCCGCCGCGCTGGATCAGCAATTTGCCGTGGGCCAGCAAATTCTCAAAGCGGGCCTCGTGCCCATTCTGGAGCCGGAAGTGAGCATCAAGGCCGCCGACAAGCCGCAGGCCGAAAGCCTGCTCAAGGCCGGCTTCATCGAGCGGCTGGACGCACTGCCCGGCGATCAGAAAGTGATGCTCAAGCTCACGCTGCCCAGCGTGGCGGGCGCTTATGGCGATCTGGTGAAACACCCGCGCGTGCTGCGCGTGGTGGCCCTCTCGGGCGGCTACAGCCGCGATGAATCCAACGCGCTGCTGGCGCAAAACCCCGGCGTCATCGCCAGCTTCAGCCGCGCTCTGACCGAAGGACTGACGGCCCAGCAAAGCGATGCCGAATTCAACGCCGCGCTGGACAAGGCCATCGAATCCATCTATCAGGCTTCCATCGCCTGACCGGCGCTCGGAACCTGCTCATGATCTGGCCGTGGGCGCGAAAAGAACGAATCCGGCCTGAGCGAGAGTTCAAGCGGCAGGCGGGCTATCTCCGGGATGGGTACACATTTCGCTCTTTTCTTCATAGCACCATGTCCTAGTGCGCATTGCGCGAAGTGCCGTTTTGATTGCCTTGAATCAGCTCCTTTTTTTGAGTGCCGCCAAGCAGGCAGGGCCGGCCTGAAGGCGCAGCTCCGGCCCTCAGCCGCGCCGGAGTCTGCTCACGGCGAATCATCTTGAACAGCCCATTGAAACAGGCCGCCTGCGCCATCAGGCCGAGCGGTTTTTTTCATGGGATTGAGCATTCATCACGCGCCAGCGCGTGTGGCATGCAACGCACAAAGCGGTAACGAAATGATGGCCTGGCACGCCCCGCCGTCATGCACGCGCAGCAGCTTTGGGCGGCCTTCAAGACGGTTTTGCAGGCAAGGCAATTACGTTTTTTGAAGCTTTCTGCTTTTGTTTTTCAAAGAGAACATTTCGTAATGCCTTTGACGCAAGTGCTTCATATAGTGCCCCGTTCGCGTTTGCGGCATGCGCTGCCCGCCATGCGGCAAACAAAGTTTCGTTATTTAGACAGGGATTGAAGAAATGACTTATATCCGTCCTCACCTTCCGCCTCCCCCGCCTCCGCCGCCGCCGCCTCCTCCTCCCCCGCCGCCCAAGCCTGAAGTGGAGAAAAAGGCGGTGGCCACGCCCCAGCAAGGGGGCGGTCAGCAGTCTGATGCGCAGTCGGCCGGACAACAATCGCAGGACAAGGCCGGGCAGGGAGCCAATTCCCTCTCTGAAATGGCCCTCGGCCAGAAGGCTGAAACCAAAGCCGCGCTGACCCCCATTCAGCAAAAGGCGCTGGCGACCGATCGCGCCGTGCAAACGGCCAGCCAAGCCAACCAGACGCTACAGGACGTGAGCGCCGCCACGCATGGCCGCAGCGCTGCGCTGCCGCATCTGCAAAGGAACGTGGAAGTCACGCAGGCCGATCTGAAAACCGCCGTGGCCGACGAAGTGAAGGCCCACGTGCAAGCCAGCCTGCCGCAAGGCCAGCAGCCCACGCAGGCGGATTACGCGCAGGCCATGCAAGTTGTCTCGCAGCGCCATCAGGACAACCCGGCCAGCGCCGCGCTGCTCAAGCAGGCCGCGCCAGCCGAGGCCGGAAACGCTTCCGGGCCTGCGGCCGCCGGGCAGAAACCGCAGAAAGAACCCACAAGCGATCCAACCACGCCGGAAGGCATGAAAGAGCGCTTCCCTGACGAGATGGGCAGCCGCAGCCAGCAGGAACAGAAGGAAGCCGCCGACGCCTCCCGGCAACTGCGCGACGGCAATGCCGAAGAAAAAGTGCAGGCCATGACCACGCTC
The DNA here is from genome assembly GCF_001262075.1 of Ottowia sp. oral taxon 894. Classification (GTDB taxonomy): domain Bacteria; phylum Pseudomonadota; class Gammaproteobacteria; order Burkholderiales; family Burkholderiaceae_C; genus Ottowia; species Ottowia massiliensis. The sequence goes on along the minus strand of NZ_CP012073.1, from coordinate 1,368,884 downwards.
AGCCGCTATCTGCCGGATAAAAGTGTGGATTCGCTGAGCAAGGAGCTGCGCGTTGAAAACAACCCCACCGTGCAGAAGGTGCGCCAAGACACCAAGGCGCGCGAAAACATGCGCACGCTGGCTGACCCCAAGTCTTCAGATGCACAGCGTGCCGATGCCGCCATTGGCCTGGCCAACCGCCTGAATGAAATGAAGCTGGTGCCCGGCAAGGCGGGCGAAGTGGTCAAGAAGTATCTGAAGAACTTCCCTTCGGTTGAAAGTGTTACCAAATCGCTGAACAAACTCAGCGACCCGGCAGCCACGGATGCCGAAAAGGCTTCCGCCGTCATGAAGCTGGGCCAGGATCTGGGCAAGGCCCTGCCCGGCAAGGTAGGCGACGCGCTCAAGCCCTTCCTTGACAAGCTGCCCGGTGCGCAAAAAGCCGTGGATGCCTACAACGTCCTGAGCAACCCTGAGAAATCGGCGGCGGACAAGATCAAGGCGGGGCTGGACCTGGCTGACGGTCTGGGCAAGCTCGCGCCTGAAAAACTGGGCGACGCTCTCAAGCCTTATCTCAGCGCGCTGCCGTCTGGCAAGGCGCTGGTGGACGCCATCACGACCTGGGCCAAGCCTGACGCCAGCGCGCTCGATAAGGCCAAGGCCACGCTGGATCTGGCCAATGCCATCAAGACCTCCGTGGGCGACGCCTTCCCGCAGCTGGCAGGCCACTTGCGCTATGCCGATTCCACGCTGAAGAGCGTGGGGCATGCGCTGACGCTGCTCGACCCCAATGCCTCGCTCAAAGACAAGGCTGAAGCCGCTTTGGGACTGACGGCGGAAGTGCCGCAGATCGCAGGCGACCTGCAGGAACTCAAAAAATTCCTCACCGAAGGCGGTATCGAAGCGGCCAATGCCAGCAAGATCACCGACGAAATCAAGAATCTGCCCGCCGTCAAGCAGCTGCCCGAAGGGCTGGTCAGCAAGCTTGACCCTGCCGTGGCCGAAAACCTCACGCCCGAGCAGGCCAGCCGCCTGTCCAAGCTCTACAGCGAAGGCGACAAGTCATTGCAGGAAGCCTTGGGCAAAACATTGCCCAACCTGAAAGAGTCGGCTTCCGTGGATGCGCTGCTGTCCGCCGTGGAAGGCGTGGAAGACAAGGCCGCGCGCAAAGGCTTGCTGGACGCCGTGGGCGGCCTCAAACCCGGCATGGCTGATTCATTGCTGGCCGACACCATCAACGGCAAGCCTGCCTCTGAAGCGCTGGCAGGCATTTTCAAGAGCCTGGACGGCGACACCGCCACCAAGCTGGCCGGCATGCTGGCTGACGCCGATGACAAGGCCGTGCGCTTTGCCTTGCAAATGGCCGACTCGGTTGATGGCAAGGCGCTCAAGGAAACGCTGGCAGTCATTGGCGACAGCAAGGTGGCCGGACAGGCCCTGCGCGCCTTCGCCAACATGATGGACAAGTTCGGCGTGAAGCTGACGAGCGAAGTGGCCTCTAAGCTGCTCAAGGGCCTTGCCAAGGCCGTGCCGATGGCAGGCGCCATACCCGCTGGCATAGACGCGGCGAAGATGGCCGAAATTGCCGCTGACCCCAATGTGCCCGCCGACATCCGCTACATGGCCCTGCAAGCTGCCAAGCTCAACGGCGTGGACGCAGCGCTGAGCGTGGCCGAGCCATTCATCGCTGAATTTGGTGTTCCCATCGCTGTGGACGTGACGCTGGCCGTGGCCGAAGTGGCCATGGATGTGGTCGTGACCAGCCAGCTGGAGCAGGCCAAGGAGCAAGGCAATGCCTATCAGGCCCCCGACTGGCTCAAGGCAAGCAATGTGGTTCTGGCTGCCGCCCAAGGGCCGACGGGCGCGCTGGAGCTGGCCAGCATTTACGGCCCCGAAGGCGCAACCGAGCTTGTCGGCGCTGTCTCCCGCATGGCGGGCAGCGCTGCCATCAAAGGTGCGGAAGTCGCCAGCACCCTGGCCGCTCAAGGCGTGGGCGCGGGCATGAAGATGACCGCCGAAGGCATGCATGCGCTGGCCGACATGATCCGCCACCCTGAAAAATTTGGCGCCGCAGCCGAGCAAATCGTCAATGGCGCAATCGGCAAGCTGGGCGAACTCGCCAAGGGCGCGGGCGAACTCGCAATCGCCGCCAAGGAGCAGTTCGACCAAATCGTGGGCGATCTCCGGAAACTCGGCGAAAAAGGCCTGCAAACTTTGGGCTGGATTGCCTCCCACCCGGGCGAAGCCGCGCAGAAAGCCGCTCAGGCGCTGTCTGACATGGCCAGCGAAGCCCTCCGTCTGGGCACCGAAGCGGGTAAGAAGATCGTCCAAGGCGCGATGAATGCGCTTGATGCGGCTCAAAACGCGCTGCAAGCTGCTGGCGAAGCCGGATTGCAGGCGCTGGAAAACGCCAAGAAAGCCATTGACGGCGTGATCGACAACGCCATCAAGGCCGGTGAAAAAGGACTGGAAACGCTGGCCTGGATTGCCACGCACCCCGGCGAAGCCGCACGCATTGCCAAGCAGGGCCTGTCCGACCTCATCGCCAAAGGCGGCGAGCTGGCGCAAAAGGCCTGGAACAAGGTCATTGCGCAAGGCAAGCAGGCTGTGGACGCCGCCATGGACATCGCCCACAAGCTGCGCGACGCGGGCAAAGCGGGCGTGGAAATGCTCCAGTACATCGTCAACAACCCCGGCGAAGCCCTCGACAAAGTGCGCCAGGCTGCGCTCGATGGCCTGCAAGAAATTGCCAAGGGCGTGGGAGAAGCCGCCGAGCAGGCGGTGGACGCCGTTACCACCTTGGTGGACAGCGGCATCAAGGAAGCCCAGAAAACCGCCCAGCACCTGCTCACCGAAGGCGGCGCAGCCGCGCAGCGCATCATCGACACATGGGGCAAGGAGCTGTCCGAAGGCGGCAAAGCCGTCATTGACGGCCTGAAAGACCTGGGCGACGCTGGCGCGGAAGCGCTTGGCAAGATGGCCGACGCAGGCGTCAAAGCTGCGCAGGACATCTACAACACGCTCAAGGGCGATGGCGTGCCTTTCGTTCCGTTCATCTGAGAACCGGCCGTGAGGGGCAGCGGATCGGGATGGCCTGCAAGGCGCAAGCCGCAGCAGGCCTTGCCGTCCGCTTGTGGCCCGATGGGACGTTTGCAAGGCCCATGAGCACTCGAGTGGGTGTTTTCGCCCCTCACGGCCAGCTCATGAACAGGTCTTCAGCCTTCCCGGCCCCTCGCGCTCTTGCCACGAGGGGCCGAGGCGGATTTACAGTCACGGCCTTTGCTCCAGAGAAAAAACGTGACTGAACTCTCCCCCGATCTGGCATCCGCCCTCCAGGCGCGCTTTGGCGCGCGGTTTTCGCAAGGCATGGCCGTGCGCGAGCAGCATGGCCGTGATGAATCCATCTTCAAAGTGCCGCCGCCAGCTGCCGTGGTTTTTGCCGAAAGCACGCAGGACGTGCAAGACGCCGTGCGCCTGTGCGCTGCGCACCGCGCGCCTGTCATCGCCTACGGCGCAGGCTCGTCAGTGGAAGGCCACCTGCTGGCCGTGCAAGGCGGCGTCAGCCTGGACGTCTCGCGCATGAACCACATCCTGGCCGTGAACGCCGAAGACCTCACCGTCACGGTGCAGCCGGGCGTCACGCGCGAGCAGCTCAACGAACACGTGCGCCACGCGGGCCTGTTCTTTCCCATCGACCCGGGCGCCAATGCCTCGCTGGGCGGCATGTGCGCCACGCGCGCCAGCGGCACCAACGCCGTGCGCTACGGCACCATGCGCGACAACGCGCTGGCCCTGCAAGTCGTCACCCCGCAAGGCGAAGTCATCCGCACCGGCACGCGCGCCAAAAAAAGCAGCGCGGGCTACGACCTCACGCGCCTTTACGTCGGCAGCGAAGGCACGCTGGGCGTCATCACCGAAATCACGCTGCGCCTGTATCCGCTGCCCGAAGCCGTCACGGCGGCCATCTGCACCTTCGCCAGCCTGCAAGACGCCGTGCAGACCGTCATCAAAACCATTCAGCTGGGCGTGCCCATCGCCCGCGTGGAGCTGATCGACGCGCACTCCGTGGGCCTGATCAACGCCTACAGCAAAACCAGCCTGCGCCAAGCGCACATGCTGCTGATGGAATTTCACGGCTCGCCCGCCAGCGTGCGCGAGCAGGCCGAAACCGTGCAGGCCATCGCCCACGAACACCAAGGCAATGACTTTGAATGGGCCAGCGCCCCCGAAGAGCGCCGCCGCCTCTGGGCCGCGCGGCACAACGCCTACTTTGCCGCCGTCAGCAGCCGCCCCGGCTGCCGCAGCATCTCCACCGACGTGTGCGTGCCCATCTCGCGCCTGGCCGATTGCCTGCTGCAATCGGTCGATGAAGTCAATGCCAGCGGCATTCCCTACTTTCTCGTGGGCCACGTGGGCGACGGCAACTTTCATTTCGGCTACCTCATCAACCCCGACGACGCCAGCGAGCGTGAGCGCGCCGAGCAGCTCAACCGCCAGCTCGTGGCTCGCGCCATTGGCATGGGCGGCACCTGCTCCGGCGAGCACGGCGTGGGCCTGCACAAAATGGACTTTCTCGAGCAGGAAGCCGGCGAGGGCGCGCTGGACGTGATGCGAGCCATCAAGCAGGCGCTGGACCCGCTGAACATCATGAACCCCGGCAAGATCTTCCGGCTCCAGGGCTGAAGCGGCCGCCTCCTGGCTGCTGCGAGCAGGCCCCAGCCGCAGCAGGCGGCAAAGCGCGTAGGCACAATCTGCCGTTTGCTTTTTTGCGGGGCGGATTTTGCGAATCAAGGACAAGGAGTGCAGCCATGTGGCGGCTTGAGGCCCGGCCTGCGCCTTCGCGCGTGTGGGTGTGGGCCTCGCCCGTCCTGGCGCTGGCGCTGACCACGCTGCTGGGCATGCTGCTGTTTGCCGCGCTGGGCAAAGATCCCGCGCGCGGGCTGCAAGTATTTTTCTGGGAGCCGGTGCGCAGCGTTTACGCGCTGGGCGAGCTGGGCCTGAAGGCCGCGCCGCTTTTGCTGATGGCGCTGGGGCTGGCGCTGGCGTTCCGCTCGAACGTGTGGAACATCGGCGCAGAAGGGCAGTTCGTGATGGGCGCGGTGTTTGCAGGCGGCGTGGCGCTGGCCGCTGACGCCAGCGCGGGCGGCTTGACGCTGCCGGCCATGCTGCTGGCGGGCGCGGCGGGCGGCATGTGCTGGGCGGCCATTGCGGCGCTGCTGCGCGACAAGTGCCATGCCAGCGAGATTTTGGTGAGCCTGATGCTGGTTTACGTGGCCGTGCAGGTGCTGGGCTATTTGGTGTATGGGCCGTGGAAAGACCCGCAGGGCTACAACTTTCCGCAAACGCGCCTGTTTGGCCCGGCCGCGCAGCTGCCGCGCCTGATGGACGGCTCGCGCCTGCATGCGGGGCTGCCGCTGGCGCTGGCGGGCGCGGCGCTGCTGTGGGTTTGGCTGTTTCGCACGCGCGCGGGCTTTGCGCAGCAGGTGTGCGGGCTGGCGCCGGCGGCGGCGCGCTATGCGGGCTTTTCGTCGCGGCGCGCGCTGTGGACGGCCATGCTGGTCTCGGGCGGCGCGGCGGGGCTGGCCGGGGCGCTGGAGGTGGCAGGCCCCTTGCGGCAGCTCACGCCCAATGTGCCGGTGGGCTATGGCTTTGCGGCCATCATCGTGGCTTTTGTGGGGCGGCTGCATCCGCTGGGCATCGTGCTGGCGGCGCTGCTGATGAGCATGTTCTATATCGGCGGGGAGCTGGCGCAGTCGCGCCTGGGGCTGCCCAAATCCATCACGGGCGTGTTTCAGGGGCTGCTGCTGTTTGCGCTGCTGGCGTGCGACACGCTGGTGCATTACCGCATCCGCCGGGGAGGGCGCTGAACGCCATGCAAGCCTACGCTCTTCTTCTGGCCGCCACGCTGAACGCGGGCACGGTGCTGGCGCTGGCCGCGCTGGGGCTGCTCATCAACGAAAAGGCGGGCATCGTCAATCTGGGCGCCGAGGGCATCATGCTGTGCGCCGCGCTGGCCGGTTTTGCCACGGTAGTGCACACGGGCAGCGACGCGCTGGGCTTTGCCGCAGGCGCGGGCGCGGGCGCGTTGCTGGCCGCTGCTTTTGGCGCGCTGGTGATCTGGCTGGGCGCCAACCAGTACGCAGCGGGGCTGGCGCTGAGCCTGTTTGGCGGCGGCCTGTCGGCTTTTGCAGGCATTGGCTATGTGCAAGAGCGCCTGCCCGCTCGCCCGCGCTTTGACTGGCTGGGGCTGGGCGATGTGCCTTTCATCGGCCCCGCGCTTTTTCGCCATCACCCGCTGGTGTATCTGACGGCGCTGCTGGCGCTGGCGCTGGTTTGGCTGCTGTGGCGCACGCGCGCCGGACTGGTGCTGCGGGCCGTGGGCGAAGCGCCGCAGTCGGCGCACGCGCTGGGTTACCGCGTGCGCCTGATTCGCCTGGCCGCCGTCACGGCGGGCGGCGCGCTGTGCGGGCTGGCGGGGGCGTATCTGTCGCTGGCCTACACGCCGCTGTGGGCCGAGGGCATGGTGGCGGGCAAGGGCTGGATTGCGCTGGCGCTGACCACGTTTGCCACCTGGCGGCCCGCCCGCGTGCTGCTGGGCGCTTACCTTTTTGGCGGCGTGACCATGCTCCAGCTGCACCTGCAAGGCCAGGGCGTGCAGTGGCCCAGCCAGCTCATGACCATGCTGCCCTACCTGGCCACGATCGCCGTGCTGGCGCTGATTTCGCGCAACCCGGCCTGGATACGCGCCAACATGCCCGCCTCGCTGGGCAAGCCGTTTCATCCGGCCGGGTAGCGCTGGGCGGAGCGCATCAAAAACAAGAGCAAATATAAAGGGGCGGAAATGCCGTCTTGCGCAGATTGTACTAGGACCCCATGCTCTGCTTTCAGGAGCGAATATGAGCTGTCTGAAACCGTGCCAGCCCGCTTTTTCAGGCCCTGCTCATGCCTTTGCCGCATCGGCCTTGCAGCTCAAGGATTGAACGTGAGCTTGACGACGGCGTGGCCCGACTTCAGGTAGAGCGCATCGTCCGGCCCCACAGCCAGGGCGCGCAGCGCACGCACGTTGCTTGCCACGGGCACGAACTGCGTCTGGCCAGCCGCCTTGCGGTAGAGGGTGGATTTCACGCCGTCCCGCCGCGCATCGGCGGAAGCCGAATACACATTGCCCCGGCTGTCGATGGCCACCAGCGATGAATTGGGCAGCTGGTCGGTCAGCACGCTCAAATCAGGCACGGAAACCAGCCGGCTCACGCGCCCGGCGGCAGGGCATGAATCGGTCACGTAAATGCGGCCATCGGCGCTGCCGATCAGATTGGGCGTGAAGCGCCCGGCAGGACCGCTTTGCACGTTGCCATCGCTGACATGCACCGTGCGCCATGTGCCGGGCGTGCCCTGCATGCGCGCATCCATGACGTGCAGCACGCCGTCCGCCGAAAAGGCCATGCCGGCCGGCAGGCAAAAGCTCGCTTGCGGCCCTGCGCCATCCAGCGAGGCCGCGCCCGCTTCGCACGACGCGCGCGCCACCCCGGCCACGGCGGAGATGCGGCCATCTGCAGCCACTTGCCAGATGCCCGTGGCCCGGCCTGCTGCGGGGTAGCCTGGCGCCGTCGCCAGCGAATAGGTTTCGCACACGCCGCCCGCATCCAGACCGCCATGCGGCCCGCCATCGCTCACATACAGCATGCCGCCCTTCACGGCCAGGCCCGCAGGCCGCACGAATCGGCTCAAGGCCGTGCCCGCTTGCGGCAGCGCGCCCGTGGCCACGGTGCTCACCTGGCCGTTGGGCGCAATCTTGCGCACGGCATCGGCCTGCCCGCTGTCTGCGCGGCAAGGCCGGTCGGTCAGATAAACCGCACCATCAGCGGCCACCGTCATGGCGTGGGTGATGTAGCCAAAGCGGCTTTGCAGCGGGTCGTCCGCATCCACGCGCCCGCAGGCCTTGGCCGGATCGGCCTCCAGCGAGCCGGCCAGCAGCATCGCGCGGCCATTGGGCACATCGGGCAGCGCGGCAGCGCCGGGCGTGGGGCTGGGAGGTGGCGTGGGCGAAGAATCGCCATCCCCGCCGCAAGCCGCCAGCAAAAGGCTGGCGGCAATGGCGCAAAGGCTAGCGTGTGAAAGGCGGAAAAACTTCATGACGAAAACTCCTTTTCAAGAATCGAAAAAACAGGATTGCCATCCGGCTTCAACCCGGTTTCACCAGGCGCCTGCCCAATATAGGCCGAAGTAAAATACGTCCGGCGCGCGGAAATGAGCCTCGCCATGATAATGCCAGGCATTTGAAAAACCGGGCGGAAACCCTGCAATACCGCTTTCCCCATGCCGGATGCTCCCAAATATTCATTGCGGCGGCCCTGCCATTTCATGCCATTCATTCGCGCCAGAGCCTGTTTCACTTTTGCAAAAGGAATTTCTCATGACTCAACCCGGTATTGCATCCGCCGCTTCCGCCCGGCAACAGGCGGCCATTTTGGCGCAGGCGCTGCCCTATATCCGCAAATATCACGGCAAAACCATGGTCATCAAATATGGCGGCAACGCCATGACCGACCCCGCCTTGCAGGCGGCGTTTGCCGAAGATGTGGTGCTGCTCAAGCTGGTGGGCATCAACCCCGTGGTGGTGCACGGCGGCGGCCCGCAAATTGAAGCGGCGCTCAAGCGCCTGGGCAAGCAGGGCCACTTCATTCAAGGCATGCGCGTGACCGACGCCGAGACGATGGAAGTGGTGGAATGGGTGCTGGCTGGCGAAGTGCAGCAAGACATCGTGGGCCTGATTCACCAGGCGGGCGGGCGGGCCGTGGGCCTGACGGGCCGCGACGGCGGCCTGATCCGCGCGCGCAAGCTCCGGCTGCCCGACAGCAAAGACCCCGCCGTGGTGCACGACGTGGGCCAGGTGGGCGAAATCGTGCAGATCGACCCCGGCGTGGTGCAGGCGCTGCAAGACGACCGCTTCATCCCCGTGGTCAGCCCCATCGGCTTTGGCGAAAACAACGAGAGCTACAACATCAATGCCGACGTGGTGGCCGCGCGGCTGGCCACGGTGCTGGAAGCCGAAAAGCTGCTGATGCTCACCAACATTCCGGGCGTGCTCGACCGAAACGGCGCCCTGCTGCCGGAGCTGACGGCGCAGCAAATCGAGGCGCTATGCGAAGACGGCACGATCTCCGGCGGCATGATTCCCAAAATCGCCGGCGCGCTCGATGCCGCCCGCAGCGGCGTGAATGCCGTGCACATCATCGACGGGCGCGTGCCGCACGCCATGCTGCTGGAAGTGCTGTCCGACCAGGCTTTTGGCACGATGATTCGCTGTGCGTAAAAACCGGCCGGCCTGATTGAAAACAAAAAGAGCGGCATGCGTTTGCTGCCGCTCTTTTTTTGCGCGCGTTCAGGCCGCTTTCTGATAGGTGTAAATTCCCAGCCGGTTATTGACCAGATAGAAAATGGGAGTGAACAATTTCATCCAGCCGGGCAGCATATGCTTCATTTCGTCGGTGAAATTGACATAGCCAATCTGTTTGAGCGCCGGATTGAGTTTCACGACTTCGCTGCCGTCTTTCACGCCCCAGTTGAATTGGGCCGAGGTGTTTTTCACCACGTCGTGCAAAGCGGCTTTTTTCACCATGCCCTTGTACAGCAGATCAAGCTGCGCCTCGAAATCATCAAAACTGCCGGTCAGGATGGAAAGAAACGCCTTCACGTCCTTTTCTTCCAGGTACATCAGCACGCCTTCGGAAATGATGAGAAGCTTTCTGCCCGCCCGGTCAATATCCTGCGGCCAGGAAGCGTCGAGCAGCGATTTGCCTATGGAAATGGAACGCGGCGTATCAGGCAGCAGCAGGCGGCGTTTTTCAATGACCTCGGGCAAGTCCAGGTTGTACCAGCGGATCTGGCCGTTATCCACGCGCTCGAACCGGGTGTCAAAACCGCATCCGACGGAAACCACCACGCAATCCGGGTATTTTTCAATGAATTTGCGCGCTTCGCGGTCCATGATTTTGGCCCGCGCCAGAATGCCGTAATAAGAGGCGCGCGCCGTATTGAATTTTGAAAAGTCGTAGTCGATTTTCTGAATCAGCTCCGCCGCCTTGCGGTCATTGAGCTTCGGGTGCTCGCTTTGGGCGTCCTTGGCCCGCATGTACAAAGTAATGAGCAGGGTTTCGGCCACGCCGCCCAGGTCCACTTTCATTTCGATCTCCTTTTTCGCACAGAATAAAAGTTATTCCCATTGCGAGAATTGTAGGCGGCGCATCCAGAACCCTCCGCGCCGCCGCCTCCTTCTTTTTGCGTCATGCCCTCTCATTCCCGCCCCTCGCAGCCTGCCCGCGCCTCGTTCCGCAGCATTCGTCTGCCCGCGTCAAATGCTTTGTGGCGGCACTTGCGCCAGCGTCACGCGCTGTGGCTGCATGGCTGGCTGATTGGCTTGCTCACGCTGGCGGCCATGTGGAGCGCCAGCGTCGCGCTGCGGCTGGCGGGGCTTGATTGGCTGGCGCTGCGCTACGCGCTCTGCATAGGCGCGGGCTACGCCGTCTATTTGTTGCTGCTGCGTTGCTGGGCTGCCTGGCTGCTGCGCCAGCGGCGGGCGGCAGACGCGCCCGATCCGGTAACAGACCTGCTGGATGCCGCCACCGACGCCTCTGCCCGCTCTGCCGGAGACGACGCGCTGGCCGCCAGCGGTGAAGACGGCGACTTCGCGGGCGGCGGCGCCAGCGGCTCTTTCGACGCGGAAGAAGGCGGCGTGGATGCCCTGCTGGATAGCGCCGCCGAAGGCATCGTCGATGGCGTGGTGGATGCAGGCGGCGCGGCGGAAGAAGGCGCGGTGGTGCTGATTCCCGTGCTGCTGATCTTCGCGCTGGCGCTGGTGTCTTTTGTGGGCGCGGGACTGCTGTTGCTGCTGCTGTTCGGCACCGATGTGCTGCTGGCCGTGGCCGTGGAACTGGCGTTTGCCTGGGCCGCCGCGCGCACGGCCACGCGGCTTCAGCGCCAGGGCTGGCTGACTGCCGCCATTCGCCTGAGCTACAAGCCGCTGCTGGCGGCGCTGATCAGCGCCACGCTGCTGGGCGCGGCGATTGACTATCTGGCCCCCAGCGCCCGCACCTTGCCCGAAGCCGTGCGGCTGCTGCGGTCGGGAAGCGCCTGAATCCATTTCTCAGCCGCCGTCATGTGCGCGGCGATTCATTGAAGCGGATCACCAAGGGGGAGAGAAGTGCGGCGTCTGCCGGGGCCCTTGCTGCGATGAGCGGGAGAGGCCCCCATTGGCGCAGCGCCCGGCAGATGATGAATGCCATCTTTGAGGTGCAGACCATTGGCTGCCAATGGTGCGCGCAGCCAAAGGCCCTGCCTTTGGGGCGCCCCGCGTTGAAAGCGGGCGCGCAACATTTTTCGCCGCTGGCGCCAGCGCCACATTGCAGCAGATACGATGGAGCTGCTGCCGACTGTGCTCGTGCGCTTGAGCGCTGCAAGAGCCTTTTTGTGAGGGTGTTTATACGTATAGGTGCGGATCAACTTATCGAATGGGCGTGGGCATGTTCGGCTGGAAGATCAAGCGCTGCCAGCAACACATCTTCAAGGTAAAGCCCCAAACGCTGGATTGTGCAGAGGATTTTGCCTGGCTGAGCCAATCGAGAAGACTGAGCAAGGACTACGAGGTCACTGCCCTCTTCAGCTGAAGCCTTCGTGAAGATCGCTTGCATTCGGCGCATGCTCAGGCTTTCTGGATAATTTTAAGGATAGGCTCTAAGAATATTTGGGAAATTTGTCTGTTTTGATTTTGGAATTTTAATTCATGGCCAACCAAACCGTTCCTGCTCATCACATTGAGAAGTTGTCCTTGTCTGCCGACGGTCTGCTCCAATTGCAAGGCTGGGCTTTGGAAACCGTTGCCATACATGTTTATGTGGATGGCGGTTCTTTGTTTTCACTGGCGTGCGATCAAGAAAGAAACGATGTGCTTGATCATTTCAACCTGCCGCAGGAAGCAGCCTGTCCGGGATTTGCGGGCATGCAATCCATTCGGCGGGATTTCTTCTCGGCAGTATCGGTTTCCATTTTTGGTGAGCGTAAGAAAGGCGATCGTTATTCAATTTTAAAGACGCAGCTTGTTCCGTCCGAAAATATTCATTCGTGGCGCGGCCTGTATGATGAAAATCCCTTGCACGAAAATAATGCATTTTATTTTCCGATCGCTACCAGCCGCGTAGCAAGCGGCGGCGCAGAAGGCATTCGAGAGACTTTCTCTCCTTTTGAAAGTCCAACAATGAAAGTGGGCATCCGCACGCAAATTCTGTATTTGCGCACCACATTGGGGCGCGAAGGAGATTTTGCGTTCGATCCTGATTTTGTTCCAAACAAGAAGTGCGATCACAACGAGCGCCTGGTGGCCGAAGACAGTCTGCATGCTGTCATGGATCATGCCATCCGGACACAAACTCCAGTATTGTTCACGCTCAATGGTGGCATTTGGGCCGATTCGGCAGGCCAGTCGCTGGAGTGGGACATTAATGATGTACTGGAGCAAGATGAATCTCTGTGCCAGTGGAATCAATTCAACCAGGTCATGCCTGACACCGCGCTATCCAATCTTCCCGGCTCTGTCGATTCTCCCGAGCTGGGGCGCAGTATCAGCCTGAATGTATACATGGAAAAGCCCCGCTTTTACAAGAAAAGAAATTTGCAGGCTGCCTGCCGCATCATTAATGCCTTTCGAGAAAAACATCCATCGCTCTTCATTGGCGTGAATCTGGATGCTGATGTGTACATGAATCCGTTTTTCCCGAAATTGGAAAATCCGCAGTGGTACGACTATAACCCGCAGACGCTGCGGCAATTCCGTCATTGGCTGCGTGGTGACGGCCCGTATGCAGGAAATGCTGAAGACGGTGTTCCGGATTTATCAAGCTATCGGCGCAAGAAATATTTGACACTGGCCCGCATCTCGAAACTGGCGAAAAAGAAGTTTGCAACCTGGGATGATGTCCAGCCACCCCGCCAATTTCTCTGGCACGTTTTTCTATCGCGCACCACGCCGCGCTGGTTGCGTGAATATGTACATTTCACGAAAAATCCGTGGATTGCGCTGTGGGCACAGTTTCGCCGTCATCTCGTGCAGCTTCATTACGACGAGCTGTCGCAATGGGTAGCAGAAACAGGCATTCCGTCCGACCGTATTTATTCCTCGCAGGGTTTCATGGAGCCCACAATCCGGCTTGATCCACTGGCCGAGCGCATCGACAGTCCAGTGAAAAACTATGACACGGGTGGCGCCAGCATTGAAGGCGCATGTCCCAAACACGGTCACCTGGGTGTCATTATTTACGGGCAGTGCGCTACCAATAATATTATTACGGAAAGCAAGACTTCTTTATTCAATGAGTTCCGCCGCAATAGCGCCGAATGGGCGGTGGTGGAACACAATACGGGTGATCTGACACGCGCCGATTTTCTGGGAAGCTATGCCGATGCTTATCGCTCGTTGCGAGACATCATTCATTACGGCAGCCGCTTTGTTTCCAGCATGGCCTGGAATGGCAGCCCGGGTGAGCAGCACGGCCAGCCCGGTTTTCTGGGCTACACCAGTCTGCGCCGGTCTCCGCTGGAAGCAGCCATGATTGACATCATGCAGGCGCGAGCCGGGCTGCCTCGCCAGGCGCGACTGTGGACTTTTGGTGCGGGCGAACATGTGGATAGCGACGGCTGGCTCGTCAATGGTGAAGCTGCCCGCCCTGTGCGTGCCAGTTGTTTGCTGCTAGGTACGCACTCTCCACACGAGAGCATCACGCTCGACTCTCCGCCTGAACTGGCCTGGCCGCTGTCCACTGGCAGCCGCATATTGTTGAAAGTTCATCAGCCATCTGCTGCCCAGGCTGTTCGCGTGAAAGTCAGCGCCAGATCTGAAAACGGCTTGTGGCGGGAAATTTCGCCATTCACGCCCTTTTCAGCCCTGCCCCAAACCGCCTCCTGCCTGACGCTTGAGATGCCGGCCTGCTCCTGGAGCGCGTATCAGCTCCGTCTCACATTGGTTAACCTGCCCGCCGCCGGGCTGGCGCTCAATGTCGTTGCGCTGTTGCCTGGCCAGGCATGAATGTGCGCATGCAGCAGGCATCGCATTCAGGCTTTTGGCCGCGCATGAAAAACGCGGATTTCCATAATCGGAAGGACTCCGTCCACGCCTTCAGCACCCGTGCGCCTGCTGTTGAGCTTGGGCGGCGGCTTTTTGGGCGAATTCGGCGCGCAGGGCCTTGAGTTTTTCGCGCGGGTCTTCGCGGGTGGTGGCGGCGTCCAGCGCCATTTCGGCAATGAAGCGGCTGGGCTGGGCGGCGATGGTTTCGCGGCCTTTTTTGCGGCGGCGCGTCCAGCTCACGGCCAGGGTTTGGCGGGCGCGGGTGATGCCCACGTACATGAGGCGGCGCTCTTCTTCGATGCGGGCGGCCGCTTGTGCGCCGCCGCCGTCTTCGCTGGCGCGAAAGGGCAGCACGTCTTCCGTGACGCCGGCCAGGATGACGTGGGGCCACTCCAGCCCCTTGGCGGCGTGCAGGGTGGAGAGGGTGACGACGTCGGGGTCTTGCTCGCGTTCGGCCAGCGAGGAGATGAGCGAGACGGTTTGCGCCACGTCCAGCAGGCTGCTTTCGGCGCGGGCGCTGGCGCCGGTTTCATCGCCCGCCTGGCCGCCGCAGCGGGCGGCCATCCAGTCGCAAAACTCCTGCACGTTGTGCCAGCGGGCGGCGGCTTGCTCTTTGCTGTCGGCGCTGTCGAGCAGGTGTTTTTCGTAGGCGATGTCTTGCAGCCACTCGCTTAGCAGCTGGCGCGCGGCGCCGTGGCCCACGGCGCCGCGCGCCAGCTGCTGCTGGCGGCTGACGAGGCGGCCAAATTCATGCAGCGCGGCCACGGCGCGCGCGGGCAGGGCGGCGGGCAGCGAGTGGGCAAAAAGCGCGCCAAACAGCGACAGGTGCGCGCGGCTGGCGAATTCGCCCAGCGCGGCCAGCGTCTGGTGGCCAATGCCCCGGCGCGGCGTGGTGGCGGCGCGCATGAAGGCCGGGTCGTCGTCTTCGTTGATCCACAGGCGCAGCCAGGCACACAAGTCCTTGATTTCGGCGCGGTCAAAAAAGCTCTGCCCGCCAGAAACCTTGTAAGGGATTTGCGCGCGGCGCAGGGCCTGCTCGAATGCCTTGGCCTGGTGGTTGGCGCGGTAGAGCACGGCAAAGTCGCGCCAGCTGCGCTGCGGCGCGGTAGCGCGCAAGGACTGGATGCGCGCCACGGCCCGCTCGGCTTCGTGCTGCTCGTGGTCGCAGGCCAGCACGCGCACCGGCTCGCCTTCGCCCAGGCTGGAATACAGGCGCTTGGGAAACAGCTTGGGATTGGGGCCGATCACGTTGTTGGCCGCGCGCAAGATGGCGCCGGTGGAGCGGTAGTTCTGCTCCAGCTTGATGACTTTGAGCTGCGGAAAGTCGCGCGGCAGCTGGCGCAAGTTGTCCAGCGTGGCGCCGCGCCAGCCGTAAATGCTCTGGTCGTCATCGCCCACGGCGGTGAAGTTGGCCGCCTGACCCACCAGCGCCTTCATCAGCTGGTATTGCGTGGCGTTGGTGTCCTGGTATTCATCGACCAGCGTGTGCGCCAGGCGTGCCTGCCACTTTTGCGCCACTTCGGGCTGCGTGAGCAGCAGGCGCAGCGGCAGGCCGATCAAATCGTCAAAGTCCACACTCTGGTAGGCGGCCAGGCGCTCGTGGTAGCGGGCCATGATTTGCGCGGTCTGGCGCTCGATTTCGCCCTGGGCCTGCGCGGCGGCTTCTTCGGGCGAGAGACCCGCGTTTTTCCAGCGGCTGATGGCCCATTGCCACTGGCGGGCCGTGGCGCTGTCGGTGGTTTTGCCGCAGTCTTTGAGCAAGCTCAGCGCGTCGTCGCTGTCCAGAATGCTGAAGCCAGGCTTCAGACCCAGCGCCGCGCCATCTTCGCGCAGCAGGCGCACGCCCAGCGCGTGAAAGGTGCAAATGATGACCTGGCCCGCCTCCTTGCCCGCCAGCTGGCGGGCGCGCTCGCGCATCTCGGCGGCGGCCTTGTTGGTGAAAGTGATGGCCGCAATGCGGCTGGCCGGCACGCCTGTTTGCATCAGCCGCGCAATCTTGTGGGTGATGACGCGCGTCTTGCCCGAACCGGCCCCGGCCAGCACCAGGCAAGGGCCGCGCAAATGGTTCACGGCATCTTGCTGGGCGAGGTTCAGGCCATCGGCGGACATGGGGCGAAGCAGGCAAAAAAGCGGGCAATCATAGGCAGGCGTCCAAGGCGCCGCAGCTGCTGCCTCGCCGCAGGGTGTTGATGGGGCCAAAAGGGCCGCAAGTCCTAGTGGAATGGGCGCGAGGCGCTATTGAATCAGGAGCAACAGAAGGGCTCAAGAAAGAGCGTCCGAAGCCTGCCCGAGAGCCGGCTCTCACGCCTGCGCCGCGTAACCGCGAACAATCGTCCAAACTCGTCCCCGCGCTGGGCGTGAACTACATCGTCGAAGCCGACGAGCAAACCGCCCTGCAAAAGGCGGAAGAAGCGTTGAAGGCCGTCTGAAAACACCGCTTTATCTTTCCAACCGCCGCAGCAGCGTTACCAATCCTTCCGTACAGGTTTCCGCCCGATTTTTGATTTCATCTGTGCTGTAAAGCGCAGGCGACGTGCCGTGGAAATAAAACGGGTCGATATAGTTCATTTGCGTGTAATAGGCCGTTTGTTCGAGATTCTTGCAAAACTCGTACACGCGGAAATGCGCCTCGCCGTCGGCTCGGTAATCCTGTTCGGGCGCGCCGATGGTGATGCTGGGCACGAAGTTTTTACCCTTCAATTTATCTCCGCCCGTACCGTAGGCAAAACCGTAAGTCAGCACGCAGTCGAAATACTGCTTTAAAATCGCGGGCATGTTGTACCAATAGAGCGGATATTGAAACACAATGGTCTGATGGCGCAGCAATGCCTGCTGCTCGGCGGCGGAATCGATTCGGTAGTCGGGATACAGTGCGGCGAGGTCGCGGATTTCGATGTCCAAACCGCTGTTTTGCAGATGTCCGACAACGGCTTTGTTGGCTACGGACCGGCTGAAATCGGGATGCGCCAAAATGACGAGGGTCATGATTATTCCTTCTTGGATATTGAAAACGGTGCGATTGTAGGCAGCCGGAAACAGCCGATCAATAACTATCCTTTTGAATAGGTGGAACAATGAAAACAGAATGTCAAAGCGAATATTTCGGCTTCGGCGGCAAAACCTACCCATGCCCGCTGAGTGTGGCGATGGATTTGATCGGCGGCAAATGGAAGGCGGTCATCCTCTACCACCTGCAAGGCGGTGTAAAACGCTTCGGCGAACTGCACGAATGTCTTCCGGGCATCACCGAAACAATATTAAGCCGCCTGCTCAAACAGTTGGAACACGACGGACTGGTGTCGCGGCAGGTATTTGGCATCAAACCGCCATTGAAAACGGAATATGCCTTGACGGTATTCGGCAGCAGTTTTCTGCCCGCACTGGCCGCCCTGACCGACTGGGGTAACCAAGTGGTAACGGAACGCGGCAGCTTATCGGTGCAAACCCGACGTGCCCTGTAACAAAACCCCTTACCGCTTTATCAACAAGCTGAACCCGCTTTCAGACGGCCTTTGTCCTTCATTCTGCCCGCCCCAAGGAAAACGCCACATGATGTCGCAAACCCTCGCATCCCCCTCCCCGCGCGACTGGCTGCTGCTTATCGACGGCAGCACCTACAAATTCACGCTGACCGGTTTTTATCTGGTCGCGCTGGTCGCTATTTTGAAAACCATGGTTACAGCCTGAACCAACTGAGCTGGATACATTTAATCGGCGGTATCGAAGCGGCGAAGGTGTTATTTGAAGCGCGCCACCTGCACGCCGCGCGGCGCCAGCGGCATGACGGCGCGGGCAATGGCGTTGATGTGATCGGGCGTGGTGCCGCAACAGCCGCCCACAATGTTCACCAGCCCTTCGGCGGCAAATTCGTGCACGAGGCGGCTGGTGACTTCCGGCGTTTCGTCAAAGCCGGTTTCGCTCATCGGGTTGGGCAGGCCCGCATTGGGGTAGCAGCTGATGAAGGTGTCGGGCGCGGCCTTGGCCAGCTCCTGGATGTAGGGGCGCATGAGCGCCGCGCCCAGCGCGCAGTTCAGGCCCACGGCCAGCGGGCGGGCGTGGCGCACGCTGTGCCAGAAAGCCGTGACGGTCTGCCCCGAGAGCACGCGGCCCGAGGCGTCGGTGACGGTGCCGCTGATGATGACGGGCAGGCGCTCGCCCGTGGCGTCAAACGCTTGCTCGATGGCAAAGAGCGCAGCCTTGGCGTTGAGCGTGTCGAAGATGGTTTCCACCAGCAGCACGTCCGCGCCGCCTTCAATCAGCGCCAGCGCCTGCTCCAGATAGGCAGCGCGCAGCTGCTCGAACGTGATGTTGCGCGCGCCCGGGTCGTTCACGTCGGGGCTGATGCTGGCGGTGCGCGGCGTGGGGCCTAGCGCCCCGGCCACGTAGCGAGGGCGTTCGGGCGTGGCGTGGCGATCGCACGCGGCGCGCGCCAGCCGGGCGGAGGCCAGGTTCATCTCGCGGGCCAGATCGGCCATGCCGTAGTCCTCCTGCGCAATGCTGGTGGCGCCGAAGGTGTTGGTTTCAATCAGATCGGCGCCGGCGGCCAGGTATTTGTCGTGAATGTCGGCAATCACATCCGGGCGGGTGAGCGAGAGCAGCTCGTTGTTGCCCTTGACATCGCGCGCGAAGTCTTTGAAGCGCTCGCCCCGGTACTGCGCCTCGTCCAGCTTGAAGCGCTGAATCATGGTGCCCATGGCCCCATCCAGAATGACCAGGCGCTTGCTCAAAGTGGCAGGCAAGTCTTGGGCGCGGGTGTAGGCGGGCAGGTTCATGGCAGGCGCAAGGGAAAAAACCGGAAGCGGTCCGGGGAAACAGGCAAAGGGGGCGGATTTTTGCCCCCTCAAACAGATTGCAAACTGGCGCTCACCCCCTGGCCCAGGGGCGCGGCCCGCCCATCACGTGCACGTGCAGATGCGGCACTTCCTGGCCGCCTTCCGCGCCTGTGTTCACCACCACGCGAAAGCCCCCTTCGGGGTATGGCTTGCAGCCTTGCTCCAGCGCCAAGCGGGGCGCGAGGAGCATGATGCGGCCCATCAGCCGCTCATGCTCGCTGCCCAGCTGCGCCATGGAGGCAATGTGCGTTTTGGGCACGATGAGAAAGTGCACGGGCGCCCACGGCGCGATGTCATGAAAGGCGTACAGCTCTTCGTCCTCATACACCTTGCGCGAGGGGATCTGCCCCGCCACGATCTTGCAGAAGATGCAATCGGCGTCATGCGTATGGCTCATTTCAGTTTCCTCCAGCTGGAGCGGCTTCAGGCGCTTGCGCACCCAACTCAATTCGCTCCTTGATTGATAGCATCATGTCCCGTCGAACAAGCGGCAACCGGCATTTTCTGCGGCCTTAATTCGCTCCTGATTCGCAAGCAAAGCCTAGCGCAGAAAATCGATGCTGGAGCGCTCGCCCAAATCGTCAAAATGCTCCTTCAGCCAGGCGCGCCCCGCTTCGCGCCCGCGCGCAAAGAGGCGGCGCACAAAGGCCGAATCGGCCCGCAGCTTGCTGGCGTTCAGCACCGTCAGCGCCGAGCCGCCGTCCACGCGGTGCATCAGCATGCGCTTGTAGCGGTTCTTGTCCAGGCGGCCTTCGTCCAGCAGGCGCGTCACGAAGTCAATGGCGCGGAATTCGGCCAGCAGCGGCGCATTGAAGGTGATTTCGTTGATGCGCTCCATGATGTCCTGCGCTCCTGCGCTGCGGTCGTAGGGCGCTTCAATCGGGTTGATTTGCACCAGCAGCACATCCACGCTGCGGGTGTTGTAGATCAGCGGATAAATGGCCGGGTTGCCCGAAAAACCGCCGTCCCAGTAATGCTCGCCGTCAATTTCCACCGTTTGATACAGCGTGGGCAGGCAGGCCGAAGCCATCACCGCGTTCGCCGTGAGACGCTCGCCGGAAAAAATCTCGCCGCGCCCCGTGCGCACGTTGGTCGCGTTCACGAACACCTTGATGAGCGACTGGCTTGAAAGCAGCTCGAAGTTCACCTCGCGCTCCAGCAGGCGGCGCAGCGGGTTCAGCCCCATCGGGTTCATCTGCGAGGGCGCAAGCCACTGCGTCACCATGGTCATCATCGTCTGCACGCCCGGCACGGGAATGCCCGAGACGAAATTGCCCAGCAGCCCCACGCCGTCCCAAAAGCGCGCCAGCGCCGCGCGCGCGGCCTCGCGCGCGGCCACGCCTTCCAGGCCATCGGCTTGCGCCTTGGCCAGGCCATGCGCCAGCGCCACGGCATTCATGGCGCCCGCGCTTGTGCCGCTGATGCCTTCAAACGTCAGGCGGCCATCTTCCAGCAGTGCGTCCAGCACGCCCCAGGTAAAGGCCCCGTGCGAGCCGCCGCCTTGCAGCGCCAAATTGATTGTTTTGCTTCGTTTTCCCATTTTTTTGCTGCCTCACAAGTTCATGGCGCGGCCCGCGCTCATGCGGACCATGCCTTTGACGATGCGGTAGAGAAACCACACCGAAATCACCGCCCAGGCCAGGTAGCCCGGCACAAAAAGCAGAAAAAACAGCGGCGCCGTGAGCACATACAAAACCCCCGCCCAGATCACCGAGCGGATGCGCCAGACGAAGTGGCTTTCCTGCCAGCTGCCCTGCGCGTCTTCCTTTTTCGCCAGGTCCATCACCAGCGCGATCAACAGCAGCGTCACGCCGCCTTGCGCGCCCGGCACCACTGCGCTCAGCGCCACGATCAGGTGCAGCGCGTAACTCACCCAGCTCCAGCTTTTGAGCGAGTCGTCGCGCTCGCGGGCGGCCTCGCCGCCTGGCCGGGCGTTTTCCGGCGTCACGTCGATCACGTTGTCGTCCATCACTCTCATGGCATCAGCTCCTTGCCTTCAATGATCTTGCCGCGCGGCCTTTTCCGCCAGCCCGCCCAGCCCTTCGCGCCGCTCCAGCTCGGCCAGCACGTCGGCGGGCGTCAGGCCGAAATACGCCAGCGCCACCAGACCGTGAAACCACAAATCGGCCATCTCGGCCACGATCTTTTCGCGCGGGCCGCCGTACTCGGCGTCCTTGGCGGCCATCACGACCTCGGCGGCTTCTTCGCCCACTTTTTTCAAAAACGCATCCGGCCCCTTGGCCAGCAGGCGGGCCACATAGCTCGTTTCGGGGTTGGCGCCCTTGCGGCTTTCCACCACCTGCGCCAGGCGTGCGAGTACATCGCTTGAATCAGTCATGGCCTTTGCCCTTGTAGATGCTGCCCGGCGCTTTGAGCACCGGCTCGGCCGCCTTCCAGCGGCCGTCTTGCAGCACGTTGAAAAAGCAGCTGTGGCGCCCCGTGTGGCAGGCAATGCCTGGCTCATGCCCAAGCTGGGTGACTTTGAGCAAGATGACGTCGCGGTCGCAATCGGCGCGGATTTCATGCACCTGCTGCACGTGGCCCGACTCCTCGCCCTTGAACCAGAGCCTGCCGCGCGAGCGGCTGAAGTACACGGCGCGGCCCAGTTCGGCGGTTTTTTGCAGCGCCTCGCGGTTCATCCACGCCAGCATCAGCACGTCGCCCGTGGCCGCTTCCTGCGCAATCGCAGGAATCAGGCCCTGCGCGTCCCATGTCAATTCGTTGAGCCAGTCATCATCAATCATGAGCTTGATTATGGATAAGCGCCGCTTTTGCCGCTCCAGCAGCCGGTTCGAGCCTGGCTGACGGGCCTGCGGCTGATTTTCCTGCTCTACAGCATCAGAAACAGGAGCAAATACAGAAGCCTGAAATGCCGCTTCGCGCAGTTTTCACTAGGACATATAGCTATCAATAAAAGAGCAAAATTAACCTGCTTGCCCGCTATCTTCACCTTGGCTATTTCGGTCCGGTCTTTCTGCCTGTCAGGCGGCCCCCGGGGAACCCGTTCCGCCTGCGTTTGAAGGCCGCCAGCGGATCAAGTTTGAGTTTGGATTTGAGGCCTGACCGCCTGGCAAGGCTTCACAATTCGCGCTTTCGCCCTGCTTGGAAGGAAAACACCCGTGATCACCCTGGCGCTGTCCAAAGGCCGCATCTTCGACGAAACCCTGCCGCTGCTGGCTGCTGCGGGCATTGAAGTGCTGGAAGACCCAGAGACTTCACGCAAGCTCATCCTGCCAACCAGCCGTGATGACGTGCGCGTCATCCTCGTGCGCGCCAGCGACGTGCCCACTTACGTGACCTACGGCGGCGCCGACTTGGGCGTGGCCGGGCTGGATGTGCTGGCCGAGCAAGGCGCGCCGGGCCTGTACCAGCCGCTGGACTTGGGCATCGCCCGCTGCCACATGGCCGTGGCCGTGCCTGCGGGCTTTGACTACGCCAGCGCCACCCGCGCGGGCGGGCGTATCACCGTGGCCACCAAATATCCGGCCATTGCGCGCGAGTTTTTTGCCCGCAAGGGTGTGCACGTGGACCTCATCAAGCTCTACGGCAGCATGGAGCTGGCGCCTCTGACGGGCCTGGCGCAAGCCATCGTCGATCTGGTCAGCAGCGGCCAGACGCTCAAGGCCAACCGGCTGGTGGAAGTCGAGCGCGTCATGGACGTCAGCTCCCGCCTCGTCGTCAATCAGGCCGCGCTCAAGCTGCACACCGCGCCGCTGCGCCGCATCATCGACGCCTTCGCACAAGCCGTACACGAGCAGGCCTGAGAGCTTGTTTGCAATCTGGCCGCAGGGGCAAAAAGCCGGCTTTGGGCGGTCTGTGGCGTTGAATAATCTCCGCTCGATCTGGGCCTGCGCGCGGCGCGGGCTTTGTCCTTTTGTCTTTCCGCCCGGGCTGCTTGCGCCACGCGTGCCAGGGCGGTTTTCCTGACCAGACACCGCCATGACGACCACCCCGCCCCCTCCTTTCGCGCTGGCTTCGCAGGCGCTTGAAAAGCTCTCATCGCTGGCCTCGGGCTTGCCCCGCCCTCCCGCGCCGCCGGCCTGGCTGACGGATGAGGCAGCGCGCCGCGTGGTGCTGCTGCTCAATCACGTGCTGATGCAAGAGCCTGAGGCGCGTGCGCGGCTGGCGCGGCAAAAGGGCCGCGTGGTGCGCGTGCAGTGGCGCGGCTGGGGTGCGCAGCTGGCGGCCACGCCAGCGGGCTTGTGCGAGCTGGCCGCTGCGGACGGGCCGCCTGATCTGGTGCTGACGCTGGCCGATGAGTCGCCCCTGGCGCTGGCGCAAGCGGCCCTGAAAGGGGCTTTGCACGGCGAAAAGCCGGCGGTGCGCATTGAAGGCGACGTGCAATTGGCTGCCGAGGTGAACTGGCTGGCCGACCACGTACGCTGGGATGTGGAGGAAGACCTGGCGCGCCTGCTGGGCGACGCGCCCGCGCACGCGCTGGCCCAGGCGGGCCGCGCGCTGGCGCAGGGGTTGCGCCAGATTGCCGCCGGGCTGCCGGGCGGCGCGGGCCGTGCGGGTTGTTCAGGCGGCGCAGCTGATGTTTCCATGAACGCAGGCGCGCCACGGCCATGAAAAAACTCTTTCGCGCCTGCTTCATCGCCTGGACGGCGCTGCGCTACGGGCTGGACGAAATGGCTCTTTCCTGCCTGCCGCGCCCGTGGCTGCGCGCGCTGGGGCGGCTGACGCGGCGCGGCCGGCGGCTGACGGCGCCGCGCGGCCAGCGCCTGCGCATGGCGCTGGAGCGGCTGGGGCCGATCTTCGTGAAATTCGGCCAGGTGCTCTCCACCCGGCGCGATTTGCTGCCGCCTGACGTGGCCGATGAACTCGCCTTGCTGCAAGACCGCGTGCCGCCTTTTGCGACGAGTGAGGCCATTGCCATCATCGAAAAAGCCTTTGGCCGCCCGCTGGGGGACATCTTCACCAGCTTCGAGCGCGAGCCGGTGGCCAGCGCCTCCATCG
Organism: Ottowia sp. oral taxon 894; assembly: GCF_001262075.1. Lineage (GTDB taxonomy): Bacteria > Pseudomonadota > Gammaproteobacteria > Burkholderiales > Burkholderiaceae_C > Ottowia > Ottowia massiliensis. The sequence goes on along the minus strand of NZ_CP012073.1, from coordinate 1,345,001 downwards.
CGCAAGTGCACTTCGCCACGCTGACAGACCGCGAGGGCAAGGCGCGCGATGTGGCCGTGAAGGTGCTGCGGCCCGGCATGCTCAAGGTGATTGACCAGGACCTGGCGCTCATCCACATGCTGGCTGGCTGGGTGGAGCGCCTGTTTGCCGACGGCAAGCGCCTGCGCCCGCGCGAAGTGGCCGAAGAATTCGACAAATACCTGCACGACGAGCTGGATTTGACGCGCGAAGCCGCCAGCGCCGCCCAGCTGCGCCGCAACATGGCCGGGCTGAACCTGGTGCTGGTGCCCGAAATGTTCTGGGACTACATCCGCGACAACGTGCTGGTGATGGAGCGCATGAGCGGCATCCCCATCAGCCAGACGCAGCGCTTGCGCGAGGCGGGGGTGGACATCCACCAGCTCGCGCGCGACGGCGTCACCATCTTTTTCACGCAGGTGTTTCGCGACGGCTTCTTTCACGCCGACATGCACCCGGGCAACATCATGGTCAGCGTCGCGCCCGGAACCTTTGGCCGCTACATCTCGCTGGACTTCGGCATCGTCGGCACCCTCACCGAGTACGACAAGGAATACCTGGCGCAGAACTTCACCGCCTTTTTCCGGCGCGACTACAAGCGCGTGGCCGAGCTGCACGTGGAAAGCGGCTGGGTGCCCGCCGACACCCGCATCGACGAGCTGGAAGCGGCCATCCGCAGCGTGTGCGAGCCTTACTTTGACCGCCCGCTCAAGGAAATTTCGCTGGGCATGGTGCTGATGCGGCTGTTTCAGACCTCGCGGCGCTTCAACGTTGTCATCCAGCCGCAGCTGGTGCTGCTGCAAAAAACCCTGCTCAACATCGAGGGCCTGGGCCGCCAGCTCGACCCGGACCTGGATTTGTGGAGCACGGCCAAGCCGTTTCTGGAGCGCTGGATGAACGAGCAAATCGGCCCGCGCCGCCTGCTGCGCGAACTCAAGGCGCAAGCGCCCTACTACGCCAAGCTGCTGCCCGAGCTGCCGCGCCTGCTGCACGCCCACCTGCAACATTCGGCCGGCCTGCCGCAGCTGCAACAGCAGGTGCGCGATCTGGCCCAGGCGCAGCGCAAAGGCCGCCGCCTGGCCGCGCTGGCCTGGTGCGCCGCAGGCTTTGCCCTGGGCCTGCTGGCCATGCTGGCGGCGCAGCGCGCTGGGTGGTGGCACGCTTGATCAGGCTTTCCGCGCAGCTTGCCTGAAGCGGCCCAGAATGCTTTGAAAAGAGAAGCAAATTCAGAGCTTGAAAAAGTGCTCTTGCGCCCGTTCCACTAGGACATCATGCTCTGAATAAAGGAGCGAAATTGCGCCTTTCGCCGTCTGCTTAGGTTTGCTCCTGTTGCAGCAGGCGGCGCATGGGCGCGGGCAGGCCCAGGTCAGGCCAATCGCGCCGCCATTGGCCGGCAATGGGCAGGCGGGCCGTGGCGGGCAGGTGAACGCGGGCGGTGTGCAAGGTGAGGTCTCTGTGCGTGAGCGCGTGCGCCAGCGGCGGCAGCCACGCCACGCTGGCGCTGGCGGGCAGCGCGTCGAGCAGGGCCTCGCGGCTGTCGAACACGGGCAAGGCGTGCAGGCCCGCCCAGATGCCTTTGGCGGGGCGCTTTTCCAGCCAGCACGCGCTTTGCGCTTCGGGCAGCGTTTGCGCCAGCAGCAGCCACAAGGTTTGGGCGCTGCGGCGCAGCTTGCGGGTTTTGACGGGGTAGCTTTCCGGGCGGCCTTGCTGGCGGGCGATGCAGTCGGCGGCAACGGGGCAGCGGCCGCACTGGGGCTGGCGCGGCGTGCAGACGGTGGCGCCCAGGTCCATCAGGCCTTGTGTGTAGGCGGGCATGTCGGCGCTGTTGGCGGGCAGCAGGGCCAGGGCGCGGGCGTGCAGGGCGCGGACGTTGGCGGCCACGGCCAGGTCGCTGGCGTCTCCCAGGTGGCGGGTGAGCACGCGCTTGACGTTGCCGTCCAGTATGGCTGCGCGTTCGTCAAAGCAGAAGGCGGCGATGGCGGCAGCTGTCGAGGGGCCGATGCCTGGCAGGGTTTGCAGCAGGGCGGCGCTGCGGGGAAATTGGCCGCCGAAGCGCTCCATCACCTGCTGCGCGCACTGGTGCAGGTTGCGGGCGCGGCTGTAGTAGCCCAGGCCGCTCCAGAGGGCCATGACTTCGTCAGACGAGGCGGCAGCCAGCGCGGCTACATCAGGAAAGCGCTGAATGAAGCGCGCGAAGTAGCCCAGCACGGTGGCCACTTGCGTTTGCTGGAGCATGATTTCCGACAGCCAGACGCGGTAAGGATCGCGCGCGCCCTGCCAGGGCAGGCCGTGGCGGCCATGCTGGCGCTGCCAGCGAACGAGGCGGGCGGCGAAGCTGGCGGGCGGCCCGCTCGCGCCGCTCACGAAAGGGCGGGCAGCATGTCGGCCACCGTGGTCTGGTAGGCGGCGGAAGGCCGGGGCGACACGGAGGCCGGGCTTTGCGCGCGGATGTCGTGCATGTGCGCGGCCAGCCCTTTTTCGGTTTCGTCCAGCAGGGCCATCTGCTCGTCGATTTCGCTCAGGCGCTGCTCCAGGTTGCCAGCGGCTTCTTCAATGCGGATGATGGCTTCCATGCGGCGGTTGAAGGCGCGGCGGCGCTCGCGAAGCTGCGTGTCCACCTGCGAGGAGGAGGTTTTGTTCCACAGCTCGATATCGCCCAGCGCGGTTTCAAAGATGGAGCGGATGCGCGAGGCCAGCGCGCGCACGAGCTTTTCGGTGAATTCGGGGCGGGCGAGCTGGAAGATGTTGCCCATGCCCAGGTACTGCAAATGGCTGCGCTCGACGGCGCCCAGGTCGTCGATGAAGCGCGACATGTCGGGCGCGGGCGGCGGCTGGAGCGTGAAGCCGTATTCGGCGTTGAGCTGGCGGAAGGTGGCGTTGAGCATGGTCTCGATTTCCATCTCCATCGTCTGCACTTGCCTGACGATGTCGCGCAGGTTGTCAAACGCCTTGCCGTAGGCTTTTTTCAGGCCGAACTTGATGCCCGGCTCGCGCAGCGAGGTGCTCAGCTCCAGCAGCTCGCGCTTGATGCTGGAGGCGCCCAGCAGCTTGATGATTTCGCGCAGCAGCTTCATGTGCACGGCGCGCACGGCCTGCACGTTGGCGCCGCTGCGGTCGAATTCGCCTTTGTCCATGTCCACGCGCATGCGCATCTGGCGGATGACGGTCTGGTTCTTGCCGCGCAGGCCCTGCAATTCCTGCTTTTGCTCGGCCAGCTCGCGCTTGCGCACGGCCAGCACGCGGTGGCAGGCGGCTTCCACGTTGCCCAGCGCCGCGCGCAGGGCGGATTCGAGCACGGCCTCGCGCTCGCCCAGCATGCGGCGGCCCAGCAGGTCTTCAAAGCGGGGCAGGCGGCTTTCCTGAAGCAGCTGCTCGTCGCCGCGCACCTTGGCCAGCAGGCCTTTCTGGGCGGACAGGGCGATCACCTGGTCTTTGTCCAGCGAGAGGATTTCGGCCGTCTGCTCGCATTGGCTGGTGATTTGCTGCTCGATGCGCGCGGGGCTGCTCAGGGCGTCCCACAGCGTATCGATCTTGTTGAGCACCACAAAGTGCGAGCTGGCGCCCGCCGTCATGGGCGAGAGGTGCTCGCGCCAGATGGTCTGGTCGGACTTGGTCACGCCCGTGTCGGCGGCCAGGATGAACACCACGGCCTGCGCCTGCGGAATCAGGTTCACCGTCAGCTCAGGCTCCGCGCCAATCGCGTTCAGGCCGGGCGTGTCCAGCACCACCAGGCCCTGCTTGAGCAGCGGATGCGCCATGTTGATGAGCGCGTGCCGCCAGCGCGGCACTTCCACCAGGCCCTGGGCGTTGGTGGGCGGGTTGTCGTCGGGCTGCTCGTCGTGCCAGAAGCCCAGCGCGCGCGCCTGCTCCACGGGCACGTGCAGGGTTTCGGAGACTTTTTCCATCACGCTGGCCAGCTGCTCGGCGTCGTTCACGTCCAGATCAAAGCGCGTCCATTTTTCGGGCGCCATGCGCCAGTCGGTGAGCGACTGCGGCTGCAAGCGCGTTTCAATGGGCAGCAGGCGCAGGCAAGGGGGCACGCTGGCGTCCCAGCCCAGCTCGGTGGGGCACATGGTGGTGCGCCCGGCGCTGGCGGGCATGATGCGGCGGCCATATCCGGCGAAAAACACGGCGTTGATCAGCTCCGACTTGCCGCGCGAGAACTCGGCCACGAAAGCGACGGTGACTTTTTCGGAGCGCAGCTGGTCCTGCACCTGCTGAAGGCGCTCGACGGCGGCATCGTCCAGCAAGTCGCGCGCGCCCAGCCATTCGGTGAGCGTGCGCAGGCGGCGGGACATGGCGTCGCGCCAGACATGGTGTTGGTCAAATTGTTGGTTGAAAGCGGTCATCGTCATCGCTGCGGCCTTGCCCCTGGGCAGTTGTTTGCCAAACGTAAGCTCAGGGATATTACCTGCTGCCTGCCGCCGCGCTCTTCCGTTTGGCGGACGCCAGACGCCTTTCCTGCCCCCGGTCAGCCGCCCGAGCCGCACCCGGCGCATCAGACCGCAAGAACGGGAGCTATTCTGCTTCTGTATCCATAGAAGACTCTCCAGGTTTGGCTAAGGCCTGTTGAGAATTGCTGAAATTGAATCACAACCGAAGCCAGATAGATCACCGCCTTGAAGCTGGCGTCGGTCTTGTCACTGTGTATGGCACAAAGCGTTTGAACTCCTTGAGCTTGCCAAAGAAGTTTTCAATGAGGTGAGGCCAGAGGTACATGTGCTCGTCAATGGACAAAGGCTGGTCTTTGTGAGATCACGATTGGCACGCCTTGCGCTTGCAATAGCTCTATCAGCCATTGGACATCAAACGCCTTGGAGCCGCTGACGTTGGTGCGCTCGCCCACATTCACGAACAGCGAGTGTTCATCAATTACCAGCGGCTCAAGGCCAGACAAGCGCAAGGGGGCAAAGCCGGACAAGGCAACGGCAGGGGCAAAAGCGTGCATGAAAAACACTCACCTACGAGGGCGCAGAAGCAGGCGAGCGTCGTTGCAAAAGGGCAAGCCGCCAAGCCAGACAGGGCAGCGCACACGGCCATTCGATGCACAGCTCTGCTGCAACGCTCCTTGGCGAGTCGGGTGTGATTTCGGGATCAGCCCCGTGCTTTTAAAACCGCTGCCGGACGGCTTCAGCCCCACCCCTAGCGGCCATACATCCACCAGACCCAGGGCAGGTAGTGGATGAAGCCGTGTTGATCTGAGCGGTGATATGAGTTTGCTTTGATCCACTGGATGACTTGACGCCACCAGACATCAAATCTTTCCGGGTCGTAGGCATAACGGCTCACCTTGTCTTCGCCGAGATATGGCCCATCAATAGTCACGCCGCGCGACCAGAACAGCCGCCCGGCTTCGCGCGAAGGCACAAAAAAGGGGTGGCGCAAGTACTCGATGACCGGCGCACGGTGCGCGTTGATCACGCCTGCGCCGTGCTGGAAGGTTTGGATTTCCGGCTCCCAGTCGAAGGCACGGTTCCAGAGTACAAAACCTCGGCTCAGCCTGTCTTGGCTGCGCCGGGGCGGAAAGGCGTTTAGCCACACGTGATCAGCACTGGGGCTGTTGAGCGCCAGGATCTGCACATCCGCCGTCGTGCGCAAAAAGGCCAGAAACCTGCGCTCGTCCCGCACGGTCATGGCCACGGCGATTTGTTTTCCACTTCTGGCACTCATTAGAACGATCTCGCAGACAGTCTCTCTGTGCGTTTCCAATGCGCGGTATCAGAACAAACTGCGGGTGCCATCCAGCAACTTCTTGCCTGCAAAGCTCCGGCAATGCCGCCCATGATGCCGTTGATGATGCATCCCACAGACGCCCCAGGAGCCAGCCGCACCACCGGCTAAACCGCTGGTGGCACGGCCGGTGGTGACATCTATGCGGTTTCCTCCTTCTCGGAACGCCTGCGTAACATTGATGGAATCCAGCATGATGCCCACAGGACGCACGATGCGCCCCGCTTTGCCTAGCCGCTGCCCGATACAAAGGATGGCCCGGTTGTCTGCAAGCTGCTGAGCGTCTTTTAAAACCTGCTCACAGGCGCCGTTCTTCATGCTAAAGCCCTGATTGAGCTTGCGCCTTGTTCAGTGAGCAGGGCGGCGGCAAATCCGCTCCTGACACACGCTCAATTCCATGCTGGTGCATTAGCGCTTCCAAAGCGACCCTAGACCTGCCTTTGTTCGTTCAAGCACTTTGCGTGAATGCCCAACGCTTCACCCAATGGGGCTTTGAGCGCTTGTCCCCAGAGAGGAAATTTGCAGCAAACAATCGTCATGTATCCAAGTGACATGAGCGATGAACAGTGGGGCACAACGCCTGGGACATGATTAAGTCATCTTTTTCGTAGCAGGCTCTTACAGGTTGAGATTGGGCGCGAGGATGCGGCGCATCTGCTCTGGCTCAATGCCCCGGCGGCGGGCCATGTCGCCGGCCTGCTCTTCGTTGATCTTGCCGACGCTGAAGTAGGTGGATTCGGGGTGGCTGAAGTAAAAGCCGCTGACGCTGGAGGCGGGCATCATGGCCATTTGGTCGGTCACGCACATGCCGATTTCGCCCGCGCCCAGCAGCTCGAACAGGGGCTGCTTGACGGTGTGGTCGGGGCAGGCGGGGTAGCCGGGCGCGGGGCGGATGCCCTGGTACTTTTCGGCAATCAGTTCGGCGTTGTCCAGCGCCTCGTCAGCGGCGTAGCCCCACCAGTCGGTGCGCACGCGGCGGTGCAGCCATTCGGCGCCGGCTTCGGCCAGGCGGTCGGCCAGGGATTTGAAGAGGATGGCGTTGTAGTCGTCGTGGCGGGCCAGGAATTGGGCGGCTTTTTCTTCCACGCCGATGCCGGCGGTGACGGCGAATGCGCCGATGTAGTCCTTCAGCACGGGGCCATCGTGGCTGCCCTCGGGCCAGTGGCGCGGGGCGATGAAGTCGGCCAGGCAGCGGCTGGGGCGGTGCAGGCCGGTTTTCGCGTCTTTGGGGCGCTCGGTTTGCTGGCGCAGACCGTGCCAGGTGAGCAGCACGCGATCGCGGTTTTCGTCGGCGTAGAGGGCGATGTCGTCGTCGTGCACGCGGTTGGCGGGCCAAAAGCCCACCACGGCGTGGGCGGTCAGCCAGCGGCCTTCGATGATGTGGCGCAGCATTTTCTGGCCGTCTTCATACACCTTCGTGGCTTCCGCGCCCACGATTTCGTCTTGCAAGATGGCCGGGAATTTGCCCGCCAGGTCCCAGGTCTGGAAAAACGGCCCCCAGTCCATGAAGGCGGCCAGCTCGGCCAGCGGCAGGTTGCGGATGACGCGGCGGCCCAGAAAGTGCGGCGCGGGCGGCTGGTAGCGGCCCCAGTCTATGGGCGTTTTGTTGGCGCGCGCCTGCGCCAGGCTCCACAGCGCAGCGGGCTTTTTGCGCGCGTGCAGCTGGCGCACGTTTTCATAGTCGGCCTGCACTTCGGCCACGTATTGCGCCGCGCCTTCGCCCAGCAGGCCCTGGGCCACGCCCACGCTGCGCGAGGCGTCGGGCACGTAAACCACGGGGCCGTCGTAGTGCGGGGCGATTTTCACGGCGGTGTGCACGCGGCTGGTGGTGGCGCCGCCGATGAGCAGCGGAATCTTGCGCAAGCGGAAATAGTCGTCCTTTTGCATTTCGCCGGCGACGTATTGCATTTCTTCCAGGCTGGGGGTGATCAGGCCCGACAGGCCGATGATGTCGGCCCCTTCGCACTTGGCGCGCGCCAGGATTTCGTGGCAGGGAATCATCACGCCCATGTTCACCACTTCAAAGTTGTTGCATTGCAAAACGACGGTGACGATGTTCTTGCCGATGTCGTGCACGTCGCCCTTGACGGTGGCGACGATGATTTTTCCCTTGCTTTTCACGTCTTTGCCGGCGGCCTCGTCGCGGCGCTTTTCTTCTTCGATGTAGGGCACCAGGTGGGCCACGGCCTGCTTCATCACGCGCGCGCTTTTGACCACTTGCGGCAAAAACATCTTGCCCTGCCCGAACAAGTCGCCCACCACGTTCATGCCGTCCATCAGCGGGCCTTCAATCACATGCAGCGGGCGGCCGCCCTTGGCGATGGTTTCCTGATACGCCTCTTCGGTGTCTTGCGTAATGAAGTCGGTGATGCCGTGCACCAGCGCGTGCGAGAGGCGCTCGGCCACGGGCGCGGGGTTTTCGGGCGTGCCGCGCCAGGCGAGTTTCTGGCTGTCGTCGCGGGCTGCGCCTTTGGCGGTTTCGGCAATTTCCAGCAGGCGCTCGGCGGCGTCGGGGCGGCGGTTGAGCACCACGTCTTCCACGCGCTCGCGCAAGACGGGTTCCAGCTCGTCATACACGCCGATCATTCCGGCATTGACGATGCCCATATCCAGCCCCGCGCGTATGGCGTGGTAGAGAAACACGGTGTGAATGGCCTCGCGCACCGGGTCATTGCCCCGGAAGCTGAAGCTCACGTTGCTGATGCCGCCCGAAACCTTTGCGCCCGGCAGATTCTGCTTGATCCAGCGCACCGATTCGATGAAGTCCACCGCGTAGTTGTCGTGCTCGGGCATGCCCGTGGCAATGGTCAGCACATTGGGGTCAAAGATGATGTCTTCAGGCGCAAAGCCCACCTCATCGACCAGCACGCGGTAAGCGCGCGAGCAAATTTCAATGCGCCGCTCCAGTGAATCGGCCTGGCCTTTTTCGTCAAACGCCATCACCACCACCGCCGCGCCGTAGCGCTTGATGAGCGTGGCGTGATGCTTGAACACCTCTTCGCCTTCTTTCAGGGAAATGGAATTGACGATGCCCTTGCCTTGCAGGCAGCGCAGGCCCGCTTCCAGCACGCTCCACTTGCTGGAGTCCAGCATCACTGGCACGCGGGCGATATCCGGCTCGCTGGCCATCAGGTTCAGAAAGCGCACCATCGCCACTTCGGCATCGAGCATCGGCTCGTCCATGTTCACGTCGATGATCTGCGCGCCGTTTTCCACCTGCTGGCGCGCCACGGCCAGCGCCTCTTCGTACTGCTCGGCCAGGATAAGCCGCGCAAACGCCTTGGAGCCGCTGACGTTGGTGCGCTCGCCCACGTTCACGAACAGCGAGTGTTCATCAATCACCAGCGGTTCAAGGCCAGACAGGCGCAGCGGCGAGATGGGCGGTTGGGAGGCGTCGGCGGAAGCGGCAGAAGCAGACATGGGATTCACTGAAAACCGGAAAACGCAGCCAGGAGGGCAGGCGCGAGCCTCGTTTTCGCGCTGGATATCCGCCAAGCCTGGCGGAAAAAAGCTCCGTTGCGACGCCCCTTGGCAAAAGGGCGCGCATTCTAGGCAGCTGCTACGCGCCATGCCGCCGACGCCGCCCAAAACAGGCTTGCACAAGCGGTCTTTCACCACCGTCGAGCGTAGCGCTGCAAGCCTTGGGCCGCGCTTGTCTGGTTTTATAGAAAAGGGAGCAAAAATGAAGGGCCAATAATGCCGCTTGACGCTGTTTTTATCGGGGTTTATAGCTACAGATTCAAGAGCAAAAAATAGTTTATCTATTTCATGCTCTTACGGCCAGGCTTTGAACAGGCGCTTACGGCCTGCCGTCTGCGGCGTTGCGGGCGAAGACGAGCAGCGTGTCGCCCTTGTCCGTGGGGCGGGGCACTTCCAGGCGCTGCGCCCATTGCTGCTGCGAGGGGCTGGCTGTCAGCGGGGCAATCAGCCACGGGCAGGTGGCGGGCGCGTCAAAGCGCGGCAGCGGCTCCAGCTGCCAGCCGCCATGAAAGCGCAGGGCCGCCAGCTGGGTGGCGTTGAGCGCAAACGTATTGACGCACGCGCCCTGGCCGACGATGGCCGCCACGCTGCGCACCTGCGCGGCCAGGCTGCGGCCATAGTCCAGCGCGGGCAGCCACAGCGTCATCAGCAGCAGCCAGCACAGCGTGGCGCCAGCGGCGGGCAGCACCAGGCTTTTCCACAGCGCGGCGCGGTGGCGGCCCGTGCGCCAGCGCGCCAGCCAGGCCCAGGCCAGCGTGGCCGCCAGCGCCGCCAGCAGCGCGGGCCACTGGAAAATCGGCTCAAAGCCCGGCGCCAGCCGCGCCACATTGGCCGCCGGTTTGGCGGGCACGCCCGTTTGCAGCGAAATCCACACCACCCAAATCACGATGGCCCAGCCGCTGAAAAACAGCACGGTGAACCAGTCAATGAGCGCTGCCATGCCGCGCCGCAGCGTGGGCAGCGCCAGCGCCGCCAGCGCCGCCAGCGGCGGCAGCGCCGCCAGCAGCGAGCGGTCACGCGCGGGCGTGAACACCGCCGCCAGCATGGCCATGCCGGCCATCATCAGCGGCAGGCCCAGGTGGCGCTGCTGACGCGGGCGCGGCAGCTGGGCGCGCCAGCGCCACAGCGTCCACAGCGCCAGCGGCCAAATGGGCCAGGTGAACCAGGCAAACAGCCGCGCCAAAGAGCGCCACTGCGCCGCCGCCAGCGGCCACGTGATTTGCCAGCGCCACAAGCCCAGCCGCCAGCCCAAGGCCGCGCTGGCCAGCATGGCCGCCAGCGTGGCCAGCAGCAGGCGGCGGCGCGCGCCTGCCTGCAAGGCGTTGGCAGGCGCGGCGGCTTGCCAGCCCGGCCACAGTTGCGCCAGCACCGCTGCCGCGCCATATGCCAGCGCCAGCGTGGGCGCGCCCGACAGCGCCAGCGCGGGCAGCCCCAGCAGCGTGGCCGCTACCGCCGCGCGCGGCTGAAAAGGCATGGCCGCAAAGCCAAAAAACACCAGCGCCGTAAAACACAGCTGCGCCAGCGCAGGCGTGGTTTCGTGCGTCAGCTGCGCCATGCCCAGCGTGGCAATGAGCGCCAGCAGGCTGCCATCGGCCAGCGCACGGGCGTAATCGCGCGGCTGCGCCTCGCCGCCAAACGCCAGCGCCACGGGCTGCGCGCCGGGCAGGCGGGTCAGGTTATAGGTGGCGTACCAAGTGGCCGCCAGCGTGCCCGCCAGCATCAGTGCAAACGGCAAACGCACGGCCACATCAGGCGCCAGCCAGCCGGCCGTGGCTTTGAGCGCGAGCGCGCCCAGCCAGTAAGGCAGCAGCGCGGCCACATCGGGCGACAGGCCGTCGAGCTGCGGCGCCAGCCAGCCCGAGCGCCCTTCGGCCATGGCCTGCATGAAGCCGAAAGAAGCCAGGTCATCGCCCTTCCACGGCTGCCGCCCCACAAAGCCCGGCAGCACATAAGCCAGACACAGCAGCCACAAGGCCAGCCTGGGCAGCCGGCGGGCCGCTTCTTGCGTAACGAGGGCGGGGCGGGGGGTATTCACGTGCGAAAAGGCGGGAAAAGTGACGGACGAAAGGCCGGGATTGTCGCCGCGCCCGCGCTTGGCTCATGGCAGCGCCTTTGCATTCAAGAACCTGTTCAAGGCGCTTCAACGATGCAAAGACAGGAGCAATTTAAATGGGCCGAAAATGCCTTCTGCGCTGTATGCACCAGGACATCATGCTATGGATAGAGGAGCGTTCTGGCGCGCTTTCGTCCTCGCCTGCCGCCCTTTCGCGGCCCAGGCCGTGCGTGGTTCGATTCACAACCTCGCGCGGCTATCATCCTTGCGTCATTCATAAGTGGCTCTGCTTATTCTGAAAGGAGGCCTTCAATGTTTCGCCGGATGATTTCGCCCAACTGGAAAACCCTGGCCGTGTGCTGCGGCGCATGGGCGGCTTGCGCCAGCATGGCCCAGCCCGTGCAGATGACGCCGCAGGCTGCGCCTGCGCGCCCGCAGGCGGCTGAACTGCTGGCGCCCGGGCAGCAGGCGCTCACGGCCTGGCGCTGGCGCTTGCAGGCCGTGCGCGGCAAGGATCGCGCCTGGTTCACGCGCGCTGCCGCCGCCCTGTCTGAACCGGTGGTGCTGCGCTTTGACGAGGCTGCCGTGAGCGTGGCCGCTCCCTGCAACCAGTTGCGCGGGCGCTATCTGCTTTCAGGCGAACGCATGCTGATTGAGCCGCTGATGGGCACCAAGAAGGGCTGTGCCGACGCCCGCTTGATGGCGCTGGAAGACCGTCTGGAGCAAATCCTGCCCACTGTGAAGGATTGGCGGCTGCAAACTGCACGCCAGCAGAGCGGCCAGCCTGCGGCGAGCTTGCGCCTGCGCTTTATCAACGGCAGCGAGTGGCTGCTGCAAGGCGAGCCTGCTGGCGCGCCAGGTTCGCTTTGACGCCAGCGGCGCGCGCACCGTTTTGCGCGTGCGCCGCCAGCCCTTGGGAGCTGGCTATGTGCGGCAAGAGCGCATCAGCTACGGGATGGAGCCATAGGAGTCATAGGGAGCCATAAGCCGGAAGCGGCGGGCCGCCTTGTTGATGGCAACGGTGCTTTGGATTTGCTCCTTTATCCGTAGCATGACGTCCTAGTGGAATCTGCGCGAGGCGGCATTTCGATACCCCTGAATCCGCTCTTGTTTTTGATGCCGCTCGCCCCTTCGGACGGATGGCGGGGCGCAGCCGGGCCGGTTCTCAGCCGCGCGCGATTTTGAAAACCGCCGTGCCCGCCAGCAGGTTGGGCAGGCGGCGCACGGGGCGGCCCTGGTGCAGGCCGAAGGCGTCAAGGATTTGCAGGCCGTTTTTGCGGGCGAGGATTTCAAAGTCCTTGAAGGTGCCTACGCGGATGTTGGGCGTGTCGTACCACTGGTAGGGCAGGCGGCGGGTGACGGGCATGCGCCCGCGCAGCACGGCCAGGCGGTTGGGCCAGTGGGCGAAGTTGGGAAAGGCGATGATGCCCACGCGGCCCACGCGGGCGGTTTCGCACAGCATGGTTTCGGCGTTGCGCAGGTGCTGGAGGGTGTCGATTTGCAGCACGGCGTCAAAGCTCTGGTCGCCAAAGTCGGCCAGGCCTTCGTGCAAGTTGAGCTGGAGCACGTTCACGCCGCGCTGCACGCAGGAGAGCACCTTGGCGTCGTCGATTTCAATGCCGTAGCCGGTGCAGCCGCGCTCGCGCATGAGGCGCTGCATGAGCGCGCCGTCGCCGCAGCCCAGATCGAGCACGCGCGCGCCTTCGGGCACGAGGCTGGCGATGACTTGCTGAATGGCGGCGTCGCTCATGCCGTGCCTCCTTGGGCTTGCGCCGGGGTGTCGATGCGGTTTTCAAAATACGAGCGGATGAGGCGCATGTAGCGCGCATCGTCCAGCAAGAAGGCGTCGTGGCCGTGGGGGGCGTTGATTTCGGCGTAGGCCACGTCGCGGCGGTTGTCCAGCAGCGCCCGCACGATTTCGCGGCTGCGGGCGGGGGCAAAGCGCCAGTCGGTGGAAAAGCTCACGAGCAAAAAGCGCGCTTGCGTGCCCGCCAGCGCAGCGGCCAGGCTGCCGCCGTGGGCGCGGGCGGGGTCGAAGTAGTCCAGCGCGCGGGTGATGAGCAGGTAGGTGTTGGCGTCGAAGTAATCGCTGAATTTTTCGCTCTGGTGGCGCAGGTAGCTTTCAATCTGGAATTCAACGTCTTGCGTGGAGTAGCGGTAGCCGCTGGCGTGGCCGGCCACGGCCTGGCGCAGCTGGCGGCCAAATTTGGCGTTCATCACGTCGTCGCTCAAATAGGTGATGTGGCCGATCATGCGGGCGATGCGCAGGCCGCGCTGCGGCACCACGCCGTGGCGGTAGAAGTGGCCGCCGTGAAAGTCGGGGTCGGTGATGATGGCGCGGCGCGCCACTTCGTTGAAGGCCAGGTTTTCGGCGGTGAGGTTGGGCGCGCTGGCAATCACCACGGCGTGGCGCACGCGCTGCGGGTATTGCAGCGTCCAGCTGAGCGCCTGCATGCCGCCCAGGCTGCCGCCCATGACGGCGGCCAGCTGCTCGATGCCCAGCGCGTCCAGCAGGCGGGCTTGCGCGGCCACCCAGTCTTCCACGGTGATGACGGGAAAGTTCGCCCCCCAGGCCTGGCCCGTGGCCGGGTTGATGTCTTTCGGGCCGGTGGAGCCAAAGCACGAGCCGAGGTTGTTGATGCCGATGACGAAAAAGCGGTTGGTATCCACCGGCTTGCCGGGGCCGACCATGTTGTTCCACCAGCCCAGGCTGCGCGGCTGGCCCGCGTATTCGCCCGCCACGTGGTGCGAGGCATTGAGCGCATGGCACACCAGCACGGCATTGCTGCGGCTGGCGTTGAGCTGGCCGTAGGTTTCGTAGGCCAGCTGGTAGCCGCCCAGGCTGGCGCCGCTTTGCAGCGCCAGGGGCGCGTCAAAGCGCATGGTCTGCGGCGTGGCAATGAAAGTCATGAGGCAAGAAAAAAAACCCGGTTGCGCCAAAAGGCGGAACCGGGCCGGATTTCCGTCATTTAGCAGCATTTGTCAGAACTGGTTCAAAGCCCGTTTGTGAGGGCAGACTCTGAACCGGTTCTCGGAAGCGCCCGCAAGCAGGAAAGCAAATCGGCGCGTGAAAACGAAAGGGCGGCCAGTATAGCCAGCCGCCAGACGGCCCGGCCCAGCCGGATTCACTCTGAAAAAAAGGAGCGAATTCAAGCGGCCTTTTTGGCCTGAGGTCCTAGAGAAACCAGCGCAGGCAGCTATCGTAAGAAGAGCGAAACATTTCTATCCTAACCCCATGCGCCAGCCCAGCAGGGCAGCCAGGCCCAGCGCCGCGAAGACGGCGGCGCACGCCAGGTGCACGGCGCGCAGGGGTAGTTTCTTCATCAGCCGCTCGCCAAAGCACACCACGGGCGCATTGGCCAGCATCATGCCCAGCGTGGTGCCGGCAATGACGGCCAGCGCTGCATCCGGGTGCTGCGCGGCCAGGGCCACGGTGGCCAGCTGGGTTTTGTCGCCCATTTCGGCCATGAAGAACACGGCCAGCGTGGCACCGAACACGCCCCAGACGCCCCAGCGCGCGGCCCGCGCGGGCTGCTGGTCGTCATCGAGCTGGTCAGGCGCCATCATCCAGCCCGCCATCATGATGAAAGACAGGCCCAGCGCCCAGCGCAGCGCCTCGGGCGCAAGCTGCGTGGTCACCCATGCGCCCAGCGCTCCAGCCAGCGCGTGATTGGCCAAGGTGGCGGCAAAAATGCCCAGCGCGATGGGCCAGGGCTTGCGAAAGCGCGCGGCCAGCAGCAGCGACAAAAGCTGGGTTTTATCGCCCATTTCGGCCAGCGCGACGATGCCGGTGGAAAGGAAAAAAACGCTCACGGAAGACGGTGCGAAACGCAGGGCCGCGCGATTGTAAAAATATTCGTTTGACGTGGATATTTGAAATATATGCAGGGGCATAATGCCCGCCGCGCGCGAAAGCGCGTGCGTTTTCCCGGTGTTTCTTCTTGGCCCTCGGGGGCGTTGGCAGACTCCATCCGGTTTTTTCTTTTTCACCTTGTGTATTTCGAGGAGCGCCTTCGATGGGCAACAAACTTTATGTCGGCAATCTGCCGTATTCCGTGCGCGACGCCGAGCTGGGCCAGGCTTTTGCCGCGTTTGGTTCCGTGGTCAGCGCCAAAGTGATGATGGAGCGCGATTCCGGCCGCTCCAAAGGCTTTGGTTTTGTGGAAATGGGCAGCGACGCCGAGGCGCAAGCCGCCATTGAAGGCATGCACGACAAACCCCTGCAAGGCCGCAATCTGGTTGTGAACGAGGCCCGCCCGATGGAGCCGCGCCCGCCGCGCGCCAGCTTTGGCGGCGGGCGGCGCGATGACCGTGGCGGCTACGGCGGCTTTGGCGGCGGCAATGACGGGCGCTTCCGCAGCCCCTATGGCCCCGGCCCGCGCGGCAATGGCGGCTTTGGCGGCCGGCGCGACGATCGCGGCTTTGACCGTGGCGATCGCGGCGAATACTGATCGGGCCAAGTTCCCGGCAAAGGCCGGCGCGGTTTTCGCGTCCGGCCTTTTTTGCGCCTGCGATAGCGGCGCAAGCCATGAAGCCGCGCAAGGCGGGGCATGTGAAAATCCCGCGCCATGACCGCCCCGAATGCCGCTCTGAACGCCGGATCCAACGCCACTTTGAACGCAGATGCCGCCGAGCTGGACAAATTTGCCGCCCTGGCCCACCACTGGTGGGATGCCGGGGGCGAATTGGCCACGCTGCACCACATCAACCCCTTGCGGCTGAACTGGATTGACGCACAGCGCCCGCTGCAAGGCGCGCGCGTGCTCGATGTGGGCTGCGGCGGCGGCATTCTGGCCGACGCCATGGCCCGCAAGGGCGCTGAAGTGCTGGGCATAGATTTGGCCGAAAAATCCTTGCAGGCCGCCCGGTTGCACGCGCTGGAGGCCGAAACGCCGCGCGTGAGCTACCGCGCCGTGGCCGCCGAGGCGCTGGCCGCCCAGGAGCCCGCTTCGTTCGACGTGGTCACGTGCATGGAAATGCTGGAGCACGTGCCTGATCCGGCCGCCATCGTGGCCGCCTGCGCCGCGCTGGTCAAACCCGGCGGGCAGGTGTTTTTTTCCACGCTCAACCGCAACCCCAAATCGTGGCTGATGGCCATTGCCGGCGCGGAATACGCGCTGCGCCTGCTGCCGCAGGGCACGCATGACTACACCCGCTTCATCCGCCCCAGCGAGCTGGCGGCCTTTTGCCGCGCTGCCGGGCTGAGCGTGCAGCGCGTCTCGGGCCTGCACTACAACCCGCTCACGCGCCGCTGCTGGCTCACGCCCGATGCCAGCGTGAACTACATGCTCTCGGCGCTGCGCCCTGCGTGAAAAGCGCTTTTTTGCCTTACCAGCCCCTCATCCCACAAAAAAACATGCAAACCGTCAAAACCGAACTGCTGGACGCCCTCAAAGCCGCGCTGGAGACGCTGCTGCCCGGCGCAGGCGACAAAGCCGCGTTTGAATCGCCCCGGCAGGCCGCGCATGGCGATCTGGCTTGCACCGCCGCCATGCAGCTGGCCAAGCCGCTCAAAAGCAACCCGCGCGCCGTGGCCGAACAGCTCAAGGCCGCGCTGCTGGCCACGCCCGCCTTTGCGCGGTGGGTGGATGCGCTGGAAATCGCCGGCCCCGGCTTCATCAACATCCGCCTCAAGCCCGCCGCCAAGCAGCAAACCGTGCGCGAAGTGCTGGCGCTGAAAGAAAACTACGGCCGGCAAGCGCAAACCAGGGACCGCGTGCTGGTGGAATTCGTCAGCGCCAACCCCACCGGCCCGCTGCACGTGGGCCACGGGCGGCAGGCCGCGCTGGGCGACGCCATCTGCAACCTGCTGGCCTCGCAAGGCTGGCAAGTCACGCGCGAGTTCTATTACAACGACGCGGGCGTGCAAATCGACACCCTCACCACTTCCGTGCAACTGCGCGCGCAGGGCATCAAGCCCGGCGATGCCAACTGGCCCGAAGCCGCCTACAACGGCGACTACATCCAGGACATCGCCAACGACTTTCTGGCCCGCAAAACCGTGCAGGCCGATGACCGCAGCTTCACCGCCAGCGGCGACGCCAGCGACCGCGAAGGCATCCGCCAGTTCGCCGTGGCCTACCTGCGCCGCGAGCAAGACCTGGACCTCAAAGCCTTTGACGTGCGCTTTGACAACTACTACCTCGAATCCAGCCTCTACAGCAGCGGCCGCGTGCAAGCCACGGTGCAAAAGCTCATCGCCAGCGGCCACACCTACGAAGAAGGCGGCGCCCTGTGGCTGCGCACCACCGGCTTCGGCGACGACAAAGACCGCGTCATGCGCAAGCAAGACGGCACCTACACCTACTTTCTGCCCGATGTGGCCTACCACATCGCCAAATGGGAGCGGGGCTTTCACAAGGCCATCAACATCCAGGGCACCGACCACCACGGCACCATCGCCCGCGTGCGCGCGGGCCTGCAAGCGGCGGGCGTGGGCATACCCAAGGGCTACCCCGACTACGTGCTGCACACCATGGTTCGCGTCATGCGCGGCGGCCAGGAAGTCAAGATCAGCAAACGTGCGGGCAGCTACGTCACCTTGCGCGACCTGATCGAGTGGACCAGCAAAGACGCCGTGCGCTTTTTCCTGCTCTCGCGCAAGCCCGACACCGAATACACCTTCGATGTCGATCTGGCCATCCAGAAAAACAACGACAACCCCGTTTACTACGTGCAATACGCCCACGCGCGCATCTGCTCCGTGCTGGACGCCTGGGGCGGCGAGCGCGCCGCGCTGGCGCAAGCCGATCTGGCCGCGCTCGACACCGCCGCCGCGCAAGCGCTCATGCTCAAACTGGCTGAATACCCGGCCATGCTCGCCGCCGCCGCGCAAGACTTCGCCCCGCACGATGTCACCTTTTATTTGCGCGAACTGGCCGCCAGCTACCACAGCTACTACGACGCCGAGCGCATCCTGGTCGATGACCAGGCCGTCAAAACCGCCCGCCTGGCGCTGGTAGCCGCCTGCGCGCAAGTGCTGCGCAACGGCCTGCAACTGCTGGGCGTATCCGCCCCGGAGCGCATGTGATGCACGCCAAACCCGCCTTCTTCGCCCCCTCGCCTTCGCGCCAGCTTGGCGGCACGTTGCTGGGCCTGATTCTGGGCATCGTCATCGGCCTGGGCATCGCCCTGGGCGTGGCCCTTTACATGGCCAAAGTGCCCGTGCCCTTCATCCACAAAGCCTCCTCGCGCAGCACCGAGCAAGACGCCGCCGAAGCCGAACGCAACCGCGACTGGGACCCCAACACGCCCCTGCACAGCCGCTCGGCAGGCGGCGCTGTCACGCCCATGCCAGCCGCGCGCTCCGGCAACAACGCGCCTTCGCGCCCCGTGCCCGCGCCAGCGGAAGTCAGCCGCCCGGCCACGCAGGCGGCGCCTGCGCCCACCCAGGCGCAGCAAACCACTTCGTCCGACCCGCTGGGCGACTTCATCGCCGCACGCACCGCGCGGCAAAGCCAGCAGCGAGCCGGGCAAGAGCAGACCGTGGCTTCCGCCTCGCCCATCATGGCGGGCGAGCCTTTCATCTACTTCGTGCAGGCAGGCGCCTTCCGCGACCAGGACGAGGCCGAAGCCCAGCGCGCGCGCCTCACGCTGGCAGGCATACAGGCGCGCGTGACCAGCCACGAGCAGGCGGGCCGCACGGTTTACCGCGTGCGCATCGGCCCCTTCCAGAAGAAAGACGAAGCCGACAGCGCCAAGGAGCGCGTGGTCAGCAGCGGCTTTGACGCCGCGCTGGTGCGCGTGCAGCGGTAAGCGCCTGCCTGCGCTGCTCCTGATACAGAAGCGAATTCAGGCCCCCGAAAAATACGTTTATCGCTTATTCGACGGGGAGACCATGCTATTGATACAGAAGCAAAGATACCGGCGCATCTTCACCAGAAAAGCGGCCTGTCCCCACGGCCGTCCCGCATGCCGGGAACTTGCCGCACGCTCCTGCTTCTCAGCCCCCCTTTCAACCCGCCCAAAAAAGGAAAAACAGACCATGAAACGCCGTGATTTCGCGCTCACTGCCGCAGCTGCTGCCACGCTGGCCGCGCTGCCCGCCGCCTTCGCGCAAGGCCAGCCCTTCACGCCCAAGGAAGGCGAGAACTACCTCGTCGTCAATCCCGCCGCTCCGGTGGATACGTCTGCTGGCAAAGTGGAAGTCGTCGAATTCTTCTCCTACGGCTGCCCCCACTGCCGCGACTTCGAGCCGATATTTGACAAATGGGCCGCCGCCCAGCCGCAGGATGTGGTGGTGCGCCGCATGCACGTGGGCTTTTCCAATGCCTTTGAGCCGCTGCAGCGCATCTTCTTCGCGCTGGAAGCCATGGGCCTGAATGAAAAAGTCCACACCGAAGTCTTCAACGCCATCCTCAACGAGAAAAAGCGCCTGAACACGCTGGAAGAGGTGCAGCCCTGGATGACCGAGCGCGGCGTGGATGGCGCCAAATTCGCCGCCGCCTACAAATCCTTTGGCGTGGCCAGCAAGATCAGGCGCGCCATCGAGCTGCAAGACGCCTACCACGTGGAGGCCACCCCCAGTTTCGGCATCGCCGGGCGCTACTACATGGACCCCGGCATGACCAAGGGCTTTGACGGCATGCTGAAAACAGCCGACGCGCTCATTGCCAAGCTGCGCAAATCCGGCGGCCAGTAAGAGCCTGCCGCGAGCCGCCCGCCTGCGGCCTGCGGCAGCCGCTCCGAGATCCTAAAAAAAGGAGCGAATCGAGAGGGTAAAAATGGTCTTTCGCGCAGTATCCACTAGGACATCTTGCTCCCGATACAGGAGCAAAAACAAGGCTGTGCGCCCCGCTCCTTGAACAGGCTCGCGACGCCGCTTCAGCATCCGCCACGGCGGTTTTTGGGCCTCTGCCGCAAGCGGGCGCGGCCAGGCAATCCTTGAGGGCGCGGCCCCTACAATTTGTGTCAGCCCTCAACCCGCTCCTTCATTCCTGCTTTCATGCCGCGCCTGTCTGTTTTTTCTTCTCCCTTTTCGCGCTTGGCCCCGCTGGCGCTTGCCGCCTTGCTGGCTTGCGCGGGCGCGCAGGCTGAAAAGGCCGATCGTGACCAGCCCATGAACATCGAGGCCGACGCCTTGCGGCATGAAGAAAAAAGCCAGACCAGCACCTTCACCGGCCATGTCGTGCTCACCAAGGGCAGCATCCTCATGCGCGGCGCGCGCCTGCAAGTGCAGCAGGCCGGCGATGGCCAGCAAAGCGGCACGCTCACGGCGGAAAAAGGAGAGCGCGCGTTTTTTCGCCAAAAGCGCGACGGCGCAGATGAATACATTGAAGGCGAAGCCGAAACCATTGAATACGACAGCCGCGCCGATACTGTGCGGCTTCAGGGCCGCGCGCGCATGCGCCGCCTCGAAGGCGCGAAGCTGGCCGATGAAGTGACGGGCGCGCGCATCACCTACAACAGCGTTTCGGGCGTTTACACCGTCGATGGCGCGCCGCAAGGCAAGGCTGGCAAGGGCGAGCGCATACGCGCCACGCTCGGCCCCAGAGGCGCTGGCGCCCAGCCCGCCCAGCCCGCCGCGCTGCGCGGCAGCTCGAGCCTGTCTAAAAAGCCGTGAGCGAGTCTGCTTCCAACCTCACGGCGCCCGCGCCCGCCAGCTCGCTGCAAGTGCGCAACCTGCGCAAGCACTACGGCGCGCGCCGCGTGGTGCAAGACGTGTCGCTCACCGTCAAAAGCGGCGAGGTGGTCGGCCTGCTCGGCCCCAACGGCGCGGGCAAGACCACGTCGTTTTACATGATCGTCGGCCTGCTGCGCGCCGACGCGGGCAGCATCACCATTGATGGCCGCGCCATCGAAAAAATGCCCATTCACCAGCGCTCGCGCCTGGGCCTGTCTTATTTGCCGCAAGAAGCGTCCATCTTCCGGCGGCTGACGGTGGCCGAAAACGTGCGCGCCGTGCTGGAGCTGCAACGCGGGCCAGACGGCCGCCCGCTGCCCGCGCCTGAAATCGAGCGCCGCCTGGACGAGCTGCTGAAGCAGCTTTCTGTTTCCGAACTGCGCGACACCCCCGCGCCGGCGCTCTCGGGCGGCGAGCGGCGGCGCGTGGAAATCGCGCGGGCGCTGGCCACGCAGCCGCGCTTCATCCTGCTGGACGAACCCTTCGCGGGCATCGATCCGATTGCCGTTATTGAAATCCAGCGCATCGTCACCTTCCTGAAAGAGCAAGGCATTGGCGTGCTGATTACCGACCACAGCGTGCGCGAAACGCTGGGCATTTGCGACCACGCCGTCATCATCAGCGAAGGCCGCGTGCTGGCTGCCGGCACGCCCGCCGAAATCGTCGCCAACCCCGACGTGCGCCGCATCTACCTGGGCGAGCACTTCCACCTCTGAAGGCCGCAAGCCAAGTGAGCACCGGCCTGTCACTGCGCGTCTCGCAGAACCTTGCCCTCACGCCCCAGTTGCAGCAAGCCATCCGCCTGCTGCAACTGTCCACCGTCGATCTGGAGCGTGAAGTGCAAACCATGCTCGACGAAAACCCCTTTCTGGAGCGCGCCGATGACGCCGCTCCGCGCGAAGAATTCGGCCTGGCGCGCGCCGATGCCCCCGTGAGCGAAGGCGACCGCAGCAGCGAGGCGGCCGCCAGCAGCGACAGCGGAAACGACGGCGAAGGCAGTGACAGCGAAACCGCCGCCCCCGATGACTGGGACGGCGACGGCAGCAGCGACCTGGCCCCTGACGACGGCGAATGGGGCGGCGAAGCCCCCGCCCGCCAGCCGGGCGACGACACGCTCGACCCCGCCGAACGCGCCAGCCTGCAAGAAAGCCTGACCGAACACCTGCACCGCCAGGCGCTGGCCCTGCGCCTGGCGCCCGAAGACATGGCTGCGCTGCGCTTTCTCATCGAATCTGTCGATGACGACGGCTACCTGCCAGACTCCCTCGCGCAGCTGGCCGCCACCCTCATGGACGACGACGACGGCGTGGAAGAAATGCAGGAACTCGTGCACCGCTTCACCCTGGCCCTGAAGCTGCTGCAATCGCTGGAACCCACGGGCGTGGGCGCGCGCAACCTGCCCGAATGCCTGGCCCTGCAACTGAAAGAACGCCTAGGCGCGTCAGACCCGAGCGATCCCGGGCGGGCGGCCATCGAAAACGCGCTGAAACTCTGCACCCGCCACGGCGCGCTGGAGCTGCTGGCCCGCCGCGACACGCGCCGCCTGGCCGCGCAACTGGGCATCAGCGAAGACGAGCTGCGCGCCGCCCAGGCCGTCATCGCCCGGCTCGAACCCAAGCCGGGCCGGCGCTTTGCCAATGCAGAGCGCGAAATCATCGTGCCCGACGTCATCGTCACCGCCAGCGGCAGCGGCCCCACGCAGAAATTTCACGTACGCCTCAACCACGACCTCATCCCGCGCCTGCGCGTGCACGACGCCTACGCCAGCGCCCTGCGCGGCAGCAAAAATGCCGATCTGGGCCAGCGCCTGCAAGAAGCGCGCTGGTTCGTGCGCAACGTGCAGCAGCGCTTTGACACCATCTTGCGCGTGGCCGAACTCATCGTCGAGCGCCAGCGCGGCTTTTTCGTGCATGGCCCCATCGCCATGCGCCCCATGCTCCAGAAAGACATCGCTGAAGCGCTGGGCGTGAACGAATCCACCATCAGCCGCGTCACCACCGCCAAATACATGGCCACGCCACAAGGCACCTTCGAGCTGAAGCACTTTTTCAGCTCGTCGCTGGGCACCGAAGCAGGCGGCAGCGCCTCTTCCATCGCCGTGCGCGCGCTCATCAAGCAATTCATCGAAAACGAAAACCCCGCCCAGCCCCTGCCCGATGGCCAGATTGCTGATTTGCTGAAAGAGCAAGGCATCGATTGCGCCCGCCGCACCGTCGCCAAATACCGCGAGGAAATGCACATTCCCGCCGCGCCCCAGCGCAGGCACAAGGGCTGAAAGTCTGCTGGAGCCTGCTGGCAAACAGGCCCCCAGGGCCTGCGCCATGAGCCAGACCGGGCGCAACGATGGCCAAAAGCCATGCTCTCCGGCTGGCGCCATCTGCCAAGCCGCCTTGAAAAGAAGGAGCAAATTCAGGGGGGCAAAAAGCCGTCCAGCGCAATTTCTACTAGGACCCAATGCTATTGTTTGAGGAGCTGATTTGACTGCTTCAGCGGCTATTCCACCGTGACGCTTTTGGCGAGGTTGCGGGGCTTGTCCACGTCGGTGCCGCGCGCCACGGCGGTGTGGTAGGAGAGCAGTTGCAGCGGCACGGCGTGCAAGATGGGCGAGAGCAGGCCGTAGTGCTCGGACATGCGGATGACGTGCAGGCCCTCGCCGCTTTCGATGCGCGTGCCGGCATCGGCTAGCACGTAGAGCACGCCGCCGCGCGCGCGCACTTCCTGGAGGTTGCTTTTGAGCTTTTCGAGCAGCGCGTCGTTGGGGGCGACGGTGACGACGGGCATGGCGCTGGTCACGAGCGCGAGCGGGCCGTGCTTGAGTTCGCCAGCGGCATAGGCTTCGGCGTGGATGTAGCTGATTTCCTTGAGCTTGAGCGCGCCTTCTTGCGCGATGGGGTAGTGCAGGCCACGGCCCAGGAAGAGGGCGTTTTCCTTGCTGGCGAACTGGCTGGCCCAGGAGATGATTTGCGGCTCCAGCGCGAGCACGGCTTGCAAGGCGGCGGGCAGGTGGCGCAAGGCCTTGAGGTGGGCGGCTTCGTCGGCGGCTGACAGGCGCGCGCGCGTTTTGGCCAGGGTGAGCGCAAGCAGAAACAGCCCCACAAGCTGGGTGGTGAAGGCTTTGGTGGAGGCCACGCCGATTTCAACGCCCGCGCGGGTGAGCAAGGCCAGGCGGCATTCGCGCGCCAGGGCGCTGGCGGCGACGTTGCAGATGGCGAGGGTGTGCGCCATGCCCAGGCTTTGGGCGTGGCGCAGGGCGGCCAAGGTGTCGGCGGTTTCGCCGCTTTGGCTGACGGTGACCACGAGCGTGCGCGCGTCGGGCACGGACTGGCGGTAGCGGTATTCGCTGGCGATTTCCACGCTGCAGGGCAGGGCGGCAAGGGCTTCGATCCAGTCGCGCGCCACGCAGCCGGCGTAGTAGCTGGTGCCGCAGGCGAGGATGAGCACGCGCTCGATTTGTGCGAAGGCGCTGGCGGCGTCGCTTTGGCCGCTGGCGCCGGTTTTGTCGAACAGGGCAGGGGTGATGGCTTGCACGCCTTCGAGCGTGTCGGCAATGGCACGGGGCTGCTCGAAGATTTCTTTTTGCATGTAGTGGCGATACGGCCCCAGCTCGACCGCGCCGCCGCTGGCCGGCACGGTTTGCACGGGGCGGCTGGCGGCGTCCAGGCGGCGGCCCCGGGCGTCGGCAATCCAGTATTTGCCGGGCTGCACGTCGGCGATGTCGCCTTCTTCCAGGTAGATGATTTGGTCGCTCACGCCCGCCAGCGCCAGGGCGTCGCTGGCCAGCCAGGTTTCGCCGTGGGCCGTGAGGCCCAGCACCAGCGGCGAGCCAGCGCGTGCGCCAATCAGGCGGTGGGGTTCATCGCGGTGCAGCACGGCGATGGAGTAGCTGCCGCGCAGGTGGGCGCAGGCGGCCTGCACGGCTTCAAACAGATCGCCCTCGTAGAGGCTGTCGATGAGGTGGACGATGACTTCGGTGTCGGTCTGGCTGGCGAAGCGGTAGCCCCGGGCCTGAAGGCGCGCGCGCAGCTCTTCATGGTTTTCGATGATGCCGTTGTGCACCAGCGTGACGCGGCCCTGGGCGTCATCGCCTGTTTGCGCGAGCGGCCCCATGCTGAAGTGCGGATGGGCGTTGTCAATGGCGGGCGCGCCGTGTGTGGCCCAGCGCGTGTGCGCGATGCCGGTGCAGCCGTGCAGGTTTTCAGCCTGCGCCTGGCGGGCCAGATCGGCCACGCGCGCAATGCCGCGCACCCGCGCCAGCCCGCGCCCGGTGTGCACGGCCACGCCGCAGGAGTCGTACCCCCGGTATTCCAGCCGCTGCAAGCCCTGTATCAGCAAGCCCACGATGTCGCGCGAAGAAACCGCGCCTACGATGCCGCACATGTTTTTCTATCCTCTTGAACGGGTGATGCGAAGGGGCGATGCTAGGCTCTATGAGATGAAATGTGCTGTTGAAAAATCAGGTTTTAAGAATTCAAATTTCATTTTGGAGTAAACACGAAATCTGATTTCGTAAAAATATCTTTTATGGAAGAAGCGGAACTGGATGCGGTGGACTGGGCTTTGCTGGATGCCTTGCAGCAGGATGCGGCTTTGAGCAATCAGGCGCTGGCCGCGCGCGTGCATGTGTCGCCGCCCACGGCTTTGCGCCGCGTGCGGCGTTTGCATGAGCTGGGGCTGATTGAGCGGCAGGTGGCCGTTCTCAATGAAGACGCCGTGGCGCGGCGGCTGGGGCATGGGCTGAGCGTGATTGCCGAGGTGTCGCTGGACCGGCAGGGCAGCGAGTGGCTGGATGCCTTTGAGCGCCGCGCCGTGCAGGAAGCGGCCGTGCAGCAGTGCTGGCGCGTTTCGCCGGGGCCGGATTTCGTGCTGGTGCTGCGCGTGCGCGACATGCCCGGCTGGCATGCGCTGGCCCAGCGTTTGTTCACGCAGGATGCCAATGTGCGCAACGTGAAGACGTTTTTCGCCGTGCATCGCGGCAAGTTTGAAACGCGCCTGCCCCTTGACAAAGAGAAGGAGGCGGGCCGCTAAACAGGCCTGATTGCATTACAATCTGCCGCTTTTGCTTTTCTTGGAAGGACGCTTGACGGGCGTTCTTTCGTTTTTTCACGCTAGGGAAATATCCAATGCCAACCATCAATCAACTGGTGCGTCAGGGGCGGACGGTCGAGAAGATCAAGTCCAAAAGCCCCGCGATGCAAGACTGTCCGCAGCGCCGGGGCGTCTGCACCCGCGTTTACACCACAACGCCCAAGAAGCCGAATTCGGCCCTGCGCAAAGTCGCCAAAGTGCGCCTGACCAATGGTTTCGAGGTCATCTCCTACATCGGCGGCGAAGGCCATAACCTGCAAGAGCACTCGGTGGTGCTCGTGCGCGGCGGCCGCGTGAAGGACCTGCCGGGTGTGCGCTACCACATCGTGCGCGGCTCGCTCGACTTGCAAGGCGTGAAAGACCGCAAGCAGGCGCGTTCCAAGTACGGCGCCAAGCGTCCGAAGAAGGCTTGAGCGTCTTTTTCGCAGTGAGTGAATCAAAAAAAGGTGTCTGAATCGGAAGGCTGACGGCCCGGATTCAGGCGTAGTGATCGAAGACAAAGATCGAGTAAGTGCAGGCCCCGGATGGACCTGCGAGGCAGCCAGGCCAAACATGACGCGCCCCGGCTGTCGGCTGAAGCAAATGAGGTGAAACATGCCACGTCGTCGCGAAGTTCCCAAGCGTGAAATCCTGCCGGATCCCAAGTACGGCAATGTCGAGCTGTCCAAGTTCATGAACGTCATCATGGAAGGCGGCAAAAAAGCAGTGGCCGAGCGCATCATTTATGGTGCGCTGGAACACATGGAAAAGAAAAGCGGCAAAGACCCGCTGGAGCTTTTTTCCACGGCCATCAACAACGTCAAGCCCGTGGTGGAAGTCAAGTCCCGCCGTGTGGGTGGCGCCAACTATCAGGTGCCCGTGGAAGTGCGTCCGGTGCGCCGCCTGGCGCTGTCGATGCGCTGGATCAAGGAAGCGGCCCGCAAACGCGGCGAGAAATCCATGGCTTTGCGCCTTGCCAATGAACTGCTGGAAGCCAATGAAGGCCGTGGCGGCGCCATGAAAAAGCGCGATGAAGTGCACCGCATGGCCGAGGCCAACAAGGCATTCAGCCACTTCCGCTTTTGAGCATCAAGTCGTTCCCGTTTTAGTTGTTTGAAATGCGGCCCGCCACTGTGCGGGCCTGCATGTTTCAAGAAAGAGATTCATCATGGCTCGCAATACCCCCATCGAGCGCTATCGCAACATTGGCATTTCTGCGCACATTGACGCTGGCAAGACAACGACCACCGAACGCATCTTGTTTTACACAGGTGTGAATCACAAGCTGGGCGAGGTGCATGACGGCGCTGCCACCATGGACTGGATGGAGCAGGAGCAAGAGCGCGGCATCACGATTACTTCGGCGGCCACGACCTGCTTCTGGAAGGGCATGGACATGTCCTATCCGGCTCACCGCTTCAACATCATTGACACCCCGGGCCACGTGGACTTCACGATCGAGGTTGAACGCTCCATGCGTGTGCTGGACGGCGCCTGCATGGTGTATTGCGCCGTGGGCGGTGTGCAGCCGCAGTCTGAAACAGTTTGGCGCCAGGCCAACAAATACAAAGTGCCGCGTCTGGCTTTTGTAAACAAGATGGACCGCACGGGCGCCAATTTCTTCAAGGTGGTCGAGCAGATTCAAACGCGCCTGAAAGGCAATCCGGTGCCCATCGTCATCCCCATTGGGGCGGAAGAGAACTTCCAGGGCGTGGTGGATTTGCTCAAGATGAAAGCCATCATCTGGGATGAAGCCAGCCAGGGCATGAAGTTCGAATACAAGGATGTTCCGGCAGAACTTCTGGATACCGCCAAGGAGTGGCGCGAAAAGATGGTGGAGGCTGCGGCTGAAGCCAACGAGGAGCTGATGAACAAGTACCTGGAAGAGGGCGGCTTGTCAGAAGATGAGATCAAGCAAGGCTTGCGTCAGCGCACGATTGCCACGGAAGTTCAGCCCATGCTTTGCGGCACGGCCTTCAAGAACAAAGGCGTGCAGCGCATGCTGGATGCGGTGATCGATTTTCTACCTTCGCCAGTGGATATTCCGCCGGTGGCTGGCACCGATGAGGATGAGCAGCCTGTGACCCGCAAGGCGGATGATGGCGAGAAGTTCTCTGCGCTGGCTTTCAAATTGATGACGGATCCTTTTGTGGGGCAGCTGACCTTCGTGCGCGTGTATTCAGGCGTTCTGAAGAAAGGCGACACGGTGCTCAATACCGTCAAAGGCAAGAAAGAACGTATCGGCCGTATCGTGCAGATGCACGCCAACAACCGCGAAGAAATCGAGGAAATCATTGCAGGCGATATTGCTGCCTGCGTGGGCTTGAAGGAAGTGACGACAGGCGAAACGTTGTCTGATCCATCGGCGCCTGTCATCCTGGAGCGCATGGTGTTCCCCGAGCCTGTGATTGCCCAGGCGGTGGAGCCCAAGTCCAAGGCTGACCAGGAGAAGATGGGCATCGCCTTGTCGCGCCTGGCTGCTGAAGATCCGTCGTTCCGTGTGCGCACGGATGAAGAGTCTGGTCAGACCATCATCGCCGGTATGGGCGAGCTGCACCTTGAAATCATCGTGGATCGCATGAAGCGCGAGTTCAATGTGGAGGCCAATGTGGGCAAGCCCCAGGTGGCTTACCGCGAGACTGTGCGCAAAGCAGTTTCCGATGTGGAAGGCAAGTTTGTGCGCCAATCAGGCGGCAAGGGCCAGTATGGTCACGTTGTGTTCCGCCTGGAGCCGAACGAGCCGGGCAAGGGCTTCGAGTTCATCGACGAAATCAAGGGCGGCGTCGTGCCGCGCGAATACATCCCTGCAGTGCAAAAGGGTGTGGAAGAAGCATTGACCAGCGGCGTGCTGGCGGGCTACCCCGTTGTTGATGTGAAGGTGGCGCTCACCTTCGGCTCATACCACGACGTGGACTCGTCTGAGCAGGCGTTCAAGATGGCTGCCATCTTTGGTTTCAAGGAAGCAGCGCGCAAAGCCAATCCTGTCATTCTGGAACCCATGATGGCGGTGGAAGTGGAAACGCCTGAAGAGTACGCTGGCACGGTTATGGGCGATCTTTCAAGCCGCCGTGGCATGGTTCAGGGTATGGACGATATGGTGGGCGGTGGCAAAGCCATCAAGGCGGAAGTTCCGCTTTCCGAAATGTTTGGCTATGCAACTTCGCTGCGCTCCATGACGCAAGGTCGCGCCAACTACACGATGGAATTCAAGCATTATGCAGAGGCGCCCAAGAATGTAGCCGACGCCATCATTGCGGCGCGCGCCAAATAAGCGTTTCTGGAAAGAACTGCCAGTGTTCGCGACAAGCGGGCTTGGCAGTGCTTTCATTTTGGCGAGCGAGGTGCTTGCCAGGTCTGCGATGTGGAGTCCGCGTTGCGCCCGTGCGATGCGATCAATGGCATCCAGATGCAGACTTGAAACCAGTACGCGGGCATTGTTCATTCAATTCAGTAAAGGAAAGCCATCATGGCGAAAGAGAAATTCGAGCGGACGAAGCCGCACGTAAACGTAGGCACGATTGGTCACGTTGACCACGGCAAGACCACGCTGACGGCGGCGATCACGACCGTGCTGTCCAAGAAGTTTGGCGGCCAAGCCAAAGCTTATGACCAGATTGACGCTGCTCCCGAAGAAAAAGCGCGCGGCATCACCATCAATACGGCACACGTGGAATACGAAACGGCCACGCGCCACTACGCCCACGTGGACTGCCCCGGTCACGCCGACTACGTCAAGAACATGATCACCGGCGCAGCCCAGATGGACGGCGCCATCCTTGTTGTCTCTGCTGCTGACGGCCCCATGCCGCAAACGCGCGAACACATCCTGCTGTCCCGTCAAGTCGGTGTGCCCTACATCATCGTCTTCCTCAACAAAGCCGACATGGTTGACGACGCCGAGCTGCTCGAACTCGTGGAAATGGAAGTTCGCGAACTTCTCTCCAAATACGAATTCCCTGGCGACGACACCCCCATCATCAAAGGCTCCGCCAAACTCGCTCTGGAAGGCGATACAGGCGAGTTGGGCGAACAAGCCATCCTGAAGCTGGCAGATGCTCTGGACAGCTACATCCCCACGCCTGAGCGCGCGGTGGACGGCACCTTCCTCATGCCCGTAGAAGACGTCTTCTCCATCTCTGGTCGTGGCACCGTGGTCACTGGTCGCGTGGAACGCGGCGTCATCAAAGTTGGCGAAGAAATCGAAATCGTCGGCATTCGCCCCACACAGAAAACCACCTGCACCGGCGTCGAAATGTTCCGCAAACTGCTGGATCAAGGTCAAGCAGGCGATAACGTCGGCATTTTGCTGCGCGGCACCAAGCGCGAAGAGGTGGAGCGTGGCCAGGTTCTGGCCAAGCCGGGCACTATCACGCCGCACACGCACTTTACTGGCGAGGTCTATGTGCTCAGCAAGGAAGAAGGCGGTCGTCACACGCCCTTCTTCAACAACTATCGTCCTCAGTTTTACTTCCGCACCACGGACGTCACAGGCTCCATTGAGCTGCCTGAAGGCAAGGAAATGGTCATGCCTGGTGACAACGTGAGCATCACGGTCAAGCTGATTGCGCCGATCGCCATGGAAGAAGGTCTGCGCTTTGCCATCCGCGAAGGCGGCCGCACGGTGGGCGCTGGCGTGGTGGCAAAAATTATTGAGTAAGGCGAGTGTCGAGATGCTCAAGCAAAAAATCCGTATTCGCCTTAAAGCGTTTGACTACAAGCTGATTGATCAATCTGCCGCTGAAATTGTTGATACAGCCAAACGCACTGGCGCTGTCGTCAAGGGGCCAGTGCCATTGCCAACGCGCATGCGCCGTTTCGACATCTTGCGCTCGCCGCATGTGAACAAGACAAGTCGCGATCAGTTTGAAATTCGCACGCATCAACGCTTGATGGATATCGTCGATCCGACCGATAAAACGGTCGATGCTTTGATGAAACTTGATCTGCCTGCGGGCGTTGATGTTGAGATCAAGTTGCAATGACGCAGCTTGACAGCAGTGAACTGACGATGAAGGGTGCCTGAAACGCAAGTTTGCTGCTATACTTCTCCTCTTGCCTTGAAGCAACTCTTAACTTTTTGAGTGCTTTGAGGCAAGTCGTTCAACCCTCTTTCGCATATCAACACACGGGCCAATTGCAGAACGTGTGGCGAAAGTTTAGGAGCTATAAATGAGTCAAAGCAATCGTTTGGGATTGCTTGGGCGCAAGGTTGGTATGACGCGTTTTTTTACCGATGACGGCGAATCTGTTCCCGTCACGGTGGTGGATGTGTCTAACAATCGTGTGACCCAAGTTAAAACCCAAGAAAATGACGGATATGTCGCTATTCAAGTGACGTTCGGTTCGCGTCGTTCGTCTCGTGTTACCAAGCCGCAAGCGGGGCACCTCTCTAAAGCAGGAGTGGAGGCTGGAGAGATTGTTCGTGAATTTCGCGTTGATGAGGCGGTGGCGAGTAAATATCCCGCAGGGTCCGTTTTGCCGCTTGTGGATATATTTGCGAGCGGTCAGAAAGTGGATGTTCAGGGAACATCTATCGGCAAGGGTTATGCGGGTACGATAAAGCGTCATAACTTTGGGTCGCAGCGCGCTTCTCATGGCAATAGTCGCTCGCATAATGTTCCTGGTTCTATCGGCATGGCCCAGGATCCGGGACGGGTTTTTCCCGGTAAAAAGATGACGGGGCACTTGGGGTGCGAATCCGTCACAACCCAAAATCTTGATCTGTTTCGTGTGGACGCTGAGCGTCAATTGCTGCTCATTAAAGGAGCTGTTCCGGGTTCCAAAGGCGGCTTTGTAACGGTGCGTCCCGCCATCAAAAGTCGGTCGGCTGCCAAAGGAGATGCTCAATGATGCAAATTGATCTTCTTAATGAGCAAGGGCAGGCTGTATCGAAGTTGGATGTGCCCGAGACTGTTTTTGGTCGCGAATACAATGAGGCACTGGTGCATCAGCTGGTGGTTGCTTATCAGGCAAATGCCCGTCAAGGGACTCGTGCGCAAAAAGATCGCGAGGCGGTTCGCCATTCTACTAAAAAGCCTTTTCGTCAAAAAGGAACGGGTAACGCTCGCGCTGGTATGACGTCTTCGCCTCTGTGGCGTGGGGGCGGACGTATCTTTCCGAATTCTCCGGAAGAAAATTTCAGCCAGAAAATCAATAAAAAAATGTATCGTGCTGGAATGGCTTCCATCTTTTCGCAATTGGTACGCGAGGGGCGTATTGCTGCTGTTGAGTCCATAAAGCTGGATGCGCCGAAAACCAAATTGTTTGCGTCTAGGCTTAAGGCAATGAATCTGCCTGAAACGGTTTTGCTAATTGCTGACGAAGTGGATGAGAATCTGTTTTTAGCTTCTCGTAATCTCTGCGGTGCGCTGGTGGTAGAGCCGCGTTATGCAGATCCTGTTTCGCTTGTGCATTATAAAAAAGTGCTGGTTACTAAAGGCGCTATCGAAATGTTGAAGGAGATGTTCTCATGAGCCGAGTTAATCCGACTCCCGCAGAACGCAAGTTTGACGAAGGGCGCTTGATGCAAGTTCTTGTTGCGCCTGTCGTTTCGGAGAAGGCAACCCTTGCTGCGGAAAAGTCTAACGCAGTGGTTTTCAAGGTGCTTCAGGATGCCACCAAGCTAGAAATAAAGGCTGCCGTTGAGTTGATGTTTCCGGTGAAAGTGCAAAGCGTTTCTGTTGTTAATGTAAAAGGCAAGGCTAAGCGTTTTGGTCGAAGCATTGGCCGCCGCTCCAACGTGCGCAAGGCCTATGTGTTGCTGAAAGAGGGGCAAGACCTCAACTTTTCCGGGGAGGCTGCGTAATTTATGGCTGTTATTAAAATGAAACCGACCTCGCCCGGCCGCCGTGCTGCGGTGAAGGTGACGCGTGATCATCTTTATAAAGGGGCGGCTTATGCTCCTCTTCTAGAAGCACAGTCCCAGAAAGCGGGTCGCAATAATAATGGTCATATCACGACGCGTCACAGAGGTGGCGGACACCGTCATCATTATCGAATCGTGGATTTCCGTCGCGATAAAGATGGAATCCCCGCAAAAGTCGAACGTATCGAATATGATCCTAATCGCTCGGCTCATATTGCTTTGGTGTGTTATGCGGATGGTGAGCGCCGCTATATCATTGCGCCGCGTGGAGTAGAGCCAGGTACGCAGCTGCTGAGCGGATCTGAATCTCCGATTCGTGTCGGTAATGCGTTGCCAATTCGCAATATCCCTGTGGGTTCCACAATTCACTGTATAGAATTGAAACCAGGTGCTGGCGCGCAAATTGCCCGATCTGCTGGAGCTTCTGCAACGCTGTTGGCTCGTGAAGGGGTCTATGCCCAAGTCAGGATGCGATCTGGCGAAGTCCGAAAAATCCATATTGAATGCCGGGCTACGATTGGCGAAGTTGCCAACGAAGAGCATAGTTTGCGTCAGTATGGCAAAGCAGGTGTCAAGCGCTGGATGGGGATTCGCCCGACGGTGCGCGGCGTCGTTATGAATCCGATTGATCACCCGCATGGCGGTGGTGAAGGCCGTACGGGTGAGGGGCGTGCTCCGGTTGATCCGTGGGGTAATTTGACCAAAGGTTATCGCACTCGCAACAACAAGCGCACCCAAAATATGATTGTGTCGCGTCGTAAAAAATAAGAGGTAGCAAATGACTCGTTCTCTCAAAAAGGGTCCGTTTGTTGACCA
Organism: Ottowia sp. oral taxon 894; assembly: GCF_001262075.1. Classification (GTDB taxonomy): domain Bacteria; phylum Pseudomonadota; class Gammaproteobacteria; order Burkholderiales; family Burkholderiaceae_C; genus Ottowia; species Ottowia massiliensis. Next base: position 1,311,353 of record NZ_CP012073.1, on the reverse strand, counting down.
TCATCTGTTGGCCAAAGTTGATAAGGCCGCAGCCTCAAAAGATAAAAGGCCCATTAAAACGTGGTCGCGCCGCTCGATGATCTTGCCTGAATTTATCGGTTTGACGATCGCTGTCCACAATGGAAAGCAACATGTGCCAGTTTACGTGACTGACCAAATGGTGGGTCACAAGCTCGGTGAATTTGCACTGACGCGTACCTTTAAGGGGCATGCGGCGGACAAAAAAGCCAAGAAATAAGGATCTGACCAATGGAAACTCGTGCAGTCCTACGTGGCGTGCGTCTCTCTGCTGACAAGGGACGCCTTGTGGCTGATCTGATTCGCGGCAAGAAAGTGGAGCAGGCGCTCAACATTCTTGCATTCACGCCCAAGAAAGCCGCAGTTATTGTCAAGAAAGTGCTGGAGTCGGCGGTTGCCAATGCCGAGCATAATGACTCTGCTGATATTGATGAGCTGCGTGTTACCTCAATTTATATTGAACAGGGCACAACCCTCAAGCGCTTCACGGCTCGCGCTAAAGGTCGTGGCAACCGTATCAGCAAACCGACGTGCCATGTGTACGTGACGGTTGGTTATTGAAAGGCGGTATTCATGGGACAGAAAATTCATCCTACTGGTTTTCGCCTTGCGGTCAGCCGTAACTGGGCGAGTCGCTGGTATGCCAACAACCGTGATTTCGCTGGTATGCTGGCGGAAGATGTGAAGGTGCGAGAGTACCTGAAAGCGAAGCTGAAAAATGCAGCTGTTTCTCGCGTTTTGATTGAGCGGCCTGCTAAAAGCGCGCGCATTACCATTTATTCTGCTCGTCCGGGCGTGGTGATTGGTCGCAAAGGCGAAGATATTGAAAAGCTCAAGAAGGATCTGGCCGAGAAGCTGGGAGTGCCGGTCGCGGTTAATATCGAAGAAGTTCGCAAGCCTGAAGTGGATGCACAGTTGATTGCCGACAGCATCACGCAGCAGCTTGAAAAGCGCATCATGTTCCGCCGGGCCATGAAGCGCGCCATGCAGAATGCGATGCGTCTTGGCGCTCAGGGCATCAAGATTATGTCTTCTGGCCGCTTGAATGGCATTGAGATTGCCCGTACCGAATGGTATCGGGAAGGTCGCGTGCCGCTTCATACTTTGCGCGCCGATATTGACTATGGTTTTAGCGAAGCCAAGACGACATATGGCGTTATCGGCGTCAAGGTGTGGGTCTACAAAGGGGACACGCTGGGACGCAGCGATGTTCCCTCACTGGATAGCACACCTCGTCCCGAGGGAGATGAGCGCCGTGGGCCGCGCTCTGCTCGGCGGGGTGCTTCTCGTCGTGACCGGACTGTTGCAAATGCCGCTCCTGTTGATGGCAGCGACAAACCTGCAGAAGCAACAGGAGGTGATGCCAAATTAGCCGTTAAGCGCGTTCGTCAAGTCGCCGCGCCCGCTGCAGCAGCGGACGGCGCTCAAGGAGAATAAATATGCTGCAACCTGCACGCAGAAAATATCGCAAGGAACAGAAGGGCCGGAATACCGGTCTGGCGACTCGTGGAAATACTGTCGCTTTTGGTGAATTTGGACTGAAATCAACAGATCGCGGTCGACTGACGGCCCGGCAGATTGAAGCCGCGCGTCGTGCCATCACGCGTCATGTCAAGCGTGGTGGCCGTATTTGGATTCGTGTGTTTCCAGACAAGCCAATTTCTACCAAACCTGCAGAAGTTCGTATGGGTAATGGCAAAGGCAACCCTGAGTACTATGTGGCTGAGATTCAGCCAGGTAAGGTGCTCTATGAAATTGTCGGTGTTCCCGAGGTGCTGGCACGGGAAGCTTTTGCTCTGGCTGCTGCCAAGTTGCCGCTGCGGACAACTTTTGTGACCCGCATGATTGGTCAGTAATCCAGAAAGGACTAAGCAGATGAACGCCAAAGAACTGCGCCAGAAGGACGAAGCTGCGCTAAAAGCAGAGGTCAAGGAATTGCAGAAGGCGCATTTTAACTTGCGCATGCAGAAAGCGACCCAGCAATTGAACAATACCAGTCAATTGCGTATGACGCGCCGTGCGATTGCACGGGCGAAAACTATTCTTGCCGAAAAGAAGGCTGCAGCCAAATAAGGAAGTGACATGACGGAAGAAAAAAAATCCCTCAAGCGCACCCTCGTTGGTAAAGTGGTCAGTGACAAGCGTGCCAAAACGGTGACGGTGCTTATTGAGCGACGGGTGAAACATCCGATTTACGATAAGATTGTGGTCAAATCCAGCAAGTATCATGCTCATGATGAGAAAGGTGAGTACAAGCTGGGCGATGTGGTAGAGATCACGGAGAGCCGTCCCATTTCAAAGACGAAGAATTGGGTGGCTACTCGTTTGGTGCAAAAAGCCTCTGTGGTTTGATGCGGCCAGATAACCTTTGAGAAAAGGTGTTTTATAAAACCCGCGCTTCGCGCGGGTTTTATTTTGCCCGTTGGATAGGCTTTGGATGCTCACATTTATATGTATTTGATTGATGTCGCTGGATGGCCAAAGATGGGTTGATTAATGGCTTTGCTGCTGCGACCGATATCTTGCTTGATGACGGCAGATCTTGTTAATTTGAATTTCATGATTTTTGCGCCATGAAAATGCACCAACCAGTTGCTCATTTGTCATTCGAAACCTCGTTAGGCATGATGCGCCTGGCCGCTTCTGTGCAGGGTCTGTCTGGCGCATGGTTTGTGCAGGGGCAAAAGGACTGCCCCGATATCAGCGGCTGGGGAGAGGAGCGGTCTGATCACGAGGTGCTGGCGCAGGCAATGTGCGAAATCAATGATTTTTTAGCGGGGAAGCGAAATAGCTTTGACGTGCCTCTGGACTTGTCCGCCGGAACACCTTTTCAACAAGCCGTTTGGCGCGCTTTGATGGGCATTCCATTTGGCTCTTCCTGTAGTTATGGAAAGATAGCTGCCGTTATTGGGCGTTCCGGGGCGGTGCGTGCGGTTGGGGCGGCGGTGGGAGCCAATCCCATCAGCATCATTGTTCCCTGTCATCGGGTTCTGGGAGGGAATGGTTCGTTGACGGGTTATTCAGGGGGACTGTCCAGAAAGGCGGCGCTGTTGCGCGTGGAGGGCTGGGCGATGGAGCATTTTGTGAATGGCGAATTACCTCGTCATTTAAGACCCTTGCCTCCAAGAGGACAGACGAAAAAATTTGATTTGCAAGAGAACGATGGATGCGATTGGCTGAAATTACCACCCTACAGCTGAAGTTTGTCTGGCCAGACGGTGCAAGGTTAGATATATGGAGAGCTTGGTGGAGTTAAAAACATTCAATGTCATTGGGAAGTAACTTGATAATTAGTGGAAATTGATTGCAGCCAGCCGGGTGAATAACAGTGGCAAAGCCGCTACTGCCCCTTGTCGCTGCACATGGCAAGGCGCTTGATCTCGCCAAAGAAGTTTTTGATTGGATAACGCCTGCTGTCCATGCGTTCGGCGATTGACAGTTGCATGCAGCGGCCGGGCCATCTGCGAGAGCATCGCTTTCACCTTCTCGCCTCAAGCGCTTGAATCAGCCCGTTGGCATCGCGTTTTGTTGGGCAAGCTACGTTCCAAACGCGAGGCCATCAATACGCGAACGCCCTATAGGATGATTTCGAGCCGCTCTTTTGTGCTTGTCTGTGGCAGCAGGCTTTCATGCTTGTGGTATTCGTCATGGCGTATTCCTATCGGGCTTGCCGCTTGCCACATCGCAGATGCCCGTGTGAAGCACATCGGTCTTGATTCAATCGCGGCCGCGTCTGAACTTATGCTGCGGCGTTGCCGGCACGTATCGTTTATCACGCGGCCTCGATGGATAGACGGTGGCCCGCACTCTTTTGCCCTGTATCGCCAGGCTTTGCAGGATCAAGGCAGGGTTATAAATTTCTACTGTTTTGCGCTTAATGCTTTTGCATCGTCGCACAGTGGATATGTCCATTTTCAAAAAAACCAACTGCTTGTGCTTGAGAAAGCCAAAAATGGGCTTTGCAGTCTGCGAGGCTTTCAAAACCGGAATGCGGTTTGTCTGGAGCAAGAGGCAGGCGCGCTTCGCTCGCTGTGGGCGGGTGCGGAATGAACGGGAGGGTCTTTCGAGCTGCTCCTGGCTTGCCCGGTTCGTCTTGAGGTATTAGAAATAGGAGCAAATTCAAGGGGGTAAAACGCATTCTTGCGTACATTGCACTAGGACATCGTGCTATGAATAAAGAAGCTAGAAGTGCTGCTTCGCCCTTGGCTCAGGTTTGGCTATTCCGATTCGATCACTTCTCTCGCAGGCAGGGCAAGCGGCGAATAGACTTTTAGTTTGACGAATGCGCTTGCGTGTATCGGCGCTGCTGCGCGCGGATGGGCATGCAATGAGACGGAATCATGGGCCGTCAAAATCAAGGCCAATGAGTGAAACGCTTTTTCAATTTACGCCTTGCTGATTTTGAAAGGCATGAGGCAATCATTTTATGAATAGCGGCGCATTAAGCATATTCAGCTTATTTGTGACGCGAATGGCAGACCCAAATGAAACGGCGCTGGCGTTGTCAGGTGGGGGGCGGCTTGGCGGGCGAGTTGAATACTGGAACTGGCGCGCCGCGTTTTAGCGCACCCATACGCCGCGCGCCAGCATAACGGCGGCGATGGGGATGAGCGTCATCACGTGTGCTTCCACCATCACCAGCCGGCGCGTGCGGTTGAGCGCGGCGGCATCGGGCAAGATGCCTGTGGCATCCAGATTGCGCTGCCAGCGGCGAATGTCGCGGTGCACGAATATTCCCAAGCCGACCATGATGACGAACAGCGTGATCTTGATGTGCAGGAGCGGCTGCCCCCAGAGCCATTGGGCGCTTTTGACGCTGAACTGCACTCGCGCCAGCCCGCTGAGCAATACGGCGGCGGCAAAAATGGTGACCCAGCGGTCCAGCACGGCCAGCCTGCGGATGGCGGCGGCGTTGGCCCAGTCGCTGCGGCACAGCGCCGCCTGGCTGGCGATGAAAACGGTCAGGCTCAGAAAGGCCAGAATATGGCAATAGGCAAGAATGGATTCGAGCAGCATGATGGCGCGCGATTGTGGCAGCGGGCGCGGCAGAAGCTGACGGCTGGCGCGCCTGCCCGCATGGACGGCATGGACACTGTGCGATCATGCGCGGTCTGTCTGTTTCCGCCGCTATTGCCGCAAGAGTTTCTCCATGCCTGACGACAAACACCACGCCAAGCCGCAAATTGATGTGCGCACGCTCAATTTGGCCCAGCTCAAGATGCTGGCTGACAAAGGCAGCCGGCGCGCGCGCGCCGAATTGGAGGCGCGCATGAGGGCGATGTCGGCGGGCGCCGCGCCTGAAGCCGCCAGCCGCGCCCGCAGCGGCGCACCAGCGCAGCCTTCAGCTTCTTCGGGATTCGCGCCGGTCACGGATTTTTCCGCGCTTTTGGCGCAGCCGGCTTCATTGCAGGGCAGCGCGCCGCAGCCGTCGCCAGCCGCCATGCCTCTTTCGCGAGCTGCGGTACCGCCCATGCCTGCCGTGCCAGCGGCACAGAACGAGCCGCTTCATGAACATGACGCCATGCTGGAGCGCCTGCACTTGCTGGGCCAGCAGGAAGACGCGCGCCGCCGCACTGAAGGGCCGCCGCGGCTGGTGGGCATGGTGCTGATGGGCTGGGGCGGGCTGGTCGTGTTGGCCGGTTTGGTCACCATACTGGCAGGCAGCCATTACCGGGGCATTGGCGGCTATTACCTTTTGGGGGGCGTGCTGTGCGCAGTGGCAGGCAAGCTGCTGTGGAATAACCGCCGCCTGGCTATTTACGTGCATGCGGCTGCATCGGCGCTGATGTTGCTTTGGGGTATGTACTGGAGCCGCTCGGATGGCGTGTTTTCAGCGCTGATGCAGTCAGCGCCCATCTGGCTGTCTGCCTGCTGGATGGCCGTGGGAGCCATCCGGGATCCGCTGGAGTGAATTCCCCGGCCGTCCATGCAGCAAAAAGCCCCCTGGCGCACCGGACGCCAGGGGGCTTTTTGCTGGAATCAGGCGCGCGCCGCGCGCTGTTTTTGCTCCCAGCGTGATTTGCATTGGACGCAATGCTGGGTCATTGGCTCCACCTTCAAGCGCTCGAAGGGAATATTGCAGCCGCATTCCTCGCATTCGCCGTATTCGCCGGTTTCAATCAGCTCCAGCGCGCGATCAATGCGGGCCAAGTCGGCCGCGTCCAGCGCCGTCAGCGTGGCATCGACTTCGCGGGTCTGGTTGCTCAGGCGCGCGCTTTCGTCTTGCGAAACGCTGCCAGCGTGATTGACGGCGGGCGCCAGGTTCTCGCGGTTTTGCGCCATTTGCGCTTGCAGGTCACGGCGGCGCTCCAGCAGCAGTTCTTTTAATTCGGCGCGTTGGGCGGGTGTCAGTTTCGGGGTCATGATGCGAGCTTCTCCTGCAAAAAAATGTGTCGCTGGCACAGAATAGCATTCCTCATCTGTGCCATCGCGCATTCCAGAACAAGAAAGCCTGAAAGACACCCGCCATGTGCCAGCTGCTCGGCATGAATTGCAATACCCCGACCGATGTCACCTTCAGCTTCGCCGGCTTTGCGCAGCGCGGCGGGCGCACCGACCATCATGCCGATGGCTGGGGCATTGCCTTTTTTGAGGGGCGGGGCGCGCGCCTTTTCATTGACAGCAGCGCGGCCTGCTCTTCGCCCGTGGCCGAGCTGATTCGGCGCTACCCCATCAAAAGCAGGAACGTCATTTCCCACATTCGCAAGGCCACCGTGGGCGATGTGCGGCTGGAGAACTGCCACCCTTTCGTGCGTGAGCTGTGGGGGCGTTACTGGGTGTTTGCCCACAATGGCGATCTCAAGGACTACGCGCCGCGCCTGCACGGCCATTTTCACCCTGTGGGCGATACCGACAGCGAGCGCGCCTTTTGCTGGCTGATGCAGGAGCTGGCCAAGGCGCATGCCAGCGTGCCGCCCGTGGAGGAACTCACCCGCACTTTGCGCGAGCTGACGCCGCAGATTGCCTCGCATGGCACTTTCAACATGCTGCTGTCCAATGGCCAGGCGCTTTGGGCGCATGCTTCCACCAAGCTGTGCTACGTGGTGCGCCAGCACCCGTTTTCAAACGCGCGGCTGGCTGATGAAGACCTTTGCGTCAATTTCGCAGAGCACACCACCCCCAGCGACCGCGTGGCCGTGGTTGCCACCACGCCGCTCACATCCAACGAGCAGTGGACGCCCTTTGCGCCCGGCGAGCTGAAAGTGTTCGTGGACGGCGCGCCTGTGGCGTGAAAAGAGCCGCTTGAGGCATCCGGTTTCAGGCATCAAACCGCCCTGAAGCGCCCGTGGAATGGGCGCAGGCAGCTATCTTTTTGGGAGTGAAGGCGCAAACGGCGCTTTCCAAACGGCGCTTTCTATTCGCCGGCTTTGGCGTCCATGCGCCTGAGCGCCTGGGCGAAGGCTTGCAGGGTTTGCGGGGGCACTTCGCCCACGGCGGTCAGCCACCAGCCGCTGGCTGGCGCGGGCAGGCGCAGCATCAGGCTGTGGGTGGCGCCCATCGCAAGCAGGCCGCCGCGCGTGTGACGGCGGGCGTCGTAGGGTTCCAGAAAAAGGGAAACGGTGGCCAGGCCGTCGGAAAAAATCCACTGCACCACGCCGCCTGCGCCGGAAGCGTTTGATGCGCCGCCGTGCTGGTAGCACTGGCGGGGCCGAAAGCCCGGCACGGGGCTGGCAAGCGTCCAGCCTTCGCTGTCGGCGCGGGTGGGGGCGTGGCCTGCTTTTTCAATGTGCCAGCCCTGGGTGTCATCCATCATCTGCGCGAGCTTGTCCGCCTCCAGCGGAGAGCTGAATTGCAGCTCTGAAAAGGCCGACTGCTCCAGCACGCGGCCTGCGGCGTCCAGCGTTTGCATCTTGATGACCAGGCCGGTGCGCCGCTCGCTCCAGATGCGGTAGCCATAGCGCCAGCCGTCTTGCGCAGCCAGGCGCACGATGTCGGCGTCAAACCCGGCCACGCGGCCCTGGCCTTCGGGGCGGGCGTCGTAGTAGCTGGCGACTTCGGCTTCTTCGCCGGGGCGCAGCTGGCCCTTGAAAAGGCTGCCGGATTCGCGCCGCTCGGCGCGGATGGTGCGCTGGCCAGGCTGGAAGATGAGGATGTCGTCATCGCGCCGGTACGTGGCGCGGGGCGGGCCGGAGAGGTTTTCCACGCGCTCGATTTCCTGCGTGCCCTGGCAGGCGTGCCAGATGCGGGCGCTGGAGAGCACGCCTTCAGGCGCGGAAACGACAAAAGTGCCGCTGTAGGCCGGCACGCGCGAGGCGCGTTGCAGGCGCGCCAGCCACTGGGCCACGGTGCGCGGCGGCGCTTCGGATTCGGAAACGGCGGGCGAAGCGGCTGGCTGCGCGGCGGCGGGCGCGCGGGTCTGGGCCAGCGCGGGGCTGAAGGCGGCCAGGCAAAGCAGGGCGGCGCAGGCGTTGCGGGTCATGCCGGTGTCGGAAGTGTTCAGGCGGCCTGCCGGAAGTCAGCGGCCTGCCGCGCTGCCATCCACAAAGGTGGCGTTGCGCAAAAAGCCTTGCGTCTGTCCCAGTGCTGAGGCGCCAGCGGCCTGGCGATGGGCGGCCAGAAACTCGTCCAGACGGCTGTCGCGCAGCATGGCGCCTTGCGGCGTGCCGACGGCGTAGGCGGCCGGGGTGGCGGCCTCAACAGGGGCGGCAGCTTGTGCGGCAACTTGTGTCGCAGGCGCGGTTTGCGCCAGTTGCGGGCCGGCGGCGCTGCCGGACAGGCTCCAGAAGTTCCAGCCGATGGCGGCTGCGGCGGCAAACGAAGCCAGGCCCGCCGCCAGCTTCCAGCGGCGGTCATTGGCCGCTGGCCGCGCGGGCGGCAGGGCCGTGGCGGCAATGGGCGGCTGAGCTTGCTGGCCAATGCGCTGCATCACGCAGGCGGTGAAGGCCGCGCCGTGGCGGCAGGCAGCCAGGTCGGCCGAGCGCAGCACGTCGCCCGCCACATGCCAGGCATGCCAGTCGGCGCGGGCCGCATCGCCGCGTGAGTCGCTGGCGCAAGCCTGGGAAATGGCCTGATGCAGCGGCTCGCCTTGCAGGCGGCCGTCCATCAAGTCGCAAAGGGTTTGGCGGGGGTCGGTCATGGGAGCGTCGGTCATGGTTGCGGCTTACCAGCGCTTGCCGCCCTGATGGCTCAAAAGCGGCTTGACTCTGGCTGAAATGGCCTCGCGCGCGCGGAAGATGCGCGAGCGCACCGTGCCAATCGGGCAGGCCATCAATTCAGCGATTTCCTCGTAGCTCAGGCCCTCGATTTCGCGCAGGGTGATGGCCTGGCGCAAATCGGGCGAGAGCGCTTGCATGGCTTCATTGACGGCGGCGGCGATTTCGCGCGCGGCCAGCTCGGTTTCGGGCGTGCTGTCCGAAATAGGTTCCGCGTCGGGGCGGAAATTTTCATCGTCGTCGCCCTGGCCCTTCAAGGCCGCTTGCGTGATGAGCGGATCGCGCTTGAGGCCCAGCAGCGCGCGCTTGGCGGTATTGACGGCAATGCGGTAGAGCCACGTGTAGAACTGCGCCTCGCCCCGGAACTGCGGCAGCGCGCGCCAGGCGTTGATGAAGGTTTCTTGCGCGATGTCCTGCACCAGATCCACATCGCGCACCATGCGGCCAATCAGGCGCTCGATGCGGCGCTGGTACTTGATGACCAGCAGCTCGTAAGCGCGCGTCTGGCCCTGCACGGCGCGCGCGACCAAAGCGGCGTCGCTGTCGTCGGGGGAAGGGGCGGATTCAGGCACGGGGCGGGCGGGGCGGGCGATGGGCGCAGCGCGGTCAGCGCCAGGCGCAAGAACGGGCGGAACCGGGGGCAGGGCCAGGGGCGGGCGAATATAGCGCGCAGCGCAGCAGGCGCCACGCGGCAGCGGCGGCGCTGCCCGCGCCGCGCCGCAGGCACAGCCAAAGGGGCGGCGCGCCCGCGCGCTCCAGCCGCAGCAGCAAAAAGCGCTGGCCGTCCAGCGCCACCTGAACGCGTGAGACGGCCTGGTCAGGGCGGCCCGGCTCGCGCAGCAGCCAGCCCTGCCCGTCAAACGCCAGCTCGCGCGGCGTCTGCTGCCGCCAAAAGCGCCACAGCCCGCCGCCTATCAGCGCCAGCGCCAGCCAGGGCGCGCCCAGCCACGCGCCAGAGCGGGCGCTGCCGCTCAAGGCCGCCGCCAGCGTGGCCAGCAGCGCGGGCAGCCACAGCGCCAGCAGCAGCGCCGCCAGCCAGCTGGCGCGGCCAGCGGGGTGGGCCAGGGCAGGGGGCGTGCGCATGGCGGCGGTCAGCTTTGGGCGCTGGCCCGCAGCCTTTTCTTGCGGAGAAGGAGCGGGCCGGAAGGTGGGAAGGGGCGCATCAGAGGCATGACAATCTTGCTCTTGTATCCATAGCAAGAGGTCCTAGTGAAAATTGCGCAAAGCGGCATTTCAGGCCCCTCGAATTCGCTCCTGATTTTGATGCGTTGCGGCCCGTGTTCAGCGCATCAGGGGCTGGCCGTTGAGCAGCATCTTGCCGCCGGGTTCGACTTCAAAGTGGGCGCTCCAGGCGCCGTTTTCGTTTTTCACGAAGCCCTGGGCGGCAAAGCCGTCGGCCATTTGCTCCAGCGATTCGGCGCTGACGCGGGGGTCGCCAGCCATTTTGGCGACGACGGCGCTCCAGGCGCGCGGGATGTGAAGGCTGGCCTTGATGCTGGCGCGCTGCATCAGCTTGAACATCGCGGGCAGCTGGATGGGCGATTCCTTGGCCTGCGCGTCGGCGGCGGCCAGGGCCACGCTGTATTCAAGCGAGCCGGCCTGCTGGTCGATGGTGGCACCGTAGCGCACCTGCACGGCTGGCTCGCCAGCGAGCAGCTCTTGCAGCAGCGCCTCGGTTTCGCCCTTGAACTGCTCTTGCATGGCTTGCAGCGCGGCCTGGCGCTCTTCGCCTTGCAGGCTCTTGTCGGTGAGCGCGCCCCACGCGCGCGCCAGCATCTGCTGGGCTTGCAGCAGGGCGGCGGCGCTGATCTTGTCGAGCTTGACGTCGTAGCTCAGCGCTTGCAGCGCCACGCCGCCGATTTCGCCTGCGGTGGCGTAGTGGCCGTGGGAGCTGATGGCGTCGCCCTGGCGGGTGGTGTCCACTTTGTAGGTGAGCTGGTCGAAGCGGAAAAGGTCCTTGCCGCCCATGCTGGCCTGCATGCTGGCCACGCGGCCCTCTTGCTGGCCGGGGGCCAGCAGCCACAGGCCGGAGCCGATGTCGGCGCTGAACTGGCCTTGCATGCCGCCCACGCGTATTTGCAGCGCGGCAGGCTGGCCGCCGGGGCCGGGCGCGGCTTTGGCGGCTTCAGGCGCGGGTTCTGGCGCTGTTTCGGGCGCGGCTTCGGGCGCGGCTTCAGATGCCTTGGCGGCGGGGGCGAAGGTCATTTCCATGCCTTTGAAGTCCACCTGGCCGGACAGGCGCTGGCGGTTCTGGCTCAGGCGCAGGTCGTAAGTCAGGGGCTGCCAGCTCGCCTGGCTGGCGGGCTGGCCGGGCTGTTGCACGGCGAAGCGGCCGGCGGGCAGCAGCAGCTGCGCCGTCATGTCGCCCGCCAGCGGGCGGTGGAGCGTGACTTCGGGCGGCTCGGCCTGGGCGAAGGCCTGGCGCACTTCATCGGGCAGGCCCTCCACCTTGGCCAGCTTCAGGCGCGTGGTCACGCCCAGCGCACCGTGGCTGACGTGCTGGCTGATGTGAAAGCGCACGGGCGGCAGCGGCGCGCTGCTGTCCGCCTGGCTTTCGCGGCTGCTTTCGGCCTGGCTTTCATGGCCTTCGCCAGCTTTTGCGGCGGCGCTCTGGGCCGCCTTGGGCGGGCGTTTGAGTTCCACGACGATGGTGTTTTCGTCGCTGAACAGGCCGCGCTGGTAATTGCTTTGCACCACGGCGTGCTCGCCCAGCTTGTCTTTCACCCAGTTCAGGGCCTGGTCGGTGTGGTGCTCGGCCTGCTGGCCCATCCACCAGCTGGCGCCGGCGTAGCCAGCGGCGGCGATGACGGCGGCGGCGGCCGCGATTTTGGTGAGTTTGCTCATGTTGATGATGGCGTGGCGTTTGAAAAAGAAAAGCTGAAAAAGGACAGCGGCGGATTTTCAGGGCCGCGAAAAATCATGAAAAACGCCGCCAGCGCCCGTGGATTGGGCGCGGGCAGCTATCAAAAGCGCAGTGGCAGCGGGCATGGGGCGCTTCAGTCTAGCCGCAGGCCCAGGGTGCGCACGATCTGGCCGAGCGCTTCGGCCTCTTTGCCGATGTGCTGGCGCAGCTCTTCGGGGCTGGAGCCAACGGGCTGCCAGCCCAGGGCGAGCAGGCGCTGGCGCAGCGGCTGGGCCTGCATGACGGCGGCCACGGCCTGCGCCAGCTTTTGCCGCGCGGCGGCGGGCAGGCCGGCGGGGGCGATGAGGGCGTTCCACACCTGCAAGTCGTAATCGGGCACGCCCAGCTCGGCGAGCGCGGGCACGCCGGGGGCCAGGGGGCTGCGGCTGGCGGTGGTCAGGCCAATGGCGCGCAGCCGCCCTTCGGCCACGTGCGGCATGGCGACGCCGGGGGCCATCAGCCCCATCTGAATCTGCCCGCCGATCAGGGCGGTGATGACGGCGGGCTGCCCGTTGTAGGGCACGTGCAGGGGGTTGAAGCCGGGCAGGCGGGCCTTGATGAGTTCCACGCCCAGGTGGGCGATGGAGCCTGCGCCCACGGAGCCGTAGTTCCAGCGCTCGCCTTCCTGGCGGGCCTTTTGCAGAAATTCCTTGCCGCCGGGCAGGCCGGCCGGGGCCACGAGCACGGCGGGGGCGGTGGTCAGCAGGCTGATGGGGGCCAGGTCTTTAGCCGGGTTGTAGGCGAGCTTGCGGTACAGCAGCGGGGCGGTGGTGAGGTTGCCGTTGATGGCGATGCCCAGCGTGTGCCCGTCGGCGGCGCGGGCGACTTGCGCGGCGGCGATGTTGCCGCCCGCGCCGGGCTTGTTTTCAACGATCACGGGCTGCCCCAGCGCGGCGGCCAGCGGCTCGGCCAGCGCGCGCGCCGTCAGATCGGGCGAGGAGCCGCCGGGAAAGCCGACCATGAGCTTGACGGGCTGCACGGGCCAGCTTGCGGCCGGAGCATCGGCGGCCTGCGCGCGCGGCGCGGCGGCGGCCAGGGCGGCCAGCAGGAGGGAGCGGCGTTGCATTTTGTGGGTGGTTGGCATGGGAGTCAAAACGCTTTTTGCTATTGATAGTGAGGCAAATCCAGGCCCATTGAAACGGCTGAGGTCCTAGTGGAATCTGCGCAGTGCGCTATGAAACAAGGAGCAAAGAAACCGTTCTGTTCATGGCTTGGCGTCCTGCGCGCGGGCCTGCTCGCGCGCCAGTTTTTCGGCTTTTTCCTGCGCTTCGCGGGCTTTTCTGGCGCGGCGCTCCTGCACGCGGCGCTTGGCGAGCACGCGGATTTCGTCAGGGGTGAGAAAGCCGTCGCCATTGGTATCGGCGGTGTGGAATTCCGAGCGCAGGGGCTTCCAGGGCACGAAGCGCACTTCCTTCCATTCCAGGTGGCCATCGTGGTTGGTGTCGAGCATGTCGAACCAGACGCGGGCCTGTTTCTCGCCCTGGCCGGGTTCTTCGGCGGGTTTTCCGGCAGATGTTTCAGCAGCGGGCGCATCGGCGGCAGCGCAGGGCAGGGCCAGCAGCAGCGCCAGCAGGCCAGCGGGCAGGGCGGGTGTTTTCATGGGGGCGCAATCATGCCGTTGGCGGCTTTGCGCCCTGGCTGCGGGCGGGCGGCTCGTTGGCCACGCCGGCGGCCACATGGCCGGCGGGCACGTGGCGGGCGGCGTGTTCGGTGTGGCCGGTCTGGTCGTCAAAAAAGAAATCGGGCGCGAATTCGCGCAGAAAGCCGCCTTTGGGCAGGCCGCCGAGGAACATGGCTTCGTCCACGGCAATGCGCCAGGCCATCAGCGTTTGAATGGCGCGCTCGTGCGCGGGGGCGCTGCGGGCGGTGACGAGCGCGGTGCGCAGGCGCATCTTCGGCGCGCCGCCATCGCTGCCATCGCCGCCGCCAGCGTTTTGCAGGCGGTTGAGCGCGTCCAGCAAAGGCTTGAAAGGGCCGGGCGGCAGGGGCTGGCGGGCCTTTTCGCGCTCGTGCGTGTGGAAGGCGGCGATGCCCCCGCTTTGGTAGATGCGCTCGGCTTCGTCGGAAAACAGCACGGCGTCGCCGTCAAAGGCGATGCGCACTTCATCAGGATGGGCTTCGCTGGCGGGGGCCGATTCGGTGAGCACGCGGGCGGCCGGAAAGCCCAGCGCCAGCGCCTGCTTCACATCGGCCTCGTTGGCCGAGAGAAACAGGTGCGCGCCCAGCGGCCGCAGGTAGCCAAAGGGCGCGCGCCCCTGCGTGAACACGCCCCTCTCCAGCGCAACGCCATTGGCGGCGGCGCTGCGGAAGGCGCGCATGCCGCTGACAGGGTCGTTGCGCGAGAGCATGACCACTTCCACCCGCTTGCGCTCCGGCGTGTTGAAGGCCAGCAGCTTTTTCACCAGCGCGAAGGCCACGCCGGGGCGCGCGGGCGCGTCCAGCCGGTCGAGCTGCAACCGCATGTAGGCGGCGGCGTCGCCCGTTTCAAACAAGTGGTTTTCTTCCTCGAAGTCAAACAGCGCGCGCGAGGAAATGGCGACGACGAGCTGGTCTTGCAGGCTGGCGGGCATGGGCGGGCGAAGCGAGGCGGGGAGCGGGGCGGGGGAGCGAAAAAAGCAAGGGGCAAAAGCAGGAGGAGCAAATGTACCCGCCCAATACAATCCGTTGCACTCCAGGCTCCCGCTCATGAAGATTCTGCTCTGCAACGACGATGGCTACCAGGCCCCCGGCATCTGCGCGCTGCATGCCGCGCTGGCGGCCGCGCCCGGCGTGCAGGTGGAAGTGGTGGCGCCGGAGCGCAACAACAGCGCCAAGTCCAACGCGCTCACGCTGCACGCGCCGCTGTTCGTGCACGAGGCGGCAAACGGCTTTCGCTACGTGAGCGGCACGCCCGCCGACTGCGTGCACCTGGCGCTGACGGGGCTGCTGGGCTACCGGCCCGATCTGGTCGTCTCCGGCATCAACAACGGCGCCAACATGGGCGACGACACGCTGTATTCAGGCACCGTGGGCGCGGCGATGGAGGGCTATCTGTTCGGCATTCCGGCCATCGCCTTCTCGCAAGTGCAAAAGGGCTGGGCGCACCTTGAAGACGCCGCGCTGAAGGCGCGCGACATCGTGCTGGGCGTGGCCGCCGGGCGGGTGGGCGAGGGCGCCGGCGGCCAGCCCTGGCTGCTCAACATCAACATTCCCAACCTGCCGCTGGCGCAGCTGGGGCGCGTGAAAGTCTGCCGCCTGGGCCGCCGCCACGCCGCTGAAAAAGCCTGCGTGCAAGTCAGCCCGCACGGCGACACGATGTACTGGATAGGCGGCGCAGGCCCCGCGCTGGATGATGCGGAAGGCACCGACTTTCACGCCACGGCGTCTGGCTGCGTCTCGCTCACGCCGCTGCAAGTGGATTTGACCGATCACGATCGGCTGGCCTACTGGCACCAGGGCCTGGCGGGCACGCTCACCGGAAAGGGGCCGCAGCAGCCATGAGCGCGCCGCCGCGTCGCCCGCCGGGCCAGGGCCGTTCAGGGCGCATCGTGCCCGCCCTGCAAGCCCAGGCGCGCACGCCCGCCGAAGGCGATTTCAATGACCCCATTCCCGCCCGCGCCCACATGCTGCGCCAGCTTGCGGCGCAGGGCCTGCGCGACGCCCAGGTGCTGCGCGCGCTGGGCGCGGTGGATCGCCGCCGCTTCGTGGAAGCCGCGCTGGCGCGCCGCGCCTATGAAGACACGGCCCTGCCCATTGGCCTGGGGCAGACCATCTCCAAACCCAGCGTGGTGGCGCGCATGGTGGCGCTGCTGCGCGGCGGCCTGACCGACCCCGCAACCGGCAAGCTGGGCCGCGTGCTGGACATCGGCACCGGCTGCGGCTATCAGGCCGTCGTTCTCTCGCACGTGGCCGACGAGGTCTACAGCATGGAGCGTCTGCGCGGCCTGCACGAGAAAGTGCGCGAAACCCTGCGCCCCTTGCGCGTGAGCAACGTGCACCTCATTCTGGGCGACGGCATGGAAGGCTTTCCCAGCGGCGCGCCCTACGCCGGCATCATCGCCGCCGCCAGCGGCGCCGCCGTGCCCCCCGCCTGGGTCGAGCAGCTGGCCGTGGGCGGGCGCATCGTCGCGCCGGTGGACGTGCGCGGCGACGGCGGGCAGGCGCTCGTCGTCATCGAGAAAACCCGCCAGGGGCTGACGCACGCCGTGCTCGAACCCGTGCACTTCGTGCCCCTAAAATCCGGCATTTCCTGAGAAAATTTTCACAGTCTGGCAACGCGCCTTCACAAAAACGCCGGGCAGGCGTTCAGGCGCGGGCCACGCCCGGCGGAAGGCGCTTCAGCCCTCCGACAGGCTGCCCCGCCCCATGCAGGCGGCGGCAGGCGGCCCCACCGAACAAAGGAAATCCAGCATGGTTCTTCTCACACGCAGCACTCACACGACGCGGGCCTGGGCGGCGCTGACGCTGGCCGCCGCGCTGGCCATCAGCGGCTGCTCCACCACGCGCGCGCCGCGCGCTTCCGGCGCCAACGTCACCCTGCCCGGCGCGTGGAGCGCGCAGCCCGGCGGCACGGGCGCGGCCGCCGCGCCCGCCGCCACCCCCGCGGTCGATCCTTCCACCCTGCCCGGTGCCGAAAACGCGGGCAAGCCCGGCTACCACACCGTCCGCCCAGGCGAAACGGTGCGCAAGATCGCCGCCGAATACAACCAGGACTGGCGCGACATCATCCGCTGGAACCAGCAGCTGCCCAACCCGGACGTGATTGAAATCGGCCAGGTTCTGCGCGTTCTGCCGCCCGCCAAAGCGCCTGCGCACGCCAGCGCCACGCCGCCCGCCACCACCACCACCACCACCACCCCGGCTGCTGGCGACGTGGCCGTGGCCACGCAGACCACGCCGGGCGTGACGCCTGCCGCCATGACGCCCCCGCCGGTTTCTCCGCCCGCCGCCACGGCCCAGACGGCCAGCCAGGCCGGCGCGCTGGACGAGAAAGTCTCCTTCATGTGGCCCGCCAGCGGCGCGGTCATCAGCGGCGGTGCGGGCGAAAAGGGCAAGGCCCTGTTCATCGGCGGCAAGGCGGGCGACCCCGTCGTGGCCGCCGCCGACGGCAAGGTCGTGTATGCCGGCGCGGGCCTGCGCGGCTACGGCAATCTGCTCATCGTGCAGCACACCGACGCCGTCATCAGCGCCTACGCCCACAACCGCGCCCTGCTCGTGAAGGAAAAGCAGACTGTCAAGAAAGGCCAGCGCATCGCCGAAATGGGCGACAGCCACGCCAGCCGCGTCATGCTGCGCTTTGAAATCCGCAACAACGGCAAGCTGGTCGATCCCCTGCGCTACCTGCCCGCGCGCTGAGTGCCGCTGGCCGCGCGGCCTCTTTCACGACGTCAAAGGGCGCTGGCAGCGCCCTTTTTCATGCGGCCAAGGCACAGCCGGACTTGGATGAATGGCGATATTTCGCTCTTTTATCCATAGCATGATGTCCTAGTGAAAACTGCGCAAGAGGCATTTCAGGCCCCTTGAATTCGCTATTGTTTTTGATGATGTTTGACTGTTGCAGAGCCGCTGCGCAATCCGGCTTTGCCCGTCTGCTGCCCAATCTGGATCTGCGGTGCGGGTTGATGGCAAGCGGGCGGCATCAAGCCGCAGTAGGGATTTCCGGCATTCCCAAGCGGGCAGCAAAGGCCAACACTTTGGGGCAGGATTGACTGCCATGACTTCTTCCAGCCTTCAGCATCTCATTGACGCCAATCACGCCTGGGCCGAGGGCGTGAGCCGCCAGCAGCCCGGCTTTTTCCAGCAGCTGGCCAAGCAGCAAAGCCCGCGCTACCTGTGGATTGGCTGCTCCGACAGCCGCGTGCCCGCCAATCAGGTGGTGGCGCTGGCGCCGGGCGAGGTGTTCGTGCACCGCAATGTGGGCAATGTCATCGTTCACTCCGATCTCAACGCCCTCTCGGTCATCCAGTACGCGGTGGACTATCTGAAGGTGGAGCACATCATGGTGGTGGGGCACTACGGCTGCGGCGGCGTGCTGGCGGCCCTGCACGGGCAGCGCGTGGGCCTGGCCGACAACTGGCTGCGTCACATTGGCGACGTGAAGATGCGTCACTACGCACGCCTGGCCAGCCTGTGCCGCCACGAGCAGGAAGATGCGCTGTGCGAGATGAACGCCATTGAGCAAGCCTTCAACGTGGCGCAGTCCAACGTGGTGCAAGACGCCTGGAAGCGCGGCCAGCCGCTTTGCGTGCATGGCTGGTGCTACGGCCTGAAAGACGGCAAGGTCAAAGACCTGGGAGTGACCATGAGCTGCGCCGAAGACGCCGGGCAGATTTACCGCGCCGCCCTGCAACGCTACCCGTGTGCGCGGCCGCCAAGGCTTGACGTTTCGCTTGATGTTTCGCAGGAAGGCGCACCTCAAAAACGGTAACAATTCCCGGCGAGAACCTGTTTGCGCCCCGCATTGCCATGCCACCGCTGCCGGTGGCAGACAGATTCCAAGCCGCCCGCGCCCCGGCCCAAGCGGCGTTTTGCAAGTACCTGAAAGGAGACTCTCTCATGAGTGAAACCATCGTCATCGTTTCCGCCACCCGCACCCCGATGGGGAGCTTCCAGGGCGACTTCACTCCGCTGTCCGCCAACGAACTGGGCGGCGTGGCCATCAAGGCTGCCGTTGAAAAAGCGGGGCTGCAGCCGCAGCAAGTCGATGAAGTCATCTTCGGCAATGTGCTCACCGCCGGCCAGGGGCAAGCGCCCGCACGGCAAGCCGCCATCAAGGCCGGGCTGCCCATCTCCACGGGCGCGGCCACGCTCAACAAGGTTTGCGGCTCGGCCATGAAGGCCGTCATGCTGGCCGCTGACGCCATCAAGGCAGGCTCTGCCAGCGTGGTGGTGGCTGGCGGCATGGAAAGCATGACCAACGCGCCCTACCTGCTCAAAAAAGCCCGCGGCGGCTACCGCCTGGGCCACGACAAGATTTATGACCACATGATGCTCGATGGCCTGGAAGACGCTTACGAAGAAGGTCGCAGCATGGGCCTGTTCGGCGAAGACTGTGCCGCCAAGTACAACTTCACGCGGCAAATGCAGGATGACTTCGCCATGGCCAGCGTGCAGCGCGCGCAAAGCGCCATCGCCTCGGGCGCGTTCAAGGAAGAAATCACCCCCGTCACCATCAAAGACCGCAAAGGCGAGCGCGTGGTGGACACCGATGAAGGCCCGGGCCGCATCAAGCCCGAAAAAATCCCCACCCTCAAGCCCGCCTTCAAAAAAGACGGCACCGTCACCGCCGCCGCCAGCTCCAGCATCAATGACGGCGCAGCCGCCGTGGTGCTCATGACCGAAAGCCGTGCCAAGGAGTTGGGCTGCAAGCCGCTGGCGCGCATCGTCAGCTACGCCACGCACTCGCAAGAGCCGGGCTGGTTCACCACCGCCCCCGTGCAAGCCAGCGAAAAGGCGCTGAAAAAAGCCGGCTGGCAAGTGGGCGATGTGGATCTGTGGGAAGTCAACGAAGCCTTCGCCGTGGTGCCCATGGCGCTGATGCACGAGCTGAAAGTGCCGCATGACAAAGTGAACGTCAACGGCGGCGCTTGTGCGCTGGGCCACCCGATTGGCGCCAGCGGCGCGCGCATCATCGTCACGCTGCTTTATGCGCTGAAAAAGCGCGGCCTGAAAAAAGGCCTGGCCACGCTGTGCATCGGCGGCGGCGAAGGCACGGCCATGGCGCTGGAACTGCTGTAAGCCACTGGCGCGCCTGCTTTTTTTTGAATAGGGACAGGCGCGTTTGATGAGAAAAGCGGCCCTTGAGGCCGCTTTTTCTTTTCTGTTTCGGCGCTTCGCGGTGAGTGACTTGACCTCGCGCGGGCAGATTGCAAACAGGCTTCCAAAGTCGCTCCCGGCATTCATGACAGCCCATTCAGGCTGCGCCAAGGCACTTGAGCAATTGAGTATTCGGATGCCTGGCTGAAATGAAAAACGGGGCGGATGTTGCTGCCCCGTTTTTTCGTCATTGGCGTGCGATGCGCCAGCTGCGCTTCAGGGGTAGAGGCCGCGCAGATCGCGCGCTTGCAGGATGCGCGTGCAGGCCACGATGTAGGCGGCCGTGCGCAGCGTGACTTTGTGCTGCTGGGCCACGTCCCACACGCTGGTGAAGGCTTCTTTCATGATGCGCACCAGGCGTTCGTTGATTTCGGTTTCCGTCCAGAAGAAGCTGGAGAAGTCCTGCACCCATTCAAAGTAGCTGACCGTGACGCCGCCTGCATTGGCAATGACGTCGGGCACGACAAGCACGCCCTTGTCTTTCAGAATGTCGTCGCCGGCCGGTACCGTGGGGCCGTTGGCGCCTTCCACAATCAGTTTGGCCTTGATTTGCCCGGCGTTGGCGGCGGTAATCTGGCCTTCCAGCGCGGCGGGAATGAGGATGTCGCAAGGGGTGGCCCAGAAATCGGCGGCATCCATGGCTTCAGCGCCTTTGAAGCCCGCGACGCTGCCGGTTTGCGCCACGTGTGCGAGCAGGGCGGGCACATCCAGCCCCTTGGCATTGGCGATGCTGCCGCCGTGGTCTTGCACGGCCACGATGAGCGCGCCCGCTTCGGCAAACAGCTTGGCCGCAATGCCGCCCACGTTGCCAAAGCCTTGCACGGCCACGCGCGCGCCGGGCACGCTCAGGCCCAGGCGCTGGGCAGCTTCCACGCCCACGGTGAACACGCCCCGGCCCGTGGCTTCGCGCCGGCCCAGCGAGCCGCCCAGCGAAATGGGCTTGCCGGTGACCACGCCGGTGGCGGTTTCGCCCAGATTGACGGAGTAGGTGTCCATCATCCAGGCCATGATTTTTTCGTTGGTGTTCACATCAGGCGCGGGAATGTCCTTGGTCGGGCCGATGATGATGCCGATTTCGCTGGTGTAGCGGCGCGTGAGGCGCTCCAGCTCGCCTTGCGAGAGCTTGCGCGGATCGACGCGGATGCCGCCCTTGGCGCCGCCATAGGGCACGCCGACGGCGGCGTTTTTGATGGACATCCAGGCCGACAGCGCCATCACTTCCGACAGCGTCACGTCCTGGTGAAAGCGCACGCCGCCCTTGCCGGGGCCCCGGCTGGTGTTGTGCTGCACGCGGTAGCCCTCGAAGTGGGCGATGCTGCCGTCATCCATCTGGATGGGTACATCCACCACCAGCGCGCGCTTGGGGCGCTTGAGCGTTTCCACCCATTTGGACAAGGGTCCCAGATAAGGCGTGACGCGATCGACTTGCGTGAGGTAAATGCCCCACGGCCCCAGACGCTCTGGATTGAGGTACGAGGGCAAGGCATGAGTGGCGGTTTGGCTGGATGTCATGCGAACTTCCCGAAATGAAAAACAAAAGGGCTTGAGAAAAACAAAAGGGCTTGAAGCTTAACGGTTTGCAACAGCGTCTTGCGCCTTCCTGCGCCCTGCTTTGCTCGGAGCCTGTTCAAAGGCCTTTGATCAAGAGAGCCAGAAATTTTCAGCCAGACCAAGCAGAGCTCAACGATTCAGCGCTTGGGTTTCACCTTGAATGCGTGAAGTTCGCCTCTCCTGGCTATCTGCACCGTCACATGCTCGCCAAGGATGTTTTTGACGTCCTGCGCACTGACCTGCGTGGCCGCAATCGCGCAGCAGGCTTTGCAGGCAGCCCTGGCTGTGCTGGCTGCACTCCGGCACAGCCAGCGCCTTTTGACGCTGCCGCTGGGAGGGCGGGCTTGCGCGGTGACATCGCGAAGACAGAGCCAGCCTGATTCACATGCCGTGGTTTTCGCGCTGTTTCGCTTGCTGGGTGCCGCTAAGCCCGGCACTGTGCGCTGGGCATCGCGCCAGATGACTCGGTGACCGCAGTCAGCGCCCTGCTGGCGCCGACTGCATGTGCGGCTTATTTTGCTCCTCTATTCATAGCATGATGCCTTAGTGGATAGTGCGCAAGACGGGTTTTGGCGTCTGTTTTTTCGCTCCTTTTTTTGTGTTTGTGTGCGCATCTGTCGTCCAATCTTGCGCTTGCATGGCTGAGATGAGCCAGTTGGCTCAAACAGAGGAATGAATGAGGCGCACGTGATTTCAGAACCGCATGCGCGCGGTCAGCATGAAGCTGCGCGGCTCGCCGTAGGAAACCTGGTTCAGGTTCACATCAGCAAAGTAGTGTTTGTCAAACAGGTTGCTGATGTTCAGTTGCACGCTCCAGCGCGGGTTGGGCTGCCAGGCCAGCATGGCGTCCCAGATGGCGTAGCCGCCCTGGCTCACGCGGGCGGCGGGCACGCGGCCGCTGGCAGAGCGCGCGACAAAGTAGTTGCTGTTGGCGCGCACGCCGCCGCCCAGCCGCCATGCGCCGCCGGCCACGGGCAGCCGCCAGTCGGCCCAGGCGCGGAAGGTGCGAAGGGGCACGCGTTCGTTCCAGGTGACGGCATCTCTGGGGTTGCCGTTGCCGTCCAGGTTGCGGACGTAGCGCTGGTGTTGCAAGGTTGCGCCCAGCGCTATTTTCAGGCTGGGGCGCACCAGGCCAGCCAGTTCCAGCTCAATGCCGCGCACGCGCTGGCGGTTGTCGGCGATGTAGCAGTAATCGTCGCTGATGGGCGAGGCCGGGCAGGGGTAGGGCGTGCTGGGGTCGCGGCGGATCTGGTTCTTGCGGTCGGTCTGGTACAGGGCGATAGAGCCGGTCAGGCGCTTGTCCATCCATTCCGTTTTCAGCCCCAGCTTCCAGTTCGTGCCCGTGGTAGGCGGCACCATCTTGCCGCGCGCGTCGTAGGCGTTGTTGACATCAAAGATGTCGGTGTAGCTCACGTAGGCGCTGGCGTGGGGGTTGAAGTCCCAGTTCAGCGCGAAGAAGGGGGTGAAGATGTGGCTCTTGTGGTAGGCCCCGTTGCCCACTACGTTGTAGGTGGGGTTGAAGCGGCCGCCGTAGTGGTAGCTGCTCAGGCGCCCGCCGAGAATGCTGGAAACCGAGTCGGTCAGCCGCAGGCGCAGGCTGGCGTGCGCGCCCCAGGTTCTGGAAGGGGTGAACGACCAGGCGCTGGGGCCCCAGATGGCGGGCCGCCACGGCGCGGTCATGTCCAGCGTGCCCGGGTTGATGCGCACGGGATTGTCCGGGTAGTGGGGCGTGGGGCGGGATTCGTAGGCGTATTCAACGGGTCTGATCTCGCGGGACTTTTCCCACCGCCAATCAATGCCTGCAATGAGGTCGTGGCGGCGGCCCAGCCAGTCGAAGCCGCCCGTCAGGGTCACATCCATCGTGCGGCTGTTTCTGGAGCCCAGGCGGCGCTGCGCGTCCTGATACAGCGGCACTTGCGCGCTGCCCGGAACCGGATTGGCCACGCCGCTGACAAAGCCGAAGTCCCAGTCTGTTTCTTCGCGCCGCCAGTTGTAGGCGGCCTTGAGCTTCCAGCCGTCGCGGAACTGCTAGGCCGCTTCGGTGAAAAAGCCCAGGGTGTCGCCGGCCCATCGCGACCAGGGAGACACCGTGCTCATGCGGCGCGAGTAGCCGGGGAAGGCGCCGTCGCCGCGCAAGGGCAGGCCGTTGATCCACGGTATGGAGCGGCGGCGCTCCAGATCCATGCCCGCCGTCAGCGTGAGCGCAGCCAGCGGCTGCCACTCGGCCACGCCGTAGAGCGTGGTGTTTTTGCGGCGGGCGGTGCGGAAGAAATATTCGCGATTGGCCTGGCTGGCGATCAGGCGCACGCCCAGGCTGCCATCGGCCAGCAGGCGGCGGTTCACGTCCACGGTGGCGCGGTACTGCTTCCATGAACCCAGCGCCGCTTCGCCTTGCGTGTGCGGCTTGTCTTGCGGGCGCTTGCGCGCGAAGTTGATCTGTCCGGCAGGGCTGCCCACATAGCCGCCGCCTGAAAACAGGCCATTGGGGCCGCGCAGCACTTCCACCTGGTCATAGGCGGACAAATCGCCAGGCGCTTGCCAGAACGAGGTGCCGGCCAGGCTGCCGTCGATGGAGATGTTGTTGAGCGCAAAGCCGCGCGACAAGAAGATGGGTGAGTCCGGAAGATGGGTGAGTCCGTCTCGCGTGAGCGGCCATT
Organism: Ottowia sp. oral taxon 894; assembly: GCF_001262075.1. Classification (GTDB taxonomy): domain Bacteria; phylum Pseudomonadota; class Gammaproteobacteria; order Burkholderiales; family Burkholderiaceae_C; genus Ottowia; species Ottowia massiliensis. The sequence goes on along the minus strand of NZ_CP012073.1, from coordinate 1,287,279 downwards.
GAACACGCCGGGCATCCATTCGAGCACGCGCGCGCCGTCCACTTGCGCCTGATCGCGCAGGCGCTGCTCGGTGAACACCGAAACCGACTGCGGGATTTCGCGCAGGGCGCGCGGGGTTTTGCCCGCCACTTGCACGCCGCGCGTGGTGTAGGCCGTGCTCTCGGACACGCCATCGCGCGCCAGGCGCCGTGCCCGGACGATGACTGGCGGCATCGTGTGCTCTGGCGAGGCGGTTTGTTCTTCTTCAGCCTTCGTTTGGGGTTGAGGCCGGGTGTGCGGCTGCGCGTGCTGCTGCGCCGGGTCCTGTGCCTGTGTTTGGGCATGGGCCTGGGCTTGCGCAAGGGCGGGCGCGCTGGCGGCCAGCGCGGCGGCGGCCAACAGACGCAGGGCGGGCCGCAGGGGCGCGGGGCGGGAGCGAGGTGCAATGAAGTCAATCTCCTGAATGAAGGTTTGAAAACGGAAAAAATCAAGCATCATCCAAATATCAAACAGGAATACAGTTGATTTTTCAAAAATCAAGCGCGGGATGTCTTGCATTGTTTTATTTGATTTTCAACAATATCCCAGATAAATGGACTGGATATTCTATTTTGAAAATTAAAAAAATATTTTCACCTGATTGAATATGTGGCGTTTACTGAAAAACCGGCCTTTCTGGCCGCATGACAGCGGTCCGCTGATCTTTCCGTGTCGGCCCCTGTATCAGCGCGTGCGCTGTTTCATGCGCTGGCCTATAGTCACGCCTTTTTTCTTTTCCCCGGTTTTTTCCGAATGAACCTGACTGCTTTCAAGCCCCGGGCTTTTTCCCTTGCTTCTTCTTGCGCGGCCGCGCTGGCCGCCCTTTGCGGCATGGCCGCGCTGGCCCCTGCCCATGCCGCCGATGCCTGCCCGCACCGGGGCGATCTGGACGCGCAGTACTGCGACGCCAACAAAGACCTGGTGGCCGACACGCCCACTGATGCGCGCCAGCTCAAGGACCCCAGCACGCTGGTGTTTGCCTTCACGCCGGTGGAAGACCCGGCGGTGTACGAAAAGCTGCTGCGCCCCTTCATGGCCGATTTGGCGCAGTGCGTGGGCAAGAAGGTGGTGTTTTTCCCCGTGCAGTCCAACGCCGCGCAGATTGAAGCCATGCGCTCGGGCCGCCTGCATGTGGCCGCCTTTTCGCCGGGGCCGGTGAATTACGCCGTCAATCTGGCGGGCGCGGTGCCTTTTGCCATTCGCGGCAACGAGCAAGGCCCCGTGGGCATGTATCTGAAGATGATCGTCCGCAAAGACAGCCCCTACCAGAAGCTGCAAGACCTCAAGGGCAAGCGCATTGCGCACACCTCGCCGTCGTCGAACTCGGGCAACATGGCCCCGCGCGCGCTCTTTCCCAAGATTGGCCTCACGCCCGATGCGGACTACAAGGTGGTTTATTCCGGCAAGCATGACCAGTCCATCCTGGGCGTGAAAACGGGCGATTACGACGCTGCCCCCGTTGCCAGCGACGTGCTGGAGCACATGACCGACCGGGGCATCGTGGGCAAGGATGATTTCCGCGTGCTCTACACCAGCGAAATGTTCCCGACCGACGCCTACGCCTACGCCTACAACCTCAAGCCCGAATTGCAGGAAAAGATCAAGCAATGCTTTTTCGCCTACCGCGCGCCGGCCGAAATGGCCAAGGGCCTGGGCGGCGACCGCTTCTTGCCCATCTCCTACCAGAAAGACTGGGAGCTGGTGCGCACGGTGGCCGAAGCGGCAGGCGAGAAGTTCACGCGCGATGCGTACAACCAATCGGCCCGCAAGTAACGCGGCTGATCAACGGCCCGCCCAGGCGGGCTTTTTCATGGATTTTCGCTATTTTCTTAATAGCATGATGTCCTAGTGGAAACTGCGCGAGGCGGCATTTTTACCCGTCTGAATTCGCTCTCTTTTTTTGATGCCCGCAGTGCGTGCTGCCGCCTCCGGGCCGCTTTTTTTCATCGCGTCTGCAATGACCGGACAGACTCTTACGCCATCTTCATGCGGCGCGCTGCGCATTGAGCAGCTCGTCAAGGAATACCGCCCCGGCCAGCCGGTTCTCAAGTCCATCAGCTTTGCCGTGCAGGGCACGGGGCTGACCAGCATCATCGGCCCTTCGGGCACGGGCAAATCCACGCTGATTCGCTGCATCAACCGGCTGGTGGACCCCACGTCGGGAAAAATCATGCTGCAAGCGGACGGGCAGGCCGTGGACATGGCGCAGCTCAAGGGCGCCGATTTGCGGCGCGCGCGGCGGCGCATCGGCATGGTGTTTCAGGAATACAACCTGGTGGAGCGCCTGACGGTGATGGAAAACGTGCTCACCGGCCGCCTGGGCTACCTCTCGGCCTGGCGCGCCTGGCGGCGCAAGTTCGACGAGGCCGACATTCAGCAAGCCTTCGAGCTGCTGCAAGTGGTGGGCCTGGCCGCTTTTGCCAGCCAGCGCGCCGATGCCCTGAGCGGCGGCCAGCGCCAGCGCGTGGGCATTGCGCGCGCGCTCATGCAGCAGCCCGCGCTGCTGCTGGCCGATGAGCCGACTTCGTCGCTCGACCCCAAAACCTCCGTCGAAATCATCCAGCTGCTGCACGAGCAGGGCGTGCGGCGCGGCATTCCGGTGATGGTGAACATTCACGACGTGGAGCTGGCGCGCCGCTACTCCAGCCGCATCATCGGCATGACCGGCGGGCATGTGGTGTTTGACGGCGCGCCGGGCGAGCTGACGGACGAGCACCTGAACACGATTTACGGGGGCCGCGCATGGCTGAACTGAACCAGGCTGCACGGGCCGCGCGCCGCCCCTTTTCCTGGAGCGCGGGGCAAAAGGCCCTGCTGCTCATCACCGCCGCCTACTGCGCCTGGAGCCTGGCGCACATGGGCGTATCGGGCGAGCGGCTGGCCGACGGCTGGCGGCAAGGCGCGAAATTTCTGGCCAGCATGTTCCCGCCCGAGCTGGGCAAGATGGACGAGCTGTGGCAAGGCATCAAGGAAACGCTGCAAATTGCCGTGCTGGCCACCGCCGCCGGGCTGGCGCTGAGCCTGCCGGTGGGGCTGATGGCGGCGGCCAACCTCTCGCCCGCGCCGCTGCGGCTGGCTGGCAGAACGCTGATTGCGGCCTGCCGCGCGCTGCACCCGGTGATCAGCGCCATCTTGTTCGTCAAGGCCGTGGGCTTCGGGCCGCTGGCGGGCATTCTGGCGCTGGTGGTGGCCACGGTGGGCTTTGTGGGCAAGCTGTTTGCCGATGCCATCGAAGAGATTTCGCCCAAGCCCATCGAGGCCATCCGCGCCACGGGCGCTTCGTTTGCCAACGTGGTGCTGTTTGGCGTGCTGCCGCAAGTGACAACGCGCTTTGTGGGCTTTGCCACGTATCAGCTCGATTCCAACCTGCGCAATTCAACGATGGTGGGCATCGTCGGCGCGGGCGGCATTGGCGGGGCGCTGTTTTCGGCCTTTCTGCGCTACGAATACGGTTTTGTCTGCACCATTTTGGCGACGGTCATCGCCATCATCGTGCTGGGTGAAGTGGCGGTAAACGCCGTGCGAAAGGCGCTCGATGTCTGAACCCGCCGCAACGCCAGCCGCCGCGCCGCAAACCTGGCAGCGGCGCAGCATGGGCCAGCGCCTGCTGCGCTACGCGCTGGGCCTTTTCATCATGGCCGCCATCGTGCAGGCCGCGCGCACGGTGGAAGTCATTCCCGAATTCCTCTACGACGCGCCCGAGCAAATGGGCGACATGCTCCGGCGCATGTGGCCCGTGGACTGGAGCTATTTCGGGCAAGCCGTGGGCAGCGCCCTGCTGGAAACATTGCACATGGCCACGCTGGGCACGCTGCTGTCACTGGCGCTGGCGCTGCCGCTGGGCGTGATGGTGGCGGGCAATGTCACGCCCAACCGCCTGCTCAACTTCGTGGCGCGCGTGCTGCTGGTGGCCAGCCGCTCGGTCAATTCGCTGGTGTGGGCGCTGCTGTTCGTGGCCATCTTCGGCCCCGGCCCGCTGGCGGGCATGCTGGCCATTGCGCTGCGCTCGGTAGGCTTTGTGGGCAAGCTCGTGGGCGAGGCGCTGGAGCAGGCCCCGCGCGGCCCCATCGAAGCCTTGCAGGCCGCAGGCGCCACGCGCTTTGCGCAAATCTGGTACGGCTACTGGCCGCACATCAAGCCCGCCTTCTGGTCGGTGGCGCTGCTGCGCTGGGACATCAACGTGCGCGAATCGGGCGTGCTCGGCCTGGTGGGCGCAGGCGGCATCGGCGTGGCGCTGAACACCGCCATCGACCTCTTTTACTGGGACCGCGTGGCGCTGGTGCTCATCACCATTTTCGCCGTCGTCATCGCCGCCGAAGTGCTGGTGCTGTGGGTGCGCAAGCGGGTGATTTGAAGGCCCTGTTCAGCTGGCCGTAAAGGCAAAAGCGTGGGGGCAGGATGGGCCGCAAAGCGCGAACGGGCAGATTGCAAACAGGCTCTCAAAAATCCACCGTCGCGCTCAGCAGCACGGTGCGCGGCGCGCCCAGGCCGGAGTAGAGCTGGCCGGCCCAGTAAGCCTTGTTCGTCACGTTTTGCACAGCGGCGCGCAAGGTGACGCGGCGGCCTGCCGTGGGGAGCACGTAGCGCGCGCCCACATCAAAAACGGTGCGGCCGGGCGTGTGCAGCGTGTTGGCCGCGTCGATGTACTGGCGCGAGGCGCTGCGCAGGTTGCCCGCCAGCGTCAGGCCTGGCAGCGCGTCCCACTCCAGCCCCAGCTTGGCTTGCCGGCGCGGCGTGGCCACGGCCTGTTTGCCCTGGTTCACGCCGCCAGCGGTGCGCGTGAGGGTGGCCTGCGTCCAGCTGGCGCCGCCCAGCACGCGCAGGCCAGCCCGCAGCTGGCCGGTCACGCTCCACTCCAGGCCGCGATTGCGCTGGCGGCCGTCGGCCGCGAAGCGGTTGGTCACGGGGTCGGTCCAGGCGCTGGGCTGTTTGATTTGAAACAGCGCCACGGTGTGCGTCAGATCGCCTTGCGCCAGTTTCACGCCGATTTCGTGCTGTTTGGTCTTGTAGGGGGCGAACAATTGCCCCGCATTGGCCGTGCCCAGCGGGGCGCTCTGGCCTTCGCTCAGGCCTTCGATGTAGTTGGCGTACACCGACACCTGTTCGCTGGCCTTGAGCAGCACGGCCACGGCGGGCGAGGTGGCGCTGGATTTGTAGAACGTCCACGGCGCGGCCGGGTTGAACCATGAGCTGCTGGCGCTGCTGACCTTCTGGCGGCGCACGCCCACGGTGAGCTGCACGCGGCCATCGGCGAATGAGAGCGTGTCGGCCACGGCCAAGCCGGACAGGCGCGAGTTGCCCGACGGCGGCAGCGCCGCATTGCTGAAGGCGCGGCTGACCTCAGGCCCCCATGCGGGGCGGTAGAGGTTGGTGACCCACGGCGCGGAGAGCATGCGCAGCAGAAAGCCGAATTCACGCTGCTCGTGCTGCCAGTCAAAGCTGGCCGCCAGCTGGTGCGCCACGCTGCCCGTGGCAAAGCGCGCGTGCAGCCCCGCGCTGGCCGCACGCCGGTCGCGCTGGTCACGCTGGTGGGCGAAGTCGTTGATGAACGTGCCCTGCGTGTCGGCCACCCTGTAGACGGAGCTGGCGATGGAATCGAAATCAAATTTGCCCTGCCCGGCATTGGCCCACAGGGTGACGTTTGGCGTCACGTCCCACTCGCCGCGCAGGATCACGGCCCTGTCTTTGGACTTGCCAAAAGTCCAGTCTGGCGCCAGCAGCGTGCGCGGGTTGGGCGCGCGCGGCAGCGGCACGCCCGGTGCCAGGCTGATGCCCCGGTTCACGCCATCCAGGCTGTCGCGCGACTCGAACAAATCGGCCGACAGGCGTGCCCGCGCGCCACGCCAGTCCAGGCCCAGGGCCGCCAGCCGCGCGCCCAGCTTTTGCGGCTTGACGGGGCCTTTGCCGTCGCGCCAGACGGCGTTGAAGCGCACGCCCCATTCCTGCTGCGGGCCAAAGCGCCGCCCCACGTCGGCATGCAAGCCCCACTGGCCTTCGTTCATGAACGCGCCCGTCAGCTGCGTCAGCGGTTTGCTACCCGCACGCTTGGGCACGAGATTGACCGCGCCGCCCACCGATCCGCCCGGCGGCATGCCGCCCAGCAGCGCCGAAGGCCCTTTGTGCACTTCCACGCGCTCGAACATCTCCGGCGTCACGCGGTAAAAGGGCGTCAGCCCATACAGCCCGCCCAGGGCCATGTCGCGGTGCGCCACGTTGAAGCCGCGAATGCTCATGCTCTCAAGCAGCATCCCTGTTGCGCCGTTGTTGAACACCGCCGGGTCTGTGCGGCTGACAACGTCTGCCAGCCCGTGTGCCTGGGTGTTTTGCACGTGTTCGCTGGTGTAGCTGATGGTGGAAAAGGGCGTTTCCATCACCTCGCGGCTACCCAGCAGCCCCAGCCGCGTGCCGCTGGCCACCTGCCGGCCGGCATGCGCGGGCGGCAGATCCATGGGTCGCAGCGCCGCATTTTCGCGCACCGTCACCGCTGGCAGAGTGGCGGCTGCGCCGCCGCTGGCCTGGCCGTCATCACGCGCCGTCTGCGCCTGCGCGGCCTGCACACAGCCCAAGGCCGCCAGAGCGATCAGGCCCGCGCGCATGGCAGGCCGCCGGATGGGATGGGATGGGATGGGCATGGCGAAACTCCTTTGCGCGCCAATGTGTTGATGAAAAACGGCATCTGAATGCAAATGATTGCAAACGATTCTTATATTGTCTTTGAAATCAATGCCTATGACGGCTTCACTGCCATAGGGGGGATCGCGCCGTTCCCACTTCCGTCAGTTCAAAAAAAAGCAAATCCAGTGGCTGAAAAAGCTGTTCTACGCTGATTCCACTAGGACCTCTTGCTATGAAATAAAGAGCTGATCACCTCTTTCTTCTTTTTCCGGCGTAGCAGATAGCGCCGCCGCATCAGAGCCTGGCAATGAGGAGTGACGGACTGGGTTGGGGAGCGAGTCTCAAGCCCTCGCGAGACGGCGCTTTTCGCGCCCTTGGATGGGCTTCACACAGGTTCTTACACTCCCGCCCCAAAACTTCACGCATTGCCGTTTCCCATGAGCATTCCCTGCACTCCTTACGCCGGCCGCCGCGCCCGCCTGGCCGCGCACATCGGGCCAGAGGCCCTGGCCCTCATTCCCACCGCGCCGCAGCGCTTGCGCAACCGCGATTGCGACTTTCCCTACCGGCACGACAGCTACTTTTATTACCTCACCGGCTTTGCCGAACCCGACAGCTGGCTGGCGCTGACGGGCGAAGGCCAAAGCGTGCTGTTTTGCCAGCCCAAGGATGAAGAGCGCGAAATCTGGACGGGCATCCGCTTAGGCCCGCAAGCCGCGCCCGCCGCGCTGGGCGTGGATGAGGCCCACGCCATCAGCGAGCTGGATGAGCGCCTGCCCGCGCTGCTGGAAAACCGCCGCGCCGTGTGGTTTCCCTTTGCCGTGCATGAAGGGCTGCCCGCGCGCGTGGAGGGCTGGCTGGGCAAGGTGCGCGCCCGTGCGCGGCAGGGCGCGACAGCGCCTGCCGAGCTGCACGACGTCTGCGCCCCGCTGGACGAAATGCGCCTGATCAAGGACACGCACGAGCTGGAGCTGATCCGCCGCGCCTGCGCCATCAGCGCGCGCGCCCACATTCGCGCCATGCAGCGCAGCGCCGCCATGCTGCGGCAGGGGCAGGACGCGCGCGAACACCATCTGGAAGCGGAGCTGCTGCACGAATTCCGCCAAAGCGGGGCCGAATTTCCGGCCTACGGCAACATCGTCGCTAGCGGCGCCAACGCCTGCGTGCTGCACTACCCGGCCGGCAGCGCGCCCGTGCGCCCGGGCGACATGGTGCTGATAGACGCCGGCTGCGAGCTGCACGGCTACGCCAGCGACATCACCCGCAGCTTTCCCGCCAGCGGGTGCTTCACGGCTGCGCAGCGCGCGCTTTACGACGTGGTGCTGGCCATGCAGCAGGCCGCCATTGACGCCACCCGCCCCGGCGCGCGCTTCAATGAGCCGCATGAAGCCGCCGTGCACACGCTCACGCAAGGGCTGTTCGACCTGGGCATCCTCACGCACAGCCAGCACGGCAGCGTGCAAGACGCCGTGGCCGCCCGCGCCTACGCCCCCTACTACATGCACCGCACCAGCCACTGGATGGGCATGGACGTGCACGACTGCGGCAGCTACGCCGAGCCAGGCGCGCCCCGCCAGGCCGATGGCGCCCTGCCCAGCCGCGTTCTGCGCCCCGGCATGGTTCTCACCGTGGAACCCGGTCTTTACGTGCGCGCCGGCAGCGCCGCGCCGGAAAAATTCTGGAACACCGGCATCCGCATTGAAGACGACGCACTCATCACCGCCGAAGGCTGCGAGCTGCTCACGCGCGGCGTGCCCGTGGCGGCCAGCGAAATCGAAGAGCTGATGAGCTGAAGACCCGCCATGCGCCCCTCGCCCTTCGTGCTTGAAAACCCCAACGTCCTGCTGGTGTCGGAACTCGACTGGCCGCCCGAGCGCGACCGCATCCCGCATGAAACCGCCTTTCTGCTGTGCCCGCGCCCCATGCGCAGCCACGCCATTGGCGTGGCCGAATCGCTGCCCAGCGACTGCCTGCTGCCGCACTCGCCCATTGAAAGCGTGCGCGCGCTGCACCTGTGCGGCCACCATGAGCACCTGGAGCCTGTGCTGGCGCTGCTGACCGCGCTGGCGGACAACTCGCCAGAGCCGCCGTTGGGACGCCGCATTGGCTTTGACTGGGCCAGCGTCGCTGAAATGGCCCGGCTGCACACACCCGCTGGCGAGCCGCCGCCCCGCCCAGCGCCGCAAGGCCGCCTCATCGCCCTGTACGGTGAAGGCGGCAGCCAGCAGGCCGCCTTTGAAAACCTGCAAGCCAGCGCCACGGCCCGCCTCGTGCTGGCCGCCCGCCGCCCGCCCGCACCCAACGTGCTGTGCCTGATGCAAGCGCCGCAGCCCTTCAGCCTGGGCCAATGCCAGCCCATGCTGCGCGAAATGCGGCAATGGTGGCCGCGCACCGGCTTTCTCTACGGCCACCGGCAAGCCAGCGAAGCCCTGCACCGCATGGCGCTGCTGCTGCCTGCGGCTTGAGACTGTTTAGAGCGGGGCCGTGAAGGGCGAAAAGGCGGCTCGGGGATGGGTTGCAAGACGCTGCTCCAGCAACCCCGCGAGGGCCTGCCACGCAGCAGAGCGCCTGAGTTCACGCTTTCCGCGCCCGTGGACAGATTCTGAAAAACCGCCTGCCATCCGCTGCGCGAGGCAAAGCACAGGAGCAGTGAACCGGCGTGGACAGGCTGGCAGCAGGGGTTTGCTCCTTTATAAATAGCAATACGTCCTAGTGGAGCTTGCGCGAACGGGTGTTTTTATGCCTCTAAATTTGCTCTTGTTTTTGATGCCGCCTGACGTGTGCAATCAGCGCCGCATCACTGGCTGGCTTGCGCCGGGCCAGCGGCGGCGGCTGGCTTGGTTACTTCGGACGCGGCGGGCGGCTGCGCCGGAGCGGCGGGCGCGATGGCCGTGGCTGGCGCGGGAGCGGCCACGGTGGGCAGATAGCGGCCAATGAGATCGAAAAACTGCTCGTACAGATGGGCGCGGGTGACGGTGCGGCTGGAAATCTTGACCATTGAGTCGTGCCCGCCTTCCAGCGGCACCGACAGCGAGGCCACGCCCACGCCCAGCGAGGCGGAGTCCTTGACGCGCCGCAGGCCGTATTGCTCTTGCAGGCCGCTGGCGAAGGCCATGGTCTGCGGCTGGCCGTCTTTGTCTTGCAAGGCGGCGCAGACCACGCGGAATTCAAGCTGGGCGTGGTAGTTGGCGTCTGGCTGGAAGAATTTGCGGCCCACCACCTGCTGGGCGTTGCCGCCCTTGCCTTCTTCCAGCACGTAGCCCTGGCTGAGCAGGGCGCGCCGCGCAGCTTCGCAGGTGTGCTGGGGCGTGGCGGCGAACAGATGCGAATGGGTGTTGGCGCTGAAGTCTTCGGGCTGGTAGTCCAGCAGCGCCGGGGGCGAGCCGGAGACGCCAGCGCACCCGGCCACGAGCCAGGCGCTGGCCGCCACGCCAGCAAGGCGCCCCGGCAGGCGCCGCCCCCATGTCAGGCAAGAGAGTTTCATCAGGCAAGCACGTGCAGTTTTTCAGGAATGGCGATGGTAAGGCGGCAGGGTGAACAGACCGTAACGAAACCCGGGAATGGCGCGGCGGCAAGGCGCTGCCAGGAGGTGGAGAGGAGATGGATATAGTGAGAATGCCTGTTATTCAGAACGGGCTTTTTCTTTCTTCTTTTCCCCTTCATTCCAGGAGATTTCTCATGGTCAAGAAAACCGTCAAGAGCGCTTCGGCCAGCACAGACAAGGCCGTCAGAAAAGCAGGCGGCGCGCCTGCCGTGAATATCGGCATTTCGGAAAAAGACCGCGCCGCCATCGCCAGCGGCCTGTCGCATTTGCTGGCCGACACCTATACGCTGTATCTGACCACGCACAACTTCCACTGGAACGTGACGGGCCCCCTGTTCAATTCCCTGCATGACATGTTCATGGCGCAGTACACGGAACTGTGGAACGCGGTGGATCCGATTGCCGAGCGCATTCGCTCGCTGGGCCATGTGGCGCCCGGCTCCTACGCCCAGTTCGGCAAGCTCGCCAGCCTGAAAGACGCGCCCGCGCATCCGCCCAAGGCCCTGGAGATGGTGCGCATCCTGGTGGAAGGCCACGAGGGCGTAGCCCGCACGGCGCGCGATCTGTTCCCGCTGGCCGACAAGGCGGGCGACGAGCCGACAGCCGATTTGCTCACGCAGCGCCTGACCCTGCATGAGCAAACGGCATGGATGCTGCGCTCGCTGCTGGAAGAGCAGTAATCGCTGACTGGCGCGGCGCCGGGGCGGCGCTTTTCACCCCTCGCACGGCCAGACCCTGAACAGGTTCTGAAGCGCCCCTACCATACGGCCCGCCATGTCATCCGCGCCTGCATCCCCTCCAGACGATCCGCCTGCCGGGCCAGCGGCAGGCCTGGCGTCCGGCCCCAGCGCCAGCGCCGCGTCTGACCCACTCCGCTTGCAACGTTTGCTGCCTTTTCTGGCTTGGCCGCGCCCTACGCCTGCCCTGTTGCGCAGCGAGGCGCTGGTGGGCCTGACCGTGGGCATGATGATGCTGCCGCAGGCTGTGGCCTATGCGCAGCTGGCGGGCATGCCCCCGGCCGCCGGGGTGTATGCCAGCTTGCTGCCCGCGCTGGCAGGAGCGCTGTTTTCCGCATCTACCCGGCTGTCGGTGGGGCCGACGGCGCTGTCGTCGCTGCTGGTGTCGGCCTCGCTCACAGGGCTGGCTGCGCCGGGCAGCGCGCAGTGGGTGTTGCTGGCCGTGTGGCTGGCGCTCATGGCAGGGGCGCTGCAACTGGCGCTGGGGCTGGCGCGCTTTGGCTGGCTGCTCAATCTGGTGAGCACGCCGGTGCTCATGGCTTTCACGCATGGCACGGCGGCGCTCATCATTGCCACGCAAGCGCCTCATTTGCTGGGGCTTGAGGGCTGGGATTGGGGCAGTTTGAGTGCGCGCGGCTGGCATGGCGCATCGGCGGTGTATGGCGTGCTGTCGCTGGCGGCTTTGCTGCTGGTGCGGCGCTGGCGGCCTGCTTTTCCCAGTGTGCTGGCGCTGCTGATGCTGACGTCGGCCCTGTCGTGGCTGACGGGCTTTGAGGCCGGCGGCGGCGCGGTGATTGGCGAGCTGCCGCGCAGCCTGCCCACGCTGGCGCTGCCCGAGTGGCCGGGCCTGGCGGCCCTCTCGCATCTGGTGCTGCCCATGTTCGTGCTGGGGCTGGTGAGTTTTCTGGAAACGGCGGCCAGCGCCCGCGTGGACAACGCCCGCAAGGGCGTGCGCTGGCAGCGCGATCAGGATCTGATCGGCCAGGGGCTGGCCAAGCTGGCTTCGGCTTTTTCAGGGGGCTTCAGCACCAGCACGTCGTTCACGCGTTCGGCGCTCAACCTTTACGCGGGCGCGCAAACGGGCTGGGCCGCCGTGTTCACGGTATTGACCGTGCTGGCGGCTTTCATGCTGCTGACGCCTGTGCTGCGCCACGTGCCGCAGGCGGTGCTCACGGCCATCATCGTGGCGGCGGTGGCGGGCCTGATCAAGCCGCGTGAATACCGGCGGCTGTGGCGCGTCTCGCGCGCGGAGGCCGTGATGGCGCTGCTGACGGTGGCGCTGACGATTGCCACGGCCCCGGCGCTTTACTGGGGCGTGCTGGCCGGCGTGCTGATGACTCTGGCGCGCTTTGTCTATCAGCGCCTGCACCCGCGCATTGTGGAAGTGGGCCTGCATGCCGATGGCAGCCTGCGCAACCGCCACCCCTATGGCCTGCCCCTGCTGGCGCCGCACACCCTGGCGCTGCGCATGGACGCAGCGCTGGACTTCGCCACCGCCAATTCATTTGAACAGTATGTGGACGCCATGCTGGCCGCGCGCCCGGGCACGCAGCACGTTGTGCTGCTGGCGCAGTCCATCAACCGGCTCGACGCCACGGGCGCGGAAACCCTCACGCGCCTGCTCGTGCAGGCGCGCTCGCACGGCATAGGCTGGCATCTGGTGGGCTGCAAGCGCCCCGTGCGGCAGGCGCTGCGCGCGGCGGGCGTGCTGGGCGAAAAGCCGCTGGCCGCCCACTACCGCACCGAAGCACGGCTGCTGGCCGCCCTGGCCAAACTGGAGCAAGGCCCGCCCGATCTGGCCGCCCTGGCTATTTGAGTGAACGGCAGGCGGATGCGGGGCGGCCTTCGCCCAGGCCCTGTTCAGAACCTGGCTGTGAGGGGCAAAAGCGCGGATCAGGATGGGCGCGAGGCGCAAACCACGCCCAGGCAGCGCACGACTTGAAAGGGAAAGGCGCCGACGCATTCCTGCCGGGCAAAACAGTTGTTGCCGACAAGGCCTATGGCACGCCGCGTCCAGGTTTGCCCGGCTTGGTTTTATCAGTCACTCATAACAAAAACAGGAGCAAATAGATAGGGGCAGAAATACCCTTCTACGCAGGTTTTACTAGGATGTAACGCTATGAATAAAGGAGCGAAATAATGCGCCCTCGCCCGGCTTCTTCCATTCATGGCCCCCGCTTTATTCCGATTCGCTCCTTTCGCGGCGGGCCGCAATCCGCTCCCTGGGCCGGGTGTGACAATTGCCTTTTGCTTTTCACCCGCATACGGCCTGCCATGTCACCTACTGCCTCGCCTTTGTTTTTGTCCACGGCCCAGCCTGATTTCCAGGAGCGCTTCACCGAACGCCTGCACTGGAGCGCCGAGCAGGACGAGGCGATTGAGCAGCGCGTCAAAGACATCCTGCGCGAAGTGCGCGCGCGCGGCGACGAGGCCGTGCTGGCCTTCACGGCCCGGTTTGACCGGCTGCCCGCCGCCAGCATGGCCGCGCTGGAGCTGCAAGCGGCTGACTTGCGGGCGGCCTTCGAGAGCCTGCCCGCCGCGCAGCGCCAGGCGCTGGAGCAGGCGGCCGCGCGCATTCGCCGCTATCACGAGTGGCAGAAAAAGCAGGGCGGCGAAACCGCTTCGTACCGCGACGAGGACGGCACTTTGCTGGGCCAGAAAGTCACGCCGCTGGACCGCGTGGGCATTTACGTGCCCGGCGGCAAGGCGGCCTACCCTTCCAGCGTGCTGATGAACGCCGTGCCCGCGCACGTGGCGGGCGTGGGCGAAATCATCATGGTCGTGCCCACGCCGGGCGGCGAGCGCAATGCGCTGGTGCTGGCCGCCGCGCACGTGGCGGGCGTGAGCCGCGCTTTCACCATTGGCGGCGCGCAGGCCATTGCCGCGCTCGCTTACGGCACGGCCTGCGTGCCGCGCGTGGACAAGATCACCGGCCCCGGCAACGCCTACGTGGCCAGCGCCAAAAAGCACGTGTTCGGGCAAGTGGGCATCGACATGATTGCCGGCCCCAGCGAAATCCTCGTGCTGGCCGACGGCACGACGCCGCCGGACTGGGTGGCGATGGACTTGTTCAGTCAGGCCGAGCACGATGAGCTGGCGCAAAGCATTCTTCTTGCCCCGGATGAAAGCTACATGCGGCAAGTGCATGAGGCCATGCAGCGCCTGCTGCCTGCCTTGCCGCGCGCGGCCATCATCGCCAAAAGCCTAGCCGGGCGCGGCGCGTTCATTCACACCCGCAGCATGCAAGAGGCCTGCGAAATCGCCAACCGCATTGCGCCCGAGCATCTGGAAATCTCCAGCCGCGAGCCGCACCGCTGGGAGCCGCTGCTGCGCCATGCCGGGGCCATCTTCCTGGGCGCATACACCAGCGAATCGCTGGGCGACTACTGCGCCGGCCCCAACCACGTGCTGCCCACCAGCGGCACGGCGCGTTTTTCGTCGCCGCTGTCGGTGTACGACTTTCAAAAGCGCAGCAGCCTGATTGAAGTGAGCGAAGCCGGCGCGCAAAAGCTGGGCCGCATCGCCAGCGTGCTGGCCCACGGCGAAGGCTTGCAGGCCCACGCCAGGGCGGCGCAAATGCGGCTGAAATAAAGCCCCCGCCATTGGCATCGTGCGGCCGGGGGCGCTTTCCAGCGCCTGTTCAAAGTCTGGCCGCAGGCGCGAAAGCGCAAGCCAGGCACGGCATGGCCTCGGCGCGTTTGACTCTTTGTTTGAGAGCAAATTCAGGCCCCTTGAAAACGCATTCGCCGCATTGCTGGCGGGCTTTGTTGCTATTAAAAAGGCAGCGAAAGCAGCGCCTTTGGGGCCGTTCGACGGCTGGGGTTTGCTTGCGGACAGGCTTTGAACAGGTTCTCAGGCCAGGGGCAGGCGCAGCTCGAAGCAGGCGCCGCCCTCTTCGCTGGCCAGGCAGCGCACGCTGCCGCCGTGGCGCTGGGCGATGGAGCGCACCAGCGCCAGGCCCAGGCCCACGCCGCCTTCGCGTTCGCTGGCGCCGGGCAGGCGGTAGAACGGCTCGAAGATGCGCTCGCGCAACTCGGGCGGCACGCCGGGGCCGTGGTCGCTGACGCGGATGACGGCCAGCCCCTTGCCCGGCTTGCCTGCGGGCGCGGCCTCCAGCGCAAGGGTGGCGCTGGCGGGCTGATCGCCGCCGTAGCGGGCGGCGTTTTCCAGCAGGTTGCGCACGGCGCGGCGCAGGAGCTTGGCGACGCCGGGCACGGCGGCTTCGTGCAGGCCGCTGGCGGGGGCGAAGTCCGCGCCGGTGCGCGCGCATTCTTCGGCCATGAGGCCCAGCAGGTCCACGGATTCGATGCTGCCCAGATCGGCTTCTTGCGCATCCAGCCGGCTGGCCAGCAGGATTTCGTCGATGAGCTGGTCCAGCTCGGCGATGTTGCGGGTCACTTCGGCGCGCACGGCGGGGCTGGGGCGCTCGCCCATGAGTTCGAGCGCCATGCGGATGCGCGCCAGCGGCGAGCGCAGCTCGTGCGAGGCGTTGGCCAGCAGCGACTTTTGCGCGGCCATGAGCGACTGGATGCGCGCGGCGGCGGCGTTGAAGCGGCGCGAGAGGTCGGCGACTTCGTCGTGGCCGTCTTCGGGCAGGCGCACGGCGAGATCGCCTTCGCCCCATTGCTGCACGCCGCGTTGCAGGCGCTCCAGCCGCTGGGTGAGACGCCGCGCCACAGGGTAGATGCCCGCCATGACAGCCAGCCCGGCCAGGCCGATGACCCAGAGAAAGCCGAAGGGCGGGCGCAGCCAGAAAGGCGGGCCGTCGCCCTCGCCGCCGCGCGGGCCGGCGCTTCTGGGGGCGGTTTTTCCCGCAGTGTTTTTTCCAGGCTCATCCGGCGCCGCATGGGGGCCGCCGCCGGATGGGGAAGGAGGGGGCGGCGGCAGCGCAGCGGCGTCTTCCTGCACGCGCGGCGCGCGCTGGATGAGCAGCACGCGCCCGTCAGTCAGCACGACGGCGAATTCATGCCCCCGTCCATGCTTCCATTGCAGCTGCCCCCGGCCAATGGGCCTGCCGTCGGCGTCGCGCACGATCAGCTCGCGCATGGGGTGCTGGCGCAGTTCGGTGGCGCTTTGCCGCTCGCGCTGGCGGTCGCGCTCGTGCTCGGCTTCGGCGGCGTGCCAGCCCCAGGCAATGAGCAGGCCCAGCACGGTCACGCAGGCGGCGGCGGCCAGCCAGATGCGGGCGTAGAGGTGGCGGGCGATGATGGTTTGCATGGCGGGGAGGCGGCGGAAAGTGGCGGGCGCGCGCCCGTTTTGCTCTTGTTTTGATAGTGGTCTGCGCTGGTTTCACTAGGACTTGCGGCCGATTTGGCCATGAAATCAGGCCGTGAAATCAGGCCATGAGCGCGGGCGGGCCGGGGCGGGATGCGGGCTTTCAGTCTTGCTGCCGTGCGAACACGTAGCCCACGCCGCGCACGGTGAGGATGCGCTTGGGGTGCTTCACGTCGGTTTCGATGGCAGCGCGGATGCGGCCCATGTGCACGTCAATGGAGCGGTCAAAGGCTTCCAGCTCGCGGCCGCGCACGGCTTCCATGATCTGCTCGCGCGAGAGCACGCGCCCGGCGCGCTCGGCCAGCGTGACGAGCAGGTCGAACTGGTAGCTGGTCAGCTCCGCCGGCTTGCCCGCCACGGTGACGGTGCGCGCGTCGCGGTCGATTTCCAGCGAGCCAAAGCGCAGCACGGGCTGCGTGGGCGCAGCGCCGGGCGACTGGCGACGCAGCACGGCGCGAATGCGCGCCAGCAGCTCGCGCGGCTCGAAGGGTTTGGGCAGGTAGTCATCCGCGCCCAGCTCCAGGCCGATGATGCGGTCCATTGCGTCGCCCTTGGCCGTGAGCATGAGCACCGGCACGCTGGCGGCTGCGCCGGGCAGGGAGCGGATGCGGCGGCACACCTCCAGGCCGTCCATGCCGGGGAGCATGAGATCGAGAATGACCAGATCGGGCGCGCTTTCCTGCACGGCGGCCAGGCCGCTGGCACCGTCGCCCTGGTGGGCAAAGGCAAAGCCGGCTTGCTCCAGGTATTCGCCCACCATGCTGGCCAGGCGGGCATCGTCTTCAATCATCAAAAGGCGTGAGGGCATGTCTGCGTCGTTCATGCCGGGTATGGTGCCCTCGGGGCGCTGCGCCGGAATGAATGAGGGGTAAAGATGGGTAAAGCGCGGCATCTGGCGTTTTGCGGGTGGCCGGCTGGGCGGCATTTTCGCGTGGCCGCCAGCGCATCCATGACAATCGCCCGCATTGGTTTTGCCTTGTTACCCATGTCCGCCACGCCATCTGCCCCTTCCCGCCGCGCGTCCATGACGAATGACGAGCGCCGTGCCAGCTTTTCGCTGGCGTCCATCTTCGCGCTGCGCATGCTGGGGCTGTTTCTGGTGCTGCCCGTGTTCGCTCTGGAGGCGGCGCACTACCCCGGAGGGGGCGATCCGGTGCTTGTGGGCCTGGCGCTGGGCCTGTATGGGCTGGTGCAGGCGGTGTTTCAGGCGCCGCTGGGCATGGCCTCGGACCGCTTCGGGCGCAAGCGGGTCATTGTGCTGGGGCTGCTGATTTTTGCCGCCGGCTCGCTGGTGGGCGCGCTGGCTGGCAGCGTGTATGGGCTGATGGCCGGGCGCGCCTTGCAAGGCGCCGGGGCCATTTCGGCGGCAGTGACGGCGCTGCTGGCCGATCAAACGCGCGATGAGGTGCGCACCAAGGCCATGGCGCTGGTGGGCGCAAGCATCGGGCTGATGTTTGCCCTGTCGCTGCTGGCCGCGCCGCCGCTATCGGCCTGGCTGGGGGGCCTGAGCGGGCTGTTCTGGCTGACGGGCGCGCTGTCGCTGGCGGGTGTGGGGCTGGTGCTGTGGGTCACGCCCGCCGAGCCGCCGCACAAGCCGCATGAAGCGCACGCGGCCGAAAGCCATCTTGCCGCCGCGCCCGTGGGCGTGTGGCGGCATCCACTGCTGTGGCGGCTCAACCTGGGCATTTTCGTGTTGCAGGCCGTGCAAATGGCCATGTGGGTGGTGGTGCCGGGGCTGCTGGTGGGCGCGGGGCTGGGCAAGGCCGAGCACTGGCATTTGTATCTGCCGGCGGTGCTGGCCTCGTTTGTGCTGCTGGGCGGGCTGTTTTCGCTGGAGCGGCGCGGGCATCTGGCGCTGGCGCTGCGCGGCTCCATCGTGCTGTATCTGCTGGTGCAGCTCATCTTCTGCTGGATTGCGCCGCGCCAGCCGGGGCTGTGGGCGCTGGGCGTGGCGCTGTTTCTCTTTTTCGTGGCTTTCAACGCCATCGAGGCCAGCCTGCCCAGCCTGGTGTCGCGCCTGGCGCCGCAGGCGGTGCGCGGGCAGGCGCTGGGGGTGTTCAACACCTTGCAATCGCTGGGCTTGTTCGCTGGCGGCGCGCTGGGCGGCTGGCTGCTGAAAGAGCAGGGCGCGGCAGCGGTTTTCGTGGCGGGCGCGGCGCTGTCGGCGCTGTGGCTGGCGCTGGGCTGGAAGCAGCCCGTGCATGCGCCCGCCAAAGAGCCGGGCACCGCATAATTTGCCGCTTTTGCAAAGGTTCTTCATCATGGCCGTGAACAAAGTCATCCTCGTCGGCAACCTGGGCCGTGACCCGGAAGTGCGCACCTTCCCCAGCGGCGGCCAGGTGGCCAACGTCACCTTGGCAACCACCGAGCGCTGGAAAGACCGCCAAAGCGGCGAAATGCGCGAGCACACCGAATGGCACCGCCTGGTGTTCAATGACCGGCTGGCCGAAATTGCCGGGCAGTACCTGCGCAAAGGCTCGCAGATTTACGTGGAAGGCAGCATCCGCACCCGTAAGTGGACGGACCAAAGCGGCCAGGAACGCAGCACCAGCGAAATTCGCGTGGACAACATGCAAATGCTGGGCAGCCGCAACGCCGCTGGCGGCGACGATGCCAGCTACGACGCGCCGCGCCGCGCCGCGCCTGCCCCCCGCGCCGCCGCGCCTGCCCGCCCCGCTCCCGCGCCAGCGCCAGCGCCCGCCGCAGCGCAGCCGCCTGCGGCTGACCTGGGCGACATGGACGACGACATTCCCTTCTGAGAACCTGTTCACGGCCCGCCTGCGCGACGAATGAGGCAGCGCCTTCAGGCTGGCATGGCCCGAAGAAAAGCATCAGAAACAGGAGCAAATTCAAGGGGTCGAAAGCACCTTCTCGCGCAGGTTCCACTAGGACCTCTTGCTATGAATAGCGGAGCGAAATAACGCTTTCATCCAGCTTTCTCCCGCATCCGGTTCAGCCTATGGGCTGGCGGCGGGCGCGCGGTCCAGCGCCTGCTGCGCCAGGGCGATGTATTCATGCACGGGCACTTCTTCGGCGCGGCGCTGCACGTCGAACACGCCCGCAAAGCCGCGCTCTTGCAGCCAGCGGCCCAGGGTGTGGCGCAGCAGCTTGCGGCGCTGGCTGAAGGCCACTTGCACCAGCTCGGAAAAGCCGGCCAGCGGCACATCAGCCGGCGCGGGCAGGGGCAGCATGCGCACGACGGCTGATTCCACCTTGGGCGGCGGGCTGAAGGCTTCGGGCGGCACGTGCAGCACGCTTTCCATTTCGTAGCGCCATTGCAGCATGACGGAAAGCCGCCCGTAGCTGGCCGTGGCGGGCGCGGCCACCATGCGGTCCACCACTTCTTTTTGCAGCATGAAGTGCTGGTCTTCAATGACGGGCGCGAAGGGCAGCAGGTGAAAGAGGATGGGCGTGGAGATGTTGTAGGGCAGGTTGCCGCACACGCGCAGTTTGGCCGGGGCGGGCGTTTCGGCAGGCGTTCCGGCGGGGGCTTGCGCGGCCAGATCGCGCGCCAGTTGCGCGAAGTCCACCTTCAGCACATCCGACTCGATGACTTGCAAGCTGGCCTGGCCGCGAAGGCGCGCAGCCAGATCGCGGTCCAGCTCGATGACGGTCAGCCGCCCCAGGCGCTGAAGCAGCGGCTGGGTGAGCGCGGCCAGGCCGGGGCCGATTTCCACCACGGCCTGCCCCGGGCGGGGGGCAATGGCGCGGACGATGGCGTCAATCACGGCTTCGTCGCTCAAAAAATGCTGGCCGAAGCGTTTGCGGGGAATGTGTTGCATGGCGTGGCCCCGTTGCCGCAAGGGGCGCTGAAAAAAGCGGGGCATCATAGATGCCATGAAAACAGGCGCTTTCTCCCTTGCTTTTTCTTTGTTGCTGCCTGCCGTGGCATGGGCGCATGGCGTTCATGACGGCGCGGCGCACTGGCCGCACGCCGTGCAGGTGGCCCAGGCCGCGCCGGCGGCGCTGCCTTCGCTGGGCGATGCGGGCGAGATGACGCCGCTGCAAGAGCGCAAGCTGGGCGACCGCATCGCGCGCGAGATGTTTCGCGACCCTTCCTTTTTTGACGATCCGGTGCTCACCCAGTGGGTGGACGGCATCTGGCAGCCTTTGCGCGCCGCCGCCCGCCAGCGCGGCGACATGCCGCCGGAGCTGGACGAAGCCTACGCCTGGCGCGTGCTGCTGGGGCGCGAGGGCGAAATCAACGCCTTTGCCGTGCCCGGCGGCTACTTCGGCCTGTATCTGGGCATGATTGGCGTGGTGGATTCGCGCGACGAGCTGGCCTCCGTCATGGCGCACGAAATGGCGCACGTCACCCAGCGCCACATCTCGCGCATGACCAGCCGCCAGGCGCGCCAGGCGCCCTTGCTGCTGGCCAGCCTCATCCTGGGCGCGCTGGCGGCGGGCAGCAACCCGCAAGCGGGCGCGGCCCTCATCACCGGCGGGCAGGCCGCCGCCTTGCAGCAGCAGCTCAATTACTCGCGCGACATGGAGCGCGAGGCCGACCGCATCGGCCACGGCATCTACCAACAGGCCGGTTTTTCGGCGCAAGGCATGGCCAGCATGTTTGAAAAGCTGCAAAACGCCACGCGCCTGAGCGACCGGGGCGACTGGCCCTGGCTGCGCAGCCACCCGCTCACGGCCGAGCGCATCGCCGAAGCGCGCTTGCGCGCCCCGCGCGAAGCGGGCAAAGCCAGCGCCGAGCCTGATCTGGCGCAAGCGCAAATTGCCGCCCGCGCCCGCGTGCTCTCGCGCCCCGGCGTGGACAAGCTGCGCGACTGGGCCAAGGCGCCGCAAAGCACGGGCGAGCGCGGCCTGCCGCTTCAGCGGCGCGTCGCCTCCCTTTACGCCGCCGCGCTGGCGCAAGCCGAGCTGCGTCACCTGGGCCAAGCGCAAGCGCTGGCCGCCCAGCTGCCCGCGCTGGTGCAAAGCCCGCCCGCCGCCGCGCGCCAGGCCCGCCTGCTGCAAGCCGATCTGGCCCTGCGCGCCAAGGACTACGCCCAAGTCAAAACCCTGCTGCAAGCGCACGTGCCCGAAGGCGCCGAAGGCCGCCCCGAGCAGCTTTTTCTGGCGCAGGCCGAAACGGCCAGCGGCCAGGCGCAGCAAGCTGCCGAACGCCTGCAACGCTGGGTCAGCCTGCACGCCGATGACGGCACGGCCTGGCAACTGCTGGCTGCCGCCTGGCGCGAGCGCGGGCAGCCCCTGCACGCTTTGCGCGCCGAAGGGCAGGCGCAGCTGGCCTGGCAGGACCTGGCTGGCGCGGCCCAGCGCTTTCGCGCCGCGCAGGACTGGGTGCGCCAGCATCCGCAGGCCGACCACATCGAGGCGGCCATCGTGGACACCCGCTTGCGCGAAACCCAGCAGGCGCTCAAGGCGCAGCAGGAAGAAGAAAAGGAGTAGCCGCAACCAGCGGAGCAGGGGGAAAGGAAAGCATGCCCGAAGCTGGAATTCTCAATAAACCCTAGACATCAGCGTATTGATGCGGGGTGGATTCGTTCCTGCTCGGGAAGCGGGCGCTTCGCTATTTCATCTCTTCTGGCACGCCGGGCAGAACCAGGTGGAGCGCTGCCCTTGCGCGATGCGGCGGATGGGCGTGCCGCAGGCGCGGCAGGGCTGGCCTTCGCGGCCATAAACCGCCGCTTCCAGCTGAAAGTGGCCCGCATGGCCGTCGATGGCGGCAAAGTCGCGCAGGGTGCTGCCGCCTTGCTCCACGGCGCGCGCCAGCACCTGGCGGATGGCGGCATGCAGGCGGTCAGCGCGCGGGCGCGAGACGCGGCAAGCGGGCACGGCGGGGTGCAGGCCCGCGTGAAACAGCGCCTCGCTGGCGTAAATGTTGCCTACGCCCACCACCACGTCGCCCGCCAGCAGCACTTGCTTGATGGGCGCGCGGCGCTTTTTCAGGCGCTGATGGAAGGCGGCGGCATCGAACGTCCCGTCCAGCGGCTCCATGCCCAGGCCGCCCAGCAGCTTGGCGGCCATGCCGGAGTTTTCGTCGGGCGCCCAGACAACGGCGCCAAAGCGGCGCGGGTCATGCAGGCGCAAAACGCCCTGGCCGGTCACGAGATCAAAGTGGTCATGCGGGCCGGGCGGCGGCGGCGCGGCCTGCCAGTCCAGGCTGCCCGACATGCCCAGATGCACCAGCAGCAACCCGTCCGGCGCCAGGCGCAGCAGCAGGTATTTGCCGCGCCGCCCCACGCTGGCCACGGTGCGGCCACGCAAGGCTTCGGGGGCAATGCCCAGCGGCCAGCGCAAGGGTTTGCCGGGCCGCGCGGCCTCGATGCGCGCGCCCGGCAGGCGGCAGGCAAGGCCGCGCCGAGTGACTTCAACTTCTGGCAGTTCAGGCATGACTTATTATGGGTTGATGCCCTTGAATCAGCCCTTGCGCCCGCCAGCGCGCCCGTCCTTGCGGCGGCCGATTTCCGCCGCCGCTTCCGCCCTTGCCTTGGCCTGTTTCGCGCTTTGCAGCGCGCCCGCTTCGGGGCAGGAGCCAAACGCCTCTTCGGCTGAAGAGCCGCCGCCCGCGCAGGCCGAAAAAACCGCGCCGCCGCAATCCGCCCTTACGGCCTCGCTGCTTTACAGGCTGCTGGTGGGCGAGCTGAGTTTTCAAAGCGGCGACGCGCGCACGGGCGTGAGCTTCATGTTTGACGCCGCTCGCCGCACGGGCGACGAAGCGGCCTACGAGCGCGCCACCGCCATGGCCCTGCAAGCGGGCGCTGGCACAGCGGCGCTGGAAGCCGTGGAGGCCTGGCTGCGCGCCCATCCCGATTCACCCGTGGCGCTGCGCTACCAGTTGCAGACCCTGCTGCTCATGGGCCGCGCCAGCGAAACCGCCGAACCCCTGCGCGCCATGCTGCCGCTGCTGGAAGACGAGGAGCGCGCTTCGCTCATCAACGCCCTGCCGGCCATTTATGGCCGCATGTCCGACAAACAAAAAGCGCTTGAAATCATCACGAAGGCGCTTTCCTCCGTGATTGACGAGCCGGGCGCCGCCGGCCCCGCCTGGGCCACCCTGGGCCGCATGCGCTTGCAGGCGGGCGATGCGGCAGGCGCGCTGCAAGCCGCGCAGGAAGGCGCGCGGCAGGCGCCCGATTCCGAATGGCCCGCCCGGCTGGCCTTGCACTTGTGGGTGAATGCCGGCATGGACGAGGCCCAGGCGCTGGCGCGCGGCTACCTGGAGCGCGAAAAGGCCGCGCCCGGCATGGGCGTGGCCTACGCCGCCGCCTTGCGCGAACTGGGGCAGGACATCGCCTCCCGCCAGTTCCTGGCCGACTGGGCGCAGCGCCACCCGCAAAGCGAGGAAAGCTGGCTGGCCCTGGGGCTGGCGCAGGCGGGCGTGCATCAGGACGAAGCCGCGCGCCAGTCGCTGCGGCGCTATCTGGAGCTGGCGCCTGAAAGCGAAGCCACCGAGCCGGAGCGCGCCAGCGCCTGCCTGGCCTTGTCGCAACTGGCCGAGCGCCAGGGCGACTACGCCCAGGCCGCGCGGTGGCTGGACAAGATTGAGCTGGACGAAGGCGAGGCCGCTGCCACCGTGCTCATCGCCCGCGCGCGCCTGCTGGCCCGCCAGGGGCGCATGAATGAAGCCATCAGCCTCATCCGCCAGGCGCCGGAAGACGGCCCGCTTGACGCCCGCGCCAAAGTGCTGGCCGAAGGCAATCTGCTGCACAGCGAGGGATTGCCCCGCGCCGCGTTCGCCCTGCTGCGCTCGGCGCTTGACCAGGCGCCTGATGACCCTGACCTGCTTTACGAAACCGCCTTGGCCGCCGAGCAGTCGGGCGACATGGCGGAAACCGAGCGCCTGCTGCGCCGCCTCATCCAGCTGCGGCCCGAATCGGCCCCCGGCTACAACACGCTGGGCTATCTGCTGGCCGATCGCAAGCAGCGCCTGCCTGAGGCGCGCGAACTCATTGAAAAAGCCGTCAGCCTCGCTCCGCACGACCCCTTCATACAGGACAGCCTCGGCTGGATCGCCTTCCGCCAGGGGCGGCTGGACGAAGCACGCCGCATTCTCGAAGACGCTTTCGAGCGCCAGCCCGAAGCCGAAATCGGCGCGCACCTGGGCGAGACGCTCTGGGTGCAGGGCGAGCGTGAGCGGGCGCAGGCCATCTGGCGCGAAGCTCTGCGCATTGACCCCCGCAACCAGACGCTTGCGCAAACGCTCAAGCGCCTGGGCGTTCAGCCCGGCGCGCTGGGCAAAGCCGCCGCGCCATGACGTGCCGTTTGCCCGCCGCCGCGCTGGCCGCCGCCCTGTTCGCCGCTCTGGCGGGATGCGCCCATGCGCCCTCCGCTCCTGAACCGCCCGCCAGCCAGCCAGCGCAAGCCGGGCGCCGCTTTTGGCAAGGACGCCTCGCCCTGCAAGTGGAAAGCGAGCCGCCCCAGTCTTACGCAGCCAGTTTCACCCTCTCCGGCACGCCCGAGGCAGGCGAGCTGCACCTGACTTCTCCCGTCGGCAGCACCCTCGCCCTCATGCGCTGGCAGCCCGGCCAGGCCAGCTTGCAGCAAGGCGCGCAAACCGAAACCTACGCCAGCCTGCAAGACATGACGGCCCGCGCCACTGGCGCGCCCCTGCCCGTGGCCGCCCTTTTCAGCTGGCTGCGCGGCCAGCCCCAAGCCAGCGCCGATTGGCATGCCGATCTCTCCCGCGTCGCCGAAGGACGCCTTTACGCCCGCCGGCTGCAACCGCTGCCCACGGCGCAGCTGAAGGTGGTTTTCGAGCCTTGAAAGCCTGATTCGCTATCAAAAAGAGAGTTGCCCGCGCCCATTCCACTAGGACTTGCGGCCGATTGGGGCATGAAACGGGCTGCGCATCGCCGGAGCGCGGAGCGATGCAGGGCGCGCAGGCATCGCTTGGAGCCATACGTGAAAAAGCCCATGCGTGCGAAAGCGGCGCATGGGCTTTTCAGAACCTGGCCCTGAGGGGCGAGCTTCCCGCCCCCACGGAAAGATTGCGGACAGGTTCCCGGGGCAGGGACGGGCTTATTTCTGGCTCATGACGCGCGCCATGTCCAGGCAGCGGTTGGAGTAGCCCCATTCGTTGTCGTACCAGGCAACGAGTTTGACGAAGGTGTCGTCCAGCGCGATGCCGGCGCCCGCATCGAAGATGGAGCTGTGCGCGTCGCCCCGGAAGTCGGTGGCGACGACTTTGTCTTCGGTGTAGCCGAGGATGCCTTTGAGCTTGCCTTCGCTTTGGGCTTTCATTTCGGTGCAGATGTCGGCATAGGAAGCGGGTTTTTCCAGCTCGACAGTGAGATCGACGACGGAGACGTCCGAGGTGGGCACGCGGAAGGACATGCCGGTGAGCTTGCCTTTGAGCGCGGGCAGCACAACGCCCACGGCCTTGGCCGCGCCGGTGCTGCTGGGGATGATGTTTTCCAGAATGCCCCGGCCGCCGCGCCAGTCTTTTTTGCTGGGGCCGTCCACGGTTTTTTGCGTGGCGGTGGCAGCGTGCACGGTGGTCATCAGGCCGCGTTTGATGCCCCATTTGTCTTGCAGCACCTTGGCCACGGGCGAGAGGCAGTTGGTGGTGCAGCTGGCGTTGCTGATGATGCGCTGGCCCGCGTAGGCGTCGCTATTGACGCCGTAGACGAACATGGGCGTGTCGTCTTTGGAAGGGGCGGACATCATGACTTTGCCGGCGCCAGCGTCCAGGTGCTTTTGCGCGGCTTCCTGGGTCAGGAACAGGCCGGTGGATTCGATGACGATTTGCGCGCCCACATCGCCCCATTTGAGGTCGGCGGGGTCTTTTTCGGCGCTGAGGCGGATTTTTTTGCCATTGACGATGAGCGTGTTGCCTTCGGCGCGCACGTCGGCGTCAAAGCGGCCTTGCACGCTGTCGTACTTGAGCATGTAGGCCAGGTAGTCAGGCTCGAGCAGGTCGTTGATGCCGACGATTTCGATGTCGGGGCAGCTTTTGACGGCCGCCCTGAACACCATGCGCCCGATGCGGCCAAAGCCGTTGATGCCGATTCTGATGGTCATTGCGTTCTCCTGAAATTGAAGCGTCGAAAAGGGAAGTTAGCGTTTTTTGAGCACGGCCAGCGCTTGCGCCGCCACGTTTTCGGGCGTGAAGCCAAAGTGCCTGAACAGCACGGGGGCGGGGGCGGATTCGCCAAAGGCGTCGATGCCGATGACGGCGCTGACGCCATATTTCCACCACGCGGCGGTGCTGGCCATTTCCACGGCCACGCGGGGTTTGCGCGGCAGCAGCACGGCGCGCTTGTAGGCGTCGCCCTGCCGGTCAAACGTGGTGGCGCTGGGCATGGAGACGACGCGGGCAGCCACTTTCCTTTGCGCCAGCAGCGCCTGCGCTTTCAGGGCCAGATCGACTTCCGAGCCGGTGGCAATCAGCACGATTTGCGCGGGCTTGTTCAGGCCCGCGTCCGCCGGTTCGCTGAGCACGTAGGCGCCACGGCTGATGTTGCCCATGTCGCCCTTGGGCAGCGCGGGCAGGTTCTGGCGCGAGAGCAGCAAGGCGGTGGGCCGGTCTTTGCTCGTCAGCGCCGCAGCCCAGGCGATGGCGGTTTCCACGGCGTCGGCCGGGCGCCAGACATCCAGGTTGGGAATGAGGCGCAGGCTTGCGGCGTGCTCGATGCTTTGGTGCGTGGGGCCGTCTTCGCCCAGGCCGATGCTGTCGTGCGTGAACACGTGAATGACGCGCTGCTTCATGAGCGCGGCCATGCGGATGGCGTTGCGGCTGTAGTCGCTGAAGGTGAGGAAGGTGCCGCCGTAGGGGATGAAGCCGCCGTGCAGCGCCACGCCGTTCATGATGGCGGCCATGCCGAATTCGCGCACGCCGTAGTTGATGTGGCGGCCAATCTGGCCGTCTTTCGTTTTTTCGACTTCGCCCTGGGCGTTCATGCGCAGCGGCGCTGTGGCGGCCGTCTGGGTGAGGTTGGAGCCGGTGAGGTCGGCGCTGCCGCCCAGCAGCTCCGGCAGCGCGGCGGTCAAGGCTTGCAGCGCCTGCTGGCTGGCCTTGCGGCTGGCCACGGTTTCGGCCCTTTCATGCGCGTGCATGGCTGCATCGACGGCCACTTGCTGGAAGCTGGCGGGCAGCTCGCCGGCCATGCGGCGGGTGAATTCGGCGGCCAGTTCGGGGTAAGCCTTGGCGTAGGCGGCAAAGGCGGCGTCCCACTGCGCTTCGGCTTTGGCGCCAATGGCTTTGGCGTCCCAGGCGGCATAGACCTCGTCCGGAATTTCAAAGGGGCCATGCTGCCAGCCCAGCGCCTGGCGTGTCAGCGCGATTTCGTCCGCGCCCAGCGGCTCGCCGTGCGCTTTGGAGGTGCCTTGCCGGTTGGGGCTGCCTTTGCCGATGTGTGTCTTGCAGATGATGAGCGTGGGCTGGCTGGCGCTTTTTTTGGCCTGGGCGATGGCCTTGTCGATGGCGGCGGCGTCATGCCCGTCTACCGGGCCGATCACGTTCCAGTGGTAGGCCTTGAAGCGCTCCGCCGTGTTGTCTGCAAACCAGGGAGCCACTTGCCCGTCGATGCTGATGCCGTTGTCGTCATACAGGGCGATGAGCTTGCCGAGCTTCCATGCGCCCGCCAGGCTGCATGCTTCGTGGCTGATGCCTTCCATCAGGCAGCCATCGCCCAGAAAGACGTAGGTGTGGTGGTCCACGATGGTGTGGCCTTCGCGGTTGAATTCGGCGGCCAGCAGCTTTTCGGCCAGCGCCATGCCCACGGCATTGGCCAGGCCCTGCCCCAGCGGGCCGGTGGTGGTTTCCACGCCGGGGGTGACGCCGTGCTCCGGGTGGCCCGGCGTTTTGCTGTGCAGCTGGCGGAAGTTTTTCAGCTCATGCAGCGGCAGGTCATAGCCCGTCAGGTGCAGCAGGGCATACAGCAGCATGGAAGCGTGCCCGTTGGAGAGCACGAAGCGGTCGCGCCCCGCCCATTGCGGATGGGCCGGGTTGTGGCGCAGGTGGCGGCTCCACAGCGCCACGGCCATGTCGGCCATGCCCATGGGCGCGCCGGGGTGGCCCGACTTGGCTTGTTGAACGGCGTCCATCGAAAGGGCACGGATGGCGTTGGCCATGAGGGTCGGGTCTGCCATGAGATTCAGCTCCGCTAGCAAGGTGTGGGAAGTGAAAAGCTTCAAATTTTACAAAGCCGCCCCTTCCTCTCGCAGCTGCTGGCAGGCACTTTCAGCGCCCTGAATTCAGATGCCGAATTGGCCGCAAGCCCTTGTGGAGCGGGCGCTAGCCGCTATGGATAAAAGAGCGGAGCGCTGCCCGCCATCAGGCGAAACGGCGGAATGCACGAGGCTATGGCGCAACCAGCCGGAAGCCTTGGCCGCGCTCGGTGACGATCAGGCTGGGGTCGCCCAGCTTGCGGCGGATGCGGCCAATGAGCACGTCGATGGTGTTGGAGTCAGGATCGAGATCGCGGGCATAGACGTGTTCGCCAATGTGGGCGCGGGTGATGACCTGGCCCGGGTGGTGCATGAGATAGGCCAGTATCTTGTGCTCCTGCGCCGTCAGGCCCAAGGGCTGGCCGTGCCAGGTGAAGCGCCCCGCGCTCACGTCGTATTCCAGCCCGCCCGCGCGCAGCACGGTGGAGCCGCTGCCGGTCTGGCGGCGCAGCATGGCGCGCAGGCGCAGCACCACTTCTTCCATCATGAAGGGCTTGGTGAGGTAGTCGTCAGCGCCTGCGTTGAAGCCGGCCACCTTGTCGCTCCAGCGGTTGCGGGCGGTGAGGATGAGCACAGGCCAGTGGCAGTTGCCCTCGCGCCAGTCGCGCAGCACGGAAAGGCCGTCTTTGGCGGGCAGGCCCAAGTCGAGCACGGCCGCGTCGTAAGACTCCACGCTGCCTGCGAAGGAGGCGGATTCGCCGTCGTGCTCCACATCCGGCACAAAACCCGCTTCGGCCAGGGCCTGGCGCATTTGCTCGGCCAGGGCCGCGTCGTCTTCCACGATGAGGATTCGCATGGGAAAGGTCTTTTTTTGGCAGAGGTGAATTGGCAGGAGTGAAGCCGGTTTCAGTCGCGCTTGATCTTGCGTTGCAGCACTTCCAGCGTGTGGGCGTGCACTTTCAGCTCCAGCGTGTTGCCATCCGGCTGGAGCAGTTCCAGCTCGTAGAAAGGCTGGTTGCGCGTGTCGTGCTCCAGCTCCACCTCACGAACCAGGCCTGAAAAGCGCGGGGACAGCGTCTCCAGCATTTCATGCATGGGGCGGATGACGCCAGCGGCGGACTGATTGCCGCGCTCCAGCACAGCGCCGTTGCGCGCATCCAGCAGCATGCGCTGCGAGGCTTGCGCCGCCGGAGCGATTTGCAGCTGGTAGGCGGGCAGGCCCTGCGGCGAAAGCTCGAATTCGGCTTCCACCACGCGCTGGTCATGCTGCTCCAGCGGGCGCAGCCAGGCCGCCAGCGCCGATAAGGAGGCCGCCTGGCGGGAGAAGTCCTGCTCTTGCGCCAGCACGCGGCCCGTGGCGGCATCTACCAGCAGCTCGCGCTTTTGGCCGTCGCGCCGGGTGATGAGCGTGATTTCATATTGAAGCTCGCCGCGCGCGCCCTGGCGCGACTCCACATCCACCACGCGCGCCTCGTGCTGGGCCGATACCTCATCCAGGATGGCCGCCAGCGGACGGTAAGCGCCGCTGATAACGCCCAGGCGCGCCTGCTCCTGGTCGCTGCCGCGCGCCTGGACCGCGCCCAAAGCGCCCAAAAAGAGGCTGAAAACAAGGCACGAAAGAAAAAGTTTGGTGTGTTTCATGTGGATACAGGCCTCTTCCTGATTGTGGAGACGGTTTTTAAATGCCCCGTGAACGGCGTCTTCATATTGCATTTAGATGCATCGATTCATCATTCAGCCATGGTTTTTCAACCATGTTTTTTCTCAACAGCACCTGAAAGGAGCAAGCAAATGACCAAAGCCAAGAAATTCATCGCCGCCGCCGCCGCCGCCCTCGCGCTGGCATCCAGCCCGGCCTTTGCCTTGACGGCGCCCGAAGCCTTGCAGACCATGCAGGCCCACGGCTTTTACGGCGTGAAAGACTTTGACCGCGAGCATGGCTACTGGACAGCCAAGGCCCTCTCCAAGGAAGGCGTGCGCCACTACCTGCTGCTCAACGATGCCACAGGTGAATTCCTGGCTTTCACGCGCACCGACATCGGCACGCGCCTGCCGGGCATCTCCCAAGTGATTGAGAAGCTGCGCCAGCTGGGATTCGCCGTCATCAACGACGTGGAGTTTGACGACGGCCTCTGGGAAGCCAAGGTTCGCCAGCACGAGCGCGGCGCCAAGGTGAAGTTGCATCTGCACCCCGTCACGCTGGAAGTCATCTCCCAGGTGTCTCGCGGCGGCAATGCGGCCCAGCCGGGCAACCCCAATCCCACGCCCATTCTGACGGCACAGCAAGTTGTGGCGGCCCTGCAAGCTGCGGGCTACCGCAACGTGCATGACCTGGAGTTTGAACATGGCCGCTGGGAAGCTGACGCCGTGAACGCCGCTGGCCAGCGCGTGGAGCTGCACATCAACCCCTACACGGGCGCTATTGAGCGCGAGCGCCTGGACGACTGATTCAGCCTGACGCTTGCATGACGGCAGCGGGCGCGGAGCAATCCGCGCCCGCTTTTTTTCCCGCATTCAACCACCAGGAAGAAGTAAAAAGAGGAGCAAATACAAGGGGTGTGAAATGCCGTCTGGCGCAGTTTCCACTAGGACATCATGCTCTAAAAGAAGGAGCATCAATCAAGCGGCTTCAGCCTGACGCCGGCCCGCCAGCCTGGGCCGCTTTCTGCCGGTAGCGTGCCGCTTCCTGCGGCTGCCCCAGGCGCTCCAGCAAGGCGGTGATGTTGGCCAGCGCGTCCGGGTGGGCGGGCGCTTGCCGCAGTGCCTGCGCGTAGCAGTCCAGCGCCTCTTGCGGGCGTTGCAGCGCTTCGAGCGCACTGCCTTTGGCGTTGAGCGTTTCGGGGTCGCCCGGCGCCAGCGCCAGCGCCTGCTCGTAGGCCTGAAGGGCGGCAAGGCCGTCGCCGCTTTCTTGCAGCAGCAGGCCCAGGCTGTAGCGGGCTTCTGCGTAGCCGGGGTGCTGGCTGGCGGCTTGGCGGGCGCAGCCGAGCGCTTCGGGCAGGCGGCCCAGTTCGCGCAGAGCGAGGGCGCGGTTGTTGAGCGCCTGCGGGTGCGCGGGCCGCAAGGCCAGCGCGGCTTCGTAGCTGGCGAGCGCTTGGGCGCTCTGGCCCAGGTCACGCAGGGCGTTGCCCTGATTGACGAGCGCCTCGGCGTAATCAGGCTGCTGCGCCAATGCCTGCGCGTAGCAGTCCAGCGCCTCGCTGGCGCGGCCCAGCAGGCGCAGGGCGATGCCCAGGTTGTTCAGCAGCGCAGCCGTAGGTTGCTTGAGCGCGCGCGCTTTTTCAAGGCACTGCAAAGCCTGCGCCGCCTCGCGCCGTTGCAGGTGCAGCTGGCCCAGCAGGTGCAGCGCGTCAAAGTTCTGCGGATCGTTTTGCAGCAGCTTTTCCAGCAGGGGCATGGCGCGCTCGCCCTGCCCCTGGCGCAAGAAGTTGAAGGCGTGCTGCAAGCTCAGAGAGGAAGCGACGGCGGGGCGCAAGTGCAGCACTTGGGTGTTGCTGGCGGGGCGGTTTTTGGGAGGGCGCATGGGCGGCTTTCCTGATGTGGCCTGGCGATACACACGCAGCCATTTTTGACCACGCGGCAATGCCACCACTGCCGTCGCGGTGAGTTTGAAGGCGCGCGCGGCGGCGTACGCAGGCGCCCCAAAAAGAGAGCGGACGAGGCCGGTTGCGCCAGGGAGAAAAAACGCTTCGGGCCGGATGCTGGCAAAATCTCGATACCACGCAAGTGATATCGTAACTTTCTTTGATATTTCTCAAAAATGCGAAGCGCTCGCAACTTGAGAATCCGCCCCAAACGTTTTGCTTTCATCTGGATAAGAGGAGTACACACATGTCTGCATCCGACCGCCGCGCTCTGCGGCGTTTTTTCATGGCCGCGCCCACGGCGCTGGCGCTGGCTTCATGGGCCATGTGCGCACAGGCGCATGACGGACATCACCATGAGCCGGAGCGCGTGGCCCGCGTCAAAACCACGGCCTCCAAAGAAGGCGGCACGCTGCCCGAAGTGACGGTGCACAGCCTGGGCACGAGCGCCCAGCGCCAGATACGCCCCGGCGCGCTGCGCGATGACATCGTGATGACCGAGAGCGTGAGCGCCCGCGCCATCGAAAAAACCGGCGCGACCAACGTGAACGAGGCCGTGGACAAAAACCCCGGCGTGGCCGTGCAGGTGGAATGCTCCATCTGCAATGTGCGCAACGTGCTGCTCAACAACCTGCCCGGGCGCTACACCACGCTGCTGATTGACGGCATTCCGATGTATTCCTCCGTGTCTTCCGCCTATGGGCTGGACAGCGTGGGCCTGTATGGCGTGGAGCGCATCGACATTGCGCGCGGCGCGGGCGCCAGCTTGATTGCGCCCGAAGCGCTGGCCGGCACGGTCAACATCGTCACCAAGCGCCCCACGCGCGATGAGGCGCAGATGCGCGTGCAAGGCGGCAACTTCGGCGCCCGGCGGCTGGACGTGTTTTTGGCCAAGCCCCTGCAAGGCGGCGCCGTGACGGCCGCCGTGCACTACGACCGCCACAACTCGGTCGATGGCAACGGCGACGGCATTTCCGAATACACCGGCTACGACCGCCGCATGGGCGGCATGGGCTGGTTCCTGGATGACGTGGGCGGCTTCAAGATGCGCGGCCGCTTCGACCTGGTGGACGAAAAGCGCGGCGGCGGCGCGCTGGGCCGCGACTACCAGGCCATCAAAGACAACATGAGCGGCAACCCCTTCAACTTCAGCCGGGGCGCGGGCGGCTCGCAGCGGCCCGATGGCTGGTACGCGCCTGACTCGGGCGACTTCCTGCCCTACGACAGCGGACGCGGGGGCTTTTCGGAAGTCATCTTCACCAAGCGCGCGCAAATCGTGCACCAGGGCGAACGCCGCCTGGGCGATGGCCGCCTGCGCCTGGCCATGGGCGCGGCCCAGCACAAGCAAGACAGCTTCTACGAAGGCGACTACTACTTTGCCAAGCAGCGCCAGTACTACCTGGACGGCAACTACCAGTTCCCGGCGGCAGGCTGGCTGATCACCGCTGGCGCGAGCTGGCGCTATGAAGACCTGCGCAGCCACGGCACGCTGGGCGCGCAAGGCGGTGCGCCCATTGTGGGGCTGGACAACTACACCTTCCGCACCCCCGCCCTGTACTTGCAGGGCTACCGCACCTTTTTGGGCGACCGGCTGGAGCTGAACGCCTCCGTGCGCGTGGACCGGCACAACGAATACGGCACCATCGTCTCGCCGCGCGCCAACTTGCTCTACCACCACACCGCGCACCTCTCCAGCCGCCTGAGCGCGGGCAAGGGCTTTCGTGCGCCCACCAGCTTTTTCGAGCAAGACCACGGCATCTTGAGCACCACGCGCATCGTGCGCGAATTCACCAAGCCCGAAGTTTCCGAAAACCTCAGCTACGCCCTGAACTTTGCCGACGACCGCTTTGCCGTCACCACCTCCTACAACTACAACCGCATCAAGCACATGGCCGTGCTCGATTCGGGTGCGCAAGACGCGCAGGGCAACCCCATCACCCTGTTCACCAGCGCCAAACGCCCCGTCACCGTGCAAGGCGTGGACGTGAACGCCAGCTACCAGCTCACGCCCTCGCTGACTCTTTCAGCGGGCGGCGAGCTGTATCACTACAAGTTCGACCCCGGCACTCTCGTCTTTGCCCGCCCCAAATCGCGCTTTTTCGCCAGCGTGGACTTTGAGCAAGGCCCCTGGACGCTGACCGCCAAAGTCAATGTCACCGGCCCGATGGACTTGAAAAAATTCCACGGCGACGGCAGCGGCGAGCAAGGCCGCTACAACTTCGACGGCACCAAAAAACGCGACAAAAGCCCCACCTTCGCCACCGTGGACGTGCGCGGCCAATACAGCATCAGCAAAAACGTCTCCCTCTACCTGGGCGTGGACAACCTTTTCAACTACCGCCAGGTGGACAAAGAGAGCTTTTTGTGGATCAACGGCGACGGCGAAATGGACGTCACCCACCTGTGGGGGCCGAACCGGGGCCGCTACATCTACGCAGGGGTGAAGCTGGACTTCTGACCATGCTTTTCAGAGCCACCGTCCACATGAAAAAGTGCGGACGGCGGCTCCAGGGCGCAGCCCGAAAGCCGCGCCCGGCGCAAAGCTCAGCTCAGCATCTCAATCCGCTCCTTATTCAATAGCTAGACCTCCGCGCCAATACTGCGCGAAATGCCTTTTTTGGCGCTTTGAATTTGCTCCTGTTTTAAAATCATCTCGCCTCTGCACCGTCTGCTGCTGACGCCTCTGACAGCCCGTTCAATGTACGCTGCCAGCGAAAACGGCCAGTCGTTTCACAGCAAACATAAGCGCCAATATTTTTATTGCCATATCGGCATGCCTGAGCAAATATGCCCGGCATCACAGCCACACAGTATCAGTGACCCGTATCGCGAAAATGAATCCCCGCTTTAGGAATTCCTGAATATTGAAAACTCGCAAAAGCATGCCGTGCCGCCATACGCCCCAATGGGCATGATTTGCGAAAGACAATCCTGCATTCAACGCCGATTCGCAAAAACATATTTGCTACATAACGGACTGCGTTCATGCTTTTTCCCCGCATGCCTTTTCCTTTCACACGCGCCCTGATGCGCCTTTTGTTC
Source organism: Ottowia sp. oral taxon 894 (assembly GCF_001262075.1). GTDB lineage: Bacteria > Pseudomonadota > Gammaproteobacteria > Burkholderiales > Burkholderiaceae_C > Ottowia > Ottowia massiliensis. The sequence continues at coordinate 1,252,405 of NZ_CP012073.1, read as the reverse complement.
ACGGCCTTGGCTTTGAGCGCGGCTCTGACCGCCCGCGCACAAGCGCTTGAGCCTTTGCCAGATGACTGGGACTTCACGCTGCCCTCGCTGGATGGCGGGCGTTTCATCACCGCCTCCCAGGAACCGGGGCCTTTGCTCATCAACTTCTGGAGCGTGGACTGCGCTCCGTGTCTGGCCGAAATGCCCCTGCTGCAACAGCTGGCCGACGGCCCCAGCGGCTGGCGCGTGCTGCTGGTCACGGCAGACACGCCTGCCGCCGCAGCTCGCGCGATGCAGCGCGTGGGCAGCACTTTGCCCGTCGCGCGCGGCGGCAAAGGCCTGACGGCGCTCATGCGCGCGGCGGGCAATACCCGTGGCGCCTTGCCATTTACCGTGCTCATGACGAACGGGCGGCCTTGCGCCCGCCACGCAGGACAGCTGGATCAGCAAACGCTGCCAGCATTGCTGGCCCAATGCCCACACGCTGCCGCGCCACAACGCTGATCTGTGCGTTTACAGGAAACCATCGCCGTCATGCCCCGCTCCGCGCAAGAACCCGCCAATGCCCTCTGGCTGGCCATGACCACCGTAGGCAGCGCCGCCCAAGCGCGCGAACTGGCGCAAGCCGCAGTGCAGGCACGGCTTGCGGCATGCGCGCAAATCAGCGCCATCGAAAGCGTGTACCGCTGGCAAGGCGAGGTGCTGCAAGAAGCCGAGTGGCGCGTGCTATTCAAAACCACGGCACGCGCCTGGCCCGCGCTACAGACGGCGCTGGCACAGTGGCATCCGTATGAACTGCCCGCCATCGTAGGCTGGCCTCTGGCGGCGGCCCTGCCCGCTTTCGCCCAATGGGTGCAGGAAGAAACAACCCCGCCAGCAGCGCCCGCGCCCATCCCGCAGCAGGGCAAAGCCTGAATTCCAGGCTTTCAGGGCGGCGCCAAGACATCCACAGCCCTTTCCGCCTTTGATTTCCCAAGCAGAGAGACTGTTCTGGCTGCGACTGAATCCAAAACGGCGGCGGGGCAAGCCCGCCAAACAAAGCCCGCTCGCAATTCAGGCGGCCAAAATGGAAAGTTGATGCGACTGACGACGGCATCGCCCGTTTGCAGCAGGCTCATGCCGCTGCCTTCTGCGTAGCCGCAGCCAAAGTCAAAGCTGCGGCTGAGCGCTTCTGTCCAGACGCCAGCGTCCGCCCCCCGCAGCCAGCAGCAAGGTGTCGCGCGGATCGCGCGCGGTGTTGCCGAAGGTCTCGTCCAGCAGCGCCAGAGTGGCTTCGCGCGCATCCCGTGCGGCGGCAGGGCGTGCCAGCGGCATGGGCAGGCCACTCATGACGCTGCCCAGAAAGTCCTGCGCGAAGGCAGCGGCCGGGTCATTGGGGATTGCCCAGCGCTTGCAAGGCGCTGCCCGTGGCGCGCGACTGTTGGCCTCAAGCAGGTCTGCCGTCAATCATTGGAGGTGGCTGCGGCTGTATTGGTCTAACAGATAGCCAGTCATTCATGCGGGCGGGTTACCCGCTTCCGGTTTCTTCGGAAGAAAAACCTTGACTGAAACTTCGCCCGTTAGCCTGTTAACTAAAGTTTCTGTTAATACAACAGCATCTTCAGGGCGTTTCCCCGCAAGATATAATTCAAAAATACCAAAATCACCTTCAAAACCTGAACCAAGCGTCAGATTTTTCATTTTTTCTTTTTCCCAAACATAATTTTTCAAAGCGCTTCGTGTAGCTTCTCGCGCAATGGGTTCCATTTCTTTCAAACTCAGTTTGCGAATTTTTTTTGTCATGGCTGCCATCCTTCCAGGCTATCCCCATCCGGGGTAAATATTCGGCGTCTGCCTTCACTATTAAATAATACACTCCATTTCTGTCCCATTGCTTCCAATACGGCTCTATCTCCTTCTGAAGATCTTAATACATTCCGTTCACTGCCCGGATGGGTATGCGAAGACCAACGCCACCCTTGGCGGGCCAATTCACGCCCTATTTCTGGAGTGACCGGCACGGAAGTGTGATTGCCATGAATAATCAGCCTGCGCCCACCGACAGAGAGTATGGAAAATCCATCTTCAGTGACAGCGACTGATGCAATTTAATTGCGCTGATAAAAATCGTTTTATGCGGCGTTTCATTACTCTAATTCTGATTACCGCCTAAAGTTTGCCGATGTCAAATGATTGGATTCGTCGATATTAGGCATAATGAATGGTGAATTTCCTTTTGCCAATAATGAAAAACAAACAACAAACCTTAAGATAACGCCCCCTGATTGCACAATATGTGTTCAATGTCATTTCCAGTAGCACGATGACAGCTAATACACACATCTATTATCATCCCGTCATAATTTATTTTCAACAAATTCTTGGAAAATTTTCATGCCAGAATCCGTTATCCAGTAGTTGGGCATCCCTGGATTTTCTCCTTTCGCAACAACGTACCCCCTATCAATTAATGAATAAGTCGCATCAAATACCTGCCGTTTGTCCAGATCGCGCTAACCATTCCTCCAAGCTGCTCTGTCAAGAGTACAAAAGTTTAATTTCCCATTATTGGCTCGAATTAATCTAAGGAGTAATATTTCACCAGGCTTTAGCATGTGTCACCTCAGGATGGTAAAGCATATCGCCATTCAATCTATAATCTTCCAGTGTGGCTGTGTGAGCATTGTTCTATAATCTGTGAGCTTCCATTGGATCCTTTGGAATACCTGATTCCCAACCCAAACGCCTGTATCTGACATATTCTCTCAATTCATGCGTGTAGTAATTCAAGTCCCACTCCGTTGGTTCCAGTGAGCCTTGAGCAATCCTTCTGAGCCGTTCAATCATGAAATCGTTGGCTTCATCTGGTTGAAATCTTGAGACATGTCTTTCCACGACATCAATTCCTCGATTTGTAATGCGAACGCCTTCGGTGGACAGATTGCGCACAGGTCCGCCTGCTTGCGTCGGGTCAAACTCCCTGCCGCTTGCGACTCCATGAACCATACGTTCCGGGTCGCCATATGCGGAACTTCGCGGGCCATGCCCGCCAGATATAGGAATGTCATTTCCAATATTCCCCGGTGATGTTCTTTCCTGTCTGAAGGGGTTGCGGATGCCACGATACAGCGCTACTACATCCGCCCCCACATCCCTGCCCAGCCCCGGCAAGCGATTGAGCCGCCCAAGTGCTGCGGCTCCCGCTCCGCCCATCATGGCCCCGGCCGCTCCATTGGCATAAAGGTCCGCCGCCATGTCAGCGAGCGTGCGGCTGCGCCAGTAATCGCGGGCTGCCCGCCCAATCAGGCCCGGGTCGCTCATCACCTGGCTCAGGCCATCAGAGATTTCTCCGCGCACACGGCCATCGAGCAGCGAAACCGTGCCTGCCGTGCCTTGCGTGAAGCTGGCAAATGACCTTGCCGGTGTACGCGCCAAGGCGGCCAGTGCTGTCACAAGGCCGCCGCCATCGGCTACGGCCGCCTCATCCAGCCGGTCGATGACGCCCTCTCCCCACTGCCGCATGTTGCGGTTCAGGCGTTGGCCCCAGCTGGGTTCGGCAGGCTGCTGCGCGGTTGAAGGGGCCGGGCTGCCATGCTGGGCTTCAGGCCGCGCAGCTTGCGGCAGCTCCAGCCTTCTGGCGTTTTCCACGGTCGGAGCCAAATCCTGCGGCCTGGCCCGCTCTGGCAGCGCTGGCTTTGAGGGCCGCATGGGCGCAGCAGGCGCTTGCGCGCGGATGCGCTCGATCTGCTCTCTCAAGTTCAGCCCGCGCGCATTGCGGCCTATGACTTGTCCGCCCAGGCGCGAGAGTTGCTCGATCTGGCTGGCGCGCAGGCCATCCAGAGGCCTGGCTTGCAGGCTTTGCCCGGGGCGGATCAGCGGGCTGCCCCAGGCGTTGGTGGTGATTTGGTTATCGGCCATCAGCACCGGCAGGCCCGCCCTCCAGCGGCTGCCGTAGAGCTGCCGCGCCAGGCTCTCCAGCGTGTCGCCTGCGGCCACGGTGACAGATTGCGCGGCTGGTTTGGTTTGCGGCTGCGCGGCTTGCGCGGCGGGGCGCTCTTGTGCATTGGTGCCCTGGCGCGGCCCCTGCGCGGCGGCATCTTGTGACGGCGCCTGAGGCGCGCGGCTTTGCGCCTGCGGCATGGGCAGGCCGCTCATGACGCTGCCCAGAAAGTCCTGTGCGAAGGCAGCGGCCGGGTCATTGGGGTTGCCCAGCGCTTGCAAGGCGCTGCCCGTGGCGCGCGAGAGCAGGTGCATCATGCTGCGCTGGCTGGCCGAAAGGTTCAGCTGGCTGGCAATGCTGGCGTCAATGCGCGCGCGCACTTCGCCTGCCGCGCCCGAGAGTAGGCCTTGCACGAAGCCGTCGCGGAAGTTGCCGCCCAGCACATCCTGAATGGCGCCCTGGATGGTGGCCTGCCCGGTGATGCGCATCAGCCGCTCGCCTGCGCCGGCCGCGCTGGCTGCGCCGCCCAGTCCGGCCGCTTGCGTCAGCCCCGCCGTCAGCGCCCCGCCCACGGCGCCACGCAGCACGTCGCGAAAGCTAAAGCCATCGCCGCTCGTGCCTTGCTGCATCAGACCCGTGGCCGCTGCGGTGAAGGCCGCCTGGCCGATGAGGCTGGAAGTCAGCGCCCCGGCCACACCGCCGCTGACCACGGCAAAAAAGGAGGTGGCGGCAAAGCCCACCAGGCGGTCAAACCAGTCGCGCTTGACCTTGATGTTGCCCGGGTCGGTCACCCAGCCATGCACGGGGTCGAACCACACCGCTTCGGGGTGATACAGATTGGGCGGGCGCGCCGGATCGATGGCGCCTCCGAGCGGCTCAAGGCGGCTGTCAGGGCGGGTGTTGGTGACGATGTATTCATGGCCCGTGGCCGGATCGCGCAGATGCCGCCATGGCTCGCTGAAAGTTTCTCCGCGCCCGTGGTTGCGCACGTCCGATATGTCCAGCTGCTGCTCGCCCAGGTAGTAGTGCTGCCGCACATTCATGCCCGCACTCAGGCTGTTGCGGCGCTCGTAGCGGAACTCCAGCGGATCAGGGCCATACAGGCTGGCAAAGGCGCGCTGCGCCGGGCTATCGCCTGCGGCCCAGTGGCGGGTGAAGTCAATGGGGGCAAACTCCCAGTGCCCCGTGTCGCCAAATCGGCCAAACCTGAACCCCGTCGGAATATCCGTGGGGCTGCCAGCGAACCTGACGCCGTTTTCAACAAAGTGCCAGCCCGGCAGACTTCTGCCATTTGCCGCCTCATACCACTCAGGCGTTCTTTGCGTGGGCAGCCGCGCCTGCCGCATGGCATTCATCGCATCCAGATACTGCTGACGCACGGCGTTTTGTGCCTGATGCAGCTGGTTCAGCCGCGCGGCCAGATCAGGCCCGTAGCGCTGGATGATGCTGTCGGCCACCGCATTGCCGCCGGGCACGCCGGACGCGGATGCGCTGGCGCTGCCAAAGTCGCGCACGATGGCCTGGCTTTCGGGCGAGCGCAGCAGCAGCTCCAGCGCCGCAATCTCCTCGCGGCTGGCCGTGGGCGCTGGGCTGGAAACTGCGCCGGGAGCGCCGACGGGCGAAACGGGCGCCAGCTGCTCGCCGCCGATGATGGGGAGCGAAGGCTTGTAGGCAATAGGCTCCAGATCCATCGGCACTTGCACGGGAGCCTTGTGATTGAAGATCAGCCCGGAAACAGGCCCGGGAGCTGGCCCGGCAACCGTGGCGATGGGCGAGGCAGACAGATGAACCGCAGGCTTGTGCGCGATGGGCTGGGCGGCCAAGTCCGTCAGCGTGGCGCCGGGTGTGAGCGGTACGTCAGACACGGTAAGGTAAGGCGGCAGCGCAGGCGAGGGGCCTGAATGAGGCGGCTGCTCATGGCCGTGCGGCTCGCGCCGGGGCGCTGCCGGGGCGGGCGCGGCACTGGGAACGGCAGGTGACGGCGGCTGTGGCGGCAGTGGTTGCAGCGGCTGGGGTGAAATGGTCACATTCATGAAGGGCCTCAGCAAAAGGAAGGTTTGAAAACGAAAGCGGAGCAGGCTGTTACGGTGCGCGTATGCGTATTAATGCGTGCGAGTGCGTCTGCTAATCGCATTCGGCTGCGACAGAGGCCTTGGCGCTGAAATGTTTCACATTTTTGGGCAGGCGGTGCACTTTTTTTGAATGGATAGCGAGGGAGCAAGCCCGCCTTGGGGGGGCAGTCGGGCTTTTTCGATGGGCTGATCCGGATGCCGCTGCTCAAAGATGCCGCCGCCCCAAAGCCGCTGGGCGGCGCAGGGCCGCGCACAAAAGTGGCGGGAAAAGCGGCGGGAAAAGCGGCTTTTCTCATGGCCTGTCCGCAAGGCGGCGCAGGCTGGCTGGGCGAGAAAAAGCCCGGCGCGCGGCGGGGCGCGGGCCGGGCTGGGAATGTCAGAAACAGGAGCAAATCATGAGGGTAGAAAATACCGCTCGCGCCCGTTTCTCTAGGACATCACGCTATTGGGATAGGAGCTGAATTGGCGCCTTCCCTGCTCTCATGAAAGGGCCTGTTTGAAGCTTTCCCAGGCCTGCTTCAGTTTGGCGGTGCGCGCTTCATAGCTGGCTTTGGCTGCGCTCAGGCGTTGTTCCACCTTGGCTTTCTGGCGTTCGCTGGCTGTCTGGATTTGCGCCTGCATGGCGGCGGTTTTTTGTTCGGCTTCCTTGCGTATGTCTTCCAGGGCGGCTTGCGCGCGCGCTTGCAGGGCCTGGGCCTTTTTTTCCAGCGCGTGCAAATGCGCCTGCACTTTGGTTTTGGCTTCGTCGCTGGCTTCGGCCAGTTCGGCCTTGAGCTGCGCGCGCTCGGCTTTGAGCTGGGCGGCTTCGCGGTTTAGCTGGTCTTCTTCCACTTCAGCGCGCAGGTGGCGCACGACGACGGCGCCCAGCGGCTCCAGGCGGGTGTCTACGGGCACAGTCCAGGTTTCATCCATGTCGGCCAGCACGGCGGATTTGCCGGGCGCCAGTTTTTCACTGACTTCCTGCACGAATTCCTCGCTCATGCCTGCGCGGCGCAAGTCCAGCAGCAGCCCCGTCAGTCCGCCAGCGGTGGCGCCCAGCGCCAAGCCCAGAGGGCCTGCCAGCAGCCCGATCAGCGATCCGGTGACCAGGCCCAGCGCCGTGCTGCCGGGGCCTTGTTCGGCGGCCTGGCGCAGGTTGAGCGCGCCGTCGGCGCTTTTGGCGATGACGGCCGTGGCGTTGAGGGTGATGTCGCCGCTGGCGTTCAGCTCCTTGAGGGCGCTCAGTCCTTCATAGGCGGCGGTTTCGGTGTCAAACACGGCAACCAGGATTTTGTTCATGGGACGGCTTCCTTTCAGGGTTTGTTTGCAGTTGGGAAAAAGGCGGGAAAAAGACCGGGCCGGGCGGCCCGGCCGCACGCATGTCTGCCATGCGCTGCCTGCGCAGATGCCCCGCATTGGGCCGCTTGCAAGACTGTGGCGGCAGCCGGGATGTAATGTCTTGTTGCTTCGCTTCTTGCATCGGGCCTGTTTTCAGCCGCAGCGGCAGGCCGGTATGCGGCAGCCTTGGAGCCTGCTCAGAGGCGGACTGTGGAGAGGCAAAAAGGGAAGGGTGCGAAAAGGCGGTTCGGGCAGGATTAGACATGAGTAGGGAGGAGCGATATTTGCTTCTCTATTCATAGCATGATGTCCTAGTGCAGATTGCGCGAAACGGTGTTTCCGCTTCATTAAATTTGCTCCTGTTTTTGATGCCATTCAGCCTGTGTAACCCGTTCCGGGGCGCAACCTTCTGCCTGCCCAGGCTCGCAGCCAGGCTGCAACCGGGTTCTGACGCTGGCGCGGCCCGGCTTCGCGCCTTTCGCTGCCACGGACAGATTGCGAACCGGGGTTCTCAGGCCACGCCCAAGCGCTGAAACAAGCCGCCGGGCAGGCGGCCAACCTGGCCGGCCAGTTCCAGCTCCAGCAAGGCAGCTTGCAGCTGGGGCGTGGGCCAGCCGGTGCGCGCCTGCAAAGCGTCCAGGCTGGCCGGGTCGGCGCCCAGGGCGGTCAGCAGGCTGGCGTGCGGCCCTCCGGCTGGCGGCGGGGCGCTGACGGTGGGCGCCGTGGATGGGGCGGGCGTGGCGGGTGCAGCGGGCGCGGGCCGGGAGGCGGGCAGGCGCAGCTCTTCCAGAATGTCTTGCGCGGTTTCCACCAGCTTGGCGCCCTGGCGGATGAGGGCGTGGCAGCCGCGCGACTGCGTGCCGTGAATGGAGCCGGGGATGGCGAAGACCTCTTTGCCCTGCTCCGCAGCCAGCCGCGCCGTGATGAGCGAACCCGATTGCAGCGCTGCCTCCACCACGAGCGCGCCCAGCGAAAGGCCGGAGATGATGCGGTTGCGCTTGGGAAAGTTGGCTGCCACTGGCGGCGTGCCAAGCGGGTATTCGCTGACCAGCAGGCCTTGCCGGGCGATGCGGTGGGCCAGATCGCGGTGGCGCGCCGGATAGACGCGATCGGCCCCCGTGCCGATGACGGCAATGGTGGCCAGCCGCTCCGGTTGCGCGCCCTGTAGCGCGCCTTCATGCGCCGCGCCGTCGATGCCCAGGGCCAGGCCGGAGACGACGGACATCTGCCCGGCCAGCGCCTGCGCAAACTGGCGGGCGTTGATTTGCCCTTGCGGCGTGGGATTGCGGCTGCCGACGATGGCGAGCGCGGCAGGCCAGCCCGTGGCCTGGAGCCAGTCGCAGCGGCCCATGAGATACAGCAGCAGGGGCGGGTCTTCCGTGGCGAGCAGGCTGGGCGGATAGTTCTCATCGCCCAGCGTGACGATGCTGCGCGTGACGGCGGCATCCTGCGGCCCGCCAGCTTCTTCGCCAGGCTGCATCAGCCATTGCCAGGTGGTTTCAATCTGGGCGGGCAGCCCGGGCGGCTCCTGGAGCAGCGCCGAAGCCTGGGCGGTCGTGACGACTTGCCGCAAGGCGCTGGCGCTTTGCGCAAACACTTGCTGCGGCAGGCCAAAGGCGGCCAGCAGCCGGCGGGCCGTGGCATTGCCAACGCCAGGGGTGAGCGTCAGGCGCAGCCAGGCGGTGAGTTCGTCAGGAGGCATGGCGGGGCAAAAGATGGCGCAGCTGAATGAAAAAACCCGCCGTCCGGAAGGGGCCGGGCGGCGGGCGCGGAAAGACGGTTGGGAAAACCGGTGACGGCAGGAATGCGGCGCGGCGCGCCCGCCGGATCAGTTCACGATGTCGGCGCCTTCCATGTCGGTGGGATTGATCAGCTTGTCGCCCACTTCCACGGGCAGCAAGGATTCCATCACCAGCACGTAGGAGACGCGGTCGAACACGCGGAAGACCATGCCGATGCCGTTGCGTTCATCCGGCAGGCGGATGATCCGGTTGCCATCCGTTTTGTCCTTGATGTTCTTGCCCACGGTGTACAGTGCCAGCACCTGGCCTTTTTCCACGCCGTCTTGCAGGCCCTTGTTGATGGCCACCACCTGCAAGGAGCCAGCGTAGTTCACGCCCGGCCCGTAGATGGAGACCACGCGCGCATTGACCGGATACAGCGGCGCATGCGGCGTGTAGCTGCGAAATTCCTCCGGCGGCTCGGGCACCAGGATGTCGCCCGCCTTGATTTCTTCCTTGGTGCTGATCACGTCTACCGTGGCGGGCACGGGCGTGCCTTTGACCGTGGAGCCATCCGCCGACATGTAGCCCATGCGGATCAGCTCGGCATCGGTGTATTCGCCAGCGCTGCGCATGCCGGAAGCGGGCACGCGGGGCGGGTCAAATTCGGAATCGCGCTCGTTGTTGGCTTTTTTCTTGTCGCGCTCGTCCAGAATGGTTTCGTTGCGCACCAGTTTCACCTTGCCCGCGAACTGGCCTTCGTAGCCCAGGATTTCGCCGGTTTCAGGGTCCTTGAGCGGCACGGCGCGGCGGAACACGCGGTAGAGCGTGGTTTCATTCGGCGTGATTTTCAGCGGCGCATCCTTCGGGCCGCGCGCGTAGGCGCGGTCGCCCTCGGACACCAGCACGCGCTTTTCAGTGCGGGCAACAATGCGCGGCGCTTTCTCGAAGGTTTCCAGATCGGCCACGATCGGCTCGGTCAGGAACGGCTCAATCATGTGCGGCTGCAAGGTGGGCAGCGGGCTGCTGTCAAGCATTTCCACGCGGGTTTGCGGCGTGACGCGCACCGTGCCATTCGTGCCGTCCAGCGGGCGCATCAGGCGCAGGCGAGCGCGGCCATTGGACTTGTCCAGATACAGCTTCTGCCCCGGATAGATCAGGTGGGGGTTGCGAATGTCGTTGATATTCATGCCCCACAGTTCAGGCCAGCGCCAGGGCGAGCGCAGAAACAAGCCTGAAATGCGCCACAGCGTATCGCCCCGCCGCACCGTGTATTCGTCTGGCGCGTTGGGCGCCAGCGCGGACAGCGGCACGCCGTCTTGCGCCACTTTCTGTGCGGTAGCGCGCTGCTGCGATGTGATGGGGTAGTTGGGGAAGCGCGCCTGGGCGGGCAGGGCCACGGCGGCGGCCAGCACCGCCAGGACAGGCAGAGCGAGGCGCTTGGGGAGATCCGCAAAGGTGTGTTTCATTGTTTTGCAGCTTGTATTCTTGACTAAGCGCCTGTATTTTGCATTCAACGAATGTGTCGGAGCAACGGATGTGGCGCGTGAAGCCAACGCGAAAAGCAAAAAATAAAGAAAATAGCCACATTTTTTGCAGCCGGCTTAAGCTGACTGCGTCATTTGCCGTGGTTTTTGCGCACAGGCTGGTCAGCCGGGCCGCTTCTCGCAAACCACGGGCCGACTGTGAACAGGTTCTCTAAGCTTCATGGCGCTTCTTCCCATTCTTCACTTTCCCGATCCGCGCCTGCAAAAAGTGGCGCAGCCCGTGCAGGCGGTGGATGGCCGCATCCGCACCCTCGTGGCCGACATGCTCGAAACCATGTACGAGGCCAAGGGCATCGGCCTGGCCGCCACGCAAATTGATGTGCATGAGCGCGTCATCGTCATTGACGTGTCCGAAGAACGCAACCAGCCCATCGCGCTCATCAACGTCGAGCTGCTGTGGGCCAGCGAAGAGCGCGTCAAGGGCGAGGAAGGCTGCCTGTCCATCCCCGGCGTCTATGACGGCGTGGAACGCGCCGCACAAGTGAAGGTGCGGGCGCTGGATGAAAACGGCCAATCGCGCGAAATCGAGGCCGATGGCCTGCTGGCCGTGTGCATTCAGCATGAAATGGACCACCTCAAGGGCAGGCTGTTCATCGATTACCTCTCCGCCTTCAAACGCAACCGCATCAAAACCAAGATGCTCAAGGCCGAACGCCTGGCCGCGCAGCAGGCCAAGGAAGCCGCCTGACGGCTACCGCTGGGGCCTGTTCATGGCCAGACCGCAGGGGGCAAAGCGCGGTTCAAAGATGGGAAGAAAAGCCGCCTGCGGGTGAATCAAGTCGAGGGCATGGCTTTTAGCTCCTTTATATATAGCATGATGTCCTAGTGGAATCTGCGCGAGGCTTCGTTTTGGTCCCTCAAATCTGCTCCTTTTTTTGATTGTGTCTGGCATGCGGAGCCTGCCTGGGGCCGTTTCCATCCGCCGCGTCAGCTCTGGCGTCTGTGTGGCGCCTGTGGCACGGGCCGGGGGCGGCCTGATTCAGTTCTCGCCAGCGCGCTCTACTGTCGCCCATCGGCCCCACCAGCGGCCGCGCCAAGGGCGCAGGGTGACGGCGCTGTTCTGCGGAAAGTCGGACATGGCGCGGCCCTCGGCCAGCACGCGCAGCGCGGGGGCGCCGGGGCCGGTCTGCACATAGACCTCGGCGCCGCCGGGGCCGCGCGAGGTGGGGGCGATTTCGCGCACGAGCAGCACTTGTGCGGTCTGCGCGGGCTGGGCGCTGCGGCCTGTGCGGTTGAGGTGGCTGACCACCAGCCAGGCTGCGGCGGCCAGCCACAGCAGCAGCCACAGGGCCAGGGCGGCGGGGCGCAAGCGTTGCCAGCCGCAGCGGCGCAGCGCCTGGCGGCCTGCCAGCCACAAGGCCAGCAAGGCGGCCGCTGACAGAATGAAGGGGCGCGCGGCGAGCCACAGCGCCTGCCCGGCGCTGGCGGCCTGGGCGGCTTCGCGCAAGGGTTGCAGCGCGCCATGCGGCCCTTGCATGGCTTCGCCCGCGTGGCCGTGCAGGCTGGCGCGCAGCGCAAGGGTGGCGATGACGGGGGCAGCCGTCCAGATCAGCGCGCGCCACGCCGCGCGATCCTGCTCCGGCGTGCGCGGTGCAGCCGGCTGCTGCGCTGCGGGCGCGGGGGCGCTCATGGGGGGCTGCCTCAGGCCGCCAGCCGGGCCAGGTCGGCCACGCGGTTCATGGCCTGGTGCAGCATCTTGAGCAGGCCCAGGCGGTTCAGGCGCAGATCGGGCTGCTCGGCATTGACCATCACGTCGTCAAAAAAAGCGTCCACGGGCGCGCGCAGGGCGGCCAGGGTTTGCAAGCTGGCGGTGTAGTCGCCCGCCTCGAACTGTGCGCTGGCAGCGGGCGCGGTGGCCTGCATGGCGGCGTAAAGGGCTTTTTCGGCATCTTCCTGAAGCAGGGCGTCGTTGACGTGGGCGTCCACGGGGCCTTCGGCTTCGGCTTTTTTCAGGATGTTGCCGATGCGCTTGTTGGCAGCGGCCAGCGCGGCGGCTTCGGGCAGGGCGGCAAAGGCGCGCACGGCCGCCAGGCGCGCGGCCACATCGCCCAGGCGGCCCAGCGGCAGGGCCAGCACGGCGTCCACTTCCTGCGCGCTGTAGCCCTGCTCGCGCAGGCTGACGGCCAGGCGGTCGCCAAAGAAGGCCAGCAGCGGCTGCGCGGGGTCTTGTATGAGGCTGCCAAAGGCGGGCACGGCAGCGGCAATGAGCGCGGGCAGCTCCAGCGGCAGCCGCTTTTCGCCCAGGATGCGCAGCACGCCCAGCGCGTGGCGGCGCAGCGCGAAGGGGTCGCGGTCGCCCGTGGGCAGGCTGCCAATGCCGAACAGGCCCACCAGGGTTTCGAGCTTGTCGGCCAGCGCGAGCACGCAGCCGGTGTGGTTGCGCGGCAGGGCGTCGCCCGCAAAGCGCGGTTTGTAGTGGTCTTCAATGGCGATGGCCACGCCGTCGCGCAGGCCCTCGTGGCGGGCGTAGTAGCCGCCCATCACGCCTTGCAGCTCGGGAAACTCGCCCACCATGTCGGTGAGCAAATCGCACTTGGCCAGGCGCGCGGCTTGCTGGACTTTGCTGTCCAGCGCGTCAAAGGCGCTTTTGTCTTCGGGCGTGTAGGGGTATTGCGCCTGCCGCAGCTGATGGACGATGGCATGGGCAATCTGGCGCACGCGCTCGCTGCGCTCGCCCTGGGTGCCCAGCTTGTTGTGATAGACGACTTTGGCCAGGCCGGGCACGCGGCTTTCCAGGGTTTTTTTGAGGTCTTGCTCGAAGAAAAAGCGCGCGTCGGCCAGGCGCGGGCGCACCACGCGCTCGTTGCCGCCGATGACGGCGCTGGCGTCTTGCGGGCTGATGTTGCTGACCACGAGAAAGCGGTTGGCGAGCCGGCCCGCGCCGTCGAGCAGCGGAAAGTACTTCTGGTTGGCCTTCATGGTGAGGATGAGGCACTCTTGCGGCACCTGCAAAAACTCTGGCTCGAACTGGCAGATGAGCACCTTGGGGCGCTCCACTAAAGCGGTGACTTCATCGAGCAGGGCCTCGTCCTGAATGGGCGTCAGCTCTTCGCCCAGCTGCTGGCCGGCCTGTGCGGCGGCCGCTTGCAATTGCGCGGCGATATCGGCGCGGCGCTCGGCAAAGCTGGCAATCACCGCGCCTTGCTCGCGCAGGGCGCGGGCGTAGTCGTCGGCATGGGCGATTTCGATGGGGTCGGCCTGCGCTTCAAAGCGGTGGCCATGCGTGAGGCGGCCCGCCGTCAGGCCCAGCGCGGTCACGGGCGCTACATCCGCGCCGTGCAGCGCCAGCAGGCCATGCGCGGGGCGCACGAACTGCACGCTGTCCCAGCCGGGCAGGGGCGTGCCGCTTTGCAGCTGGTAGGTCATCACCTTCGGAATGGGCAGTTTGGCGATGGCTTCATGCAGCGCCGCCTGCAAACCGGCCTGCAAGCTCGCGCCGGGCGCCACGCTGTCCAGAAACAGGGCCTCGGCCTTGCCGTCCGGCGCGCGTTGCAGGCGGGGCACGGCGGCGGCGTCAGCGCCCACGGCATGCAGCTTTTTCAGCAGCGCGGGCGTGGGCTGGCCGTCTGCCGTCAGCCCCACGCTCACGGGTATGAGCTTGATGCGGCGCGGCTGGTCATCGGCCCGGGCCTTGACTTGCGTGATGTGCGCGGCCAGCCGGCGCGGCGTGGCGTAAGGCGTGGCCCGCGCGCCTTCGGCGGCCAGGCCCTGCGCGCGCAGCTGCTCCAGCAGCCGCCCGGCAAAGGCTTCGCCCAGCTTTTGCAGCGCCTTCGGGGGCAGTTCTTCGGTGAAGAGTTCGACGAGGAGGTTTTGTGTAGTCATGCTCTGGAAGGAAAAGGGCTTCAAAAAGAGACGGATGCCAGCCCCAGCTTGCGGGCGGCTTTTTGCATGCCGGCGTCAAAAGTAGCCAGCGCGTTGCAGCCGCTGCGCGCGGCCACGGCCAGATGCAGGGCATCCGGCGCGCGCAATCTGGCGGCAGCAGGGGCGCACAGCGTGGCAGCGGCATCAAAGTCAGCCAGGGTGATGTCTGCGCACGGCACGTTGGACAAAAAGGAGCGGCCCTGCTCCAGCGCCTGCTGCGCCTTGGCCGCACTGAGCTGCCGCAAACGCTGCTTGGCGGCCAGAGCGCCAGCCAGTTCAGCGTGCGTCCAAGGCGAAATCAGCAGCTCCTGCCACTGGCAGGAACCCAGCCACCGCAGCGCGCGCTCCGATTCGGGTTCGGGGCACACCAGGGCCATCAGCACGGGGGTATCCACATAGGTGCGGGCGATGGTCATGCGCGTGCGGCTCACAGTTCTTCATCGCGCATCTGGCGCACGACGGAGTGGCCCACGGGCATGGAGCGTTGCAAAGCGCGCAACTGCTCGGCCCATTCGGCAGGCGTTTTGCTGCGCGGCTGCGCCTGCGCCACGGGCCTGATCAGCAGCCCGCCTTCAGGCAGCGGGCTGATTTCAACGCGCGCGTTCTTGTCGCCGCCCAGATGAACCAGCATTTCCGCCGGAATGCGCAAGCCGGTGCTGTTGCCCCATTTGCCCAGTTGGGTTTGCATGGCGATCCTTGCCGTGTGTTTATACAAAGCTGGCAATTGTAGATACGCCCATCACGGCGCAGCCCTTGCCACGGAACCTGCTTGCGGCCTGCGACATATCAAAAGCAGGAGCAAATTAAGAGGGGCTTAAATGCTGCCCTGCGCTGATTTCACTAGGACATATAACTATAGATAAAAGAGCAAATCAATGCACTCGCTGCCAGCGTCTCATCCCTTGCGGCCCAGCGGGGGTTTGCAAGGCCGCAGACTTCTCCCTGTCCACGCTCTTCGCGCTCCCACAGGCGGGTGGCAAACAGGCTCTCAGCGCAGGTGCTGGAGGCCGCTGGCTTCCAGCCCGTCCAGCTTCAGCCCCTTGGGCAGCGGGAATTTCATGCTTTCTTGCACGCCTTCAAGCGTGCGCACCGATACCGCGCCCAGCGCGCGCAGCCGCTCAATCACCTGCCGCACCAGAATGTCAGGGGCTGACGCGCCTGCCGTCAGGCCGATGCGGGATTTGCCCTGCACCCATTCGGGGCGCAGGTCTTCGGCGCTGTCCACCATGTAGCTTTCAGTGCCCAGGCGGCGGGCTACCTCGCGCAGGCGGTTGGAGTTGCTGCTGGTCGGGCTGCCCACGACGATGACCACATCCACCTTCGGACTCATCACTTTCACCGCGTCCTGGCGGTTCTGCGTGGCGTAGCAGATGTCTTGCTGCTTGGGCTGGCGCACTTGCGGAAAGCGCGCTTTCACGGCGGCGGTGATGCTGGCCGCGTCGTCCACGCTGAGCGTGGTTTGCGTGACGACGGCCAGTTTTTCGGTCTGCGAGGGCTGCACGCGCTGCACGTCTTCTTCCGTTTCCACCAGGTGAATCGTGCCGGGCGGCAGCTGGCCCAGCGTGCCTTCCACTTCGGGGTGGCGCTTGTGGCCGATCATGATGAATTCGTAGCCTTCCTTGTGGAGCTTGGCCACTTCCACATGCACCTTGCTCACCAGCGGGCAGGTGGCATCGAAGATGCGAAAGCCTCGCCGCTGGGCTTCGCGCTGCACGGCCTTGGGCACGCCGTGGGCGCTGAAGATGAGCGTGGCGCCGGGTGGCACGTCGTCCAGCTCTTCGATGAAGATGGCGCCCTTGGCTTTCAGGTCATTGACCACGTAGGTGTTGTGCACGATTTCGTGGCGCACATAGATGGGCGCGCCGAATTTGGCCAGCGCGCGCTCCACGATTTCAATGGCCCGGTCCACGCCCGCGCAAAAGCCGCGCGGCGCGGCCAGCAGCACTTCGGCATCCTGGCCTTGCGCGTTTTCAATGCCGTTTTCGATGCGGCTTGCAACAGCGCTTGCGATGCCGCTGGCGGCGTCCGCCGCTTCAGTCATTCATCACCCCGATGATTTGCACTTCAAAGCTCACGGGGCGGCTTGCCAGCGGGTGGTTGAAGTCCAGCTGCACCGCGCCATCGCCGCGCACGGCCAGCACCACGCCCGCAAAAGTGCCCTGGCCATCAGGCCGCGCCAGCTCCAGCACTTCGCCCACGGCATAGGCGGCGTCGGGCGCGTCCAGCTCGTCCAGCTCCTTGCGGGGCAGCCACTGGATCATGTCCGGGTTGCGCTGGCCAAACACTTCGCCTTCGGGCAGCTCGAATGTGGCGCGCGCGCCTTCGGCCAGCCCCAGCAGGCGCTGCTCCAGCGCGGGCGCCAGCGAGCCTGTGCCCAGCGTGAGCGTGGCCGGCGGCCCCGCGAAGGTATTGACGACATCGCCTTGCGGCCCGGCAAGGCGGTAGTGCAGCGTGAGAAAAGCGCCCGGATGAATGACGTTCATGAAAATCAGCTGGTGCGGTTTGAGTGGACTGGCCGCGATTCTAGAAATGCCCCTGAAAGCCTGTTGGCCGCCCGGCTATCCGGTCATCAGAATCGGTTTGCCTTCTGTCCGATGGCAAGCAGGCTTTGGCGCGGGCGCGTCTTCCGTTCCTATCATCGCCGCCCGCTTGGGCCTGAGAGACTGTTTGCGGTCTGTCCGCGCCGGGCAACCTTCGCCCCGCCTGCCCGGGCATCCCCGCTTGAATCCCCGCTTTGCGCCCCCTTCTTCAGGCGCGCGAACCCTTTTCTTTTTCTGACCAGGAGACACCTGCCATGACATCTGCCTTCCCGAGTCGCCCCGCGCGCCACTTCCTGCAACACATCATGCGCCTCGTCGCGCTGACGCTGGCCTTTGCGCTGCTGGCCGCATTCAGCTTCGACGCCGGGGCCGCGCGCCTGGGCGGCGGCCGCTCGGCGGGCCGCCAGTCCAGCCAGGTCACCCAGCGCGAAGCGGCCCGCCAGCAGCCAGCCGTGCCCGGCCAGCAGCAGGCTGGTCAGCAGCCGCGCCGCCAGTGGGGCGGCCTGCTGGGCGGCCTGGCCGCTGGCCTGGGCCTGGCCTGGCTGGCCAACGCCCTGGGGCTGGGCGAAGGCTTTGCCAATGTGCTGCTCATTGCCCTGCTCGTCATGGCGGGCATGGCCGTGCTGCGCATGCGGCGCGGCAGCGCAGCCCAGGCCGCAGGCGGCCCCGCCTGGCCAGCGGCCAACTCCTACAACCCGGCCAAGGTAGGCAACGATGCCAGCGCCCGCCCGTGGGAGCGCGCGGCCACGACCGCAGGCGGCTCCATGATCGGCTCGGCCCTTTCCGGCCCGCAAGGCTGGGGCATTCCTGCCGGCTTTGATATTGCGGGCTTTACCGAAGCGGCGCGGCGCAATTTCATCTCGCTTCAGGCCGCCTGGGACAAGGGCGACGAAGCCGCCTTGCGCGCCATGATGACCGATGAAATGCTGGCCGAAACCCGCGCCCGCCTGGCCGAGCGCGGCGGCCAGCCCAGCCAGACCGTGGTCAACATGCTGCAAGCGCAGCTGCTGGGCATTGAGGAGCTGCCTGCCGAATACATGGCCAGCGTCGAATTCAGCGGCCTTATCACCGAAGACGGCAACGGCCCCAGCCCATTTCGCGAAGCCTGGAACATGACCAAGCCCAAAACCGGCCCTGGCGGCTGGCTGGTGGCGGGCATCCAGCCTTTGTCCTGAAAACCGGCTTACGGAAACCCACCCCCCTTCGGGCGCGGCCTGGCAGGCGGGGCCAGGCGCGCTTTTGCATCCACGGACAGGCTTTGAGCAGGCTCTCAGCCCCGCTCCGGGAAATCAGGCGGCTCGATGCCCCGCTCCTTGCCGCCGCCCAGCTGCCACCAGTCCACATGGCGGGTGCCCAGCATCAGCGCAGCCAGCATGGCGAACACGAGTAGCGCGCCCAGCAAGAGGGCGTTGTTTTCAGAAGCCAGCAGCCCATACAGCGCCGCGTAGAGCACGGCCACGTAAGCCGCCAGCGCCCCGCCGCGCTGCGCGCCGCCCAGCACGGCGCTGAAATACAGGCCCAGCAGCGCCACGCTGGCTGCCGCCGCGCCCGCGTAGGCCCAGGCGAAGGCCATTTTTTCCGACAGCGCCAGCAGCAGCAAGAAGAACACGGCGATCGACAGCCCCACCAGCCCGTACTGCACGGGGTGCAGGCGCAGGCGCTTGAACAGCTCCACCATGAAAGCGGCCATGATGACCAGCGCGATGAACAGGCCGCCGTACTTGGCCGCACGCTCGCTCATGGAATACACGTTCACGGGCTGCGTCAGCGTGACATCAAAAGTTTCCAGCCGCTCCAGGTTCGCCGCTTTTTCCTGCTTGAGCGCTGCGGCCAGCTGGGCGCGCGCCTGCGTGGTCAGGGAAGAGATGCGCCAGTGCGCCTCAAAGCCCGTATCGCTCACCGTGCGTTCAGCCGCCAGAAAGCGCCCGCCAAAGCCCGGGTGCGGCCAAGACGATGAAAGCTGCGCCGTGGTGTCCTCGCCCAGCGGAGCCACGGCCAGATGGCTTTGGCCGGCCAGCGTCATATCCAGCACGTAGGGCAGCGCCTGCCCTTGCTGCCAGGTATCCAGCGCCTGGCCCGACAGCGCCGCCTGCACGCTGCCAGCGGCCAGCGCGGATTGCGCCGCGGCCCGGGGCAGCCCGCGCTCCAGCGTCAGCGCCTGCCCGGCGGCTTCAAGCTGCGGCGCGCCTTCCAGCCCGCGCAAATCAGACATGGACAGCACCAGCACCGGCGCGCCAGCTTCGCCGCCCACTTCAATTTGCGAGCCTTCCACGCTATGCGGCAGGCTGTCCACGTCAAACGGGGGAATTTCGCCCTGCACCTTGGCCGTCAGCCGGTAGAAAGGCACTTTGAAAATGCCCCGGTAGCGCTCTTGCGTGGCCAGCGTGCCCTGCATCGTTTGCGTTTTGGGGAACACGATGGCCACGTCCTGCCGCTGGCGCAACTCTTCGCCCGTGATCTGGCCCTTGTCATCGCGCACCGGCTCGCGCCAGCGCTCCACATAAGGCACCAGCAGATAAGGCGCGGCCAGCGTCTGCGCGCCCACGTGGGTTTGCGCCAGCTCTTCAGCGGCGCTGCGCTGGCTGTCGCCGCGCTCGCGAATCAGCCCCAGAATTTCGCTCAGCGGAATGCACAGCACAAGCCACAGCACAAAGAGCAAAGCGGTTTTGGCCAGCAGCGAATCGCGCCAGGCCGTCAGGCGCAAGGTCATGTTTTTTTCCTTTTCTGGTTCAAATGAGAGAGCCTGCCTGCCATCTGGCCGCGAGGGCAACAGCGCGGAAATCGGGATGGGCCGCAAGGCGAAAGCCGCAGACGGGCCTGACTGTCCGCAGACCGCCCGGGGCCGCGTTTTTTGCATCTGAGCTCGTGCCGCTTCTAGTCGTGGACGTTTGGGAGCACGCATATTACATCGACGAGTACAATGCGCGCCCGAAATATCTGGAGAAATTCTACGCAGGCATCAACTGGGAGTTCGTCTCAAGCGCCTACGAATGGGCTAAAAAAGAGGGTCTCGGCTCGGTGAAATTTTATATCGACGAGCTTCACGGCAGAGATTAAATTTAAAATTTAAGCGCATGCGGCGAGGCGATGCTACACAAAGCCAAAACCGCCTAAACGCGCTGCAGGTTCGTTGCGGACGATAACCGCCGCGGCGCTTGCTGCACGCGACCGATCGCTTAAAATTTTAATTCAAAGCTAGCGGTTAAATTTTAAGGGCTTTTCTTGAGATTAGCCGCAGCAATACCACTTTTCAATCTATCTTTTAAATTTAATAAAATTCCATCAAGACTCGGGCGCTAAATTTAATCAAAATTTTAGCCCAAAATCATCCAAAGCCCGATCGCACACATCAGCACCGAGCAGAAAATTTCGAGGTATTTCAGATGTGTTTTCAGAAGATTTTTTAGCACCGCTCCGCCCAGCGCGTAGATGCTAAGGCAGATACTTTCGCTTACGCACAGCGTGGCGACGAGGGCGAAGGTGCGCGCGCCGAAAAGATTGTCCGCGTCCAAAAACGGCGGAAAGAGCGCGGTGAAAAATATCCACGCCTTGGGGTTTGAGACTGCGACTACGAAGCCTTGTAGGAAGATATTTTCGCTGCGCTTTTGTTTTTGCAGCTTAAAATTTCCGCGCGCTAAAAAGGTCGCGACGCCCAGATAAAAAATATACGCGCCGCCTAAAATTTTAATCGCGCTAAGCGCCGCAGGGTGCGCAAGCAGAATGCCCGCGACGCCGAATATACACGCAAGCGCCACGAGCGTGACGCCCAGCACCTGCGCGAGTAGCGCGGGCAGCGCCTTAAGATAGCCGCGCGCGATGCCGAGATTTAGCGCGTAGGTCATGTTGATGCCCGGCATCAGCGATATCGGAAAGATCGTAAGAAAAAACAGAAGCATTGCAAACCCCTAAATTGCAGCTAAATTTTAAATTTATCGCGAGCCTGTCGCGGAAATTTTATGTCGCGGCGGCGAATGAAATTTTAAAATTCCGCCGCGTCTTTTTGCGATTATCATCACAAAACAGATGGCAAACAGACTCGACAAAGACCGCGATGATCGCGCCGTTTTGCGCGGAGGCGATGAAATTCGCCTTCACGCCAGCCGCACGCAGGCTTTGTACGGCGGGCCGCTTCACATTGCCTTCAAACCACCCGCCTTCAAGGGCCGCCCGCGCGGTGCAGGGCATGCCCAATTCCACTCCTTCGCCTCTACAGACCCAAAGCCTGAATTTGCTCCTTAATCAATAGCAATATGTCCTAGTAAAAAGAGCGCGGGAGCCGTTTTTCGGGGTCATGAATTTGCTCCTGTTTTGATGCCTGCATGCCTTTCTGGAAGCCTGCTCAAGACCAGAAATCGATTTTTTACCCTCAAGATTATTCCCTGCCCCATGCAAACCGTATAACCTGCCTTGCGGCATCAACCGTTGCTTCAACATTCAACGGAACAATGCACCTCGGCGTTGCGTGCCCGACATTCAAGTTATACACAATCGGCAAATCCGGCTTGTTTATTTCGCTTATCAAGAGGCGCTTGTATTCTTCATAATGCACCTCATTCATTGGCTTTCCGGCAAGAACGCCATTTGCAACTTCAAAAATGCCGGCCGCTTTCAATGTTTGCAGCATCTTTTGATAGATTTCAGGTTTGGCGCACTCTTCGCTTGATTCCAGAAGCAGTATTTTGCCACGCCAGTCATCAACACTCGGGAAAATATCATACTGGCGGCACAGGGCAGGGCTGTCATCATGGCGGGTATTGTCAAACATATCATATATTGTTTCAATGCAACCGCCCAGGATTTTGCCGGAGAATACGGCATTGCCTTGCAACAATTCAAATCCGCGATTCGGATGCCGCACCCGTTTGACGCCAATTTGCGATTCATCAAATGCCGTGCGTTCACCATACCAGACATCGCTCGGGCGTATCTCTTGTATTGTGCCGGTTGCGAGCAATTCCTCAAAATACTTCCGCGAATAGGGCAGCATTTCATCTTCAAGCTCGCACACATCTGACAAAAATGACTGGCCATAAAACGTATGGATGCCTGCTTTATGCAGCATGAAATGATTCACCGTCGCATCGGAAAAGCCGAGAAAAATCTTTTGGCTATTTCTGGCTGCATGCAGCAATTCATCATGTCCAAACAAATGCGGCAGCAGCCGGTAGGTGTCATCTCCGCCAATGGCGCACAGTATCATGTCGACAGACGGATCACGAAAAGCATCCAGCAAATCCTGCGCGCGGGCTTCGGGATGGCGTTTGAGAAACTCGATGCCCTTGCAGGCATTCGCAGCGGCAACCACTTCTATTCCGTATGAACGCAAACGCCTGAAGCCTATTTCTTTCTCGTGCTTCACAAACGGTTCGCCAAGCAAGCCCAGCGAAGGGCTGACAATAGCGATCTTTTTTACCCTCACAGGTTTTCTCCCAATATTTCTTCAACATGCAGGGATTTCTTTTGTCTGCGGCAAACCCCTTAATATCAGCCTCGGCGCTTGCAGGAATTAAAATGGCTTTACTGTTACCATCTGGATGATAAGGTTTAACAGTGAGGGGCCGCGAATCGGCATGGGCTGCAAAGCGCAGACCAGCCTGACTGTCTGCAACACGGCAGCCCCGCCCAATACCACCCACGCTTTTTGCGCCCGCGCACAGACTTTGAACCGGCCCCGAACGCCGCCGCTACACCCGCTCCCTGCTTCGCTCATGCCTGCCCCAACCTCTTTCGTCCGCCGCCGCTGGCTCCGCGTTCTTGCCTGCGCGGCCGCCATCCTGGCCGCCCTGCCGCTCATGGCCTGGGCGCTGCTGCGCGCCGCGCTCGCCCCGCAGGCGGGGGAATGGGCCGTCACCCTCGGCAGCGGCCCCTGGGCCATACGCGCCAGCGCCGTGCAACTGGCCTGGCTGGGCACCTCTCCCTGGCTCGGCCCGCAGCTTGACGGCCTGCAACTGCGCACCCGCTACGGCCCGCTGGATATCGCCTGGCTGCCCGCCCGGGGCAAGGGCTTGAACGAAGCGCCCATCCTCATCCTGCACTGCGAGCCTTGCGCACTGCCCCTGCCTGCCGCAGGCCGGCCTGCCCATGCCCTGCGCCTGCCCGCCGTCCAGCTTGCCCTCATGCGCGACCGCGTGCAGCACCTGCGCGGCACCCTCATGCTCGGCGCCAACCCGCTTACCGCGCCGCCCGCGTCAGGCAGCCTGCCCGCCAGCCCGCAGCCGCCCCTGATCACCCTGTGGTGGCAGGCCGACCGCGCCCCGGAACAAGACGGCCGGGGCTGGCTGCTGCGCCTGCACGGCCCCGCCATTCCCGTGCAGGACTGGCTGGCCTTGCTGGGCGCGCCCGGCAGCGGCAAAACCAGCGGCACCCTGGCCCTGGACGCCGAACTGCCCATGCCCGGCCCCGCCAGCGCCTGGCGCGTGCGCTGGCGGCACGACGGCCCCTCGCCCTTGCCCGTGCGGGCCTTTCCCGCCTTTTTGCAGACCTGGCTGACCCGCCCGGCCAGCGCCCCGCCCAGCCTTCCCGCCCCAGCCCTGCCCGCTGGCGAAGACGACGACGCCGGCAGCGCCCCCGCGTAAGCGCCTGCACGCAATCTGTCCGCGAGTGCGGAAAGCGCAGATTGGGGCGCGGCCTCGGCCCACGCGCTTTTTTGCCCGCCAGTGCGGGGGATTGGCCCATCAAAAGCAGGAGCAAATTCAAGAGGCCGAAAACAGCGTTTGCGCACATTCCACCAGGACATAACGCTATGAATACGGGAGCGAACTGAAGGCAGCTTTCCCTTTTCCGCCAGCGCGGGCGTTCCGTTCGTCAGGAACAGACGAGGCAGGGGCGGGAGCGCTCTTCGCGCAGGCCGCGCCGGAGCTTGCGGCGTTGTTTCGTCTTGATGGCCGGGGCAGGCCGCTTCAAGCAAGACGCCGCCTGCATGCACATCAGAAAAAGGAGCGAATTCAAGAGCATAAAAACGGCTCTTTCGCCCGCAGCACCAGGACATCATGCTATGAATCAAGGAGCTGAACTGGCCCCTTGTCAAGCCCTCTGCCCGCGCCCTCAGAACCGGTTCAGAGTCTGACCGTGAGAGCAAAAGCGCGGGCCGGGATGGGCGGCAGGCAGCGCTTGCGGCCCGGCAGGGCGGCTGCAAGGCCCCAAAGCGCCCAAGGCCGCGCTTGTCGCTCCCTCAGGCGAACTTTGAGCCGGTTTTCAGTGCGGCAGCGTGCCTTGCACGCCCTCGGCCAGCCAGTTCATTTCCATGATTTGCTGATCCGTGAGCGTTTGCCCGGCGGGCAGCACTTCGCGGCCCGTGTTGTCGCGCAAGGGGCCGGCAAAAGGGTGCAGGCGGCCTGCGGCCATGTCGGCCTGGCGGGCAAGCACCTGCTTTTGCACGGCTTCGGGCACGCGCGGGCCGAAGTGGCCCACGCTGACCATGCCGTCTTTCACGCCGCCCCACAGGCGCTGGCTTTGCCATGTGCCGTCCAGCACGGCTTGCAGGCGGCGCGTTTCGTAGTCGCCCCACTGGTGCGTCACAGCCAGCAGCTGCGCATCGGGCGCGGCCATGCGCATGTCGGAGTGGTAGGCCACGGCGAGCTTGCCGCGCTCCTGGGCGGCGGCCATCACGGCGGTCGAGCCGGTGTGAAAGGCCAGCACATCGGCGCCCTGGTTGATGAGCGTCATGGCCGCATCGCGCTCGCGCGGCGGGTTGAACCATTCGTTCAGCCACACCACCTTGACGCGCGCCTTGGGCGCGACGCTGCGCAGGCCCTGCGCGAAGGCGTTGATGCCTTGCAGCACTTCAGGAATGGGAAAGCCGGCCACATAGCCGATTTGCCCGCTTTCGCTCATGCGGCCCGCCGCAATGCCGGCCAGATAGCGCCCTTCGTAAAAGCGGGCATTGGCCACGGCCACATTGGGCGCGGTTTGCAGGCAGGTCAGGCACTCGAATTTCACGCCGGGAAACTCCGCCGCCACCTTCATCACGGGCTGCATGTAGCCAAAGCTGGTGGTGAAGATGACGCGCTTGCCTTGCCGCGCCAGATCGCGCAGCACGCGCTCGGCATCGGCGGCGTTTTCGGGCACATCAGGCACGGCGCTGGTTTGCACGCGCCCGCCCAGCGCGCGCTCGGCTTGCAGGCGGGCCTGATCGTGCTGGCGCGTCCAGCCCGCAGGCGGCACCACCGACATGTAAACCCAGGCGGCTTGCAGCGGCGCGCTTTCGGACGCGCTTTCGGGCGCGTTTGCGGGCTGGGCCAAGGCGGGTTGAGCCAGGGCAGACTGGGAAGCAGCGGCCAGCACAAGGCAGGCAACTGCGCAAGCCCGCGCAGAAAAGGCAGCCGCACGTGCCAGCGCAGAAAGGGAAAGCGCCGCGCGTGCCCTCGCAGAATGCGAAATCGCCGCGCGTTCCCTCGCGGCGGGGAGGTTTTTGTACATGGTTGTCCTCGACATGGCCCCGGATGAAATGAAAACCGCGCGCCAGCCGGGGCAAAGCTGGCGCGCGGGCGGCGGCGATTGTAGGCAGGCGGCGCTTTTGATGCCTTTTGCTTTCACGCACCGCAAAACCGCACGGCCTCGAAACCGCGCTGAAAAATGCACTCCACCGTCCGTGCGCTGATGGCTCCTTGGGCTGCAAGGCCCCGCAGCCAGCCAGCCGCCGTACCATCGCGGCCCTTTTCCTGACGCTCCCGCTGCCGCATGCAAGCCACGCCGCCTCTTTCTTTTCTCTGGCACGACTACGAAACCTTCGGGGCCAATCCGCGCCGCGACCGGCCGGCGCAGTTCGCCGCCATCCGCACCGATGCCGATCTGAACGAAACGGGCGAGCCGCTCATGCTGTACTGCCGCCCTGCGGCAGACGCGCTGCCCGAGCCTGAAAGCTGCCTGATCACCGGCATCACCCCGCAGCTTTGCGCGCAGCGCGGCCTGCCGGAGAGCGAATTTGCCGCCCGCGTGAACGCCGCGCTGGCCGAGCCGGGCACCGTGGGCGTGGGTTACAACAGCATCCGCTTTGACGACGAAGTCACGCGCCATCTGCTCTGGCGCAACCTCATCGACCCCTATGCGCGCGAATGGCAAAACGGCAATGGCCGCTGGGATTTGCTCGACGTGGCCCGCTGCGCCCACGCCCTGCGCCCCGAAGGCGTGCAGTGGCCCACGGGCGAAGACGGCCTGCCCAGCTTCAAGCTCGAACACCTGAGCGCCGCCAACGGCCTGGCGCATGAAGCCGCGCACGACGCCCTGTCCGACGTGCGCGCCACCCTTGCCCTGGCCCGCCTCATCCGCCAAAGCCAGCCGCGCCTTTTTGACTTCTGCCTGGCCCTGCGCAGCAAAGAGCGCGTGGCGCAAGAGATGGGCCTGCCCGCTGCCGTGGCCTCGGCGCGGCCCTTCCTGCACGTCAGCGGCATGTTCGGCGCGGCGCGCGGCTGCATCGCCCTCATGGCCCCGCTGGCCATGCACCCGGCCAACAAAAACGAAGTGCTGGCCTGGGACTTGATGCACGACCCCGCCGAGCTGGCCGCCCTCACGCCCGAGCAAGCCCGCCAGCGCCTGTTCACCCCCGCGCAAGAGCTGCCCGAAGGCACGCCGCGCCTGCCCATCAAGGGCGTGCACCTGAACAAGGCGCCCGTCGTCATCGCCGCCCTCAAAACCCTGCGGCCCGAACAGGCGCGGCAATGGGGCATCGACTTTGCCCAGGCCCAAACC
This sequence comes from Ottowia sp. oral taxon 894, assembly GCF_001262075.1. Lineage (GTDB taxonomy): Bacteria > Pseudomonadota > Gammaproteobacteria > Burkholderiales > Burkholderiaceae_C > Ottowia > Ottowia massiliensis. The sequence goes on along the minus strand of NZ_CP012073.1, from coordinate 1,225,762 downwards.
CATCTGGAGCGCCTGCGCGCCCTGCCGGACTTGAGCGCGCTGTGGCAGCAGGTCTATGCTCGCCCCGAAACAACCGCCGCCGTGGATGTGGACGAAGACCTTTATGGCGGCTTCACAAGCCGCGACGACCGCCGCCGCCTGGACGAGCTGCGCCGCGCCTTCAAGCCCGGCAGCAGCGAGCCGCCCCGCCTGCCCGGCTTTGACGACGCGCGCCTGCACGAGCTGGTCTGGCGCTGGCGCGCCCGCAACCGCCCCGAAAGCCTCACGCCCGACGAGCAGCGCCGCTGGCGCGAACACTGCCAGGCCCGCCTGCTGCACGGCGCGGGCGGCGCGCTCACCCTGCAAAGCTACTTCGACCGCATCGACGCGCTGGCGCAAGCGCGCGAAGACGAACGCTCGCAAGACATCCTCGGCGCGCTCTACGAATGGGGCGAAATGCTGGGCGAAGGGCTGGATGAAGCGGCCTGACCAGCGCAGCCCGCACCGGTTGTCTTTGCTTTCAGCGCATCCAGCGAGTTCACCGCAGCGAACGCCACCGCCTGCGCCAGCCCGAAATGCTTGTGTCCGCAGGCAATCTTGAGGCGTTCATCCCGGCGCAGGTTTTTGTTCGCCGTACTGAACTTGGTCTCCGCCACAAAAAACACGCGCGCGCCGTTCTGAAACACCACTGCCCAATCCGGGTTGTAAGTGCCCAGCGGCGTATCTATCCTGAAGCGGCCCGGCAGCTTGAAGAAAAAGCGCACGCGCTCATCCAGTGCGCAGTCGCGGGCAAAGTCGCTTTCCACCTGGCTGTCGCTGATGACGCAGTCAAACGGCGCGGCTGCCGCATCTGTATTCAGCGGCTGCGCCTGCATCAGCGTTTTGCTCAAAGGCGGCGCGTTTGTGTCACCCGCTGGCGGATACACGCTGCTCGAAAAAACCTCTACCGGATCAAACAGCGTCATTTCATATTGACTATCCACCTTGTGATATTGAATGCCTTGCACCTGCAATTCATTCAAAGTATCTTTCAGGGCCGCCACTGTCATATCCAGAAACGCTTGCGGATTCACCATCAATTCATCCAGCCGCCCGCACCGGTCAAGAATGGAAAACAAGCTGGCGCGGCTCATGTGAACACGCTCCTGAATATAGGCATACACATCCGGCACTATCACAGGCAAATCCGCATCCCTTCCATTCACGCCGCAGGCCACGCCCGCCACGCCCGCTTCATTCATCACGATTTTCCCCCGGCTGGCCTGCACGCCCGGCCTGGCCACCGGCGGATATTGCTGCCGGTCAGACAAAGCCTTCACGCATTCGTCAATCAGCTTTCTTGAATCAAGCTCTACGCTGTAGCGCGTCTGGTAATTGATTTTCTGCCAGATGGCTTCAAACAACGCCTGCTCTTTGGCATCGAGCAATTTGCGCTTTACGCACGCCTTCTTGCGGGCATTTTGTATGCGCCCCTCAAAATGAATGCCGGTATCTTCTTCAATTTCGGCCTGCAAGGCGCTGGCAAAGCTCTCATAGCTTTCGTTGGCGATGACGGTCAGTATATTGATGGCCTTGTCCTGCACGCGCGCGCCATTTGCATTCACGCAAAGGCGCAGGCCACGGCCTATTTCCTGGCGTTTTTTCAGCGCGCTTTGCGTTTCATTCAGCGTGCAAATCTGAAACACATTGGGATTGTCCCAGCCTTCACGCAGCGCCGAATGGCTGAAAATGAATTGCAGCGGCTCATCCGGCGAAAGCAGCCGCTCCTTGTCGCGCATGATGAGCGCGTAGGTGTCGTCATCTTTCGCGGTATTGCCGCCCGTGTCTTTCCACTCGGTGCGCGCCTGGCTGCCTCTGCCTTTTTTGTCGCCTGAAAAATAACCGCCATGCACCTGGCCGGCATCATGCGCAATCAGGCCCTGATATTGCGGCATGGCGGCATGACGGGCAAATATTTCCTCAAACCACTGCGCAAATGGGCCGGGTTTCTGCCCGTTTTCATCGTACTGGCGGTAATTGGCCACCTTGTCAATGAAAAACAGGCTCAAAACCTTGATACCCAAAGGCTTCAGCTTCTTCAGCTTTGCAAAATGCGCCGCCACGGTGCGCTCGATCTGGTAGCGCATCACCTCGTCTTTCAGCGCGTCTTGCCGCTCGCCCAGGCGCAGCACGCGTCCGCCGGAAAATTCAATTTCATCCCCGCGAATATCGTTCAGTTTATAGCCTTCACGGTACGCCTCGCGCCCGTTTGATTTTTCATGCAAATCATCGCCAGGCCGAATGCGTATTTCCTTGCGCAGCACGCCGCTTTTGCCATTCACATCCATGCGCACGCGCGCGTTCATGCTTTTGGCGCCTGCGCCGATTTCCAGCAGCTCGATATACGCCTGATTATGGCCGTCATGGCCCGTTACGCCATCCACTTCAATCTGCTTGACCAGCCCCATGTCATAAGCCTGAACAGGGCCTAGCGAATACAGCAGGTTGTATGTGTTTCTATGCGTGGCCGAATAACGCAGCGTGCAAAGCGGATTCAAATCCAGCAGGGCCTGCCGGCGAATGTCCGTCTCAAAATTCTGCGGTTCATCCACAATCACGATGGGCCGCACGGAGCGGATATATTCAATGGGCGCAAAGGCGCGCTCGCCCTGCTGCCTGATCTTGTTGCCATCCTTGGTGAAACTGTCGATATTGATCACCAGCATACTCAATGCGTCGCCTTGCGCGAAGTGGCGCAAATCATTCAGGCGGCCACTGTCATAAAGCATATGCACGCAAGGCACATGGCCATAATCTTGCGCGAAATGATCGCGCGTGACGGCCAGGTTTTTCATGGCGCCTTCGCGTATGGCCACGCTGGGCGTCACGATCACGAATTTCCTGAAACCGTATACCTTGTTCAGCTCGTAAATGGTCTTGATGAAGGTGTAGGTTTTGCCCGTGCCGGTTTCCATTTCCAGCGTGAAATGGGGGCAAAACCATTCTGTTTTTCCTTCATTTCTGCGATCAGCCGCCAGCTTTTCAATCACGGGCATGGGTTTCCGGCCCTGTTTTTCCTGCTCTTCCGCCATTGCCCTTTGTATTTTTTGCACGTTCTGCGAAATCTGTTCTTCCGTCAGCAAAAGCTGGTTGGCAATGCTGCCATCGGGCGCATATTCCACGCTGCCTGAAGTCTGTTGCAGGCGAAAGCCGGGGCTGCTGATAGGCTGGCCTTCAAAAGCCTGAACCACAGCGTTCACGGCGCGGGTTTGATAATCCTGCGGCGTGAATTGCAAACGCAAGCCACCCGGCAGAGTCGCTTTGTTTTCATTCATGGCGGCGCCTTTCAAATCACGGTCAGGGCAATACCCAGCCCCTGCAATTCCAGTTGCAAATTGGCCAGTTGCTCGTCCGCCTTTTCGCCCGTAAAGCAGGAATTGAGCAAGACTACTTGCGCCGGGCGCGCTTTGGCGATTTCGTCCTTCAATGCGGACTGATAGGGTTCAAAGCACAGCCAAAGCTCCCGGTTGTCATTGAGCAAAACGCGGTGAACCGTGAGGCTCGCCACGGTTTCGGATTTGGCAATGGCCTGCACGCCCAATGCGCCCAGGCCCATTTTCAAAAGCAGCTCGGCCAGCATGGCCGTTTGCGCGTCGGTTTTTTCCTCTTTTTCCGCGTGCCGGAACATTTCCAGTTGCTCGCGCAAGGCGGCGCCATCGGCCACATCGGCGCGCCAGACCTTGAAGCAACTTGGCGACAGCGTGAATTGGGCGCAAGCCTGATTTTGCGCTTCGGCGGATTTTTCCTTTTTCAGTTTTTCAATCACCTTGGCTATGCGCGCGCGGGTAATGTCGGCAATCGTGTGATAACCGGCCTTGTAGGCTTCGGTATTTTCTTCCAGTTTTTCGGGGAATTGCACGCAAATGCATTGACGATGGCCGCCGTCTTCCAGATTAAGTTCCATCACCGCTTGCATGGTGGTTCCGGAGCCGGCGAAGAAGTCGAGAATCAGGCTATCGGATTGTGTTGCCAGATTCAATAAATACTTGATCAAACCTGTTGGTTTTGGTGTATCGAAAATCTCTCTCGGTAAACCCAAATTGGCAATTTCATCTTTTGCCGTGCCCAAACTACCGCAATCCGTCAGTAAATTGTAATATACGTTTTTCGATTGCGAGTAGTCATCAGGGCGTTTTATTACATAAACTTTCTTTTTCTCGTCATCAAAATACAGCCTGTTTTCCTTGATCAATTCTTCAATCTTTTCTTTTCCCAAGGTCCAGCGCATGCCACTGGATGGATAAAACAATTCTTTCGTTTTCTGATTTTTTATTCCGAAAAGCATCGTGGGACGTTCATAAATTCCGGAATTGGTTTTTTCAATTCCCTCAAGGTTGTATTCAGAAATCTCATCTTCATATTTGTATACCCTGTCCATATTCCTGTAATTAAATATGCCTGCCGCTTTCTTCCTGAAGTAACAAAGAACATGTTCTGTCAAACAACCCAGAATTTTTTCGGTGTTGCCTGCTCCACCTTTTTTCTTCCAGACGATTGATTCAAAATTCTCCTCCCCAAATATCTCATCACAAAGCAGCTTCAAATTCGCCGCCTCATTGTCATCTATGCTGATGAAAATCACGCCGTCGTCGCGCAGCAGGTTGCGCGCCAGATACAGGCGCGGATACATCATGGAAAGCCAGGCGCTGTGGTAATGGCCGTTTTCTTTCGTGTTTTTCTTCCACAGGCTTTGCCGGTTGAGAAAACCGGCTTCGTTTTTATCGCCGGTGCGGCGCTGGTATTCGGCGAGCGTTTCCGAATAATCGTCGGGGTAAACGAAGCTGTCGTTGCCGGTGTTGTACGGCGGGTCGATGTAAATCATCTTCACCTTGCCGTAATAGCTTTTTTGCAGGATGCGCAGCACTTGCAGGTTTTCGCCCTCGATGAGCATGTGCGGCGCTTGCGGCGGGTTGCCGGCGTCGGGCAGCAGGGTGTCGCTGGTGGTTTGCTGGATTTCGCGGCGGGCGGCGGCCTTGCCCGCCCAGCCCAGTTCGTAATGCTCTTGCGCGGCGGGCGGATCGGGTTGGTCAGGCTTCAGCAGTTGTTGCAGGCGGCGGATGTCGATTTGCCCGTCGCTGATGATTTCAGGCGCGGCTTGCCGCAGCAGCGCCGTGAGGGTGCGGGCGCGCTCTTTCAGCGCATCGGCGCTGAAGCCCGGCGCGGCGCATGCGTCAGGCTGTTGGCTGTTGGCTGTTGGCTGTTGGCTGTTGGCTGTTGGCTGTTGGCTGTTGGCTGTTGGCTGTTGGCTGTTGGCTGTTGGCTGTTGGCTGTTGGCTGTTGGCTGTTGGCTGTTGGCTGTTGGCTGTTGGCTGTTGGCTGTTGGCTGTTCATATTATAACTCATAACTCGTTGATTTAAAAGGAAAAATTCTATTTCGGCGCATGGCGGAGCCGATTTTGCAACAAATTTTGACGCGCTCAGGCCAGCAGCGTCAGGCTCTGGTCGGCGCTGACGAGCACGCGGCCCGCTTGCGCGTCCATGCACAGGGGCGTGCCGTGCAGGCGCAGGCGCTGCGCGGGCTGGAGCAGGTTGGTCAGCCATAGCGAGCCGGGGGCGTCGCCGGCTTCGGTCAGGGCCAGCACGCTGGCGCGGGTGGCGGCGGCCAGCGCCAGGCAGCGCTCGTCCGCAAAGCGCAGTTCCTGCCAGGGCGCGCCGCCGTCCAGCCCGCCTTCTTTTACATAGAACGCCTGCCGCCGGAATGACGCCGCCGCCACCACGCACGCGCCGCCCGCCAGGGCGATGAAGGCGGGTATGAGCATGTCGGTGCCGGGCAGCGCGGCAATTTCCAGGCTGCGCAGGCGGCTGCATGCGCAGCCGCTGAGCAGCGCCAGCGCGCGGCCCTGTCCGCCTCCCTTGCCACGTTCCGCACGTTCCGCACGCGCCACGCCTGCCACGCAGATGCCGCCCGCGCTGCCGTAGGCGACGCAGGGCCACATGCCTTCGGGCAGCGGGGCTTCGTCCAGCAGCTGGCCGCTGGCCAGGTCCACTTCGGCCAGGCAGCCGGGCTGGCCTGTATGCCCTGCAGGGCCGCCGCCCTGCGCCGCCGCTTGCGGCTTGAGCAGCAGCACGGCGCGGCCCGTGGCGGGGTCCACGTCCATGCTGCGGATGGCCATGCCGCCCATGCCCAGCGAGTGCGCCAGCGCCAGGCCGTTTTCGGCGTCCCACACGTCGAGCCGTGCGCCGGCTTCGCCCGCCGCGCACAGCCAGCGGCCATGCCAGCGCAGGGCGGCCGGGTGCGTGTCGGCCTGCGCCGAGGAGGGAACGGCCTGCGCGGTGACGTTTTCCAGATCCACCACGTGCAGCCCGCCGCCGCCGGGCGAGGCCAGTGCGGCATGGGCGCAGTGCGCGTCTACCGCCACGGCGGTGGCGGCGAAAGGCAGGGGAATGTGCACAACGGGGTTCATCGGCGGGCGATTTTCGGGCATGGAATCTGGCGCGCAGCGGGCGCAAGGCAGCCGCAAGAGGGGCGCGGCGCAGGGCGGGCGGGCCGTGCGCCGCTGCCGAAAAAAGAGCGGCCTGCGCCCGCTGCGCCTGGGTTTGCGAGCGGTTGCCGGCGCACGAGCGGCCTGTTCCAGCGGCCTTTGGCGGAAGGCAGGCAGGCGGCCAGCGGCCAAGCCGTCTGCCGCCAAGGCGCTGCGGGGCCGGGGCGATGCCGTGGCCTTTGATGGCCGCTCTTCAGAATCTGTCCAACGCCTGCAATGCCTGCAACGCCTGTCTATGGGCATGGGCACCCAAGCGCGGCCTCGGGCGGCCTGCCGGGCGCGTGGCGCTGGCCACGCTGGCTTGGGCGGCAGGCAGGAGATGGATGTGGAGAGCGCCTCAATTCAGCTCCTCTATCCATAGCATGAGGTCCTAGTGGAAACAGCGTAAGACGGCTTTTTATGCCCTTGAATCAGCTCCTTTTTTTGATGCCCTTTGGCCAAGTGCAGAGGCGTTGCGGGCTTGAGCGCCTGTTCGCAGGCGGCAGAGCCTGTTCAGAAAAGCCAGCCGGTTTCGGCTGGCGCGGCGGCCGGGGCGCTGGCGGGCGCGCCCGCCTTGCGCAGTGTGCCCACGCGCACGCCCAGCAGGCGCAGGCGCGCCGTGAGGTCCACGCGCTTGAGGCATTGGCCGGCCACCTGGCGGATGCGGCGGGCGTCTTGCGTGTAGCTCTCCACGGTGGTGTCGCGCGTGGCGGTTTTGAAGTTGGCGTAGCGCAGTTTGATGCCGATGGTGCGGCCTTCGTAGCCTTTGCGGGCCAAGTCGCTGGCGACTTGCTCGCACAGGCGGGTGAAGATGGCGCCCAGCTCGGCGCGGTCGGCCACGGCGTGCAAATCGCGCTCGAAGGTGGTTTCGCGGCTCATGCTGACGGGTTCGCTGTGGGTGGTGACGGGGCTGTCGTCACGCCCCCAGGCGGCGTCGTGCAGCCAGGCGCCGTGGGTGGGGCCGAAATGGCGCATCAGCCACAGGCGCTCGCGCGCGGCCAGCTCGCCAATGGTGCGGATGCCCAGCGCTTGCAGGCGCGCATCGAGCTTGGGGCCGATGCCGTTGATCTTGCGGCACGGCAGCGGCCAGATGAGCGGCTGCAAGTCGGCTTCGCGCACGATGCTGATGCCGTTGGGCTTGTTGAATTCGCTGGCCATTTTGGCCAGCAGTTTGTTGGGGGCCACGCCAATGGAGCAAGTCAGGCCCGTGGCCTCGAAGATGCTTTTTTGCAGCAGCCGCGCGAGCACGCGCCCGCCTTCGCGCTGGCCGCCGGGCACGTGGGTGAAGTCGATGAACACTTCGTCGATGCCCCGGTCTTGCATGACGGGGGCGATTTCAAGGATGACGGCCTTGAAGGCGCGCGAGCAGCGGCGGTATTCGTCAAAGTCCGCCGGCAGCAAAAGGGCTTGCGGGCACAGGCGCGCGGCTTTCATCAGGCCCATGGCCGATCCCACGCCGAACTGCCGCGCCGCGTAGCTGGCGGTGGTGATGACGCCCCGGCCCGCGTAGCTGGCTAGGCGGGGAAAGAAGTCCACGGGTACGGCGGCCATGTCAGCGCCCGTCCAGCGCCTTTCGGGGTAGCGCGCATTCAGCTCTTGCAGCATGCGCGCTTCGTTGCGCCGCCCGCCGCCGATGACCAGGGGCAGGCCCTTGAGCTGCGGGTAGCGCAGCCATTCGACGCTGGCATAAAAGGCGTCCATGTCCAGATGGGCGATGCGGCGCGGCAGGGCCTCGCCCGCCGGGGCGGCGTCAAAAGCGGCGTCAAAAGCGGCATCAGGGAGCGCGGAGGGCATGACTTTCAGAGACTGTTCATGTTCTGGCCGTGAGGGCTGAAAGTGCGCAACCGGAATGAGCTGCAAGGCGCAGATGGGCTTCGTGGTCCATCAAGAATTTGCAGCGCCGCAGAGTGCCCGGTTCCGCGCTTTTCGCGCCCACGGGCAGATTGTGAACAGCTTCCTAAAATCGCCGCCCATGCTTGACGACCGCTCCCGTGTGCTGCTGAAGGCGCTGATTGAGCGCTACATCGCCGAGGGGCAGCCCGTTGGCTCGCGCACGCTTTCGCGCGCGGCGGGGCTGGATTTGTCGCCCGCCACCATTCGCAACGTGATGAGCGATCTGGAAGCGCTGGGCCTGATTGCCAGCCCGCACACCTCCGCCGGGCGCGTGCCCACGGCGCGCGGCTACCGGCTGTTTGTGGACACCATGCTCACCGCGCGCCCCGCCAAAGCCGCGCCCGATGACGCGCCCGCCGAGCGGCTTGCCGAATGGCCGGCTGAATGCCCCACGGAGCTGCCCGCCGGCCAGCCCCGGCAGGTGATTGCCAGCGCCGCGCAGCTGCTCTCCAGCCTGTCGCAATTCGTGGGCGTGGTGCAGGCGCCCAGGCGTTCATCCGTTTTCCGCCACATCGAATTCGTGCGCCTTTCCGAGCGGCGCGTGCTGCTCATCATCGTCACGCCCGATGGCGACGTGCAAAACCGCGTGCTCTTTACCGAGGCCGAACACACGCAGGCCCAACTGGCCGAAGCGGCCAACTACCTGAACGCGCACTACGGCGGCATGGCCATCGAGCAAGTGCGCGAGCGCCTTCAGCAGGAAGTGGAAACGCTGCGCGGCGAAGTCGCCCAGCTCATGCACGCCGCCGTGCAGGCCGGCAGCGAAGCCATGCACCAGGCGCAAGGCGATGTGGTGATTGCCGGCGAGCGCAACCTGCTGGCCGTGAGCGACTTTTCCAGCGACATGAACCAGCTGCGCCGCGCGTTCGATCTGTTCGAGCAGAAAACCCAGCTCATGCGCCTGCTGGACACCTCCAGCCGCGCCGCCGGTGTGCGCATCTTCATCGGCGGCGAAAGCCAGACCGTGCCGGTGGAAGACCTCTCCGTGGTCAGCGCCCCTTACGAGGCCGACGGGCAGGTGGTGGGCACCCTGGCCGTCATCGGCCCCACGCGCATGCCTTACGAAAAGATGATTGAAATCGTGGACATCACGGCCCGCCTGGTCAGCAACGCCTTGAACACGCAGGGCTGTCGCTAGAATTCGCGCCCTTCATCCGTTCTCGGAACAGATTCTCAAAAGGGGGCGTTAGCTCAGTTGGTCAGAGCAGGGGACTCATAATCCCTTGGTCGTTGGTTCAAGTCCAACACGCCCTACCAGCCAAATCAAGGGGTTGCGGCTTCAGCAACCCCTTTTCTTTTGCGGCGCGGCATGAATCCAATGCGCCCCTTTTGCCTGCGCCCCAAATGGGCAGAGCCGGGCAGGCGGACACGGCCCAGCTCCTTGATTCATAGCATTGGCTCCTAGTGGAACCTGCGCAGAACGGCTTTTTATGCCCTTTGAATTTGCTCCTTTTTCTGATGCTGTTCAGCGGGCCATTGCGCCGCCAGACGCACCACTTCGCCAATCACCAGCAAGGCAGGCGGCTTGACGGCGTGGCGGCGCGCCGTTTCGGGCAGATCGGCGAGGGTGCTGAACCACACCTGCTGCTGCGGACAGGTCACGCGGTGAACGAGCGCCGCTGGCGTGGCGGCGGCAAGGCCGGCGGCCTGCAATTCGCGGGCAATGGCCTCCAGCCCCGTCACGCCCATGTAGATGGCCACGGTCTGCTGGGGCTGGGCCAGCGCGGGCCAGTTCAGCCGCACGCTGTGATCCTTGAGATGGCCGGTAACGAACACGCAGCTTTGCGCGAAGTCGCGGTGCGTGAGCGGAAAGCCCAGCGCGGCCGCTGCGCCCAGCGCGGTGGTGATGCCCGGCACCACTTCCACGCTGATGCCCAGCGGCAGCAGCGCCTGCATTTCTTCCCCGCCCCGGCCAAACACGAAGGGATCGCCCCCTTTCAGGCGCGCCACGCGCAGACCCGACAGGGCCTTGTCAGCCAGACACTGGCAAATGGCCTGCTGCGTCCAGGAGTGATGGCCGGGCCGCTTGCCCACGTTGATACGCTCTGTGCGCGGCGGCACGAAGTCAAGAATGGCGGGCGACACCAGGTTGTCGTGCAGCACCACGTCGGCCTGTTGCAGCCGCCGCAGCGCGCGCAAGGTGAGCAGCTCGGGGTCGCCCGGCCCCGCGCCAATGAGCGCCACGCCGCCCGGCGGCAGGGGGGCGCTGGCGTGCAGGCGCAAAAGCAGATCGCCAGAAATGGCTGACCCGCCATCGTGGGAAATCATCATTTTGTAACTTGACACAAGTCAATTTTGAAGACCGATCATCAGGCGGCGCGCGATGATATGCAAACTCTCCCCCTAGAATTTAAGCGCCCTTATTCCTTTTCCAGTATGCAGACCTTGCGCACACTCACCCGCATGAACCGGCTAGCCCGGTTGGCGCTGGCGTGGTTCGCGCTGACGCTGGCGGTGGCGGGGCTTTCGCCCATCGTCCACCCCAAGCCCATGCAGCTGGTGTGCGCCGCCGATGGGGCGTATTTCGTCACTGAAAACGGCGAGAAATTTGGCGAAAGCCTGCATCACCACACACTGGATTGCGCCATGTGCCTGGCAGTCATGCTGCCCACGCCATTTGCGCACGTTTTCGAGCCCAGCCCCGTGCCCCAGGGGCAGCTCATTGCGCTGAAGCCAGCGCCACGGACCGCCGCTCTGGCGGGGCCGCCACTGCCTGCGCGGGGGCCTCCTGCAGGCGAGGCGTCCGTGGCGGGTTAGCGCAGGCTTTCTATACGCCTGCCGCGCTTTCCGACCCCTGGCGCACAGGCGTATCTCTCTTTCGTTTCTGTGGATGCGCTCGCCCGCCCGGCCGCCTTGCAGCCAAGCACACATGGCCCGCCTTTCGAGGCCATTTTTTTTGCTCTGCAACGCGTCTTTTCCTTTTTTCATGTTCAACCTCTCTGTTTTTCGCCTCCACCCTGTGGCGATGGGTGCGGCTCTGGCGCTGCTGTGCGCGCCTGCCCTGGCCCAGTCCTCTGAAGATGCCCACGCCCCGCGCGACGGCAAGAAATCCGAAACCCAAGCCGCCCTGCCAGAAGTCGTCGTGGACGACTCCGCGCAGACGCAGCCTGCCAAAGTCCTGCTGGACACGCCTTCCTACACCGGCAGCCGCCTGGGGCTGACAGCGCGGCAGACGCCTGCCGTCGTCACCGTGGTGGACCGCGCCAGCATTGAGGCGCGCGGCGCGCGCACCACGCAGGAAATGCTGCAAGGCGTTCCGGGCGCCACCGCCAGCGATTCGCCCGGCGCCATCCGCTCCAGCTACCGGGGCTTCACGGGCGCTTCCGTCAATCACCTCTTCAACGGCATCAACGTGCAATACAGCATTGCCGCCCGCCCGGTGGACAGCTGGATTTACGACCGCGCCGAAGCCATTGGCGGCGCTTCCAGCTTTCTGTATGGCGCGGGCGGCGTGGGCGGCACGGTGAACTACGTCACCAAAACCGCCGAGCGCACCCCCATCACCGAAGGCCGCCTGCGCCTGGGCAGCCACCGCCTGGGCGAAGCCAGCGTGGGCCTGAACCGCCGCATTGCAGGCGAGGGCGCGCGCCACGGCGACCACCACCTGCGGCTGGACGTGAACCACCGCCGCGCGCACAGCCATGTGGAAGGCATGCAGTCGCGCGCCACGCAAATCGCCACTTCGCTGCTGAGCGACCTCACGCCCGCCCTCTCGCACCTGCTGGCGTATGAATACCAGACCGAGCACGTGGACCGCCCCTACTGGGGCACTCCGCTGCTCCAGCCCGTGGGCGCAGTGGGCCGCATTGACCGCTCCACGCGCTTCAAGAACTACAACAGCGCAGATGGCGTCTATGCCCAGCGCGTGCAGTGGCTGCGTTCCGTGACCGAATGGCAGGCCAGCAGCGCCTTCAGCCTGAAAAACACCTTCTACGCCTATGACGCGCGGCGCGACTACCGCAACGTGGAGGTCTATTCGTTCAACGACACCAACACCGCCGTGCGCCGCGTGGACGCCCTTTTGCAGCGCCATGAGCAGCGCGTGGTGGGCGACCGCATTGACGGCGTGTGGAAAAGCGCCATCGCGGGCCGCGCCAGCGACTGGGCTTTTGGCCTGGACATCAGCCACAACCGCCAGACGCGCTATCCGAAATACGACGATGACTACGTGAGCATCGTCGATCCCTGGAACTTCCAGACCGAGCGCTTCTTCACCATTCCGGGCCTCTCCCCCACGCTCGTGCCGCTGCGCACCAACCGCGTCAAAACCCTGGCGCTGTATGCCGAAAACCGCACTGCGCTCGTTGACGGCCTGCATCTCGTCACGGCCCTGCGGCATGAGCGCCTGCGGCTGCACCTGACCAACCACGGCCGCGTCACCGCCAGCAACCCTGCCACCCTCAGCCGCAACTACCACCCCACCACCGGGCGGCTGGGCCTGGTGTGGGACGCCTCGCCCGGCATGACCTTCTACGCCCAATACGCCACGGCCGCCGATCCGCCAGCAGGCATTCTCACCACCGCCTCCGCCGACGCCCTGCTCAACTACACCGACCTCACCAAGGGCCGCCAGTTCGAGGCCGGCGCCAAGTTCAGCTTCTGGAACGGGCAAGGCGCGGCCACCCTCGCCGCCTACCACATCACGCGCAAGAACCTGGCCACGCAAGACCCCAACAACCGGCGGCTGACCCTGCTCGTGGGCCAGCAGTCCTCGCGCGGCGTGGAAGCGGCCGTCAGCCTGCGCCCCTCGCCCAGGTGGCTGCTGGAAGGCAACATAGGCCATTCGCGCGCCAAGTACGACAGCTTCTACATCAACGGCGTCTCCATGGCAGGCAAACGCCCCGCCAACTCGCCCGACACCATCGCCAACCTCTGGGTCACCTACGGCATCACCCCCGCGCTCAAAGCCAGCGCAGGCCTGCGCCACGTCAGCAAGATTTATGCCGACGCGGCCAACACCCTGCACTGGCCCGCCTACACCCTGCTTGACCTGGGCCTGAGCTGGCAGATGCGCCCCGGCGCCACGCTGGACTTTCGCGTGCGCAACGCCACCGACAAGGTCTATGCCACCGAAATGGGTTCAGGCAAAAACATGGCCTACCTCGGCGCGCCCCGTGCGTTTGATCTGACGCTGCACCTGTCCTTCTGACCCGGCCAAAGCGCCCAGACGCGGGCGGTCATTCCGCTCGCGTCTTGCTCCGCCCTTTGATTTTGCTCCTTTAATTGGAGCATGAGGTCCTAGTGGAAAGGGCGCAAGAGCCGTTTTTAACCCCGCCAAATCCGCTCCTTTTTTCAAGAAGCATGAGCGGGCTGTGCGCCGCAGAAGAAACGGCCCTGGGCCGGGCAGCGGCCTCAGTGCGCCTGCGGCGCTGGCTCCAGCCGCTGCACCACCTGCCACTGCCGCCCGTCGCGGCTGTGCAGCAAGGCCGTGGCGGAAGGGACTTCGTCCTCCTTCCACGTCAGGGTGGCGGCGTAGCCGAAGGCGGGGTGGTAAATGGTGTCAAAGTCCCGCAGTATGGCTTGCGCGGCCTGCGGCGGCAAACCGGCAATGCTCAGCGGCTGCGGCGCGCCCAGCTGCGCCGCCGCGCCATCCCAGCGGCTGACGTGAAGCTGGCTTGGCTGGCACGAGTTGTACGCATTTTCCAGCTCGCGCCGCGCCGTGAACACCAGTGCGCCGTCCGCGCTGCCGCCCATGCCGCAGCAGCCAACCAGGCTGAACCCGTCCAGCACGCGCATCAGGGTCAGCGGCGGCGGCTCGTTGGCCGCCGCCGCCGCCAGACCATCAACGCGCGCCAGCAGCAGCGCCATGTAATCGTCTGGCGCGGGCGGACCGAGCAGCAACCAGTAGGGATAGTCAAGCGGGTCATGCACGCCGCGCGTGATCGGCGCGCCCAGCAGCCAGCGCGGGCCGCTTTCCGCGCCGGGCAGGGCTGCCAGCCAGGCTTCCACGCCGAGCACGTCCGACCAGCCAGCGGCAGACGTGGCCAGTTCGTTGACGCGCCACAGATCGCGCCCTTGCCAGCGGGCGGCCACGGCCAGCGGGCGCGTGTTCCAGCGCAGCAGCAGCGCCTGGCTAAGGTCGGAATCATCACCGCCGCCAGCCACCAGGCGCGATGTCATGCCTGCCGTCCAGAGCTGGCCAGCGCAGGACCAGGCGGCGAAGATTTGCGCGTCGTCCACCGGCTCCAGCTCCACCGCCTGCTCGGCATCTGCGGCGAACACGCGCACCTGCTGCGCGGTGTTGGCGAAAAACACTGTCAGTCCGCCCACTTGCGCGCTCACCACGGATGGATAGGGCGCTTCGGGCGGCCCGCCGTTCCATCCCCAGCCGGTGGTTGGAGCCACGGTGAGCGGCCTGTGCCCGTCCAGCAGCGCCCAGACGCGCCGCTGCGAGGCCAGCCACGGCACGCTGTCTTGCGGGGCGGCGTGGCCCCAGGCGTACACGGCGCCGCCCTGATCGTCTCGCGGCCAGAGCCGGGCGCCAATGGCCGCGCCGCCTGTGCCTGGCGTCACCGTGACGGCCTGCCCCTCCGGGCCGCGCAGCACGGGCTGGGCCAGCGCCAGAAACAAAGGGTCGATTGGGTTTGATGCGTCCATGCAAAGTCCATCCTGAAAAACGGTTCCCGGCGGCGGGCCGTGCGCTCGCAGCCGATCAAGGAGCGGCAGCGCCAGATCCGCGCCGAATCAGTGAGCGACGGCCTGATACGCGGCTTCACCGCCACGGGAGCCAAGCCAGTAGCCGACGGCTCCTGCCGCCGCGCCCACCAGAAAGCCGGTCACGTTGCCCAGCACCGGCACGATGCTGCCTGAAGCGCTGCCAACCAGCGCGCCCGCCGCCGCCGCGCCCAGCCAGCCGCCCGCCACGCGCGAGACTTCCTTGCCCGTGTTGTCCCAATGGCCGCTCTTCATGCTTTCTTGCACCTGCCGGGTGACGGATACGCCATCCATCACGGCCCCAACGACAGCCAGCGCGCGGCCTCCATGCTTCAGTGCTTTCAGGCTACGGCTGGCACTGTCGGCGTTCTGGGTGGTGGCATTGAAAGTGGGGTCACTTTTGCCCGCCCCCTCAATGATTTTTTGCGAAATGGCGATGTCCTTCTGGGCCGCTGGCATGGCAGCGTATGCAGCACCCTGCGTTTTTCGTATATCAATTTCGTTTTTCTTCCATAGCTTTTTAAATATTGGCGCGTTTTTCTTGGCGCTCTCCGAAGCGACCAGCCCCTTGGCGGAAAGCTGCTCCCGCACGTTCTTCATGATCTGGTTGCGGCTTTCGCTGGCTTCTTTGGCGGCCTGGCGCCAGGCCAGCGGATCGCCCGCCTTGGCCGGGTCGGTGATGAAGAATTTTTCCGGCAGCGTCTTCAGCGGTCGGATGTATTGCTCAACGCGGAGGCGCGCATCGGAAAACAGCTCGCCTGCAATGGCATTCAGGCCGCGCGCAGGCAGTTGGTAGCCGTGTTCGGTTGCAGCCAATACCTGCTTCAGGGGACGGCTGTCCTTCAGGGAGCTGCCAGCGTCCTGCGCGGCCGCCTCAAGCTGCTCGGGCAGCCAGCCCAGATGCGCGTCAACGGGCGCGGCGCGGGCGTAGCCCAGCAGGCCCGTTCCAACGCCTTTGGCGTCATCCGTACGAGGGGGAGAAGGATTGCGCGGCGATGTTCACGATATGGCTCCTGATGGAATAGGGGGACAGGCAGACACATACACGGTACTACTTACATGCGCCTATTCCTGGTTGCCGGCGCGGTTTTCCGTTTGCTGCGCTGCCGGCGGCCCGGCGCGCCGCTGCCGGGGCAGAATGCCATTCATATGGCTGGAGATGACGTGCGCCGCGCAGCCATGAAACTGGCGCGAGATGGCGCTGAAACAGCGATGCCAAGACCCTCATGAAACTTCACCCCAAACGCTGGCCGTTCCTTGTTCACCGCTGGCTGGGCATTGCCCTGAGCTGGCTGTTTGTGTGCTGGTTTGTCTCCGGCATGGTCATGATGTATGTGGGCCACCCCAAGCTCACCGAAGCCGAGCGGCTGGCGCACCTGCCGCCGCTGCAAGGGCAGGCGGTGCTGTCGCCGCAGCAGGCGCTGGAGGCGGCGGGCGTGCATCAGCCGCTGGCTGCGCTGCGGCTGGCCGTCAGCAGCGGCGCGCAGGCGGTGTATTTCGCCACGCCTGACACGGACGGCCGCATGGCGGGCCGCAGGCCGCAGGCCGCGCCGCCCATCCTGATTGACGCGCGCACCGGCCAGCGGCTGGATTCGCAGCCGTTCGACGCCCGCCACGCCCTGGCCAGCGCCGCTGCATGGGTTGCCGCCGAATCAGCGCAGGCGCCGCAAGCGCCGCCCGCTGCCGTCTCCTATCTGGGCCTGGTGGAAGAAGATGCCCACACCCATTCCGCCGCGCTGGACGTGCACCGCCCGCTGCACCACGTGCAGCTGCATGACGCGGCGGGCACGCAGCTGTATGTCTCCAGCCGCACGGGCGAGGTCGTGCGCGACGCCACGCGCAGCGAGCGTGGCTGGAACTACCTGGGTTCCTGGCTGCATTGGCTCTACATGTTCCGGGGCGGCGCGTGGGATGCGTGGTGGGCGCTCATCATCGACACCCTGGCCGCGCTCGGCTGCGTGGCCGTCCTGACCGGCGCGGCGGTGGGCATCTGGCGCTGGCGCTTCGGGCAGCCCTACCGCACCGGCAGGCGCACGCCCTTCCCGCAGCCCATGACGCGCTGGCATCACATCAGCGGCATGCTGTTCGCGCTGGCGGCCTGCGCCTGGGTTTTCAGCGGGCTGATGTCGATGAACCCGCTGGGCGTGTTCAGCAGCCAGGCCGAGCCGCTGCAACTCAAGGCCCTGCGCGGCGGCCCCTTACTGCCCGGACGCGCCGGTGAATGGGCCGCGCCGCAGGCGCTGCTGGCCGCCGCTTCGTCTGCCGATTCCGGCGCGGCCCCCATCCGCGAACTGCGCTGGCAGCCCGCCCTGGGCCGCACGCTCGCGCTGGCCTTTGACAGCCAGCGGCCCGGCGCGCCCCGTGTGCTGGACGCGCGCACCGCCGCCCCGCTGGATCTGCCCGCCAGCAAAGTGCAGCAAGCCGCCGCCCGCCTGCTGCCCGCCCCCGTGGCCCAGGCGCAAATGCTCACGGCCTACGACTTCTACTACTACCCCCGCGCCGACCACACCATGACCGGCGGCCACGCCAACCGCCCGCTGCCCGTGCTGCGCCTGGTTTTTGACGACGAACACGCCAGCTGGGTTTACGTCGATCCCCGCACGGCGCAAGTGCTGGAGCGCACCGACCGCGCCCGCCGCGCCAGCCGCTGGCTTTTTACCCTGCTGCACAGCTGGGACTGGCTGCCCCTGCTGGAGCGCCGCCCCTTGTGGGACGCCTTCATGCTGGCCCTGAGCCTGGGCGGCGCGGTCCTGAGCCTGACGGGCGTGGTCATCGGCGCGCGCCGCCTGGCGCTGAAAGCGCGGCAGGCGCGCGTCTTGAACCGCAGGGCGCGCAGGGCGGGCAGCTGACTGGAAACGGCGCTCCCAGGCGGTTTCCCGCCTGCCAGGCATCACCAGAAACAGGAGCAAATTCAAGAGGGTCAAAAATGCCTCTTGCGCAGTTTCCACTAGGACGTCATGCTATGAATAGAAGAGCGAAACAGCGTCATGCGGCCTGCTGGCTGTGCCTGGCCTGCTCCGCTTTGCTTCGCGCTCCTAGCGGGGCCAGGCCATGAACAGGTTCTCAGGCGCGCAGGCTTTCGCGCCGCGCCGTCCACAGGCAGGCCGCGAACATGCCCAGGCCGCCCAGCGCCAGCGCCGCGCCCACCCAGCTGGTGGAACGCCAGCCCCAGCCTGCCTCAATGGCCGCGCCGCCCAACCACGCGCCCAGCGCGTTGGCCAGATTGAAAGCCGACTGATTCAGCGCCGAAGCCAGCGACTGCGCCTTGCCCGCCACATCCATCAGCCGCATCTGCGTGCCCACGCCCAGCGCGCCGATGGTGCCCACCAGGAACAGGCCCGCAGCCGCCGTCACCGGCCACAGCGCCGCCCAGTAAAACAGCGCCATCACGGCCAGCGCCCAGACCAGAACGCCCGCGATCGAAGGCATCAGCCACCGGTCCGCCAGCCGCGCGCCTGCCAGATTACCCGCCACCATGCCCATGCCAAACAGCGAAAGCGTCAGTGGCACCCAGGACTGCGGCATGTGGCTGACATGCAGCAGCGTCGGCTTGATGTAGCTGAACACCGCGAACAGCCCGCCAAAGCCAATGGCCGCCACGCCCAGCGTGAGCCACACCTGCGGCAGCCGCAGCGCCGAGAGTTCATCCAGCACGCTGCCTTGCGCCGGAGCGGACTGCGCGGGCACGTGGCGCTGGATCAGCCACGCAGCCGCCAGCGCATTGCAGCCCACCAGCGCGAAAGCGGCGCGCCAGCCGAAAAACTCGCCCGCCCAGGTGGCCAGCGGCACGCCAACCACGGTTGCCGCCGTCAGCCCCGTCATCACCAGCGCCACGGACGTGGCCCGCCGCCCCGGCGGCGCCAGCGCGGCCGCCACCAGAGCCGCCGCGCCAAAGTACGTGCCGTGCGGCAGCCCGGCCACAAAGCGCAGCGCTATCAGGGACGGATACCCCGGCGCGAGCGCACTGGCGAAATTGCCCAGCGCGTACGCCAGCATCATCGCCACCAGCAGCCAGCGCCGCTGCCATTGGGCCGTCAGCACCGCCAGCACCGGCGCGCCCACCATCACGCCCGCCGCATACGCGCTGATGGCGCGCCCCGCCTGCGCAATGTTCACTTGCAGGCCCTTGGCCACCTCGGGCAGCAAACCCATGATGACGAACTCGCCCGTGCCGATGCCAAAGCCGCCCACGGCCATGGCCAGCATGGCTGCAACGGGAAAGCGCTCCGGACGCGCCAGTGGGGCCGCAGCCTCGCAAGAAGGTGAAGACATAGGAGAGAAAAAAAGACTGCGGATTGTGCCGCCCGGAGCCGGTTCGGGTTGCTGCAAAAAACAGAGTGACTCGCGCCCGTTTCACCAGGACTTGCGGGCGATTTGCCCCTTGCAGCCCAACCCGGCTCTCGGGTTTTGGCCCTTGACGGACAACTTGCAAGCAGGCCCTGAAAAATCCAGCGCGTTTCGAGGGTGGCGGGCGGATACCGCTGAAAATCGCGCTTGCAGGCCGCGCACAGGCCGTTCACACATTTCAATATTGCAAAGGAAATACACGTCATGACTGCTTTCGCCTTCGTTTTTCCCGGGCAGGGATCCCAATCGGTCGGCATGCTGGATGCCTGGGGCGAACACCCCGCCGTGCGCGAGACGCTGAGCGAAGCCAGCGACGCGCTGGGCGAAGACCTGGCCCGCCTGATTCACGAAGGCCCGAAAGAAGCACTGCAACTGACTGCCAACACCCAGCCCGTGATGTTGGCGGCGGGCGTGGCCTGCTGGCGCGCCTGGCGCGCCGAGGGCGGCGGTCTGCCGGTGGCCGTGGCCGGACATTCGCTGGGCGAGTATTCGGCGCTGGTGGCCGCTGGCGCGCTCACGCTGGCGCAAGCCGCGCCGCTGGTGCGCCTGCGCGCCACGGCCATGCAGCAAGCCGTGCCCGTGGGCGCCGGGGCGATGGCGGCCATTCTGGGGCTGGATGCGGCCCAGGTGCGCCAGGGCTGCGCCGAAGCCACGCGGGCCATGAACAACCCGGCAGAAGTGGTGGAAGCCGTGAACTTCAACGACCTGACGCAAACCGTGATTGCCGGCACGAAAGCGGCGGTGGACAAGGCCTGCGGCGTTCTCAAGGAAATGGGCGCGCGGCGTGCGCTGCCGCTGCCGGTTTCGGCCCCGTTTCACTCCAGCCTGATGAAGCCCGCTGCTGAAAAGCTCAAAGCCGCGCTGGAGGGCGTGACGCTGGCCGCGCCGCAAATTCCCGTGGTGAACAACGTGGACGTGGCGGTGGAAAGCGACCCGGCCCGCATCCGCGACGCGCTCTACCGCCAGGCTTTCAGCCCTGTGCGCTGGGTGGAATGCGTGCAAAAGCTCAAGGCGCTGGGCGCTGCGGCCATCGTCGAATGCGGCCCCGGCAAGGCGCTGGCAGGCATGACCAAGCGGATTGACGACAGCCTGGCGAGCGCCGCCCTGTATGACCCGGCGACGCTGGCGCAGGTCAAGGCGCTGTAATTCGCGGCCCGGCGAGGCGTTTGCTGGCCGCCATTTCAAGTTTCATCAATGGAAGGAGTGAAGTTTTCATGACCGGTTCAACCCAACAAATCGCCCTGGTCACGGGCGCCACGCGCGGCATTGGCGCGGCCATTGCCCAGACGCTGGCGGCTGGCGGCATGGCCGTGATTGGCACGGCCACGTCAGATGAAGGCGCGCAGAAGATTTCGGCGGCGCTGGCCGCCTGGCCGGGCTGCAAGGGCGTGACGCTGGACGTGCGCGATGGCGCGGCGTGCGAAGCGCTGGCGGAGTCCATCGTCAAGGAGCGCGGCGCGCTGCATGTGCTGGTGAACAACGCCGGCATCACGCGCGACACGCTGGCCATGCGCATGAAAGACGAAGACTGGAACGCAGTGCTGGAAACCAATCTCACGGCCGTCTTTCGCATGAGCCGCGCCGTGATGCGGCCCATGATGAAGCAGCGCTATGGGCGCATCGTCAATATCACCAGCGTGGTGGGCGCCACGGGCAACCCCGGCCAGGCCAACTACGCGGCGGCCAAGGCGGGCGTGGCGGGCATGACGCGCGCGCTGGCGCGCGAGCTGGCCAGCCGGGGCGTGACGGTCAATTGCGTGGCCCCGGGCTTTATCGCCACCGACATGACGGCCGTGCTGCCCGAAGAGCAGCAAAAGGCGCTGGCCGCGCAAATTCCGCTGGGCCGCATGGGCACGGCTGAAGAAGTGGCCCATGCCGTGGCCTGGCTGGCCAGCCCCGGCGCGGCGTATGTGACCGGGCAGCAGCTGCACGTCAATGGCGGCATGTTCATGGACTGAAGGCCGCCGATGCTGCGGCAGGCCGCGCCAGCGCTCTCTGCAAGCGCGGCTAGAATCCCCTGTTTTTCACAACCCTTAGAGGGAATCCATGAGCGATATCGAAGCACGTGTCAAGAAAATCATCGCCGAGCAGCTTGGCGTGGAAGAGTCCCAGGTCACCAACGAAAAAGCATTCGTGGCCGATCTGGGCGCTGATTCTCTGGACACTGTGGAGCTGGTGATGGCCCTGGAAGATGAGTTCGGCATCGAGATTCCGGACGAAGACGCCGAAAAAATCACCACGGTTCAGGCGGCCATCGACTACGCCAACACCAAGAAGGCAGCCTGACCGGCCCACGCGCATGCCGTCAGCAGGCGCGCTGCCCGGCGCTCCATGATCGCCCGGTCCAGGCCGCCGCTTGCAAGGCCACTCCCGCCGACAGGCCCGCTCCCGTCTGCGGGAGTTTTGCTGTTGGCCCTTTGATTTTGTGGAGCAAGACAAGATGAGCCAACACCGTCGCCGCGTTGTCGTCACCGGCCTGGGCTGCGTCAGCCCCGTCGGCAACGACGTCAGCCAGAGCTGGGCCAGCCTGCTGGCAGGCCAGAGCGGCATCACCGCCATCACCCGTTTTGATACATCGGCTTTTGCCTGCCGCATTGCGGGCGAAGTCAAGGGGCTGGATGTGTCCGCCGTGGTTTCCACCAAGGAAGCCAAAACGATGGACACCTTCATCAAGTACGGCCTGGTCGCCGCCGCCGAAGCCGTGGCCGATGCGGGCCTGCCTACGGGCGAGGCGCTGGATGAGGCGCAGGCCGAGCGCATTGCCTGCGTCATCGGCTCTGGTATCGGCGGCCTGCCCATGATCGAGGAAACCTGCGCCGATTACGCCCAGCGCGGCCCGCGCCGCATTTCGCCCTTTTTCGTGCCCGCCTCCATCGTCAATTTGCTGGCGGGGCATGTTTCCATCAAATTCGGCTTCAAAGGCCCCAATCTCACGCTGGCCACGGCCTGCTCAACGGGGCTGCACTGCATCGGCCAGGGCGCGCGCCTCATCCAGTATGGCGATGCCGATGTGGTGGTGGCCGGCGGCGCTGAATCCACGGTTTCGCCGCTGGGCGTGGGCGGCTTTGCCGCCATGCGCGCCCTCTCCACCCGCAACGACGACCCTGCCGCCGCTTCCCGTCCGTGGGACAAGGAGCGCGATGGTTTCGTGCTGGGCGAAGGCGCGGGCATTCTGGTGCTGGAAGAGTACGAACGCGCCAAGGCGCGCGGCGCGAAGATTTACGCCGAGCTGGCCGGCTTTGGCATGAGCGGCGACGCCAGCCACATCACCGCCCCCAATGTGGACGGCCCCCGCCGCGCCATGCAGGCGGCCCTGCGCGATGCGGGGCTGAACGCTGACGAGCTGGACTACATCAACGCCCACGGCACCTCCACGCCGCTGGGCGACATCAATGAAACCAACGCCATCAAGGCCGCTTTTGGCGAGCAGGCGCGCAAGCTCGTGATCAGCTCCACCAAGTCCATGACCGGGCACCTGCTGGGCGGCGCGGGCGGCATTGAAAGCATCTTCACCGTGCTGGCCCTGCACCACCAGAAAGTGCCGCCCACCATCAATCTGCACACGCCCGATCCCGAGTGCGACCTGGACTACTGCGCCAATACCGCGCGCGATGTCAGGCTGCAAGCCGCCCTGAAAAACAACTTCGGCTTTGGCGGCACCAATGGCTCTTTGGTGTTCACGCGCGTGTGAAGCGGCGGCATGCCACTGATCCGTGTTTTGGCAAGGCCTGCTTGGAATCCCCCTGGAAAACACTGGCGTATTAGGCGGCCCTGTCAGCTGGCAAGGCCAGGCGCTTCTAGACTCGCGCCCTTTTTCAGCCTTGTTTTCCATTCACATGCAAAAACTGCTTCTGGCCGCGCTGGCCGCCTTCGCTTCGCTGACCGCCTGCGCGCAAACCCCTTCTTCCACCGCTGCACACATGACTGCTTCCGCCGCCCAGGCTTCACCCGCCGCCACCAAAGCCCCCGGCATCTGGATTGACGTACGCACGCCCGAAGAGTACGG
The DNA here is from genome assembly GCF_001262075.1 of Ottowia sp. oral taxon 894. GTDB lineage: Bacteria > Pseudomonadota > Gammaproteobacteria > Burkholderiales > Burkholderiaceae_C > Ottowia > Ottowia massiliensis. The sequence goes on along the minus strand of NZ_CP012073.1, from coordinate 1,202,383 downwards.
CCAAGGCCACCTGAAAGACGCGGCCAACATTCCCTTGCAGGAGTTTGCCGAGCGCATTCAGTCCGCCGTGCCCGACAAAAATGCCGCCGTGCATTTGTATTGCCGCAGCGGTCGCCGCTCCGGCCAGGCCGAGCAAATCATGCGCGAGCTGGGCTACAAGAACGTAACCAACCAGGGCGGCTACGAAGACCTGAAGGCCCAGGGCCTGAGCTGATTGGCGCGGTTGCCCGGACAACCCCGGCCACGGCAAGGCGCACTGCTTGCGGTGCGCTTTTTTTGCGCCTGCTGCTTTCTGCTTTGACGGTCGCGCGCCAGGAACTTGTTCAAAGTCTGGCTGAGAGGGCGGAAAGAGCAGGATGTGGGTACGGGCACTGGATAGATGGCTGTCTTTCGCTTCTTTATTCATAGCGTGATGTCCTAGTGAAATGTGCGCAAAGCCGTATTTCGATGCCTTGAATTTGCTCTTGTTTTTGATGCCACCAGGCTGAAATACCAGCCAGAGAACCTGTTCTGAGGGCAGCTTTGCAAGCATCAGCCGCGCGGGTCTTGCGTGCGGCCGTTCAGCCTTGAAGCCGCCAGTGGCGGCCTTATGTGCGGCGGCATTGTTTTTTTGATGAGAAAGAACGCATGAGCACCGCAGATTCCTCAAATCCCCAGAAGCACGCTTTTCAGGCCGAAGTGGCGCAGCTGCTGCACCTGGTCACCCACTCGCTTTATTCCAACCGCGAAATCTTCTTGCGCGAGCTGATTTCCAACGCTTCGGACGCGTGCGACAAGCTGCGTTTTGAGGCGCTGTCGGACGCCAGCCTGTATGGCGGCCAGCCCGATTTGCGCGTGCGCATCAGCTTTGACAAGGCTGCGCGCACGCTCACGGTGGCAGACACCGGCATCGGCATGAGCGAGCAAGAGGCCGTGGCCAATCTGGGCACCATCGCCAAAAGCGGCACGCGCGAATTCATGAGCCGCCTCTCGGGCGACCAAAAGCAGGACGCGCAGCTGATTGGCCAGTTTGGCGTGGGCTTTTACGCGGGCTTCATCGTGGCCGATCGCATAACGGTCGAATCGCGCCGCGCGGGCCTGCCGCCCGAGCAAGGCGTGCGCTGGAGCAGCGAAGGCGCGGGCGACTTTGAAGTGGCCCCCATCACCCGCGAAGAGCGCGGCACGAGCGTGACGCTGCACTTGCGCGAAGACGCGCTGGAATTTGCCGACGGCTGGCGCTTGCGCGAGCTGATTGCCAAGTACGCCGACCACATCGACCTGCCCATTCAGATGGAAGGCGAAAAGTGGGAAGACAGCCCGCAAGAAGGCCAGCCCGGCCGCATGGTGAAAACCGGCGAGTGGGAAACCGTGAACCAGGCCACGGCCCTGTGGGCACGCCCGCGCAAAGACATCACCGACGCGCAATACGAAGACTTCTACAAACACCTGGCGCACGACTGGCAGCCGCCGCTGGCCTGGAGCCATAACCGCGTGGAAGGCAACGCCGAATACACGCAGCTGCTCTACATCCCGCAGCACGCCACGCAAGACTTGTGGGACCGCACGCAGAAAACCGGCATCAAGCTCTACGTGCGGCGCGTGTTCATCATGGACGATGCCGAGCAGCTGCTGCCGCGCTATCTGCGCTTTGTCAAAGGCGTGGTGGATTCGGCCGATTTGCCGCTGAACGTCAGCCGCGAGCTGCTCCAGCAAAGCCGCGACGTCAAAGCCATCCGCGAAGGCAACACGCGCCGCGTGCTGTCCATGCTGGAAGAGCTGGCCAAGGAAAGCGAAGCGAAAAGCGCGGAACAAAGCCCGGCGGACGCGAAGGCAGAAGATGCCAAAGAAGCCGGCCAGCCGGAAAACCCGCAGCCCGAAGGCGGCAAATACGCCGTTTTCTGGCGCGCCTTTGGCGCCGTGCTCAAGGAAGGGCTTGGCGAAGACGCTGCCCAGCGCGAGCGCCTGCTGGGCCTGGCGCGCTACGCCTCCACCACGCACGCCAGCACCAGCCTGGCCGATTACAAGGCGCGCATGAAAGAGGGCCAGAAGGCCATTTACTACCTCACCGCCGAAACGCCCGCTGCCGCGCAAAGCAGCCCGCAGCTGGAGCTGTTCCGCCAAAAAGGCATCGAAGTGCTGCTCATGAGCGACCGCGTGGACGAATGGGCCATGAACTTTGTGCAGGCGTTTGACGGCACGCCCATGCAGTCTGTGGCGCGTGGCGCGGTGGATTTGGGCGATTTGCAAAACGAGGCCGAAAAGAAAGCCGCCGACCAAGCCCATGCCGCCGCCGCCCCGCTGATTGCCCGCCTGAAAGAAGCCCTCAAGGACGAAGCCGCCGACGTGCGCGCCACGGCCCGCCTGGTGGATTCGCCCGCCTGCCTGGTGGCTGAAGACGGCGGCATGAGCCTGCAAATGGCGCGCCTGCTGCGCCAGGCCGGCCAGAGCGTGCCCGATGTCAAGCCCGTGCTGGAAATCAACCCCGCCCATCCGCTGGTCCAGCGCCTTGCGGGCCTGGAAAGCGGCGATGCGCGCTTTGGCGATCTGGCGCACATCCTCTTTGACCAGGCCCTGCTGGCCGAAGGGCAAATGCCCGCCGACCCTGCCGCCTACGTGCGGCGGGTGAATGCCTGGCTGCAGCCGTGAGGCTCCGTTCGCAGTCTGCTGCGTGGGGGCAAAAGCGCGGGCCCGGGCGGTTCGCTCCTTGCAGCCGTTCTGATCTGCTGCTCCTCGCGGTCAGACTGTGAGCTGCTTTCCGCAAAGGCAAAGGGCGCTTGGAGCGCCCTTTTCTGTTTCATGGCGGCGGGGAAATCGGCGGTTTGAGGGGCGGGGCTGATGTCTCTGCGGGGGCGGCAGGCTTATTAAAAGAGGAGCAAATTCAACAGGTCTAAAACGGCGTTTGCGCAGTTTTCACTAGGACCTCATGCTATGAATAGAGGAGCTGATTCAAGGCGGCGGCGAGTGCGCCGGGAGCACGCCAGAAATGTGCTGGAAATGTGCCGGCAAGGAAGCGCGGCCAGCCTGAAACAGGCGTGAGGCGGGCCGATGCAGCGCATGCGCCGTGGCTGCGCATGGCGATTGCCGGTCGGGATGCCGCCGTGCGGCCAGCCAGCAGGAGGACGCGGGAGCTGCTCTTTCTTTCGTTCTCTTGCGCCTGCCTTCGCGCCAAGCTCAGTTCTGGAACAGATCGAGGATGCGGTTGCGCTCAGTCCGGGGCGCGCCTGTGGCGGGCTGGCCGGCACCGTCGTCGTCATCGTCCAGGAAGGAGTCGCTTTCCTGCCCTGCGCCGTCCAAGTGGGTGATGCCGGAGCCGTTGGCGTATTCGGTGTAGGTCCAGTCGCCGCTGGAGCGGGTCACGCCTTCGGGCGGCTTGACTTGCGCCACGGGCACGCCGCTTAGGGCGGTGCGCATGAAGTCAATCCAGATGGGCAGGCTCAGGCCGCCGCCGGTTTCGCGGCTGCCCAGGTTGCGCGGCTGGTCGTAGCCCATCCACACGGCGGCCACGAGGGTGGGCTGGTAGCCGACGAACCAGGCGTCCACGGCGTCATTGGTGGTGCCGGTTTTGCCGTAGAGATCGCTGCGTTTGAGCGTGCTTTGGGCGCGGGCGGCGGTGCCGGCGCGGGCCACGTCTTGCAGCATGGTGCCGGTGATGAAGGCGTTGCGGGCGCTGATGACGCGGTTTTCTTCCGTCAGCTCGGGCGCAGGCGTTTCGACGAGAGTGCGGCCATTGCTGTCGGTGATGCGAGTGATGAGGTAGGGCTGCACGAGATGCCCGCCATTGGCAAAGACGGCAAAAGCGGCGGCCATTTGCAGCGGGGTGACGGAGCCTGAGCCGAGCGCCATGGGCAGATAGGGCGGCTGCTTGTCGGCGTCAAAGCCAAAGCGCGTGACCCACTCTTGCCCCACTTGCGGGGTGACGGCTTGCAGGATGCGGATGGAGACCATGTTCTTGGAGCGCATCAACGCGCGGCGCATGGTCATCGGGCCTTCAAAGGAGCCGTCGTAGTTTTTGGGCTCCCAGGGCTTGCCGCCGGTGACGCTGGCATCGAAATACAACGGGGTGTCATTGATGACAGTGGCCGGCGACATGCCCGCTTCCAGCCCGGCGGAGTAGATGAAGGGCTTGAAGCTGGAGCCGGGCTGGCGCCAGGCTTGCGTGGCGTGGTTGAACTTGTTTTTGGCGAAGTCGAAGCCGCCCACCATGGCCTCGATGGCGCCGGTGCGCGGATCAAGCGCCACCAGCGCGCTTTCCACTTCAGGCTGCTGCGTGATGTGCCATTCCTTGCCCACCTGCATGATGCGGATGATGGCGCCAGGACGGATGCGCACGGCGGGCCGCGCCTTGGGCGAAAGGCCCGATTGCGCCGGACGCAGGCCGTTGCCAGTGATTTCGATGAGGCTGCCACTGCGGGGCAGAACGATGACTTTTTTGGGCGAGGCTTCCAGCACGACGGCGGCCAGCAGGTCGCCGTTGTCGGGGTGGCTGTCAAGCGCGTCGTCCACGGCGTCCATGATGCCCTGGGCGTCTTGCGGCAAGTCGATGAATTTTTCAGGCCCCCGGTACACCTGCCGGCGCTCGTAGTTCATGATGCCGTCGCGCACGGCGGTGTAGGCGGCGCTTTGCTCGCGGCTCTGGATGGTGGTGTACACGTTCAGCCCGCGCGTGTAGGTTTCATCGCCGTACTGGGCGTAGATGAGCTGGCGGGCCATTTCGGCGGCGTACTCGGCAGGTATCGTGGTGGGCTTGACGGGGGGGCGGATGTTCAGCGGCTCTTTTTTGGCTTCATCCGCTTCGGCCTGCGTGATGAAATGGTGGGCGGCCATGCGGTCCAGGATGTAATGCTGGCGGATGCGCGCACGCGGCAGATTGCTGATGGGGTTGTTGGCCGAAGGCGCTTGCGGCAGCCCGGCCAGCATGGCCGCTTCAGCCAGCGAGATGTCTTGCAGGGGCTTGCCGAAGTAGGTTTCGGCCGCTGCCGCAAAGCCGTAGGAGCGGTTGCCCAGATAAATCTGGTTCATATAGATCTCAAGAATCTGGTCTTTGGTGAGCTGCTGCTCGAGCTTGTAGGTGAGCAGCATCTCGTAGAGCTTGCGGGTGTAGGACTTTTCAGGGCTGAGGTAGGCGTTGCGCGCCACCTGCATGGTGATGGTGGAAGCGCCCTGGCTTTTGACGCGGCGCAAGTTGGCGAGAGCGGCGCGCAAAACGCCGATGTAGTCCACGCCGCCATGCTGGTAAAAGCGCGCATCTTCAATGGCCACCACGGCATCGCGCATCACTTTGGGAATGTCATTGACAGGCACCATGCTGCGGCGCTCTTCGCCGAACTCGCCGATCAGATCGCCATCGGCGCTGTACACGCGCAAGGGCTGCTTGGGGTAATAGTTCAGCAGCTCGGAGATGTCTGGCAGATTGGAGTAGGCCAAGGCAAAGGCGATGCCGAGCACAAAAGCCGCGCTGGCCGCCATGGCTGCCAGCGTGATCAGAATGCCGGCACAGAATTTCAGAACGCGGCGCGTCATCGGCGGCGTGGCGTCGCCAGCACGGGAAGGTGTGGTTTTGTTCACAAATTGCGGGTTTTTTTAACGTTTGACGCCGCCCCTGTCTGGGAAAAGCAAGGTTTCATGCGACCATCAGCGCACGGCCTTGCGCAGCAAGCCTGCCAGTCTATCAACCTGCGCAACGCCCTTTTGGCGCGATCTGTAGCCGTGCGTGAGCTGCCGGGAACAGAGCGTGAGCGAAGGTTGCATTTGTTAGTTCTTGGCAACACTTTGTAGGGGCGAACAGGCTGCTTTTCTTTCCTTGGCGATGGGTTTGCTGCTAGGATTTGAGCGAATTCGTAAGGAATTTCACCTTCAGAAATACAAAGCAACGAGGTGTCCTCTTGAGTTTTTTTGATTCCCTGATCAGCACAAAGTCTGCGCCTGTGGCGGGCTTGGACATCAGTGCGTCCAGCGTCAAGCTGGTTGAGCTGACGCAAGGCCGCCCGGGTTCTTTCTCTTTGGAGCACTGCGCCATTGAGCCGCTTGAGCGCGGCTGGATCACCGACGGCAACATCGAGAAATTCGATGAAGTGGTCGAGGCCGTCCGGCGCGTGGTGCGCAAAAGCGGCACCAAAGCCAAGCGCGTTTCCATGGCCCTCCCTGCTTCGGTGGTCATCACCAAGAAAATTGTTCTTCCGGCAGGGCTGGGCGAGCGGGAGCTGGAGGTCTATGTTGAGTCAGAAGCCAATCAGTACATCCCTTTCTCCCTGGATGAAGTGAGCCTGGACTTCTGCGTCATAGGGCCTAGCCAGGCTTCGGCTGGCGACGTGGACGTCATGATCGCAGCTGCCCGCAAGGAAAAAGTGGAAGACTGCCGAGGTCTGGCGGAGGCTGCGGGGCTTGAACCTATCGTGATTGACGTGGAAACCAACGCGTCGCGAATAGCGGTCAATCGTCTGATCTGGAGGTTGCCTGGCCGCGGCAGGGACTCACTGGTTGCCTTATTTGAAATTGGCGCGACTTTGGCGTCGATGCAGGTGTTGCGCAACGATGAGCTGATTTATGAGCGTGATCAGGTTTTTGGCGGTGCACAGCTGACTCAAATGCTGGTCCGTCAATACGGTTTCACTTTTGAAGAGGCAGAAGCCAAGAAGCGCAGTGGCGAATTGCCTGAAGATTATGCAAGCGCCGTGTTGCAGCCTTTTGTCGAAACGCTGGCAATCGAAGTTGAACGAGCGCTGAAATTCTTTTTCACCAGCACGCCGCATAACCGTGTGGATGCAATTTTTCTTGCGGGAGGAACGGCATCGTTGCCCGGTTTGGCTGAAACTATTGCGCAACACGCCTCTGTTCAATGTCAGGTGGTCAATCCATTTGATGGAATGAATATCAGCCGGAGCGTCAACAAAGGAAAAATGGCAAGAGAAGCTGCGTCGTATCTGACGGCATGCGGGCTTGCGCTGAGGGGGCTTGCGTCATGATTTTGATTAACCTGCTTCCGCACCGTGAAATTGCACGCAAGAAGGCGCGTCAGGCTTTTAATGTGGCTCTGCTTGTTTCAGCAGCCGTTGGCGCAGCGATCGGTGGTGTCATTTATATGTGGTATCAAGGCCAGATTGAAATGCAGGAGGGCCGAAATCAGTTTCTGATTAGCGAAAACCAGAAACTGGACGCCGAGATCAAGGAAATCGCCAATCTGCAAAATGAAATTGATGCGCTGAAGGCAAGGCAGCGGGCAGTCGAGACCTTGCAGGCGGATCGCAATCTCCCTGTTCATTTGTTCAATGAATTGGTCCAGCAACTGCCAGAAGGCATGTACCTGAAATCCATCAAACAGGAGGGGCGTAGCGTGCTGATAGGGGGGGCTGCCCAATCGAGTGAGCGCGTTTCCGAACTGCTGAGGAACCTCACGCGCAATACAGAATGGGTCAGGCAGCCTGAGTTGATCGAAGTGGTGGCCGGTGATTTGTCATTGAGCAAGACGGACAAGCGCAGGGTCTATAACTTTACGGTCCGTGCGCAGCTGGGTAGCGCTGAAAGCAAGGCAGAAACCAATGGCAAATGATTGAGGTGAGCAAGTGGCTGCGAAAGATAAAAAAAATCTCAATGAATCAATTGGACGAATCGGTGACCAGTTCCAGAATCTTGACATGCGGGATCCGGGGCTATGGCCAGCAATTCCCCGATATGCGTTGTGTCTGCTGGTGGTAGTGCTGACGGCGGCGGTGGTATGGTTCTTCTTTGTGCAGAAGGTCATGGCGGAGCTTGATGAGGCGCGTCAAAAAGAAGAAACACTGCGGCAAGAATACAAAACGAAAGTTGCAAAGGCAGTGAACTTGGATGCGCTGAAGCAGCAGCTGGAAGAAGTTCAACAGTACGTTGCCTTATTGGAGCGGCAGCTTCCAAGCGAGGCTGAAATGGATGCATTGCTCTCTGATATCAGTCAGGCGGGGTATGCCAGGGGATTGCAGGTCAATTTGTTTCGTCCAAATCAAGTCGTGGTTCAGGATTATTATGCGGAGCTGCCTATTTCTATCAAGGGGTCGGGGAAATTCCATGATGTAGCTAACTTTGCTGCGGATGTAGCGAATTTGTCCCGAATCGTTACCCTTAATAATATAACCATGAATCCTGCGAAAGACAATGGTTCCGGGACGGGAGAATTGATGCTTGAGGCCACTGCAAAGACTTTCCGTTATCTGGATGAAAAGGAAATAGAGGCTCAGCGTCAGGCAAAACAGAAGAAGGACAAGAAATGATTGTCAGAAAATCTGAAATTATTGGTCTGTTGTCCTTGTGTGTGCTGGGCGTCGTCGGATGTGCAGCCTCCTACCAGGAAGAGTTGAGGCAATGGATGGACCAGGAGCGACGGTCTGTTGTTCCAAAGGTCACGCCGATTAGCGAGCCTAAACAGTTTGTGGCGGCCAAGTACAAGGAAAGTGAAGCGGCAGACCCATTCAATATGAGTCGGTTAACGGTGGCTTTGCAAAAAGACAAAGCGCAGAATGCAGGAGCGCTTTTGATTGCAGCAGAAGAAAAGAGAGCTAAAGAACCTTTAGAAAATTATCCGCTCGATACCATTGTCATGGTAGGCAGTTTGACAAAAGGCGGTCGTATTGTTGGGTTGGTAAAGGTGGACAATCTTCTTTATCAGGTTGTTCCAGGGAATCATCTTGGTCAGGATTATGGAAAGATCATGGCCATTGATGAAGGGCAGATTACTTTGCGTGAAATTGTCCAGGATTCTCTGGGCGAATGGATAGAGAAGATTACAGTAATGCAATTGCAGGAGAGCGATAAATGATCAAGGTCATGCGGTATATTGGAAATTCGGCGCGCGATGCAATTGTTGCAAGCGTAATGGTGGGATTTTTCTCGGCGGTATATGCCGATCCCCAAATTGAAGCGGTTTCCAGCTCCATCCAAGGGGGGGTTGATGTGGTTCGCATCGATTTCTCTGAACCATTGAAGGCTGTGCCCGATGGCGTTGCAGTGCAATCGCCAGCACGGATCGCCTTGGATTTCCCCGGCGTTCGTAATGGCATGGGACATACAAATGTTGGAATCAATCAAGGCAATGTAAAGGGAGTCAATGTTGTTCAGGCAAATGACCGAACCCGCGTTGTTCTGAATCTTAAGCGGGCAACACCTTATAAGTCTGTGATTGATGGGAATTCCTTGCTGGTGTCGCTAGCACCCGCTTCTGAGGCGGCGTCTTCGGAGAAAGGAGGAAGCACGGTTTTTTCTGAAAGCAGAAATACAAGTGTAGCTCCACTGAAAAATATTGACTTTAGACGCGGCGTGGAGAATGCGGGAAGGGTTGTTATTGATTTGGATAGCAATCAGGTTGGGGTCGATATTCGTCAGCAGGGAGACAAGCTGGTTGTGGAGTTCCTGAAAACCAGCCTTCCTGAAGGATTGCGCCGAAAGCTGGATGTGTCTGATTTTGGTACTCCGGTTCAGATGATTAGCGCGGTTCAGAGCGGAGACCGCGTGCGCATGACAATTGAGCCTAAGGGACAATGGGAACATTCAGCCTATCAAAGCGATAATCAGTTGGTTGTAGAAATTCGTCAGCAGAAAACTGATGATGGAAAATTGGCCCAGGGGGGGGGTTATCGCGGAGAAAAGCTTTCTCTGAATTTCCAAAACATTGAAGTTCGTTCGCTGCTTCAAGTTATTGCGGATTTTACGAATTTCAATGTGGTGACGTCCGATTCCGTGACTGGCAACGTGACGCTGCGTCTGAAGGATGTACCATGGGATCAAGCGCTTGACATTATTCTGCAGGCCAAGGGCCTGGGAATGAAGAAAAACGGCAACGTGCTTCAGATTGCACCGAAAGATGAGCTGGCCGCAAAAGAAAAAGCGGAGCTTGAAGCGCAAGCAGCCATACAGGATTTGGAACCGCTTCGCACACAATCTTTTCAATTGAATTACGCAAAAGCTGCGGATATAGCTGAGCAGTTGACGCGAAGCAGCGGAACTCAAGGTGGTAATACATCAAGGATTTTGAGCAACCGAGGAAGTGTTATTGCTGAGCCTCGAACCAACCAGATTTTTGTCTCTGACATACCGTCGCGCTTGGCCCAAGTTCAGGAAATGATCGCCAAGCTCGATGTGGCGGTGCGGCAGGTGTTGATTGAAGCCCGGATTGTCGAAGCCAGCGATTCATTTGGCCGTTCGCTTGGCGTTAAATTGGGCGGGTCCGATTTGCGAGGGGTACGCGGCGGCGATCCCGGTTATAGGGTGCGCGGCAGCAATCGTGTTGCTTTGGGAGGCTCCTACAACGCGGTTTCCGCGACGACGGGGGAAGGGGAGTCGAGTATGTTGAATACTTCGACAACGCAATTCCTGAATTTGCCAGCCAGCGCTGTTGATGGCAGTGCTCCTGCTACGTTTGCCTTGTCTCTTTTCAGTGCGGCTGCTAACCGCTTCCTGAACCTTGAGCTGTCGGCCATGGAAGCTGATGGGCAAGGCAAAGTCGTTTCAAGCCCGAGGGTGGTGACCGCCAATCAGGTAAAGGCGATTATTGAGCAAGGTACTGAATTCGCGTATCAGGAGTCTGCGCAGAATGGTGCGACATCCGTTCAATTCAAGAAAGCCGTCTTGAGTCTGGAGGTCACTCCTCAAATTACTCCAGAAGGCAGCATCATTCTGGATCTGGCTGTTAATAAAGATAGCCCGGGAACTGTTGTGGCAGGCGCAATGTCAATTGATACAAAACGCGTTAAAACACAGGTGCTGGTTGAGAATGGCGGCACCGTTGTGATTGGCGGTATATTTGAATTGACGGAAAAGGACAGTGTTGCCAAAGTTCCTTTGCTGGGTGATATTCCGGTGGTTGGTAATCTGTTCAAGAATCGCACTCGTTCCTCGCGGAAGGAAGAGATACTGGTGTTTATAACGCCAAAGATTATTTCTGATCAAACTGCCCTTCGATAATTTTTTTGGAGCAACATGAGATGAAGCATTTGCATTTTCTGAGGCATGCGATCGCATGCGCTGGCGTAGCCATGCTGGTTGCGGCCTGTGGCGGCGGCGGGGGGGATCCTGGAACCAATCCGCGGGACAACAATTCTGGCGGTGGTACGACTGCCCGTTCGGCCAGCAGCGTGGATGTGTATTCCAGCGCAGCGTCGATCCCGACGGGAGGGGCAGGCGCAGCCATTACGATTACGGCCATTGTCAAAGATTCCGGTAACGTTGCCATTCCCAATTTTCCTGTGGCGTTCAAGACGGAATATGGCTCATTGAGTCCCGTGACAACGACAAACGATAAAGGGGTCGCGACGGCGGAACTGACTCCGCCCAAGACAGATAACGCCTTGAATCGTTCATTTGGCGTGACGGTGGCGGCCAAAGGCGCCAGTAAGAAAATCGATCTCAAAGTCGAAGGCACGACGGTGGCTTTGAGTGGTGATACCTCATTGGGTGTCAATCAGGAAGGTGAATACACAGTCAATGTTCGTGACGCGGCCGGAGAAACTGTATCCAATGCTGGCGTAACCATCACCGCCCAGCAAGGCGGATCGCAGGCCCAAGTGGCTTCCGTTCAGACAGGAAGCAACGGCATTGCGACGTTCAAATACAAGCCCACGGCTGCAGGAAGTGTTCGCCTGGTTGCGGACGGCCTGAATGCCGAAAATACATCGCGTTATCTGGATATATCTGTTGGTAGCGCTGTTATTCAATTGACCACGGAGTCGCCTTATTGGCACTTGAACCAGGCCAACCGGGTTGTCGTTCGTGTGATGGATGGCAACCAGTCGCCCGTTGCAGCGGGAACAAAGGTACTTTTCAGTACGACGCGAGGATGTATTGTTGATGCGGGCGCCACTGTTTGCACACCTGACCCTAATACTGTCCCTGTTGTTTCATCAAAGGTAATTACAACCAATGCCGCTGGTTATGCGGAAGGGTACGTGCTTTCAACTGATGCGGGTACGACGAGCATTAAAGCAGAAGTGACTTCTGGCAGCCTCCAAGGTATTGGAACCTTGTCTGCTCAATTTATGGCCCTCTCGCCTACTCGTTTGATTGTTCAGGCTAATCCTAATGCCATTCAAACAAGTGCAGCAACTTCTGGCAATTCAGCCGTTATTGATGCATTACTGCTGGATGATCAGGGAAATCCGGTGGCTAATATGCCAGTGTATTTCACCATACTGGCAGATTTGAGCGGTGGACGTTTGGCGGCGACTTCGGTTAAAACCAATGAGCAAGGCCGTGCGAAAAATACTTTTTATGCTGGCCCTCGTAGCACGGGATCTGATCAAGTAAAAATTCGCGCTGCTTTGGGTGGAGAGGACGCGAATACCGTAAAAGGTGATGCAACACTGACAGTTGGCGGTGATGGTCTTTCTATTGCTTTGGGTGAAAGCACAGTCATTGAGTCCGCCAATGGAGATACCCAATATCGTAAGCTGCATACTGTTTATGTCACGAACTCGGCGGGTGCCGCTCAATCGTCATTGCCCGTCACGTTGCGCGCTGAACCATTTGAATATGCGACAGGCGTGCGCTGTTGGAATGGAAGCGTTTGGGCACCTTACCCACCCAATTATCATCCCAATGAAGACATTAACTTCAATGGAATCAGGGATCCCGGAGAAGCAAACCTGGTGTCGGATCCTGCTGGCTTGAAGCCAGGTTTTGTAGTCAGTTTGATCCCGGCCAAAGCCGATGGAACAACAACAGCCAATGGTGGCAATACCATAACAGTAACGACTGATGAAAATGGATTCGCCTATTTCTATATGCAATATGCAAAGCGCTATGCGCATTGGGCAAGCATGCGAGTCGTTGCTTCGGCGCAGGTAGGAGGGTCTGAAACCCGCAATGCGACGCCAGGGCAGTTCTTGCCAGCGGCAGCGTCTGATGTGAATAGCAAAGACAAATCAGCTCCAGGCATGATTAGTCCATATGGCAGCGAAGGTGCCTCGTGTTCGACTCCAACTCCAACTCCAACTCCAACTCCAACTCCAACTCCAACTCCAACTCCAACTCCAACTCCAACTCCAACTCCAACTCCATGATGGAGCGAGTGATACTCGTTGGCTTGCCAGGTTCTGGCAAGTCAACGATTGGGAGGCAACTTGCGCGAAGGCGTGAGTTGCCTTTTTTTGATTCTGATCAGATTATTGAGTCCCGCCTGGGTGAGACGATCAGAGCATTTTTTGCACGTGAAGGAGAAAAGACGTTCAGAGATTTTGAAGAACGAGTGATTGATGAATTGACCATGCAGGGGAGCTGCGTGTTGGCCACGGGAGGTGGCGCAGTGCTTCGAAGCGAAAACCGCCAGCGAATGCGCGAACGAGGAGTGGTGGTGTATTTGCGCGCTTCACCGGAACAGTTGATAAGGCGATTGCGAAACGACACAAAGCGGCCTCTGCTACAAGTGGCAGATCCCATGGCGCGCTTGCAGGATTTATATGAAGAGCGCGAGTTGCTGTATAAGGAAGTGGCTGATTTCACGTTTGACGCTTGCGGATCTTCGCCAGCTTTGCTGGTGAGCCGGGTGATGATGCAACTGGATTTGACGTGTAAATCATTGCCAGGCAGTGAGACTGGCTGAAGCGATTTATTTGCATGCCACGCAATAATTATCGTGAAATTGTAAGCCAGACTGCTGGCCCCGAATACGCGACCGTCATTGGTTTTCTTTTTGAATAATATAAATTCTATTTAACCCATTATTTTGGTCTTGTATTGTTGCAGCAGTTTATTGGCAAGCCGGAATTTCTGTGCCTGCCTTTATGAAGAAGACTTGGCATGAATACGCAGCATGTTTCTATTGCGCTGGGTGAGCGCAGTTATTCCATTCTGATTGGCGCAGGGCTGCTTGATTGCGCTGATGCATTTGGCGCGGCGCCAGAAGCGGCAGGCAATGGGCGCGCGCTGATCGTGAGTAATGAAACAGTAGCGCCACTGTATGCCCGCAGGCTGGCGCAGACGCTATCTGGCCGCCATGCCAGTGTGCAAATCCTGGCGCTGCCTGATGGCGAGGCTTACAAGAATTGGCAAACGCTGAACCTGATTTTTGACGCCTTGCTTCAACAAGGGGCAGACCGCAAAACTACGCTTTACGCTTTGGGCGGCGGCGTGGTAGGCGACATCACAGGCTTTGCCGCAGCCTGCTATATGCGTGGCGTGCCTTTCGTGCAGGTGCCAACTACGCTGCTGGCGCAGGTGGACTCGTCTGTGGGTGGGAAAACGGCCATCAACCACCCGCTGGGCAAAAACATGATTGGCGCGTTCTATCAGCCGCAAAGGGTTGTGTGCGATCTGGACGCAATCAAAACCCTGCCTGCGCGCGAGCTTTCCGCTGGTCTGGCTGAAGTCATCAAATATGGCCCGATTGCCGACATGGCTTTCCTTGATTGGGTCGAGGCGCATCTGCCCGCATTGCGCGCCTGCGAGCCGCAGGCGCTGGCCCATGCCGTCAGGCGCAGCTGTGAAATCAAGGCGCAAGTGGTGGGCGCTGACGAGCGGGAGGCGGGTTTGCGCGCCATTCTCAATTTCGGACATACCTTCGGCCATGCCATTGAGGCTGGCATGGGCTACGGCGCGTGGCTGCATGGCGAGGCTGTGGGCGCGGGCATGGTCATGGCGGCCATGCTTTCGCAGGAGCTGGGCTTGGCGGATGCAGCCTTTGTTCAGCGCCTGACAGCGATCATCGCGGCGGCGGGCCTGCCCGTGCACGGCCCTGTGCTGAATACCGCCGATAACGCAGGCCGCTATCTGGAGCTGATGCGGCTGGACAAGAAAACGTTGGCGGGCGAAATCCGCTTTGTGCTGGTCGATGGCCTCGGCCAAGCCATCGTGCGCGGTGCGCCAGACGCGCTGGTGAAGCGGGTCATTGACCGCTGCTGCGCTGCGCCAGCTTGAATAGCTCTGTTCAAAGCCCGCCTGAAAGAGGCGGCAGGAGCGCATCAGGCGCGCAAGGCGTGGGCAGTGAAGGTTGCATGCGAACACACCGCCACATACGGCATCTTGCTGTTTTATTCATGGCGGAATGCCCTGAATCGTTCCATCACATCATCCAATTGATGGCGGAAACGAGATGAATAACGCCGAGGCAGTTGGTTGCGAGATGCTTTGTCGTAGCGAGTGACAGTGATCCGCCGCTGCTTCAGGCGTGCAAAGAGCCCGCTCAAGGTTTGCCCGTGGGAGCGGAAAGCGCGGACCCGGGCAGCCTGTAGCGTTGCAAATCCTTGGCGGGCTACGAGGCCCATCTGCGGTTTGCGCCTTTCAGCCCATCCTGATCCGCACGTTCACCCCTCACGGACAGACTCTGAACAGGTTCAAAGAAGTTCTCGATGGCGTGGTGTGCCTTGTAAAGATCCACGTCATCTTCACGCTGCTCTTTGCCGCACGATGGAACCACTTCCGTGCCTGTAGTCAGCAAGGTTCCAATGACTCTGCTGCGCACGTCACAAGCCTTGTCGGCAATAGCCGTTTTGCCTGCTCGCCCGGTCGGAATGTGTCGGCGCTCTCCAAGTTGTGCGTCTGCCTGGCGTAAGGTGAAAGTCAGCGGGGAGCGGGGTTTTCTGAAGCGCAAGCGTGAATCTGGCGCTCAGTCAGGCAGTGCCCGATGCTCTGGGCACCTTGTTTTCGCCCCGGCGCTGTTGCTGGTGTGCACGCACGATGGTGAATCAATCAGCGCCTGCTCATTGGCGGCGTCCTGGACCAATGCCGGAAACTGCGCCAAGGCTGAAACCCTCCGGCTTGCGCCGTCTCGGGCGCAGATTGCATCAAAAACAGGAGCAAATTCAAGGGGCGGAAATATCGTTTCCCGCAGTTTCCAGCAGGACCTCATGCTATGAATAGAGAAGCGAAATAAGCCACTTGCCGGTGGTGCGGGAGCACGCTGCCTTGCCTTCCGTCCTGCTGACCAGACTGCGATCAGGTTTTCGTGAGCGGGTTTTCAGGCCGTGGCGCGCTTTTGCAGGATTTCGATGGCGGGCAGGGTTTTGCCTTCCAGCATTTCCAGAAAGGCGCCGCCGCCTGTGGAGATGTAGCCCACGTCTGGCGCTATGCCGTATTTGGCGATGGCCGCCAGCGTGTCGCCGCCGCCGGCAATGCTGAAAGCGCTGCTGCTGGCGATGGCTTGGGCAATGCAGCGGGTGCCGTTTTCAAACTCGGGCAGCTCGAACACGCCCACGGGGCCGTTCCACACAATGGTGCCGGCGGCCTTGAGCTGCGCGGCCAGTTTTTGTGCGGTCTCGGGGCCAATGTCCAGAATCAAATCGTCTTCAGCCACATCCTGCGCGCGCTTGGTTTCAGCCTTGGCGTCGGCGCTGAAGGTTTTGGCGGTGACGACATCGGCGGGAATGGGCACTTCGGCGCCGCGCGCCTTCATCTCGGCCATGACGGCGCAGGCTTCGTCTGCCAGGTCTGGCTCGGCCAGGCTTTTGCCGATGGGCAGGCCCGCTGCCAGCATGAACGTGTTGGCGATGCCGCCGCCGACGATGAGCTGATCCACCTTTTGCGCCAGCGCCTTGAGGATGGTGAGCTTGGTGCTCACCTTGCTGCCGCCCACGATGGCCGCCAGCGGGCGGCGCGGCTGGGCCAGCGCGCGGGCAATGGCATCCATCTCGGCGGCCAGCAGCGGCCCGGCGCAGGCCACGGGGGCAAATTGCGCGATGCCGTAGGTGGTGGCCTCGGCGCGGTGGGCGGTGCCGAAGGCGTCATTCACGTAGATGTCGCACAGCGCGGCCATCTTGCGGGCCAGCGCTTCGTCGTTTTTTTTCTCGCCCCGGTTCACGCGGCAGTTTTCCAGCAGCACAAGCTGGCCGGGCTGCACCTGCACGCCATCGGTCCAGTTGCTGATCAGCGGCACATCGCGGCCCAGCAGCTCGCCCAGCCGCCGGGCGATGGGGGCCAGCGAATCGGCGGCGGTGAGTTCGCCCTCCTTGGGGCGGCCCAGGTGCGACGTGACCATGACGGCCGCGCCCGCCTCCAGCGCCATGCGGATGGCGGGCACGCTGGCGCGGATGCGGGTGTCTTCGGTGATTTCGCGCGCCTCGTTCAGCGGCGCGTTCAGGTCGCAGCGGATGAACACGCGCTTGCCCTTGACGCGGCCTTGGGCGCAGAGGTCGGAAAAACGCAGCACTGGCATGGGATGGAGTCCTTTAAAAGAGGCGGTTGGCTTTGAAAATGATCGCTGCCAGCGCCCAGTTCACGGGCGCTGGCAGTCTTTTTGATGTCTGATACGCCGATGGCAGAGGCGCGCGGGCGGGCTTTCACCAGTGCTGCACGAAGCGGGTCAGATCGGTGTTTTTCGGCCCGGCCAGCGGATCAGCGGCCGTGCCAATGGCCAGCAGGGCAATGATCTTGTCGGTGGCGGCGCAGCCAAAGGCTTGGCGCAGCGGAGAGCTGCCCACCCAGGGGCCGGTGATCCAGGCGTTGTCAAAACCTTGCGCCTTGGCCGCCAGCTGGATGGCGTAGGCCGCGCAGGCCGCGCTCAGGTGCTGCTCCCACTCCGGCTTGGGGCGGCTGCTTTCCAGGCGCGGGGCAGCCACCACGCCAATCATCAGCGGGGCCATGTGGCTGATCTGGCGGGCCTTGGCTTCGCCTTCCTCGCCCAGCCCCAGCGTTTGCGCGGCTTGCAGCAGCGCGCGCTCCAGCCGCGCCTGCGCCGCTTCGCCAGCCATGACCACAAAGCGCCAGGGCGTGAGCTGCCCGTGGTCAGGCACTTGCGTGGCCGCTTGCAGCATGTTTTCAATGTGCGCGGCGCTGGGCGCGGGCAGCCCCAGTTTTTTGACGGAGCGGCGGGTGGTCAGCAGTTCAATGGGGGTCATGTGAAAGCCTCCTGGAAAAAACGCTTTGGGGTTTGGGGAATGGGCCGCTTATTGTGTCAGCGGCGTCAGCAAAAGCGGCTGGCCGCAAAGGCGAAAGAAGCAGGGGCCGCAGCGAGCCGCCATGGTGCGGCGCAAGGCGGCTGGCGCGCCGCTGTTTCGCTCTTGTATCAATAGCAATATGTCCTAGTGGAAATTGCGCAAAGCGGTATTTCACACCCTTTGAATTTGCTCTTCTTTTTGATGAAATCTGGCAGGCGAGAGGCGGCCCGCAAGGCCCTTCACAAGATGATGCCGCCGCCCAGGCACACCGGGCCGTCATACAGCACGGCGCTTTGGCCGGGCGTGACGGCCCATTGGGGCTGGGCAAAGCGCAGGCAAAAGGTGTCTGGCGCGCTGCCCGCTTGCAGCGTGCAGGCAGCGTCTTGCTGGCGGTAGCGGGTTTTGGCAGAGAAAGCGGCCAAAGGGGGCGGCTCGCCAGCGATCCATGAAGCGTCGCCGAACGTCAGGCTTTCGGAAAGCAGCCAGGGGTGGTCGTGGCCCTGCACGGCGTAGAGGGTGTTGGCGGCCATGTCCTTGCGGGCGACAAACCAGGGGGCGTGGTCGCCGCCGCCGCGCGGCGCGCCTTTTTCCTTGATGCCGCCGATGCCCAGGCCCTGCCGCTGGCCCAGGGTGTAGAAGCTCAGGCCCATGTGCTGGCCGATGGTGCGGCCCTGGCTCGTCTTGATGGGGCCGGGGCGTGTTTGCAGGTAGCGGCCCAGAAATTCGCGAAAGGGCCGCTCGCCGATGAAGCAAATGCCGGTGGAGTCTTTCTTTTTGGCGTTGGGCAGCCCGGCTTCGGCGGCGATGCGGCGCACGTCGCTTTTGCGCAAATCGCCCACGGGAAAGAGCGCGCGGGAAAGCTGCGCTTGCGTGAGGCGGTGCAGAAAGTAGCTTTGGTCTTTGGCCGGATCGGCGCCCTTGAGCAGCTCGTGGCGGCCCGTGGCGGGGTTCAGGCGCTGGCGGGCGTAGTGGCCGGTGGCGATTTTTTCGGCGCCCAGGCGCATGGCGTGGTCCAGAAAGGCCTTGAACTTGATTTCGGCGTTGCACAGCACGTCAGGGTTGGGCGTGCGGCCGGCCTGGTCGAGCGCGCCCTTCAGGTGCTGGACAGTTTTGGCATTGCCCACCTGCACGAGCGGGCCATGACCGCCCTCTCCGGCGGCCAGCAGCAACTGGTGCTGCTGGCCCAGCGCCTGATCCGTCAGCCCCGCCTGCTTTTGCTGGACGAAGCCACCAGCGCGCTGGACATTCGCCACCAGATGCAGGTGTTTGACCGCCTGCATGAATACGTGCAGGCCAGCGGCGCGCTCGTTGTCATCGCCATTCATGACCTGAACCTGGCCGCCCAGCACGCGCAAACCGTGCTCATGCTGGGCGCGTTCCGCTTCGGGCTGAACGAACAGGTGGTGGAAAACCTGCGCGCCGCGAAAATTAATATTCCGTTCCCGCAGCGCGATGTGCATAATATCGAGCAGCAGGGCTGATTGGGCGTTTCAGGTAGCCCGAAAGGCAGCTTGGGTTGCCGCCTTTATTTTAGGCCGTCTGAAAAAGAATGCCCGAAACAGCAACAACAGGAATTTTTCAGGTAGCCTTTATCGCAAGGCAGATGGAACAAACGCCGCGAGCGTTTTTCAGACGACCTTTGAACCCATAGGTAGGGCGTGTGCCACAAGGCACGCACGCGGTGGGTTGGGGGTTGTAGGGAAAATGGAGAACTACATACGAGCGACAGCTTACTATTTTAGGAGACATCAATGTCGATATATTTAGAACGTAAAACATTTATTGGTAAGTTACCAGAATTATTAGACGAGGGAATTTTTACCGCTTGTTCTAAGGAAATATTGAATTATGATGCCGGCATGAATTTCTTAGGCGCATTAGGAGAACACCCTAATCATCAATTATCAGACAGAAAGGTGAAGATTTTTTGTGCTTGGGACGGTGAAGTATCCCAACCATTAAAGTGGGATGATGTGGGTGTAAAAAGACAACCGAATATACTATATGATTACAATGGATCAGGAGAGCATTTTCAAAATAATGACCCTCGTTATCTTCTGCCAATTGGTTCAAATGGTTTACTTCTAAATAAAATTGAATTCCTTGATTCTGAGGCAGAAAAAAATTTTTGGTTATCGCGCCAAAATTTTTTGGCGAAATTATTTTTTAAATTTAAAAGTAAAAAAAGGCAGGACGATTGGATAAAACAAAAAACAATAGAATTGAACGCTGCTTTAAGTAAAGAACCCAAACAAATTAGTGTTAGCGCTCCCGAAATGCACGGCGGCCATATGGCTGGCTGAGGCCCTTTTGATGAAGTGGTGACTTGCGAAAGCCTGCGCCGCGTGTACGGCATCGAGGCCGAATTCGCCCGCGCGCCCAGCGGCCGCACCGCCATCGTGCCCTTGCGCGGCTGCCAGCAGGGCGCGCCGCCCGGGCAGACGGCGTGACGGCAGGAACCGGTTCGCCGCCCGCCCGCAAACCGGTTTTTCTTGCTGCCCGCGCCTTGCGAGCCTTCCCCCTTTTTGCTCCTGGTTTGATAGCAGCCAATCCCGTCAAACCGTGCGATGGGGGCGTTTTCGGGACCTTGAATTTGCTCTCAAAAACGGAGTGAAACGCGCCGTGCCAGGCCCCGTATCCGGTTCTTTCCGGCTTTTTCCGGCTTTGGGCTTGCTGGCGGGTGCCTGGCGTTCGCGGATGCGCCGGGATTTGCCTTTCACGACTTGGCGTGTGAAAGCCGGTTTCCGGCCCGCCTGCACCCCGCAAGCCCTCGTTTTTTCGTTATTTGTTTGATAGCAGCCAAGCCCGTCAAACCGTGCGATGGGGGCGTTTTCAGGGGGGCTGAATTTGCTCCTGTTTTTGCAGCGAAACCGGGGCGCTGCATGCGTTTGCGGGCGGCCAGGCTTTGGGCAGGCGCTCACAAGATGATGCCGCCGCCCAGGCACACCGGGCCGTCATACAGCACGGCGCTTTGGCCGGGCGTGACGGCCCATTGGGGCTGGGCAAAGCGCAGGCAAAAGGTGTCTGGCGCGCTGCCCGCTTGCAGCGTGCAGGCAGCGTCTTGCTGGCGGTAGCGGGTTTTGGCAGAGAAAGCGGCCAAAGGGGGCGGCTCGCCAGCGATCCATGAAGCGTCGCCGAACGTCAGGCTTTCGGAAAGCAGCCAGGGGTGGTCGTGGCCCTGCACGGCGTAGAGGGTGTTGGCGGCCATGTCCTTGCGGGCGACAAACCAGGGGGCGTGGTCGCCGCCGCCGCGCGGCGCGCCTTTTTCCTTGATGCCGCCGATGCCCAGGCCCTGCCGCTGGCCCAGGGTGTAGAAGCTCAGGCCCATGTGCTGGCCGATGGTGCGGCCCTGGCTCGTCTTGATGGGGCCGGGGCGTGTTTGCAGGTAGCGGCCCAGAAATTCGCGAAAGGGCCGCTCGCCGATGAAGCAAATGCCGGTGGAGTCTTTCTTTTTGGCGTTGGGCAGCCCGGCTTCGGCGGCGATGCGGCGCACGTCGCTTTTGCGCAAATCGCCCACGGGAAAGAGCGCGCGGGAAAGCTGCGCTTGCGTGAGGCGGTGCAGAAAGTAGCTTTGGTCTTTGGCCGGATCGGCGCCCTTGAGCAGCTCGTGGCGGCCCGTGGCGGGGTTCAGGCGCTGGCGGGCGTAGTGGCCGGTGGCGATTTTTTCGGCGCCCAGGCGCATGGCGTGGTCCAGAAAGGCCTTGAACTTGATTTCGGCGTTGCACAGCACGTCAGGGTTGGGCGTGCGGCCGGCCTGGTATTCGCGCAGGAATTCGGCAAAGACGCGGTCTTTGTATTCGGCAGCGAAATTGACGTGCTCGATGTCGATGCCGATCACGTCGGCCACGGCGGCGGCGTCCAGAAAGTCCTGGCGGCTGGTGCAGTGCCCGCTGTCATCGTCGTCTTCCCAGTTTTTCATGAAGATGCCAATGACTTCGTGCCCGGCCTGCTTGAGCAGCCAGGCGGTGACGGCGGAATCCACGCCGCCGGAAAGGCCGACGACAACACGGTGATGGGTGCGGGACATGACAGAAATCGAATAGCGGCTGAAACGGCGCTTTCAGGGCAGGCGCAGCGCAGTGGCGTCGGTGTGGATGGCATCCAGCGGCAGGCGCTGGCCGCGCAAGTGGTCCCGCACGCAGCGCCACACCAGCGGGCTGCGGTGGCGCTGCTGCGTGGCGGCGATTTCATCAGGCGTCATCCACAAGGCGCGCACGATGCCTTCGTCCAGCGCGGGCAGCGGATCCAGCGCCTGCGCCGTGCCGCAAAAAGCCAGGCGCACCCAGGTGGTGGGCACGCCTTGCGCATCCGGCGAGGCGGCCAGGTAAATGCCCAGCAGCGCCTGCGGCGCAAAAAGGTGGCCGGTTTCTTCCAGCGCCTCGCGCACGGCGCCTTGCTGGGGCGTTTCGCCCGGCTCCAGATGGCCGGCGGGCGTGTTCAGGCGCATACCCGCGCGGGTATGCTCCTCCACCAGCAGGTAGCGGCCTTCGCGTTCGATCACGGCGGCCACGGTGACGCTGGGCTTCCAGCGCGGCGCGCGGGCATCGTGGGGCTGGGTGTCGTGGGTATTCATCAGGCCGCCGATTATCTTTTTTCAGGGCGTTTTCATGGGATTTCTGATGCAGCTGCTGGGCCTTTTGACGGCCCTGATTTTTGTGGCCGAGGGACTCAAACGCCTGGGCATCGACGTAGGCTGGCTCAACCCGCTCACCTTCTTTCGCCGCCGCGCCTGGCAAAAGAAAGTCAGCCTCTCGCCCCTTTACGCGCTGGAGCACCCCGTGGACGTGGCCGGCGTGCTGGCGCTGGCCGTGGCCGAATGCGCCGGGCCGCAGACCGAAGAGCGCCGCGCCGCCACGCAAGCGCTGCTGGCGCAGCGCCTGGGCATGCAGGAAAAAGACGCGCAAGACTTGTGGCTGGCCAGCGCCCACCTGCTGCGCGCACACCCGCTGGCCACGCCGGAAGTGCCCGCCGTGCTGCAAAAAAGCAGCGGCAAATTCACCGCCTACCACCGCCAGACGCTGCTGGCGCTCATGCAAGACGTGGCCGCGCGCACGGCAGGCGGGCAGGCCAATGTGAACCAGCAGGCGCTGATCGAAGCCGTGGAGCGCTTTTTCCAGCAGCATTCATGATGAAATCGCCCGCAAGCCCCTGCCCAATCAGCGCAACCCGCTCTCTTTTTTGAAGCTGCCGCTTCTCCCACCTCCCTTCCAGAAAAGGCTCCCGACTCCATGAAACACGTCCACCGCCTCTGCCTTGGCCTGTCACTCATCGCCGCCCTGGCCGCTGCCGGATGCGCCCACCGCGCGGCCAGCCACGCCACGCCCGCCACGGCGCAAGGCAGCGCCAGCTCCGCCGCCAGCGCCGCGCCGCGCATCACCGTTTACCCCGCCAGCGTGGGGCAGTGGCGCGATCTGGGCGCTGAAAACGCCCCGTGGCTGGCAGGCGAAATGCCCGTGCCCGTGGCCCGCGCCGCCACGCGCGCCGTGGGGCTGCGCGACGCCGAAGGGCGCTGGCTGGCGCTGGTCATCGTGCAAGCGGCCCCGGCGCAAAGCGCGGGCTGCACCGCGCTGGAAAGCCTGCGCGTGTCCGGCGGCGCGTCAGGCCGGGCCAGCAAAAACTGCCTGCGCATGCGGCGCGACGCCCTGTTTGACCACTACCTGGAGCGCCAAAACTCGGCGCTGTGGGCCTGGCTGGGCCAGCGCGGCCTCACCCCGCCGCCCGCCGCCTGGGTGGCCGCGCGCGTGCCCGACGGCCAGCAACTGCTCGAAGTGCACGCATTGCTGGAGCCTTCGCTGCTGGAAGCCGTCACGCGCTCCAACGACGACTTTCTGAACGCGGGCCATGCCGGCGTGGAATGGTCGCGCCAGCTGGCCCGCGCCGCCCAGGCCGCCGCCGCCAGCGGCGCGCTGGCCGTGCCCCCCTTCCCCTACGCGCCCGCCCCGCGCGTGACTGAACCTGCGCCGCCGCCCGCCGAACCCGCCCGCCCAGCCCCGGAGGCAGACGCGCAAGGGCCCGCCAAGAAGGAAGAGCCTGCGCCCGAGCCGCAGCAAGCGCAGCAGGTGATCGAGCGCAAAGAGCGCATTGAAGCGCCCCGCGCCGCAGAGCCTGCCCAGGCCGAGCAAGTCTTGCCGCCCAAAGCCAGCAAGCCGCCGCGCCGCGCCAAACGCAAAAACGCCGCCCGCCGCTGCAATTGCTGACCAACCGCCGCAACCGGCCAGGCGGCGGCAAGGGGCCGGGAGAAACTGAAAGGGGCAACCGATCGACCGGCTTTTCTTGCTCCACAAACAATAGCAGGATGTCCTGGTGAAAAGGGCGCGAAAGCCGTTTTTGATCTTCTGGATTCGCTCCTCTTTTTTAAATCGCCCGCCCAAAATCTGCGCGTAGGCGCGAAAAGCCCGGCCTCGGGCGGCCTGCCTCAGCTTGGCGCGGCAAGCCAGAGCGCGCCGGTCCACACGGCCAGCGCAAGCAGCGTCCACCCAAAACCTGACCGGCCGCCAGGCAGGCGCAGGCGCTCAATGTCCCGCAGGGCCGAAATCAGCATGCCCACAGAGTCCGCCGCGCGCCGAAAAAGGCGGCCAGGGCGGCATCAAACAGCCGGGAGGGCCAATCGGCGTTTTTCATGACAAGCAGGCCGAATCGAAAGCCTTATTTCGCTCTTTTATCAATAGCAGTATGTCCTAGTGGAGTCTGCGCAAGTCGGCATTTAGAACCCTTTGTTTTTGCTCCTGTTTTTGATGCTTCCTGGCGGCTTTCAGGACTGCGGCAGGCCCTTGCCGGGCGCAAGCGCGAAAGGCGCTGCTGCCACGCTTTTGCTCCGGGCCAAGCGCTGAACAGGCCCTTCAGGGCAGGGGCGTGAGCTGGGCCACCGCCAGGGCCAGCAGCTTCACGCCGTGGCGCTTGAATTCAATGCGGGCCTTGGCGTCGTCTGCCGTGCCCTGAATTTCAAGCACGGTGCCTTCACCGAATTTGTTGTGAAACACCTGCATGCCCGCACGGATGGGCGCGCCTTCGCGCGTGTTGGCGGTGGCAGAGGGCAGGGCGGCGGCGCGGGCGGCGTCAGGCATGGGCCGCCAGGCGCGTTCGCCCAAACCGGCATTCAGACCAAAGCGGCGGCCTGCGCTGCCGAAGGCTTCGTCATCGGCCAGGCTGCGGCCCGGGTTTTTGGGCGTGAGCCACTTGAGCGCTTCATCGGGCATTTCGTCCAGAAAGCGGCTGCGCACGTTGTAGCGGGTTTGCCCGTGGAGCATGCGCACTTGCGCGTGGCTGAGATACAGGCGCTGGCGCGCGCGGGTGATGGCCACGTACATCAGGCGGCGCTCTTCTTCCAGCCCGTCGGGGCTGGCTTGCGCGTTGTCGTGCGGGAAGATGCCTTCTTCCAGGCCGGTGATGAACACGGCCTCGAACTCCAGCCCCTTGCTGGCGTGCACGGTCATCAGCTGCACGGCGTCTTGCCCGGCCTGCGCCTGGTTGTCGCCCGCTTCCAGCGCGGCGTGGGTGAGAAAGGCGGCCAGCGGCGGCTCGCCTGCCGCCGGTTCGCTGGCGGGCGCGGCTTGCGCTTCCATTTCCGCTGGCATTCCCGTTTCCATGCTTGCGTCCATCTGCGGCGCGGCAGAAGGCAGCGCCACGGCGTCGCGGCCAAAGCCTTCCTGCTGGGCGAAGGCCTGGGCGGCGCTGGCCAGCTCTTGCAGGTTTTCCAGGCGCTCCTGGCCGTCTTTTTCGGCGCGGTAGTGATCGGCCAGGCCGCTGCCTTCCACCACCAGCTCCACCACTTGATCAAGCGTTTGGCCCTGGGCCTGCTGGCGCAGCGTGGCAATCAGGCCGGTGAAGGCGGCCAGGTTCGCCCGGGCGCGGCCCGTCAGCGCGGGCACGGCCTGATGCAGCGGGGCATGCGCGGCGCGCGCGGCGTCTTGCAGCTGCTCCAGCGTGCGCGCGCCAATGCCGCGCGGCGGGAAATTGACCACGCGCAAAAAGCTCGTGTCGTCTGCCGGGTTGAGCAACAGGCGCAGCCAGGCCAGCGCGTGCTTGATTTCGGCGCGCTCGAAAAAGCGCAGGCCGCCATACACGCGGTAGGGCACGCCCGCGTTGAACAGCTGCGACTCGATGGCGCGGCTTTGCGCGTTGCTGCGGTAGAGCACGGCGATTTGCTGGCGCGGCAGGCCGCCTTCGCGCACGAGATGGCGGATTTCGTCCACCACCCATTCGGCCTCGGCAAAGTCGCTGGGCGCTTGCAGCACGCGCACCGGCTCGCCCGCGCCCAGCGCAGTGCGCAGGTTTTTGCCCAGGCGGCGCTGGTTGTGGCTGATGAGCAAATTGGCCGCGTGCAGGATGTGGCCGTGGCTGCGGTAGTTCTGCTCCAGCTTGATTTGATGGCGCACGCCGAACTCGCGCACGAAATCGGCCATGTTGCCCACGCGCGCGCCGCGAAAGGCGTAGATGCTCTGGTCGTCATCGCCCACGGCCATGATGGCCCCGCCCGTGCGCTCTGGCTCGCCTGTATGCGCGCTGCCCTCTTGCGGCAGGCCCGCCAGCATCTTGATCCACGCGTATTGCAGCCGGTTGGTGTCCTGAAACTCGTCAATCAGGATGTGTGCAAAGCGCTGGCGGTAATGCCCGCGCAAATCGGCATGGTCGCGCAGAAGCTCGTAGCTGCGCAGCATCAGCTCGCCAAAGTCGGCCACGCCCTCGCGCTGGCACTGCTGCTCATACAGCTCGTACAGCTCCACCTTGCGGCGGCTGTCGGCGTCTTTCACCGGCACATCGGGCGGGCGCAAGCCCTCTTCCTTGCAGCCGTTGATGAACCATTGCAGCTGCCTGGCAGGCCAGCGCTCCTCATCCACGTTGAACTGCTTGCACAGGCGCTTGATGGCGGCGAGCTGATCCTGCACATCCAGCACCTGAAACGACTGCGGCAGCCCCGCCGCCTTCCAGTGCGTGCGCAAAAGCCGGTTGGCCAGCCCGTGAAACGTGCCCATCCACATGCCCCGCGCATTCAGCGGCAGCATGGCCGCCAGACGCGCCTGCATCTCGCGCGCGGCCTTGTTGGTAAACGTCACGGCCAGCACGCCGCCGGGCGACACCTGCCCCGTCTGCAACAGCCAGGCAATGCGCGTGGTCAGCACCCGCGTCTTGCCCGAACCGGCCCCGGCCAGAATGAGCGCGTGCTCCGCCGGCAGGGTGACAGCGGCGCGCTGCTCGGCATTCAGCCCCTCCAGCAACGCGTGGGCCGCCTGCCCGCGCGCGGCGGCAAAGGCGGCGGGCGTGAGAACGGCAAGGGCGGCGGGGGCTTCGGAATCCGGGGCGGCAGGCATGGGCGCGAATTGTAGAAATCGCCTTCTGGCAGGCGGGGGAAGAGACATGGCAAGCGGGCATGACTACCGGTTCGGCCCCCGCCAGGCCCGAACGCCGGTTGGGACATGAAGTCAGGTTTGCCGGATGCCGCTCCCAAGGGCTGTTCACGGAGCCAGCCCATGAGACAGGGAAGGCGGCCCGGACGCTGGAGTCGGGTGCGTCTGCGTCTCAAGCCCCGCCCAAGGCGGATGCGGCAGGAGCTTCTTTTAAATCAAAAAAAGGAGCTAATTCAAAGGTCAAAAAAGCCGCCTTGCGCTGATTGCACTAGGACATAACGCTATTGATAAAGGAGCTAAATAACGCCCAGCAAGCGCCACGTGCTCCATGCTCAAACGGGTTCATGGGCGGCCTGCGCCTGGTTCATTGCGGCGCGCGGCCTCTGCCGGGCGGTTCTCGAGCGGGCGCCCAAGCCGTCTGGCCGCCGGAGCCTGGCAGGCTCAGTCGCAAGGACGCAGCGGCTTGCCTGCCAGGGCCTGGCGCAGCGATGGCCGGGCCAGTTTTTCGCGCAG
Source organism: Ottowia sp. oral taxon 894 (assembly GCF_001262075.1). GTDB lineage: Bacteria > Pseudomonadota > Gammaproteobacteria > Burkholderiales > Burkholderiaceae_C > Ottowia > Ottowia massiliensis. The sequence continues at coordinate 1,174,722 of NZ_CP012073.1, read as the reverse complement.
GGCGGCATCGGCTGCCGGCAGGCGCAGCAGGTAGGCCGGGGTGTCGCGCCGCTCGCGCACCACGCGCAGGCCGCTGATGCCCCGGCGGGCGAAATCGGCAACGGCGCGGTTGGCGCTGTCTTCGCTGGAAAAGCGGCCCAGCGACAGGCCCGGCTCCAGCGCCGCGCCGGGGCGGTCGGTGTCGATGCCCCGGGCGTTCAGTTCGCGGCGGCGCGCGGCGGCGGCTTCGGCGCTGGCGAGCTTGCCGGTATAGACCATCCAGCGGCTGGGCAATTGCACGGCGTGCAGCTGCCATGAATCGGCGGGCAAGGCAGCGGCGGCGCGGCGCAAGGCGTCGGCCTGGGCTTCGGTGAAAGCGCCCGCTTGCAGGCAAACGGACGGCGGGGCCTTGGCGGCGGGAGCGGGCGGCGTTTCTGGCGCTGGCGCGCCGGGCGGCTCCGCAGCGGGCGCGGCATCAGCGGGGGCGGCATCAGCGGGCGCATGCCCGGGCTGCGCTTCATCCGCTTCATCCGGCGCGGCGGGCGCATGCGAGGCTTGCGCGTCAGGGCCGCTGCTGGTTTCGGGCGCGGGGGCCGTTTGGCTGCCGCCTTCTGGCGCGGCCGGGGCGGCAGGCGCAGCGGGCGCGGCGCTGGCATTCGTGGGGGAAGCGCCATCCACACGCAGGGCTTCCGGTTTCCATTGCCCGGCCACGCGCTCCGGCTCGCCCTGGCGCTGGGGGCCAAAGCCAATGGGGCGCAGCCAGCCTTGCGCCCAGGCCAGCCAGGCCAGGTTGGCAGCCAGCAGCAGGGCGACGATCCAGCGCAGCATGGCTTCAGGCCCCCGTGGCCAGCCGCACGCTGATTTCGCCGCTGGTGATGCGCTGCACGCCCGCTGCCGTGCGCACGCGCAGGGCGCCCGTGGCGTCCACGCCTTCGGCCTGGCCTTGCGTGCCGTCAGACAGGCGCACGGTCTGGCCTGCCAGCGCGTCGCGCGCCGCAAAGCGCGCCTCAAAGGGCGCAAAGCCCACGTGGGCGAAGGCTTGCACGGCGCGCACCAGCGGCAGCGCCACGCGCTCCAGCGCAGCCGGGGCGGTGATGCCGGGCAGAAGCGATTGCAGCCAGGCGGGCGGCACGCCGCTGACGGCGGGCGCGTCTGGCGCGCTTGTGTCTGGCGCGTGAAGCAGGACTTGCGCAGGCGCGATGTTCAGGCCGATGCCGATGACCACATAGCGCCCGGCCCCGCCCGCGTCGGCTCCGCCCGGCAGCGCGGTGGTTTCGATGAGGATGCCGCCCAGCTTGCGGCCTTGCTGCCACAAGTCATTGGGCCACTTCAGCGCAATGCCTTCGTGCAGGCTTTCGGCCACGGCCAGCCCGGCAGCCAGCGACAGGCCCTGCCAGTCGGCCGGATGGAGCGCCAGTCCCAGCGAGAAGGTGAGCGAGGCCTGGCCGCTGCTGCGCCAGCCGCGCCCCATGCGGCCGTGGCCCGCCGTTTGCTCTTCGGCCACCAGCAGCGTGGGCGCGGCCAGGCCGGCGCGCGCGCGGCGCATGAGTTCGCTGCTGGTGGAGTCGATTTGCGGCAGCACTTCAACCGTGAAGCCGGGCAGGATGGGGTCGATGGCCTGCCACAAGGCTTCGGCAGGCCAGCGCAAGGGGCTGATGGCAGTCATGCGCGCAGAGGAAAACGGGATGGAGAAAAAAGAGAGCGGGGCAGGAAGGGCGCCCGTCACAGCCCGCGCGGGCGGCGGGGCGTTTTTTGCTATCTTGAACTCATGTGCGCGCGAGGGCGTGCGCACGCGAAGCAACGGATTGTAAAAGCATGAAAACCCTGGTCATTGCCGAAAAGCCCTCTGTGGCGCAAGACATCGTGCGGGCGCTTGCGCCCGTGGCGGGCCGCTTCGACAAGCACGAAGACCATTTTGAAAACGAGCAGTACGTGGTCACGAGCGCCGTGGGCCACTTGCTGGAAATCCAGGCGCCGGAAGCATTTGATGTCAAGCGCGGCAAATGGAGCTTCGCGCACCTGCCGGTGATTCCGCCGCACTTTGACCTCAAGCCCGTGGAAAAAACCAAATCGCGCCTGGCCGCCGTGGTGAAACAGGCGCGCCGCAAGGACGTGGGCCGCCTGGTGAACGCCTGTGACGCGGGGCGCGAGGGCGAACTCATCTTCCGCCTGATTGCGCAATATGCGTTTGACGGCAAGCACGCGCCCAAGCCCGTGGAGCGGCTGTGGCTGCAAAGCATGACGCCGCAGGCCATACGCGAGGGCTTTGGCCGCCTGCGCAGCGACGCGCAGATGCAGGGCCTGGCCGATGCCGCCCGCAGCCGCAGCGAGGCCGACTGGCTGGTGGGCATCAACGGCACGCGCGCCATGACGGCCTTCAACTCGCAAGGCGGCGGCTTTTTCCTCACCACCGTGGGCCGCGTGCAAACGCCCACGCTGGCCATCGTGGTCGATCGCGAGGAGCAAATCCGCAAGCACGTGCCGCGCGACTACTGGGAAGTGCACGCCACTTTTCTGGCGCAGGCGGGCAGCTACCCGGGCCGCTGGTTTGACCCTGACTGGAAAAAAGACCCGCAAGACGCCGAAAAGCGCCCCGAGCGCCTCTGGAGCGCCGACGAAGCCGCCCGCATTGCCGCCGCCGTGCGCGGGCAGGCGTGCAGCGTGCGCGAAGAAAGCAAGCCCAGCACGCAAGCCAGCCCGCTGCTGTTTGACCTGACTTCGCTTCAGCGCGAGGCCAACGGGCGCTTCGGCTTTTCAGCCAAAACCACGCTGGCGCTGGCGCAGTCGCTTTATGAAAAGCACAAGGCGCTCACCTACCCCCGCACCGACTCGCGCTGGCTGCCCGAAGACTATCTGCCCGTGGCCCGCCAGACTTTCGAGATGCTCGCCGCCAGCGCCATGCCCCACCTGGCCGGGCACGCGCAAACGGCGCTGGCGCAAGGCTGGGTGCGCGCCAGCAAGCGCATTTTTGACAACGCGAAGGTGAGCGACCACTTCGCCATCATCCCCACGCTGCAAGCGCCCGGCGCGCTCTCGGAAGCGGAGCAAAAGCTCTACGACCTGGTGGCGCGCCGCTTCATGGCGGTGTTCTTCCCCAGCGCCGAATACCTCATCACCACGCGCATCACCACCGCCACGCACGCGGGCGCGCATCACCACTTCCGCAGCGACGGCAAAGTGCTCGTCAAGCCCGGCTGGCTGGCCATCTACGGCAAAGAGGCCGAAGCCGAAAGCCAGGCAGCGGGCCAGCCAGCGGGCCAAAAAGGCGAAGCCGCCGCCAAATCGCTCGTGCCCGTGGCCGCTGGCGAGATGGTGCGCAATGAAGCCGTGGACATCCGCGCGCTGCAAACCCGCCCGCCCGCGCGCTACAGCGAAGCCACGCTGCTGGGCGCCATGGAAGGCGCGGGCAAGCTCATCGACGACGAAGAGCTGCGCGCCGCCATGCAGGAAAAAGGCCTGGGCACGCCCGCCACGCGCGCGGCCATCATCGAGGGCCTGCTCACCGAAAAATACATGCTGCGCGAAGGCCGCGAACTCGTGCCCACCGCCAAGGCCACCCAGCTCATGACCCTGCTGCGCGGCCTGCAAGTGGAAGAACTCAGCCGCCCGCAGCTCACCGGCGAATGGGAAGCCAAGCTCGCCCGCATGGAGCGCGGCCAGCTCGCCCGCGCCGACTTCATGCGCGAAATCGCGGACATGACCGCCCGCATCGTCGCCAAAGCCAAGGAATTCAACCGCGACAGCGTGCCCGGCGACTACGCCACGCTCGCCGCCGCCTGCCCCAACTGCGGCGGCCAGATCAAGGAAAACTACCGCCGCTACGCCTGCACGGGCCAGGCCGCAGGCGGCCAAGCGGGCCAGGGCTGCGGCTTTTCCATCACCAAAACGCCCGCAGGCCGCACCCTGAGCGTGCCCGAAGCCGAGGCGCTGCTGGCCCAAAGGCGCATCGGCCCGCTCGAAGGCTTTCGCAGCAAGGCCGGCTGGCCCTTCACCGCCGAACTCACGCTGGCCGAAGACGCCGAAGCGCCCGGCCGCTACAAGCTGGAATTCGACTTTGGCGACAGCGCCCCTGCCGAAGAAACTCCCCAGGCCGCGCAAGAGCTGGCCGCCCAGCCCAGCCTGGGCCCCTGCCCGCGCTGCGGCAGTGCCGTCAAGCTGCTGGGCAAAAACTACGTGTGCGAAAAATCCGTGGCCACCAGCGCCGCCCCCGCCAGTTGCGACTTCAAAAGCGGCCAAACCATCCTTCAGCAGCCCATCAGCGCCGAGCAAATGGGCAAGCTGCTGCAAACGGGCAAAACCGACCTGCTCGACAAATTCATCAGCAACCGCACCCGCCGCCCCTTTGCCGCCCGCCTGGCCTGGAGCGCCGGCGATGGCAAGGTGATTTTTGAATTCGAGCCGCGCGAAGGCGCGCGCGCCCGCCCGGCCTACAGCCGCGCCGCGCCCGCCGCCAGCGCGGCAAAACCCGCTGCAAAAACAACCACGAAAGCCGCCGCCAAAACAGCGAAAGCCGCCGCCGAAAAGAAGAAAACCCCGCGCGCCGGCAGCCTCAAGCCCAGCGCGGCGCTGGCCGCCGTCATCGGCCCCGGCCCCTTCGGGCGCGGCGAAGTCATGCAAAAACTCTGGGACTACATCAAGGCCCACAACCTGCAAGACCCCCAAGACAAGCGCACCCTCATCGCCGACGAAAAGCTGCGCCCCCTGTTTGAAGCCGACCGCATCGGCATGTTCAAGCTCGCGGGCATCGCGGGCAAGCACTTGTCCTGAGCGCCTGCCCGCAATCTGGCCGTGGGCAGGCCCCCAGCCGCTGCACTGCTCCGAAAGCCCTTGGTTTTTTTGCTATTTATCTAATAGCGTCAGGTCTTACTGGAATGTGCGATAGCGGCGGTTTTTGAGGGCTTTAATCCGCTCTCAAAAATAAAGCGGTCAGCGTGCCGCCCCGGACTGGCGCGCCTCTGTGGCATGGCTTGGGCCTGGCCTGCGCGCGCAGGCGCAGTCTGAAGGGGGCTGAAGCCTAGACTCGCTGCCTTCTTCGCCACTTCAAGGAGTTTTGCCATGCAGCCTGACCAGCTTTGCAGCGCAGACCCCGCCTGCTGGCCCGTGGCCGAGGGCTGGCGGGCCGCGACACAGGCGTTTTTCGCCAGTGCCGCCGGGCACAAGCTCTTGCGCTTTTTGCAGGCGCGCCTGGACGCGGGCGCAAGCATCTTTCCGCCCCAGCCGCTGCGCGCGCTGGAACTCACGCCGCCCGAGCGCGTGCGCGTCGTCATCCTCGGGCAAGACCCCTACCACGGGCGCGGGCAGGCCGAAGGGCTGGCCTTTTCGGTGCCCCCGGGTGTGCCCCTGCCGCCTTCGCTGCGCAACATCTTCAAAGAACTGGAGCGCGACCTGGGCGTGCCCGCGCCCGCCTTTCCGCGCCCCGGCGGCAGCCTGGCCGGCTGGGCGCGGCAAGGCGTGCTGCTGCTCAACACCTGCCTGACGGTGGAAGAAGGCCGCGCGGGCAGCCACGCCGGGCAAGGCTGGGAGCCGCTGACCGACGCGCTGATCGCCCAAGTGGCCCGGGGCAGCCGCCCCATCGTGTTCATGCTCTGGGGCGCGCACGCGCAGTCCAAGCAGGCGCTGATTGCAGCCAACAGCGGCCCGAATCGCGGCCCCGATCACGGCCATCTGGTGTTGCTGGCCAATCACCCCTCGCCCCTGTCGGCCACGCGCGGGCCGCGCCCTTTCATCGGCTGCGGGCACTTTGGCGCGGCCCGCGCGTTCCGCGACCGGCAGGGCCTGGCGCTGCCGCCAGATTCATGACGCAGTCATGACGCAGGCCCATCCAGGCGGGCATTGGAGCCCGTTCAGAGCGCGCGGCTTGCCCCTCTTTCAAGCGCCAGGCATTGCGCTCCAGCGCTTCGAGAACCTGCCCGGCGCGCGCCTGCGCGGAAGCAGAAAAGCCGCGCGAAACAGGCAGGCTCCCAGATGAATACACGGAAAGAAACGGTGTTTCTTGCTCCTGCAAGCATAGCAATGGGTCCTAGCGAAACCTGCGCGGAAGGCTGTTTTATGCCTGCTGAATTTGCTCCTGTTTTTGGTTCGGCTTGATGGGTGCTGCGCCGATCTGGCCGGGATCGGTGCGCTTTGGATTTCCGCTCTCTGAAAAAGGCCAAAGCGCCATCACCGCCAACGGGCGGGCTTGGCGCGCCCATCGCATGTGCGGTGAGGTTTGGCTCCGCAGTCTGGGCAAAGCCGCTTTGGCCCCCCGTTTTGGCGCTCGCGCTCCAAGCCCAAGAGCGGAGCCGCTGATGACGGCGCAAGCGCGCGCGGCTTTATCGGGCTAGCTGCAAGGCCGCCCAGACTTTGAGCGCCTGGGCGGTTTCGGCCACGTCATGCACGCGCACGATGGCGGCGCCGCGCTCAACCGCCAGCAAAGCTGCGGCTACGCTGGCGCTGATGCGCTCTTGGGGCGGGGGCGGCTGCTGCCCCGGCGCGGCCAGCGCCGCCCCCAGAGAAGATTTGCGCGACCAGCCGATCAGCAGCGGCAGCCGCGCGCTCAACAGCTCGCCTTGCCGGGCCAGCAAGGCGAAGTTTTGCGCCACCGTCTTGCCAAAGCCAATGCCAGGATCCAGCGTGATGCGCTCGGCCTGCACGCCATGCGCCTGAAGCGCCTGCGCCCGCTGCTGCAAAAAGGCCAGCACCTGCGGCACAGGATCGCCCGGCATGGGAGCCAGCTGCATGGTCTGCGGGTTGCCGTGCATGTGCATCAGGCAAACGCCGCAGGCCGGATGGCGCGCCACGGCTTCCAGCGCGCCGGGCTGGCGCAGCGCCCAAATGTCGTTGATGATGTCCGCCCCCGCATCCAGCGCGGCGGCCATGACTTCGGGCTTGTAGGTATCGACCGAGACGGGCGCGCCCATCCGGACGGCCTCGCGCAGCACAGGCAGCACGCGCGCCAGCTCTTGCGGCAGAGAAACGGCGGGGCTGCCGGGGCGAGTGGATTCGCCGCCAATGTCCAGAATGTCCGCCCCCTCGCGCAGCAGCCGCTCGCAGTGGCGCAGCGCCGCAGCCGCGCTGGCATGCTGGCCGCCGTCTGAAAACGAATCGGGCGTGACATTGACGATACCCATGATGCGCGGGCGCGCCAGATCAATGCGAAAGCGGGCGGTTTGCCAATGAAGGGGGCGGTGTGTCATACAAATGGTGAGCAGGCGGCTCTAATAATGAAAGGCATGCTGCATTTGGCCATTTTCAGCATGGCCTGATAATCTGGCGAAGCAGAAAGCGCATTTACGCCATGAACCGGATGCATTATATATGAGGCGCTGGAGCGGCGCAGTTTATATCTTTCAGCAAGAAACCAATAAACAGGCCGACCCTATGCGCAGGATTTGCAATGACAAATTCTGTTTTCTTGAGAAAATCTGCTTCAGGCCGCCGCTCATGCAATTTCAATTGATGCATGGCCTTGCGAAAAGCCGAATAATCTGTAAAAGGAATGATTATTAGGCGGGCGGTTTTGTGCTATTCAGAGCAAAGCAGAGGCGGTTTCAGAGCCTGATTTTTTCTTGCCGAAAAAAGCGTGCGACAACGGCTTGCCGTGAATGCAATAGCGCCCGTTTCAGCGCGCGCCAGCGCTTGCGGTTGATTCAGACGTGAGAGCGGGCATGAGAGCCATTGCACCATCTGTCGTAGCATGACGGCGGCTCACAAGCCTGCTTTGGCCCTTTGGCCCATTCCGCCGGGAACATGACATGCGCACACTTCTTCTGCTCGCTCCATTGGCATTGAGCGCCTGCATTGCTGCAACGCCCACTGAAATTGACGCCCAGCAACTGGAACGCCTGCTGCCCGCCCAGGCGCTGCTGATTGGCGAGCAGCACGACGCTCCTGATCACCAGCGGCTCCAACGCCAAGTCATTGACTGGCTGGCGGCGCGCGGGCAACTGGCTGCCGTTGCCCTTGAAATGGCTGAACAGGGCCACAACACCCGCCGCCTGCCCCGCTCTGCCAGCGAAGCCGCCGTGCAACAAGCGCTGTCCTGGAACGACCGCGCCTGGCCTTGGGCCAATTACGGCCCCGCCATCATGGCAGCCGTGCGCGCGGGCGTGCCCGTGGAAGGCGCAAACCTCCCCCGCGCCCGCATGAAAGAAGCCATGGGAAACCTTGAGCTGGATACCCAGCTGCCCGCCTCCTTGCTGGCTTTGCAGCAAGACCGTTTGCGCCAAAGCCATTGCGATTTGCTGCCCGCAGAGCAGACGGCGCCCATGACACGCATCCAAATCGCCCGCGACATGACCATGGCCGCCACACTGGCCCGCCTGGCTGAACAAGCGCCCTCCAGCCAAACAGTCATCCTCATCACAGGCAACGGGCACACCCACCGCGCCCTGGGCGTCCCACGCTTCTTGCCCCAACACCTTCTCACACGGGTTCTTTCCGCACGCGCCCGTTCGGCTGCGGGCAAGCCGCACTCGCAAGAAGACCCCGCCGCAACATCCGCCCTGGCTCCCTCGGACATGATCTGGCTCACTTCGCCCATTCCGCCGCTTGATTACTGCGGGAAACTGCAAAAACAGATTGCCGGAAGCAAATAAATCTTGGTATATATTTGCTGCTGCTTTTGCTGGAGTGCATTTCCCAGTGATCTAAAATGGCATTCAACAGCGGCCGGTGCAAGGACGTGTTCCGGATAGAGCGCATTTCCCAGTGATCTAAAATTCATCGCTGCGGCGTGCCTTGGCCTTTACAGTTCCGGATAGAGCGCATTTCCCAGTGATCTAAAATTCATCGCTGCGGCGTGCCTTGGCCTTTACAGTTCCGGATAGAGCGCATTTCCCAGTGATCTAAAATGCGCCCGGCAATACCTGTCCCACGCGACACGTTCCGGATAGAGCGCATTTCCCAGTGATCTAAAATCCACGAATCGTTTTGGCGCTGCATTCGGCCGTTCCGGATAGAGCGCATTTCCCAGTGATCTAAAATCGTGCGCGATCTGCGCCGGGGCGGCCATCTGTTCCGGATAGAGCGCATTTCCCAGTGATCTAAAATAATATTCGCCCGGCCTTGAATAATCCATAGGTTCCGGATAGAGCGCATTTCCCAGTGATCTAAAATCGCGGCTTCACGCTTGTAATACCACGTGATGTTCCGGATAGAGCGCATTTCCCAGTGATCTAAAATATCATAGACCTATACCCGTTAGCCCTAGAGGTTCCGGATAGAGCGCATTTCCCAGTGATCTAAAATGGAGCCGCATCATGATCATCGGCGATCTGCGGTTCCGGATAGAGCGCATTTCCCAGTGATCTAAAATTTCGCCTTGCCGTAGACCTGCGCGTCGTGGTTCCGGATAGAGCGCATTTCCCAGTGATCTAAAATTGGAGTAGGATTCCTTGTGCTCGATCTTCGGTTCCGGATAGAGCGCATTTCCCAGTGATCTAAAATTCAGCACGACATCGACACCATCGTGCCTATGTTCCGGATAGAGCGCATTTCCCAGTGATCTAAAATTTTGACTATTTCTTGCGCATGGACCTCGAGTTCCGGATAGAGCGCATTTCCCAGTGATCTAAAATGTAAACTTTAGAGCATGCATCTTTACTCTGGTTCCGGATAGAGCGCATTTCCCAGTGATCTAAAATAAGCATGGGCTAGAGGACCTGGTAGAGGTAGTTCCGGATAGAGCGCATTTCCCAGTGATCTAAAATTACGCGCCCACGCCGTGCAACCGCAGCACGGTTCCGGATAGAGCGCATTTCCCAGTGATCTAAAATTTCTTTCTGCGCCGAAAGGAAATGCAAATGGTTCCGGATAGAGCGCATTTCCCAGTGATCTAAAATCAGCTTCACCCACATAGGACTGTTTCGGCAGTTCCGGATAGAGCGCATTTCCCAGTGATCTAAAATCTACGCCGAAGCGCTGAACATCCCCGCGGAGTTCCGGATAGAGCGCATTTCCCAGTGATCTAAAATCAATCGTACCTTTGAATGCCTTCATTCCAAGTTCCGGATAGAGCGCATTTCCCAGTGATCTAAAATTCCGGTTCCATTCGCCCCAGTGACCAGATAGTTCCGGATAGAGCGCATTTCCCAGTGATCTAAAATCGCACCGGACACATCCACAAGCAGCCAGCAGTTCCGGATAGAGCGCATTTCCCAGTGATCTAAAATACAAGAAACCTGCTTCTTTGGTGACGGTGCAGTTCCGGATAGAGCGCATTTCCCAGTGATCTAAAATAGCTTGAAAACTGTTTTGTTATACCGATAGGTTCCGGATAGAGCGCATTTCCCAGTGATCTAAAATGCCTTTGCCAAACTTCACTCCCCGCTTGAGTTCCGGATAGAGCGCATTTCCCAGTGATCTAAAATGCATCAGCTCCGCGCCCGGCTGGCGGCTAAGTTCCGGATAGAGCGCATTTCCCAGTGATCTAAAATACCGAAAATTTCGCCCATTCAGCAACTCTGGTTCCGGATAGAGCGCATTTCCCAGTGATCTAAAATTTGTTCCGTGGTTGATACGCGTGCATACCCGTTCCGGATAGAGCGCATTTCCCAGTGATCTAAAATTGCATAAGCAAGTGCGCGTATCCGGGCACCGTTCCGGATAGAGCGCATTTCCCAGTGATCTAAAATAGGAATCAAAAATGACACCTGAAGCCAGCGGTTCCGGATAGAGCGCATTTCCCAGTGATCTAAAATCCCTTGCGCTGCCGCAGTGTGCATCGCAACGTTCCGGATAGAGCGCATTTCCCAGTGATCTAAAATCGTACCGTGGCGACACCACGCGCTGCGTGCGTTCCGGATAGAGCGCATTTCCCAGTGATCTAAAATTGTCATGAGCCACCTGTCCAACGCCACCGCGTTCCGGATAGAGCGCATTTCCCAGTGATCTAAAATTCAACATGAGATGTATTGTGCCTTAATAACGTTCCGGATAGAGCGCATTTCCCAGTGATCTAAAATGGAGCCGTTCCCACACCCCCAGAAACTCCAGTTCCGGATAGAGCGCATTTCCCAGTGATCTAAAATCTGTTGCGTGTAGCAACGGCAACCGATCGAGTTCCGGATAGAGCGCATTTCCCAGTGATCTAAAATGGTGCGCCTGACGGTTTGCTGATGACGGGCGTTCCGGATAGAGCGCATTTCCCAGTGATCTAAAATGCGGTCGTCTCTCATGCCCCGGCTCCTTTAGTTCCGGATAGAGCGCATTTCCCAGTGATCTAAAATACAGCTTCACCCACATAGGACTGTTTCGGCGTTCCGGATAGAGCGCATTTCCCAGTGATCTAAAATTCATGCAGTTGGTGACTACACCTTCTGCTAGTTCCGGATAGAGCGCATTTCCCAGTGATCTAAAATTGACAACACCGTCGATTTCCCCGTCACGCTGTTCCGGATAGAGCGCATTTCCCAGTGATCTAAAATTCATCGCACATCTATCTGGATGCGCAGCATGTTCCGGATAGAGCGCATTTCCCAGTGATCTAAAATGAATCTGCCGTTATAGAAAACAGGCCGTTCGTTCCGGATAGAGCGCATTTCCCAGTGATCTAAAATGAATATCAAAATAGTCTCCAGTCCATGTGAGTTCCGGATAGAGCGCATTTCCCAGTGATCTAAAATAGGCAGGCGGGCATGACTGCTCTGTATAGAGTTCCGGATAGAGCGCATTTCCCAGTGATCTAAAATCAGTAGCGGCATTTAAGAGTTCAGCCATGGGTTCCGGATAGAGCGCATTTCCCAGTGATCTAAAATCGCCGCCGTTGCCGCCGCTGGCGCGATGCTGTTCCGGATAGAGCGCATTTCCCAGTGATCTAAAATGGCCTCGTCGTGCAAGAGTTGTCCGCGCCCGTTCCGGATAGAGCGCATTTCCCAGTGATCTAAAATTTCACGGCACATCCCCCCGTATTCGATTCGGTTCCGGATAGAGCGCATTTCCCAGTGATCTAAAATGCGGCATTGAGCGGGTGTGTAGGTCTGGCCGTTCCGGATAGAGCGCATTTCCCAGTGATCTAAAATGGGGCCGGGTGTCGCAGCCCGCAAGCATGGGTTCCGGATAGAGCGCATTTCCCAGTGATCTAAAATTCGCCCGCCAGCTGGCAGGCATGGGGGGCAAGTTCCGGATAGAGCGCATTTCCCAGTGATCTAAAATCGCACAGGGCGGCTCCGTAAAAGTGGGAATGTTCCGGATAGAGCGCATTTCCCAGTGATCTAAAATCGAAAGGGCATCTAGGCGATAGGTCATTATGTTCCGGATAGAGCGCATTTCCCAGTGATCTAAAATGGCCCGCTCGCGCGACCTCTCGCGCAACAAGTTCCGGATAGAGCGCATTTCCCAGTGATCTAAAATCTCGACTTTGGCGAGGATGGCCGCGCCGACGTTCCGGATAGAGCGCATTTCCCAGTGATCTAAAATCGGAAAATGTCCGTATCCCTCAAGGCCGAGGTTCCGGATAGAGCGCATTTCCCAGTGATCTAAAATCCAGAACACCTAACTCCTTGTCGCCAAACACCTTTTAGGTGCTGCGAGGTATAAAAAAGCGTTGTTCAACATCAGAAGAGATCGAACTGATCTGGTGTTTTCGGTGGGGCTTGTCGCATCTTGCCGTGGAAGGTGATGATGCGCTCATACTGTTTGTCCGTGAATTGAAGTAGGTTGACCTTGCCGCCGGCGGGAAGGATGGACTCAACGCGTTTTGCGTAGGTGTCAATTTGAGTCTGGCTTGTGCAAAAGCGCATGTAAACGCTGAGCTGGCTCATTTCAAAACCCATGTCCAACAAGGCCTTGCGAAAGTCTGTGGCGGCCTTCCGCTCGACTTTTTCCAGCACGGGTAGATCGAACATCACCAGTATCCACATCAGCCTGTACCCGGAAAGCATGGTGAATCCATCATGAAGGGCGCAGGTTGCCTGTCAGGGATAGCGGCAGACTGGGCAAGGGCAAGTCCAACTTTTCTCTTTGACCAACGTAAACCTGTGCTAACGAGGTGGCCAACTTTTGCATGCACGCCATCATGGGAGTGGTCCCTGCGCTGGTCTGCATGTCGTCATAAAGAATATGCGCCAGCATTCGCTTGGTTTCAGGCGTGACTTGATGATGACCTGAACATTGCAATCGCCAGACTTTCAAGTCAATCATGGGGCGAAAGGGTTCCATCAAATCATCGACCAAGCGCATGGGGTTGCCATCGTTACTGTGGTGCAGTCCCACGCTGGGATGAAGCCCTGCTGCGACAACAGCTCTTGCAGTGGCGGAACGAACAATGGCGTAGCCATAGTTGAGCAGAGCATTAACGCCATCGCCCTGCTGATCACGCCGAAAATCTTTTCCGAAAAGAAGTGTCCAGTAACGGCGCGCGCCTTGAGCTTCCATATTTTCAGGGTCACCGCTGCGAACTTTTTTCGCCAATGCTGCAAGTGGCATATGAGGAACGCCTGTGGCTTCCAGGGCGGCAGCTTGTTGTTCCAGCTTGCATTTAACGATGGCTGCCCAGAGGCGTTTGCGCGTCGGCTGGCTGGCAGCAATTTGCGCCTCCATGCGGTGGGCTTGTACATGATGTCCATTCAGCGTCAGCAGCATCCCTACGGCATTGTGATTGGCGGCACAAAGTACAAATGGAACGCCACGCTCGGCCAAGGCCACTAGTAAATTCCCGGTATAGGTGATGCCGTATGCATTGGCGATGACGGCTGCGATGTCATCTAGGGGTACCTGACCCAAAAGCCGGCGTTCGCCTTCCGTATCGTGCACGACCATGAAACCCCGGCGTACGGATAGATGCCGTCTGTCGTCTGCGATTTCGACAATGTGTCCAATCATGGCGCTCTCTTTTTTACTTTTAAAAGCCGGGATCGTGCAATTCGCCTATTGGAGAGATGGTGATACGCCTAGCCTTAGCCTTCTGAAAAGAGCCCGCATATTTAGACACGTAAGCGAATGGGTCTGTTTTGTCGCTATTTCGTTTATCCACATTGGCTTCATGCACAGGAGCCATGAATACTTGACCATTTCCGGTTATTTTGACAACCCGCAGCGTTTTTTTGTTGCCGTCCAGCTCCAGCCGAACACAATCATCAATCATTAGCCGCATGACCAGTTTTTTGGGTTTCCCATATACATCCAGCGTCTGTGCCAGTGTTGGATGCCGTAAGCGGCGAGGCCCCTGTTTGCTGCCCAGTCGTCTGACAATGTCATAAGCTTGGAAAGTGGTAATCACATTTCCTTCCCATTTTCCCTGTTCATTCTGTGTGATTTCAATGCAGTCATTGCTGCCGCCCACATAGCCTTTATAAGCCAGCGGCTGCCCTTGCGCGTCTACGCCATGCCGCAGATTTTGGGTAGGCTCAGTGATTCGAATCAGATGAGTGATTTCCCGCCCCGTACTGCCATCGGCTTTTGTTTTTTGCCTGATGGAGCCGTCTTTCCGGATGCCGTAAGCCGTTTCTTCCATCATGGGGCCTTCATAACCATGATCCGGCTTGTGACTGACCCATATGCATTGAATGGCGCGCTTCACATGGTCTCTGTAGGTTGCCCAGGGAACAGGCATGTTTTCCACCAGTTTTTCTAGTCCATTCCCGCGCGCATCCGCGCTGGCTTGCGCAAATCGTTGCAACAGTCCTTGATCCGTCACGCCAATTACACAAGCATCCACGGCATGGTGGCGGTGGTCATCGCGATTTTTCTCGCCATTGAGGCCCAGTACGTCATTCAGACCAAATTTGGCGCGCAGCAGCGCTGTCATCTGTCCAGGAATCACTCTCGTGCCGAGTGGGCACACCAGCTCCATATATGTTTTGGCGACTCGTGAGAGATAGCGAGTGTCGTTCAGTGCTCGCGCCAGAAAATCCTTGTCTTCTTTCAACCAGCGTTCATAACCATCGCGTGAGAAACGGTAGCGTTTAGCCTTGGGCATTCGCTCGGCGCGTTGCAGAATGCTGTCATATGACCAGCCTTGGCGCTCAAAGTCCTCCCGCGCCTGCCACGGCGTACGGTTGCCCTTGATGCGGTTGGCCTGTCGCATGGCAACTGTGCGGTTATTCAAGGAGTTGTCCAGCGTTTGCGAAAACGGCAGGATGTGCTCGATTTCCACTTGGTTGGACAGCAGCATCTGCGCACTGATCTGCACGCCACTGTAGGGGCAGCGCCGATCGGCCACGTCAAAGCTCAATTCTTCCCAGAGAATCCATTTCTGCACGTCGGCATGGCTCACTCGTTCTTCGGCGCAGCCGTGCATGCTGGCAATTTCGCGGCGAATATGCTCATTGCGCTTCTGGTAATCGGCCTGCCGCTTTTGCTCCTCCTGTCTTTGTTCGCGGCTTTGTTTCAAATCGCGAGCCAGCTCCACCACCACTTCTGTTGGTCTTCCGTAGCGGCGAATCAGCGCATTGACCACCACCCGTAGCTGGTTCAGCCCGATATGCACCGTGGGATTGGCAATCTTTCCATAGCGTTCCTCCTCATTGCGTGGATGCTCCTTGGCAAACGCCACATGGCGTCGCAAGGCTTTGCCGTAATACGGCAGCTGTTTGAAGGCAAAGACAGGTTTGACTTCACCCGTTGAGGCAATCACACGTTCGCCAATCCGCTCCACTTCATCGTGGCTGTGTTCAAAATCAAATCCGGAATCCAGATCGCTGTGGTGCGCAAAGCCTGCCGCCTGTACGGCTTGGTCATATGTGCGTGGCACATCTATTCCATTTGCCACCTCCGTACCACGCAAGGCAGGAATGATGCGCGCCAGCGCCTTGTAGCTCAGCGAACCGTAGCCTTCAGGCAATCCGGCATTGGCAATGGTCTCGGCTTGCGTGGCATTCACGCCCGTGTTGGCCTGCAGCCAGTTCTGCAGCTTTTCCTCGCTTTGTTCCGAAACCAGTTGCCAGACGATTGCATCTTGCAAAGCTTCGTCAAGATTCCACCAGTTCTCACCAAACAGGCCGTCTTTGGACAGAGTTGCGCTCGTTGCATTGCCCTTGAGTTCCTTGCGTTTCTCATCTTCCAGATTGAACTTCACTGTGCCGTTGAGCTTGAGCAGCTTGCGCAGCTGCTCAAACGTGCGTTTGCTGTTGTGTTCCAGCGCATCCACCACGGCATCGCGCTGGGCCAATGACAGTGGTTCCTCACGCAAGTCCGGATGCAGCAGCCGCAAGTGATTGGCTTCTTGCAGAATGCGAAAACGCTGCACGCTGGGCAGTGCCAATGGGGCACGCTCCTCATCGGGCAGCAAAGTGCAGCGCCCTGGCCTGACAGGTCGCAAATCGCGCTGAAACAGCAAAACATCACGTAATTCGCCACGCGCCTGTTCACTAAACTGCTGCGGATTGAAGGCTGCCTGTGCCGCCCATAGCGCGTCAAATTCCTCTGCAATCATCTGCCGGTCAACGTAGAGGTCGTAGCTCTTTTCAATGCGCGTCTTGCCATTGGCCTGCGCCACTCGGCTTTCGCGGTAGCGGGCGCGCGTGCCCAGGCCTGCTTGCAGGCGCTGCCACAGCCATTCGCCCACCGTGCGCGCCTTTCTTTCATGCAACTGCTGGCGCAGGTGGCTAATGGCAGCCTTCAGCGCCCCGCTGTCGTTTTCCTTCTTGTCCGTCTTGCGGTTGCTCTTGAAACCGCGCCGCTGATTGATGTGAAAGAGTGCCCGAGCAAATTCACCCGGCGTTAGCGGCGCATCCAGTCCTTTGGCGCGAAGCTCGTAGGGATTTATGCGTTCCAGCTTTTTGCGTTCAGCCACATCGGCCGGAAAAAAACCATACTCCACCAGCTTGTTCATCATGCGCGCTTTGCGCTTGAGCAGTCGGTCACGGCGGCGGCGCATGGCGCGAGCAGCGCGGCGCGTCACGGCCAGAGAGGAGCCGTCTTTCGGATTGCGCCCGTTGCTGAAGATGCGCACCCCCGCGCGGATGATGGCGTTGGGCTCATGCTGCTCATTGAGCCGCAACACGGCCCAGCCCAGCGAAGTGGATCCCAAATCCAGCGCCAAGCGGTAACGAGTAGACTTTTGTTTCGGCATTCGTTTTCCTTTTAGTGCAATTTGTTTCAAGTAAATCAATTAGTACACGCTAACGAACGCGTGTGCATCGGTGAAAACCCTGTGCTTTTATTTGCAACAAGTTGCTATACTCTTCGAAGCCCTGATCACTGGGAAATGCGCTCTACCGCTAACAAGCTTTAGATGCACCAAATGGAAAGCCCCGTATACGGGGCTTTCGCTTTTCCAGAAAGCCATTCACCACCTGTTCAAGGTGGACTGCACACCATCTGAAGTTGTCTTCATACGCTCGTGCAGTCGCAGTGGATTCCAAACAAGCACCGTCGGCTTGATGGAGCAAATGCCCAGAGGCAAACGCGTCCAGCCTTGCGGTGGGCTGTTGCCATGGTCAGCAGGCGGTCTGGACAAGTGGAGCCGGCGCTCAATATCCGTTTGAATAAATCCCTGTTTCTTGTCGCAGAGGGATCGCATTTTTCCTAGGGATTCGAGGCGCGGAGCAATTCGGAGCGGCTTCGCCTGCTTTCTCTCTCCTGTGCTTTGTCCAAGAGCTGCGCCGTTCGCTCTTCGCCGCCAGGCCGCGAGCGGGTTCTGCCAGCTTGCAAGCCCGCGTGGCTTTTACCCTCGTGAAAAGAGCGTTCAAGCCTGCCGTGTGTGCCTATCGTCTGGCCGCTTGTCCGGCGCATAGGGGGCTGCCAGCGCCAGCAGAGAATCATTTAACGATACTTTTGGTTCAAATATGGGTTCACTCGCAGGAAAAAGAATACTTTTTCTTGTAGCCTGTCCACAATCCGCCGCGTTTTGACAGACAAAGAGGAACCCTGATATGAACCCCGCTTCGCAATGCCCTTGGCTTGGTCAATACCCTGAAGGCGTGCCCGCCAGCATTGACGTGGCCGCCTTTCCTACGCTGGCCGCGCTGCTTGAGGCCAGTTTCAGCCAGTTCGCCAGCCGGGCGGCCTTGAGCTACATGGGCCGCGAATACAGCTACGCCGAGCTGGAGCGCCAAAGCCGCGCGCTGGCGGCCTTTTTGCAATCGCGCGGGCTGAAAAAGGGCGACCGCGTGGCGGTGATGATGCCCAACGTGCCCCAGTACGCCGAAACGGTGGCCGCCGTGCTGCGCGCGGGCATGGTGGTGGTGAATGTCAATCCGCTCTACACCCCGCGCGAGCTGGAGCACCAGCTCAATGACTCGGGCGCCCGGGCGCTGGTGGTGATGGAAAACTTTGCCGACACGGTGCAAGCCTGCCTGCCGCAGACCCAGGTGCAAAACGTCATCCTCGCCAGTGTGGGCGAGCGCCTGGGCTGGGTGCGCGGCGCGGTGGTGGACTTTGTGCTGCGCCACGTGCGCAAGGCCGTTCCGGCTTTTCGCCTGCCGGGCGCGGTGCGCTACGCCAAGGCCATCGCCAAGGGGCGCAGGCTGCCTTTTCAGGCCCCGCCCGTGCAGCCCGATGACATTGCCGTTTTGCAATACACCGGCGGCACCACGGGCGTGCCCAAGGGCGCGATGCTGCTGCACCGCAACCTGGTGGCCAATGCCCTGCAAGCGCAGGCGTGGTACCAGCCCGTGCTCAAAAACGTGCCTGAAGGCCAGCAAATCATCGGCATCTGCGCCCTGCCGCTTTATCACATCTTCGCCTTCACGGCCAGCCTGATCCTGACGCTGCGCATTGGCGGCAAGACGGTGCTCATTCCCAACCCGCGCGACATGAAGGCCACGCTGCGCGAGCTGGCTCGCCACAAGTTTCACCAGCTCCCGGCGGTCAATACGCTGTTCAACGGCATGCTGCATCACCCGGACTTCGACAAGGTGGACTGGAGCCATTTGAAAGTGGCCGTGGGCGGCGGCTCATCGGTGCAAAGCGCCGTGGCCCAGCAGTGGCTTCAGCGCACGGGCACGCCCGTTTGCGAGGGCTACGGCTTGTCTGAAACCGCGCCCATTGCCTGCTGCAACCCCGTCACCTTGCACGAATACAGCGGCGCCATCGGCCTGCCCCTGCCCAATACCGACGTGCGCCTGCTCGATGACGAGGGCCGCGAAGTGCCCCAGGGACAAAGCGGCGAAATCGCCATCAAAGGCCCGCAAGTCATGGCCGGCTACTGGCAGCGCCCCGATGAAACCGCGCTGGCCATGACCGCCGACGGCTATTTCAAAACGGGCGACATCGGCGTGATGGACGAAAAAGGCTACATCCGCATCGTGGACCGCAAGAAAGACATGATTTTGGTCAGCGGCTTCAACGTCTATCCCAATGAAGTGGAAGACGTGATGGCCGCCGTGCCCGGCGTGCTGGAAGCGGCCGTGGTGGGCGTGCCCGACGACAAAACGGGCGAAGCCGTCAAACTCGTTGTCGTGCGCAAGGACGAGAGCCTCACCGAAGAAGCGCTGCGCCAGCACGCCCGCCGCTGCCTGACGGGCTACAAGCGCCCCTCGCGCATCGAATTTCGCGCCAGCCTGCCCAAATCGCCCGTCGGCAAAGTGCTGCGCCGCGAGCTGCGAGAGCCTGCGAAAGCGGGTGAATGACTCTGCCGGCGCAGGCATCTTCTGCCGCGCTGGCAGCGGCAGCCCGGGCCGCCTCGAAGCTGGCGCCGCGTGGCGGGATGGGCGGAACACGCCCATTTGCCCGCCCTTTAATTCGCTCTTTTATTCATAGCATGAGGTCCTAGTGCAATTTGCGCAAATTGGCATTTTTGGCCCCTTAATTTGCTCTTGTTTTGATATTCCCTGGCAGACGAAGCCCGTGCGCCTTGGCGCTGCAACGCGAGCGGCGAGGGGCAGGCATACCGTTCGGCAATGCCGTCAGGGGGAAAGCGGCGGGCAAGCGGTTTCCTGGCGGGCCGCGCCCATTCCGTGTGCGCTGGGCGTGCGCTAGCATTGCGCCCCGTTTTTGCCCATCCAGCCTGCCCGTTCATGTCTTCACGCCCTGTTGCCGACCCTCTTTTTGCCGCTGATGACTGGCCGCGCTACGGCGAGCGGCTGGTGCGCGAGGGCAAGCTGGGCGCGCGCGATCTGGAGCGGGCGCTGGCAGCGCAGCGGGAGATGGGCGGCTCGCTCGACCGCGTGCTGGTGAGCCTGGGGCTGGTGTCTGATGTGGATGCCGCGCGCGCGCTGGCTGATCATCTGGGCGTGCCTTTCGTGACGGGCGAAGCCTTTCCGGCCGTGCCGCCGGAGCCGCAAGGGCTGCTGCCGGGTTTTTTGCGCGCGCATCACGTGCTGCCGCTCGCGCAGGACGACGCGGGGCGGCTGCACGTGGCGATGGCCGCGCCGCAAGACGCCTTTGTGTGCAAGGCGCTGCGCCTGAGCACGGGGCTGGAGGTGCTGCCCGCCGTGGGGCTGGCCGCCGAGATCGACAAGGCGCTGGAGCGCCTGTTCGAGGAGCCTTCCGCCGAGGCCGAGGGGCCGGAATCGGGCTTTGGCCCGCTGGGCGAGGGCGAGGCGGGCGATTTCGTGGAGCACCTGCGCGATCTGGCCAGTGAAGCGCCCGTCATCCGCCTGGTGAACAACATCATTGGCCGCGTGATCGAGCTGCGCGCCTCTGACATTCACCTGGAGCCGTTTGACGACGGCCTGCACGTGCGCTACCGCGTGGACGGCGTGCTGCTGCCCGGCGAAATCGTGCCGCCGCAGCAGGGCGCGGCGGTGAGTTCGCGCGTGAAGCTGCTGGCGCATCTGGACATTGCCGAGCGCCGCCTGCCGCAAGACGGGCGCATCAAAACGCGCGTGAAGGGCCGCGAGCTGGACTTGCGCGTGTCCACCGTGCCCACGGTGTATGGCGAAAGCGTGGTGATGCGCGTGCTCGACCGCGCCAGCGTGCGCTTCAGCCTGGAAGACATGGGCTTTGAAAAAGACACGCTGGAGCGCTTCAACCAGCTCATCGCCCGCCCGCACGGCATTTTGCTGGTGACCGGCCCCACGGGTTCGGGCAAGACGACCACGCTCTACGCGGCGCTGGCCAAGCTGGACGCGGCCACGCAAAAAATCATCACCGTGGAAGACCCCGTGGAGTACCAGCTGGAGGGCATCAACCAGATTCAGGTGCACGCGCAAATCAACCTCACCTTCGCCAGCGCGCTGCGCTCCATCCTGCGGCAAGACCCCGACATCATCATGATTGGCGAAATGCGCGACGGCGAGACGGCGCAGATTGCCGTGCAGTCCTCGCTCACCGGCCACCTGGTGCTTTCCACCCTGCACACCAACACCGCCGCCAGCGCCGTGGTGCGCATGCAGGACATGGGCGTGGAGCGCTACCTGATCACTTCCACCGTCAATGGCGTGCTGGCCCAGCGCCTGGTGCGGCGCCTGTGCGGGCACTGCAAGGCGGCCTTGCAGCCCGCGCCCGCGCTGCTGCAAAGCTCCGGGCTGGGGCGCTTTCTGCCCGAGGGCGCGCCCATTTACAAGGCCGTGGGCTGCGAGCGCTGCCGGGGCACGGGTTACAAGGGCCGCACGGGCATACACGAGCTGATGGTGGTGGATGACGCGCTGCGCGCCGCCATCTTGCAAGGCCAGGACGCCGCCAGCCTTCAGCATCTGGCCGTGCAGCGCGGCATGCACACGCTCTATGACGACGGCCTGCGCAAAGTGGCCGCCGGCCTGACCAGCCTGGATGAAGTGCTGCGCGTCACGCAAGACAGCCAGGAAGGCGCAGATGCCTGAATTTCTCTGGCGCGCCGCCCATGCCGACGGCCAGGCCGCCGAAGGCCGCACCGAAGCCGCCGCCGAAGCCGATGTGCTGCGCCAGCTGCGCGAGCGGGGGCTGACGCCCATACGCGTGCAGCCGGCCGGCCAGGCCGAAGGCGCGGCGCTGGCCGGCCCGCGCCCGCGCGCCGCGCGCGGCCCCGTCAAGCCCGCCGACGTGCTCTCGCTCACCAGCGAGCTGGCCATCATGCTGCGCGCCGGGCTGGCGCTCGATGCCGCGCTGCGCGTGCTCATCGACATGAGCCACAAGCCCAGCGTGCGCGCCATGCTGGAAAAAGTGCTGGAAGACGTGAAAGGCGGCGCGCCCTTCAGCCGCGCGCTGGCCGCGCACCAGGCGCACTTTGGCGACTTCTACATCAACATGATCCGCTCGGGCGAAGTCAGCGGCCAGATGCCGCAGGTGCTTGACCGCCTGGCCGGCCACATGCAGCGCCTGCGCGCGCTGCGCGAGAGCGTGGTGTCGGCCACGCTCTATCCGGCCATCTTGCTGGGCGTGGCCGTGCTGTCGCTGGTGGGCATGCTGGGTTTTGTGGTGCCGCAGTTTGAAAAGCTGTTCAAAGGCATGGGCGACGCGCTGCCCATGCCCACGCGCGTGGTCATGCTGCTGGGGCAGGGCTTTCGCCACTACGGGCTGGCGCTGGGGCTGGGCGCGGCGGCGCTGGGCTGGCTGGCCTGGCGCTGGCTGCGCACGCCGGCGGGGCGGCAGTGGTGGCAGGCGCGCCTGATTGCGCTGCCGGTGCTGGGCCCCATCGTGCGCAAATACCAGCTCACGCTCTTTGCCCGCTCGCTGGGCACGCTGCTGGACAACGGCGTGCCGCTGCTGGCGGCGCTGCACATCTCGGTAGAAACCGTCACCCATCAGGCCCTTCGGCAGGCGCTGGCCAAAATGGCCCCGCTCGTCAAGGAAGGCTCGCGCATCGTGCCCGCCATGCGCGCCACCGGCGTTTTCGAGCCGCTGGCCATCAACCTGGTGCGCGTGGGCGAAGAAACAGGCCGCGTCGGCGCCATGATGAACGAGCTGGCGGCCATTCTTGACCGCGACGTGGAAACCGGCATCAAACGCGGGCTGACGCTGCTCGAACCCGCCCTCATCCTCGTGCTGGGTCTCTTGATTGCGGCCATCATCGTCTCCATCCTGCTGGGCATCATCTCCGTCAATGACCTGGTGAAGTAAACCCCTCTACAGAAAGGAAAACCCATGCGTTTCATGCGCCTGCAACCCACGCCCGCCCGCGCCCGCGCGCATGCCCAGGCGGGCTTCACGCTCATTGAGCTGCTGGTGGTCATCGCCATCCTGGCCCTGCTGGCCGGGCTGGTCGGCCCGGCAGTCATGGAGCGCTTTGGCGGCGCCAAAACCAAAACCGCCAAGCTTCAAATCGAGGAAATCGCCAAGTCGCTGGACATCTACAAGCTCGACACGGGCCGCTACCCCACCACGGCAGAGGGTCTGGCCGCGCTGGACAAGAAACCCGGCTCCGTCAGCGGCTGGAACGGCCCCTACATGAAAGGCGGCGTGCCCACCGACCCCTGGGGCAACCCCTACCGCTACGCCAACCCCGGCCCCAGCGGTGGCCTTGAAATCGCCTCCTACGGCGCAGACAACGCGCCCGGCGGCGAAGGCGAAAACGCCGACGTGAGCAATGGCCGCTGAACGGGCGGGCCGCAGTCCGGCCCGCCGCGCGCCAGCTCTCTTTCCTTCCTTATTTGCTTCTTTTCCAATAGCAAGAAGTCCCCGTCCTGATTGCGCCAAACGCTTTTTGCGGGGTCTGGATTCGCTCCTTGTCCAGGAGTAAATGGCTTCAGTCCGCCGCTTTCCGCATGCCCTCGCTTCGCTTCGCCCCGCGCGCGCCACACCGCTTCAGCGGCTTCACCCTGGTGGAGCTGATGGTGGTGTTTGCCATTTTGGCGCTGGTGATGGCGCTGGCGCCCGCTTCGCTGGGGCGCATGTACGAGACGGCGCAATACCGCAGCGCGGTGCGCGGCATCGTCACTGAAATGCGCGCGGCGCGCCAGCGGGCGCAAAGCGAAGGCGTGGAGGCGCGCTTTACGGTGAACCTGCGCGAGCGCACTTACGGCATGGAAGGCGGCGAGCGCCACGCCGTGCCCGATTCGCTGCAACTGCGCGCCGTGGCGGCGCGGCAGGAAACGAGCGCTGACGGGCAGGAAATGGGCATCCGCTTTCTGCCGCGCGGCGGCGCCACGGGCGGCAGCGTGGATCTCATCCGCCCCTCCGGCAGCGGCGTGCGCCTGCGGGTGGACTGGTTTTCTGGCCGCGTGGAGCAGGAGCCAGCCAGCGGCGAGGCAGCGGGAGCGACGCCATGAACGCCGCCGCCGCGCCTCAAAAGAAGGAGCAAATCAAACGCCCCGAAAAAGGCGTTTGCCACAATGAATGCGGGGACTTCCTGCTATTGAACAAGGAGCGGAATATCGCCCTGAATGCCGCCCTGCAAGGCGGCTTTTCGCTGCTGGAAGTGCTGGTGGCCTTTGCCATCATGTCGCTGTCCATCGGGCTGCTTTATCAGGCGATGGGCAGCAGCGCGCGGCAAACGGCGGATGTGACGGCGCGCGAGCGGGCGGCGCTGCTGGCCGAGTCGCTGCTGGCGCTGCACGAGACGGTGCCCGCGCAAGGGCTGGCCGAAGGGGGCGAATCGGCGGGCATGGCCTGGCAATTGCGCAGCGCGCCCTTTGCCACGCCCGTCTCGTCGGCCAACCCTGCCGCGCCGCTGCTGCACGAGCTGCGCATTACCGTGCGCTGGGGCGACGACCCGCCGCGCGAGATGACGCTGCAAACCCTGCGCCCCGAGCAGCGCCCGCAACCCGGAGGGCTGATGCGATGACGCGCCAGCGCGGCTTTACCCTGATGGAAGTGCTCATCGCCATGGCGCTGCTTTCGCTGCTGATGCTGGCGCTGGGTTCGACCCTGTACTCCGCCGCGCAAACCGAAGAGCGGGTGGACGCGCGCGTGCAGTCCGCCGAAGACTTGCGCCTGGCCGCGCGCTTTTTGCAGGAGGCGCTCTCGCAAGCCTCGCTGCGCCCCGTGCGGCAGGGCAACGAGCGGTTGCGGCCCTTTTTCAGCGGACAGGCGCAAGCCGTGGAATGGGTGGGCGTGATGCCCGCGCGCTACGGCCTGGGCGGGCGGCACTTCATGCGCCTGGCGCTGGAGCGCGATGTGAACGGGCAAGGCCGCCTGGTGCTGCGCTACGCCCCGTGGAGCGATGAGCCGGGCGGCATTGACTGGGCGCGCGCGCCGTGGCAGGCGCTGGCGCAGCCGGTCACGGGCCTGTCCATCCGCTACCGGCACCCCTTGAGCGGCGAATGGGTGGGCGACTGGGCCGCAGCCGCCGGACGGCGCGCGCGCATTCCGTCCGCCGTGGCGCTTGACATTCGCGGGCCGCAGCCGCCCTGGCCGCTGCTCATCGTGCCCATGCGCGCGCCGCTGGCCTCGGATACCGACGCGCGCAGCGAGGGGTTCGGGCCATGAAGATCCAGACAGGCGCAGGCCGGGCCGCAGCGGCGGCGGGCGGGCTTTTTCATATCAGGAACAGGAGCAAATTCAGGGGGGGTAAAAGCGGCTTTTGCGCTTTCTGCACTAGGACCTTATGCTATGAATCTGGTAGCGCCAAAAGCGGCCGGGGCAAGGGTCTGGCCCTGATCATGGTGCTGTGGATCGTGGCCGCGCTCAGCCTGCTGGTGGTGGGCATGAGCCAGACGGTGCGCGGGCAAGTCAGGGCCGCGCAGGCCATTTCGGAGCAGGTGGCCGCGCAGGCGCTGGCCGAAGGCGCCATCGCGCTGGCCTTGCAGCAGCTCAAGGCCGAAAGCGCGCGGCCGGAAGGCATGGCCGCCACGCGCGTGAGCTACGGCGGCGTGGAGATACAAGTGCTGGTGCAGCCCCTGAGCGGCCTGATTTCGCTGAACGCCGCCCAGCCGCCCCTGCTCTCGGCCCTGCTGCAAGTGGCTGGCGGCGTGCCCGAAAAGCAGGCCGACCAGCTGGCGCACGCCATCGACACCTGGCGCGCCGGCGGCACGGGCGACGCCACGCGGCGCGTGCCCCGCCGCCAGTTCGAATCGGCGGATGACCTGCTGCTCGTGCCCGGCATGGACTACGCCACCTACGCCCGCATCCGCCCGCTGGTCACGGCAGACACCTACCAGCACACCAACGTGAACCCGCTGGCTGCGCCCCTGCCGGTGCTGCTCGTGCTGGCGCGCGGCAACGCCGCCGTGGCCCAGCGCATTGCCAGCCGCCGCGACGCAGGCGAGGCGGGCGTGGACACCACGGGGCTGGACCCGGCGCTCACCGGCGCGGGCTTTTCACAATTTTTCAGAGTCACAGCCCGCGTACCGCTGGATGCGGGCAGAATATTCAGCCTCGCGCACGACGTAACGCTATCTGCTTATTCATCTTCCATTGCGCCCTGGCGCACCTTGCGGACGCAGGGGCAGGTTTTGCCCGCAGGAAGCTAGCTTCCGTTCGCTCCGCTCCCTCTTCCCTTTCACATGGCATTGGCACCTTCCAGCGATCCGCGCCTGTTCGGCATTGACCTTGGCCAGTGGCTGCGCCAGTGGCAGTCTGCCGCTGCGCTGCTGCTGGCGCACCCGGCGCTGGGCGCGCTCACGCCCGCCGTGCGCGTGCGCCTGCACCAGGCCAGCGGCCAGCGCACGCTCTGGAGCGTCAAAAACGGCGAGGCCGAGCCGCTGCCCGCCAGCGCGGGCGCACCGCAGGCCGAGGCCATCGAACTGCCGCGCGAAGAGGCGCTGGAGCGCACCCTCACCCTGCCCGCCCTGCCGCAGGCCGATCTGGACGAAGCCGTGCAGCTGGAAGTGCAGGCCATCACCCCCTTCAAGCCCGAGCAGACCGTGGCGGGCTACCGCAGCGCGCCTCTGGGCGATGGCCGCGTCCGCGTTGATTTGGCGCTGACCTCGCGCCAGCGCCTGGACGCGCTGCTGCTGCAACACGCCCGCGTGAGCCGCCCCGAAGTGTGGGTGCTGCCCGCCAGCGGCCACGCGGTCAGCGCGGCGGGTGGTGTGCTGCGCCCCATTTGCATGCCGTCTGATGGCGCGCGCGTGCGGAAGGCCCTGACCGCCCGGGGCCGCCGCCTGCGGCTGGCGCTGCTGGCCCTGGCGCTGCTGCTGCTGCTGGCGCTGGCCGTCACGCCCACGCTGCAACTGCGCCAGCGCGCCATTGCGGCGCAAAGCGCCTATGCCGCCATGAGCGCCCAGGCCGCCCCCCAGATGGCCGCGCGCGAAGCCCTGCAACAGCAGGCCGACCGGCTGGCCCAGCTGCAGCAAGCCACAGGCCCCCAGCTGCGCCTCGTGCCCGCGCTGGCCCTGCTGGCCGAGGCCATGCCCTCCAGCGCCTGGATCAGCAACTTGCGCACCGAGGGCGAAAAAGTGTTCATCAGCGGCTTTGCCGAAGATGCCGCCGCCCTCGTGCAGCGCCTCAGCCGGCAAGACGGCATCCACAGCGCCCGCCTGTCATCGCCCGCCATCCGCAACGCCAATGCCAAGCAGGAAAGCTTCACCATTGAAGTGGAGTTCGCCCCTGCTTTGCAACGCCTCTCGCCCGCAGGCGGGGAGGCCGCGCCATGAACGCCGTCCGCAACCCCGAGCGCATCTGGCTGGCCCTGCTGGCTGCCGCGCTGCTGGCTTGCCTGGCGCTGGGCGCGTTCAAGGTGTATGACAAGCACCGCTGGGCTGCCTCGCGCCTGGCCGAAATCGAGCCGCGCTACGCCCGCCTGGCGGGCCTGCAAGCCAGCGCGCCGCAGCTGGACGAGCTGGCGCAGCAGCTGCGTGAGCGCATGTCGCAATACGCCTATCCGGCGGGAGACGACCCCTCCTACGCGGGCAACGGCGCCTTGCAGCGCGTGCGCGAGCTGGCCGCCGCCGCCGGCTTGAGCGTGACCAGCAGCCAGGCACTGGCCGCGCAGGAAAAAGAAGGCTTTTACCGCGTGGGGCTGAACCTGCGCCTGGAAGGCGAATGGGCGTCCATGGCGAAGCTGCTGCAATCCATCGCCGCCCTGCGCCCGGCCGTCTATGCCGAAAGCGTGCAGATCAACAGCCTGGCGGGCCACATGCCCGAAGGGCCGCAGACGGTGGCCGTCATGCTCAACCTTTTTGTCTTGCAGGAGCGCCCGTAAGCGAGCTTTCTCCGCGCCACTTCAGCGTCATTTCCTGCGCCATTGCACATGCCCCGCCCGTCCCGCCCTTTTCCCTTTGTTGCCGCCATGCTGTGCGCATGCGCCGCGCTGCTGGCGGCGCTCGCCTGGCTCTGGCTGGGCGCTGGCGCGCGCGCCTGGCAGCCGCCCCCGGCGCAGCCCCCGCAGTTCGACGGCCTGCTGGCCGCCGCGCCGCCGCTGGAGGCGCCTGCCCGCGCCGCGCCTGCCGTGCTGCTGGAGCGTCCCCCCTTTCACAGCAGCCGCCGCCCGCCGCCCGTGGCCGCCGCGCCAAGCCAGGCCAAGCCCGCCGTGGCGCTGGACAAGGTGCGCTTTTACGGCATCGTCACCGGCCCGGCGCTTACCACCGTGATGGCCGAGGTGGAGGAGCAGCCCCGCGCCCTGCGCGTGGGCGACCGCATCGGTGAATGGGAGCTGGCGGCCGTCAAAGGCCGCAGCATCACTTTCAGCAAAGGCGGCGAGCGCCACGTGATTGAACTTCCATACGTTCACACTGCGCCAGCCTCGCCCGCCGGGGCCGCCGATGCGCCGCCTCCGCCCGCTGGCATGCCCGCCCGCCCGCCGCAGGGCCGTCCGGCCCAGGGCGTGCCGCCGCCTTCTTCTTTTAGACCGCAGTTTTGAGTTGCGACCGCGATTTCAATCCGCGCCACGAACCGTGTTTCCTATGCCGCATCACCTCACGCCCCGCACCGCTCTTTCCCTGATCGCCCTGGGGCTGCTTGCCGCAGGCTGCAACAGCCATGCGCCCATCGCGCCGCAGGCTCCTGCCGCCCTGGAAACCGTGGAAGAGCAAGCCGCCGCCGCGCCCAAGCCCGCCAGTGCGCCCGCCGTGCAGGCCGCCTCCAGCGATGAAGCCAGCGAGGAGCGCAAGCCCGTCATCATGCGCGGCACCGACGAAGTCGTCCGCCCGCCGAAGCACGCCGCCCGCGTTTCCGGCCCTGTGAGCGCCTTCAAGTTTGAAGATGCGCCCGTGGGCGAAGTCGTTCACGTCATGCTGCGCGACCTGCTCAAGGTGGATTACGTCATTCACCCCCCGCTCAATGGCCGCGTCACCCTCGTCACGCGCGGCGAAGTCAGCGCCGACAGGGCCATGAACCTGCTCGAAAGCGCCTTGCAGCTCAACGGCATCGTCATGGCGCGCGACTCCAGCGGCACCTACCACGTGGGCGCGCCTGCCGCCCTGAAAGACATTGTGGCCGCTCCCCGCATTGCCGACGACGGCCCCATGCCTCCCGGCTACGGCGCCATCATCATTCCGCTGCAATACTTGGGCGCGGGCGAAATGGCCAACATCCTGCGCGCCATGGTGCCGCCCGAAGCCATCGTGCGGGTGGACACGCTGCGCAACATCATCATCATGCGCGGCACCCGCACCGAAGCGGAAGGCTGGATGGATGTCGTCAAAACCTTTGACGTGAACCTGCTGCGCGGCATGTCAGTAGGCGTCTTCCCCCTGCAATACACCTCGCCTGCGGAGGTGCAAAACGCCTTGGCCGTGCTCTCCGGCGCTACAGGCGCGGCCAGCGCTGGCGCAGCCCTGCCTGCCGCCGCGCCAGCCGCCGGAAAAGCCGCCGCGCCAGCCGCAGCCGGGGCCGGAGCCAGCGCCCTGGGCGAAAGCAACCCGCTCTTTGGCGCGTTGCGCATCTTGCCGCTGGAAAGCATCAACGCCGTGCTTGTCATCACCCCCCGCGCCGCGTACCTGGACGAAGTCCAGCACTGGATCAGCAAGTTCGACCGCCCCAACGCGGGCAGCGCCGAGCCGCAACTCTTCGTCTACAAGGTCAGAAACGGCTCCGCCGACCACCTGGCCGAACTGCTCAACGGCATCTACGGCGGCAGCGCCGCCACCGTGCAAGGCGCCACGGGCGCCACCGGCGTGGCCCCCGGCCTGGGCAGCGTCTCCGGCAGCAGCGCCCGCAGCACATTCGGCAATGCTTCAGGCGGCAGCGCCGTGGGCGGCTCGCTGGGCGGCGGCGCGTCTGGCAGCTCCTTGGGCGGCAATGCTTTCAGCAGCAATGCTTTCAGCGGCAATGCCTTCGGCAATTCAGCCAGCACGCTTCGCAACGCCTCCGGCGCCGCAGGAAGCGCCTTCGGCAGCAACCGCATGAGCGGCCAGCAAGGCGGCGGCGACCAGGGCGCCGCCAGCGTCACTGTCAATCTGGGGCCAGACGTGCGCGTCATGGCCGACCGCATCAACAACACTTTGCTCATCTACGCGCCGCCCGCTGAATTCACGCGCATTGAAACCACCCTCAAGCGGCTGGACATTCAGCGTGCGCAAGTTCTCATCGAAGCCAGCATCATCGAAGTCACCCTGCGCGACGGCCTGCAATACGGCCTGCAATGGGCCTTCAAGAACAGCGGCGACTTCGGCACGGGCCGCACCGGCCTGGGCGTGCTCAACAACAACAGCAACTTAACCACCATCGCAGGCGCAAGCCGTGGCGGCACGATCACCAACGCAGCCCAGGGTTTCAGCTACACGCTCACCAGCTCCATCGGCAACCTCACCGCCGTACTCAACACCCTGGCTTCCAAATCGCTCCTGAAGGTCATCTCCAGCCCCTCTCTCATGGTGCTTGACAACCACACCGCCGCCATCACCGTGGGCGACCAGCAGCCCATCAACACCGGCACCACCATCAGCAGCAGCGGCACCATCGCCACCACCAACAACATCCAGTACAAAGACACGGGCGTCATGCTCAACGTCACCCCGTCCGTCAATGCGGGTGACCTTGTTACGCTCGAAATCGACCAGACTGTCACCAACGTGGGCGAGCAAGACAAAATTACCGGTCAGCGCAGCTTCCTTCAGCGCCAGATCGCCTCCAAGGTCGCCGTGCGTTCGGGCGAAACCATCGTGCTCGGCGGCCTGATCAAAAGCAAGCACACCCAAGGTTCCGCTGGCCTGCCCGTGCTGTCATCCATCCCGCTGCTGGGCGGCCTGTTCGGCAACCAGTCCCGGGAAGACGAGCGCACCGAGCTGCTCGTCATCATCACCCCCCGCGTGCTGCGCTCCGACGAAGACGCCCGCGCCGTTAGCCGAGAACTGCGCGACCGCATGAGGGGCCTGTCTTTGCCGGGACACATAGCTAACCAGTAGAAGTTTTATTCCGCTTGCATTGATAAGGCATTTTTGGAGAGTCCATGAGAACAGTGTCATTT
This sequence comes from Ottowia sp. oral taxon 894, assembly GCF_001262075.1. Taxonomy (GTDB): domain Bacteria; phylum Pseudomonadota; class Gammaproteobacteria; order Burkholderiales; family Burkholderiaceae_C; genus Ottowia; species Ottowia massiliensis. Next base: position 1,143,737 of record NZ_CP012073.1, on the reverse strand, counting down.
ATGAAAACAGGATTTCTGATCATTGCTATGCTGCTGACAGCCTGTGCCAGCAACCCTCAGCAAACACCAGAACAGCAGGTGGCGCAGCGCGCAGAGGCGCGTTGGAAGCACCTCATTGCCAAGGATTACCAGCAGGCGTGGGAATATCTGATGCCTTCTTATCGCAACCTTGTCTCCCCGCAGGACTACGGTAAACGCTTTGGCAGCGCCGGTGCCTGGACGAACGCAATCATCCATGAGGTCACTTGCGAGCCAAGCGTCTGCAAAGTCAAGGTGCGCATCACTACAAAGATGCGCGTGCCCCTGTTCGCAGCCAAGATTCCGGAAGTCAATACGTATGTGGATGAGCGCTGGGTGCGCGAAGATGGTCAGTGGTGGCTGTACGAGAAGCTGTGACGCATTCGTGCAGACCTTCGCTGTGGCGGTGTAGCAAAAAAATCACGCTGGACGGAAAACAATGCAAAGAAGCTTGATTTCAGTCCCAGCTCCTATGATAGGATTCGTAGTGCATTACCAAGATCGTCTCTTGGGTGTTGCAATCTTTCCTTTTTATGGAGTCATAGCTATGAAGAAAAGCCTCTTGGCCCTGAGTGCCGCCGCAACTCTCGCTGGTGGTCTGGGTTTTGTTTCCTCCGCGCACGCCATCATCGTTCAAGATGATGCTGTTGCTAGTGTTCCTGCTACAGTGATGGGTGGTGTTCAGTCGGGTGGCGTGGGTCACGTTCTGTTCACCCCTTATTTCAGCACCGTTAATGGCAATGTGACGCTGATTAGCCTGGTTAATACGGATACGACTAACGGTAAGGCCGTGAAAGTGCGTTTCCGTGGTGCCGCCAACTCTGATGATATTCTGGACTTTACTGTCCTGATGTCTCCTGGTGACGTGTGGACCGCTTCTATTGAGCCGAGCCTCACAGGCGTTTCCCGCATTCTGTCGCCTGACTCTACTTGTGTGCTGCCTCGTCAACTGGGCACTGATGGCGTGGATTTCCGTACCAGTCGCCTGGACCAGAAGCTGAGCGCTGATGCGCAGGCTCTGCATACGCGCGAAGGCTATGTTGAATACCTGAACATGGCCAACATCAAGCCGGGAACTGATCTGTTTAAAGCGATTAAGCATAAGGACGGTGTGGCGCCTTGCACGTCTTCTGAATTGTCTAAGTTGATGAACACGGATGTCGTGGCGTATTCGGATGCGGCTGATCATGGTTTGGAGCGCCCAACAGGTGGATTGTTTGGTAATTGGTCCATTTTCAACAACCTGAATATCACTTCTTATGGTGGTGGTCACGCTTCTGTCCGCGCTGTTGATGGCACGGGTGCCAACGCGGCCGCTCGTCTGTTCTTTGCTCCCCAAATGGGTGCTGATGCATCGGCTGTCGCTGCAGCCAATACGGCTGACCCCTTGCTGGTGGGCGGCGAAGCTGGCGTAACCCGTAACACGGAGTTTGAGGGTGTTTCCTATGCGCCGGATGCTGCCGTGGCCGCTTTGGTTCCCCCGCTCTGGCTCGATTTGCCGGACCTTTCGACACCCTACACGCAGGCCGATACCAGCCCGCAAGCTCGCGCACATGATTTGTCTGAATCGCTGGCCGCCAAGACTATCATGAACGAGTTTGTGGCTACGCCTTCTACGGCTTCTGTGCCATTTGCGACAGACTGGGTGTTCTCGCAGCCAACGCGTCGTTACCAAACGGCAATGGCCTACTCCACCGGTGGCGCGAATCTGCCGGTGAATGCGGCTCTGCCAGCTACTGACAGGCATTACAAGGCTGGTACGGCCGGTAATCTTAGTGTGAGTGCTCGCACTGTGGGTACATTGGCCTTGGGCGACTTCCTGTGCGCTAAAGGTTCCTTCTCCGGTACCGACCGTGAAGAGTTCCAGGCAGTGACGTCGGGCGACTTCTCTCCGCTGGTGGTGGCTGGCAGTGCGCCGATTTGCGGTGAGGTCGCTACCCTGTCCTTCAATAGCGATACGTCCAAAGTCCTGAATGCTCAGCTGACCAATGCTCGCGTCAATGTCAAGAACGCTTCTGACTACGTGACTGCTGGTTGGGCATCTCTGGGTCTGAATACGCCTACGAATAGCACGAATGTCCGTGGTGTGCCTGTGGTGGGCTATGCCGCTACTTCGTTCACCAATGGTTTGACGAACGGCAACTTTGGCGACGCGATTGCCCACCGTTACGGCTTCTAATGGTGAGGTTTGGCAATACGGGGATTCCCTGTATTGCCATTAAAAACAAAAGGCGGGGGTTTCTCCGCCTTTTGTTTTTAATGGCACAAGTGCGTAATCCTGCTTGCTTGCGCTAAATTAATGCTTGGGAAGTGAAAGATGCAGAAAACAGAAGCGTCGCAATTGGCGGTTTTCAAAGTTGCGGTACTGGCTTGTGCAGTAGCTGTTTGCGCCCTGGGTAACCCGGCGAATGCTCAGCAAGCCAATATTGCACCGCCTGTTGCTGACAATGTGGTGGTGTTGCGTGGTCCAGCTGGAGAAATCAGCTTGGGCGACGTGCGGGCCTTGGCCAGTGTGGTGTTGCCTATCGAACAGCGGCAAGAGGTATTGGCTAGCGCCAGCGGTGTCCAGCAGTTGGCTCTGGCGGCCTACACGCAAAAAAACCTGGCAGCGCAAGCGAGGGCCGCAGGCTATGACCAGCAGGCAGATGTTAAGCGTGTTGAACAACTGGCAGCCCAGCGGGCACTGAGTGATAGCTGGATGATTCATCAAGCCGACATCAAGGCGCCAGCACTGGATAAATTGGAACCTTATGCTCGAACAGTTTTTGAAAACGAAACGGCAAACCACGAAGCGCAGCCCAAAGTGCATGTGCGGCATTTGCTGATTCGTTCAGGTGCTGAAGCTGGAAGGACTGACGAGCAGGCTTTGGCATTGGCCAGCGAGCTGTTGGCAAGAGCCAAGGCGGGAGAAGATTTTTCGAGTTTGGCCAAGCAATATTCAGACGACCGAAAGAGCGCAGAGCAAGGTGGGGAGCTGGCTGCGTTTGCTAGAGGAAAAATGGTGCCTGAATTTGAGCAAGCTGCATTTGCCTTGAAAAAACCTGGTGATTTGTCCGCACCGGTCAAGACGCACTTTGGCTACCACCTCATCGAATTACTTGAACGTGCAATTCCTGGAAAGCCTAAGTTTGAGGATGAACGTGATGAGCTGATCCAAAAACTGCTGCAGGAACGCAAAGAACAGATTCGCCGCACCATATGGCAACAAGCACAGGAAGGCATTGAGTTTGATGTTGCCGCCATAGAGTCGGCAGCAGCCAAGCCCTTCTCAGAAGCAACCAAGATGGAACTCGAGGCTGCACAGAAGATGCGCCAGCGCAAGTGAGTAGACGGTCAGAGTGCCAGGAAAAGCGGATCTTGTGCTTGCCGCCTTGCTATCTGATGCTCGCGCCCTGCTGCGCTTGCGCCGCCTGCTGGGGCAGCTGACGCTGCGCGAGCTGAAGGCGCGCTTTGCCGGTTCGGCGGGCGGGCTGCTGTGGGCCTGGGCGCAGCCCGCGCTGGGCATTGCGGCTTATTACCTGGTGTTTGACGTGGTGTTTGCCTTGCGCGCCGGGCAGGCCGAAGGCGGCGCGGCTGCGCCGAGGCTGGGTTCTTTTCTCATCGTGGGCATGCTGGCCTGGATGGCGTTCAGCGATGCCACGCAACGCGCCATGAACAGTCTGGTTGAAGCGGGCGGGCTGCTGCAGAAAAACCCCTTGCCGCCCGCGCTGTTTCCGGCCCGCGCCGTGCTGGCCAGCGCTCTGGTTTTCGCGCCTTTGCAGCTGGCGCTGGCGCTGGCCTACTGGCCCATGCATCACGGCGCGTGGGCCGTGGCGGCGCTGCTGCCGCTGGTGCTGGCGCAGGCGGCGCTGGCCTGGCTGCTGGGCTATTTGCTGGCTGTGCTCACGGCAGCGCTGCGCGATGTGGCGCAGGTGGCGGGCTTTCTGTTTTCCATTGGCGTGTTCGCTGCGCCCGTGCTGTTTCCCATGAGCATGTTTCCTGAGCGCTGGCGCGCGCTGCTGTGGCTCAATCCCATGACGGCCTGGGTGCTGTCCTATCAGGCCGTGCTTTTGCAGGGGCAATGGCCGCCTGCCCAGGCCTGGCTGGCTGTGCTGGCCTGGCTGGCTGTGCTGGCCTGGCTGCTGAATGCAGCCTTGCGCCGCGTGCGCGATCAACTGGTGGACTGGCTGTGAGCGGTGCAAGAATGAACGGCGGGGCTGGGGCGGCAGATGCCGTGGTGCTGCGCGCATGCGGCCTTGGCAAGGAATACCGTTTGTACGATTCGCCGCGCCAGCGCCTGAAGGCGCTGCTGACCGGGCGGGCGCAGCACAGGAGCCACTGGGCCTTGCGCGATGTGTCATTCGAGTTGCGGCGCGGTCAGTGCATAGGCGTGATCGGCGACAACGGCGCGGGCAAAAGTTCGCTGCTCAAGCTGCTGGCGGGCACTTTGCAGCCCACACGGGGCCGGATTGAGCGCCAGGGGCGCATCACGGCCATTCTGGAACTGGGCGCGGGTTTTCACCCTGATTTCAGCGGGCGCGACAACCTGTATTTCGGCGGCAGCATGATTGGCATCAGCCACGAGGAAATGGCGCGGCTGGAGCCTGAAATCGTTGCTTTTGCGGGCCTGGGCGAAGCCATGTCGCGCCCCGTCAAGACTTATTCCTCCGGCATGGCGGTGCGGCTGGCTTTCGCGCTGGTCACGGCGGTGCAGCCGGATGTGCTCATCATCGACGAAGCGCTGGCCGTGGGCGACCAGCATTTCCAGAAGAAATGCGTGGAGCGCATCACGGCCTTCAAGAAAAACGGCTGCACCATTTTGTTTTGCTCCCACAGCCCCTACCACATCCGCACGCTGTGCGACGTGGCCTTGTGGCTGGATGGCGGGCAGGTGAAGGAATTCGGCCCGACCGAGCCAGTGCTGGGCGCTTACGAGATGCACACGCGCCTGCGCAATGCCCCGCCCGAAGAAGCAGAGGCAGCAAAAGCGCCCGCGAAGGCGGTTGAAGGCAACGCGGCTGATGTCCCCGCCGCTGGCAGCGCGCCGCCCGCGTCGCCCTACCCGCCGCCGCAGCCAGACGCATCGGCGCGCATCATCTCGGTGGACATTGCCAATTTGGGCGAGGGTGAGCCGCCCCTGCTGCAAGGGCGCGATCTTGTCGCCACCATCATCGTGCGCGGCCACGGCCAGGAGCGGCCCAACGTGGGTTTCATGATCGAGCAGTCGCGCGGCGTGGGCATTACCTCGCTGGCCACGCATGAGGAAGGCGCAGCCCCGCAGCCGCTGGGCGATGGCCTCTGGCGCAGCGTGCTCACCTTCCCCGACTTGCCCTTGCACAGCGGCGAATACGTGGTCAGCGCCTTTTTGTTTGACGCCAGCGGCCTGGTGGTGTACGAGCAGTGGTTCCAGTTTTTGCATTTCCGCTTCGTCACCCCCACGCTGATGCCCGGCCTGGTTCGCCTGCCGCACCGCTGGGAATGAGCGTTTTTCAAGTGCCTCTCAGAACCTGTTCAACGTCCGTCCGTGGGTGCAAAAAGCGCGAACGCGGGCGGTTTGCGGCGTTGCCAATCCTCGCCAGGCAGCAAGGGGGCATCAGGCCCGCCGGTGGTTGCCGTTCAGCCCAATCTGCGCCCTCTCACGGCCAGACGCTGAACAAGGTTTTGAAGCGCCTTTTGTGCGCCTTCGGGCGTCTTTCGCAAGGAACACAGCCATGACTTCATCTTCCCCCGCCGACTGGCTCGCCCAGGGCCAGGCCGCCTTGCAAACGGGCGACCGCGCCGCCGCCGCCCAAGCGCTGGAGCAGGCGCGCAAGCATGAGGCCACGCGGCTGGCCGCGCACAACCTGATCGAACGCCACGGCCTGCCGGGCGCATTTGCCGAATGGATGGGCGTGAACTGCGAGATTTCGCCGCAAGACGACATCTACCGCTTCTTTGACGGCCACCCCACCTCCATCAACCCGCTGCGCGACTACCTGGCCGATGGCTGGCGCACGCTTGCCGAGCTGATGCTGCTGCTCGAAAGCGTGGACCGGCCCCTGCTACGCGTGGCGAGCTTTCTGGAATTTGCCAGCGGCCACGGGCGCTTCACGCGGCATCTGGCCCAGGCGCTGGGCGCGGGCAAAGTCACCGTGTCCGACGTGGTGCCCGACGCCGTGCAATTCGCGCGCGATGTGCTGGGCGTGCAAGGCTTTGTCTCCACGCGTGAGCCGCAAGCGCTGGCCTGGCGCGGGCGGCACGAAGTGGTGTTCGCGCTCTCGCTGTTCAGCCACTTGCCGCGCGCCAGCTGGGGGCCTTGGCTGACGAAGCTGGGCGAGCTGGTCGCGCCCGGCGGCCTGCTCATCCTCACCACCCACGGCGCGGAAGCGGCGCGCCGCCAGCAGGTCGCGCTGGATGCCGAAGGCTTTTTCTTCGCGCCCTCCAGCGAATCCACCGCAATTGACGCGCAAGACTACGGCACCACCTTCACCAGCGAAGGTTTCGTGCGCGCCCGCGTGGCCGAGTGCCTGCCCGGCATGGCGCTGCTGCGCTTTGCGCCCACGTGGTTCTGGCATCACCAGGATGCCGTGGTCATTCACAAGCCGGCCTGAAAGCCTGTGCAAAGCCCGTCATGGCCCGCAGACACAGGCCGAGCGGCATCAGAAACAGGAGCGAATTTAAGGGGGTAGAAATGCCGCTTTGCGCAGTATCCACTAGGACATCGTGCTATTGATAAAATAGCGAAATTGCGCCCTTCTGCTCTCTGCCTTCGCTTCGCCCTTCGTTCATGCCGTGCCGCGATGACTTTCGCCGTGGCTTTTCTTCTTGCGCCTTGATGACCGATTCCGCTCAAGCTGCCGCCGCCCGCTCGCGCTGGCCCGCCCGTTTTTGCCAATGGATCAAACGCGGGTGGCGGCGGCGCCTGGTGTCGCTGATCATCTTCGCCGCCGCGCTGCTGGCCGTGGGCGCATGGCAGACGCGGCATGTGCCTGACGGCATGGCGCCCGCACTGGCAGGCACGCTGCCCGACGGGCGCGCGCTCACGCTGGCGCAGTGGCGCGCCGCCCATCCGGGGCGGGCCGTGGCGGTGCACTTCTGGGCCGAGTGGTGCTCCATTTGCCGGCTGGAACAGGGCCACGTATCCAGCCTGATGCAAAACTGGCCCGTGCTGACGGTGGCCACCCGCTCCGGCGACGGGCAGGCCGTGGCCCGCACGCTGGCGCGCCGTGGCCTGGGCGGCTGGCCAACCATCGTGGATGAAGACGGCGCCATTGCCCGCGCCTGGGGCATCAGCGGCGTGCCCGCGTTCATCGTCATTGACCCGCAGGGCCAAATACGCGCGGCCAGCATGGGCTACACGCCCACGCTCACCATGCGCCTGCGGCTGTGGTGGGCGCAGCGTTTCTGAACGCCCGGGGCCGAGAGTCTGTTCAAAGTCTGCCCATCCCAATTCGCCTTCTGCCTCCCACGGCCAGATTGCGGACTGGCTCTGATACAGCCTTGTGGCGAAGCCGCTGGGCTGCGCGCCTGGGCGAATCAAACCAAAAACAGGAGCGAATCTGAAGGGGTTCAGATGCCGCGTCGCGCAATATCCACCAGGACCTATCGCTATGGATTAAGGAGCGAGAAAAGGCCCGGTCAGCGGCGCGGGGCGATGGCGCCGCGCACGCGGCCTTTGAGTTGCGCGATGCCGCTGGCGCGGTCGTATTCAAAAGCGTCGCCCGTGAAGCGGTCAGGCCCGCGCGTGATTTGCACAGGCTCATGCGAGATGACGCGCTCGTCGTTGATGAAGGCCAGCAGGCGTTCGCCTTCAAAGACGATGGCGGGCGCGCCCTGGCTGGCGGGCGCGGCCTGGCGTTCCACGCGGGCGTGGCCGATGAGTTCGACTTCGCTGCCGTCGTCTTTGGCGGTGGCGCTTTCGGCGGTGGCGGTGGCGAGTTCGCCGCCCTCTCCCCAGGCTTGCAGGCGGGGGGTGCGCACGTGCAGGGTTTGCGTGGCGGGGTAGTGCCGGCCTTGCGCGCCGGTGATGCGGCTGCGCAGCTGCCCGTCGGGCGCGAAGGTTTGCACGGTGAAGTCGCGCATGAAGTAGTCCGGCTCGTCAGCGGGCGCTTGCTGCGCGGCGGGCGGCACGATTTGCGGGGCGCTGCGCACCAGCCACCAGGTGCCCAGGGCGAACACGCCCATCATGAGGGCGGGCAGCCAGGCGAAGAAGTGGTCTCGGCTGCGGCGCAGCAGGCGGGCGCGGTTGATCATGCGGGGCGGCCGCTTTCAGCTTCGGTTCCGGTTTCGCTTGCGGCTGCGCTGATGCTTTCCGCGCCGCCTGCATCCAGCTGGGCTTGCAGCAGGCGGCGGTAGCGGCCGCTGGCGGTGAGCAGCAGGTCGCAAAACTCGCGGGCCGCGCCTGCGCCGCCCGCCGCGCGGGTGACGTAGTGCGCGCGCGCCAGCACTTCGGGGTGGGCGCCCGGCGGGGCGCATGCGAAGGCGGCGCGCGTCAGCAGGGGCAAATCGGGCCAGTCGTCGCCGATCACGGCGGCTTCGCGCCAGCCGCAGCCCATTTCGTTCAGCAGGGCCTGGGCGGCGGGCAGCTTGTTTTCTGCGCCCAGGCGCTGGCGCGTCAGGCCCAGGCTGGCCAGGCGCGCGCGCAGTGCGGGCGAGTCGCGGCCTGAAATGACCACGGGCGCGATGCCCGCCTGTTGCAGCAGGCGGATGCCGTGGCCGTCCAGCGAGTGAAAGCGCTTGAGCGGCTCGCCGCCGGCGTCCAGATACAGGCCGCCGTCGGTGAGCACGCCGTCCACGTCAAAAATGGCCACGCGCATGCCTTGCGCGGGCAGCAGGATGTCGGCAGGCCAGGTCAAAAAAGCGGTGGCGTTCATGCGGGCTTTCAGTGCGGGTTCAGATGACTTTGGCGCGCATCAGGTCGTGGCTGCTGACCACGCCTTGCAGCCGGCCTTCGTCGCCCTGCACCAGCAGCACGCTGATGCGGTGGCGCTCCATGAGCTTGGCCGCTTCGGCGGCCAGGGCGGCGGGGGCGATGTGGCGCGGGCTGGCGTGCATCACGTCGCGCGCGGTCAAGGGGCGCAAGTCGCGCCCGGTTTCGATCAGGCGGCGCAAATCGCCGTCGGTGAAGATGCCGATGGCGCGGCCTTGCGCGTCGGCAATGGCGGCCGCGCCCAGGCCCTTGGCGCTGATTTCGCGCATCAGCTCGCTGAAAGAGGCTTCGGGCGGCACGCACGGCACTTCGCTGCCCTGGCGCATCACATCCGCCACGCGCGTGAGCAGCTTGCGGCCCAGCGCGCCGCCGGGGTGCGAGCGGGCGAAGTCTTCGGCCTTGAAGCCGCGTGCATCCAGCAGCGCCACGGCCAGCGCGTCGCCCAGCGCCAGCTGGGCCGTGGTGCTGGCGGTGGGGGCCAGGTTGAGCGGGCAGGCTTCCCGGGCCACGCCGCTGTCGAGCAGCACATCGGCGCAGCCGGCCAGCGTGGAATGCGGCTGGCCCGTCATGGCCACCAGCGGCGCGCCCATGCGCTTGATGAGCGGCAAGATGGCGTTCAGCTCGGCGCTTTCGCCGCTGTTGGAAATGGCCAGCGCCACGTCTTGCGGCTGAATCATCCCCAGATCGCCGTGGCTGGCCTCGGCCGGGTGCACGAACAGCGCGGGCGTGCCGGTGGAAGCGAGCGTGGCGGCCACCTTGCGCCCCACGTGCCCGCTTTTGCCCATGCCCATGACCACCACGCGCCCCTGGCAGGCCAGCATCAGCTCCACGGCGCGCGCAAAGCCTTGCGGCGCCAGGCGGCTTTTGAGGCCGAGAATGGCCGCCGATTCAATGTCCAGCGTCTCGCGCGCCAGCCGCAGCGCTTGTTCGGGAGAAAAATGCATGGGCGCGGATTCTAGGCAGCGGCGCTGCAAGAGCCGCCCGCCAGAGCGCCGGAAAGCGATGCGCGCGGACAGGAAAAGAGCGGCATGTTTTCGCTCCTCTATTCATAGCATGAGGTCCTAGTGGAAATTGCGCAAAACGGCATTTCAGCCTGCCTGAATTTGCTCCTGTTTCCTTGAAATCTCCGCCCGCTGCGCCAGCCAGACGAGCGCCAGCACCGGCAGCCCCAGCAGGGCCGTGGCGGTGAAGAAGTTCGCGTAGCCAAAGGCATTGACGTAGTGCCCCGAAAACCCCGCCAGCAGCTTCGGCCCCAGCAGCATGAGCGAGGAAAACAGCGCGTACTGCGTGGCCGAGTAGCCCAGGCTGGTCAGGCTGCTCAGGTAGCCCACGAAGGCGGCCGAGGCCAGGCCCGAGGCCAGGTTGTCCGCCGACACCACCGCCGCCAGCGCCGCCACGCTGTGGCCGTAGCCCGCCAGCCAGGCGAAAAGCAGATTGCTCAGCGACGACAGCAGCGCCCCCAGCATGAGGATGCGCATCACGCCAAAGCGCAGCGCCAGGCCGCCGCCCACGAAAGCGCCCAGCAGCGTCATCACCAGCCCCCAGGTCTTGCTGACGGCGGCCACTTCATCCTTGGTGTAGGCCATGTCCACGTAAAAAGGATTGGCCATGATGCCCATCACCGTGTCGCTGATGCGGTAAGTGCCGATGAGCGCCAGCAGCAGCAGCGCCTGCCGGCCGTGGCGGCCAAAGAAATCGGCGAACGGGGCCACAAAGCTCGCCTGCCCCCAGGCCAGCGCCAGCGCCGCGCGGCTGCGTGCGGCAGGCCGCCAGCGCGGGCCGCGCCCCTTCGCGCCCGCCCAGGTGAGGGCCGCTGCCAGCGCCGCCACGGCCATTTGCGGCCAGACAGAGGCCCGGGCGGCCCAGGCCGTCCCCGTCAAGGGCAGCAGCGCCGCTGCCTGCGCCTGCCCCCAGCCTTGCACGGCTGCCACCCAGCCCGCGCCTGTGGCCGCGCCCGCCAGGCTGGCCAGCAGCAGCGCCCACAGCGAAGCCGCCGCCAGCGCCGCCAGCGGCACGCCTCGCGCGACCACACGGCGCACGGCGCGCAGCCACTGGGCGCGGCCGGCCATGCCGCGCTGCGTGGTGGCCGCCGGCTCGGGCGCAAGCAGCAGCGTGCCCACGCCCACCAGCATGGAGGCAGCCATGACCAGATAGGCGCGGCGCCAGCCCGCGTTGTCATACCCGCTGGCGGAGGCGCTGGCGGAAGCGCTGGCGGAAACGAGCGCGGGCGCGTCCTGCGCCGCGCCCGCCAGCCACAGCGCGCCGGCGCCCGCCCAGATCATGGCCAAGCGGTAGCCTGTCTGGTAGCTGGCGGCCAGCAGCGGCTGCTGCTGCGCCGGGGCCGATTCGATGCGCCAGGCATCCAGCGCAATGTCTTGCGTGGCCGAAGCAAAAGCCACCGCCAGCGCGCACCAGGCCACCATGTGCAGGCCGTTTTGCGGATGGGCCAGCGCCATGCCCGCCAGCCCCGCCATCACGCCCAGCTGCCCCAGCAGCAGCCAGCCGCGCCGCTGCCCCAGGCGGCGCGTGAGCAGCGGCACGGGCAGGCGGTCCACCAGCGGCGCCCACACCCACTTGAAGCCGTAGGCCAGCCCCACCCAGCTCAGGTAGCTGATGGTGGCCCGGTCCACTCCCGCCTCGCGCAGGCGGAACGAGAGCGTGCCCATCACCAGCAGCAGCGGCAGCCCGGCCGCAAAGCCCAGCGCCAGCATGCGCAGGCTCATGGGCTGCATCATGGTGCGCAAACGGGCGCGCAGGCGGCTGGCCCATGATCGGGGGAACAAGAAAGGCGGGAAGGCGGGCATCAGGGCAGGCCGCAAACGCGGGAGAGGCCGTAGAAAGGGCGTGGAGAAAAAGTGGCGGGCAATTATCCGGAGCCATGCTGGCATGCCGCCGCGCCGCGCTGGCCCTGGCAAACATGCCGCCTGAAAGCCTGTGCCAAGCCTGTCTGCGGGTGCGAAAGGCGCGGAAAACTCCAGGACAGGCTCTGGAAAGCAGCGTGCAGAAAACCTGAAGGCCGGAAAGCGCGCGGGATGGCGCTTTTTCTGCGGCGCGGTTTGAGGCTCGCCTTTGCCTGCCTTGCGGAGCCTGCCGCCGCAGGGCGCGCCTACAATTTGCAGTTTTGTTACGACACCTGCAAAAAGGACACTCCCATGAGCACACCCGTCCCTTCCCTGGACGACCACGACGGCAAGATCTGGCTGGACGGCCAGCTGGTGGACTGGCGTGAAGCCAAGGTCCACGTGCTCACCCACACCCTGCACTATGGCTGTGGCGTGTTTGAAGGCGTGCGCGCCTATGAAACCGCCAGCGGCACGGCCATCTTCCGCCTGCCGGAGCACACCCGCCGGCTGTTCAACAGCGCCAAGGTGCTGCGCATACACATGCCTTTCACCGAGGAGCAGGTCAATGAGGCGCAAAAGCAGGTCATCCGCGCCAATGGCCTGAAAAGCGGCTACATCCGCCCGCTGGTGTGGCTGGGTTCCGAAAAACTGGGCGTCAGCCCCAGGGGCAACAAGGTGCATGTGATGGTGGCGGCCTGGCCCTGGGGCGCCTACCTGGGCGCTGATGGCCTGGCGCGCGGCATCCGCGTCAAGACCAGCAGCTACGCGCGCCACCATGTGAACATCACCATGACGCAGGCCAAGGCGGTGAGCAACTACACCAATTCCATCCTCGCCAACATGGAGGCCACGGACGATGGCTATGACGAGGCGCTGCTGCTGGACACGGCGGGCTTCGTGAGCGAAGGCTCGGGCGAGAACGTCTTCATCGTCAAGGATGGCGTGATTTACACGCCCGATTTGTCTGCCGGGGCGCTCAACGGCATCACGCGCAACACGGTGTTCCATATCGCCAAGGACCTGGGGCTGGAAGTAGTGCAAAAGCGCATCACGCGCGATGAGGTGTATATCGCCGACGAAGCCTTTTTCACGGGCACGGCAGCGGAAGTCACGCCCATCCGCGAGCTGGACCGCGTGACGCTGGGCGCAGGCCAGCGCGGGCCGGTGACGGAAAAAATCCAGAGCGCCTTCTTCGACATCGTGGGCGGCAAAAACGCCCGTTATGCCCACTGGCTGAGCGCCGTCTGACCCCCTTGCCGGAGCGCCCAAGCCATGAGCCAGATCGCCACGCCCGAAGTCGTCGAGCTGTCCGTTGCCGACCTCAGCCACGAAGGCAGCACCTGCTGCCCCAACCCCAAGGCCAACATGCAGCTGTGGAACATGCACCCGCGCGTGTACCTGGACCTCTCGCACCAGCGCGAGGCGCACTGCGCTTATTGCGGGCGCATCTACCGCCTCAAGGAGGGAGAGGTTTTCAAAAGCGGGCACTGAAAGCTCCCGGCATGCGGCATCGCGCCTCAGAAATAGGAGCGAATTCAGGCTATAAAAAACGGCTCTTGCGCACATTTGGCGGGGACTTCCAGCTATGAATCAAGGAGCAAAAATCCCCTGCCATGGCGCGGTTTCTGCGGCCCGGTTTCCGGGCCGTTTTCAAAAGCGGCCCAACCTCATCCGCCCGTCACCCCGCCGCCGCAGCGTCCCTGCGGCGGCATTTTTGTGAAATCAATTGCAAGCAAGCCAGGCTCCTGCCCCCGCACCTGCCGACGCAGACGCCGCCGCGCTTTCTGCCGCGCTGGCGCAAGTCACCATCGTCATGGTCAGCTACAACAGCGCGCACTGCTTTGCGCGGCAGGGCGCGCTGCTGCGTGCGTGCCCGCATGTCATCGTGGTGGACAACGGCAGCGACGACGGCTCGGCGCAGCAAGTCAGCCGCCACCTGCCGCAGGCGCGCGTGCTGGCGCTGCCGCGCAACCTGGGCTTTGGCGCGGCCAACAACCGGGGGCTGGCGCAGGTGGCCACGCCCTTTGCCTTGCTGCTCAATCCCGACTGCGACATGCAGCCGCAGGCCATTGCCGCCCTGCTGGAAGCCGCCCGCCGCTGGCCGGACGCCGCCATCGTCGCCCCCCAGCTGGTGGAAGCGGGCGGCGGCGCGGAGGTGAACTACCGCTTCGCCCTGACCGACTGGCCTGCCAGGGGCGCGGGCGCCGTGGGCGAGTGCTGCGTGGGCTTTGTTTGCGGCGCGGCCATGCTCTGGCGCATGGAGCGTTTTACCGACGTGGGCTGGTTTGACGAGCGCTTTTTTCTCTACTACGAAGACGATGACTTGTGCCTGCGCCTGAAGCAGGCCCGGCGGCCCATGATCATTGCGCCGCAGGTGCGGGCGCGCCACCGCTCGCGCGGCTCGGTGCGGGGCCAGCGCCCGTGGCGGGCCGAATATCTGCGCGGTTACCACCACGCACAGTCGAAACTCATTTTTTCGCGCCGCCACATGGGGCAGGCACAAGCTCTGCGCCTGCGCTGGCGGCTGCTGCTGGGCACGGCCCTTTCGCTGCCAGTGCGCCTGCTGCTGCCCAAGCCGGGCCTGGTGGCCCGCATGTGGGGCCGCCTGCGCGGCGCCTGGGACTGGCGCTGGCAGCGCGGCCTGCTGTCGCTTGCTGCTCCGGCGCAGCCTTCCAACCACGATCACGAATCCGACATGCCACAAGCCCTCACGCTGCATCGCAACCTGGCGCCAGACCAGGCATTTGTTCCGCAGGCGGATCACGTTCCCGATCGCGCAGCCTCCGCCTTTGACGCGTCGCGCTGGAGCGAGCCGCCGCTGGGCAAGGGCACGCTGTGCATTGCCGTGCTCACGCTCAATGAAGAGCGCCATATCGAAAACTGCCTGCGCAGCGCCGCCTTTGCCGACCAGGTGGTGGTGGTGGACAGCGGCTCTACCGACCAGACTTGCGCCATTGCCGAGCGCATGGGCGCGCAAATCGTGCACCGGCCCGACTGGCGCGGCTTTGGCCCCCAGCGCAACCACCAGATTGCCGCCTGCCAGGCCGAATACATCTTTTTTCTGGATGCCGACGAAGAAATCGGCCCCGATCTGCGCGCTGAAATCCAGGCCGTGGCCGCCAGCGGCGACGACGCCATTTGGGAAGTGCTGTGGGAGCAGGTGGCCTATGGGCGGCCGCTGACGCTGATGAAATCCACCGGCGGCGTGGTGCGCCTGTTCAAAACCGCCTCGCTGCTGCGCTATGAAGGCGCGGTGCACGAGCACGCCGTCACGCGCGCCGGCCTGCCGCACCGCCTGCTCAAGGCCAAGCTGCTGCACCACTCGCGCGAAACCGTGCGCGGCAGCCTGGAAAAGCTCACGCAATACGCCATGCTGGGCGCGGCCAAGCGCGCGCGCCAGGGCAAAAAGGGCGGCGTGCTGCGCGGGTTGGGATCGGCCTTGTCCATTTTCTTGCGCCTTTACGTGCTGCGGCGCGGCTTTCTGTGCGGCGGCGAAGGCTTTCTCTTTTGCTACATCGTGGCGCAGGAGTCGTTCTTCCGCTATGCCGCGCTCAAATACGATGCCGCGCACCTGACCGAGTGCGTGCGCCGCTGATGCCGCCCCTGCGCTGTGCCCTGGAAAAAGGCATTCCCGCCGGCATCCGGCTGGGCGCTTTCATGGTGCCGGGGCTGGCTTTGTGGCTGCCTTCGGGCTATTCGTGGGGCGCGGCATGGCTGCTGCTGCTGGCCTTGCTCACCTGGCCGCAGTGGCGGCGCGCCCGCGTGGCGGCCAGCACCTGGGCGCTGGCGGCGGCCATGTGCGGCATGGCCTGCTACTTTCTGGCTGAAACCGGCCTGCAAGGCAGTGCGGCGCTGGATCGCCCGGCCAAATACATCGCCGCGCTGCCGTGCCTGTTCATGCTGGCCTGGCGTGGCCCCAGCGTGGCGGCGCTGTGGAACGGCATGGCCGCCGGGGCCTGGGGCGCGGGCGGCATTGCCCTGTGGCAAACCTTTGTTCAGCGCCTGCCCCGCGCCACGGGCTACACCAACGCCATCCAGTATGGCGACCTCAGCCTGCTGGTGGGCCTGTTGTGTCTGCTGGGCCTGGCCGCGCTTTGGCAGACGTGGCCGCGCTGGCAGCGCGCCGCGCTGGCGGGCGGCGCTTTCATGGGGCTGCTGGCCTCGCTGCTGTCGCAAACGCGCGGCGGCTGGCTGGCACTGGCGCTGCTGCTGCCCGTGCTGGCCGCACTGATGGCGCGCCACCTGCCCGCGCGCGCGCTCAAGGCCAGCGCCGCTGCTTTGCTCGCGGGGCTGGCCGCCCTCGCGCTCACCCTGCAAACGCCTTTGCTGGAGCGCATGGAAACCGCTGCGCAGGAAACGCAGCAATTCATGGAAACCGAGCAGGCCGATACCTCCGTGGGCCATCGCTTTGCGCACTGGCAAATGGCCTGGCGCATGGGTCTGCAAAAGCCCCTGTCGGGCTGGGGCCGCGCGGGTTATGAACGGGAAAAGCAGGCCCTCGTCGAACGCGGCCAAGCCCCGCCTTCCGTGTTGCGCTTCAGCCATGCCCACAACGAAGTGCTGGATGCTTTCGTGCGCCGGGGGTTGGCGGGCGCGCTCGCCGTGCTGGCTTTCTACGCCGTGCCACTGGCCGTGTTCTGGCCCACCCGCGAGCGGCAGCAGGCCGCTCCTGCCGCCGCTCGCCGCCGCGCCTTTACCCTGCGGCTGGCGGGCGTCGCCCTCGTCATGGCTTACATGGGCTTTGGCCTGACACAGGTCTTTTTTTCGCATAACAGCGGCAATCTGTTCTATCTGTTCATGCTGGCCTTGCTGCACGGCGCGCTGCTGGAGCTGGCGCGGGCATCCAATCAGGTGCAGTCCAATGGTTGCCAGTGGCGCATGCAGCGCGCTTTGCCTGCTTGAGTCAGCCGCTCTGGCTGGATAGGGGCGCCCCAGCTTTGACAGAGAGGCATGCGCCAAGCGTGCCTGCTCAAGGCGCTGGTTTGAGCGTCAAGGCAGATGGTCTCTTGATGAAATCAGCGCCGCAAATCGCTTTTCAGAAGCCAGAACGATCCGTCTGTTGTCATGAGGCTATTCGGGATACACGCGTATTGAAACAGCAGGCTCCGTGCTAGACTTGCGCAAATGCAATTCATTTGCATTAAATGTCTTCTCTTCCTGATGGAGCCTGCGGCATGACTTCCACTCTTTTCGCACTGACTGGCGGCCTGGCGTTTGTGCTGGGATCGCTGGTGTGGGTGTTCAAGCGCTGAAAAGCCGTTTTTGGGGAGCAGAAGGCGCGCCTGCTGGCGGAACGAAATCAATATAATTTCTCGTTTACGTTTCAAAATCCGCGCTTTAGCCTGCTGCCGTTCTTGAAGCGATGAGCGGCGCGTCAAAGTGTGTTCAAGAGTGCGCAGCCGCACTCTTTTTTGTAGCTGCGCTTTTCCCTTTCTATGAGTGATTCCAATCCATTCGCACAGCCAATGGAGCTTGGCCGCGATTTGCTGGTGGCTGGCATTGTGGTGCTGGCGCACGGCGGTGCGCTTTGGGCCGTGCAGCGCGGCCTGGAGCGCCCGCCGCTGGAGCCGCCCAAGGTGCCGGTCATTGCCGCTGAGCTGATCACGGCGGCGGTGCCCATCATTGAGGAGGTGCCGCCTTCTCTGCCGGATCCGCCCGCGCCAACGCCGCCCAAGCCGCCGCCGCCTGCTCCCCCGCCGCCCGAGCCACCGCCGCCGAAGCCCCCCAAGCCCAAACCCAAACCGCCGAAAAAACAGCCCGCGCCGCCCAAGCCAGCGCCTGTGCCTGCGCCGTTGCCAGTGGCGGATGCCTCACCCACGGCCATGTCAGTGCCGCCTGCGCCTGCGGAAAACGTCCAGCCCGATCCGGAGCCAGCGCCGCCCGTTGCATATTCCGGGCCGCCGGGACCGCCTGGCCCGCCCTCCGGCACATCCGGCTCTGGCGAGCCGCATGTGACGCTGCCTTCCAGCAAGGCCTCCTACCTGAACAACCCGAGACCGCAATACCCCCCCATGAGCAAGCGGCTGGGCGAAACGGGAACGGTCATGCTGAAAGTGCTGGTCGGCGCCGATGGCACCGCCAAGGACGTCCTCATTCACAAATCCAGCGGCTTCGAGCGGCTGGATGTGGCAGCCCTGGAAGCCGTCCGCAAATGGCGTTTCGTGCCCGGCACCCGCTTGGGCGTGCCGGAAGACATGTGGTTCAACGTCCCGGTGAAATGGGTGCTGAACGATTGATCAATCTGAACAGTTTTATCTGGAGCAACAAGAAATGAATTCCGAATTTGGCCTGATGCACCTCTGGGCGCAGGGCGACATCGTCACCCGCATCGTGTTCGTCATTCTGGCATCCATGTCCGTGCTGTCATGGTGCGTCATCATCATCAAGGGGCTGGGCATTCTGCGCGTGCAAGGGCAGGCCAGGAAGGTGCCTGGTTTCTGGCACAACGCTGACCTGGATGCCGCCCTGGGCAGCCTGGGAAGCGGCGCGGGCAACCCGTTCAAGCTTGTGGCGGAAGAAGGCCGAGAAGCCGCAGCCCACTATCGCGCCACCACGCCTCAGCTGCATGATTCGCTCGACATCAATGACTGGATACGCAGCGCGCTCAACCACAGCATCGACAACATCACGGCCCGCCTGCAATCGGGCCTGGTCATCCTGGCCTCGGTCGGCTCTACAGCACCATTCGTGGGGCTGTTTGGCACGGTTTGGGGCATTTATCACGCGCTCATGAGCATTGGTCTGTCGGGGCAGGCCAGCATTGACAAGGTGGCCGGCCCCATTGGCGAGGCGCTCATCATGACCGGCTTTGGCCTGGCCGTGGCCATTCCCGCCGTGCTGGGCTACAACGTGCTGGTGCGCGGAAACAAGGCCATTCTGGGCCGCCTGCACCGCTTCGCGCATGACCTGCACGCTTTCTACATCACTGGCGCCCGGGTCACGGCCGCTTCGGTCGAAGGCAACATCATCCGCATGAAGAAAGCCTGAAGGAGAGCGCCGTGGCCGGACAAGTCAGCGACAACACCGATGAAGTCATGGGCGAGATCAACATGATCCCGTTCATTGATGTCATGCTGGTGCTGCTCATCGTGTTCATCATCACCGTTCCGGTGATGAAGCACTCCGTCACCATCGAGCTGCCCAAGGCCAGCAACGAGCCGGAAGACACCAAACCACAGACGCTCAGCCTGGCCGTGCAGGCAGATGGCGCGTATTTCATAGATGACGCTCCCGTGCCGGACGGCGAGCTTTCCAGCCTCTTTGCCAAGGCCGCCGCCAGAAATCCTCAGCCTGACTTGCACATTCGCGGCGATAAAGACGTGCGCTACGAGCGCGTGGCGAAGGCCATGGCTGCCGCCCAGCAGGCTGGCCTGAAAAAGATAGGTTTCATCACCGAGCCAGAGAAGCAGCCCTGAGGCTGCTGCCTGCCTTTCCCATCAGCCAAGGAGTCTTCAGCCATGTCCTCGCCTCATGCCAGCGCCGCCGCTGTTGCAGGCAAGCCAGCCTCCCAGCCATCTGCGCCCGCCGCCGCCCTGGCTGCCATTCGCAGCGAGCAGCTTCTCCAGGGTCGCAAGCAGGTCGAAATCATCCATAACGGCGCGGTGTACCGCCTCCAGGCCACCCGGCAGGGAAAGCTCATCCTGACCAAATAGGGCGAGGTTTTCGCCTTTCACTGCAAACGCCTCCTGCGGGAGGCGTTTTTCATATGAAGCGGGAATGCCTTTCCCGCCAGATTTCTGACGTCAAGAAGCGCGCTAGCCCTGAAAAGGATAGGACGGGCCGTCTTGCAGTGATTGACTTCGTTCAAAGCGCAGCCGCAATTGCGGCATGGCATGGATCGTCTTCTTGACCGCAGCCGTTCTGGACGATGAGCCATCCCGTTTTGTGTTCCGGCGCGCTGGCCAGCCATAGACCTTGCCAACGACATTGTTTTATGCAATTCAATTGACAGCAATTTGATTGCCAAAAATAATCCCCCTCATGACTTCCGCCTCCTCCGACGAAACACAGCTGCTGGATCAGCAGCTGTGTTTTGCCGTTTATGCCACCTCGCTGGCGCTCACGCGCCGCTACCAGCCGTTGCTCGGTGAGCTGGGGCTGACGTATCCGCAGTACATCACTCTCATGGCGCTGTGGGAGGAAGACGGCATCAGTGTTTCTGCTCTGGGTGAGCGCGTGGCGCTGGATTCAGGCACCCTCACGCCGCTACTCAAGCGCATGCAGGCCGCAGGCTGGTTGCAACGCCAGCGTGATGCGCAGGATGAGCGCCGCGTGCGCATTGTTTTGACCCCCGCAGGCCGGGCGCTGCGCGAGCGTGCGGCCCACGTGCCCGCCTGCATGCTGGCCGCCACCGGCCTGGCTCCATCCGAGGCGAGGGCGCTTGCTTCGCAATTGCACGCCCTGCGCCAGCAACTCGTTTCTTCAACCCCTGTCGAAAGGAAAACACCATGACCACTACCCTTGACAAAGTGCTCTACACCGCCCGCACGCACACCACCGGCGGCCGCGACGGCCAGGCACGCAGCGATGATGGCCGCCTGCAAGTCACCCTCAGCTCGCCTGGACAAGGCACGGGAACCAACCCCGAGCAAATGTTTGCAGCGGGCTATTCGGCCTGCTTCATTGGCGCCATCAAGGTCGTGGCGGGCAAGCAGAACGTCACTCTGCCCGCCGATCTGGCGGTGGATGCCGAAGTCGATCTCGGCCCTACCGTTCATGGCTTTGGCATTGCCGTGCGCCTGACGGTCAGCCTGCCCGGCATGGACCGCGCCGCTGCGCAGGCCCTGGTGGATGGCGCGCACCAGGTTTGCCCTTATTCCAATGCCACGCGCGGCAATATCCCCGTGGAAATCAAGCTGGCCTGATGCTTTTAGGAGCAAGTCGGAGCGGGTTCGTCTTGCTCTTTTACCAATAGCATGATTCCCAGATTCGACTAGGACATCAAGGGATTTTGGCTCCTCAAATTTGCTCCTGTTTCAAAAGCGGTCTTCCGATTGTTCCGGTTTGGCGCTGCCTGCAGCGCCATTGCCGTGTCCGCTAGAATCCGCCGCTTGCCCTTTGCGGAGAGATGGCAGAGTGGTCGAATGCGCCGGACTCGAAATCCGGTATGCGGTTCTCCCGTATCGAGGGTTCGAATCCCTCTCTCTCCGCCACTTGCCGCGCTCATGCGCCGAAACGCCCGCAAGGGCGTTTTTTTATGGCTGCGCGCCTGGCGTTGGGTCCGGCCCGTCTTCTGCAGCTGTCTGTCTGCGCTTGCTGCGGCGCAGCCAGCCGAACCACACGCATGCCAGCACGGGCGCGGCCAGGCAGGCAGAGGCGAGCCAGTCGCCAAAGCCGCCTTCGCTGAACAGGGCCGCCGTCAGGCCCGTGAGAGTGACAAAGGCCAGCGCCAGAGGCCATCCCCATAGACGCCAGAAGCCCTGACGGGCCGAAGCCTGTTTTTCGTGTGTCATGCCGCCTCCTGGATGTCTTTGCTATGGGCCGCTTTGCCGCTCTTTTTCTGCCACGAATCAGTCCGCTGCCTGGCACGATGATGGAGAGCGCGTTGAACAAGGCCCGTGGCGCTTGCATGGGCCAGCCGCCATCGTTGCCGAAGTGCTTGGGCGTCAGGACTGTTGGGCAGACAAAAACGCCGCCAGCGCCCGTGGATAGGGCGCTGGCAGCTATCGAAATTGCAGCGAACTGGCGGAAAGGCTGCCACGGGGCAGATGATCAGCGGATGAGCAGCACGGGCGTGCTGCAACTGGCCAGCACCTTGGTGCTGACAGAACCCATGACGAGCTTGCTCAAAGGGCTGTGGCCGCGCGCGCCCATGACGATGAGGTCGAATTGGCCCTGCTCGGCGTATTTGGCGATTTCTTCGCCCGCACTGCCAATGGCGGCCACGGTGGCGGGCGTTGCGCCATGCTGGGCCATGAATTTGGCAACGGGGTCAAGCACTTTGGCGGCCTCTTCGGCATAGTAGCCGTCCACCATTTCCTTGCTCAGGGCGGCGCGGGCGCGCGGGGGCAGGGCGGCCTGCACGGTGATGACGGTGTAGGCATGCCGGGCGCCGTTGCCCAGCAGTTCATCGTGCGCGGCCAGGTAGGCCAGCATTTTCTTGGTGTAGGGGCTGCCATCGACGGCGAGAAGGATTTTCATCATGTCGTGCTCTCCTGTCTGGATTTCAGAACCTGTTCGCGGCCTGGCCATTCAAAAAAGGAGCAAAAACGGCTCCAGTCCTTTGAATACGGGCGCGGGCAGCTATCAAAACAACAGCATCTTTCCGGGACTGGCCTTCAAGGTCTGGCGGCAGGGCCAGCCTGCATGCCCTTGAAAAAGTCAGAGGCCGCAGGGTCGATGACCAGAACGTCGCCCTGTTGGCCGACGCTGGCGCGCCAGGCGTCCAGGCTGCGCCAGAACTGGGCGAATTGCGGGTCTTTGCCAAAGGCTTCGGCGTAGGCGGCGTTGGCGGCGCTGTCGCCTTCGCCCTTGATTTTCTGGGCTTCGCGGTAGGCGTCGGCCAGGATGACTTCGCGCTGGCGGTCAGCTTCGGCGCGGATTTGCTCGCCTTCGGCGGCGCCCGTGGCGCGCAGCTCCTTGGCCACGCGCTCGCGTTCGGCTTCCATGCGGCGGTAGACGTCGCTGGTGATGGATTCGGCGTAGTCGATGCGGGTGATGCGCACGTCGGTGACGTCGATGCCCCAGGGCTTGCTGCCCCGCACGGCGCCGAGCACTTCTTTTTTGACGTCGGCCATCATTTCGTCGCGCCGGGAAGAAAGCAGCTCGCGCACGTTGCGGCGGTTGATTTCTTCCTGGAAGGCGTTGCGCACCACGCGGTTGAGCTGCTGCGCGCCCGCGCCTTCGCTGGTGCTGCCGAAGTTGCGCACGTAGGCTTGCGGGTCGGTGATGCGCCAGCGCGCGTACCAGTCGATGACGATGCGCTGTTTTTCCTTGGTGAGCAGCGGTTGCAGGTCCTGGCTGTCGAGGGTGAGCAGGCGCTTGTCGATGTAGGCGACGGTCTGGATGAGGGGAATCTTGCCGTACAGGCCCGGTTCGTTGATGACGCGCTGGATTTGGCCGAACTGGTAGACCACGCCGAACTGGCGCTGGTCCACCACGAACAGGCTGGAGGCCAGCGCGGCCAATGCGAGCAAGAGGCTGGCGCCGATGAATCCGGTTTTGTTCATGGAAGGCGGGTGGTCGGTGGGTTAGCGGTAGTCGCGGCTGCGGGCGTTGTCGCGCGCGCGGGTGTCGAATGTGGCGGAGGCGGCAGGCGCTTGCGCGGGCTGGGCGGCTTGGGCGTTCGCGGGGCTTGCGGCCTGGTTTGCGGCGGCGCTGCCGGCTTCGCCTGGTGCGCCGGTTTGCTGCATGAGCTTGTCCAGCGGCAGGTAAAGCAGGTTGCCGCCAGCGCGGCTGTCCACCAGCACTTTGCGGGCGCGGGCGTAGATGTCCTGCATGGCGTCCAGATACATGCGCTCGCGCGTGACTTGCGGCGCTTTCTGGTACTGGGCCAGGACGGCGGCAAAGCGCTGGGCGTCGCCTTCGGCTTGGGCGGTGATGCGGGCCTTGTAGCCTTCAGCTTCCTGCGTGAGGCGGGCGGCGGCGCCTTTGGCGCGGGGCACCACGTCGTTGGCGTAGGCTTGCGCCAGGTTTTTGGCGCGCTCGCGTTCCTGGTTGGCCTTGTTCACGTCGTCAAACGCGGCTTTCACCTGCTCGGGCGGCTGCGCGCCGCCTTGCTGCATGTTCACGGCGATGACTTCAATGCCGATGCGGTAGCGGTCCAGGATTTTCTGGGTCAGCTCGCGCACGCGGGGGGCGATCTGGTCGCGCTCTTCCGACAGGGCAGCGTCCATCTTCATGTTGCCCAGCACTTCGCGCACGGCGCTTTCGCTGGCCTGGCGAAGGGCGTCGTCGGGGAGCTTGCTTTCAAACAGGTAGGCGCGCGCGTCGCTCAGGCGGTATTGCACGGCGAACTTGACTTCAACGATGTTTTCGTCCGACGTGAGCATGGCCGAGGTGCGCAGGCCCGTGGCGGGGATGATGATGTCGCCGCCCACATCGACCGAGCGGATTTGCGTGACATTGACGGTTTCCTGCCGCTGAATGGGCCAGGGCAGCCGCCAGTGCAGGCCCGCGTCCATCACGGTGGAGTGGTACCGGCCGAACTGGGTGATGACGGCGTTTTGCCCTTCTTGCACGATGAAAAAGCCCGTGCCCAGCCACACGAGCGCGGCCGCGCCCGCCAGCAGGGCCAGGCCCGCGCCCGCGCTGCCGGGCGAAACCGGTGAAGAAGGCGAAGAGCGGCCACGGCGGCCAGGCGGCTGGCTGCCGCCGAAAAGGCCGCCGAGCTTGCGGCTGAAGTCGTTCCACAGCTCATCCAGATCAGGCGGCTGCTGGCCGCCGCCAGACGAATGCGGGCGGGGCAGCTCTGGCGGCTGCGGGCGCTGGGGGTCTTGCGGCTGGCCGCCTTCAGCGCCTTCGGGAGGCGGGCTGGCGTTGGACTCGTCAGGGCGGTCTTCATGGCCCCGGCCCCAGCGCGGGTCATTCAGGTTGAGCGTGGCGGCGGGGCGGCGGCCCGGGAGGCGGCCCGAGAGGCGGCCTAAAAGGGAAGAAAACAGGCTGGATGTCATGCGTCTGGCAAAAACCGGGGATCGCCGGGCGTGCAAGCGGAAGGGAAATGGGGTGGATTGTGCCCAAGCGTTTCAGATGCAGATTCAGACACAGGCTGGGCTTGCGGCAGCCGCGCCGTCTGGCCGTGCGGCCTGGCCCATTCGGACAAAGCCGCGCGCAACCCGGGCAGGCCCTCGCCGCTGCGGGCGCTGACGAACAGGCGCGGCAGGCGGCGGCCTTGCATTTCCATGCTGCCCGCCAGTTGTGCGGGGCGCTGGCTTTCGGGCAGCGCGTCGAGCTTGTTGAAGATGAGCCACTGCGGCACGTCAGCCGCGCCAATTTCGCCCAGCACGCGGCGCACTTCATCCATTTGCTCGAGGTGGCCGGGGTTGGAAGCATCCACCACATGCAGCAGCAAATCGGCATCGGCCGCCTCCTGCAAAGTGGCCTCGAAGGCTTCAATCAGGCCGTGCGGCAAATCGCGGATGAAGCCCACGGTGTCAGACAGGGAAACGACGCGCCCGGCCGCCCAGCCTGTTTCTGTGCCGGCTCCGTCTGCTCCGCTGGCTTCGTCCGCGCCCGCCAGATAGAGCTGGCGCGTGGTGGTGTCCAGCGTGGCGAAAAGCTGGTCGGCAGCGTAGGCGCGCGCCTTGGTCAGCGCATTGAACAAGGTGGACTTGCCGGCGTTGGTGTAGCCCACGAACGAGACGGAAAGCGTCTCGCGCCGCTGGCGCTGGCGGCGCTGCGTCTGGCGCTGGCGCTTGACTTTGGCCAGGCGCTCCTTGGTGCGCTTGATGGCCTCGCCAATCATGCGGCGGTCCAGCTCAATCTGCGTTTCGCCGGGGCCGCCGCGCGTGCCAATGCCGCCTTGCTGGCGCTCCAGGTGGCTCCAGCGGCGCACCAGGCGCGTGGCCAGGTATTGCAGGCGGGCCAGCTCCACTTGCAGCTTGCCCTCGTGGCTGCGGGCGCGCTGCGCGAAGATGTCCAGAATGATCAGCGTGCGGTCATTGACGGGCAGCCCGATGGCCTGTTCCAGATTGCGCTGCTGCACGGGCGAGAGCGCCTGATCGAACAGCACCTCCTTTGCGCCATGCTCAATGGCCAGCATGCGGATTTCCTCGGCCTTGCCGCTGCCCACGAACAAGGCGGCATCGGGCGCGCGCCGCTTGCAGGTGATGCGCGCCACGGGGTTCAGGCCCGCCGTGGCGGCCAGCAGGCCCAGCTCCTGCAAACCGGCATCGAAATGAGGCTCGCCAAAGTCCACGCCCACCAGCACGGCGGCTGGCGGCGCTTCAGCGGCGCGGGAGGAAGTGAAGGAAGAGGCGTTTGAAGTCAAGGTATCTGAAGAAAGAGGCTGGGGCCGCTGTGCGCAGGCTGTGTCATGAGACGGATTGCTACTGAAAGAGAAGCTGATTCAGGGGCCTTGAAAAGCCGTTTATCGCATGTATAGCGTGAAAGCTTGCTACGAATAAAGGAGCTGATTGAAGGTGTGCCTTTGCCTGTTTGCCTGAGCCGTGCGGAGCGGGCAGGCGAATGAGCCGCCAGAAACGGCAAACGCTCCTGGATCAGGAGCGTTTGAGGCGGTCATACCGGGCGCGGGAGGGCGGTTTTCACGGCGCTTCGGCGGCGGGCGTTTCGGCTGCCACGGAGAAGCTGACGGCGCGGCCCGGCACGATGGTGGAAATGGCGTGCTTGTAAACCATTTGCGTGACGGTGTTGCGCAGCAGCACGACGTATTGGTCAAACGACTCAATCTGCCCTTGCAGCTTGATGCCATTGACCAGGTAGATGGACACCGGCACGTGCTCGCGGCGCAGGGTGTTGAGGAAGGGGTCTTGGAGGAGTTGTCCTTTGTTGCTCACGATATTCTCCGTGTTCAAAAGTAATGGAAAGGAAGCTACACCATAGCACGGGGTTTCAGAGCCTGTCTGGCTCCGCGCGTGAAGCCCGCGCCAACGCGGCAGCCGCTGGCATCTGGGGATGCGGGCCGCCGCTTCAAGAGGGGCAGTGCGTCAGGGCGCCTTGTCCGCATAGGGGTTGCGGGCGCTTTTCAGCTCGATGCGCAGCGGCGTGCCTGTCAGATCGAACGCCTTGCGAAAGCGTCCTTCCAGGTAGCGCTTGTAGGCGTCGGTCACGCCTTCGAGCGAGTTGCCGTGAATGACGACGACGGGCGGGTTCATGCCGCCCTGGTGCGCGTAGCGCAGCTTGGGGCGGTACATGCCGCTGCGCTTGGGGGCCTGGAACTGCACGGCTTCATGCAGCAGGCGCGTGAGCTGCGGCGTGGGCAGCTTGCGCATGGCGGCCTGGCGGGCGCGGGCAATGGCACCCCACAGCGGGGCCAGGCCCTGGCGCTTTTGGGCAGAGATGAAATGCAGCTCGGCGAATTTCATGAAGGCCAGCCGCGCCTCGATGCTGCGCTGCACGAGCTGGCGCTGGTAGGCGTCCACCGCGTCCCACTTGTTCACGGCCAGCACCACGGCGCGGCCCGTTTCGTGGATGAAGCCGGCAATGTGCGCGTCCTGGTCGGTCACGCCTTGCGTGGCGTCCAGCAGCAAAAGAACGACGTTGGCCGATTCAATGGCCTGCAAGGTTTTGACGACGGAGAACTTTTCCACGGCCTCGAACACGCGGCCCTTGCGGCGCAGGCCCGCCGTGTCGATCAGCTCGAACATCTGGCCGCCGCGCTCGAAGGGCACGGTGATGGCGTCGCGCGTGGTGCCGGGCAGGTCAAAAGCCACCAGGCGCTCTTCGCCCAGCCAGGTGTTGATGAGCGTGGACTTGCCCACGTTGGGGCGGCCCGCCACGGCCAGGCGGATGGGGCTGTGATCGTCTTGCGCCGGCTGTTCGTCGTCAGGCTCGGGCAGGCCCAGCGCGTCCAGCGCGCGGTCGAGCATGGAGCGCACGCCTTGCCCGTGGGCGGCGGAGACGGCGATGACTTCGCCCAGCCCCAGCTCGTAGAACTCGGCCAGCTGCGCGCCTTCGCGCATGCCTTCGGCCTTGTTGGCCACCAGCAGACAGGGCTTGCCCAGGCGGCGCAGTTCATTGGCGATGTCGTGGTCTTGCCCGGCCAGGCCCGCGCGCGCGTCCACCACGAAGATGACGGCATCGGCCTCGGCAATGGCCTGCCGCGTCTGGCGGGCCATTTCGCGAAAGATGCTGCCTTCGCCCGCTTCCGGCTCGAAGCCGCCGGTGTCGATCACGATGTATTCGCGCTGCCCCATGCGGCCCGTGCCGTAGTGGCGGTCGCGCGTGAGGCCCGCAAAGTCGGCCACGATGGCGTCGCGGCTTTTGGTCAGGCGGTTGAACAGCGTGGACTTGCCCACATTGGGCCGCCCCACAAGGGCCAGAACGGGTTTCATCGCGCGCGCAGCCTGCAATCAGTCCATCAGTCGGGGCGGAAGGCGAACACGCCGCCGGAGCGGGTGACGGCCACCAGCGCGCCGCCTGCCGCCACGGGCGCGGCGGCAATGGGCGAGCCGTCGGTTTTCAGCCGGTTGACGGGGCTGCCGTCTTCGCGCGAGAGCATGTGCAGCCAGCCTTCTTCGTCGCCCACGATGATCGAGCGGCCCAGCGCCAGCGGCGCGGTCAGGCGCCGCCAGAGCAGCTCTTTGGTGCTCCAGATGCGCTCGCCAGTGGCGGCCTTCCAGGCCACCAGCTGGCCGTCGGACTCCGCGCCGAACAGGCTTTGCTCGTTGCCGCGCACGCCCGCATCGCCCTTGGCGGGCTTGCTCCACAGCAGCTTGCCGCTGGCTGCGTCCACGCAGCCCACGGCGGCCTGAAAGGCGCGGGCGCAAATGACGCTGCCTTGCCGGCTCACGGGGCCGACCAGATCGACGAGTTTTTCCACATCGTTCACGCCGCGCGCAGCGGCCAGCGGCACTTCCCAGCGGGAAGCGCCCGTGTCCGGGTCGACGCCCGCCAGGCGGCCCGACAGGCCCGCCACCAGCGTGTTGCCCACGGCCAGTAGCACGCCCGACTGGCGCAGCACCAGCGGCTCGGCCTGGCGGTCGGCGCGCCACAGGCGCGCGCCTGTGCGGCCATCCAGCGCCGTGAGCGAGCGGTCTGCGCCCAGCACGAACACGCGCCCGCCCGCCACCAGCGGCGCGGTGTAGCTTTGCGTGCCCAGCTTGTGTTTCCAGAGCACGCGGCCCTCGGCCAGCGCCACCACTTGGTTGCTGCGGGTGACCACGGCGCTGGTGTGGCCGTCGCTGCCCACGCCGGCGGTGAGCGCGTCGCCTGCGTTCGCGCTCCACAGGCGCTGGCCGTTGGCAGCGTCAAACTCGGCCACTGTGCCGTCATCGGCGGCCAGCACCACGCGATTGCCCAGCACCTGCGGCTGCAAGGGGAAATTGACCGTGCTGCCGAGCTTGGCCGCCCAGGCCTGGCTGACGTCAATCACGGGATCAATGGCTTGCAGCTTGGCCGGTTCAGGCCGGGGCGAGCCAGACGAGCACGCCGCCAGCAGCGCGGCGGCCAGCGCGGCGGCGCAGAGGGAAAAACGCGGGGCTTTCATTTCGCTTCTCCCGACTTTGCCGCCCCCGCTTCGGGGTCGATGCCCAGCGCCGTCAGTTTGACGCCCACCAGGCGGCCATATTCGCTGCGCGCTTGCGTCAGGCCCTGGTAGGCCTTGCCGTATTCGGCAATGGCCAGGTCTTTTTTGCCTTGCGCCAGCAGCACGTCGCCACGGCGGTCGGCCGCCAGCGGCGCGAAAGCGGGGTCGAAGCGGGCCGAGAGCTGTTGCAGCGCCTCGTCATACGCCTTGTCGGCGTACAGAAGGGAGGCCAGGCGCAGACGGGCTGTGGCTTGCAGCCCGCTGTCGGCCGCCTTCTCGGCCACCCAGGCCAGCGCCGCCTTGGCTTCGGCGGTTTTTTCTTTTTCCACCAGCGTTTTGGCGGCCAGCAGCGCGGCTTGCGCGGCGTATTCGGCACCGGGGTAGCTGGCCTGCATGTCAGCGAGCACGCGCGTGGTGCGCTCCACATCGCCGGCTTGCGTGGCCGCTTCCATCTGGTCATACAGGGCGGCGGCCTGCACGGCTTGCCGCTGCTGCCAGAAGTTCCAGCCGTTCCAGGCGGCGAACGCGCCAAGCACGGCAATGAGCGCCCAGGTAATGAGGTTGCCCCAGCGGTTCCAGAAGTGTTTGAGCTGGGCGAGCTGTTCCTGCTCTTCAAGGTCCAAGTGCTGTGTTGCCATGATGCGGTGTCTTGCGCGCGGCGCGGGGGTCAAATGAAGCGGCGCATTCTAGGGCGAGCCGCCACCGCCGCGCTCAGCGGGAAGCAGCTCAAAAAGAGGAGCGAATTAAAGAGGCTGAAAACGGCTTCAGCGCACTTTCCACTAGGACGTCATGCTCTTAATAAAGGAGCGAATAGGGCCTTCTTCTTGCCAGCTTGTCAAGCTCACGCCAGCAGCGCGCGGCTCCAGGCGGCCACGCCGTCCAGCGGCTGGCGCGTTTGCTCGCCCACGCCGTCGCGCAGGGCTTTGAGCGTGACCTGGCCGGCGGCCAGCTCGTCGGCGCCGAAGATGAGGGCAAAGCGCGCACCGCTGGCGTCGGCCCGTTTGAACTGGCTTTTCATGCTGCCCGGCGCTTCTTCGGCGCTGGCGTGCATTTGCACGGCCACGCCTTGTGCGCGCAGCGCGTGCAGACAGCGCATGGCCTGCGGCAGCGCGGCGGCGTCGGGGATGATGGCGTAGGCATCCGGCACGCTTTGCGGCGCGGCCACGCCTTCTTCTTTCAGCAGCTCTAGCACGCGCTCCGCGCCGATGGCCCAGCCCACGGCGGGGGCGGGCTTGCCGCCCATTTGGCCAATCAGATAGTCATAGCGGCCGCCGCCGCAGATGGTGCCTTGTGCGCCCAGGCTGTCGGTGATGAATTCAAAAACAGTGAGGTTGTAGTAATCCAGCCCGCGCACCAGGCGCGGGTTCACGCTCCAGGGCACGCCAGCCGCATCCAGCATGGCCTGCACGGCGTGAAAGTGAGCCAGCGAAGCCTCGCCCAGATAGTCCATGAGCCGTGGCGCGCCTTCCACCAGCGCCTGCATGGCGGGGTTTTTGGTGTCCAGAATGCGCAGCGGGTTGGCGTGCAGGCGGCGGCGGGCGTCTTCGTCCAGCTCGCTGGCGTGCGCTTCAAAGTAGGCGATGAGGGCGGCGCGGTGCTCGCGGCGCTCTTCGGGCTGGCCCAGGCTGTTGAGTTCCAGCCGCCAGCGGCTGATGCCCAGCTCGCGCCACAAGGCCACGGCCAGCAAAATCATTTCGGCATCCACCTGCGCGCCCGCAAAGCCCAGTGCTTCCGCGCCAATCTGGTGAAACTGCCGGTAGCGCCCGCGCTGGGGCCGCTCGCGCCGGAACATGGGGCCCATGTAATACAGACGCTGGCCGCCGCCATACAGCAAGTTGTGCTCAATGGCGGCGCGCACCACGCCGGCGGTGTTTTCAGGACGCAAGGTGAGGTGGTCGGCGTCGCCGTATTTGTCGTTGCGGTCCTGAAAGGAATACATCTCCTTTTCCACCACATCGGTGTTTTCGCCCAGCCCGCGCGCAAACAGCGCCGTGTGCTCCACGATGGGCGTGCGGATGTTGGCAAAGGCAAAGCGCCGCATGGTGCGCCGCACCACCTCTTCCAGCCACTCCCAGCGGGCGGAGTCGGGCGGCAGGATGTCGTTCATGCCTTTGATGGCGGCCAGGGAGGAGAGCATTTCAAAAATCCATCCAGTCAAAATGTGTCGCAGAAAAATTTATTGAAACAAGATATTTGTTTCAATGCACGAATAATCTGGCGATTATTGCCGTTTGGCATAGATCACTTGAAACAAATGTGAACTGCCGATAGGATGCGCTTCTTTTCATTTTCTTCATGTGGAATATTGATATGAAACAAACATGCGCGGATGCCGTGCGCTGCGCAAGGCTGCGCCTGGCTGCTGGCCTGTCTGTGCTGGCAGCGGCTTGCATGGCTTCGTCAGCTCATGCGGCCGTGAGCGACTTTGCGATGGGCATGGCCGCTTCCGGCTCGCTGCCGTTCGACGGCTCGGCAGGCGTGGGGCTGGACAACTCCCCTTCTGATGCCATCGTGCGCACCAATGACCAGGTGATGTACCGCGTGAGCTACACGCTCGCTCCCGAAGCGGCCAACAGCCTGGTTACGCTGGAGATGGGCGCCACCACGCTGCCTGCCGGCTACACCGGCCCGGCCAATCCGCGCATTGCGTACTTCCGCGTAACCGACATTCCTTCCGGCGCGGACGGTTGCCAGAACATTTCGGCCACGCCCGTGAGCGATCCGCCGCCTGCAGGCGTATCGGGCGTCACGGCCGACGGCCTCAAGCTCTTTTGCGCCCAGCCGCAGCTGCTCAGCGGCAGCAATCTGTCTTTCAGCTACACCGTCAGCGGTGATGCGCCCAACGGCGCCACCATTGCCGCCCCCACCGTCACGTATCAGTCCGACGGCAACCCGGCGCGCTCCAATCCCCGCACGCTCAATGAACCCTCGCACCCCAGCACGCCCACCTACGGCGCGCCCGTGGTCACGGTTTCCGCCGCGCCGCGCTGGAAGGTGAAGAAAACCCGTTCTTCAGGCGGCGGCGTGTTCATACCCCGCTCCGGCCCCAATGGCGAAGATGGCTACGTGATGGGCTACAACATCGGGATTTATGCCGAGGGCGCGCGCCGGGGACTGGAGGCGCTCAAGCCCGATTTCACGCTGGAAGACAACTTTGACAATGGCGCCAAGTTTCCGAACCTGCGTCTGGTTGATTGGAACATTGACGTGCCCGGTTTCGCCCGCGCGCTCATGGGCGCAGGCAAGCACGACGGTTGCGGCAACTGGGATTACTCCCTGACCCGCCTGGGCAACGGGTTTGACAACACCTATTTCGAAGTCAATGACACCGGTGCGGTTTCCACCGACAACACCACCGTGGCCAACGGCGGCGACTGCAAGGCCACCAGCGTGAATGTGGGTGCGAAGACGGCCACGCTGACGGTATCGGGCGTGGACTTCTCGCTTAAGCACTACCCCACGCGCAAGGGCACCGGTCCGGGCACCGTGGTCAATACGAGCAACCTGCTGGATTCGGCCAACCAGTGGTGGGTGGCCAGCAAGTCCGTGCTGCTGTGGGCTCCGGTGACTGATTTCACGCCCAACGTTTACGAAGAAGTCATCAACAAGGTCTCGCTTAACGGCACATCCGTTACCGGGCAGGCCAATCCGCCTTCCAGCGGCGAGGACAAGGCGCTTGTGCGCCGCACCACGGGCGGCTCGCTCAGCAAGCTGTATTCGCTGCGCCCCGGCGGCTCGCGCAAGGCGGGCGTGACCTACGCCATCGCAGACCCTTCCCTTTCGGACGATACCTACGTGCGGCAGGCTGGCCCCGGCCAGCACTTTGACGCGCGGCTGCACGTCATCAACGCCGGCACTGACGACATGCCTGCCGGCTACATCTGCGAGCGCATCGACAACACGCGCCTGAGCTTCGCCAACGCCTTGCCGTCCAGCGATTCCCGGGTGGACGTGAAAACGGGCATCCTGACCTTGCCGCAAGCAGGCTCGGCCGCCGTGACCTGGGAGCTGGGCGTGGGCGGCAATGGCATCTCCGCCAGCGGCACCTGGAACAGCTACAACACCACCACCACGGAATATCCCGACACGTGGCCTAGCGTGGCCTGGAGCGGCTCGGCCCAGTCCGACAGCACTTGCGGCGACTCGGACGGCGTGACCTGGTACGACTCCATCGCCTCGCTGCAGGCCGCAGGCAAGAGCCTGAAAGACATCACCCGCGTTCGCGGCTCCTACAGCACCTACGGTAAGGCGGTCAATACCCTCTACTACATCCCGTTGCAGGCCAATGCCACCTATGCCTTCTCCGGCACGGACAACGCGCCGGGCCGCGCCTTCGCGCAGGGCGACTCCACGCTGGGCGCCATCGCGCCCAACCAGGCCATGTGGCAAATAGCGCCAGGCAACATCAGGCAGGGCAGCGACGTGATGCGCATCCGCGAAACGGAATACATCGCCGTCAGCAAATCGGAAAACGACGCTTCACTGCTGGATGGCCGCGCCGTGGCCCCCGGCAGCCTGCTGGACTACAAGATCACCGTCAACGCCGCCAGCTCCACGGCTGACCACACCACCACCGTCACCGTGTGGGACGTACTGCCGCAACACATGAGCTACATGCCCGGCACCAGCACGCTGGGCGGCACGGCCATTGCCGATCCCGACTGCTCTGCCGCTGGCACAACGCCTTCCGGCGGCCCCTTTGACGCCAACTCGGTGCCCACAGGCTACACGGCGTGCAAGTGGACGCTGCCCAACCAGCCCGTCAAGCACACCGAGCTGGGCAGCGCGGCAGCCAATCTGCCGCCCCTGCGCTATCAGGCGCAGGTCAGCCTCTCGGCGCCCAATGGCGTGCAGCTGCTCAACTCCACTTTTGCCGACTCCACGGCCAATGGCCGCCTGAAGGCCATCTACCGTGGCGCCAACGGCTTTGTCTGCAAAAGCGGCCAGAGCTGCAGCTTCAGCAACTGGAAAGTGCGCACGCGCGCCGAAACCACCGTGCTGCTCAAAAAGAGCGTGAGCCACGCTGAAGTGCCGCTCAACACGGGCTTCACCTACACGCTGTACTATGCCGCCACCGGCACCCACCTGGACCAGCTGCGCATTCTTGACGTGCTGCCCTACGCCAGCGATGGCCGCAGCAGCAGCTACGCGGGCGCGCTCAAGCTCGCAGCGCCCATTGCCGCCCCCGTGGCCGGGCATGCGCTCACAGCCGACCCCGCGATGGTGGTGCTCTACACCAGCAACGCCCCGGCCCACATCAACCGCAACAGTCCCAACGACGCCAGCCACAACGTGCAGGGCACCGGCAGCAACAGCGCCAGCAGCACCAACTGGTGCACCGTGGCGCAATTCGGCTCGGCCAACTGCCCGGCCGCCATTGGCGATGCCACAGCCTTCATGGCCCTGGCCTATGGCCGCACCGGCACCGTGCCCATCAACACGGCGTATGAACTCATCGTCCCGGTCATTGCCAGCGGCAACAGCGACGGCAACCAGTACGTGAACGACTACCGCGCCGACTCCGCCACCCTGCTGGCGCGCAACCCTGGCTCCAACCGCGTGCTCACCAAAGTGAAGGACACGAGCACCTTCATCGCCGGCCGCGTCTACCGCGAAGCCAGCTCGCCCGCCAATACCACCGATGACGGCAACGCCACCGACCCTGGCATCAGCGGCGTGACCCTGACGCTGGCCTGCACCAACCCCGTGCACACCGCCACAACCACAACGGGCGCTGACGGCTCCTACCGCTTTGGCGGCCTGACCGCAGGCGCGCAATGCACCGTGGTGGAAACCCAGCCCACGGGCTACGCCAACGCCTACAACACGCGCGGCACGGCCGCCACGGGCGACACCGGCAGCAGCGGCACAGGCAACAGCACCATCACCATCGCCAACCTGCCTGCCACAGGCTCGACCGGCAACAACTTTGCTGAAACCCAGATCGGAGGCGGCTCCGGCGTGACGGTCTCCGGCCGCGTCTACCGCGAAGCCAGCTCGCCCGCCAACACCACCGACAACGGCAACGGCACTGACCCTGGCATCAGCGGCGTCACCGTGGCGCTGGCCTGCACCAGCCCGGCGCACAGCGCCACCACGACAACAGGAGCTGACGGCAGCTACAGCTTCGCCAACGTGCCCGCAGGCGCGAGTTGCACCATCACCGAAACACAGCCATCGGGCTACACCAACGCCTACAACACGCGCGGCGCGGGCGGCACGGCTGACACCGGCGGCAGCGGCACGGGCAACAGCACCATCACGCTCACGGTGCCTGCCACAGGCTCGACCGGCAACAACTTTGCTGAAACCCAGATCGGAGGCGGCTCCGGCGTGACGGTCTCCGGCCGCGTCTACCGCGAAGCCAGCTCGCCCGCCAACACCACCGACAACGGCAACGGCACTGACCCTGGCATCAGCGGCGTCACCGTGGCGCTGGCCTGCACCAGCCCGGCACACAGCGCCACCACGACAACAGGCGCTGACGGCAGCTACAGCTTCGCCAACGTGCCCGCAGGCGCGAGTTGCACCATCACCGAAACGCAGCCATCGGGCTACACCAACGCCTACAACACGCGCGGCGCGGGCGGCACGGCTGACACCGGCGGCAGCGGCACGGGCAACAGCACCATCACGCTCACGGTGCCCGCCACGGGATCTACCGGCAACAACTTTGCCGAAACCCAAAGCGGCCCGCCAACTCCGGGCGCTCCGGTTTCCGTGCCCACGCTGGGCTGGCCCATGCTGGCGGCGTTGTCAGCGCTGATGGCAGGCGTGGGCGGCTGGCGCCGCCGCCGCGCAGGCGCCTGACGCAGCTGTTTGCGTCCATGCCGAAAGGGCCGGTTTTCACCGGCCCTTTTTCATGAGTGAGGGCCGATTGCGTTGGGAGCGGAACATGCACCTGCCCCCGGTTTTGCCTGGCAGAAGGCGGAAAAAGCAAGGCCCCTCAAAGCCTGCTCACGGTTTGGCCGTGAGGCGAAAGAGCAGGGCAGGGCGCAGGTCAGGCATGCGCGAGGAATGGATGGCAATATTTAGCTCCCTTATCCATAGCATGAGGTCCTAGTGGACAAAGCGTGGAAGGGTATTTCAGGCCCCTTGAATTTGCTCCTGTTTTTTTGGTTATCTGGTCAGCGAAGGGCCATGCTGGAGGCGCTGATCCACTCATTGGCCGCTCGCCCGGGGGCCTGCTTGCGGGCGGGTCTCAAGCGGCTTTCCAGCGCGAGCTTTGCACGGGATGCGCCAGCACATCCACCCGGGCGGGGGGCAGATTGAACACAACGCGCTCTCTTGACAGCAATTGCAGCCCCGCCTGCTGCCAGGGCGAAGGCGCGCGCAGGGCGTAGGTGAACTGGATGAGCCGCCCCTGCGCGGGCAGCGCCTGCATGCCTGCGGCAAGAATGCGGCGGCGCGCGGGCAAGGGAATGGACAGCAGGGGCAGGCCGGAGACGATTTGCGCGATGGGCAGGGGCCGCCCCGCTTCGTCAGCGGGCCAGTCGCCGCCGCGCAGCATGCGGGGCAGGTCTGCGGCGTCACCGTGGATGACGCACACGCCTTCAAAGCGCTGGCGCAGGTGTTGCGCCAGGCTGGCCGAATGCTCAATGACGACCAGGCGGCTGGCGGGCAGCCCGCTGGCGCGCAAAGCGGCGGTGATGGCGCCCGTGCCGCCGCCCAGCTCGACGACGACGGAAGGGGCGTCCGGATGCGGGTCAATGTGCGAAGCCATGCAGGCGGCCAGGCGGCGGGAGCTGGCGCAGATAGCGCCCACGGAGCCGGGCCGCCGCACCAGTTCGCGCCACAGCAGGGCGTTTTGCTGTTGCTGGGCGCGGAAAACGGATGCCAAGTGTTTCATCAAGGGAAATATGGGTGGCGAGAGTTCGCCGGAAGCGGCGAATTGCATCACAAAAGCCCAGGGCTGACGCTGCACGCATTTCGAGACCCAAGAAAAGCAGCGTTCGCGCCCTTTCCATCAAGACATCTCGCTATGCCTTTTGAAGAGGTTGGCCTATGCCGAAGACAGCGGCAGCGCACGCAAGATGGCGGCCGGGCGGAAACCGCATAGCCGGGCCAGCAGGCTGGCCGGAAACTGACCGATGGCGCGGTTGTAGGTCAGCACGGAGGCGTTGAAAGACTCGCGCAGGGGCAGACTTTGGTGCAGCAGGTGTGTGCGGCGGTTGGCCAGGCGCGTGGCGTCAACGCCGGGCGTATCTGCTGCCAGGTATTCAAGCGCCCGCTGCCAGGCAGCGCCCAAAGTGTCATGAGCGGTGGCCAGTCCTTCCATCAGCTCAGGGGTATAGGGGTTGTGGCGGGTTTCAGCCAGCGCGGCAGCCAGTTGCTCGCAGGCTGCCCACAGGCGCACCAAGGCGGCATGGCTTTCATCTTGGAGTGTCAGCGGCGCAGGCATTGTGCCGCCGCGCATGGTATCGGGCAGGCAGCCTTGCACCCATACCAGTTCGCGCAGCATGAACGCATCCAACGCGGCAAACTGCTTTTTGACCTTGGCGCGCAGCCGCATGAGCCGGTTGTAGGCGCCAACAGCCCAGAAAAGCAGCACGGCACAGGCTATGCCGACAAGCAGGGGATGAGTCCAGGTCATGTCAAGAAGGAGTGAAGCAAGCAGGCGGCCGCAGGGCCTGCATTGTCCTGCCTCCGGCGAACCGGGGAAAGGGGTCTGGTTTGCCGCTTTAAGACGTCAAGAGCCTGTCAACGGTCTGACGTGCAGCAGGCGTATCGGCATGAAGCTGGGCTGAAAGCATGGGTTGTTTGCTCCTGCATCCATAGCATGATGTCTTGGTGGGAACTGCGCGAAACGGTATCCCTGTTCCCTATATTTGCTCTTGTTTTTGATTGGGAAGCGGGTTTTCGAAACGCTTTCCTGCGACTTTGAACAGGCTTAAAAGAAAACGCCCCGCCGGAGAACCGGCAGGGCGTTTGCATTTGGTGGCCTGGGGCGGGATCGAACCACCGACACAAGGATTTTCAGTCCTCTGCTCTACCAACTGAGCTACCGGGCCATAAAGAAGGCGGATTCTAGCACGGCTTTCAGGCGGCCTGGCTGTGCTTGCGGTTGCGGGAAAGGTCGATACCCAGCTGCTTGAGCTTGCGGTACAGGTGTGTGCGCTCCAGGCCGGTTTTTTCGGCCACCCGGGTCATGGAGCCGTTTTCCATGGCCAGATGGTATTCAAAATAGGTTTTTTCAAAGTGATCGCGGGCCTCGCGCAGGGGGCGGTCCAGATCGAAGCTTTGGCGGCTTTGAGGGCCTGTGGGCGCAGGGTCGGGCTGAACAGCGGGCGCTTGCGGGTGCCCTGCCAGGGGCATGGTGACGGCGGTCAGCGCGGGCGTGACCGGACGCGGGGCGCTGGCGAGCTTGGGCGCAGGGGGCGGGTCACGGTGCAGGGCCTGCTGCACGGCCTTGAGCAGTTTTTGCAGGGTGATGGGTTTTTCCAGGAAATCCTGCGCGCCGATGCGGGTGGCTTCGCTGGCAGTGTTCAGGGTGGCATGGCCGCTCATCATGATGACGGGCATGGTGAGCAGGCCGGCGGCGCGCCACTCTTTGAGCAGGGTCACGCCGTCGGTGTCAGGCATCCAGATGTCAAGCAGCACCAAGTCAGGCTGGGATTCCAGGCGGG
This sequence comes from Ottowia sp. oral taxon 894, assembly GCF_001262075.1. Taxonomy (GTDB): domain Bacteria; phylum Pseudomonadota; class Gammaproteobacteria; order Burkholderiales; family Burkholderiaceae_C; genus Ottowia; species Ottowia massiliensis. The sequence goes on along the minus strand of NZ_CP012073.1, from coordinate 1,105,220 downwards.
CGGCGCGGGCGCTGGCGGCGTTTTCGGCCAGCTGCACGGTGTGGCCTTCGTCATTGAGGATTTCGGAGAGGAGATCCCGGATGCCCAGCTCGTCATCAACCACCAGAATATTTGCCATGGTTATTCGTGTTTTCTCAGATATCAAACGTCGCTTTTGAATGATAACGACACCAATGCGCCGCACGCCGCGCCGTTTTCGCAGCGGTTGGACAGGTCGATGCGCGCGCCGTGTTCGTCGGCGATTTTCTTGACGACAGCCAGCCCCAGCCCGGTGCCTTTGGCCTTGGTGGTGACGTAAGGCTCGAAGGCGCGCTGGAGAATGGCGTCGGCAAAGCCGTGGCCGCTGTCGGCGATGGTCATGCGCACGCGGTGCAGGCCGTCTTCGGCTTGCAGGGTTTGGGTGCGGATGATGACGGGGACGCTGCGTCCGGCCGCTTCCGTGGCGTCCTGCGCGTTTTGCAGCAGGTTGTGGATGACCTGGCGCAGCTGCTGCGCGTCGCCCAGGATGCGGGGGTTGGCCGCGTCCAGCTCGGCGCGCACGGGCACGCTGCGCGCGCCTTCGCCGGATTCGTAAAGCGCCAGCACGTCGGTGATGAGCGCGTTCAGATCCAGCGGCTTCAAATCGGCGCGGGGCAGGCGGGCGTAGTCGCGGAATTCATTGACCAGCCGCTTCATGGCTTGCACCTGATCGACGATGGTGGCCACGGCTTTGTCCAGCATCTGGCTTTCGGCCTCGGGCAGCTTGCCGGCCAGCTTGTGCGCCAGCCGCTCGGCCGAGAGCTGAATGGGCGTGAGCGGGTTTTTGATTTCGTGCGCCAGCCGCCGCGCCACTTCGCCCCAGGCGCGCGCGCGCTGGGCAGAAACGACTTCGGAGATGTCGTCAAACACCAGCAGCCGCAGCCCGCCGGGCAGGAGCGCGCCGCGCGCCACCAGGGTGATGGCGTTATCCGCCACGTCGCCTTCGGCGGCGTGCAGCTCGAAGGTGTGCTGCCAGTGCTTGAGGCTGCTGTGCTCGGCGCGGGCGGCCTCGAATTCGGCGAACTGCGCCTGCACGCCTTGCGCCAGCTCTTGCAGCGCGGGCAGCGTGGAAAGAGGCTTGCCCAGGCAGTAGTCGGCCAGCGGCAGGCCGAGGATGCGGTCGGCGCCGGGGTTGCCCGACTGCACGGCGCCAGCGGCGTCCAGCACGATGACGCCGGCGGTGAGGTTGTCCAGAATGGTTTGCAGGCGCGTGCGGTGCTGGTCGGCAGCGCGGCGGGCGTCGGCCAGCTGCTGCGTCATGTCTGAAAAAGAGCGGGTCAGGCCCACCAGTTCGTCTTTGCCCGCCAGCACCAGCTTGGGCGTGAGATCGCCTGCTGCCACCTGGCGCATGCCCTTGGCCAGCATCAGCAGCGGCGTGGCCAGCTGCTTGCCCAGCAGCACGGCCAGCAGCACCGCGCCGAACACGGCCAGAAACAGGCTGAGCGTGAGTGTGCCGATGTACATGCGGCGCAGCGCCCCCTGGCCGAGCGCGCGCTCCTGATATTCGCGGTTGGCTTCCTGCACGGCCAGCGCGTCGGCCACCAGCGCGCTGGGCAGCGGCTGCACGGCCTGCACGAAGCGCTGCTCATCCACCAGACTCACGCCGGGCGCGCTCACCAGCACTAGCGCCTTGATGCGGGCGCTGCCGCCAGGCTCGTCCAGCCCCTCCACTTGCGTGGCCACGCCTTGCGCGCGGGCCGTGCGCAGCTGCTGGGCGGCGGGGCGTTCGGGATTGATTTCAAAGTGCGCGCCGCCTGCGCTGCCCACCATGCGCAGCGGGCTTCCGCCCCACAGGGCGATGTCGGTCGCGCCGGTCTGCTCCTGAATGCGCTCCAGCGGCAGGGCCGTCAGCCCGTCTGGCGTTTGCGCCAGTTGCGTGGCGGCGGCGCGCAGCTGGTTGCCAAAATCACGCGCCTGCGTGTCCAGCGAGGTGCGGGCCAGGTTCAGCCCGGCTTCCAGCGCGCCTTCCACCTTCACGTCAAACCACGATTCGATAGAGCGCGAGACGAACTGATACGACACCACGTAAATCAGCAGCCCCGGCAGCACGCCCACCAGCGCGAAGATGGCCGCCAGCTTGGTCAGCAGCCGGCTGCCAAAGCGCCCGCGCCGCCACTGCCGCCACAGCCAGCTCACGCCCCAGCCAATGCCCAGCGCCAGCATGAGCGCTACCAGTGCATTCATGGCCACCAGCGGCGCGTAATAGTTCTGATAGAGCAGCAGATTGTTGGCGGCCTGCGCCAGCAGAAACAGCAGCATCAGCCCCACGGACAGCATGACGGCGGCGGCGGCCAGCAGCGCGCGGCGCTGCACGCGGTTCCACAGCCGGGCAAAGCGCGTGGCTGAAGGGGTGTTCAATGGCGTGGCGGGCGAAGAAGCGTCTGGCCTGCCGTTCATGCCGCGCCCTCCGGCGTCAGATCCATGTCGCGCTGCACCTCGATGCGCTCGGCCGCTTGCAGCGGGCGCGGCAGGCCCTCGTCTTGCAGCAGGTAGCGAAAGCGCAGCGTGTGGCGGCGGCCCGGCTCGAAGTGCGCGGCATTCATGATGCGCCAGTGGCTCACGCGCTGCACGGCGTCCAGCGCCTCATCCAGCGTGTCAAACAGGCGGGCCGTGGTGGTCTCGGATCTGGGCGCTTCCACGCCCGCCAGCGGCTGGCTGCTGATCAGCACGCGCCAGCGGCGCATCAGGGGCAGATAGGCCAGCCGCCAGTAGCACTGGCGCGCGGCCAGGCGGCGGTCGCGCCAGTACCAGCGGCTGCGCAGCACCACGGCTTCGGCCATGAAGTGCAGGGGCACGCCTTTGAGCAGCGCCTGCTCCAGCGCGGGCGCCAGCGCAAAGCGCACGCGCGCCGTCAAAAGCAGGCTGCCATCGGCTTCGCGCCGGGTGCGCAGCTCGGCCAGCGTGGCGGTGCTGGCAGGCTGCGCCGGGCTTTCGGGCAAGGCGCTTTCGGCTTCCTGGCTTTCGGATTGCCTGGCATCAGAGGGCCTGTTTTCCGTGCTCTCTGGGGTTGAAGCGCCAGCTTCCGCCCGCCCGGCCACTTTTGCGGCAGGCGCGGCGGGCGGGCGATCCGGCCCCGTCTCCACGCTCATCTCCGCTTCCATTCCTGCCCCCGTCTCAACGCCCATCTCCGGGCTTGTTTCCGGCTGCGCTTCATCCGCCTGCGCCCAAGCGGGCAGCGCAGACAGGCAGGCCAGGGCCGCGCCCGTGCGCAGCAAGGCGCGGCGGCGCGCGGCGGCAAGGCCCGTGAATTCAGGCAGCGCTTTTTTCAAACAGGGCATAGAAAAAGCCATCTTCCGTGCAAGGTTCGTGTGCGTCCGTATCTTCACCGCATTTTTCAGCCGGATTCCTGCCGGGCGCCAGCGCAGGCAGCAAGTGGCCCGGCGCGGGCAGCGCCAGCGCGTCAGGGTGGGCCGCGCGAAAGTGATCGGCCTGCTCCTGCCCCTCGGCGCGGAACACCGAGCAGGTGGCATACAGCAGCCGCCCGCCCGGGCGCAGCAGCGGCCACAGCGCCGCCAGCAGCCGGCGCTGCGTGGCCGCCAGCGCGGCAAGGTCGGATTCGCGCCGCAGCCAGCGCGCGTCCGGATGGCGGCGGCTGATGCCCGAGGCGCTGCACGGCGCATCCAGCAAGATGGCATCAAACGGCCGCCCGTCCCACCACTGCGCGGGCCGGGCGGCATCGGCGGCGCGCACCTCGGCGGCCAGCCCCAGGCGCGCCAGATTGCCGCGAATGCGCTCGCAGCGCGCGGCGTCCACATCCAGCGCCAGCACTTCAGCGCCGGGCCGCAGCTCCAGCAAATGCGCCGTCTTGCCGCCAGGCGCAGCGCAAGCGTCCAGCACGCGCAAAGCGGGCGCGCCGCCAGCGGGGGCCAGCCCCTGGAGCAACAGCGGCGCGGCCCGCTGCGCAGCGCCGTCCTGCACGGAAACGCGGCCCTGTGCGAAGCCCGGCAGCGCCTGCACCGGCGCGGGGCGCACCAGCACGATACCCGCCGGATGCGCCGGCCCCAGCGCGCGCGCCGCCAGCTGCGCCTGCGCCAGTTGCTGCAAATACGCCTCGCGGCTGCCCTGGCGCAGATTCACGCGCAGCGCCATCGGCGGCATCTCTTGCGCCTGCTCCAGCAGCGCCTGCCAGTGCGCCGGGTGATCGCGCTGCAAGCGCTGCACCCACCACAGCGGGTGATTCCAGCGCGCCACAGGGTCAGCCTGCACGGCGGCCAGCAGCGCCGCCCGCTCGCGGCCAAAGCGGCGCAGGCAGGCATTGAGAAAACCGGCTTGCGCCCGCAAACCGCGCTGGCGGCGCGCGGCTTCCACGGCCTGATCGGCCAGCGTGAAATCGCTATACGGCGGCGGCTCGCAGCAGGCCAGCGCCAGCGCGCAGCACAGCAGCGCATCCAGCGGCGGCGGCGGCGCGCGGCGCGCCAGCAGCTGGCGCAGCGCCTGCGCCCGCCCCCACTGCCGCAGCGCCTGCGAAGCCAGCGCCTGCACGCCCGGGCGCTGCGCGGCAGGCAGCGCCGCCAGCCAGGCCGTCAGCGACTGGCCCTGCCGCACCGCCTGCAAGGCGGCGGCCGTGGCCTGCAACTGCTGCCAAAGCGGCGTTTTCGGTTCATTCATGGCAATGACTTGGGGCAGAATTCATCAATAAAAGGAGCAAATTGAAGGGGGTGAAAATGCCGCCTTGCGCAATTTCCACTAGGACATCTTGCTATTGAAGGAGGAGCGAAATCTTTGCCCTTCTCATAGCCTTTCATGTGCCCCGCACGAAGGGGTTGTGCCGCCGCTCGTGGCCGAAAGTGCTGCCGGGGCCGTGGCCGGGCACAAAGGCGGTGTCATCACCCAAGGGCCAGAGCTGGCGGGTGATGCTGTCCATCAGCTGCGCGTGGCTGCCTTGCGGAAAGTCCGTGCGGCCCACGCTGCCCGCAAACAGCACGTCGCCCACAAAGGCCAGCCGGGCTTCGGGCGAGTGAAAGATGACGTGGCCCGGCGTGTGCCCCGGGCAGTGCCGCACCGCCAGCTCGCAGCGGCCCAGCTGCACGGTGTCGCCGTCATGCAGCCAGCGCGTGGGCGTGAAGGCGCGCGCGGGCGGCAGGCCAAACAGGCGGCTTTGCTCGGCCAGCGCGTCGATCCAGAACTGGTCGGCCGGATGCGGGCCGACGATGGGAATTTGCCAGCGCTCGGCCAGCTCCGCCGCGCCGCCCGCATGGTCGATGTGGCCGTGCGTGAGCCAGATTTGCCCGGGCTTCAAGCCCAGCGCCTGCGCGGCCTGTTCGATGCGCGGCAAATCGCCGCCGGGGTCAATCACGGCCGCCTCGCGCGTTGCATCGCACCACAGCAGCGAACAGTTTTGCGCAAAAGCCGTTACGGGAATGATTTGATAATGCAAAACGGACATGGCAATGGGCCTTGTTTCAGAATATCGCACGCCAAAAAATCAAGCCTGCATGGGAATATCACAGCGCCATTTCATATTCAATCGTCAGCGGCGCGTGGTCGGAAAAGCGCTGCTCCTTGTAAATGGCGCTGCGGCGGGCCAGCTGGCCGGTGGCCTCGGTGGCCAGGTGGTAATCAATGCGCCAGCCCACGTTGTTGGCCCAGGCCCGGCCCCGGTTGCTCCACCAGGTGTAGGCCTCGCCAGTGGCTTGCGGGTGCAGGCGGCGGTACACGTCCGTCAAGGGCACTTCGGCCAGCGCGCGGCTCATCCAGGCGCGCTCTTCGGGCAGAAAACCGCTGTTTTTCTGGTTGCCTTTCCAGTTTTTCAGGTCAATTTCCTGGTGCGCGATATTCAAATCGCCGCACAAAATGAATTCGCGCCCGCTCCTGAGTTGCTTCAAAAAAGGCAGGAAACCTTCCAGAAAACGGAATTTGGCCGCCTGCCGCTCTTCACCGGAAGAGCCGCTGGGAAAATAGCTGCTGATAATGGAAAATTTGCGCGCGGGCGTATCAAACCGCAATTCCACATAACGGCCTTCCGCATCGAATTCCTCGCTGCCGTAGCCTGCCAATACCTCGCTGGGTTCGTGGCGCGTATAGATGCCCACGCCGGAATAGCCCTTTTTTACGCTGGCCAGATGGAAATACCCGCGCATGCCCGCCAGCGTTTCAAAGCGGCCCGCCACGTCGGGCATTTGCGCCTTGACTTCCTGCACGCAAATACAATCGGGCCTTTGCGCCAGCAGCCATTCGCCCAGCCCCTTGCCGGCGGCCGAGCGTATGCCATTGAGATTGAGGCTGGTGAGTTTGAACAAAGTGAATCACTCCATGAATGCCCTGTTGAACAAGACTGAATGCGAAGAAAATGCGCTGGCGCAGGAATTCGTGCAATTTGCCATTGATTGCGGCGTGCTGCGTTTTGGCGAATTCAAAACCAAGGCCGGGCGGCTTTCGCCTTATTTTTTCAATGCCGGGCTGTTTGATGATGGCGCGCGCCTGGGGCGGCTGGCGCAATTTTACGCACGGGCCATTTTGGCCAGCGGCATTGAATTCGACATGATTTTCGGCCCCGCCTACAAGGGCATTCCGCTGGGCAGCGCCGTGGCCGTGGCGCTGGCCGCTGCCGGGCACAACAAGCCTTTTGCCTACAACCGCAAGGAGGCCAAGGACCACGGCGAGGGCGGCTCGCTGGTGGGCGCGCCGCTCAAGGGGCGCGTGCTCATCGTGGATGACGTGATGTCGGCCGGCACCGCCGTGCGCGAATCCATCGCCCTCATCCGCAGCGCGGGGGCCACGCCGCATGCGGTGGCCATTGCGCTGGACCGGCAGGAAAAAGCCACGGAAAACGGGCAGGACGCACCCTGGAGCGCCGTGCAATATGTGCGCGAGAAACTGGGGCTGAAGGTGTGCGCCATCGCCAGCCTGGCACAGCTTTTGCAGTATCTGGAGCAGGACCCGCAGTCCCTGCCATACTTCAAGGCCGTGGCGGCCTACCGCGAACGCTATGGCGCGGCCTGAGCCGCTGTTCTGAGAGCCACCCCAAGGGGGAAGCCGTATTTTTGCTCCTGTCTTCATAGCGTGAAGTCCTAGTGAAATGTGCGCAAAACGGAATTTCATCCCCTTGAATTCGCTCCTTTTTCTGATGCCAAAACCTGCCGCCTTGCACGATTGCTTGATGCCTGAACCCGCGTTTTCCATCTTCCGCCTGGGCCGCGCCGCTGGCGCGGTTGCCGCCGCGTGGCTGGCGACGGGCCTGGCCGGGACGGCGCTGGCCGCCGATCCGGGCAAGAGCGCGGGCGGCATCTATACCTGTGTGGATGCCTATGGCCGCCGCATCACTTCCGACCGGCCCATTCCCGAGTGCATGGACCGCGAGCAGCGCCAGCTGTCTTCCAGCGGCGTGACGCGCCGCGTGCTGCGCCCGGAGCCGACGGTGAGCCAGCTCAAGGAGCAAAAGGCCAAGGCCGAGCAGGCCAAGCAGCGGCTTCAAGAGCAGGAAAACCAGCGCCAGCGCGATATCGCCCTGGCCATCCGCTATCCCAATCTGGAAGCGCACGCCAAGGCGCGGCGCGACGCGCTTGAGCCTTCCCAGCTGCGCATGGGCCTGATAGAAAAGCGCCTGCAAGCCTTGCAGCAAGAGCGCGACGAGCTGCAAAAGCGTCTGGACAGCTTTGCCGACCCGAAGAAGATTCCGGCCTATATCAAGCGCAACGCGGAAACCAACCAGAAGAATCTGGAGGCGCAGGAGCGCGCGATGGCCAACGAGCAGGAGGAGCGCAGGCTGCTCAACGCCCGCTTTGATGACGAGCTGGCGCGGCTGAAAAACATCTGGCATGCCCAGGAAGACGCGCCTTGACGGCGCTGCGTGCGGCAGGGGCCGGGCAAAAGGGAGCTTGCATGCTCCTTTTTTTCATGCCTGCTGGCTGGGCAGCATCACGGCGCGCAACAGCTTTTCTTCGGGCAGACCCAATAGCTGCGCCACCTTGCGGGCTTTCCAGGCCAGGTAGGCCTGGCGGCCGGGGCTGTCGGGCGCGTCTTGCCAGGCGCGCACTTGCTGGCGGAATTCGTCGTCGAACACCTGCGGGCTGGGCCAGATTTGCACGGCGCGGCCCCGGTAGCTGATTTCAAAGACGAACTGCCCGCCCAGCGAAAACGGCGCGTGCGGGTGGCAGGTGACGGGCTGGCACAGGCAGCGGTTTTCGCGCACGGCGCGCGAGAGCAGCGTTAAATTACCTGCATTGGGGCATGTTTGCCCCTTTCCTTTAGTTGAAGCGAAAGAAACTATGGCAAAACCAAATAAAGGATATTGCTTAGAAATTGAGTTTGATTGTACTCAAACTACAGAAGCTATCCCTGCATGGGCTGCCGAGGAAGGCTATGAAGTGACAAATTATGAACAAATTGATGACGCCAAATGGACGATTACCGTGATGAAACAGACCTCAAAGTGCGGTCAAAAAACAAAATTTATGTAGCCGTAGCACAACGCTGAAATGACGACTTCTGAGCTTGTTGGCGTGTAAGTAAGGTTAGCGCCACACAAATAAGCTGGACGGCATTCTGTATTTCTTTTAGTATTACGCCTCTTTATTGATTTCGTGATGATTTATGACCCGAATCAATCTTGTCCCGCCGAGTGAATTGTGCGATCAACATTTGCTTGCCGAACACCGCGAACTTACCCGTATTCCCAACGCTGTTGCCAAAGGGAAATTTCACCTAAAAGGCCAACCGGCGGAATATAAACTGGGTGAGGGCCATGTGCGGTTTTTCTTTAATAAAATGGCCTTCTTGAAGAAACGTTATGATGCGCTTCATGCCGAATGCAGAGCGCGTGGTTTCAACGTGACATATATTTGGCCGCAAGAACTCAGCACCGATGCCGCATTATGGCTGGATTATACCCCCACTGAACAAGCCCTAGCCACCAATCGCCAACGGATTGAGGAAAGAATGCCGGCAAAGGCCAGATTTACAGACAGGAAGATTCTCTTGGAAAATGATTCGTAAATCACTGACTGTGATTTATTCCTCTAATCAAACGTGGAAATAATGCGGAGTACGAATGGTATAAGCAGAGGTGCTTTCCACTTCCACGCAATCCACCAGCCCGGGGCCGGGAAAGCCCAGCCGCCAGTACAGCTCGCGCCGCTGCACGGGTTCTTCGGGCGAGAGCAGGCGCAGGCCCAGGCCAGCCACGCGCGCCATGAGCGCGGCGGCAATGGCGTGGGCGTGGGAGGCGTACTTGATGAAATCGGCGGGGCCGATTTCGATCACGCCGTCTTGATCGGCCACCCGCACGATGTGCGAGCCGGCGGGGATGGGGGCGGGCGGGTTCATTGGGCGCTGGCGCCATCCAGCGCGGCGGGGGCGACGAGGGCGCGCACGTCCACGCGGTTGCGCATCATGCCGTTGTCCAGCATGAACTGCATGTCGGCTTCCAGGGCGCGGAAGTCGCTCTCGCTCAGGCGCTGGGTGAAGTGCGTCCAGTCGTAGAGCTGGCGGGCTTCTTGCTCGCTTACGTTTTGCAGGCGCGCGCCCAGGGCAATGGCCTCTTCGCGGTGCGCCTGAATCCACTGCCAGGCTTCGTCATGCGCGGCCACCACGACCTGCACGCAGTCGGGGGTGCGCTTTCAGGAATTTTTCGCTGGCGGTCATGGTCAGCAAGGGCGCGAGCAAATCGGTGGCGCGCGCCAGCACATGGGCGCCGTCTTTTTGCGCGTTGAGCACGAAATTGGCCGCCAGCAGCGCCGCGTCGGCCTTGCCGCTTTGCACGGCAGCAAAGGCCTGGGGCAGGTCCATCTGCACGAAATTGACTTGCTGCACGCTCATGCCCTCGCGCGCCAGCGCGGCGGCCAGCAGCTGGTGCAGCACGGTGCCCTTGGGGCCGGCGACGGTCTTGCCCTTCAGATCAGCCACCGCGTGCGGGCCGCCCTTGGCGGCCACGATGGCGAAAACGTCCGTCGGGCGCGCAACGCCCGCGATGATGCGCACAGGGTTGCCTTCGCCATTGGCTATCAGCACGGAGGCGGTGTTCATCACGCCGCCTATATCCAGATCGCCGCTGGCCAGCGCCTGCGCCTGCTTGGCGCCGGAGGTGATTTCAGGCCACTGCGCCTGCAGGCCCAACGGCTCCAGGTGCTTTTGCAAGATGCCCTTTTCCTTCATCACCATCAATTGCAGGTTGAAGGGCGCGCGCACGTAGCTGATGCGCAGCGGCTTGGGTTCCTGCCGGGCATGAGCCGCCGGGGCGATCAGCGCCGAAAGCAGGCACAGGGTGAAAAAGAAACGTCTTTTCATGAAATACAGCTCCTTTGTGAAAGCTCAGGGGAAAGAAACAGGAGAAACCGGAGCGGCCGCAGAGACGGAAAGGGCAGAAGCTGCGTCAGCGGCGCGCAGGGCCTGCACGATCTGGCTTCTGGCCTCGTCCGCGCGCCAGGGCGCGTTCCACTGCCGCGCCACGCGCCCGGCCTGCATCACGAACAGGCGGCGGCCCAGCGCAAGGGCCTCGTCCACGTCATGCGTGACGAACAGGCAGGTGGTTTGCCGCGTGGCGATGAGCTGGCGCAGGGCCGCCTGCAAGCTGCGCCGCGTGATGGCGTCCAGCGCGGCAAACGGCTCGTCCATCAGCAGCAGGCGCGGCTCGCGCAGTAGGGCGCGCGCAATGCCCACCCGCTGGGCCATGCCGCCCGAAAGCTCATGCGGAAACAGCACCTGCGCGCCCGCCAGCTGCACCACTTCCAGCGCCTGGCCGATGCGCTGCGCCTTCTGCGCCCGCTTCATGCCCCTGCGATGGGCCAGCGCCAGCCCCAGGTTCTCGCCCACCGTCAGCCAGCGCAACAGGCACGGGGCCTGAAACACCATTGCGCAATCCTGCGGCCGCGCCAGCACCTGGCCTGCATCCGGCGGCAGCAGACCGGCCGCCACGCGCAGCAGCGTGGACTTGCCGCAGCCCGAAGCCCCCAGCAGGCAATTGATGGCGCCAGCTTCCAGCGCCAGCGAGGCATCGCGCAGCACCTGCCGCCCGCCCAGGCGCAGGCTCACGCCCTCAAGCACGGCCTCGAGTGCGGCCCCGAGTGCGGCAACAGGCGCTTCGCTCACGCAGTCACCTCCGGAAAGCGCCGCCCCAGCAAAGCGGCGGCCGCGCGCTGAAAGGCCCAATCCATCGCCCAGCCCAGCAGGTCGATGACCAGGATGCCCACCATCACCACGTCCGTGCGCTGCAACTCCTGCGCATCAAGAATCAGATACCCCAGCCCGCTGCCCGCCGCAATCAGCTCCGCCGCAATCAGCGCCCGCCAGCTGTAGCCAAAACCCAGGCGCACTCCCGTCACCAGCGAAGGCACGGCCGCCGGCGCCGCAATGCACACCACATACGCCCAGCGCGGCAAATCCAGGCTGCGCGCCAGCTCGTCGTCTTGCGCCGTCACGCAGCGAAAGCCGCCCAGCGCATTCAGAAACACCGGAAAAAACGAAGCCAGCACGATGATGCTGATTTGCGTGGCATTGCCTATGCCCAGCCACAACACCAGCAGCGGCGTCAGCGCCAGCGGCGGAATCATGCGCAGCAGCGCCAGCGGCGCGGCTGTCAGGTCTTCCACCAGCCGGAACCGCGCCACCGCCCCCGCCAGCGCAATGCCCGCCGTGCAACTGATCAGAAACCCCACCCCAATGCGCGCCAGCGAAGCTGCGGCATGCGCCGCCAGCACCCCGCTCTGAAGCAGCCGCGCGCCCGTGGCCAGCACCGCCAGCGGCCCCGGCAGCAAATAGGCCGAAACCCAGCCGCTGCGCGCCACCAGCTCCCACAGCAGAACCAGCGCCGCCAGCGGCAGCGCCACGCGCAGATTGCGGCGCGCGGAAGAAAGACGCTGCGTCATGCCCGCTCCCGAACCGGCTCATCAGCACGCGGCAGGCGCGCGATGGACATTTGCCAGAGCCTGTTCACGGCCAGGCCGCGAAAAGCCAAGAAGCGCATCGGACCAGGAAAGGCATGAACAGGGAACGCACAGCGCCATTTCGCCCCGTGAGTCATGGCAAGACATCCAAAAGCCTGTCGTTACAAACTGCCGGATGATATGGCTTCGCATTCAGCTGCACGCTGCATTTGAGGTCATGGCGCAGCATCGCCGTGCGCTGCCGCGCTGCAAGCCCAAGACGAGCGCGGGCGCCTTTGAGCGAGCTTTGTTCATCTGGTTGAATCAATAAGAGGAGCAAATTTGAGTGGCAAGAAATGCCATTCAGCGCAGATTCCACTAGGACATATTGCTATCTATAAAGGAGCGAATAGGACTGGGCGGGCTGGGAGCGCGGGCTTTTAGCGCCTGCAGGCGGCGGCGCAGGCGGCCGTCAGGCCTTGGGCCAGGCGGTGCAGCGCGGGCCAGGGGGCGGCTGGCCAGCCGGGGGCTGGCAGGCCCTTGCAGATGCCGTCCACGAAGTGCGCGGCTTGCAGCAGGCTGGCCAGTTGCGCGGCGGGCAGGCCGGGCAGGGCGCGTTCGATGAGGCGCTCGCGCTGGCCCCACACGCGCGCTTCGCGCAGGGCCAGGGGCAGGGGGCGGCCAGCGGCGGTGGCGTCTTTCACGCGCTTGAGGGTGCGGATGTCTTCGGCAATGGCGTAGTGCACCAGCACTTCGGCTTCGCCTTCGGCTCGCAGGCCGTCGAGCATTTTTTGCGTGCGGGCGCGCTGGCCGGCCAGCATGGCTTCGGAGAGTTTGAAGACGTCGTAGCGGGCCACGTTGAGCACGGCGGCTTCAATTTGCGCGCGGCTGACTTCGCCTGGCGGGTAGAGCAGGGCGAGCTTGCTGATTTCCTGATGCGCGGCCAGCAGGTTGCCTTCCACGCGGTCAGCGAAAAAGCGCAGGGCCTGCTGGCCTTCTTCACCTGCGGGCACGCGCTGGCCCTGGCGCGCCATGCGTTCGGCTATCCACGCGGGCAGGCGGGCGCGGTCGATGGGGTCGGTCTGCACGCACACGCCCGCCGCTTCCAGCGCCGTGAACCACGGGCTGGTTTTGGCGGCTTTGTCCAGCCGGGGCAGGGTGATGAGGGTGAGCACGCCTGGGCCTGGCGCGTTGGGAGTGGCTTGTGCGGCCTGCCCGGCAATCTGCGCGGCCAGTTGCTGCAAGGCCGCGCTGCCTTCCTTGCCGGGCTTGCCGGACGGGATGCGGATTTCCACGATCTGCTTTTGCGCAAAGAGGCTGAGCGACTGCCCGGCGGCCAGCGGAGCGCTCCAGTCGAAGTGCGCGCCCATCACGGTGTGCACGCTGCGCTCGGCATGCCCGGCGGCGCGTGCGGCGGCGCGGATGGCGTCTTGCGCTTCCTGCGCCAGCAGCGGTTCATCGCCGTGCAGCACATACAGCGGGCGCAGCCCTTGGGTCAGGTGGGCGGGCAGTTGCGTGAGGGGCAGTTGCATGGGCGGCAAGGGGGTGGAAGAAGCGGGTGATTGTCTTTGTCTGGGCGCGGGCAGGCATTGGAGCGGCCAGCCGCACAGGCGTTGATTTGCTCTTGTATCAATAGCGTGATGTCCGCATGGACGGGCGCAAAAGGGTGTTTTCATGGGTGCCGATTTGCTCCTTTTTTTGATGAGAAAAATGGGCTTTCAGGCCGTCTGGGCGCTTGGCAGGGCTGCGGGGCGGGGCTGGCGCGCGCCAAGCCGCCGTGAACCCCGGTGACACAATCGCCGCCTTCGCTTTCCGCCCCCCTGCCGCTTCGCCATGCCCCGCCCTCTTTTGGCTACCGTTCATCACGCCGCGCTGCGGCACAACCTGGCGCGCGTGCGGCAGGCGGCGCCGGAGGCGCGGGTGTGGGCCGTGGTCAAGGCCAACGCCTACGGACATGGCATTGAGCGCGTGTTCGAGGCATTGCGCGGCGCCGATGGCTTTGCGCTGCTGGAGCTGGATGAAGCCGAGCGCCTGCGCGCCTTGGGCTGGCGCGGCCCCATCTTGCTGCTGGAAGGCGTGTTTGAGCCGCGCGATCTGGAAACCTGCTCGCGCCTGAATTTGTGGCACGCCGTGCATTGCGACGAGCAGATCGACTGGCTGGCCATGCACAAGACGCACCAGCCGCATCGCGTTTTTCTCAAGCTCAACAGCGGCATGAACCGCTTGGGCTTCGCGCCTGGCCGCTACCGCGCCGCCTACGCCCGGCTGGCGGCGCTGCCCCAGGTGGAGGAAATTTCGCACGCCACCCACTTTGCCGATGCCGATGGCGCGCGCGGCATTGCGCTGCAGCAGGCCGTGTTCACGCAAGCCACGCAGGGCCTGCCCGGCGAGCGCACGCTGTGCAACAGCGCCGCCTTGCTGCGCCACGCGGGCGATGCGTCTTCTGACTGGGTGCGCCCGGGCATTGCCCTTTACGGCAGCTCGCCCGACTACCCTGCGCATAGCGCCAGCGATTGGGGCCTGCAGCCCGCCATGTCGCTGACCTCGCGCCTGATCGGCGTGACTCACGTGCAGGCCGGGGAGCGCGTGGGCTACGGCGGCCTGTTCACGGCACAAGGCCCCATGCGCGTTGGCGTGGTGGCCTGCGGCTACGCCGATGGCTACCCGCGCGAAGCGCCCACCGGCACCCCCGTGCTGGTGGAGGGCGTGCGCACCCGCACCCTGGGGCGCGTGAGCATGGACATGCTGGCCGTTGATCTCGCTCCCGTGCCGCAGGCCGCTTTTGGCTCGCCTGTCACCCTTTGGGGGCAGGGGCTGTCCATTGATGAAGTGGCCCACGCCGCTGGCACCGTGGGCTACGTGCTGATGAGCGCCCTGGCTCCGCGCGTGCCCGCCGTGGTGGATGAGGCCTGAAGCCTTGCCGGAGGGCTTCAGGAATCTGCCTGCGGCCTGATGCGGCTTGAAGGCCTATCCAAAGCCGCCTTGCCGCCTTTGCCCCAGAGCCAGGCCCAGGCGTTGCAGAAAGCGGTCGCACTGTTCTAGTTGCTCAAGGGTGACGTACTCATCAGCCTTGTGAGCCTGCTCGATGCTGCCGGGGCCGCAAACGATGGCCGGGATGCCTGCTTGCTGGAACAGCCCTGCTTCCGTTACGTAGGCCACCTTGCGCGGCTGGCGCGCGGCCAGGGAGAGCACGAGCCTGGCAATGTCTGTTTGCGCGCAGCCATCCAGCGCAGGAACGCTGACGCCGGGCGTGATATCGATGCGGGCATCAGGGCATTCGGCCCGCATGCGGGGCAGCAGCGTGCTTTCCACATAGTGGCTGACGCGGGCCTGAATGCCAGCGGCAGGCGAGCCGGGCAGGTTGCGGATTTCGTAGCTGAATTCGCATTCGGCGGGGATGACGTTGAGCGCCATGCCGCCGCTGGCAAGGTTGGTGGAGAGGGTGGAAAAGGGGACGTCATAGCCCTCGTCAAACGGGCCGTGGGCTTTGCAGGCATCAGCCACATCGCGAATATGGCTGATGAGACGGGCGGCGTATTCAATGGCGTTGCAGCCCTGTGGCGTGAGCGAAGAGTGGGCAGCGCGGCCATGCACGCGGCAGTGATACAGGCTGATGCCCTTGTGCGCGATGACGGGCTGCATGGAAGTGGGTTCGCCCACGATGCAGCCATCGGCCCGGATGCCGCGCTGGACCACTTCGTGCAGCAAGGCGCGCGCGCCCAAACAGCCCACTTCTTCATCGTATGAAAGGGCCAGATGCACGGGTTTGCAGCCCGGGTTGGCCACGTAGCTGGGCGCCCAGGCGAGGACGGCGGCGATAAAGCCTTTCATGTCCGCGCTGCCCCGGCCGTACAGGCGGCCCTCGCGTTCGGTGAGGGTGAAAGGATTGCTGCGCCACGGCTGGCCATCAACGGGGACAACGTCGGTATGGCCCGACAGAATGATGCCGCCCTGGGTGCTGCCATCTCGCGCGGGCAGCGTGGCGAAAAGGTTGGCTTTGGGCTGAGTGGCGCTGGCGTTGAGCCAAGGGTCAATGCCGAGGCGGCGTAGCGCATCGCGCACGGTTTCAATCAGCCCCAGATTGGAGAGGCGGCTGGTGGTGTCCAGCGAAATCAGCGTGCGCAGCCAGGAATGGGTATCCATGAGAACTCCTCTGAAAGGGAATATGAAGAATTGTGAGCGCCGCTTGAAATCGGCTCTTTGGCCATCATCATCAGGCGTCGCATATTTTTTGAAAAGGAACTCATGAAACGCATTGCCCTCTTTCTGGCTACCAATATTGCAGTCATGGTAGTAATCGGCCTGATCACGAGCATATTTGGTCTGAACCGTTTCATAGGCCCCAACGGGGTCGATGTCGCCACTCTGATGGGATATTCGCTGGTGGTGGGATTTGCTGGAGCCACGATTTCGCTGCTGATGAGCAAGACAGTGGCGAAAACCAGCATGGGCGTGAAAATCATCAACCAGCCGCAAAATGCAGACGAAGCCTGGATTGTGTAAACCGTGCGCCGGTTTGCTGATAAAGCAGGCATTGATATGCCAGAAGTGGGCATTTACCAAGGCGAGCCTAACGCGTTTGCCACGGGGGCCTTCAAAAACAGCGCGCTGGTGGCCGTTTCCACAGGTCTTTTGCAGGGCATGACGCGCGAAGAAATCGAGGCCGTCATTGGCCACGAAATTGCTCACGTGGCCAATGGCGACATGGTGACCATGACGCTGATTCAAGGCGTGATGAATACCTTTGTGGTGTTTCTCAGCCGCCTGATCGGAACCCTGATCGATAGCGCGCTGCGCCGCAATGACGACAGCAACGGCGCTCC
Organism: Ottowia sp. oral taxon 894; assembly: GCF_001262075.1. Classification (GTDB taxonomy): domain Bacteria; phylum Pseudomonadota; class Gammaproteobacteria; order Burkholderiales; family Burkholderiaceae_C; genus Ottowia; species Ottowia massiliensis. The sequence continues at coordinate 1,088,581 of NZ_CP012073.1, read as the reverse complement.
CGGCATTGGCTATTACGTCAGCACAGTGGTGCTTGATATTCTTTTCGGCTTTCTGGCAGGCATTATTGTTGCCTGGTTTTCCCGGCAGCGTGAATTCCGCGCCGATGCCGGTTCCGCCGAACTCATGGGCCAGTCGCAATCCATGACTCGCGCCTTGCAGCGCCTGGGCGGCATGCACGCTGGCGCTTTGCCAGAAAACATGCAGGCCATGGGGATCACGGGTCAGATTGGAAAGCTGTTTTCTTCGCACCCGCCTATTGAGGAGCGCATTGCCGCCTTGCAAGCGCGGCAGCAGATGCAGCGCTGAAACGGCCGCGACACAGTGCCGGACAGGCTTTCATGCCTGTCCGGTTTTTTTATGCCTGTAGCGAATCTGGAATCACCAACCGGTCAGCGAGACATGGCAGATGTCTAAATGGATCTGAATATTCAGTGTTTCAAAAAACACAATGGCTTGTTATCTGGTCATTGCCGCATGACAGAAAACTTCGCCTTCTGCTCCCGTCCAAATTAAGCGAATAGGCAAGATTGATGAAGGCGCTTTATTGTAAACGATGCGGCCGTGAATCGATCGGTCTTGTAAATATTGTTTATGTTCTATGGAAGGTATAGAACGTTTAGACGGTTGATGGCAGTTGTTGCAGATGAACCAAAACGGTGGTTAATATTCTAACTTGAGCAATAAAAAAGCCCCGGAATAAATCCGGGGCTTTTGGCGCCACTTACGCTGCGATTGGCAATTACTGCTGGGGAGCGTTGCGGGTGCCTACCACTTCGATTTCCACGCGGCGGTTCTGCGCACGGCCCGCTTTGGTCTTGTTGCTGGCCACAGGCTGCAACTCACCCTTGCCTTCAGTAGCAACGCGATCGCTCTCGATGCCCTTGGACACCAGATAAGCCTTCACGGCATTGGCGCGGCGCTCAGACAGGCGTTGGTTATAGGCTTCGGTGCCGATGGAGTCGGTGTGACCGATGGCAACCATTACTTCAAGGTTGATGCCTTGCACCTTTTCAACCAGCTCGTCCAGAATGCGGCGGCCTTCAGGTTTCAGGACAGATTTGTCAAAGTCAAACAGAGCTTCGGCGGAATAAGTGATTTTCTCGACAGCCACAGGCGCCGGAGTGGGTTCAGGCGTGGGAACTGGTTCAGCCGGAGAAGCCGGTTCAGCTGCAGGAGCGGCGGGAGCCAGAGCGCCATCGCAGGTGGCTGCGGCTGTCGCAGGCGTCCAGTAGGCATCACGCCAGCACAGTTCGTTCGTGCCGTTTTTCCAGACCAGTTCATTGTTGGCATTACGCCAGTTGTCAATGTCGCCAGCAGCGGCAAAGGCGGAGCCAGCCACGGTCAAAGCAGCCAGTGCAAGTGCAAATTTGTTCAGTTTCTTCATGGTTCTCCTCTTGGGGAAAAAATCCGCAGCAAACGGCTGCGACAGAATCAAACGCTTCGAGTGACCACCACCAAAACGCTTTTTTCATTGTGCCATATGCCTTGCAAAGAATGGGCGTTTCCCCCGGTGAACAAAGCTGATATGTTCCTGAAACGGCAGAATTTGTTGCTTGCAGGCAACGGGCGTTCATGATGGCTGTGCCCCTAAAATTGACTCCTTTTCCCGTCCCGGCGAAGGCTTGTTGCTGCCTCCATATATATGACTGAATTTGCCAAGGAAACCCTGCCGATTAGCCTGGAAGAGGAAATGCGGCGCAGCTATCTGGATTACGCCATGAGCGTGATCGTAGGCCGCGCCTTGCCGGATGCGCGCGACGGTCTCAAGCCCGTGCACCGGCGTGTGCTGTATTCCATGCACGAAGCCAACAACGTCTGGAACCGGCCTTATGTGAAATGCGCGCGCGTGGTGGGCGATGTGCTGGGACGTTTCCACCCGCACGGCGACTCGGCCACTTATGAGGCGCTGGTGCGCATGGCGCAGGATTTTTCCATGCGCTATCCGCTGATTGACGGGCAGGGCAACTTTGGCTCGGTGGATGGCGACCCGGCAGCTGCCTACCGGTACACGGAATGCCGGCTGGAGCGCATTTCTGGCGAAATCCTGGGCGAAATCGACAAGCAGACTGTCGATATGGCGCCCAACTATGACGGCAAGGAAATGGAGCCGACGGTGCTGCCCACGCGGCTGCCCAATCTGCTTGTTAATGGCTCCGGCGGCATTGCCGTGGGCATGGCCACCAACATTCCTCCGCACAACCTCAATGAAGTGGTGGATGCCTGCCTGCACCTGCTGCACAACCCGGAATCCACAGTCGAAGACTTAATGGAAATCGTGCCCGCGCCCGATTTCCCGACGGCGGGCATCATCTATGGCATTCAGGGCGTGCGGGAAGGCTACCGCACGGGGCGCGGCCGCGTGGTCATGCGGGCCAAGTGTCATTTTGAGGATATTGACAAGGGCCAGCGCCAGGCCATCGTGGTGGACGAGCTGCCTTATCAGGTCAACAAAAAAACCTTGCAGGAGCGCATGGCCGAGCTGGTGCACGAGAAGAAGCTCGAAGGCATCAGCCACATTCAAGACGAGTCGGACAAGTCCGGCATGCGTCTGGTCATTGAACTCAAGCGCGGCGAAGTGCCGGAGGTGGTGCTCAACAACCTCTACAAGCAAACGCAGCTGCAAGACACTTTCGGCATCAACATGGTGGCGCTGGTAGATGGTCAGCCGCGCCTGTGCAACCTGAAAGACCTGCTGGAAGTCTTCTTGCAGCACCGGCGCGAAGTGGTGACGCGCCGCACCATTTTTGACTTGCGCAAGGCGCGTGATCGCGGCCATGTGCTGGAAGGCCTGGCCGTAGCGCTGGCCAATATCGACGAATTCATCCGCATCATCCGCGAATCGCCCACGCCGCCTGTGGCCAAGACCGAGCTGATGGCGCGCACTTGGGACAGTCATCTGGTTCGTGAAATGCTGACCCGCACGCGCGAGGATGGCACAGAAGTGCGCGCTGATGACTACCGCCCGGAAGCTCTTCCACGCGAATTCGGCCTGCAAAAAGATGGCCTGTATCGCCTTTCAGACACGCAAGCGCAGGAAATTCTGCAAATGCGCCTGCAACGTCTCACGGGCCTTGAGCAAGACAAGATCGTGGCCGAATACAAGGAGGTCATGGCGCAGATTGAAGACTTGCTGGACATTCTGGCCCGCCCGGCGCGCGTCACGGCCATCATTGGCGACGAGCTGGCGGCGCTGAAAGCCGAATTTGGCCAGACGGCGGAAGGCGTGCGCCGCTCCACCATCGAACCCAATGCGCAGGACCTGGCCACGGAAGACCTCATCACCCCCACCGACATGGTGGTCACGCTCAGCCACACGGGTTACATCAAGAGCCAGCCGCTGAATGAATACCGCGCTCAAAAGCGCGGCGGCCGGGGCAAGCAGGCCACGACCACCAAGGAAGATGACTGGATTGACCAGATTTTCATTGCCAACACGCACGACTACATCCTGTGCTTTTCCAATCGCGGGAAGCTTTATTGGCTCAAGGTATGGGAAGCGCCATCCGGCTCGCGCGGTTCGCGCGGGCGGCCTATCGTCAACATGTTCCCGCTGGAAGAAGGCGAAAAAATCACGGTGGTGCTGCCGCTCACGGGCGAAATGCGCGCCTTCCCGGCCGACCGCTATGTGTTCATGGCCACGGCGGGCGGCACCGTGAAGAAAACCGCGCTGAATGAATTCAGCAACCCGCGCAAGGCCGGCATCATCGCCGTGGGGCTGGATGAGGGCGACTACCTCATTGGCGCGGCCCTGACGGACGGCAAGCACGACGTCATGCTGTTTTCTGACGGCGGCAAGGCCGTGCGCTTTGATGAAAACGACGTGCGCCACATGGGCCGCCAGGCCCGTGGCGTGCGCGGCATGAACCTGGAAGAAGGCCAGCGCGTGATTGCCATGCTCGTGGCGGAAGCCGAGGCCAGCGAAGCCGAATCCGCCCCCGGCGCGCGCAACAGCGTGCTCACCGCTACTGAAAACGGCTACGGCAAACGCACTCATATCAGCGAATACACGCGGCACGGGCGCGGCACCAAAGGCATGATCGCCATCCAGCAAAGCGAGCGCAACGGCAAGGTCGTTGCTGCCACGCTGGTCAATGCCGATGACGAAATCATGCTCATCACCGACAAGGGCGTGCTCGTGCGCACCCGCGTGGCTGAAATCCGCGAGATGGGCCGCGCCACGCAAGGCGTAACCCTCATCGCGCTAGACGACGGCGCCCGCCTGAGCGGCCTGCAACGCATCGTGGAAAACGATGCCAATGACGCGCCAGCCGACGGCGAAGACGGCAACGCAGACAACGCCGGAAGCGGCGATACCCCTCAACCATCCCCCACCACGGAGTAAATCAGTGAAACCCATGCTCAACAAAACCCTGGCCGCCCTCACTCTGGCCGTTTGCGCCCTGCCTTTCGCGGCGCATGCCCAAGACGCGAAAGCGGACGACGCCAAAAAGGCCCTGGCCGTGAAACTGGCCCAAATCCAGCAAAAAAACGACTCCGTCCAGCTTGCCCACCAGCTGGTGAATGCCGTTGCACAGCCCGTCATTGCCACCTGGTCACAGAACATTGATCAGAACGTGCCTGCCGACAAGCAAAAGGATGTGCGCGAGAAACTGGATGTCGAACTGAAAAAGCTGCTGGACGCCACAGGCAAAACCGTAGAGGCGCAGGCCGCCAAAACGGCTGAATCCGCTCTTGTGCCTGTCTATATGGAGAAATTGTCAGCCGACGAGCTGAAAACCATCGTCGCCTATCTGGAGTCGCCCGCCAGCGCCAAATTCCAGGAGGCGGGCGGTCAGGCTGCCAACGCTTGGGCCGCGCAAATCATCAATGCCACGGAATCCACCGTGGAAGGGCATCTCAAGAAATTTGATGAAGCCGCAGCCAAGATTGTGAAAGCGGCCACAGGCGCCAAGCCTGCTGCGGCAGCCAAGCCGGAAACCAAGACTGAAACAAAGGCCGCGCCCGCCTCTGCGTCTGATGGCGCATCCGGCGGCATCAAGACCAAAGTCGAGCGCGTCGAACAGAAGCAATAAGCCATGAGCGCAAGCTCTTCCTTGCCGCCACCCGCGCACTCCGCCTCTTTGGCGCAGCCTGTTCAGTCTGATGCCTTGGGGGTGTTGCGCGCGCAAATTGACGAGTTGGATGCCCAATTGCTTGCGCTGCTCAATCAGCGCGCGCGGGTGGCCGAACAGGTGGGAGAGCTCAAGCGCCAGGAAGGCACCCCCTTTTTCCGGCCCGACCGGGTAGCCCAAGTCATTCACAAAGTCCAGGCCAGCAACACGGGGCCGCTGCTCAACGACCATGTCGCCAGCATCTGGCGCGAGATCATGTCCGCCTGCCTTGCGCTGGAAGTGCCGCCGCGCGTGGCCGTGCTAGGCCCGCAGGGCACGTTTTGCGAACAGGCGGCCATTGAATACTTTGGCAGCGCCGTCAATCTGGTGTACTGCAACAGCTTTGATGAAGTCTTCCATGCCACGGCGGCTGGCACGGCGCAGTTCGGCGTGGTCGGCATGGAAAATTCCACCGAAGGCGTGGTGGCCCGTTCGTTCGATCTGTTCTTGCGCTCGCCAGTGCATGTGGTGGGCGAAGTCAGCCTGGCCGTGCGCCACAACCTGCTGCGCCAGCGCAACGACTTGGACGGCATCGAAGTCGTTCTGGCACACCCTCAGGCACTCATGCAATGCCAGGACTGGCTTGCGCAGCACCTGCCGCTGGCTGAGCGCCGCGCCGTCTCCAGCAATGCCGAAGGCGCGCGCCTGGCGGCGGAAAACCCGGCCTGGGCCGCATTGGCCAGCGAGCGCGCCGCCGCACAGTTCGGCCTGCACATCGTGGCCCATGCCGTGCAAGACCAGGCCAGCAACCGCACGCGCTTTGCCATCATCTGCCTGCCGCAGACCATGGGCATGCCCCGGCCTACAGGGCGCGACTGCACCAGCATCGTCGTCAGCGTGCCCAACCGTCCAGGGTCGGTTCATGACTTGCTCACGCCGCTGAAAAAGCATGGCGTGTCCATGACGCGCTTCGAATCCCGCCCCGCCAAATCCGGCCAGTGGGAATACTATTTTTATATCGACATCGCGGGCCACATTGAGCAACCGCACCTGGCCGCCGCGCTGGCCGAGCTTCAGGCCCTGTCGTCCTTTTACAAAGTGCTGGGGGCCTATCCCCTGGGGCAAGATGTTTGAACAACTGGGATTAATCGGCTGCGGCCTGATGGGCGGCTCCTTTGCCTTGGCGATGAAAAGGGCGGGGCTGGTCAAGCGCATCGTGGGCTACAGCAAATCGCCGTCCACCACCGAAAAAGCGCGCGAAATGGGCGTGATCGACGTGGAAGCGCCTTCCGCCCTGCTGGCTGTGTCGGGGGCCGATCTGGTCATGCTGGCCGTGCCTGTTTCGGCGACCGAGTCCACGCTCAAGGCCATCCGCCATCTCGTCAATCCGTCCATGCTGCTGATGGACATGGGGTCCACCAAGCGCGACGTGATTGATGCCGTGCGCCGTGTGCTCAAGCACGACGTCGGCTCCTTCGTGCCCTGCCACCCCATTGCCGGGCGCGAAGTCTCCGGCGTGGAAAACGCCGACCCCATGCTCTTTACGGGCAAGCAAATCATCATCACGCCCATGGAGCGCACGCAGACGGCCAAGCTCGAAAAAGCCACTGAAATGTGGCAGGCGCTGGGTTGCAGCGTGTCGCAGATGTCGGCTGAAGCGCACGATGCCGCCTTTGCCGCCGTCAGCCACCTGCCGCACATGCTGGCCTTTGCCATGATGAACGGCATTGCCAGCCAGCAGGAGCAGGCCGCCGTCTTCCTGTCGCTGGCCGGCCCGGGCTTTCGTGATTTCAGCCGCATTGCCGCCAGCGATCCGCAAGTCTGGCGCGACGTGCTCATCGCCAACCGCGAAGAACTCATCGCCCAGCTCCACCACTTCCAGCATGCCTTGGCCAAGCTGGAGCATGCCGTCACCAACAGCCAGGCGGACGATCTGGAGCGCCTGATCAACCAGGCCAGCCACATGCGCGCCAGCTGGCGCATGAACAGTTTGGCGAAATAGCCGACCGGATCAAGGCGGCGGCCGCCGCCCTTCGCTACCATGCCTTGCAAGCTTTTGTTCACCGCCTGCCCGTCAGCGAAAGAGCAAGGCTGCGCCATGCATTCACAGCGTCTGAGGTTCGCCTTGAAACATTCGCGCGCGGGGCTGAACAAGGTTCCCTGAAACAGACCATCAGGCCTGCTTCCTTTTTCATCAAAAAACGGAGAAATCAAAATGAGCATTCAAACAGTTGGCGTCGTTGGCGCAGGCACCATGGGCAGCGGCATCGCCCAGGCATGCGCTGTCAAGGGCATCCGCGTCATCCTCATCGACATCTCGCAGGCTGCCGTGGACAAAGGGCTGGCCGGCATCAGCAAAAGCCTGGACCGTCTGCTGGCCAAGGAAAAAATCACCGCCGCCCAGAAAGACGCCGCCCTGGCCTGCATCCAGACCGGCACCGACTACGCCGCGCTCAAGCCCGCCCAGCTCGTGATCGAAGCCGCCACGGAAAACCACGAAATCAAAAACAAAATCCTGGCCCAGCTGGATGCCCTGCTCGCGCCCGAAACCCTGCTGGCAACCAACACCTCTTCCATTTCCATCACCCAGCTGGCAGCCGCCACCAGCCGCCCCGACCGCTTTGTCGGCATGCACTTTTTCAACCCGGTGCCCATGATGGCGCTGGTCGAAATCATTCGCGGCCTGCAAACCAGCGACGCCACCCACGCCGCCGTCACCGAGCTGGCCACGGCGCTGGGCAAAACGCCCATCACCGTCCGCAACTCGTCCGGCTTCGTCGTCAATCGCATCCTGCTGCCCATGATCAACGAAGCCTTCTTTGTCCTCTCCGAGGGCGTCGCTTCGGCGGAAGACATCGATGCGGGCATGAAGCTGGGCTGCAACCACCCCATTGGCCCCCTGGCCCTGGCCGACATGATCGGGCTGGATGTGTGTCTGGCCATCATGGAAGTTCTCCATCAGCAGTTTGGCGACGGCAAATACCGCCCCAGCCCCCTGCTGCGCGAATACGTGGCCGCTGGCCGCCTGGGCCGCAAAACGGGGCAGGGCGTTTACAGCTACGCCAAGTAAGGCAGGCCGCGCCCACTTGCTTCTTCCTGCCGCCGCCGCGCCCTGCCGGCAGGCGCAAGCGGCGGCCTCTGGCGGCCAGACTGGATCTTCTGCCAGAGAGCCAGGGCCGCCCGGCATGAGCAAGGGCGGGGGCAGTTGCCGCATGGTGGAAATTTGCTCATTTATCCATAGCAGGATGTCCTAGTGGATATTGCGCAAGGCGGCATTTTCTGCCCTCAAATTTGCTCCTCTTTTTGTGCATCCTGACAGGTGAGGGGCGCCGGGCTGGCTGCCTCCATCAGCCGCCCCGCAGGCAGGCGGCGCGGGCGGGCCGTGAATTCAGTCAGGGGCAAATGCTGCGAAGCACGCCCGCGCAGGCGTCTTCGGCCAGATCGAGCACCTTTTCAAAGCCGGCAGCGCCGCCGTAGTAGGGGTCGGGCACTTCCTGCGCCGATCTGTGGCGCGTGCAAAAGTCCGTCAAGCGCCGCAGCTTGTGGCGCAGCGCGGGCGGGCACAGGGCGCGGGCGGCGCGCTCATTGGCGGCATCCATCACCAAAATGAGATCGAAGTTTTCAAAATCCTGCGCCGTCAGCTGGCGAGCGCGCTGCTGGCTGAGGTCATAGCCGCGCCAGAGGGCATGGCGTTGCGAGCGCGCATCCGGCGGCTCACCCGTGTGGTAGCCATGCGTGCCAGCCGAATCAACCTGAACGCGCGCGCCCTGCCCAGCCTCATCGGCCATTTTCCGCAGCACGCCATGCGCCGTAGGGCTGCGGCAGATGTTGCCCGTGCAGACCATGAGCACGCGGCAGGGGCAGGAGGGAGAAGCAGGCGAGGCGTTGGGGAAAAGATCGTCTTGCATGGCGCTTGGGGAGAAAGTTCTGCGGGCGGCCCACGTAGCGAAAGCGGCAGGCTCCGTTTGAGCGGGCACCGCATTCTGCTGCGCTGGCGCTGGCAAGCGCCGCCATCGGGCTGGCCCCGCCCGTCAGATAGTTTTAAAAAGAGGAGCGAATCAAAGGGGGCAAAACACTGGTTCGCGCAATCTCTACTAAGACCTCATGCTATGAATAAAAGAGCTAAATTGGCGCAGTGCTTTCAGCGCCGCCAACGCCAGCTGGCGCTTGCTTCGCTCGTGCCCGGGCCGCGAACGGGTTCCCGCAGAGGCGGCTTGAAATCCTGTGCTTTGAAAGAAGAACGCCTTGATTGCAACCAAGTGCTTGAAACCGGATGCAGGCAGGCTGTAAGCTATTGTTAGGGCATGGCTCGCGCCGGTTGCAGACGCTTGCCGTCGGGCGGGCATCTCCCTAGGGGTAAACCCTGCCTGCGCTGGCGGCCCGGGCAAACGCCCGGGCTTGTGTTGCCAGCGGCAGAGCGCTCCAATCGCGGCGTGTTCAACCGATGACAGGAGATCTCACATGAGCGTGGATGCCGCACTGAACCGCGTCAGAAACAATCTGAACGAAAACTGGCTGGACTGGGACGTTACGCAGTCCGAACTCAAGGACAACACGCAGGCGCTCAAGGAGTTGTCGCCTTCTGAGCGCAACGAGGCCATTGGCAAGCTCTCTGATGACGAACTCAAGCACTGGGCCGCTGAAACCAAGGGGCTGAACAGCCCGCTGAACGCCGATGACCGGCGCGACCTGCTCAACGTTTTCGCCAAAGACCTGGATGCCTCGCAGCTTGCCCGCGTGTCCAAGGCTTTCGGCGCAACGGACGTGGCCGCTTCCGTCGCCAGCCACACGCCCGCCGACCGCAAGGCCGAGTACATCCAGGCTCTGCAAGGCGATGCCGACGGCGCGGCAAAAATCGAAGCGGGCTTTGGCGTCTCCACCGCCACGGCGGGCAATGACAATGCCCGCGCCATCGCGCAGGTGCTGGGCAGCCTGAAAGACTCGCCCGCCCAGTTCGCCAGCGCCGCGCAGGGCCTGGAGCAGGCGGGCAAGCTTGATGACGTGATGAAGGCCGCTTCAGGCGAGCGGCTCACCACCGTCACATCGGGGCAACCCGGCGGCGCAACGACGACGATTTCCTTTGACGACAAGCAGTTGCAGGACATTCTCGCGGGCGCGGCCGCCTTGCCGCCTTCAGACCTTGCCACCCGCACGAGCCTGTTCAAGGCGGGCGCCCAGCCGCTGGCCCGCATGCAGCAATCCGCCGCGCGGGGCCTGGCCAATGACCCCAATGGCGAAGCCGCGCAGCGCACGGGCACGGCGCTGGGCAAAGTCCTCACGCGCGAGCAGGCCGAGGCCGCCGGCATCGTGGACAAGCAGACCATGCCGCCCGGCGTTTCAATGGACCAGAACATCAAGGAGTCCCATGCCCACTCCGTTCTGGATACGACGGGCTGGTTCAAATCCCAGGTGCAGAACAAGGGGCCGTGGGACTACAAGCAGCAGGGCGCGCAGTACCAGGACTTCGGCAACTTCAACTTTGGCCTGACCGCCGCCGCTACGGGCATCCCGGAGCAGGTGGCTCTGCGTGGCGCGGGCGATGCCCAGACAAAGGCAGGCACATCGCAGGACGGATGGGGCGGCCCTTGGGATTTGAATGGCGGCCCCTACGGCGACGATCCTGCCGACCAGGCGCAAATCAAAAAAGGCTACGAGTACTACAACTCCGGCCTGTGGCGCGTCTGGAGCGATTGAGTGGCCTGCCGCGTTGCCTGTGCAAGCCGCATGAGCCGTGTTCTCCGCGCAAGCGCCGCCTGTGCCGCCGCCTGGCTGGCCCTGAGCGGCTGCAATCCCGCACCGGCGGCCGCCTCGCGCGATGAAGTCGCGCGCCTGCCCGCCCCCGGCGGCGCGCGGCTGGACGCCGTGCTGGTGGAAATCAACACGGGCGCGACAGACGCCTTTCAGTACGAAGTGTTCGTGCTGCCCCAAGGCGCTGCCGCGCAGGGCCGGCCCGCCGCCCGCCTGATGGGCGCCACCCGCAACGAACAGGCCTGGGGTGCCAACCTCCGCTGGCAAGGCGCAGACCGCCTGCGCGTTGAATACTGGCAGGCCCGCGCACAGGAAGGCGCGGACAGCCCCGTGACCGTGGGCGGGCAAACCGTTCAGGTGGAGCTGGCCCCGGGCATCCTCGACCCTGCCGCCCCCGCTGGCGGCATGGAATACAACCTGCGCCAGGCAGGCGCACAGCGCTGAAAGCCGCGCCGTGGAGCGTTCGCTGCAGGGCGCTATTTCGCTCCTCTATCCATAGCAAGACGTCCTGGTGGAATCTGCGCGAAGCGGCATTTTGACCCCGCCAGATTTGCTCCTGTTTCTGGGGCGTCTGCCAGCCTTCAATACAACAGATACGCCGCGCGCTCCTGCTGCCAGGCGGCTTCGTCGGCGCGGGCCAGCGCGTCCAGATCGGCGCAGGGCGCTTGCGCGTCGTCCACCCATTCGCGCAGCAGGCTGCTGCCGTTGATGAGGTCAATGGCCAGGCGGCCGTGCTCGTATTCGTAGGCGAAGTCGCGCCACAGCGGCGCATCGGGCCATTGGCGGCGCAGGGCTTTCAGGGCCAAGGCCACCAGCCGCCAGGGGCGAAAGGCCGCGTGGCGGTAGCTGGCCGGGTCTTCGGTGTGAATTTGCAGGCCCGCGCACAGCTGCCCCTGGTGCTTGTGAAAAGTCGGCTCGAACCAGCACGGGCGCAGCAGGCAGCCGGCCAGCCAGTCCGGGGCCATTTCGCGCATGTCGGCCAGCAGGCGGGCGGCGCCCAGGCCAGGCGCGCCCAGCAGCTCCAGCGGGCGGGTGGTGCCCCGGCCTTCAGACAGCGTGCAGCCTTCGAGCATGACGGTGCCCGCGTAGGCGCGCGCCATGTTCAGGCTGGCGGCGTTGGGGCTGGGATTGACCCACGGCCCTTCGGGCCAGCCAAAGCCGGGGGCCGCTTCGGGCTGCCAGCCCTGCATTTCAATCACGCGGTAGTCCACGCGCAGGCCCAGCCAGTCCACAAACCAGCGCCCCAGCTCGCCCAGCGTGAGGCCGTGGCGCATGGGCAGCGGCCCCGCGCCCACAAAGCTCTCCCAGCCCGGGCGCAGGCGCAAGCCTTCCACGGGGCGGCCGGCGGGGTTGGGCCGGTCCAGCACCCACACGGCCTTGCCGTGGCGCGCAGCCGCTTCCAGCACGTAGCGCAGGGTGGTGATGAAGGTGTAGATGCGGCAGCCCAGGTCTTGCAAATCCACCAGCAGCACGTCAAAGCTTTGCATCATTTCGTCGGTGGGGCGGCGCACCGGGCCGTAGAGGCTGAAGACGGGAATGCCCAGGCGCGGATCGACGTAGTCGTCCGACTCCACCATGTTGTCCTGCTTGTCGCCGCGCAGGCCGTGCTGCGGGCCGAAGGCGGCGCTCAGCCGCACGTCAGGCAGCGCCGCCAGCGCGTCCAGCGCATGCGCCAGACCGCGCGTGACCGAGGCCGGATGCGCCAGCAGCGCCACGCGCGCGCCGTGCAGCGGGCGGCGCAGTCCGGGAGATTCAATGAAGCGTTCAAGGCCGGTTTTCATGGCGCAAGGCAAGGCAGAAAGCACAAAGAGGCAACCATCTCATGACGGCGGCAGGCGCAGCAAGCGGCCTGCAAAGTGGTGAAAGTCGGGGCGCGGCATGGGGTGGCGCAGCGCCCAGTAGCTCAGGGCGCCAGCAGCTTGCAGCACGGCGCACAGGCCCACGCGCCAGACGGCAGCGGCGGGCAGCGGCAGATCAGGCCAGAACGCTTCCAGCGCCAGGCAGGCCGCATCGCCTTGCCGCGAGCAGGCAAAGCGCGCGGGGCGCGCGCGCGCTTCCCATGCCTGCCAGGCGCTGGCCGTGTGGCGCACGCGTTCGGCGCAAAAGGCGTAGGCGGCCCAGCAGCCATCGGGCGAGAGGTTGAACTCGCAGTATTCGCCGCCGCCTTCGCCGCCCTCGCCTTCAGCCGCGCCCTCGTTGCCCGGTTGTTCGGCGGCCACGAAGGCTTCCAGACAGGTGCGCCGCCACAGGCCATCAGCGCGTGCGGCCAGATGGCGGGCAGGCGGCGGGCAGTCCAGCCAGCCGGCGGGCGCGCGCACTTCATGGCGCAGCCCCAGCCCGCCCGCTTCGCGCCAGGCGCAGGCCGCCACGCGCACGCCCGGCGGCACAGGACTGGCCGGGTGGCAAATGAGCGAAGCGCAGGAAGGCGAAGGCATTTCAAAAGCCAGGTTCAGGCATCAAACCGGCCGCAGGTCCTGGTGCAGACTGGATTGGCAGCTATGGTTCCGATAGCGGCTTCAGCGGCGACTGGCCCAGGCCCACATTCCCAGGCCAATGGCGATCATGGGCACGCACAGCCACTGGCCCATCGACAGACCCAGCCCCAGCAGGCCCAGATGGGCGTCCGGCTCGCGGAAAAACTCCACGGCAAAGCGCATCACGCCGTAGCCCACGAGAAAAGCGCCGCTGACCTGCCCCGTCTTGCGCGGCTGGCGCGCGTAGAGCCACAGCAGCACGAACAGCAGCACGCCTTCCAGCAGCGCCTGATAAATCTGCGAAGGATGGCGGGGTAGATCGCCCGCGCCGCGAAAAACCATGCCCCAGGGCAAATCGGGGCTGGCCACGCGGCCCCAGAGTTCGCCATTGATGAAGTTGCCCATGCGCCCGGCCGCCAGGCCCAGCGGCACGCAAGGGGCCACCAAGTCAGTCACTTGCAGCCACGGGCGCTGCTTTTTCCAGGCCCACAGCATCATGGCAAGAATCACGCCCAGCATGCCGCCGTGAAAGCTCATGCCGCCTTGCCAGATGGCAAAGATTTCCAGCGGGTGGCTGGCATACCAGACAGGCTTGTAAAACAGCACGTAGCCCAGCCGCCCGCCGAGGATGACGCCCAGCACGCCCCAAAACAGCAGGTCTTCCACATCGCGCATCGTCCACGGCGCGGGCTGGGTGACGCTGGCGAAAGGCTGGTGCTTCAGCCGCAGCCTGGCCAGCCCATAAAAAAGGGCGAAAGCGGCCAGGTAAGTCAGGCCGTACCAGTGCACGGAAAGCGGCCCCAGATGCAGGGCCACGGGATCAATCTGGGGATGCTGGAGCATGAGAAGCGCGAAATGGGCGGCAAGGAAAGCGGGGCGAAAGGCAAAAGAAAAGCCAGCGCCCGCCCTGCAGGCACTGGCTCCGCAAAACGGCGCTTACTTGAGGCGCGCGAGCGTCTTGGCAACGCGCTCGCCGTAGGTGCGGGCGGTGTCCAGATCGCCTTGCAGCATCTCTTGCGCGCTGACGTCAGCCGGCGTGGCGGCCAGTGCGCCCACGGAGCCGCCCAGGGCGTTCAGATCGGCGCGGGAAGCGTCTTTCTTGTTGGAAGGCAGCAGTCCCAGGCTCACCCACAGGCCACCGTGCTGCGAGGCCAGCGTTTGCAGGTATTGCACCGTCACCTGCTTGTCGCCGTTGAGGCTGGCGCTGTTGGTGAAGCCGCCAAACACCTTGTCTTGCCAGGCGCGGGCGGCCCAGGCCTTGCTCGAAGCATCGGCAAACTTCTTGAACTGCCAGCTGGGGCCGCCCATGTAAGTGGGCGTGCCAAAAATGATGGCGCCAGCGGCATTGAGCCGCTCCCACGCGCCTTCGGGCAGGTTGCCCTCGGCATCAATGGCGATCAGCTCGGCGCCCGCACCATCGGCCACGGCCTGCGCCATGCGCTGCGTGTGGCCATAGCCGGAGTGATAGACAACGATGATTTTGGACATGCAAAGCCTCCTTTGGCTTGGGGGTTGAAAGCCTTGCAGCATACCTTGCTGCGGCAAAACACTGCGCCCGGGCGGGTTGAGCGGGAAAGCCGCCACAATTCAACGCCAGCCTGCCATTACGGCCTGCCAGAAATGCACAGAAACACGCTGGCGCAGGCGCGGACAAAGCGGCCCGCGCCAGGAAAAATCAAGGGAAAACCCTTCAGGGAAAATACCGGCATTATTGGAAAACCGCCGCAAGGGTAATCCCGGTCGCAGCGCGCTCCAATTTCATATAGCATCTCTTTCACGTGCTGGCCAGCTGGCCAGCATGTTTTCATGCCGATTTCAAGCGAAGGATTGAATGATGAAAAAGAAACTGTTGGCCCTGGCGGCTTTTTCCATGCTGGCGGGCGCGGCCCTGGCGCAGAATGCTGACACGCTGGAAAAAATCAAATCCAGCGGCACGGTAAATCTGGGCGTGCGCGATTCTTCCGGGCTGGGCTACACGCTGGGCAACGGCAAATACGTGGGCTTTCACACTGAAATGGCCGAACGCATCGTGGATGATCTGGCAAAACAGGTGGGCAAGCCGCTGAAAATCAATTACCAGGTCATCACTTCGCAAAACCGCATTCCACTGATGCAAAACGGCACGATTGATTTTGAATGCGGCTCCACCACGAATAGCAAGGCGCGGCAAAAAGACGTGGATTTTGCCGTGACGACCTACGTGGAAGAAGTGCGCATTGCCGTCAAGGCCGATTCCGGCATCCAGAGCGTGGCCGACCTCAATGGCAAGACCGTGGCCGTGACCACGGGCACCACCAGCGTGCAGCATTTGCGCCGCCATGAGCGCGGCTCCAAGCTTGAATTCAAGGAAATCATGGGCAAGGACCACGCCGACAGTTTTCTGCTGCTGGAATCAGGCCGCGCCGATGCCTTCGTGATGGATGGCTCCATTTTGGCCAAGAATATCGCCACGTCCAAAAATCCGCAGGATTTCAAAATTGTCGGCGAAGTGCTGTCGGTAGAACCCATCGCCTGCATGCTGCGCAAGGGCGACGACAAATTCCGCGCAGCCATCGACGCCTCCATCAAGCGGCAAATTAACGACGGCTCGCTGCAAAAACTCTACGACAAATGGTTCATGCAGCCCATTCCGCCCACGAATGTTTCGCTGAACATGCCTGTTTCAGAAAGCACCAAACAAGCCTGGGCGCATCCCAATAGCAAGCCCATGGAAGATTACGCGAAGAAATAATCCCCCGCGCATTTTGGCGAGCGCCCGCCGCCCTCCATGGCGGCGGGCTTTTTCATGCGCGAAACCGGAAAGCAAGACAAAAGGTATCAGGGCCATGAATATGGAATGGTCGGTTTTCTGCCAGGACACGCTCACCAATGAGGCCGTGCCGGGCTGCTTTGGCAAAAATGGCGATGTCACGTATCTGGACTGGATGTTCAGCGCCTGGGGCTGGACGGTGTCCATCTCGCTGACGGCGCTGCTGCTGGCGCTGCTGGCGGGCGCAGCCGTCGGCATGGCGCGCACGCTGCCGCACAGCCCCTGGCTGGCGCGGCTGGCGCATGCGTGGGTGGAGGTTTTCCGCAATATTCCGCTGCTCGTGCAGATTTTTATCTGGTATTACGTATTTCCCGCACTGTTTCCGGCGCTCAAGGGCGCGCCTTCATTTGCGCTGGCGGTATTGGCGCTGGGGCTGTTTACTTCGGCGCGCATTGCGGAGCAGGTGCGGGCGGGCCTTCAGGCGCTGCCGCGCGGACAGCGCCTGGCGGGCATGGCGCTGGGGCTGACGACCGCCCAGTATTACCGCCTGGTTCTTCTGCCGCAGGCTGGCCGCATCATCATTCCGCCGCTGGCCAATGAATCAATGAACATTTTCAAGAATTCGGCAGTGGCTTTCGCGGTTTCCGTGCCGGAGCTGACGCAGTTCGCCATGCAGGCGGGCGAAGAAACCGCCCGGCCCGTGGAGGTTTATCTGGCGGTGACGGCGCTTTACGTCATTTCGGCGCTGGCGGTGAATGCGGTCATGGTTTTCATCGAGAAAAAGACGCGCGTGCCGGGGCTGATCGCCGCAGGCGCGGGCCGCTGAAAGGGAAAAAGCCATGATGAATCTGGATTTTTCCTTCGTGGACATGGCCTTGCTGCAAGGCTTCGTGTGGAAGGGCCTGCGCTTTAGCGTGATGCTGACGCTGGTGGCTACGCTGGGCGGCCTGGCGCTGGGCACACTGCTGGCGCTGATGCGCCTTTCGGGCCAGAAATGGCTGCAATGGCCCGCCGCCATCTATATCAGCGGCATGCGCAGCATTCCGCTGGTGATGGTGATTCTGTGGTTTTACCTGCTGGCGCCCTTCATTATTGGCAGGCCGATTGGCGCGGAATATTCGGCGGCGCTGACTTTCGTGGCGTTCGAGGCGGCCTATTTCAGTGAAATCATGCGCGCGGGCATTCAGTCCATTCCGCGCGGGCAGGTTTTCGCGGCCGAAGCGCTGGGCATGACTTATTTGCAGAACATGCGGCTGGTGATATTGCCGCAGGCCCTGCGCAACATGCTGCCGGTGCTGCTCACGCAGACCATTATTCTTTTTCAGGATACTTCGCTGGTTTACGCCATCGGAGCCTATGACCTGCTCAAGGGGCTGGATGTGGCGGGCAAAACCTATGGCCGCACGGTGGAGGCCTACCTGCTGGCGGCGGCGGTTTATTTCGTGATTTGCTTTTGCCTGTCATGGCTGGTCAGGCGCCTGCACGCGAAAATAACCATCATTCGATGAGGAATATGCAATGAGCGAACCCATGATCAAAATTGAAAACGTCTCCAAATGGTATGGGCCGGTGCAAGTGCTGCGCGACTGCTCGGTGAATATCGACAAAGGCGACGTGGCGGTGGTGTGCGGGCCGTCCGGATCAGGCAAGTCCACGCTGATCAAAACCGTCAATGGCCTGGAGCCGGTGCAAAAAGGCCGCATCACCGTGGATGGCACCGAAGTGACCAGCCCCATGACCAACCTGCCCCGGCTGCGCAGCCGTGTGGGCATGGTGTTTCAGCATTTCGAGCTGTTTCCGCATCTGGACGTGACGGAGAACCTGACCCTGGCGCAAGTGAAAGTGCTGGGCCGCAGCCAGGACGAAGCGCGCGCGCGCGGCCTGAAGATGCTGGACCGCGTGGGCCTGATGGCGCACAAGGACAAGTTCCCCGGCCAGCTCTCGGGCGGCCAGCAGCAGCGCGTGGCCATCGCGCGTGCCCTGAGCATGGACCCGGTGGTGATGCTGTTTGACGAACCAACCTCGGCGCTGGACCCCGAAATGGTGGGCGAAGTGCTGGACGTGATGGTGAAACTGGCCGCCGAGGGCATGACCATGATGGTGGTCACCCACGAAATGGGCTTTGCCCGCAAGGTGGCCAGCCGCGTCATCTTCATTGACGTGGGCGGGCGCATTCTGGAAGACTGCTCGAAGGACGAGTTCTTCGGCAACCCCGAAGGCCGCCAGCCGCGCACCAAAGAGTTTCTGGGCAAGATCCTGAACCACTGAGAGCGTGTTCTTCGCCGCCTGGCCGGAAGGCGTGGCCACGGCGGATCGCGGGCAGATCAGGGAGCAGGTTTATTTGCTCCTTGATCCATAGCATGATGTCCTAGTGGAAACTGCGCGGAGCGGCATTTTTTACCCTTTGAATTCGCTCCTCTTTCTGATGCAATCCAGCAGGCGGAGCAGCCTTGTGAATCCTTGCCCGGCCGCAAGACCCGGCTGCGCGCCGCGCTGCCTTTGGCGCTTTACTTTTCATCACCGTTTTTGGCGTGGGGCGCAAGGCGGGGCAGCCAGGCGGCCCATGACTCGGGCAGGCCTGCGCGCGATGAGTCAGACGCCGCCGCCATGATGCGGGTGATTTCTTCCTGCCACGCTTGCAGCGCCTGCTGAACTCCCTGGGTGAAGGCGGCCTGGTTTTGCAAGGCGATTTGCTGCGCTGTTTTGGCGTCGCTGGCGCGAAGCAGCCGCCAGAAGCTCTCCGTAGGCAGGGTGGCCAGCGTCTGCCAGCTGGCTGACTGCAACAGCCCTTCAATCTTGGCGGATGTTTCCGCCAGGCCCTCGGCGCTGGTTTGCTGCATGGATTGCAGCCAGTGATGGCCGCTTTCTTGCAGCAGCCGGGTCAGGCGCAATTGCAGCGCGGCATTGGCCTTGTACAGGTCCAGCGAAATGGTTTTGTCGGTCATGAACTGCTCTCCTTGAAAAAACCTGTGGGGCGAGATTTCGCCATGCGCGCGCTGCAATGGTTTTGCGAAAACGCCGCAGCGGCGCAAAGCCGCGCCAGCCCGGCGGCCGCAAGCAGGGGTGGCGTTACCCAATTTTTCATCATTGCATAGGCCGCCTGCGGGGCGTCTGCTTTTTCTGGAGGTTTTTGCGCCCGTTTTTCTGCTGATAGCCGGTTGGAGATGCGCCCGCCCTTTTAAAGGCAAGGGCGTTGAATTACCAAAAACAGGAGCAAATTTGATGGGTGTCAAAACGGCTCCAGCGCAATTTTCACTAGGACATCACGCTATGAATTCAGGAGCTGATTCAGGCTTTGCATGCGGGGCATGGAGGCAGAGCGTGAAAGCAAGGCGCGGGGGAGCGATGAAGCCCGCATGGCGCTTTCGCGGCGCTGGCCGCGCTGGCATGGGGCGGGCGGCCGCTGGGCGCTTTGCCGACGGTTTCATGATTCGCATCGGGGCCGTCCATGTTTCGCAGCGTCCTGCCATTGAAGGGCCTGCCGCTTTTGAAAGGGTTCAGGGCTGGCCAGGCGCGGCGGGTTCTTCTGGTTCTTCTTTTTGCTGCGGCTCCAGCAGGGCGTTGATGGGCAGCAGGTCTTCTTCTTGCAGCGTGCCGCTGGCTTGCCGCAGCCGCAGGGCGCCGGTGAGCACGGCGTAGCGGGCGCGGGCCAGGTCGCGCCGGGTTTGGTAGAGCTGGGTCTGGGCGTTGAGCACGTCCAGGCTGATGCGCACGCCCGCTTCCAGCCCCGTCTGGCTGGCTTGCAGCGCGGTGAGGCTGCTTTTTTCTGCCGCTTGCAGCGCCGCAACTTGCGCCAGGCCCGATTGCAGGCCGTAGAAGGCGCTGCGCACGGCCTGGGTGACGTTGCGGCGCGCGCCTTCCAGCTCGGCGCGGGCCTTGTCTTGCAGGGAAAGGGTTTCGCGCACGCGCTCTTGCACGGCAAAGCCGGCGAACAGGGGCACGTTCACGGCCACGCCCACGCTGGCGGCGCGGTGGCGGTAGGGGGCGTAGGGCATGGTGGAGACGCTGGGGTTGCCGTTGGGGTATTGCTGCCAGCCGTAGGCCGCTTGCAGGTCCACGGTGGGCAGGTGGCCGGTTTTGGCTTTGCGGGTTTCCAGCTCGGCCACTTCCAGCGCCAGGCGGGCCTGGGCGATGGCGGGGCTGCGCTCTTGCGCCAGTTGCGCCCAGGCGTCGGCGCTTTCATGGCTTTCGGCGCCGGTGAGCGGGGTTTTGAGCAGGCCCTCCGGCAGCTGCACGGGTTGCGCCAGCGGGCGCGGCGCGGGCGCGGGCAGGCCGGTGACTTGCTCCAGCGCCAGGCGGGCCACGCGCCATTCGTTTTCGGCGGCGATTTCCTGCGCGTGGGCCAGGTCGAACCGGGCTTGCGCCTCGCGGCTGTCGGTGATGGTGGCGTTGCCCACTTCAAAGTTCTGGCGCGCCGATTCCAGCTGCTGGCCCACGGCGGCCTTGAAGGCGCGCGCCAGCTCCAGGCTGTCGTGCGCGGCCAGCACGTCGAAATACGCCTGCGCCAGGCGCGTGATCAGCTCCTGGGCGGCAGCCTGCCATTGCATTTCGGCCAGCGCCATCTGGCGCTCGCCTTGCGTGGCGGTGATGCGGTTGGCCGGGCGGTACAGCGGCTGGCTGGCGTTGAGGTTGAGACTGCGCTGGGTGAGACTGCGGGCGTTGTCGATGGCGCCCAGGTGCACATCCAGATGCGAGCGCGTGATGTTGCCGCTCAGCCCCGCCTGCGGCAGCAGCCCCGCGCGCGCCTGCCCCGCCCGGGCGCGCGCCGCTTGCAGCTGCGCCTGGGCGGCCTGCAAGGCGGCGTCGTGCTGGCGCGCGGCATCGTGCAGGGCCATGAGTGATTGGGCAGCGGCAGGCTGGGCGACGAACGAGGCGGCAGGCAGCGCCAGGGCGGCGGCCATCAGGGCGTGGCGAAAGAGGGCGGGCATGGCAAAGGCCGGTATTTGGAAAACAGATGCGGGAATGCACGAATGCTATTCAACCCGCCCGCCCGCATGGCGCGGCGCGGCGAGGCGAGGCGAGGCGGCGGTTTCGCATCAGGCCGGCCCGCGCCGCCAGCCTGCCGCGTTCTTTACCTGGAGCAAAGCCACGGGCTGCTGCTTGCAAAATGGGCCTGGCGGATGGAACCTGCCCGCCGGTTTCCGCTCAGAACGCCGCTTTTTGTATTTGACTGTTTCTTTTTTCGCCATGTCTTTTGCTGCGCCGCTTTTGTCTCGCCTTCGTTTCATGCGCCATTGGCTGCCCGCCCTGCTGGCGGCGGCTTTTTCGGCGGCCGCGCCCGCGCAGGTGGCGGGGCTGAATGTGCTGGCCAGCGGCGCGCCTGGCGATGAGGTGGCCACGCCGCAGGTGCGCGCGCAGCTGCTGGCTTACGCGCCGCAGGGCGTGCCCGTGGGCGCGGAGGCGGCCGAAGCAGCGAACGCCGCCCGCCGCCCCGTGTGGCTGGGCTTGCGGCTGGAGCATCAGCCGCATTGGCATACCTACTGGAAGAACCCGGGCGATTCGGGCCTGCCCACCAAGCTGGAGTGGACGCTGCCGCCCGGCGTGCGCGCGGGCGAAATCCAGTGGCCGCTGCCGCAGCGCCTTCCGCTGGGGCCGCTGGTGAACTATGGCTACGAGGGCACGGTACTGCTGCCCGTGCCGCTGACCATCACGCCTGAATTCGAGCCAGGCCCGGCCGCCGAGGCGATGGAAGTGCGCCTGCACGCCTCCTGGCTGGTGTGCAAGCAAGAGTGCATTCCGCAAGAGGGCGATTTCGCCATTCGCCTGCCGCTGCGCGGCTCTTCGGCGCTCAATGGCGCGGCGTTCGAGCAGGCGCTGGGCCGCCTGCCGGCCGATTTGCCGTCTGGCGGGCAAACCGCCACGCTCAGCAGCGACGGCCAGCGCCTGCACATGCGCATCAGCGGCCTGCCCGCCAGCGTGCAGGGCCAGCCTTTGCAGTGGTTTCCTGAAACGGGCGACATCATCGCGGCGGCCGTGTCGCCCGCGCGCGAGGGCGCGGCTTTGACGCCCGCCACCTGGTCGCAAAAGTGGGAGGGCGATGTCTGGACGGCCAGCCTGCCCGTGGCCGACACCCGCCTTGAAAGCCCGGCGGCGCTGCCGCTGCTGCTGGCCGCCGCCGATGGGCAAAGCTGGCGCGCCCATGCCGAAGTGCAGGGCCAGTGGCCCGCCGTGCAGCCGCCGGGCGGCGTGTCGCCGCAAATGGCTGCCGCGCTGCAAGAAGGCGCTGCCGCGTCCGCTCCTGCGTCTGCTTCTTCGCCCGCCTCTTCGCCTGCTGGCGCAGCCGCCGTGCCGGCCCGCGTGTTTTTCTTTGCCCTGCTGGGCGCGCTGCTGGGAGGCATGGTGCTCAATCTCATGCCCTGCGTATTTCCGGTGCTGGCCATCAAGGTGATTGGCTTTGCCCGGCATGGCGACAACTTGCGCGCCCAGCGCGCCGGCGGGCTGGCTTACACGGCGGGCGTGGTGCTTTCTTTCGTGCTGCTGGGCGGACTGATGCTGGCGCTGCGCGCGGCCGGGGCGCAGCTGGGCTGGGGCTTTCAATTGCAGTCGCCGCTGGTCATCGCGCTGCTGGCGGCGCTGTTTGCCGTGCTGGGGCTGAACCTGGCGGGCGTTTTCGAGTTCGGCCAGTTTCTGCCCAGCCGCGTGGCCAGTTTGCAAGCCGAAAACCCCGTGATCGACAGCTTTCTCTCCGGCGTGCTGGCCGTGGCGGTGGCCTCGCCCTGCACGGCGCCTTTCATGGGCGCCTCGCTGGGGCTGGCCATTGGCCTGCCTGCGGCGCAAGCGCTGGCCATCTTCGCCGCGCTGGGGCTGGGCATGGCGCTGCCGTATCTGGCCGCCAGCTGGCTGCCCGCGCTGGCGCGCTGCCTGCCGCGCCCCGGCGCATGGATGGAGGTGTTCAAGAAATTCATGGCCTTTCCCATGTTCGCCACGGCCACGTGGCTGCTGTGGGTGCTGGGCCAGCAAAGCGGCATCAACGGCGCAGCCGCACTGCTGATGATTCTGGTGGCGCTGGCCATGCTGCTGTGGGCGCTGGGCCTGCAAGGGCGCGCCCGCATCGGCCTGGCCGCTTTTGCAGCGGCGGCCCTGATCGGCCTGCTGGCGGGCATTGGCCCCAACGTCACCCGCCTTGAGGAAAGCGCCGCTGCAACAACAGGCAACGCGGCCAGTGCGGGCAGCCGCTGGCAGCCCTGGTCTGACGCCGCCGTGCAGGCCGCGCTCAGCGAAGGCCACCCCGTTTTCATCGACTACACCGCCGCCTGGTGCGTGACGTGCCAATACAACAAGAAAACCACCCTCGCCAGCCAGCAGGTGCTCGATGCCTTTGACGCCGCCGGCGTGCGCACCTTCCGCGCCGACTGGACGCGGCGCGACCCCGTCATCAGCGCCCACCTGCAAAGCCTGGGCCGCAGCGGCGTGCCCACCTACGTGCTGCAAGCCAAGGGCCGCCAGCCCCAAATATTCAGCGAAGTCATTGGCGTCGATGAAATTCTGGCCGGCCTCAAGGCACTCGAAGCCGCGCCATGAAGCCGCTCAAAGCCCGGCCGCAGGCGCGCAGGAACGCAGGAGCGAAAACGCAGAAGCAGAGCAGGCCGCCAAAGCCGCAAATTAGCTCCCGAATCAATAGCGTGATGTCCTAGTGGAACGGGCGCAAAGCGGCATTTCAGCCTTCTGTATTTGCTTCTGTTTTTGCTTTGGCCTGGGCGGGCGCTCCAGCCGCCGCCAGCGTTCGCGCCAGATAGCGGCCCGTGTGGCTGGCGCAGCAGGCGGCCACGGCCTCGGGCCTGCCCTGAATGACCAGGCTGCCGCCGAGCGCGCCGCCTTCGGGGCCAAGGTCAATGAGCCAGTCGGCGGTCTTGATCACATCCAGGTTGTGCTCGATGACGACGACGGTGTTGCCCGCATCGCATAGCTGCTGGAGCACTTTGAGCAGCATCTCGATATCGGCAAAGTGCAGGCCGGTGGTGGGTTCGTCCAGCACATACAGGGTTTTGCCCGTGCCCCGGCGCGAAAGCTCCAGCGCGAGCTTGACGCGCTGCGCCTCGCCGCCCGATAGCGTGGTGGCGCTTTGGCCCAGGGTGATGTAGCCCAGGCCCACTTCCAGCAGAGTTTGCAGCTTGCGGGCGATGGCGGGCTGGTCCTTGAAAAAGGCGTGCGCCTCTTCCACGGTCATGTCCAGAATCTGCGCGATGTTGCGGCCCTTCCACTGCACTTGCAGGGTTTCGCGGTTGTATCGCTGGCCGTGGCAGATGTCGCAAGGCACATACACGTCGGGCAGAAAGTGCATTTCCACTTTCACCACGCCGTCGCCCTGGCAGGCTTCGCAGCGGCCGCCGCCGCTGGCTTGCGGCACGTTGAAGGAAAAGCGCCCGGGGCCGTAGCCGCGCTCGCGGGCGGTGGCCGTTTCGGCCATCAGCTCTCGGATGGGCGTCATCAGGCCGGTGTAGGTGGCCGGGTTGCTGCGCGGGGTGCGGCCAATGGGGCTTTGGTCCACGGCAATCACTTTGTCGAAGTACTCCAGCCCCTCGATGGCCTCGTGCGGGGCGGCTTCGGTCTGCGCGTGATTGAGCTGGTGCGCGGCCACGGCCAGCAGCGTTTCATTGACCAGGGTGCTTTTGCCCGAGCCTGAAACGCCGGTCACGCAAGTGAGCAGCCCAATGGGAATGCTGACGTTCACGCCTTTGAGGTTGTTGCCGCGCGCGCCGACGATGCGCAGCGCGCCCCGGTCGGCTTTTGCGGCTTTTGCAGTTTTCGCGGCCTGGCCGCCCGCCTGCGGGCTTGCTTCTTCGCCCGCCTCTTCGCGCAGGCAGGCCGGCAGGGCGCGCCGCCGGGGCACGGCGATGCGGCGCGCGCCGCTCAAGAACTGGCCGGTTACGGACTGCGGCTGCCGCGCCACTTCTTGCGCCGTGCCTTGCGCCATCACGCGGCCGCCGTGCACGCCCGCGCCCGGCCCCATGTCAATCACGCAATCGGCGGCGCGGATCATGTCTTCGTCGTGCTCGACCACCAGCACGCTGTTGCCCAGATCGCGCAAATGCTGGAGCGTGGCGATGAGGCGGTCGTTGTCGCGCTGGTGCAGCCCGATGGAAGGCTCATCGAGCACATACATCACGCCCGTGAGGCCACTGCCGATTTGCGAAGCCAGGCGAATGCGCTGCGCCTCGCCGCCAGAAAGCGTTTCGGCGCTGCGCTCCAGGCTCAAATAGCCCAAGCCCACGTCGTTGAGAAATTTCAGGCGGCTGCCGATTTCCCGCACCACCTTGTCCGCAATGTCCGCGCGCGCGCCTTGCAGGCGCAGCGCGGCAAACCACGCCTGCGCGCCGGCCAGCGTGGCGCGGCTGATTTCGTGAATGGCGCGGGCGTCCGCCCCCTCGCCCACCGTCACGCAGCGCGCCTCGGCGCGCAGGCGCGCGCCGCCGCATTCGGGGCACGTCTGGCGGCTGCGCAAGCGGGCCAGCTCCTCGCGCACCACGGCGGAGTCGGTCTCGCGCCAGCGGCGGGCCATGTTCGGAATCACGCCTTCAAACGGGTGCTTTTTGCGCGCCGTGCGCTGCGCCTGCTCCCCGGAAGCGAAGGTATAGCTGAAGTTGATGGCTTCTTCGCCCGAGCCGTGCAGCACCACCTGCTGCACGCGCGCAGGCAGCGCCTCAAACGGCGTGTCCACACTGAAGCCGTAATGCCGCGCCAGGCCCTCCAGCATGGCGAAGTAAAAGGCGTTGCGCCGGTCCCAGCCCTTGATGGCGCCGCCGGCCAGGCTCAGCGAAGGAAAGGCCACCACGCGCTGTGGGTCAAAAAAATCCGTGCAGCCCAGCCCGTCGCACGCCGGGCAGGCGCCCGTGGGCGAGTTGAAGGAAAACAGGCGCGGCTCCAGCTCCGCCAGCGCCCAGTTGCAGCGCGGGCAGGCAAAGCGGGTGTTGAACAGATGCTCGCGGCCGCCGTCCATCTCCAGCGCAATGGCGCGGCCATCGGCCAGGCGCAGCGCGGCCTCGAAACTCTCGGCCAGGCGCTGGCGCTGCTGGGCCAGCGCTTCGTCATCGCCCGCGCCGCGCACCTTGATGCGGTCGATCACCACGTCGATGTCGTGCTTTTCGGTCTTTTTCAGCGCGGGCACGTCCGCCGCCTCCAGCACCTGGCCGCCCACGCGAAAGCGCACGTAGCCCGCCGCCTGCATCTGCGCCAGCAAATCGGCGAACTCGCCTTTTTTGCCGCGCGCCACAGGCGCCAGCACCATCAGCTTCGTGCCTTCGGGCAGGGCCAGCACGGCATCCACCATCTGGCTGACGGTTTGCGCCTGCAAGGGCGTGCCGTGCTGCGGGCAGTGCGGCACACCCGCGCGGGCGTAGAGCAGGCGCAGGTAGTCGTGAATTTCCGTCACCGTGCCCACGGTGGAGCGCGGGTTGTGGCTGGTGGCCTTTTGCTCGATGGCAATGGCCGGCGCCAGGCCCTCGATCAAGTCCACATCCGGCTTGTCCATGCGCTGCAAAAACTGCCGCGCGTAGGCCGAAAGGCTTTCCACATAGCGCCGCTGCCCTTCGGCGTAGAGCGTGTCAAAGGCCAGGCTGGACTTGCCCGAGCCGCTCAGCCCCGTGATGACCACGAGCTGATCGCGCGGAATGTCCAGATCGATGTTTTTCAGGTTGTGCGTGCGCGCGCCGCGCACGTGCATGGCCCGCTGGCGCAAGGCGGCAGCCAGCGGCAGGCCGTCACCGGCGGGGGCAAAAGCAGGAGATTTCGGAGTCATCGGCGGCAAAAAAGCAACCGGCCATTATCCGGGGCGCGGGCCGCCGCACCCTTGGCGCAGCAGCAGGCGGCAAGCCGTGGCAAGCGGGCGCTTTCACATCAGAAACAGGAGCAGATTCAAGGGGCTTAAAAGCCGTGAAATCCTAGTGGAACCTGCGTAGCCCACTATTAAAGAAGGAGCAAATAAATACGCTGGCCGCTCACGGCATGAGCGCTGCCAGCTGCTCGGCCTCGCGGGCCGCTTGCAGGGCGTGCAGCACTTCGTCCAGGTCGCCTTCCATCACGGCGGTCAGTTTGTAGAGCGTGAGGTTGATGCGGTGGTCGCTCACGCGGCCTTGCGGAAAGTTGTAGGTGCGGATGCGGTCGCTGCGGTCGCCGCTGCCAATCAGGCCCTTGCGCGTGGCCGCTTCTTTGGCGGCGCGCTCGCTGCGCTCTTTTTCCTGCAGGCGCGCTTGCAGCACTTGCAGCGCGCGCGCCTTGTTGCTGTGCTGGCTGCGGCTGTCCTGGCATTCGGCCACCAGGCCCGTGGGCAGGTGCACCACGCGCACGGCGGAATCGGTTTTGTTGATGTGCTGGCCGCCCGCGCCGCTGGCGCGGAAGGTGTCGATGCGCAAATCGGCCGGGTTGAGCGTGACGGCGGCAGCCTCGTCCGGCTCGGGCATCACGGCCACGGTGGCGGCGCTGGTGTGGATGCGGCCTTGCGTTTCCGTCACGGGCACGCGCTGCACGCGGTGCCCGCCCGATTCGTAGCGCAGGCGGCCATACGCGCCTTCGCCCGCCACGCGCAGCACCACTTCCTTGTAGCCGCCCAGCTCGGCGGGCGATTCGCTCACCACTTCCACGCGCCAGCCCTGCGTTTCGGCGTAGCGGGTGTACATGCGGGCCAGATCGCCTGCGAACAGCGCCGATTCGTCGCCGCCCGTGCCCGCGCGGATTTCCACGAAGGCGTTGCGCTCGTCATCCGGGTCTTTGGGCAGCAGCAGGCGCTGCAACTCGCCCTCCAGCTGCGCCAGCTCGCTCTGGCAGGCGCTGATTTCTTCCTGCGCCATCTGCTGTATTTCCGCGTCTTGCGCGGCGTCTTGCAGCAGCGCCTGTGCGGCGGCCAGATCGGCTTCGCGCTGGCCGTAACGCTGCCAGCGCGAAACCACGGCGCCCACTTCGGTGTGCTCGCGCGACAGGCGCATGAACTGCGTCATGTCGGCCATGATGTCGGGCCGCGTGAGCAGAAAGTCGATTTCGGAGAGGCGCTCGGCGCGCCGCGCGAGCTGCTGGCGTATGGAGTCGTGCATGGGGCGCGGATTGTCGCCGGGCCAGGCGGACATGCCCATCAGGGATGAAGTAATCTTCCCGCCCGCATCTTTTCCGCGCCACGCCCCGCATCAATCTCCTCATGGACAAACTCCTCATTCGCGGCGGCCGCCGCCTGCAAGGCGAAGTCGTCATCTCCGGCGCAAAAAACGCCGCCCTGCCCGAAATGTGCGCCGCGCTGCTCACCACAGACCCCGTGCGCCTGACCAACGTGCCGCGCCTGCAAGACGTGGCCACCATGCGCCGCCTGCTGCAAAGCATGGGCATGGACGTGCAAACCGTGGGCGAGCGCGGCGGCATGCGCTTTCACTGCGCCGGCCCGCTGGAGCCGCGCGCGCCCTATGAGCTGGTCAAGACCATGCGCGCTTCCATTCTGGCGCTGGGGCCGCTTCTGGCGCGGCTGGGGCATGCCAGCGTGTCGCTGCCCGGCGGCTGCGCCATTGGGCAGCGGCCCGTGGATCAGCACATCAGCGGCCTGCGCGCGATGGGCGCCGAAATCGAAGTGGAGCACGGCTACATCCAGGCCCGCCTGCCCGCCGGACGCCAGCGCCTGCAAGGCGCGCGCATCACCACCGACATGATCACTGTCACCGGCACCGAAAACCTGCTCATGGCCGCCACGCTGGCCGAAGGCGAAACCGTGCTGGAAAACGCCGCGCAGGAACCGGAAGTGGCCGATCTGGCCGAAATGCTCATCCGCATGGGCGCGCGCATCGAAGGCCACGGCAGCAGCCGCATCCGCGTGCAGGGCGTGCAGCGCCTGCACGGCTGCGAGCACGCCGTGGTGGCCGACCGCATCGAGGCGGGCACCTTCGCCGTGGCCGTGGCCGCCACGGGCGGCGATGTGCTGCTGCGCCACGCCCGCGCCGAACACCTGGGCGCCGTGCTGGAAAAACTGCGCGAGGCGGGCGTGCGCGTGCAAGAAGAAAACACGCCCGAAGGCAGCGCCCTGCGCGTGCAAAGCGAAGGCGCGGCGCATCTGAAGGCGCAGAACTTCCGCACCAGCGAATACCCCGGCTTTCCCACCGACATGCAGGCGCAGTTCATGGCGCTCAATTGCGTGGCGCAAGGCCACAGCGCGGTGACGGAAACCATTTTTGAAAATCGCTTCATGCACGTGAACGAACTGGCCCGCCTGGGCGCGCGCATTCACGTGGAAGGCCGCACGGCCGATATAGACGGCGCGGCCAGCCTGACGGGCGCAACCGTCATGGCCACCGATTTGCGCGCCTCGGCCAGCCTGGTCATCGCCGCCCTGGTGGCCGAAGGACAAACGCGCGTGGACCGCATCTACCACCTGGACCGGGGCTACGACCAGATGGAAGAAAAGCTGCGCGCCATAGGCGCGGACATCGAGCGCGTGAGCGCCTGAGAGCCTGCTTTGAGGCGGCCCAGGCCCGGCGCTGGCGGCCCGTTTTTACCCGCTCCTCAATCGATAGCAAACTCTCCAGTCTCCACTAAGACCTCAGGCTATTTAGGCGGCCTGAATTTGCTCCTGTTTACAAAGCAAAACGGGCTGTCTGCACGCGACGGCCCGTTTTGACTTGGCAAGACTTCACACAATCACGCCTCTAAAATAAACAATTTTTAATGGGGCGTATCCGCGCCCCGCTTTTTTGCAGAGAAACCAGCATGGCCATTGAACGCACTCTTTCCATCATCAAGCCCGATGCCGTCGCCAAGAACGTCATCGGCCAGATTTACGCCCGTTTTGAAGGCGCCGGCCTGAAAGTCGTGGCCGCCCGCATGGCGCATCTCTCGCGCCGTGAAGCCGAGCAGTTCTACGCCGTGCACAAAGAGCGCCCCTTCTTCAAGGATCTGGTGGACTTCATGGTCTCCGGCCCCGTGATGATTCAGGTGCTCGAAGGCGAAGGCGCGATTGCCAAAAACCGCGAGCTGATGGGCGCAACCGACCCCAAGAAGGCCGAAAAAGGCACCATCCGCGCCGATTTCGCCGACAGCATTGACGCCAACGCCGTGCACGGCTCCGACGCGCCTGAAACTGCCGCCGTGGAAGTGGCCTTCTTCTTCCCCGGCATGCAAATCTTCTCCCGCTAAAAAAGCCTTGAACAGGCAAAGCGCAGCGGCTGGCCCCATGACTGAAGCAACCGTCAATCTGCTCGACTTTGACGCGCAAGGGCTGGCCGCCTTTTGCGAAACGCTGGGCGAAAAGCGCTTTCGCGCCACCCAGCTTTTCCGCTGGATTCACCAGCGCGGCGCCAGCGACTTTGCGCAAATGAGCGACCTGGCCAAATCGCTGCGCGACAAACTGGCGGGCCGCGCCAGCGTGACGGCGCTGCGCGCCATCAAGCAGCACGAATCGCGCGACGGCACAGTAAAGTGGCTGTTCGACGTGGGCGGCGGCAATGCGGTGGAAACCGTGTTCATCCCCGAAGACGACCGGGGCACGCTGTGCATTTCCTCGCAAGCGGGCTGCGCCGTGGGCTGCCGCTTTTGCTCCACCGGCCATCAGGGCTTCAGCCGCAACCTCACATCGGGCGAAATCGTGGCGCAACTGTGGTTTGCCGAGCATTTCCTGCGCCGCAAGCTGGCAACGGATCAGCGCGTGATTTCCAACGTGGTGATGATGGGCATGGGCGAGCCGCTGCAAAACTACGCCCGGCTGGTGCCCGCCCTGCGCACCATGCTGGACGACCACGCCTACGGCCTCTCGCGCCGCCGGCTCACGGTTTCCACCTCTGGCGTGGTGCCCATGATCGACCGGCTGGCCGCCGACTGCCCCGTGGCCCTGGCTGTTTCGCTGCACGCGCCCACGGATGAACTGCGCGATGCCCTCGTGCCGCTGAACCGCAAATACCCGCTGGCCGAGCTGCTGGCCGCCTGCACGCGCTACCTGGCGCATGCGCCGCGCGACTTCATCACTTTTGAATACTGCATGCTGGACGGCGTGAACGACCAGCCCTCGCATGCCAAGGCGCTGATCGCCCTGATGCGCGCCCACGCCGCCGACGGGCTGCGCTGCAAATTCAACCTGATTCCGTTCAATCCTTTCCCGCAATCGGGCCTGCTGCGCTCGCCAGCGGCCAGCGTGCAGGCGTTCGCGAAGATGCTCAATGACGCGGGCATCGTCACCACCGTGCGCAAAACGCGCGGCGACGACATTGACGCCGCCTGCGGCCAATTGGCGGGCGACGTGCGCGACCGCACCCGCGTGGCCGAGCGCATGGCGCGCCAGCACACCGTGGTGCTGCACCGCATGCCGCGCCTGACGCCTGCCGCCCCCTCCGCCGCCCAGCCTGCCGCCGCCCGGCGGGCGGCCTCAGCCGATTTCATCTGAAGGAGCCTCTGTCATGAATGCCATGCCCGCTTCCCCGCTTTTTCGCAGCCTGGCGCTGGCCGCCGCTGCGCTGGCGCTGGCCGCCGCCCTGGGCGGCTGCGCCACTTCAGGCAGCAAAACTGGCATGGACGACGCCGTTTCCGCCGGCCTGATCACGCCCGACAACGAAACCGACGCCCGGCGCCGCGCCCGCACGCGCCTGGCGCTGGCGGCCAGTTACTTTGAAAACGGGCAGACCGCCGTGGCGCTGAGCGAACTCAAGCAGGTGCTGCAAATCGACCCCACCTTCCCGGACGCCTACAACCTCTCGGGCCTCATTTACATGTCTCTGGGCGACATGCCCATGGCCAGCGCCCAGTTGCAGCGCGCCCTGTCGCTCAATCCGCGCGACAGCAACACCTTGCACAACCTGGGCTGGATGTACTGCCAGCAAAAAAATTACGAACAGGCCAGCCAGATGTTCGACCGCGCCGTCAGCAACCCGCTGTACCCGGAGCGCGCCAAGACCCTGATGACCAAGGGCATCTGCGAGGCCCGCGCGGGCGACCGCACCAAGGCCGAAGCCACGCTGCTGAAAGCCTACGAGCTGGACCCTGGCAACCCCATCACCGGCTACAACCTCTCGCAGCTGCTGTTCCTGCGCGGCGACCTGGAGCGCGCGCGCTTTTACATCCGCCGCCTGAACAACAGCGAACTGGGCAACGCCGAATCGCTATGGCTGGGCATCAAGATCGAGCGCCAGCTTGGCCACACGGAAGCCGTGCTGCAACTGGCCGACCAGCTGCGCCGCCGCTACCCCAGCTCAAGCCAGCTGGTGTCCTATGAGCGGGGACGCTTCAATGAGTGAGCTGGCACGGCAGGGCCGCGACAGCGCTCCGGCGCCGCTGCCTTTGCGCGAGCAGGCGACCGCGCCCGCCCCGCTGGAGACTGACGCGCCGGCCGCCAAGTCCGAGCCGCCCGATGCGCCCGCCGTGCGCGCGGGCGTGATGCTGCGCCAGGTGCGTGAAGCCGCTGGCATCGACGCCGACCTGCTCGCCAATGCCCTGAAAGTGCCGCTGTACCGCATCGAGGCGCTGGAAGCCGGGCGTCTGGAGCTGCTGCCTGACATCACCTTCGCCCGGGGCCTGGCCGCATCCATCTGCCGCCACCTGGGGGGCGATGCCGCCGCCGTGCTGGCCTGCATGCCCACCTCGCGCCACGGCCTGTACAGCCCCGCCAGCAACGCGGGCTATGCGCCGTTTCACCGCGCCAGCGACCGGCCCGCATCGCTGCTGTCGCACTTGTTCAGCCGCCCGGTGCTGATCATCCTGGCGCTGCTGGCGCTGGGCGCGGCGGCGCTGTCTTTGCTGCCCACGCTGCCCATCCGGCTCAACGCCCCGGCGGAAACCACGCAGGACGGCGCGCGCGAAGACGGCGCTCACGCCCCCGCGCCCGGCATGGTGGTGGAAGCCGTCAGCGAACACTCTGCCTCGCCGCTGGCGGCCCAGCCGCCTCTCCAGCCGGAGCCGCCGGCTTCTTCAACGCCCGCTCTTCTCGCGCCTGCCGCAGCGCCAGAAGCCACGCCCGCCGCCGCAGAAGCCGCGCCGGTTGCGCCCCAGCCCGCCGCCCCATTCATCGCCTTCGCCGCCACGCAGTCCACCTGGGTGAGCGTGCGCGACGCCAAAGGCAAAAACCTGCTGGACCGCACCCTCAAGGCGGGCGAGCAGGCCAGCGTGACCGAAGGCGAGCTGCCGCTGGCCGTGAAGATCGGCAAGGTTGATGGCGTCAGCGTCACCGTGCGCGGCGAGCCGTTTGACGCCAAAGCCCTGGCTCGCGGCAGTGTGGCCCGCTTTGAAGTGAAATAAGGCCCTTTTGCCGCTTTCACCGGCCAGAAGCGCACTGCCGCCAGGCCGGATTTCCACGATGCCTGAAACCGCCTTCGCCCAACCCATTGCCATCGTCCAGCCCGCCGCGCGCCGCTCGCGCCAGGCGCGCGTTTGCTGGGGCGCGCGCGTCGTCACTGTCGGCGGCGATGCGCCCGTGCGCGTGCAATCCATGACCAACACCGACACCGTGGATGCCATTGGCACCGCCATCCAGGTCAAGGAACTCGCGCAAGCCGGCAGCGAAATGGTGCGCCTGACGGTCAATACCCCCGAGGCCGCCGCCGAAGTGCCCCACATCCGCGAACAGCTCGACCGCATGGGCATCGACGTGCCGCTCATTGGCGACTTCCACTACAACGGCCACCGCCTGCTCACCGAATTTCCGGGCTGCGCCCAGGCCCTGTCCAAATACCGCATCAACCCCGGCAACGTCGGCAAAGGCGACAAAAAAGACAAGCAATTCGGCCAGATGATCGAAGCCGCCCTCAAGTGGGACAAGCCCGTGCGCATTGGCGTGAACTGGGGCAGCCTCGATCAAGACCTGCTGGCCGGCCTGATGGACGCCAACAACCGCCGCGCCCAGCCGTGGGAAGCGCGCCAGGTCATGTACGAGGCGCTCGTCACCTCCGCCATCGAATCGGCCGATCTGGCCGTGCGCCTGGGCATGGCGCCCGGGCAAGTCATCCTCAGCTGCAAAGTCAGCGGCGTGCAAGACCTCATCGCCGTCTATCGCGAACTGGCCCGCCGCTGCCGCTACCCCCTGCACCTGGGCCTGACCGAAGCGGGCATGGGCGCCAAAGGCACCGTCGCCTCGGCGGCCGCCCTGTCCATCCTGCTGCAAGAAGGCATCGGCGACACCATCCGCGTCAGCCTCACCCCCCAGCCCGGCGAAGCGCGCACGCAAGAAGTGCTGGTCGCCAGCGAAATCCTGCAAGCCATGGGCCTGCGCGCCTTCGTGCCCAGCGTCAGCGCCTGCCCCGGCTGCGGCCGCACCACCAGCACCACCTTCCAGGAGCTGGCCAAAGACATTGACGACTACCTGCGCGCCCAAATGCCCGTCTGGCGCGACCTGTACCCGGGCGTCGAGCGCCTGAAAGTCGCCGTCATGGGCTGCATCGTCAATGGCCCCGGCGAAAGCAAACACGCCGACATCGGCATCAGCCTGCCCGGCAACGGCGAATCGCCCGCCGCCCCCGTCTTCATTGACGGCGAAAAAGCCATGACCCTGCGCGGCGATCACATCGCGCAAGACTTCCAGCGCATCGTGGAAGACTACATCGCCGCCCGCTTCGGCAATGGCAACCCCGCTGCGGCAAAAGCTGCCTGAAGCGAAGGGCGTTATTTTGCTCCTTTATCAATAGCGTGACGTCCTAGTGGAAAGCGCGCAGAGCGGTATTTTTTACCCCTGAAATTTGCTCTTGTTTTTGACAAGAGATGCAGGTGCGGCGCAAAACGCAGGTGCACCTGAAGCCGCCGCTCGCGCCCAGGCCGCCGCAGATTTGACAACGGTAAAAAAATGGAGCGGCGGCGTCAATTTGCAGTGCTTCGGGGCAGGCAGAAACCACGGCAATCAGGCAAAACTCTTCCAGATAATCCAATACCGCCGAAACAACGGGCAGCGGCAGCAGCCGTTTTTTCAATATGGCCTGAAGGCGTTCCCGCCAACAGCAGGCCGGTCAGACGAAGATAGGTATAGCCGAACAGCGCGGGATAAACCATGTCGGCGGCCATCTGGCGGTACAGATAAAACCGCCTGCCCTCTGCCCCCAAGTTACCCAAATAGGTTTGCAGATAAACGCTGCCTTAATTGCACGGCAGCATATCGGGCAAAGTCAGGCCGTTTGAAAAACGGCTCAGTCCGGACTGTTTATAAAACAGCAACAACAAATAAACGGCGTTGGTAACTCCCAGCCAAAGCCAAACAAGATGCAGGTGTTTTTTCATCAAACCCCTGCTTTTATTTTTGGAAACTTTTCAATCCGCAGATGGGCCTTGCTGCCCGCTTGCGCCCGACAAAACGTTTGCAACGCCCAAGATCGCCCGAGGCCGCGCTTTTCGCGCCCACGGGCGTGGCTTGGCACAGGCTCTCAGGCTGCCATTACCAGATATCGGCCTGCGGCACGCGGCCTTTGAGCTGCGGGTGGGCCGCCAGCCGGAAAACCGGCTCTTTCGAGCCGGCGCGCAACTGCGCCGAATAGTCTTTGAGCAGCATGAACACCAGCGGGCACAGCAGCACGATGGCCACCAGGTTGATGAAGGACATGATGCCCATCGACAAATCGCCCATGTCCCACACCAGCCCCACTTTGGCCACCGCGCCGAAGTACACGAAGGCCAGCACCGCCATGCGGAAGATGGCCAGCGTCAGGCGATGGCTGTGCAGGTACTGCACGTTGGACTCGGCGTAGGCGTAGTTGCCAATCACCGAAGAAAACGCAAACATGAACAGCACCACCGCCAGGAAATACTGCCCGAAGCCCCCCACCTGGCTTTCCAGCGCCGATTGCGTGAGCTGAATGCCCGTGAGCGCGCCACCGGCAGGCATGTCAGACAGCAGCACGATGAAGGCCGTGCATGAGCACACCACGATGGTGTCCACGAACACGCCCAGCATCTGAATCATTCCTTGCGAGACCGGGTGCTTGACATCCGCTGCCGCTGCCGCATTGGGCGCCGAACCCATGCCCGCCTCGTTGGAAAACAGCCCGCGCTTGATGCCCAGCTGCATGGCCTTGGCCGCTGCGCTGCCTGCCAGCCCGCCTGCGGCGGAGCGGAAGTCGAACGCGTTGTCAAAAATCAGGGCGAACATCTGCGGCACCCTGTCCAGATTCATGGCAATCACATACAGCGCCATCAGCAAATAGGCCGTCGCCATGATGGGCACCAGCGCCTCTGAAATGCGCGACACGCGGCGAATGCCGCCAAAAATGATGGGCGCGGTGATGATGATGAGCACCGCGCCCAGCGCGTGGCGGTACACCTGCCAGTCTTGCTCACAAGCGCCGCTGCCGCTGGCGCAGCCCGCCGCCGATTTCACCGCCTCGATGATCGTGTTGGACTGAATGGCGTTGAACACAAAGCCAAAACACAAAATCATGCTGAGCGCAAACACCGTGCCCAGCCAGCGCTGGCGCAGGCCATGCGTGATGTAGTACGCCGGCCCGCCGCGAAACTGGCGGTTGCCGTGGTCGCGCACCTTGAAAAGCTGCGCCAGCGACGACTCGGCAAACGCCGAACTCATGCCCAGCAGCGCCGTCATCCACATCCAGAACACCGCGCCCGGCCCGCCCGTGGAAATGGCAATGGCCACCCCGGCGATGTTGCCCGTGCCCACGCGGCTGGCCAGCCCCGTCACGAACGCCTGAAAGGGCGTGATGCCGTGCCCGTGCGCATCATCGCCATCGCTGCGGCTGCCCAGCATCTCGCGCACGCTGCGCCCCAGCAGCCGCAACTGCACAAACCCCGTGCCCAGCGTGAACAGCACCCCCACGCCCAGCAGCATGTAAACCAGCCAGGTCCACAAAAAATCATTGCCCAGATTGATGCCGCATTGCAGCGCATCCAGCGCGCCGCCCCCATGCGGACTGGACGCCATGCACTGCTCAAAGGCCCCGGTCACGTCAGCCATATTGCTTCCTTTTGTTGGTGAAAGGGGGCGATGGTAGGGCCTGTTCAGAGTCCGCCCGGGGGTGTGAAAGTACAAATCGGTTTTTATAAATACCAAATTCAAATCGTCCAAGACGATTCATGAAAATTGATTTTCGTTATTCATTTCCATATACGGAATTTACGGAGAAATGATTTTTTCATATCAATTTCCTTTTCGGGATTTCAAAAGCTTTTCCACCGCCTGCCCCGTGTGCGTGCCTGCCTTCACCACATCTTCCGGCGTGCCGGCGGCGACCAGCTGGCCGCCGGCGTCGCCGCCTTCGGGGCCTAGGTCGATGATCCAGTCGGCTTCGGCGATGAGGTCCAGGTCGTGTTCGATGACGATGACGCTGTGGCCGGCGTCGACCAGGCGGTGCAGGACGTGGATGAGTTTTTCCACGTCTTGCATGTGCAGGCCGACGGTGGGTTCGTCGAGTACGTAGAGGGTGTGCGGGGCTTTGCGGCCCCGGCGGGTGAGGTCGTCGCGCACTTTGCTCAGTTCGGCAACGAGCTTGATGCGCTGGGCTTCGCCGCCGCTCAAGGTGGGGCTGGGCTGGCCGAGGGTGAGGTAGCCCAGGCCCACGTCGCGCAGCAGGTGCAGCGGGTGGCTGATGGCGGGCATGCTGGCGAAGAATTCGACGGCTTCGTCCACTTCCATTTGCAGCACTTCGCCGATGTTTTTGCCGCGCCAGGTGACGGCCAGGGTTTCGGGCGAAAAGCGCGCGCCGTGGCAGGTTTCGCAGGGCACTTTCACGTCGGGCAGGAAGGCCATTTCGATGGTGCGCATGCCCTGGCCTTCGCAGGCGGGGCAGCGGCCTTCGCCGGTGTTGAAGGAAAAGCGCCCGGGGCCCCAGCCGCGCGCGCGCGCTTCCAGGGTGTCGGCAAAGAGTTTGCGCACGCTGTCCCAAAAGCCAATGTAGGTGGCGGGGCACGAGCGCGGGGTTTTGCCGATGGGGGTTTGATCGACTTCGAGCACGCGGTCGATGCCGCCAAAGCCTTTGAGGTCGGCGCAGCCCGTGGCGCTGCCTGCGCTACTGTTTTGATAGCTGCCCGCGCTTGATTGGCGTGCGCTGGAGCGGGTTTTGGCCGTTGTTCCGGCGGCTGCCTTGCTGGCAAGCAGGCGCTGCACGCTGCTCAGGAGCACGTCGCGGGCGAAGGTGGATTTGCCGCTGCCGCTCACGCCGGTGACGGCGACCAGGCGCTTGAGGGGCAGGGCCGCGTTGATGTGGCGCAGGTTGTGCAGGCTGGCGTTTTGCAGCCAGAGCCAGCCGGGTTCGCTGCTGACGGGAAAGTCGCCCAGCGTTTGCAGGGCCTGGGCCATGCGGGCGGCGGCAGGCGGCTGGCCTTTGCCGGCGCCGCTGCGGATGGCCTGGCTGGCTTCTTGAACGCTGGCGGGCCAGTTCACTTCGCGGCGCGGGTGCAGGGGGTGGCGCATGGCCTGGCGCAGGTAGCGGCCCGTGGCGGATTCGGGCGCGGCGGCCAGGTCGGCCACGCTGCCCTGGGCGATGAGGCGGCCGCCGCGCACGCCCGCGCCGGGGCCGATGTCGATCAGGTGCTCGGCGCGGCGGATGGTGTCTTCGTCGTGCTCCACCACGACCAGCGTGTTGCCTTTGGCCGAGAGCTGGTGCAGCGCGTCCAGCAGGATGTGGTTGTCGCGCGCATGCAGGCCGATGGTGGGTTCGTCGAGCACGTAGCACACGCCTTGCAGGTTGCTGCCCAGCTGGGCGGCCAGGCGGATGCGCTGGGCTTCGCCGCCGCTGAGCGTGGGCGCGCCCCGGTCCAGCGTGAGGTAGCCCAGGCCCACTTGCTCCAGAAATTCAAGGCGGCTGCTGATTTCGGGCAGCAAATCGCGCGCAATCTCCGCTTCGCGCCCTTGCAGGCGCAGCGCGGCAAACCACTGGCGCAGCTGGCTGACGCTCATGCGGGCCAGTTCGGTGATGGCGATGCCGTCGTGGCTTCCGGGGCTTTCAAGGCTCTTTTCCGCTCCTTTTTTAGTAGCTGCCCGCGCTGATTTCACTAGGACCTCAGGCCGATTTGGCTCTGAATCAGAGGGCTTGCCAGAAGGCGCGCCGCTCCATTCCGCTGGCAGTAGCACGTGCCGCGCCACGGGGTTCAGGCGCGTGCCGTGGCAGGCGGGGCAGGGTTGGCCCGTCAGCCCCTCCACATCGGCTTCAGCAAAGCTTTGCTCGCGGCCTTTTGGGTCGCCCGCCAGCACGGAGTCATCCAGCGCCTGGCGCTGCTCGCGTGTGAGCAGCAAGCCGGTGCCCACGCATTCGGGGCACCAGCCGTGTTTGCTGTTGTAGGAAAACAGGCGCGGGTCTGGCTCGGCGTAGCTGGTGTCGCACACGGGGCAGGCGCGGCGGGTGGAAAAGACGGCCACCTGCCCCATGCCAGCCGTGGGCTGGCCCGCTTGCAGCGCGGCTGGCAGGCCGCTGGCGCCGTGCAGCACGTGAACGATGCCTTTGCCGTGCTCCAGCGCGCGCACCAGGCCGCTGCGCAAGGCGGCTTCGTTGCCGGGCGTCACGGGCAAGGTCAGCACGGGCAGCTCGATGGTGTGTTCCTTGAAGCGGTCGATGCGCGGGAAGGCGCTGGTGGGCAGAAATTCGCCATCCACGCGCAAGTGGGCGTAGCCGCGCGGGCGCGCCCATTCGGCCAGTTCGGTGTAAACGCCTTTGCGGCCCACCACCAGCGGGGCCATCAGGCAGATGGTTTGGCCCCGGTAGCGGGTGAGCAGCTGCGCGGCGATGCGTTCGGGCGTTTGCGGCTGCACGGGCGCGCCGTCGTGCACGCAGTGCTGCACGCCCAGCTTCACGTAGAGCAGGCGCAGAAAGTGCCAGACCTCGGT
This sequence comes from Ottowia sp. oral taxon 894, assembly GCF_001262075.1. Classification (GTDB taxonomy): domain Bacteria; phylum Pseudomonadota; class Gammaproteobacteria; order Burkholderiales; family Burkholderiaceae_C; genus Ottowia; species Ottowia massiliensis. The sequence continues at coordinate 1,048,860 of NZ_CP012073.1, read as the reverse complement.
GATGGTGCCCACGGTGGATTTGCGCCCGCCGCGCGAGAGGCGCTGCTCGATGGCGACGGTGGGCGGTATGCCGTGCACGGCGTCCACATCCGGGCGGCCGGCGGGCTGCACGATGCTGCGGGCGTAGGCGTTCAGGCTTTCCAGATAGCGGCGCTGGCCTTCGCCAAAGAGGATGTCGAAGGCCAGCGTGGATTTGCCGCTGCCGCTCACGCCGGTGATGACGCTGAATTTGCCGCGCGGAATGCAAACGCTCAGGTTCTTCAGGTTGTGCTCGCGGGCGTGGACGATTTCAATCTCGGCCGGGGCGGGTGCGGCAGGCGCAGCGGGCGCGGCATAGGCGGCGCGCGCTTCAGCGACTTCAGTCACTTCAGCGGCGGCTTGATCGGCGGCTTCAGCCGCTTGCGCCATGCCCGCCGCCAGCGCGCGCTCGTATTCGCGCAGCGCCGCGCCGGTGTGCGAATGCGGGCAGGCCGCCACTTCGGCGGGCGCGCCTTGCGCCACGATGCGCCCGCCCGCCTCGCCGCCTTCGGGGCCGAGGTCAATCAGCCAGTCGCTGGCGCGCATCATGTCCAGGTTGTGTTCGATGACGATGATGGAGTGCCCCGCTTGCAGCAGCTTGCGCAGCGCGCGCATGAGCTTGGCGATGTCGTCAAAGTGCAGGCCGCTGGTTGGCTCGTCAAACAGAAACAGCGTGCCTTTTGTGGCCACGGGCTGGCGCGACCGGCTGGCTGTTTGCGCAGCTTCGGCCAGGTGGCCCGCCAGTTTCAGGCGCTGCGCCTCGCCGCCGCTGAGCGTGGGCACGGGCTGGCCCAGCTTCACGTAGTCCAGCCCCACATCCATCAGCGGTTGCAGGGCGCGGATAACGTCGCGGTCTTGCGCAAAAAGCTGCGCGGCTTCGGCCACGGTGAGTTCCAGCACGTCGGCCACGTTCAGCGCGCGGGCGGCGGGGGCAGGGTCGGGCCTGCCGCTGGCCACTTCGGCCAGGCGTTCGGCGGCGGCGTCCAGGTCGGCATCCGTGGCCAGGCTGCGCGCGGGGCGCTCTATCGTCACTTCCAGCACTTCGGGCCGCCAGCGGCGGCCGTTGCAGTCGGGGCAGCGCAGATACACGTCGCTCAGAAACTGCATTTCCACGTGCTCGAAGCCGCTGCCGCCGCAGGTGGGGCAGCGGCCGTCGCCGCTGTTGAAGCTGAATTTGGCGGCGGTGTAGCCGCGCTGGCGCGCCAGCGGCGCGGCGGCAAAGAGCTTGCGGATGGCGTCCCACGCGCCCACGTAGCTGGCCGGGTTGGAGCGCGCCGTTTTGCCGATGGGCGATTGATCGACGAACACCACGCCCGCCAGCTGTTCGGCGCCCAGCAGGCGCTCGTGCGCGCCGGGCGCTTCGGTGGCCTGGCCAAAGTGGCGCAGCAGCGCCGGGGCCAGCACGTTTTGAATCAGCGTGGATTTGCCCGAGCCGCTCACGCCCGTCACCGTCACCAGCCGTTGCAGGGGGAAGGCCACATCCAGCCCTTTGAGGTTGTGCTCGCGCGCGCCTTCCAGAATGAGCCGGGGCGTGCTGTCCTGCACGGGCCGCGCCTGCCCGGCGCTGATGCGCTTGCGCCCGCCCAGATACTGGCCGGTGAGCGTATCGGCCTGCCGCAATTGGGCGGGCGTGCCGTCAAACACGATGCGCCCGCCTGCCGCGCCGGGGCCGGGGCCAAAGTCCAGCACGCGGTCGGCGGCCAGCATCACGGCCGGGTCGTGCTCCACCACCACCAGCGTGTTGCCCACGCGCTTGAGGCGCTGCATGGCGCGGTTGATGCGCGCCATGTCGCGCGGGTGCAGGCCAATGCTCGGCTCGTCCAGCACAAACAGCGTGTTCACCAGCGAAGTGCCCAGCGCCGTGGTGAGGTTGATGCGCTGCACTTCGCCGCCGCTCAAGGTGCGGCTTTGCCGGTCCAGCGTGAGGTAGTCCAGCCCCACGTCCGTCAGGTATTGCAGGCGCGCGCGGATTTCGTCCAGGATGAGCTTGCGCGCCTGCGCATCGGCGCTGGCGGCCGATGACGCGGCGGCATCCGCCGCATCAGCGCGAGCGCCGGTTTCAGCTTCAGTTTCGGCATCAAACCGGCCGTTTGTCCTAGTGGAATCTGCGCTGGCAGCTATCTTTTTGGTAGTGATTTCAGGCCCCGCCAGCCGGTCTGCGAACACGCGCAGGCGCTCGATGGGCAGCTGCATCACGTCATGCAGGCTCAGGCCCGGCAGGCTTTCAAGCTGCTCGCGCGTCCAGGCCACGCCGTGCGGCATGAAGCGCTGCGCGGGCGCCAGCACGGCATCGGCGTCGGCCTTGCTGCCCACGCGCCACAAGAGCGATTCGTCTTTGAGGCGCGCGCCGCCGCACGCCTCGCACGGGGTGTAGCTGCGGTATTTGGACAGCAGCACGCGGATGTGCATCTTGTAGGCCTTGCTTTCCAGATACTGGAAAAAGCGCCGCATGCCGTACCACTGCCGGCTCCAGTTGCCCTCGCGGAAATTCGGCGCGCCTTCAATCACCCATTGCCGCTGCTGCGGCGTGAGCTGCGCCCAGGGCGTGTCGCGCGGAATGCCCGCCGCTGCGGCGTGGCGCATCAAATCTTGCTGGCACTCCTTCCACGCGGGCGTCTGAATCGGCTTGATGGCCCCGGCGCGCAAGCTCAGCCGCGCATCAGGCACGACCAGCCCCCAGTCCACGCCAATCACCCGCCCGAAGCCCCGGCACGCCTCGCACGCGCCCACTGGCGAGTTGAAGGAAAACATCGACGGCGACGGCTCGTGATAGCGCCGCCCGCTCTCCGGGCAATGCAGCCCCGTGGAAAAGCGCCAGAGCAGCGGCCCGCCGCTGTTTTCGCCGCTGTCTTGGCCGCTCAAGCCTTCTTTCTCGCCCTCATCCGCCAGCACATACGCCGCCATCTGCCCGCCGCCGCGCCGCAGCGCCACTTCAATGGCCTCCAGCGCCCGCGCGCGCTCGGCGCGCCCCAGGCGGAAGCGGTCGGCCACCACATCCAGCACCTTGCGCCCGCCCTCTTGCCGCTCGGCCTGCACCCGCGTGAAGCCGCTGGCCGATAGCCACTGCTGCACCTCGTCGGCACTGGCGCTGGCGGGCAGCTCCACGGCAAACGTGAGTGCCACGCGCGGATCGCCCGCCGCTTGGGCGCGGCGCAGCAGCTCGGCGTAAATGCTTTCGGCGCTGTCATGGCGCACCGGCAGCGCCGTTTGCGCGTCAAAAAGCTGCCCGGCGCGCGCAAACAGCAGCTTGATGTGGTCGTTCAGCTCCGTCATCGTGCCCACGGTGGAGCGCGAAGAGCGCACCGGATTGGTCTGGTCAATCGCAATCGCGGGCGGCACGCCTTCCACGCGGTCCACCGCCGGTTTGTCCATGCGGTCGAGAAACTGCCGCGCGTAGGCGCTGAAGGTTTCCACATAGCGCCGCTGCCCTTCGGCATACAGCGTGTCAAACACCAGGCTGGACTTGCCCGAGCCGCTCGGCCCCGTCACCACCGTCATCTCGCCCGTGCGAATGTCCACGTCCAGGTTTTTCAGGTTGTGCTGGCGCGCGCCGCGCAGGCGAATCAGCGGCGCGGCGGCGCGGGCAGCAGCCGGATCAGGCGCGGAATCAGGAACGGATGCGGAAACGGGGGCAGGCGTGCAAGCAGCGGTTTTCTTTTTTGGCATGCCCGCACAGATGCCCGCCAGCAGCAGGTTTTCAAGCAGCCCAGGCGCTGCCGCAAGGCGCGCCGCGCGCGAAGCCGCGCCAAAGGCTTTTCAGTACACCGGCGGCTCGCCTTCGGGCCGGGTTTTGAAGCGCTTGTGCACCCAGTAGTACTGCTCGGGCATGGCGTTGATCCACTCTTGCAGGCGCTCGTTCATGAGGGCCGTGTCGGCCTGCACGTCGTCCGTGGGATAGCCCTGCCAGGGGGCGTGCACCTGCACTTCGTAGCCAGCGGCGGTCATGCGGGTGATGACAGGGATGACGCGCGCGCGCCCCAGCCGGGCAAAGCGCGGCAGCGAAGGCACGGTGGCGGCGGGCACGCCGTAAAAGGGCACGAAGATGGACTCTTGCGGGCCGAAGTTCATGTCAGGCAGCAAATAGAGATAGCGGCCGCCGCGCAGGGCCTTGATGACGGGCTTGACGCCGTCTTCCCGGTTGAGCGGCTGCACGTCGCCAAAACGCTGGCGGCCCTGGCGCATCCAGGCGTCCAGCGCCGCATCGCGCTGGATGGTGTAGATGGTGCAGCCGCGCTGGATGAGCCGCTGCATGATGGCCGAGCCGCCCGCGTCCATGCCGTAAAAGTGCGGGGCGAAGAGCACGGCGGCTTCGGGGCGGCGCAGCTCATCGGCCTGGCCGGTGATGCGCACGCGCTCCAGCAGCAGGCGGGGCGCGCCGTGCCAGACCCAGGCGCGGTCCAGAAAAGCCTGAAAAAAGCAGATGAAGCTCTGGCGCGCCACCTGCCGGCGGCGCTTTTCGCTCCACTGCGGAAAGCACAGGCGCAAATTGACCAGGGCCACGTGGCGGCGGCCGCGCGCCAGCGGCCAGCACAGGCTGCCCAGCAGCCAGCCCGCGCCGCGCAGCACGGGCAGCGGCAGCGGGGCGATCAGGCGCATGAGGCGCACGACCAGGCGGCCCGTCCAGCGGCCCCGCGCCGGATCTGCTTTTGCCGCTTGGGCGCAAGGAGATTCGCCCATGGCCTTCAGCCTTGCGGGCGCGGGTGCTTGTAGCGCCCGTAGCCCCAGAGGTATTGCTGCGGGCACTGGCGGATGAGGCGCTCCATCTCGGCGTTGATGTGCGCCACGGCGGCGGACAGCTCTTGCGGCAGCGGGCTTGACAGCGGCTGCACGTGCAGGCAAAAGCCCCGCGCGGCGGGCAGGCGCTCGCCCCACACCAGCAGCGGCGTGGCGCCCGTTTGCAGCGCCAGGCGCGCCGCCAGCGTCATGGTGTAGGCGGGCTTGCCGAAAAAAGGCGTCCACTCGCCCAGCCCTTCGGGCGGCACCTGATCGGGCAGCAGGCCCACGGCATGGCCCGCGCGCAGGGCCTTGAGCATTTGCCGCACGCCCGCCAGCGTGGTGGGCGCGGTTTCCAGCCCCTCACGGCGGCGGGCGGTTTGCACCACTTCGGCCAGCGCCTTCTGGCGCGCGGGGCGGTAGAGCACCGTCAGCGGCCCGTATTGCGCCGAGTAGCGCGCGGCCAGTCCCTGCGCGGTGATCTCGAAGCAGCCCAGATGCGGCGTGAGAAACACGATGCCCCTGCCTGCCGCGTAGGCGGCATCGGCCGCTTCCCGCCCCTGCCACTGCACGGGCACGGGCGGGCCGAACCACAGGCGCGGCGTCTCGCACGCCATGCGGCCCGCGTGCGCCACGGCGGCGCGCACCTGCCCGAAGGCGTAGCCCGCCTGTGCGGCGTTTTGCGCAAAGCGCCTGCGATAGGTGGGAGAAAGCAGCCAGATCAGCCAGCCCAGCGCCGCACCCACGCCGTGCAACAACCCCAACGGCCATCCGGATACAAGGCGATACAGCAAAAGCATGAAAACGCAAATAGGTAGAATGCGCAACTTGTCGCCGAGTTAACCGGGCAACTTGCAGGGCGACATTAAAAAAATACTGCTAAAGCGTTCGCCAGGCTCCTTCCGGTTGCTTTGCAAAACGGTTTTGCAAACGCGGCGGCGACGCGCAACCCAAGGAGTTTATTCACATCATGGCGAGCGACTTTCTCTTCACATCCGAATCCGTTTCCGAAGGCCACCCCGACAAGGTGGCCGACCAGATTTCCGACAGCATCCTGGACGCCATCCTCGCGCAAGACCCGCGCGCGCGTGTGGCCGCCGAAACGCTGACCAACACCGGCCTGGTGGTGCTGGCCGGCGAAATCAGCGCCAATGCCAACGTGGACTACATCCAGGTGGCGCGCGACACCATCAAGCGCATCGGCTACGACAACACCGACTACGGCATTGATTACAAAGGCTGCGCCGTCATGGTCTGCTACGACCGGCAAAGCAACGACATCGCCCAGGGCGTGGATCAGGCCAGCGACGACCACCTGAACACCGGCGCGGGCGATCAGGGCCTGATGTTCGGCTACGCCTGCGACGAAACGCCCACCCTCATGCCCGCGCCCATCCACTACGCCCACCGCCTGGTCGAGCGCCAGGCCATGCTGCGCAAGGATGGCCGCCTGCCTTTTTTGCGCCCCGACGCCAAAAGCCAGGTCACGCTGCGCTACGTGGACGGCAAGCCCCACAGCATCGACACCGTGGTGCTCTCCACCCAGCACAGCCCTGACCAGAGCGAAAGCGCCACGAAGATGAAGGCCAGCTTCATCGAAGCCGTGATCGAGGAAATCATCAAGCCCGTGCTGCCCGCCGAGTGGCTTAAGGACACGCGCTTTCTCATCAACCCCACCGGGCGCTTCGTCGTCGGCGGCCCGCAAGGCGACTGCGGCCTGACGGGCCGCAAAATCATCGTGGACACCTACGGCGGCGCCTGCCCCCACGGCGGCGGCGCTTTCAGCGGCAAAGACCCCACCAAGGTGGACCGCAGCGCCGCCTACGCCGCCCGCTACGTGGCCAAGAACATCGTCGCCGCCGGGCTGGCGCGCCAGTGCCAAATCCAGGTGGCCTACGCCATCGGCGTGGCGCAGCCCATGAACATCACCGTCTACACCGAAGGCACCGGCAAGCTGCCTGACGAAAAACTGGCCCAGCTCGTGCGCGAACATTTCGATTTGCGCCCCAAAGGCATCATCGAAATGCTCAAGCTGCAACGCCCCATCTACGCCAAAACCGCCGCCTACGGCCACTTTGGCCGCAACGAGCCGGAATTCAGCTGGGAGCAGACCGACAAGGCCGAAGCCCTGCGCGCCGCCGCCGGTCTGTAAGGCACGCCGCAGCGATCACGGGCCATGCAAGTGACACGAGCCGCCTGGCTATCCGCCTGCCTGCTGGCGCTGGCTGCCTGCCTGCCCGGCTGCACGCCCACACGCGAGAGCGCGCCTTCAGCCGGGCAAGACACGGGGCAGGCCGCTTCCGGCGGCGCGCCCGCGCCTGGCGCAATCCGCCTCTGGGCCGACAGCGCCTTGCGCCCTGCCGTGCAGGCCATTGCCAGCCGCCACGAAGCGCGCACGGGCCAGCCCGTGGCGCTCACCTTCGGCCCTTCCGCCGCCTTGCGCCAGCGCATCAGCCAGGGGCAGGAAGCCGACGTTTTCGTGGCCGCCGGCTCCACCCAGCCGCAGCAGCTGGCATCTGGCGGGCAATGGCAGCCGCCTGCCGTCATTGCCAAAGACAGCCTGTGCCTGATGACCGCGCCGCGCCTGACCGTGGCGCCTGCCACGGCGCTGGGCGCGCTGCTGCGCGCCGATGTGCGCGTGGGCGCCTATCAGCCCGGCGCCGAGCCGCTGGGCGATGCGTTCTGGCAATTGGTGGACCGCGCCGACCAGCTCCAGTCCGGCGCGCATGCCACACTCACCGCCAAAGTTCATGTGCTCTCCGGCGGCCAGCCCCTGCGCGAAGAGCTGATGCAGGGCCGCATTGATGCCGCCGTGCAGGGCTGCATCGGCGCGGGCGCAGACGCGGCCTCCACCGCCCTGGGCATCACCCCGCTGCCCGCCGCGCTGGACACGGGCCTGCCCTACACCCTGACCTGGCGGCTCAAGGCTTCTGAAGCCGCCCGCCAACTGGCGCAGGCCATGCAGTCGCCCGAAGCGGCGCAGCAGTGGCGCGCCCTTGGCCTGCAAGCGCCCTGAAAGGCTGTTCAAGGTCCATCCGCAGGCGCAAGCGGCTTGCGGTTTGCGCTTGGCCGTTCATCCCGATGCCCAGGCCTTTGCCCTTCGCGGCCAGATTGCAAGCAGGCTCTGATGGATGTCGGCCCAATGGCCGCGCGCCCAGCCCGCGCCGGCCCCCAGCGCCGAAGGCCAAGCCCGTGCGCAGCCTGCCTGGAACGCAAGAAGGCGGCCCGGGCAAGGCAGGCGGCATGATTTCGCTCCCCTATCCATAGCTAGATGTCCTAGTGGAAATTGCGCGAAACGGCATTTTGATGCCCCTTGATTCGCTCTTCTTTTTGACATTCCCCGGCTGGCGAAAACTGGGCCTGGGGGCTGGTTCTAAGATACGTTTTTCATTTTTCACTCCCTAACTGTTTTCCACATGTCCACCATCTTGCAATCGCTTCCCACTGGCCAGAAAGTCGGCATCGCCTTTTCCGGCGGCCTGGACACTTCCGCCGCTCTGCTGTGGATGCGCCAGAAAGGCGCCGTGCCCTGCGCCTACACGGCCAATCTGGGCCAGCCTGACGAAACGGATTACGAGGCCATTCCGCGCAAGGCCCTGCAATACGGCGCCGAACTGGCGCGCCTGATTGACTGCCGCCGCCAGCTCGCGCACGAAGGCATCGCCGCCTTGCAATGCAGCGCCTTTCACATCAGCACGGCGGGCGTGACCTACTTCAACACCACGCCGCTGGGCCGCGCCGTCACGGGCACGATGCTGGTAAACGCCATGAAGGAAGACGACGTGAACATCTGGGGCGACGGCTCCACCTTCAAAGGCAACGACATCGAGCGCTTTTACCGCTACGGCCTGCTGGCCAACCCCGGCTTGCAAATCTACAAACCCTGGCTGGATCAGCGCTTCATCGACGAACTGGGCGGGCGCAAGGAAATGTCCGAGTTCCTGCGCGCATCAGGCTTTGACTACAAGATGAGCGCCGAAAAAGCCTACAGCACCGACAGCAACATGCTCGGCGCCACGCACGAGGCCAAAGACCTGGAAGAACTCTCCAGCGGCATCCGCATCGTCGAGCCGATCATGGGCGTGGCCTTCTGGCGCGCGGACGTGGACATCCGGCCCGAAGAAGTGCGCGTGCGCTTTGAAGAAGGCCAGCCCGTGGCGCTCAATGGCCAGACCTTTGACGACCCCGTGGCGCTCATGCTCAAGGCCAACGAAATCGGCGGCCGCCACGGGCTGGGCATGAGCGACCAGATTGAAAACCGCATCATCGAAGCCAAAAGCCGGGGCATTTACGAAGCGCCGGGCATGGCGCTGCTGCACGCGGCCTACGAGCGGCTGGTCACGGGCATTCACAACGAAGACACCATCGAGCAATACCGCATCAACGGCCTGAAGCTGGGCCGCCTGCTCTACCAGGGCCGCTGGTTTGACCCGCAGGCCATCATGCTGCGCGAGATGTCGCAGCGCTGGGTGGCGCGCGCCATCACGGGCGAAGTCACGCTGGAGCTGCGGCGCGGCAACGACTACAGCATTCTCAACACCGAAAGCCCCAACCTCACCTACGCGCCAGAGCGCCTGTCGATGGAAAAGGTGGAAAACGCCCCCTTCACGCCCGCCGACCGCATCGGGCAGCTGACCATGCGCAACCTCGACATCACCGACACGCGCGGCAAGCTCGGCGTGTATGCCCGCGCCGGACTGCTGCAACTGGGCCAAGACTCGGTGCTGCCGCAGCTTGGCCACACGCGCCAGCCGCAGTAAGCGCCTGCCCAGCGTCTGGCCGAAGGGGAAACAGGCGGATCAGGAGGGCGGATCGGGCCGGACTGCAAGGCGCAAGACGGCCCGAAGCCGCAGGCAGATGGCCAGCAGGCTCCGCCGGCTCCCGGGGCGTGACAGCAATACGGGCCGCCGCGCAATCGGGCAAATCCCAATAGGCAAGCGGCTTTTCCGCGCATACAGTTCCCTCCATCGCAGCGCCGCAGGGCCTGGCCAGGCGAGCTGCCGCGAGGGGACCGAAGGAGACAAACCGCCAAGGCCAGCCTCCGCAAGAGGCACAAAAACACAAACAGGCCGCGCCAGTTGCATGAAGCGACCCGCACGCCGGGTTTTTACGGGCATCGCAAGATGCCCGTTTTTCTTGGCCCTTTCTTCTCATCCGCCCCGGGCGCAAGCCTTGCGCCGCGCCTTGCATTCACCACTCACGGACAGGCCGCATGCTCGATCTGCTCATCGTCTCTTGCGCCTCGCTGCTGGCGGGGCTGATTGACGCCATCGTCGGCGGCGGCGGCCTGGTGCTGGTGCCCACGCTGTTTGCCGCCTACCCCGCCATGCCTCCGGCCACCTTGCTGGGCACCAACAAAAGCGCCTCGGTATGGGGCACGTTCATCGCCGCCGTGCAGTACAGCCGCCAGGCGCCCATGCGCTGGCCCGTGCTGCTGCCGGCCGCCGCCGCTGCGCTGCTGGGTTCGCTGGGCGGCGCGTGGACGGTCACGCAAGTCGAGCCAGACTTTTTGCGCCGCCTGCTGCCCCTCATCCTGATCGCCGTGCTGGCCTACACGCTGGCCCGCAAAGACCTGGGCCGCATCCACGCGCCGCGCTACGCCCTGCGCGGCGAGCAGCTGGCCGCCTCGCTCATCGGGCTGGGCATCGGCTGGTACGACGGCTTTTTCGGCCCCGGCACGGGCAGCTTCTTCATCTTTCTGTTCGTGCGGCTGCTGGGCTATGACTTTCTCAACGCCTCGGCGGCCGCCAAACTGCTGAACGTGGCCACCAATGTGGCCGCCATCGCCCTGTTCGCCGCCAAGGAGCATGTGTGGTGGCAGGCGGGCCTGGTCATGGCCGCTGCCAATGTGGCCGGCAGCCTGATCGGCACGCGGCTGGCGCTCAGGCACGGCGCGGGCTTTGTGCGCGGCGCGTTCATTCTGGTGGTCAGCGCGCTGATTCTGAAAACGGGCTACGACGCTTTCTTCAAGTAAAGGCGCATAAGCGCCTGATGCCGCTTCTTGCGCTCCCTGCCAGCAGGCCGCAAGCATCAGAAGCAGGATCAATTCGCTCCTGTATCAATAGCATGAGATCCTAGTGGGACGGGCGCTGAAGCCGCTTTTGATGGCCCTGGATTTGCTCCTTTTTCTGGTGTGCATTCAGGGCTGCGTTTGCTCCCGCATCACTTGCAGGGCCAGGCACAAGTCCTGCCAGGCGCGGGCCTTGTCGGGCGGGTTGCGCAGCAGGTAGGACGGGTGGTAGGTGACGATGACGGGCACGCCTGCGTACTGGTGCGCGCGCCCGCGCAGGCGGCCAATCGGCTCGCTGGTTTGCAGCAGCGACTGCACGGCAAAGCGCCCCATCGCCAGAATGACTTGCGGCTGCACCAGCGCCACCTGGCGGCGCAGGTAAGGCTCGCAGCGGGCCACTTCGTCCGGCTGCGGGTTGCGGTTGGCGGGAGGGCGGCACTTGAGCACGTTGGCGATGTACACGCCCTCGGCAGGCGGGCCGCCGGCCTGGCCTCCCTGGCCCGCCTGGCCCGCGCGTTTTTCCAGCGCGTCGATGGCGTCGTCCGCGTGGCGCGACAGGCCCATGGCCGCCAGCATGGCATCGAGCAGCTTGCCCGCCGGGCCGACGAAAGGCTGGCCCTGCCGGTCTTCCTGCTCGCCGGGGGCTTCGCCAACCACCATCCAGCGGGCCTGGCGCGCGCCCGCGCCAAACACGGTCTGGCGGCGGGTTTCGCACAAGCCGCAAGCCTGGCACTGGGCGACGGCGGTTTGCAGCGCAGGCCAGTCCATGTCCGCGACGGCCTGGGCGCTGGCGGCGGGCGCTTCGGGCCGGGCAGGCGCTTTGGGTGCTTCGGGCGTTCCGGGTGCTTCGGGCGTTCCGGGTGCTTCGGGCGTTCCGGGCGTTCTGGCCGGAGCCTTTGGCCCCGCAGGCGCCGCTTCTGCCCGCGCGGCAGCTGGCGGCGGCAAAACAGGCGCGGCGGCCCGCGCTTCAGGCGCTGCCGCATCGGGCTGGCACGGCCCTTTTTCTTTGGCGAGGCGGGCCTTGGCGCGGGGCAGCCAGTGGGTGCGGATGCCCATTTCGGCCAGCATGGCGCGCTGGCGCTCGCTCAGGGTGTCCCTCAAGGTGTCCATTTCGGCGGCTTTGGGGCAGGGTCAGAGATCCAGGCGCATGACGATGGCGTCTTCGCGCTGATTGTTGGCGCCCGGGTAGTAGCCGCGCCGCAGGCCCGCTTGCGCGAAGCCGCATCGGCGGTACGCGCGCAAGGCGCGCTCGTTGCTGGCGCGCGCTTCCAGCCAGACGCACGCCGCGCCCTGCCCGCGCGCCCAGAGCGCAAGCGCCCGCAGCAGCACGCCGGCCAGGCCCTGGCCCTGGCTTTCGGGCGCCACGGCCAGGTTGAGCAAGTGCGCTTCCTGCACGCCGGGCATGGCCACAAGGTAGCCCAGCAGCCGCTCTCCGGCCATCAGGCCCAGCAGGCAGTTGCCTGCGGCCAGCGCGCTGGCAAAGTGCCCGCGCGTCCACGGATGGGCCTGCGCGGCTTGCTCAATGGCCAGCACGGCGTCCAGATGCGACGCCGTCAGGGCCTGCAGACGCGGCGCGGGGGCTGTCACGCGCGGCCCTCCGTCCGGCCTTGCTCCGCCCGCTTCTGCTTCGCTGCTTCCGCCGCGCGGGCGGCCAGCCGCTCGGCGGTGGTTTGCGCCACTTTGTCGCGGATGTACAGGGGCAGCGCCTGCTCGGCGGGCAGGCCCTGCCCGGCGGCCAGCATGGGCGCGGCCAGCGCGAGCAAGGCCGTGGCAGCGGGCTGGGCGGGCAGGCGGGGCAGGCTGTCCAGCGCGGGCGGCAGGCGGCTGCCGCAGGCGCTGGCGGCGTTGCCCGCCAAGGCCCAGCCAGCGGCGGACTCACCAGCGGGCAGGGCCAGCTCCTCGGGCGCGCACACGCGCGCGGCGTCCAGGGCGCGCCAGGCATCTGCCTGCCAGATGAAAGGGGCGGCATAAACCTCGCCCATGCGGGCGTCCAGCCAGGCAAGCGCGCGCGTGAGGCCGTGGCGCTGGCGGGCGTTTTCGGCCACGGCCAGCAGGGTGTCGATGGGCAGCACGGGCACGCCCGCGCCCCAGGCCAGCCCCTGGGCCACGGCGCAGGCGGTGCGCAGGCCGGTGAAAGCGCCGGGGCCGCGCCCGAAGGCGATGGCGTGCAGGCCGGCCACGGCCAGCTGCGCCTGCTCCAGCAGCGCCAGCGCCTGCTCAATGAGCGTGGCGGAGGCTTGCGCGCCGCCGGCCGCCTCGTGCGCGAACACCTGCGGGCCGCGCTGCACGGCGATGGAGAGCGTTTCGGTGCTGGTGTCAAAGGCCAGAAGATTCATGGCGCGGGCGCGTCTTGGGTTTCAGTGTTCAGACGGAGCCTGGGCCTGCTTGCGCAGCGCCGAGGCAATGAGCGTTTGCGTGCCAAACCAGCCCCAGTAGATGCGGTGGCGCTGGATGAGGCGGCCTTGCAGCTCCATGAATTCGAGAATGTCGATTTGCTCGCCCTGCGGCGTGGCGCGGGGGTATTCCCACACGAGCAGGCCGCCTGCGCTCAGAAAACGCCCGTCGCGGTGCCAGCGCACGAGTTCGTTGGGGCGGCGGCGCGTGCCTTCTTCGAGGAATTCACGGATTTGCGCGTGCCCGCGCAGCACGCCGCTGGCGCGGTTCAGGATGACGGGCACAAGGGGCGACTCCAGCTCGGCGTCTTCGGCGTAGAGCGCCAGCAGCGCGGGCACGTCGCGGCTGCGGGCGGCTTCGTGCCAGCGGGCGTAGATGAATTCGGCATCGGTCATGGATGGACTCCTTCTGGCGGCTGAAAAGCGCGGCGCTCCGGCGCATGCCGGGGCGGGAAGGCAGGCGCTATTTCTGCTCCTTGTTCCATAGCAATACCTCCTGGATGAATAAGCGCAGATGCCATTTTCAGGCCCCTGAATTTCGCTCCTCTTTTTTGCTCTTCAGCCGCCAAACAGCTCGGCCAGCGCGCGGCCTGGCTCGCTGGCGCGCATGAAGGTTTCGCCCACGAGGAAGGCGTGCACGCCTGCCTGGCGCAGGCGCTGCACGTCAGCGCGGGTGGCGATGCCGCTTTCAGCCACGGGCAGGCGGCCGGCAGGCAGGGCGGGCAGCAGATCGAGCGTGGTTTGCAGCGTGGTGGCGAAGGTGCGCAAGTTGCGGTTGTTGATGCCGATGAGCGGGGTTTTCAGGCGCAGCGCGCGCTCCAGCTCGGCGGCGTCGTGCACTTCGGCCAGCACGGCCATGTCCAGGCTGTGGGCCAGGGCTTCCAGCTCGGCCATTTGCGCGTCTTGCAGGCAGGCGGCGATGAGCAAGATGGCGTCGGCGCCCATTGCGCGGGCTTCGTAAACCTGCCAGGGATCGATGATGAAGTCTTTGCGCAGCACGGGCAGGCCGCAGCTGGCGCGCGCTTGCTTGAGGTAGTCGGGGCAGCCCTGGAAGAACTGCCGGTCGGTGAGCACGGAAAGGCAGGCGGCGCGGGTAGCGCCGTCGCCCTGGGCATAGCTTTGGGCGATGTCGGCGGGCGCGAAGTCGGCGCGGATGACGCCCTTGCTGGGGCTGGCTTTCTTGACTTCGGCGATGACGGCGGCCTGCCCGGCGGCCACTTTGGCGCGCATGGCGGCGGTGAAGTCGCGCGTGAGCACGCGGCTTTCGGCGTCGGCGCGCATGGCGGGCAGGGGAATTTTTTTCTGGCCGGCGGCGATTTCCTCGCGCTTGACGGCGATGATTTTTTGCAGGATGTCGTTCATGGCTGGCGGGCGGTTTCAGCGGCGCTTTGTGCGGCAGCGGGCGCGCCGCCTGGTGTGCTGTTGGGCGTGTCGTTCTGTGCGCTGTTTGGCGCGCTGTTTGGCGCATTTCCGGGCGCGCCGCCTGCCGCGCTTTCTGTCTTGCTGCCCGTCTCGCCGCTTTCTTCATGAATGCCGCGCCGCAGGTTGCGGATGGTTTTGATGAGCATGAAGTAGGTCATCAAAGCGGCGATGACGATGACGATGGCGAGGGTGCCGAAGATTTTGAACAGCTCCGCCGTGGTGGGCATGTCGTGGTGGAACATGGGGCGCGCTCCTTTTCTTGCGTGTGGGCTGCCGGGGTGGCCTTGCGTGTTTCGTGCGGCTTCAGGCAGCGCGGCTGAAGGCTTGCACCTGCTCCAGCTTGGCTTGCGCCGCGCCGCTGGCAATGGCGGCGCGCGCCTGCTGCACGCCTTCGGCCAGGCTGGCGGCCACGCCGGCGACGTAGAGCGCGCCGCCCGCGTTCAGGGCCACGATGTCTTGCGCCTGGCCCGGCTGGCCTGCGAGCACGGCGCGCACGATGGCGACCGATTCGGCGGGCGTGGCCACGCGGATGCCTTGCGGCGGCTGGGTGTCGAGGCCGAAGTCTTCGGGGCGGATTTCGTATTCGCGGATTTGGCCGTTTTGCAGCTCGGCCACGAGGGTGGGCGCGCCCAGGCTGATTTCGTCCATGCCGTCCAGCCCGTGCACCACGAGGGCGTGCCGCGCGCCCAGGGCTTGCAGCACGCGCGCCTGGATGCCGACCAGATCCGGGTGGAACACGCCCATGAGGATGTTGGGCGCGTCAGCCGGGTTGGTCAGGGGGCCGAGCAGGTTGAACAGGGTTCTCACGCCCATTTCCTTGCGGATGGCGGCCACGTTTTTCATGGCCGGGTGGTGGTTGGGCGCGAACATGAAGCCCACGCCGGTTTCGGCCACGCATTGGGCGATTTGCTGCGGCGTGAGGTTCAGCTGGATGCCCAGCGCCTCCACGGCATCGGCGCTGCCCGACTGGCTGGAGACGCTGCGCCCGCCGTGTTTGGCCACGCGCGCGCCGGCGGCGGCGGCCACGAACATGGCGCAGGTGCTGATGTTGAAGGTGCGCGCGCCGTCGCCGCCGGTGCCTACCACATCGACCAAATGCGTTTTGTCGGCAATGGGCACGGGCGTGGCGAATTCGCGCATGACTTGCGCGGCGGCGGTGATTTCGCCCACAGTTTCCTTTTTCACGCGCAGCGCGGCGGTGATGGCCGCCACCATCAGCGGCGAAATCTCGCCGCGCATGATCAGCCGCATCAGGTGCAGCATTTCGTCCTGAAAGATTTCGCGGTGCTCAATGGCGCGCAGCAGCGCCTCTTGCGGGGTGATCGGCATGTTTCAGGTCTTTCGGGGAGAACTCGGGAATTCAGGGATTCGGAAACTCAAGGAGGCGGAGGCGGGCAGGCCAATGAAAAAGGCCGCCTGTCGCCCCTTCGCGTCAGGCGGCCCTGCGCCTTGCCTGAAGGCTGGATTGCTTCATTGACAGGAGCAAATTCAGGGCATCAAAAAGGCGCTTTGCGCAGTTTCCACCAGGAGCACACGCTATTGATCCAATAGCGAAAAACGCTGCTTTGCCTGGGGCGCCGCCCGCCAGCGCTCAGGCGCTCACCAGTGGTCGCGCAGGCTCGAATAGGCGTTGTTGCCGTAGCTGCTGCTGCCGTACAGGCGGTTGGCCAGGGGGGTGAAATACAGCTTGTCGGCAAACAGGTACTGCTCCACCTTGGCGCCGCTGACCAGCGTGTTGTTGGTGCAGGTGGTGGCATCGGGCGTGGTGCACACGGGGTCTTTCGCGTTGGCGAAAAGCGGATCCTTCGTTTCGTTCGCAATCAGGTTGTAGAACAGGCCGGGGTTGATGGCCAGGACGGTGCGGCCCCATTTCGTGTCCGCCAGCGACAGCAGCATGGCGTCGTTGAAAGCCACGGACAGATCGCGGATGGCGTTGGCCTTGGCTTCGCCCTGGGCGCGCGCCCAGGGCGACAGGCCCAGGTTGTACACGCCCGAAACCACCACGTGCTTGGCCCCCGCCTCGGACAGGCGCTTGGCCAGATCGCCCAGCGCCGTGCCGGCGGCCTTGACCGTGGCCGTGGTCGTGGCGGAAATGCCGGTTTCGTTCACGGCGGTCACGATGTCGGTGTGGCCGCCGGAGAGGATGATCACGTCGCTGTCTTCAAACTTGTTGTTCAGCCTGGCCAGCAGCGCGTCCACCTGCGCGGACAGGCTGGGCGCGCCGCCGCCCGTGGGATCGGCGGCGATGATGCGGGCATTGCCGCGCGCGTAGCTCAGGCCGCCCGTGGAGCTGTCAGCCAGGGTCAGGCCGAAATGGGAGGCCAGCTGCTGCGTCCACAGCATGGAGCCGTCGTTGATGGTGTAGCGCTTGCCGTCGTGGCCCAGATCAATCATGCCGTCGCCCACGGCCATGAAACGCGTGGGCGTGAGCTGCTGCACGGTGGAGCCGGAGCCGCAAGCGGCCAGCAGGCTGGCCGCCGCCACCAGCGCCACGGCGGCGGCGCGGGAGAACCAGGAAGTCTTCATGTGTCAGGTCTTTCCAGAAAAAAGGGGAAAAGAAGAAAAGGGCGGGGAAAAAATCGCGCCCGAGTTTAGAACCCCGGCAGGCAGCGGCCCGCGCGACCCTCTTGCGCCGCCTGGCCGCAGGCGGGCGCTTACAGCACCAGCGCCGCAACCCAGCCCGCCAGCAGCAGCGGAATGTTGTAGTGAATGAAAGTGGGAATGACGCTGTCTTTGACGTGGTTGTGCTGGCCGTCGGCATTGAAGCCCATTGTCGGGCCGAGGGTGGAGTCCGACGCGGGCGAGCCGGCATCGCCCAGCGCCCCGGCCGTGCCGATGATGGCCACCGTGGCCAGCGGAGAAAACCCCATGTGCACGCAAATCGGCACGTAAATGGCGGCAATGATCGGCAGCGTGGAAAACGAGCTGCCAATGCCCATCGTCACCAGCAGCCCCACCAGCAGCATGGCCAGCGAAACCAGCGCCTTGCTGTTGCCGAAAAAAGCCACGCTGTCACGCACCAGCGGCTCGATGCCGCCCGTGGCATTCATCACGGCGGCAAAACCATTGGCGGCAATCATGATGAAAGCGACCATGCTCATCATGCGAATGCCGCTATTGAAAACCGTATCGGCCTGCTGCCAGTGAATCACGCGCGAAACCATGAAAATGGCAAAACCCAGCAGGCCCGCAAGAATCAATGAGCCGGTATATTTCTGCGCCAGAAAGGCAATGCTCACGGCAATCACCGCGACAATAATATTTTCCCGTTTGACCGCCACCTGCTCCGCCGCCCCTTCAACCGGCAAATCCTGATAATGGCGCGGCTTGCGGTAGCTGAAGAAAATGGCCGCCGCCAGCCCCGCCAGCATGCCCAGCGCAGGAATGAACATGGCGTGGTAGATATTGACGCCGGATACATCCATGCCGAATTTGCTGATATTGCCGAGCAGGATTTTGTTCAGGAAAATGTCGCCAAAACCATAAGGCACGAACATGTAGGTGCAAACCAGCCCGAAGGTGATCACGCAGGCGAGCATGCGGCGGTCCAGCTGAAGGCGGTTCATCACCACCAGCAGCGGCGGCACCACCAGCGGAATGAAGGCGATGTGGATGGGGATGAGGTTTTGGCTCATGATGCTCATCAGCAAAAGCGCCGCTATCAGCAGCCATTTCACATAATGGCCGCTGCCTTGCGTGGCGCGCCTGACAATGACATTGGCCATGGCCTGCGACAGCCCCGAATAGGAAATGGCCACGGCAAAAGCGCCCAATACCGCGTAAGACAGCGCCGTGGTGGTGCCCGCCGTAATGCCTTCCTCAAAAACCTTGACCAGATACTTCAATTTCAGCACCAAGCCCGGTTCAGTCACGCCCGCAACGGCATCGGGCGGCAAGGCGGCCAAAATGGTGGCGGCCGGAATATCCGCCATCAGCCCGCCCGCAAAGGCGCTGATGATCAGGCTGAAAACCACATGCACGCGCGCCAGCGACAGCGCCAGCATCAGGCACACGGCAAAAACGACTGGATTCATTCCAAAACTCCAAATGAAAATACAAAAAGATAACCGGCCATTGATACGGAACCCATCTGCTGAACGCAAATCCGCGCGCCGCGCAAATCACGGCTTTCAGTCTTGCCGCGCTGGCGGCTCTTTGGGAGAAGCCGGGCTGTCCGGGGCCGCGTTTTCACCGTCAGCGGCGGCGGCTGTTTCCATTTCGGCTACCAGGCGCGCGTCGGACTTGCGCGGCAGGATGAAGCCCAGAGGGTGGCGCCACATGCGCCGCCAGACGGCGCGGTAGATGCGGTGCCGCTCCACGTTGGAGATGTTGTGCGCCGTCAGCGCCAGGCGAAAGGCGAAATGAAAGCTGAACGCCACGTTCATCAGCCCTGTGAGCAGCGCTCCGGCCACGGCCCACCAGAAAGCGCTCTCGTGCAGCACGGCCGGGCCGAGCCGATGCGCGGCGGCAGCCATCTGGCCCGCCACGAGGGTGACGTGCCGCACTTCAAAGTGGATGCCGAAGAACTGGAGCACGGGCGGCGCCAGCCCCAGCATCAGCCCCAGCGAGATATTGGCGGCATAGCCGGAGATGTGTTCGCGCCAGTAGCTGCCCCAGCGCCGCGCGCGTTCTTTGCCCAGCCAGCGCGTGCTGCGCGGGTTGTAGGCAATGGCCGAATCGAGCTTGTGAAAGACAAACCAGTTTTCCACCCACCCGGCCACCACGCTGGAGGCAAACAGCAGCACGCCCGTGATGGCGGCAAAAAGCGGCGTGGGGCCAAACAAATGGTGGTTGGCGATGACGTGGCGCGCGTGTCCGGCCGTCATCATGCGGGTGTCGCCCAGGGCCGCGAATGCCAGGCCCAGCAGCCAGGCCAGCGGGACCACCAGGACGAGATTGCCGGCGATGGCGGCAAATTGCGAGCGCAGCAGAAACATCACCTCGGTCACGAAGCCGTCTATGGCGCCCGGCGCGTTCAGGCTGCGCAGCTTGGCGGCCAGGGCTGGCGCCGTCATCGCGGGCTGCTTGGTGGCAATCGTCCAGTGCAGCAGCATCACCAGCACGAAAGCCAGCGAGTAGTTGATGCCCGCCGCCAGACCGCCCCAGAAGGCCGACAGCCCCAGCGTGTACAGAAACAGCTTGCCCCAGGTGGCCAGCGCCATCACCGCGCCGCCGCCCGCTGCGGCGCGCAGCATCTGGCGGTACTCCTTGCCGTTGCGCGTGATGTAGTGCTCGCCGCTTTCGGCATTGCGCTCGGTCACCTTGGCGGCCAGCAGCTGCGTGTTGCTGCGAATGAGCGCACGCACGCTGAGCGTGTCGCGGCTGACGCGCACCAGATGCGAGAGCATTTGCGCCGCCGCCAGCACCGGCTCGGCCGTCTCCAGGCACAGCAGCAGACCCTTGACGCGCAAGATGCGCTGGCGCATTTGCTGAATCTGGAACTCGATGTTCACCGAGATGCCGTGCTCCTGCAAATGCGCGTACACCGTGTTGGCGCTGGCGCGGCAGGCGTCCAGATGCTCACGAAACGCCGCAATGGCCTGCTGCGCGCCGGGCGACAAGCGCCCCTGCGTCTGCACGGCCGTGCGCAGGGCCTCGAACATTGCGGGCAAATCATGAAAGCGCCGCGCCTGGCGCGCCTCCATCGACATGCGGCTGCGAATGCCGGGCGACAGGCCAATGGCGCTGATCTGGCTGACGGCGTAGGTGAGCGCGTCCAGCAGCGCGCGCTCGGCGTAGTCGTATTGCACGGCGCTGCCGGGGCCAGGCGGCTCCTCGTCAAACAGCAGCTCGCCCATGCGGCGGGCCGTTTCCTTGTCCAGCGCGCGCAGCCAGCGCGCATCCAGCTCGCCCGGAAACAGCAGGTAAATCAGATCGGCCTGGTTGGTCGAATCGGGCGTGACCGGCAGCAGCTTCTTGCGCAGGCGGCGCGCCAGCTCGCTCAAGAAAGCCGCGCGCGGCGCAAAGCCCAAATCCGCCAGCAGCGGCGTCTCATCCGTGGTGGTGATGAACACCGCCCACCAGCGCCGCCAGCGCTGCCGCCAGTGCGGGCGCACCGCCACCGCGTCCAGCAGCGAACGCACGCGCGTGAGCACGGCCTGCACCTCGTCTTCGCTGGGGTTTTGCCAGTCGGCGCTGCCGCGCACCCAGTCCAGCAGGCCAATCAACCACAAATGCCGCTCCACGCGCGGCGCGCTGGCATCCAGCGCTTCCAGATGCCGCACCAGTTCAAGCTGCGAACGGGCCATTCATCCCCCCGCCAATTCATTTTTTGCCATGGGCAACGATGGTAGCGGCGCGACAATGCGCCCCTTTCACTGGCCCTTTCGGCCACGGTTTCACCCGCAGCCTCATCCGCCGCTTCCGCAACCCGCCCTGCTTCGCATGACCGCGCCCCGCCACTTCATCGCCCCTTCCATCCTCTCCGCCGACTTCGCCCGCCTGGGCGAAGAAGTGCGCAACGTGCTGGCCGCCGGCGCCGACTGGATTCACTTCGACGTCATGGACAACCACTACGTGCCCAATCTCACCTTCGGCCCCATGATCTGCGAAGCCCTGCGCCCCCACGCCCGCCTGCCAGACGGCCAAAGCGCCCCCATCGACGTGCATCTGATGGTGCAGCCCGTGGACGCGCTGGCCGCCGCCTTTGCCCGGGCGGGCGCGGCCACCATCAGCTTCCACCCCGAAGCCAGCGCCCACCCGCACCGCAGCGTGCAGGCCATCCGCGCCGCAGGCTGCCGCCCCGGCCTGGCCTTCAACCCCGCCACCCCGCTGGACGTGCTCGACTGGCTGATTGACGACATCGACCTCATCCTCATCATGAGCGTCAATCCCGGCTTTGGCGGCCAGAGCTTCATCGACAGCGCCCTGCGCAAAACCGAACAGGCGCGCCGCCGCATCGAGCAATCAGGCCGCGACATCCGCCTGCAAGTCGATGGCGGCATCAAGCCCGCCAACATCCGCCGTGTGGCCGACGCCGGGGCCGACACCTTCGTGGCCGGCAGCGCCATCTTCGGCCAGAGCGACTACGCCCAAACCATCGCCGCCATGCGCCAGGCACTGGCCTGAAAACCGGCCCAAAGCCTGCCCGTGAGTGCAAAAAGCGCGGCTCCGGGCGGCCTGCGCCTTGCAGCCTGTGCGGCCTTATTTCGCTCTTTTATTCATAGCATGAGGTCCTAGTGGAATCTGCGCAAGACGGCATTTCTGGCGGCCTGAATTTGCTCCTGTTTTGATATGGCCTGGCAGGCTCCTTCCTGTCGCGCGGGCGCGCCAGAGCGGGCCGCCGGAGCCGGAGCTGAAACCTTTGGGGCTGAAACGCGGCAAAGCGCCCGGAGCCGCGCTTTTTGCACTCACGGGCAGGCTTCGAGCCGGTTCTTATTCCTTGCGCCCGTCTTGCGCGAGAGGCCCCTGCGGGCAGCTTGGCAGGCGGCGGGCATGAAAAAGCGCCCCGGAGGGCGCTGGCGAAGAATGCGGCGGCCGCTCACGCCTTGGCCGTGGCGCTCTCGCTGCCAGGCAGCAGGGGCGTGGAGGCAGCGTTGGGAACGCGCATGGTGACGCTGCCCTGGTAGCGCGCGCCCGGGTCCACTTGCAGGGTTTCGGCTTCGATGTTGCCCTGAATTTGCGCGGTGGACTGCAAATGCAGGCGGCCTGCGTGAACGTTGCCTTCGAGCCGGCCCAGCACCAGCAGATCGGAGGCATAGACATCGCCTTTGACCAGCCCCGTCTCGCCAATGACGGCGCTGCCCTCGCAGCGCAGCGTGCCGTGGATGCGGCCATCGAGCTTGATGGAGTTTTGCGCCGTGAGATCGCCTTCGAGCGTGCACTGCTCGGCAATCACGGTGTCAATCTGCTTGCTGGCGCTGAAAGGCGCGGGGGTGTTTTTGTCTTTGCCGGAACCGAACATGATGCTGCTGCCTTGCTTGGGAGAAAAAAGGAAAGGGCGGGAAAAACAGACTGGGATGAGCGGCTGGAAAAAGGCGGGGCCGCCGCTTCAGGGCACGGCCTCGGAGGCGGGCTTTTCAAGCTGCTTTCTGACGGGCGCGTTGAGCGAGAGGAACTGCTCCGGGTCAATGCGCTGGCCCTTGCTCTGCACCTCGTAATGCAGGTGCGGGCCGGTGGAGCGGCCTGTGGAACCCAGCTGGCCGATGACGCTGCCCGCTTCCACGTGCTGCCCGGCTTTCACGCCGATTTTGGAAAGGTGGGCATAAACCGTGCTGTAGCCGTGCGCATGGTCCACCATCACGACATTGCCGTAGCCGGACTGCACGCCCGCGAAGTGGACCTTGCCTTTGGCCGTGACGCGGATGGGCTGGCCCGTGCTGCCCTTCAGGTCCAGCCCGCCGTGGAATTCGCTGCCTTTTCCCGTGAAAGGGTTGGAGCGGTTGCCGAAACGCGAGCTGATGGGGCCGTTGTGCGGCATGCCCAGCGGCACGGATTGCAGCACTTGCAGCAAGTCGCCCGCGTCTTCCACCGCCGCCTGGCGGCCAGGGGCCTGGCGCACTTCGCGGCTTGAAACGGGGCCGCCCGCCGCCTTGTTGGGCTTGCCCCTGGGCGGCTCGACGGAGACGGGCTTGACGTTCACGCCGCGCGCTTTCAGGTATTCGCGCAGTTCGGCCAGCATGTGCTCGGACTTTTTCAGCTCGGCCAGCTTGGCGTCCACCTCGGCGGCCTTGGCGGCCATTTCGGCGGACTGGGTGTCCCGCGCCTGCTCCAGCTGCTGGCGCAGCGCCTCGATTTCGCGGGCGCGTTCTTCCAGCAACTGCTGATGTTCAACCTGCGCCTGCTGATGGCGCTCGCTTTGCGCCTGCCGCTGGCCCCAGTAGCCCCAGCCGATGGCGGCCAGCGCGCCCAGCAAGGCCACGATGACGGCGCCCAGCCCCATCAGCAGCGGACGCATGGACAGCAGCAGGCGCGTATTGACTTCCACCGAGCGCGTCTGCTCGGGGGTGACGATGAGAACCGTGGAGCGATGAGTCATGGCCTGTAACGTTCAACAATGGATTGCCCGCCTTCATGGCAATCCGCAATCAATTCCTGGTCGCAAGCGGCCAAGTGTACCTTGTGTGACAAATGGTTTTACAGCACATAAAACCGTGTCAGCGCACATGAAAAGAGCCGGGCGGCCCGCTCTTGCGCGTGCATCTGGGCATCTTGCATGCGCATGGAGCCTGCCCGCCGCCTCCGGCATGGTCAGCCGCGCCCTTGCAGCACCGCCTGCGCCGCCTGCGCGAAGCCCGCGCCGCGCTCGCCCTGCGCCACGTAGCGCGGCAAGTGCTCCATGTGCGGCGCAAAGCGCGCCACGTTGGCCACGCCCACGCTGTTGGGAAAGTGCTGGAACATGCGCTGGTCGTTCGTGGAATCGCCCACGTACACCCAGTGCGCCATTTCATCCGCCAGGCGGCGGCCCAGCAGCAGCTGCACGATCCAGTGCGCCCCGGCCAGCTTGTCATGCCCGCCAATCCAGCCATTGATGTGAATGCTGCTGACCGTGGCCGTCAGCCCCTCGGCCCGCATCAGCGCGGCGGCCTGCTCAATGGCGGCGGGCGGCAGATGCGTGAACTCGCCGTGGTCAATGGCAATGTCCGTCTCGCGCCCCGCGCTGTCTTGCGCCAGCCGCGCCAGCGGCACTTCGCGCAGCACGCGCGCGGCCACCGCTTGCAGGCGCGCATAGTTGGCCTGGCGGCGCGCGGCATCCGGCTCGAAATACCACTTGCGCAGTGCGCCGCCCTGCCGCGCCAGCGCCACCGCGCCGTTTTCCGCCACGATGGCGCTCAGCGGCCACGTGCGCGCGAACGGCTCGCTCCAGCCCGCCGGGCGGCCCGTGATGGCGATGACCGGCAGCCCCGCCGCACGCAGCGCCTCAAGCGCAGCCAGCGCATCGGGCGTGATGGCGCCATCGGTCGTCAGCGTGTCGTCAATATCGGTCAGCACGCCCCGCACGTGGCGCCACGCGCCGGGGGGCAGCTGGTTCAGGGCAATCATCATGGGCAAGGGCCAGGCGGCAAAAGGCGCGCAGCATATCGCCAGCGTGTAAATGGGCGCAGATTGCTTCTGAAACAGGAGCGGATTCAAGGCGCTCAAATCAGCTGATGTCCTGACAGAGTCTTGAAAGGCTGCTCTTTTTATAGAAGCAGAAACAGGCCGCCCGGCAGCCTGAATAGGGAGCGCCGGACGGCCTGCAAAGCAGCCGGGCTGCGCGTCAGAAGCGGGTGCTCAAGCCCACATAGATATTGCGGCCCTTGCCCACGCGCTGGGATGTTTCAGCAACAAAGGCGTTCATGTAGGAAGCATCAAACACGTTCTTGATGCCGAACGTCACTTCCATGTCGCGCCCGAAGGGGCCGCTTGCCCAGGGGCGCGGCTGCCAGCGCGCATCCAGATCGACAACGGTGAACGCCTTGCGCACATACCAGTAGCGCCGGCCTTGCGACACGAAGGATTCCGGGTTCTGCTTGGGCTTGAACCAATGGTTCACATTCAGGCCCAGCAGCAGGCCCGGCGCCGCCTGCCAGTGGCCGTGCAGGTTGAGCTTGTCAGCGAAAGTGCCAGGCACGTTGCGCCCCGTGGCGCGGTCGGTCTGGCGGATGCGCGAATAGCCCAGCCCCACATTGCCCCAGGCTTGTTGATATGTGCCTGTCCATTCAAGGCCGTGTCGCTTGACGCTGTCTGTATTCAGATACATGGCATACGACTCGCTTTCCGGCGGCTTTTCATTCGGGCGCACGAGTTCCAGCGAAATCAGGTTCTTGACGCGGCCGCTGAACAGCATCAGCTTGGTTTCCAGCGAATCATTTGCCGCCCAAAGGCCATTTTTCGTCCATGAAAAACCGATTTCGGTTTCGCGCGCGGTTTCCGGCTTCAGTCCGGTGTTGGGAATAAGGTAATGATGCGGATTAATGGCCCCGGCCGAGTGCGTTTCATGCGGCGTAGGCGCGCGAAAAGCTTCAGACCAGTTGCCCAGCAAATACAGTCCATCAGCCACGCGCACGCTCAGACCCACGCGCGGAGAAAAATGTGATTTCTTGGCCGAATAGTCGTATTTGTCTACCTTGCGTTCATAGCGGTCATAACGCCCGCCCACTTGCAAGGTCAAGCCGCCATTCATGAATGAAGATTCAAGATGCCCGTAGATGCCCGAATCAATATAAGTATTGGGCATGGAACCGAACTCATCCGTCACGCCATTGCGCACGAAAAGGGCATTCTCATTGCGTTTTTCATAATCCACGCCCAGCAGCAGGCGATGCCCGACGCGGCCGGTCTCGAAATGGGAGATGTTCTTGAAGCGAAATCCATGACGCTGGTCTTCATTTTTGTAGCGGCTGGGGGTGATGGTGAAATGCCGGTCATAGCTGCCCCTGGAATGAAAGGCCGTAGCTGTCAAATCAATCCACGGGTTGGCGGCGGGCTTGAATGTGTATTTCGCTATCCAGTCCTGCTGTTTGAGCTTCCCGATCACCGGGCCAGTCGTGCTGTTCGGACTGGTGTGATACAGGTTTTGCCAGACGGTTTCTACATCCATTCCGTAATCAAAATAGGAAAGCGAAATTTTCTGCTCCGGCGTGATTTTGAAGCCGCCTTGCAGATAGGCCACCGTTGTGTCTTCGTCCGTGGGCACCTTGCGGGCGGGCTGACCGTTGATATGGCCCCAAACACGCGACATTTCCTGATCGCCGCGCCTGCCTTTCTTGCCATAGGCCATGAATTCAAAAGGCTGGTCCTTGGGCGCGAAAGCTCCGGCCAAATAGCCCTCGCGGTAATTGTTGTGCTCATAACGCAACTTGGCGGCAAAACCCCTGTCCTTGCCTTCCTGCACAAAATCTTCGGCGGTTTTCATGCCCATGTCCACCACGCCGCCAATCGCGCCGCCGCCATATTGAATGGACGAAGCGCCTTTAACCACTTCCACGCGCTTGAGCAAATCAGGATCGGAGCGGAAAGAGGAAATATGGTTGGAATACATGCTCAGCGAGCGCCGCACGCCGTCTTGCATGATGATGATGCGGCTTTCCGACTGGTAGCCAAAGCCGCGAATATAAAAAGATTCACCCAGACCACGCCCCATGTCATTGCCAACGGAAACGCCCGGCATATTGCGCAGAACGCTGATTACTGTGCTGGACGTGCTTAATTGCTGCGGCGTCACGACGGAAACGGAACCGGGATAAGTCTGCAAATCCGTCGCCATGCTGGTGCCCGTGACGGTGACTTCAGGCAGGTTCGGGACTTTTTCTTTGTCTTTTTCCTGCGCCCGCTGCGCCTGCTGCGCAGCAGCCTGGCCCAACAAAAGAAAAATGCCGCAGGCTAGGGCGGAAAAACGCCAGAAAGGAGAATGGAGGGAACGCATCAGAAATCCACCAATGAAAAAACGGCCCCATGAAACGCAGGGGCCTGACGCGGTTTTCATCGTGGACGGCCGCTCGGCTGGCAGCTTTTTGACGCAATTGTAAAGAATTGCCTCGCAGCCGGATTGATAAACATCAAGCCAATGGGGCCGCGTGAGCGGCAGCCCGAAAGCGGCGGATAAATAGCGGCGGATAAATAACGACGGATGAATGGCAGATTTTCGGCGCGGCTATTCCGGATTTTCAGTTTTCAGGCATGGCGCCGACCGAAATGGGCCTTTCAAGGATTGCAACGCCCACGAACGCCCGAGACTGCGCTTTTGCGGGATGGGCGCTGCAACAGCAAACCGCTGCGCGCATCGCTTTCCGAAGCCGGGGTCTGACGCGGTTTTTGCGGTTGCTGCCGTTTCTGGAATTCCGTCCCATATCCCATCATCGCCCCAAGCCTTGGCGCAAAGAGTGCGAACACGGGTTGCCGCTGTGCCGCATTTCCTGCAGTTTGGGGCCGTGGAAAGAGAAAGAGCAGGCAGTGAGAGGTGCTGCATTGAATAAGCGGCGAGGAGAGGCTTCTATAGCTCTTTTATTCATAGCGCACTGTCCTAGTGAAATAAGCGCAGAGCAGGTATTCTGACTGCTTGAATTTGCTCCTGTTTTTGAGGCAGCCGGGCAGGCTTTGCTCAGCTGAAAGACTTGTTTGAGCCGTCCGGCCCGCGCCTGGCGGCAATCAGCCGCCCGCTGCGTTTCGCGCTCATGACGGCTTGTTGCCTGGCCATTGCCCGCCGCTGCATCGCTCGATGCCTGCCAGGTCGCGGCGCGATTGCACGCGGGCAAAGCCTGCGGCGGCCAGCAGCGCGCGCACGGCGGGGGCCTGGTTGTGGCCGTGCTCCAGCAGCAGCCAGCCGCCGGGGCGCAGATGGGCGCGCGCGGGCGCGGCGCGGGCGATGGCGTGGATGATGGCGCGGATGGCGTCCAGCCCATCCGCGCCGCTGGTCAGGGCCAGGCGCGGCTCGTGCGCCAGCGCGGGCAGGTGGGCGTCGCCCTCGGCGATGTAGGGGGGGTTGCTGACGATGAGGTCAAACGCGGGCGCGTCGGCCACGGCGCGCAGCCAGTCGCCTTGCCGCAGGTTCAGGCGCAGGGCCAGGCGCTGGGCGTTGGCGGCGGCCACGGCCAAAGCGTCAGCGCTGGCGTCGCTGGCCCAGATGTCGGCTTGCGGGCGCTGGCTGGCCAGGGCCAGGGCGATGGCGCCGCTGCCCGTGCCCAGGTCCAGCGCGCGCAAGGGGCGGGAAGGGGCTTGGGCTGGCAGGAGCGAAAGCGCCCAGTCCACCAGCGTTTCGGTGTCGTCACGCGGGTCGAGAACGCGTGCGTCCACTTGCAGCTCAAGCCCGTAGAACGCTTTGCGGCCCGTGAGGTAGGCCACTGGCTCGCCCGCCGCGCGGCGCTGGCACAGGCTGGCGAAGCGGCGGGCCTGCTCTGCGGGCAGCGCGTCACTGTCGTGCGCCAGCAGCCAGGCGCGCTCGTGCGCGGGGCGGCCCAGCGCGTGCAGCAGCAGCATGTGCGCTTCCAGGCGCGGCAGGCCGCTGGCGGCGGCTTGGGCCAGGGCCTGGGCCAGTGTGGCGGGAGGTGGAGTGGGCATGGGCGTGGATGATGCGGTGGGGCGGCCCGCTGTACTCGCCAGCCGCCGCATGGTTTGCGGAGCGATTGTTCTTGGCCGAACCCGGCGCGGCAATCAGCACGGCATCCAACGCGTGCGCTTGCTCAGGAGGATCAGCCCAAGTCAGTCCGTTTCATGGTTTCGATTCTTGCTCTGCACACTGGCTCTGCTTTTGCTCTGCTATGGCCCCTTGGCAAGCAGCAGCACAAGGTTTTGTGACGTCTCGAAATAGGCTTTGCACAGCCATGTTCCATGTGTGAAAAGTCCGTCAAGCTCCGGCGATGTCTGATAGCGCCCTTCAGGGATCAGGCGCTGGATGGCCGGGTGCGTATCACCCGGCGGCTGTGCATGGGCAAGGCCTTCCAGTTGGCCGATTTTTTCAAGCAATCCAGCGTCTGGCCGGATCACTGCATCTATCCAGTAAAGGGATGGCCCCGGCATGGCCGGATCTCCCATTACCCCGCTTGTCCATTGGATGGATTTTGCGTTTTTCAGCATGGGAAAACGCGCGGCGATGGGGGTAAGCTCATTTCGAACCTTTCCATCGCCGGTTTTTGCCGCTTTTATTTCGGCGCTTCCAGGATTGGTTTCCATATTCGTCATGTCACAGCCATGCAACCCCATAAGGCAGAAAGCCATGACCATGCATCTTCTGGTTGTCATCTGTCCGTCCTGTTTTCTTCGCTCCGTTGATATTGCCCGCCAAGTCCTGCCCATAATCGTAAAGCTCTGGCCTTCACGGTTGGCGGCTATTTTCAACCGCTGCACGGATTATTTTCTGGTTGATATTGGAGGCAATATTGGTGCTTTCTGCTATGGCCTTTTCGTCATCAAAAAAATGGGCTTCTCCGGTATTTTCTCTGTCGTGTGAACAAAAATCCAGGGCATCGTCCAAGTTCGGCCTTGTCCGTTTCGCACCATAAAGCATTGCACACCATTTCCAGGCAGGCTGGCCGGCGCCAGATTCAGGATTGCCGGTGATGAGAGACTGATTGCAGAGAATCTACAGAAAGAGGAGCAGAAAAAAGGCCCTTCAAACGGGCCTTGTCGCAGCATTTACGGGAAAGTTTGCTATGAATCAAGGAGCAAATTCTGCCCCTTGATTTTTCGCCGCCTGCGGGTTCAGAACTTGATGTCCAG
The DNA here is from genome assembly GCF_001262075.1 of Ottowia sp. oral taxon 894. Taxonomy (GTDB): domain Bacteria; phylum Pseudomonadota; class Gammaproteobacteria; order Burkholderiales; family Burkholderiaceae_C; genus Ottowia; species Ottowia massiliensis. Next base: position 1,019,169 of record NZ_CP012073.1, on the reverse strand, counting down.
CCGCACCCAGAAGGAGCGGCCGGGTTCGTTGATGCGGGTGGTGGAGCCGGCGTTGGGGTTCAGGCCCAGGCCGTTGTAGAACTCGGGCGTTTGCACGGCTTTGGTGAGGTGCTCGGCGTAGGTGCGGTCAAAGATGTTGTCGATGCCGAAGTTCAGCCGGGCGTGCTGGTTGAAACGCCAGTGGCCGTGCACGCCAAAGACGGCAAAGCCGGGGGTGGGAGCGATGTCCACGCCATTGACGTTGCCGTCGCCCACGCTGACGCGGTTTTGCCGTGCGGCGGCGCGCATCACGCCGATGAGCGATGCCTGCTGGGTTTCGTAGCCGGCGCGCAGGCGCAGCTCCAGCGGGGGGATTTGCCCCAGGGGGCGGTGGTCGGTCTGGTTGCGGCCCCAGGTCCAGGCCAGGTCGCCGCCCACTTTGAAGTTGGCGGGCAGCGCGTAGTCGGCGCTGGCTTCAAAGCCGTAGCGCATGGCGCTGATGTTGCGTGCAAAGGAATTGGCCGCCAGGTCGTTGAGGCGCGGGTTGTTCTTGTAGATGAGGATGTAGTCGTTGATGCGGTTGATGAAGGCCGAGCCGCTCAGGCGCAAGTTGCCTTCGGTATAGCGGGTGCCCACATCAAGCTGGAGGCTTTTCTCGGGCTTGATGTCGCGGTTGCGGTTGCGTTCCCAGAAGTCGGGGGCGCGCTGGGTGTAGCCCAGGCCCACGTAGTGATGCCAGGGGCGCGGGCCGAATTCAAAGCGGGTGAAGGCGGCCGTGAGGTTGTAGCGGTTTTTGCGCTGTTTGGCGTTTGGCCCGTACCAGAAGCCGGGGTAGGTGGTGGCGCGGGTGCGGTCGCGGCGCAGGCCGGCGACCCAGGCGCGGTCTTCGCCCAGGTTCATGCGGTTTTCAAGGAAGACGCCGATGTTGCTGGAGGTTTCGCTGCGGCTGCGGGCCAGGTTGGTGTAGGCGCGGCGGGCGCGGTGCTCGTCGGCGTACCAGTCCAGGCCGGTCGTGGTGCGGTTGGCGCCCCAGGCGAGTTCGGCGCTGGCCTTGGCGTTGCGGGTGATGCGGTCCGGATTGCCGCCCGCCAGCAGGCCCCGGAACTGGCGGCCCATGATGATGTCCTGGTGGCTGTAGCCGGTTTCGAAACTGAGCTTTTGCAGCAGGGGGTTGATGTCGCTGATTTCGGCTTTGGCGCCGTAGGAGTTGCGGTCGGTTTTGCCCGAGTCCAGTTGCAGGCTGGCGAATTTGGCCTTGCTGCGGTTGGCGTCTGCAAAGAGTTCAAAGCGCAAATGGCGGGTGGGCGTGACGGCCAGGTTGAGCGAGCCGCTCTTGCGCGTGTACCAGGAGCGCACTTCGTTGCCGTCGCCGTCTTTGTAGTCGTCGCTTCTGCCCCGCGTGGCGATGGCGCGCAGGGAAACGAGGGGGTTGCCTGCAGCGAAGTCGCCAAAAGCGTCTACATAGCCAAAGCTGCCCAGCGACAGGGCGCCGTCGAACTCGGTGCTGAATTTGTCGTACACGCGCGGGTGGCGCACGAATTCCACCGCGCCAGCCACCAGGCCGGGGCCTTTGAGCACGGTTTGCGGGCCTTTGGTGACGACGAGTTCGTCATACGCCTGCGGGTTGATGTAGGAAGTGGGCGTATCCATGCGGATGCCGCAGCCGCCGTAGAGGAACTGGTCATTGGCGGTGATGGCTAGGCGCGAGCCGCCCAGGCCGCGAAAGACCGGATCGCCCGCCTGCTGGCCCTTGCGCACCACGCTCATGTTGGGAATTTCCTTGAGCAGCGAAGCGCCATCGGTCATGCGCGGGGCCACGGCGGGAGCGCGCGTGTCCACGCTGACCTGGCCGGCGATGGTCTCCTGCTTGTCCGTGACGAGCACGGCTGGCAGCGCGGGGTCTGCCTTGTCTTTCTTGGGCGCGCTGGAAGCGGATGTTTGCGCGGCGGCGCTGGTGCACAGCGCGGCCAGGGCCAGCGCCGAGGCGGCAGCCAAGGCGTGCGGGTGTGGGATGAAAGGTTTCATGACAGCTCTCATGACAGCTATTGGGCGGAAAAAAGGCCGCCCGTCCTGATAAGGAGGGCAGCCGGAAGAACGAAAGGAAGAAACGAATGGCGTGTGAAACAGCGGGAAATGCGCCTGCTGGCTCAGTGCTCGCTCTTGTCGGCGCTGCCCTTGGGCTTGATCACGGTGATTTGCAGCACCACGGGGTCTTTGCCCGTTTTGGCGAAGTGCAGCTGCCCGGCCGGGTGGGTGAAGATGCTGCCGGGCGGCAGGGTTTTGAGCTTGGCCTCGTCATACGTCTTGCCAAAGCCCAGCTCCAGCGTGCCGCTGATGACGGTCACGAAGAAATAGCCTTCTTTCGGTCCGTGCGGCTCCAGCTTCTTGTTCGGCTCGATGGTGACGCGGATGGTTTTGGTGGTGAATTCGCTGTTGTCGTCCAGCACGGCGCGGCCGTCCTTGAACGCCATTTCATTCGGGGTGAGCGCCACATCCGCCGCTTGCGCGGCTGCGCCGAAAGCCAGCAGAGCCGCCAGGCCGATGGATTGGGCAATGGTCTGAAAAGGTTTCATCTTGCAACTCCTCTATAAGAGATGAGCTGTGAATGGTATTGCAAACCAGATTTCTTCTTGTTGCGTTTCGTCAATGCCAGAAATCCGATTCGCCGCTTGCGCCCGTGGTTGCTGGATTCGTTGCTATCGAAACAATAGAAACCCTGCCGCCGTATTAACCGTTTGCAAACATGGTTTCAAGGCATGCCGAACCGCCAGGCAGGCCCGCGAATGCGGCGGTACACTCCGCGCCCTTTCAAACCGGCCCTTGTGCATCCAATGTCCCTCATCCCCGCCACCATCCTCACCGGCTTTCTCGGCTCCGGCAAAACCACGCTGCTGCGGCGCGTGCTGACCGAGGCGCACGGGCAGAAGATTGCCGTCATCGAAAACGAGTTTGGCGAGGAGAACATCGACAACGACATTCTGGTGAGCGACGACAAAGAGCAGATCGTGCAAATGAACAACGGCTGCGTGTGCTGCACCATCCGCGAAGACTTGCGCGCCACCCTGGCCGATCTGGCCGCCCGCAAGCGCAGCGGCGCGCTCGACTTCGAACGCGTGATCATCGAAACCACCGGCCTGGCCGACCCTGGCCCCGTGGCGCAGACTTTTTTCATGGACGACGAAGTGGCCGAGCAATATCTGCTGGACGCCATCGTGACTCTGGTCGATGCCAAGCATGCCATGCAGCAGCTCGATGAGCGCCAGGAAGCGCGCCGCCAGGTGGGCTTTGCCGACCAGATCTTCATCAGCAAGGCCGATCTGGTGTCCGGCGACGAGCTGGCTGCGCTGCAACACCGTCTGGCGCACATGAATCCGCGCGCGGGGCAGCACGTCACGCACTTCGGGCAGGCGCCGCTTAAAAGCGTGCTGGATCTGCGCGGCTTCAACCTGAACGCGCGGCTGGACATTGACCCGGACTTTCTCAAGGAAGAAGAGCACGGCCACGCCCATGAACACGGTCACGGCCACCATGACCATGGTCACGAGGGCTGCGACCACGCGCATGGCCACTGCCAGCACGGGCATCACAGCCACCACCACGCGCATGACGACGACGTGAAAAGCTTCGTCTTCCGCACCGAACGCGCCTTTGACCCGGCCCGGCTGGAAGACTTTCTGGGCGCCATCGTCAATATCTACGGCCCCAAGATGCTGCGCTACAAGGGCGTGCTGTGGATGAAGGACGTGCAGCGCAAAGTCATCTTCCAGGGCGTGCACCAGCTCATGGGCAGCGACCTGGGTCCGGCCTGGGCTGAAGGCGAAAAGCGCGTCAGCAAGATGGTGTTCATCGGCATTGACCTGCCGCGCGACATCTTTGAACAAGGGCTGTCGCAATGCCTGGTCTGAACCCGGCTTCGGGGCCAGACACGCTCTATACAATCGCCCGCCTATTTTTTTCGCCCGGCCCCTGCGCCAGGCTCCAACCAAGGGAGAAGTGCCTCATGAGAACCACGGCTGGAAAAACTGCTTCCAAGACCGCCAGCACCCGGCAAACGCCGCCCGCGCAGGCAACGGTCAAGTCCAGGGCCAAAACGTCCACGGCCCACAAAAAGACATTGCCTCCCCCCGCTGCCAAACCTGCCGCCGCGGCCCTGATCAAGAAAGATCCGCGCCTGGCCGACAACTGGAAAAACAAGCCCGCTCAAGAGCTGACCGACGCCGAGGTGCTTGCCATGCCCGATGACGAGTACATGAACGAAGCGCAGATGGCCTTTTTCCGCCACAAGCTTGTTGGCTTGAGAAACGGCATCCTGGAAAACGCCGACGAAACCACTGAGCACCTGCGCGAAGACACCATTGTTGTGCCCGACCCGGCCGATCGGGCCACCATCGAGGAAGAACACGCCCTGGAGCTGCGCACGCGCGACCGCGAGCGCAAGCTGCTCAAAAAAATCGAGCAGTCCATTGCCCGCATTGACATGGGCGAATACGGTTATTGCGATGAAACCGGCGAGCCTATCGGCGTGGGCCGCCTGTTGGCGCGCCCCACGGCCACACTCTCACTGGAAGCGCAGCAGCGGCGCGAACTCAAGCAAAAAATGTTTGGCGAGTAAGCGTCCGGCTGGCCGCCCGCCTGTGCCCGTTCGCATAATGCGCCCATGAGCAAGAACACCTCTCCCAGCGGCCTGCTCTCGCGGATGGCCAAGTTCGTCAAGAACTCGGCCACCGGCTGGTCAGATCTGGACCAGCTGGATTCCCGGCAAGATGCGTCCGACACGCGGCAGGCGCTCAAGGACATGATCGAGCGCAAGCGCCGCAACGACGCCTCGCGCCGCGACGAGTTCGAAACGCTGCGCAAAATCCGCCGTGGCGAAGTGGCCAAAAACAAGAGCTCCAGTTCAGACGCAGGCCCATCCAGCTACCTGAACAGCGCTCCTCCTGACGCCGTCCGGCCTCACCGCGCCCGCACGCTGGAAAGAAAGATCGACCAGATCGAAGAACAGATGGCGCAGGCCTGGTTCAAGAAACCCCGCAACGACGCTGCGCCCGAACCCCAGGCGCCTCCTCCCGAACCCGCGCCCCATGCTCCGCCCGCCGTCGAAAACACGGCTTTCGCCGCCACCATGCCCATGTCCCATTTGCCGGAAGGCGTGGTCGAAGTGGTTCCACCTTCAATGGAAGATGAGCACGACACCCTGGTGGACGCCCCCGCCACCAAAGCGGAAGAGCCGCCCACCCATGCCGACGCTCCTCACGAGCACGTTCCGCACGCCACAGGAGAAGATCGCGACGCCTACACCTTCGGCATCATGGGCGACTTCAACGTGGAAGTCTCCGCCGAGATGCCGCAAGACGCGGAGCTGGAAGAAAGCGCCATCCGCTTCGCCAATGGTGACGCCGCCGGAGCCGAAGAAAGCCTGCGCGCGCTGATTGCCGAAGGCGGCCCACGTCAGGATCATGAAGACACTTGGCTATGCCTGTTCGACCTCTACCGCGCCACGGCGCAGCAAGCCAAATTCGACGAAACCGCCATTGAATTTGCCAGCCGCTTTGGCCGCTCGGCCCCGCAGTGGGGCATGCTCACGCCTGAAAAGCTGGCGCAAATGGCCCGCCATGCCGCCAGTCCGAAAAACGCGCGCGCGGCGCTGGCCCAATGGGCCGCGCCCGCCACGCTCAGCGTGCAATCCATGGCCGCGCTGGCAGGCGTCATCAAGCGCAACACGCCGCCTTGGCGCATCGACTGGCGCTCGCTCAAAAGCATCAACCCTGATGCCCTGCCAGCCCTGACAGAGCAGCTGCACCGCTGGGCCGACAGCGGCGACCGCATCAAATTCCTCGGCGCGGAAGCACTGCTGGACATCCTGGCCGAAAAAACCCCCAACGAAGACCGCAACACCGACACGCAGTGGTGGACAGCGCGCCTGGCTCTGCTGCGCCTGATGGGCGAAATGGATGAATTCGACCTTGTGGCGCTCAATTACTGCGTTACCTACGAAGTCTCCCCGCCTGCCTGGCAAGCCCCTCGCTGCCACTACACGGCCATGACGCCCGAAGGCGAAACCATCCTGGCCGAGCTGGGCGGAGAACCTGCCGCAGCCGCGCAGGACACGCACGCCCCGCAAGAAGACGTGCAGCTCATCGAAGGCCACCTGCGCGCCCAGCTCAGCGGCGAAATCCTGGACGACCCCACGGCCATCCTCGCCCCCATCCGCGAGCGCCTCGGCGATGCCCGCTACGTCGAGCTGAACTGCCGCTTCGTGCTGCGCGTGGATTTCGCCGCCGCCGGCATGCTGCTCAACTGGGCGGCCGATCTTCAGGCACAGGAAAAAAAAGTTGCCTTCACCAACCTCAACCGCCTGATCGCCCTGTTTTTTGGCGTGGTCGGCATTCCCGAAGTCGCCCGCGTTTCACCCCGGCAGGACTGAAAACCTGTTTGGTCTCCGCCAGCAAGGCGCAAAAAAGCTGGCCGGAATGGGCGCTTCGCAGGGTTCAGCGCTCTGCGTCATTTTGCTCCTTTATTCATAGCATGATGTCCTAGTGGAAACTGCGCCAGGCGGCACTTTTCACCCTCCAGATTTGCTCTTTTTTTTGATGTGATCTGACGGGCGGGAGCCGTCTGGAACCTGTTTGCCCTCTGCCCGGGGGCACAAAAGCGCGGACTCGGGTACTCGTGGGCCTTGCAAGTTCTCAGCGGGCCGCAAGCTCCGTTTTCAGTTTGCGCTTTGCTGCCCCATTCCGATTTCTGCGCTTTCGCCTCTCACGGCCAGATAGCGGACGGCATCTGAAGGCATCGCAATGCCCATCAGCCACAACCGGATTCACGCGGCCTGCGGCTCGAATACGCGGGCAATCAGCGCGCCATCGGCCGGGCCGTCCATCGGAATCCACACGCGCAAGGGGTTGCCGCTGGCCACTTGCAGGCTCTGGCCTTCGGCGTTTTTCATGGCCGCCAGGCGGCAGATGCGGTTGCCGGCGGGGTGGATGATTTCGATCAGGTCGCCCACGGCGAAGCGGTTTTTGGTTTCCACTTCGGCCCAGCCGTCCGCGCAGGCGCGCACTTCGCCCACGAACTGGCTGCGGGTAGAGGTGGAGTGGCCGGTTTCGTAGTTCTGGTAGCTCTGAATGGGGTGGCGCTCCAGAAAGCCGCTGGTGTAGCCCCGGTTGGCCAGGCCCTCCAGCTCGGTGATGAGGGCGGGGTTGAAGGGGCGGCCCGCCACGGCGTCGTCAATGGCGCGGCGGTACACCTGCGCGGTGCGGGCCACGTAATACAGGCTTTTGGTGCGGCCTTCGATCTTGAGCGAGTCCACGCCAATGCGGCACAGGCGCTCTACCAGTTCAACCGCGCGCAAGTCCTTGCTGTTCATGATGTAGGTACCGTGCTCGTCTTCCATGATGGGCATGAGCTGGCCGGGGCGGCCTTCTTCTTCGATGAGATAGACCTTGTCGGCTTTGGGATGGCGCTGCTGGCCGGTGGCGCTTGGCATGGCGCCGTCATGCACGGCTTCATGCGCAGCTTTTTCGGCGCGCTCTTGCTCGCTGGCGAAGCTGAAATCCGCCAGGCGCGCGCCTTGCGCCAGGGCTTCGCCGGTGTTGGGGTCCACGTCGGCCTCGTGCGTGGCGTAGTTCCAGCGGCAGGCGTTGGTGCAGGTGCCCTGGTTGGGGTCGCGCCGGTTGAAGTAGCCCGAAAGCAGGCAGCGGCCCGAGTAGGCCATGCACAGCGCGCCGTGCACAAACACTTCCAGCTCCATGTCGGGGCAGGCCTGGCGAATCTGCTCCACTTCTTTCAGGCTGAGTTCGCGCGAGAGGATGATGCGCGCCACGCCCACGCTTTGCCAAAAGCGCACGGCGGCCCAGTTGGTGGTGTTGGCCTGCACGCTCAAATGGATGGGCACGTGCGGCCACTTTTCGCGCACCTGCATGATCAGGCCGGGGTCGGCCATGATGAGCGCGTCCGGCCCCAGCGCAATCACAGGCTCCAGATCGCGCAGGTAGCTGCGCACCTTGTCGTTGTGCGCATAAAGGTTGCTGGTGACAAAGAATTTTTTGCCGCGCGCGTGCGCCTCGGCGATGCCCTGGGCCAGCTGTTCCAGCCGGAATTCGTTGTTGCGTGCGCGCAAGCTGTAGCGCGGCTGGCCGGCATAAACGGCGTCGGCGCCAAAGTCATAGGCGGCGCGCATTTTTTCAAGGCTGCCGGCGGGCAGCAGCAGTTCTGGGTTTTTCATGCGGGGGATTGTCTGAGGGAGGCGGGACGGCCTCTTCAAAGCTGGCTTGCTATTAAACAGGAAGCAAATTCAGGCAGCCAAAAATGGGGATTGCGCTTTATCTGCGCCGAGATATTGCTATTGATCAAGAAGCAAAAAGGCAAATAAATTCTGCTTCGTTTGCTCCGCTCATCTGCCGCACAGGCAGCCGTCATCTGCAAAAACAAACCGCCTGCGAGAGGCGGTTGGCATGCAAGCGCGGGCGCTTTGAACAGGTGCTGAACAGGCGCTCAATTGCAGTCGTTGCGCATGACTTCTTCGATGCGCTTGGTTTCGGCGGCGCGCTGTTCGGGACTCATGAAGGAGCGCCCGCCTTTTCCGTCTGATTGCATGATGCGCTGGCCTGAATCCAGCAGGGCTTTGGCCGAGATGGCGCGCTTGCAGTTTTCGGCCTTCTGGGCGGCCAGCCGGTCGGCTTCCGCCTTCTTCTTGGCGGCTTCTTCGGCTTCGGCTTTTTTCAGCTTTTCCTGTAGCGCCTTGTCTTGCGCTGTTGGCGCAGCGGCCTGGGGTGTGGATGCCTGGGGCGCAGCGGCTGGGGCGGCCGTGCTGTCGGCGGCGCTGCTTTCGGCTTCGTCCGCCGCCGGGGCGGGCGCAGCGGGGCGGGCGGCGGGCTGCTTGAGTATGTTTTTCTGCGGCGTGCCGGGCGGCGGCGGCTGGTCGCTGAAAACGCGGCGGCCGCTGCCGTCAATCCACTGGTATTGGGCATGGGCCGGAAGGCTGGCCGCCACGGCAAGGGCAGCGAAGGAGGCGGCGGCAAGGGCGCGGACGGTGAGTTTCATGGGGCTGCAAGGCTCTGGGTCAATGAAGGCGCTTATTGTGCGTCGCGCCTGGCCGCGCGCCAATGCCCGTTTGGCGGGGCAAATGTGCCGTAATGCTCAGAAACGGGCTGAATCTGGCGGCATGCGCGTGCTGCATGCGTGTGCTGTATGCGTGTGCTTGGAGGCCGCAAGTAGAATTCATTTTTTGCGGAGCCATACCCCATGCGCCTGATCGGCAATGCGCTCACCTTCGACGATGTGTTGTTGGTGCCAGCTTTCTCCCAGGTCCTGCCCAAGGACGCCAATCTCTCCACCCAGCTCACCCGCAACATCCGCCTGAATCTGCCGCTGCTGTCCGCCGCGATGGATACGGTGACGGAAGCGCGCCTGGCCATTGCCATGGCGCAAGAAGGCGGCATGGGCATCGTTCACAAAAACCTCACGGCGCAGGAGCAAGCCGCGCAAGTGGCCAAAGTCAAGCGCCATGAATCGGGCGTGCTGCGCGATCCGGTGGTCATCACGCCCGAGCACACCGTGCGGCAAGTCAGCGATCTGTCGCACGAGCTGGGCGTGAGCGGCTTTCCGGTGGTGGACCACGGCAAGGTCGTGGGCATCGTCACCGGGCGCGATTTGCGCTTTGAAACCCGCTACGACATGCCCGTGCGCGAGATCATGACGCCGCGCGAGCGCCTCATCACCGTGCGCGAAGGCGCCACGCTGGAAGAGGCCAAGCAGCTGCTCAACAAGCACCGCCTGGAACGCCTGCTGGTGGTCAATGACGCCTTTGAACTCAAGGGCCTGATCACCGTCAAGGACATCACCAAGCAAACCACCTTCCCCAATGCCGCGCGTGATGCTTCGGGCCGCCTGCGCGTGGGCGCCGCCGTAGGCGTGGGCGCAGGCACCGAAGAGCGTGTGGAAGCGCTGGTCAAAGCCGGCGTGGACGCCATCGTGGTCGATACCGCCCACGGCCACAGCAAGGGCGTGATCGAGCGCGTGCGCTGGGTCAAGAACAACTGGCCGCAAGTCGATGTGATTGGCGGCAACATCGCCACCGGCGCCGCCGCCCGCGCGCTGGCCGAGGCGGGCGCGGATGGCGTGAAAGTCGGCATCGGCCCGGGCAGCATCTGCACCACGCGCGTGATTGCGGGCGTGGGCGTGCCGCAAATCACGGCCATCGACAGCGTGGCCACGGCGCTCAAAGGCACGGGCGTGCCCCTCATCGCCGATGGCGGCGTGCGCTACAGCGGCGACATCGCCAAGGCCCTGGCCGCCGGCGCGCATGCCGTGATGATGGGCGGCGTGTTCGCCGGCACCGAAGAAGCGCCGGGCGAAATCGTGCTCTTTCAGGGCCGCAGCTATAAAAGCTACCGGGGCATGGGCAGCATTGGCGCCATGCAGCAAGGCAGCGCCGACCGCTACTTTCAGGAAAGCAGCACCGGCAACCCCAACGCCGACAAGCTCGTGCCCGAAGGCATTGAAGGCCGCGTGCCCTACAAAGGCAGCGTGGTCGCCATCATTTACCAAATGGCCGGCGGCCTGCGCGCCAGCATGGGCTACTGCGGCTGCGCCACCATTGAGGAAATGCGCGAAAAGGCCGAATTCGTGCAAATCACCGCCGCCGGCATTCGCGAATCGCACGTGCATGACGTGCAAATCACCAAGGAAGCGCCGAATTACCGCGCTGAATAATCCGCAGGGAAAATATTCATTCAAGGCCGGGAATGTGAATTTCCCGGCCTTGGTTTTTCTGGCTCATTCCAAACCATAAACCCGGCAAATCCCCAAAAGAGATGAAAACCAAACCAAGCTCCATGATCCGTATTGGCATTTTTTACGACGGCACCTTTTTCTGGCGCATCAGCAACCATTACAAACACCGCCACGAGCGCAGCAGCTACCTTTCGATAGACGGACTGCACGACTTCATTCGCGCGCGCGTGGCTAGGCTGGAAACGGACGGCAACGCCGACCTTTGCAAAATCACCGAAGCACACTTTTTCAGGGGCCGCTTTTCGCTCAAATCCGTGCAGGCCATGAAAGACCCGGTCAAGCAACTGGAAGTGGACCGCTTTCAGGACCAGATCCTGATGCACTCCAGCATCGTGGCGCACTATCACCCCATGAACGAGGCGCTGGATCCGCCCGAAGAAAAAGGCATCGACGTCTGGATGGCGCTGGAAGCCTATGACCTGGCCGCGCACAAGAACCTGGATGTGGTGGTGCTCGTCTCGGGCGATTCGGACTTCGTGCCGCTCATTCGCAAGCTCAACGGCTTGGGCACACGCGTGATGGTGGTGGCCGTGAACCTGGAAGGCTCCGCCAAAACCTCGCAAAAGCTCATGGACGAGGCGTCCTACACCCTCATGCTCTCCGAAGAAATCGACGTGCAGACCGATCCCAGGGTGGAAGGGCTGTTCCGCTGACTTGCGGCGCGCAAGAGCTTGCTCAAAGTCCGTCCGTGGGCGCGAAAAGCGCTGCTTCGGGCGCTTCGAATCAATGCAGAAAAAGAGAGCAAATTGAGCAGCCCGAAAATAGGCACCTGCGCTCATTCCACTAGGACCTGATGCTATGGATACAAGAGCGAATTCGACCCGGTCCTTCTCTTCTGCCAGCCCTTGGCTCTTTGCATCCCGGCCCCTGTTCAGCGTCTGGCCATGAGCAGGGCAGGGGGCTGCCGCCGGTGTGCTAGAGTCCGCCGCCTATGACTTTCAGCCGCGCTTTCTGGTTTTGGTTCTGGTTTTCTCTGTCCCCGGCGGACGAGAGGCTGGCCTGTTGCTGAAAGCGCGCCGCAAAGCTTCCCGATCACATTCACCCGAAACCGCCGGAGCCTCACAAGCCCGGCGGTTTTTTCATGTCCATTTCATCCATTCACGTTTTGCAAGGAGAACCACGATGCCCCGCAATGCCCCGTCCTGGCGTTTGCCCTACGAGAAAACCGGCCCGACTGACGACGAACGCATCAAGGACATTGCCATGCTGCCCCCGCCCGAACACCTGATCCGCTTTTTCCCCATCAACGGCACGCACGCCGAAACCCTGGTGGCCGCTACGCGCGAGCGCACGAGCCGCATCATGCGGGGCGCGGATGACCGGCTGCTCGTGGTCATCGGCCCCTGCTCCATTCACGACCCCGCCGCCGCGCTGGACTACGCCCGCCGCCTCCAGCCGCTGCGCGAGCGCCACGCTGGCGCGCTGGAAATCGTGATGCGCGTGTACTTTGAAAAGCCGCGCACCACCGTCGGCTGGAAAGGGCTGATCAACGACCCGTATCTGGACGAGAGCTGCCGCATCGACGAGGGCCTGCGCATTGCGCGCCAGCTGCTGCTGGACATCAACCGCCTGGGCATGCCCGCCGCCAGCGAGTTCCTGGACGTGATTTCGCCGCAATACATTGGCGATCTCATCAGCTGGGGCGCCATTGGCGCGCGCACCACCGAAAGCCAGGTGCACCGCGAGCTGGCCAGCGGCCTTTCGGCGCCCATCGGCTTCAAGAACGGCACTGACGGCAACGTGAAAATCGCCATCGACGCCGTGCAGGCCGCCTCGCGCGGGCACCACTTTCTCTCCGTAGGCAAGAGCGGGCAGGTCGCCATCGTGCACACCCAGGGCAACCCCGACTGCCACCTCATCCTGCGCGGCGGCAAGCAGCCCAACTACGACGACGCCAGCGTGCAGGCCGCCTGCCAGCAGCTGGCCGCCGCCGGCCTGCCCGAAACGCTCATGGTCGATTGCAGCCACGCCAACAGCAGCAAGCAGTACGAAAAGCAGCTGGATGTGGCGCACGACCTGGCCCGCCAGATCAGCGCAGGCTCGCGCCGCATCAGCGGCGTGATGCTGGAAAGCAACCTGCGCGCCGGCGCGCAGAAATTCATTCCCGGCCAGGACGACCCCGCCACCCTCGAATACGGCCAGAGCATCACCGACGCCTGCCTGGGCTGGGACGATTCCGAGGCGCTCATCAACGTGCTGGCCGAAGCCGTGCAGGCGCGGCGCGCGCGGGCCTGAGGGCTTTGTTTGCGGCCGCTGTCCGTGAGGTTTGAAAAGTGCAGCCCCGGACGCGCACGGAAGCTGCTGCGGCAAGACGGCTCAAAAGATGGCCGCTACGCTGCACTCTGGCGCGCCCAGCAAAGCGTCAGGCAGTAGCGGGCATGGCCCGCTGGATGGCCTCGATTCGCTCCTGTATCCATAGCATGAGGTCCTACAGGAATGTGCGCGAGGCAGGTTTAAAGCCCACCTGAATTTGCTCCTGTTTTCGTCGCTGTCTGGCTGGTGAAATCCGCTCCCGGCCCCGCTTGCAGCCAGCGGCGCATGGCCTGTCCGGCCACGTGGCCGCTGGCCAGGCAGGCGGTGAGCAGGTAGCCGCCGGTGGGCGCTTCCCAGTCCAGCATTTCGCCCGCGCAGAAAAGGCCCGGCCAGCGGCGCAGCATGAGGCCGTCTGTCAGGTGCTCCAGCCGCACGCCGCCAGCGGTGCTGATGGCTTCCTGCACGGGGCGGGGGGCGGTCAGGCGCACGGGCAGGGCCTTGATGGCGGCGGCCAGCCCGGCGGCTTCGCTTTCGCTGCCCGTCCGCAGGGCGGCGCGGGGCAGCAGCTCGTGCAGCAAGGCGGTTTTGATGGCGTCCAGCCGGAGTTTTTTGCGCAGGTGGCTGGCCAGGCTCTGGCTGCCGCGCGGCGCGAGCAGGGCAGCCTGCACCTGGGCGGCGCTGCGGGCGGGCAGCAGATCCAGCCAGAAGACGGCGTGGCCGTGGGCGGCGATGGTTTCGCGCAGCAGGGCGCTGGCGGCGTAGATGAGGCTGCCTTCCACGCCGGTGGCAGTGACCACGAATTCGCCCTGACGCTCAAACAGCGCCGCGCCTTGCGGGCCTGCGCCGGGGGCCGTGACGCGCAGGGCCACGGATTTGAGCGGCTGGCCCGCAAAGCGCTGCGCGAAATAGGGCGACCAGCCGGAGCCGCCGGGGCCTGCCGCGTCAAATCCGCAGTTGGCCGGGCGCAGGGGGGCGATGAGATCCGTCACGCCGGGCATGGCCAGCCAGCGTGTCCACGCGCCGTCCGATCCCAGGCGCGGCCAGCTCGCGCCGCCCAGCGCCAGCAGGCCCGCGCTGGCTTGCACGCAGCGCGCGCCCTCTGGCGTTTCCAGGCGGAAGATGACGCCCGCGCCCGCCTGGCCAGGCGCTTCCGGCGCGGCGGGCCGCGCGCCCACGCAGCGGTGGCGCATGTGCAGGCGCACGGGCGCGCCGCCGCTGGCGGGCTGGCGCAGGCGGCGCAGCCAGGCGCGCAGCAGGGGGGCGGCTTTCATCTCTTGCGGAAAAACGCGGCCCGATGTGCCCACGAAGGTGGCCACGCCCAGCGCCGCCGCCCACTCGCGCACGGCCTGCGGGCCGAAGGCTTGCAGCCAGGCGGCTGCTTCGGCCTGCCGCGCGCCGTAGCGGCGGATGAAGGCGGGCAGCGGCTCGCTGTGCGTGAGGTTCAGCCCGCCTTTGCCCGCCAGCAGGAATTTGCGGCCAGCGGAGGGCATGGCGTCAAACACGTCCACAGGCACGCCCGCCTGCGACAGCACTTGCGCCGCCATCAGCCCCGCCGGGCCGGCGCCGATGATGGCGGCGGTCACGCGGGCGGCGGGCGCGGCGGCGTCAGGCGCGCCGGTCATGGGCGGTTTTCACTTTCATGGCGATGGCGAGGGGGTTGCGGGCGAGTGGTTTTCATCAGAAAAAGGAGCGAATTTAGAGGGCTTCCAAACGGCGTTTGCGCAGATTCCACTAGGACCTCGTGCTATTGGTTCGGTAGCAGATTCAAGCCTTTTACCCTTCCTTTTCCGGGCCTGCGCGGGCGCGCTGGCTTGCGGGCGCTTCAGGCTTTCGCTTTTGGCTTTCTCTGGCCGCTTTTCCCCTGCGGGAGAAGCTCGGGAAAAGGGAGGGACAGCCTCTTTGGAACAGCGCTGGCGCCGCGCATGGCGTGCTCTTGCGGCCAGATTTTGAACAGGCTCTCGAAAACAGGAGCGGATTCAATGGCCTGAAAACGGCTCCAGCGCCCATTCCGCCGGGACTTCATGCTACGAATCGAGGAGCAAGATAAACGCTTTTTCAGGTGGCGCTGCTCTGGTCAGCCAGAGCCGGGCGCCCATGACGGCTGCGGTCTGTGCGGCGGCGCGTTCAGACGCGCCGCGCCAGCTCCTCGGCCTTGCCGGTGTAGCGGGCGGGGGTGAGGGCGAGCAGGCGCGCTTTTTCGGCGGCGGGAATGGCCAGTTCGTTGATGAGTGCGTGCAGCGCCTCGCGCGTGACGTGCTGGCCGCGCGTGGCGGCCTTGAGCTTTTCATACGCGCCGGGCACGCCAAAGCGGCGCATCACGGTCTGGATGGGTTCGGCCAGCACTTCCCAGGCAGCGTCCAGATCGGCCTCCAGCGCGGGGGCGTTCAGCTCCAGCTTGTTCAGGCCCGCAAGCAGCGACTGGCAGGCCAGCACGGCGTAGCCCAAGGCCACGCCCATGTTGCGCAGCACGGTGGAATCGGTCAGATCGCGCTGCCAGCGGCTGATGGGCAGCTTTTCGGCCAGGTGGCGCAGCAGCGCGTTGGCCAGGCCCAGGTTGCCTTCG
Source organism: Ottowia sp. oral taxon 894 (assembly GCF_001262075.1). Taxonomy (GTDB): domain Bacteria; phylum Pseudomonadota; class Gammaproteobacteria; order Burkholderiales; family Burkholderiaceae_C; genus Ottowia; species Ottowia massiliensis. The sequence continues at coordinate 1,003,583 of NZ_CP012073.1, read as the reverse complement.
GCGTTTTCAAAGTCGATGGGATTGACTTTGTGCGGCATGGTGCTGGAGCCGATTTCGCCCGCCTTGAGCTTTTGCTTGAAGTAGCCCAGGCTGATGTAGCCCCAGATGTCGCGGCAGGCGTCGATCAGGATGGTGTTGGCGCGCGCCACGGCGTCGAACAGCTCGGCCATGTAGTCGTGCGGCTCGATCTGGATGCTGTAGGGCTGAAACGCCAGGCCCAGGCCTTGCGGGGCGGGCTGCTCGATCACGCGGCGGCTGAAGGCTTCCCAGTCGAAATCAGGCCAGGCGGCCAGGTGCGCGTTGTAGTTGCCCACGGCCCCGTTCATTTTGGCCAGCAGCCGCACGCCGGCCACGCGTTCGCGCGCGGCGGCCAGGCGGGCGGCGATGTTCGCCAGCTCCTTGCCCACGGTGGTGGGGCTGGCCGTTTGCCCGTGCGTGCGGCTGAGCATGGGCTGCGCCGCGTGCTCATGCGCCAGATCGCGCAGGCGCGCCAGCACGGCATCCAGCCCTTGCAGCCAGATGTCGCGCCCGGCCTGCAATTGCAGCGCGTGGCTGGTGTTGTTGATGTCTTCGCTGGTGCAGGCAAAGTGAACGAATTCGGCCGCCGCCAGCAGCGCGGGGCGGCCCGCGAAGCGGCTTTTGATCCAGTATTCGACGGCTTTGACGTCGTGGTTGGTTTCTTTTTCCTTGTCTTTGATGGCTTGCGCGTCGGCTTCGCTGAAGTTGCGCACGAGCGCCAGCAAAAAGGCGCGGTCGTCAGCGGGCAGCGGGGCGAATTCGGCAAAGCCTGCGTCCGAGAGGGCGATGAACCACGTCAGCTCCACTTGCACGCGGCGCTGCATGTAGCCAAATTCGCTCATCACAGGCCGCAGCGCGGCCAGTTTGGCGGCGTAGCGGCCATCCAGCGGAGAAAGGGCGGTGAGGGAAGAAAGGGCGTTTTGCATGGGGCGCGGATTGTAGGAGCCGCCCCCTGAAGACAAGGCCAGGCAAAAACCGCCCCGGAAACCGCCCAGACCGGGGCGGCGCAAAAAAAAGAGAAAAGAGAAAAGGCTGCCAGGCGACTCGGAGCGAAAGGAGGAGGGAGGAGGAAATGCCACTCCGGGTTTGCAGCGCCCCTCGGAGGAAACGCCGTGCGGGCCTGGCAGCTTGAAAAGCGAAGCAAAAGCGCGAAGCAAAAGTGCAATGGGCCTAGCTCAGGATTTGTCCACGCCATCCAGACCCGCGAGTATCGGCCCAAAAAGCGGCGCGGGCGTGAGAAAGAGTAAACGGCTCAATGCTTTATGCAGAAGGCAATTTGCAGCCTGGCGTTTATATGAGCGCCATTCATATTCACGCAAAAATGCCATCCGGCCCGGCTGTTTGGGCCGGTTTATTTGGCATGACGGCATTTATGCAAACGCCTGCCGCAAGCGTTTCAATGCCTCGAAAAGCCGCTCTTTTTCGCAGCAGGCGCCCAAGGGAAAATCTCGTATCATGCCCGGCCTCGATTTTTTGGGGCCGGCTGGCCGCTGCTTTCGCCCGCAGGCTTTCTGGCTCTTTGCCAGGCGGCATTCCTCATGCCTTGCGCGGAATGCCTTTTTCGCCCTTTCCCTGTCTCTCGCCTTCACCTGCCCATGCCAGAAACCTCTGAAACGCCCCAGGCCGCCAGCGGCGCGCTGGTGGAGCTGCGCGATGTGGTGTTCGGTTATGGCCAGCGCGTGGTGCTCGACGGCATGTCGCTGACCGTGCCGCGCGGCAAGGTAACGGCGCTCATGGGCGCTTCCGGCGGCGGCAAGACGACGGTGCTGCGCCTGATTGGCGGGCAGCAGCGCGCGCAGTCGGGCCAGGTGCTGTTTGATGGGCGCGATGTGGGCGGCATGGGCCAGGCGCGGCTTTACGCCACGCGGCGGCGCATGGGCATGCTGTTTCAGTTCGGGGCGCTGTTCACGGATTTGTCGGTGTTTGAAAACGTGGCCTTCCCCTTGCGCGAGCACACCGATTTGCCGCCCGCGCTGATTCGCGACATCGTGCTGATGAAGCTGGATGCCGTGGGCCTGCGCGGCGCGCGCGATTTGATGCCCGCCGAAATTTCCGGCGGCATGGCGCGGCGCGTGGCGCTGGCGCGCGCCATCGCGCTGGACCCGGAGCTGGTGATGTATGACGAGCCGTTTGCCGGGCTGGACCCGATCTCGCTGGGCACGGCAGCGCGCCTGATTCGCCAGCTCAATGACGCGCTGGGCATCACCAGCCTCGTCGTCTCGCACGATGTGGACGAAACCTTTCGCATTGCCGACCGCGTGCTCATTCTGGCCAATGGCCGCGTGGCCGCCGAAGGCACGCCCGATGAAGTGCGCGGCAGCGCCGATCCGCTGGTGCGCCAGTTCATCCGCGCTGAGCCTGATGGCCCTGTGCATTTTCACTACCCCGGCCCCAGCGCCGAGCAAGACTACGGAGCGCTGGCATGAAGGGGCTGCATCCCGCCCGCGTGGGCTACGCCGCGCGCCGCCTGCTGGCCGATCTGGGCCGTGCGGCGCGCCTGTTTTGGCGGCTGCTAGCGCTGGCCGGGCCGGCGCTGCGGCGCTTCGCGCTGGTGCGCGACCAGATTCACTTTCTGGGCAACCACTCGCTGGCCATCATCGCCGTCTCGGGCCTGTTCGTGGGCTTTGTGCTGGCGCTTCAGGGCTACAACATCCTCCAGCGCTACGGCTCGGCAGAGGCCGTGGGGCTGATGGTGGCGCTGTCGCTTGTGCGCGAACTGGGGCCGGTGGTGACGGCGCTGCTGTTTGCCGGGCGCGCGGGCACCTCGCTCACGGCAGAAATCGGGCTGATGAAGGCGGGCGAGCAGCTTTCGGCGATGGAGATGATGGCCATTGACCCCGTGCGCCGCATCCTCGCGCCGCGCTTTTGGGCGGGCGTCATCGTCATGCCGCTGCTGGCGGCCGTGTTCAATGCCGTCGGCATTCTGGGCGGCTGGGTGGTGAGCGTGCCCATGATTGGCGTGGACCCCGGCATGTTCTGGAGCCAGATGCAAGGCGGCGTGAGCGTGTGGGCGGACCTGGGCAACGGCATCGTCAAAAGCGTGGTATTCGGCGTGACCGTCACCTTCGTGGCCCTGCTGCAAGGCTACGCCGCCCGCCCCACGGCCGAAGGCGTGGCCCGCGCCACCACGCGCACCGTCGTCATGGCCTCGCTGCTGGTGCTGGGGCTGGACTTCGTGCTCACCGCATTCATGTTCAGTCTTTGAGAAAAAAGGAAAAACGCCTCATGGAGCGCTCCAAAAACGATGTCTGGGTGGGCCTGTTCGTGCTCATCGGCGCGGCCGCCCTCGTCTTTCTGGCCCTGCAATCGGCCAATTTGCTGAGCCTGAACTGGCAGCCCACCTACCGCGTCACCGCGCTGTTTGACAACATCGGCGGCCTCAAACCCAAGGCCGCCGTGCGCAGCGCGGGCGTGCTCGTGGGCCGCGTGGCCGACATCCGCTTTGACGACCAGCGCTTTCAGGCGCAAGTCACGCTGGAGATGGACACGCGCTACCACTTTCCCAAAGACAGCTCGCTGAAAGTGCTCACCAGCGGCCTGCTGGGCGAGCAATACATCGGCGTGGAAGCGGGCGCTTCGGAAGAAAACCTGGCAGCGGGCGACGTGGTCAAGTCCACCCAAAGCGCCGTCGTGCTTGAAAACGTCATCAGCCAGTTCCTCTACAACAGCGCCGCCGACGGCGGCGACAAAAAGTAAAACGCCCATGAAGACCCACGCCCGCACCCTGTGCAAGCTGGCCGCAGCCAGCGTGGCCCTGGCCTTGTCGGCCTGCGCCAGCGCCCCCGGCGGCAACCCGCACGATCCCTGGGAAAACTACAACCGCTCCATGACGCGCTTTAACACCGCTGTGGACGATGCCGTCATGCGCCCCGTGACCACGGCCTACCAGAAGGCCATGCCGCAGCCCGTGCGCACCGGGGTTGGCAACTTCTTCGACAACCTCTCCGACGTCTGGTCCTTCGTCAATAACGTGCTGCAAGCCAAGCCGGAGCGGGCGCTGCACTCCTTCCGGCGCGTCATCGTCAATACCACCATCGGCCTGGGCGGCGTGCTCGACCCCGCCAGCGAAATGCGCATCCGCCGCTACCGCGAAGACTTCGGACAGACCCTGGCCTGGTGGGGCGTGCCGCCCGGCCCCTACTTCGTGGTGCCGCTGCTTGGCCCCTCCACCCTGCGCGACGCGCTCAGCATGCCCGCCGACTACTACGGCAACCCGCGCACCCACGTCCACAGCATCCGCTTGCGCAACAGCCTGGCTGCGCTGAGCTTCGTGGATGCGCGCTCGCGCCTGCTCGGCGTGGAAGACGTGCTCAGCGGCGCATCCATTGACGACTACGCCTTCACTCGCGACGCCTGGCTGCAAAAGCGCCGCAACGACGTGTACGACGGCAACCCGCCCGCCGAACCGGGCCAGGATGACGGCTACCCCGACTACGACAACCCTGACGCTACCCCCGCAGCCCAGCCCGATGCCGCCCCAGCCAGCCAGGCGGATGGCGGCGCGCCGTAAACCGGCTGCTGGATGGAGCCGCCCCAAACCACCCTGTCCGCGTCTGCAAGAGGCCAGCGAAAAGACGGCAGAAAGCGGCAGATTTCGCTCCTTAATCAATAGCATTAGGTCCTAGAAAAGCTTGCGCAACCACTGTTTTTCGCCTGCCTGAATTTGCTCCTTTTTTGATAAGCCCCCGCACCTTCGTATCCCTTGCCAGAGAACCTGCTTGCAGCCTGTTCGCAGGCGCGAAAGTGCGGAGAGCCGGGTGGTCTTGGGCCATGCTGCCCGTCCCGATTCGCCGCCCCTTGCGGCCGACGGCAAACAAGCGTTGCGCCCGCGTCCGTCTGCGATCCGGATGGCTGTTCTGAAGCCATGACGCCCGCGCGGCTCCTGGCGGCTGCCGGCCACTTCTTTCGCAGACACTTTGTAACCGGCTGCGCCAGCGCGCGCCGCCAATCTGCATTCCAATACGCCCCCTGCCCGCCGCCCTTCTGGCGGCGCACCATGAAACGAAGGGAACCCTCATGCAAAACAACACCCCGCTCTCCGCCCTGCCGCGCCGCGCCCTGCTGCTGGGCGCGCCCGCCCTGGCCGCCACGCTGGCGCTGGGCCTGCCCGCCGCCCGCGCCGCTGGCGAAACGCCGGATGCCTGGATTGGCCGCCTCTCGCAGGAAGTGCTGCAAACCATCAAGGCCGACAAGGCCATGCAGGCAGGCGACATAGACCGTCTCATGCAGCTGGTGGACGAAAAAATCATGCCCAACATCAACTTCCGCCGCATGACGGCTTCTGCCGTCGGCCCCGGCTGGCGGCAGGCCAGCGAGGCGCAGCGCAAGCGGCTGGAGCAGGAATTCAAGATGCTGCTGGTGCGCACCTACGCGGGCGCGCTCAAGAAGGTGAAGGACCAGACCTTCGACATCCGCCCCATGCCCTCCAAGGCTGCGGGAGACGATGAAATCACCGTGCGCACCCTGATCCAAAGCAGCGGCGGCAGCGAGCCAGTGCAGCTGGACTACCGCCTTGAAAAGGCCCCCGGCAGCAGCTCCGGCTGGAAGATTTACGACCTCAACATCATGGGCGTATGGCTCATCGCCAACTACCGGCCCCAGTTCTCGCAGCAGGTCAATCAAAGCGGCATCGACGGCCTGATCGCCTCGCTCGTCGAGCGCAACAAGAGCAACGCCGCCAAGTGAGCGCTGACATGCTGGTGCTGCCCGCCGAACTCACCCACAAGCAGGCCGCCGCCTGCCTTGTGATGCTGCGCCAGGCCACCCACACCGCTGGTGAGCAGACCGTGGTGGCCGACGCCTCAGCCCTCACGCAGTTTGACTCTTCAGCCCTGGCCGTGCTGCTCGAATGCCGCCGCAGCTGCCTGCTGGAAGGCAAGCGCTTCGCCGTCCACGGCATGCCCGCCCGCCTGGCCGAGCTGGCCCGCCTGTACGGCGTGGCCGCCCTGTTGCCGCCCGCCGCCGCCTGAGAACCTGTTCAAAATCTGTCTTCGCGAGAGGTTTTGAACAGGCTCAGAGCCGCGCATTGCTCTTGTTCTGATAGTGGCCAGCGCCCGTATTCAAAGGGCTGGAGCCGGATTGGGCGGCATGGCAGGCGGGCGGGCCGCCGCCTCTGCGCTGGTTTTTGCGTCTGCTTTGGGCGCGGCGGCGGGCGCGTATTCGATGAACTGGCGCACGTGGCTGGCCAGCCGCCTCTGGCCGGGCAGGGCCAGGTGGATGCCGTCGGCGTGGCGCACGCGGGTGAGCTTGCCTTCCAGGCGGATGCTGTCGGCGTAGCTTGGCGTGCCGTCGCCCAGCAGCTCTTCGGTGGGCAGCCAGAGCGCGGCGGCGTCCAGGTTTTGCGCCAGCACGGCGTTCAGGCGGCGGATGCGCTGTCCGTAGTCATTGGCGCGCATCAGCGGCAGGCCAATCCAGATGACGGACGCGCCCGCCTGGCGCGCGGCGCGGGTGATGCGCAAGGCGCGCGCGGCGTAGGCTTCATCCCACTCGGGCGTGCCAAAGCGTTTGCGGCTGCGGCTTTCAAAAAAATCCCAAGGGTCGTTCGCGCCCAGAAACACGACGACCAGGCGCGTGTCCGGGTGCTGGCGCAAGGCCGCTTCCACCGCCTGTGGCCAGTTGAAGTAGGCGGCGTTGGTCAGGCCCGTGCTGTGGCGGCTCAGGTTGATGGAGCGGATGCCGCCTTCGCGCAGCAGCGTCCGCTGGAGCAAAGGGGCGATGCTTTGCATCATGGAGTCGCCCACGAACAGCACTTTGTCTGCCGCAGCCAGGCGTATGACGGGCGGCGCGGCGTTTTCTTGCGGCGCATCAGGTGTCTGAGGCGCTTCAGGCGCGGGCGGCACGGGCGGCAATTCAGGGATGCCGGGCGCTTCGGGCGAGACTTCATTTGCCGCGCTATCAGCGGCCAGGCCCGCCGCCACGGCTTGTTCCATAGAAGCGGGGCCGTCATGCCAGGCTTGCAGGCGGGCGCGCAGGGCCGCTGCGCTGCGCCACTGCGGCCAGGCGTTCAGGCGCTCCAGCGGGCTGCGCTGATGCCAGGTTTGCAGCCACCAGGCGTTGAATGAGTCTTGCCCGAACCACAGCGTGAGCGCGCCGGTGAGCGCCAGCGCCGCAAACAGCCCTGCCGCGCCCACGCGCCGGCCCGCGTGCGCGTTCATCGCCCCTTCAGAACCCCGCATAAATGAACCCCGGCACACCCGGCGGCGCCACGATGATGAGCAAGCCCATGAGCGCACTGGCGGGCAGCGCCCACGCCAGCACGGGCAGGCGCTGCATCAGCGCCACGCAGGCGGCAAAGGCGGCGGCCAGCGGGCGGCACAGCAGCCAGGCGGCGGCCAGCAGCGCCAGCCAGGCCAGCGCGCGCGGCGGCGGCAGCGTGGCCCAGGGCGTATCGGGCGCGGCCAGCGCCTGCCACACGGCGGCCAGGCTTTCCGCATCGGTCACGCGAAACACCACGAAGGCCAGGCACACGAAATGCGCCGTGGCCAGCCGCCCCGCAAAGCGCCCCGCCGCCGTGCCCGCCAGCGCGTTGCGCCGCCCGGCCAGCGCATCGCCCGCATTCAGCAGCACAAGGCCCGCGCCGTGCGCCAGCCCCCAGAGCAAAAAATTCCAGCCTTGCCCGTGCCACGCGCCCGACAGCCCCAGCGCCAGCAGCAAATTCAGCTGCGTGCGCGCAAAACCGTGGCGGCTGCCGCCCAGCGGGATATAGATGTAATCGCGTATCCAGGTGGAAAGGCTGATATGCCAGCGGTTCCAGAATTCGCGCAAATTGTGCGCCGCCAGCGGCTGCATGAAATTGAGCGGAATATGAAAACCCAGCAGCATGGCCAGGCCAATCACCAAATCAGAATAACCCGAAAAATCAAAAAAAAGCTGCGCCGTATAGCCGTAAATGGCCGTCAATACCGTCAGCGGCGCGTGCTGCATGGGATTGTCAAAAACCGGGTCCACCAATTGTTCGGCCAGCGCGCCGGCCAGAAACCATTTTTTGGTAATGCCCAGCAAAATCAGGCACACCGCCAGCGCCGGGTTCAGCAGGCGGCGCGGCCGCCGCGTCTGAATCTGAATGGCCGCGCCCGCGTGCAGCCCCTCCACGCTTTTTTGCAGCCCCGCGCGGAAAATGGGGCCGCTGGTCACCGTGGGGAAAAAGCCCAGGTGCAAAACCAGCTCATGCCATTTCAGCGCCAGACTGGCCGGGCGCTGGCGCAGCCAGTCCAGATACGCAATGGCCTGAAATGAATACCACGAAAGCCCCAGCGGAAAAATCAGCGCCGCCACCGGCTCTTGCAAAGGCGCGGGAAAATGGGCCGCGAAAAAATCGTGATATTTGAAAAAACCCAGATTGGCCGCAATCAGGGCCGCGCCTGCGCCCAGCCAGCGCTTTTTTGCCTTTTCATGGCGGGATTGGGCAATGCCGCGCGCCACGCCGAAAACGCCCGTGGCAAAAACCAGCAGCGCCGCTGCGAAATACGGATTGGCCAGCCACAGCATGAACAGGCTGGCCGCCAGCAGCAGCGCGTTTTGCGCCCCCGGCCACGGGCGCAGCGCCCAGTAGGCCGGAAACAGCAGCATGAAAAACGCCGCGAACTCGATGGACAGCAGGCTCATGCCGCGCAGACGCCTGACGCCAGCGGCCAGCCGCTGGTGGGGCCGGCTGGAAGGCTTATTTCGCTACGGTATCCATAGCATGATGTCCTAGTGGAAAGTGCGCGAAAGCCACTTTTGACCCCCTTGAATCCGCTCCTGTTTCTGATGCTTCCGGGCGCGGACGGGCAGGGGCCGGGCGCATGGGCGGGGCGGTGCGGCACGGGGCGGCTCATTGGCCTTGCGGCGCCGGCCGGCTCCAGTCGCCGTCAATGCGCTTGACGCTGGCGATGCCGTATTTGGCGATTTCCGCGAACAGCCCGGCTGCGGCGGCGGCCGATGCGTTGTCGGCGTCGATCAGGACGGCCAGCTTGTGGGGCGCGGCGGGTGGGTTCATGCGCCGCTTTGCTCCAGCCGCTCGCTTTTCCAGTACACGTCGTCGCCCGCGCTGCCGTCGGGGCGGTGGCGGTTGAGCACGCGGGCGAGCACGAACATCAGGTCAGAGAGGCGGTTGAGGTACTGGCGCGGGGCGGGGCGCAGGTTTTCGGCTTCGCAGACGGCCACGACGGCGCGTTCGGCGCGGCGCGCCACGGTGCGGCACACGTGCGATTGCGCGGCGGCGCGCGTGCCGGCGGGCAGGATGAATTCCTGAAGGCGCGGCAGCGCGGCGTTGTAGCGCTCAAGGGCGGCGTCCAGCTGCGCCAGCGCGTCGTCCTTGAGCAGCTCAAAGCCCGGAATGGAGATTTCGCCGCCCAGGTTGAAGAGCTGGTGCTGGATGTCGATGAGCAGCTCGCGCACGTCGGCGGGCAGGTCTTCGCACAGCAGCAGGCCGATATGGCTGTTGAGTTCGTCCACATCGCCCATGGCGTGCGGGCGCAGGCTGTTTTTGGACACGCGGGTGTTGTTGCCCAGGCCGGTGGTGCCGTCGTCGCCGGTGCGGGTGGCGATCTGGGTGAGGCGTTTGCCCATGGCTTGTCTCCTTTCAGGTTGCGGGATGGTCAGCGTGGATGCCGGGCACAGGGGCCGAAGGCGGCCGCCGCGCGCAGCGCCAGCAGGTACGAATCCGCGCCGAAGCCGCAGATTTGCCCACGCGCGACGTGGGCAATGTGCGAGTGGTGCCGGAACGGCTCGCGGGCATGGATGTTGGACAGGTGCACTTCCACCACGGGGCAGCGCAGGATGGCCAGCGCGTCGCTGATGGCCACGCTGGTGTGCGACCACGCGCCGGCGTTGATGAGCACGGCGTCCACGCCTTCGCGGTGCGCCTGGTGAATGCGCTCGCACATCTGGCCTTCGTGGTTGGTTTGAAAGCAGGTCAGCCGCACGCCCAGCTCGTCAGCCAGGCGCTGCATGGCGGCGTCAATATCGGCCAGCGTGACCGTGCCGTAGTGGGCCGGGTCGCGCTGGCCGAGCATGTTCAGATTGATGCCGTGCAAGGCGAGGATGTGCATGGTGCGGTCTCCAAAAAAAGCAGGGAAGGGCGCCTTTCAGCGCCCGTCAAATTCCACCAGCGTGAACAGCGGCAGGCCGCTTTCGCGCAGGCGCGCGGAGCCGCCCAGCTCCGGCAAATCGACGATGGCCGCGCCTTCGGTGACTTCGGCGCCCAGGCGCTCCAGCAGGCGGCGGCCCGCCATCATGGTGCCGCCGGTGGCAATCAGGTCGTCAATCAGCAGCACGCGGTCGCCTGGCTTGACGGCATCGGCGTGCAGCTCCACCGTGGCGCTGCCGTATTCCAGCTCGTAGGTTTCTTCCACCGTGGTGAAGGGCAGCTTGCCCTTTTTGCGGATGGGCACAAAGCCCACGTTCAGCTCGTAGGCCACCACGCTGCCCAGGATGAAGCCGCGCGCGTCCAGCCCCGCCACCACGTCCGGGCGCAGGGCGGGCGTCATGTAGCGGTGCACGAAGGCGTCAATCAGCACGCGGAAAACGCGCGGGTTTTGCAGCAGCGGCGTGATGTCGCGAAACTGCACGCCCGGCGCGGGCCAGTCGGGCACGGTGCGGATGTGGCTGCGCAGGTATTCCGTGATGGCGGCGGGCGGCGAGGCAGAGGCGGAAAGCATGGCGTCTGTTTCAAAGTGTGTGGAACGCTTTATTTTGCGCTGTGCAAACGCGGTTTTCCGCTCGCGGCCAGTCTTTCGCGGCGGCGCGCCGGCAGGCCTGCCCCCGCAGGCATACTTGCGCGCCTCATGAGCATTCATACAGACGATTTCGCCCCGGCCGCTGGCGCTGCGCGGCGCGTGGTTTCAGCCGCGCCCGCCTCGCCCAACGAAGAAGCGCTGGAGCGCGCCTTGCGCCCGAAGCTGCTGGACGAATACGTGGGCCAGGCCAAGGCGCGCGAGCAGCTTGAAATCTTCATCGGCGCGGCCCGCAAGCGCCAGGAAGCGCTCGATCACGTGCTGCTTTTTGGCCCGCCCGGGCTGGGCAAAACCACGCTCAGCCACATCATCGCGCACGAGCTGGGCGTGCAACTGCGCCAAACCAGCGGGCCGGTGCTGGAAAAGCCCAAAGACCTGGCGGCGCTGCTCACCAACCTGGAGCGCAACGATGTGCTTTTCATCGACGAAATCCACCGCTTAAGCCCCGTGGTGGAAGAAATCCTCTACCCCGCGCTGGAGGACTACCAGATCGACATCATGATTGGCGAAGGGCCGGCCGCGCGCAGCATCAAGCTCGACTTGCAGCCCTTCACCCTGGTGGGCGCCACCACGCGCGCGGGCATGCTCACCAACCCCTTGCGCGACCGTTTCGGCATCGTGGCGCGGCTGGAGTTCTACACGCCTGACGAGCTGGCGCGCATCGTCACGCGCTCGGCGGCGCTGCTGAATGTGCCGGCCGACGCCGACGGCGCCATGGAAATCGCCCGCCGCAGCCGGGGCACGCCGCGCATTGCCAACCGCCTGCTGCGCCGCGTGCGCGACTATGCCGACGTGAAAGGGCAGGGCCGCATCACGCAAGAAATGGCCCGCCGGGCGCTGGCCATGCTCGACGTGGACCCGCAAGGCTTTGACCTGATGGACCGCAAGCTGCTGGAAGCCGTGATTCACCGCTTTGACGGCGGCCCCGTGGGCCTGGACAACGTGGCCGCCGCCATTGGCGAAGAGCCAGGCACCATTGAAGATGTGATTGAGCCTTATCTCATCCAGCAGGGCTATTTGCAACGCACCCCGCGCGGACGCGTGGCCACACAAGCCGCCTGGCGGCATTTGGGGCTGGCCGCGCCGCAGCGCGAAGGCGGCGGGCTGTTTTGAAAAACAGGCTGATCAGCAGAGTTTGGGCTTTCCTGATCCTGGACCATGTGTCCGGCCAACATCTGTCGCAGCTCATCTGTCATGTCACTTTGGGCATGACTGGAATTTGATGCAAGAAAAGAGCGATAACGGCTTTTCGCGGCCCGTTTTCGGCGGCAGGCGGGTTGATCAGCAGCCCGGAGGCTCGCCCTACTTGCCAATGCAAAAGCGCGAGAAGATGACGCCCAGCAAGTCGTCGGGCGTGAATTCGCCGGTGATCTCGCCCAGCGCCTGCTGGGCCAGGCGCAGTTCTTCGGCCAGCAGGTCGATGGCGGGCGGGCTGGCGTGCAGCCAGTTGTGCGCGGCTTGCAGGCATTGCTCCGTGCGGCGCAGGGCGGCCAGGTGGCGTTCGCGGGCGATGATGGGGCTTTCGCCCGCCGTGGTCTGCCAGCCGGCCGTGCGCAGCAGGCGCTGGCGCAAGGCGTCCAGCCCCTGGCCGGTGCGGGCCGAGATCAGCAGGGCGTCTGGCGGCAGGGCGGGCGTTTCTTGCGGGGGCAGGGCGTCGGCTTTGTTCCAGATGTGAATCAGGGGCGCGGCGGGCGCGTCAGCGGCGATGCGCCCGGCGATGCGTGCGTCTTCGGCTGCGTGGGCGGCGTCGGCTTGGCGCGTGGCGTCGTGCAGCAGCAGCACGGCGTCAGCTTGGCCGATGTGTTGCCAGGCGCGGGCGATGCCGATGCGCTCGGCTTCGTCGCTGCTGTCGCGCAGGCCTGCTGTGTCGAGCACGTGCAGGGGCACGCCTTCGATTTGGATGGTTTGCTGGACGATGTCGCGCGTGGTGCCGGCTTGCGCGGTGACGATGGCCAGTTCCGCCCCGGCCAGGGCGTTGAGCAGGGAGCTTTTGCCGGCGTTGGGCTGTCCGGCAATGACGACTTTGATGCCTTCGCGCAGCAGCGCGCCTTGCTGGGCGCTGGCGAGCACATCATGAAGTTGCTGGCGCAGGGCGGCGAGTTGGCCGCTGGCGCCGGCCTGGGTGAGGAAGTCGATTTCTTCTTCGGGGAAGTCCAGCGTGGCTTCGGTGAGCATGCGCAGCTGGATCAGCCCTTGCAGCAGGGTTTGGATGCGCGCGGAGAAAGCGCCTGCCAGTGAGCGGCTGGCGCTGCGGGCGGCGGCGGCGGTGCTGGCGTCGATCAGGTCGGCCACGGCTTCGGCTTGCGCCAGGTCGAGCTTGCCGTTCAGAAAGGCGCGTTCGGTGAATTCGCCAGGCCGCGCCAGACGCAGACCGGGCAGCAGCTTTTCACCCGCTTGCAGGCAGCGCGCCAGCAGCAGTTGCAGCACGACGGGGCCGCCATGGGCTTGCAGCTCCAGCACGTCTTCGCCGGTGTAGGAGTGCGGCGCGGGGAAAAAGAGCGCCAGTCCGTGGTCGATGGGGCTGCCGTCTGCGTCCAGAAACGGCAGGTAGGTGGCTTGCCGCGCTTGCAGCGTTCGCCCGCATAGCGCTTGCGCCAGCGGCATCAGGCGCGGCCCCGAAACGCGCACGATGCCCACGGCGCCGCGCCCGGGCGCGGTGGCAATGGCGGCAATGGGATCGTCAGGGGTGGATAGCGCGGTCACGGCAAGATGAGGAGGAAACGAAACGGCCCCGCATGATAGGAGGAGAGAGCAGGCGCAAAAGCGGGTATGCCAGCTTGTTTTTTCAATACCCAATTGGCTTTGGGTCTTGGTGCAGGCTGGACAGGCTGCTATGTTTTTTGCGGCTTGAACACACTTGATTGCAGCAAGCCAGACAAAAACGGCTGCCGCCGCTGGTGTGCGGGGCAGCCGTTCAGGGCTTTTGATGCCTTGCGGTTTATCTGGAGCGCCTGGTTTTGCCGCGCTTGGGGGCGGTTTGCGGGGTGTAGGTTTGCGAGGGCGCAGCGGCGCCATCCACCGTCAGGCGGCCGCCGCCGCCCAGGCCCTGGCCTTGCACGGACTGGGCCTTGTAGCTGCGCAGGGCGCGAACCATTTGGTTGTAGGCATCCATGAAAGCAGCGGTGATGACCTTGCCTTGCGGAGTGCGCTGGTAGCCGCCGAGGCCCGCGCCTGCGCTGCCGCCAAAGAGCGCGCCAAAGCCGCCAAAGTCCATTTTGGAAGCGCTGCCTTCGGAGGCGGCTATTTGCACGCCGGAGCGGTTGTCCACCAGGGTGAGCATGGTAGACGCCTGGCGGGTTTTCGTGCCCGCCGCCAAGGCGCCCGCGACGGCGCCTGCGTTGCCGAAGAGGCCGCCAATGCTTGCCAGCGCACCGCCTGTGTTGTCTTCACTGAAGATGATTTCAGGCGAGAGGCCGTAGTCGGAAGCGACCATCTGGCCACGGCCAAAGTTGCTGCCCTGGCGCATTTCGCCCGATTGCATCAGCTCGCGCTCGCGGCTCATGGCGCGCATGCCAGCAGCGCCGCGCTCCACCACGACGAAGCAGTTGGATTGCTGGATCAGCAGGCGCAGCAGGTTGGAAGTGGGGGGCAGTTTGTACTCGTTGCGCAAGATGGTGTACCAGCCTGCGTCCTGGTTTTCCACCAGCGAGATGGTGCCCAAGGGAGAGCTGCATTTTTCAAGCTCGGAGCTTTCGCCAGTGGCTGCGCCGCCTGCTGCGCTGCCGGTGGCAACGGTCTTGGCATCTTGCGAACCCATTTTCATGTCGGTGCTGACGCAGCCCGTCAGCAGCATGAGCGAGCCAGCCGCAGCAGCCAGGGCCAGTTTTCGGGTGAACATTGATATTGACTCCATCAAAAGTGAGAGAAAACAGCCGCCTTGCGAGCGCAAATGGACGCTGCCGCTGGCGGGGTGTTACTGAAAAATTAAAAAGGCACGCAATGTGCGGGCCTTTGTATGTGTTTGCATGCAAACGCTTGCAAATATACCGTGATGAATGGATTCAGGCCGCACCAGCAAAAACCCGCCTTGCGGCGGGTTCTGGAACTGGCGCGCTGACCAAAAGGGCGTTTCAGGCGGCCGATTGCCAGTAGGCGCTGAAAGGGTTGCTCATGCGCAGCGCTTCGGCGGTGATGTCCACCAGTTTTTCGGCGTCTTCCTCGAAAGCTTCGCCTTCATGGGCCTCATTGGCCCGTTCTGCCTGGCCGGGTTGCGCAGAACGGGCTACAGAAAAGAATAGAAGCAGCGGAAGGGGATGCGCCGGTCGCCCCAGTAATCAGCGGCTTCGCGGAAGGTGTCGAGCAGTTGCTCGCGGGCGTCCTTGTCGAATTTGGGCGTGGCGGGAATTTGCTCCAGCAGCACCACGAAGCCGGGCTGCGGGCCGCTTTTGTGCAGCGGGTCGGTCATGCAGTCATACAGGGCATCAAAGTTCTTGCCGAAGTGGGGCGGAAAGCAGAACTGCTCGGCAATGGATTCCAGCACGTCCTGCTTGGTATGGGCGTGCGCCAGGTTGGCATAGAGAAAGTGCTGGCCCAGTTGCGCGGCGATGTCCTGGAGTTCATGCGCATGAAAGGCGCGGATGGATTGCACGATGTTGGGTCGCACGCGCTTGAAGGGCGATTCCTGGATTTGGGGAGGCAAATTCATTTGAGTTGCTTGGTGAAGGTTGTTCAGGGCTGAATCCGGCGGAAGCTGCTGTAGTGATCGGCGCTGTAGTAGCAGGTGTCAGGCGCCACGGGCTGCCATCCGCCGCAGACGATGCGCCGCCCGCCACGGTGGCGCACGCCTGGTGTGCGCACGGTGTATTCGCGGTAGTAACCACGCCTTTGCACAGGCAGAAGGCGCTCGCGGTTGCCGAAAACCGTGCCGTCTTTCTCGAAGGGGAAAGGGCCGCCAGCAAGAATGAGCCAATAGGTGTGCTGGCCCTGCGCGGGCAAATCAGCCAAGGCCACTGCCGCTGAAGCCGGAGCTTCGGGCGCAGGTCCGCGAGCGTGAAGTGCGCTTGCCGACGCCAGCAGGCAGGCAGCCAAGGTGAGCGCGCGGATGATGCTGGCTTTCATCTTCATGGCGGGAAAACAGCTCGCGAGTGTGCCGCAAGGGGTATCAAAAAGCAAGCGCTCCATCTGGAGCGCGGTGCGGCTTTCGGAACCTGCTCAGCATCTGGCCGGAGGGACGAAAGAGCGGATTGGGATGGGTTGCAAGGCGCAATCCCGCAGACGGACCTTGTAGCCCTGCGAGGCGTTTGCAACGCCCTCGAGCGCCCGAGTCCGCGTTTCCCGCATTCACGGACAGACTTTGAGCAGGTTTTTGAGAGCTGCCTCTTTTCTCTCATTCGTGAGCGGCGTTGGCGTCGGCCACGGCCAGTGCAGTCATGTTCACGATGCGGCGCACGGTGGTGCTGGGCGTGAGGATGTGCACGGGCCGCGCGGCGCCCAACAGCATGGGGCCGATGGCGATGTTGCCGCCAGCGGCGACCTTGAGCAGGTTGTAGGCGATGTTGGCGGCGTCGATGCCGGGCAACACGAGCAAGTTGGCGTCTCCAGTGAGGGGGCTGTCGGGCATGAGGGTTTTGCGCAGGGCGCTGTCGAGTGCGGCGTCGCCGTGCATTTCGCCATCGGCTTGCAGCCAGGGGGCCTGCTCTTGCAGCAGGGCCAGGGCCTGGCGCATTTTCACGGCGCTGGGCTGGCTGGATGAGCCAAAGCTGGAGTGCGACAGCAAGGCGGCTTTGGGCTTGAGGCCAAAGCGCATCATTTCTTCAGCGGCCATGATGGTGATTTCGGCCAGCTGCTCCGCGCTGGGGTCGTAGTTGATGTGCGTGTCCACCATGAAGACCTGGCGGCCCGGCAGCATCAGCCCGTTCATGGCGGCGTAGGTGCGCGCGCCGGGTTTTTTGCCGATGACCTGGTCGATGTATCTCAGGTGCGCGGCATGCACGCCCCAGGTGCCGCAGATCAGGCCGTCTACGTCGCCGGCGCGCAGCAACATGCAGCCAATGAGCGAGAAGCGGCGGCGCATTTCGATTTTGGCCATGGGCGCGGTGACGCCACGGCGTTTGGCCAGTTCGTAGTACTGCTGCCAAAAGTGCGTGTAGCGATCGTCTTGCTCTACGTTCACTACGTCGTAGTGCACGCCTTGCTGCAGGCGCAGGCCGAATTTTTCGATGCGCTGGGCGATGATGGCCGGGCGGCCAATGAGTGTGGGCCGGGCCAGCCCGTCATCGACCACGATTTGGGCGGCGCGCAGCACGCGTTCTTCTTCGCCTTCGGCGTAGGCCACGCGCTTGCGTCCGGGCGCGGCTGCGCGGGCGGCAGCGAAGATGGGCTTCATGGTGGTGCCCGAGGCATAGACGAAGTGCTGGAGCCGCTCGATGTAGGCGGCCATGTCTTCGATGGGGCGGCTGGCCACGCCGGAGGCGGCAGCGGCTTGCGCCACGGCGGGCGCGATTTTCATCATCAGGCGCGGATCGAAGGGCTTGGGGATCAGGTATTCCGGCCCGAAGCTGAGTTTTTCGCCCACGTAGGCGCGTGCGACCACTTCGCTTTGCTCGGCCTGCGCCAGGTCGGCAATGGCGTGCACGGCGGCGAGTTTCATCTCGTCGGTGATGGTGGTGGCCCCGCAGTCCAGCGCGCCACGGAAGATGTAGGGAAAGCACAGCACGTTGTTGACCTGGTTGGGGTAGTCCGTGCGGCCCGTGGCGATGAGCGCGTCATCGCGCACGGCCTTGATTTCTTCCGGCATGATTTCCGGCGTGGGGTTGGCCAGCGCCAGCACGAGCGGGCGGGGGGCCATGCGCCGCACCATGTCTTGCTTGAGCACGCCGCCAGCGGACAGGCCCAGGAAGATGTCTGCGCCGTCAATCACTTCAGCCAGCGTGCGCAGGCTGGTTTTTTGCGCATAGATGGCTTTGTCGGCATCCATCAGTTCGGTGCGGCCTTCATAGACCAGGCCCTTGATGTCGGTGACCCACACGTTTTCGCGCCGGATGCCCAGTTTGACGAGCAGGCCCGTGCAGGCCAGCGCCGCAGCGCCTGCGCCGCTAACCACCAGCTTCACGTCTTGCAGCCGCTTGCCCACCACTTTCAGCCCGTTCATCACGGCAGCGCCCACCACGATGGCGGTGCCGTGCTGGTCGTCGTGAAAAACGGGAATCTTCATGCGTTCGCGCAGCTTGCGCTCCACATGAAAGCAGTCGGGCGCCTTGATGTCTTCCAGGTTGATGCCGCCAAACGTAGGCTCCAGCGCGGCGATGATGTCCACCAGCCGGTCGGGGTCGTTCTCGTTGATTTCAATGTCGAACACGTCGATGCCCGAGAACTTCTTGAACAAAACGGCCTTGCCTTCCATGACCGGTTTGCCCGCCAGCGGGCCGATGTCGCCCAGCCCCAGCACCGCCGTGCCGTTGGTGACCACACCCACCAGATTGCCGCGCGCCGTGTAGCGGAAAGCCGCCGCCGGATCGGCCTTGATTTCTTCGCAGGGCGCGGCCACGCCAGGGCTGTAGGCCAGCGCCAGCTCGTACTGGTTGACCAGTTGCTTGGTGGGCGCAATGGCGATCTTGCCCGGCACGGGTTTCTCGTGGTATTCCAGCGCGGCCTGGCGCAGCAGCTCGCGCTTTTCTGCGCTGGTGGGCTTTGGGGCGGCATGCGAGGAAGAAGTGGACATGTGTTTTGATAGGAAAGGGTGAGAAAGACCCGCAAACGGGCCAGCCAAAGAAAAATTCTAGAAATAGAAAGCAGGCTGGCAATGCCGTTTTTCCCTGATTGGCGCCACGGCCCGCAACAGCGCCCGGCGTGCAGCTATGAAATCAGAAGCAAATTCAGGCCGCCTGAAATTGCTTTTGTCGCCTGTTTGGCGAGAGGTGGCGCTATTGTTCTGGGAGCTAATCTGCCTTGGCCAGCGCGGTTCAATAGGGAGCGCAGACGCGCCCTCACTTCAGCCAGCCGCGCCGCCTGAAATACAGCATGGGCAGCGCCGCGCTGGCAATCATCAGAAGAATGCCCCAGGCGTAGCCGTATTTCCAGCCCAGCTCGGGCATGTGCTGGAAGTTCATGCCATAGACGCTGGCCACCAGCGTGGGCGGCAGCAGGGCCACGCTGGCCACGGAAAAGAGCTTGATGATCTTGTTTTGATTGATGTTGATGAAGCCGACGGTGGCGTCCATCAGAAAGTTGATCTTGTCAAACAAGAAAGTGGTGTGACCATCCAGCGAGTCGATATCGCGCAGGATCTGGCGCGCTTCTTCGAACTGCTCGGCATCCAGCATCTTGCTGCGCATGAGAAAGCTGACGGCGCGGCGCGTGTCCATCATGTTGCGGCGAATGCGCCCGTTCATGTCTTCCTGCCGGGCGATGGCCGCCAGCACTTCGCTGGCGACCTCATCGCCCACGTTGCCGTCCAGCACCTTCTTGCTGGCCGCTTCCAGATCGTCATAAATGCCTTCGAGCGTGTCGGCGCAGTATTCGGCATCGGCGTCAAAGAGCTTGAGCAGCACTTCGCGCGCGTCGGTCAGCAGGCCGGGCATGCGGCGCGCGCGCAGGCGCAGCAGCCGGAAGGCGGGCACGGTTTCGTCGTGAATGGAAAACAGCACGCCGTGGCTGCGCAGCTGCTCGTTGGCCTGATTGACGATGAAGGCCACGCGCACCTGGCGCGGCTCGTCAAAATCAGCCACCAGAAAATCGCTGCGGATGTGCAAATCGCCGTTGTCTTCTTCGTAGAAGCGGGCCGATTCCTCGATGTCGTCGTCCATCGCGTCTTCTGGAATTGACAGACCGTAGTGCTGGCGCACCCAGCGTTTTTCTTCCGGCGTGGGCGTTTCCAGATCAACCCAGATGGGGCGGAACTGCTCCAGCTCCTGTAGCGACTCGATTTCTTCCTGGAACAGGCGCCCGTTTGAAAGTGTGAAGACATTGAGCATGGAGCGGCTTTCCGGCTGGGTGTTGCGGGGAAGGTGTTGCGCGCTCTGCCTTTGTCTGCCTTGTTTGCGCGCGCAAAAGCGCCGGATTATGTCAGCGCGCACTGAATCGCGCCTGTTTCGCGCTCTTGCACGCGATTTCGGCTGGAATTGGTGTAAATTCGGCCCGATAGTGCAATAAAAAGCAAAAGGCTATAGGCTCCATCCAAACTTAAGCCGCACCGGGCACTCCCAGGGCGGTTTTTTTTCGGCCCGCAACCAGATTCCTGCGCCTCATGCAACCACTGAACCGTCTTGCCGCCATCCTTCCGGTCTCACGCGTGCTCGTGGGCGCGGATGTCACCAGCAAAAAACGCGCCTTTGAGGAGGCGGGCCTGCTGTTCGAGAGCCTGCATGGCCTCTCGCGCGCGCTGATCACCGACAGCCTTTTTGCCCGCGAGCGCCTGGGTTCCACAGGCCTGGGGCACGGCGTGGCCATTCCTCACGGACGCATCAAAGGCTTGCAAGCGCCCATGGCAGCCGTGCTGCAGCTGGCGCGCCCCATCGGCTTTGATGCGCCGGATGACCAGCCGGTCACGCTGCTCATTTTTCTGCTGGTGCCGGAAACGGCCACGCAAAAGCATCTTGAAATCCTCTCGGAGATCGCCGAGCTGCTCAGCGACAGCGCGCAGCGCGAAAAACTCAAGACTGCTGCCAGCGCAGACGAGCTGCACAGTCTGATTGATCGCTGGCAGCCTGCCGCGCCAGCGCCGGAAAACTGAGCGCGCTTGCGGCATGAAGCCTACTGCCATCAGCGCCGACGAGCTGTTCGAAGACCGTCTCGCCATCTTGCGCTGGCAATGGATTGCCGGGCGCAACGCGCCGGAGCGCCGCTTTGATGAAGAGGCCGTGCGCGAGGCCCACTCCGGCGCCGATCTGGTGGGGCATCTCAACTACGTCCACCCCTATCGCGTGCAAATTGTCGGTGCGCGTGAAATCAGCTATCTCACCCGTGGCACGCCCGAAGACTGCGCCCGGCGCGTGGCCCGCATCGTCACGCTCCAGCCGCCCGTGCTGGTGCTGTGCGATGGGCAAACGGCTCCGCCCGCGCTGGTCACCCTCTGCGAGGAAGCCAAGATTCCCCTTTTTGCCACGGACCAGCCCGCCGGCTTCGTGGTGGATGTGCTGCGCTCCTACCTGTCCAAGCACTTTGCCGACCGCACCACCATGCACGGCGTGTTCATGGACATCCTGGGGCTGGGCGTGCTCATCACCGGCGAATCCGGCCAAGGCAAAAGCGAGCTGGGGCTGGAGCTGGTTTCTCGCGGCCACGGCCTGGTGGCTGACGATGCGGTGGATTTGGCCCGCATCAATGAAAACACCATTGAAGGCCGTTGCCCCGAGCTGCTGCAAAACCTGCTGGAAGTGCGCGGCATCGGCCTGCTGGATATTCGCGCCATCTTTGGCGAATCCGCCGTGCGCCGCCGCATGCGGCTGCGCCTGATCGTGCACCTGGTGCGCAGTGAAACCCTGGAGCGCGATTACGAGCGTCTGCCGCACGAACCCCTGTCGCAAGACGTGCTGGGCGTGCCCGTGCGCAAAGCCATCATCCCCGTGGTGGCGGGCCGCAACATTGCCGTGCTGGTTGAAGCCGCCGTGCGCAACACCATCTTGCAGCTGCGCGGCATTCACACTTATCAGGAATTCCTGGAGCGCCACCGCAAGGCCATGCTGCAAGGCGAGGCCTGAGAACCTGCTTGAAGTCTCTGTTCATGAGCGCGAAAAACGCGGACGGGATGTAAACAGTGAATGCGCCGGGATGATCTAGCTATTACATTCATAGCTATACATCCTAGTGAAAACTGCGCAGAACGGCATTTTCATGCCGTTTAATTTGCTCCTCTTTTTGATATGGATTGATATTGTCTGGCGGATGGAAGCGGACGGGAGCGCCGCCAGAGCTTCAACAAAAAATGCGCCAGCCCTTTGCAGAGCTGGCGCATCCAATGTGGGTTCAAGCGCAGAAACGGCGCCAGGAGAGCGGCTGAGCGCTTTCAGTGTTTGCTTTCGCCTGCGCCCTGACGTTCCTCGCGGTGCTCGCAGGCATTTTTGGTGCAGCGTCCATACAGGCTCAAGGCATGCTCGCTGAGCGAGAAACCGTGCTTTTTGGCGACTGAATTCTGGCGGCGCTCGATTTCGGGATCGAAAAACTCCTCCACCCGGCCGCAGTCCAGGCAGACCAAATGGTCGTGATGCTGCTCGCCGCGCAGCTCGTAGATGGCCTTGGTCGCCTCGAAATGACTGCGCGTGAGAATGCCTGCCTGTTCAAACTGCATGAGCACGCGATATACCGTGGCCAAGCCAATGTCGGCGTTTTCCGCCAGCAGGTGGCGGTAGACATCTTCGGCGGCCATGTGGCGCTGCCCGCTTTTCTGGAAGATTTCCAGAATTTTCATGCGCGGTTGTGTGGCCTTCAGACCCGTGCTTTTGATTTCCTCAATCGTGTCCATGATGACGCTCCGTTGATGCAGTGTTGGGCGGGAAAATGCGTGTAATAAGAATCGCGCCAAGCGGCCTTACAGAGCCAATCTGGGGCCAAATGCTGCAACTACAATGGCGCGCCTCCATTGTGCATGAGCTTTTCCATGTTTGTATTCACGCCGTCGCAAAGACGTATCGTTTCCTTGTCTTTGGTCATGCTGGCGTTGCCAGCATTTTTCATGCTGGCCGGGTGCAGCCGCTTCAATCGCGCCACGCAGAGCATGGCTGGCGCGCTGACCATGTACAAGCCTGAAGTGGTGCAAGGCAACTTCATCTCCAGCGAGCAGGTGCAGGCATTGCGCCCCGGCATGACGCGCGTGCAGGTTCGCGACACGCTGGGCACGCCGCTGACCACCAGCATTTTTCATGCGGACCGCTGGGATTACGTGTTCACCATGAAACGAGTGAGGGTCGAGCCGCAGAAATACCGCCTCACCGTTTTTTTCAAGGGCGATGAGCTGGACCGCTACGAGGGCGATGAGATGCCCAGCGAAACCGAATTCGTGAACCGCATCAGCCCAAAGCGCACGCTGAAGGTTCCTCATCTTGAAGCGTCCGAGGAGCAGCTGGCCCGCTTCGCCCCGGCCGAAGGCGCTGCCGCGCCAGCTGATGCCGAAACCGAAGCGCCAGCGTCCGCCGCCAGCAGCTATCCGCCGCTGGAAAGCGCTGCTCCCTGAAGTCTGATTTCGAGTCCGCGCATGACTGATACTGCCTTGCCTATCGCCATTGCTGGCGCCACTGGCCGCATGGGCCAAATGCTGATCGCCGCCGTCAGGGCCGCGCCCGATTGCTGTCTGAGCGGCGCGCTGGATCGCGCGGGCAGCCCCGCTCTGGGGCAGGACGCAGGTGCCAGCGCAGGCCAGCCTGTGGGCGTGGCCATTACCGCCGATCTGACCGCCGGCCTGGCGGGCGCGCGGGTGCTGATTGATTTCACGCGCCCCGAAGCCACCATGCGGCACTTGGCCGCCTGCCGCGCACAAGGCGTGGCGCTGGTCATCGGCACCACGGGCTTTTCAGAAGCGCAAAAGGCCGATATCGCTGCGGCGGCGCGGCACATTCCCATCGTCATGTCACCCAACATGAGCGTGGGCGTGAACGTGACCTTCAAGCTTCTGGAAATGGCCGCCAAGGCGCTTTCCACGGGCTATGACATCGAGATCATTGAGGCGCACCACCGCCACAAGGTGGACGCGCCCAGCGGCACGGCCCTGAAAATGGGCGAAGTCATTGCCGCAGCCCTGGGCCGCAATTTGCAGGAGTGCGCCGTATTCGAGCGCCACGGCCACACTGGCGAGCGCCAGCCGCAGCAAATTGGCTTTGCCACCATACGCGGGGGCGATATCGTGGGCGACCACACTGCTCTTTTCGCGGGTGAAGGCGAGCGTATTGAAATCAGCCACAAATCCAGCAGCCGGGCGGGCTATGCGCAGGGCAGCTTGCATGCCGCCCGCTTCCTGGCCGGGCGCTCCAGCGGCCTGTTCGATATGTTCGACGTGCTGGGCTTGCGCTGAGACGTTTTTCTGTTGCTCCCCGCTCCCGAAACCATCGCTGCAAATCCAGGCTGCGCCAGCGCTTGCGGCCGATTGGCTCCCAAGGCTGGGCATTCTTTTTTCCAGGCAGCTCCTGCCGCTTGCGCGCCTGTGGCGCAGCGCCAGTTTGCGGCGGCTTGCCGCCAAGGGATTCCGGCGGGCATTTCGCTCCATGTTCATCAAGAAAAATCCGAACGCCATCGTCGCCCGCTTCAATAGCGCTTTTCTGGTGCTGTCGTGGGCGCTCATGGGTTTTGCCGCCACGTTTGCCGTGCCGCTGGGCTTTTCGCTGATGGACGAGTCGGCGCCATTCGCCCATGTCTGGACAGGCTGCATGCTGTTTACCTGGGTCAGCGGGGCGCTGCTGTGGCGCAAGACGCGCAACCGCCGCCGCGAACTGACGATCAAGGACGGTTTTCTGCTGGTCACCTTGGTGTGGCTGGTGCTGCCCGCCTATGCGGCGCTGCCGTTCATGTTCACCGTGCATGGCATGAGCTGGTTTGACGCCTACTTTGAAGCCATGAGCGGCCTGACGGCCACGGGCGCCACGGCGCTGGCGGGGCTGGATCTGCTGGCCACCCCCGTGAACGTGTGGCGCTGCTTTTTGCAGCTCATTGGCGGGCTGGGCATCATGCTGCTGGTGGTGGCCGTGCTGCCGTTTCTGGGGCTGGGCGGCACGCAGCTGTACAAGGCCGAAACGCCGGGGCCGATGAAAGACACGCGCCTGACGCCGCGCATCGCCGAAACGGCGCGGGGCCTGTGGGGCGTGTATTTCGTGCTGTCAGCCGCCTGCATGTGGGCCTACCACGCCTGCGGCATGAGCTGGGCCGATGCCTTCATGCACATGTGCACCACGGTCGGGCTGGGCGGCTTTTCGTCGCATGACAAGAGCTTTGGCTACTGGGACATTCCGGCGCTGGAATGGACGGCCACGCTATTCATGCTGCTCTCGGGCGTGAGCTTTGCGCTGTATTTCAGGGCCTGGCAGCGCCGCTCGCTGCGCCCCATTGCGCAAGATGTGGAAGTGCGCGCCTACGTGCAAATCTTGCTGGTGTGCACGGCCATTGTGGCGGGCATGCTGATGTATGGCGGCATCTACAGCGAAAGCGATGAGGCCGTGCGTCAAGCCGCCTTTCAAGTTGTTTCACTGGCCACCACCACCGGCTATGCCGCCACCGATTACCTGCTGTGGCCCACCTTTGTGCCGGTTCTGATGCTGTTTCTGGGCTGCTTTGTCTCGTGCGCAGGCTCCACGGGCGGGGGCATCAAGCTGGTGCGCATGCTGGTGCTGGTGCGACTGGCGCGGCGCGAGCTGGTGCGCATCATTCACCCGCGCGTGGTTCACCACGTCACGCTGGGGCGCGGCGGCGCGGTCTCGCCTGATGTCATCTGGGCCATCATGGCCTTCATGCTCATCTATGGCGGCGCCATGACGGCGCTGACGCTGCTCATGCTCGCTTCCGGGCTGGATGTGGTGACCGCCTTTTCCGCCGTCATCGCCTGCCTGAACAACATCGGCCCCGGCATGGGCAAGATAGGCCCGGCGGGCAACTTCGGCGTGCTCAATGACTTTCAAATCACCATTTGCACCTTTGCCATGCTGCTGGGCCGGCTGGAGCTGCTGTCGGTGCTGGTGCTGCTGACGCCGCAGTTCTGGCGCAGCTGACGGCCCGCGCGGCATCTGCCTGCCCGCTTATTTTTTTCCGCCTGCCTGCGCCCACGCTTGCCCCACGGCTTGAAGGCCCGCCAGGGCAAAGCGGTACATGTGCTCGGCAATGACTTCATGCGGCATTTCGCGCACGGCCTGCGCGGGGCCGGGAATGCCGATGGCGCTGACGGTGAGCATGATGAGCGGCGCCACCGTGCTCACAGCGCAGCGCAGCAAAGCTGGCTCGTGCGGCGGAATGCCGGAAACCTCGCTGAGAATGCGCAGCACCGGGCGCGCCTTCTGCGGCACCTGGGATTGCAGCATTTGCAGCAGCTGGGGCGAAGGGTTGCCCAGCTCGCGCGCCAGCGCGCGGCCATGCCAGCTGGAGGCATTGACGCAGTTTTTGGCCAGCAAAGCCAGCAGCGCGCGCAGTTTTTCGGAAGCGGGCTGCGCGCCGTCGGCCAGCGCCCGCAACTCTTCCTCGCTGATGAAGTGGCGGTGCGCTTCGGCCAGCGTGGCCTGGAGCAGTCCCTCGCGGCCGCCAAAGTGGTAGTTGATGGAGGCCAGATCCACTGCGGCCAGCGCGGCAATGGCCTTGCTGGGCGTGGCGGCGAAGCCGCTTTGGGCCATGAGCGTGCCTGCGGCTTGCAGGATGCGGGCGCGAGTGGCTTCGCCATCGGTGCGGAGCAGGCGTTGGGTCATGAGGGGCGATTTTGCAGGCGGGCCGCAGCGCGGAGGGGAGCAGCGAAAAAGTGGATTTCCTTCCTGCGCGGCTTTCTTGACGCACTGACGCTGCTGCCGTCCCTCTCGCATCCATCGCCGCTGGCCTATGGTGGCGATGACGGGGCGGCTAGCCTTTGTTGGAAAGAGCGTATTTAGCTCCTGATTTGATAGGGGGCTGCGCAGGTTTCACTAGGACTCCAACACTTTTCATGGCCTTGGATTTGCTCCTTTTTTGATGGCGCTGCACGGCCGCTCGTGGGCTGCTCATGGGCCGCCCAAGGGCCGGCCGTTGTACTGGTTGCCTCGCATGGTGGCGGTGACGCGGTTCAGTCTCAGCCAGTAGTCGGGCGGGCTGGAGGCGTCAGCGAGGATGGTGTTGCCTTCCAGCTCCAGGCTGCCAGCGGCGTTGGCGGCGCTGGCAATGCGCAGGTAGGGGTTGTCCAGCGGGCCGCGCAGCTCGAAGGTGTTGTTCTTGAGGGTGATGCGGGCGGCGTTGGTGCTGATGTCTGCCGCTTCGGTATAGCTCAGGTTGTTTTCGGTAATGCGGAAGGTGTTGCCTTGCACGGTCACGCTGCCGCGCTGGTTGCCGTCGGAGCCGTTTTCCGTGATGCCGAGGGGCACGCCTTTTTGTAGCGGGGTGCTGCGCACGGTGGCGGTGTTGTTCAGCACGCGGATGTCGCCGGAGCCTTTGCCGGGACCTTTGCGGCCTGAGCGGGGCTGGTAGCTGGTGTCGTTGAAGATGCCGATGAGCCAGGCGGCGGATTCGCCGCTGATTTCGTTGTTGGCGATGGTGAGCGTGTAGTCGATGGCTTGCTCGTGGTTGCGGCATTCGATGCCGTAGGTTCTGGCTTCGCCTTTGTGGGCGGCCAGCCCGGTGATTTTGTTGTTGATGATTTCATAGACGCCGGGGCCTTCGCTGCGCAGGTCAAAGAAGGCGGAGTTGGCGTCAAGATGGATGCCAGCCACGCCAAAGTAGGCGTTGTCGCCCCCGCTGGCGGGCATGCGAAAGTCTGGGTCAAGTGCGATGGTGTTGTTCGCAATGCGCACGCGCGTCATGGAAAACTGGCGGTTGTAGACGGAGATGCCGTAGAGCCGGTCGCCATTGGCCTGGTTGTTTTCAATGACGATGTCGTTGCCGTCGTGCACGTCCAGCCCCTTGCGGTAGTTGTGGTCGGTGACGTTGCGCGAGAAGTTCACGCCGAAGTTGTAGCTGCCCGCTTCGGTGGCGATGCCATAGCCGGTGCCGCCGTCGTTTTCATGACCGTTGCGCGCCAGTAGGTTGCCGGTGGCGGTGAAGTTTTCCTGGAAGGCCACGAGCGCGCCTGCCACGCGGTTGTGGTGCAGATGGCTGTTGACAAGGCGGTTGTTGCGGCTCACGGGCACTTGACTGCGGCCAATGCGGCCAATGTGGTAGAGCGTTTTGTAGCTGACGTCCACCGCCCGCTCCCTGGGGTTGGTTCCCGGGTAACGGCTGTGCGCCTTGGCCGAGGTGAAGAGCACGCCCGCGCGATTGGTGCCGCTGACTTCAACGGCGTCGATGGTGGTGTTGT
Organism: Ottowia sp. oral taxon 894; assembly: GCF_001262075.1. Lineage (GTDB taxonomy): Bacteria > Pseudomonadota > Gammaproteobacteria > Burkholderiales > Burkholderiaceae_C > Ottowia > Ottowia massiliensis. The sequence goes on along the minus strand of NZ_CP012073.1, from coordinate 975,971 downwards.
CGGCGTCGCTGACCAGAATGCCGCTCACTTTGCCAAAGTAGGTGTCGCCCTTGCGGTAGAAGAAGTCGGCGTTGGTGTATCTGACGGCGAGGTTGGCAATGGTTTTGCCGCTGAGACCGTCGATGAGCACGCCTGCGTGGTCGCGGATGTCGTCTGCGTTGAAGTTGGAATCGAACGGCTTGCCCGTCTGCGGCCAGCCGAAGAGGATTTCGGTTCGGTCCGGGCCATCGCCAAAGAGGGCGGTGACGTTCTTGTTGCTTTCGTCCAGCTTGATCTGCTGGCTGATGAGCAGTTTGCCGCTCAGGCGCAGAGCGGCCTTTTCCTGATGTGCAGCGGCCAGCGCCTTGCGGATGGCCTCAATGCTGTCGCGCTGGCCGCTGGCGTCAGCGCCGAAATCAGCCACATCCAAATACCTGCCAAAGCGCGCATGCGTATGCACCGTGTAGCCGCCGGGGTTGAGCTGGGGCGCGGCGGCGGCCACTTGCGAGGTGGGCGCGCTTTCCACCTGCTCTGCGTAGCCTGCCTGGTCGGTATAGGCGGCGCGCACCGTGAGTGTTTTGCCGATGTCGTCTTGCCGCACCGTGTAACTGGCGGACTGGGCGGCGGCAATGAGCGAGCCGCTGGCAAGCCATTGATACGCCACGCCCTGGGCGGGCACACCGTTGCCGTCCGACAGCTGCGCCGTCAGCGTTTGGCCCACGATGGCATGGCCTTCAATGCGCACGGAGCCTTGCAGATTGCTGGAGAGCACCGCTTCCGTGGGCGCGCTGCGCAAATTTTCCGCGTGGCCGCGCAAATCGGTATAGCTGGCCTGCACATGCACGGCCCGGCCCGTGTCGCTGGCTTCCAGGCGGTAGTTGTCCGCAATGGCGCTGTCTATGGGCTGGCCGTCTGAATACCACTGGTAGGCCACGGCGGAAGGCACGCCGTCTTCATCCGCTAGCGTGGCGGTGAGCATCTGGCCGACGACTGCCTTGCCGCTGATGCCCAACTGGCCCGCGCGATTTGGCTCGGGCGCGGGCGTGACTGTAGGCGCTGGGCTGGGCGTGACCGTAGGCGCGGAAGTGGGAGTGGCCGTGGGCGATGGCGTGGATGGGCGGCTTGGCGCGGGAGTTGGTGTGGGTAAGGGCGGTGTGGGCGAGGGCGCCGGCAGAGGCACACCAGGAGAAGCGGGCGGCGGAGAAGGCGTGGAAGGAGACGCGGCTTCGCCATCATCTCCGCCGCCGCAGCCTAGCATCAGCACGGCTGCTGCGGCTGCCACTGTCCATAGCCGGATGGCACGAAAAACAGGCAACGGCGTGCGCATACACATCCCCTTTCAGTTTTTGCAAGGAGCTTAGAGTATGTCACCAAACCATCCAAATCACGGCAGCAGCCAAGTGGATAGCCCCCAAGAAGTTGCTTGCCGTCTTGTCGTAGCGCGTGGCAATAGCCCGATACTGCTTGAGCTTGGCAAAGCAGTTCTCGATAACATGGCGCGCCATGTACAGCACAGCGTCATATCCACTCTGGCGCTTGTTGGTGCGGCGTGATGGAATCACCTCTGCTTTGTTTGCCCACAGCCAGCAGTGGCTCAATGCCCCGCTGCTGCGCGTCATAGCCCTTGTCGGCAATAACCGGTATGGATCTGCAGCTGGGGCAGCAATGCATCAGCGCCCTGAAGATCAGGCGCTTGCCCTGCCATCAGATGAAAGCCTGTGGGCTTGCCCAAAGCATCCACGCTGGCGTGAATCCTGCTGCTCAAGTCACCCCGGCTGCGCCCGATGGCCTGTGCGCCTTGCTTTTTTGCTCCAGCGCGAATGACGAAGGTGAATCACACGAAAGTCACCCAAGCGTTCGGGCAAGTCGCGCCAAGGTATGCCCGCGCGGTAGCGGTACCGCACTTTCGGGTCAATCACGGCAGCAACGAATTCGTCAAGGGCTGCAGACACGTCAACGGCATCGAGCCTTTTTGGAGCCATACCAAACTGAAGTGTTTGCTTCCTAAGTGTCACATCCCGGGTGATTGCATAGACTCAAAACGCTATCCTCTTTTCATGGCCCGGGCTTGTTCTGCAAGAGTTGCTAGAGTCCATGTCATCCACTTCGGGAGCCAGGCCATGCTGATTTCCTTGCACAAGAACGCACGCACCACGCCTGCCGTGCGTGCCGAGATTGCTGCCAGCCAAGAGTCCGCCAGCATCCTATCCTGGCACAGCGCTACTGTCTGTATTACCGAGCAAACTGTGTACAAGTGGAAGAAGCGCTAGTCCTTTGACGATCGCTCCCACGCTGCACATCGCCTGCAGACTATCCTGACTCCTGCCCAGGAGGCGATTGTGGTGCATCTGTGGCGCAGCTTGCTGCTGCCGCTGGATGACCTGCTGGCGGTCACCAGGGAGTTCATCTGCCCCCGTGTGTCGCGCTCGGGGCTGGACCGCTGCCTGCGCCGCCACGCCGTGGGTAATCCAAACGCCCTAAAACCCTCGTTCCCGCAGCCAGCACACCAGGTGTTCAAGAGCTATGAGCCCGGCTATGTGCACGTAGATGTCAAATACCTGCGCCAGATGCAGGACGAGAGCAGCCGGCGCTATTTGTTTGTGGCCATCGACAGGGCCACGCGCTGGGTGTTCGTGTAACTGAAGACACACAAAAGATGGCAGCCAGTGCGCAGGCCTTTCTGCGGGCATTGCACAAGGCCTGTCCGATCCGGATTACAAGGTGTTAACCGACAACGGCAAGGAGTTCACCGACAGGCTCTTTGCCGGCCATGCATCGATACCAGTAGCTTTGTGTGCTCTTTTCTTGCAGCATAAGTGCACTCTTGTACTTCTCTTGTGGGAAAGGGAAAGCAACCGTCATGCATACCATTGACTCTTCTTCTATTTCTTCCAGTGTCCGTCAGCGGGCTTTGACGACCGACATCGTGTCTCGGCCGGCGCCGGCTCATGTAGACACTTTGCGCTGGAATTTGTCCAATGCCCAAGAACGCTTGCAACTACTCGGCTTAGATACGGATTCCCAATTGGGTTCATCTTCTTCACCCGATCCGTCGCCCAGTTCCATTGGAGGCATCGTGCGGGGAACGAGCCATGGGCTAGTTGGAGAGGGCAACAGACTTCTTTCACGTGCGACGGACGGTGCCCGGTATGGTCGGCACTTGCTGGATCGGAGTGCGGACATTTTCAGACAATACCCAGCACGTTATATTCAGAATTGGGGATTTTCAGTTTCACCAGTTACTGGTAAGGGAGGAGCATCAGGCTCATTGGGCCAATTTTGAACGCGGCAGGCATTCAGCACAACGGACAAACTCCACACCCCTCGCATGCAGGCTCAGTCGCTAATGCCGCACAAACGCAAGCTGTCGGCGTACCAGCTAAGCAAACCAACAACTACAACGGCGATATAGCTGAAAAAGCCATAGCTGACCGGCTGGAATCCCAAGGCTATACCGTAAAGAGAAATGTCGAAATAAATACGCCTCTTGGCAAGCGGGATGTTGATATTCTTGCTACTAAGCACCAAGGACATCCAACGCTGTCAGAAGAAATCCACATCGAATCAAAGGTGGGACGAAAGAGCCTGCCTAGCACAGCCCAAGGTTCTAATGTGCGCATGCAAATAGATAAAGACGCTGCGGTTTTGGCACAACAAAAGAGCCTTGGTCCTGCGGCACAAGTGCGAGGCCGCCAGTTATATGACCAAGGTACTACAGCACTGAAAAAAAGCAGTACTTTCGCAAAGGCGGGCAAGGCTGTCAAATTTGCAGGCAAAGTGGCTCGTCCCATTGGAATAGCTATCAGTGCATTGGAAATTGGCAGCGCTTTTCAAGCCGATGGCAACAGAATAGGTATCAACATGGCAGGTAAAGTAACCAGCCTTGCAGGAGGAGCAGGTGGCGCTTGGGCCGGAGCGGCAGCCGGAGCAGCCTTGGGCTCAGTAGTGCCTGGAGTGGGTACAGTCATTGGCGGCATAGTCGGTGGTATCGTGGGCGGTTTGGCAGGAGAAAATGTGGCCACCAAGGCATTCAATGCCGTCAAAGGGTGGTTTTCTTAAGCAATGACTTTGGCGTCGTGCCATGCTTGAAAAGCTGAAAAACTGGCTGTGGCGCTCTTCCACTGCCGAGCTTGGCAACCAGCCGGCGCCTGATGCCAGGCAGGCTTTCAGGCAAGCGCTCGCCGAATATCCGGCGCACATGCCGCCGTACCGGGGCCTGGGGCGGCAAATTGCGCTGGAGCAGGCGCAGCAAAACCTGGACTGGTTCATGCAGACGCTGCCGCAGCGGCTGGCTGCCTTGCGTGCGCTGGCAGCCGCAACGGGGCTGGCCTTAGGCGAGGAGCCGCCCCGGTCGTGGGACGAAGCGGCTGATCTCCTGGCGCGGCTGATTGACTGGACGCGCGCCTGCTGGCCGGATGCGCCTTATCGCCCCGAACACCGGCAGGATGAATATTGGGCGGCCAGCGACCGCACGGGCGACGACGCCATCTTCAGCGTGGCACTGGACGTAGCCACCCTGCTGGGTCAGACCGTGCGGGCCGGGTGCTCCGCGTGGCGCTGGGGGCTGGACTTGTCCCGCGACAGCCTGCGCCATGACATGTTCAGTGCGCGCCGGGTGGTGCTGATGCCGCCGCCCGGTGCGCGGGCGGGCCTGCTGGACATGGAAGCCGTGGTGCGGGCGCGCTACCTGAACCCGCAGGCATCGTGGTTCAGGGGCCCGCCGCCTCATGACCTGTGGTGGGAATACGTGCACGATGGCTATACGGGGCAGTCACTCGCTCAGGGACTGGATCAGGGCCGGGCCGGCATTAGGGATGCGCCTGATTCAGCTCCTTGATCAATAGCAATCTATTCCCGTATACACAGCGACATGACCGTTTCTATGGGTTCTGAATTTGCTCCTCTTTTTGATGCAAGAAGCCTTGCCTGATCTGGTCCCGCTGGCGCACGCCGGGCATCGGGGGCGTCCAGCGGGCTGATAGCAATAGAACTGACCGCCGAGTGCCTCGGCATGGCTGCGGCAAAACTGCGTCACGCGGGCCGTCAGGGCTTTGCCGCAGGTGACGCAAACGGGTTTGACAAGGGGTTCCGCTGAAACGGGCGACGGCTAAATGGACGCGGCCGCCTGCATTTGCGGCTTCATGGAATCAGGCAATTCCAGCAAATCGGCCGGCCGGTGCTGACGTTTGCTTTTCTCGGTCCATTCGCGAATGGTTTCTCCGCTGCGGAAAGCATTGATACCCCAGACCAGGGTTTTGACAATGGAAAGCTGGCGTTCCATGAATTGGTTGTGCCAAGTGCGTAGTGCATCGGCCTTGATAATATTGGATGTGTCGAGCTTTTTGGCATCGGGCCTTTTGATGATGGATTTGTGCCAAAAGAGAACGATGTGTTCCACTTTCAACGGTGTGCCGCTGAAAGTGCGAATATCCAGCCGCTCCAGCAGTTTCAAAAATATTCTTTCATGCCCGCAGCTTTGCTCCAGCGGCGAAGGAGTGCTTATTTGCTTGCCGTTGGGATATTTGACGGAAAATTCGCCATGTTCGTTGATGGTGACGTTGCCGTTGAAATTCCTGGTTTCCACCAGAAAAACGAAAAACCGCCCGATCAGCACGTGATCGATTTGCGCCGTTTCGCCGTCTATTGATATACGAAAATCATTTAATACGGCATGTATCCTTATCGTCTGTATAACTGGGTTAATATAAAAGTCCGCGTCTTTTCAACCCCGTATGTCATGGCATATATTGTGCAATTCTTCGGCCAGGCAATCTTTTGGGTGCGCATTCGACGAGGGGGATTTTTGTAACTCTTCCAGCAATTCCAGCTTGCTGGTTTTGTCGTCTACCTTCTTGATAATCAAGATTTTCGCCTTGCAATATTCATTTCAGCCGCATTTGCGCCGCCCTGGCGTGGGCCTGCAAGCCTTCGCCGTGGGCCAGCACGCTGGCGATGCGGCCCAGCTTTTGCGCGCCGGCTTCGCTCACTTCAATCAGGCTGCTGCGCTTTTGAAAGTCGTACACCGACAGCGGCGACGAAAAACGCGCCGTGCCGCTGGTGGGCAGCACGTGGTTGGGGCCGGCGCAGTAGTCGCCCAGCGATTCGCTGGTGTATGCGCCCAGGAAGATGGCCCCGGCATGGCGCAGCAGCGGCTCCCAGCGGTGCGGCTCGCGGCTGGAGATTTCCAGATGCTCGGGCGCAATGCGGTTGGCGATTTCGCAGGCCTCTTGCATGCTGCGGGTGTGAATGAACGCGCCGCGCCCGGCTAGGCTTTTGGCGATGATGGCCGCGCGCGGCAAGGCAGGCAGCAGGCGCTGCATGGCCTCATGCACTTGCCGCATGTAGCTTTCATCCGGGGCAAGAAGAATGCTTTGCGCCAGCTCATCGTGCTCGGCCTGACTGAACAAGTCCATCGCCACCCAGTCCGGCGGCGTCGTGCCGTCGGCCAGCACGAGGATTTCGCTGGGGCCGGCAATCATGTCGATGCCCACTTGCCCGAACACGTGCTTTTTGGCGCTGGCCACGTAGGCGTTGCCGGGGCCGGTGATCTTGTCCACGCGCGGCACGCAGGCCGTGCCGTAAGCGAGCGCGGCAATGGCCTGCGCGCCGCCAATGGTGAAAGCGCGGCTCACGCCCGCCACGTGCGCGGCGGCCAGCACCAGCGCATTGCGCTCGCCGCCCGGCGTGGGCACGACCATGATGATTTCGCCCACGCCCGCCACGTGCGCGGGCACGGCGTTCATCAGCACGCTGGAAGGGTAGGCCGCCTTGCCGCCGGGCACGTAAATGCCCACGCGGTCCAGCGGCGTGACTTTCTGGCCCAGCAAAGTGCCGTCCTCGTCGCGGTACGAAGCGGTTTCGCCGCCCTGCTTTTTCTGCCACTCGTGATAGCGGCGAATGCGCGCGGCCGCTGCATCGGTGAAATCAGCATCCGCACGCTTCTTCTGCGTCGAAACCCGCCGCTGGCGGGCAAATTTTTGCCGCGTGAAGTTGCTTTGCGCCTGGCTGGTGAAGGCAGGCAAAAAAATGCCGCCGTGCGGAGCAGCGGCGGCATGGTTTCGGAAAGTGCTCTGGCGGTCAGACGGCGCCGTTTTTGTCTTGGCGGCGCGCCTGCCGCTGCCGCGCGGCCAAGCCTGCCACACCAAGGCCCGCCAGCAATAGCGCCCAAGGCGCGTCAGCGGGCACGGCCTGCACGGTGCTGGCGGACGCGGCGTTGCAATTGGCGGTGACGGTCACGGTAGCGTAAATGCCCATCGGGGTTGTTGGGTCCAGCGTAGCTTCAGCGTTCTTGACCTCGAAAATGAGTTGGTTGGCCCCGTGGGTCCAGGCCAGCGCCGGGGTGAATGCGGCGCTCAGCGCGCCAAAACCAGACTGCGCGGTGGTAACGAAAGCGCCGCCGGGATTGGCTGTGTTGGACACGCCCGTTCGCAGCAGGTCGTTATCCACGGATACCTGAATGGAAGTCTGGATGCTGCTCAGGTCAATGCGGTTGTTCACCTGAATGCTTGGCGAGCGGAAAGGAATGGGGTTGGTGGTGTCGAACGTTGGGTTGGTGGCCGGGTCGGCGGGCGATAGCCACGCCGTCCCTGCGGGAGGCGTACTGCCGGATGGGTACCAGGCGCTGTTCTTGTATGTAGTAGTGGCAGCAGCCCATGAGCCGCTGTGCTGCCGCTCCCAGCCGGCTCCTGTGGCAAACGTCAGGGGCGTGGCCGGGCCTGCTGCGGCTGTGGGGCAGGTGAGTGAAAGCGCAGACTGGCCGTGGGCCGCGCTGGCCAGGGCCGCCAGGGCAACAGCGCCAGCGAAATGGCGCAAAACAGTCACAGTACGATGAACCATGTTTTCTCCTTAAGTTGAATTCGCACAAAGCTTGCATGACACAAGAACAGAATTACGCGTTTTTACGTCTATCAAGTGAAATTGGCAATGATTGTTCCAAATGGATGCATCAAATACAGGGAGTACCGATTGTTGCCTACGTAATACGCAAGCGCCGGACTGCCACGTGAGCGGCGCAGAGCAGGGCGAAGCGCTTGTTCTGCTTGCGTCCCGCACGGTCGCGCCGCCTAGAATCCTGCGCTTTGCCTGCTTCATCCGTTCAATGGCGCTTGCACGCGCCTGATGTCACCATGCTCAGCTTCCAGCAAATCATCCTTACCCTCCAGAAATACTGGGCCGATCAGGGCTGCGCCCTTTTGCAGCCGTATGACATGGAAGTGGGCGCGGGCACCAGCCACACGGCCACCTTTTTGCGCGCCATCGGCCCGGAGCCGTGGAAAGCCGCCTACGTGCAGCCCAGCCGCCGCCCAAAAGATGGCCGCTACGGCGACAACCCCAACCGCCTTCAGCACTACTACCAGTACCAGGTGGTGCTCAAGCCCGCGCCGGACAACATCCTGGATTTGTACCTGGGCAGCCTGCGCGCGCTGGGTTTTGACCTGAAGAAAAACGACGTGCGCTTTGTGGAAGACGACTGGGAAAACCCCACGCTCGGCGCCTGGGGCCTGGGCTGGGAGGTGTGGCTCAATGGCATGGAGGTCACGCAGTTCACCTACTTCCAGCAAGTCGGCGGCATTGACTGCCGCCCCGCCACGGGCGAAATCACCTACGGGCTGGAGCGCCTGGCCATGTACCTGCAAGGCGTGGACAACGTCTACAAGCTGCTGTGGACCGAGGGGCTGACCTACGGCGACGTCTATCACCAAAACGAAGTGGAGCAATCGGCCTACAACTTCGAGCACAGCGATGCCGATTTTTTGTTCGCCGCCTTTGCCGCGCACGAGAAAAAAGCGCTGGAACTCATTGAAGAAAAACTGGCCTTGCCCGCCTACGAACAAGTGCTCAAGGCCGCCCACACCTTCAACTTGCTGGACGCGCGCGGGGCCATCTCCGTGACCGAGCGCGCTGCCTATATTGGCCGCATCCGCACCCTGGCGCGCGCCGTGGCCCAAAGCTACTACGACAGCCGTGAGCGCCTGGGCTTTCCGCTGGCGCCGCGCGAGTGGGTGGCGCAAATCACGCCGAAAAAGGCAGATTGAGGTTTTGCCGCAGGCCGCTCGCGCCCGGCGGCCTGCCTGGGCCAGCCGTTTTCCTGCTTTCCCGATCAGCCTTTGCCCTGAGCTTGCCAGAGTGCATCAAAAACAGGAGCGAATTTGAGGGGCATAAATACCGGTTTGCACCCTTTTCACTAGGACCTATTGCTATGGATAAAGGAGCTATATCGAAGCATGCTCCGCATCCATTCCCTGCCAGCGCGTTTCGTGCGCCGTGCGCACGCATGGGGCTGTTTCAAGAAACCGGCCGCCAGTTGGGCGCTGAAGCGGCGGCCAGAAAAATGGCTGACGGGCAAACCCGTCAGCCATGAGGGAAAAGCTTGAACCCAGTCGCAAGCCGTTTGCGCGATGGGCGTAGCGGCTTTTATGTCAGAACCTGTTTAAAGCCTGGCCGCGATGGGGGTGGACCGGAATGGGCCGCCAACCGCAGATGGGCCTTGCAGCCCAGCGGGAATTTGGCCCCGAGTCTGCGCTTTTGCATCCACGGACAGGCTCCGAACGGTCTCAATTGGCCGGTTCGGGCTGACGCACCTTGAATTGGCGGCATTCGGCTGCGTCCCAGCGTTTGTTGCAGTGCTTCCAGCCGCAGGCGTTGCGCTTGAACGGATTGTTGCCAGCCTGGCGCAGACACTGGCCCAAGGGCGTGCGGGCGCTGTTGCCTTGGTGCGAGAGGAGATCGCCGCCTTCCGGGCACTGGCCCTTGCCCCAGCGGCCCTGGCAGTGCTGGCGCATGCAGCGGCTGCGCGCTACGGGATTGATGCCAACGTGATCCAGGCAGCTTTTGAGGCTGAGATTTGGATTGGCGCGCGGGTTGGCGCCAGAGCTGAAGGGGCGTGGGCGGTTTTGCGTTTCCTCCGCTTCTTCGGCATCAGGCGCGGCACGGCGCGCCGGACTGCGGGCCTGCCGGGCGCGGCTGGGGCCAACGCGCTCGGGTTCAGGGTATTCGCCGCGCGCCTTGGCTTCACGATATTGGCGCAGGGATTCAGCGGCCTGGGGCGAGTTGCCGCTGGCGTGGACGGGCCAGGCCGCCAGCCAGGCGGTCAGCGCCAGCAGGCAGGCCATGAACGCGCGGACGGCGTTGATGCGATGAAAGTGCAACGGCATTTCAAGCTCCTTTCAGAAGAAAAATGTTGCTGAATGCGCTCACCTTAACAGTGCCGGGCCGCAGTCTTGTTGCGGACTGTTTCGTCCGGCTTTATTCGCAGCAGGGCGGCTTCGCCGCTTCACTTGTTCACGGCCTGCCTTGCGGGCGCGGGAAAAAGAGCTGGAGTGGAGCAGGGCGCGGGTGGCAGACCGGGCGAGACGCGCCAAGAAGTTTCCGGTTTGCGGATGCCAGCGGCCACTCATCAACCGGTTCGCGCTGGCGTGGCGCTTGCGAGATAGCCGCCCGCATGTTCAGCCGCTCGTTTTCCATTCAGCCGATAGGGCGATGGGGGCGGTTTGGCAGCGCGCTCGTGACAAGGCGCACACTACGGGCATGAACGACGAAAACACTTCCCTTCACAGTCTGGACTTGGGCGTGGGCGGCATGACCTGCGCCAGTTGCGTGGCGCGCGTGGAGCGGGCGCTGAAAAAAGTGCCAGGCGTGCAGCAGGCGGCGGTGAATCTGGCGACCGAAAGCGCGCGCGTGACATATGCCGCCAGCGCAGACGCGGCCAGCATGCCGGCGCTGCTGCGCCGCGCCGTGCGCGACGCGGGCTACGAGCCGCGCGCCGCCGATGCCGCGCTGGCCGCGCCCGAAGGCGGCCCGTGGGCGGGCTTTGCGCCCGTGGGGCTGGGGCTGCTTTTGTGCGCGCCGCTGGTGCTGCCCATGCTGCTGATGCCGCTGGGCGTGGCGTGGATGCCGCCCGCGTGGGTGCAGTTCGCGCTGGCCACGCCGGTGCAATTTGTGCTGGGCGCGCGTTTTTACAAATCGGCCTGGCACGCGCTGAAAAACGGCAGCGGCAACATGGAGCTGCTGGTGTCGGTGGGCACCACGGCGGCCTGGCTGCTTTCGGTGTGGATGTGGCTGTTTTCAGCGCCGGGCAGCGGGCACGCGCACGGCGCGGACGCTGGCGCTTCCGCGCATCTGTACTTTGAAAGCGCCGCCGTGGTGGTGACGCTGGTGCGGCTGGGCAAGTGGCTGGAAGAGCGCGCCAAGCGGCAAACCACATCGGCCATACGCGCGCTGCACGCGCTGCGGCCCGAGGTGGCGCATTTGATTGACTGGGACGGCAGCGAAAAGGACATTCCCGTCGATGAGCTGCGCGCGGGCGACATGCTGGCCGTGCGCCCCGGCGAGCGCATTCCGGCCGATGGCGTGGTGGCCGAAGGCAGCACGCAAGTGGATGAATCCATGCTCACCGGCGAGCCGCTGCCCGTGCCCAAGGCGGCGGGCGACAAGCTCACGGGCGGCGCCATCAACGGCGAAGGCCGCGTGCGCCTGCAAGTGACGGCGGCGGGCAGCGAAAGCGTGCTGGCGCACATCATCCGTCTGGTGCAAGACGCGCAAGCCGTCAAGGCCCCCGTGCAGCGGCTGGTCGATCAGGTGGCCGCCGTGTTCGTGCCCGTGGTGCTGGGGCTGGCGCTGCTGACTTTTGCGGGCTGGTGGCTGGCCGGGCTGGGCGTGGAAGGGGCGGTGATTCGCGCCGTGGCCGTGCTCGTCATCGCCTGCCCGTGCGCGCTGGGGCTGGCCACGCCCACGGCCATCATGGCGGGCACGGGCGTGGCCGCGCGCCACGGCATTTTGGTGAAAGACGCCGTGGCGCTGGAGACCGCGCACAAAGTGCGCACAGTGGCTTTCGACAAAACCGGCACGCTCACCGTCGGCCAGCCGCGCCTGCTGCGCCTGCTGCCCGCGCCCGGCGTGCAGGAAGCGGGCGCGCTGCAACAAGCCGCCAGCCTGCAATCGGGCAGCGAACACCCGCTGGCGCGCGCCGTGCTGGCCGCCGCGCAGCAGCAAGGCATCAAGACCGAAGCGCCGCAAGACGCGCGCGCCGTGCCCGGGCGCGGCACGCAAGGCGTGGTGCAGGGGCAGGCCGTGCTCATCGGCAGCCTGCGCTGGATGCAGGAGCTGGGCGTGGACTTGTCGCCCTTTGCCGCCGCCTTGCAAGAGCAGCAGGCGCAAGGAGCCACGGTGTCCGTCATGGCCGTGCGGCCAGGCGATGCGGGCGGCGATGAAGGCAGCGATGAAGGCAGCGATGCGCCGCCGCAAGCCGTGGCGCTGCTGGCCTTTGGCGACGAAGCCAAGCCCGGCGCGCGCCAGGCCATTGAAACGCTGCACCGGCAGGGCATACGCGCCGTGATGATTTCCGGCGACAACCGCAGCGCCGCCGAGGGCATGGCGCGCCGCCTGGGCCTGAAGCCCGAGGCGGGCGAAGTGCTGGCCGACGTGCTGCCCGGCGGCAAGGCCGAGGCCATCGCCCGGCTCAAGGCCGCAGGCGGCGCGGTGGCGATGGTGGGCGACGGCGTGAACGACGCCCCCGCGCTGGCTGCCGCCGATGTGGGGCTGGCCATGGGCAGCGGCGCCGACGTGGCCATGCACGCCGCCGGCATCACCCTGATGCGCGGCGACATCGCGCTTGTGCCCGCCGCGCTGGACATCTCGCGCCGCACGGTCGCCAAGATTCGCCAGAACCTGTTCTGGGCCTTCATCTACAACACGGCGGGCATCCCGCTGGCCGCCTTTGGCCTGCTCAGCCCCGTGCTGGCAGGCGCGGCCATGGCGCTGTCGTCGGTGAGCGTGATGAGCAACGCGCTGCTGCTGCGGCGCTGGAAGCCGTGAGGCAAAAGGGCTGCGCCAACAGCGCCGATGCAGCGCGCAGAACCTGTTCAAAGCCCGGTCATGAACCGGTCTTTGCAGTCCCCCGGTAATCGCTTATTTCGCTACTTGTTTAATAGCATCAAATCCCGTTAAACCATGCGGGAGAGGCATTTTCTTGGCCTTGGATTTGCTCTTCAGAATGAAGCAAGAAGTGCAAGGCTGTGGACACGCCTTGCCGCTCATTCCGATCCGTCCTTTCGTCCCTCGCGGATCGCGCGGACTGCACAGGCCGGCAGGCTGGGTGAGGGAGACAAACCGCCTTGGCCCTGCCGAAAGATCGCTCTGGCAATCGTGAAGTCATGACCATGCGGGCCGAATCCCATTGGTCAGGCATTGAAGTGAGAGGATGGCGCCGCCTGGGCTGCTTGAGTCTGGAAAAGAAAGCCCTCCATCAGATAACGGCGCTCCATTCACCAAACTGGCGCGGGTCCACTGCGGACAGGGCCGCCAGTGCGCTCAGGCATGAGGCACGGCTTCAGTAAAGGAAAGGGGGGTGCTTTTCCGCTCCTCTTCACTCAGCAGGATCACCGGGTATGCCAAGGCAGTGCGGGGCCAATAGATCCTAAAAAGAGAGCGAATTTAATGGGGTAAAAACATCGCTCTGCGCACTTTCCACTAGGACCTGATGCTATGAATAGAGGAGCGGAATAACGCCTTTCGCTTTCCGTCTGCGTCTGTCTGCTGTTTCCGCTCCGCTGGCCAGGCCCAAGGTCTTCAGGCGTCGATGTTCATGGCGCGCAGGGCGTTGGTTTCGATGAATTCGCGGCGCGGTTCGACTTCGTCGCCCATGAGGGTGGTGAAAACGCGGTCGGCTTCGATGGCGTCGTCAATTTGCACGCGCAGCAGGCGGCGGACGGCGGGGTCCATGGTGGTTTCCCAGAGTTGCTCGGGGTTCATTTCGCCCAGGCCCTTGTAGCGCTGGCGGGCGGTGGTGCGTTCGGCTTCGCTGATGAGCCAGTTCATGGCCTGGTGAAAGCTGGTGATGGCGGCCTCGCGCATTTTTTCGCCTTCGCCGCGCGTGACTTTGGCGCCGGCGCCCAGCAGCTGGCCGAAGGTGAGGGCGGCGTCGTGCAGGGCGGCGTAGTCGGCGCCGCGCATGAAGTCTTGCGTGATGACGCTGCTTTTGGTGTTGCCGTGCTTGCGGCGGCTGATGCGCAGCAGGGGCGCGCCGGTGCGAGGGTCGGTTTCGTGGGTGACGCGCACGGCGTTGCCGTTGATTTGGTCGGCTTGCAGGCGGCGGGCCAGGGCTTCGGCGCTGGCGCTCAGGTTGTCTACATCGAGCGTGACGCCGCCGGCGATGGCGCGCAGGGCGTCGGCGTCCATGAAGTGGCTCAGGCGCTCGATGATGTGTTCGGTGACCTGGAATTTGTGGGCCAGATCGGCCAGCGGCTCGCCGGAAAGGGCGCGCGGTTGTTCGCCGCCGGTGTGCAAGGTGGCGTCGCGCAGGGCGATGCGGGTGAGAAAGGATTCCAGCGCGTTGGCGTCTTTCAGGTACAGCTCTTCTTTGCCGGCCTTGACTTTGTAGAGCGGCGGCTGGGCGATGTAGATGTGGCCGCGCTCGACGATTTCGGGCATTTGCCGGTAGAAGAAGGTGAGCAGCAGGGTGCGGATGTGGGCGCCGTCCACGTCGGCGTCGGTCATGATGATGACGCGGTGGTAGCGCAGCTTGTCGATGTTGAAGTCGTCCTGGCTGCCTTTGCCCGATTCGGGGTCGGTTTTGCCGATGCCGGTGCCCAGCGCCGTGATGAGGGTGACGATTTCCTGGCTGGACAGGAGTTTTTCGTAGCGGGCGCGTTCGACGTTGAGAATCTTGCCGCGCAGGGGCAGGATGGCCTGGAACTTGCGGTCGCGCCCCTGCTTGGCGCTGCCGCCGGCGGAGTCGCCCTCGACGATGTAGATCTCGCACAGGGCGGGGTCTTTTTCCTGGCAGTCGGCGAGCTTGCCGGGCAGGCCCATGCCGTCGAGCACGCCTTTTCGGCGGGTCATTTCGCGGGCCTTGCGGGCGGCTTCGCGGGCGCGGGCGGCGTCGATGATCTTGCCGCACAAGATTTTGGCGTCGGCCGGGTTTTCTTCGAGGAAGTCGGTGAGCGCGCGGGCGACGATGTCTTCCACCGGCGCGCGCACTTCGCTGGAGACGAGTTTGTCCTTGGTCTGGCTGGAGAACTTGGGTTCGGGCACTTTCACCGAGAGCACGGCGCACAGGCCCTCGCGCATGTCGTCGCCGGAGACTTCCACTTTGGCTTTCTTGGCCAGTTCGTTGTCGGCGATGTATTTGCCGATGACGCGGGTCATGGCCGCGCGCAGGCCCGTGAGGTGCGTGCCGCCGTCGCGCTGGGGGATGTTGTTGGTAAAGCACAGCACTTGTTCGCTGTAGCCGTCGTTCCACTGCATGGCGACTTCCACGCCGATTTCGGTGCCGGCGATGCCGCCGTAGCTTTCGGCGGGGCGGCTGCCGCTGGCGTAAAACGTGGTGGGGTGCAGCACGCGCCGCGCGCCGTTGATGAAGGCGACAAAGCCTTTGACGCCGCCGCTGCCGGCGAAGTCGTCTTCTTTGCCGGTGCGCTCGTCGATCAGGCGGATGCGCACGCCGTTGTTCAGAAAGCTCAGCTCGCGCAGGCGCTTGGCGAGGATGTCGTACTGGAAGGTGTGGTTCTCGCGGAAGATGTCGGTGTCAGGCAGGAAGCGCACTTCGGTGCCGCGCTGATCGGTGTCGCCAGTGATGCGCATGGGCGAGACTTCAACGCCGTCCACCTTTTCCAGCAGGGGGTTTTGCACGATGCCGCGCGAGAACTGGAGTTCGTGCACCTTGCCTTCGCGGCGCACCACCAGCCGCAGCCACTGGCTCAGGGCATTGACGCAGGACACGCCCACGCCGTGCAGGCCGCCGGAGACTTTGTAGCTGTTTTGGTTGAATTTGCCGCCCGCGTGCAGTTCGGTGAGGGCGATTTGCGCGGCGCTGCGGCGCGGCTCGTGCTTGTCGTCCATCTTCACGCCGGTGGGAATGCCCCGGCCGTTGTCTGCCACGCTCACGGAGTTGTCGCCGTGGATGGTGATGAGGATGTCGTCGCAAAAACCGGCCAGCGCCTCGTCGATGGAGTTGTCCACCACTTCAAACACGAGGTGATGCAGGCCCGTGCCGTCGCTGGTGTCGCCGATGTACATGCCGGGGCGTTTGCGCACGGCTTCCAGCCCTTCAAGAATCTGGATGGCGCCTTCGCCGTAGCCGCCGCCGTCTGCGGGCGGCAGGGCGTCGGGCGCGGGGGTGTTTTCTTCGGTCATGGGAATGATCCTTTCAGAGGGGCCTGGGCTGTGGCCCGTGGCGCAAGAGCGCGCGCGGGCTGCTTTTGAAAAGCCGAAACCCGCCGTGCGGGGCGGGTTGGGCGAGGCGGTTTACATCAAGAAAAAGAGCGAATTCGAGGTGCCTGAAAAGGCCTTCTGCGCACGTTTCACTAGGACTTGTTGCTATTGAATCAGGAGCTATTTCAGGGGCTGACTGAGGCATGGGGGAGAAGCGGGCGCGAGGGCCGCCGCCCGCTTTGTGCGCCCTGGCTCAGATGCGCATGGGCATGACGACGTATTTGAAGTTGTCATCGCCCGGCAAGGTGATGAGCGCGGAGCTGTTGGCGTCTTGCAGGCCGATGGTGATCATCTCTTGCTGCTTGAGGGTGGAGAGCACGTCCATCAGGTAGGTGACGTTGAAGCCGATTTCGATGGCGTCGCCGCCGTAGTCAATGTCCAGCTCATCCACCGCCTCTTCCTGCTCGGCGTTGCTGGAGGCGATGCGCAGCGTGCCCGGCTCCAGGTTCAGGCGCACGCCCTTGAATTTGTCGCTGGTCATGATGGCGGTGCGTTGCAGGCACGCCAGCAGCACGGCGCGGCCCAGCGTGACGCTGTTCTTCGGGCTTTGCGGGATGACGCGGTTGTAGTCAGGGAATTTGCCCTCCACCAGCTTGGTGACGAACTCCATGCCGCCAAAGCTGAATTTGGCCTGGTTGGCGGCGAACTGCATTTCAATCATGGGCGCTTGCTCGCCTTCGGGCGCGGCGGCGTCAGACAGCAGGCGCTCCAGCTCGATGACGGTTTTGCGCGGCAGGATGACTTGCTGTCGGGGCACTTCCACATCCAGCGTGGCGCTGGTGAAGGCCAGGCGGTGGCCGTCAGTGGCCACCAGGCTCAGGCGCTTGCCGTCGGTCTCGAACAAGATGCCGTTGAGGTAGTAGCGGATGTCGTGCACGGCCATGGAAAACGACACCTGCCCCAGCAAATCCTTCAGCGTTTTCTGCGGCACGCTGAAGGCAGGGCCAAAGCCGGGCGCTTCCTGCACGAGCGGGAAGTCTTCGGCGGGCAGGGTTTGCAGGGTGAAACGGCTTTTGCCGCCCTTGAGCAGGAGCTTTTCCTGCTGCGACTCCAGGCTCACGGTCTGGTCGGCGGGCATGGTGCGCAAAATGTCGATGAGCTTGCGCACGCCCACGGTGGTGGCAAAGCTGCCTTCGTCGCCGCCCAGCTCGGCATGGGTGCGAATCTGGATTTCCAGATCGCTGGTGGTGAGCTGGATGCTGCCGCCTTCCTTTTTCAGCAGCACGTTGGCCAGCACGGGCAGCGTGTGGCGGCGCTCCACGATGCCCGCCACCGATTGCAGGGCGGACAGGAGCTGGTCTTGCGAGGTTTTCAGGACGATCATGTGGTTTTCCCGGGAAATCTGGCGGCGTATTGTGACTTTGGAAATGCTATTGATAAGAGCGCGATGAAACGGGCCTGAATCCGTCTTTTGTCCTACAGGAATATGGGGGTTCAGCTATTGATTCGTGAGCGAATGCAGCCTGGACGCTTCATCCCTTGATGGTTTGCTCCAGCACATGCAGCTGCTGGTTCAGTTCGGTGTCTTGCTTGCGGTCAGCGCCGATCTTGCGCACGGCGTGCAGCACGGTGGTGTGATCGCGCCCGCCGAAGGACTCGCCAATTTCAGGCAGGCTTTTTTGCGTCAGCTCCTTGGCCAGGTACATGGCGATCTGGCGCGGCTTGGCAATGGCGGCAGGGCGGCGCTTGCTGTACATGTCAGCCACTTTGATTTTGTAGAAGTCGGCCACGGCCTTCTGGATGTTTTCCACGCTGATCTGGCGGTTCTTGATGGACAGCAGATCGCGCAGCGCCTCTTTGGCCATCTGGATGGAGAGCTTTTCGCCATTGAAGCGCGAGTAGGCCAGCACCTTGTGCAGCGCGCCTTCCAGCTCGCGCACGTTGGAATGCACGCCCTTGGCGATGAAAAAGGCCACTTCTTCGGGCAGCTCCACGTCCACGGCGGCGGCCTTGTTCATCAGAATGGCCACGCGCATCTCGAACTCCGGCGGCTCCAGCGCCACCGTCAAGCCCGAATCAAAGCGCGAGACCAGGCGCTCGTGAATGTTGGTCAGCCCTTTGGGATAGGTGTCGCTGGTCATCACCACGTGGCTTTTCTTGGCCAGCAGCGCCTCGAAGGTGTTGAAGAACTCTTCTTGCGTTTTTTCCTTGTTGCCGGTGAAAAACTGCACGTCGTCGATCAGCAGCAAGTCCAGCGAGTGGTACTTCTCGCGAATGGACTCGAAATTCTTGTTCATGGAGGCGCGCACCACATCCGAGACGAACTGCTCGGCGTGGATGTAGAGCACGCGCGCTTGCGGATTGAGCTGCTGCAAACGGTTGCCCGTGGCGTGCATCAAGTGCGTTTTGCCCAGGCCCACGCCGCCATAAATGAACAGCGGGTTGTAGAGCTTGCCAGGCGCGCTGGCCACGTGCAGCGCGGCAGCGTGCGCCATGCGGTTGGCGGTGCCTTCCACCATCGTCTCGAAGGTCAGGGACGGATTGAGCTGGCTGCGCGGACGCTCGGCGAGCGCGGGCGTGTCTGCTTGTTGAGGCTCTTGCCGGGCGGTTTGGATGGTTTGGGCGGCTTGTGCCGGCGCCGGGCGTGCGGCGGCCGCTTTGGGCCGGGCTGCGGGCGCGGCGGCCACGGCCAGGCGCACCTGCACGGGCGCGCCACAGACTTCTTCCAGCACGGCGGCGATGTGGCCCGCGTATTTCTCGCGCACGAAGTCCAGCTTGAAACGGTTGGGAGCGAACACGGTGACGCTGGCGCCTTCATCATCCATCTGCGCCGTCAGCGGCTTGATCCAGAGGTCAAACAGCTTCTGGTCGATTTGCTGCGACAGGGCTTCGACGCAAGCGGGCCAGGGCGAAGCGGCGTGCGGGAAGGAAGCAACTGGAGAAGAAGCAGAGGGCGGGCGGGCGGCGCTGGGCATGGAGAGACGGGCGGAAAGCAGCAAACGAAAAACAGAAGGGCGGCAGATGAAGCAGCAGGCCAAAGCGGCGGGTGGCGCCCGGGCGGCGCTGAGCGCAGGGCGCGGAAAGCGCGGCGGCGGGCCAAGCCTGCGGCGCTTGCGCATTCCCATGACAGCGAAAAGGAAACAGGGGTCGAAGCGCGCGGAAAACGGAGCCGGGCAAAAATTCTATCCACAGGCTGCGGCTTGACACAATCCCGCTCCTGATGGCAGGCAATTGCCCGTGCCCGCTGATGATGGCGGAATTTGTGATAATCCGCCGTTTACCTGCGCTGCGGCGCAGCTGCTTTTTTCCGACTCTCGTACTGCAAAAAGGACAAGCATCATGGCCATGAAACGCACTTATCAGCCCTCCAAGATCCGCCGCGCCCGCACGCACGGCTTTTTGGTGCGCATGAAAACGCGCGGCGGCCGCGCCGTCATCAACGCCCGCCGCGCCAAAGGCCGCAAACGCCTGGCCGTCTGAGCCGTCGCGGCGGCTTCAAAAGGCACATGAGCGCAGGGGCAGCAGGCGAACCAGACGCGGCGGGCCGCGCGCTTTCAGCCGCAGCGTCCCGCTCCTGGCTGCGGCTGAAAACGCGCGCCCAATATCAGGCCGTGCTCAAAAATCCGCCAGCAGCCCGCACGGCGCATTTCGCGCTGCACCGTCTGGCGTGGAGCGGCAGCGCCGCCGTAACGCCTGCCGAAAGGCAAAAACCGGTCTTCACGCCCGCCAGCGGCGTGTGGCTGGGCGCGATGGCGCCCAAGCGCTGGGCGCGCCGCGCCGTCACGCGCAACGCCATCCGGCGCCAGATTTATGCGCTGGGGCAGCAAAAGGCGGGCGGCTGGCCCGCTGGCGCCTGGCTGGTGCGTTTGCGCGCCGGCTTTGACCGCAGCCAGTTTCCCAGCGCTTCATCCACTGCCCTCAAACGCGCCGTTCGCAGTGAGCTGGAGCGGCTTTTCGCGCGCGCCTTGCCGTCTGCAAATACAAAGCCCGCAGCGGATTCACTGCCGCCCGGCCTTTCCTAACCGCCCAATCGCTTCCCGGATTGCCTTTCTTTTCTCGCCATGCGCAAGCTGCTCATTGCCCTGGTTCGCGGCTACCGCCTGTTGCTGTCGCCCTGGCTGGGATCGGCCTGCCGCTTTGAGCCGACTTGCTCTCTTTACGCCATTGAAGCGCTGGAGCGCCACGGTGCGCTGGCAGGCAGCTACCTCACGCTGCGGCGGCTGGGCCGCTGTGGCCCCTGGTGTGCAGGCGGCCATGATCCCGTGCCTGACGCGCCGCCGCGCCTCTGCCGTCTTTTCACTTCGCCGCCGGCTGCTTCACGCCGCCCGCCAGCGTCCGCTTCCCCAACCGAACCAACTCCATGAACGACATTCGCCGCACCATCCTGTGGGTCGTTTTTGCCCTCTCCAGCATCTTGCTGTGGGACAAATGGCAGGTCCACAACGGCCGCCCGGCCACGTTCTTTCCCAGCCCGGCGGCCACAGCCCAGGGGCCGCAAGGCGCGGGCGCTGCGCCTTCAGCCGTGCCTGCGGCCACGGGCGCATCCGGCGCTTCTGCGCTTTTGCCCGGCCAGGCCGCGCCAGCCGCCCTGCAACCGGCCAGCGAGCGCATCGAAGTCACCACCGACGTGATGAAGCTCGTGTTCGATACCCGGGGCGGCTCCATCATCCACAGCGAATTTCTGGCGTATGACGAGGCGGGCCGCCCCGGCAAACCCTTCGTGCTGCTGGACGACAGCCGCGAGCGCATCTACCAGGCCCAGTCCGGCCTGGCCAACCCGCAAGGCGCGCCTTTGCCCACGCACGAAACCGTCATGCAGTTCAGCGGCGAGCGCGCGCTCAAGGACGGCGAAAACACCCTCACCCTGCGCTTTGAATCGCCCGAAATTGGCGGCGTCAGGCTTGTAAAAACCTACACGCTGGAGCGCGGCTCCTACGTCATCCACACTGCGCACGAAATCATCAACGGCGGCCAGCAGCCCGTTTCGCCCCAGCTCTACGTTCAGCTGGTGCGCGATGGCGGCAAGGAAGCGGGCGAGACCGGCTTTTATTCCACCTTCACCGGCCCGGCCTTCTACACGCCCGAAAAGAAATACCAGAAGGTTGAATTCAAAGACATCGCCAAAGGCGACGCCAGCTACCAGAAAACATCGCCAAACGGCGGCTACGTTGCCATGGTGCAGCACTACTTCGCCAGCGCCTGGGCTTTCGATGAACAAACCGCGCTGGAAAACTCCGCCCGCCAGGTGTCGCCCAACCTGTATGCAGCCACCATGCTCACGCAACCCAGGCTGGTAGCGCCCGGCGCAAGCGAAACGCTCAATGCGCGCCTGTTCATCGGCCCGCAAATCGAAACCATGCTGGAGCGTGTGGCCCCCGGCCTGGAACTGGTCAAGGACTATGGCTGGTTCACCATCCTCTCCAAGCCGCTGTATGCCCTGCTCAACTGGCTGCACAGCCTGCTGGGCAACTGGGGCTGGGCCATCGTCGCCCTGGTCGTGTTGCTGAAAATCGCCTTCTACTGGCTCAACGCCAAGGCCTACGCCAGCATGGCGAAGATGAAAGCCATCAGCCCGCGCATCACGGCCCTGCGCGAGCGCTACAAGGACAAGCCGCAAGACATGCAGCGCGAGATGATGCGCATCTACCGCGAAGAAAAAGTGAACCCTCTGGGCGGCTGCCTGCCCATCCTGATCCAGATTCCGGTGTTCATTGCCCTGTACTGGGTGCTGCTGTCCAGCGTGGAAATGCGCGGCGCGCCCTGGATTCTGTGGGTCACTGACCTGTCGGTGAAAGACCCCTACTACATCCTGCCGCTGGTCATGGCGCTCACCACCCTGTTTCAAACGGCGCTCAACCCGTTGCCGCCCGATCCCATGCAGGCCAAGATGATGTGGATCATGCCGCTCGTGTTCAGCGTCATGTTCTTCTTCTTCCCTGCGGGCCTGGTGCTCTACTGGATCACCAACAACATCCTCACCATCGCCCAGCAGTGGATCATCAACACGCGCCTGGGCGTGCCGCCGCAGTTCAACCTGCCCAAGTTCAAGTAAGACGAAAAAGCCCGCAATTGCGGGCTTTCTTGCGTCTGGCCGCGTACCGTTTTTTGAAATGCGTTGCGGAGGGCGGCGACGCTTCAACGCAGATGCATCCGCTTCCGCCAGCGGTTTCCCGCCTTGTGGCAGCCCTTCACGACAATGCAGAGTTCAGGCGTTGGACAAACGCGCTGGTCACGTGTCCTATCGCCCGCAAATTTTCAGAGCGTGTTCACAATCTGCCCGGAATGGCGAAAAGCGCAAGCTCAGACGGGCTTGCGGGCGATTGGCCGCTGTGCGCCCCTGAGGGATGGCACCTGCCAAATGGCATCAAAAACAGGAGCGAATTTGGGAGGCATGAAACACTGCTTTGCGCAATCCCTACTAGGACATCATGCTATTGATAAAGTAGCAAATTATTGCCCGCCCGCTTTTTCGAGGTGAGGCCAAAAGCAGATTCAAAGGCACTCTTGAAGGCACAGGCAACAGGTGGCAGATGCTGGATGCACCTCTGTCATGCTTGTCTATTCATAGCTGAATGTCCTCGTGAAATATGCGCGAAACGGCGGTTTCTGCCCCGTAAGTTCGCTCCTATCTTTGAGGCAATATGACAAGCTGGTTTTGCTGTTTGACAAAACCTTGGTGCATGGCGAACCTTTCGGAGGCGCCTTTGGCATCTATGCACGGATTGCGGGCGGTTTTCTACCAAGCTTTGGCCAGCTGGCCAAAACCTGCTGGGGCCTGCTGCTCGTCTGCGAAGCTCACGATTTCATAAGCGTCGGGCTGCGCCAGCAGTGCGCGCAGCAGCTGGTTGTTCAACGCATGGCCAGAGCGGAAAGCGCTGTAGGCTGCCAGCATGGCGTGGCCTATGCAATAGAGGTCGCCGATGGCATCCAGGATCTTGTGCTTGGCAAATTCTTCGTCGTAGCGCAGACCATCGGGGTTGAGCACTTTCACGTCGTCCATCACGATGGCGTTGTCCAGTCCGCCGCCCAGCGCCAGGCCATGTGAGCGCATGGCTTCGACATCGCGGCTGAAGGCGAAGGTGCGCGCGCGCGCGATGTCACGGCTGTAGCGGCCTGATCCCAGATCAAACGTCACGCGTTGCGTGGTCGCGTCCACGGCGGGGTGGCTGAATTCGATTTCAAAGCTCAGTGTGAAGCCGTGCAGCGGCTCCAGCCGCGCCCATTTGAGCTGAGACCCTTCGCCTTCGCGCACTTCCACTGGCCGCTTGACGCGCACGAACCGCTTGGGCGCGGGCTGGATCTCGATGCCCGCGCTTTGAAGGAGATAGACGAAAGCGGAGGCGGAGCCGTCCAGAATGGGAACTTCTTCCGCCGTGATGTCGATGTAGAGGTTGTCGATGCCCACGCCTGCGCAGGCCGACATCAGGTGTTCGATGGTGCGTACGCGCACGTCGCCCTGAGTCAAGGTGGTGGCCAGGCGCGTGTCATTGACCGAATCGGCGCACACGGCGATGGTGACGGGCGCGGCCAGGTCGGTGCGCCGGAACACGATGCCCGTGTTCACGGGCGCAGGGCGCAGCGTCAGCTCAACGCGCTTGCCGCCGTGCAGGCCAACGCCTGCGGCGTGGACGATGGATTTGAGGGTGCGTTGCGCAAGCATGGTTTCAGGTGATCGGAGCGCGTCAGCAAAAAAGCCGGTGACGCAAGCGGCAAAAGGCTGGATGGCTTTTTGCACAGCCATCCAGCCTCTTGGGGGCAGGGCGCCTGGAACGTGCGCGAAATTCAGTCTGCCTGTTTGCGCAAAAAGGCAGGAATATCGTAGTTATCCACTCCGCTGCTGGCGGCCGGGCGCGCGGCGGGCGCGCCGGGGCGGGCGGTGCCTGCGCGCGCAGGCGAGGCGCGAAACGCCGAGGAAGACAGGCCCAAGTGACCGAAGTCGGAGGTCTGGAAGCCATTGCCTGCGGCGGGCGTGGACAGCATCACGTTGTCCGTGCCCGTGCGCAAGCCGCCTTGCAGCACCGACATGGGCTGGCGCATGGCGTTGGGGTTGGACAGGCCCGTGGCTACCACGGTCACGCGGATTTCATCGCCGAGCGCATCGTCATAAGCCGCGCCATAGATGGTTTGCGCTTCAGGCGAGGCATAGTGGCGAATGGCCTCCATGGCCGTTTTGGATTCGTTCAGCTTGAGTGAACCGCGCGCCGCCGTGATGAGCACCAGCACGCCACGCGCGCCGGAGAGATCAATGCCTTCCAGCAAGGGGCAGGCCACGGCTTTCTCTGCGGCAATGCGGGCGCGATCGGGGCCGCTGGCCGTCGCCGTTCCCATCATGGCTTTGCCGGGTTCGCTCATGACGGTGCGCACGTCTTCAAAGTCCACGTTCACGAAGCCATAGTCGTTGATGATTTCAGCGATGCCGCCCACGGCGTTTTTCAGCACATCGTTGGCTTCGGCGAAGGCGTCTTCCTGCGTGATGTCGTCGCCCAGCACGTCAAGCAGTTTTTCATTGAGCACCACGACCAGCGAATCGACGTTGGCCTCCAGCTCCTGCAAGCCCGCCTCGGCATTGGCCATGCGGCGTCCGCCTTCCCATTCAAACGGCTTGGTGACCACGCCCACGGTCAGAATGCCCATGTCCTTGGCAATACGCGCAACCACGGGGGCTGCGCCGGTGCCCGTGCCGCCGCCCATGCCTGCCGTGATGAACAGCATGTGCGCGCCGCGGATGGCCTGGCGGATTTCGTCGGCGGCGGCTTCAGCGGCTTCGCGGCCCTTGTCAGGCTTGCTGCCAGCGCCCAAGCCGCTGGTGCCCAGCTGAATGGCCTGACCCGCGCGGGTACGGCCCAATGCCTGCGCATCCGTATTGGCACTAATGAATTCGACGCCTTGCACATTGCGGTTAATCATGTGATCTACGGCGTTGCTGCCGCCGCCGCCTACGCCGATGACCTTGATGCGTGTTCCTGTATTGAAGCCGCTGGCATCGGTGTCGATCATTTCAATGGGCATTTTTCTGTCCTTTATTTGGTTTTCTGCGCTGTCACAGAGGGAAAGTCAATGAAATCTTTTGCTACAACCCCGGATGATCCGGAGAATGAATAAACCAAGGCATTATTTTGCAGGAAATATGGTGTTCATGTCATAGATTCCCTATAAAAAAGTCCCTGATACGGCTGAACATCAATTTGATGCCGCCCGCTTCTGCGGCTTTGAAGCCACGCATGCGCGCCAGGCGCGCTTCTTCCAGCAAACCCATGACCGTGGCCACCCGAGGGTGCGCCAGCATGTCGGACATTTCCTGCGCGCGCCTGGGCACGGCCACGCGCACGGGTTTGAGAAAAATGTCTTCGCCCAGATCAACCATGCCCGGCATGGAGGCGCTGCCGCCTGTCAGCACGATGCCTGCGGATTGCATCTGCTCTTCCAGGCCGGACTCGTGAATGACTTGCTGAACGAGGGAGAAGATTTCAACCACGCGCGGCTCGATCACGCCCGCCAGCGCCTGCTTGCTGATCTGGCGCAAGTCCTGCTCGCCCATGCCGCTCACGTCCACATCCACTTCGCGGGGCGCCAGCATCTGCTTGGCCACGCCATGCTCCACCTTGGTGTGCTCGGCGTTTTCCATGGTGGTGTGCAGGCCGATGGCGATGTCGCTGGTCATCAGCTCGCCCGCGATGGGAATGACGGCCGTGTGGCGTATGGCGCCGCCAAAGAAGATGGACACATCGGTCGTGCCCGCGCCAATATCCACGCAGACGGCGCCCAGCTCGCGCTCGTCGTCCGTCAGCACGGCCAGGCCCGAAGCCAGCGGGTTGAGCATGATCTGGTCCACCTCCAGGCCGCAGCGGCGCACGCACTTGAGCACGTTTTCGGCCGCGCTTTGCGCGCCGGTGACGATGTGCGCGCGCGTTTGCAGCCGTTTGCCGCTCATGCCCACGGGTTCGCGCACCAGATTGCCGTCGATGATGAATTCCTGCGGCTCCACTAGCAGCAGGCGCTGGTCGGCCGCCGTATTGACGGTCTTGGCCGAATCCACCGCGCGCGCCACGTCCTGCACGGTGACTTCCTTGCCCTTGACCATCACCATGCCGCTGGTGTTGAGGCTGCGGATATGGCTGCCTGTCAGGCCCGTGTGAACGCGGCTGATGTTGCAGCCCGCCGTCTGCTCGGCCTCCTTGATGGCCTGGTCAATGCTGCCTACCGTGGCTTCAATGTCCACCACCACGCCGCGCTTGATGCCCTTGCTGGCCGCTGTGCCCAGCCCTACCAGGCGCAGCTGGCCGTCGGGCTGCACTTCGCAAGTCACGGCCATGACTTTGGCGGTGCCTATGTCCAGGCCGGTGATCAGATTCTTGTGTTCTTTCGCCATAACGTTTCTCTTGTGCGTCCTTTCTCCTGAAGTCAGGGCTGTGCGTGAGTGGTGCTGATGCCGTGCAGCCGCAAGGCGTAGCCGCCGGAGTGGCGCAAGTCCGCCGAGGCAATGGCTTGCGGCTGGCGCTGGTGGCGCGCCGCCACTTCGCCCGCCGTGGCCGCGAACTGCGCCAGGCGCGTGGTCAGCTCGTCCGCCGTGCCGCCGCCCAGCTCCAGCGTGGCGTTCTGGTTCAGGCGGGCGCGCCAGTTGCCGCGCTCAAGCAAGGTCAGCTCCTGCATGCGCAGGCCAAGAGGCGCGAGCAGGGGCGCCAGCCGCTGATACATGGCCAGCACTTCGGCCGCCTGATCCGGCGGCCCATCCAGCCGGGGCATGGAAGACATGGATCCGGATGCAGCCGTTTCGCTTTCCGGCGCCAGACCGTCAGGATCGGCGCTGCCGTCGTCGTCTCCATCCTGCCCGTCAAAGATTTCGCCTTGGGCATTGAGCAGCTGCTTGCCCTCTTCTCCCCAGTAGGCCACGGGCACGTGCTCCTGCAAGGTCACATGCAGCAGATTCGGGAACTCCCGCCGCACCACGGCCCGCCGCACCCAGGGGGCGGATTCAAAAGCCGCTTGCGCCTGCGCCATTTGCAGGGTGATGAAGTTGCCCTGCAGCAGCGGCACGATGTTGGCTTGCAGGCTGCTTGCGCTGTTGTGCTCCACATCGCCATCCACGGTGATGCGCCCTATGGCGAACACGGGCTGGCGCAGCGCCCACCATGCGGCAGCGGCCACGCACGCCAGCGCCACGCCGGCCAGCAGCAATCTGGCGGCGAAGTCCATCAGGCGCACGTCCCACGACGCCATGGCGGGCGCGCCGCTCATGCGCGGCCCTCCGCGTAGTCCAGCGTGGCCTCGGCCAGCAGGCGCAGACACAAGTCCTCGTAGTCCAGGCCCGTGGCGCGGGCGGCCATGGGCGCGAGGGAGTGGCTGGTCATGCCGGGCGAGGTGTTGATCTCCAGCAGCCAGGGCTGGCGCGTGGCGCGGTCAATCATCACGTCCAGCCGCCCCCAGCCACGGCAGCCGATCACGCGATAGGCGCGCTCGGCCAGGGCATGCAGCCGGGCTTCTTCCTGCGGCGGCAGGCCGCTGGGCACGTGGTAGCGCGTGTCGTTGCTGAGGTATTTGTGCTCGTAGTCGTAGTTGCCGCCTGGCGCTTCAATGCGCACGGTGGCCTGCGCTTGCGCCGTCTCGCCCGCGCCCAGCACCAGGCAGGTTACTTCCTCGCCGTCTATGAACTGCTCGCACAGCACGTCGGCGTCCAGGCGGGCAGCGGCTTCAACGGCGGCGGCCAGCTCGCCGGCCTGCATGACTTTGGTCAGCCCCAGCGAGGAGCCTTCGCGCGCGGGCTTGACGATGAGCGGCAGCCCCAGCGCCTGCGTCACTTCTTGCAACTTCTGCGGGTCATGGCCGCCCTGGCGCAAAAAGACGTGGCGCGGCGTGGGCAGCCCTTCGGCCAGCCACACGCGCTTGGTCATGATTTTGTCGATGGCAATGCTGCAAGCCTGCACGCCCGCGCCGGTGTAGGGCAGGCCCAGCAGCTCCAGCGCGCCCTGCACGGTGCCGTCTTCGCCGTAGCGGCCATGCAGGGCGATGAAGCAGCGGGCAAAGCCTTCGCGCCGCAGCTCGCCCATGTCGCGCTCTGCGGGGTCGAAAGGGTGGGCGTCCACGCCGCGCGCGCGCAGCGCCTGCAAAACGCCCTGTCCCGATTGCAACGAGATTTCGCGCTCCGACGAGCGCCCGCCCATGAGAACGGCCACTTTGCCAAACGGCTTGTCTTGCACGGTCATGCTGTTTTCTTCCAATGAATCATCAGGCTGCAATTTTGATAGCAGGCCGGGCCTGCTCCAGCACTTTGGCGGGCACGCCGCCAATGGAGCCCGCGCCCATGCACATCACCACGTCGCCCGCGCGCGCGTGGGTCAGGATGGCTTGCGGCATGTCGGCAATGTCATCCACGAACACCGGCTCCACCTGGCCTGCCACGCGCAGCGCGCGCGCCAGCGTGCGGCCATCGGCGTGGGCCACAGGCTCTTCGCCGGCGGCATACACCTCGGCCAGCAGCACAGCGTCGGCGCTGCCGATGACTTTCACGAAATCCTCGAAGCAGTCGCGCGTGCGGCTGTAGCGGTGCGGCTGGAAGGCCAGCACCAGCCGCCGCCCCGGAAACGCGCCGCGCGCCGCCGCCAGCGTGGCCGCCATTTCCACGGGGTGGTGGCCGTAGTCGTCTATCAGCGTGAAGCGCCCGCCTCCGGCGGCCTGCACTTCGCCGTAGCGCTGGAAGCGCCGGCCCACGCCGTTGAATTCGGCCAGGGCTTTTTGCACGGCCGCGTCAGGCAGGTTCAGCTCGGTGGCAATGGCAATGGCGGCCAGCGCGTTGAGCACGTTGTGCTCGCCCGCCAGATTGAGCGTGACGGGCATGTCCGGCAGGCGTATGCCATTGGCGCGCTGCACCGTGAACTGCATCTGGCCGCCAGCAGCGCGCACGTCCACGGCGCGCACTTGCGCGTCCTGGCCAAAGCCGTAGGTCGTCACGGGGCAGTTCACCTCTTGCAGGATTTCGCGCACCGCCGGGCTTTCCACGCACAGCACGGCCACGCCGTAAAAGGGCATGCGGTGCAGGAAATCGACAAAGGCTTTTTTCAGCCGCGCGAAGTCGTGGCCGTAGGTTTCCATGTGGTCGGCGTCGATGTTGGTGACGGCCGCCATCACGGGCATGAGGTTGAGAAACGACGCGTCCGATTCATCCGCCTCGGCCACGATGTATTCGCCCGCGCCCAGCCGCGCATTGACGCCGGCGCTGTTGAGCCGCCCGCCAATCACGAACGTAGGGTCCAGCCCCGCCTCGGCCAGCACGCTGGCCACCAGACTGGTGGTGGTGGTTTTGCCGTGCGTGCCCGCAATGGCGATGCCCTTGCGCAGGCGCATCAGCTCGGCCAGCATCACGGCGCGCGGCACCACGGGAATGCGCTTTTCGCGCGCGGCCAGCACCTCCGGGTTGTCGGGCTTGACGGCGGTGGAAGTCACCACGGCGTCAGCGCCCTCGATGTGCGCGGCCTCGTGCCCCACGAAGGCGCGTATGCCCAGCTGCTGCAAGCGCCGCAGCGTGGCGCTGTCGGCCAGGTCCGAGCCGCTGATGACGTAGCCCAGGTTGTGCAGCACTTCGGCGATGCCGCTCATGCCGGCGCCGCCCATGCCGACGAAGTGAATGCGGCGTATGGCTTGTTTCATGGTGTCAGGTCTTTCAAGATGTCCAGGGCCTCTGTCTGCGCGTCTGCACAACCGGATGATTTGCTTCTTTTTCCATAGCATGATGTCCTAGTGAAACGTGCGCAGCAGGCGTTTTCGATGCCTTTGATTCGCTCCTGATTTCGGAGTAACTTGGTGGAATGGCGCAGGCGTGCCTTCCAGCCTGCTCCGGGCCGTCCGGCCTGATGGAACGAGGGCCTTGCGCTCTCATCCCGGCAGCAAGGGGCGAGACTGGGGCGTTCATGGCTGGCACAGCTCCTGGCAGGCGTCGGCCACGGCCTGCGCCGCGCCGGTTTTCTGTTTCTCCCGGGCCGCCTGCGCCTGCTTGAGCAGCGCACTGCGGCTGGCGCTGCCCAGCAGGCGCGCGAGCTTTTGCGGCGTGAGATCGGCCTGCTGAATCAGCTGGCCCGCGCCGGCATCGGTCAGAAAGCGCGCGTTGGCGCTCTGGTGGTCGTCCACGGCGTAGGGAAAAGGCACGAACAGCGCGGCCGCGCCCACGGCGGCCAGCTCCGTCACCGTGGCCGCGCCCGCGCGGCAAATCACCCAGTCGGCATCGGCAAACGCCTGCGCCATGTCGTCAATGAAGGGCACGGCTTCGGCCTGCACGCCAGCGGCGGCGTAGGCGGCCTTGAGCGCATCAATCTGCTTGGCGCCGCTTTGGTGCAGCACCTGCGGGCGCTCGCCTTCAGGCAGCAGGGCCAGCGCCTGCGGCACGATGTCATTGAGCGCCTTCGCGCCCAGGCTGCCGCCCACCACCAGCAGGCGCAGCGGGCCGCTGCGGCCCGCAAAGCGTTCGGCAGGCGGCGGCACCTGCAAAAAGGCGGGGCGCAGCGGGTTGCCCACCCATTCGCCGCGCGGCAGCGCGCCCGGAAAGGCGGTGAACACGCGCCGCGCCAGCCGCGCCAGCAGCCGGTTGGACAGGCCCGCCACCGAGTTCTGCTCGTGCAGCACCAGCGGCTTGCCGCACAAGACGCCTGCCAGCGCGCCCGGCACGGTCACGTAGCCGCCCATGCCAATCAGCACGTCGGGCCGCACGCGGCGCACCACGGCGCGCGCCTGGCGCAAAGCGCGCCACAGCCGCCAGGGCAGCGCCAGCAGCGCGCGCCAGCCCTTGCCGCGCACGCCGCCAAATTCAATGGCCTCAAAGGCAAAGCTGTGCGGCGGCGCCAGCTGCTCTTCCATGCTGCCGGGCGTGCCCAGCCAGTGTACGCGCCAGCCGCGCGCGCGCAGCTCTTCGGCCACGGCCAGGCCGGGGAAGATGTGGCCGCCGGTGCCGCCGGCCATCATCAGGGCGCAAGGCGGCGGGTTCTGGCTTGTCTGGTTTGCCTGGCTCATGCGCGCGCTCCATAGCCGTACATCAGCTGGCGGTTTTCCGCGTCCACGCGCAGCACGATGGCCAGCGCCACCAGATTGACCACCAGCGCCGAGCCGCCGTAGCTCATGAGCGGCAGCGTCAGCCCCTTGGTGGGCAGCGCGCCCAGATTCACGCCGATGTGAATGAACGCCTGAAAGCCCAGCCACAGGCCGATGCCCTGCGCCACCAGCCCCGAATACACGCGGTCAATGGCAATGGCCTGCCGCCCGATGAGCAGGATGCGGCGCGTCAGCCACATGAAGGCCAACGTCACGCACACCACGCCCGCCAGGCCCAGCTCTTCGCCGATGACGGCCAGCAGAAAGTCGGTGTACGGCTCGGGCAGCCAGTGCAGCTTTTCCACGCTCGCGCCCAGCCCCACGCCCCACAGCTCGCCGCGCCCCAGCGCGATGAGCGCTTGCGTGAGCTGGTAGCCCTTGTTGCGGGCGATTTCCGGATCCCAGGGGTTCATGAAGGCCAGCATGCGGGCGCGCCGCATGTCCGAGAAGTACAGGATGAGCGCCATCACCGCCGCCGTGAGCGCCAGCACGATCAGGAAGATGCGCCAGTTCACCCCGCCCAGCCACAAAATGCCCAGCGCGATGATGGCGATCACGATGAAAGTGCCCATGTCGGGCTGCTTCATCAGCAAGATGCCCAGCAGGCCCACAATGCCCACCAGCGGAAACACCGTGCGCACGAAGCCGTCGCCGCTCTCAATGCGCCGCACCATGTAGCCCGCCACGTAAAGCGGCGTGACGACTTTCAGCAGCTCCGCTGGCTGAAAAGTGAACACGCCAAAGTTGATCCAGCGCCGTGCGTTGTTGTAGACCACGCCCACGCCCGGCAGCAGCACGGCGATCAGCAGCGTCAGCATGACCACGAAAATCCAGGATGAATACCGCTCCCACCACAGCATGGGCACCTGAAAGGCCAGCGCGGCGGCAATCAGGCCGATGACCATCCACTTGAGCTGCCCCAGCAGAAAGTTGTAGGGCGACAGGTGCGCAAAGCGCGGGCTGTCGGGCAGCGCGATGGTGGCCGAAAACACCATGACCAGCCCCAGCGCGAGCAGGCACGCGGCCACCCAGATCAGCGCCTGATCCATCTCCGGCACGCGCGTGGGCGTGCTGGCCACACGCACGTATTGCGCGCCGCCAATGCGCACGGGCAAATCGTCCACCGCCGCACGGGCCGGGCGCGCGGCCCAGCCCGCGCCAAACAGGGATGCAAACAACTGCCTCACGGCGCGGCCTCCAGCAGCGCGCCCGCTTCGGCGGCCTGCGCCTGCACAGCTTGCGCGAAGGCTTCGGCGCGGTGCGCGTAGTCGCGGAACATGTCCATGCTGGCGCAGGCGGGCGAGAGCAGCACGGCGTCGCCCGGCTGCGCGGCGCGGCGGCACAGGGCCACGGCCTCGTCCATGCTGGCGGCCTCGTGCAGGCTGACGCCAGTGCCAGCCAGCGCCTGGCGGATTTGCGGCGCATCGCGCCCGATCAGCACCACCGCGCGGACGCAGCGCGCCACGGGCGCGGCCAGCGGCGAAAAATCCTGCCCCTTGCCCAGCCCGCCCAGAATGACAACCAGCTTGCGGCCGGCCCCCAGCCCTTGCAGGGCCGCCACGGTGGCGCCCACGTTCGTGCCCTTGCTGTCGTCAAAGTATTCAACCCCGTCAAAGCAGCCTATGGATTGCACGCGGTGCGGCTCGCCCCGGTATTCACGCAGGCCGTAGAGCATGGGCGCCAGCGGGCAGCCTGCCGCGTGCGCCAGCGCCAGCGCCGCCAGCGCGTTGAGCGCGTTGTGGCGGCCATGAATGCGCAGAGCGTCTGCGGGCATGAGGCGCTGCAAGTGCAGCGCATCGTCCGCGCCCCTTGGGCCTTCGGCCTCGTGCGCGCGCACCAGCCAGGTCATGCCATGAACCGTTTCCAGCCCGTAATCGCCTGGCTGCGCGGGCAGGCCGCTGCCAAAAGTGATGACCGTGCGCGGCGCGGGCCGGGGCGCTCCTTTGGTCGATCCTTTGGCTGTTTTCGCCGCCACGGGCGCGGGGCGCATGGCGGCCACCCATTCGTCATCGCGGTTGAGCACCATCGCGCCAGCTGCGCCAAACACGCGCGCCTTGGCCGCCGCGTAAGCCTGCATGCTGCCGTGCCAGTCCAGATGGTCTTGCGTGACGTTGAGCACGGTGGCCGCCGCCGGCTCGAAGGCATGCGCGGCGTCCAGCTGAAAGCTGGACAGCTCCAGCACCCAGACATCGGGCAGGGCATCGGCCTGCAGCCTTTCGGTGAGCGTGTCCAGCAGCGTGGGGCCGATGTTGCCGGCCACGGCCACTGTTTTGCCCGCGCGCTCTGCGAGCTGGCCCGTGAGCGCCGTCACGGTGGTCTTGCCATTGGTGCCCGTGATGGCGATGACGGCGGGCGCGTAGCCGCGCTGCGCCTTCAGATCGGCCAGCGCCTGGCTGAACAAGTCCAGCTCGCCCGCCACGGTCACGCCGCGCCGCGCTGCTTCGTCCAGCACGGGCTGCAACTGGGCCGGGGCCAGGCCGGGGCTGCGCAGCACGCAGGTCACGGTTTCATCCACCAGGCTGGCGGTCAGTGCGCCGCCCGCAAAGCGCACGCCTTCAGGCAGGCTGGCGCGCTGCGGCGGAGCCTCGCGCGTGTCGGCCACCGTCACCTGGTCGCCCTGGCGCAAGCGCCAGCGCGCCATCGCCAGCCCCGAAAGGCCCAGACCCAGAATCAGCACGTGTGCGCCCATCGCCTTACCTCAGCTTCAGCGTTGCCAGCCCGGCCATGCACAGCAGCATGGTGATGATCCAGAAGCGGATGACCACTTGCGTTTCGGCCCAGCCCTGTTTTTCAAAGTGATGGTGCAGCGGCGCCATCTTCAGCAGCCGCCGGCCTTCGCCGTAGCGGCGTCTGGTGTATTTGAAATAGGCCACTTGCGCGACGACCGACAGCACCTCGGCCACGAACACGCCGCCCATGATGGCCAGCACGATTTCCTGGCGCACCACCACGGCCACCGCGCCCAGCGCGCCGCCCAGCGCCAGCGCGCCCACA
This sequence comes from Ottowia sp. oral taxon 894, assembly GCF_001262075.1. Taxonomy (GTDB): domain Bacteria; phylum Pseudomonadota; class Gammaproteobacteria; order Burkholderiales; family Burkholderiaceae_C; genus Ottowia; species Ottowia massiliensis. The sequence continues at coordinate 941,777 of NZ_CP012073.1, read as the reverse complement.
TCGCCCATGAACACGCGCGCCGGCGGCGCGTTGAACCACAAAAAGGCCAGGCCCGCGCCCATCATGGCGGCGCAAAACACCAGCACTTCTCCCGCGCCGGGAATGAAGGGAAACAGCAGGTATTTCGAGAACACCGCGCTGCCGCTCACGTAGGCGAAGATGCCCAGCGAGGAGCCGACCATGATGACCGGCATGATGGCCAGCCCGTCCAGCCCGTCGGTGAAGTTCACGGCGTTGCTGGAGCCGACGATGACGCAAAAGCTCAGCGCCACAAAACCCAGCACGCCCGCCGGGTAGCCGATTTCCTTGAAAAACGGCACCAGCAGCGTCAGCCGCGCGGCGTTTTCGGGCGCGAAATCCAGCGGCAGGCCCGCCGCCACCCATTGCGTGAACAGCGCCCAGGCTTCCTGCGTGGAATTGCCCAGCAGGCTGAAGGCCAGCAGCAGCACGGCCAGCAGGCCCACCAGCGTCTGCCACATGAATTTCTCGCGCGAGCGCATGCCCTCCGGGTCTTTGCGCACCACCTTGCGCCAGTCGTCCACCCAGCCGATGGCGCCAAAGCCAAAAGTCACCAGCAGCACGATCCACACGAAGCGGTTGGAGAGGTCAAACCACAGCAGCGTGGCCACCGCAATGGCCAGCAGCACCAGCACGCCGCCCATCGTGGGCGTGCCGTTTTTGGCCAGGTGCGTCTGCATGGCGTAAGTGCGCACGGGCTGGCCGATCTTCAGCTCCGTCAGGCGGCGGATGACCCAGGGGCCAAAGGCAATGCCGATCAGCAGCGCCGTCATGGCGGCCATGACGGCGCGGAAGGTGATGTACTGAAAGATGCGCAGGAAACCCCACTCGGGCATCACGCCTTGCAGCCACGCGGCCAGATTAAGCAGCACCGCTTGCTCCCTGTTGTTCCAGTGTCCGCACGAGCCGCTCCATCTGCATGAAGCGCGAGCCCTTGACGGCGATGCAGCCCGCTTGCGGCAGCAGCGCCAGCGCCGCCGCTTGCAGGGCCTCCATGTTTTCAAAATGACGGCCGCCCGCGCCAAAGGCCCGCACGGCGTGCGGCGTCAGCCCGCCCAGCGCCAGCAAATGCGTGACGCCCCGGCTGCGGGCATACGCGCCCGCTTCGGCATGAAAAGCCGCGCCCTGGCGGCCCACTTCGCCCATGTCGCCCAGCGCCAGCACGCGCGGGGCGGGCATGCCCGCCAGCACGTCAATGAGCGCCAGCACAGAGTCGGGGTTGGCGTTGTAGGTGTCGTCAATCAGCGTGACGGCGCGGCCCGCCACGTGCAGCAGCGCCGCGCGCGAGCGGCCCGCCACGGGGCGAAAGGCTGTCAGCCCTGCCGCCATTGCCTCAACCGGCGTGCCCGCCGCCACGGCACAGGCCAGCGCGGCCAGCGCGTTGAGCAGGTTGTGGCGGCCTGCGGCGTGCAGGCTGAAAGCCACTTCGCCCACGGGCGTGACGGCGCTGGCGCGCCAGCTTTCGCCTTGCCAGAGCGCCTCGCGCGCGAACACGCCTGCGCCTGCGGCCTGCTCTCCAAATGTGAGCAGGCGGTGCGGCCCCGCAAGCGAGGCCCACAGCTTTTCATGGGCATCGCCCGCCGGAAAAATGGCCGTGCCGCCTGCTTGCAGGCAGGCAAAGACACTGCCGTTTTCCCGCGCCACGGCCTCCACGCCCGGCATGAATTCCTGGTGCTCGCGCTGCGCGTTGTTCACCAGCGCCACGGCAGGCGCGGCCATGCGGGCCAGCACGGCGATTTCGCCGGGGTGGTTCATGCCCAGCTCCACCACGGCCACGCGGTGTGCGGGGCGCAGGCGCAGCAGGGTCAGCGGCACGCCCACGTCGTTGTTCAGGTTGCCTTGCGTGGCCAGCGCGGCGCTGCCGTGCCAGGCGCGGAAGATGGCGGCCAGCATTTGCGTGACAGTGGTTTTGCCGTTGCTGCCCGTCACGGCCACCAGCGGCCCGGCAAAGCAGCGGCGGCGCCAGCCAGCGGCCATTTGCCCCAGCGCGCGGCGGGCATCGGGCGCGGCCAGGCCGGGCAGGCCGCTGGCTTGCAGCTGTGGCCAGCTGGCGGCATCCACCAGCGCGCAGGCCGCGCCTTTGCGCGCGGCTTCGGGCAGAAAGGCGGCGGCGTTGAAGCGCTCGCCGCGCAGCGCCACGAACAAGTCGCCCGGCGCGAGCGTGCGCGTGTCGGTGTGCACGCGGGCCACGGGCGTGGCTGCATCGCCTGCCAGCTGCGCGCCTTCCACCCATTGCGCCACTTCGCCCAGCGTCAGGCCCATGCCTTGCGCCGCCGGGTCGTTTCCAGAGGCTGGTTTGCTATTGCTTTGATAGCTGGAAGCGCGCGTATTTGAAGGACCTGCGCCGGTTTTGGCTCTGTTTTGGGCCAAGGCGCGGCGGGCTTCGGCCTGATCCGAGAAGGGGCGGCGCTCGCCCTTGATTTCCTGATAGTCCTCATGGCCCTTGCCAGCGATTAGCACCACGTCCGCCGGCTGGGCCGCCTGCAAGGCCAGGGCGATGGCGCGGGCGCGGTCAGGCTCGGCGCGCGGCTGGCTGCCGGGCGGCAGGCCGCGCAGCACGTCGGCCATGATGGTTTGCGGGTCTTCGCCGCGCGGGTTGTCGCTGGTGACGAGCACTTCATCGGCCAGCCGCGCGGCGGCCGCGCCCATCAGCGGGCGCTTGCTTTTGTCGCGGTTGCCGCCGCAGCCGAACACGGCCCAGAGCCGCCCGCCGCGCGCCGCCGCCAGCGGGCGCAAGGCTTGCAGGGCTTTTTCCAGCGCGTCGGGCGTGTGGGCGTAGTCCACCACGGCCAGCGGCTGGCCGGCAGCGGCAATCTGCTCCATGCGGCCCGGCACGGCGGGCAGGCGGCTGCACGCACGCGCGGCGGCGGCGGCCAGCGGCACGCCCAGCGCGCGCATGGCGGCCATCACGCCCAGCACATTGCTGACGTTGTAGACGCCCACCAGCTCTGTTTGCAGCGCGTGGGCCGCGCCGCCTGCTTCATGCACGGTGAAGGCCAGCCCTTGCGGGCGCTGCTCCAGCCCGCTGGCCCACAGGCGCGCGCCAGCGGCAGGCGCTGCGCCGCCCTGGCACAGCGCGTAGCCCCACACGTCCACGCCGCGCTGGCCGGTGGCTTCGGCCAGCGCGGGGCCTTGCGGGTCGTCCAGGTTGATGACGGCCGCTTGCAGGCCGGGCCAGGCAAACAGCGCGGCCTTGGCCTGCCAGTAAGCCTGCATGCTGCCGTGCCAGTCCAGATGGTCTTGCGTGAAATTGGTGAACACGGCCACGCGCACAGCCAGCCCGGCCATGCGGCGCTCGGCCAGGCCGATGGAAGAGGCCTCCATCGCGCACGAGCGCGCGCCTTCGTCCAGCATGCGGCGCAGCCCGGCTTGCAGCTGCACGGGGTCGGGCGTGGTCAGGCCCGTGGCCTGCAAGCGGCCCGGCAGGCCCATGCCCAAAGTGCCCGCAAAGCCGCATGGATTCAGCGCAGGCAGCTCCTGATCTGATAGCAAACCGGGATGCGAGAGCGCCGCCGCCAGCCACCAGGCGCTGGAGGTTTTGCCATTGGTGCCCGTGATGGCGATGACGGGCATGCGCTGCGAAGGGTGGCCGTAGAACGCGGCGGCCACCCGGCCGGCCTGCGCTTTCAGGCCGGGCAGGCAGGCCACGGGCGCGCCAGCGGGCAGGCCGGCCAGCGCAGCCTGCGCTTCTTCGGGCGAGGCGGGCGGCTCCATCAGGCAGGCCGCAGCGCCTTGCGCCAGCGCGGCGGCCATGAAGCGCCGCCCGTCGGCCGCCGCGCCGGGCCAGGCGATGAAGCCGTCTCCCGCCTGCACCTGGCGGCTGTCGGTGCGCAGCTGGCCGCGCACGCGCTGGCGCAGCCACTGGGCGGCTTCTTCGGGCGTGCGCAAGTGCGCGATGGGGGCGTCAGTCAGGGGCATCACATGGACTCCTCTGCCGCGTCGCTCACGATTTGCGGCTTGACTTTCAGGTCGGGCTGCACGCCCAGCGTGCGCAGCGCCTGCTCGGTGACCAGGCTGAACAGGGGCGCGGCCACCAGGCCGCCGTAGTAGCCGCCGCTGCTTGGCTCGTCAATCATCACGACGATGACCAGCTTCGGGTCGCTGACGGGCGCCATGCCCACGAACCACGAGCGGTATTTGCCATCGCCATAAGAGCGGCCCACCAGCTTGCGGGCCGTGCCGGATTTGCCGCCCACGGAGTAGCTGTCAGTCTGCGCCTGCTGCCCCGTGCCGCCTGGGCCGGTGGCCATTTGCAGCATCTTGCGGATGGCGCCGGCCGTCTTGGCGGTGAACACCCGCGCGCCCTGCTCCAGCGGGTGGTTTTCGTCCACGCGGTTCAGGCGCAGGCGCGTGACATGCCCGTCTCCGGCAAAGGCCGAATAGGCGCGCGCCAGCTGCACCAGGGAGGCCGAGAGGCCGTAGCCGTACGACATGGTGGCCTTTTCCGTGGGCCGCCACTGCTTCCAGGGGCGCAAGCGGCCCAGCGCCGCGCCCTTGAGGCCGATTTCGGGCCGCTGGCCGAAGCCCAGCGCGGTGTAGCTGTCCCACATTTGCTGGGGCTGGAGCTTTTGCGAAATCTTGAGCGAGCCGACGTTGCTGGACTTCTTGATCACGCCTTCCACCGTGAGCGTGCCGTAGTTATGCACGTCGCGGATGGTGAAGCGGTCCAGCTGGTAGTAGCCGGGCGCGGTGTTGATGAGCGTCTGCGGCGTCACTTGCCCGGCGTCCAGCGCCATGGCCACCGTCACGGGCTTCATGCTGGAGCCAGGCTCGAACGCTTCGGCCAGCGCCATGTTGCGAAAGCGCTCCTGCCCGGCCTTTTTCCACTTCTCGCGGTTCGGCCACTCTTCCGGCTCGTAGCTGGGGTAATTGACCATGGCGATGATTTCGCCCGTCAGCGCATCCAGCGCCACCACGCTGCCGGCGCGCGCCTTGTGCTGCATGACGGCATCGCGCAGCTTGCGGTAGGCGTAGGCCTGGATGCGCGCGTCAATGGACAGATACACATCCTGCCCGTCCACCGGCGGCTCTTCTTCGCCCACCACCTCGATCACGTGGCCCAGCTGGTCACGGATGACGCGGCGCGAGCCGGGACGGCCCGCCAGCTCCTTTTCATACAGGCGCTCGGCGCCTTCCAGCCCCACATTGCTGTCTCCCGCAAACCCCACCACGTGGGCGGCGGCAGCGCCTTCGGGGTATTTGCGGAAGAAGTCGCGCTGCACTTCCAGCCCCTTCATCTTGAGCGCGGCCACTTCGGCGGCCACCGAGGCGTCCAGATAGCGCTTCAGCCAGACGAAGTTCTTGCTCACGTCGTCGAGCTTGCGGTCCAGCTCGGCCTGCGGCACGTCCAGAATTTTTGCCAGCTGCGCGCGCTTGATGCCGTCTTCCTCGCGCACCTGGCGCGGGCGCGCCGCCACGCTCACGGTCACGATGGAAGAGGCCAGGATTTGCCCATTGCGGTCCAGAATGCGCCCGCGCGTGGCAGGCAGGCTCATCGTGGTGACCAAGTGCACCTCGCCTTTTTGCTGGAGAAATTCCTTGCTCAGCACCTGCACATGAATGGCGCGCCCGACCAGCCCCAGAAAGACCAGGGCCAGGCCGGCCATGATGAAGCGGCTGCGCCACACGGGCGTTTTCATGTCCAGCAGCGGGCTTTGGGCGTAGCGGATGTCGTTCACGGCGCCTCCCCGCTTTGCGCCGCTGCGGGCGCAGCCTTGAGCTTCACGCGCTCCGTGATGGATGGCGTGGCCAGACGCATGCCCAGCCTCTGCATGGCCACCTCCTCCACGCGCAGGGAAGTGGCCAGCGCGCGCTTTTGCACTTCCAGCCGCGCCCGCTCCGAATCCAGGCGGCGCTCTTCGGCCATGGCCACATCCAGCTCGGCAAACAGGCGGCGCGCCTCGTGCTGCACGCGCACCATGTGCAGCGCGCTCATCACCACGGCCACCAGCAGGCAAAAAGCCAGTTTGTTCATGCCGCCTCCCCGCTCCAGGGCGCGGCCGTGCGCTCGGCCACGCGCAAGATGGCGCTGCGCGCGCGCGGATTGGCCGCCACCTCGCGCTCGCCGGGGCGCGTGCGGCCCAGCAGGCGCAAGGGCAGCGCCTGCGGCGCGGCAAACGGCGCGCGGCGGTCCACCACTTCACGCGAGTGGCGGGCCATGAACTGCTTGACGATGCGGTCTTCCAGCGAGTGAAAGCTGATGACGGCCAGCCGCCCGCCTTCGGCCAGCACGCCCAGGCTGGCCCGCAAGGCGGCGGCCAGATCGTCCAGCTCGCCATTGATGAAGATGCGCAGCGCCTGAAAGGTGCGCGTGGCCGGGTGCTGGCCCGGCTCGCGCGTTTTCACCGCGCCGGCCACCAGCTGCGCCAGCTCTGCCGTGCCCGTCAGCGGCTTTTGCTGGCGGCGCGCGGCGATGGCGCGGGCAATGGCACGGGCAAAGCGCTCCTCGCCAAAGTCGCGGATCACGCGGGCGATGTCTTCTTCCGCCGCTTCGGCCAGCCACTGGGCGGCGCTTGCCCCGCGCGTGGGGTCCATGCGCATGTCCAGCGGGCCATCGGCGCGCAAGGAAAAGCCGCGCGCCGGGTTGTCAATCTGCGGGGAGCTCACGCCCAAATCCATCAGCACGCCGTCCACGCTGGCGGGCGCCAGCGCGCCCAGCGCCGTAAAGCTCGCGTGGCGGCATTCAAAGCGCGCGTCGCCCATGCGCGCGGCCTCGTCCATCGCCTCCGGATCCTTGTCAAAAGCAATCAGCCGCCCGGCAGGCCCCAGGCGCTCCAGAATGGCGCGGCTGTGCCCGCCCCGGCCAAAAGTGGCGTCCACATAGCAGCCTGCGGGGCGGGTGACGAGCGCGTCCACCGCCTCCGCCAGCAAAACCGTGGTGTGTGTCCAAGCCTGCACGCCAGCGCCCTCACAAGCAGATGTCCGCCAGCGCATCGGGCATGGGCGCCTGCATGCTCTGCGCCTCTTTGGCGCGGTAAGTGGCCCGGTCCCACAGCTCCAGATGGCTGAGCATGCCCAGCAAGATGGCCTCGCGCGAAATGCCCGCCGCCTCGCGCAGCTCCGGCGCAATCAGCACGCGGCCCGCGCCGTCCATCTCCACATCCACGGCATGGCCCAGATAAATGCGCTTCCACCACTGCGCCGACATGGGCAGCGCCGCCACGCGCTCGCGGAACTTCTCCCACTCGGGCCGGGGAAACAGCAGCAGGCAGCCTTCCGGATGGCGCGTGAGCGTGAGCTGGCTGCCGCAGCACTCGCGCAGGGCGTCACGATGCCGGGTCGGCATGGAAAGCCTCCCTTTGGCATCAAGAACGATGGACGACGGCCCCTGGAACAACGCGCACCCTTTCAAAAGGCCCGAAATCCAGTCAGAACACCACTTGCTGACTGCTTTTTGACCCCTTCAACCCACTTTTTTGCAAGGCCGGGAATGTAGCAAGGAAAGCCTTTTTCCGCCGATGGGAGCTACAAACTCTTTCAAAGGAATCAATGGTTTGGCTGTATTTGTATTCAGGTGTTTTCAGGCCGTCCGGCGGGTACAGACCTGGCGGCAAAGCCTGAAATCCGCTCCTGTATCAATAGCGTGATGTCCTAGTGAAATCAGCGTAGAAGCCATTTTTACGCCTGTATATCTGCTCCTTTTTCTGATTGAAAAGCGGCAAAGTCCGCCAAGGCGTGCGCCACAATGCCCGCGCCGCCGGCCTTCCCGCCCCCGGCCTTTTTCCGCTTTGCCATGACTTCATATCTCGCCCCCTGGGCCAGCCGCCCCGGCCTCTCGCGCGGCAGGCGCTACCCGCAGCCGCCCGCGCCCACGCGCAGCGAGTTCCAGCGCGACCGCGACCGCATCGTTCACTCCTCGGCCTTCCGGCGGCTGGTTTACAAAACGCAGGTGTTCGTGAACCACGAAGGCGACATGTTCCGCACGCGCCTCACGCACAGCCTGGAAGTGGCGCAGCTGGCCCGCGCCATCGCCCGCGCGCTGAATCTGGAAGAAGACCTGGCGGAAGCCATCGCCCTCGCGCACGATCTGGGCCACACCCCTTTTGGCCACGCCGGGCAAGACGCGCTCAACGCCTGCATGGCCGCGCACGGCGGCTTTGAGCACAACCTGCAAAGCCTGCGCGTGGTCGATGTGCTGGAGCAGCGCTATCCCGATTACGACGGCCTGAACCTCTGCTTTGAAACCCGCGAAGGCATCCTCAAGCACTGCTCGCCATCCAACGCCCGCCGCATCGAACAGGCCGAGCCGGGCGGCGTGGCCCGCCGCTTTCTGGACGGCACGCAGCCCTCTCTGGAAGCGCAGCTGACCAACCTGGCCGACGAAATCGCCTACAACGCGCATGACCTGGACGACGGCGTGCGCTCCGGCCTGCTCACGCTGGAACAGGTGGCCGCCGAGCCGCTGGCGGCCCGCTTTCACGCCCAGGCGCTGGCCGAACACCCCAGACTGCAAGGCCGCCGCCTGCTCTACGAAACCATTCGCCGCATGCTCAGCGAGCAGGTATACGACGTGATCCGCCACACCCGCGCCGCCCTGGCCGAAGCCGCCCCAGCCAGCGCCGACGCCGCGCGCGCCGCCCCCGCGCCGCTGGTGCGCTTTGGCAGCGACATGCGCGCGCAATCCACCGCGCTCAAACGCTTTCTCTTCGCCAACCTCTACCGCCACCCGCAAGTGGAAGCAACCATGCAGGCCGCCCGCCAGATCGTGCGGGAGCTGTTTGCCGCCTACTGCGCCGACCCCGCGCAGATGCCCGCCAGCTTCGCCGCCCGCGCGGAACGCGAGCGCGCCGTGGCCGATTTCATCGCCGGCATGACCGACCGCTTCGCCATCAGCGAGCACGAGCGCCTCACAGGCCGCCGGCTCATGCCCCGGTAGGCGAGGCGGCGCCCCAAAGCTCCGGCGCCAGCCCACGGCCCGCCAGCGAACGCCAAAAGGCGGATCGAAACGAGCCTGACGCAGGCAGCAGCCCGGCGCTATTTCGCTCTTCTATCCATAGCATGAGGTCTTAGTGCATATTGCGCCGAAGGGCATATGTAGCCCCTCAAATTTGCTCCTGTTTTTATTAGAAACAGCGCGCCAGCCCTTGATGAAAACGGGCAGATGGAGGCCATCAGCAGATGGCCCAGCAGCCATGCGCCCGCGCTTTTCGCCCGTGCTTTTTGCGCCCACGGTCAGGTTTTGAACAGCTTTTTAGAATCCCGCCTCTTTTCCCCGCCCGCCCCGTCTTTAGCCCATGCCCCAAGTTCTGAGGCCGCTCAAATGGCTGCTGAAAGCCGCGCTGTTTCTGCTTTTGTTCGCCTTTGCGCTCAACAACCAGCATGAGGCCGTTTTGCGTTTTGCCTTCGGGCTGTACTGGCAGGCTCCCATGGCGCTGATCGTGCTGCTGGCCTTCGCAGCGGGGCTGGCGGCGGGCGTGGCGGGCATGCTGCCCGCCTGGCGCAGGCGGCAGGCGGCAGGCGGCGGCAATGGCAGCGGCAACGCGCGCCAGGAGTGAGAGGCGTCATGGAATTCGATCTGAGCTGGGTTCTGCTGGGCTTTCCCTTCGTGTTTGCGCTGGGCTGGTGGGCCTCGCGCATTGACTGGCGGCAGTGGCGGCTGGAAAACAGCCAGGCGCCCCGGGCCTATTTCAAGGGCCTGAACTTTCTGCTCAACGAGCAGCAGGATCAGGCCATAGACGCCTTCATCGAAGCCGTGCAGAAAGACCCCGAAACCAGCGATCTGCACTTTGCGCTGGGCAGCCTCTTTCGCCGCCGGGGCGAATTTGACCGCGCCATTCGCGTGCACGAGCACCTGCTCTCGCGCGCCGACCTGCCTCGCGACGACCGCGAGCGCGCCCGCCACGAGCTGGCGCTGGACTTCATGAAAGCGGGCCTGTATGACCGCGCCGAAGCCGCCTGGGCCGAGCTGGAGCGCACCGCTTACGCGCAAGAGGCCGCGCTGGGCCAGCTGGTCATTTGCGAGCGCTGGCATGACTGGCCGCGCGCCGCCGCGCTGGCGCAAAAGCTGCTGGCAGGCCAGGGCCAGATGCCGCTGACGCACGATCTGGCGCGCAACCTCGCCCACAACCTGGCCCATTACCTGTGCGAGCAAGCTGCCGCCGCGCAAGAGCCGGGCGAAAAACTCGCCCTGCTGGAGCAGGCGCAAGCGCGCGCGCCCGACGCCGCCCGCCCCCGCGTGGAGCGCGCCCGCCTGCTGGCCGCCCAGGGCCAGCCGCAAGCCGCGCTGCAAGCGCTGGCCGAGCTGCCCGCGCACGCCCCGCAAGCGCTGCCGCTGGTGGCCTGCGAGATGGTGGCGCTGGCCGCCCAGTGCCAGGCGCTGCCGCAAACCCGCGCCCTGCTGGAGCAAAGCTACGCGCAAGCGCCCGCGCTGGATGTGGCCGAAGCCCTGGCGCAAGCCTGCCGCGCCAGCGGCGCCAGCGATACCGGCGACGCCAGCCAGCAGCAGGCGCGCCAGATTTACGTGCGCCATCTGGAGCAAGCCCCCTCGCTCAACGCCGCCGCCCGCTGGCTGGCGGGCGCGCCCATCGCCCCGCCCGAAACGCACGCCGCCGTGCAGCGCGCCGTGGAGCGCGCCGCCCGGCCGCTGGCCTGCTACCGCTGCGCGGCCTGCGGCTTTACCGCCAAAACCCACTTCTGGCAATGCCCCGGCTGCCAGGCATGGGACACCATGCCCCCGCGCCGCGTGGAAGAGCTGGACAAATAGGCCGCCGCACCCCGCCATTTCCAGCCCCGTCCCGCCGCGCGCCGCCCTGAAGCCGCCGCGCCTTTCTTCCCGTTCCCCCGCCTTTCGCAGACTTTTTCATGTTCAAAAACCTCATCCTCTACCGCATCCAGCCCGGCTGGCAGCCCGATGCCGCCCGGCTGGAGCAGGCGCTGGCCGCCGAGCCTTTTGCCGAATGCAGCGCCACCCAGCAAAAGTCCGCCGGCTGGCTGCCCCCGCGCGGCCACGCGCACGGCGCGCTGCTGGAAACCGTGGACGGCCAGTGGCTCATGCGCTTTGCCATCGAAACCAAATCCGTGCCTTCGGACGCCATCCGCCGCAAAGTGGAAGAAGAAGCCGCCCGCATCGAAGCCGCGCAAGGCCGCAAACCCGGCAAAAAAGAGCTGCGCGACATGAAAGACGACGCCCTGCTGGCCCTGCTGCCGCAAGCCTTCGCCCGCCGCGCCGCCTGCTGGGTGTGGATCGACCCGCAAGCGCGCCTGCTCGCCATTGACGCAGGCAGCCAGGGCCGGGCCGACGAAATCACCACCAGCCTCATGCGCACAGCTGGCGGCGGCCCGGGCGCGCTGGCGCTGGCGCTGCTGCAAACACGCACGGCCCCGCAGGCGGCCATGGCCGCGTGGCTGGCCAGCGAAGATGGCGCTGCGCTGCACCCCGAATTCAGCATCGAGCGCGAATGCGAACTCAAAGGCAGCGGCGAAGAGCCGGCCGTCGTGCGCTTTGCCCGCCATCCGCTGGAAACGCCCGAAGTGCGCCAGCACATTCAGGAAGGCAAGCTGCCCACCCGCCTGGCGCTGGGCTGGGCCGGCCGCATGAGCTTTGTGCTCACGCAAGCGCTGCAACTGAAAAAACTGCGCTACGCCGACGGCCTGTTTGACAAAGACGGCCCAAGCGACAACCGCGACGAGCGCTTTGACGCCGACGCGGCCCTGGCCACGGGCGAACTCTCACGCCTCATCCCCGATTTGATCGAGGCGCTGGGCGGCGAAATGAACGAAATGGGCGAACCCGGCAGCGCCGCGCCCGCCGCCACGCCCGCCGTCGCTGCCGTCCAGGCTGGCGAAGACGCGGGGCCGCCATTTTGAAAACCTGCCTGTCATCTGCCATGCGCATGGCCATGAACAGGCAGAGTTGAAAACACGCCTTTTTTGCTTCTTTATCCATAGCGTGATGTCCTAGTGAAAAGGGCGCAAAGCGGCATTCAGGCCCCCTTTGATTCGCTCCTTTTTTTGATGCATCCAGTCAGGCGCTCTCCCTTTTCATGAAGCGGGCGGGCAGGCGGGTTCATTGGTCCCGCCCGGCTCGTCCGCTGACTGGAACATGCTGCGCGCCAGTTCGATGAAGCCGCGCAGGCAGGCGGCGGCCTGATCGCCTTGCAAGTCGTCCGCCCGTGCGCCCAGGTGAATTTGCTTGGCGATGCCGCGCGCGCCCAGGCGCGCCGTGACCAGGGGCAGCTGGCGGGCGTAGTCCTGCGCCAGCCAGCGCGGCAGGGCCGTGACGCCACGGCCGCTGGCCACCATTTGCAACATGATGCCGGTGTCTTCCAGGGTTTTGTGGCGCAGCGGCTCCACGCCGGCGGGCGCGAGAAAACGGGTGTAGATGTCCAGCCGCTGCCGCTGCACGGGGTAGGTGATGAGCGTTTCGCCCGCCAGTTGCTGCGGGCGCACGCAGCGCACGTTCGCCAGGGGGTGCTGGCGGCTGACGACCAGCACTTGCTCATAGTCAAACACCGGCTCGAAGCGCAGGCCGGGGCGCGGCAGCGGATCGGGCGTGACGAGCAGGTCAATCTCATGGTCAAAGAGCGCGCCGATGCCGCCGAACTGGAATTTCTGCTTCACGTCCACATCCACGCCGGGCCAGGCGGCCAGGTAAGGCGCCACCACTTTCAGCAGCCAGCGGTAGCAGGGTGGCATTTCATGCCGATGCGCAGCGTGCCCGCTTCACCGCAGGCCAGCTGGCGCAGGCGCTCTTCGGCCTGCTCCAGCTGCGGCAGCACGCGCTGGGCCATGGCCAGCAGGTGCCGGCCCGCTTGCGTCAGCCGCAGGCGGCGGCCTTCGCGCTGCCACAGGGGCGCGCCCACTTGCGGCCTGGCAGGCCGGGCTGGACTGGGCACCCGTGGGCGACTTCTCTTTTTATGACCACGTGCTGGACATGAGCTTCACGCTGGGCAACGTGCTCGAGCGTGCGCGGCGCCACGCAGGCTCTGCGCTGGAGCAGCTGTTTCGCGTGGCCCGGGGCCGCGCGCGCGATGCGGGCGCAGACGCTGGCGCGCATGAGGGCCATGCCGCATGCGGCCACGCGCATGGCGCGCAGAAAGGCGCGCAAGAAGGTGAAGTGGCCGCAGGCGAAATGAGCAAGTGGTTTGACACGAACTGCCACTACATCGTGCCGGAGCTGCACGCGGACACGGCCTTCAGCCTGGACGCCTCGCGCCTGCTGGCGCAGCTGGCCGAGGCGAAAGAGCAGGGCGTGAAGGCGCGCCCCGTCATCATCGGCCCCGTGACCTATCTGGCGCTGGGCAAAACGCATGACGGCAGCGACCGGCTCGCCTTGCTGCCGCGCCTGCTGCCCGTGTATGCCCAGCTGCTGGAGCGCCTGCACGAAGCGGGCGCCGAATGGGTGCAGGTGGACGAGCCGCTGCTGGTCACCGACCTGGACGAAGCCTGGCGGCACGCCTTCAACACGGCCTGCCGCCACCTCAAGGGCAGCAGTGCGAAGCTGCTGCTGGCCACCTACTTTGGCGCGCTGGGCGACAACCGCTGCCTGGCCGCCCACCTGCCCGTGGCGGGCCTGCACGTGGACGCCGTGGCGGGCCGCGAAGACGTGCAGCCGCTGCTGGGCCTGCTGCCTGCGCACTGCGTGCTCTCGCTGGGCGTCATCCATGGCCGCAACGTGTGAAGCGACTTGACGGCCTGGCTGGACTGGCTGGAGCCGCTGGCCGAGCGCCTAGGCGAGCGCCTGTGGCTGGCGCCTTCGTGCCCGCTGCTGCACGTGCCGGTGGACCTGGCGCAGGAAGACCGGCTGGACGCGGGCATTCGCGACTGGCTGGCCTTTGCCCAGCGCGCCGCCAGGCAGGCCGCCTGGCTGAAGCTGCCCGCCTGGCCCACCACCACCATAGGCTCATTTCCGCAGACGGCGCAGGTGCGCCATGCCCGCAGCGAATACAAGGCCGCCCGGCTGGACGAGGCCGCCTACCGGCAGGCCATGCGGGCTGAAATCGAGCGCGCCATCCGCGAGCAGGAAGCGCTGGGGCTGGACGTGCTGGTGCACGGCGAAGCCGAGCGCAATGACATGGTCGAATACTTTGGCGAGCAGCTTGAAGGCTATGCCTTCACGCGCTTTGGCTGGGTGCAGTCCTACGGTTCGCGCTGCGTCAAGCCGCCCATCCTCTTTGGCGACATCCGCCGCCCGCATGCCATGACGCTGGAATGGGCCACGTGGGCGCAGTCGCTCACGCCGCGCCCCGTCAAGGGCATGCTCACCGGCCCCGTCACCCTGCTCAACTGGTCTTTCGTGCGCGACGACCAGCCGCGCCCGCTCACCTGCCAGCAGCTGGCGCTGGCCATCCGCGAAGAAGTGCTGAATCTGGAAAAGGCGGGCATTGGCGTCATCCAGATTGACGAGCCGGCCCTGCGCGAGGGCCTGCCCCTGCGCCGCCAGCAGTGGCCGGCGTATCTGGACTGGGCCATTGCGTGCTTTCGCCTGGCCGCCAACGGCGTGCGCGACGAAACGCAAATCCACACCCACATGTGCTACTCGGAGTTCAACGACATCATCAGCGCCATCGCGCAGATGGACGCCGACGTCATCACCATCGAAGCCTCGCGCTCGGACATGGAACTGCTGGACGCCTTTGTGGACTTTCACTGCCCCAACGACATCGGCCCCGGCGTGTACGACATCCACTCGCCCAACCTGCCCACGCAAGAGCAGATCGTGCAGCGCCTGCGGCAGGCCGCCCGCCGCATTCCGCCCGAACGCCTGTGGGTCAATCCGGACTGCGGCCTGAAAACCCGCCAGTGGCCCGAAGTCATTGGTGCGCTGACCCGCATGGTGGCCGCCGCCCGGCAGCTGCGGCAGGAGACGGCGCAAAAGACGGCGCCAGCAAAGGCGTGACGGCGGCGGGGCGGGGCAGGGCGCGGCCTTGGGCCGGATGAAGGCCGGATGGGGTTCTGATTCAATCGCGGCTTCGTTTTTTCACCCGCACGGCTCATGCCCCACGCTCCGCTCATCATCGACATCGCAGGCGCCGCCCTCACGGCGGACGACCGCCGCCGCATCGCCCATCCGCTGACGGGCGGCGTCATTTTGTTCACGCGCAACTGGCAAAGCCGCCAGCAGATTGTGGCGCTGACGGCGGCCATCCGCGCCATCCGGCCTGATGCGCTCATTGCCATCGACCACGAAGGCGGCCGCGTGCAGCGCTTTCGCGAAGGGGGCTTCACGCCTCTGCCGCCCATGCGCGCCCTGGGCCGCCTGTGGGAGGAAGACGCCCTGCAGGCGCTGGCCGCCGCCACCGCCTGCGGCTACGTGCTCGCCGCCGAGCTGCGCGCCTGCGGCATTGATCTTTCGTTCACCCCTGTGCTCGATTTGGACTGGGGCCGCAGCGCCGTGATTGGCGACCGCGCCCTGCACCCGCAGCCGCAAGCGGCGGCCCAGCTGGCCAAAAGCCTGCTGCACGGCCTGCTGCTGGCGGGCATGAAAGGCTGCGGCAAGCACTTTCCCGGCCACGGCTACACGCAGGCCGATTCGCACACGCACCTGCCGCAAGACGGGCGGCCGCTGGCCGAGCTGCTTCAGGCCGATGCCGCGCCCTACGGCTGGCTGGGCCTGGCGCTGCCCGCCGTCATGCCCGCGCACGTCATCTACCCGCAAGTGGACGAGCGCCCCGCCGGTTTTTCGCCCTACTGGCTGCAAGACGTGCTGCGCGGCCTGCTGGGTTTTGACGGCGCCATCGTCAGCGACGATTTGGGCATGGCCGCCGCGCGCCAGATGCAGGGCCGCCAGCTCACCCACGCCGAAGCCGCCTGCGCGGCGCTGAACGCGGGGTGCGACCTGGCGCTGCTGTGCAACCAGTGTCTCGACGGCGGCGCGGCGCTGGATGCCGCGCTGGAGGGGCTGCAAGCCGCCCGGGGCGTGCACTGGCAGCCCCGGCCTGCCAGCGAGGCCCGCCGCCGCGCGCTGCTGCCCGCTTTTGATGCGCCAGACTGGGCCGCCCTCATGGCCCAGCCCGCCTACCAGCAGGCGCTGTCGCTCGTTGAAAAACTCGCCGCGCGCCGGGGCTGAAAAGCGGTTCAGAGCGCGCTGCCCACGGCCTTCTCAGCAGAGCGCCCGGCAGCCAGCCGGATGGCATCAAAAACAGGAGCGGATTCAGGGGCCTCAAAACGGCTTCTGCGCTTTTTCCACTAGGACGTCATGCTATGAATGAAGGAGCGAAAACAGGCTTTCCGCAGCTTGTGCCTGCCGCCCGTTTTGCCTGAGGCTGCGGCCTACTGCGCCATGCGGATGGCGCTTTCCATGTCCACGGCGACGATGCGCGAGACGCCTTGCTCCTGCATGGTCACGCCGATGAGCTGCTCGGCCATTTCCATCGCAATCTTGTTGTGGCTGATGAAAAGAAACTGCGTGCCCTGGCCGCTCATGGCCGTGACCAGGCGCGCGTAGCGCTCGGTATTGGCGTCGTCCAGCGGAGCGTCCACTTCGTCGAGCAGGCAAAAGGGCGCGGGGTTGAGCTGGAAGATGGCAAAGACCAGGGCAATGGCCGTCAGCGCCTTTTCGCCGCCGGAGAGCAGGTGAATGGTCTGGTTTTTCTTGCCCGGCGGCTGGGCCATGACTTGCACGCCCGCGTCCAGGATTTCGTCGCCGGTCATCACCAGGCGCGCCTGGCCGCCGCCGAACAGTTCGGGAAACATGCGGCCAAAGTGCTCATTGACGGTGTGGAAGGTGTGGCCCAGCAGCTCGCGCGTTTCCTGGTCAATCTTGCGGATGGCGTCTTCCAGCGTGTTCATGGCCTCGGTGAGGTCGTGGCTTTGCGCGTCGAGAAACTGCTTGCGCTCGCGGGCGGCGGCCAGCTCTTGCAGGGCGGCCAGATTGACGGCGCCCAGCGCCGCAATGCTGCGGTGCAGGCGGTCGATTTCGCCTTGCAGGCCGTGCAGGCGCACGCCGTTTTCTTCGATGGACTGGGCCACGGCGGCCAGGTCGGCGCCTGCGTCGGCCAGCAGCTGGGTGTATTGCTCGGCGCCCAGGCGTGCGGCCTGCTCCTTGAGCTGCAGTTCGGTGATGCGCTGGCGCAGCGGCTCCAGCTCGCGCTCGAGCTGCATGCGGCGCTCGTCGCTGGCGCGCAGGCGCTGGGTGAGGTCGTCATAGCGGCTGCGCTGGGCGGCCAGGGCCTGCTCGCGTTCGAGCTTGGTCGCCAGGGCCTGTTGCAGGCCGCCCTGGGCGGCGGATTCGTTCAGGCGGGCCAGTTCTTCTTCGGCACGGGCCGCTTCGCCTTGCAGGCTGGCGGTTTGCGCGGCGGCGGTGTCGATGGCGCGGGCCAGTTCGGCGCGGCGCGCTTGCAGGCTGCGGCGGGCGAACTGGGCTTCTTGCGCCTGGCGCTCCAGGCCGCGCTGCTGCTCGCGGGCGGCTTGCAGCTGGCGGTCGGCCTGCATCACGCGGCTTTCAAGCTGGGCGTGGCGCTCTTGCTGGTCGGCCAGCTGCATGTCCAGCTCTTCAAAGCGGGCTTCGGCGCTGGCCTGGCGCTCTTGCAGCTCATCGAGCGCGGCGCGGGTTTCGGCCAGGTCGGCATCCAGCTGGCGGCTGCGCGCTTGCGCCTGGTCGGCCAGCTGGGTCAGGCGCAGGTTTTGCACTTGCAGCTCGTGCGCGCGGTTTTGCGCTTCGGCGCGCTCGCGCTGGGCGGCGTCCAGGCGCTGGGCGGCGTCGGCGCAGGCGGCTTCGGCCTTGTGCAGGGCGGCCTGGGTTTCTTCGGCAATGAGCGTTTGGGCGCGCAGCTGCTTTTGCAGGTTTTCGATTTCTTGCGCGCGGGCCAGCAGGCCGGCCTGTTCCGAGTCGGGCGCGTAAAAGCTCACGCCGTGCGCGGTGACGCTGTGGCCGCCGGGCACATAGACCGTCTGGCCGGGCGCGAGCTGCGCGCGCAGGGCCAGGGCTTCGGGCAGGGCGCTGGCGCAAAAGCAGCCGGCCAGCCAGTGGGCAAGCAGGGCGTGCAAGGCGGCGTCGTGCAGGCGCAGGCGGCTGGCCAGGGGCTGAAGGCCCGCCGCCTGCCCGGCAGGGCCTGCCGCCGATGGCGTGGGCAGCGCGTAGAAGGCCAGGCGCGCGGGCGGGGCGTCTGGCGCGAAGGCGGCGGCCTGCTCCAGGCGGCTGATTTCCAGCGCGCCCAGGCGCTCGCGCAGGGCGGCTTCGAGCGCGCTTTCCCAGCCCGGCTCGGCTTGCAGGCGGCTCCACAGGCCGGGCAGGGCGTGCAGGCCATGTTTTTGCAGCCAGGGCTGGAGCTTGCCGCCGGTTTTCACTTTTTCCTGCAAGGCTTGCAGGGCGCTGAGGCTGGCGGCCAGTTCGGTTTGGCGGGCGGCTTCGGCGCCAGCGGCCTGCTGGCGCGCGCGGCGCTCTTCTTCCAGCGCGGGGGCCTGCTCTTGCAGCGCTTGCAGGCGGGCTTGCAGCGCCTGGGCGGCGGCGGCGGCTTGCGCCAGTTCGGCTTGCAGGGCCGCCAGGCGCTGGGCGTCGGGCGCGGCCAGGGCACGGCGCTCGGCTTGCAGGCGCTCGTGGCGCTGCTGCTGCTGGCGGGTTTGCTCGGCCAGGCCGCGCTGCTCGGCGGCCAGCACCTGGATTTGCTGCTGCACCTGCGCCACGGCGGCGGCCTGCTGGCTGGCGGCGGCTTGTGCAGCGCGGTGGGCGTCTTCCAGGCCGGGCAGGGCGTGCTGCTGCTCTTCGAGCTGCGCGGCAAGGCATTCGGCCTGCTCTTCGGCCTGCGCGTCTTGCTCTGCCAGCTCTTCGGTTTGCGCCTGGGCTTCGGCCTGGCGGCCCGCCCATTCGGCGGCCTGCTCTTTCAGCTGCGCCAGGCGCTGGGCGGCGCGCTCGCGGTTTTCCAGCACGAAGCGGATTTCGGCTTCCAGCTTGCCCACTTCGGCGCTGGCCTCATACAGCAGGCCCTGGGCCTGATTGACTTCGCTGCCCGCTTCGTAGTGGACCTGGCGCACGGCTTCCAGATCGGCCTCCACGCGGCGCAAGTCGGCGCTGCGCGATTCCAGATCGTTGCGGGCCTGGTCGGTGTCGGCCTTCAGGTGGCTTTGCCCCTGTTCGGCCTCGCTGCGCTTGAGAAACCACTGCTGGTGCTGGCGCAAGGTGGCGGCCTCTTGCAGCTCGTTGTATTGGCGCGCGACTTCGGCCTGCTGCTCCAGCTTTTCAAGGTTGGCGTTCAGCTCGCGCAGGATGTCTTGCACGCGGGTGATGTTCTCGCGCGTGTCTTCCAGGCGGCCCTGGGTTTCGCGGCGGCGCTCCTTGTATTTGCTCACGCCCGCCGCTTCTTCCAGAAACAGGCGCAGCTCTTCGGGGCGCGATTCGATGATGCGGCTGATGGTGCCCTGTCCGATGATGGCGTAGGCGCGCGGCCCCAGGCCCGTGCCGAGAAACACGTCTTGCACGTCGCGCCGCCGCACGGGCTGGTTGTTGATGAAGTAGCTGCTCGCGCCCTCGCGCGTGAGCACGCGGCGCACGGCGATTTCGGTGAACTGGCCCCACTGGCCGCCCGCGCGGTGGTCGCTGTTGTCAAACGTGAGTTCAACCGAGGAGCGGCTGGCCGCCTTGCGCGTGGTGGTGCCGTTGAAGATCACGTCCTGCATGGACTCGCCGCGCAGCTCGCTGGCCCGGGACTCGCCCAGCACCCAGCGCACCGCGTCCATGATGTTGGACTTGCCGCAGCCGTTCGGCCCCACCACGCCCACCAGCTGCCCGGGCAGCATGAACTGGGTGGGTTCGGCAAACGACTTGAAGCCCGAGAGCTTGATGGAATTCAGACGCACGGCGCAGGCGGAAAGTAAAGGCGCAAAAAAGCGGCGGATGATAGGCCGCCGCCGCCACGCAGGCCAGCCGCGCCGCGCGCCCGAAGCGGCAGACGAGAAGCGGCCCGTGCTTTAGAAACAGGAGCTGATTTGAGGGGGTGAAAATCAGCCTCTGCGCAGGTTCCACTAGGACGTCATGCTATTGATGAAGGAGCGAAAAGGCTGGTTGCACGCCTTGCGAGCCGGGGCACACGAAGCGTCTGGCGTGGAATGGGGCTGGCCCAGGCAGCGCCTGCTGGCATTGTTCATTCGCCCTCCGACACCCGTCCCGCTTCCACCACCAGCCGCCGCTCGCACAGCGCGGCCAGGGCGCGGTCGTGGGTGACGAGCACGAGCGTGGTGCCCAGCTCGCGGTTCATCTCCAGCATCAGCTGCATCACGCGCTCGCCGGTGGCGAAGTCCAGGCTGCCCGTCGGCTCATCGGCCAGCAAGGCGGCGGGGCGCATGACGAAGGCGCGCGCCAGCGCCACGCGCTGCTGCTCGCCGCCAGAAAGCAGTTTGGGGTAATGCCCCAGGCGCGCGGCCAGGCCCACGCGCGCCAGCATCTCGCTGGCCTGCTGGCGTGCGCGTGGCGCGCCGGCCAGCTCCAGCGGCAGCATCACGTTTTCCAGCGCCGTCATGCCGCCCACGAGCTGGAAGTTCTGGAACACAAAGCCCAGCCGCCGGGCGCGGATGGCGGCGCGCGCGTCTTCATCCACCGCAAACAAATCCTGCCCGGCAATGCGCACCGTGCCGCTGCTGGGCACGTCCAGCCCCGCAATCAGCGACAGCAGCGTGCTTTTGCCGGAGCCGGAAGCGCCGACGATGGCCGCCGTCTGCCGCTGCGCCAGCGCAAAGCTCACGTCACGCAAAATGGGCAGCTCGCCCGTGGCGTCGCGCACGGTTTTGCACAGGCGCTGCACCTCGATCAGGGGCGGCGCTTCATTCACTGGTTCTCCACTCATGTCCATTCAGGGCCTCAAACGCCGCAACTTTATCTGCCAGCTTGCCGCCGCACTCGCGCTGCCTGCCGGGGCACGGGCGCAAGAACAAGCGCAAAGGCCCGCCATCCTCGTGGTGGGCGATTCGCTTTCAGCCGAATACGGCCTGCCGCGCGGCACGGGCTGGGTGGCGCTGCTGGAGCAAAAGCTCGCCGCTGAGAAGCAGGGCCAGCAAAGAGACTGGCGCGTGCTCAATGCCAGCATCTCGGGCGACACCACCGCTGGCGGCCGCGCGCGCCTGCCCGGCCTGCTCAAAAAGCATCAACCCGCCATCGTCATCATCGAGCTGGGCGGCAACGACGCCCTGCGCGGCCTGCCGCTGGATGCCACCGAAGCCAACCTGCTGGCCATGACGCAGGCGGCCCAAAAAACCGGCGCGCGCGTGCTGCTTGCCGGCATGCAGGCCCCGCCCAACTACGGCGCGGACTACACCCGGCGCTTTGCCGGCATCTACCCCCGCATCGCCCGGCAGACAGGCGCCGCCCTCGCGCCCTTTTTGCTCGCTGGCGTGGCCGACCAGCCCGACGCCCTGGCGCACTTTCAGCCCGACCGCATCCACCCCAAGGCCGAGGCGCATCCGGCCATTCTGAACAACGTGTGGGAGCCGCTGCAAAAGCTGCTGCATGGCGGGCGTGAGTAGCGGGCGTGAATAGCGGGCGGGGCGCGCCCGCAATGCATTTTCATCGCTCACCGGAAGCGCATGGTTTTCATGTTTTCCGCTCCAAATGGCTCCAGGATGCTGCCGGATATTTGAAGCGCCATCCGCAATTCAATGGCAATAAGGGCCTCGCCGTGAAAGGCGCATCGTGCCGCCATTTTCATGAAATCTGAGAAATAAGCGCTTTGCGTACCGGCGGATGAAAAGCACATTCTGCATTTCATCCGGCCATTGCTCTTCTGGCAAAAATGCAGGGTATTGGCGCTTTTCAGCCTGACGCAGCGGATTTTGCAGGGCGAGGCGATTCATTTTTTTCAAGCCGAATATGCGCAAGACTGCCATTTGTTTTGCGGGCGGAGTGATGCGCCATTTCGAAAGCGGTTTTCTGTTTGCATATTCACCCATTTGCGTCAACGCGCATGCGCCCGGCCCGTTTTTGCGCTCTTTTTTGCGCTCTTGCCTGAAAGCGAATCGCATCTGCGGGCTTTCAGCGCCCTTGAATCCTGTGGCGCAACGCTAGGATTGGCCGGATGAAGTCTTCCGCCGTCTCGTGGGTTGAAGTGGTCCGGCTGCGGACGCTGCCCGCAGCCATTGCGCCCGTTTTGCTTGGCACGGGCGTTGCCTTTGCGTTGGGCGCGGCCTCGTGGGCGCGCGCGCTGCTGGCGGCGGGCGTGGCGCTGGCCCTGCAAATTGGCTGCAACATCGCCAACGACTATTTCGACGGCCTGCGCGGCGTGGATGACGTGCGCTGCGGCCCGCCACGGCTGACGGCTTCGGGCGCCGTTGCGCCCGCTGCGGTGATGGCGCTGGCCCTGGCCAGCTTCGCCGTGGCCGTGGCGCTGGGGCTGGCGCTGCTGGCGCTGTGCGGGCAGTGGTGGATGCTGGGCCTGGGGGCGGCGGCCATCGCGGCGGCGTGGTTCTACACGGGCGGCCCGCGCCCTTACGGCTATCGCGGGCTGGGCGAGGTGTTCGTGTTTCTTTTTTTCGGGCTGATGGCCACTTGCGGCACCACGTACGTGCAGGCCGGGCGCGTGCCGCTGTGGGGCTGGGTGGCTGGCGCGGGCGTGGGGCTGATTGCCTGTGCGCTGCTGATGGTGAACAACCTGCGCGATATCCACACCGACCCCGTTCACGGCAAGATCACGCTGGCCGTGCGCCTGGGCGAGCGGCGCGCGCGGCAGGCGTTCATGATTTTGCTGATTGCCCCGTGTCTGCTGGGCTTGCTGGCCCTGGCGGGCGCTGGCGCGGAGGTGGCGCCTTTTTTTCCGCGCCCCGGCATGGCGCTGCTCATGGCGGCGCTGCTGGCGCTGTGGGGGCTGATGGTGCGCCGCGCGGGCCGGCCGGTGCTGCGCCTGGCCATTGGGCGCGATCTGGCGCCTTCGCTGCGCGATGCCGGTCTGTACGAGCTGCTCTACAGCCTGAGCCTGACGGGCGCGCTGGTGGCGCTGGTGGCGCTGGTTTGAGGCGGGCCGCCTGGAGCGCCGAAAGCTTTCTTGCGGCAGTGATGGCTGCGCCTGCCGCGCTGTTCTTTCCAGCCGGGGAGCCGTGCGGATGGGGCAGGGCCTGCGGGCCGCCCCAGCCTGCTGGTGCGCATCAGAGTGGTTCGTAAAAAAAGGAGCGGATTCAGGGGGCCGAAAACCCGCTTTGCGCTGGTTCCACTAGGACGTATTGCTATGAATAGAGTAGCTAAAAAGGCTACTCCGTCCGCCGCTTGCCTGCTTGGCTAACGCGTCTTGGCCTGCGCGCGGCGCACTCTGCCGGGGCGCGAGCTTGCAGGCGCGGCTTCGGGGGAGCCAGGTGTGCAATCCGTCACAATCCACATGCAAGCGGCGCGCGTTTTGTGTCGCCATTTTTTTCAGGAGTTCAAGCAATGGAGAAACAAGGTTTCATCGCCCGGCTGGACCGGCTGGGGCTGGTGATGCAGATCGTCATCGGCCTGGCGGCGGGCGTTTTGGTGGGCGCTGTGGCGCACAACGCCCTGCCGGCCGATCCGGACGTGGCTCCGCCGCAGTTCGTG
This sequence comes from Ottowia sp. oral taxon 894, assembly GCF_001262075.1. Taxonomy (GTDB): domain Bacteria; phylum Pseudomonadota; class Gammaproteobacteria; order Burkholderiales; family Burkholderiaceae_C; genus Ottowia; species Ottowia massiliensis. The sequence goes on along the minus strand of NZ_CP012073.1, from coordinate 918,334 downwards.
ACCCTGGTGGGCGAGCTGGGCAAGCTGCTGGGCGGGCTGTTCGTGGGCGCGCTCAAGGCGGCGGCGCCGGTGATGGTGTTTGTGCTGGTGCTCTCGGCGGTGTCGCAGCACCGCAAGGGCAATCCGACCAACATCCGCCCCATTCTGGCGCTGTATCTGGTGGGCACGTTCGCGGCCGCGCTGGTGGCCGTGGCGGCCAGTTTCGCCTTTCCGTCCACGCTTTCGTTCAAGGGCGTGGAGGCGGCCCAGAAGGTGGCGCCCGGCGGCATTGCCGAGGTGCTGCGCAACCTGCTGATGAACCTGGTGGCCAACCCGGTGCAGGCGGTTTCTTCGGGCAACTACATCGGCATTCTGGGCTGGGCCGTGCTGCTGGGCATTTCGCTGCGCCATGCCACAGACGGCACGCGGGCCATGTTGGCCGATCTGGCCGAGGCCGTCTCCAGCGTGGTGCGCTGGATCATCCGCTTCGCGCCGCTGGGCATCTTCGGGCTGGTGCTCACCACCATCGTGGTGGAAGGTTTCAAGGGCATTTACCAATACATCCACCTGCTGGCCGTGCTGCTGGGGGCAATGGCCGTGGTGGCGCTGGTGGTCAATCCGCTGCTGGTGTTTTCGCAAACGCGGCGCAACCCCTTCCCGCTGGTGTTCACCTGCCTGCGCGAAAGCGGCGTGACGGCTTTTTTTACCCGCAGCTCGGCGGCCAATATTCCGGTGAACATGGCGCTGTGCAAAAAGCTCGGCCTGCATGAAGACACCTACTCCGTCTCCATTCCCCTGGGCGCGACCATCAACATGGCAGGCGCGGCCATCACCATCACGGTGCTGACGATGGCGGCCGTGCACACGCTGGGCGGGCAGGTTGATTTCTGGACCGCGCTGGTGCTGAGCGTGGTGGCCTCGCTGGGCGCTTGCGGCGCTTCGGGCGTGGCTGGCGGCTCGCTGCTGCTGATTCCGATGGCGTGCAGCCTGTTTGCCATTGACAACGACACGGCCATGCAGGTGGTGGGCGTGGGTTTCATCATTGGCGTCATTCAGGATTCGGCCGAAACGGCGCTGAACTCTTCGACCGACGTGCTGTTTACCGCTGCCGTGGACGACGCGCACAAGTCGCCCCAATGAACGCGCTGTAACCTGCCATGAGCGCGCCGCGGCAAGCGGCCGCCCGTTTCTGACACGTTTCTGACGCCGATGGCCGCTCACGCGGCCATCTTTTTTGGGGCTGCGCGGGCGCGCCTCACGGCTTTTCGCGGCCCCGCGCCCGCCCGCAGCTTCAGGAAAGAGAAAGAAGCCGCAAGGGCCGCTGGCTCTACCCGGCCGCCGTTTTCTTTGCGGCGGGCTTGCGCGGCGCGGCAGCTTTGCGGGCGGCGGGCCGGGCGGGCGTTTCAGGCGGGGCACTTGGCCCGGCGGCGGCCCTGGCGCGCGCGGCGGCGGCTTTTTCGGCGGCGGTCTTGAGGCGCACGGGCTTGCCGCCCCAGATTTCTTCCAGCTTGTAGTACTGCCGGAAGGCCGGCTGCATGATGTGGGCGACGGCGGGGCCGCAGTCCACGATGATCCATTCGCCGTTGTCTTCGCCTTCGGTCAGGGGCTTGCCCAGGCCGCTTTCGCGCACCTTGTCGCGCACGCTGGCGGCCAGCGCCTTGGTCTGGCGGTTGCTGGCGCCGCTGGCGATGATCACGCGCTCGAACAGCGGCGAGAGCGCTTCGGTGTTGAAAACGCGGATGTCCTGCGCCTTCACGTCTTCCAGCGCATCGACGATGGCGCGCTGGAGTTTCTGGATTTTTTTCTGGGCGGTGGTGTCGCTCATGAGCTTGCCGGGTGTGTGTAGAGATGGTGGCGGGCAATATACCGCGCCACTGAAGGCGGCACGCAGCCTTGCAGGGGCAGGCCCTGGGCGGCGAGCTGGCGCGCCTGCGTGGAGCTGTGGGGCATGGCCGGCAGGCGCAACACGTGGATGCGGGCGGCCGCCTGCAAGGCGGGCGGCAGGCCCGGCAGCGGGCAAAGCGGATCGAAAGGCGCATGCCCCTGGCCGTCCTGACCCGCGCGGATGGCAATGGAAAGCGCGGCCATTTCAAGAATGCGCGCCGCGTCTTTCCAGGTGTGAAAGGCGGCGGCCTGGTCGGCGCCGATTTGCAGATAGAGCGCCGCGCCCGGGTACTCGGCTTGCAGCGCGGCCAGCGTGTCGATGGTGTAGCTGGGGCCGTCGCGGCGCGTCTCGCGCCCGTCCACCACGCAGCGCGGCTCATGGGCGAAGGCCAGGCGGCACATGGCCAGCCGCTGCGCGGCGGGGGTGAGCGGGCGGCTTTTGTGCCAGGCCTGGCCGGTGGGGGTGACGTGCAGGCGGCTCAGGCCCAGCTGGCGCACGGCGGCGCGCGCCAGGGCCATGTGGGCGTAGTGAGGCGGATCGAACGCGCCGCCGAACAGGCCGATGCGCGGCGGGCCGGGGGGCCGGGAGGCGTTTTCGGGCACTTCAATTCGCTCCTTGTTCGATAGCGCAGGGTCTTCGCCAACAGCGCGCAAGCTGCCTTTTCATGAGGCTGAATCCGCTCCGCTTTCAATAGCGTGACAAGCCAGGACGCGGCCCGCCTGGCTCAAACCCAGTCCCGTGGCTGAAGGTAGAAGTCCGTCAGCTTCGCTTCCGGCGTGCCCGGTTCGGGCTGGCGCTGCCAGGCCCAGCGCGCCAGCGGCGGCATCGACAGCAGGATGGACTCGGCGCGCCCGCCCGATTGCAGGCCGAAGTGCGTGCCCCGGTCCCACACCAGGTTGAATTCCACGTAGCGCCCCCGGCGGTAGAGCTGGTGCTGGCGCTCGCGCTCGCCCCAGGGCATGCCCTGGCGGCGTTGCACGATGGGCAAATACGCAGGCAAAAAGGCATTGCCCACGGCCTGCATCAACGCAAAGCCGCCATCCAGGCCGCCTTCGGCGTAATCGTCAAAAAAAATGCCGCCAATGCCGCGCTGCTCGCCGCGATGGTGGTTGCGGAAATATTCATCGCACCACTTCTTGAAGCGCGGATATTTGTCTGCGCCAAAGGGCGCCACGGCATCGCGGCAGGCGGCGTGAAAGCTGGCGCAGTCTTCATCAAAGCCGTAATGCGGCGTCAAATCCATGCCGCCGCCAAACCAGCAGGTTTTTGCATCGCTTTGGCCTGCCGAAATCATGCGCACATTCATGTGCACCGTGGGCGCGTAGGGATTGAGCGGGTGAAAGACCAGCGAAACGCCCAGGGCCTCGAACGGCGCGCCCGCCAGCTCCGGCCGGCGCTGCGTGGCCGAAGGCGGCAGGCCGGGGCCGCGCACGTGTGAAAAGCCAATGCCCGCGCGCTCGAACACCGCGCCGCCTTCCATGATTTGCGTGACGCCCTCGCCTTGCAGCGCCTCGCCCGGCGCTTTTTGCCAAGGCTCGCGCGCAAAGCGCCCGCGCCCGTCCGCCTGCTCAATGGCGGCGGCGATGCGCGATTGCAGATCGAGAAGATAGGAGCGGAGGGTTTCGGTCATGGCTGTGGCGGCTGATGGCAGCCGGTGGCGGCAAAACGCCGTTTGTAAGGCCAGGCGCGCCAGGCCAGACGCGAAAGCGGGCAAAAGCAGTAGGCGCGAAGGGCTTTTGCCCGGCGGCCCCAAGACCGGTTCAAGGCCTGGCCGTGAAGGCGGCGGATCGGCATGAGCCGCAAGGCGCCAACGGGCCTGCCAGCGGCGGCCCGGCGGAGACGGGCAAGGCCCGCAAGCGCGCAAGGCCGCGCTTTTTTGGCTTGCACGGACGGAATCCTGGTCTCTGCCCGCAGCCTGCCGTGCAAGCGCAAGCCAGGAAAAGGGAAGGGGGAAGGCGCTGGCGGTCTTTATTTCGCTCTTTTATCCATAGCATGATGTCCTAGTGGAATCTGCGCAAGACGGCATTTCTACCCCCTCAAATTTGCTCCTGTTCCTGATGCCCTCCCAGCAGGCAGCGCCTGCGGCGCGGAGACGCCGGAACAGGCTCTCAGACCCGCAGCGCGCGCGCCAGGCGCGCCACGCCTTCGCGGATGTCGTCCTCGCCTGCCGTGGCAAAAGAAAGGCGCAGCGTGGCGGCGTCGGGATGGGTGGCGAAAAAAGGCGCGCCGGGCACGAAGGCCACGCCTTGGGCAATGGCCTTGGGTGCGAGCGCCGCGCCATCGGCCAGCGCGCCGCCAGCGCCCGTCAGCCGCGCCCAGATGAACAGGCCGCCCTGGGGCGGGGTGAAGGCGATGGCCTGGCCCAGCTGCTCGTGCAGCGCCTGGCCCATGACGCGCGCGCGGCGGGCATAGACGCGGCGCGCGTTTTCCAGCGTCTGCTCCAGATGGCCGGCGGCCAGGTAGCTGGCGGCCACGGCCTGGGCGAAGGTGCTGGTGTTGGCGTCGCTGAACTGTTTGCACATCACGGCCTGGGCCAGCAGCGGCGCGGGCGCAGTCATCCAGCCCAGCCGCAGGCCGGGCGAAAGGATTTTGGAGAGGCTGCCGCAGTGAATGAGCCAGTCGCGGCTGCCCGGCACTTCGGACGTGAGGGCAAGCAGGCTGGGCGGCGGCGGCGCGTCAAACCACAGCTGGCCGTAGGGGTCGTCTTCGATGATCAAGGTTTGATGCCGCACCGCCAGCTCCAGCACGCGGCGGCGGCGCTCCAGCGTGAGCGTGGCCCCGCCGGGGTTGCCGAAGGTGGGAATGAGATAGACAAAGCGCGGGCGGTGCTCTTCCATGAGCCGCTCCAGCGCATCGGGCTGCACGCCGTGGGCATCGGCCGGGGCGCTGATGACTTGCGCGCCGTAGAGGCGAAAGCACTGAATGGCGGCCAGAAAAGTAGGGCCTTCGACAATGACTTTGCAGCCCGGCTCGACCAGTGTTTTGCCCACCAGGTCCAGCGCCTGCTGGCTGCCGGTGGTGACGATGAGCTGCTGGGCCTGCACATCGGCCCCGCGCGATTGCATGAGCGCGGCCAGCTGCTCGCGCAGGGGCATGAAGCCTTCGGTCGCGCCGTATTGCAGCGCCTGCGCGGCCTGCTGCGCCAGCGCCTGGCGGGCGGCTTCTTCGATGTGCGCCACATCAAACAGGGCGCTGTCGGGAAAGCCGCCTGCAAAACTGATGATGCCGGGCCGGCCCAGCAGCTTGAACACTTCGCGGATGGCGGAGGTTTCCACATGGCCCAGGCGCTGGGCGAAGGGGTAGGAGGGGGCTGGCTGCATGGATGAACCGCTTGGAGAAACAAAGGGAACAAAGAAAAGCCACCCGCCGGGGGGTGGCTTGAAGTGGTGCCTGAGGCCGGAATCGAACCGGCACGCCTTGCGGCCAGGGATTTTCTTCCCGCTTCGGCTTTCGCCGCCGGCGGCTTTTCGCGCAGGAAAAGCCGCCGTTCGTGGGCTGGAGCACGCCTTCGCCCTGGCCTTGCGGCTTTAGGCGCCCGCCGTCTGCTCTCTACACCTTCCTGCGCTGGCAGGCTTGGCTCGGCGTTGGCCGGGCACGGGGCCGGGGGCGTTCGCCGAATTTGACGGGTTTCACTCCGGGCGTTTCCGCGCGGAGGCTCAAATTGTTTCAAGTCCCTTGTGTCTACCGATTTCACCACTCAGGCTTTTTTTCCTGGAATCTGCCGCACATCCGTCTGAAAGGGCGTTTTTTCGCTCCTTCATTCATAGCACGATCTCGCGTGGATACGGCGAGGACGGGCCTTTTCATGGGCTTGAATCTGCTCTTGTTATCAAAGCAGGTTTCGCTGTTTCCACGGCGGCGGCGCGGGCTGGCTGGCCGCGCGCCGGGTTCCGGAAAGGTGCAGATTGTCGCAGAGGCGGCGAATGCCTTTCGCATAATTTGCCGCATGCGCACGCCAGAAATGCCTGAAGTTGCAGCCGCTGCGCCCGTTTTCCGGGCGCAAGGGCTGACCAAGACCTATCACATGGGCGATGTGCAGGTGCGCGCGCTGCGCGGGGTGGATCTGGCGCTGGAGCGCGGCGAGCTGGTGGTGGTGCTGGGGCCTTCGGGCAGCGGCAAGTCCACCTTGCTGAACATTCTGGGCGGGCTGGATGTGCCCAGCAGCGGGCAGGTGTTTTATGGCGGCGAGGATTTGAGCCGCGCCGATGACGCGGCGCTCACGCGCTTTCGGCGCGAGCACGTGGGCTTCGTGTTCCAGTTCTACAACCTGATTGCGAGCCTGACGGCGCGCGAGAACGTGGCGGTGGTCACGGAAATCGCCCGCCATCCGCTCGCGCCCGAAGAGGCGCTGGCGCTGGTGGGGCTGACGGCGCGGCTGGACCACTTTCCCGCGCAGCTTTCGGGCGGCGAGCAGCAGCGCGTGGCCATTGCGCGCGCCATTGCCAAGCGCCCTGCGGTGTTGCTGTGCGACGAGCCGACGGGCGCGTTGGATTCGGCCACGGGCGTGCGCGTGCTCCAGGCGCTGGAGCAGGTAAACGCCGAAATGGGCGCCACCACGGTCATCATCACCCACAACGCCGACATCGCCCGCATGGCCAGCCGCGTGCTGTGGATGCAAGACGGCCAGATCGTGCGCGAGCAGCGCAATGCCACTCGCCAGCAGGCGGCCAGCCTGCAATGGTGAGCCGCTGAAGGAAAAGGCCAGGCATGCCGGTATCTGCCCTGACCCGCAAGGCGCTGCGCGATTTGTGGCTGATGCGCGGGCAGGCGCTGGCCATTGCGCTGGTGATTGCGGCGGGCATTGCCATGCTGGTGATGTCGCAATCCACGCTGGACTCGCTGCGCACCACGCGCGACATGCTGTATGCCCAGCAGCGCTTTGCGCACGTGTGGGCGCACCTCAAGCGCGCGCCCAGCGCGGTGGAGCGGCAAATTGCCGATCTGCCCGGCGTGGCCGAAACGGAAACCCGCATCGTCTCGTTCGCCAAGATGGAAGTGCCCGGCTTTGCCGACCCCGTGCAGGCGCTCATGCAGTCGCTGCCTGACGACGGCCAGCCGCGCCTCAACCGCGTGCACCTGCGCACGGGCCGCATGCTGGCGCCGGGCGCGCAAGACGAAATCCTGATCAGCGACGGCTTCGCCAAGGCGCACCGGCTCAAGCCGGGCGACCGCCTGCGCCTGACGGTGCACGGGCGCACGCAGTGGTTCCGCCTGGCGGGCATTGCCGTGTCCGCCGAGCATCTGAACCAGATCAAGCACGGCGGCATGTTTCCCGACTACGAGCGCTACGCCATCGTCTGGGCGCCGCGCCGGGCGATGGAAGCGGCGATGGACATGAAAGGCGCGTTCAACCAGATCGTGATCCGCCTGGCGCACGCCGGCACGGCCAGCGCGCGCCTTCAGCAAGAGCAGCAGGTCATCCGCGCCACCGACCGCATCCTGCAACGCTACGGCGGCATCGGCGCCACGGGCCGCATGGAGCAGATGTCGTTTCGCTTCCTGCATGAAGAACTCAAGCAGCTGGCCACCAACGTGTGGCTGTTTCCGGCCATCTTCCTGGGCGTGGCGGCGTTTTTGCTCAATGTGGTGTTCAAGCGCCTCATCGGCATGCAGCGCGACCAGGTGGCCACGCTCAAGGCCTTTGGCTATGGCACCTGGCAAGTGGCGCTGCACTACGGGCAAATCGTCACTTTCATTTGCCTGATTGGCGCGGTCATTGGCACGCTGGCCGGCGCGTGGCTGGGCACACTTTTGGCCGGGCTGTACCAGCAAAACTTCCGCTTCCCCTATCTGGTGTTCAGCACGGATGCCCAGGTGGTGGCCATTGGCGCGGCCATCAGCCTGCTGGCCGCGCTGGCGGGTACGGGCCACGCCGTATTCGCCGCCGCCAGCGAGCCGGTGGCGCAGGCCATGCGCCCGCCTGCGCCCGAAAGCTTTCGCCCCACGTTCATCGAGCGGCTGGGGCTGACGCGCTGGCTCTCGCAGCCCACGCGCATGATCCTGCGGCAGCTGGAGCGCCGCCCCTTCAAGGCGCTGATGACCGTCATTGGCCTGGCGCTGGCTGGCGGCATCGTCATGATGTCGGACTTCCAGATCGCCGCCATCAACCACCTGCTGGCCGTCGAATTCGGCCTGGCGCGGCATTACGACGTGGCCGCCTCCTTCACCGAAGCCGCGCCGCGCCGCGCCCTGCATGAGCTGCGCGCCCTGCCCGGCGTGCGCGCCGTGGAAGGCACGCGCATGGTTTCCGTGCGCATCGGGCATCTGAACCATCAAGTGCTCACCGCCATCGAGGGCCTGCCTGAAAACGCCCGCATGCGCCGCCCTTTCAGCGCCGGCTTGCAGCGCATGCAGCTGCCGCCCGCCGGCCTGGTGCTGGGCACGTGGCTGGCCCGCCGCCTGGGCGTGCAGCCCGGCGACACCGTGTGGGTGGAAGTGATGGAAGGCCGCCAGCCGCGCCTGACCCTGCCCGTGGCGCAACTGCTGGATGAATCCCTGGGCATGAACGCCTACATGAGCCTGCCCGCCCTCAACCGCGCCCTGGGCGATGACGATCTGGCCAGCAGCGCCTTCCTGCTGGTGGACAAGGGCATGGAAACCAGCGTGCTGCGCGAGCTGGATCGCCGCCCGCTGGTCTCCAGCGCCGAATCACAAGCCGCCTCGCTGCGCAACTACCGCAGCACCATCTCCACCTTCACCCGCATCTTCACCCTCATGGCCACCCTCATGGGCGCCATCATCAATTTCGGCGTGGTCTACAACTCGGCGCGCATGTCGCTGTCAGAGCGCACGCGCGAGCTGGCCAGCCTGCGCGTGCTGGGCTTCACGCGCGGCGAAGTCAGCTACATCCTGCTGGGCGAGCTGGCGCTTTTGGTGCTGCTGTCGCTGCCCGTGGCCGCCGCCGTGGGCTACGCCCTGTCGGCCTTCGTGGCGCATGGCATGAGCACGGAGCTGTTTCGCGTGCCCCTCATCGTGCGGCCTTCCACCTTCGCCTTTCCCTCGTTCGTGACCTGCGTGAGCGCCATCATCTCGGCCCTGGCCGTGAACTGGCGCGTGCGCCGCCTTGACCTGATCGAGGCGCTCAAAACCCGCGAATAAAGCCCCTTTGCCACCTCCGAGCCGCCCATGACCCTTCCGCGCAAAGCCCTCTACTTCGTTCTGGCCGCCAGCTTCATCGGCGCGCTGGCCTTTCTCACCTGGCGCGAGCCGCGCCAGCTGGCCGCCACCGGCGCCGTCACGCAAGGCCCCCTGCAGGAAACCTTCACCGAAGAAGCCAAAACGCGGCTGAAACAGCGCTACGCCATCGCCGCCCCCGTCTCCGGCACGCTCCAGCGCATCACCCTGGAGCCGGGCGACGCCGTGCAGGAAGGCCAGCCCGTGGCCTACATCGCCCCCGCCGCCAGCACCTTGCTCGACGACCGCAGCCGCGCTCAGGCCGAAGCCGACGTGAAAAGCGGCCAAAGCCAGCAAGCCGCCGCCAGCCAGCGCATCGCCGCCGCGCGCGCCGCCCACCAGCTCGCGCAAGCCAGCCTCAAGCGCGCCCGCGCCCTGGCCGCCGGCCAGGCCGCCTCGCAAGAAGCGCTGGACCAGGCCCAGGCCGCCGCCACGCGCGCCGCCGCCGAACTGGCCGCCGCCCAGGCCGACGAGCAAGCCGCCATCGCCCGCGTGGCCGCCGCCCGCGCCACGCTCGCCCATGAAGGCGCGGCAGGTGAAAGCGGCGCCCGCGCGCCCCAGCCCGTGCTCTCGCCCGTCAGCGGCGTGGTGCTGCGCCGCAGCCTGCAAAGCGCCACCCCCGTGGCCGCCGGCCAAAGCCTGATGGAAGTGGGCGACACCGCCCAGCTTGAAATCGAAGCCGAAGTCCTGTCCACCGACGCCGTTCGCCTGGCCCCCGGCATGGCCGCCCGCGTGCTGCGCTGGGGCGGCGAAGGCGCGCTGCAAGCGCGCGTGACCCGCGTGGAACCCGGCGGCTTCACCAAAGTCTCCGCCCTGGGCGTGCAAGAGCAGCGCACCCGCGTCATCCTGGAACTCACCAGCCCCCGCGCCGACTGGGCAGCCCTGGGCGACGCCTGGCGCGTTGAAACCGAATTCATCACCCGCCAGGAAGAAAACGCCGTGCAAGTGCCCGCCAGCGCCCTTTTCCGCACCGCCGCCACCGAAAGCGGCGCGGGCAGCACAGGCGGCTGGGCGCTGTATGTCGTGGAAAACGGCCGCGCGCGCCTGACCCCCGTGCGCGTCGGCCTGCGCTCGGACGCCGCCGCGCAAATCCTCGAAGGCGCGGCCCCCGGCCAGACCGTCATCCTCCAGCCTGACGACCGCATCCACGACGGCGTGCGCATCCAGCCCGCCTGAACGCCCCGGGAACGCCTGATTACGCTCCTTTATCTGTAGCGTTAGGTCCTAGTGGAATGGGCGCAGAAGCCATTTTTAATGCCCGCATATTTGCTCCTGTTTCTGATGTCCACGGGCGAACCTTGAACGGGTTCCGAGGGCCATCAGGCGGCGCGGCCCGCTTCACTTGCCCTTGCGCCGCGCGGCCATTTCGGCGCCCATTTCGGCCAGCGGCTGCGGCTCCAGCAGGGCCTGGGCGGCGGGGTAGGCCAGGGTTTCTTCCAAAGGAATGTGGGTGGCGTAGATGCCGGTGAAGCGGCGCACCAGGGCGCGGTCTTCATCGGTGAGCGCGGGGGCATCGGGCGCCTGCCAGGCTTGCAGGCGCGGGCGCAGGGCGGCCCAGAGTTCGGCCATGCGCACGTGATCGGCCTTCAGGGTGGCCACGGCCTGGCGCAGCCGTGCGTCGGGCGAGTGCTCGAGCAGGGGAAAGACGTGGCGCTCTTCGTCTTCGTGATGGTGGGGGGCGGCCATGTTGAAGTAGCGCAGCACGTCTTGCACGGCCGAGCGCGACTGCGCGTCGTGGCCGTTTTCGTCGATGTGGCGGACGATGCGCTCCAGCAGATCGAGGCTGCGCTGCACACGGTCGTGGCAGGCTTCCATCATTTCAAAGGGCTGGTCAAAAGAGGCGGCGGGGGCGGAAAAACCGGGCAGGCTGCGGCTCATGGGTTTCATCCTTGATGGGCAAAGGTGGCAAAAGGCGGGGCGTTCGGTTGAATGTCCGGGCATTCGGGCTTTCGGGCGCCGCCGGACTCGCAAAAACCCCTGAACGGCAAATAGTTGGCATTTGCGGCGGGCTTCGGGGCGGGGGGCTGCTTTTACACTTCCGCCCCGATGCGCCTGCCCGATTGTTCCCCCAAGAAGCGGCCACGCCTGGACGTGGCGGCAATGACCCTGCTGACAGGCTTGTCAGCGGCCCTGATGCCCTGCGCGGCGGCGCGGGCGGATGATGCCCCGGCCGCCGCCAGCGCGTCCGCCGCCGAATCCGCCCCGGACGCCGCCGGAAACACCGCTGAAAAGCCCGCCTTCACCATTGAAGTGCAAACGGCCAATGAAGAGCTGAAAACGCTGCTGGAGCGCCATAACGATTTGCGCCGCTACCAGTCCGTGCCCGATCTGGACGCCGCCGAGCTGGACCGCCTGATGGCGCTGGCCGAAAGCGGGCTGAAGGGCCTGCTGGCCGCGCAGGGCTATTTCTCGCCGCAGATCACGCTCACGCGGCAAGCCGCCGCACAGCCGCCCGTGGTGCGTATTGCCGTGGAGCCAGGCGAGCAGGCGATGGTGGAGGCGGCGGACATCGCCTTTGCGGGCGACATCGCGCACTCCGCCGACCCGGCCGCCGCAGAGCAGCAAAAAGCCATCCGCGAAGACTGGGCGCTGGGCGCGGGCAAGGGCTTCACGCAAGAGGCGTGGAGCAGCGCCAAATCCGGCGCGCTGCGCCAGCTCATTGCCAAGCGCTATCCGGCAGGCCGCATGGGCCGCAGCCAGGCCGATGTGGATGAGGCCGCGCGCAGCGTGAAGCTGGGCGTGACGCTGGACTCCGGCCCGCTGTACCGCCTCGGCCCCGTGCAAGTCACGGGCAACCGGCGCTACCCCGCCTTTTTGCCCGGGCGGCTAGCGCAGCTGGCCGTGGGCGAGCCGTATGACCAGGCGCGCCTGGCCGACGCGCAGCAGCGCCTGATCAGCAGCGGCTATTACGACGCGGCCTACGTCTCCGTCGATCCGCAAGAGCGCAGCGAAAGCGAGGGCCAGGACGAAAACGCCGCCCCCGCCGCCCCCGCCGCCGTTACCGCCCCCGTGCAAATGCAGGTGACCGAAGCGCCGCTGAAAAAAGCCACGCTGGGCCTGGGCTTCACCACCGACGGCGGCCCGCGCATCACGCTGGAGCACCGCCACAACCGCGTGCCCTGGCTCGGCTGGCGCGCCGTGAGCAAGGCGCAGCTGGAAGCGGCCAACACCTTCATAGAAAGCGACCTGCTTTCCATGCCCGCCGCCAGCGGCTGGCGCTGGGGCGCGCTGGCCAAACTCAGCCGCGTCAAGGACGACGACCTGACCACCTACAACCGCCAGCTGCGCTTTGGCCGCTCGCAAAGCCGCGAGCGCTCCGAACGCAACTTCTACGTGCAATACGACCTCTCGCGCGTCAAGGGCGCCGACGGCCAGTACGTGACCGACGAGATGACGGGCGACGGCTCCGCGCTCTCGTTCAACTTCATATGGACCACGCGGCGCTTCAACCATTTGTCTGACCCCACCGGCGGCTGGGGCCTGGGCTTTGAGCTGGGCGGCGGCATCACCATCAACGGCAAGCGCCAACCCTTCACGCGCGGCGTGGCGCGCTGGCTGGGCTACATCCCCTTGGGCCACAGCGCCGCCAGCAGCCGCCTGGCCGTGCGCGCCGAAGCGGGCGCGGTCATCAGCCCCGACGGCGCGCGCGTGCCCAGCGCCCTGCTCTTTCGCGCCGGCGGCGACAACAGCGTGCGCGGCTACGGCTGGCGCGACATCGGCATTGCGCGCGGCGGCATCACCGCCCCCGGCCACTACATGATGACCGCCAGCCTGGAGTGGCAGCGCCCCATCCTCAACAGCGAAGGGCGGCCCAGCGGCATCGAATACATCGCCTTCATCGACGCGGGCGACGTGGCCGAAAACCCCGGCGCGCTCACCCCGCGTCTGGGCATCGGCACAGGCGCACGCGTGAAAACGCCCGTCGGCCCCATGACCGCCGCCATCGCCTACGGCGCCAAGACACGCAAATTCAGGCTGCACCTGTCGGTGGGCTTCGTGTTCTGAAGCGGCTTGCAGGGCCTTTATTTGCTCCTTGTTCCATAGCATGAGGTCCCCGCTGATATTGCGACAACCGCGTTTTTCGGCACCCTGAATTTGCTCCTGTTTCTGATGCGGCTTTGCCAGCCGCCGCTGACCCTTTCCGCCCTCTTTCGCCATGAGCACCGCTCCTTCATCCGCCACCCCCCTGCCCGAAGCGCCTGCCGCCGCGCCCCCGCGCTCCCAGCGCCCCCGGCGCCGCTGGCCGCGCCGCCTGGCCTGGCTGCTGCTGGCGCTGCTTGCGGCTGCGCTGCTGGCGCTCATCGTGCTGTGGCGCTGGGCGGCTTCGCCCGGCTCGCTGGAGCAGGCGCTCGCCTGGGCGCAGCCCTACATGCCGGCCGCCCTGCAAATCGAAGGGCTGCAAGGCTCCGTGCTGCACGGCGGCCAGGCCGCGAAAGTGCGCTGGAGCGAGGGCGGCCTGACCGTGGAGGCGGACGAAGCCCAGGCGCGCTGGCATCTGCTTTCCTTGCTGCGCGGCAAGCTGCGCCTGGACGAGCTGGGCGCGGCCCGCATCCGCGTGGACGACGCCCGGCCGCCCAGCGACGAAGCGCCCGCCGCCGGGCCGCCCGCGCCGCTGGAGCTGCCGCTGCGCGTGGAGGTGAACGCCTTTCACGCCGGGGCCGTGGAGCTGGCCCAGCCCGGCCTGCGCATCACTGGCATTGCGGGCAGCTACCACTTCAACCAGCTCATGCACCTGCTGCGGCTGGACAGCGCCAGCCTGATGGGCGGCCGCTACAGCGCCAGCGCGCGCCTGCGCAACGACGCCAGCGCGCGTCTGAACGTTTCGCTGCGCGGCGAATTCAGCCTGCAAGCCTTGCAGCAGGCGCTGCCGCAAAGCGCGCCGCCTGCTGAAACACCTGCTGAAACGCCCGCCGCTGACGCCCCTGCCGCCGATGCCTCGCCCCGCCTGCTGCTGCGCGCCCACTTGAGCGGCCCCATGAGCGACATGCGCCTTGCGGCCCGCCTGCGCGAGCAGCATCCCGCTGACAAAAACGCGCTGGACACGGCGCAAGAGCGCGACATCGACGCACTGGGCGAGCGCCTGCTGCATGGCGATGAAGAAGCCGCCAACGCCTTGCCTGACGCCCCGCCTGCGCCGCATGCACAAGGCGCAGCCAGCGATGCGCAAAACGAAGCGCAAAACGAAGCGCAAAACGATGTGCAAGGCGATGTGGAAAACGGCCCGCAAGCGCCGCGCGCCGATCTGGCCGCGCGCATCACGCCCTGGGCCGCCCAGCCCGTGGCCCAGGCGCAGGCCCGCTTCGCCTGGCTGGACCTGGCCCCCTTCTGGCCCGCTGCGCCGCAAACGCGCCTGTCCGGCCAGGTGCGCATCGACCCCGCCGATGCCGCCCCCAACGAAGCCAGCGCCGCCGCGCCGCAGTGGAACGTGCAAGCCAGCCTCTCCAACGCGCGCCCCGGCCCGTGGGACGCGCACCGCCTGCCGCTGCAAAAGCTTCAGGCCCGCCTGAGCCTTCAATCCGGCCCGCAAGGCCTGGGCGTGCGCGTTCAGCAACTGAGCGCCGATCTGGCGGGCGGCACGCTGCAAGCAGACGGCCACTGGCTGCCTTCAGAAACCCATTCAGAAGCCCAAACGCCGCAAGCCCCCGTGGCATCAGCGCCGCCCGCTATCGAAAACAAAGCAAATGACGCAACGAGTGCCAGCCCGCAGCCCTTGGGCGGCTGGCGCGTGAACGCCACGCTCGAAAGCATCCGCCCCGCCGCGCTGCACACGGCGCTGGCGGCGCAGCCCCTGTTCGGCCACGTGCGGGCCAGCGCCCCGGCGCAAGGCGGCACGCAGACGGCCCAGACGGCCCAGACGGCCCAGACGGATGCCGCCGATGCCGCCCCCGCGCCCATCACCTTCGATGTGGATTTGCAAGCCTCTGACGCCGCCAGCGCCGCCCAGCCCGCCGCCAGCGCCCCGACCACGCCCGCGCAGGAAATCGCACAAGAAGTGGCCCGCTTGCGTCTGCGCCAGCTCACCGCCCAGGGCACATGGCAAGCCGGCCCGCAAGGCCAGGCCAGTGCAGGCCGGCTGGAGCTGCCCACGCTCACGCTGCACGCCGCCGATGCGCAGCTGCACGCCAGCGGCGTGCAAGTGCGCCTGGCCGATCAGTCCGGCCAGGGCCAGCTGGCGCTCACGGCCCCCGGCCTGAAACTGGCGCTGCAAGGCAGCGCCGCCCCGGCCAGCGGCAAAGGCCAGGCCGAAGTGCAAGCGGCCAGCCTCGCGCAAACCCTGCAATGGCTGCAAACCCTGCCCGCGCTGCCCGCCAGCGTGCGGCAGGCGCTGGCAGACACGCTGCTCACAGGCCGCGCCAGCCTGCAAGGCCAGTGGCAAGGCGGCTGGCGCGACCCGGCCGTGAAACTCACGCTCGCCGCGCCTGAGCTGGAGTGGCGCGCCAGCGCTGACGCCGCCCCGCTCAAGCTGCAAGGGGCCGAAGCGCGCGCCACGGGCCGCCTGCAAGACGCCAGCGTCTTTCTCAAAGGCGCGGCGCGGCAGGCGGACCGCCGCGCCACTTTGCAAACGCAGGCGCGCGTGCGCTCCGTGCCATCCCAATCTGCCTCCAAAGCTGTTTCAGGCTGGCAGGCCGCCTTCAGCCAGCTTGACATCACGGCGCAAGACCCCGATTACGCCCCCGCCGCATGGCGCGCCGCGCTGAAGTCGCCTTTCACACTCACGCTTGAAAACGGCCCGGCGGGCGGCCAGCCCAACGCCGGAAAAGAGGCAGGAAAAACCGCCCCGCTGTCCGTGGCCGCCAGCGCGGGCGCGCTCGCGCTCTCGCCCGCCAGCGCGGCGCAGCCCGCCACGCTCTCGTGGGATCACCTGAAATGGGCCGATGCGCGCTGGAGCGCCAAGGGCAAGCTGCAAAACGTGCCGCTCGCCTGGGCCGCGCTCATCCCGGGCGCAGAGCTGCAAAAAAGCCTGGAGCCGGTGCTCGACATCGCTGGCAGCGCCATCCTGGCCGCCGAATGGGACGCCGAATGGGCGCGCGGGCAGCCCTTGCGCCTGCAAGCGGCCGTGGAGCGCACGCAAGGCGACCTCATCCTGCCGCCGCTGCCCGGCGCGCCCCAGCGCCAAAGCGCGGGCCTGCAAGCCGCCCGCGTGTCGCTCAACGTGCAAGGCCAGGACGCCACCGCCCGCCTGCTGTGGCAAACCCGCCAGATCGGCCAGGCCGAAGGCCAGCTGCAAACCCGGCTGGCCGCAGGCGACGCCCCCTGGAGCGCGCCCGAGCCGTGGCCCGCCGATGCACCCCTGCAAGGGCATCTGAGCGCCAAACTGCCCCGCGTGGCCGCCTGGTCGCTGCTGGCGCCGCCCGGCTGGCGGCTGCGCGGCGCGCTTGATGCCGACTTGCGCATCAGCGGCACCCGCAGCGCCCCGCAATGGAGCGGCCAGATCGGCGCAGACGGCCTGGCCCTGCGCTCCGTGGCCGACGGCTTTGAACTCAAAAACGGCGAACTGCGCGCGCGCCTGCAAGGCGAGCAGCTCGTCATCGAGCGCCTCACCCTCCAAGGCGGCGGCAAGGCCCCCGGCAAAAAAGCCGCCGAAAACCAAACCGCCCAGCTCGCCAGCGCCTTGGCGGACGGCGGCTCCGTCACCGCCAGCGGCCAGGCCGGCTGGGCGGGCGGGCAATGGAGCGCCCGCATCGACGCCACATTAAGCGGCCTGCGCCCCAGCATCCGGCCTGACCGCCAGATAGCCCTGTCCGGCAAGCTGCAAGCGGCCATGCAAGGCAGCGCCGCCACGCTCGATGGCCAATTGCGCGTGGATCAGGCGCACATCGAACTGCCCGACGACAGCGCCCCCACGCTGGACGACGACGTGGTCATCCACCGCGCCGATGGCCGCCGCGAAAGCGCGCAAGACGCCGAAGCCGAAAAAAAGCAGCAGCAAGCCAGCCAGCGCGAAGCCAAAACCACCCTCGCCGCCCGACTCGGCCTGGACCTGGGCAACGCCTTCACCCTGCGCGGACAAGGCATCGACACACGCCTGACCGGGCGGCTTCAGGCCACGGCCAGCGGCCCCATCGGCACGCTGCCGCGCGTCAGCGGCGAAATCCGCACCGAAGGCGGCACCTTCCGCGCCTACGGCCAGCAGCTGCAAATCAGCAAAGGCGTCGTGCGCTTCAACGGCGCGGCCGACAACCCCGTGCTCGACATCCTGGCCCTGCGCCCCAACTACCAAAGCGACCAGCAAGCCGGCGTGCGCGTGACCGGCACCGCCCTGCTGCCCAGCGTGCGCCTGTATTCCAAGCCCGAACTCTCCGACAGCCAGACGCTGGCCTGGCTGCTGCTGGGCCGCGCCGCCCCATCCGGCGGCGCAGAAGCCGCCATGCTCCAGCAAGCCGCCCTGGCCGCCTTGAGCGGGCGCGACGGCAAAAGCATGGCCTCCCGCGTGGGCCTGGACGAACTCTCTTTAGGCGAAGGCTCCGGCAGCGGCAGCACCAGCCTCACCGTCGGCAAGCGCCTCTCAGACAAGCTCTACACCACCTACGAACAAACCCTGGGCAGCGCCATGGGCACCCTGTTCATCTACTACGAACTCTCGCGCCGCTGGCTCGTGCGCGGCCAGGCCGGCGAGCAAGCCGCCCTGGACGTGATCTACCGCATCTCCTACGACTAAGCGCCCGTTCAGAGCCTGGCCGCGAGGGGCGAAAGAGCCGACCGGAATCGCTGCAAGGCGCCATCCGCAGACAAGCCTTGCAGCTTGCCAGGAACCTGTTCAAAGCCTGGCCATGAGGAGCGAAAGCGCAGGAATCAGGCTGAACGGCAAGGCGCCAACCGCAGACGGACCTTGTGACCCGGCAAGGACTCGCAACGCCGCAAACCGCCCCAATCCCCCCTTTTGCCCCCCGCAGACAGATGGCAAACAGGCTCCAAGCCCGCCACCCACCCGCAAACCGGCCCCAAAACAGACGCGGAAACAGACCTGAAAACAGGCTTTCAGCACGAAAGACAACCGGGTTTTACGTCAAAAAACGGAGCGAATTCAAGAGCTTAAAAACGGCTCTCGCGCAGTATCCACTAGGACCTAATGCTATCGTTCAAGGAGCGAAATAGAAGCAAAACGCAAGCGCCGGCCAAGCAGGCCGCCCGGCCCCTCACTTGCGCCCCATCATGCTGCCCAGCACGCCGCGCGGGACTTGGCGGCCCGCCGGATCGCCGTAACGGGGCAAGGCGTGCGGCTGGCTTGTGCCTTCATGGCCGTGCAGTCCGCTTGCACGCAGCCTGGCGCCATGGCGGCAGCGTCGTATCGCCAGCTTCTGTTCGCGGTTTAACTCGCGCCCCGGCCGCCGATTTTTTCCGTGGCGCGGATCAGCCGGCCTTTGGCGTCGCGCTGGTAGCTGTATTGGGCCAAGGCGCTGCCGTCGGCTTTTGGTGGCAGATTGGGGCCAGGCGTCCGGCAGCGTCATGGCTGAATTGGGCGCTGCCCGGGTTTGCAATCCGCCGCCTGCATTCCAGCGGGCTTGAAGGCTGTGTTCGCCTGGGTCGGCAAAGCTTGCGCTCAGTTGCGTGCGCTGGCTGGCTGCATATCAACCACCATCTATATTCATATTGCATACAGAACAAACCAGCAATAAGCCGGAAACAGACCCACGCATATCATGGCCCAATACCAGCTCTTTCCATATATCCATCAACCCTGAACAAAGCCAGTATATTCCTGCCTGCCATGATTTTAAAATATTCACCCCTCGGAAAGATGGAAAAAATATCTTTTCCATAATAATCTTTTAGATATGCCTGCGTAAACGGAAAAATGACTGACTCATAAATTCCATCCGGCTCCAAATGATTGGATACCGATCTGATTTCCAATATCCTTATTTACAGAAGATCGCCATTGAATATTTGTATCAGCAGCGTCCAAGATGAAACAATATCATCTACACAGTCATCTAGAAAAACTATTCGCCTGCTGAAGACAGGCCTGTCAAATTATAAATCATAAGATGCCTCAGCAGTATTTCAGTTAGAACGCCAAACGCTTCTCAATGAAATCTTCCTTAAACCGCATAGAAATATCATCATTACAAGATAGATGCTTTCTAAATCCCTCATCCTCCTGCCTTCCATGTTCACACCAATATGAACCTCCTTGTTGCATCGATTAGAAATCAATATCGTCATGCATGATGATATTAAAAGCATCATATATACGCCGCAATCCTGCTGCAATTTTCTTATTGGTTGACGCAACCACGATGCAGTGTTCGTGAGTTTTCTTTGACTCAATTGAGGTAAATACTGCAAGATCAATACTTTTTTTAGGCTGATCAAATCCAGCAACATATTTTGTTCAACAAAATCATTCCTAAAAGCCCAATCCTGAATAACATGATTCAAAAACTCATCCGGCAACGTCCTTGGCAGCAGCATGAATCTACCATTGCCAAAAATAGTTGCAACCAGCATCCATATATTTGACTCATTCAGTCCCTTGGCAATACCTATTTCGCTACTGAGTCTCCCATAACATGCCGTCTTGACATGATATTCTTCAGGCATGGCATACCCAGCCTTTGGCAGAAGGTCAATAAAATCAAGCCGCCCTATGCTTTTGTAATAATCAACAGTTGCAAGAAACTCTTCTCCGGAAAATAATGAATCATCAACTATCGCAACCAAATCGGAAGCATGTGTCGCATGCCATAAGATGCGATGAACATCAACGAAATTTGCTTCCTCATAAGGCAGAACAAATAAATGTGGAGTACGCATGGTTTTACCAACGGTAATAATGCGACAGGCTCACCAGCTTTTCATTCCTCGCGCCATGAAGCTTATGCCAATCTTGACGGAACCATTGCGTATAACCTGAAAAGCTTGCGTCCAACACACGCCCTCCCTGGTTACCCCCCCAAGTTCAAGCTTGATTTTCCGCTGCGACTTGCTCAATAAAATTGTTCCCGGATCTATCCGCATAGAACCAGGCCAAGGCGTTCCAACCCCGGGGCTGGCCCATAAATCAGCAAAGAATTCTTTTGGTTCGATAAAAACCGTCTTGCTGGATTATCAGGTTTCGCCCTATTCCATTAAATATATTCACAAGATGAGATGCGGGGCCAGCCAGGACCGAATCAAAATCAGGCATGGCTGTCAATAATGTCTGTGTAAGCGGAAAGATGACCGATCTATAAGTCCCATTCGGCTCTAGACGAACCAATATAGGCTCAATTCACTCCAGGAATCCTAAACTGGGACCGTCGAATGGATTTCCAAATACAATTTTATTATCATAGTCAGCGACTTTTCCTTTATTCAATGGCAATGCCTTTACAGCATCAAGCAGCATTTCGTCGTCAGCCAATAACAGTGAAACACGATTGCACTCCCCCCATAACGGCATCACCAACAAAAAATCCATTGAGATTGAATGTATCTTTTTCATATATGCGACCAGACATTGATGAAGCGAGCATCCGTCCTCAAAAAAATCATCACTAAAGAGTTCTGCAATTTCCTCAATCTCGCTATCGCATATTCCTTTTGGCGTTGCCATATAATAGCAGCTATCGTATAGACACATAGACGCCACCACCACCCAGAGGGCCGTCTTTGATTCTTTGCTGTCATTATTTATCTCCATGATGGAAATGTTGCTTCCAGAACCCGAATCGACAGTCTCAATGCATTTTTCAAAGCCAATGCATTGAAGATATCTTAATTGATTTCTTTGTTCTGCCCCCAATTCATTCAAAAGTATAAATCGCTCAAAAACGTCATCAGCAAAGACATCCCAACCTTCTTGTGGCGTGGTTGCAAAAATATTAAGCCCCTTATATAAATCCATTATGCACGAGAGCAGATGAAATCTTTGCTCCACATCGTCGCAATTAATTAATAAGCCGAGAGATTTCATACTTGTCGTCATGAGCAATGATAAGACGCACCTGCTTCTACGAGACAGAGGTCACCCGCTCTGCGTGGAGAATGCCGATCTTTTCTAAACCACCGCTTGGACATACCTTTTCCTCCCAAGGATGACCGTCCCCCCTTGATTGGATCCCCAAATTGCTCCAACCGGCCGCACGGCAAAAGGTAAAGAGTGCCATGCCAGCAGACAAAGCGCCATCAACACTGGCAAGTGTGGCAAAGGCTGTTTTTATTCGCCGTCATTGCGGCAGCTACTTCAACAGCATCCAGGTTCAGCGCTGAATAGACAGTTTATGAGAAATCATCTTTTGGAAATGATTCGATTATAACCTCGAGAAACTCTATATAATTATTCGCCACCACCTTTATTTCCTTGGGCCCTGCGCAAATAATTTGCCCATAAACCCCTTTTTCTGGAGGGTTCAAATCGACAAACCAATAAAATTCATCATCTGCGCCTACCATCATCAAGTCTTTGTGCCAAACCACATGACGCAAAGCGCCAGAATATTTTGGCGCATCCGGCAGCAAACTATAGACATACCGCATTTCCTTTCCGATTTCGCTATCGCCAACAATAAAATCAGCAGCCAGATTCATATTATTTATTGGGACAGCGCCATCTGAAAAACCAATATCCAAGGCATATTGCGGAGATATGCGAAATTCAAACAAGCCAAGGGCGATGCGCTGTTCATCAGGAATGTTTTTCTCCAATCGCTGCTCAAGCGCAAGCAACTCATTTTCTGATAATCCTTGTTTCTTCCAGCTTAGATAGTCTCTTGACGAACAAGTCATCCTATAGATAGCATCCAGCCGCCTGACCTGATCTTCGATGATCATACGGATACGTTTTTCTTCATTAAAATTTAAAGCCATGACGCTTTCCCATATTTGTCGATATAAAATCCTGGTGCATAAGGCACTGCTAAATTCAAGAAAGGCTTACCAATGGTATTCACCTTGGTTGCTGAATAGAATTTCGACAACAACCCTCCTTGCTTTGGGCCTTCTGCGCTAGGCACTAATCTCAATGAAACACTATCAAAAAAGTAATTAATATCTCCTCCTTGCAGAGTACTTCCATATGGATACTCATCACATACTGCGGAAATTAGCATCCCATTCGTTCCCAAGTATTTTGCACGTGCAGTGTTATTGCATTGTTGTGACGCATTACGAGTCGAATATTTAACTTCATTTTTCCTGGATTTTGGCCCTCGTAGCAGAAGAAACGGTAGTGGCTTGGAAATGCCTGATATAGTATCACCATTCCCCATCAAAGAGTCCAAAATATGCTGTGACGTATAAAACGTCTGGAACCCATTAACCATTGTCGGTATTCTTAGATAACACTTATTCTTTGAGATTCGACAATGTCCAGCCAACCCTGTTAATATCATGGCGATACCTGAATTACCAAAAGAGGGAATCTGACCACTATGACTCACAGAATTAACAGCGGCTTCAATAATAGGCGACAGTAGTGCACTGGAGAACATGTCTGCCACCTCCATTCTGATCCACGACATTGCCATCATGCTGGCCATATTTCCAATACCACTCATCATTCCTCCCAGCGAGAAATTTCCGCCCGGATCCACATGATTGACCGGATCCGCATTGCCATACAGATACTTGTTCAGCGTCAGCGGAATGCTCTGGCTGCCCGGGTGTTCGTCCATCGAGATGAAGCGCCCCGTTTTCGGGTCGTAGTCCCGGGCTCTGAGGTGGTATAGCCCCGTGGCGCTGTCGTAGCTCTCGCCCGTGTAGCGGTGCCGGCTTTCTTGCAGGTTGCCTGCCTCTTCGTTGCCGAACGCATCAAAGTCCAGCGTTTCGATGATTTGGCCGCCCTCGTCAGTGATCAGCCTCGCGCTGCCTTGGCCGTCTTCGTAGACGTGCAGCGTTTGGCCTTGTCTTTGTTCGCTGATGAGTTGCCCTACGCCATCGGGGGTGTGCGTGTAGCGCGTTTCTTGCCATGCGCCGCCGTTTTGGCGGTTTCGCTCCAGCACGATTTCGCTGTAGGGGCGGGCGGTGTCCAGGATCCATTGCGTTTCCTGTTTTTGGCCGCCGGTTTCCCGGGTGCGGCTGATGCGCCGGCCTAGTGCGTCGTAGCCGTAGCGGATGCTGGTGCTGCCGTCGCTGGCTTTGAGCAGCCGGTTGTCGCTGCTCCATTCGTAGCGGATGGTTTGCGCGGGGGTGCGCTTTTCGAGCAGGTTGCCCCGGCCGTCCCAGCGGTAGGTGGTTTTGGGGCCTGTGGCCGTTTGTTCTTCTGTGAGCTGGTCCAGGCTGTTGTAGGCGTAGCGGGTTTTTTGGCCGTCGCAGTCTTTTTCTGTCCGGTTGCCTGTGCTGTCGTAGCTGTAGCGGCATGTGCGGGTGATGCCTGCTGCGCTGATGCTTTCCTGGGTGAGTTTGCCGTCGGCGTCGTATTCCCAGCTTTTGTTTGTGGTTTGGCCGCCGGTTTCTTCCGTGGCCCGGGTCAGCCGGCCTTTGGCGTCGCGCTGGTAGCTGTATTGGGCCAGGGCGCTGCCGTCGGTTTTTTGGTGGCGGATTTGGGCCAGGCGCCCGGCAGCGTCGTAGCTGTAGTGGCTGCTGGCGCCGTTGGCGCGTTTGATTTGGCTCAGGCGCCCGGCGGCGTCGTGGCTGAATTGGGCGCTGCCTTGGCCGCTGGCCAGGCTTTGCAAGCGGCCGCCTGCGTCCCAGCGGGTTTGGAGGGTGTGTCCGCCTTGGCCGGCAAAGCTTGCGATGAGTTGCGTGCGCTGGCTGGCTGCGTCCCAGGCGGCGGCGCTTTGGCCGTGCGGGCCGGTTTCGCTGGTTTGGCGGTCCAGCGCGTCCAGTGTTTGCTGGATTAATCCGCGCTGGCTGTCGCTCCAGCTGGCTGCTCTGCCGTGGGGGTCGTAGCCGATTTGCAGTGTGCCGTCCGGGCGTGTTTGGCCTGTGGCGCGTCCTTGGCTGTAGCTGTAGCTGATGGCGGTGCCGTCTGTCTGGCGTTTTTGCACCAAGCGTCCATCGGCGTCGTGGGTGTTGGTTTCCTGGCTGCCGTCTGGCAGGCGGCGGCTGGTTCGGCGTCCGCCCAGGTCGTAGCCGTATTGGGTGGTTCTGCCCAGGGCGTCGGTTTGGCTCAGCAGCTGGCCGGCTTCGTTCCATTCGTAGCGGGTGGCGGCGCCGCTGGGTTGTGTGGTTTGGCTCAGGCGTCCGGCGCTGTCGTAGGCGTAGCGTTGGCTGTGGCCGGTTTCGTCGGTGTCGGCGGTTTTTTGGCCCGCTGCGTCGTAGGCGGCGCTGCTGACGGCGCCGCCTGGCCAGTGGGTGCGCACTTTTCTGCCGGCGCTGTCGTAGTCGTAGGCGGTTTGTTTGCCGTCGGCTGCCGTGATGCTGGCGATTTGGCCCGCTTCACTGTAGGCCGTGCGCTGGCTGTGGCCCAGGGGGTCGGTGGTTTTGACGATGCGGCCCGCTGCGTCGTATTCGTAGCGGGTTTTGCGGCCCAGCGCGTCCTGGCTTTCGGTGAGCTGGCCTGCGGCGTCGTACTGGTTGCGGCTGATGCCGCCTGCGGCGTCCACGGTTTCGATGGCGCGGCCCAGTGCGTCGTAGCGGGTTTGCGTGCATAGGCCGCTGTTTGCGCCGCTGGCTGCTTCGCAGTGTTTGGTTTGGCGGCCTTCGCTGTCCCAGGCCCAGGTGTCGATGAGGCCGTCGGGATGTTCGGTTCTGACGGTGCGGCCCAGCGCGTCGTGGCGGTGGACGGTGGCCAGGCCCAGCGGGCTGGTTTGTTTGATGAGCTCGCCTGCGGCGTTGTAGTCGCTGCGGGTGATGTGGCCCAGGGGGTCGGTTTGGGCGGTGATGCGCCCTTGTGCGTCATGGGCGGTGCGGCTTTGCGCTTCTTGCGCGGCCTGGCCCGCTTGCAGCCGGATGGCGGTGCTTTGCGCGCTGATGCGCCCTTGCGCGTCTCGCGTGTAGGTGGTTTTGGCGCCGTCCGGGGCGGTCTGGCTGGCAAGCTGGCTGGCGCCGCCTGTCAGGGCGTAGCCGTAGCGGGTGGCGCGCCCCAGGGGGTCGGAGAGGCTGAGCAGGCTGCCTTTTGGGGTGTAGTTCAGGTGGCTGACGCCGCCGCCGGGCTGGGTGAGGCTGGCCAGCTCGCCTGCGCCGCTGTAGCTGTAGAGGGTGTTCAGGCCGCCGGGCTGGCGCTGTTCGGTGACGTTGCCGCTGGCGTCGTAGACGGTGCTGCTTTGCCGCCCCAGGGGGTCGGTTTCACGGGTGACGTTGCCGTAGGCGTCGTATTCGCGCCGCGTGGTGCGGCCCAGCGGGTCGGTGACGGCGGTTTCGTTGTCGTTGGCGTCGTATTGGTAGCGGGTGATGCCGCCTAGCGCGTCGGTGATTTGCGTGACGTTGCCGCGTTCGTCGTAGTCGTAGACGGTGGTGTGGCCCAGCCGGTCTTTGACGCTTTGGCGCCGCTGGCTGTCTTGGTGGCTGATGCTGACGCTTTGGCCCAGGGCGTCGGTTTGTTTGATGACGCGCCCCTGGCTGTCGTATTCGGCTTTGAGTTGCAGGCGGCCCGCCGGGTCGCTGTAGCGGGTCAGCGCGTGCGGCTGGCTTGTGTCTTCGTAGCCGTAGGCCGCTTGCGCGCCGTCTGGCTCGATGGCAGCGGCAAGGTTGCCCGCCGCGTCGTAGCTGTAGCGCCGCTGCACGCCGCCAGGGCCTGTGATGCGGGTGATGCGCTTTTGCGCGTCGCGTTCAAAGCGCAGGCTCCAGCCGCCCGAGTGGCGGATGCCGTCAGCGGCAAATTGCATGGTGTTGCCTTGCCGGTCTTTGATTTGCTGGATGCCGCCTGCCAAGCCACGGCTGCCGTCCAGAATGAATTCCACGCCTTCGCGCGTGGTGTATTTCCACTGGGTGGGGTTGTAGGTTTCTCCTGAGCCGTAGTCGGTGAGCTGGCCGCCGACGATGCGCAGGTCCAGCCAGCTGCCCAGCGCTTCAAGGCTGGCGCCCGAGTGGCCCCGGCCGCGCGGGCGGTAGGTGATGTGGGCGCTGGGGTTGCTGGCCCACTGGATGAGGCTGACGCATTCAGGCTCCGCACGGGCTTCAAATTGCTCCAGCCGGCCGCCTGGCAGGCGCACGGCCACCACGCGGCTGCCTGCGGGGCGGATGCAAATCTTGCGGCCAAAGCCCGCGCCGCTTTGTTCGGCGCTCCAGCTGCGGCCGACGATGCCGTTGGTCTGGATGGCTACGTCCTGGTATTGCACGCTCCAGCCGTAGCCAAAGTCCAGCGCTTCGTGGCGTCTGAGGCTGTCGTAGGTGCGCACCACTTGCAGCGGCAGGCCTTCGATGTCAAAGCTCAGGTCTTCAAAGGCCAGGCGCAAGGGGGCGGCCTTTTGCTGGCCGCTGATGGCAACGCTGATGCGGGCGCTGGCTTCTTTGCCCGCCGTGTCGCGCACGATCAGGGCAATGTCGTACAGGCCGTTGGCCAGCGCTTGCGGATGGAGCCGCCCCAGCTCGCCGCCGGCGGCCACGGGGGCGTTGCCCCGCTTGAGGCGGTTCCACTGGTTTTGCCCGGCTGCGCTGATGAGCAGCTCGTATTCGGCAAAGTGGCTGTCCGTGGCCTGGCCCAGGATGGCCGCCGGCTCCGTGACGTCTGCCACCACGATGTCCGCAGAGTCGCCCGGACTGCTGATGCGCGCCACCGGCTCGTCTGCGTCCAACGGGTCTGTCACGGCATACCAGTCTTGCGCCGTGACCGTGGCGCCTTGGCTGTCGCGCAGCACGGCGGTGACATCGTGGCGGCCCATGACGCTGGAGACCAGGCTCGCTTGCAGGCTGCCAGCGCTGACGGGGTGCGCCGTGCCATCCACGTGCAGGCTTTGCAGCGTGTAAGGCGGCTGGCCGCCCGTGGCCGCCACGCTGACGATGGTGGCGCTGCCAGCAGCCACATAGCGCGCGCTGAAGTGCAGTTGCGCAGCCAGCGGGGCAACGGCTGGCGGCGTGGGTGTCGGCGTGACAGTCGGCGTCGGGATGACGGTTGGCGTGGGGGTCGGGCTAGGCGTAGGCGTCGGTGTTGGCGACGGGCTGGGCGTGGGCGTTGGAGTGACGGTTGGCGTTGGCGCAGCTGCCGTGACGGTGATTTGCCAGGACTGCTCGGCGTAGGCCTGCCCGTCGTTCACGCGCAGGGCCACGGGCACATTCGCGGCGGCGGCCGTGGGCGTCCATTGCACGGTGCAGCCGTTCAGGCTCATGCCTTGCGGAGCACGCGTGAGGCTGCACGTCAGCGGCGCGCCTTCAGGGTCGGTGGCTTGCAAGGCGTAGCTGTAAGCGCTGCCCACTTGTGCTTGCGTGGGCGGCGTGCTGGTGATGCGCGGCGGCTGGTTGGCAGGCGGCGTTGGTGTCGGTGTCGGCGTCGGCGTCGGCGTGGGCGTCGGTGTCGGCGCAGCTGCCGTGACGGTGATTTGCCAGGACTGCTCGGCGTAGGCCTGCCCGTCGCTCACGCGCAGGGCCACGGGCACGTTCGCGGCGGCGGCCGTGGGCGTCCATTGCACGGTGCAGCCATTCAGGCTCATGCCTTGCGGGGCGCGCGTGAGGCTGCACGTCAGTGGCGCACCTTCAGGGTCGGTGGCTTGCAGGGTGTAGCTGTAGGCGCTGCCCACTTGTGCTTGCGCAGGCGGCGTGCTGGTGATGCGCGGCGGCTGGTTGGCAGGTGGCGTGGGCGTTGGGGTGACGGTTGGCGTCGGGGTTGGCGTGATGGCGCCGACCACCAGCGTGACGTTCTGCGTGGCGCGCGCGCCCTTGGCGTCTGCCACGGTGAGCATCAGCGGCCAGCGGCCCGGTTTGGGCTGCGGCCAGGTGATGAGGCCGCCTGCGGTGATGTTCATGCCTTCGGCTTGCGTGCCCAGGGTGTAGGTGATGGCGTCGCCATCGGGATCGCTGGCCTGCACCTGGTGGCTCAGACGCTGGCCTTCCTGGCCCGTGGCAGGCAGCCTGTTGCTGATGACGGGCGGGCGGTTGCGGCTGTCGCTGATTTGCAGCGCATAGCTCTGGCTGGCGATCAGCCCCGTGCGGTCGGTGGCCGTGAGGGTGACGGCGTATGTGCCGGCCAGGCCAGGTTGCGGCCAGGCGATGAGGCCGCTGGCTGCGTCCACGCTCATGCCGGCGGGCGATTGGGAAAGGGCGTAGGTGACGGCGCCGCTGCTTGCGTCATCAGGGTCGCTGGCGTGCGCGGCGTAGCGGTAGGGCTGGCCCGTCTGGCCTGTCAGCGGCGGCTGGCTGTCAAAGCGCGGCGGGCGCGTCAGCGGCTGGCCCGGCTGCCATTCGGGCGGGGCAGAGCTGGCGATGGGGGCGGAAGAACAGGTTTCCTCGCCTTGGTCGTTCAGGGGGCGGACGCTGTAGTACCAGGTCTGTCCGGCGCTCACGCCTTCATCCAGCCAGGTGCTGTAGCGCGAGGCGGTCTGCCCCAGCCGCTGCCAGGGGCCTTGCGGCAGGGCGGCGCGGTAGATGGCGTAGCCGTGTGCACCGATGTCGCTCCAGACAAGCTGCACCTTGCCGGGCTTGGCGCGGGCGCGCAAGTCCGCCAGACAGACGGCCTGCGGGGGCACGCGGGCTGAACCAAAGGCGTCCACATAGACATAGCCGCCATGTCCGCCATGCGCGCAGTCGGCGGCAAGCACACGCACTTCCACGGTGTGGCCCAGGCGGCTGTCAGGCACTGGAATATCCACGTCGATGAAAGGCGTGGCGCGCCAGGTGCTGCCCCAAAGAAGGGTGGTGTGGGTGATGCGCCCGGGCTGGCCTGACCAGGCGAAGTCGTCATAGATGACTTCGTCTGTTGTCACATCCTTGAGCTGCACATGAAAGTAGGGCTGCGCCGCAGGCGAGTGGCCGGGGTCTTCCAGCACGGCGGCGTAGGCAAAGCGCACGTGCAGTTTGCCGTCTTGCGGGTCGCGGTCGGCGGCGGTGATAACAGCGCTTTGATTCAGGGCGTTGATGTGCTGCCCGCCCTGCTCGTCATTGACCTTGGCCGTGTAGTGGCCCGCGCGCGGCAAATCCAGGTGCGGCGCGCGCGGATCAAACGTAGCGCCCAGAACACCGCCCAGCCGCTGGCCGCCCGTGTGAATGACGATGCTGCTGGCGCTGAAAGGCTGACTGCCCTGCAGGCCGTAGTTGAGGCCGTGGCTGCTTTGCCAGCCGCTGGTATCGCCCGTCTCGAAGCCACCGTTGTCAAACAGGGCGTGAGCGGGCTGCACGGGCGCGAGCCAGCCCGTCAGCAAAACAGCGGCGCAAACCAGCGCAGGCAGCACCGCCAGCAGGCGGCGGGCAGAACCGGCAGAACCGGCCTGACGGCTGTCTTGCGTGCGCCGCCGGCTGCGGCCCAAGCCGTCAAAGCGCCCATAGCACGCGCCCAGCAGCAGCGACAGTGCGCCCAGCGCAAGACCGCCGGGCCTGGGCCTGGCGTCGGAGTCGGAGTCGGAGTCGGAGTCGGAGTCGGCGTATTTGTTTGCAGCTTGGCACGCAAGTCAAAGCTCAGGCTCTGGCCGCTGGCCGCGTCGGTTTGCAGCAGACTGGCATCGGCCACAGCCGCCGGAGTCAGCGTGGCGGTGACGCTCAGGCGCTGGCCGGGCTGCCATTCGGGCACAGGCAGCGATAGCGCCAGGGCGGCATCGTCAGGGGCGCTGGCGCTCAATGCGCTTTGGTTGCCCAGCTGCCCCGTGGCAGCGCGCGCGAGCAAATCGCCCGTGTGGTAGCCCGGCTCGGCCGCCTCCCAGCGATCGGCGCGGATTTGTCCGGCTGGCGTGCCCAGGCCTGTTTGCTGCCGGGCGGTTTCGTTGAAGAAGGTGTTTTGTGCCGCTTCAATGTCGGCATCGGCCAGCGCCGTCAGGCGCAGGCCGCGTATGGGCTGGCCGCTGGTATTGACCAGCTCCCAGGTCCAGGCCGTGCCGCCTTGCGGCGCGCTCTGGCGCTGCATGGTGGCGGCAATACCCAGAGCGTTCAGGTTCAGCGCCGTCTGCGCCGCGCCTTCGGCCGTGTGTGCCGCCTGCTGGCCGCCCAGGCTGGCAAACAGGGTCAGCCGCTCCACGCTCACGGGCGCCGTCTGTGCTTGTGCCGCCACGCCCGCCGCCAGCAGCGCCAGCGCCGCCAGCCCGCCACGGGCGGCGCCCGCTTCTTGACGCAGCTTGCTTTGCGGCACGCACTGGCGCAAATGTGCAGTTTCATCTTGTTTCATCATCAACCCTGAGCAGAAATATTTGTAGACATTCGTAGCAACCAATTTACCCTGCCTGCAATACCCCACCAAAACACGGGGATATAGGCCCTTCAGAAAGACAGGCGGCGTGCCTTTGGTTGAATGAAGTCCGCTCCGCATCAAAAAGCGGAGCAAATTTAAGGTCTCAAAAACGGATCTCGCGCAGCATCCACTAGGACCTATTGCTATCGTTTGAGGAGCGAAAAATAAGCAAGACGCAAGCGCCTGCCAGGCATGCCGCCCGGCTCCGGCCCCTCACTTGCGGCCCATCATGCTGCCCAGCACGCCGCGCAGGATTTGGCGGCCCAGGTTGTTGCCGACGGTGCGGGTGGTGGATTTGATGAGGGTTTGCACCAGCCCGTCGTGTTTGCCGCCGCGCGGGCCGGTGGTGCCAAAGAGCAGGTCGCGCGCCATGCCCATCAGGCCGCCGCCGGCCTGGCCGTCTGCTGCGCCGCCTGCCGCTGCTGCCGTCTGGCCTGCGCGGGCCTTGAGCACTTCGTAGGCGGATTCGCGGTCTACGGCTTTTTCGTAGTGGCCTGCGACCAGGGAGTTTTGCAGCAGCGCCTGGCGTTCGGCTTCGGTGGCGGGGCCGATGCGGCTGGCGGGCGGGATGACGAAGGCGCGCTGGGTGATGCCGGGGCGGCCTTTTTCATCGAGCAGGCTGATGAGCGCTTCGCCTACGGCCAGGCTGGTGATGGCGCTTTCCACGTCAAGCGCGGGGTTGGCGCGCATGGTTTGCGCGGTGGCCTTGACGGCTTTCTGGTCGCGCGGGGTGAAGGCGCGCAGGGCGTGCTGCACGCGGTTGCCCAGCTGGGCGAGCACGGTGTCGGGCACGTCCATCGGGTTTTGGGTGACGAAGTACACGCCCACGCCTTTGCTGCGCACCAGGCGCACGACGAGTTCTATGCGCTCCAGCAGGGCTTTGGGTGCGTCGGCAAAGAGCAGGTGGGCTTCGTCGAAGAAGAAGACCATCTTCGGCTTTTCGGGGTCGCCTATTTCGGGCAGGCGCTCGAACAGCTCGGAGAGCAGCCACAGCAAGAAGGTGGCGTACAGGCGCGGGGCCTGCATGAGTTTGTCGGCGATGAGGATATTGACGATGCCCTGGCCGCCTTCTGCGGTTTGCATCATGTCGTCGATGTCGAGCATGGGTTCGCCGAAGAAGCCGTCGCCGCCCTGGCTTTCGATCTGGAGCAGCGCGCGCTGGATGGCGCCGATGCTGGCGCTGCTGATGTTGCCGTAGGCGGTGGTGAATTGCTTGGCGTTGTCGCCCACGTGCTGGAGCATGGCGCGCAGGTCTTTGGCGTCGAGCAGGAGCAGGCCGCTGTCGTCGGCAATCTTGAAGACGATGTTGAGCACGCCCGCTTGCGTGTCGTTCAGGCCCAGCATGCGGCCCAGCAGCAGCGGCCCCATGTCTGAAATGGTGGCGCGCACGGGGTGGCCTTGCGCGCCGAACACGTCCCAGAGCGTGACGGGGCAGGCGCGCCCTTCCGGCACGGGCAGGCCGCGCTCTTCCAGGGTGGCGGCCAGCTTGCCTTCGATATGGCCGCTTTGGCTGATGCCGGTGAGATCGCCCTTCACATCGGCCAGGAACACGGGCACGCCCATGTGGCTGAACGATTCGGCCAGTTTTTGCAGCGTGACGGTTTTGCCCGTGCCGGTGGCGCCGGTGATCAGGCCGTGGCGGTTGGCCATGCCGGGCAGCAGAAAACACGATTCGCCGCCGTGCCGGGCAAGCAGGATGGGGTCGGCCATGAAAAGGGTTCCTTCCGAGGGGTGAAAGAGGGAAAAAGGCCCGTGAAAAGTGGGCGAAACGTAGAATCAGCGCGGATTTTCATGGATTCTTTTGACTGCGAAGGACTTGGTTTATGGCTGGCCACAGCAAATGGGCAAATATTCAGCACCGCAAGGGGCGGCAGGACGAAAAACGCCAGCGCGTGTGGACGCGCGTGGTGCGCGAGATCATGGTGGCCGCGCGCACGGGCGGGGGCGATCCGAATGCCAATCCGCGCCTGCGCCTGGCCATAGACAAGGCCAAGGCGGCCAACATGCCTGCCGACACCATCAAGCGCAACATTGACAAGGCCACGGGCAACCTGGAAGGCGTGAGCTACGAGGAAATCCGCTACGAGGGCTACGGCATCGGCGGCGCGGCCATCATCGTGGACGCCATGACCGACAACCGCGTGCGCACCGTGGCCGATGTGCGCCATGTCTTTTCCAAGTACGGCGGCAACATGGGTTCCGAAGGTTCGGTGGCCTTTCAGTTCAAGCACTGCGGCCAGCTCATCTTCGCGCCCGGCACGAGCGAGGAAAAGGTGATGGAGGCCGCGCTGGAAGCAGGCGCTGAAGACGTGATCACCGGCGAAGACGGCGCCATTGAAGTCATCACCGCCCCCGGCGACTTTGAAGCCGTGAAAAACGCGCTGGAAGCCGCCGGCCTCAAGCCCGAAATCGCCGAAGTGACCATGCGCGCCGAAAACACCATCGAGCTGGGCGGCGAAGAAGCGGCCAAGATGCAAAAGCTGCTGGACATGCTGGAAGACCTGGACGACGTGCAAGACGTGTTTCACAACGCCGAGCTGGACTTTTGAACACGCTCTTTGGTTCTTTTTTGCTCCTGATTCAATAGCTTGAGGTCCCCGTCAATCCAGCGGCCAACGCCTTTTCACACCCCCTGAATTTGCTCCTTTTTTCAATGTCAGACCGCCCGCCCGCCCCTCACGCCAGCGCCCGTACACAAGCCGCCCGCACACAAGCCGCCTGCACTCTGGCTGCGCCGTTGCTGGCCGCGCTGTGGCTGGCCGCAGGCAGCGCCCAGGCCGCCAGCGGCGCGGGTGCGGCAGGCAAGGCACTGGATGCACTGCTGGCCCAGGGCAACCTGGCGTTTGACAACCTCGCCGCCGCCTGCCAGACGGCCGCGCCCGGCATGGCTTCCACCTGGCAGGCGCAAGCGCCCGCCGTGCGGCAAAAGCTCACACAGGCCGCGCACATGGCTTTTGTGAACGTGCCGGAACTCCAGCGCCCCTTGAGCCGCTCGCCGCATGACGAAACGCGCCAGACGCTCCAGCGCGCCGCCAGCCAGATGAAGCAGGCCGCTCCGCTGGCGCTCGTCACGGGCCAGCCGTTTTGCCAGTCCATGCTCAATCAGGTGCAGCAGGCCGACGTGGCGGCGCTGGCGCGCCACATGCGGCAAAACTACGAGCGCATCCGCCAGCAGGTGCGCGCCCAGTTGCTGCCCCACAAGCGAAGAAAGGCTGCTTCCTCATGACTCCCGCCCGCTCCGCTGCCACTGCCGCCGCAAGCCTCGCGGCGCTGGCCGTCCTGCTGCTGACTGCCTGCGGCGGCGACGTATCGTGGTGCGGCAGCAGCGGGCGCGATGGCGGGCACGTTGCCATTGGCTACAACACCGACCCGCCCCACTGCCCGCAGCCCAGGCGCGAAGAAGTCAAAGAAGCCAGCCTGGCTGCGCTGACGGCGGGCCTGCGCATCTCCGCCGCCCCCCTTTCTCCCACACCCGAACCCACCTCCGAATCCGCTCCATGAAAGTTCTCGTTATTGGCTCCGGCGGCCGCGAACACGCGCTGGCCTGGCGGCTGGCCCGCTCGCCCAAAGTGCAACAGGTCTATGTGGCCCCCGGCAACGGCGGCACCGCCAGCGCGCCGGAGCTGAAAAACGTGCCCATCACCAATCTGGCCGAACTGCGCGAATGGGCGCAGGCCGAAAAAATCGGCCTCACGGTCGTTGGCCCCGAGCAGCCCCTGGCCGCCGGCGTGGTCGATGACTTTCGCGCCCACGGCCTGCGCATCTTCGGCCCCACCAAAGCCGCCGCGCAGCTGGAAAGCTCCAAGGCTTTCAGCAAAGACTTCATGCAGCGCCACGGCATTCCCACCGCCGCCTACGAGACTTTCACGGATGCCGCCGCCGCCCGCGCCTACGTTGAAAAAACGGGCGCGCCCATCGTCGTCAAGGCCGACGGCCTGGCTGCGGGCAAAGGCGTGGTCGTGGCCGCCACCAAGGAAGAAGCCTTTGCCGCCATTGACGACATGCTCGGCGGCAACACCCTCGGCGTGGCGCACAACGCGGGCGCTGACGGCCAGGCCGTGCCCCGCGTGGTCATCGAAGAATGCCTGCAAGGCGAAGAAGCCAGCTTCATCGTTTTGTGCGACGGCAAAAACGTCATTCCCCTTGCCACCAGCCAGGACCACAAGCGCCTGAAAGACGGCGACCAAGGCCCCAACACCGGCGGCATGGGCGCGTATTCGCCCGCCCCCGTCGTCACGCCCGACGTGCACGCCCGCGCCATGCGCGACATCATCCTGCCCACCGTGCGCGGCATGGACAAGGACGGCATCTCCTACACCGGCTTTCTGTATGCCGGCCTGATGATCGACGCGCAAGGCCGCCCCAAAACGCTGGAATTCAACTGCCGCATGGGCGACCCCGAAACCCAGCCCATCATGCTGCGCCTCAAATCCGACCTGCTTGAAGTGCTGCTGGCCGCCACTTCCGGCAAGCTGGGCGAAGTGCAGCTCGAATGGGACCGCCGCCCGGCCCTGGGCGTGGTGATGGCCGCCGCCGGCTACCCGCTTGCGCCCAAGAAGGGCGACCTCATCAC
Source organism: Ottowia sp. oral taxon 894 (assembly GCF_001262075.1). Classification (GTDB taxonomy): domain Bacteria; phylum Pseudomonadota; class Gammaproteobacteria; order Burkholderiales; family Burkholderiaceae_C; genus Ottowia; species Ottowia massiliensis. The sequence continues at coordinate 883,552 of NZ_CP012073.1, read as the reverse complement.
CGGCCTGCCCAAGCCGCAGGACGACGCCGTCGTCTTCCACGCCGGCACCACGCTGGACGAGAGCGGCCAGCTCAAAACCTCCGGCGGCCGCGTGCTCTGCGCCACCGCCCTGGCCGACTCCCTCAAGCAAGCCCAGGCCCGCGCCTACGACCTGGCCCGCGCCATCCACTTCGACGGCGCGCAATACCGCCGCGACATCGGCTACCGCGCCCTCAAGTCCGGCAGCTGACCCGTGCCAGCCGCGCGTTGCCAGTCTTTGAATCTGAAGTGGCGCGGCCTCGCAACAAAGTCATGACGGCCTTGAAAAAGGCCGTTTTTCTGGCGAGGCCAGAAGCCCGTGCGGGCCTGCCAGAAAGCAACAAAAACAGGAGCGAATTCAGGGCGTTAAAAATGCCGCTTCGCGCAATATCCACTAGGACATCATGCTATGAATGAAGGAGCGGAAATGGTGCGCTGCGCCCGGCTCTCCGTGCATTCCCGGCCGCTCCTTGCGCAGGCATTCAAAGCTTCCAGGCGGCCAGGTGCAGATCGCCCACGGCGGGCAAGTCGCTGAGAACGAGGGTGCTGCCGGGCGTGATGCGCGCGCGCAGGCGCTGGCTGAAGGCGGCGTCAGACGGCAGCACGGTCTGCCACAGGGTGGCGTCAGCCGCATTGCCGCTTTGGCCGGGCGCTTGCCAGTGGCCTGGGGGCTGCCAGCTCAAGGGCGCTGCAGCGAGCGGCAGAGCTTGCTGGCGCGCGCCGGGCGGCAGGGGCGCGGCGGCGGCCACCTGGCCCGCCTCCAGCACGAACAGGCGCTGCTGGGGCAGGCTGGCGAGCAGCGCCAGGGGCGGAGCGGCCAGGCTGGCGGGCGCGCCTGTCAAAAGGCTGGCGGAAACCGGGCTGGCGGAAACCGGCGCTGCGCTGGCGGCGGCTTCTCTCCACCATGCCGTGGCGGCGAGCATTTCAGGCTGTAGCAGGGGGCGGCCCAGCGGGTCGATGGGGGCCAGGGTGGTGAAAGCGTCGGCAGGCTGGTTGAGCACGGCCACGGTGTCGCCCAGCGAGAGCGCGCCGAAAAGCTGCGGCGCGAAGCTGACGGGCAGGCGGATGCAACCGTGCGAGGCGGGAAAGCCCGGCAGCGCGCCGGAGTGAAAGGCGATGCCGCTCCAGGTCAGCCGCACCATCCACGGCATGGGGGCGTTGCCGTAGGTGCTGGAGCGGTGAAAGCGCCGCTTTTCCAGCACCTGAAAGCGCCCGGTGGGCGTGCCATAGCCGCGCTTGCCCGTGCTCACGCTGGTGTAGCCAATGGCGATGCCGTTGCGGTAAATCTGCGCGTGCTGCGTGTACAGATTGACAACGGCGACCACAGGGCCGGCGGGCGAGAGTTCCGGCAGCCAGAAAGACCGGCCCGGCGCGATGGGGTAGGCGCTGCGGCGTTTGCGCTGGCTGCGGGCTTGCGCGCGCGCCAGCGGAGCGGCAGCGGCCAGCGCGAACGCGGCGGCCTGCAACCAGCGGCGGCGGGGCAGCGGCATGGTCAGCCTTTGGACGGCTTGGCGGGGCGCTGCCAGCCGGGCAGGCTGCTTTGGCGGCCGCGCGCAATGGCCAGCGCGCCGGGGGCGGTGTCTTGGGTGATGACCGAGCCGGCCGCCACGGTGCCGCCCGCGCCCAGGGTGACGGGGGCCACGAGCACGCAGTTGCTGCCCACGTGCACGTCTGCCCCGATGGTGGTGCGGTGCTTGCGGGCGCCGTCGTAATTGGCGGTGATGCTGCCTGCGCCGTAGTTCACGCGCTCGCCCACAGTGGCGTCGCCCAGATAGGCCAGGTGGTTGGCCTTGGCGCCTGGGGCGAGGGTGGAATTCTTGACTTCGACGAAGTTGCCAATGTGCACGTCAGCGCCCAGCTGCGCGCCGGGGCGCAGGCGGGCGTAGGGGCCAACCAGCGCGCCAGCGCCCACGCGCACGCCTTGCGGCGCGCCGCCGTCAATGTGGGTGAAGGGGTGAATGCGCGCGCCCGCTTCGATGCAGGCATTGGCGATGACGCAGTGCGCGCCGATGCGCACGCCGTCGCCCAGGCTGACATGGCCTTCAAACAGGCAGCCGATGTCGATTTCCACGTCTTGCCCGCATTCGAGCGTGCCGCGCACGTCCAGGCGGGCGGGGTCGGCCAGGCGCACGCCTTGCGCCATCAGGGCATCGGCCATGCGGCGCTGGGCTTCGCGCTCCAGCGCGGCCAGCTGGGCGGGGCTGTTGACGCCCGCCACCTGGGCGGCATCTGCCGTTTTGAGGGCCGTAACGGCTTCGCCCGCCGCCACGGCGTGACGCACCACGTCGGTCAGATAGAACTCCTGCTGGGCGTTGTCGCTGGACAGCAGCGGCAGCAGGCGGCGCAGCAGGGCCGTGGGCGCAGCCATGATGCCGCTGTAGCACTCGCGCACGGCCAGCTGGGCGGGCGTGGCGTCTTTTTGCTCCACGATGGCCTGCACGCTTTCGCCGCTGCGGATGACGCGGCCATAGCCCGTGGGGTCTTCAAAGTCAATGGTGAGCAGCGCCAGCCGCCGGCCGCCGCACGCCTGGGCCAGCGCGCCCAGCGTGGCGGGCTGAATGAGCGGCACATCGCCCGAGAGAATGAGGGTGATGCCGCCGTCATCCAGCAAGGGTAGGGCCTGCTGCGCGGCATGCCCCGTGCCCAGCTGCGGCTGCTGCAAGGCGGTGAGGCACTGCATGGCGCCCGCCCGCTGGTTTGCCTGCGCGCTGGCCTGCGCGTGCCATTCGGCGCAAAAGGCTTGCACTTCTTGCGCGCCATGCCCCGTGACCACCACGCAGCGGCGCGCGCCCAGCTGTGCGGCTGCATCCAGCACGTGCTCCAGCATGGGCCGCCCGGCCAGGCGCTGGAGCACTTTGGGCAGGCGGCTTTTCATGCGCGTGCCCTTGCCCGCAGCCAGAACGATGATGTCAAGCGGTGTCGTCATTTGCAAAATGTATCAAAAAGGGCGAAAAAAAGCCGCCAAGCGCATGGCTTTGGCGGCTTTGGGTGTGGGGATGGTCGGCGTGGCGGGATTCGAACTCGCGACCCCTTGCACCCCATGCAAGTGCGCTACCAGGCTGCGCTACACGCCGAACAAGCTGCAAAGTATAGCCTGAAATAGCCGGTTGAAGCCGGCCTAGAGGTTGTAGAAACGCCTGATCTGGTTCCAGGCTTCCTGGGGATCGTCCACGGTGCAAAACAGCTCCAGGTCTTCGGGCGAGATGGCGCCTTCTTCGGCCAGCACGTCCAGGTGCAGCAGGCGGCTCCAGTAGTCGCTGCCAAACAGAATGATGGGCACGGGCTGGGCCTTGCGCGTTTGCACGAGGGTGAGCACTTCAAACAACTCGTCCAGCGTGCCAAAGCCGCCCGGAAAGGCCACCATCGCCTTGGCGCGCATCATGAAATGCATCTTGCGCAAGGCGAAGTAGTGGAACTTGAAGGCCAGATGCGGCGAAACATAGGGGTTGGTCGATTGCTCGTGCGGTAGCGTGATGTTCAGCCCCACCGAAGGCGCGCCCATGTCGTGTGCGCCACGGTTGGCCGCTTCCATCACGCCGGGGCCGCCGCCCGTGCAGATGTAAAAGCGCTCGCCGGGCGGCTGCGTCAGGCCGTAGCGCGCGACGAGACGGCCAAACTCGCGCGACTGTTCGTAGTAGCGCGAAGTGCGCACGGCGCGCTCGGCCAGCGTGATGGCCTGGGCGTCGCCCTTCTCGCGTGCGGCTTGCAGGCGGCGGGCGGCTTCGTCCGGCGGCAGAAAACGCGCGCTGCCAAACACGACGATGGTGTGATGCACGTGCGCCTGCTGCATGCCCAGATCGGGTTTGAGCATTTCAAGCTGAAAGCGGATGCCGCGCGCTTCGCGGCGCGAGAGAAATTCGGGGTCGTCAAAAGCCAGGCGGTAGGCCTCGGCCTTGAGCAGATCGTCTTCCGGCAAGGAAGCAATGGCGTTTGAGTGGCGCAAGGCGTCTCTGAGGTCTGGTGTGGATTGCATGGGCGGCGATGGTAAGGGCGCGTCTGCGCGCTGATCGGGCAGCAAAGCGGCCATGCCACCGGCAAGAAAAAAGCCCCTTGCTTTCAGCGGCAAGGGGCTTGGCAAGCGGCGCAAAAGCAGCGCGCAGGCGGCTTACACGCGCTTGCGGTATTCGCCCGTGCGGGTGTCGATTTCAATCTTGTCGCCCTGGTTTACGAACAGCGGCACGGCCACTTCAAAACCGGTTGCAATCTTGGCAGGCTTGAGCACCTTGCCGGAGGTGTCGCCCTTGACGCCAGGCTCCGTCCAGGTGATTTCGCGCACCACGGTGGTGGGCAGCTCCACGGCAATGGCCTTGCCGTCGTAGAACTCCACTTCGCAGGACATGCCGTCTTCCAGGTAGTTCAGCGCGTCGCCCATGTTTTCGGCTTCCACTTCGTACTGGTTGAACTCACCATCCATGAAAACGTACATGGGATCGGCGAAGTAGGAATAGGTGCATTCCTTGTGGTCGAGAATGACCTGTTCCATCTTGTCGTCAGCCTTGAACACGACTTCGGCGCCCATGTTGCCCAGCAGGGCCTTGAGCTTCATGCGCACCGTGGCCGCGCCACGGCCGCCCCGGGCGTATTCGGTCTTGAGGACGATCATCGGATCTTTGCCGTGCATGATGACGTTGCCGGCGCGGATTTCCTGGGCGATTTTCATAGTGAGGCTTTCCAGAGAACGGGCAGGCTTGAACAATGATCCGCCTGCAAACGAACAAAGCCCGCCTGCTAGGCGCGGGCGGGCGGGAAGAAGAAAACGCGCGATTCTAGCCTTGCCAGCCCGTCCTGCCAAACCGCCTCGTCTGCCGCGCTGCATGATGGAAGATGGCGGCGGCAGGCCCGCCCCTAGAATCCGGAAACATCCTCAAGCATTTGAAACCCCATGGACTCTTTGCAAGCTGAGCTGGCCCTTGCGGGCGGCGCGATATTGCTGGGCATCATCGCCTACAACGCCTGGGTGGTGCGCCGCAACACGCCCCGGCAGGCCGAGCGGCTGGAGCCTGAGGGGCCGCCAGAAAGCGGCGAAGCCGCCGACCCCGCGCTGGATGCCGCCAGCCTGCCCGCCGCGCCCCCCGTGCAAGGGCGGCTGGACGAGCGCATCGACAGCATCATTCCAATCGCGCTGGACGCGCCCGTGAGCGGCGAAGAACTCATGGCCCGCCTGCCCGCCACGCACCGCATTGGCAGCAAGCCTTTTGCGATCGAAGCGCACCACCGCATGACCGGCAAGTGGGAGCCGCCCCAGCACGGCTGGCTTTATGACGCCTGCCGCGCTGGCGTGCAGCTGGCCAACCGCGCTGGCGCGCTCACGCAGGTGGAATTTTCCGAATTCGTCATCAAGACGCAGGCCTTCGCCGACGCCATCGGCGGCGCGGCCGACAGCCCCGACATGCTGCAAGAAGTGGCCCGCGCCAAGGAACTGGACAAATTCGCTTCCGAACACGACATGCAGCTCGTGCTGGACCTGCGCGCGCGCGCCACGCCGTGGAGCCTGGGCTTCGTGAACCAGCAGGCCGCCAAACTGGGCTTCGTGGCCGGGGCCGTGGCAGGCCGCATGGTGCTGCCTTCGCCCAAGGCGGGCATGCCGCATCTGGTGGAGCTGAGCTACGACCCGCAAATAGCCCTGTCCGACAACAAAGACAACATCCCCCTGCACCAGATCGCCCTGAGCCTGGATGTGCCCCAGGTCGCGCCGGAAGAAAACGCCTTTGACAGCCTGCTGCAAGCCGCCTCGGCGCTGGCGCAAGCCATGGACGGCATCATCACCGACCCCGCAGGCCATGCGCTCTCGGAGCAGGCCATGTCGGAAATCCGCGCGGGCCTGCGCACCTTCTACAAAGCCCTGGTCAAACACAAGCTGCCCGCAGGCTCGCCCGTGGCGCGGCGGCTGTTCAGCTGAAAGCGCGCCCGCAGCCCGCCCGCCAGCGCGAAAAAAGCGAGCCGGCATGCGCGTGGCCAGGCTGGCGCGGTCAAGCCGGGGCAAGACGCAAAGCAGGGCGCTATTTCGCTCCTCTATCCATAGCATGACGTCCTAGTGGAAACTGCGCGGAGCACTATTTCAACCGCCTTGAATCTGCTCCTGTTTCTGATGCCTTCCGGCCAGCGCGATCCATTCCGGGCGTCTGTTTCGCCAACCCGCCGCAAGCGCCGCGCGCCCACAAAAAAAGGGCGCATAACTCCGCAGGAATGCTTGCCTATCGGCTGACTTCCGACAGAGGATGGTCACGCCTCTTGGCTGGCGGCCGTGTGATTCCGATGCAGGTCCGACACCACTGCGATCAACCTGTTGATCGGTTCGGCCAGCCGCTTTGGCAATACGCGGTGCTGGGTATGGGTTTTCAGGTCGGCGATCCAGCGATGCGCAATCCACACGTCTTCTTCGGGATGGTTGTTGTCGACGCCGTTGCAATATTTGTAGCCAACAAGTGCGTCAGTGTGCGACAGCAGGATGCGCGCCATCGTCATGTGGAAGCGATGGGCCTGGAGATCCGCCGGGCCTTTGGGGCGCGGCAGGGTCAGCCGTAGGCATCGCTGGTCGTTGAACTCACTCCAGTCGGGGCCAACGACCTGTCCCGCGCGTTCCAGCATCTTACGCGACTGTTCGTTCTTGCCATTGACCAGGGCAACGGCGACCGTACCTTTCGGGTGCTCCAGCTTTTCGGCGAGCAGGTTCATCCAGCGCACCAACTTGTTCAAGGTCTCATCGTCGGCAAACACAAGGAACTGATGGCGTTGCTCGTCATCCAGAAACGCCGGCAATTGCGCGTAGAGGGGGTACAGCAGGTCGTGGAGATAGATGTAGGTCTGCCGGCGTCCTTGCTCGTGGCTCCGCGTGGTTGCGGTCAGTACCCGCTGTGCCCACTCGGGCGTGAGTTCGTCCAGTGTCATCTCGGTGATGTCGATGGAGATCAGCGGGAATCCTAGCGACTTTCCGATTAGCGCCTTCCGCCCGTCAAAGGCGTGGCCGAGTTCAATTTCAACGCCGCCCAGCACCATCGGCTCGGCCTGGACCGGCGGCCCGAGCACAGCCACGTCAAGCCGGAATGTGCTGCCGAATGGCGTCTCCAGGGGATGCTCGGTTGCCACCTGGTCGGCGCCGAGCAACAAGTTGCCTTCCAGCGGATAGTCCGACGCATCCGCATCCTTGAACGCCCACGGCATCGCATGCCCGGCATGCAGGCGTCGTGAGAGTTCAGCCGCGACAAGTTCTTTCGCCCGCCGGTGTTCAGGGCTTTCCTGCACGGCGCGCCACCGGCTGGCCTCTTCATCGTCGAAGTGCGCTTTGGGGTTGAAGGTGTGCTGGGTGGGAAGCACCCGGAAATGGGAGCGCCGACGCAACTTCCCACTCTCGAAGGAAGGGCTGACCCACGTCACCATCTGCCGTGATGCGCTGGGAGATACCAGGGGCCACAGCTTGCGCGCATGTTCCCGACTGCGAACGTCGCGCGCGGCGATCGTGGTCTGGAAAATCCCTTTTCGAGAGAAGACAACGATCGCCTCGTCCATTCCTGTCTCTCCCTTACGGCGATACGGCCGCTAATTTCGTGGTGCCATCCAGCTTGCGGTGAATCAGCGATACCAGCGTCAGGATGTCCAGTGCGTCCTGTTCGGACATGGGCCAATTCGTCTTGGGCGCATGGGCCAGCGGATTGCGCACGGCACCAAATAGGCCGATCAGCAAGTTGGCAAAGCCTTTCTGCTCGCTCTTTTCGGACTCGGTGGTGAGCGGTCCCAAGGCGAGAACGGGTTGCTGGCCTGCGAATGCCTTGTTCACCAAGTCCGCGCCATCGCCGTTCAGGCCCGACAACAGGCGAATCCGCTCCGCAACACCTTTCGTTGCCTCGAACACGGCATGGAAGTAGTTTTCGTCCACCAACTCGGCGCGGCAGTAGTTCAGCACTTCCGCATGGACGACGCGGCTTTCCAGCGCGGCCTTGAGTCGTCCCGCGCGGGCGCGAGCGGCATCAAGCGTCGTGGCCTTGTCGGCGTACCCGACCTTGCCGTCGTCGCGCACGTAGAAACCGGAGAAGGCAAGGACGACATTGAGTTCGTCGCGCCGCCAGGCGAACGTCGCGGGATCGCGGGCGTAGTTCACCGGGTTCATCGCGCGGTTGATGAACATGATGAGATGGTTGCCAATCTGGTGCTGGTTTTGTGCGTCGGCCAACGCATTGAACAACCGCTTCCACTTGGCGGTGCCGGGCGATGTGTCGGCAACCTCGATTTCCTTCAGTAGCCGCTCGATCTGTGTGCCGCTCAGACCGCGTTTGGTATCGGCGAGCACGCGGCACGCAGCTTCAAGATGCTGAGAACTGAAAGGGGTAATTCGCGTCGCCAATGCCTGTCTCCCTCGTCAGGCATCAGATGATGGCCTGCAAGCCCTTGTCGGCGATGACGTTGAGCAGCTTGAGGGCCGGCCCCGTGGGATGGGTTTCGCCTTGCTCCCACTTGCGCACGGTCGAGGCCGACGTGTGCAAATGAAGCGCGAACACCGGCTGACTGAACTTCAAGGCTTCGCGCAGGCGTTTGATGTCGACAGCACTGAACTCCCGCACCGGCGGCGGGCAGATCGCGTCGAACTCGCGCATCGTCACCTTGCTGATCGCTCCCGCTTCGTGGAGCGCGGCCAGGTCGCCACGCAGGGATTCAATGATCTTGCTCACAATGCACCTCCAATAACACGCCCGACTGCAACGCCTTAGCCAAAGCCTCGGTGGACAGTTCCAGGAACACCTTGCCGGCGAACTGCAGCGCCTTCTTCTCGTCCTGCGTGATGTTCGCCTTGTCGCTCTTGGGGAACCCGTGCAGGAACACGTAGCGGCTGCCGATCCGGGCCGACAGCAGCGTGCGGTAGCCGCCACTCTTGCCGCCGCCGGGGCGGGCAACCCGCTTCTTGTAGAGGAAGCCGCCCAAGTCCGCGTCAATCAGACCGCTTTCCATCTCCTGAACTGCCTTGCACAAGGCGGCATCGGACAGCTTTTCGCCCGCCTGCCACCGCGCAAAATCCTTTCGCTTGAGGATGTGCGTCATCTCGACCTCCAAACTATACCCGTAACGGGCACACTTTTCAATCCCTTACCGTGGTGCCACCCTGGAAGGGGCGGCATGCCCGATTGGCGTGACAGCGACACGACAACCGGGGCGGGAAAGGCGGGATGGTAGCCGCCGGTCACGCCGTGGCTTCCGTAGGGCGCGACGCGCCAGTGATTGCCAACCGCCGACTCGCCACCAGATCGGCCGCATCCCGCACCGGCTTGTCCTCGGTGTGGACGTAGTGCATGAACATCGCCACGGTTTTGTGGCCCGTCAGCGCCATGCCTACCTTGGTCGGCACGCCCGAATTGGCAATGTCGGTCGCGGCGCGGTGGCGAATGCCATGCGTGCCGATATGGGGCACGCCAGCAGCCTTGAGCACCCGACACCAACCGCCGTAATACTCGCCGTGGGTCAGATGCTTGGCCGGATCGTTGGGCGATGGCAGGACGTAGGGGCAGCCTTCCCGGCGCGGAGCTGTCGAAAGCAGCCGATGGGCTTCCTTGCTCATGGGTTTGGAAATGCCGCCGGTCTTGCTGTCGGGCCACACCACGCGCCGCCTCTCGAAGTCCAGCCAATCCCATTCGAGTGGGCAGATTTCGGAGCGACGGCCGGAGAACTCGAATTGCAGGCGGATCGCCAGCGGGATGACGTAGTTCTCGGTTTTTTCCAGTTCCAACTCTCCCGCCTCCATCTTCTCCAGGTAGCGAAAGAGCAGCACCAGTTCATCATCCACGATCAGCCGGGTTTCCTTGCCGGGCGGGTACATCGGAACGTGGCGGCACGGATTCGTGCCGTCCGGGCGCAATCCCCACACTTCGGCCAGGTTGAACATCTTGCGCAGCACACCGAAGGTGCGATTTGCCTCGGCTGGCTTGTAGGCCAGCTTCTTCATCAGCGCGGCCACGTCCGGGCGCTTCACGTCCTGCACCTTCATCCGGCCCATGATGGGGATGATGCAGCGGTCGATGACGCCCTGATAGCCGCGCTGGGTGCTGGGCTTGTTGCGCTTCTTGGAGTAGTCCTCCATGAAGGTGGCGCAATACTCCTTCATGGTCGGGGCTTTGCGGGCGGCGGCCTTGGCCGCGCTCGGATCGCCGCCCTTGCGCACTTCGGCCAGCCACTCCTGCGCCATGAAGCGGGCCTGCTCGACGGTCAGTTCCCCAAACTGGCCCAAGGCTGGCTTGCGGCGCTCGCCAGCGTTCGTGCGGTACTGGAGCATGAACACCCGGCGGCCCGCCGGAGTAATCTTGCACAGGAAGCCGGGCACCACGGTATCCCGCAGTTCGACGGCCTTGGCTTGGGGTTGTGCCGATTCCACGGCGGTCTTGGTGAGCTTGATTTTTGCCATGATGACTCCTCGGAAACCCCGGTTTCCAAGAGCCGCATGGGAGCCGCGCGAGGGAAAACCGGGTCAAGTTTCGGAAAGCACCGGCATATGTTGAACTCGCCTAAGTTATTGATAAACCTGCTGTAGCAGGCTTCGGCGCAGTCCAGCGAAGTGCCGGGCTGGAGTCATGCTGAAACAAAAAAACGCCTCGGCGAGGCGTTTTTTTGTGGCGGGCGGACGCCCGGCTCAATGCACGATCACCGGGTTCTGCGCCAACTCGGCGTAACCCTCCAACGCATCTTCCACCTCTTCCTGCGTGGGCGTTCTCTCCTGCCAGGCTTCAATGCGCTGCTGGAACATCTCGGCCCACAGCCCGTCCAGATACAGCTCCTTGCCCGAGCGCTTGTCCACAATCTCGAAGCCGTGGCGGGCCAGCCGGGGGGCATCCTCGGGCAGGCTGCCGTCGTGCGGCACGTCTGACAGCAGGTGCAGCACGGCAAAGGATTCAGAGTCGTAAAGAGTGCGCATCGTGGTTCCTTGAAACGGTCCGAGTATGGGGCCTTGAGCGCCTGTCTGCGGCCAGACAGTGCAGGCAAGGGCCTCTACATGCCCGCTGCGCGGCTGTTTTTCAATGCCCCGCCCGCGCTTGAAGGCGCGGCCGCTCAACCGCCCGCCTTGCCGCTGGCCGCCTTGCGCTCGCTCAGAGGCAGCCAGCCGGCGGGCGCGGTTTCGGGCTGGCCCGCTTCGCGCAGGCGCTGGCGCATGACTTCGGCTTCAGGGCGCAGCAGCGTGGCGCGCAAGTCGTATTTGTATGAATAGGCGGGCAGCCAGCCTTCCATCAGCCAGCGGCGCTGGCGCAGCTCTTCTTTCCAGCGGGCCTGTTGCGGCTCGCCTTCGGTGAGCTGAACCAGCAGGAAAAGCGCTACCGTCTGGCGCAGCACGAGATTGTCCGGCTCGGCAGCCACGCGGGCGGCAATGGCGCGGCACTGCTGCTGGCGCAAGGGCGTGGTAGCGGCGGCAGGCGGCTTGCGGCCAGCCGGGCCGGTTTGTCCGCACATCTGCCGCATCTCCATGATGCCGTGGTAGGGCACGGCGGCCCACAAGCCCACGGCGTAGGTGTCTGAAACGCGCTCCTTTTCGCTCAGGGTCAAGAAGGAGTCCGGCAGGAACAGGCCCGCCAGTTCAAGCTGTTTGGGCGGCTCGGGCCAGGCCACATTCTGAAACGCTTCTTGCAGCAGCGGCCCCAGGCGGCGTTCGTAAAAGAGCGCCCTCGGGGCCTCGGCGGCGCGTTGCAGGGCCTGCTCGCGCCCGGCGCTGCCTTCGGGGTGCAGCGCGGCCAGTGCCAGCCAGGGCGCGGCGTTGTCAGGTTCCTGCTGCGCCAGGCGCTCCAGCAGCGCTTGCGGGTCGCAATCGGCCTGAAGGCTGCGAAATTCACCGGGCTGCGCAGCGGCGCCCGGCTTGTCAGCAGGCGCTTTCTTGCCAGCGCACAGGCCTTGCGACAGCCACAGCGCTACAGGCTCGGCTGGCTGGCCCTCGCGCACGGCCTGCTGGTAGAACTGGCGCTGCTTTTCTCTGTCGCTGGCGGACTGGCTCTGGTCCGGCGGGTCGGCGTCAATGGCGCGCATCACATACATCGCCATGAGCTGGCTGCGCGAGTCGCCGCGCGCAGCCAGCGCCTTGGCGTGCTCGCGCAGGGCCTGGGCGGCTTCGCGCGACCACTGCGCATAGGCCTGCTCCAGCGCGCTTTCATCAATGGCAGCGCATTCGGCAGGTTCAGCCGACAGGGCAGGCGCGGCGCAGGCCCCTGCGGCCAGGCTCGCCAGCAGGCCGCCCAGCAGCCAGCGTGCGGCAGATTGAGAAAAAGCAAGGCGGAGAGCGGACATGGCATTTCCTTTCTTGGGTTCGGCCCCGCATTGTGAAATGCGGCCACAGCGCAAGGCAAGCCGGATGCAGCCCGGCGGCCCCGGACGAAGCCCGAAAAGCGCCTGCGCGAAGGCCGCTCCCGCTTTTTGAAACCGCTGGGCAAAGAAGCTTATTTGCTCCTGTATAAATAGCGATTTGTCCTAGTGAAAACTAGCGCAGAAAGGCATTTTTGATACCTTTAATCTGCTCCTGTTTCTGATGATCTCTAGCAGACAATTTCGCCCTGAGAGACTGTTCTCAAAACTATCCCAAAAGCCTGGCCACGCGCCGAATGCAAGCAATCTTGACGAATGCTTCGGCTGAAGCCACGCTGACCTCGTAGTCCTTGCTCATTCTTCTAGAGCATGTTCCAGCCAAACATGCTCAGCGCCCAATTGATCAGGCTGCCCGAGTAGCTGCCATCGACAAAGATGGTCTTCAGACTCTCAAAGTACAAGAACAGCCTGATCAGCAAAGCCCAGGCTCCTGCCCGGTCTTGAATGCCAGCCGAGTGCACCACCACGGCCAGCAGCAGCACCATTGTGTCTGAGGCTATGTGGCGCTTGTGCCCTTTGACTCTTTTGCCTGCGTCATATCCGTGCTGCCCTCTTTTGAGACGGTCTTGAGCGATTGGGAGTCGATGATGGCCACGCTGGGCTTGACGCGTACTTACTGGCGCAGCAGCGCCAGCAGCGCATCCCATACGCCGCGCTGACGCCAGCGGGCAAAGGTGTTGTAGACCTGTTTGCAGGGCGGGTAGTCCTTGGGCAGTGCGTGCCACTGGCAACCCGTGGCTTGCACATGGAAGATGGCGTTGATCATGTCCCGGGCGCTGCGTACCCGGGGTCTGCCTGCGCGTTACCTGCCGGAAAGCGCTTTTGCACCTCACTGTTCGTCGGTCATGTCACTTGGATACATGACGATCGTTTGCCGTAAATTCTCTCTTTGAGGACAGGCGCTTAGAGCGGCGGAATGCGCAGTTTCTGGCCGGGGTAGATTTTGTCGGGATGGGTAAGCATGGGTTTGTTGGCCTCGAAGATCACCGGGTATTTGCTGGCGTCGCCGTAGTATTTCTTGGCAATGGCTGAGAGGGTGTCGCCCTTGACCACGTCATGAAATTGCGAGGGCTTTTCCTGCGGGAACTGCAAACCGTTTTCCACGCTGCTGACGCTGCCGACGTTGCCTGCCGCCAAGGCGGCCTTTTCTGCGGCGGCCTGGCTGGGAGCCTGGCCCGTGAGGGTGACTTTGCCGCTGGCGCCGTCAAAGCGGACGGCCAGGTCCGTCAGGCCCAGGCTTTGCTGCTCAATGTAGGTTTTGATGGCGGCGCTTGCCTTGGCATTGAGATCGTCCAGGGTGGCCGTGTTGTTCGCAGCCTTGGCTTCTTCGACTTCCTTGCTGCCGAACAGTTTTTCGCCAGCGTCCTTGATGAAGCTGAACAGTCCCATATCAGTGCTCCTTTGCTTGGGGTGAGAGAAGCGGGCATTGTGCCTTGCGCCGCTACCATCGCGGCCCATGAGTTTTTTGGCCATTGATGTAGGCAACACGCGTCTGAAGTGGACGCTGTATGAGCGCCCGGCCCCGGGCGCGCAGGCGCTGGCGCGCGGCGTGGAATTTCTGGAGCAGATCGACCGCCTGGCTGACACCGGCTGGGCGGGCCTGCCGGAGCCGCAGTCCATGCTGGGCTGCATCGTGGCCGGGCAGGCCATACGCCACCGCGTGCATGAGCAGATGGAAATCTGGAGCGTGGAGCCGCACTGGGTGGTGGCCAGCAGCGCCGAGGCGGGTCTGATCAATGGCTATGACTACCCTGCGCGGCTGGGGGCTGACCGCTGGGTGGCCATGATCGGCGCGCGCCACCATGTGCTGGCCCGGGAAGGCCGGGCGCGCCCCATTTTGCTGGTGATGGTGGGCACGGCCGTGACGGTGGAAGCCATTGACGCCGAAGGCCGCTTTCTGGGCGGCCTGATCCTGCCGGGCCACGGCATCATGCTGCGCGCGCTGGAATCGGGCACGGCCGGCCTGCACGTGCCCACGGGCGAAGTGTGCGAATTTCCCACCAATACCAGCGACGGGCTGACCAGCGGCGGCACCTACGCCATCGCAGGCGCTTGCGAGCGCATGGCGCAGCACCTGCGCGCGCGCTGCGGGGAAGAACCCGCTTGCATCATGACGGGCGGCGCAGGCTGGAAGATGCTGCCCAGCATGGCGCGCCCCTACGAGTTGGTGGAAAGCCTGATCTTCGATGGCCTGCTGGTCATCGCCCAGGCGCGGGGCCTGGGCGCGGCGAACGGGGCTGCTGCCCGTTTGCTTCATTTTTGATAGCTGCCCGCGCTGATTCCACGGGGACTTGAGGCCGATTTGGCCCTGATTGGCAAGAGCGCAGGCGTTGCGCCCGGCCCCCGCGTTCCGGAACAGGCGTTCAGGCGTCAGCGCATGAGCACGCGCGCCAGCGTGCCGGGCGCGCCTGAAACTTCGCGCACTTTGCCAGCGGCGTTGAAATGCACTTGGTATTCCTCAAAGCTGCCCAGCCAGTAGCGCCAGGCGTCCGTGTCCAAAGCAGGGTTCTCGCTGCTGACCGGGTAGCCCAGCGCCATGATGACCTGCTCGCGCGTCATGCCCACGCGCACCCGGGCTGTGCGGATGGCCTCTTGCACTTTCTGCGGCCAGCGGGCCAGCGCCTTGGCCGGATCGGTTCTGACGATGTAGCGCTCGGTGAACTGGGCATCGTCCAGATCGCGGCTGTAGTCGTTGCCCAGGCGATAAGGCTCGCCCTTGATGGTGATGTGTACCCGGTAGCGGCCATGCCCGGTGATTTGCACGGGCGTGCCTGCCTGGATCAGCCGCGTGCCGTTGCCCGTGTAGTTGATGTCGCTGATCCAGTCGCCGCTGACCCGCATGGTGCAGCACAGCCAGCCGCTATAGACCGGCTGGGCCTGCGCCGGAGCGCAAAAAGCCGCCGCGCAGGCCAGGGCGGCGGCGCGTGAAAGGCTTGCAAGGTGTGTCATGGTGGCCTCCTGTTTCAAATCGTGAACGGGTCGCATTTTGCATGCTCATCCAGGCGCGGCAAGGCCATGCCGGAAAATGGCCGCCCATGAACGCATCCGCTTACACCCCTTTGCGCCCGCTGCGCTCGCGCCACGTGGCGCTGCGGCACATCAGCATGCACTTGAGCGAATGGGGCGCGCCGCCGGGCGATGCGGACGCGCCGCTGCTGGTGCTGCTGCACGGGTGGATGGATGTGGGCGCGTCGTTCCAGTTCGTGGCCGATGCCTTCAGCGACGGTTTTGCGCGCTCGCGCCGCATGGTGGCGCCCGACTGGCGCGGCTTTGGCCTGACGCGCCAAAGCGGCCCGGTGGACCACTACACGATTGCCGATTGCCTGGGCGATCTGGACGCGCTGCTGACGCTGCTGGCGCCGGATGGCGCGCCGATCGATCTGGCGGGCCACAGCCTGGGCGGGCACATTGCCATGCTGTATGCGGGCGCGCGGCCGCAGCGCGTGCGGCGCGTGGTGAATCTGGAAGGCTTCGGCCTGCCCGCTGCGGCGCCCGGGCAGGCACCCGCGCGCATGGCGCAGTGGCTGGATGAGCTGGCCCGGCTGCATCAGGGCCAGGCGGGGCTGAAGCCTTATGCCAATGCCGCCGCCGTGGCCGAACGCCTGCGGCAAAACAACCCGCGCCTGCCCGCCGACAAGGCGCTGTGGCTGGCCGGACATTGGGCGCAGCCGGACGGGCAGGGCCTGTGGCGCGTGCTGGGCGATCCGGCGCACAAGGTCATCAGCCCTTACCTTTTCCGGCTGGAGGAGACGCTGGCGGCCTATCGCGCCATCACTGCGCCCGTGCTGGCCGCGCACGCGCTGGATGAAAAGGGGCGCGACAGCCTGGGCCTGCTCTGGCGCGGCCAGTACACGCTGGCCGAATACCTGGAGCGCATGCGCAGCGTGCCCGATTGCCGCATTGAGGCCGTGCAGGGCGCGGGCCACATGCTGCACCACGACCAGCCGCAGGCCGTGGCGCGGCTGATGGAGTCCTTTCTATGAAGATTTTTCGCGGGCTGCGCCATCCGGGCATTGCGCCGGGCTGCGCGCTCACCATTGGCAATTTCGACGGCGTGCACCGGGGCCATCAGGCCATGCTGGCGCGCCTGTGCAGCGAGGCGGCGCAGCGCGGCGTGCCCAGTTGCGTGCTGACTTTCGAGCCGCACCCGCGCGACTGGTTTGCCGCCGCCACGGGGCAGCCTGATCTGGCGCCGCCGCGCATCAGCGCCTTGCGCGACAAGCTGGCCGAGCTGGCGCGCTGCGGGGTGAATCAGGCGGTGGTGTTGCCATTCAACGCGGCGCTGGCGGCGATGCCCGCGCAGGATTTCATTGACGACGTGCTGCTCAAGGGCCTGGGCGCGCGCCATGTGCTGGTGGGCGACGACTTTCGCTTTGGCGCCAGGCGGGCAGGCGACTTCGCCTTGCTGCAAGCGGCGGGCGCGCGGCGCGGGTTTGACGTGGCGCGCATGCCCTCTTACGAAGTGCAGGGGCAGCGCGTGTCATCCACTGCCGTGCGCGAGGCGCTGGCGGCGGGCGACATGGCCGCCGCCGCCAGCCTGCTGGGGCGGCCCTGCGCCATCAGCGGGCATGTGGTGCATGGCCGCAAGCTGGGGCGCGCGCTGGCCGAGAGCGCGCCGGGGCGGCAAGACGGCTTTCGCACGCTGAACCTGCGCTTTTCGCGCCGCGCCTGTGCCTGGCAGCCGGCGGCCAGCGGCATTTTTGCCGTGCGGGTATCGGGGCTGGGCAGCGCGCCGCTGCCGGGCGTGGCCAATCTGGGCGTGCGCCCTTCGCTGGATGCGCACGACATCAACGGCGGCCGCGTGCTGCTGGAAACGCATGTGTTTGACTGGCCTGCCAGTCTCGGCCCCGAGGGGGGCTACGGTAAGATTATTTGCGTGGAACTCATCTGGAAACTGCACGAAGAAAAGCGCTATCACAGCCTGGCGGCACTGGCCGAAGGCATTGCGCGCGATGGCGCCCAGGCGCGCGCGTGGTTTGAGCGCCATCCAGCGGCAGCAGCGGCAGCGGCCCATCCGGCCACGGGCCGAATTTGAAGGGGCGGCGGGCCGTCCTGAAGACGCGGCCTGCCACTGGCCCCGCCCCGCTTCTCTCCCCCATCCGTTTCCCCTTTTCACTCATTTTTTGATAGCTGCCCGCGCTTGTGCGGCGGGCGCTGGCGGCCCTTTCAGGCCGGAAAAAACCTGACCCACTCCACCATGAGCAACGACAGCAAGCAAGCAAGCCAAGCCAAGAGCTACCGCGACACCCTGAACCTGCCCGACACGCCTTTTCCCATGCGGGGCGAACTGCCCAAACGCGAACCGGACTGGATTGCCAGCTGGGAAGGCAGCGAAAAAAGCGGCGGCCTGTACCAGCGCTTGCGCGCCGCGCGCTGCGGCCACCCCAAATTCGTTCTGCACGACGGCCCGCCCTACGCCAACGGCCAGCTTCACATGGGCCATGCCGTCAACAAGATTCTGAAAGACATGATCAACAAGGCGCGCATGCTCGATGGCTTTGACGCGCAATACGTGCCCGGCTGGGACTGCCACGGCCTGCCCATTGAAAACGCGGTGGAAAAAAAGTTTGGCCGCAAGCTGGGCCGCGACGAAATGCAGGCCCAAAGCCGCGCTTACGCCACGGCGCAAATCGCCCAGCAAAAGCAGGACTTCAAGCGCCTGGGCGTGCTGGGCGACTGGGACAACCCCTACCTGACCATGAACTTCGGCAACGAAGCCGACGAGCTGCGCGCCTTCAAGCGCGTGATCGAGCGCGGCTTTGTCTATCGCGGCCTCAAGCCCGTGTATTGGTGCTTTGACTGCGCGTCTTCGCTGGCCGAATTTGAAATCGAATACCAGGACAAGCAAAGCGGCACGCTGGATGTGGCCTTTGAGGCCGACAACCCGCAGGCGCTGGCCGCCGCCTTTGGCCTGGACAGCCTGCCCGGCCCCGCCTACGCCGTCATCTGGACCACCACGGCCTGGACGCTGCCCGCCAACCAGGCGCTCAACGCCAACCCCGATCTGGAATACGCGCTCGTCAGCACCCCGCGCGGCGTGCTCCTGCTGGGCCGCAAGCTGGTAGAGCAGGCGCTGGAGCGCTACGGCCTGAAGGGCGACATCATCGCCACCGCCAAAGGCCAGGCGCTGGCCGGGCTGGCCTTCCGCCACCCGCTGCATGACGCGGCCGACGCCGGCAGCGGCCCCTACAGCTACCGGCGCCTGTCGCCCGTGTATCTGGCCGACTACGTCAGCGACAGCGACGGCACCGGCATCGTCCACTCCGCGCCCGCCTACGGCGTGGACGACTACCAGTCCTGCATGGCCCACGGCATGCGCACGGACGACATCCTCAACCCCGTGCAGCCGCACGGCAGCTACGCGGACGAGCTGCCCCTGTTCGGCGGCCTCAATATCTGGAAAGCCTGCCCCGTCATCGTCGAGGCGCTGAACCAGGCCGGCCGCCTGCTGGCTTCCAGCCCGCTGCAACACAGCTACCCGCACTGCTGGCGGCACAAAACGCCCGTCATCTACCGCGCCGCCGCGCAATGGTTCATTCGCATGGACGAAGGCGAAGGCGTCTTCACCAAAGACAAGGCCCCCAAAACCCTGCGCCAGCTTGCGCTGGAAGCCATCGACCACACCAGCTTCTACCCCGAAAACGGGCGCGCCCGTCTGCGCGACATGATTGCGGGCCGGCCCGACTGGGTCATCAGCCGCCAGCGCGCCTGGGGCGTGCCCATTCCCTTTTTCCTGCACAAGGAAACGGGCGAGCTGCACCCGCGCACCATGCAAATCATCGACCAGGCCGCCGACATGATTGAAAAAGGCGGCGTCGAAGCCTGGAGCCGCGCCAGCGCCGAAGACATCCTCGGCCCGCAAGATGCGCCGCACTACGTCAAAAGCACAGACATCCTGGAAGTGTGGTTTGACTCCGGCTCCACCTTCTGGCACGTGCTGCGCGGCTCGCACCAGGCGCTGGCGCACGACAGCGGCCCCGAAGCCGACCTCTACCTGGAAGGGCACGACCAGCACCGGGGGTGGTTTCACTCCTCGCTGCTGCTTTCCTGCGCCATTCATGGCCGCGCGCCCTATCGCGGCCTGCTCACCCACGGCTTCACGGTGGACAGCCAGGGCCGCAAGATGAGCAAATCGCTGGGCAACGGCATCGACTTGCAGCAAGCCTTCAAAAAGTGGGGCGCAGAAATCATCCGCCTCTGGGTCGCCGCCAGCGACTACTCCGGCGACATCGCGGGCGACGACAAAATCATGGCCCGCGTGATCGACGGCTACCGCCGCATCCGCAACACCCTGCGCTTTTTGCTGGCCAACGTCAGCGACTTTGACGCGGAAAAAGACGCCGTGCCGTTTGAGCAGCTGACTGAAATCGACCGCTGGGCGCTCACGCGCGCCGCCGCGCTGCAAGCCGAATTCATCCAGCACTTTCGCGTGTATGAATTCCACCCCGTCGTCGCCAAGCTCCAGCTCTTTTGCTCCGAAGACCTGGGCGGCTTTTATCTCGACATCCTCAAAGACCGCCTCTACACCACCGCCGCCACGGGCCACGCCCGCCGCAGCGCGCAAACGGCGCTATGGCACATCACCCAGGCCATGCTGCGCTGGATGGCGCCCTTTTTGAGCTTCACCGCCGAAGAAGCCTGGCCCTTCATCGGCAAAACCGGCCAATCCATCTTCTTTGAAACCTTCCACAACCTGCCTGCGGGCGACGACGCCCTGCTGGCCAAATGGCAGCGCCTGCGCGAAATCCGCGACGTGGCCAACAAGGAAATCGAATCCCTGCGCGAAGCCGGGCAAATCGGCGCTTCCCTGCAAGCCGAAATCGCCGTCACCGCCGCGCCCGAAGACCACGCCCTGCTCGCCAGCCTGGGCGCGGAGCTGCCCTTTGTCTTCATCACCTCCAAAGCGCAATTGCAGCCCGGCAGCGCCCTGGGCGTGCAAGTGCGCCCCAGCGCCCACGCCAAATGCGAACGCTGCTGGCACTACGAGCCTGAAGTCAGCCCAACGCAAGCCATCTGCCAGCGCTGCGCCAGCAACATCAGCGGCGAAAGCGCACGGCAAGAGCAGCGCGCCTTTGTCTGAAGCGCTCCGGCAGCGCGGCGCTTCGCAATTCGCTACCGTCACTTTGGAAACAGGAGCAAATTCAGGTCCTCGAAAATGGCGTTTGCGCCCGTTTCACTAGGACATCTTGCTATGAAAGAAGGAGCTGAAATGCTTTATTCAATCTTCCGGCTCTTTCAGCGGCATGGCGTTCAACGGGGCCGGTAGAATCAGCGCCCTTCAGGGTCAGGAGCACCGCCTTTTCTGCGGGGCGTCGGGATTCAGCCCGCCTGCCCCTTCTTTTTTTGCGGGCCGCCATGCAGCGGCCCGCTTTCGTATCCCACTCCCGCATGTATCTGTTGTACCTGGACGAATCGGGCAACGACCCGCGCCTGCCCTGGTTCGTGCTGGCAGGCGTCAGCGTGCCAGAGCGGCAGGCCCACTGGATCGAGCAGGACCTCAATGACATCGCCGCGCGTTTCAGCGCCGATGAGCCTCACGCGGTGGAATTGCACGGCAATCCCATGCACAAGGGCAATGGCCGCTGGCGGCGCGTGGAACGCGCACGGAGAGAGCAGGCCATTGCCGACGCGTTGCATGCCGCCATCAGCCAGCGCCACGGATACGGCGTGCGCCTGTTTGCCGCCGTCATCCAGCGCGAAAAAACGCCCGCCGGCAAACAGCCCATTGACTTGGCCTTCGAGCAAATCAGCGCCCGCTTTGACCAGATGCTCACGCGCCTGAACCGCAAGGCGGCCATCCGCAAGCAGCCCGCGCAGCGCGGCCTCATTCTGTTTGACAAGGCCAGCAACGAACTCACCATTCAATCCATCGCGCGCGAATTCAAATACAGCGGCCACCAGTGGGGGCGCACCCGCAACTACGCGGAAGTCCCTTTCTTTTTGGACTCGGCCAGCTCGCGCCTCATTCAGCTGGCGGATCTGGTGGCCTACGCTGTCTATCAGCACTTCGCTCACCAGAACCCGCTTTATTTCCGGGCCATCAGCCGCTGCTTTGACTCTGACGGGCTGCGTGAACACGGCCTGTACACACTGCCTTGAAAAACGAATCAACCTCCCTGGCCTTCTGGCTCCTGCTGGCCGCGCTCGTCATCGTGCTGGACCAGTTCACCAAATGGCTCATCGTGGGCCATTACCGGCTGGGCGATGTCACGTCCGTCACCAGCTTTTTCAACGTCGTGCGCGCGCACAACACGGGCGCGGCCTTTTCCTTTCTGGCGCAGGCGGGCGGCTGGCAGCGCTGGCTGTTCACCGGGCTGGGGGCGGCGGCGGCGCTGTTCATCGTGGCCCTGCTGCGCGGGCATGGCGGGCAGCGCCTGTTTGCCTTTTCGCTCAGCATGATTCTGGGCGGGGCCATTGGCAACGTGATTGACCGCGTGGTCCACGGCTACGTGGTGGACTTTCTGGACTTTCACTGGCGTTTTCTGAACGGCCTGTTCCACCACGGCCACTTTCCGGCCTTCAACGTGGCCGACATGGCCATCACCGCTGGCGTGGCGGGCCTGCTGCTCGATGAGCTGCTGCGCGTGCTGCGGGGGCGCAAGTAGCGCGGGCGGCGGGCCAATTCAATCTGGCGGCGCGGCAGTGCGGCCCAGCCGCAGCAGCGCGCCGGCAATGAGCGCGCGCATGCCGCGCTCGAAATCGGCTTCGATCTCGGCCCTGTCCGCGCTGTTTTCCTGCGCGCTGGCGTGCGGCGCTTCAGGCGTGGCGCAGACGGTGTCGGCCACGGCGATGCAGTGAAAGGCCACCATCGCCAGCGTCTGGCGCGCGTCTTCCTTGGAGATGCCGAAAGCGCGCGCCACCTGGGCGTGGTGCTCGTCAATGCGCGCCGTCATGGCGGGCGTGGCGGCGGCGCGGCGGATGAGCCAGGGCGCCAGCCCCGGATACGCCCGGGCCAGTTCACGCAGCGAGTGGGTGAAGGCCAGCAGGTAGGCCTCCAGATCACCGCTTCCCTTGCCGCTTTCGCCCTTTTCGCCCTTTTCGCCCTTTTCGCCCTTTTCGCCCTTTTCGCCCTTTTCGCCGTCCGCGCCGCCGCCTTCTGCGCCCTCTTGCGGCAGCGGGGGCATTTGCCAGCGCTCAAAAATTTCGGCGGCCACCAGGCGCTTGAGTTCTTCCAGATTCGGCACGTGCTTGTAAAGCGCCACGTGGCTCACGCCCAGCGCGCTGGCCACGCCGGTGAAGGTAAGGGCGGGCAGGCCGATTTGCATGCCGGCTTCGGCAATGCGTTCGCGGGTCAGGGTGCGGGGGCGGCCCCGCGCGGGGGCTGGCGGCTCGTTGCTCATGGAATGCCTTCTTTGCTGGGCCATGCCGCTGCGGCATGGCGGGGCGGATTGTCCACGGCAGCTTGAGGCGCCTCGAAAAAAGGAGCGGATCCAGGCAGCGAAAAACAGCTTCCGCGCAGATTCCACCAGGACATCACGCTATGGATAAAGGATCGAAATCAGGCCCGTTTCGAGAATTAGTTTAATATGATGCAACTAAATCAGTCCGCAGCCCTGACGGGCTGCTTTCGTTCACGTTGCAGGAGCATCACATGAAGCCATTCCATTCCAAATCGACGCGGGGCAAAAGGGCGCTGCTGTCCGCCCTGGCGCTGGCGGCGGCGGCCGCATCGGCGCAGACGGCGCAAACAGCGCAAACAGCGCCAGCGGAGAACGCGAAGCAGCCCGCCACGCTGCCCGAGGTGAAAGTGCAGGAAACCGCCGCTGCGCCCGTTTACGCGGGCGGCCACGTGGCCACGCGCGCCCGCCTGGGCCTGCTGGGCGGCAAAGACTTCATGGAAACGCCGTTTTCCACCATCGCCTACACCGAAAGCTTCATGGAAGACAGCCAGGCGGGCGACGTGAGCGAAGTCATCGCCCGCAATGATCCGGCGGTGTTTGCCAGCGGCGCTCCGGGCGAGAGCAACGAGAGCTACACGATTCGCGGCCTGCCTTCGCTCGTGGCCGACGTGATGCTCAACGGCCTGCCGGGCATGGCCGCCTACTTCCGCAACGCGCCCGAGATGCTGGAGCGCGTGGAAGTGCTCAAGGGGCCATCGGCCCTGCTCAACGGCATGCCGCCCAAGGGCACCACGGGCGGCGCGGTCAATCTGGTTCCGAAGCGTGCGGGCAGCGAGCCGCTGGCGCGCGTCAAGGCCATTTACCAGTCGGACAGCCACTTCGGCAGCCATGTGGATGTGGGCCGCCGCCTGGGCGAACAGCAGCAGTTCGGCGTGCGCTTCAACGGCGTTTGGCGCAACGGCGAAACCGCCGTGAACACGCAGCGCAAGAAAGCCACGCTGGCCTCGCTGGGGCTGGACTGGCGCGGCGCGGGCGGGCGCGCCCGCGTCTCGGCCGACCTGTACCGCACGCAAGACCGCGTCAAGGGCATGACGCGCGGGCTGACGCTTGCGCCCGGCCTGGCCGTGCCCGCGCCGCCCCGGCCCGATGTGTCATGGAACCCGCCCTGGGCCTATTACGACAGCGTGGACAAAGGGGCCATGCTGCGCGGCGAGTTCGATTGGGGCCAAAACCTGACGGCCTGGGCCGCAGCGGGCGCCAGCCACACGGCGTTTGACACGCTCATGGGCATCGGGCAAGTCATCAACGCAGCGGGCGACATGCGCCTGAACTTCGGCGGCGTGGCCGACACGGCCCGAAGGCGCTCCGCCGAAGCGGGCCTCAAAGGCCGGCTGCACACGGGCGCCGTGGGCCACCAGCTCGCGCTCCAGCTCACGCACTACAGCGAAAACTACCGCCTCAACGGTGCCATGGGCCTGCTGCCCGGCGGCTGGACCACCAGCCTCTACCACCCCGCGTGGGGGCCGCAAGTGGCGCTGTCCAGCCCCGCCCCGGCCATCACCCGCACCGACACGCGCCTGTCCAGCATCGGCGCAGCCGACACGCTCTCCTTCATGCAAGAGCGCCTGCAAATCACGCTGGGCGCGCGCCGCCAGCAGGTGAAAAGCGCCACCTTCAGCGGCGCAAGCGGCGCGCGGCTGGGCGCGCGCTACAGCCAAAGCGCCACCACGCCCTCTGTCGCCATCCTCTACAAGGCCGGCAGCCGCATATCGCTCTACGCCAACTACGCAGAGGGCTTGAGCCAAGGGGCCATCGCGCCCGCCACCGCCGCCAACGCGGGCCAGGCTTTCCCGCCCTTCAAAACGCGGCAAAAAGAAGCGGGCCTCAAGCTCGACCTGGGCGAATTCGCGCACACCTTCAGCGTGTTTGAAATCAGGCGGCCCGGCAGCTACACCGACTTGCTCACCAACTTCTTCTCATTCGGCGGCATGCAGCGCAACCGGGGCGTGGAATGGGGCTTTTTCGGGCAAGCCCGGCCCGGCCTGCGCCTGATGGGCGGCCTGGCCTGGACGCAGGCTAAGGTGATTCACGCCGCCCAGGCCGCCCACGAAGGCCGCCAGGCTACGGGCGTGCCCAGGTGGCAGGCCAAGCTGGGCGTGGAATGGGACGCGGGCACGGCCTGGCCCGCCGCGCAGGGCCTGACGCTCACGGCCCATGCCGCCGCCGCATCGCGGCAATACCTCAGCGCGGACAACGCGCTGTCCATCCCCGGCCGCGCCGTCATCGACCTGGGCGCGCGCTACGCCACGCGCGTGGCGGGCCGCCCGCTCACCCTGCGCGCCACGCTGTCCAACGCGGCCAACCGCGCCTACTGGACCAAGCCCTACTTCGCCAGCCTGGCCATGGGCGAGCCGCGCACACTGCGGCTTTCGGCAACGATGGATTTCTGAACAGGACTGAATGCAGCAGGAGCTTTAGCTCCTCTATCCATAGCATTATGTCCTAGTGGAATGTGCGCGGACTGGTATTTTGACGTGCTCGAATTCGCTCCTGTTTTGGATGCAGGCTCCAGGGCAAAGAGCCATTCCCGGAGCCTGTTCGCAATCTGTCCGTGATGCGAAAAACGCAGAACCGGGCGCCCTGCGGCGTTTGCCAATCCTCGCCGGGCCGCAAGATCCGGCCGCGCCTTGCGCCCCGCTCCGGTCCGCGCTTTCACGGCCCCAGCTCACCGCCCAGACGGTTTCTTTGCGGCCGGAACGCGGAAATCGCCATCCCAGGTTTTGACCGTGGAGCTGGTTCTTCTGAAAATCTGGACGATGCTGGTGAAATGCTCTTTCCCATCTTTCTCCTGCTTGCGGTACGTTGAATTAATCAGTATGTCGCGGCCGGCGAAATAAAAGGTATAGCCTGAGCCTGAACCTCCAGTGAAACTGACCATGTAGTTTTGCCGCTCCGGAGTGATGCCATAGGGCTTCAATAGCTTGCTGATGGCCGCCAAGTCATCATCGTCAGCGTCATAGATAATAACGCCGATATTTCTCTGTATGAGATTCTGCGGCATTCGCCGATGTTCATCCCTGCACCAGTGATACCAAGTTGTCTGGCGGCACATCGAGTCGGAAAATGGCGGATAAAACAGCATCTCGTGATTGCTTCTTTCCTCCCTGGTGTGCGGATAATATTCAAAAAATCGTCATGGCGTACGAAGGATATTTTCTGCCCTTCAAAGAAGGTTGAGTCCGATATTTCGGCATCGTCTGTCGGAGGGGGAATGCTTTTGACCATGACATAAGTGCCTTCCAGGCGTGGATAATAAAAATGCGCCTTCTTGCCCTTTGCGGCGGCGCCGCAGCACGCCAAGGCAAGCAGCATGGCCCAAAGCATTCGTTGCATTTACTTTGCCTCCTGTCCTTCAGGCTTTACCTTGTGTCTTTCTTCATGTATGCAAGACAGCCAGGCTTCAAGATAATCATGCTCCTTGTCGATTCGTTTTTCCTGCCCCGGATAATTGGCAGGAACCAGCTTGTCAAGCGCGTCCCGAACCAGGCCCAGAGAGAAAGATCGGGCGATGGATTGTGATGCTGCAGGTCTCAGGCTTCCGTTCTGCCATTTTCTCGAAAACAAAATGGTTTGCTCCTCAATGGCGAGTTCCTTGAAATCCCTGTGCTTTTTTATATCTGCTGTCAGATCTTTATATTCCCTGACAAGGTCTTTGAGCATTTCATTTTTCATTTCCGCGACAACCTGCTCCACTTCCTGCTTGCTCAGGCTCAGCGGTTTTTCCTTCAGCTTTTCTATGGCCTGGCCCCGGATCAGCCCCATGTAAGGCTCCAGCTTGGCTATCAGCTCTTGCTTGATGCCGAAATTGCGCAGTCGGTCTTTATAAGCTTCCGGGGCCTGCTGCCCCAGATCCACGCCCACGCCAATCGTGACGCCCGAGCGGTTGTTTTCGCCCTTGAGCATGTTGCGGCCATTGATTTCCTCTGTAGCCCTGTCAATGGAAATGGCCCCGTCCTTTGAAACCACCAGATCGGCGGGCCGCCAGGTAGAGCACGGCGTCCCAATCGGCGGAGTCTGGCCGGGCTGCTGATGGGAAATGAACGCCTGTCGCCGTGATGAAAAAACTCACTTTGGGTCAAGTGAAACGGGAGCGCACATCGTGGCTTTGCGGCAGGCGTTCGGCAGTAGAGCGCTTATATGCGCTTACATACTGGTAGTTGTATTTATTTTATGGCTGAACGCGCATCAAAAAAGGAGCAAATTCGAGGGGGCCGAAATGCCTCTCTGCGCTTTCTGCACTAGGACCCAATGCTATGAATGAAGGAGCGAAAACAGAGCGGCGGACGGCTTATCTCGCTTCATGCATTCACGGCCGCGTCTGCGGGCTGTCTTGCGGCCGGGTTTTCAGGCTTCAAACGCCACTTGCCCGCCGACCAGCGCGAAGCGCACCTGGCCTGTGGCTTCTTGCCGGGCAAAGGGCGTGGCTGCGCCCTGGCTGCGCAGTTGGGCGGGGTCGATGGGCCAGCGCGCTTGCGGGTTGAAGACGCACACGTCGGCCATGCCGCCTTCGGTGAGGCGGCCCAGGCTGGCTTGCAGCGAACCCAGGGCGGCGCCCAGCACGTGGGCCGGGCCGCTGGTGATGGCTTGCAGCGCGCGCCGCAGGCCGGGGCCGCCCGGGGCTTGCCCCCAGCGCAGGGCCAGGGGCAGCAGCAGCTCCAGGCCGGCGGCGCCGGGCTGGGCCTGGGCAAAGGGCAGGGTTTTGGCGTCGGCGGTGACGGGGGTGTGGTCGGAGACGAGCGCGTCGATCGTGCCGTCGGCCAGGGCGTCGGACAGCGCCTGGCGGTCGGCCGGCTGGCGCAGCGGCGGCAGCAGGCGGGCGGCGGAGTCGAAGTAGCCCAGGTCTTCGTCGCTCAGGTGCAGGGAGTTGATGCTGACGTCGGCGGTGATGTTCAGCCCTTCGGCCTTGGCCTGGCGCAGCAGCGCCACGCCTTTGGCGCTGGAGAGGCGGCAGATGTGCACGCGCGGGCTGCCCGCGTGGCCGGCGCCGAAGGCGCGCAGCAGCTCCAGCAGGGTTTGCAGGGCGATGGTTTCGGCGGCGGCGGGGATGCCGGCCAGGCCCATGCGGCTGGCGATGGCGCCGCTGGCGGCCACGCCCGCGCCCAGCCAGGCGTCTTGCGGGCGCAGCCAGACGGCGTAGCCGAAGGTGCTGGCGTATTGCAGGGCGCGGTGCAGCACTTGCGTGTTGATCAGGGGGGCGTCGGCCTGGCCGAAGGCGATGCAGCCGGCTTCGGTCAGTTCGGCCATTTCGGTGAGTTGCTCGCCGGCCAGGCCGCGCGTGAGCGCGCCCAGCGGCAGCACGCGCGATTGGTGCAGGCGCTCGGCGCGCATCTTGAGCATTTCAACCAGGCCCGGCTCGTCGAGCACGGGGTCGGTGTCGGGCGGGCAAACCAGGCTGGTGACGCCGCCTGCAATGGCCGCGCCCACTTCGCTTTCCAGCATGCGGGCGTGTTCGTTGCCCGGCTCGCCCAGGCGCGCGCACAGGTCGATCAGGCCGGGGACGACGATGCAGCCTGCGGCGTTCAGGCGCCGGTCGGGCGTGAAACTGCCGGGCGCTTTGCCGATGGCGACGATGCGGCCTGCGGCAATGGCGATGTCGGCCACTTCGTCGCGGCCGCTGGCCGGGTCAATCACACGGCCTTGTTCAATGAGAAGTTTCATGGTGCTGCGAAGAAAGAGGGGGTTGCGGGCGCTTCGGAGAGCCTGTTTTCCGAACAGGTTTTCAGGCGGCGTTGCCTGCCACGATGCTCAGCGCCGCCATGCGCACGGCGATGCCGAAAGTCACTTGCGGCAGGATGACGCTTTGGCCGCCATCGACCACGGCGGAGTCGATTTCCACGCCCCGGTTGATGGGGCCGGGGTGCATCACGATGGCGTCGGGCCGGGCGCGCCGCAGCCGCTCGGGCGTGAGGCCAAAGCGCCGGAAATATTCCTGGCTGCTGGGCAGCAGCGCGCCGCTCATGCGCTCGTTTTGCAGGCGCAGCATGATGATGACGTCGCAGTCGCGGATGCCTTCTTCCAGGTCATGGAACACGCGCGCGCCCATTGCGGCGAAATCGGCGGGCGCGAGCGTGCGGGGGCCGACCACGCGCACTTCGCCCGCGCCCAGGGTTTTGAGCGCGTGGATGTCAGAGCGCGCCACGCGCGAGTGCAGCACGTCGCCCACGATGGCCACCGTGAGGCTGGAGAAGTCTTTTTTGTAGTGGCGGATGGTGTACATGTCCAGCAGCGCCTGCGTGGGATGCGCGTGGCGGCCGTCGCCCGCATTGACCACGTGCACGTGCGGGGCCACGTGCTGCGCCACCAGGTAGGGCGCGCCGCTTTCGCCGTGGCGCACCACGAAGATGTCGGCGGCCATTGCGCTGAGGTTGGCGATGGTGTCCAGCAGGCTTTCGCCCTTGGCGGTGGATGAGCGCGCGATGTCCAGCGTGTAAACGTCTGCCGACAGGCGCGTGGCCGCGATGTCGAAAGTGGTGCGCGTGCGCGTGGAGTTTTCAAAGAACAGGTTGAACACGCTTTTGCCGCGCAGCAGGGGCACTTTCTTGACTTCGCGGTCGTTCACGCTCACGAACTGCGAGGCCGTGTCGAGAATGTGCGTGATGACTTCGCGCGGCAGCCCTTCGGTGGACAGCAGGTGAATCAGCTCGCCGTTTTTGTTGAGCTGGGGGTTGGGTGTGTTTGGCATGGCGGCGCAAGGCAGTGCAGGAAGAAGGGAAGGGGGCCGGTCAGGTTCAGCGCGGGCGCACGTTCAGCTCGAAGCGCCCGTTTTCATCGCGCGCCAGCGCCAGGGACTGCGCGGCAGGCAGGGCCACGCGGGCCGCAGCGGCGTCAGCGGCCACGGGCAGCTCGCGGCCGACGCGATCGACCAGCACGGCCAGGCGCACGCGGGCGGGGCGGCCATAGTCAAACAGCTCGTTCAACACGGCGCGGATGGTGCGGCCCGTGTGCAGCACGTCATCAAGCAAAAGGATGTCGCTGCCGTCCACTTCAAAGGGCAGGCGCGTCTGGCCGCTGCTGCTCAGGCCCCGGCTGGCGAAATCGTCGCGGTGCAGGGCGGAAGACACCGCGCCCGGCTCGCCCTCGCGGCCCAGATCGGCATGCAGGCGCTCGGCCAGCCACCAGCCGCCGGAGATCACGCCCGCCAGCCGCGTGTGCGGCCCCATGAGCGGCTGCACGGCGCGGCGTAGCTCGGCGTAAAGCGATTCGGCATCGAGTGCCAGGCTTGCGGTCATGGAAGGCTCCTCAAAAACTGTTCCAGGATGATGGCGGCGCTGGCCGCGTCCACGTCTTTCGCGCCCATCGTGTGCATTTCTTCGCGCGCCTCCGTGGTGCTGTAGCGCTCGTCCACCTCATGCACGGGCAGGCCAAAGCGCCCGCGCAGCTGGCGCGCGAACTGGCGCGCGCGCGCGGTGTTTTCATGCGGCGCGCCATCGGGGTGAAAAGGCACGCCCACCACCAGCGCGTCGGGCTGCCACTGGGCGATGCGCTCGGCCACCAGCGGCCAGCGCGCCTTGCCTTCGGCGCGGATCACGCCTTGCGGCGTGGCGCTGCGGGTGATGCGGTTGCCCGTGGCCACGCCCGTGCGCTTGAGGCCGAAATCAAAGGCCATGAAGGAAACGGCGCAGGCCGCCACGGGGGAAGAAGCGCCGCCGCTCATGCGTGGCCTGCGCCGGGCGTGATTGACCATGCCTGCAAGCCCAGCAGGCCCAGCGCCTGCTCGTAGCGCTGCTCGGCAGGCGCGTCAAAAATGATGTCGGGCGTGGCCTGTACCGTCAGCCAGCTGTTGTCAGCCATCTCCGATTCGAGCTGCCCCTCATCCCATGCGGAATAGCCCAGCATCACCATCAGCCGCCGGGGGCCGCCGCCCAGGGAAACGGCTTCCAGCACGTCGCGCGAGACGGTCATCTCCAGCCCGCCGGGCACGATCAGCGTGGAGGAATAAGCCGTTTCGTCGGCCTTGAGTTCATCCGCGCGCACCGGGTCGTGCAGCACGAAGCCGCGCTCGGTTTGCACCGGCCCGCCCATGTAAACCTGCCGCGCGCCCATGCCGGCGCTGGGCAGGGGCAGATCCAGCTGCTCGAACAGGTCTGAAAGCGTGACATCGCCCGGCTTGTTCACCACCAGCCCCAGCGCGCCTTTGGCGCTGTGCTCGCACACATAGACCACGCTGCGCGAGAAAAAGCGGTCTTCCATGCCCGGCATGGCAATCAAAAAATGGTTGGTGAGGTTGAAAGACTGCGGCGCGTCGTCGGGCATGGGGCGGATTCTAGGGCGCGGCGCCCGTCTGGCGGCCTGCCCGGCGGCAGGGGTTGCGGCGCTGGCGGCGCGGGTTTTCAGGGCCGGATTGCAAGCAGGCTCTCCGGCAAGGCGCCAGGCGCAGGCGGACGGACAGATCGCGTGCGGGCGGCACAAAAACCGGCTTTATTTAACCGGCTTTATTTGCTACTGCATCCATAGCATGAGGTCCTAGTGCAGCCAGCGCGGGACGGTGTTTTCGCCCCTTGAATCTGCTCCTGTTTTTGATGCCGCCCGTCGGCCTGCGCCGGCCCGTTGCGCAGCGCCTGCCAGCCTTTGGGCGCGGCGGCGCTGGCCAGCAGGCGGGCTGGGCCTACATGATTTCGAGGTGCTCGGTGCCTGCGGCCAGGTCAAGCGTCTTGGCGCGCTGGCTGGAGAGCTTGATTTGCAGGCGCAGGTCATTGGCCGAGTCGGCGTTGCGCAGGGCGTCTTCGTAGCTGATGAGGTGGGCTTCAAACAGGTCGAACAGCGACTGGTCGAAAGTCTGCATGCCCAGCTCGCGGCTCTTTTTCATGATTTCCTTGATTTCAGTGACTTCGCCCTTGAAGATGAGGTCGGAAATCAGCGGCGTGTTGAGCATGATTTCAACGGCGGCAATGCGGCCCTTGCCGCTTTCGCGCGGAATCAGGCGCTGCGAAATGAGCGCGCGCAGGTTCAGCGACAAGTCCATCAGCAGCTGGGCGCGCCGCTCTTCGGGGAAGAAGTTGATGATGCGGTCCAGCGCCTGGTTGGAACTGTTGGCGTGCAGCGTGGCCAGGCACAGGTGGCCGGTTTCGGCGAAGGCCACGGCGTGCTCCATCGTCTCGCGGTCGCGGATTTCGCCCATCAAAATGACGTCGGGCGCCTGGCGCAGGGTGTTTTTCAGCGCGGCTTCCCAGCCTTCGGTGTCCAGCCCCACTTCACGCTGGGTGACGATGCAGTTCTTGTGCGGATGCACGAACTCCACCGGGTCTTCCACGGTGATGATGTGGCCGTAGCTGTTGAGGTTGCGCCAGTCCACCATGGCCGCCAGCGTGGTGGACTTGCCCGAGCCGGTGGCGCCCACCAGAATGGCCAGGCCGCGCTTGGTCATGGCCACGTCTTTCAGGATTTGCGGCATGCCCAGCGTGTCGATGGTGGGCAGCTCCTGCGGAATGACCCGCAGCACCATGCCCACCTTGCCCGCCTGCACGAAGGCATTGCAGCGAAAGCGCCCGATGCCCGCAGGCGAGATGGCGAAGTTGCATTCCTTGGTGGCTTCAAACTCGGCGGCCTGCTTGTCGCTCATGACCGAGCGCACGAGGGTAAGCGTGTGCGCGGGCGTGAGCGGCTGGGCCGAAAGCTTGGTGACCTTGCCGTCCACCTTGATGGCGGGCGGAAAGTCGGCGGTGATGAACAAGTCGCTGCCCTTGCGGGTGAGCATGAGTTTGAGCAAATCGTTGATGAATTTGCTGGCCTGATCGCGTTCCATGTGCGTGCGGGAGAAAGTGGATGAACCGGGAAGGCGGCCGGAGATGATCAGCCGGGGAAGTTTTCAGGAATCTTGGCCTTGGAGCGCGCCTCGGCCGCGCTGATGACGTTGCGGCGCACCAGCTCGGTGAGGTTCTGGTCCAGCGTCTGCATGCCCAGCGACTGCCCGGTCTGGATGGCCGAGTACATCTGCGCCACCTTGGCCTCGCGGATCAGGTTGCGGATGGCGGGCGTGCCAATCATGATTTCATGCGCGGCCACGCGGCCGGAGCCGTCCTTGTTCTTGCACAGCGTCTGCGAAATCACGGCCTGAAGCGACTCGGACAGCATGGCGCGCACCATTTCCTTTTCTTCGGCCGGAAACACGTCAATAACGCGGTCGATGGTCTTGGCGGCGCTGGAAGTGTGCAGCGTGCCGAACACCAGGTGGCCCGTTTCGGCAGCGGTCATGGCCAGGCGGATGGTTTCCAAGTCGCGCATTTCGCCCACGAGAATGGCGTCCGGGTCTTCACGCAGCGCCGAGCGCAGGGCGTTGGAGAAGCTGTGCGTCATGGGGCCGACTTCACGCTGGTTGATCAGGCACTTTTTCGATTCGTGCACGAACTCGATCGGGTCTTCCACCGTCAGCACGTGGGCGTATTCGGTTTCGTTGAGGTGGTTGATCATGGCCGCCAGCGTGGTGGACTTGCCCGAACCCGTTGGCCCCGTCACCAGCACCAGCCCGCGCGGCTTGAGCGCCAGGTCGCCAAAAATCCTGGGGCAGTTCAGCTGCTCCAGCGTCAGAATCTTGCTGGGAATGGTGCGCAGCACGCCCGCCGCGCCCCGGTACTGGTTGAAGGCATTCACGCGAAAGCGCGCCAGCCCTTCAATCTCGAACGAAAAATCCACCTCCAGGTTTTCCTCATACACCTTGCGCTGGGTGTCGTTCATGATGTCGTAGAGCATGGCGAACACTTCCTTGTGCTCCAGCGGCTCCACATTGAGGCGGCGCACGTCGCCATTGACGCGGATCATGGGCGGCAGGCCGGCAGACAGGTGCAAGTCAGAGGCCTTGTTCTTGACGCTGAAGGCCAGCAGCTGGGTGATGTCCACGTTGTGATTTCCTTGAAGAAAAAAGCAAGCGCGCCAAGGCGGTTGCGGTTTGATACGCCGCGCAGATTATGACGACGATTGAAACAAACATAAACCATGCGCGTCGGCAAATAGCCGCAGCGCGCGGCGGCAGACCCGCGTCCGCCTGGCACGGCGGAAGGCCGGAGCAGCGCTTTCAAGCGCCGCGCCACTCGCCAGAACGAAGCAAAAACAGGAGCAGATCAACGGGGCCTGAAATGCCCGTCTGCGCTTATTCCACCGGGACATGCTGCTACGAATAAAGAAGCTGAATCAGCAAACGGCGCCCGGCCCGGCCAGCGCGCGGGGCGCTTGCGTGGCGCGGACGCCCGGATGCCGCCGCCCGGCACTGAAAACTGGCGCGGGAAAGCGGCTTCCCGGAATCCTTTCAGCGCCCGCTCCCAGAGAACCGTCGCTCATACCGCTATTTGTTCGATGGCGGCAAAGCCCGCCAAACCGTGCGGCAGGGGTGATTCCCGGGCCTTGAATTGGCCCGGGTTCCTGCTGTGAAACCGGGGCGCTGCCTGCGCCTGCGGACAGGCTTCAAACGGATTTCCGGCCCTGGCCCGGTTGAAAAAGCGCAACACCTGCCGTGCAGGCCCCGGCGCCGCCCGGGAAAAGAGATTGGCGCGGGCAAATGGCGGCGCGGCTTCGCGTTTTTACGGGCCTGGCCTATTGGCGCGTGAACAAGACTGTGATTTAATGCACACCGTTTTTCGCGCCCTGCAAAGGGTTTATTCACCATTGAACTTGATTGGAAAGGAAATCCAAATGAAAAAGAGTCTGCCGGCCCTGGCCGTTTTGACGCTGCTTTGCAGCGCTGCATACGCCCAATCTTCGGTCACGCTGTATGGCGTGGCGGATGTGGGGATTGGGAAAATGAGTGGGCAGAAAACGGGGATGATTAGCGGTGATGTGGTAAATAACGCAACTAGCTATATCGGTTTCCGGGGTATTGAGGATTTGGGTGGCGGTCTGAAAGCGGGTTTCAGGCTGGAGCAATACGTCAATATGGAAAATGGCGCAACGGCTTCCGCCAACGGATTTTTAAGGCAGGGGAATGAAACCTATGGCCGCGCCGCCCATTTGTGGTTGGAAGGCGGGTTTGGGCAATTCAAGATGGGACGTTCTGAAACGCCCAGCTATAACGCAATAACGAAATGGAGCATTGTGGGCGATGCTAGCTATTCTCCATCTTTGCAACGTTATGGAGCTGCGGGACGTTGGGCACGCTCTAATAGTCAATTTAGCTATAAAACACCCGTATTGGGTGGATTCAGTGCCGAAGTCGCTTTTATCGCCAAAGGCGATCACGGCGACAAGGCCAAATATGACCTGAATTTGACTTATGAAAATGGCCCGCTTGCGGCGGGTATTGCATACAACAAGATTCAGGATGCCAAGGCTAATTATGCCTTGGGTGCTAAATATGATTTTGGTATGTTTGCCCTGTCGGCTGGATATTATGATACCCGTAATGCACAGCTTGCCACGCCACTTCCTGGCGGGGGTAATATTAAATTGGCCGGTTTCAGTATTGGTGGTTCTGTTAAGTTTGATAATATTTCGCTGGCAATTGAATTGCAACGCCAGCGCAAGAGTGAAGTTCACTATCAGAATATGATCCAGAAATACAAGAAATACACAGAGGGCGTGGTGGAGGCAAAATATGCCTTGTCCAAGCGCACTTTTGTTTACGCCGATTACCTTCGGCTGGGGAACAAAAACAACTACGGCCTCGGCATTCAACATCGCTTCTGATGCTTGAATAGATATTGCGCAAACGGCCTGATGGGGAATTGAAGGGCCTGCATGCCGTATGGACTGCGGCCATATGGCCGGGGCAAGCGGGTTTTCTTCCATTCATTCCCCTTTTCACTTGAAACGCAGCGGCCCGGCGCGCCGCCATTCAACCCCGTCAGCCCCGGCGGGGTTGATTTTTTTTGCCGCCGCCTGATGGGCGGCCCCGAAAACCTGCCGAAACGGCCCGGCCCATCCGGGGCAAAAACCGCCTGGAAATGCCGCATGGCAATGCCCCATCACCATGCAGGCATTCGGAAACGTTTCAGGCACCGGGCGCGGCGCATGGAGCTTCTTGCTTGATCCCCCTCTGTTTTGCTCTTTTTCAGGAGCAAATTCAAGGTCCCGAAAAGACCCTTCCTCGCAAGGTTCAACGGGCTTTGCCGCTATTGAAGAAGTAGCGAAATCCGGCGGGCTTCAGGCTGTGCCCGGGCGGCTGGCGCGGCGCGTGAAACGGGCCTGGCCTGGCGGGGCGGATTTCTACAATCCGGGCCATTCCTGCCTCTTGCTCGGCCCCCTTGCCTTCTCTGGATGAAAACTGCCATGCCCCTTGCCCAGCTTCAAGACCCGGCCCTGCTGAAAACCGATGCTTTTATCAACGGCCAGTGGCGCTCTGGCGCGGGCCGCTTTGCGGTCACGGACCCGGCCACGGGGCGGCATTTGGCCGACGTGGCGGATGTGTCGGCCGGGCAAGTGCGCGAGGCCATTGCCGCCGCCGAAGCGGCCTGGCCCGCCTGGCGCGCGCTCACGGGCAAAGCGCGGCACGCGGCGCTGCTGCGCTGGTTTGAGCTGCTCATGCAGCACCGGCAAGACCTGGCCCGCATCATGACCGCCGAGCAGGGCAAGCCGCTGGCCGAGGCGCTGGGCGAGGTGGCCTACGGCGCCAGCTTTGTGCAGTGGTTTGCCGAGCAGGCCCGGCGCGCCAGCGGCGAAATGCCCGCCGCGCCCGCGCCCGGCCAGCGCCTGCTGGTCATGCGCCAGCCCATAGGCGTGTGCGCGGCCATCACGCCCTGGAACTTTCCGCTGGCCATGATCACGCGCAAGGTGGCCCCGGCGCTGGCGGCGGGCTGCCCCGTGGTCATCAAGCCCGCGCAGCTCACGCCGCTGACGGCCCTGGCCGCCGCAG
Organism: Ottowia sp. oral taxon 894; assembly: GCF_001262075.1. Lineage (GTDB taxonomy): Bacteria > Pseudomonadota > Gammaproteobacteria > Burkholderiales > Burkholderiaceae_C > Ottowia > Ottowia massiliensis. Next base: position 847,036 of record NZ_CP012073.1, on the reverse strand, counting down.
AGCTGGCCGCGCGCGCGGGCCTGCCCGCTGGCGTGCTCAACGTCATCACCGGCACGCAAACGGCGGCCTACAGCCAGGCGCTGTGCGAAAGCGAGGCGGTGCGCCATGTGAGCTTTACCGGCAGCACGCAAGTGGGCCGCGTGCTCATGGCGCAGTGCGCGCCCACGGTGAAAAAGCTGGCGCTGGAGCTGGGCGGCAACGCGCCTTTCATTGTTTTTGACGACGCCGATGTGCCCGCCGCCGTGCAGGGCGCTTTTGCCAGCAAGTTCCGCAACGCGGGCCAGACTTGCGTGTGCGCCAACCGCTTTTACGTGCAGGCGGGCGTGTATGACGAATTCGTCAGCCGCCTGGCCGAACGCGCGCGCGCAGCCAAGGTGGGCAACGGCTTTGAGCCGGGCGTGGAAATCGGCCCGCTCATCAATCAAGCCGCGCTGCAAAAAGTGCAGCAGCACGTGGACGACGCGCTGGCCAAAGGCGGCCGGCTGGCCGCAGGCGGCCACGCGCTGCACGGGCGGTTTTTCGAGCCAACCGTCATCGCCCACGCCCGCGCCGACATGCTTTGCGCGCGCGAGGAAACCTTTGGCCCGCTGGCGCCCGTGTTCCGCTTTGAAACCGAGGCCGAGGCCATCGCCGCCGCCAACGCCACGGAATTCGGCCTGGCCAGCTACTTCTACAGCCGCGACGTGGCGCGCGTGTTCCGCGTCAGCGAAGCGCTGGAATGCGGCATGGTGGGCGTGAACACGGGGCTGATCTCCAACGAAGCGGCCCCTTTCGGCGGCGTCAAGCAATCGGGTCTGGGCCGCGAAGGCTCCGCGCACGGTCTGGACGAATACCTTGAAATGAAATACGTGTGCCTGGGCGGCCTGTAGCCGCAGCCCCCAGGCCCGCGCCCCTTCAAAAAACCACTCTTTCCCCACATGAGCCGCAGCCCCGCCCCACGCCCCGCCCGCCGCCGCGCCATCGCGCTCAACCCCGCGCAGAAAAGCCAGCTGGCCGCCGCCCAGGCGCGCTGCGCCGCGCAAGGCAGCCAGCTCACGCCCGTGCGCACGGAAGTGCTCTCGCTGCTGATCCGCCGGGGCGGCGCGGCCAAGGCGTATGACCTGCTCACCGACATGCAGGCCCGCCAGCCGGGCGTGGCGCCCATGACGGTCTATCGCGCGCTGGACTTTCTGGTGGAGCAGGGCCTGGCGCACAAAGTCGCCGCCAACAGCACCTTTGTTTTGTGCCAGCACGAAGGCCCGCACGCGCCGCACGCGCACATTGTCATGCTGGTGTGCGCCCAATGCGGCGGCACCACCGAGTGCAGCGACCCGCGCGTGGCCCAGGCGCTGGACGAAGCCCTGCACGACACCGGCTTTGCCGCGCAAAGCGTGGAAGTCAAGGGCCAGTGCGCCGCCTGCCGCGCGAAAAGCGGCGCCCAGCCGCCCGCCTGACGCAACCGGCCCGGCGCGGCCGTCCGGTTCATCCGGCAAGCGCTTCAGAAGCGCCCCGCGCGCGAACGCCCAGGGAGCAAGGCGGCGCCAGAGGCGGAATCAGCCGGTTTTTAGCTCCTTCATTCATAGCATGAGGTCTTAGTGGAATCTGCGCAAAGCGCCATTTCAGCACCTTGGATTCGCTCCTGTTTCTGATGCAGCCCGGCAGCCCGGGCAAGCCCTGCGGCAGCCGTCAGCCGCACCGGCTCACGAACTGGCCGCAAGCGCGGGGTTCACGGCCAACACGAAAGCCGCGCATCAGCACACAAAAACAGGAGCGAATTCAGGGGCCATCAAAAAGGCTCCTGCGCTTTCTGCACCAGGACATCACGCTATCTTTTCAGAAGCGGAAAACGAGGCCGCTTCGCTCATGCGCCACGGCGGAAAATTTCCGGCTGCGGCATGGGTTTTTCCCGCGCGGGCGTTGGGTCTGGGTGAGAATGGCTCTGTTTTGGAGCCGGTTCAGCGTCTGGCCGTGAAAGGCTGCGGACCGGGGCAGGCCGCAAGGCGCGGACAGGTTTTGTGCGGTGTGGCTCGCCGGAGATAGGCAAGCCCCGCGAGCGCCCAAGGCCGCACTTGCGCGCCTGCGGAACGGACTTTGAGCTGGCTCTTGCGGCGGCATCGGCCCGTGGCCGGCCGCCGCCTGCTGCTGGAAGGAGACATGCAAGCAATGGAACCAAACCGAGCACCCATATCTGCGCCTTCATCTGCGCCTCTATCTGCGCCTTCAGCCCCGCCCGCCGCCGCGCGGGCGGCTGCGCCCAATTCCTCATCCGCTCCCCCGCCTGCCGCGCCGGACAACCCCTGGCGCATCATGGACCCCGTGCGCGGCCGCATCCGCTTTGCGATGGGGCTGGCTTGCGCCTCGGCGGCGCTGTCGGTGCTGTCGCTGGCGCTGCTGGCGCAGGTGCTGCATGCGCTGCTGGCCGCGCCGGGGCAGTGGCCCTGGCCGCCCATGCTGGCGCTGCTGGGCAGCACGGTGGCGGCCTATGTGCTGCGGCAGGCGGCGTTCAACCAGTCGCACTACGCCGCCTTCCGGCTGGAAGTGCTGCTGCGCTCGCAACTGGCCGCGCATGTGGCCCGTCTGCCGCTGGGGCGCGTGCAGGCGCTGGGCGCGGGGCCGCTGGCCAAGGTGATGTTTGACGACGTGAAGGCGCTGCATGTGTTCGTGGCCGATTCCACGCCGCTTTACGCGCGCGCCTACGCCGCGCCGCTCATCACGCTGGCGGCGCTGCTGTGGCTGGACTGGCGGCTGGCGCTGGCGGCGCTGGCCGTGCCCGCGCTGGGCTTTGCCGTCATGGGCCTGCTCATGCGCAAAAGCAGCGAGCTGAACATGAACGAGCGCTACAACGCCGCGCGCGAGCAGGTGGCCGCCAGCATTGTTGAATTCGTGCAGGCCATGCCTGTGGTGCGCACGTTTGACAGCGGCAGCGCCAGCTTCGGGCGCTACCAGGCCGCGCTGGCGGCGTATCTGGCCGTGCTCAAGGAGTGGTACGCGCGGCTGGGCTTTTCGGCGCGCTTTTCCATGACGGTGCTCTCGGCCCTGCCCACGCTGGCGGCGCTGCTGTGGCTGGGCGGCTGGTGGCTGGCAGCCGGCAAGCTGGCTTTCAGCGTGTGGGTGGCCGCGCTGCTCATTGGCGCGGGCATGGCCGAGGCCATGATGCCCTTCATGGTGCTCTACCACCTGATCGATGCCGCCAAGCTCAGCATCCACCGCATCCAGCAAGTGCTCGGCGAGCCGCCCCTGCCCGAGCCGCCCGCGCCTGGCGAGCAGCCGCAAGACGCCAGCGTGGCCTTTGAAAACGTCAGCTTCAGCTACGGCGCAAGCGAGGGCGATGCGGGCAGCACGGGCGGTGAAGGCAAAGACGCCGCCCCCGCCCTGCAAGGCGTCAGCTTCACCGCCCCGGCAGGCAGCGTCACGGCGCTGGTCGGCCCCTCCGGCGCGGGCAAAAGCACCGTCGCGCGGCTCATTCCGCGCTTTTGGGACGCATCGCAAGGCTGCGTGCGCGTGGGCGGGGCCGACGTGCGCCGCATCGCCAGCGACACCCTCATGCAGCAAGTGGCCTTCGTCTTTCAGGACACCTTCCTCTTTGCCGACACCATTGCCAACAACATCCGCCTGGGCTGCCCCGAAGCGACGCAGCAAGACGTGGAAAACGCCGCCCGCGCCGCACAAGCGCACGAATTCATCAGCGAACTGCCCCAGGGCTACGACACGCTGGCCGGTGAGCGCGGCGTGTTCCTCTCGGGCGGGCAGCGCCAGCGCATCACCATTGCCCGCGCCATCTTGCAAAACCGGCCCATCCTGGTGCTGGACGAAGCCACGGCCTTTGCCGACCCCGAAAACGAAGCCGCGCTGGTGGCTGCCCTCTCAGAGCTGATGAAAGGCAAAACCGTGCTGCTGGTGGCGCACCGGCTTTCCACCGTGGAAGATGCCGACCAAATCCTCGTGTTCGAGCAAGGCCGGCTGGCCGAACAAGGCCGACATGAGGCGCTGCTGGCGCAAGGCGGCGTCTATGCGCGCCTGTGGCAAAGCTGGCAGCAGGCCCGGCAATGGAGCCTGCCCGCGCATGAAAACGCCGCTCGCCCCGCGCCGCAGCCATGAACCACACGCCTGATTTGCTGAACCATCCCGTGCTGCGGCCCTACAAGGACAGCATCTGCGCCACGGCCCGGCCCTGCGCGGAAATCACCCTGCTGCCTGCTGCAAATTTGACGATTTGGCAAAGCAAGCTGGGCGGACAGCCCTATTGGCCGAAAGACATGGAATACCCGCGCAATGCGAAAGGCCGCCCGCTGCATTTGCTGGCGCAAATCAATTTTGCCGAAACGCCGCCCCTGCCGGATTTCCCGGAAAACGGGATTTTGCAGTTTTTCATCTCGCGCAATGACGGGATTGAAAAGATGTGGGGCATGAATGCGGAAAATCCGGCTGATCAGCAAGGCTTTCGCGTGGTGTATCACGCAGATATTGAGCATGAACAGGATAGGCTGTTGCAGGATTTCCGGTTTCTGGCGCAAGCGCGGCAAACGCCAAGATCAAACCATATTCTGCAAAGGCTGGCGGCTTTCTGGCATTCGCAACGGCCTGGATTGCCTTTTGAACACGCATGCGCCATGCGGTTTGAGCGGCAACAAAAATATGCTTCGCTTGAAGAAGCGAATGGCGTTTTTCTTGCGCCCGGATGGCTGCCAATGGACGCGGAAAATATCACTAGTGAATTTTTGGAAGCATTTTACCGTCTGGACTGGTCAGGCCATCGCCTGGGCGGGTATGCCAATATTCTGCAAGAAAAATGGCGCCTGGGCGGCCCGTATCAGGATCATGTTTTGCTGCTTCAGATAGATTGTGATGCGCCCAATGGCGTGATGCGGCATGGCAGCGGCATTTGCCATTTTTATATTCACCCGCATGATTTGCGCCAGCGCGATTTTTCAAAAGTGCTGTATGCGTGGGAATTTTTTTGAAACCATGAAAATAAACCACCACGGCCCGTTTTTACCGGATGGATGGTTTTGCCACGACGTACCCAGCCGCAGCCATGAACCACACGCCTGATTTGCTGAACCACCCCGCGCTGCGGCCCTACAAGGACAGCATTTGCGCCACGGCCCGGCCCTGCGCGGAAATCACTCTGCTGCCTGCCGCAAATTTGACTCTTTGGCAAAGCAAGCTGGGCGGACAGCCCTATTGGCCGAAAGACATGGAATACCCGCGCAATGCAAAAGGCCGCCCGTTGCATTTGCTGGCGCAAATCAATTTTGCCGAAACGCCGCCCCTGCCGGATTTTCCGGAAGAGGGAATTTTGCAGTTTTATATTGCCTGCAACACTGGAATACAGGATATGTGGGGCATGAACCTTGACGATCCGGCCCGGCCGGACGGGTTTCGCGTCATCTATCACCCGGCTCCTTTGCTGGAAGCCGCCGGGCTGAATCATGATTTCGGTTTTTTGAATGACCAACCCAAACCTGAATCGAAAAGCTGGTTCAGGAGATTGTTTGCGCCTTCTGAAATACAGTTTCAAATGCCATTCACAAGCCCTTGCGCCATGCGCTTTGATTTGCAGCAGAAATTTGCTTCGCTGGATGAACCCGGCCTGAAATTCACTGGACAGGGCGTGCCGGATATAGACAATTCGATTGGTCCGAATACTGCCATTGCCGTTTTGCGCGAAGAATTTTCCGAGACTTTTAACGAAACGCTGGATTGGAGCGGCCACCGGCTGGGCGGTTATTGTAATAGCGTGCAGGAAGACATGCGCGGAGACAAATATAGGGATTACGCGCTGCTTTTGCAAATCGACAGTGACAGGGAAAATGGCGTGATGTGGGGCGATTTGGGAGTCTGCCGTTTCTTCATTCGCCCGCATGATTTGCGCCGGCGCGATTTTTCAAAAGTGTTCTATGAATGGCAATGCGGTTGAATAAAGCCTGGAGCCAAAAAATATTTGATATGGGGAAAACGCCATGAACGTCACTGAATCCGTGGACACGGCCGCCGAATCCGTCACGCCCCTGCGCCAGACCTGGCAGCGGCTCATGCGCAGCGCCGGGCCGCATGCGGCGGCCTTGCGGCGCAGCATTGCCGGGCTGGGGCTGGCGGCTGCGCTTCAGGGGCTGGCGCTGGCGTGCATGGCGCCGCTGTTTGTGGCGCTGCTGCCGGAAGCGGGCGATATGCCAAGTAGTGTGGCCAGCAGCGCGGCAGGCAGTGCGGCAGATGCCCGCTGGCGGCAGGCGCTGCCCTGGCTGTGGGCGCTGACGGCGCTGGGGCTGGCCGCGCATGTGCTGCGCTGGCGCGCGCAAGGCTTTGACTACACGGGGCAAATGGCCGAAGTGGGCCACCGCCTGCGCCTGCGCCTGGGCGAGCAGCTGCGGCGCATGCCCCTGTTGCAGTTGCAGGACAAGCGCACGGGCGAAGTCAATGCCGTGGTGCTGGGCAATGTGGACGAGCACCTGAACCACGCGCTCATCGTGTTCAACCTGCTGGCGCAGGCCGTCATCACGCCGCTGGCGGCGGGGCTGGCGCTGCTGGCCTGGGACTGGCGGCTGGGGCTGGCCATGCTGCTGGTGTTTCCGGCGCTGGCGCCGCTGTACCGCTGGCGCAGGCGGGCCTACGCGCGCGGCATGCGGGCGCTGGCCCAGGCCAATGCCCGTTGCAGCGGCGACGTGCTGGAGTACACGCAGGGCCTGCCCGTGCTGCGCGCCGCGCGCAGCGCCGGTGCGCGCGCGGCGCATTTGCAGCAAAGCTTCGCGCGGCTGGAGCAATTGCAAGCCGAAAGCCAGCGCAAGGGCAGCCAGCCCAATGTGCTGATTGCCAGCGTGGTGGAAGTGGGCCTGCTGCTGGTCATGGCCGCTGGCGTGAGCTGGGCCGTGCAGGGCAGCCTGAACGTGGCCGTGCTGGCCGCCGTGGCCGTGATGCTGGCGCGCTTTGCCGAGCCGCTTTCCAGCTTCATCAGCTTCACGTCCACGCTGGACTTGATGGAAACCGCGCTGGAGCGCATCGAAGCCCTGCTGGCCGTGCCGCCGCTGCCCCAGCTTTCGCCCGGGCAAACGCCGTTGCGCTTTGACATCGCCCTTGAAGGCATTGACTTTGCCTACGCCAGCGGCGGCCCCAAGGTGCTTTCCGGCTTTAGCGCCACGCTGCCCGCGCACAGCATGACCGCCTTCGTCGGCCCCTCGGGCGGGGGCAAAACCACCGTCACCCGCCTGCTCATGCGCCACGCCGACGCGCAGGCGGGCAGCGTGCGCATTGGCGGCGTGGACGTGCGCCACATCGCGCCCGAAACGCTCAACCGCCTGATCTCCGTCGTCTTTCAGGACGTTTACCTGTTTGACGACACCGTGCTGGCCAACATCCGCATGGCCCGCCCCGAAGCCAGCGACGAAGAAGTCAGGCAGGCCGCCCGCGCCGCCCAGTGCCTGGACTTCATCGAACGCCTGCCGCAAGGCTGGCACACGCGCATCGGCGAAGCGGGCGGGCGCTTGTCGGGCGGCGAGCGCCAGCGCATCAGCATCGCACGCGCCCTGCTCAAAAACGCGCCCATCGTCGTGCTCGACGAGCCGACGGCGGCGCTGGACACCGAAAGCGAATGCGCCGTGCAGCGCGCCATTGAAACCCTGGTGCAAGAGCGCACCGTCATCGTCATCGCGCACCGCTTGTCCACCATCGTGGGCGCGCGGCAAATCATCGTGATCGACCAGGGCCGCGCGCTGGAGGCGGGCACGCACGAAGAGCTGCTGCAAAAAAACGGCCGCTACGCCGCCCTGTGGCGCGCCCAGCAGCAAGCCAAGCAGTGGCGGGCGTAGCCCTCTGGGCGGTCTATATTCGCTCCTGTATCCATAGCATGAGGTCCTAGTGGAATGTGCGCAAGACAGGTTTAAAGCCTGCCTGAATTCGCTCCTGTTCTTAATTAAAAACGCGCCATTGCAATCCGGCCCGCCCGGCAGGCTTGCAGGACTTTCTGGCTGGCGAAGTGCACGGCCTGACCGGGCAAGGCCTGCTGATTGGGCGCGGCGGCGGCGCACTCCAGCGCCAGCTGCCTTGCCGCCGGTGCTCCGGAAAATTTCGCTTTCCGCAGGCTTTCACCTCACGCCCGAGCGGGCACACGGCTTGGGGGCAACGGCACATGACCGCCGGGCAAACAAGGCCCGGGAGACTTTGGACAGACGCCGAGAGGGCAGAAAGCGCCCTGCCGGGTTCAGGCGGCGGCTTCGGGGCTGGCGATGTAGCCGCCCTGGCGCCAGAGGGTTTGGCCGCCGCTGGCTTTGTCGATGCCGGCGAGCATGTTGGCGTGGGCGGCGCGTTCGCTTTCGGTGGCGGCGATGACGGGCAGTTCGATGGCGGAGAGGTCTTCGCCGTCCAGCTCCAGGGTTTGGGCGGCGGCGCTTTCGTGGGCGTCGTCGGCCTGCATGAGCAGGGTTTCCTGGCCGCGCGTGAGGTTGATGTAGACGCTGGCGAGCAGTTCGGCGTCAAGCAGGGCGCCGTGCAGGGTGCGGCTGGAGCGGTCCACGTCGAGGCGGTCGCACAGGGCGTCGAGGCTGTTGCGCTTGCCGGGGTAGATCTGCTTGGCCAGAGCGAGGGTGTCGGTGATGTCGCCGGTGTGTTCGGACAAGGGCGGCAGGCCCAGGCGTTCGAGTTCCTTGTTGAGAAAGCCGACGTCAAAGGGCGCGTTGTGGATGATGATTTCCGCGCCTTGCACGTAGTCGAGGAACTGGCGGGCGATTTCGGCGAATTTGGGTTTGTCGCTCAAAAAGGCGGTGCTCAGGCCGTGCACGCGTTCGGCGTCGGGGTGGCTGTCGCGCTCGGGGTTGATGTACAGGTGCAGGTTGTGGCCGGTGAGTTTGCGGTCGATGAGTTCGACGCAGCCGATTTCCACGATGCGGTCGCCGCTGGCGGCGTCCAGCCCGGTGGTTTCGGTGTCCAGAACGATTTGGCGGGCCATCAGTGGTTTTCGCGGGCGTGGTTGATGGAGTAGCGCGGGATTTCGACGGTGAGGTCTTCTTGCCCGACGATGGCTTGGCATGACAGGCGCGATTGCGGGGTGAGGCCCCAGGCGCGGTCGAGCAGGTCTTCTTCGGTGTCGTCGGGTTCGTTGAGGCTGTCCAGCCCTTTGCGCACGATGCAGTGGCAGGTGGTGCAGGCGGCGCTCATTTCGCAGGCGTGTTCGATTTCCACGCCGTGGTCCAGCAGTTCTTCGCAGATGGATTTGCCGGGGGTGGCGTCAAATTCGGTGCCGTTGGGCGCGAGTTCGGGGTGGGGCAGGACGGTGATTTTGGGCATCGTGGGCTTGGTGTGTTTGTGTCAGATGGAGTCAAGCGATTGGCCGGCCAGCGCTTTTTGGATGCCCGCGTTCATGCGGGCGGCGGCAAAGGCTTCGGTGCCCTGGGAGAGGGCGTGGGCGGCGGCGTCGATGGCGGCGGCGTCTTCGCTGTTGGCGGCGATGGCGCGCAGCGAGAGGATGAGGGCGTCGATGTCGGCGCGCTCCTGGGGCCCCAGCAGGTGGCCGTCGGCTTGCAGGGCGCTTTCGGTGGCGAGGATGAGGCGGTCGGCTTCCAGCCGGGCTTCGGCCAGGGCGCGGGCCTGTTTGTCGGCCTGGGCGGTGGCGAAGCTGTCTTGCAGCATGCGGGCAATTTGCTCGTCAGAGAGGCCGTAGCTGGGCTTGACGTTGATTTGCGCCTGCACGCCGCTGGTTTGCTCGCGTGCGCTGACGGTGAGCAGCCCATCGGCATCCACGGTGAAGGTGACGCGGATGCGGGCCGCGCCCGCGCTCATGGGCGGTATGCCGCGCAGCTCGAAGCGGGCCAGGCTGCGGCAGTCTTGCACCAGGTCGCGCTCGCCTTGCACCACGTGCAGGGCCAGGGCTGTCTGGCCGTCTTTGTAGGTGGTGAAGTCTTGCGCCATGGCCGTGGGAATGGTCTGGTTGCGCGGGACGATGCGCTCGACCAGCCCGCCCATCGTTTCGATGCCCAGCGAAAGGGGGATGACGTCGAGCAGCAGCAAGTCTTGCCCGCCTTCGGCGCTGTGGTTGCCCACGAGCTGGTTGGCCTGCACGGCCGCGCCCAGGGCCACGACTTCGTCGGGGTTGAGGTTGGTGAGCGGCTCGCGGCCAAACAGGGCGGCCACGGCCTGGCGCACTTGCGGCATGCGCGTGGAGCCGCCGACCATGACGATGCCTTGCACGTCTTGCGGGGCCAGGTGTGCGTCGGCCAGCGCGCGGCGCACGGCGGCCAGGCTGCGGGCGGTGAGATCGGCGGTGGCGGCTTCAAAGTCGCTGCGGCGCACGGTGACTTCTGCCTTGGCATGGGCGGTGGCGAGCTTGATGGAGACGCTGTCTGCGCCAGAGAGTTTTTCTTTCACGGCGCGGGCGGCGTGCAGCACTTGCGCCTTGTCGGCGGGGCCGTCCAGCGTCAGGCCGGTTTGCGCGAGGATCCAATCGGCCAGGGCGCGGTCGTAGTCGTCGCCGCCCAGGGCCGAATCGCCGCCGGTGGCGATGACTTCAAACACGCCCTGCGCCAGACGCAATACGGAGATGTCGAATGTGCCGCCGCCCAGGTCATAGACGGCGTAGATGCCTTCGGCGGCGTTGTCCAGCCCGTAGGCGATGGCGGCGGCCGTGGGTTCGTTGATGAGGCGCAGCACGTGCAGGCCCGCCAGCTGGGCGGCGTCTTTGGTGGCCTGGCGCTGGGCGTCGTCAAAGTAGGCGGGCACAGTGATGACGGCGCCGTCCAGCGCGCCGCCGAGCGTGTCTTCCGCGCGCTGGCGCAAGGTGGCAAGGATTTCGGCGCTGACTTCCACGGGCGATTTGTCGCCTTGCGCCGTGGCCACGGCCACCATGCCGGGCTGCTGCCTGAGGGCGTAGGGCAGTTTGTCCTGGTGGTCAATGTCGGCCAGGCCCCGGCCCATGAGGCGCTTGGCGGAGGCCACGGTGTTGGCCGCATCCAGCACCGCGCCTTCTTGTGCGGCCCAGCCAATGCGGCGCTCGCCCTGCGCGGGGTAGTGCACCACGGAGGGCAGCAGCACGCGGCCTTGCGCGTCGGGCAGGCATTCCGGCACGCCGTGGCGCACGGCGGCCACGAGAGAGTGGGTAGTGCCCAGATCAATGCCCACGGCCAGGCGGCGCTGGTGGGGGTTGGGCGATTGGCCGGGTTCCGAAATTTGCATCAAAGCCATGAGGTGGACGTGGGAGAAGGAGGATGGAAGAAATGGGGAACGGGCCGGCAAAAGCGGGCGGGCGCTCAGGCCGAGAGGGCCTCGCGCTTGCGGGCCAAATCAAGATTGAAGCGGTCAAAGAACATGAGCGCGCGCACGGACTGCACGGCGGCGGGCCAGTCCTGCTGCTGGTCAATCTGGCGGGCCAGATCGGCCAGGATGCCCTGGCGCATCTGCGCGGCCTGCTGTTCCACGCCTTGCAGGCTGGCCAGGCTGCCGGCATCGTCGATTTGCTCGCGCAGCTCCATTTGCAGCATCAAGAAGGCGGGCGGCATGGCCGTGTTGTCTTCGGCGCGGATGGGCGCGCCGTGCAGCTCGCACAGGTAGGCGGCGCGCCGGTGCGGGTCTTTCAGGCGGCGGTAGGCTTCATTGACGCGGGCTGACCACTGCGCTGCCACGCGCTGGGCGGCTGCGCCCTGGGCGGCGAAGCGGTCGGGGTGAACTTGCCGCTGCAACTCTTTCCAGCGCTCTTCCAGCGCGGCGGCGTTTTGCTCAAAGCGCGCGGGCAGGCCAAACAGTTCAAAGTCGGTGGATTGCAGGTCCATGAAAAGCTCGACAAACAAGGCTTGACAAAGGACAACGGCCCGGATGCGGGCCGCTGCCAGAAGAAAGAGGCGTGAGAAGCGAGCGGGAAAGCAGAAGGCAGAACAGGCGCGTGGCGCCCGCATAGCCCGGATGTCTCAAAAATGATAGCTGCCCGCGCTGATTCCACTAGGACAAACGGCCGATTTGCCCCTGAAATCCGGCCTTGTATCCGGCCCCGGAGCCGGAAGCCGCAAATAGGGCGCGCAGGCCGCGCCTTGCCTTCTTCACACCCGGAAGCTTTCGCCGCAGCCGCAGCGGTCGCGTTCGTTGGGGTTCTTGAAGCGAAAGCCTTCGTTCAGCCCTTCGCGCACGTAGTCCAGCTCGGTGCCGTCCATGTAGGCCAGGCTTTTCGGATCGATCATGAGCTTGATGCCGTGGGCCTCGAACAAGGCGTCGCCGGGGGCGATTTCATCCACGTATTCAAGCTTGTAGGCCATGCCTGAGCAGCCCGTGGTTTTCACGCCCAGGCGCACGCCCACGCCCTTGCCGCGCCGGGCGAGGTAGCGCGCCACGTGCTGCGCGGCGGCTTCGGTGATGGTGATGGACATGAGTGTTTCCTTTTGGTGCCGGTCAATAACGAACCGCTTAACGAACCGCTGCCGGGCGGCTTACTGCGCTGCCGCAGCCTGTTTTTGGCGATAGTCGTTCACGGCGGCCTTGATGGCGTCTTCAGCCAGGATGGAGCAGTGAATCTTCACGGGCGGCAGGGCCAGCTCTTCGGCGATCTGGCTGTTTTTGAGCGCGGCGGCTTCGTCCAGCGTTTTGCCCTTGACCCATTCGGTCACGAGCGAGGAGGAGGCGATGGCCGAGCCGCAGCCGTAGGTTTTAAAGCGCGCGTCTTCAATCACGCCGGTGGCGGGATTGACCTTGATTTGCAGCTTCATCACGTCGCCGCAGGCGGGCGCGCCCACCATGCCGGTGCCCACGCTGGCGTCGCCTTTGTCGAAGCTGCCAACGTTGCGGGGGTTTTCGTAGTGGTCGATGACCTTGTCGCTGTATGCCATGTTTGTGGCTCCTGAAAAAAATGTGGGATGAAAAAAGCGGGCGTTTTCAGAACCCCGGACAGGTTCTCAGTGCGCGGCCCACTGCACGCTTTGCAGATCAATGCCTTCCTTGTGCATTTCCCACAGCGGGGAAAGCTCGCGCAGCTTGGCCACGTTTTCACGGATGGCCTCGATGGCGTAGTCCACCTCGGCCTCGGTGGTGAAGCGTCCGACGGTCAGGCGCAGCGAAGAGTGCGCCAGCTCGTCACTGCGGCCCAGGGCGCGCAGCACGTAGCTGGGCTCCAGCGTGGCGGAGGTGCAGGCCGAGCCGCTGGAGACGGCCACGCCCTTGATGCCCATCATGAGCGACTCGCCTTCCACGTAGTTGAAGCTGATGTTCAGGTTCTGCGGCACGCGGTGCTCCAGGCTGCCATTGACGAAAGATTCGTCGATGCTGGTCAGCCCGTCCAGCAGGCGTTTTTGCAGGCGCGCGGCGTGCTCGTTGTCTTTTTGCATTTCAGCCTTGGCGATGCGGTAGGCCTCGCCCATGCCCACGATCTGGTGCGTGGGCAGCGTGCCCGAGCGCAGGCCGCGCTCATGACCGCCGCCGTGCATTTGCGCTTCCAGCCGCACGCGGGGCTTGCGGCGCACATAGAGCGCGCCGATGCCTTTGGGGCCATAGGTTTTGTGCGCGGTCAGGCTCATCAGGTCGATGGGGAGCTTTTTCACGTCGATTTCCACGCGGCCCGTGGCCTGCGCGGCATCCACATGCAGCAGCACGCCGTGCTCGCGGCAGATGGCGCCGATGGCGGCGATGTCCTGAATCACGCCGATTTCGTTGTTCACGAACAGGATGCTGGCCAGGATGGTGTCGGGCCGGATGGCGGCCTTGAAGGCTTCCAAATCGAGCAGGCCGTCGGGCTTGACGTCCATGTAGGTCACTTCAAAGCCCTGGCGCTCCAGCTCGCGCATGGTGTCCAGCGTGGCCTTGTGCTCGGTTTTCAGGGTGATGAGGTGCTTGCCCTTGCTCTGGTAGAAGTGCGCCGCGCCTTTGAGGGCAAGGTTGGTGGACTCGGTGGCGCCGGAAGTCCAGATGATTTCGCGCGGATCGGCGCCAATGAGGTCGGCCACATGGCCGCGCGCCTTTTCAATGGCGGCCTCGGCTTCCCAGCCCCAGGCGTGGCTGCGGCTGGCGGCGTTGCCAAAGTGTTCGTAGAGCCAGGGCACCATGGCGTCCACCACGCGCGGGTCGCAAGGCGTGGTGGCGCCGTAGTCAAGGTAAATGGGGTTTTTCTGTGGGGCGTTGCTCATGGTGTTTCTGGCTTGTCGTTCGGAATGGAAATCAATGTCTCGATGATCGCGGGTTTGCCTGACATTGTGGGCGTTATGGATTTGGCTTTTGCCAATGACGCTGATTGACGCGCTCTATTTGGCAGCCGCTCCGCCCAGTGCAAAGACGGAATTGGGCGCCGTCACGCGGATGGGTTTGACAACCGGCATGGCGGAAATGGGCCGCTTGACGGCCTGCCGGTCATCGATGGCAATGCCGTTGGCATGCTGGTCTTCCACCAGCTTTTGCAGCGTGACGGAAGCCAGAAATTCAAGCACATGGGCGTTCAGCGCCGTCCACAAATCGTGCGTCATGCACTGCGTGCCATTGGCGCCGCAGTTGGCCTTGCCGCCGCAGTGGGTGGCGTCGATGGGTTCGTCCACGGAGGTGATGATGTCGGCCACCGTGATGTCCACCGCCTTGCGTCCCAGCGAATAGCCGCCGCCGGGGCCGCGCGTGGACTCGACCAGGTAATTGCGGCGCAGCTTGCCAAAGAGCTGCTCCAGGTAAGAGAGCGAAATGCCCTGGCGCTGGCTGATGGCGGCGAGCGTGACGGGGCCGGTGTCCTGGCGCAACGCCAGATCAATCATGGCGGTAACGGCAAAGCGTCCTTTGGTGGTCAGGCGCATGGTGTTTTCCTTGAAGAGGCGGGGGAAGAGATCGTGGGCGGCTCATTCCCGAGTAATTTCCTCAAGTATATCTCATTCCTGACTGAAATGAAGGGGCAATTGCCGCGCGGGCCACGTCATCCGGTGTATTCACATAGGTGCTCCTTCCGGGCGGGCTGGAGAGCGTGGTTTGCCCCGCTCGTTTGCAGGTAAATTGGCATCAAAAAAATGAGCGAATTGATGGCAATGAAACTGGCGCTTGCGCCTGTTCCACTAGGACGTCTTGCTATTGAACAAGGAGCGAATTCGAGGCCCGCTCCGGCACTCCGTCACACCCTGCTGCGCTGCTGGCGGGCGCGCGCCAGGGCGCGGGCGGCTTCGCGCGGGTGCAGGCCATACATCTGCGCAAAGTCTGTTTCGCTTTGGGCGCTGGCTTCAAAAGCGCGCAGCAGCGCTTCGTCTTTGGCCATTTGCGCGGCGGCTTCTTCCAGCGCGGCTTGCAGCACGGCGTTGGCCTGTTCGTTTTTCTTGCTGTGCATGGCTTGCGCGTAGTCGTCGCGCGTGAGGCCGCTGGCCTGCCACGCCTGCGCGATGCGGCGGCGCAGCTTGGGGCCGAGGTCTTCGGCGCTGCGCTGCTGGCGGCGGCGGAACACTTCCAGCAGCGCCTGGTAAATGTGTTCGGGCGCGGGCGCTTCCACGGCCTGGCCTTGCAGGTCGCGGCGCGGCAGCCCTTGCGCCACGGCGCTGAGGTAGCGGGTGGAGCGGGTGTGAATGGCCAGCGCCTGCCCCAGCTCTTCGGCTTTCAGTTCGGCGGCGTGCAGCGCCAGCAGGTCGTCGTAGATGCCGCGCTTGAGCGGCTGGGGCGTTTGGCCAAACAGTCCGGGGTGCCACTGGGCCAGCTGGGCCAGCAGCGGATGGGTGCGGCGCGCGGCGGTTTTGCCGCCGGTCTGCGCTGCTTGGCTTGTCTGGCTCGTTTGGCCGGTGGCAGGTGTTTCGTTGGTCATGGTTTGAAAAACAGAAAACGCCCAAGGCGGGCGTTGCGGAGTGAAGGGCGGCTCAGGCTTGCCGCGAGCGCAAAAAGATGCGCGAGAGGGTGTGGCTGGTTTGTTCGCGTTGCTGGCTGTCGGCGCTGTGCAGTTCGGCCAGAGCGCCGTGCAGCATTTTTTGTGTCAGCCCGCGCGAGAGGGCTTCGAGCACGGCGTCGATGTCTTCGCCTTTGGCCAGCCGCTTGCGGGCGCGGGCCAGTTCGGCGGCGCGCCAGGCGTCGGCTTGTGCGTTGATTTGCTGGATGAGGGGCACTACGCCGCTTGTTGGGCTGCGCTGGTCCAGCCAGTGCACGAAGCTGCGCACGCCCGCGTCGATGATGGCTTCGGCCTGCGCTACGGCGGCCTGGCGGCTGGCGTGGGCGGTTTGCACGACCTGGGCCAAGTCGTCCACGGTGTAGAGGTAAACGTCATCGAGCTGCCGCACTTCGGGTTCGATGTCGCGCGGCACGGCCAGATCGACCATGAACAGCGGGCGGTGGCGGCGTTTTTTCAGCGCCCGCTCCACTGCGCCCAGGCCAATGATGGGCAGCTGGCTGGCGGTGCAGCTGACCACGGCGTCGAATTCGTGCAGGCGCTCGGGCAGCTCGGCCAGGCGCAGCCCTTCGGCGCCAAAGCGCGCGGCCAGTTTTTCGCCGCGCTCCAGCGTGCGGTTGGCAATGGCCAGGCTTTTTGGGCTGTGCGCGGCAAAGTGCGTGGCGCAAAGCTCGATCATTTCGCCCGCGCCCACGAACAGTACGCGGATTTGCGCCAGGTCTTCAAAGAGCTGCCCGGCCAGGCGCACGGCGGCGGCGGCCATGCTGATGCTGTGCGCGCCGATTTCGGTGCTGCTGCGCACTTGCTTGGCGACGGCAAAGCTGCGCTGGAAAAGCTGGTTGAGCGTGACGCCCAGCGCGCCTGCGCTGTCGGCGGCGCGCACGGCGTTTTTCATCTGGCCCAGAATTTGCGCTTCGCCCAGCACCATGCTGTCCAGCCCGCTGGCTACGCGAAAGGCGTGGCGCGCGGCCTGGTCGTCTTGCAGCACGTAGGCGTGCTGGCGCAGGGCGTCGGCGGGCACGTCGCCCGCGCTGGCCAGCCAGGAGAGGGTGCGGTCGATTTGCGGCGCGTCGCTGGCGCAATAGACCTCGGTGCGGTTGCAGGTGGAGAGAATGGCGGCTTCGGGCTGGCGCGCGTGGAACTGGCGCAGCGCGTCCAGCGTGGGCGCCAGGCGGTCCACGGCAAAAGCAAACCGCCCGCGCAAATCCAGCGGGGCGGTGTGGTGGTTCAGTCCCAAAGCCCAGACAGCCATAAGGCTGCGGATTATAGAAATCGGGCCTTTTTCACGTGGCGCTGGCCCCGGCAGCCAGGGGCCGGCTTGAAGCGCATCAAAAACGGTCTGGCCGGGGCGGCGGCTGGATGTGGGCTACGCCGCCGCACAGCATCAAAAAGAAGAGCAGATTCAAGGTACCGCAAAAGCCGTTTGCCGCAATGAATACGGGGACCTCATGCTATCGAACAAGAAGCGCCATCAGGAAGTGGCGCCGCCTTGCGCCGCACCGGGTTGCGCATCTGCCAGCGCCTGGCCGCGCGCCGGGCAGAACAGGTCCACGGCATCGCTCACGATGCCATCCGTGCCCAGGCTGATGAGGCGGCGGGCCTCAGCCTCGTCATTGACGGTGTAGCTCAGGCAGCGCAGGCCGAGCGCCTTGGCTTCGGCCACCAGCGCGGGCGTCCAGAGCTGGTGATTGCACACCAGCGCCACGCATTGCAGCGCCTGCGCGGCGGCCTGCCAGCCGGGCGGCAGCGTGTCCAGCAGCAGGCCGCGCGGCAGGCGGGGCGCGGCGCGCTGGGCTGCCTGCAAGGCCGGCACGCTGAAAGACGTGAGCAGCGGCGGCACGGGCGCGTCAGCCCAGAGGGCGGCAGCGCAGGCGGCCACGGTCTGGCCGGTGATTTCGTCCTGCCCCGGCGTGGGCTTGATTTCCAGATCGAGCAGAACGCCATTGGCCAGACACCAGCGCGCCACGTTTTCCAGCGTGGGCAGCGGCTCGCCTGCGTACTGGCGCGAGTGCCAGCCGCCGGCATCAAGCTGCGCCAGCTGGCCCCAGGGCCGCTCGCCTGCCGCGCCGTGGCCGCTGGTCGTGCGCTTCAGCGTGGCGTCATGCATCAGGAAGGGCACGCCGTCTTGCGACAGCTTCACGTCGCACTCGGCCATGCGCCAGCCGTGCGCCGCGCCCAGCCGGAAGGCGGCCAGGGTGTTTTCCGGCGCCAGCTTGCCTGCGCCGCGATGGGCAATCCAGAAAGGGTAGGGCCACATGGAAGAACTCAAAAGGATGTTGCTTCAAAAAAAAGAGCGCCCCGCGCTGATTCCACGGGGACTTGCGGGCAATTCGGGCCTGAAGCTGAAGCGGCTCGCAAAGAGCCGCCCAAAGCGCCCTCACTCCTGCACGCGCTTGCCCGTGGCTGCATCAAACCAGTGCAGCCGGTCTTCCAGCGGCGCCAGGCGGATGGCGTCGCCCACGGCGGGCGGCGCGTCGGTTTCATTCATGCGCAGAATCGTCCACTCGCCGCCCAGATGGCCGTAGATCAGGCGCTCGGCGCCCAGCATTTCCACGGTTTCTACCTTCATTTCCCAGCCATCGGGATGCAGGCGCAGGTGCTCCGGGCGGATGCCGAGAATGCGGCCCTCCGGAATGCCCTCTGCACTCTTGAGCAGATTCATGGGCGGCGAGCCGATGAAGCTGGCCACGAAGGTGCTGGCCGGATGGTGATACACCTCTTCGGGCGTGCCGAACTGCTCCATGCGGCCCGCGTTCATCACGATCATGCGTTGCGCCAGCGTCATGGCTTCCACCTGGTCATGGGTGACGAACAGGCTGGTGATGCCCAGCTCGCGGTGCAGTTTTTCGATTTCCAGCCGCGTTTGCGCGCGCAGCTTGGCATCCAGGTTCGACAGCGGCTCGTCAAACAGAAACACCTTGGGCTGGCGCACGATGGCGCGGCCCATGGCCACGCGCTGGCGCTGCCCGCCCGAGAGCTGGCGCGGCGTGCGCTCCAGCAAGTGCCCCAATTCGAGAATGGCGGCGGCCTTGTCCACGCGGGCGCGTATTTCCTCTTTCGGCACTTTGGCGATTTTCAGGCCATAGGCCATATTCTCGAAAACGCTCATGTGCGGATAAAGCGCGTAATTCTGGAAAACCATCGCAATATCGCGCTGCGCAGGCTCCAATTGATTGACCACGCGCCCGCCAATGGAAATCGTGCCCCCGCTGATTTCTTCCAGCCCCGCCACCATGCGCAGCAGCGTGGATTTGCCGCAGCCCGAAGGGCCGACGATGACGATGAATTCGCCATCGGCAATATCGGCATTCACGCCATGAATCACCTGATTGGCCTTGGGGCCTGCGCCGTAGCGCTTGATGACGTTTTTGAATTCGATGGATGCCATTTTCTGTTTTGCTTCGGGGCAGAGGTGTGGGTATTGAGGGCCAATGGCTGATTCATTCGCGCGCCGGGAGCGCAAATCATTTTTCGGAATCCACCAGCCCCTTGACGAACCAGCGTTGCATCAGAATGACCACCAGCGCGGGCGGCAGCATGGCAAGCATGGCCGTGGCCATGACGGCATTCCATTCGGTATAGGCATCGCCGCCGGTAATCATGCTTTTGATGCCCATCACCACGGGATACATGTCGCTGCTGGTGGTGACCAGTAGGGGCCACAAATATTGATTCCAGCCGTAAATGAACTGAATGACGAACAGCGCGGCAATGCTGGTTTTGGAAAGGGGCAGCAAAATATCCTTGAAAAAACGCATGGGGCCTGCGCCGTCAATGCGGGCGGCCTCAATTAATTCATCGGGCACCGTGAGAAAAAACTGGCGAAACAAGAATGTGGCCGTGGCCGAGGCGATCAGCGGCACCGTCAGCCCCGCATAACTGTTGAGCAGGCCCAGATCGGAAACCACCTTGTAGGTGGGCAATATGCGCACTTCCACCGGCAGCATGAGCGTGATGAAAATCGCCCAGAAAACCAGCCCGCGCAGCGGAAAGCGGAAATAGACGATGGCAAAGGCCGACAGCAGCGAAATGATGATCTTGCCAATGGCAATGATGAGCGCGCTGACCAGGCTCACCCACATCATGGGCCAGACAGGCTCGATTTTTGTGCCGTAGCCGCTGACGCCGCCAAACAGCGCCAGGCGGTAGCTTTCCAGCATGTTGCCGCCCGGCGCGAGCGACATGGGCACGTTTTGCACGATGGCCTCTGCCGTCTGGGTGGAGGCCACGAAGGTGATATAGACCGGCAGGGCGATGATGAGCACGCCCAGCACCAGCACAAGGTGCGACAGCAGCGTGGCAGCGGGACGGTTTTCAACCATTTTCTTTTTTCAGTTTTCTTGATGGTGTCTGGCGGCGGTTCATGTGGGCGGCCATTACGTTTTATTGATATTGCACGCGCTTTTCGATAAAACGGAACTGGAAAATGGTCAGCGCCACGACCATGATCATCAATACCACCGATTGCGCTGCCGATCCGCCCAGATCAAGCGCCTTGAAGCCATCGTGATAAACCTTGTAAACCAGAATGGATGTGTCTTGCCCCGGCCCGCCTTGCGTGGCGGCATCGACAATGCCGAAAGTGTCGAAAAAGGCATAAACCACGTTCATGACCAGCAAAAAGAAAGTGGTGGGCGAAAGCAGCGGAAATTGCACCGACCAGAAACGCCGCCACGGCCCCGCGCCGTCAATGGCCGCCGCCTCGATCAGGGATTTGGGAATGGATTGCAGGCCGGCCAGAAAAAACAGGAAGTTGTAGGAAATCTGTTTCCACACCGCCGCCATCACGATCAGCGCCATGGCGTGGCCGCTGTTCATCAGGTGATTCCAGTCCAGCCCGGCGGCCCGCAGCCAATAGCTGACCATGCCGATGGACGGCGCGAACATGAAGAGCCACAAAACCCCGGCCACGGCGGGCGCCACCGCGTAAGGCCAGATGAGCAGGGTTTTGTAGATGGCCGCGCCCTTGACCACCCGGTCGGCCATCACGGCCAGCATGAGCGAGAGCGCCAGCCCCAGCGCCGCCACGAGCGCTGAAAACAGCAGGGTGATTTTGAAAGAGGCCAGGTACGAGGCGTCTTGCCAGAGGTGGCGGAAGTTTTCCAGGCCCACGAATTCGACGCTGGCGCCGAAAGCGTCTTCCTGCTGCACGCTTTGCAAAAGCGCCTGTCCGGCGGGCCAGAAAAAGAAAATGATGACGATGGCCAGCTGCGGCGCAACCAGCAGCCAGGGCAGCCAGGTGGAGCGGAAAACAACGCGCTTTTCCATGTAAATGAAGCAGGTTTTTTTGTTGCCTGTGTAACTGGCTGGCGGCCAGCCCAAACCGCGCATTCTATGCGGGGCATGCTTGGCACGGGGCCGCCGCGCGGCCCGCGCAAAGAAGGCCAGGAAGGCACAGCGGCAGGCGGCGCAATCCTGGCGGGGCCGCTCTGGAGAAACGCAAAAAACGGGCGGCCCTGCGTTCAGGGCGGCCCCGCGTTCACTCCCGCCGGGGCGGCGCGCGGGGCGCTTCAGGCCCTCACTTGTGCGCTTTCTGGAAGCGCTCCAGCTGCTCGTTGCCGCGCTTGACGACGGCGTCCAGCGCCTGCTTCGGGCTTTGCTTGCCGCTCCACACGCCTTCCAGCTCCTCATCGACGATGGTGCGAATCTGCACGAAGTTGCCCAGGCGGATGCCGCGCGACTTGTCGGTGGTCTGGCGAATCATCTGCTGCACGGCCACATCGGTGCCGGGGTTTTCCTTGTAAAAGCCCGATTTCTCCGTCAGTTCATAGGCGGCGATGGTCACGGGCAGGTAGCCCGTGCGCTGGTGGCTCTTGGCCGCCACTTCAGGCTGCGCGAGGAAGGCGAAGAACTTGCCCACGCCCTTGTATTCGTCAGCCTTCTTGCCGCCCATCACCCACAGGCTGGCGCCGCCGATCACGGTGTTCTGCGGCGCGCCTTGCACGTCGGGGTAGTAGGGCAGGGTGCTGATGCCGCTGGCGAATTTGGCGTTGCGCTTGACGTTGGCGTACAGGCCCGAGGAGCCGGTGGTCATGGCGCATTCGCCCGAGACGAAGGTGGCGTCGGCCAGATTGCCCCGGCCCTTGTAGATCAGCAGGCCGTCCTTGGCCATGCCGGCCAGGTTTTCAATGTGGCGCAGGTGCACCGGCGAGTCCACGGCCATGCGTGCGCCCGTGCCGCCAAAGCCGTTGTTTTCCGTGGCGAAGAGCACGTTGTGCCAGGCCGAAAAGCTCTCCAGCTGCGTCCAGCTCACCCAGCTGGTGGTCAGGGGGCACTTGTGGCCGGCGGCCTTGAGCTTTTGCGCGGCCTCCTTCACTTCGGGCCAGGTTTTGGGCGGCTTGTCAGCGTCCAGTCCGGCGGCCTTGAAGGCGTCCTTGTTGTAGAAGAAAACGGTGGTGGAGCTGTTGAAGGGAAAGCTCAGCATCTGCCCATTGGGCGCGGTGTAGTAGCCGGCCACGGCGGGCACGTAGGCTTTGGGGTCGAAGGCCAGGCCCGCTTCTTTCATGACCTCGGCCACGGGCTTGATGGCGCCCTTGCTGGCCATCATGGTGGCCGTGCCCACTTCAAACACCTGAAGAATGTGCGGCGCGTTGCCCGAGCGGAAGGCGGCAATGGCGGCCGTCATCGACTCGCCGTACTGCCCCTTGTAGGTGGGCGTCACGCGGTATTCCTGCTGGCTTTCGTTGAACTCCTTGGCCAGGTCATTGACCCACTCGCCCAAAGCGCCTGACATGGAATGCCACCACTGGATTTCCGTCTGCGCATGGGCGGGCAGCGCGCAGGCAGCGCCCAGCGCCAGGGCGACGGCATGGAATTTGGCGCGGAAATGCAAGGACATGAACAAAGTCTCCGGTTGAAGTGAAAAAGCGCAACAGGGCAGGCCAAGCTGCCCGGAAACGGGTTCCAAAGCGGAAATATGTCACAGCCCGTTGCAGCAAAAGCACGGATTGTCACGCAATGCGCGAAGGCGCGGCACGCGCCGCGCGCCATCTCTGCGCGCCATTCCCGCGCATCTCTGCCCGCGCGCATGTTCCAAGCGGCTTTGCCGCGCTCCCGGGCGGGCTGCTGGCGCGGCCGGCGCATGGGTTGGCGCTTTCTGGCCGTCCCATTCCGTCAGGCGGCATCATCAAAAACAGAAGCGAATTCAAGGGGCAGGAAATACCGTTCAGCGCAATATCAACTAGGACATCATGCTACGAATAGAGTAGCGAAATAGGCGGCTGAAATAGCGCATTGCGCCAGCAACCGGCTCATCGCGGCCGCGTTGTTCGCGCCTTGCTGCACGCGTGCAGGCCATGAACGGGCTTCAGCCCGCCAGACGCGCCAGGCTGTCAGCCAGCTGGCGGGCGGCGCGGGCGTAGCCAGCGGGGGTGAAATGCACGCCGTCGGGGGCCATCAGGCCCTCGGCCTGCCAGCGGCGCGCCGTGCAGGGGCCGCCCATTGCGTCTTGCCAGGGCCACCAGGCGGCCTGGGCGGCCTGCGCCTGGCGGCGCTGCATGCGCTGCGCCAGGCCCAGCCACAGGGGGCGGCCGCAGTCGCTCTCTGTCTCTGCCTCTGTCTGGAGCGCGCCGGGGCGCAGCGCGTCAGGCGCGCCCAGCAGGAGCAGACCCGCGCGGGGGAGGGCGCGGCGGGCGGCGTCCAGCACGCGCGCCCAAGCGGCTTCAGCGCGGGCCGGGTCGGGGCGCGGATCAAAAGCCTCATTCGTGCCAAAGGCGAAGATGAGCAAATCAGCCCGCATGGCCAGCAAATCTTGCGGCCAGCCGCTCCGCCAGCGTTCGGCGTGGGTGATTTGCGCGCCGTTCAAACCCAGCGCCGAGACGGTGACGCCCGCGCCGCCGTTTTCAAAACCCATAGGGCCGAGTTCCCACACATCGCCCGCCTGGGCCGTGATGCGCAGCGGCGGCTCAGCCCGAAAGGCCATGGCGCGCCAGCCCTGGCCATGCGGCGCTTCAGGCGCTTCAGGCGCTTCGGCATGCGCCAGGCCCTGCGCATCCTCAAACTGCAGCGGGCCGCTGGCGCGCGCGGGCCGCGCCAGCGCCGTCACGCGCTGCGGCCCTGCGTAGCCTGCTGCGGGCGTGAGCAGCAGACGCCCCCCGCCAGGCTCCGAGCGCGCCAGCACGCCGCCCAGAGGAAAGCCGCTGCCTTCCTGCCGCGCCGTCAGCACGCGCCAGCCGCTAGCGGCGTATTGCATGACGGCGGCCCGCTGCCCCGCCACGGCAACGGGCCAGACCCAGCCCGCCCCCGCGTTGCCCCACCGCTCTTGCAGCGCGGCGCGCAGCCCGCCCGTGAAAAAGTCGCCCGCCGTATGCGAATCGCCAATTTGCACAATGCGAAAAACCTCGGCGCGCCCTTGGCGCAGGCTGCGCAGCTTGTCGATCCACGGCTGGCGCGCGGGGCCAAAGTTTTCCAGCCAGTTGCGTCGATCAGGCGCGGCGGAAGCGGCAGGCTGTGCAGCCACGGGCGGCAGGCACGCAAACGCAGCCCAGCTGATGACATGGCGGCGGTTCATGACCCGGCCCGCATCTCGCCCGAAACTGGCTGCCCAAGTGGATGAAACGCTTGCAAACCCTGTGTCATGAGCGCTGCTTTTGAAGCGGCTGGCTTTTGGAAATCCGGTGACAGCGCTTCACCAAGTTGCTGCGGCCTGAAGATCGGGCGCTTTCGAACCAAGCCCTATACGCTCAAAATTCATGGCAAGGCCGGGCGGTTCATTCAGGCGTTGCCCGGGCAATGGGCCTATGCGTGTCGCTATCGCGCTTCAGGCCGTCGCACTGATGAGCTGGCGTCGTGGATGCAGCCCTGCAACTTCCAGCGCCCTCACGCAGCTACCAAACACAAGCCTTCCCCGGCCCCGCTAACGCGAGGCGTGGTCTTCCACGGCGATGCCGCGCTCGCGCAACCAGCCCCGCACCTTCTCGCGCTGGGCCTTGGCGCTGGCCATCAGCAGGTTTTCAGGCGTGTTGAAAAACGCATGTTGGAATGTGTAGCCCCAGCGATCTGTGGCGCGCGGATCCACGCCCAGTTCAAGAAACCGCAGCACATCGCCATAACTGTTGATAGAAGCGGCCTTGTGTACCAGCGTTTCATCATTTTTATTGCGCACATGAATATTCGCGCCCGCATCGAGCAAAAGGCGCACATTGGCTTCGGTATTGGGGCCTAAAGCAGCAAACAGCGGCGTTTCTCCCAATTTGTTTTTCCCTTCGGTGGAAGCGCCGCGTTTGAGCATGGTTTTGAGCCAGTAACTGTCTTCCAGTATGGCTGCCATATGCATGGGCGTATCACGCGCCTGCCCCAGATGGCTGGGGGAAGCGCCCAGCTCCAGCAAATTGTCAAAGGCCGTCCGGTTGCCTTCTTTCATGGCCACGCCCAGCAAAGACATTTCGCGTGCATTGAGGCTATCGGGATCGGCGCCATCGGCAATCAGCTCACGCGCGCGGGCCATATCGCCACCGGCCGCCGCCGCATAAAGAGCCGCAGCCTTGGGAGAGCCGAAATTTTCAGAGTTCATTTGAGTTCCTTGCTGGCCACAGGCGGCTGTCGCCAGGATGATTGAAAAAAACAATGCCAGTAATGCTGGCAAACGCCTGGAAAAATGGATGAAAGGGGTTTGCGGCATAGGGGTGCCCCGTCACGTCAGCATTGAAGCGGCCATGGAGAGTCAACGCTCCGATAAAGACAAAAACGCCCGGCGTTTCCGGCGGGCGTTGATGATGACACAGGTGATCAAAAAACCGGCTTTTCTCTTTGAACGGATTGCTTACCACCAGTTTGCGGGGTTGAGCTTGCTGTCTGCAAGCCATTTTGCGCCTTCAGCCACTTTGCCAGCCGCCCAATTTGCGCCGTCTGCCACTTTGCCGGCAGCCCATCGCGCTCCATCCACGGCTTTTCCGGCCGCCCATTTGGCTCCATCAACGGCTTTCCCAGCAGCCCATTTGGCTCCATCAACGGCTTTGCCAGCCGCCCATAGAGTCGCATCGCGGGCCAATTGAATGCCATCACCCAATTTTCCAGTGGCCCATTGAATGCCGTCGCCCAGCTTGTCCAGCCCACGGCCTGCCAGGTCGCCCGCTTTATCCATCAGCGTGTTGATGCCTTGGCCAGCCGTTTCAACAAAAGAGGCCACCTTGTTGAAGCCTGATTCCAGGCCCACTTGCTTGCCCGTATTGCGTATGAACTTGCCAACGAGGGTGGAGCCTTCCATGACGACATCACCGGCAAAGTCGGCTCCTTGCCTGACTGCGCTGCCGGTGATGTCCAGGGCGGCATCGGCGGCTTGCCCCGTCAAACGCACGCTGCCTTCAATCAGCTGGCCTTTCGCCAGATCGTTTTTGACAACTGCCGACATCTCGCCGCGCGTTTCGTGCAATGCGCCAACAGCTTCAGAACCAAAGTCAAATCCATTCTTGCCCGCAGAGGCCAAGAGATTAACCTTTGCCTCGGAAAGATTTTCAAAGACATTCAGGATAGGCAGCGGATTTGATTTCTCATATGCAGCGTTTTCACGCAGGGCCTCCACATAGGACGTGTTGTCCTGGCCGCCGCCGTGCAGATTGACTGGCCCCATAAGGCCCGATTTATCCGTCGTTTGGGAGGGTTTCACATGCAATTCATGCCCCACCGCATCAGGCAAGGAGCCGCCCAGAATGCTGGTAATTCCAAATTGCTGCCAGCCTTTTGTGGCTTCGCTTTTTTGCTGCGCCGTTGTCAGCAAATCGCCATCGACGACATAGCGGCGAATTTGCCCGTTGTCTGCCATCGCCGCGCGAACTTCATTGGGGTTGCCTTGCAGGGCGCGAATGGTGTTGTCGCTCAAACCCGCCGCATTGAAAGTAACGCCGGGCGCGCCCGTTGCCAGCATGGCGGCGGAAGCCAGGCCGCCTCCCAGCGAATGCCCCGTGAAAACCACATTGCCTTTGCCGAATATTTTTTCGGCATTCTGGGCCAAGGCAACCGCTTGCTGATATTGCTCGGTTTTCAGGCCGGCGCCCTGCCCGGCATTGGTGGTGAGATCGCCGCCTGCGCCCGGACTCCAGTTGTCAGTGCCGCGATAGGCCACCACATATTGGCCTTGTGCATTTTGATAAATGGCCGCGTCAAATCCGGTCGTGGGGTCATGCAGGTCAGCGGCAGAGATGGGGATGCGATTGCCTTGCGCATCCACCAGGTGATCGCCTTCGGGCCTCAAACGCCGCCATCCGGCTTGCTCCAGTTCGCGTTCAGACTGGGTGCCTGTTGCGCCTGGAGCGTCGGATTTGTAGGCATCGTTGGACATCATGGCCAGCTGCAAATCCCGTTCGCGCTGCGGAGCCGTGCCCCTGACGCTGCTGGCAAAGGTTCCGTCGCCTACGGGATAGCCACGGCTGTGATCGACCTGGCGGGCGGATGAAGCGGCAGCGTCCATCGGGCGCGTGCTGACTGCGTGAAAGTTTGGACTGCTCGGACTGATTCGCATGGTTTGCGCTCCCATTCACGATGAGTGGTTGAAACGGCAGACATGGTAAGGACAATGTGCATGGTTGCCTAGCTAGGGTGGTTACCGGGGGTAGGCGCCTTTCCAGGCAGGATTGTCTGCCGGGGTAGATTAAAAACAGGAGCAAATTAAATGGGGTTGAAATGACATTCTGCGCAGTTTTCACTAGGACCTCATGCTATTGATACAGGAGCGAAATTGAGTGCCCTCCTCGATATGGTCTTTTCGCCTCCTTTCAGGCGGACCGTAAACCGGTTTCCGGGGCTGGGTTGCGGGTTCACCCCAGACTTGAAGCGTGCAGAAAAAAGCCGCCGGAGCTTCGCGCTGCGGCGGCTTTGCGCATGGCATGAGGTGCGGCGCTTGGCCGAAGGGCCGCGCGCCGGGGCAGGTTTAGAACCGCCAGTTCACGCTCAGGCGCCAGTCGCGGCCCGGCTCCAGGATGGAGCTGCGCTGGGTGCGGTAGAGGCGGTTGGCCACGTTGTGCACGCTCAGGTTCACGTTGAAGCGGTCGTGGCCCAGCGGCTGCCAGTTGGCGTAGAGGCTGTGCAGGATGACCGAGCGCAGCGTTTGGCTGCCGGTTTGCACGCCCGCGCGGTTGACGACGGGCACGGTGAGGCTTTCGGTGAACTGGCCGCGCCAGCCGATTTCAAGGCGCGGCTGGGCGAAGCGGTAGCTCAGCTGCGTATGCCACTGGCGGCCTGTGGGCGTGTAGTTGAGCGTGGAGGACAAGCCGCCCAGGCTGCCTTCCAGACGGGGCTTGCTGTGCGTCATGGCCGCGCGCGCCTGCCAGGGGCCGTCGCGCCAGCCCGCTTCCAGCTCGTAGCCCCGGTTGATGAGCTTGCCCACGTTGTCTTGCTCGTTGCGGGCGTTGTTGCCCAGGTAGTCGTGCGTGACCTGGCGGAACACCGCGCCCGAGGCAGTGAAGGGGCCGCTTTGCCACTGCGCGCCGATTTCGGTATTGACGGCGCGCTCGGCCTTGACGCCGTCGGCCACGCCGCGCGAGAGGTTGAGGAGCATGGCCTCTTGCAGGCGCGGACTGCGGCTGGCTTGCGCCACGCCGGCATGCAGGCTCCATTGCGGGCTGATGTCCCAAATGGCGTTGATGCTGGGGTTGAGCTGGCCTTTGCTGGCGCTCTTGCCCCGGGCCGTGGTCAGGCTGAAGTGGTCATAGCGCAGGCCGGTGGTGATGGTGAACGGCTCGAAGGCCCAGATGCCTTCGCCATACAGGCCCCAGTCGGTTTTTTTCTCGCCAGTGCGGCTGACCAGGTTGTTGACTTCCTCGCGGCGCACGTTCACGCCGTATTTGATGCGGTGGTCTTGCCAAGCCGTGACAAAGCCCGCGTTGGCGCCCGTGCTCTTGACGTTGGAGTGGTTGTAGGGCGAAGTGGCGCGGCAGCCGCCCAAAGGCCCTAGCGCGCGCTTGGAGTCATCCATCTTGGTGTGATAGATGTTGGCGTCGGCCTTTTGCGCAAAGCCCAGGTTGCGGCCCTTGTATTCGAGGTTGGTGGTGTCGTATTTCAGGTCGCCGTCATACAGCGGGCAGCCCGCCAGGCCGGCCACGTTCAGGCGCAAGGTGCGGTTGCCGCTTTGGCCTTCATGGCGCTGGCTGATGGAGAGGCGGTGATCAGGCGCGAGATTCCAGCCCAGCTTGAGCAGGTACGAGCGCTGGTCCACGGCGGAGTGCTCAACCTTTTTGCCGTCGCCGTCTTTGTAGTCTTTCTGGTTCACGCCGTTGAGCATGAGCAGGCCGTCAAAGCGCTCGCCAAAGCGGCCATAGCCGGCAAGCGAAGCGCCTGCGCCCTTATTGCTTTGCGCGCTGGCGCTCACGCGCGCGCCGAAGTTCTGGCCGGGGGCGAGCAAATCGGGCGCATCCACGGTGGTCATGCGGATGGCGCCGGCTGTCACGCCGATGCCCGCGCTGGCCGCGCCCGCGCCTTTTTCCACTTCAATGCTCTTGAGCAGCGCAGGGTCGAACATGAAGCGGCCCTGGTGGTGAAAGACTTGCGAGCTTTGCCCGGCGTTGTCCACGGTGAAAGTGAGGTGGTTTTCACCCAGGCCGCGAATGCTGAACATCTGCGAAGCGCCGTTGCCGCCGCTGACGTGCACGCCGGGCTGCTGCGAGAGCACGTCTTTCATGTCCACCACGGTGTTTTTATCGACCGTCTGGCGGCCCTTGACGCCGCCAGCGGCGCTGCTGGCCGTGACCTGCACGGTATCGAGCGTGTAGCCGGTGGCGCTGTCGTCCGCATCGGCCTTGGCCTTGGCCTTGGCCTTGTGGGTTGTTTGCGCCGTGTGCGCGGTTTGGGCCGCCTGGCCTGCGCCCTGGGCCAGCGCCACGCTGACGGGCAGCGCCAGCAGGGCAAGGGAAATGGCGCTCAGGCGCGCCGGAATGCCAATGGACATGAAATTCACCTTTCAAAAGAACATGTTCAAGAAACAGTCGCATTCTATGTAAAAAGATATTTGTTTGCGTTAAGTTAAACATTGCGGCGTTTCTTTTCTGCCGCCACCTTGCATGCCGCTTGCTCACGCCGTTTGCTCATGCCGACCGCTTTCCGTTCACGTCCGTCCGGCCTCCGCACGGCCCGCCGCCAGCGCCAGCGGCTGGCCGCGAAGGCGCTGTGGGCCTGCGGTGCGGCGCTGGCGGCGGGTCATGCGGCGCTGGCTGTCTGGCGCATGGCTGAACTGGCGCAGGGGCCTCAGCCTTCATCGGCGCGGGTATGGGCCACGCTGGGCCTGACGCTGGCTTCCTGCTTCTGGCCGCTCTCCTGCTTTCACCGGGCGGTGCGCAAGGCGCGCTCCGTCAATGGCTGCCGGTGGACATCGGCCTCTACATTCAGGCGCGGCCAGACCAGCCCATCTGCCTGGCTTGGCATGCCGGGGCGCTGGGCGCACGCTGGCTCATGACTGCGCCCGCCAGCGCCTGCCAGCCGGGCATTACGGAGCAAGCAGAAGAAAACCCGCCGCCAGCCTATGGCCCTAACCGTGGCATGGGCGCGCCTTCCGGCGCGGCGCGCGGGCTACCATCAGCCGCTGCCCATGACTGAATCCATCTCTTCCGCACTTTCCCCTTCCCCGGCGCAGGCGCGGCGTTTGCCTGGCGATCAGTTCGTCTGGTACGTCGTCTTGCTGGAGGCGCTGACCTTTTGCGTGCTGTTTGGCGCTTTCGCTTTCGCGCGCGTGGCGCATCTGGAGCTGTTCAACGCTTCGCAACAGCGGCTGAATGTCAGCGCGGGAGCCATCAACACGGCGCTGCTGCTGACGGCCAGCTGGTGCGTAGCGCGCGCCGTGCTGGCCGTGCGCGAGGGCGGCAAAACCGCCGGGCTGCTATGGCTGGCGGCTGGCTGGGCCTTGGGCGCAGGCTTTGTCGTTTTCAAGCTGCATGAATACGCTGACAAGGCGGCCGAAGGCATCGGGCTGTCCACCAATCTGTTTTTCGACTTCTATTTCATCCTCACCGGCTTTCACCTGCTGCATGTGCTGGCAGGGCTGCTGGCACTGCTGCTGGTGGGGGCGGGTCTGGCGCGGCAGCCGAAAAACGCGCCCAGCGGCTACGCGCTGGAAACGGCGGCGGCCTTCTGGCACCTGGTTGATCTGCTGTGGCTGGTGCTGTTCCCGCTGGTTTACGTGATGCACTGAAAGGGCCTGGCCATGAAACTGCGCCTGATTGATCTCGTGTGGCTGCTGCTTCTGGCGGCCACGGCCACAACCTGGTGGCTGGACGCCAGCGGCAAGCTGGACACGCCAGCTCACACGCCCGTGGTGTGGCTCATCTTTGGCTTGGCCTGGCTCAAGGGGCTGGGGGTGATTCTGGAATTCATGGAACTGCGCCACGCCCCCGCCCTGTGGCGCAACGCGCTGCTGGCCCTGTTCACACTGATGGTGGCGCTGATTCTGCTGGCCTGGGCCGTAGCCTGAGAATCTGTTCACAATCTTTTAAGCAGCGCGCCTGGCTGGGCGGATAGCCGAAGTGGCGAGTGAAGGCCTGGCTGAAATTGCCTGGCTGGCCGTAGCCCACGCGCCAGGCGGTTTCAGTCACGCGGCAGCCGGCTTGCAGGTGGCGCAGGGCCAGCGCCATGCGCGCGCGGGTGTGAAAGTCTTGCGGACTGCCGCCCCAGGCTTGGCGGAAGCTGCGGCGCAGGCGGCTTTCGCTCATGTGCAGCTCGTCGGCCAGGTGGCGGATGGAAACGCTTTCATGCGCGTGCGCCAGCAGCCAGCGGCGGGCCTGCTCCATGCGGGCGGCCTCCTGCGGACGCAGCAAGCGAGGGCTTTCGGCTGGGGGCGCGGCGGACAGGGGCGTGGGGCCGCTGGCGGGCAGCAGGCGCAGTTGCTCGTGCAACAGGGCCAGCGCGCCAGCGTGCAGGGCCAGCAGCCTGCCCGGCGTGTCTGGCGCCGGATGGACGGCCTGCCAGGCCAGGGCGCGGGCATGGGCCAGGGCGGCGGCGCTGGCGGGGCGGCAGGCCAGCAGGCGCACGCCGCTGGCATGGCGCAAAAGCTGGCGGGCGGCGGCCTCGCCCAAGTAGGCGGTGAGCAGATCTTCGTCCAGTTGCAGGCGCAGTTGCTCGACGTGTTGCTCGGCGCTGCCGCTGTAGCGGCGCTCGCCCTGGGCGTCGATGAAGCTGGAGACGGTGACGCTGCCGCAGTCAAAGCGAAGCTGCTGGCCGCGCCGCTCTTCAAAAGACGAGTGGCCTTGCAGCCCGAAGGTCAGGCTCAGCAGCGGGCGCGGCAGGCAGCGGCGGCTTTCTTCCACCAGGTCGCGCTCGGGCCGGTAGCGGGTGGCAATCAGGGTCAGGCCCGGGGCCAGGCTCACACTGTCGCTGTGGCAGTCGCCCAGCGCGGGCGGCAGGCGGGTGCGGCTCCAGGGGCCGCGCCGCTCGGCGTGTGCGTCTGCTGGGGTGAGGCGGCATGTGGGCAGGGGCATGTCGGTTTTACATATGAATCTGGCTGGTTTGCATATTTTCATGAATGCGAACATTTCCCAGAATGCGGGCATCGTCTTGTCCTGGAATGTTGTATGCGTTTGGCCTGTTTTGCCTTGTCTTTTCTTGCAGCTTCTGCGCGCCTGGCGGCGCAGGCGCTGCCGGATTCGTCCGGTTTGCCTGACGCGCCCGAAGCTGACCCGACGCTGCCCGCTGTGACTGTGACGGTGAATAAGCAAAGTCAGTCGCTGGACGCGGTAGCGGCAAGCGTGACGGCCTTCGCAGGCGAGGAGCTGGCCAGCGAAGGCGTGCGCGATTTGCAGGGCGTGGCGCAGATGACGCCCGGTCTGACTTTTCAGCCTGTGGGGCAAAGCAGCATCACACCACCGGTGATGCGCGGCATGACGGCCAACATCGTCGGCTTTTCGTCCGCCGTTGCGCTGCTGGTGGATGGCGTGCCCACGCTGCGCGGGCAGGGTTTTGGCGACAGCCTGCTGGGCGCGCAAAGCGTGGAGGTGCTGCGCGGCCCGCAGTCCACTCTTTACGGGCGCAACGCGCAGGCGGGGGTGATCAGCGTCGTCACGCGCCAGCCGGGCGATGCGCCCTATGCCCTGCTGTCAGCTGAAGGCGGCAGCCGCCGGCGCGCCGTGCTGCGCGCCGATGCCAGCCGCGCTTTGAAGCCGGGCCGCGCGTATCTGGGCGTTGCGGGCGAATTCATGCGGCAAGACGGCTTCATTCGCAACCTGCACACGGGCCGCCGCGAAGACGGCCGCCAGCAGTACAACGGCCGCCTCACACTGCGCCTGACACCCTCGGCGCGCACTGAAATCAACCTGCGCGCCAGCGCCCGCCGCGATGACGATGGCGCCAGCGCCTGGGGCGCTGTGGCCGCGCCGCGCGCCACCGTGCGCTCGGGCTGGCTGGGCAGCAATACCTCGCGCGGGCATACGCTGTCGGCTGATGTGACGCACGACTTCGGCGGCGGGCTGCGCCTGCGCTCCATCACCGCCAGCAATGTGTTTGAAGACCGTTTGCAGCAAGACACCGACTTCATGCCCGCCGACTTGATGCACGTGCAGCGCCAGCACCGTTTCAACACACTCTCGCAGGAGTTGCGCCTGCAAGGGCGCAGCGGACGCGGCGGCGACTGGCTGCTGGGCCTGTATGCCGATCGCGACCGCGACCGCCTTGGCTTCGTGCAGAAAACGCCCCTGGCCCTTACGCCCACCCGCGCCTGGCAGCGCGGGCATACGCTGGCAGCCTTTACGCACTGGAACATTCCGCTGACGGGGCCGTGGACGCTCACGCTGGGCGCGCGCATCGAGCGAAGCCGCCTGCGCTTTGGTTTCGAGAACGCGCCTGCGGCGCAAACCCTGTCGCAAAGCGGCACGCGGATGTCGCCCAAAGTGGCCGTGCAATACGCCGCCCGCGACGCCTTGCTGTGGGCCAGCGTGGCGGACGGTCTCCGCGCCGCCGGTTTCAACGCCTTTGCTCCAGTCCGGTGGCGCAGCTACGGGCCTGAGCGCGCACGCTCCTTCGAGCTGGGCGTCAAGGGCCAGCCAGGGCGCCGCCTGCGCTACACCGCTGCCCTGTACTACACGCGGCTGCACAACATGCAGGTGCAGCAAATGGGCGCGCCGGGGCAGGTGTTCATCACCAATGCGGCCAGCGCCACCTCGCGCGGAGCCGAGCTGGAGGCCGAATGGCTGCCCGCCCGCTCCTGGCTGGTGCAGGCGGGCGTGGCGCTCAACCGCACGCGCTTCGGGCATTTTTCTGACGGGGCCAATCGTTATGACGGCCATCGCAACCCCATGACGCCCGCCGCCACCGCCCACCTGGGCCTGCGCTATGACCCCGGCCCTTGGTACGCGCAAATGCGCCTGAGCGCCAGCCGCCGCATCTGGCTGGATGCGGCCAACCTGCACTATCAGAGCGGCCATGCCCTGCTGGACCTGAGCGCGGGCTGGCGCATGGGCCGCACCGAAATCAGCGCCTGGGTGCGCAACGCAGGCAACCGGCGCTATGACGCGCGGGGCTTTCCCTTTGCCAACATCGTCATCTACAGCCCGCCGCGCGAGCTGGGGTTGCGGGTGATATGGCGGCTGTGAGGCGGCATCCAGGCTGCTGCAAAGCCCATGAAAACGTGCGCCGGCAGCCATCAAACCAATAGCAAAGCGCCTTCTGACCGCCCAGCCATGCCTTTGTCATCTTCACGCGTGCGAGCGTCCTTTTTCTGGCCGCAATTCGTCTTCGGCCTGCTGCACCTGGCTTTGAGCAGCCCCATGATCTATCTGGCGCTGGGTTTGCCGCTGCTCATGCGCCAGCACTGCTGGAGCGGGCTGGAAATCGGCCTGTTCCAGCTTGCGGGCGTGCCAGCGGTCTTCAAGCTGCTGCTGGCCGCGCCGATCGAGCGTGCGCCTGATGAGCGTGCAACGCCTGCTCATCAGGCGCGGCGCTACCGGGCCTGGAGCCTGGCGCTGGGCGCGGGCTACGGCGCGGCGCTGCTGGCGCTGGCCTTCGCGTCCATCCATAGCGCCCGCCCGGTGCTGTTCGCCTTGTTGCTGGCTTGCGTGCTGCTGGCGACTTGGGCTGATGTGCCCGTCAGCGCCTTGCAAATTCGCGTATTGCCGCCCGCCGAGCGCGCGCGGGCTGGCGGCGTGCGCTCGGCCGCCATGTTCGGCGCGGCCGTGCTGGGCGGCGGGGTGATGCTGGTGCTCTCGCAGCGCCTGGGCTGGAGCGCGCCGTTTTACGGCATGGCGGGCCTGCTCGCGCTGGCATTGGCGTTGCTGCCCACGTTGCGCATGGACGGGGCGGGCGAGGACGATGGCGGCGCGCGGCCTTCGGCAGTAACAGGGGTGCAGGCATCGCCCGCCACGTGGCCTGCGCTGCTGCGCGGCTTTCTGGCGCAGCCGGGCGCCTGGCGCTGGCTGGCGTTGCTGTCGGGGTGTTTTCCTCTTGTCGGTGCAGCTTGGGTTTACCTGAAGCCCATGCTGCTGGGCCAGGGCTTTGCTGCCGAACAGGTGGCCTGGATTGTGGGCGTGGGCGGCGGCGCGTTGGGTGCGGCGGCCAGCTTGCTCACCGGCTTGCTTGCGCCAGCGGCGCGGCTGCCCGCCTTGCTACCGCGCGCTACCTGGTTTGGCGCGGCTGCGCTGGCAGCGCTGGCCGCCTGCCTGGCCTGCCAGGCCAGTGCTGCGTGGCTCATTGCCGCCAGCGGCTGGCTGGCTTGCGCCACGGGCATTTCGGCCAGTGTGGCTTTCGGCTTGATGATGGAACGCGCGCGCCCCGCCTGCCAGGCGGCGGACTACGGCCTGCAAGCCAGCTTCTTCGCTTTGGGGCGCTTGGCGCTCATGCCGCTGGCCGGCTGGCTGCTTGACGGCGCGGGCAGCGCTGCGCTGGTGGCCGCGCTGGCTGTCGCTTCCGCTGGCATGGCTGCGCTGGCAGGGCGCTGGATGGATGCGCTCGCACGAGGGCTGGCGCATCGAAATAAGGAGCGAATTCAGGCCCTATGAAAACGGCCTTGGCGCACATTCATCTAGGACCTCATGCTATGGATAAAGGAGCTAAAAAAGGTCCACCCAGAACAACTCCTGTACCGCTTTCGGGCCGCCCGCTTTCGCGGGGCCGGGGCGAATTGCCAGCGGCTTTCCCAGCTTTTTTCTTTTCACACCCTTCCATTCCTTTGCCATGACACAGCCATTGCCCGATCCGCGCTCCAGCCTCTCGCACTTCACTGCGCAGGAAGTGCAGCATTACGACGGCCGCATTCCCTCTCTTGTGCCTGGCTATGCCGTGCTGCACCACGGCGGCGCGGCCCTGCTGGGGCAGTGGCTGCCTGATGGCGCGCGCGTGCTGGCCGTGGGCGCGGGCACCGGCGCGGACTTGCTGGCGCTGCACCAGATGGCGCGGCAGGTGGGCAAATCGTGGCGCTACACCGCCGTGGAGCCGATGCCCGAGATGCTGGCGCTGGCGCGGCAGAAGTGCCTGGCGGCGGGCGTGCCGCAGATCGACTGGCACGGCGGCTTTCTGGACAGCGCCCCGCAAGAGCCGCACGACGGCGCTGTCTGCCACCTGGTCATGCACTTCATTGAAGGCCTGGAGGGCAAGCGCCAGTTGCTCGAAGGCATTGCCCGGCGCCTGAAGCCCGGCGCGCCGCTGCTGCTCAGCGATTTGATTGCCGCCCAGCCTGATGAGCGCGAGGCGCTGATTGAGTGCGTGACGGCCCTGGGCCTGCCCGCCGAGAAGGCGCAAGTCATGCGTTCCCGCCTGCAACAAGACTTTTTTCCGCTCACGCCTGAAGCGTTCGCCGCACTGGCCGGGGGCTGCGGCTTCACGCCGCCCAGCCTGTTTTTCCGCGTGCCTGATTTCGCTGGCTGGGCGCTGCGGCGGGCGTGAAGGGGGGCTGCACAGGCTCTTGACGGCGGGCTGCCAGCGGGGCTTAGGCCTGCGGCTTTGCCTGCCGCTGCGCCCATTCGGCGGGCGTGAGGGTTTTCATGGAAAGGGCGTGCAGGGCTTCGCTTTTCAGGCTTTCGCCCAGGGCGGCATAAACCTGCTGGTGGCGCTGGATGGGGCGCTTGCCCTCAAAGGCGGGCGAGACGATGAGGGCGAACCAGTGCCGGCCATCGCCTTGCACTTGCAGGTGCTCGCAGGGCAAAGCGGCGGCAATCAGGGTTTGGATTTCTTCTGCGTCCATGTGGGCGTTCCTTTGTGAAAGTGGGAGCGGGAGGTGTGAAAGAAGGCGCTTCAGCTGCGCAGCTTGTAGCCGCTTTTGAGCAGGGCCAGCGCCAGCAGGGAGCAGGCGGCGCTGGCGGCGGCCGTCACGCCCAGGGCCAGCCAGGGCGAGACGTCGCTTATGCCGAAAAAGCCGTAGCGAAAGCCGTCAATCACGTAGAAAAACGGGTTCAGGCGGCTGGCGCTTTGCCAGAAAGCGGGCAGCGAGTGAACGGAATAGAACACGCCCGAGAGCATGGTCAGCGGCATGACGAGAAAGTTCTGGAAGGCGGCCATCTGGTCGAACTTTTCGGCCCACAGCCCGGCAATCAGCCCCAGCGCGCCCATCAGCGCCGCGCCGCACAGCGCAAAAGCCAGCGCCCACAGCGGCTGCGCAAGCGAAAAGCGCGCGAACAGCCAGGCCGCCGCGCCCACGCCCAGGCCCACGGCCAGCGCGCGCACGATGGACGAGCCGACGTAAGCGGCAAACCAGGCGCGGTGCGACAGCGGCGCAAGCTGCACAAAGACCAGGCTGCCCGTGATCTTGCTCTGGATGAGGCTGGAGGAGCTGTTGGCGAAGGCGTTTTGCAGCACGCTCATCATCACCAGCCCCGGCGCGAGAAAGGCGGTGTAGCTCACACCTTCATACACCTGCACGTGCGCGTCGAGCACGTGGCTGAAGATGAGCAGATACAGCAGCGCCGAGAAAACGGGCGCGCCAATGGTTTGCAGGCCCACTTTCCAAAAGCGCAGCACTTCTTTGTAGAACAGGGTTTGCCAGCCGGTCATCAGAGGGAACCTTTGGTTTTTTCAGCGCGCGGCCATCACGTTCAGGAACACGTCTTCCAGATCGGTGTGGCGCACTTCCACGTTTTCGGCCAGCAGGCCGGCCTGGCGCACGGCGGCCAGTGCCTGCTCCACGTCGTCGGCGCTTTGCACGTTCAGCTGTACCACGCGCCCTGTCACGCGCGCCTGCGGCAGCAAGGCGGCGGGCAGGCGCTCCAGAACGCCGGCCTGCCCCGCATCACCCGCCGCGCCCGCCACGGTGAAGCTGAGCTGGCTGGCGCGGGTGCTGGCCAGCAGTGCGGCGGTGTCGTCCAGCGCCACCAGGCGGCCCTTGCGCAGCATGGCAATGCGGCCCGCCAGCGCCTGGGCTTCTTCCAGATAGTGCGTGGTCAGCATGATGGTGTGGCCCTCGCGGTTCAGGCGCGCGATGAACTGCCACAGGCTCTGGCGCAAGTCCACATCCACGCCCGCCGTCGGCTCGTCCAGCACGATGACGGGCGGGCGGTGCACCAGCGCCTGCGCCACCATCAGCCGCCGCTTCATGCCGCCGGAAAGATGGCGCGGCTGGGCGTCGGCCTTGTCGGCCAGGCCCAGATGGGCCAGCAGCTCGTCAATCCACGCCTCATTGCGCCGGATGCCGAAATAGCCCGATTGCAGGCGCAGCGCCTCGCGCACGCTGAAAAAGGGGTCGCTCGCCAGCTCTTGCGGCACCACGCCCAGCAGGCGGCGCGCGCGCAGCGGCTCGCGCTGCGCGTCCACCCCCAGCACCAGCGCCCGCCCGCTGCTGGCGCGCGCCAGCCCGGCCAGAATGCTGATGAGCGTGGTTTTGCCCGCGCCGTTAGGCCCCAGCAGGCCCAGAATGCCGCCTTCGGCCACGTCAAACGACACCTCATCCAGCGCCATAAAGGCAGGCGCGCCGCCGCGCAGGGGCGCGTAACGCTTGCTGACGGACTGAAAGGAGAGGGCGGCGGGCATGGGGCGCGGGATTGTAGGAGCTGCCGCCCGCCCGCGCAGGAGCAGGAAATCAGGGCTGCTTCCGTCCGCCCGTGGGCGCAAAAAGCCCATCCCGATCAGGGCCTGAACAGGCGTTGAGAGCGGGTTTCAGGCCTTGGCTCCGTAAAATCACGCATTCTGCGCGGACGGTCCGCGCGCCCCACGTGACTCCACGTCAAAAACTCCAAAAAAGAAAGCGCCTGCGGCCTCTCCGGCGGGCGCGCGTTGCCGCCATGAATCGAAGCCAGACCATCGTCTTCATTGATCTGGTCGGGAGCGCCAGCGCATTTGAAACACTGGGCAATGAGCAGGTCGCCGGCGCCATGGCTAGGCTCACCCGCTGGATCAGCCGCGTGTGCGAGAGCTGCGGCGGAGAAATCATCAAACGGCTGGGCGATGGCGTGCTGGCCGCCTTTGACAGCCCGGCTGCCGCCATCCGCGCCAGCATGGCCGTGCAAAGCAGGCATGCCCGTCATCTGAACCGCTGGCCGCCGCCCATGCGCAGGGGCCTGCGCGTGGGCATGGCCGCTGGCGAAGTGGTGCGCCTGAGCGATGACGTCTACGGCGAGGCGCTGAACCTGGCCGCGCGCCTGTGCGAAATGGCCGGCGGCGGCCGCATTCTGGCTGCGCGCGAAGTCATGGAAGGCATTGGCCCGCAAGCGCGGCCGCCGCGCAGCCGCCCGCTGGGCAGCCTGGCCATACGCGGCCTCAGGCAGCCGCGCGCGGTGTTCCAGATTGAGTGGGACGACAGCGCCAGCACCGACTTTCTCACCATCTCCGGCGCCATCGACGCTGGCAGCGCAAGCGGCATGCCGCCGCTTCCCAAATACGCCATCACGCTTGTGAGGGAAGGCGCGTCGGCCACTTTCCGCTCCGGCGAAATGCCCGTTCTGCTGGGGCGCGCGCCGCAGTGCCACTTCGTCATCGCCGACCCGCGCGCCTCGCGCCAGCATGCCCGGCTGGAATACAGCAACGGCAATATTTCCCTGGCCGACACCAGCACCTACGGCACCTGGGTGTGCTTTGACGACGGCCAGCACACCGAGCTGGCCCTGCGCCGCAGCAGCTGCGTTCTGCACGCCAGGGGCCACATCTCGCTGGGCATGCCGTGCTTTGAAGCGGGCGCGCTTGTCATTGGCTATCAGCTCCGCCAGGAAGCGGCCTGAAATCCCGCAGGGGCCGGAGGCGGGAGTGTGTTTGAGTGGCATTTTTAGCTCCTTTTTACATAGCGTGATGTCCTAGTGGAATGTGCGCGAGGGCCGTTTTGGGCACCTTGAATCAGCTCCTGTTTTTGATGTTCCGGGCGCTTTTCCCTTGCGCGATCCGCCGGGCGGAGCAGGCCGCGCGCGTTGCCTCGCCCGGGTTTGCCGCGAAGCGCAGCCTTCCAGCCTGAAAATCCTGGCCCGCGCAACGCTATTTCAGGACGTTTCATGAGCTTTCCCCTTCCTCCCATCGTTTTTGTCGGCGGCGGCAACATGGCCAGCGCCATTGCGGGCGGGCTGCTGCGCCAGGGCGCGCCTGCGGCGGACATCACCGTGATTGAGCCGCAGGCGGCCCAGGCGCAAGCTCTGCGCGAGCGGCTGGGCGTGGCTGCGCTGCCAGACGCCGAAGCGGCGCGGGCCGCGCTGGCGCAGGCCGCGCTGGTGGTCTGGGCCGTCAAGCCCCAGGTGCTGGCGCAGGCGGCCGCGCCGGTGGCTCCGCATGCGCGGCAGGCGCTGCATCTTTCAGTGGCGGCGGGCATCGGCACGGACAGCCTGGCCCGCTGGCTGGGCACGCCGCGCGTGATTCGCGCCATGCCCAACACGCCCGCGCTGGCGGGGCGGGGCATGACGGGGCTGTATGCCCGGCCCGAAACCAGCGAGGCCGACCGCGCGCTGGCCTGCCGCGTGATCGACGCCACGGGCGAGCATTTGTGGGTGAGCGAGGAGCCGCTGCTGGACGCCGTGACGGCGCTGTCAGGCTCCGGCCCCGCCTACGTTTTCTACTTTCTGGAGGCCATGCAGCAAGCGGGCGGGCAGATGGGGCTGCCCGCCGCCGACGCGCTGCGCCTGGCCATTGCCACGTTCAGCGGCGCCAGCGCGCTGGCCGCCCATTCTGGCGAGCCGCCCGCCGCGCTGCGCGAGCGCGTGACGAGCAAGGGCGGCACCACTTTCGCCGCCCTTTCGGCCATGCAGGCGGCGAGCGTGGATGCGGCTTTCATCGCTGCCATGCACGCGGCGCGCCAGCGCGCGCAGGAGCTGGGGCGCGAGTTCGGCGGCTGAAAGACGGTTTTTTTGAAGGGCGCGCCGCCGCCCTTCGCTTTTTTGTGTTTTCGCCATGACTGCCTACGTTTTTCCTCCGCCTGCGCGGCCCGCCGTGGCCGTGCGCGGCGCTTCGTCGCTTTACGCCGTCTCGCGCATCTTCTGTGTGGGGCGCAATTACGCGGGGCATGCGCGCGAAATGGGGTCTGACCCCGCGCGCGAGCCGCCGTTTTACTTTTGCAAATCGCCCGCTGCGCTTGCGCCCAGCGGCGCGGCCGTGCCTTACCCGCCGGGCACGGACGAGCTGCACCACGAGGTGGAGCTGGTCGTGGCCATCGGGCAAAGCGCCTTGCGCATTGCGCCTGAGCAGGCGCTGGACTGCGTGTGGGGCTACGCCTGCGGGCTGGACATGACGCGGCGCGATTTGCAGGCTGCCGCCAAGGCGAAAGGCCGCCCCTGGAGCCTGGCGAAAGACTTTGAAAACGCCGCCGTCATCTCGCCGCTGGCGCCAGCCAGCGCCATCGGCCATCCGCAAGCGGGGCGCATTCATCTGAGCGTGAACGGCCAGCTGCGCCAGCAGGGCGATCTGGCCGACATGATCTGGAGCGTGCCCGAGGTGATTGCCAATCTCTCGCAGTACTACCGCTTGCAGCCGGGCGACCTGATCTACACCGGCACGCCCGAGGGCGTGGGCGCGGTGCGCGCGGGAGACGCGCTGGCCGGCGGCATCGAAGGCGTGGGCGAGGTGGCGCTGACCATCGCCTGACTGCGGGAGTCCGGCATAGAACAGGTTTCCGGCGCACATGCCCCTGCTGACGTGTCGCCTTTGGCCGCCGGGCCGGGGCGGCAGCCATGAGAATCGGCGGTTTTCATTTGCAAGGGTTTCGCAACATGCACACCGAAGACCTCTCGCGCTGGACGCATACGCACGACTTCAACCCACACGGCCAGGAGCAGAAAAAGGCCGAGCGCGGCACGCGCCTGGTGCTGGCGCTGACGGTGGCGGCCATGCTGCTGGAAATCGGCGCGGGCTGGTGGACTGGCTCGATGGCGCTGCTGGCCGATGGCTGGCACATGAGTTCGCACGTGCTGGCCATTGGCCTGTCGGCCTTTGCCTACGCGGCCGCGCGCCGTCTGGCCAAAGACACGCGCTTTGCCTTCGGCACCTGGAAGATTGAAGTGCTGGCGGGCTTTGCCAGCGCCATCTTGCTGGCGGGCGTGGCAGCGCTGATGGTGGCCGGCTCGCTGGAGCGGCTGCTGGCGCCGCAGCCCATCCGCTACGCGGAGGCCATCGCCGTGGCGCTGCTGGGGCTGGCGGTGAACGTGGCCAGCGCCTTCATTCTGGGCGGCGCGCACGATCACGGGCACGGCCATTCGCACGGGCACGGCCATCCACATTCACACGCGCACGGGCACGATCACGATCACGGCCATTCGCACGATCACGGCCATGAAGACCTGAACCTGAAGGCCGCCTACATCCACGTGATAGCCGATGCGGCCACGTCGGTGCTCGCCATTGCCGCGCTGGCCTGCGGCTGGGCCTGGGGCTGGAACTGGATGGACCCCGTGATGGGCATCGTGGGCGCAGTGCTGGTGGGCGTGTGGGCCAAGGGCCTGATCGTGGAAACGGGCAAGGTGCTGCTCGACCGCGAGATGGACGCGCCCGTGGTGGCCGAAAT
This sequence comes from Ottowia sp. oral taxon 894, assembly GCF_001262075.1. Taxonomy (GTDB): domain Bacteria; phylum Pseudomonadota; class Gammaproteobacteria; order Burkholderiales; family Burkholderiaceae_C; genus Ottowia; species Ottowia massiliensis. Next base: position 804,467 of record NZ_CP012073.1, on the reverse strand, counting down.
CCGCGAAGCCATTGAAAACCCGCCCGACGCGGGCTGCACCCGCGTGAGCGACTTGCACGTGTGGCGCGTGTCCAAAGACGTTTACGCCTGCGCGCTGACGGTGGTCACGCACGACCGCACGCTCACCGCCGACGCCTTGCGCCAGCGCATCGCCATTCACGAAGAAGTGGCGCACAGCACCATCGAGATTCAGCACTGCCCGGGCGGCGCGCGCTGCTGAACCGCTTTTCTTGCCGCCCGAATTGACGGGGCCGGCGCCGATGGTGAATTGCGCGCGCCCTGTCCGCTTGCAGGCGCTTCCCAATTGAAAAGCTTGCTCACATAATCGGGGCCTTTTTCCGTTTCGCCACGCCGCAAGCCGCCTTTCGCTTCTCCGGCGCGCGCCCAGTTCTGCCAAGGGCTACGCATGACACACGCACTGCGCCTTTATTTCCCTCCTGCCGCCGTGCAGCGCGGCAAGCGCATGGATTCCGCTTTTGCCGGGGCCTGGACGGGCGCTTTGCCCAAGGTGGTTTTGCAGTTCAGCTTTCCGGCTTTTGCGCCGCTGCCCATTTCCCCTTACGCCCCGCTTGCCTTGCCTGACGCGGCGCAGCGCTTCATGCAGAGCGTCTTGCGCGCCCTGCGCACGCAGCGCCTGCTTTGGCAGGCGTGGCATCTCTACTTCCGCCAGATCAGCCAGATTCAGGAGAACATCATGGCAACCGCCAAAACACCATCCAAAAAACCGGCCGCCAAGGCCGAGGCCGCCGATGCGCCAGCGCCCGCCTCCAAAGCCGTAGCAGCGCCCAAGGCTCCCGCCGCAAAAAAGAGTGTCGCCAGCGCCGCCGTCAAAGCGGAAAAGCCCGCCGTCAAGACCGCTGCGGCCAAGAAAGAAGCTGCGCCCAAGGCCCCGGCGGCGGAATCCGGCGTGAAAACGGCTGAAAAACCCGCTGTGAAAACAGCTGAAAAACCCGCTGTGAAAACAGCTGCAAAAACAACGGCCAAGCCCGCAACGGCCAAGCCCGCCGCGAGCGCGGCCGCTGAAGCGGAAAAGCCCGCAAAGAAAGCCGCTCCTGCCAAGCCCGCAGCGGCGGCCCAGCCTGCGCCCGAAGCCCAGGCCGCCGCTCCGGCTGCCAAGCCGGCAGCCAAGAAGCCTGCGTCCCGCTCCAAGGCTGGCAGCGCCAAGAAAGCCGCCCGGCCGGCTCCCAAGACCACGCTGGCGCCTCATGCGCCTTGGCCGCACCACTTTCCCACAGGGGCCAAGCCCTGAGAACCGGTTCAGTGACCGTGGGTGCGAAAAGCGCGGACTTGGGCGCAGCCCCGGCGTTTTGCGGTGTTGCAAGTCCTCGCCGGGTTGCAAGGCGCGGGAGGCGGGCAAGAAGGCGTTTTTCGCTCCTTAATCAATAGCAAGACCTCCCCGCTAAATAAGCGCAAGGCCCCTTTTCAGCTTCCTGAATTCGCTCCTTTTTTTGATGTGCCCAGCCGCCCGCCGCCTTTGCGCGGCGGGCGTTTCGTTTCTGGCTCCGGCCCGCTTTGCTTCCGCCCGCTTCAATCCGCCTGGCCCCGCTCTTTTTCTGCCCACCGTTCGCTTTCATGACCACCCCTGCGCGCCTTGAGCTGCAAGGCATCACCAAGCAATACCCCGGCGTTCTGGCCAATGACCGCGTCTCGCTCACCGTGCAGCCGGGCGAAATTCATGCCGTGCTGGGCGAAAACGGCGCGGGCAAAAGCACGCTGATGAAGATCATCTACGGCGCCGTCCAGCCCGATGCGGGCGAAATGCGCTTTGACGGCCAGCGCGTGCGCATTCACAGCCCGCAGCAGGCGCGCCAGCTGGGCGTGGCCATGGTGTTTCAGCACTTCAGCCTGTTTGACTCGCTCACCGTGGCCGAAAACGTGTGGCTGGGGCTGGACAAGGCCATGCCGCTGGCGCAAGTGCAGCACCGCATTGGCGAAGTGGCCGCCGCCTACGGCCTGCCGCTTGACGCGCGCCGCCCCGTGCACTCGCTCAGCGTGGGCGAAATGCAGCGCGTGGAAATCATCCGCGCCCTGCTGGCCAGCCCGCGCCTGCTCATCCTGGACGAACCCACTTCCGTGCTCACCCCGCAGGCCGTTGAAAAGCTCTTTGCCACGCTGCGCCAGCTGGCCGCGCAAGGGTGCAGCATCCTCTACATCAGCCACAAGCTGCACGAAATCCGTGCGCTGTGCAGCGCCTGCACCGTCATGCGCGGCGGCAAAGTGGCGGGCGTGTGCGACCCCCGGCAGGAAAGCAACGCCTCGCTGAGCCGCATGATGATTGGCGCCGAGCCGCCCGCGCTGGAGCAGCGCCCGCACGCCATTGGCCAGCCCGTGCTGCAAGTGCGCGGCCTGTCGCTGCCCGCCGCAGCGGCCTTTGGCGTTGATCTGCAAGACATCACGCTGGACGTGCATGCGGGCGAAGTCGTCGGCATCGCCGGCATTTCCGGCAACGGGCAAAGCGAGCTGCTGGCCGCTCTTTCCGGCGAAGACACGCGCGCGCCGCAGGCGGCCATCCGCATTGAGGGCCAGCCCGCCGGGCATCTGGCGCCTGGCAAGCGCCGCGCGCTGGGCCTGCACTTCGTGCCCGAAGAGCGGCTGGGGCGCGGCGCCGTGCCCGAGCTGGGCCTGGCGCACAACCTGCTGCTCACGCGCCGCGAAGCCGCCGGCCCGCTGGGCTGGCTGCGCATGGGCCAGCTGACGGCGCAGGCGCAAGCCATCATGAACCGCTTTGGCGTCAAGGCCGCCAGCCCGCACACGCCTGCGCGCGCCCTCTCGGGCGGCAACCTGCAAAAGTTCATCATGGGCCGCGAAATGGACGCCCGCCCCCGGCTCTTCATCGCCGCCCAGCCCACCTGGGGCGTAGACGTGGGCGCGGCCGCGCAAATTCACGACGCCCTGCTGACGCTGGCCGCCAGCGGCTGCGCCGTGCTCGTGTTCAGCGAAGAGCTGGACGAGCTGCTTGCCCTGTGCAACCGCCTGCACGTCATTGCCCGTGGCCGCCTCTCGCCCTCGCTGCCCCGCAGCCAGGCCAGCGTGGAACGCGTGGGCGCATGGATGAGCGGCCTGTGGGAGGCCGAAGCCAGCCCCGCAGCGGCCTGACTGCGCCCCTGGCCCCTCCAGCCACCCTCGCCTGCATCAGAAACAGGAGCAAATCCATGGGCATGAAAACGGCTTCTGCGCAGTATCCACTAGGACATCACGCTATGAATAAAGGAGCGAAAAAAGCGCCTGCGCATCCGCCTTGTCTCCGCGACCGCAGCCAGGCCAGGAGCAGCCCTGCCGCGCGCTACAGCGGCATGGGCGCGCTTTCCAGCGCCACGCGCTGGGTGTCTGACAGTTGCAGTAGCTCGTGCGTACGGTCGGCCAGGTACCAGCTGGCGCGCAGCAGGGCTTCTTGCGTGGCGCAGGCCATGTTGGGGGTGATGCGCAGGCGCGGCACGTTGCGCAAAGGGGAATCGGCGGCGATTTGATCGGGTTCGCTCAGGTCCAGCACGCAGGCGCCCAGGTGGTTGCTGCGCAGGGCCTGGGCCAGCGCGGGCAAATCGAACAGGGCGGGCGCGCTGATGCTGGTCCAGAACTGGCCGGTGCGGCAGACGGCCAGGGCGCTTTCGCTGACCATGCCGCGATGGCGCGAGGCAAAGGCCATTTGCACGGCCACCGCGTCGGCGGTGGCCAGCAGCTCGGTGAATGTGACGGGCTGCACGCCCAGGCGCTGCCACAAATCGGCCGTGCGGTGCAAGGCGGGGTCAAAGCCGATCACGCGCGCGCCCAGGGCGGTGAGCAGGGTGGCCAGCAGGTGCGCGGTGGGCGTCATGCCCAGCAGGCCGATGACGCTGTCATTGATTTCGCGGCCCCGCAGGGGCACGCCGTCCAGGGGCATGACGGGCTGGGGCGCGCCATTGCGCATCATCATCATCAGGTTGCCCAGCTGGAATTCGGCGTTGGCGCGCACGTTGGCGTTGATGGCGCGCAGCACGCGCACGCGGCGGCGGCGGCAGGCTTCGTCGTCTATGTTTTCGGTGTCGCCGTGCAGGCAGGCCACCACGGCCAGGCAGGGCGCGAAGTCCAGCAGCGCGCTATCCACCCGCACTTCGGGCGTGACGAAAAGGGCGCGCGTTTTGTACAGCCGCCGGTGCAGCTCGGCGCGGTCGTGCGCGAGCATGGGCTGGTAGCTGACCTGGTGCCTGTCAGATAGCCACAGCTGCGCATCGGGCGCCAATTCATCCAGCAGCAAAATCTCCATGTTTTGGCTCCTTGCCTTTTTCCGTCTGGTTACGTCCCTGTGTTGAAGACTGTAACTTTATCATTCACGATTTTTCCACGCACGCGCTTTTACTCATGCCTTTTTCTACTGTGCAAACCGCCGTTTTCCCTGTTGCCGGCCTGGGCACGCGCTTTCTGCCGGCCACCAAGGCCAGCCCCAAGGAAATGCTGCCCATCGTGGACAAGCCCCTAATCCAGTACGCCGTGGAAGAGGCCTGGGCGGCGGGCGTGCGGCACATGGTGTTCGTCACGGGCCGCAGCAAGCGCGCCATTGAAGACCACTTCGACACCGCCTACGAGCTGGAAAGCGAGCTGGAAGCGGCGGGCAAGGCCGAGCTGCTGGCGCTGGTGCGCGCCGTGCAGCCCGAAGGCATGCTGTGCAGCTACGTGCGCCAGCCGCGCTCGCTGGGCCTGGGGCACGCCGTGCTGTGCGCGGCGCACATCGTGGGCAACCATCCTTTCGCCGTGCTGCTGGCCGATGACCTGATGGTGGGGCCGCCCGGCGGCGCGCCCGTGCTGGCGCAAATGACGCAAGCCTTCACCCGGCTGGGCCGCTGCCTGCTGGCGGTGCAGGAGGTGCCGCCCGAGCAGGTGCGCCGCTACGGCATCGTGGCCGGGCAGCCGGCGGGCGAGCGCCTGCTGGCCATTGACCGCATCGTGGAAAAGCCCAGCCCCGAAGAGGCGCCCTCGCGCATGGGCGTGGCGGGCCGCTACATCCTCACCCCGCGCATCTTTGACGAAATCCGCAAGCAGCCGCGCGGCGTGGGCGGCGAAATCCAGCTCACCGACGCCATTGCCCGCCTCATGCAAAGCGAGCGCGTGTATGCCTACCAATACGAAGGCGCGCGCTACGACTGCGGCAGCAAGGAAGGTTTTTTGCAGGCCACCGTGGAGCTGGCCCTGCAACACCCGAAGATGGGCGAGGGCTTTCGCCGTTATCTGAAGGGCCTCACGCTCTGACGGGCCTTGCCTTGCGCCAAGGGCGGGCCAGACAATCGGAAAGAAGCTTTTCTTGCTCCTTGCGATTTGCTCTTCTTTTTGCTTCCTGGCAGCCTTGCCTGCCGTGCCCTGCCTGATTTCTTTCCAACCTTGCTGCCCGCTTTGGCGGGCATTTTTTGTTTCTGGAGCCAAGTCATGAAAGTCGGCATCCTCACTGGCGGCGGCGACTGCCCCGGGCTGAACGCCGTCATCCGCGCCACCGCCAAATCCCTGCTGCGCCACGGACGGGCTGAAGTCATCGGCATCGCCGACGGCTTTGCGGGCCTGATCGAAGGGCACACCCGGGCGCTGGACTGGGCCGCCGTCAGCGGCATCCTCTTTTCGGGCGGCACCATTTTGGGCACCAGCAACCGGGCCGATCCGCTGGCCTCGTCCGCCAGCGCCGCGCACGCCTGCGCCACGGCGCGCGCGCTGGGGCTGGATGCCATCGTCGCCATCGGCGGCAACGGCACCATGACCATTGCCAACGGGCTGGCCGCGCACGGGCTGAAATTCGTGGGCGTGCCCAAAACCATCGACAACGACATTGAAGGCTGCGCCCGGAGCTTTGGCTTTGACACCGCCGTGGCCACCGCCACCCGCGCGCTGGAGCAGGTGCAAACCACCGGCCAGAGCCACGGCCGCGTGATGATTGTGGAAACGATGGGCCGCTACGCAGGCTGGATTGCGCTGGAAGCGGGCATCGCCGGCGCGGCCGATGCCATCTTGCTGCCCGAAATCGACTTCAACCCCGCCGCCCTCGTGCGCCTGTGCCAGCGGCGCGAGCGCTGCCGCGCGCACACCGTCATCTGCATCGCCGAAGGCGCCAAGCCGGCGGGCGGCGCGCTCACCATCGAGCGCGTCATCCAGGGCAGCCCCGACCCCGTGCGCCTGGGCGGCGTGGCCCACACCCTGCGCGCCCTGCTGGAGCCGCACCTCAAAAGCGAAGTGCGCGCCACCGTTTTGGGCCACGTGCAGCGCGGCGGCCCGCCCACGCCGTATGACCGCATCCTGGCCACCCAATTCGGCCACCAGGCCGCCAGCCTGGTGCTGCAAGGGCGCTTCAACCGCATGGTCACGCTCGCCAGCGACACGCCCGGCAGCGCGCTGGGCGACATCGCCCTGTCGGAAGTGGCCGACCGCACCCGCTGCGTGCCGCTGAATCACCCGCTGGTCATCACCGCCCGCGAAATCGGCGTGAGCTTTGGCGACGAGGCAGACTGAAGCGGCGGGCGGAAAAACTGCGAACGGCCAGCGCAAGGCCACGCTCCTGACAGCGGCCAAGCCCGTCAAACCGTGCGGCAAAGGCGTTTTCTGGCCCCCTGAATTGGCTCCTGCTCCGTGGTGAAACCGGAAGCGCAGCCTGCCCCTACGAACCGGCTTTGAACAGGCTCTGAACATGCTTTTGCCGCCACCGCCCGCGCCCGTTTACGCCGATGAACACCTGCTGGCCTTTGACAAGCCCGCCGGCTTGCTGGCCGTGCCGGGCCGGGGGCCGGACAAGGCCGATTGCCTCAGCGCCCGCGTGCAGGCCGTCTGGCCCGGGGCGCTCATCGTCCACCGGCTAGACGAAACCACCAGCGGCCTCATCCTCATGGCCCGCAGCCCGCGCGTGCAGCGCCTGCTGGGCGAAGCCTTTGCGCAGCGCCGTGTGCGCAAGCGCTACGAAGCCGTGGTTGGCGCCAGCGCCGCCGCCGTGGCTGCCGCTTTTGCCGCCGCTTTCACCGCCAGCCAGCCTGGGGCAGACGAGCAGGCGGATGAATGGGCGGACGAATGGGCGCAAGAGCAGGAGGCGGAAAAAGACGAAACCGCCGCCTTGTCTGCCGCCCTGTCTGCCACTTTGTCAGCCGTTTCCGCCCCGCCCGGATGGGCCGCCATCGGCCTGCCCCTGCTGCCTGACTGGCCGCGCCGCCCGCGCAGCAAGGTCGATCACGCCCACGGCAAACCCAGCCTCACCCTCTGGCGCCCCGCAGGCGGCGGCCCGCTGCCTGGCACGGCGCGCGTGGCGCTGCGGCCCATCACGGGCCGCTCCCACCAGCTGCGCGTGCACCTGGCCGCCATCGGCCTGCCGATTGCGGGCGACGCGCTCTACGCCCCGCCCGCCGCGCAGGCGCTGGCTCCGCGCCTGCTGCTGCACGCCAGCGCCCTGCAACTGACGCACCCGGTCACCGGCAAGCCGCTGCGCCTGGCCAGCCGGACGCAGCATTTCGACGCCCTGTTTCCCCAGGCATGACGGTCCGCCAGCATCAAAAGCCATGAGCGCCGCTCCAGCGCCTCTGCGCAAAAACATCAGAAAAAGGAGCGAATAAAAAGGGCCGAAATGCCGCCCTGCGCAATATCCACTAGGACATCATGCTATGGATAAAGGAGCGAAATAAGGCCGGGTATTCAACATCCAGGCCTGCCCGCCCCAGCCTGCCCTCTGCCGCGCGCGGGTTTCCCCGCTTCACAGCGCCACAAAGCGCGGCGCGCCGCGCTCCAGGGCCAGATCGTGCTGGGCCAGCAGCGGCACGCGGGCCATGTTGGCAATGCTGCGCGAGCCGCCCAGGCTGGGGTGGAGCCTGAAGCCATACATCTCCTCCGCCTGCAAGGGGCCAAGCCGGTACGTCAGGCGGGCGAACAGGGGGCGCTGCGCGTCATCTTCCTGCTCGAAGGTTTCGGGGCGCAGCCCGCCCCAGAAGCGGCGCATCTGCGCATCGGCCTCCGCGCCGGGGGCCTGTGCGGGGGCGCGGTCGGCGCTGGCGTAGTGAAAGACGATGCCTTCCAGCGGGCTGATGAGCGCCACCTGCCCCTTGCCGCTGGCCCAAACCAGCAGCTCGCCAAAGGCCGTGCGGGCAATGACGGCCAGATCACGCCGCTGGCGCAGCAGCGTGCCTTGCAGCCAGCGCGCCAGCAGCAACTCGAACTCCTGCGGATTGGTCATCCACATCAGGCCATCGCCAAAACCGCAAACGCCCACCTCGCGCCAGTAAGTGAAAAGCTGCCGGGGCAGCAGGCCCGCGCAGGCGTCAAAAGCCGCCTCCGGCATTGGCTGGGCGTGCACGGGCGAGCCAAACAAGGCCAGAAAGCGCCCGAAGTCTTCATCCAGTGATTGCGGCGTCATGCGTCAGCTCCTTTGCAAAAAGGAAAAAATCAGGCGGCCAGCAGCACCTGCACGAGGCCGCCCGCGCCCACCAGCCACGCGAAAACCAGCAGCCCCAGCAGCAAAGGCCTGATTCCCGCTTGCCGTATGGCGGAAAAATGCGTGGAAAGCCCCAGCGCCGCCATCGCCATGGCCAGCAGCCAGGTATCGGCCTGCACCAGCGCCGCCACCCAGGCGGCAGGCAGCAGGTTCAGCGAATTGAACAGCATCACGCCAATGAAAACGAAGGCAAACCAGGGAATGACGATGCGGCCTTCCCCCTCCTTCCCGCCCTGGCCCGTTTGCCCTTGCGGCGCAGGCGCGCCGCGCCGCCCCAGCCACAGCGACAGCAGCAGCAAAAAAGGCGCCAGCATCATCACGCGGATCATCTTGGTCGTCACCGCAATATCGGCCACCGCCGCATTGATGGCCTTGCCCGCCGCCACCACCTGCGCCACCTCGTGCACGCTGGAGCCGATGTACACGCCAAACTGCCCGTCCGACAGCGGCCACCAGTGCCAGGCGTGCATCTGCGGATACAGAAAAATGCCCGCCGTGCCGTAAATCACCACCGTCGCCACCGCCACCGCCACGCGGTCAGCGCCCGCGCGCAGCACCGGCGCCGTGGCAATCACCGCCGCCGCGCCGCAAATGCTGCTGCCCGCGCCCATCAGCAGCACCGTCTGCCGCTCCATCTTCAGCCAGCGCAGGCCCAGCCAGCAAGTCAGCAAAAAAGTGGAAGCGAGCATCAGCGCATCCGCCGCGAAACTGGCCAGCCCCACATCCAGCACCTGCCCCAGCGTCAGCCGGAAGCCGTACAGCATGATCCCCAGCCGCAGCAACGGCCCCTTGCAAAACAGCATGCCCGCATGGCAGCGCACCGCCACGCGCGGATAAACCGTGTTGCCCGCCAGCATGCCGATGACGATGGCCAGCGTCAGCAGGCTGAACCCCGCCTGTGCCGCCCACGCGCTGCGCCCTGCCAGCCAAGCCGCCGCAACCACCGCGCCCACCGCCAGCAGCCCCGCCGCCTTGGCCAGCGGCCCCGTTCCTTCAGATCGCATCGCCCGTTTCTCCTGCCGCCATTATCTGGCGGGGGCGGCGGTGGCCTTCTTGCGCCAGGGCAAAACAAGGCGCGGCGGCGCGGCTGGCGGGCGGGCGAATAGGCGCTATCCGTTCATCCACACCCCTGCCAGCAGCAGGGCGCAAACCAGCAGAAAAGCCAGCCATTGGGGCTGCGCCTGGAAATAATCCGCCCAGCCAGCGCGCGAGAAAAAAAGCGTTCCCAGCCAAAAAAGCGCGTAAAACGCATGCAGCAGGGCGATGAACAAAATCAGCCAGAAATGAAAGCCCATGATTTTCGCCCCCATCAGCAGGCAGAAAACCGCGCCCAGCAGCAAATCGGCGCTGACCATGTGAAACACGCCATGCCCCGTCAGCCAGTAATCAAAAGCCTTGCCCGCATCCGCCCGCGCCGGGCCGGGGCGAAGCCGCCGAAACTCCGCGCCACCCGCGAAAAAATGAATGCCGCATAAAACAAGCTGAACCACGCCCGCTGAAAGAACCCAGTAATTCATGAAACCATCGCCATTTGCTATTGAAACCTGCGCAGAGCCTGGCTGGAAGAAACCGCAGGCCGCCCGAGTCCACGCTTTTCACACCCATTCTCCGAATTTGAACAAGCTCTCTGCGCAGCCCATTCTTCCGGAAACAACCCGTCCGGAATCAAAAGCGGCATTCTAAATACAGCAAGCTGGTGACCTGACGCTATTTCTTGATGCCCCGCAAAGTCATGACTCTGAACTTTTTGGGAGGGAACGGCTTATTCCATTTGCTTGATATTTCTGTTCCACAGGGCCATGGCGGTATCGATGCCTTTCTTGCGGTCGCCCGAATCGAAGGCGGCGAACATTTCCTCAATCTGGGCGTCGATGGCGGGAATGAGGGCGGTATCGCGCTTGAGCTGGCCTTTGGCTTCGGACCAGTAGCGCAGCAGGTTTGCCTTGTTTTGTTCGTAGCTCATTGGCATCAGGTAGCGGTCATGCGCGAACATGGCGCAAAAGGCGACTTCAGTGGAGAAATCGGCGAGGGTTTCTTTGAGAGACATAATGCAGATACGTCAGAGGGATTCAGGAGAATACTGCCATTGGCATCCACCCAAATGCGCCAGCTACTCGAAAATAGCAATGGCGGCATTTACCGGAATTTTTCAAACTAGCTGACCCATAGAGACATAGCAATGTCTATTCCTTTGTCTCTTCTGCCAGATTCAAAAGCAGCGAACGCCTCGCTGAGCATGGCTTCAATGGGTGCGATACGATCCGTGTCGCGTTTGAGCTTCAATTTGATTTCGGCCCAGTATCGCTGAATATTGGATTTCTGTTCCTCATAGGATCCGTAGTGCATTGATTTCGGATTCATAGAAGCTACACAGAGAAGCAGGCTGCCAAAAAAGCAATCCAGTAATTCTCTCAAATTCATGGTGCCGGTCATTTTGGAGAAAGAGGAAACTTGTTGATATATCGCCCAGGAATGGCATACGAGCCTCCCAGCGCGGCGGGGCGATGGGCGGACGGATTTGCGCGGCGGCTCATCTCATGGATAAAAAGACGCCAGAAATGGACGTTATTGCGTCGTCATTTGCATCATGGGCGCGGGCCGCCATGAAGGGCCAGGAGGCGCAGAGGCGGCGCGGCAGGCAGGCTTGCGCTGCCCGCGCCTGCGGGGCTGGCGGCATGGGCAGCCCAAAAAGAGGAGCGAATTCAAGGGGCTGAAAACAGCTTTCGCGCTCTTTTCACTAGGACGTCATGCTATGAAACAAGGAGCGAAATCAGGCTTTGCTGAAGCGGCTTTCCGTTCGCTTCGCATGCCATTCAGCCGGCCAGCGCGGCGGCGGCGGTGCGGTGTGTGGCGGCGTCCACAAGGATGAGCGCGCCCAGCGCGCGGCTGGTGGCAAAGGGCGCGGCGGGGATGGCTTCTTGCAAGGCCAGCTCGACTTGGCCGATGGCGTTGGCTTCCAGGCGGTCGGCGTTTTGGGGCTGGAGGGTGTGGATGTCCAGCCGGTGGAGCACGCGGCGGGCTTTGGCCTTGAGCCAGCGGTGGCCGTGCAGCGCCCAGTAAACGCGCCCCGGGGTGAGCGGCTCGTCGTCAAGCCAGCAGAGGGTGGCTTGCAGCTCGCGTGTGACGGGCCAGGCGGGCTGGGCGGCGGGGGTGTCGAATTCGTCGAATTCGCCGGCTTGGCTGCCGCCGGTGGGCTGGGCGGCGGCGGTGATCCAGTCGCCGCGCGAGAGGTCGAGTTCGCGGTCGAGCACGAGGCCGGCGCTGTGTCCGGCGTTGATGCCGGGCTGCGGCTGGCGCGCGTGGTCCAGCACCTGGGCGATGCGGGCCGTGTGGCCGCTGGGCAGCAGTTGAACGGTGTCGCCCGCGCGGGCTTGCCCCGCGGCCACGCGGCCCCAGAAGATGCGGCGGCCCTGGCGGGTGTCGCTGGAGGAGGCGTTTTTTTCCACCCATTGCACGGGAAAGGCCAGGGGCAGGGCGCTTTCGCTGGGCGTGGCGGGCAGTTTTTCAAGCAGCGGCAGCAGCGCGGGGCCTTGGTAGCCGCACCAGCCCGGTTCGTCAGGGTTGGGCGCGGCCACGTTCCAGCCCATGAGGGCGGAGATGGGCACGATGGCGGCGGGCTGTATGCCCGCTTCTTGCGCGAAGGCTTGCAGCGCATCGCGGATGTGGGCAAAGGCGGCGGCCGGTTGCGCCACGGCGTCGAGCTTGTTGATGGCAAAGACGATGGAGGGCACGCGCAGCAGGTGCGCGAGCAGGGCGTGGCGGCGCGTTTGCGGCAGCAGCGCGGGCAGGGGGGCTTGCCAGTCGATTTTGGTGGCGTCTACCAGCACCACGGCGGCGTCGGCCTGGCTGGCGGCGGTGACCATGTTGCGCGTGTATTGCTCGTGGCCGGGGGCGTCGCCGATGATGAATTTGCGCGCTTCGGTGGCGAAGTAGCGCCAGGCCACGTCGATGGTGATGCCTTGCTCGCGCTCGGCTTGCAGGCCGTCGGTGAGCAAGGCCAGGTCGGTCTGGCCGCTGCGGGTGACGCCGGCCAGGTGGTCTTGCAGCACGGCGCGGCTGTCCAGCAGCAGGCGGCCAATGAGGGTGCTTTTGCCGTCGTCCACGCTGCCGCAGGTGATAAAGCGCAGGGCAGGGCGGGTGGCGCTGGCGTCAGCGGGCGTGGGTGCGGCGGGGGCGGATTGCGGATGGGTTTGTGGAGCGGTTGGCAAGGCGGCGGTCATGGCGGGCAGGGTGGAAGAAGGCGGGAAGGTGCGGGAAGGCGCTGGCGGATGCGGGCCGGTTTTGCTTCAATAAAAGGAGCAAATTCAGCCCCCTAGAAAACGCCTCTATCGCACGGTTTCAGGTACTTGGCTGCTATCAATCAAGGAGCGGAATAAAGCGTGTGGCCGGAGCGCGGGGCGGTTCAGAAGTAGCCGTCGCGCTTGCGCTTTTCCATGCTGGCGTCGCTGGTCTGGTCGTCCATGCGGGTGGCGCCGCGTTCGCTGACGCTGGCGACCAGGGTTTCCACAATGATGTCGGCGGGCGTGGCGGCGGTGCTGGGCACGGGGCAGGTGCAGGTGATGTCGCCCACGGTGCGAAAGCGCACGCTGCGTTTTTGCACGGTTTCGCCCGGCCGGGGCGGCGTCAGGGGCGTGACGGGCACGAGCAGGCCCCGGCGTTCGATCACGTCGCGCTCGTGGGCGTAGTAGAGGCTGGGCAGCTCGATGTTTTCGCGGCCGATGTATTGCCACACGTCCAGCTCCGTCCAGTTGCTGATGGGAAAGACGCGGAAGTGCTCGCCGGGGGCCAGGCGGGTGTTGAACAGCGTCCAGAGTTCGGGCCGCTGGGCTTTGGGCTGCCATTGGCCGAAGCTGTCGCGGTGGCTGAAGATGCGCTCTTTGGCGCGGGCTTTTTCTTCGTCGCGCCGCGCGCCGCCCATGAGGGCGTCGAAGCGGAATTCTTCAATGGCTTCGAGCAGGGTGACGGACTGGTGGGCGTTGCGGCTTTCGTCGGGGCGGGCCAGGCGCACGGTGCCGCGCGCGATGCTGTCTTCCACGCTGCGCACGATGAGTTCGGCCCCCAGTTCGGCGGCGCGTTTGTCGCGCAAGGCGGTGACTTCGAGGAAGTTGTGGCCCGTGTCAATCATGAGCAGCGGGTAGGGGATGCGGCCCGCGCCAAAGGCTTTTTCGGCGCAGCGCAGCATGACGAGCGAGTCTTTGCCGCCGGAAAAAAGCAGCGCCGGGCGGTCAAAAGCGGCGGCGGCTTCGCGCAGGATGAAGATGGTTTCTTCTTCCAGCGCGTCCAGATGGGCGGCCGAGAGGTGGCGGGCAGGTGCGTTCATGGGCGTGGGAGGCGTGAGTGGCGGTGTTGGGGGAAGGCCGGGCGGCGGGCGTTTGGCGCGCGGGGTTCCGTGCGGGATTCAGTGCGCCAGGTGCAGGCCGCATTCGCGGCGCTCTTCGGCTTTGGTGGGGTCGAAGTAGTCAAAGTTGTTGGGCAGGCCGTGGGTCTGGCAGTAGGCGTGCAGGTCTTTGGCGCTCCAGTGCAGCAGGGGGGCGACTTTGATGAGGCCGTCGGGGTTGAGGCTGACGGGCTGCATGCGGGCGCGCTCGTCGCTGTCGCTGGCGCGCAAGGCGGTGAGCCAGATGCGGGGGGCCATTTCGCGCAGCGCGCGCGCAAAAGGCTCCAGCTTCACTTCTTCGGTGAAGGCGGCGTGGCGAGGGTCGTCCAGCGCGGGGGCGGGGCCTTCCAGCGCTTCGCGGTGGGCGCGGGTGCGGCGCGGCAGGTAGGCGTGCAAATTCAGGCCCAGCTGGCGCGTGAGCGCGTCGGCGAACTGGTAGGTGGCGGCGGTGTTGTAGCCGCTGTCCATCCACACCACGGGCACATCGGGCTGCACGCGGCAGGCCATGTGCAGGATGACGGCCTCGAAGGGCCGGAAGTTGGTGGTGACGATGGCGCGCAGCCCCAGGCGCTGGCCCAGGCCCAGCGCCCAGGCGGTGAGGGCAGGGGCGTCATGGCCCAGCTCTGCGCTCACGCGGGCCAGCTCTTCGGCATCGGGCATGGCTGTTGCGGCGGCGCGGTTCATTCGGCCTCCCGTGCGAAGTGGGGGCGGGGCTGCTGCGCGTCGCCCTGGTAGAACTCGTCAAACACCACGAACTGGCGCGGGGCGGCTTCGGCGTTCACGCCTGCGGCCAGCACGGCGCTGGTAAAGCCGCTGCGCTGCATGAGCAAAAGCTGGTCGATGAGCACGTCGCCCGTGGCGCGCAGCTCGCCGGTAAAGCCCAGGCGGCGGCGCAGCAGCACGGCCTGGCTGTAGGCGCGGCCATCGGTGAATTTGGGAAAGTTCAGCTCGATGCAGGTGACGCCCTGCAAAGCGCCTTCGGCGGCCAGCGCGAGCACGTCGGCGTCGTTGGCGATTTGCAAAACGCCGGGCGCGGGCGCGGCGCTGGCGGAAGCAGCGCTTTCAGAGGCGTTTTCAGCAGTGTTTTCTGCGGGGTTTTCAGCGGCGCTGCCCGCCGGGGCTTCGCTTTCGGCGGGGGCAACGATGCGGATGGTTTCTTTCATCGCGGCGCTTTCTTTGTTGTGCCGGGCCGCTCGCTCAGGCCACGGCGGCGGGCTGGGCCGCAGCGGGGGCGGCGGCAGGCTTGGCGGGCTTGTCTTCGGGCCGCGCGTGGCGGGCGGCGTTGGCGGCGGCCTTGAAAGGGTCATGGCCCAGGCGGCGCACGGTGTCGATGAAGTGCTCTTTGCCGTCGCGCAGTTCGCGGTAGGTGTTCAGGATGGCCTGCACCACGTCGGGCACTTCGGCGGCGGAGAAGGCCGGGCCGATGATCTTGCCCGGCCCCTCGCGGCCCGACAGGTGCGAGCCGTCGCTGCCGCCCAGGGTGATCTGGTACCACTCCTTGCCGTCTTTGTCCACGCCCAGAATGCCGATGTGGCCGCTGTGGTGGTGGCCGCAGGAGTTGATGCAGCCGCTCATGTTCAGGTCAATCGGCCCTAGGTCTTCGGCCTCGTCGATGTCTTCATACAGGGCCATGAGCGCGGCGGCAATGGGAATGGAGCGCGCATTGGCCAGGGCGCAGAAGTCGCCGCCGGGGCAGGAAATCATGTCGGTAATCAGCCCGATGTTGGGCTGCGCCAGCCGCAGCGCGCGCGCCGCTTCGTAAAGAGCGGGCAGATCGGCGCGGCGCACCCAGGGCAGCAGCAGGTTTTGCTCGTGCGTGAGGCGCACTTCGCCCGCCGAAAAGCGGTCGGCCAAATCGGCCACGGCGTCCATCGTGGCGGCGTCGGCGTCGCCCGGGGCCATGCCCAGGCGCTTGAAGGAAAGATGCACCACGGCCAGGCGCGGGTCGCGGTGGGCCTGCACATTGCGCGCCAGCCAGCGCTGGTAGGGCAGGGCGTTCACATCAACCGGCTGCTGCGGCGCCACGGCGGGCGCGTCTTCGCCCGCCAGCGCGGGCGGCGCAAAGCACGCGGACACGCGCTCCAGCTCGGCTTGCGGAATGGTGTGCGGCGCGCCGTCGTGCTCGACGATGGCGCGGTATTCGGCCTCCACCGCGTCAATGAAGCTCTGCCCTTCGGCCTTGACCAGTATCTTGATGCGCGCCTTCCACACGTTGTCGCGGCGGCCATAGCGGTTGTAGACGCGGATGATGGCTTCCAGGTAGTTCAGGATCTGATCCCAGGGCAAAAACTCGCGCAGCACCGCGCTGATGACCGGCGTGCGCCCCATGCCGCCGCCAGCGCGCACCTTGAAGCCCAGCGCGCCCGCATCGTCTTTCACCAGTTGCAGGCCCACGTCGTACCAGCCCAGCGCCGCGCGGTCCTCGGCCGCGCCGTTCAGGCTCACCTTGAACTTGCGCGGCAGAAAAGCGAATTCGGGATGCAGCGTGCTCCACTGCCGCAGGATTTCGGCGAAGGGGCGCGGATCGGCCAGCTCATCGGGCGCAATGCCCGCCAGCGCGTCGGTGCAGATATTGCGGATGCAGTTGCCGCTGGTCTGAATGCCGTGCAGCCCCACGGTGGCCAGCAAGTCCATCACGTCGGCGCTCTTGGCCAGCGGAATCCAGTTGTATTGCACGTTGGTGCGCGTGGTGAAGTGGCCGTAGCCGTAGCGCAGCGGCGGCGCATCCAGCGTCAGCCCCGGCTGGCGGGCCTGCAAGGCGTCTTGCTGGGCCTGCGCCTCGGCAAACAGGCCTGGCTCCGGCTGATCGAACTCGCGCGCCACCCGCGCCAGCACCCGCATCTGCGCGCTGCTGATTTCGCCATAAGGCACCGCCACGCGCAGCATGGGCGCGTAGCGCTGCACATACCAGCCGTTTTGCAGCCGCAGCGGCTTGAACTGGTCTTCCGACAGTTCCCCGCGCTGCCAGCGCGAGAGCTGATCGCGAAACTGCGCCGCCCGCTGGCGGATGAGTTGCAAATCGAATTCGGTTTTGACGTACATGGTGGGCTTTATGGGAAGCAAGCCCGCCCACGGCCTGGCCGCGAGCGGTTTTGCGAAAAAACAAGCCCCGCACTGTAGGCACGCGCCGCGCCAAAGGGAACGATTTTTTGGTTAGTGCCTTATGCGCCAAACGGCATAAAGCGCCGCCGCCAGCCAACACGGCCCCAGGGTTGGCGGACGTGGCCGCAGGCAAGGCCGGGCCGGGCGGCGGGTGCATGAGAGCCGGGCCTGAATCGCAGGCGCTGCCCGTCTGGAAGCACCAAAAAGAGGAGCTGATTCAGGGGGCAAAAAATGCCGGTTCCCGCAGTTTCCACCAGGACATCATGCTATGAATGAAGGAGCGAAAGTAGCGGCCAGCGTTCCGGTCATGCCTTGCCTGGTCAGTCTTCTTTCAGCCCGGTCAGCGGCTGGCGCTGGCGCCAGAGGACGGTGACGGGCGGATGGCGGCCCTGGCCGCGCTGCACGGCGGCGGTTTCCTGCAAGGCCACGTCATCCAGCCGCAGGCGGCCCTGCACTTCAAAGAAGCTGGAGCGCACGTCGCACCACTGGGCGGGGCATTCGCGCACGGGCTGCTGTGCGCTGCCGGCGGCCTGGGCGGCGTCGGCAATGCTTTTGAACGGCCTGGCGGCGCGCGCGGCGGCCATGCGCTGGGCGCTGGCCAGGTCGATGCCGGTGACGGCGTGGATGACTTCGGCGCTGGCGGTGTTCAGATTGACGGGCGTGCGCTGCGGCAGCAAGGTGATGTGCGGCAGCAGCGCCGCGAGCGTGGCGGGCGGCACGCCCAGCCAGCCGAGCTGATCGGCGCGCAAGGGCATGGGCGCGGCCAGCGCGGCCTGGCCTTGCTGGGCGGGCTGGGCCAGGGCGCTGGCGGCTTTGTTCAGGTGTTCGGCGAGGGCGTCCAGCTCATGCGCGGGCAGGCCCAGCAGGGCGAACAGGCGCTCGAAGCGCTGGCGGCTTTGCTGCGCCTCTTGCGGCGGGGCGCCGGCCTGGGGCACCAGGTGCAGCACGTTCATGCGGGCCTGCAAGTCGGCTATGCCGCCGGAGAGAAAGGCATCGCGCCCCAGGTCGCTGGTGTCGGCGCCTGCGGTGAGGAAGGTGGAGATGCGCGCTTCGGCCAGCGGCACGGCCCAAGGCTCGCCCAGGTGGTCGGCCTGGCGGTCGTCGTCCACGCGCAGGATGAGCCGCCCCCAGTCGAGCGCACCGCCCAGCAGCCAGGCCGATTGCACGCGTGCGCGCTCGGCCGCTTCCACTTCCACGCCGCGCCACTGTTGCCACATGGCGGCGGCGGCCAGCGTGGCCACCAGCGCGACGGTGAGCATGGCCGCCAGCAGCGCCGCGCCGCGCTGCGCCGCGCCTGGCCGGGAGACGGCGGCTTCGCTGGCTGTGAAAGGGCGTTTTTTCATGGGCGGACGGGTTTTTTTGCTGTTGATGGCAGGCGGGTTTCAGGATTTTTTCAAGGCGGGCGCTATTGGACTATTGGAAGCAGGGCGGGAAAACGGGGCGATTTGAAAAAAGCATTTTGAAAAGGGCGTTTTGCGCGAGGGTTGCCGCCTTTGTTGCGATTTTTCTTTCCGGGTGTTTCAAGGGGCTGGATTCAATATTCACATGCCCGCCGTGGGCGTGAAAGTGGGCGAAAGCCAGTCCAGCATCACGGGGCCGGTCAGCGCCTGCCCTTCGGCCAGGGTGAGATTCAGGCGGATGGCTTCGGGCACGCGCGCCAGCTGCGCTTCGCCCTGGGCGGAGCTGGACAGGGGGTTGAACCAGGCGTTGTCCAGAAAGTAGTAGAGCTGCCAGTCTTGCAGCGCGGCAATGGCCACGGCCTGCCCGGCGCTGACGGGGCGCTCGGGCGTCTGGCTCCAGCCTTGCGCGGCCTGCCAGGCGCTGGCCCATTCGTTCCAGGTGCGCACGGGGTGCGATTGCCAGCGCCACCACTGGCCGCTTGTGGCGCTGCGCGTCCAGGCCACCACGCGCAAGGCGCTGGGCGCGGGCGGGCGGGCCGTGGCGGGCGGGCCGCCGGGCGCGCCGGAAAGGGGAGCAGGCAGGGGCAGGGGGGCGCTGCGGGTGATGCGCAGCACGCGCCCGTCCCACGCCAGGCTGCGGGCGGCCAGCGGTTCGGCGTTGCCGGAGGGGTTGCCGGAAGGGCTGCCGGATGGGTTGCCGGAAGGGCTGCCGGATGGGTTGCCGGATGGGTTGCCGGATGGGTTGCCCGGGGGCGTTTGCGGGCTGGCCGGCGGGGCTGCGGCGGCGGCCAGTTGCTGGGGCCAGACCATCATGGCGTCCAGATCGGCGTGCCACTGCGCGAAGGCCGCTTGCAGTGCCAGCGTGCCGTCGGCATGCGCGCGCGCCCTTTCTTGCGCGCGCGTCATGCCGTCGATGGCCTGCCAGCTCATGACGGCCATGACGGCCATGATGGCCAGCGCCACCAGCACTTCGATCAGGGTGAACCCCCGGCAGGGTTGCATGCGGGCCGCCATCGCTTGCCTCAGTAACGCCCGATGAGCGTGGAAACCTGCACCACCGTGAGCTGCTGCTGGCGCACGATGGCCTCGACGCGGCGGAAGTTGGGGTTGGGCGTGGCGCGCACGGCCAGCGTGACTTCAAACGCCTGCCCGGCCTGCTCGCAAGCCAGCGTGCTGTCGCCCGCGCCGGGAAACTGGCGCGTGAGCTTGAGTTCGATCAGCGCGTTTTCGGCGCAGATTTGCCCCAGCATCACGCGGCTTTGCCGCGCCGCGTTGTCAGCGAGCGCGCCGGCGGCCTTCAGCCCCGCCACCAGCGCGATGGCGGTGATGGACAGGGCCACCATCACCTCCACCAGCGTGAAGCCGCCGCAGACCGCTCTTTTGCCGCGAGTGAGGGCGAATGCAGGCATGGCCGGGCCTTGGTTCAGGGCTGGCGCGCATCGGCCGGGTCGGCTGGGCCGCCCGGGGCGCTCACGGCAAAGGGGCGCAGCCCGTCGGTGGCCACTTGCAGCGTGGCCGGGCTGCCCGCGCGGTGCAGCGCCACGGCCTGCGGGCCGATGATGGGGTCAGGCCCCAGCAGCAGCGCCGCGTTGCCCTGCGCGGCGGTGGCGGCGTCCAGCCACTGTGTGGGCCAGGGGCTGCCGCCGGGCGGCACGCCTTCAAACACAAAGCCTTGCGCGGCGGGCCGCCAGGTCACCGCCACCCCCGTGGTGCGCGAGAGGGCGCGGGCCGATTCCAGCAGCGCCGCCAGCCGCGCTGCGTCGCGCTCCAGCGCCGAAGCCGCGCTGTCGCGCAGCGCAATGGCCGCCAGCGAAACGCCCAGCGCGATCACGGCGACGGTGACCACCAGCTCAATGAGGGTAAAGCCCCGGCTGCGGCAGTGCGCGTGTTCGGCGGGCATGCGGTTGGGCATCAAGATTGGGCGTCAAAAAGAGGAGCGAATTCAGGCCGCTGAAAAGGCCGCTTGCGCAGATTCCTCTAGGACATCATGCTATGGAACCAGGAGCAAAAATATGCCCTTCTCACTGCCAGCTGCCAATGTCGGCGTCGCGCCCCTCGCCGCCGCTTTTGCCGTCGGCGCCAAAGCTCATCACGTCCACCTCGCCCTTGACGCCCGGGTTCAGGTACTGATACGGGTTGCCCCACGGGTCATTGGGCAGCTTTTCCAGGTAAACGCGCCAGTTGCGCGGCTCGGGCGGCGCGCTGGGGCGGGCGATGAGCGCCTGCAAGCCCTGCTCGGCGGTGGGGTAGCGCAGGTTGTCCAGCTTGTAGAGCTTGAGCGCCTGCACGATGTTGTTCACGTCCGTGCGGGCGGCGGTGGCGCGCGCGTCGTCCGTGCGGTCCAGCAAATTGGGCACGATCAGCGCGCCCAGCACGCCAATGATGACCAGCACCACCATCAGCTCGATCAGGGTGAAGCCAGCCCCGCGCTGGCGGGCGCGGGAACGGGCGCTGAGATGGGCGCGGGAACAGGTGCGGGAAAGGGCGGAAAAGGCAGTATTCATAAGCGGAAAAGCGCCGCAGCGCACGCCTGGAGCAGGGCGGAAGTGCCCCCAAAGCGGGCCGGGAAGCAGCCGGAAACGGATCAGAAAAGAAGGCCGCGAACAGACGGCGGACGGGCCGCCATCAAGAGTGCGCTCAATGATAATCGGCGCATGTCTTTGCCCCTGTTCAGGAGCGCCGCCCGCCGGTCTCCGCATTTTTCCTGATGGCACGCCCGGCGCTGAACCGATTCGCCCCCGCCCTGGCCGCGCTGCTGCTGTGGGCGCTGGCCGCTGGCAGCGCGCTGTACTGGGCGCTGCACGCTGCCAGCAGCGCCCCGCCCGCTGCGGCCGCCACAGCCGCGCCCGGCCTGCCCCCGCTTGACGCGCAGGCCGTGGCCCGTGGCCTGGGCGCGGCAGATGACGCCCCGCCAACGGCTCAGGCCGCGCCGCCTGACGCCCGCTACGCGCTGGCGGGCGTGGTCGCTCACGGCAGCGAACGCGGCGCGGCGCTCATTGCCGAACAGGGCCAGCCCCCCAAGCCCTACCGCGTGGGCGCGAAGCTGCCCGGCGGCTGGACGCTGCAGGCCGTCTTGCGCCGCAGCGCGGTTCTGGACGCGGGCGATGGCCGCCAGATGCGCCTGCAAATGCCCGAACCCGCCCCGCCCGCGCGCCGCGCGCCCTGACGCCCCTCACGGTCGGATCATGAACAGGCGCCTGGCCCGCAGGCCCTGGTGAAATGGGCGCAGGCTGCTATTGATTCAAGAGCGAAACGCATCTGCCGGGCCGGGCGCAGGGGCGCGGCGGCCTGGGGGAAAGCGGCGGCCGGGCGCGCCTGATAATCCGCCGCCATGCGAGTGCGCTTTACCAAAATGCAAGGGGCGGGCAACGATTTCGTGGTGCTTGACGAAACGGCCGCGCCGCTGAACCTGACGGCGGATCAATACCGTTTTCTGGCCGACCGCCACTTTGGTGTGGGGGCCGACCAGATTCTGAGCGTGCGGCCCGCGCCCGCGCCGGATGTGGATTTTGAATACGTCATCCACAACGCCGATGGCGGCGAGGTGGAGCACTGCGGCAACGGCGCGCGCTGCTTTGTGCGCTACGTGCGCGGGCAGGGGCTGACGGCCCGCAACCCTGTGCGCGTGAAAGTGAAAAACGGCGTGATCGAACTGGCCGAGCAGCCTGATGGCCGCGTGCGCGTGAACATGGGCGCGCCGGTGTTTGATCTGCCCCGCGTGCCTTTCGATTCCGCAGGACTGACGCCGCTGGCCGAGGGCGGCTGGCAGGTGTGGCCGCTGGCGCTGGAGCAGGCGGGCGGGCGCGGCGCGGCGCGCATGGTTTCTGTCGCCGTGCTGTCCATGGGCAATCCGCACGCCGTGCAGGTGGTGGCGCAGGCAGATACCGCCCCCGTGGCCGAGCAAGGCCCGCTGATTGAAACGCACCCGGCCTTTCCGCGCCGCGTCAATGCAGGGTTCATGCAGGTGCTGGATCGCCGCCAGATCCGTCTGCGCGTGTGGGAGCGCGGCGCTGGCGAAACGCTGGCCTGCGGCACCGGCGCTTGCGCCGCCGTGGTGGCGGGCCGCCGCCTGGGCCTGCTGGATGAGCGGGTGGATGTGCACGCGCGCGGCGGCCTGCTGACCATTGAATGGGCAGGCGGCGAGCGCGATGCCGTGTTCTTGACCGGCCCGGCGCAAACCGTGTTTCACGGCGAAATCGATCTTCCCGGCGCGCCGCAGCCGCCCGCGCGCTGACGGGAAAAAAGGAAAACCCGAGATGACCGAAAACCACAACCCCCATCCTGAAGTGCATGACGGCGTGGACGAAAACGCCATCGCCCAGTACCTGCTGGCCGAACCCGGCTTCTTCGAGCGCCATGCCGAGCTGCTCACTCGCGTGCAGCTGGCCAGCCCCAACGGCGGGCGCACCATCAGCCTGCAAGAGCGCCAGGCCGAGGCCCTGCGCGAAAAAATCGCCCTGCTGGAGCGCCGCCTGATGGAGATGGTGCGCTACGGCAACGAAAACATGCTGATTGCCGACAAGCTCCAGCGCTGGGCGCGGCAGCTGTTTCTCGCGCACCGGCCCATTGATCTGCCCGCCGTCATGGTCAGCGAGCTTCAGGCGCAGTTCGGCGTGCCCCAGGTCGCCCTCAAGGCGTGGGAGGTGGCCAGCGTCTATGCGGGCGAGCCTTTCGCGCAGGGCGTCAGCGATGACGTGAAGAGCCTGGCCGCCTCGCTGGCCGCGCCTTATTGCGGCGTGAACACCGGCTTTGATGCCGTGCAGTGGCTGCCCGCGCCGCAGGAAGCGGCCTCGCTGGCGCTGCTGCCGTTGCGCAAGCCAGGCGCGAGCCAGGGCGCTTTTGGCTTGCTCATCCTCGCCTCGCCCGACAGCCACCGCTATGAAGCGGGCATGGCCACGGATTTTCTGGAGCGCATCAGCGAAATTGCCAGCGCAGCGCTCTCGCGGCTGCGCGATGAGGACTGACGGGCGCGTGCGCCAGGCAGCGGCCCGGCGCGTGAACCCGCCCGCCCGAAGGCCTGCCCGTGCGGCAGGCGGTCTCTGGGCGGCATCAGAAACAGGAGCGAATTTGTAGGGGTCAAAAGGCCACTCCGCGCTGCATCCACCAGGACATCTTGCTACGAATAGCGAAGCGGAAATGGCACGGCGCGTTCAGCTCCGCGCGCATGCCGCCTTGTTGTGAAGGGATGCGGGCCGGGGGCGCACTTTCGCGCCATGGACAAACTGTGAACAGGTTCTCAAGTCTTTGCTCCCAAATGTGACAATCGCCGCTTTTCACTGCAACCGATGAAAGGGAAATGCCTATGACGACTCTGACGTTCAACGCGTACTACACGCTGATTGCGGCAGTGCTGGTGCTGCTGCTGGGCAGCTGGCTGGTGCGCAAGATCAAGTTCTTGCAGGATTTCAACATTCCGGAGCCGGTGGCCGGCGGCCTGGTGGCCGCGCTGGTGCTGTTTGGCGTGCATACCGTGCAGGGCGTGAATTTCCAGTTTGAAAAGCCCTTGCAGGATGCCTTCATGCTGGTGTTTTTCTCGTCCATTGGCCTGTCCGCCGATTTCGCGCGGCTGCGCCAGGGCGGCAGGCCGCTGGTGATTTTCATCATCGTGGTGTCGGCTTTCATCATCGTGCAGAACGTGGTGGGAACGGTCATGGCTTCGATGCTGGGGCTGGATCCGCGCATCGGCCTGGTGGCCGGCTCCATCACGCTCACGGGCGGCCACGGCACGGCGGGCGCCTGGGGCAAAGACCTGGAAGCCGCTGGCGTGCAAGGCGCCATCACGCTGGGCATGGCCTGCGCCACGTTTGGCCTGGTGATGGGCGGCCTGCTGGGCGGCCCTGTGGCACGGCGTTTGATTCGCGGCAAGCCCACGCCGGGCCTGGCGGGCATTGATGACAGCAAGCCTGCCGTCGGCGATCAGGAAGTGGTGTTCGAGCGCCCGCACCAGCAGCGCCTCATCACGGCGGAGTCGGGCCTGCAAACGCTGGCCATGTTCGCCGCCTGCCTGGCGTTTTCCGACATCATGTTCAAAGTGGCGCAAGGCACGTCCTTCCAGCTGCCGCAATTCGTGTGGGCGCTGGCCGGCGGCGTGCTGGTGCGCAATGGCCTGGTGCTGATTTTTGGCGTGAACATGTTTGATCGCGCCATTGACGTGTTCGGCAACATCGCGCTGTCGCTGTTTCTGGCAATGGCCCTGCTTTCGCTAAAGCTTTGGGAGCTGGCCGGGCTGGCCGTGCCGGTGATGTTCATTTTGGCCGTGCAGACGGTGGTGATGGCGCTGTACGCCACGTATGTGACCTACCGCGCCATGGGCAGCGACTACGACGCCGCCGTGCTGGCTGCCGGCCACTGCGGCTTCGGCCTGGGCGCCACGCCCACGGCGGTGGCCAACATGCAGGCGCTGACCGACCGCTTCGGCCCCTCGCACAAAGCCTTCCTGATCGTGCCGATGGTGGGCGCGTTTTTTGTGGATATCGTCAATGCGCTGCTGCTGCAAGGCGCTCTCAAAGTCATTGCCTGGGTGAGCTGAACGCCCCGCAAGCGGCATCAGCCGCTGAAACAAAAACGGCGCGCCATCTGGCGCGCCGTTTTTGTTTGCCGTGGATGAGGCCGGGGCGCCTTCAGCCCGCCTTGCGGCGCAGCGCCAGCGCCAGCAGCAGCACTGTGCAGAAGGCAAACCACATGAAGGACCAATTGGCGATGCTGCCGCCCAGCAGCGTCCAGTCCACGGCGGCGCAGTCGCCGCTGCCTTTGAAGATGGATGGCAGCAGACGGCCAATGGGCATGGATTCGATCATGCCGTAGAGGTCGCCCCGCCCGCATGCGGAAAACGCGGGCGGATTCCATTGCAGCCAGCTTTGCCGTCCGCCCGTGAAAGCGCCCAGCACGGCAAACAGCAGCGCCAGCACGCCAAAGCCGCGCTGCCAGCCGCCCGGCTTGCAAGCCGCCGCCAGGGCGCTGAACACCGCCACGGCAATCAGCGCCTCGCGCTGCACGATGCACATGGGGCACGGTTGCAGGCCCACCATGCCCTGGAGGTAGAGCACGCCAAAGGCCAGCATGCCCAGGCAGGTGGCGCTGATGGCCAGGTAAAGGCGGCGCGGAGCGGCGAGGATTTGTCGGATGAGGTTCATGGTCATTCAAAGCAAGTGAGAGGCGTGGCGTTTGGAGCGGGGGCCTGGCAGCGGGTTCCGCCAGCCTGGCTGGTGCGGCGCTTGCGTTTGCCCATCGCAGCCTTCTGCTCGGCCCTCCGCCATCTCAAGCTTGCGCGCACCAGACAAGGCAAACCGAACTTGTCGAAAAGAGGCGTCTTTTTGCTCTTTTAATCACGCATAAAAGAACGGAATCAGGCGTGTAAACAGAACGGGAACGCAAGCTCAAGGAGCGCAGGAGGTTTTCTGAACAGGCGCTCACGCCCCTTCGCGGCTGGCGCGCTTGCGTTCGTGCTCTTTGAGGTGGCGCTTGCGCAGGCGGATGCTTTTGGGGGTGATTTCGACGAGTTCGTCGTCTTCGATGAATTCCACGCCGTATTCCAGCGTCAGCTCGATGGGGGGCGTGACTTTGATGGCGTCTTCCTTGCCGCTGACGCGGAAGTTTGTGAGCTGCTTGGTGCGCGTGGCGTTGACGACGATGTCGTTGTCGCGGTTGTGAATGCCCACGATCATGCCTTCATAGACCGGGTCGCCCGCTTTCACGAACATGCGGCCCCGGTCATCGAGCTTGCCCAGGGCGTAGGTGAAGATTTCGCCGTCGTCCATGCTGATGAGCACGCCGTTTTTGCGGCCGCCCACGTCGCCCTTGAAGGGTTCGTAGCCGTCGAAGATGTTGGAAATCAGCCCGCTGCCGCGCGTGAGGTTGAGAAATTCGTTGGAAAAGCCAATGAGGCCGCGCGCCGGTATGCGGTATTCCAGCCGCACGCGGCCGCGCCCGTCCGGCTCCATGTTCACCAGCTCGCCCTTGCGTTCGCCCAGCGCCTGCATCACGCCGCCCTGGTGGCCTTCTTCAATGTCGGCTGTTACCAATTCGATCGGTTCGCACTTCTGTCCATCAATCTCGCGAAAAACCACGCGCGGTTTGCTTACGGCCAGCTCGTAACCTTCGCGGCGCATGTTTTCCAGCAGGATGGTCAGGTGCAGCTCGCCCCGGCCCGAGACTTCAAACACGCCGTCTTCGGCCGTTTCCCGCACGCGCAGGGCCACGTTGCTTTGCAGCTCTTTTTGCAGGCGGTCCCAGATTTGGCGGCTGGTGACGTATTTGCCCTCGCGCCCGGCCAGCGGGCTGGTGTTGACGCAAAAGTTCATGGTCAGCGTC
Source organism: Ottowia sp. oral taxon 894 (assembly GCF_001262075.1). Classification (GTDB taxonomy): domain Bacteria; phylum Pseudomonadota; class Gammaproteobacteria; order Burkholderiales; family Burkholderiaceae_C; genus Ottowia; species Ottowia massiliensis. The sequence continues at coordinate 777,859 of NZ_CP012073.1, read as the reverse complement.
GGCTCGTCAATCTTGAGCATGGGCAGCGGCTGCGGGCTGGCCGGGTCGGTGACGGTGGCGCCAATGTTGATGTCTTCAATGCCGTTGATGAGCACGATGTCGCCCGGGTAGGCCTCTTTCACCTGCACGCGGTCCAGCCCCTCGAAGGTGAGCACCTGGTTCACGCGGCCCTTGGTTTGCCTGCCTTCCGGGCCTTCCATGACCAGCACGTCCATGCCCGCCCGGATGGTGCCCGCGTTCACGCGGCCCACGCCAATGCGGCCCACGAAGGTGGAATAGTCCAGCGCCGAAATTTGCAGTTGCAGCGGCGCATTGCGGTCGCCCTCGTGCGGGGGCACGTGCTTGAGAATGGTCTCGAACAGCGCCGTCATGTCCGGCCCCCACTGCTCGCCGGGCGCGCCTTCTTCCAGCGAAGACCAGCCGTTGATGCCGCTGGCATACACCACGGGAAAGTCCAGCTGCTCGTCCGTGGCGCCCAGCTTGTCGAACAGGTCGAATGCGGCGTTGATCACCTTGTCCGGGTCGGCTCCGGGCTTGTCCACCTTGTTGACCACCACGATGGGTTTCAGCCCCAGCGCCAGCGCCTTTTTGGTGACAAAGCGCGTTTGCGGCATGGGGCCTTCCTGCGCGTCGATGAGCAGCAGCACGCCATCGACCATGCTCAAGGCGCGCTCCACCTCGCCGCCAAAGTCCGCGTGGCCGGGCGTATCGACGATGTTGATGTGCGTGCCCCGCCAGGAAACGGCGCAGTTCTTGGCCAGGATGGTGATGCCCCGCTCGCGCTCGATGGCGTTGCTGTCCATCACGGTATCCACCACTTTTTCGTGGTCGGCAAAGGTGCCCGACTGGCGCAGCAATTGATCAACCATGGTGGTTTTGCCGTGGTCCACGTGGGCGATGATGGCGATATTGCGAATTTGGGAAGACATGAATCAGAACTCAATCAAAAGAAAATAAAGCGGCGATGGGACGCAAAAATGAATCAGAAATCAGGCGCGCCCCGCCGGAATGAAAAAAAACAGATCCATCATGCCCGCGCTTGCCGCGATCCACATGAAGAAAATAGGCGATATGGCGAATGATGCGAAGCATGAAAATCTCTTCAGAAAAATCAAATCAGCCGCTGGTAAATCGCCAAATCGGCCGGGCTGAAACAGCAGAACATGATTTCGTCCAATTGCTCCAGCGCCGGATGGACGCGGACGGCCTGAAGGGCGATTTCGGCGGCCGCTTCTTTTGGATAGCCATAAACGCCGGTGCTGATGCACGGAAAAGCCAGGGTTTTGAGGCCGTGCTGCGCGGCCAAATCAAGGCAGTGCGTGTAGCAGCTGCGCAGTTTTTGCGCCTCGCCCGCATGGCCGCCATGCCAGACCGGCCCCACGGTGTGAATGACGTGGCGGCACGGCAGGCCGTAAGCGCCGGTGATGCGGGCCTGCCCCGTGGGGCAGCCGCCCAGCTGGCGGCACTCTTGCAGCAATTCAGGCCCGGCGGCGCGGTGAATGGCCCCATCCACCCCGCCGCCGCCCAGCAGCGACGAATTGGCGGCATTCACAATGGCATCCACGGCCAGCGTGGTGATATCGGCCTGGAGGGCAAAAAGTCGGGTCATGGCTCAACCTTTAACACGACATGTCCGAAGCGTTACCAGCCACCACTGCACCATTGCGACTCGCAAGGAACGCCATCATTGTCACTGTCCATCTTTGTGCCCGGGCAATGATTGATAAAAAACTTGGCTTCTTCACACGAAGTCATCTGCGAACAATGTGTGCGGCCATCACACCGATAGACGGACGAAGTGGCTTGCACAGGGACTACGGGAGTGCTGCTCGACATCTGGCGCAGTTCTTGCCGATGCTGCCTTTCGCTCCATTCTCTCTTCATATACTGGTAAGCCACGGCAGTGCCAATCACCAGCAGCACAACCCAAAACACGCTTCCAGGCCAAGACGTTGATTCCCTGGCTTTCGAGTGTCTTCTTCGCGCATGAAGCTGCTTGTCCGCTTTGTCAGATCGAGCCTTGGGTCTATCCGGACAAAACAGGTTTTTGGCCTTCTTCTTGCCTTTTTCGCCAGTCACCACCTCAAACGACACACGCTCGCCCACCGTCGGCCGCCGCCCGTCCTTAGGGAACTCGGAGATATGCACAAAAACTTCTGCATCATCGTTGCCAAAAGCTTTGAGAAAGCCAAAGCCTCGATCATCGTTCCAGCGGGAAACAACACCTTCAAATCGCATCACGTTCTCCTTGTTGCGCCAGCATCTGCTTTACTTCCATCGGGCTGAGCAAACGCACCGCAATCAACTCCCCTGTCTTGACTTGTGCCGTGCCCAGCAGGGCGCGGGGTTGCTTGCCGAACACGGCCACTTGCGGCGCATCGGGCCAGGGGCCGCGGCGGCGCAGGCCGGTCAAGAAGCGGGCGGCGTCGTCATGGCCGAGGGTGATGGCGGCAAAGCCGGGCAGCAGGGCCTGCACGGGCAGCAGGGCAGCGAGGCGCTGGTCTTCGGGCAGGGCTTGCAGCGCTTCCAGCGTGATGCACTGCGCGAGCGTGAACGGGCCGGTGGCAGTGCGGCGCAGGGCCGTCAGGTGGCCGCCGCAGCCCAGGGCGGCGCCGATGTCTTCGCCCAGGGTGCGGATGTAGGCGCCTTTGCTGCATGTCACTTCCATTTCAATGGCGGCCCGGCCTTGTTCATCCAGCGACAGGGCCAGGTTCAAGGCATGCACTTGCACTTCGCGCGCGGCGCGCTCCACTTGCACGCCCGCGCGGGCGTATTCGTAAAGCGGCTTGCCGTCTTTTTTCAGCGCGCTGTGCATGGGGGGCACTTGGGCGATGCGGCCCAGAAAGCGCTGGCGCACGGCTTCGAGCTGCGCTGGCGTGATGGCGGGCACGGGGCGGCGGGCGGTGATTTCGCCTTCGGCGTCGCCCGTGGTGGTGGTGAGGCCCAGGCGCAGCGTGGCGGCGTAGGACTTGTCGGCGTCCAGGTGCCCGGCGCTGAATTTGGTGGCTGCGCCAAAGCACAGGGGCAGCACGCCGCTGGCCAGAGGATCCAGCGTGCCGGTGTGGCCGGCTTTTTCGGCGCGCAGCAGCCATTTGGCTTTTTGCAGCGCCTGGTTGCTGGACAGGCCCAGCGGTTTGTCAAGCAGCAGCACCCCGTGCACGGGACGCCGCTGCACCCGTGCGCGTGGGGCGGCGGTCATGGCGTGTCGTCTTCCTTGGAACGCGAGGCCACCGCCTTGGCGATGAGGGCGTTCAGGTCGGCCGCGTGTTCGGTGGTGCGGTCAAAAATGAAATGCAGCGTGGGCACGGTGTGGATGTGCAGGCGCTTGAAGAGCAGGTTGCGCAGGTGGCCGGCGGCGTGGTTGAGGGCGTCTTGCGTTTGCTGGGCGTCGCCGGTGAGCAGGCTGAAATAGACCTTGGCGTGGGCGTAGTCGGGCGTGATTTCGACGGCGTTGAGCGTGAGCATGCCAATGCGCGGGTCTTTGACTTCGCGCGCGATCAGCTCGGCCAAGTCGCGCTGAATCTGGTCGGCGATGCGAAAACTGCGGTTGGGTGTGGAGTGTTTCCGGTGCATGGCTGGATGCGCGTGGCGGGCGCGTTAAAAGTCAAAGGACAAGAAAGCAAGCGCCTCAGCCTGTTTGCGGCCTGGCTGCGGGTTGATTATTTGAGAGTGGGTGCCGTACGTTCTCTGATCGCTGCCGCCGTGCATTTTCAAAGGCTGGCGCCGGTTTCCAGCCTGCTTCAGGGCGGACAGATTCCGGCCTGGAATCCCTTCAGGGTCTGTCCGTGGGCGCAAAAGCGCAAACCGGATACGGCCTTGCGCGCAGCACTCTGTTTTTGAGAGCAAATTCAGGGCCTTGAAAATGCCTCCATCGCGCAGTTTTATAGGACTTGCCACTATCAAACTGGTAGCGAAATAAACGATGGTTTCCAGGGCAAGGGCAGCTGCAAGAACCGGTGCACGGACGGATTCTGAGCAGGTTCTTACAGCGTGCGCGCGATTTCCTTGATTTCAAAGAATTCGAGCTGGTCGCCTTCGCGGATGTCGTTGTAGTTCTTGAGCTTGATGCCGCACTCGAAGCCTTCCTTGACTTCGCGCACGTCGTCTTTCATGCGCTTGAGCGATTCAAGCTCGCCGGTGTAGATCACCACGTGGTCGCGCAGCAGGCGGAAGTGGGCGTCGCGCCGCACCACGCCGCTGGTGACGTAGGAGCCGGCCACGGTGCCGATCTTGGAGGCCACGAACACGGTGCGGATTTCGGCAGAGCCGATGACTTCTTCCTTCTGCTCGGGCGCGAGCATGCCGCTCATGGCGGCTTTCAGGTCGTCCACCGCGTCGTAGATGATGTTGTAGTAGCGGATTTCGACGTCGTTGGCCTCGGCCAGCTTGCGCGCGCCCGCTTCGGCGCGGACGTTGAAGCCCAGCACGATGGCATTGGAGGCAATGGCCAGGTTCACATCGCTTTCGCTGATGCCGCCCACGGCGGCATAGACCACCTGCACTTTGACTTCATCCGTGCTGAGCTTGAGCAGCGAGGCGGACAGCGCTTCCTGCGAGCCTTGCACGTCGGCCTTGATGATGATGGGCAGCTGCTTGACTTCATCAGCCGACATGTCGGCGAACACGTTTTCCAGCTTGGCCGCCTGCTGCCGCGCGAGCTTGGTGTTGCGGAACTTGCCGGCGCGGTAGGTAGCGATTTCACGGGCGCGGCGCTCATCGGCCAGCACCATGAATTCGTCGCCGGCCTGCGGCACGTCGGCCAGGCCCTGGATTTCGACCGGGATGGAGGGCCCCGCTTCTTTGACGGGCTTGCCGTCTTCATTCAGCATGGCGCGCACGCGGCCGGAGGTTTGGCCGGCCAGCACCACGTCGCCCACTTTCAGCGTGCCGGACTGCACGAGGACCGAGGCCACGGGGCCACGGCCTTTGTCAAGCCGCGCTTCGATCACCAGGCCCTTGGCGGCGGCTTCCACCGGGGCCTTGAGTTCCAGTACGTCGGCTTGCAGCAGCACGTTTTCGAGCAGGTCGTCAATGCCCATGCCGGTTTTGCTGGACACGGCAATGAAGGGCGAGTCACCGCCGTAGCTTTCGGGCACGACTTCTTCGGCCACGAGTTCGCTGGTCACGCGCTCCACATTGGCTTCGGGCTTGTCGGCCTTGGTCAGCGCCACGACGATGGGCACGCCCGCCGCCTTGGCGTGCTTGATGGCTTCGCGCGTTTGCGGCATCACGCCGTCGTCGGCGGCCACCACCAGGATCACGATGTCGGTGGCCTGCGCGCCGCGTGCGCGCATGGCCGTGAAGGCTTCGTGGCCGGGCGTGTCCAGGAAAGTGACGATGCCGCGCGGCGTCTTGACGTGGTAGGCGCCAATGTGCTGGGTGATGCCGCCCGCTTCGCTGGCGGCCACCTTGGCGCGGCGGATGTAGTCAAGCAGCGAGGTCTTGCCGTGGTCCACGTGGCCCATGACGGTGACCACGGGCGCGCGCGGCAGGGCCTCGGCGGACTGGGCCTGCACTTCTTCGTCGGTGAAGGCCTCGGGGTCGTCCAGCGCGGCCACCACGGCGGTGTGGCCCATTTCTTCGACGACGATCATGGCCGTGTCCTGGTCGAGCGGCTGGTTGATGGTGACCATCTGGCCCATCTTCATCAGCGTCTTGATGACTTCGGATGCCTTGACGGCCATCTTGTGCGCCAGCTCGGCCACGGAGATGGTTTCCGGCACATGCACTTCCAGCACGCGATGCTCTGCGGGCGCTGCTTGGGCGGCCTGCTGGCTGTCGCGTTCGCTGCGGCGGCTTTTTGGGCCGCTGCGCCAGTTGTTGCGACCCACGCCGCCGGAAGCATCGCCGCGCGTGGGAATGCCTTTTTTCTTGCCAGGCTCGCCCGCCCAGCTGGAGGACAGCTTGGCGGATTTGACTTCCTTGCTGCCGCCTGCGGGCGCGCTGCCCTGACGGGCCGAGCTGGCGCCGCCTGTCTTGGCAGGCTTGCCGCCGTCTTTGGACGCTTCAGCCGCTTTCTTGGCGCTTTCGGGCTTCTTGGCCACCAGCACTTTGCGCGGCTTGTTCATCATGCTGCGAATGGCTTCGGCTTCAGCCATGGCCTTGCGACGGCGCTCTTCCTGCTCGCGCCGGCGGGCGGCTTCTTCTTCCGGGCTGGGCTTGGCGGGTTCTGCCACTGCGGCGGGCGCAGCATCGGGCGAAGCTGCGGATGAGGAAGCTGCCGATGAAGAGGCAAGCTTGGCCGCGCCGCCCGTTGCAGCTTTCCGGGCCGCAGGAGCGGCGGTTTCCTTGGCCGGAGCAGACCCGGAAGCGGGTGCAGCGGAGGAGACGGCTTCGAGAGCAGACTCGGAAACGGTCTCGGGTTCAGCCGTCTTGGACGGCTTGGTCTGGGTTGCGGCAGGCGCGGGAAGCAGTCCGGAATCCGCAGCCGGCGCTTGTGGCGCAGGTGTTTGCGGGGCGGCCGGCGTTTCCTGCGGCTTGGCTTCTTCCGGGCCAGGCTGGGCGGCTTCAGCCTGGCGGCGCGCATCCTGCTCTTCGCGCAAACGGCGTTTTTCGGCGGCTTCGGCTTCCTGGCGGCGCAGCAGCTCGGCGTGGCGGCGCGCTTCTTCCTCGCGGCGGGCAGCTTCAGCCGCGCCAATCACTGGCGACGCGGGAGCAGCGGCCGCAGCAGGTCTTGCAGCCTCGGCAGCGGGGGAGGGTGAAGGTGTTTGGGGCGCGGCGGCCGGCTCGTCATCGCGCTTGATGAAGGTGCGTTTTTTGCGCACTTCCACCTGAATGGTGCGGGCTTTGCCGGTGGCGTCAGCCTGCTTGATTTCGCTGGTGGTTTTTTTGGTCAGCGTGATTTTCTTGCGGGCGGGCGCGACGGTGCCGTGGCTGCTTTGCAGATGGTCCAGCAGCTTTTTCTTGTCCGCTTCGGTCAGGACGTCGCCGCCCGAGGATTTTTTGACTCCGGCCGCCTGCAACTGCTCCAGCAGCTTGCCCACGGAGCGTTTGAGTTCATTCGCCAATTCAGCGACTGTGATGTTCGACATATTCTGTGACTGCCTCCATGCCCGTTACGCTTCATCGCTGAACCAGTGCTCACGCGCCTTCATGATGAGGGCGCGGGCTTCGTCCTCCGTCTGGCCGGTGATGTCGGTGAGTTCGTCTACGGCCAGATCGGCCAGATCGTCGCGCGTGCGCACGCCCGCTTCGGCCAGCGCGGCCAGCAGCTCGGCGTTCATGCCTTCCAGCCCGCGCAGGTCTTCGGCCACGGCCTCCACCTTTTCCTCGCGCGCGATTTCAAGGGTCAGCAGCGCGTCTTTGGCGCGGGCGCGCAGCTCATTGACGGTGTCTTCATCGAAGGCTTCAATATCCAGCATCTCCTGCAAGGGCACGTAGGCCACTTCTTCCAGGTTGGTGAAGCCTTCCTCGATCAGGATGTCGGCGATTTCCTCGTCCACATCCAGCTTTTCCATGAACAGCTGGCGGATGGAGCCGGTTTCGGCCGCCTGTTTTTCGGCGGATTCGGCGGCGTCCATGATGTTGATTTTCCAGCCCGTGAGTTCGGAAGCCAGGCGCACGTTCTGGCCGCCCCGGCCAATGGCGATAGCCAGGTTTTCCTCGTCCACCACCACGTCCATCGCGTGCTTTTCCTCGTCCACCACGATGGAAGAAACATTGGCCGGAGCCAGCGCGCCGATGACGAACTGCGCCGGGTCTTCGCTCCACAGCACGATGTCCACGCGCTCGCCGGCCAGCTCGTTGGTCACGGCCGTCACGCGCGAGCCGCGCACGCCCACGCAGGTGCCGATGGGGTCAATGCGCTTGTCGTGGCTCACCACGGCAATCTTGGCGCGGCTTCCGGGGTCGCGCGCGCAGCTCTTGATTTCCAGCAGCCCCTGTTCGATTTCGGGCACTTCCTGGCGGAACAGCTCCACCATGAATTCAGGCGCGGCGCGGGAAAGCAGAATGGGCGCGCCGCGCAGCGTCAGGTCCACTTCCATGATCATGGCGCGCACGCGGTCACCATTGCGCAGGTTTTCCTTCGGAATCATCTCGCTGCGGCGAAGACGCCCTTCCACCCGGCCGGATTCGACCAGGATGTCGCCCTTGTCCATGCGCTTGACGGTGCCGGAAAAAATCTTCTCGCCCCGGCTCATGAAGTCGTTGAGCAGCATCTCGCGCTCGGCGTCGCGGATTTTTTGCAGGATGACCTGCTTGGCCGCCATCGCGCCAATGCGGCCGATGGAGACGGACTCCACAGGCTCCTCGATGTATTCGCCAACCTCGATGTCAGGAATCTGCTCGCGCGCCTCGAATTGCAGGATTTCCTGGTCAGGCAATTGCAAGCCCGCTTCATCCGGCACCACGTGCCAGCGGCGGAAGGTTTCGTAGTCGCCCGTTTCGCGGTTGATGGCCACGCGCATGTCCACATCGCCCTCGTACAGCTTTTTGGCGGCTTGCGCCAGCGCGGCTTCCACCGCGCCAAACACCACGTCGCGATCCACGTTTTTCTCGCGCGAGATGGCTTCCACCAGCATCAACAGTTCACGGTTCATGATTCATCCCCAGTCCTTGGGCGCTTGCCCTTGAAATCCACCACCGGAGCCAGCCGCGCCTCGCGCAGCTCCTCCAGCGCAAAACCCATCACGTTCAACGGCAGCGCCGCCAGTTTCCTGGCGCTCACGCGCTGGCCCGGCTTGGCGGGCGCCGGTTCGTCGCGCCACGCAATTTGCCAGCCGCCGCTTTCGGCGCGTTGCAGCTGGCCGCGAAAGCGCTTGCGATTGGCGCTGATCTGCCCTGTAGCGGCTGCGCCGATGGGCGCTTTCAGCGTCAGATCCACCATTTCGCCCTCAAACCGCTCGAAATCCGCCGCATTGCGCAGCAGTCGGTCGATGCCGGGCGAAGACACTTCCAGCCGCCTGTAATCCACGCCTTCCACTTCCAGCGTGAATTGCAGCTGGCGCGTCACGCGCTCGCAGTCATCCACCGTCACGGGCGGCGCAGGCGGCTGCCCTGGCGCCCAGGGAAAGTCGATCGTCACCCGCAGCAGTCCGCCTGCGGAGCGCTCCAGCTCCACCAGCTCATAGCCGAGGCCGCTGACGGTGTCTTCAATGGTCTGATGCAGTGTCACGCCTGAGAACGAAAAAGCAAAAAAAATGGGCGGTTGGTGCAACCGCCCTTTTTTGGTCGTTGTAAGAGCGCGGATTATAGCGCAAAGCTTTGTAAAAACCGCGCTGCGGCTTGCGCGATTTCAGGTGCTGATCGCCCGCAAATCCTGATGAAACGGGCGCTGGCAGCTATCTTTTCAGGAGCTAAAGCGGCTGGGTTGCAAACGGCTCCGAACTTGCTCAGAGTCTTTTGAGAGGCATGGCCAAGAAAGAAAGGGATGGTCTGCAAAACCCAGGCTAACGCGGCCGTTGTCGATTGATATTCCAGATGACGAGATTTTTCGGCCTTCAAAGGGTGAATCCGGGCCAGATTCAGTTTCTCTTGTGTCCCGCTGCTCTGGCAGGCCCTGCGATAATTTCGCCCGACCCGCGCCCGCCGTGTTTTTACTTGGCGGGCGCTTTTCCATCCGCTCAACACACAAGGAACCGCCATGGCCGAGCAGCAACAAGAACCCGTTTTCCAGATTCAGCGCGTCTATCTGAAAGAAGCCTCGCTGGAGCAGCCCAACTCCCCCGCCATCTTGCTGGAGCAGGAAGCGCCCACGGTGGATATCCAGCTGCAAATCAGCTCCGAAAACGTGGCCGATGGCATTTATGAAACCGCCGTCACCGCCACCGTGCAGACCAAGATCAAGGACAAAACCGTGTTTCTGGCCGAGTGCCGCCAGGCCGCCATCTTTGAAATCCGCAACCTGCCCGAAGACCAGATGGGGCCTGTGCTCGGCATCGCCTGCCCGCAAATCGTCTATCCCTACCTGCGCGGCAACCTGGCCGACCTGATCACCCGCGCGGGCTTTCCGCCCGTGCATCTGGCAGAAATCAACTTCCAGGCCATGTACGAGCAGCAGCAGGCCCAGCAGCAGCAAGAAGGCGGCGATGCCTCCGCCGCGCCTGCCGCGCAGTAATCAAGGCCGCCGCCCCGGCAAAAGCCGCGCCGCATGCTGCCCGTGCCGCGCGGCTTTTTCATGCCCTGGCGCAAGGCGCTCGAAATGCACAATCCGCCCGCTCCGCCCGCTCCGCCTGGCTGCCAACGCCAGCGGCGGCCAACGCCGTTTCCGCCCCTCAAATCCGCCCCTTTTTCTGATGCCACCTCGTTCGCCCGCCCCGGCCATCGCCCGCCCGCGCCCTGAGCTGTTTGCACTGTGCGGCCTGCTGCACAACCTGCCGGGCCGCGCGTCATGAACATCGTCATCTACGGCGCAGGCGCATGGGGCACGGCCCTGGCCATCAGCGCCAGCCGCAGCGGCCACGCTGTGCAGCTGTGGGCGCGCAGCAGCGGGCAGGCGAGCGCCATGCAAGCCGCACGCGAAAACGTCCGCTACCTGCCCGGCTGCGCGCTGCCGCCCGCGCTGCAAGTGCGCGCGGGCGATGCCACCTGTCTGGCTGAACATCTGGCGGCCTGTCTCGCCGCGCGCTCCGCCCTAGCCGCGCCGGAGCCGGAAATCGCGCCTGATCTGCTGGTCATCGCCACCCCCACCGCCGCCCTGCGCGGCACGCTGGCCGCCTTGCGCCACAGCCCTGCGCCCGTAGCCTGGCTTTGCAAAGGCTTTGAAGCGCCGCGAGCGCCTGATGCCTGCGGCCTGCTGCCGCATGAAGTGCAGCGCCAGGCCGCCCCCGCCTTGCGGGCCGGCGCCCTGAGCGGCCCCAGCTTCGCGCAAGAAGTGGCGCGCGGCCTGCCTGCCGCCCTCGTGGCCGCCAGCGCCCATGCCAGCGTGCGGCAGGCGCTGGTGCAAGCCTTTCACGGCCCCGCCCTGCGCGTGTATGCCAATGACGATTTGCCCGGCGTGGAAGTGGGCGGCGCGGTCAAAAACGTGCTCGCCATCGCCACCGGCCTGGCCGACGGCCTGCAACTGGGCCTGAATGCGCGCGCCGCGCTCATCACGCGCGGGCTGGCCGAAATCACGCGCCTGGGCCTGGCGCTGGGCGCGCGCGCCGACACTTTCATGGGCCTGTCGGGCCTGGGCGATCTGGTGCTCACCGCCACGGGCGATTTGAGCCGCAACCGCCAAATCGGCCTGCGGCTGGCGGCAGGCCAGTCCCTGCCCGAAGCCGTGCAGTCCCTGGGCCACGTGGCCGAAGGCGTCTATAGCGCCCGCACCGTCTGGCAGCGCGCCCAGTCGCTGGGCGTGCCCATGCCCATCACCGAGTGCGTGGTGGCCCTGCTCGATGGCCGCCTGCGCCCGGCCGATGCGGTGGCCGCCCTCATGAGCCGCCTGCCGCGCAGCGAGCCGGTGTGAGCGTCTGCCCCAAAGTCTGTCTGTGCTTTCGCGCTTGCGCACAGGCATTGGTGGCTTCTATTTAGCTCCTCTATCCATAGCATGAGGTCCTAGTGGAATATGCGCAAGAGCGGTATTCCGGCCCCCTGAATTTGCTCCTGTTTCTGATGTTTTCCGGCCTGCGCTGGAGCCTGTCTGCGGGCTGGCTGCAAGGCGCTGGCGAAGCTCACGCCGCGAAGTGGTCAAAGCCGCGCGCTTCGGCGGGCAAGGGGCGCAGTGCGCCGCTGGCCGCGCGCAGGAAGATGGATGCGGGCGCGGCGGCTTCGGCCCGTGTGACGCGGCCTGCGCGCGCCACGGGCGTTTGCGCCGCTGCGGCGGCGGCCAGCACGGCCTGGCGGGCGCCGGGCGCGGCGGTAAATAGCAGCTCGTAGTCATCGCCGCCCGCCAGCGCGGCTTGCAGGCGGGCCGCCGCGTCCAGCGCGCTTTTGCCGCATGCGGGCTGCGCTTCTTGCTCCTCCTGTGCCTCTTGCGCCCAGGGCGCCGTCAGGCCGATGAGCGCTTGCTCGTCCAGCTCTGCGCCCAGCGGCTGGCCTGCCGCCTGGCTGCTGGCTTGCAGAACGTGGGGCAAATCGCCCGCCAGGCCGTCGCTGAGGTCGATGGCGCTGCGGGCCACGCCGCGCAGCGCCAGGCCCAGCGCCACGCGCGGCGCGGGGCGCTCCAGCCGCTGGCGCGCGGCGGCCAGCGTGGCGGGCGGCAGGGTGATCCGGCCTTGCAGGGCGTGCAGCGCCAGGCGGGCTGCGCCCAGGCTGCCGCTGATCCAGATGTCGTCTCCGGCTCTTGCGCCCGCGCGCGTGAGCGCCTGCCCGCGCGGCGTTTGCCCGAAGATGGTGATGCACACGTTGAGCGGCCCGCGCGTGGTGTCGCCGCCCACCAGCGGGCAGCCGTGCCCGCCCGCCAGCGCCAGCAGCCCCTGGCTGAAGGCGGCCAGCCAGGCGTGATCGGCCTGCGGCAGCGCCAGCGCGAGCGTGAAGGCCAGCGGCTGCGCGCCCATGGCCGCCAGGTCTGACAGGTTCACGGCCAGCGCCTTGTGGCCCAGCGCGGCAGGGTCGGCGTCTTCAAAAAAATGGCGGCCCGCCACCAGCATGTCGCTGGAGACGGCCAGCAGCATGCCCGGCTGCGGCGCGAGCAGGGCCGCGTCGTCGCCAATGCCCAGCTCTACGCCGCCGCCAGACGGTGCAGGCGGCGCAGGCGGCAGGAAGTAGCGGCGGATCAGGTCGAATTCGCCGCAGGGGCGCGGGGCATGGGCGGCAGGCGCGGCGGCGGACGTGGCGGCAGGCATGGCGGCAAGGGGCGTGAATGGGCGCAGGCGGCTTTCAGCGCGCGGCGGCGAAGCCTTCGGCCAGCGTCTGCGTGATGTGTGCTGCGGGGGCGCTGCGGCAGGCGCTGGCGTTTTCGCCGCACCAGAAGAACGAGAAATCGGCGCGGCCCTGCTTTTCAGCAGCGGCGCGCAGCCAGGCAGCGGCGGGCGCGGCCAGTGGAAAGGCGGGCGCGGCGGGGTTCAGCGGCCCCAGCTCGCGCGTCAGGCGGTTGGGCAGGCCGCGCGCGGGGCGGCCCGTCATCAGCGTGGTCAGTGCGGTGTGCGCCTGCCCGCTGGCGGCGGCGGCCAGCAAGGCGGCGCGGTACAGGGGCGAAGTGGCGGCCTCATCTGCGCACAGGTAGGCCGTGCCCGCCTGCACGCCCGCCGCGCCCAGCGCCACGGCGGCGCGCACGCCCGCCGCCGTGGCAATACCGCCCGCAGCAATCACCGGCACGCGCACGGCGGCTACCACTTGCGGCAGCAGGGCGAAAAGGCCGGCCTGCCGCGTCAGATCGTCAGACAGAAAGTGCCCCCGGTGGCCGCCCGCTTCCAGCCCCTGGGCGATGATGGCGTCGGCCCCGTGCGCTTGCAGCCACAGCGCTTCTTCAACCGTGGTGGCGCTGGAGAGCACGAAAGCGCCCGCGCGCTTGATGCGCTCCAGCGCCTGCGGCGCAGGCAGGCCGAAGTGAAAGCTCACCACCGGCGGCCTGAATTCGGCCACCAGCGCGGCGGCTTCGTCGTCAAACGGCTGGCGGCCCGGGCCGGATGGAATGTGCGCCGCATCCAGCCCCAGCTCGTCGAAATACGGCTTGAGCAGCGCGTGCCAGGCGGCCTGCCTTGGGGCGTCAGGCTGCGGCGCGGCGTGGCAGAAGAAGTTGGCGTTCCACGGCAGGCCGCTGCCCCGCATGGCCTGCATTTCTTCACGCAGCCTGGCTGGCGGCAGGGCCGCCGCCGGCAGCGAACCCAGCCCGCCCGCGCGGCTGACGGCCAGCGCCAGCGCGCTGCCTTGCGCGCCCGCCAGCGGGGCCTGAATGAGGGGGTAGCGGGTGTTCAGCCGGGTGTTCAGCGGTGTGGCGGGCATGGCTTTTTCTTCTCCAGTCAATGGGGCGCAAGCGGAGCTAAGCGAAGGGCGGCATTGTGGCGGAAGGGCGCAGCGGGCGCGCCGCATCAGAAGAAGGAGCAAAAACAGGGCATGCGAAAAGCCGTTTCGCGCTGTATTCACTAAGACATGATGCTATTGATAGAGTAGCGAAACTGAAGGCTCCGGCGCTTTGCCCCTTCATCCGCTCGCCCGGCCCGGCGGGCGGAGGCCGTCTCTATCATCCTTGGCCTTTTTGCGTAGGAGAGATGTGACATGACCGCCCCGGAAATCGTGCTGCCCGTGCTGTTCACGGATGAGGATGGGCGCGCCCGCTGGAGAGAGCAGGCCGTCAGCCTGCGGGCGGACTCGCCGCAGGTCTGGCTTTCGGCGCTGGCGGCGGCCAGCGGCGTGCAGTGGCGCGAAAGCCCGGTGGGCTTTGCCAGCGGCTTTCACTGCACCACGCAGCCGCAGTGGCTGGTGGTGCTGCAAGGCGTGATGGAGATTGGCCTGCGCGACGGCTCATGGCGGCGCTTCGGGCCAGGCGAGTGCTTTTATTCCGGCGACACGCTGCCGCCCGGCGCCGCGTTTGACGAAACGCTGCACGGCCACCGCAGCCGCCAAAGCGGCAGCGAGCCGCTGCGCACGCTGTTCGTGCGCGGGCCGCTGGCGTGATGAGGGCTTTTTTCGCTCCTTGATTGATAGCGCAAGGTCCTGGTGGAACGGGCGCGAAAGCCGTTTTTCACCCTTTGAATTCGCTCTCTTTTTGATGTGGGCTGCGCCTTTGTTTCCGCCCTTGTTTCAGCTTGCGGGCAGCGCGCCCCTCATGGCAGAAAAAGCTGCTGCAAGTCGCTCAGGAAATCAAAGCCTTTGGGGGTGGGGCGGATGTGGCTGCCCCGGCGCTCGATCCAGCCTTTTTGCGCGGCCTGCTCCAAAAGCGCGGCGATGGCGCTGATGGGCTGGCCGGTGCGGGCGGTGTAGTCGGCCAGATCAAAGCCTTCGCGCAGGCGCAAGGCGCCCAGCATGTATTCAAAGGGCAGGTCGGCGCGGGGCACGTCGTTTTCTTCGGCCACGGCGTAGCCGGCCAGGGCGCGCTCCATGTAGAGCTGGGGGTTTTTGGGGCGGCTTTGGCGCACCACGCGCTGCGGGAAGCTGATCTTGGCGTGCGCGCCCGCGCCGATGCCCAGGTAGTCGCCAAACTGCCAGTAGTTGAGGTTGTGCACGCACTGGTGGGCGGGGCTGCGGGCGTAGGCCGAGACTTCGTAGCGCGGCAAGCCCGCTTCGGCCGTGAGGCGCGTGAGGGCGTCGAGCATGTCCCAGGCGGTATCTTCGTCGGGCAGCGCGGGGGGGCGCTTGGCGAAGTGCGTGCCCGCTTCGATGCTGAGGTGGTAGATGGACAGGTGCGGCGGCGCCCAGGCCAGGGCGGCGCGCACGTCGGCCTCCAGCTCGTCCAGGGTTTGGCCGGGCAGGGCGTACATGAGGTCGAGGTTGAAGGTCTCGAAAACGCGGGCGGCTTCTTCCAGCGCGGCGCGGGCCTGCTGGCTGCTATGCACGCGGCCGATGGCTTGCAGGTGGCGGTCGTTGAAGCTTTGCACGCCGACGGAAAGGCGCGTGACGCCCGCTGCGCGGTAGGCGGCAAAGCGCTCGCGCTCGAAAGTGCCGGGGTTGGCCTCCAGCGTGATTTCGGCAGCGGGCGCCAGCGGCAGCAGCGCGCGCACGCCGCCCAGCAGGCGGTCAATGGCTTCGGGCGAAAACAGGCTGGGCGTGCCGCCGCCCATGAACACGCTGATGACCTGCCGGCCCCACACCAGCGGCAGGCAGGTTTGCAAATCGGCCAGCAGGGCGTCCACATAGCGGCCTTCGGGCAGGCCCTGGCGGCTGTGCTCGTGCGAGTTGAAGTCGCAATAAGGGCATTTTTTGAGGCACCAGGGAATGTGGATGTACAGCGCCAGCGGCGGCAGCGCGGCCAGTTGCAGCAGGCCGGGCCGCATGTAGTGGCGAATGTCGGCGGGCGCGAGCGGATCGAGCGGGTTGCGCGCCTGCGGCTCGCTGGCGGGCTGATGAGGGCGGATGGGTATCACAGCCAGCGCTCGCGCATGAGCGCCAGCATGGCCTGCGCGGCGCGGCCCCGGTGGCTGTGGGCGTTTTTCACTTCGGCGGGCAGCTGGGCGAAGGTTTGGCCGAATTCGGGCAGGAACATGACGGGGTCGAAGCCAAAGCCGCCATCGCCCACTGGCTCGCGCGTGATTTCGCCCGCCACGCGGCCCGTGGCGATGAGCGGCTCCGGGTCGTCTGCCGAGCGCAGGGCGACGAGGGTGCTGACCATCGCGGCGCGGCGGTCTTGCACGCCCTGCATTTGCTCCAGCAGGGCGCGCACATTGTTGGCGTCGCTTTTTTCGTAGCCGAAGCGGGTGGCGTAGTAGGCGGTGTCCACGCCGGGCTGGCCGCCAAAGGCGTGCACGCACAGGCCCGCGTCGTCAGCCAGGGCGGGCAGGCCGCTGGCGGCGGCGGCGTGGCGGGCCTTGGCCAGGGCGTTTTCCACAAAGGTGCGGTGCGGCTCCGGGGCCTGCCCGATGCCCAGCTCGGAAAGCGGCAGCAGCGTCATTTGCAAAGGCGCCAGCAGCGCCTGCAATTCAAAAAGCTTGCCGGGATTGCCGGAGGCGAGAACGATTTTCTGCATGGTTGGATTTCAAATCATGAAAATCAGCGGAGAAATGAATGGGCGGACAGGAACGGAAATGTCCTTTAAATACGGCAAAACGCATAGGCGCGATTGAATGGCCGGAGTGTGTGAGCGGAGAAACAAAAAACCCACGGGCCAGCCGTGGGCATTTTGTTTTCAGGCGCTGATGCCGCCTGGATGGCGGCTGCCTCATTGCAGCCGCCTTATTGCAAGCGCACCTCCACGCGGCGGGCGGCGGCGTCGCTGCCGCTGGCATTGGCCTCGGCGGCTTCGGGTTTTTGCAGCGTCACCTTGTCTTCGCCCACGCCCAGCTCCAGCAAGGCGGCGCGCACGGCCTCGGCGCGCTTTTTGGCCAGCTCGGCATTGAAGGCGGCGTTGCCCGTGGCATCGTGAAAGCCGCTGACCACGGCGGTCTGGCCGGCGGCCACGCCGCGCACGATGTCGGCCAGCGCCTCTTTCGCGCCCTCGGCCAGGTCGGCCTTGCCGGTGGCGAAATAAAACTTCACCACGCCTTCTTGCACCTGCACGGCGGGGCCGTCGCCGATCACAACCGTCTCTTGCACCACGGCGGCCGCAGGTTCGGCCTGGGGTTCAACCGGCCGGGGCGCCGCGCCCGCGCCATCCACGCGCGCCTGCAAAACGGGGCGCCCCAGGGCGGCCGCATCGGCCTTGCCGCGCTGCCAGGCGCGAGAGGCCAGCACGCCGGCCGTCATGAGCACGGCCAGCGCCAAAGCGCCAAAAATGACGATCCAGGCCACGATGCGGTCCTGCCGGTCGCTGGAGCGGCTGTCTGCAAAGCCAGGCTGGCGCGTTGGCCGTATGGGTATCGGCAAAATGGGTTTTTCCCGCTCGTCTGGTGTGCTCATGAAATCGGTACTCCGTCAAATGAATGCCAAAAGAGCGCAAATTGTAGACTTTGCCCTCTTTGCCCCGCGATGGAGGTTTTGCATTCATGAACCAGGATATTGCCAGCCTGCGCAAAAGCTATGAGCGCGCCGAGCTGAATGAATCGGCCAGTGAAGCCGATCCCTTGCGCCAATTTGCCCGCTGGTTTGACGAAGCCCGCAAAAGCAGCGTGCCCGAGGCCAACGCCATGACGCTGGCCACCGTGGGCAGCGACTTGCGCCCCAGCACGCGCGTGGTGCTCATCAAGGATTTCGACGAGCGCGGCATCGTCTGGTACACCAACCGCCAAAGCCGCAAGGGCCGCGAGCTGGCGGGCAACCCTTGGGCGGCCCTGCAATTTCACTGGGTGGAGCTGGAGCGCGTGGTGCGCATCGAAGGCCGCGTGCGCGAAGTGGGCGACGCCGAAAGCGACGCCTACTTTGCCAGCCGCCCGCTGGACCACCGCATCGGCGCCTGGGCCAGCCCGCAAAGCCAGCCCATCCCGGGCCGCGCCTGGCTCGTGGCCGAAGCCGCCAAATACGCCGCGCGCTTCATGCTGGACCCGCCCCGCCCGCCGCACTGGGGCGGCTACCGCCTGGAGCCAGACTGCTGGGAGTTCTGGCAAGGCCGCAAAAGCCGCCTGCACGACCGCCTGCGCTACCGGCTCGAAAGCGGCCAGTGGATCCGCGAGCGGCTCTCGCCTTGAGAACCGGTTCAAAGTGCCAGGCATGGGCGGCTGAATTTTGCTCCTTTACCAATAGCATGAGGTCCTAGTGAAATGGGCGCAGAAGCCCTTTTCAGGCCTCCATATTTGCTTCTCTTTTTGATGTTTTCCCGGCCGCCGCTGAACCTGCTCATGGCCTGCGCGGCGCAAAAAATCAGGATTCGCCGCAAGAGACTGGGCGGAGCCTTTCATTTTTTTGACGCCGCCCGCTGCACGCCATCAATCGAAAGCAGCGCCAGCGCAAAGCCCAGCAGCGATTTGCCATCCATGCCTTGCCCCAGAAACAGCCAGCCCAGCGCGAACGCGCATACCGGGCTGAGCAGCCCCAGCGACGACACCACGGCAGGCGGCAATCGGGCAAGCCCGCTGAAAAACAGCACATAAGCCAGCACTGCGCCAAATAGACAGAGATAGAGGTAGCCGCCAATGTTGGCCAGCGTCAATGCCGGCAGGGGCGGCTCCGCCAAAAGCGCGGCGGGCAGCAGGCACAGGCCGCCAATCAGCAATTGCCAGCCAGCGAATGCCAGCACCGGCAGGCTGGTTTTGCGGTGTTTTGACAAATACACGCCCAGGCTCATGGAGGCCGCGCCCGACAGGGCAGCAGCGATTCCCCAGGCGTCATAACGGGCTTGCGGCGAAAGCACCATGAGCGCAATGCCCGCAACGCCTGCCGCCGCCCATAACCAGGCCGCTTTGGGCGGCATGGTTTTGCCAATCAGCCACGTCAGCAATAAAACCATCAGGGTTTGCGTGGAACTGAGCACAGCCGCCAGACCGCCCGGCAGCCGGTAAGCGGCCACAAACAGCATGGCCTGGAAAAAGCCGATATTGAGAATGCCCAGCAAAATCACCGTGCCCCATTCGCTGCGCCTGGGCAGCACGCGTGCGTACATCAGCAGCAACAGGCCCGCAGGCAGCACGCGCAGCAGCGCTGCGGTCAATGGCCGGTCCGGCGGCAGAAATTCGGTGGTGACCAGGTAGGTGCTGCCCCATATCAGGGGAGCGCAGGCGGTGGTGAAAATGGCTGCGGTGCGGGAATGGGCCATGAGAATCTGTTCAGAGAATAGGCGGAAGCGGCGTTTTTCAGCGGGGATTCAGCCCGAAAGCCGGTTTCCAAAAGTGAAAACCAAATGCGATTCGCCGGAATATATCCACTGCCATCGCGAAACGCTGCGCTGGTACAAAACCATGAATGAATATCCGGTGAAAATGCAATGAACGCGCAATAAACGTGCAGCGCGCGCTGAATCAATCTCTTTTTCCCGTGCCCGGCCATGCGGAAAAACCTGCGCGGGCCGCCGCATAATTTGCGCCTTCTTTTTTTCTCGCACGACGCTGGCTGCCATGTCTTCCGCCGCATTCAATCCTGCTTTTGTCCCGTGGTTTCGCGCCGTGGCGCCCTACATTCACATGCACCGGGGCAAGACGTTTGTGGTGGGCGTGGAGGGCGAGGCCATTGCGGCGGGCAAGCTGGGCGGCATCGTGACCGATTTGGCGCTGATTCAGAGCATGGGCGTGCGCATCGTGCTGGTGCATGGCTTTCGCCCGCAATTGACCGAGCAGCTGGCAGCCAAGGGGCATGAGGCGCAGTTTTCGCACGGCATGCGCGTGACCGATCCGGTGGCGCTCGATTGCGCGCAGGAGGCGGCGGGGCAGCTGCGCTACGAAATCGAGGCCGCTTTCAGCCAGGGGCTGCCCAACACGCCCATGGCGGGCGCCACGGTGCGCGTGATTTCGGGCAACTTCATCACGGCGCGGCCCGTGGGCATCATCGACGGGGTGGATTTCAGGCACACCGGCCTGGTGCGCAAGGTGGACGTGGCGGGCATCACCCGCTCGCTGGACGCGGGCGCGCTGGTGCTGCTCTCGCCCTTTGGCTTTTCGCCCACGGGCGAGGCGTTCAACCTGACCATGGAAGAAGTGGCCACGCGCGTGGCCACCAGTTTGCAGGCTGACAAGCTCATTTTTCTGACGCAAAAACCCGGCGTGGCCATACGCCCCGAGGAGCCGGTGAGCGAGGGCAACCCGGTGGATACCGAAATTCCGCTGGCCGAAGCGCGCCGCATCGTCGCGCGCCTGCCCCGGCCTGAAACGCCGCTGGACACGGGCTACTACCTCAGCCGCTGCATCACCGCCTGCGAGCACGGCGTCGAGCGCAGCCACATCCTGCCCTTTGCCGTGGACGGCGCGCTGCTGCTGGAAATTTACGTGCACGACGGCATCGGCACGATGGTGGTCGATGAAAAGCTGGAAAGCCTGCGCGAGGCCACGGCCGATGACGTGGCAGGCATCCTGCGGCTGATCGAGCCTTTCGAGCAGGACGGCACGCTCGTCAAGCGCAGCCGCACCGAAATCGAGCGCGACATTGGCAACTATTCCATCGTCGAGCACGACGGCGTGATCTTCGCCTGCGCGGCGCTCTACCCCTACCCCGAGGCGAAAACGGGCGAAATGGCCGCTGTCACTGTCTCGCCGCAAAGCCAGGGCCAGGGCGACGGCGAAAAGCTGCTGCGCCGCATCGAGCAGCGGGCCAGGGAAATCGGGCTGGGCAGCATTTTTGTGCTGACCACGCGCACCATGCACTGGTTCATCAAGCGCGGTTTCCGGCAGGTGCCGCCCGACTGGCTGCCCGAAGCGCGCATCCGCAAATACAACTGGGACCGCAAAAGCCAGGTGCTGGTCAAGCAACTATGAAAACCATAGCGGCCTGCGCTGATTCCACGGGGGCTTGCGGCCCATCTGGCTGGTAAACGCCCCGCAAACGTCCCGCCTTTTCATGTCCGCCCCGCCGCCTGCCATGCCGCACGCCTTCGCCCCGCCCGCCGCCATCGCGCAACTCGCGGCCCCGCCCGCGTGGCAGGCCGTGGACTTCATTGCCGATCTGCACCTGAACCCTGCTGAACCCGCCACCGTGGCCGCCTGGCAGCGCTACATGCTGGGCACGGCAGCCAGCGCCGTCTTCATTCTGGGCGACCTGTTTGAAGCCTGGGTGGGCGACGACGCCGCCCGCCAGCCCGGCCTTGAAGCCCAGTGCGCCGCCACACTGCGCGCCGCCGCTGCCCGCCGCCCCGTGCACTTCATGCGCGGCAACCGCGACTTTCTCGTCGGCCCCGCCTTTCTGGCCGCCTGCGGCGTACAGGATTTGCCCGACCCCCTCACGCTCATTTTTGGCGGCCAGCGCTGGCTCCTCTCGCACGGCGACGCCCTGTGCCTGGATGACGCGCCCTACCAGCAGTTTCGCCAGCAAGTGCGCCAGCCCGCCTGGCAGCGGCAGTTTCTGGCCCGCCCCCTGGCCGAGCGGCAGGCCATCGCGCGCCACATGCGCGGCCAAAGCAGCGCCCGCCAGCAGGCAATGAATCAGTGGGCTGATGTCGATGCCGACGCCGCCCGCGCCCTGCTCGCCGCCGCGCGCGCGCCCGTGCTCATTCACGGCCACACGCACCGCCCGGCCAGCCACACGCTGGGCGCGGGGCTGAGCCGCGTCGTCCTCTCTGACTGGTGTCTGGACGCCCCCGCGCCGCGTGCCGAAGTTCTGCGCCTGCGGCCCGGCCAGCCCCCCGCCCGCATCAGCCCGCAAGCCGCCCTGACGCCCGAGGCCTGAAAACCAGCCCCGCGCCTTCCAGCCCCTCTCTTTCCGCCAGCCCGCTGCTTCTTTGGCTGCACAGGGCCTTATTCATCAAAAGCAATAGCAAATTGAAAGGCCAATAAAACGGCATTTGCGCACGTTTCACTAGGACATCATGCTCTATTTTCAGGAGCGAGAAACGGCCTCGCAGGCAGTTCTTTCGCCTGGCCGGGCCCGTTGCGCAGAGGCGATTCAGTGGTTATGAATTCACGCCAGCTTTGACTGAAGCGTTCCCCAGGACTGCCCGCATCCGGCGCGTAGGCAAGGCGCTGGCTTGAGCCTGGCGGCAGATAGGGCGCTTGCCGGGCCTCGCGCCCTACACTGCCCGTCCATGCGAAGCAATCCTTTTTTGGCGCCGCAAGCGCCTTGGACTGACCGGTGGAAGCGCTTGCTGGGCCAAGAGCGCCTGGCGGCCATTGCGCCGCTGGCGGCGGTGCTGCTGTTTTTGGCCACGATTGCGGCGGCGTTTTGGTATCTGAGCGCGCAAGACGCTCAGCGCGAGCTGGCGGCGGCGCGGCATGACCTGGAGTTCAGCCAGCAGCAGTTGCGTTTGCACTTGCAGGAGCAGGCGGGGGAGCTGGAGCGGCTGGCACGCGCCGTAAGCGGCGGCAACATGGGCGCGGCGCAGTTCGCGCAAAGCGCGCGGGCGCTGGCTGGGCGCTGGCCGGAAATGCGCGATATGCGCTGGCTTGATGCGCAGGGGCGAACCGTGGCGCGCCTGCCGCCCGAAGGCAGCGCGGCCGGGTTTGCCGGGCTGCAAAGCGAAGGCGCTGACGATTCCGAAGACGCCAATGAACTGGGCCAGGCAGGCCAGATGCATGGCGCGCCGTATGCCGTGCCCCTGCCAGCGGGGGCTGGCAAGGCGGGCAGCCTGCGGGTTTATGTGCCGTTGATGAACGAAGGGCGGCTGGAAGGGGCCTTGCTGATCGTGTATGACGCCAGCCAGCTCCTGCACCACGGCCTGCCGCAGCGGCTACAGGAGAAATACGCCTTCAGCCTGCTGGATGAAACAGGCGGCGTGCTGGCGGGGCTGGCATCCGCCGGCGGCCGCCCGCAGGCGGATGAAGGCTGGCCCTGGGCGGCCCGCCGCTCACAGGCGCGGAGCCTGCCGCTGGCGCTGCCCTGGGCCGGGGGGGCGCTGACGCTGCAAGCGCAGGTGTGGCGTGCGCCCGAGGGCGTGGTGGGGCGGGCGCTGTTCTGGCTGGCAGCGGCGCTGTCGGCCATGACGGTGTGGATGCTGGTGGTGAACTGGCGTTTCGTGCGCTGGCGGCAGCAGGCGCAGGCGGCGCTGACGGCGGAAACAAGCTTTCGCCGCGCCATGGAAAACTCCATGCGCACCGGCATGCGCGCGCTGGATTTGCACGGGCGCATCACGTATGTGAATCCGGCCTTTTGCCGGATGACGGGCTGGAGCGAGGCCGAGCTGGTGGGCCAGATGCCGCCTTATTCCTACTGGCCCGAGCAGGAGCATCAAACGCTGATGCGCGTGCTGGCTGACGAGCTGGCGGGCCGCGCACAGGCGGCGAGCCGCCAGATTCGCGTGCGGCGCAAGAGCGGCGAGCTGTTTGATGCGCGGCTGTACATCGCGCCGCTGATGGACGGGCATGGGCAGCACAGCGGCTGGGTGGCGTCGATGACCGATATTTCGGAACCCAACCGCGTGCGCGCCGAGCTGGCGGCGGCGCGCGAGCGCTTCACGCTGGTGCTGGAGTCGCTGGAGGCTTCCGTCTCGGTGGCGCCGCTGGGCAGCAAGGAGCTTTTGTTCGCCAACAAGCGCTACCGCCGGTGGTTTGGCGACACCACGCAGGGCCACCTGGGCATGGTGATCAGCGCCAGCTCGCTGCGCACGGCCCCTGGCGATAGCGGCGAAAAAATGCGCCCCGACAACGCCGAAATCTATTTGCCCCCGCTGGACAAATGGCTGGATGTGCGCTCGCGCTATCTGACCTGGGCCGATGGCCGCCTGGCGCAAATGGTGATTGCCACCGACGTGACGGCCCGCCGCGCAGCCGAGGCCCGGGCCGAAGAGCAGGCCCGCCTGGCCGAAGACGCCAGCCGCCTGATCACCATGGGCGAAATGGCCTCCAGCGTGGCGCACGAACTCAACCAGCCGCTCACGGCCATCAGCAACTACTGCACCGGCATCATCTCCCGCGTGCAAGCGGGCGGCCTGGCGCAAGAAGACTTGCTGGGCGCGCTGCGCAAGACGGCGCGGCAGGCGCAGCGGGCGGGGCAGGTCATTCAACACATCCGCAACTTCGTCAAGCGCAGCGACCCGAAGATGCAGTTGGGCACGGTGGCCGCCATCATCGAGCCGGTGCTGGAGCTGGCCGAGGTGGAAGCGCGCCGCCGCCAGGTGCGCCTGGGCAGCAACGTGGCCCCGAATCTGCCGCAAGTGCTGGCCGACCCCATCCTCATCGGGCAGGTGCTGCTGAACCTCATCCGCAACGCCGCCGAATCCATAGAGGCCGCGCAGCGCCCGCCCGATGAGCGGCGCATCACCTTGCTGGCCAGCCTCATCCTGATTGAAGACCAAAGCGCCGTGCAATTTGCCGTGGAAGACACCGGCTGCGGGCTGCCGCCGGGCGTGCAAGAGCGCCTTTATGAAGCCTTCTTTTCCACCAAGCGCGAAGGCATGGGCATCGGGCTGAACCTGTGCCGCTCCATCATCGAGGCGCACCAGGGCCGTTTGCGTGCGGTCAATCTCTACAATGGCGGACAAACCGTGGGATGCCGTTTTTCCTTCTGGATACCGGCCGCTGCGGCCGCCGCGCCAGCGCAGGCGCGACCCCTCAACCCTGAAGAAACCTGATCCCATGAGCCTGATTCCCCCCAAAGGCGTCGTTTATGTGGTGGATGACGATGACGCCGTGCGCGACTCCGTTCAATGGCTGCTGGAAGGCAAGGGCTACCGCGCCCGCTGCTTTGAATCAGCCGAAGCCTTTCTCAAACGTTACGACCCCCGCGAAGTAGCCTGCCTGCTGGCTGACGTGCGCATGGACGGCATGAGCGGCCTGGAATTGCAGGACAAACTGGCCGAAAGCCACTCGCCCCTGCCCGTGGCCATCATCACCGGCCACGCCGACATCGCCCTGGCCGTGGACGCCATGAAAAAAGGCGCGCTGGACTTCGTGCAAAAGCCCTTTTCCGAAGAGCAGCTGCTGCCCCTGGTCGAACGCCTGCTGGAACAGGCCCGCGCCTCCTTCGCCCAGCACGCCCAGGCCGCCAACCGCGAAGCCATGCTGGCGCGGCTCACGGGCCGCGAGGCGCAAGTGCTCGAACGCATCGTCGCGGGCCGCCTGAACAAGCAAATAGCCGACGATTTGGGCATCAGCATCAAAACCGTGGAAGCGCACCGCGCCAACATCATGGAAAAACTGCACGCCAACACCGTGGCCGACCTGCTCAAAGTGGCGCTGGGCGCCGACGCCCCCAGCCAGGAGCGCTGAGAACCCGCCTGCACCCTCCTTCGCAACCCTTCCCCCCGCCTTCCCATGACCGCCCAACTCATCGACGGCAATGCCCTTGCCGCCCAAATCCGCGCCGAAGTCGCCGGCCGCACCGCCGCCCTCAAGGCGCGCGGCATCCAGCCGCACCTGGCCATCATCCTCGTAGGCGACAACCCTGCCAGCCAGGTCTATGTGAAAAGCAAAGCGGCCGACAGCGAGCAAACCGGCCTGAAAGCCACGCTCGAGCGCTACCCGGCCAGCCTGCCCGAAAGCGCGCTGCTGGAGCGCATCGCCGCGCTCAATGCCGATGCCGGCGTGCACGGCATCCTGGTGCAGCTGCCCCTGCCCGCGCACCTGAACGCCAGCCGCGTCATCGAAGCCATCGCCCCGGAAAAAGACGTGGACGGCTTTCACATCGCCAGCGCCGGCGCGCTCATGACCGGCCAGCCCGGCTTTCGCCCCTGCACCCCTTATGGCTGCATGAAGATGCTGCAAAGCATCGGCATGAATGACATGCGCGGCAAAAACGCCGTCGTCATAGGCCGCAGCAACATCGTCGGCAAGCCCATGGCCCTCATGCTGCTGGCCGCCAACGCCACCGTCACCGTCTGCCACAGCGGCACGGCCAGCCTGGCCGCCTTCACCCGCCAGGCCGATGTGATCGTGGCCGCCGCCGGCCAGCGCAAGGTGCTCACCGCCGACATGGTCAAGCCCGGCGCCGTCGTCATCGACGTCGGCATGAACCGCGACGAAAACGGCAAGCTCTGCGGCGATGTGGACTTTGAAGGCGTCCGGCAAGTCGCCAGCTGGATCACCCCCGTGCCCGGCGGCGTCGGCCCCATGACGCGCGCCATGCTGCTGGTCAACACCATCGAAGCGGCGGAGCGCGCCAGCCAGAGCGCCAGCCGCTGAACCGCCCCAGGCCGGGCAAAAGACCGCTGCAAACGGAAGGAGCAGGCTGTACTGTCTTGCTCCTCAATCAATAGCAATATGTCTTAGTGGAATGGGCGCCGAGCCGCATTTCTGGCCATTCAATTTGCTCCTGTTTTTTGAGATTCCAGGGCCAGTCCAGCCCCCACAGGCTCGCCGGTTTCATGCGCATCTGCCGCGTCCGCCTTCGGGCCTGCGGGGCGGGCTGGCTCCGCTTTCGCGGCCCGCCAGCGCCCACGCGCCGCCTGCGCACAGCAAGGCCGCGCTGGCCAGGCACGCGCCGTAGCCCATGCGCTGGGCCAGCCAGCCGGCAGCCAGGCCGCCGGTGGCGGCAATCAGTGCGTCGGCGCTCTGAAACAGGGTGAAATCCACACCCGGCTGCAAGGGCGAGGCAGCCTCCATCAGCGCCGAATACAGCGCCACCCACAGGCACCCGGCAGTGGCAAAGAGCAGCCCCGTGAAGACGGTCAGCGCCGTCACGGCCAGGCTGGCGGGTAAAGCAGCGGGCACGGCAGCAGGCATGGCAGATGGCACGGCGGCCACGGCCGTGGCGGTCAGCCCCGCCAGCACGGCGGCCAGTGCCGCCAGCGCCAGTTGCGCTGCGCGCCAGCCGGGAGCCAGACGCGTGAGCCAGCCGCCCGCCAGCGCGCCCGCCAGCCCCGCCAGCAGGCTGAATGCGCCCAGCACCCAGCCCAGCCGCTCCAGCTTCATGCCCGCATCCAGCAGCAGGGGGCCGGGCAGGCCCATGGCCAGCCGCAGCCCGGCCATGCACAGCGCCACGCGCCACAGGCCCTGCTGCACGGCGGGCCTGCGCAGCGCGTGCAGCAGGCCGGGCCGGTGGGCGGCTGGCCCGCCGTCTGTTTTCGCTGAAGGGCCTGCCGCCGCATCTGCCGCATTCGCTGCGCATGCCGCCTCTGGCCTGGGCGGCTCGCGCACGGCCAGCAGGGGCAGCGAAAGCAGCGCCATCACGCCCGCCGCGCCCGCCAGCGCCAGCGGCCATCCCACGGCTTGCGCCGCCAGCAGAAAGCCGCCGCCGCCCAGCATGGCGCCCACGTAGCCGCCGCCCACTTGCGCCACGTTGCCCCAGCCGCGCTGGCGGCTAGCGAGCTGGTCGATGGCAAAGCCGTCACAGGCCACGTCGCCTGCCGATGACACCAGCGCTGCCAGCATGAGAAGCGCCAGCGCCCATGCGCCGCCTGCCAGCGTGAGCGCGCGGCCTTCGCTGGCCAGGCCCGCTGCGCCCATCGCCAGCAAAAGCAGCGCCAGCGCCCATTGCGTGCCCAGCAGCAGCGGGCGGGAGCGCCGCTCGCGCCGCCCCGGCGGCAGCCGCAGGCGCTCCACCCACGGCGCCCAGACGAATTTCAGCCCCCAGGGCAGCCACCACAGCGCCGCCAGGCCCACGGCTTGCAGGGAGGCGCCCGCTTCGCGCAGCAGTGCGGGCAGCGCCTGCGTGGTCATGGCCGTCAGCAGCGTCTGGCTGATGTAGATGCCCGCAATGGCAGGCAGCAGCAGATGCAATGGAATGTGTGTGGGCATGGTCTTGGCTTGCACTTTCAAAAAAGGATTCGGAGCGCCGCTTGCGCGCCCCGGCCGGGCGCTGGATGCATCAAAAACAGGAGCTAATCCGGCGGGCGCAAAAAGCCGTCTGCCGCAGTTTCCACGGGGAGTGCGCGCTATTGGAAAAGGAGCAAATCTGGCGCGCCCCGTGACCCGCTGGCCCGCTGTTGAGCGCATGAGTTCCGCCGCCTTCGCCGTGCGGCTGGCAGCGGGCCGCCCGCTCAGTACATGAATTCCACCGACACCCCCGCCGCGCGGCCGGCGGCCAGCTGCGCCAGCGGCAAGCCGCCAAAGGTGAAGCCGTAGTTGCGCACGGTTTTGCCCGTGAGGTTGCTGACCCAGGCGCGCACTTGCACGGCGGGCGCGGCCTGCCAGGCCAGGGAGGCGTCCAGCAGCGTGTAGCCGCCCTGGCGCAGGGTGTTGGCGTCGTCAAACCAGTGCGCGCCCACGTAGCGCGCGGCAATTTGCGGGCGCAGCACATGGCGGCCCGCCTGGAAGCGGCCCGTGAGGGTGGCGTTCAGCCCCGCGCGGGGCGTGTGGGGCACGCGCTTGCCCGCGCAAGCGGTGCAGCCTGCGGCGTAGTAGGCGGTGTAGGTGGCGCGATTGACGAAGCCGCCCGCGCCCAGCTGCCAGCGTGGCGACAGCGCCCATTGCGCCTGCGCTTCCACGCCGCTGGAGCGGGCGTGGCCCACGTTGCGCAGCACCTGCTGGCCGATTTCGCTGGTGTACAGCTGCACGTCGCGCGTGCGGATGCGGTAGATGGCAAAGCTGGCCTGCACGCGCGGCGTGCTCAGGCGCACGCCGGCTTCGTAGCTGAGGGCGCGCTCGCGCCTGAAGCCTTGCGTATCCAGCGGGTTGGACGGAGCGAGGTTGTAGCCGGCCGGTTTGTAGCCCTGCGCCACATTCACGTAGCCGCGCCACTGCGGGCTGAACTGCCAGCCGGCGGCCAGGCGGGCCTGCCAGGTGTTTTGCGCCTGCCGCGCCGCGCCCGCGAAGGCCGATGCGCCTGCGCCGCCTGCAAAGCGCGTGCGGCTTTCGTCGCGCGAGAGGCGCACGCCCGCGCCTGCGTCCAGCCGGGGCGTGAGGCGCCATGAGACATCGCCATAGGCGGCCAGCGACTGGCGGTCGTTGCCCGAGCGCGTGGCGGGCATGGAAGCGGGCACCGTGGCCATCGTGAACTGGCTGGCGCGCTGCTGCTGCGCGCGCTGGCGGAACAGGCCGAAAACGGCGTCCCACGGGCGCGTGCGCCCCGCTCCATCGCCCGCTTCGCCGCCCAGCGTGGACAGGCGCACTTCCTGCGTGTTCTGCTGCCATTGCTCCGGCTGGCTGGAGTGATAGGGGCCAATGGGAAAGCCCCGCTCGAAATGCAGGCGCTGGCTGCTGGCGGTGGCCGTCAGCCGCCAGCCGTTGCCTGGGTTGCCCCAATCGCGCTGGCCCTGTGCAGCCACGCTGTTGGCGCAGCGGCGCATGTGAAAAAAGCGCCAGGGCGCGGCCACGCGCGCGTCGGCATAGGCCTGGCGGGGGCGGATGTCGGCAAAGGGCACATACACATCTTGCGGGCCGCTCGTGCATTCGCGCGCGGCCCACGCGCTGGCCTCCCAGGGCTGGCCTTGCGGGGCCAGGCGCAGACGAAAGCGCCCCAAGCCGTCTCGCGCGCCGCCCAAGTGGCTTTGCGCCAGCGCGGCGCTGCTCACATCGCCCGGCGCGCTGCGCTTGCTGACCATGGCCGAGCCATACAGCAGCCCCGGCGACAGCGGCCCCGCCGCCTCGGCTTGCGCCACATGCCCGCCACGGCTGGACAGGCCCGCCAGCAGCGAAAAATAGGGCGCATCGCCCGGCGTGCGCGTGCTCACGTTCAGCACGCCGCCCAGCGCGCTCTGGCCATACAGCGTGCCTTGCGGCCCCTTGAGCAGCTCCACGCGCGCCGCGCCCGCCAGCGACTGCGCCGCCATCACGGGCAGCTGCGGCACGCCATCCACATACACCGTCAGCGCGGGGTTGTAGAAGTCTTGCGCCGAAGTCATGCCCCGCACGGTGAAGATGGGAAACATCACATTGGCCCCGTACCCCGTGTAAAGCCCCGGCAGCGCCTTGTCCAGCGCCAGCGTGCCGCCCGCGCCCGCATCGCGCAAAGCCTGCTCACTCGCCACCGCCGCCCCGCCATTGAAGCGCGCCAGCGGCTGCGCCCGCTTGGACGATGTAATCACCACTTCCGGCAAGGCGTTTTCGCTGGCGGCATGGCCGCCGCTGGCCAAAGCGCCATCCGGATTGCTATCCGGGTTGCGATCCGGGCGGTGATACGCGCCGCTTTCCGCGCCGCCAGCTGGCGCGCCAGCCAGCAGCAGGCACGCCGCCGCGCAAGCTGAAACAAGAAAAGGGGCGGCCCCGCCGCGCCGCCAGATGCAGGGTGCTTGTGCGCGCATCCGAAGTCTCCTTGGCAAATGAAATTTTGTTGAGAGTTCCTGTCAATCAAAATCATTGGCCAGCGCCCCTGCGAAAACCGGCGGTTTTCAGCCGC
Source organism: Ottowia sp. oral taxon 894 (assembly GCF_001262075.1). Classification (GTDB taxonomy): domain Bacteria; phylum Pseudomonadota; class Gammaproteobacteria; order Burkholderiales; family Burkholderiaceae_C; genus Ottowia; species Ottowia massiliensis. The sequence goes on along the minus strand of NZ_CP012073.1, from coordinate 747,685 downwards.
CGCACGCGGTTCCGGGAATTTTTTGCAGGGCGAGACGGCAAGCTGATGGGGCTCCTGAATCCATCGCGTGATGTCCTGATGGAACGGGCGCAAACGCCGTTTTTTTGTTGGTTGAATTCGCTCCCTTTTCTCAATACCGAGGCCTTGCCCATGACGACGACGCGCCCTGTTTTGCGGATGGAATCGCTGCTGCGCCAGCCTGGCTTGCACCTGCCTGAAGAGTGGGCCTGCGGCATGCGGCTGTACGCGCCAGGCGCGGGGCTGCGGCTGGCCTGCCTGGATGTGCGCGCCAGCCGCCCCTGGGAGTGCGAGGCGGAAGGCCCGCCTGCCACCAGCCTGTGCGTGTTGCTGGAGGGCCGGATGGAAACCGCCTTGCGCGGCGGCCCCATGCTGCGCGCAAGCGGCGGCATGTGCGTTTTCATGCACGGCAGCGGCGCGCGCAATGCAGGCTTTCACTGCATGCACGCGCAGCAGCGCCTGCGGCTGGTGGAGATTCGCCTGACGCCACAGGCGGCGCGGGCGCTCAGGCCCGCACTGGCCGCGCATTTACCCGTGCATCCGTCTGCGCAAGAGGGCGAGGGCGGCGGCGCTGGCTCCAGCCTGGCGGCAGCGCATGCTCCGGCGGCGCTGCTGCGCGCGGCGCGCGACATCCTGGCCTGTCCGCTGCCAGACGGCGCAGCGCGCGCGCTGTGGCTGCGCGCCAAGGCGCTGGAAGCGCTGGCCGTGTTCGCCAGCCAGCCGCCCAGCCCTGCCGCGCAGGCGCCCTGCCAAGCGCCGGTCCACGCGGCCGATCTGCCCCGCCTGCGCCGCGCCCATGCCTTGCTGCAACAGCACTGCGGCCAGCCGTGGACGGCCGCCGCGCTGGCGCACGAGGTGGGCCTGAATGAAAAACGGCTGCAAGCGGGCTTTCAGCATCTGTATGGCCAGAGCGTGCACACGCGCCTGACGCATTGGCGCATGCAAACCGCCCGCGCCCTGCTGGCGGCGGGCCGCCCCGTGGCTGAAGTGGCCTGCGCCGTGGGGTTTGCCAGCGCCAGCCATTTCGGCAAAACCTTCCGCCAGCACGCGGGCGCCGCGCCCAAGGCCTGGGCGCTGGCCAGCGCCCAGCAGGATGAGCGCGAGGCAAGCCGCATAGGCCATTTGCCCGCATGAGCGCTTTGGGTGAGGCCGGGCGCGGCATTGGCCGGGCGGCCTTGACCGAGCCGTTTCACTGATGGTTTCTGATGACGCCCGCTCCAGCGCGAAGGCGCGCCTGCGGCTTGCGGCAAGGGGCGCTTCCGGAACCGGTTCAGAGTCCGTTTGAGCCAATCCTCGCCGGGCGGCAAACAGCAAGCCCGTCTGCGCCTTGCAGGTCGTCCCGATCCGCGCTTTTGCCCCTTGCGGCCAGACGCTGAGCTGATGCTTGAGCGCTTTGCGGCGTTGCTGCGCCAGCTTTCTTGCACGCCCTCACGCCCGCTTGCAGGCAGGAGCATGCCGCTTGGCCCAGCCGCCAGCGCTCTGCGGCGGCAAGGCATGGGCGCGGCTTCGGGCGCAGGCGGCTTTCTAGAATCCGCCCCCTTTGCCTGTTTCCCCGGACCGCTTCCGGCTTCCTTTCTTGCGCCCGCCATGAACCTGCCCGCCTACACCCGCGCCCAAGACTTGCCTGCCACTTTGAGCAAGCGCCTGGTCATTCTGGATGGGGCCATGGGCACCATGATTCAGCGCTTCAAGCTGGACGAGGCGCAGTACCGGGGCGAGCGCTTCAAAGACTTCGCGCGCGATGTCAAGGGCAACAACGAGCTGCTCTCGCTCACCCGCCCGGATGTGATTGCCGACATTCACGACAAATACCTGGCCGCCGGCGCCGATCTGATTGAAACCAACACCTTCGGCGCCACCAGCATTGCGCAGGAGGACTACGGCATGGCCGATCTGGCCCGCGAGATGAACCTGGCCTCCGCCCGGCTGGCGCGCGCCGCGTGCGATCGCCACGCCACGCCCGAACGCCCTCGCTACGTGGCCGGGGCGCTAGGCCCCACGCCGCGCACCGCCAGCATCAGCCCCGACGTGAACGACCCGGGCGCGCGCAACATCACGTTCGAGCAGCTGCGCGCTGCCTATCTGGAGCAGGCGCTGGCGCTGATTGAAGGCGGCGCGGACGTGCTGCTGGTGGAAACCATCTTCGACACGCTCAACGCCAAGGCTGCGCTCTTTGCCATCGAGCAAGCGTTTGACGCCACGGGCGAGCGCCTGCCCGTCATCATCAGCGGCACCGTCACCGACGCCTCGGGCCGCGTGCTCTCGGGGCAGACCGTCACGGCTTTCTGGCACAGCGTGCGCCACGCCCGCCCGCTGGCCGTGGGCCTGAACTGCGCGCTGGGCGCGGCGCTCATGCGCCCCTACATCCAGGAGCTGGCCAAGGCTGCGGCCGACACCTTCATCAGCTGCTATCCCAATGCGGGCCTGCCCAACCCGATGAGCGAAACCGGCTTTGACGAAACGCCGGAAGTCACCAGCCGCCTCGTGCACGAATTTGCCGCCGAAGGGCTGGTGAACATTGTGGGCGGCTGCTGCGGCACCACGCCCGATCACATCAACGCCATTGCCCGCGCCGTCATGCCGCTGGCGCCGCGCGGCGTGCAGGCGGCGCGCTTTTACGCGGCGCAGGCGTGAGAGCCTGCTCTCGGGCAGCGTGGTGAACAGGCTCCAGGCAGGCGTCCGCAGGGGCGCGGCCTCAATCAGCCCATGCGTGAATGGCGGCCCACAAGAAGAAGCCGCCTTTCAGGCGCGCGGCCTCCGGCTTCTGTCTTGCAGCAAAAACAGGAGCGAATTCAAGGCATTGAAAAGTAGCTTCTGCGCAGATTCCACTAGGACGTATTGCTATGCAAAAAGGAGCTGAACAAGGCGGTCTTGCCTTTTGCTTTCATTCCGTCTTTGTTCTGCCTTTGCGGCGCAGAAAAGCGGCGCCCAAGCCGCGCGGCGCTTCAGCTGCACCTATCTGCCTGGCGCATTGGGCCGTGCCTGTTTTCCATTCCGCCCGTCCGTTTGCCGCCGGGGGCCTGCCCGTGGCCAGATGGCGGCTACTTGATCAGGGCCTGCCAGTCGCGGAAATGCGGGTGTTCGGCGCTGCGCAGCCATTCAAAGCCGACCATTTCGGTCGTTGCCAGTTCCGCGCCTGCGGCGGCCAGGCGGTCGTAGGCGGCGTCGCGGTTGCGCTCGGTGCGCGAGGCGCAGGCGTCGGTCACGACCCAGACGTCCCATTCCTCATCCAGCAGCGTCAGGGCTGTTTGCAGCAGGCACACGTGCGCCTCGCAGCCAGCGATGACGATGGAGCTGCGCTGCGGCGCGGACGGCTCGGCGGGCTTTTGCAGGTGGCGGGGCAGGCTGCGGGCGTTGCCGCCGCGCGCGGCGGGCTGGGGCGGGCGCGGCGGGTTGAGCAGGGGCGCGAGTTCGGATGCGCCGCCAAAGGCGGTTTTGGGTACGGCGCGGTCCAGCAGGCCAGCCAGCTCGGGGGCGCTGCCGCCGAGCTTGGCAGGGCATTGCTCGGTGGCCCAGACGGGCACGCCCAGCAGACGGGCGAGCTTGGCCAGGCGCACGGCGTTGGCCAGGGCGGCGTCACCCTCGAAAAGCGCGGCCATCAGGCGCGGCTGATAGTCGATGAGCGCCAGTTGGGAGTCAGTGGCTTCAAGCAGCATGGCGGTGGTTCCTCATGGGAAGAAGGGAAAGCGTGTTCAGATGCCGGGTTGCAGCGGGGCTGGGCTTTTGCATCAGAAAGAGGAGCAAATTCAAGCCATCGGAAAATGGCTTTTGCGCTCATTCCACTAGGACATCATGCTATTGATACAGGAGCATGCAAGGGGTGAGTGCGGGTTGCGTGCATCGGGGGCTTGTCATGGCTCAAGCCAGCTCGCGGAAGGCGGCGCGGGCGGCTTGCAAGGTGGCGGCAATGTCGTCTTCGCTGTGGGCGGCGCTGACGAAGCTGGCCTCGTACAGCGCCGGGGCCACGTAAACGCCGCGCGAGAGCAGGCCGTGGAAAAAGCGGTTGAAGCGCGCGGCGTCGCTTTGCATGACTTCGCGGTAGTTTTGCGGCAGGCGGGGCAGCAGGAAAAAGCCGAACAGGCCGCCTTCGCTGTCGGCGCAAAAGGGCACGCCTTGTTCTTGCGCGGCGGCCCGAAGGCCATCCACCAGCGCGCGGGTGCGGGCCGAGAGGGCTTCGAAAAAGCCGGGCTTGCGGATTTCGCGCAGGGTGGCCAGGCCGCAGGCGGTGGCGACGGGATTGCCCGAGAGCGTGCCGGCCTGATAGACGGGGCCGAGAGGGGCGAGCTGCTCCATGACATCACGCTTGCCGCCAAAGGCGGCCAGGGGCATGCCGCCGCCTATGACTTTGCCCATGACGGTGATGTCGGGCGCGAAGCCCGCAATGGCCTTGGCGTGCAGGCTTTGCACGCCGCCCAGCGCGGTGCGAAAGCCGGTCATCACTTCGTCATAGATGAGCAGCGCGCCGTATTGGGTGCACAGCTCGCGGCAGCGGCGCACGAAATCAAGGCTGGCGCGCACGAAGTTCATGTTGCCCGCGATGGGTTCGATGATGAGGCAGGCCAGCTCGCGCCCGTGCAGGGCGAAGGCTTCTTCCAGCTGGGTGAGGTTGTTGTATTCGAGCACCAGCGTGTGCTGCACCACTTCGGGCGGCACGCCCGCGCTGGTGGGGTTGCCGAAGGTGGCCAGGCCGGAACCGGCCTTGACCAGCAGGGCGTCGGCATGGCCGTGGTAGCAGCCTTCAAATTTGATGATCTTGCTGCGGCCCGTGGCGCCGCGCGCCAGGCGGATGGCGCTCATGCCCGCTTCAGTGCCCGAGGAGACGAGGCGCACCATGTCCATGCTGGGCATGAGCGAGAGGATTTCTTCGGCCAGCTCCACTTCGCGCTCGGTGGGCGCGCCAAAAGACAGGCCGTCTTGCGCGGCGCGGCGCACGGCTTCCAGCACGGCCGGATGGCCGTGGCCGAGGATCATGGGGCCCCAGGAGCCGATGTAGTCGATGTAGCGCTGGTCATTGGCGTCCCACAGATAGGCGCCCTGCGCGCGCTGGATGAAGCGTGGCGTGCCGCCAACAGCGCGGAAGGCGCGCACCGGGGAATTGACACCCCCCGGAATGACGCGGCGCGCGCGCTCCATCAGGGCATCATTACGATCGTTTACAGAATTTGTCATGAGAGGCTGGGCAAATGTTCACGCTGGAAAGTTGTGACAAGGCTGCCTGTGTGTTGCAAGTCTGTCACGGCGGCATTGACTTTCCCTCCCAATTTTGCCAGAGCGCCCTTGGGCGGCTGCGGCCCGCCCGGGCCATTGGTTTTTGAGATGGCTCAGGTAGATGTGCGTATAACTTATAGATACAATCGTTGCACTCCATGCGACATTGGCATAAGCTTGCACCGTCTCTATGCCCTTTGTTTCATGGGGCGGCGTGGCTGGCTGCCGCATTGAATGGCGGCGGGCAAGCCGCGCGGAGAGCTTTGCTTGTGGGCGGCGCGCCCGCAGGCAGGAGAGAAAACAGACTTTCCGGGTTTGCTTCCCGGCTTGAAAACAGTTTCGAGAAAATCATCCATGAAAGTACTGATCATTGACGATAGCAACACCATCCGCCGCAGCGCCGAGATTTTTCTCAAGCAGGGCGGCCATGAGGTCATGCTGGCCGAAGATGGTTTCGACGCGCTCGCGAAAATCAGCGATTTCCATCCGGATCTGATTTTCTGCGACATTTTGATGCCGCGGCTGGACGGTTACCAGACCTGCGCCATCATCAAGCGCAATGAAAAATTCTCGACCACGCCCGTGATCATGCTGTCTTCCAAGGACGGCGTTTTCGACAAGGCGAGGGGCCGCATGGTGGGGTCGCAGGAGTACCTCACAAAGCCCTTCACAAAAGACCAACTGCTGCAAACCGTGCGGGATTTCACTGGACAAGCCAATTAAGGAGAACATGATGGCCATCCGTAACGTGCTGATCGTGGATGATTCCAAGACCGAACTGATGTTTCTCAGCGAATTGCTGAAGAAAAATGGATTTTCCGTGACAACGGCTGAAAATGCGGAAGATACCTATAAACGCCTGGCCGAGGCCATTCCAGACCTGATTCTGATGGACGTGGTCATGCCCGGACAAAATGGTTTTCAGCTGACGCGCGCCATTACGCGCGATCCGAAGTACGCCAACGTGCCCGTGATCATGTGCACGAGCAAGAACCAGGAAACGGACCGCGTGTGGGGCATGCGCCAGGGCGCGCGCGACTACATCACCAAGCCGGTCAATCAGGCCGAGCTGCTGGCCAAGATCAAGGCGCTGGGATAAGCGGTCATGTCCGACAAACAAGCTTTGCGCGACTTCCAGGGGCGCCTGGCTGAGCGTTTGCAGGCGGCGACTCAGGCCAGCGGCGCAGAAGCCTCGTGGCTGGCCGTGGAAGCTGGTACGGCCCGGCTGCTGTTTCCCCTGGATCACGCGGGGCAGATTTTTCCGTGGTCGGCCATGCAGCCGGTGCCTTACGTGCGCGCGTGGTTTATGGGGGTGACCAACCTGCGCGGCAATCTGTGCGGCGTGGTGGACTTGGCTGCATTCATGGGTACGGCTCCCGCCAAGCCGCGCAGTGAAATGGCGCTGGCCCAGTGCTGGCTGGTGGCCTTCAATCCTTTGCTGGAAACCAATTGCGCCTTGCTGGCGGATCGTCTTTCCGGGCTGCGGACGATGGAAATGTTTACCGAATCAGCGCCCGCGCCCGACGGCGCGCCTGCGTATTTTGGGCATCTTTATACCGACAACCAGGGCGTGCAATGGCAGGAAATCAATTTGCAGGCTCTCTCGCTTGATGCGTCGTTTCTGAGCATCGGCACGACATCTTCTGAAAGCTGAACATCATGGCCTTTTCCGACTTGTTGAAGAAGAAAAATACGGACGCGGACGCATCCGGCGGAAATTCAACCCAAAGCCCCAGCGGCTTTGGCCTTTCGACGACGACCGCCATCATGGAAGGCGAGGGCGCTGCCGCAGGCGCTTCTTCTCCAAAAGATGGCGCTGCGCTGTATCTGTCTGACTCATTCCGGATGCCGGTGCTTGGGCAAGGCACGGCGGAGCGCCATCAGCGCGTGCTGTTCGTTCTGCTGGGGCTTTGCGTGGCCGTGTTGGCCGGCATGGTGGCCTGGACGGTTTTGAGCACGGACAAGGTGGCCAAGCAGGTGTCCGCCACGGGTAATGCGCTGATGCAGTCGCAGCGGCTGGCCAAGTCGGTTTCGCAGGCCGCCGTGGGCAATGCTTCCGCGTTCGCCGAAGTAAAGGAAAGTGCAGACGAGCTGGATGCCTCGGTTGCCGGTTTGCAGAAAGGCAGTGAAACCGTGCCCCGGCTTGGCGCGGACTATGCAGAAAGCATGAGCCAGATCGTGCCTCTGGTGGAGCGCGCCCACAAGAACACGCAGATCGTGCTGGGCCAGGAAAAAACGCTAACGCAGGTGGGCGTTTCCCTGCGCAAGATGAGCAGCAACTCCACGGAGCTGCTGTCCATTGCGGAAAATATTTCTTCTCTCAAATTGCAGGCCAATGCCCCAGCGGCAGAGATGTCGGCCACGGGCCAGCTGGTGATGCTGACGCAGCGCATCAGTAAATCCGCCAATGAGTCGCTCACGCTGGACGGCATCAACCCCGAAGCCGTGTTTCTGCTGGGCAAGGATTTGAATACCTTCAAGGAAATTGCCGAGGGCTTGCTGAACGGCAACGCGGATCTGCGCCTGGCGCCCGCGCGTGATGACCGCGTGCGCGAGAACCTGCAATCGCTGCTGAAGGTTTATGAGCAGACCCGCGCGGATGCCAGCGGCATTCTGGGCAATCTGCAAGGCCTGGTGGCCGCCCGCGAGGCGCAAAACAGCATCGTGGCTGACAGCGAACCCCTGCGCAAGAGCTTGCAGGCACTGGAAAGCAAACTTTCGTCCACCTCGGGCCTGCGTCCCGAGCACTTGCTGGGAATGATCATTCCAGGTCTGCTGGCCCTGCTGGCTGCGGCCGGGCTGGGCTACGTGCTGCTGCATGAAAGCCGCCAGCGCCAGTCGCTCGCTGAAGAGCAGCGTCATCTGGCCGAACTCCAGCAGCAGGAATCCAAGCGCGTCAATGACGCCAACCAGGCGGCCATCTTGCGGCTGATGAATGAACTGCAAACGGTGGCCGAGGGCGATTTGACGCAGGAAGCCACGGTGACGGAAGACATCACCGGCGCAATTGCCGACTCGGTGAACTACACGGTGGAAGAGCTGCGCTCGCTGGTGGGCAACGTGCAAAGCACGGCCACGCGCGTGGCGCAGACGACGAGCAAGGTGGAAAGCACCTCCAACGAGCTGCTTAACGCCTCCACGCAGCAGCTGCACGAAATCCGTGAAACCGGCCAGTCCGTGCTGGACATGGCGGCCCGCATCAACCACGTTTCAACGCAGGCGCAGGAATCGGCGGCCGTGGCGCGCCAGTCGCTGGTTGCTGCGGAATCGGGCCTGACGGCCGTGCAAAACACAATCGGCGGCATGAACGCCATTCGCGACCAGATTCAGGAAACGTCCAAGCGCATCAAGCGGCTGGGCGAGTCTTCACAGGAAATTGGCGAAATCACCGAGCTGATCGCCGACATTACCGAACAGACCAACGTGCTGGCGCTGAACGCCGCCATTCAGGCCGCTTCCGCTGGCGAAGCAGGCCGGGGCTTTTCCGTGGTGGCTGAAGAAGTGCAGCGGCTGGCGGAGCGCTCGGCCGATGCCACGCGCCAGATCGCTTCGCTGGTGAAAGCCATTCAGACCGACACGCAGGACGCGGTGGCCGCCATGGAGCGCTCCACGCAGGGCGTGGTCGAAGGCGCGCGCCTGTCCGACAACGCCGGAACGGCCCTGTCGGAGATCGATAGCGTGTCGCGCCGCCTGGCCGAGCTGATTGAGCGCATTTCCGCCTCGGCTTCCAAAGAGGCGCAGCAGGCCAATGAAGTGGCGCGCAACATCCAGCATATCTTTGCCGTGACGGAGCAAACAGGCGAAGGCACTCGCTCCACAGTGGCGCAGGTGCGTGATTTGACCCGCATGGCGGATGAACTGCGCCAGTCCGTGGCGCGCTTCAAGATTGCCTGATCGCCGGGCCAGAGGAGTCGTCAATTCATTTCCCGGTTGCGGCGGACACGATCCGGCAGCCGGGGCCGCGTCTGATAAGGGCGCGGCCCTCAAAACAGAACAATCTTGGGAGTTCACATCGTCATGGCACTGAACCCGGCTGAGGCCAGCGCAGGGACCCACATCAATACTGGCGACCTTGGGCCGCTGGCATGGGTTCTTGACGAAACCAGAAAATCGCTCGAAGCAGTTACCAAGGCGCTCAGGCGCTTCGTCAGCGATGCGGAAACCGCGCGCGGGGTTGATTTGTCCACCATCGACAGCGGCCCGCTGCGCCTGGTGCGCCAGCAGCTGCACCAGGTGGTTGGCGCGCTCGAAATGGTGGGGCAGGACGTGGCGGCGCACATGGTGCGCGGCATGGAGGGCGTTGCCCAGCAGTTTGTCCAGCATCCCGAAAAATGCACGGAAAAGGCTGTATCCGTTGTCGAAAACGCCGGATTCGCCCTGGTTGAGTATCTGGAAGGGCAGCTGGGAGAAAACCCGCGCCCGGCGTTGGGACTGTTCCCGCAGTTTCAGGAAGTGCAGCAGCTGGCGGGCGCTGACCGCATTCACCCGGCGGATTTGTGGCCCGTCAGTTGGCGCTGGGTCAATCCGGCGACTCCGGCAGCCTTGCAAAAACTGCATTACGACACGGCGGTGCGCCAGCGCGTGGATCACGGCACGCTCAAGATCATGAAGACGGCCGATGCCAACGCCGCAGAGGAGCTGTGCGTGGTCAGCCTGGGGCTGGCTGACGGTGAAACGGCGCTGCATCCCAGCATTTTCTGGAAGCTGTCATCGGGCTTTTTCGAGGCATTGGGGCATGGCCTGCTCAAGCCGGACGTGTATATCAAGCGCGCGGCCTCGCGCATTCTGGTTCAGTACACCGCGCTGGCGCGAGGCGAGCATTCCGTTTCCGAAAGGCTCGCGCAAGATCTGCTGTTTTTCTGCTCGCAAGCCCAGCCGAAGGGCGAAGAAACCCCGGTGCTGAAAGCCGTTCGCGCGGCATGGGGCTTGCAGGACAGCGAGCCTGTCGATTACCAGACGGCCGTCTTCGGCTTGTTTGACCCTTCGGTGCTGGCGCAGGCGCGCCGCCGCATTGACACGCTCAAGGAAGCATGGTCTGGCCTGGCGGGCGGCGATCTGGCGCGGCTCAAGAGCAGCGTGGACCAGTTCGGCCTTGTGGCCGATTCACTGCGCCGCCTGCACGCGCATGGCAAGCCCCTGGCAGACGCCTTTGTTCATGTGGCCCGTCACGTGGCCAAGTCCGCCGCCGTTCCGTCCCCCGACCTGGCGATGGAAGCGGCCACGGCCGTGCTGTTTCTGGAAGCGTCCTTCGTGGATTTCCGCCCTGGCGATACGGTGTTCGCCGCGCGGACGCGGCAGCTTGCTGACCGTCTTGAGGCCATCTTGCATGGCGGTGTGCAGCAGCCTCTGGACTCCTGGATGGAAGAGCTTTACCGCCGCATCAGCGACCGTCAGACGCTGGGCACCGTGGTCAGCGAGCTGCGCGTGACGCTGGGCGAAGTTGAGCAGCAGCTCGATCAGTTCTTCCGCAACGTAGCCGACCGCGCGCCATTGAGCACGGCGCTGACGCAGATGGTGCAGATGCGCGGCGTGCTGCTGGTGCTGGGGCTGGATCAGGCAGCTCAGGCCGTGGCGCGCATGCGCGATGTCGTCGAAAACATCACGCAATACGATGGCGAAGACATCCAGCAGGCGCACGCGCAAGACTTCGAACGGCTGGGCAACAGCCTGGGGGCGCTGGGTTTTCTGATCGACATGCTCAGCTACCAGCCCGTGCTGGCGAAAAAGCTGTTCACCCTGGACGAGGAGACGGGCGAGCTGCGCCCTATCATGGGCCGTACTGCGCCGGCCCACCTGCTGCAAAGCGCAGACGAAGCGCCATCGCTGCCAGCTTCGGGCGATGACGGCGCGCAGCCCGCCATTGCCGACCTGATCGACGACGTGCGGGCTTCTTCCGAAAGCACCCCGCACACATTGCCGGGCCAGCTGGAGCAAATTGCCCTCTCGGCGGCGCTGGATGACAAGACGGCGCTGGCCAACGCCGCCAAGGAGGCCGCGCGCGCCGCGCGCGCCAACGACGCCGAGGGCCTCAAGGGCGCAATGGACAAGCTCACCACCTTGGCCAGCCCCACACCGGCTCCCGTGGCGGTGCCAGCTGCCGCCGAGCCGCAGGTGGATGACGACCTGCTCGACATCTTTCTGGAAGAAGCGCGTGAAGTGATCCAGAACGGCCAGCAGGCCATTCAGGCGCTGGAGCAGCGCTCTGACGACATGGAGCAGCAAACCACGCTGCGCCGCGCCTACCACACGCTCAAGGGCAGCTCCCGCATGGTGGGGCTGAACGAGTTCGGTGAAGCGGCCTGGGCCATGGAGCAGCTCATGAACGCCTGGCTGGCCGAGCAAAAGCCCGCCAGCGCCGAGCTGCGCGCCTTGGCTGCCGAGTCCATGCTGGCTTTCGGCAACTGGGTGGAGGCCATTGCCGCCAAGCAGTCTGGCCATTGGCAGGCCGGGCCTTTCCGCATCAGCGCCGAAGCCATGCGCACCGGGCAGGAGCGTGTTCCGCTGCCTGCCATGCCAGTGGCAGCCGAAGAACCTGCGGCGCAAACGGCAGCTCCCGCAGAAGAAATCATTGACGTTGCTGAAGCGGAGCTGCCTGCCCAGACGGATGCGCCGCCTGAAACTGCGGCCGAGTCTGCGCCTGAACCGGAGGCTGACGCCGTTCCGGCAGATGAACCAGCCACGGCGGAGCCTGCGGCCGCTCTGGGCCTGGCGGATCTCGACCTGCCCGACCTTGCCCTGCCAGAGCTGGGCAATGACGAGGCCGTGCCGCCGGTCATTGAAGCGGAGGCAACCGAAGAACCGCAGACAGCCGAGCCTGAACAAGCCCAGACGGTTGAAACCAGCGAGGGCGCTTCCGCAGATGATTTGGCGCTGTTTGAGCCGCCCCTGGAAGAATCGCCCGCGCCTGAAATCATCGAAATCGACAGCCTGCTGCCTGATCTGGAACTGGGCGGCCAGGGGCAAGAAGCGGGAACGCCAGAAACGGAGCTGCCGCCCGTTGAAGACTTCGCCCCCGACACGCTGATTGCCATTGAAGAAGCGGATGACGTGGATTGGTCTGATTTCGGCTTCGTGCAAGAAGAGCAGCAGCCGCAGTCAGTGGAATCTGGTGCAGACGCCGCAGCGGCGCAGGAACAAGTGGCCGAGCCGCTTCAGGAACCGGCCGGGCAGCCCGCTGCCGCAGGCGAAGGCCAGGCGGCCCCGCAAGAAGAGGCCAGCGCCGAAGACCTGCCCGTGGTCATTGGCCCCCTGAGCATCAGCCGGCCGCTGTACAACGTGTATTTGAGCGAGGCCGATCCGTGGTCACGCAGCCTGGTGGAAGAGTTGGACACTTGGGCCAGCCATCCCAACCAGACGGTGCCTGAACGCGCCATTGCCTGCGCGCACTCTTTGGCAGGCGCGTCGGCCACAGTGGGTTTCGAAAGCCTCTCCGTCTTTGCGCGTGCTGCCGAACACGCCATGCAGCGCCTGCATGGCCAGTTGCAGGGTTCGGCCCATCAGGTTCGCACCTTGCAGGCTGCCGCCGCTGAAATTTCGCGTGTACTGCACCAGTTCGCTGCGGGCGCGCTGCAAGAACCCGGCTCGGCCTTGCTGGCGGACATCAATGGTCTGGAGCCTGAAGGCCAGACGATCATTGCGCTGCCGCCCGAAACAATGCCCGCCACACTGCCGGCTCCGGTTGAAGAAGCGCCTGCGCCCGTTGCCCAGCCAGTCCAGCCAGCCGCTTTGGCTTCGCCTGCGGCTGCCTCCGCCAGCCCGGCCGCGCCTTCGCACGCGCATGCGCCTGCCGTGTTTTCCTATGTGGCCGAGCCTTCCGTTCCGGCTGCAGCTGCCGCTTCGCGCACCACGGTCCAGATTACCGATGCGCCCACGCACCCCGTGGCCGACGGCATTGACGTGCAGGACGCCATCGACGAAGACCTCTTTCCCATCTTTGAAGAAGAAGCCGAGGAGCTGCTGCCCCGCCTGGGCGAAGCCCTGCGTGAATGGACGGAAAACCCCACGGATGCCAGCGTGCGCGCCCGCGTGCAGCGCGGCCTGCACACGCTCAAGGGCAGCGCCCGCCTGGCTGGCGCGCTGGTGCTGGGCGAAATGGCGCACCGCACCGAATCGGCCATTGAGCAGCTGGGCGCCGTCGAAAACCTGAAGAAGGCGGATGTGGAGCCGCTGCTCGAATACCTGGACGAGCTGGAAAACACCTTCATCCGCTTGCAGGCGCAGGCGGCTGGCGAGGCCTACGAGCCGCAGGCGCACCAGCAGCCAAGGCCCGCTCCCACTCCCGCTGCCGCGCCTGCGGCCATGCCTCCGGCTCAGGTATCCGTGGCTCCGGCGGCGGCGCCCGCCTCAGCCGCGCCTGCCCCAAGCGCTGCACGGGCTGCTGCGGCGCCCGCGCCGCAGGCCAAGGCGCCCGCTCAGCCAGCCGCGCCGGCCCAGCGCCCCGCCAGCGGCAAGGTGGCGCCGCCCGCGCCGCTTTCGCTGACGGCTTCGCGCGCGGCGGCCAATCAGGCAGTGCGCGTGCGCTCGCAATTGCTGGACCGTCTGGTCAATCAGGCCGGCGAGGTGATGACTTCCCGCGTGCGGCTGGAAGCGGCGCTGGGCCTGCTGCGCAACTCGCTGGGCGACCTCACCGGCAACCTCGACCGCCTGCGCCAGCAGCTGCGCGACGTGGAGCTGCAAGCCGAAACCCAGATGCAGTCGCGCCTGGCGCTCACCAAGGACGCCCAGCAGAACTTCGACCCGCTGGAGTTCGACCGTTTCACCCGCATGCAGGAACTCACCCGCATGATGGCCGAGTCCGTGAACGACGTGGCCACCGTGCAGCGCACCTTGCAGCGCGCGCTCGACTCCAGCGAAGACGATCTTGTGGCGCAGGCGCGCCAGTCGCGCGAACTCCAGCGCGATCTGCTGCGCACGCGCATGGTGGAGTTCGAAGGCATCTCCGAGCGCCTGTACCGCGTGGTGCGCCAGGCCGCCAAGGAAACCGGCAAGTCCGTCAAGCTCGAAATCACCGGCGGCTCCATTGAAATGGACCGAGGCATTCTGGATCGCATGACGCCCGCCTTCGAGCACCTCTTGCGCAACTGCGTGGTGCACGGCATCGAGCAGGCCGCCGTGCGCGCCAGCCGGGGCAAGGAAGCCACCGGCACCATCTCCATTGACGTGAGCCAGTCCGGCAACGACGTGTCCGTGGCCTTCCACGACGACGGCGGCGGGCTGGATGCCGCGCGCATCTGCGCCCGCGCCGTCGAGCGCGGCCTCATCAAGGCCGGCCAGCAGCTCAGCAATGAGGAAATCGCCAGCCTCATCTTCGCGCCCGGCTTTACCACCATGTCGCAGGTCACGGAGCTGGCGGGCCGTGGCGTGGGCATGGACGTGGTCCGCACCGAAATCCAGGCGCTGGGCGGCCGCATCGAAACCACCTTCACCGAAGGCAAAGGCTCCACCTTCCGCCTCGTCATGCCGCTGACCACCGCCGTCACCCACGTGGTGATGGTGCGCGCGGGAGCGCTGTCCATTGGCGTGCCTTCCAACCAGGTGGACATCATTCACCGCGCCGGCCCCGAAGTGCTCCAGCAGGCCTACGAAAACGGCACCTTCATGCACGAAGGCCAGGCGCTGCACTTCTATTGGGCAGGCGCGCTGCTGCAAAACTCTCCGCGCAGCACCGAGCCGCCTTCGCGCAGCACGCCCGTGGTCATCTTCCGAAGCGCCGACCAGCGCATTGCCGTGCACGTGGACGAAGTGCTGGGCAACCAGGAGGTGGTTGTGAAGGGCCTGGGGCGCCAGCTCTCGCGCCTGCCCGGCCTGGTGGCCGTTACCGCGCTGGCTTCCGGCGCCGTGGCGCTCATCTACAACCTCGTGGCGCTGGCCACGGTGTACGGCGCGCAGGCCAAGGCTTTCAGTGCAAAGGGCGCAAAGGGCAGCGAAGACAAGAAGGCGGCCGCCGCGCAGTCCGGCATTCCGCTCGTGCTGGTGGTGGACGACTCCATCACCGTGCGCCGCGTCACCCAGCGCCTGCTCCAGCGCGAGGGCTACCGCGTCGCCCTCGCGGCCGACGGCCTGCAAGGGCTGGAGCGCCTGCGCGAAGAACGCCCGGCCGTGGTGCTCTCCGACATCGAGATGCCGCGCATGGACGGCTTTGACTTCGTGCGCAACATCCGCGCCGACGCCAGCCTGAAAGACCTGCCGGTCATCATGATCACCTCGCGCATCGCCGAAAAGCACCGCGACCACGCCGAAGAGCTGGGCGTGAACCACTACCTGGGCAAACCCTATTCGGAAGACGACCTGCTGCACCTCATCAAGGAATACGCCTTGGTGACAACGCCCGCCGAGGGCGCTTGACTGCGGGCCGCCCGCAGCCTGCGCGAAGACAGGCCCATCCGTGCGATGGGCCTGTTTTTTTATGGCCTTGCAAGGGCATGCCTCTGGCTCCGGGGCCTGTCTGCGGCCAGCCCCGTGGGGCAGGAAGGCGGCTTTGGGCGGCTGGCGGGGCAGGGTAGGGCGCAGGGCGGGACAAAAAATGAAGCGCACTTCAAAGCCGCCTTGCGCTTCCTCCTGAATTGCCGCGCCCGCGTCTTGAGGCGCGGGCGCGGTTGATGTGGGCGGAGCGGGCCTCCAGACGGATCCATTTCGCCGGGTTGGATCAAAAACAGGAGCGAATAAAAGGGGCAGGAATGCCGTCCTGCGCAATATCCACTAGGACGTCATGCTATTGATAAAGGAGCTAAAAAAGGCTTTGCCAGCCAGGGCTGAAGCCGCGCGGGCGCGGAGCCTGAGAACCGGTTCAGAGACGGCTGCCCCCAAGGCCGGGTTTTCATGCTTTGCCTCCGGGAGCGGAGCCGTTTTTCGCGGCTTGCGTCCGGCGCTTTTTTGGGGAGCATCCGGCGTTTGCGTTCGCGCTGACGCGTCTGGCAATTCCGCTATCCTTTGCCTTCTGTTTCAACTGCTGCATGACCCACCGTGCCTGACCCACATTCAGCGCCTCACGCGGCCCGCGCGCATGAGCGCCCAGGGCGTTCTGAAGACAAGCGGAGTTTTTTCCGCCGGCTCATTGAATTTCTGAACCCGGGCGTGGATTCGACGCATGAGCTGATTGACGCGCTGGCCGAGGCCGAGGACAAGCAGCTGATTGACGCTGACAGCCGCGTGATGCTCGAAGGCGTGCTGCGCCTGGCGGAGATGACGGCCAAGGAGGTGATGGTGCCCACGCCGCGCATGGACATGCTCGACATTGACGCGCCTTACGAAGCGCTGCTGCGCACGGTGATTGACACGGCGCATTCGCGCTTTCCCGTCTATCAGGGCGAGCGCGAGAACGTCACCGGCATCCTGATGGCCAAGGACTTGCTCAAATTGCAGCGCGCGCCCGAGCTGAGCGTGCGCACGCTGGTGCGTCCGGCCATGTTCGTGCCCGAGAGCAAGGGGCTGAACGATCTGCTGCGCGCTTTTCGCATCAACCGCAATCACATGGCCATCGTGGTGGACGAGTTTGGCCGCATGGCGGGGCTGATCACGATTGAAGACGTGCTGGAGCAGATCGTGGGCGAAATCGAAGACGAGTTCGACGGCGAGGCTGAAACGGGCGACATCTTCGCGCTGGCCGATGGCACTTGGCGCGTGGCCGGGCACACGCCGCTGGAGAAGGTGAACGAGGCCTTTGGCGTGCATCTGGGCACGGTGGCGGACGCAGACTTGCCCGTGGCCTTTGACACCATCGGCGGCCTGGTGGCGCATGAAATGGGCCGCGTGCCCGTGCGCGGCGAGCAGTGCACGCTGGGCGGGCTGCAATTGCGCGTGCTGCTGACCAAGGGCGGCGCAGTGCGCTGGTTTCGCGTGCTGCCGCCGGCGCGCCCTGCATTGAAGGATGAGGCGTCATGAGTGCTTTTTCTCCCCGCGCGTGGGCGCTTTCTGGCGGTCTGGCCGTGCTGGCCGGGCTGACGCAAGCCGTGGCGCTGGCCGATCCGCTGGGCGGCCAGCCCCACTGGTGGCTGCAAATGCTGGGCCTGGGGGCGCTGGCGGCGCTGCTGGCGCGCGTGGCGCTGCGCCTGGCCGTGCAGGCCCCGCGGCAGGCCACCAACCGCATGACGGCGCGCATGGCGCAGCCGCCCGCTGGCGCCCGCCCGGCCGTGCGCTTTGGCGCGGGCTTTGCGCTGGGCTGGCTGTTCGCGCTGGGCTGGCTGACGGGCACGTTCTGGTGGCTGTTCATTTCCATGCACACCTACGGCGGGCTGGCCGCGCCGCTGGCGGTGCTGGCGGTGCTGGCGCTGGCGGGTTTTCTGGCGCTGTATTACGCCGTGGCGGCGGGCCTGTTCGTGGCCTGCATGCCCCTTGCGCACGAGAAAGAGCGCGAGAAAGAGGATGACAACGCGCCAGGCGCGCCGCCGCGCATCAAGGCGCTGCGCGCGGCGCTGCTGTTTGCCGCGCTGTGGACGCTGGCGGAGCTGGCGCGCGGCACGCTGCTGACGGGCTTTCCGTGGGGCGCGGGCGGCTATGCGCATGTGGACGGGCCTTTTGCGCCGCTGGCGCGCTGGGTGGGCGTGTATGGCATTGGCTTCGTGGCCGCCTGGCTCATGGCCTTCATCGCCCTGTATGCCATGCAAAAGCACGACGGCGAAGAAGCCACGCAAGTGGCCCTGCTGGTGCTGGGGCTGGTGTCGTGGACGTGGTGGCTCAACCAGGAATCGCAAACCGCCACGGCCAACCCCCTGCCGCCCATGCAGGTGGCGCTGCTGCAAGGCAACATTCCGCAAGATGAAAAGTTCGTGCCCGGCACGGGCGTGATTGACGCGCTGCGCTGGTACGGGCAAGAGCTGCGCGAGGCCCGCGCCACCCTGGTCATCGCGCCCGAAACCGCCATTCCCGTGCTGCCGCAGCAGCTGCCCGACGGCTACTGGCAGGGCCTGCTGCGGCGCTACGGCGCAGCGCGCGAAGGCCAGAGCGCGCAAGCCGCCCTCATCGGCGTGCCGCTGGGCAACGCCAGCGAGGGCTACACCAACTCCGTCATGGGCCTGGCGCCCGGCCAAAGCGCGGCCTACCGCTATGACAAGCACCACCTGGTGCCCTTTGGCGAATTCATTCCGCCGCTGTTCAAGTGGTTCGTGCAGCTGATGAACATTCCGCTGGGCGACTTCAACCGGGGCGCGCTGGCGCAGCCCTCTTTCGCCTGGCAAGCGCAGCGCCTGGCGCCCAACATCTGCTACGAAGACTTGTTTGGCGAAGAGCTGGCCGCCCGCTTTGGCGACCCGGCAGCCGCGCCCACCGCCTTTGTGAACCTGAGCAACATCGGCTGGTTTGGCGACGGCGTGGCCATCGACCAGCACCTGGCCATCAGCCGCATGCGCGCGCGCGAATTCGAGCGCCCCATGCTGCGCGCCACCAACACGGGCGCCACCGCCATCATCAACGCGCACGGCCAGGTCACGCACCTGCAGCCGCGCACCACGCGCGGCGTGCTCACGGGCGAATTCGAGGGCCACACCCACCTCACCCCTTACGCCGTCTGGACGGCCCGGTGGCGCTTGTGGCCCCTGTGGGCCGCCTGCGCGGCGCTGGCGCTGCTGTGCGCCAGCTGGCGCAAGCGGCATGGGCGCTGATTCGCTCCTGAATTCATAGCGTGATGTCCTAGTGGAAAGTGCGCAAGGCACACTTTCATGCCCCCTGAATTTGCTCCTTTTTTGGATTGAAAAGAGCCTGCTTCCGGCCAGGGCGTAGCGCCCGGCCCCTGCGCGAAAACCATGTTCACCACTGAATTTCTGGATGTCCCCGCCCTGCGCGCCGTGCAGGGGCGGGTGCGGCTGCCTGGCTCCAAGAGCATTTCCAACCGCGTGCTGCTGCTGGCGGCCTTGAGCGAGGGCGCGACGCGGGTGCGCGGCCTGCTCGATAGCGACGATACGCGGGTGATGTTGCAGGCGCTGGCGCAGATGGGCTGCGGCGTGCGCCGCGCCGATGACCGGGCTGATGAGGTGCTGATTGAGGGGCTGGGCGGGCGCGCGCCGGCGTCGCCTACGCGGCTTTTTCTGGGGAACGCGGGCACGGCGATGCGGCCGCTGACGGCGGCGCTGGCGCTGCTGGGCGGCGAGCATGAGCTGTCGGGCGTGGCGCGCATGCACGAGCGGCCCATTGGCGATTTGGTGGCGGCGCTGCGGCGGCTGGGCTGCCGCATTGAGGAGCTGGGGCAGCCGGGTTTTCCGCCGCTGCGCATTGCCGAAGCGGCGGGCGTGCCGCCGCTGGCGCTGGATGCGCCGGTGCGGGTGCGCGGCGATGTTTCCAGCCAGTTTCTGACGGCGCTGCTGTTGGCGCTGCCGCTGGCCGCGCGTGAGCGCGAGGTGACGGTGCAGGTGGAGGGCGAGCTGATTTCGCGGCCTTACATCCACATCACGCTGGCGCTGCTGGAGCGCTTTGGCGTGGCGGTGCAGCGGCAGGGGTGGGAGCGTTTTGTCATTCCCAAGGGCAGCCGCTATCAGTCGCCGGGCGAGGTGTGGGTGGAGGCAGATGCGTCTTCGGCCAGTTATTTCATTGCGGCGGGGGCGCTGTCGGCGCCGGAGGGCGGCGAGGGCCTTGTGATTGAAGGGCTGGGGCTGGATGCGGTGCAGGGCGACATTCGCTTTGTGGAGGCGGCCCGCCTGATGGGCGCGGATGTGCAGGGCGGCAGCGGCTGGCTGCGCGCACGGCGCGGGGCCTGGCCGCTGAAGGCGGTTGATCTGGACTGCAACCACATTCCCGATGCGGCGATGACGCTGGCCATGATGGCGCTGTATGCCGATGGCCCCAGCACGCTGCGCAACATTGCGAGCTGGCGCGTGAAGGAAACCGACCGCATTGCCGCCATGACGGCCCAGCTGCGCAAGCTGGGCGCGGCGGTGGAGGAGGGGGCCGATTTCATCCGCATCACGCCCCCGGCGCTGGCGGGCGGCTGGCGCGCGGCGAGCATTTGCACTTACGACGATCACCGCATGGCCATGTGCGCGAGCCTGGCGGCTTTCAACCCGGCCGCGCTGCCCGTGCGCGTGCAAGACCCGAAGTGCGTGGCCAAGACGTTTCCGGACTATTTCGAAACGCTGTTTGCCGCCGCGCGGCCCGCACGCGCCGTGCCCGTGATTTGCATAGACGGCCCCACGGCTTCCGGCAAGGGCACGCTGGCGGCGGCGCTGGCGGCGCGGCTGGGCTGGCATTACCTGGACTCTGGCGCGCTGTATCGCGCCACGGCGCTGGCCGCGCGCCAGGCCGGCGTGGCGCTGGATGACGAGGCGGCGCTGGCCCGCCTGGCCGCTGCGCTGCCTTTGCGCTTTGAAGCGGGCCGCGTTTGGCTGGACGGGCGCGATGTGAGCGAAGCCCTGCGCAGCGAGCAAACGGGCATGGATGCCTCGGCCCTGGCGCCGCTGCCTGCCGTGCGCGCCGCCTTGCTTAACTTGCAGCGCGGCATGGCCCGCTTGCCGGGGCTGGTGGCCGACGGGCGCGACATGGGCACGGTGGTGTTTGCCGATGCGCCGCTGAAAGTTTTTCTCACGGCCAGCACCGAAACGCGGGCCGAGCGCCGCTACAAGCAATTGGCCGCAAAGGGAATTTCGGCTAACATCGCCCGCCTTCGCGACGACCTTCAGGCGCGCGACGCGCGGGATGCTTCCCGCGCCGCCGCGCCGCTCAAAGCCGCGCAAGACGCCCTGGCGCTGGACAACTCCTGCTTGAGCATTGAGCAATCGGTGCAGCAGGTGCTGGACTGGTGGCAGGACAGGCAGCCTTTCTAGCCCCGCAAGGCCGGCAAGGCCGCCGCAAGCTCCGCTGGCGCTGCAAGGCGCTGGCGGTTTTTTTCAACCTCAACCTCTTGCGGGCCAGCCCGCAAACCCGGACGCAGCGCGCTTTTTTCCAGCGCTGCCGCGTCCAAGAAAGCATCTTTAATGTCTGAATCTTTTGCCGCCCTGTTTGAAGAGTCGCTCCAGCGCACCGAAATGCGCTCTGGCGAAGTCATCACCGCCGAAGTCGTGCGCGTGGAGCACAACTTCGTGGTCGTGAACGCCGGTTTGAAGTCAGAGGCCTACGTGCCCATTGACGAATTCAAGAACGACCAGGGCGAAGTTGAAGTGCAGCCGGGCGATTTCGTCTCGGTAGCCATCGGTTCCATCGAAAACGGCTATGGCGACACCATCCTCAGCCGCGACACCGCCAAGCGCCTGGCCTCCTGGCTGGCGCTGGAACAGGCGCTTGAATCGGGCGACTTCGTCACCGGCACCACCACGGGCAAGGTCAAGGGCGGCCTTACCGTCATGGTCAATGGCATCCGCGCCTTCCTGCCCGGCTCGCTGATTGACACGCGCCCCACCAAGGACCTCACTCCGTATGAAAACAAGACGATGGAGTTCAAGGTCATCAAGCTCGACCGCAAACGCAACAACGTGGTGCTCAGCCGCCGCGCCGTGGTGGAAGCCAGCATGGGCGAAGACCGTGCCAAGCTGCTCGAAACCCTGAAGGAAGGCGCCATCGTGCAAGGCGTGGTCAAGAACATCACCGAATACGGCGCGTTCGTTGACCTGGGCGGCATTGACGGCCTGCTGCACATCACCGACATGGCCTGGCGCCGCGTGCGCCACCCCAGCGAAGTGGTGCAGGCCGGCCAGGAAATCACCGCCAAGATTCTCAAGTTCGACACCGAGAAAAACCGCGTCTCGCTGGGCATCAAGCAAATGGGCGACGACCCGTGGCTGGGCGTGGCGCGCCGCTACCCCGCCGGCACCCGCATGTTTGGCCGCGTGACCAACATTGCCGACTACGGCGCGTTCGTGGAGCTGGAGCCGGGCATCGAGGGCCTGGTTCACGTCTCCGAAATGGACTGGACCAACAAGAACGTGGCGCCCGGCAAGGTGGTCAGCCTGGGCGAAGAAGCCGAAGTCATGGTGCTTGAAATCGACGAAGACAAGCGCCGCATCAGCCTGGGCATGAAGCAGTGCAAGCCCAACCCCTGGCAGGAATTCGCGCAGAACACCAAGCGCGGCGACCGTGTCAAAGGCCCTGTCAAGTCCATCACCGACTTTGGCGTGTTCGTTGGCTTGTCTTCCGGCATTGATGGTCTTGTGCACCTGTCCGACCTTTCCTGGAACGAGCCGGGCGAAACCGCCGTGCGCAACTACAAGAAAGGCCAGGAAGTGGAAGCCATCGTGCTGGCCGTGGACGTGGAGCGCGAGCGCATCTCCCTGGGCATCAAGCAGCTTGACCAGGACCCCTTCACCACCTTCGTTTCCGTGAACGAAAAAGGCCAGACCGTCACCGGCAAGGTCAAGAGCGTGGACGCCAAGGGCGCTGAAATCGAACTGGGCGAAGACGTGACCGGCTACTTGCGCGCCAGCGAAATCAGCCGCGACCGCGTGGACGACGCCACCACCGTGCTGAAAGTGGGCGACGAAGTCACCGCCGTGGTGACCAACATCGACCGCAAGAATCGCAGCATCCAGCTGTCCGTCAAGGCCAAGGACGCGGCCGACCAGCAGGAAGCCCTGGCCAGCCTGAACCAGGACGCAGGCCACGCCGGCACCACCAGCCTGGGCGCCCTGCTGCGCGCCAAGCTCGACAGCGACAAGTCCTGACCAGCCCGGACCGCTGCCCCGCCGCCGCCTGCTGGCGCCGCCGTGCCCTCCGGGCGTGGCAGCTGCCCAGGCGGCGGTTTTCCATTCAGACATGCCGCCAACAACAACCAGAAAAACGCCACCATGACCCGCTCCGATCTTGTTGAACTGCTGGCCGAGCGCTTTCCCCGGCTCACCCAGAAAGACGCGGATGCCGCCGCTCGCGCCTTGCTGCAAGCCATGAGCGATGCCCTGGAACAGGGCCAGCGCATCGAAATCCGCGGCTTTGGCAGCTTTGGCGTGACGCGCCGCAACCCGCGCCTGGGCCGCAACCCCCGCACTGGTCAGAGCGTTGCCATTCCCGAACGCCGGGTGCCCCACTTCAAGCCCGGCAAAGCTCTGCGCGACGCAGTGGATGCCAGCCGCTCCTGATTGCCGGGTTTTCAAAACCCGCCTTCAAATCAAGCCAAGCACTTAACCAAGCGCCGAATGCAGGCAATCTTGACGGCTGCATTCAGCTGGGTGTCACACGCTGACCTCATCTGCCTCTGCCCAGTTGGGCAGTTGGGCCAAAGTCCTCTTCTCCAGCGCTTGTTAGTACCCTGGAGCCATGCGCCGCTCATGGCGTTTGATCACGTGCGTTCCAGTTGAACATTGCCATACCCGCACGCATCGCCGCCATTGGCAAGATGGCCCGCAAGCGTTCAAGGCGCATGAACAGATTGGTCTGCAACGCCCTGACTTCCCCTGTTTTTGGATGCGGGCTGAATGCACCATGTCGCGCTAACGTCGGCGGTAGAAATAGCTTAGTTTTTAATGGTAATAACCAATGATACAGCGGCCTTGTTTAAATGACGAAGAAAGATTTCCGGAAGCCTGGAAATAATTTCGCCCAAATCCTTGTCTAAACTCGCCGTCATTGATGGCTTTGATTTTATACAGGCAAGAAAAATAGAAAATCGCACTGCAAAGCACTGGTTCGCAATGGCGATCAGCAATACCAACGCCTAATCAGCAAATAAACAACAACGCTCTCGTATCTCATCAGCCTTGCCGACTTTGCCCGCCAAAATCTCGCGCGCAGCCGACGGCGTAATGACATCATAAGACACCCGCTCCACCTTCATCTCCGGCCGTGTAAAACAGGCGTGATCGCCCTAAATGTGTAGGCGAGTTTGGTTGATTTGGTTCTCCTTTTTGTACACACGCCCCTTCACAAAGAAGGGGCGGATTAGCTGACTAATCTAACCACTTTAGTTTCAATCCACGCACGGTTAAGTGTAAAAAGCCTTCAGACGATATTGGTTAATTTAATCAATAACTTCAATTTTAAACATCTCTTCTTGCAGCCCATTGTGTATGCTCACGGCTAAAAGCATTTTCGGCATCTCCTACAAATTTGGAAAAATCATCTTCACTATCTATTGTTGCTAATTGCTCATTAATAAATCCTATTTCATGAGCAGCAAGAGCATATGAAGCAGATAGTTCGGTAAATCGTTTCGCTTGCATCCAGCTTAAAATACTTGCCGCTAGTGCAATAAACACATCTACGGGTAAATAGATAGGGTTGATTTCAACAGCTTTTAGTATCGCAAGTACCACTCCAATGGAATTGGCAACAATTAAGCCACAGAAAAAATAATTTGCCCTTTTCTTATTAAAAAAAGCTTTTTTGGCATACCAATCCCTCTGATCTCTTATTCTCTTCTCACAGTAATTGTTTTTACGATTATCTAGAGACGAAGATCGCATTTCTTGCATCATACTTGTGAATTGCTCTTGATTAGAATAATCTGTCAATTTACTACAAACATCATGATTTTGGTCAAGAATTGTTTTTAATGATTGTTTAAAATTATTCTTAGCTATCGCATCTTCAGTTTGGAAAGGTTCTGCTCTACAAACATAGCGCCAAGTAATGGTTTTTACTGACTCGACAACCGCCCGACCTGCATACCAATAACGATCTGGTCTAACTCCGCATAGATAAACAGAACAACCTAATGCAGCTATAAGAACCAATAACTGCAAAACATATACCCATTTATCAGTAATGTTAATAGCCGACAAAACAGCCGCCGCGACAAGTACAACTAAATGAACCTTCAATATGCGAAAAAAATGCTTTTGTGAATCCAACGATAACTTATCCGCCGAACGGTACAAAGCAGGAAAATCTTGTTCTTTCATTGATACTTCCTAAATTTCATAGCCTAACTCTTGATATACAAAATCCTTGTAGCATCAATTTCCATTATCATGTATTTGATAATTATCTAAAGCATAAGCGATAATTTGGGGTGAAAATAGTGCAAAGATAGCACCAACATCCTGAATGATTTTAGGATAAGTATTTGGATTCATATAACGAGAGCCGTCAAGATTGACGCCGATGATCCGGCAGCTTTTCCCAAGGCTACTTCTAATTCCCAACGTACATACTTATATTAGGTTTGCATCTTGCCCAATTAAAGAAATAAAAGTTCCGGCCATATTGATGCGATCTCTATATTTCTTTTTAGGGGCTTAGGAAGCAAGCATGTGTTCAACGCACGCCAACTTCCCGAAATGCCAAGCAAAAACAGGTCCAGCCGTCATTCAAAAATCAGTGAAGCCAGGTTTCGATATCTTTTGCGCCTGTTTGCCATGGACTTGACCGCTACGGATGCCGCGCAGCTATGTGGCTTGTCCGTGCGCTCGGTCAATGCGCTGTACACCAGCGTATGCGTGTCCGCTTGGCTCGGCAGTGCGCCGCTCAGTCTCCTTTCTCAGGCGAGCTTGAGGCCGATGAGTCCTCTTTCGGCCCCCAGCGTATCCGGGGCAAACGTGGGCGTGGCGCGGGTGGCAAAACCATCGTCTTTGGTCTGCTCAAGCAAGGCGACTGTGTCTTACCGAGATCATTGCCGATGCCTCCAAAGCCACGCTGCAAGCCATTATTCGGGGCAAAGTTGGATCCCAACAGCATCATCCACACCGACGGTTGGTGAGGCTGCGACAGGTTGGTTGATTTGGGTTTGGACAAGCACTTTCGGGTCAATCACGGCAGCAACGAATTCGTCAAGGGCTGTAGACACACGTTAACGGCATCGAGTCTTTTTGGAGCCATGCCAAACATCGGCTGGCGCAGTTTCATGGCGTGCGACGTGACAAGTTCGCGTTGCATCTCAAGGAGTCTGAGTTGCGTTTCAATCACCGTCATCTTGATCTCTACAAGACACTGCTTGAATTGCTCAGGAATGAGCCTCTGTGAAGCGTTTGCTTTCTAAGCCCCCTTTTTAATATATGCTTCATCTTCAGAACTAATCTCCCGAGATAACTGGCAATTAACAAAATTAAAATCTATATTTTCATGCTCTTTCCAGGCACACATAAGCCGATAATAATGAATATCTTTGCTACCGAAACCAACAAATGTTCTAGGTAAACCCATTTGTTACTCCTGCCATTTAGCGTAATTGCGAATGGCTTGAATAATTGATTCAGTATTCCAATGAATATCTTCAATTGAATTATCAGAAACAACCTTAGAAATTCGTTCTTGTCCACGAGGAATGATTCCCACAATAGGGATGCCTAACTCTTTTGCCGTTTCTATTTCCCAACTCATCCATTCACTATGGCTTGCATAGATCCCGGCAAGAGCAAGAAGAATATTTGAATTTCTTATTAACTCTCTCAATCGTCGCTTAATATAAATTTCATTCTTAGAATTTATAGGGTTATCTTTAGTAACCTCTTGTGAATCATGGTAAAAATACCCTCGTTTATTTAACAGGCTATGAAGATTAATAAGGTCATCCGAATGATCCCAAGAATGACTAACAAAAACACTATACACCTTGACCATAATCATTTTCTCCATTAATTATCTATTGCTGTTTAGCTACCATCTATCCAAGCAACTCTAATAACTTTGCCGATACATTAATCTCGCACCTATCAAAATCAACTTCTAAAGAAGTTAAATTAAGAACTGACCTCAAAACACCAAACTCTCTCTTCAAAATTCCGTATCCTCCCAACTCACCCCCGCCACTCCATCATACAAATCCAACCCAATCAGCATATAAAACTTCTTGCCAAAGTTTTTTCGTTAATCGGTTCAATACGCCCTGCTTTATACAAAGCGGCGAGAGCTTTTTCGAGGATTTGGACGGTGTAGGGATGCAGTTCGCGTAGCAGCCCGCCAATGTGGTCGGCGTGGCGCGGAATGTCGATGAAGCGTCCAGCCTCATCATGGAACGGAATGATGAGCTGCCGCGTATGCCCCTCGATTATACAGAAATTATCGGCGATGGTTTGGAATGGGAAATCTAGGTTTCGTCCGGCGTTGCGGTACATTTGCAGGATTTGTTGTGATCCAGTTCTTCGCCTTCTAGGTCGTAAAGCTCTTTAAAAGGGGCGGCGGCTTGGGTGGCGAGTTCGGGCGGAGCTTTCCATTTATCTTCGGGCGCGAATATCCATACCAAAGCTGTTTTCAGACGGCCTTTTGCCTTCGCGGTTGCAACGTCCGACGGCTTGAGCGACGCTATCCAAGCCTGCTTCGACGCACATCATCAGCGGAAAATCCACATCAACACTGGCTTCGATGAGAGAGGTGACGATAACACGGCAGGGTTCGCCGTTTTTCAAACGGCTATCGGATGTCGTCGAACTGCTGACTGCGGTGTTTGGCGCGCATTAAGGCAGTCAGGTGGAACGTGCCGTCAAGGTGTTTGGCTTGGTCGTACAGGCTGCGGGCATGGCAGCGGTTGTGACGATGGCGAGCATTTGCGGGTGTTCGCCGAGTTGGGCGAGCAGGTCGGCATCGGTTTGCGTGCCGATGTGTTGCTCGGTGGTGCGGCGCAGTTTGTCGAAAAGTGCGGTCGGTTTTAGGGCTATTTTGCGAACATTTTCAAAGCCTCGATAGAAGCCGTTTTCGGCTTGCACGGCAGGCTGGGTGGCGGTGCACATGACGACAGAACAGCGGTAGTTCTGCGCCAATTCTTTGATGGCTTGCATGAGGGGCAGCGCAAAATTGAGCGGCAGCATTTGCGCTTCGTCGAAAATAATGACGGGGCCTGCGATGTTGTGCAGTTTGCGGCAGCGCGGGAAGATGCTGGCAAAAAAGGGTTCAAAGAATTGCACGGCGGTGGTAACGACGATCGGCGCGTTCCAGTTTTCCGAAGCAAGGCGCAGTTTGTCTTTGGTGGCTTCGCCTTGCAGTTTGCCGTCGTCGAAGGCTCTGTGGTGTTCCAACACGGCTTGTTCACCCAATTCGCCAAAAGCTTTACGGAACTTGGCGGCGTTTTATTCGATGATGCCGGTGAACGAAATGACGTAAATCACGCGTCGCATATCGTGCCGTTTAGCGTGTTCCAGCGCGAACGCCATGGAAGTGAAGGTTTTGCCGCTGCAGGCAAGGACGGTGAGCGTAAACAGTCCTTGCGGTTGTGCGGCTTGATTGACGGCAATGATCGGGAATTTCGCTACACAGGCGGTTTAAGACGGCGTTGCGTTTTTCGGCTTCGGTTTGTTGCGGGGCTTGGGCGATACGTCGTCCGAAAGCGTTGATGAATTGATTGAAATTTTGTTGTAGGGCGTTTAGATCAGGATGGTCACCGCGTTCAACTGCCTTGTTTTCTAGACTTGAGTAAAAGGCTTTTGTGGCGAGGTAATCGGCATCAGCCGAGCAAAAATAGAGTATTCGGGTAAAAAATGCGTAGGAAAATAAGGATGGTGGGCATCGGCTTTAAGTGGCGGTGCGCGCAAGGTTTCAGGCAAGCTGATTTCCTGCCGCCAGCTTGCTGATGGCGTTTTTTCCCCAGCGTTCGAAAGCGATTTTTGCACCGGCGGCGGCGTGATCGATTGGTTGGGCGCCATCATGCAGCCGCTCATCAAATTCAGGCGTGTATTTACCCAGGTCACGCAGTTGCCCCGTGCAAGAGGCTATTTCTCTTGCCCCGAAAATTTCGGCAAATTTCCCGTCATTTCGCCAACACGGAGTACGTGGCTTTGCATGGTTTGCCGGTTGGCCGTGGGCTGCTGAATGAACGGAATAGAGGCGCCGCGCTGTATCAGAGATGCCTGTGTGCTGACATGGCCTGCATGATGAATTTCCCTATGCGCGGCAGTGGCTGACAGCGCTTGAGCGCTATTTATTAGCTCTCTTATTCATAGCATGACGTCCTAGTGAAACGGGCGCAAATGCCGTTTTGTGCCTATTAGATTTGCTCTTCTTTTTGGTTCGCCCCGGCGAGGGACGCCTGCTTGCTGGCGTTCACTCGACCAGCGCCTGTTGCTGGAGTGCGGTGAGTTCGGCGACGCCTTGGGCGGCGAGAGCGAGGAGGGCGTCCATTTCGGATCGTGTGAAGGGGGCGCCTTCGGCGGCGCCCTGGATTTCGACGTAGCGGCCGTCGGCGGTCATGATGACGTTCATGTCGGTGTCGCAGGCGGAGTCTTCAGCGTAGTCGAGATCCAGTCTGGGCTGGCCGCCGACGATGCCCACGGAGACAGCGGCCACTGATTGGCGGATGGGGCTGGCGGCGATGAGGCCGCGTTCCAGCAGCCAGGCGGCAGCGTCGTGCGCGGCGATGAAGGCGCCGGTGATGCTGGCGCAGCGGGTGCCGCCGTCGGCCTGGAGCACGTCGCAGTCCAGGCGCAAGGTGCGCTCGCCCAGCGCTTTGAGGTCGAAGACGGCGCGCAGGGCGCGGCCGATGAGGCGCTGGATTTCCTGGGTGCGGCCGCTTTGCTTGCCCTTAGCAGCTTCGCGCTCACCCCGGGTGTGGGTGGCGCGGGGGAGCATGCCGTATTCGGCGGTGACCCAGCCTTCGCCGCTGCCGCGTTTGTGGACGGGAATTTTTTCTTCAATGGAGGCGGTGCACAGAACCTGGGTGTGCCCCATTTCAATCAGGACGGAGCCTTCGGCGTAGCGGGTGTAGCGGCGGGTGATGCGCACGGGGCGCAGGGCGTTGAGGGGGCGGTTCTGACGGATGGGCGGGGTGTTCATGGCAGGAAGGTCTGCGAAGGTGGATGGAGCTGCGCGAGGGGCGGCTTTTTCAGCCGTTTTGCCTGTTTTGCATTAGGGAGATAAGGGCATCAGGGACGCTGAAATGAAGAAGGTGAAAAGGAGTTTTGCGCCTTTTCTCATCAGGCCGCCATGCGGCTGCTGCCTGCACCGGTGCCGCCTGGCGTTGCGGCTTGTTGTTCAGCCGCGTTTCTGAATGCGTGTTTTCAGCGCATGAGCCTATGAGTTGATGCCCTGTTTTCAAGTACGGATGCTTTTACTTTGCCGCTGCCGCTGCCTGGAGAGCGGCCAAGGCTTGAAGCAACGCGGCTTCATCTTCCACAGGCTCTAGCGAAGCATGCAGTGAAGGCAGTGCGGCCGCGCCTTCGGTTTGCAGGCGGCGCACGGCTTGCCCTGCTTTGCGGGGCGCGATGAAGCTGCGGCTTTGCAGCAGCACGCGGCCGCCTGCGCCAGTGAGCTTGAAATAAAACAGTCCGTCTGCTTCACGGTACTGCTTGAATTGCGGCAGGGCGGTTGCGGCGGGAGCCGGCTTGTCGGGCAGCGTGGACACAGTCATGTCTAGCGAGGCCAGGCCCACGGCGCGGCGCAGGGTGTGCATGAAGGGGGTGGCCTGCGCGCGGGCTTTGGCGGCCCCTGCTTGCAAGGCGGCTTCTACTTCTTCAGGGTGCGCCATCAGGTGCTGGTAGCGCGCGCGCATGGGGGCGATTTCGGCATTGATGCGTTCGAATAGCTGCTGCTTGGCGTCGCCCCAGGCAATGCCGCTGGCGAAAGCCTTGGCGAAAGCCTTGGTTTCGGCGGGTGTGGCAAAGGCGCGGTAGAGCGCGAAGATGGCTGAATCTTCTGTGGACTTGGCCTGGCCGGGCGCGCGCGAGTCGGTGACGATGCCCATGATGGCCTTGCGCAGTTCTTCCTGCGGGGCAAAGAGGGGGATGGTGTTGTTGTAGCTCTTGCTCATCTTGCGGCCATCCAGACCGGGCAGCAGGGCCACGTGCTCATCAACCATGGCTTCAGGCGCGGTGAGGTGCTCGCCGTAGAGGTGATTGAAGCTGGCGGCAATGTCGCGCGCCATTTCAATGTGCTGGATCTGATCGCGCCCCACGGGCACCTTGCGGGCGCTGAACATAAGGATGTCGGCAGCCATCAGCACGGGGTACATGAACAGGCCCGCCGTTACGCCGTCGTCCAGCTCGCGGCCTGCGGCCTCGTTCTGGTCTTGCGCGGCCTTGTAGGCATGAGCGCGGTTGAGCAGGCCTTTGCCCGTCACACAGGTCAGCAGCCAGCACAGCTCCGGGATTTCAGGGATATCGCTTTGGCGATAGAAAGTCACTTGCTCCGCGTCCAGCCCGGCGGCCAGCCAGCAGGCGGCAATTTCCAGCGTACTGCGCTGAATGCGCGCAGGCTCATCGCATTTGATGAGCGCGTGGTAGTCGGCCAGAAAGTAAAAGCTTTGCGTATCCGCCTGGCGGCTGGCATGGATGGCGGGGCGGATGGCGCCCACGTAGTTGCCCAGGTGCGGCGTGCCCGTGGTGGTAATGCCAGTGAGAATGCGGGTGGGAGTGTGTGAGGCGGGAGTCATGATTCGACAGGTGTTCGGTTCAGCGGAAAAAAGGCGATAGCAGCATCTCAATCAACCAGTAAGTTGCGCCCATGATGGGCCGCATCCAGAGCCAGTCGAGCACATCCATCAAGATCAGTCCCATCACGATGAAAAAGCCGAAAGGCTCCACACGCGCCAGCGTCAGTGCGGCCTGCGGTGGCAGCGCCCCGGCTAGCACGCGCCCGCCATCAAGCGGCGGTAGCGGAAACAAGTTCAGCGCCAGTAAAGCCACGTTGGTGGTCATGCCGATCTGGGCCATGAGCACAAGAAACGGCTCCATTACGCTCCCTGCACGCAAGCCCAACAGCATGGCGGCCCACAGCAACGCCATGACGAAATTGGACGCAGGCCCGGCCAGTGCAACCCAAGCCATGTCTGTTTTGGGATTGCGCAGATTGCGAGCGATGACCGGCACGGGCCTGGCATAGCCAAAAACGAAAGCGCCGCTGGTCGCGAAATACAACAGCAGCGGCATGAGCACAGTGCCAAAGAGGTCAATGTGCTTGAGCGGATTGAGCGTAAGCCGCCCCATCATGGCGGCCGTGTGGTCGCCAAAGTGGCGCGCCGCATAGCCATGTGCCGCCTCATGCACTGTAATGGCGAACAGCACGGGCAGCGCGCCAGCGGCAATAACTTGTATTAATTGGTTGATGTCCACAGCAAAGAATTGTCTCAAACAGATATAAAGAAAACAGGCTGCTCGTCCGCCACATCTGCGGTGCACCGCAGATGTGGCCCGCATCGCCTGCTTCAAGTTCGGGCGGCCGTTTTTTGTGCCGGACGGCTGAAACAGGCGCGCTTGAGTAAAACAGCCGAATTGCATGACACTGGCGGCTTCATCGCCAGCGTGTATGCGGCAGGGAAAGCTGCTGCCTTGGAACAGGCTGGTTTGGCATTACTGTTTTTATCGTTCAGCCCGTGTAGAAACTCTCGCCTAAATTCGTGTGTGGCTTATTTGTAGATGCTGAATTTCGCCGGGCGGCAGGCGCAGAGTTGCTCTTGGAAGAGGAGCGAGAATAGAGGAGTGAAAAAGAGTCTGCCGCCTAAGAAACAAGCGCAAGATGCTATTGAAACAAGGACGTGAATCTGCCCAGTTTGTGCTTTCAGAACCTGTTCGAAGTCTGTCCGTGTACACAAAAAGTGTGGGGTCTGGCGCGCAGCTTTCCTTGGAGCTGTTGCTTGCAATTGCAAAGAAAGCGGTAAACAGTGAATGGGTCATTCTCAATGCTTTTTGCTAAGGCTACGGCGCATCGTCATCATCCTTGTAGCGGTTTGTTCGCATTTCGATGCTTAAAGTTACATATACATAACAATCTCATGTGCTTCCTACGACCAACCGCTGTACCCTTGCAGCTTCACATTGCTTGACCGTTGCTATAACCGGCTTTTACGTCAATTAGTGCACGCACTGTCGTTTGAGAGAGGCTCGCCATGAGCGCTACCGCCACTACTTCCTCTGCCCAATCCGCATCTTGCTCCGCTTCCGCTTCCGCTGACGCTCGCAACTCTTGTGATGCCCAAAATGTTCATGATGTCCGCAGCGCCCATGCATCTAGCCGCGTCAGTCCCAAAATGCAGCGTGATTTTGATGAAGCCTTGTTGAGAGCACGACTGCATCCCGGCGTGGAAGATGAAGAGATAGGCTCTTCTGGTGCGCAGCTTTCTGATCAGCCGGCTCCTGCTCCCCTGCCTTGGGCTGAGAAGTTGCCTTCAACGCTGTCACAAGCTCCTTTATCAGGCTTGCAAACATTTCGAGGTGAAGTAACAGCTGTCTCCGCTGGAGAGGCTATGACAGGCGCGGGCGCGCCGGTGGTTGCCACGCAGCAGCAAGCCATTACGGCGCAGTCCATTACGCCGTCTTCTCCCGCGCTATTGCAGCAGCATCAGGGAGCGGTGCAGTCTATGGCTATTAATGGACAGGGACAGCAATGGCAGTTGCAGTTGCCTTTGGCTGGTGCCACTTCTGGTGCTCTGGGCTTGCGGCTGACTCAGTCGGGCGCAGGTGAATGGCAGGTGCGCCTGCATGCCAGCGCCAGCCTGCGCCAGCAGTTACAGCCGCATATTGGACGTCTGCGTCAGCAGCTGAGTCAGTGTGGCGGCCGCCTGGAGGAAGACTTGGGATCTGAAGAGGAAGCCTGATTTCCAATTCACGCATGACCTTGTCTGCCACCCGCCCCGCAACCCCTGCCCAGGCGGCCCGCTTGGGCCAGCAAGCCTGGCTGGTTTTTGAGGATGAGGCCGTTGCCCTTTTTACGGGCGAACCCGCTCGTTTGCAATGGTGCTCTCCGCTTTTCACGGATTGGCTGGCGCTCTCCCGGAAAGACAGGCGCCAAACGTTGAATGACGTGCTAGCACAGCTGCATGGCGCTCCGGTCGACAGCGAGCAAGCGCTGGCGGCAGGTGGCTGGCAAGGCACGGTGGCGCTGCTGCTCCCGACTGAACATCAGGGTGAAAAAGGCTGCGCTGCTGTCTTGCCTTCCTCCTCGCCGCGCTGGCTGGCCAGCTTGCGTCCGTTGCCATCACATGCTGGCGGGGCTGCGCTGCGCCTGACAAAACTGACATCTGAAACGGCGGACTTATCAGTTGTGGAAAGCAGCGATAGCGCCACACGCCGTCATTTAGAAGATCGCGAACGCCTGCTTTTCACTTCACGCAACGTGGCTGTAGGCGAAATGGCCACTACCTTGGCGCACGAGTTGAACCAACCTCTGGGTGCTGTCACCAACGTGCTGCGCGGCCTCAAGGCGCGCATGGCAGCTGTCGCAGTTCAACCGTCTAACGCTGCCTTGCTGTCGATGCTGGAGCAGGGCGTGCAGCTGGCGTTGGATCAAATGCAATACGCCTCCAGCATCATCAGCCGCGTGCGCGAATTCACCCAATCGCGCCAACCCCGGAACGAGCCTGTAAATCTGCACACCCTACTGGATGGAAGCCTGACTCTGCTGGATTGGGAACTCAAGCGCTACGCCATCGAACTGCGCATTCAGCTGCACCATCAAAATGCACAGGTGCAGGGTGATGGCGTCATGCTTCAGCAGGTGCTCGTCAACCTGCTGCGCAACGCCATTGATGCCATGCAGGAAACCCCTGCGGGTCAGCGCCGACTGCAAATCAGCAGCCGTATGGATGAAAGCGCTGGCAATGTGGAAATTGCCATCGCTGATACTGGCTGCGGTATGGGCGATGAAGCAGCTGCTCGTCTGTTCATGCCTTTTGCTTCCACCAAGCCCACAGGGCTGGGCATTGGCCTGAACATTTGCCGCAGCTTGATTGAGTTGCATCATGGCCGCCTATGGTTCAGCCGCAACGTTGAAGGCGGTTGCACTTTTCACGTTGCATTGCCCCTCAGTCGCACGGAAGATGAAGCGTCTGCACCGACCGCACTTTAGGAAGGTCTCTGATGTCTTCGCTTGTCTTTCCCACGCAGGCCGCCCCATATGCCATAGGCCGCACTATCTACGTGCTTGATGACTGCGCCGATTTTTGTGCGACGGCCAAATGGTGGCTCATCGGCTTGGGCTATCACGTACATGACTTCCAGGATGCAGAACCGGCTTTGCAAGCCCTTGCTTCGCTTGATGCTCCTGCGCGCGAACGGGCCTGCCTCCTGCTTGACGTTCGCATGCCCGTCATGAGTGGCCTGCAAGTGCACGACATCCTTATCGAACGCCAGATATCCGGTCCCTTGGCGCGGCCTTCCTTGCCCGTCATTTACATGACAGGCCACGGTGACGTTCCCCTGGCCGTGCAGGCCATGGAAAAAGGTGCCGTCACTTTTTTGGAAAAACCCTTCCAGGAAAACGCACTGGAAGTCGCTCTCGCGCGCGCCTTTAACCGCACCTCTTTGTCTCCTGCGGCTTCTGCTTCTGTGTCAGCTCCAGAACCTGCGCCTTGTCCGGAATTCGAGCGCCGCCTGGCATCGCTCACTCCGCGCGAGGCGGAAGTCATGCAAAACGTTCTGGAAGGCCAGACCAGCAAGCTTATTGCCCGCAAGCTGAATGTCAGCATCAAAACCATTGAGCAGCACCGCTCCCACATCATGAGCAAGATGCAAGCTACTTCCGTAGTTCATCTCACGCGCATGGTGCTGGCACGTCGCGCTCTCTGAAGCTCTATCAGGAGCCGATATACACAAACCCTGTTAGGGCTTGTCATCAATCATCAAGAGCCGAGCCTGAAGCCTGCGGGCGAGAGCCCAGAAGAGGGGCCATGACCAGAAGATACGCGTTGCGCGACGATCAGTGGGAGCGCATCAAGGATTGGCTGCCCGGCCGTGCCGGCCAGCCAGGAGCACAGGACAACCGCTTGTTTGTCGATGCCGTGCCGCTACCGGGCCGGTATCCCCTGGCGCGATCTGCCGGCACGTTTCGCAGACTTCCGGGTGGTGCACCTGAGCCACAGTCGCTGGAGCCATAGCGGTGTATGGCAACGGGTCTTCGAAGCCCTGGCGCAGCAGGCCGGCAACGAGTACACGATGATCGGCGCGGCCATCGTGCGAGTGCACCAGCACGGTGCTGTGGCAGAAAGGGAGGCACCGCAAGTCATCGGACGCAGCTGCGGCGGGCTGAGCGCCAAATGCCAAGGCAGGCGCACGGCCTCGAAGGAGCCGACGTGCTCTTGGCTCAAACAGCGGCCGAAACCGTGATCGCCGACAAGGGCTATGACGCCCAAGCTCTAGTGCTCGAGCTGCTGCCGGCCCAAGGCAAAGGCGTTGTCATTGCCTCATGCGGCTGCAAGAAGGCGACTCGGGACTACGACCTGCATCTTTACCAAGCACGCCATCTGATCGAAAACTTCTTTGCCAAGCTCAAACAGTGCCGGGCCATCGCCACGCGTTATGACAAGACGGCTCGCAACTTCCTGGGCGCCATCCGTATAGCTCGCCTGATTGATGACACGACCTATCAAAAACGCTTTTCGTGCAATAATCACTCTTTCCTTTACGGCCCACCAGTTTGCCGCAGGACAGCAGTCTGCTGAGGCTGCGGGCTGATCAGGAATGGCCCGCCTTTGCCTATTTGACCAACCAACCGGCTCTCAACTGGCCTGCCGTTCTCGTCAATACACATGATGGCCCGGCAGATTGGGCTGGTTCGTGATGCGCCCTTTTCAAAAAAGCGGGGCGCTCCGCTTTCAGAATGAACTTTGAAGATCTGAAACTGGCGCCGGCCATTGTGCAGGCCGTGCAAGAACAGGGCTACACCGCCCCTACTCCCATTCAGGAACAAGCCATTCCCGCCGTGCTGGCGGGGCACGATTTGCTCGCTGGCGCGCAAACCGGCACGGGCAAAACCGCAGGCTTTACGCTGCCCATGCTGCATCGCCTGTCCGAATCGGCCACCGCGCCAGCCAAAGGCGCGCCCCGGCCCATCCGCGCCCTGGTGCTGGCCCCCACGCGGGAGCTGGCCGCGCAGGTTGAGGAATCCGTGCGCGCTTACGGCAAGCATCTCAAGCTCAAATCCGCCGTCATTTTTGGCGGCGTGGGCATGAACCCGCAGATCGAGCGCATCAAAAAAGGCATCGACATTCTCGTGGCCACGCCGGGCCGCCTGCTGGATCTGGCGGGGCAAGGGCATGTCGATTTGTCCGCCGTTGAAATTCTGGTGCTGGACGAAGCCGACCGCATGCTGGACATGGGCTTCATTCACGACGTGAAAAAAGTCCTGGCCCTGCTGCCCGAGCAAAAACAGAGCTTGCTGTTTTCCGCCACCTTCAGCGATGACATCCGCGCCCTGGCGGCCAGCCTGCTCAAAAACCCGCTCAGCATCCAGGTCACCCCGCCCAACACCACGGTTGAACGCATCCGCCAGGTCATCTACCCTGTGGGCCGCGCGCGCAAAAAAGAAGTGCTGGCCCACCTCATCAGCCAAAACAACTGGAGCCAGGTGCTGGTATTCACCCGCACCAAATACGGTGCCAACCACGTGGCCGAATACCTGACGAAACACGGCATCAAGGCCATGGCCCTGCACGGCAACAAGAGTCAAAGCGCGCGCACCCAGGCGCTGGCCGATTTCAAAAGCGGCGAACTGCGCGCCCTGGTCGCCACCGACATTGCCGCGCGCGGCATTGATATTGACGAGCTGCCGCACGTCGTCAATTACGAAATCCCCAACGTGCCCGAAGACTACGTGCACCGCATAGGCCGCACGGGCCGCGCAGGCGCCAGCGGCGAAGCCGCCAGCCTGGTGTGCATGGACGAAGAAGGCTTCATGCACGAAATCGAGAAATTCACCCGCCAGCAGATTCCGGTGCAAATTCTTGAAGGCTTCGGCCCTGAAGAAGGCGAAAAAGCCGAACCCATTGCCATGGGCCGCCAAACCCTCTGGGGCGGCCTGGGCAAGCCCCCCGGCCGCGAAGTCATGCAAGCCGCCGCCCGCGCTGCGCGGCAAGAAATGATGCAGCGCATCCGTGACAACAAGGCCGCCCTGGCCCAGCGCAAATCTGCGGCCAAGCCGGCCCAATCCTTCGCTGCCAAAGCAGCCGAAGACGCCAGCCCAGCCGAGGGCGCGGAAAACTCCGGCGAACAGGCCGCAGCGCCAGCAGCCGCAGGCAAGCCTGCGCCTGGCAAAAGCCGCAACCGCTACCGCAATCGCAACCGCCGCAGCGGCGAAAGCCGCAGCGCCCAGCCGCGCCCCAAGGCGGATCGCCCCGCGCGCGACAGCGACGATGACGACGACCGCCTGCCGCGCCACATCAACCCCCTTCAGACCAATCTGCACGGCCGCCGCAACAACAATGGCCCCAGCCACGGTGCGCCCGGCCAGCCCGACCCCATGCGCACCAGTATCGACATGATGAGCCGTGGCAAAAAGCGCCGTGACGGCGGCGACGGCTTCAAGGGCTACCGCTGATAACGGTCCAGGCTGTGTACTGAGAAACTGCTCAAAATCTGTCCTTGGGTGCGAAAGAGTGGAATCGGGCAATCTGCGGCGCTGTAAATCTTCACCGGGCTGCAAGGCCAGTCTGTAGTTAGCTGCCTTGCCACCTATTTCGATTCGTTTCTCATTACTCACAGCCAAACATGCTCAGCGCCCAATTGATCAGACTTCCCTTTTAGCCGCCATCGGTAAAGATGATCTTCAGACACTCAAAGCGCAAGAACAGCCTCACCAGCAAAGCACTGGCTCTTACCCGGTCCTGAATGCCTACAGAAGGCGCCACCACGGCCAGCAGCAGTTCCATCATGCTACGTCTGTGTGGCGCTTGTGCCCCAAGATTTTTTTGCCTACGTCATATCCGCGCTGCCCCACCCTTTTGAGACGGTCTTGACCGATTGGGAGTCAATGATGACCGCGCTGGGTTTAGCCCGCCTGCCTTGGCGCGCACCCGCTGGCGCAACAGAGCCAGCAGCACATCCCACACGCCGCGCTGGCGCCAGCAGCGGGCAAAGGTGTTGTAGACCTGTTTCTAGGGCGGGTAGTCCTTGGGCAGAGCAAGTCACTGGCAACCTGTGGCTTGCACATGGAAGATGGCGTTGATTATGTCTCGGGCGCTGTGCGCCCGGGGTCTGCTTGCGCGTTTACCTGTCGGAAAGCGCTTTTGCACTCCACTGTTCATCGGTCATGTCACTTGGATACATGACGATAGTTTGCTGCAAATTCTCTCTTTGAGGAAAGCCAAAAGTTGTTGGACAAGGCTCTCCAATGCAGTCAATGCGCTGCAGCTACAGTGCAAAACGCATCGTACAGCCCCAATTCACTGCGTGGCACTGTTTTCTTGCAAGCGCTCTTCCTCTCCAAACCAATTACTATTTTTTTGATAGTAATGAAGGAGTGTGTTTCATCGCCAGAGATAGCGATTTGCCCATCTGACGCCTGCTGCTCACATGCCACAATCGCCTGCCATGTTTCTAACAATTCCCACCCTGCTGACTTGGGCGCGCATTTTTCTCATACCGCTCATCGTAGGTGTGTTTTATCTGCCGCTGCCGGAAGCTGTGTGCAACCTGCTGGCCACGGGTTTGTTCATGCTGTGCGCCTTCACCGACTGGCTGGACGGCTTTTTGGCCCGCAGGCTGGGGCAGACCTCGGCTTTTGGCGCTTTTCTCGATCCGGTCGCGGATAAATTCCTCGTATGCGCCTGCGTGTTAGTGCTGGTGCATTTGCAGCGCGCCGACATTTTCATTGCGCTCATCATCGTGGGCCGTGAAATTGCCATTTCCGCCTTGCGCGAGTGGATGGCGCAAATTGGCGCGAGCAAAAGCGTGGCTGTGCATATGGCAGGCAAGCTGAAAACGGCCGCGCAAATGGCCGCCATTGCGCTGCTGCTGTATGACGGCGCGCTCTGGAGCTTGAACGCCCGCTGGTGGGGCACACTGCTGCTATGGGCGGCAGCGGTGCTGACCATCTGGTCCATGGCCTACTACCTGCAACGCTCCGTGCCCGAAATCCGCAAGCGCGCGT
This sequence comes from Ottowia sp. oral taxon 894, assembly GCF_001262075.1. Classification (GTDB taxonomy): domain Bacteria; phylum Pseudomonadota; class Gammaproteobacteria; order Burkholderiales; family Burkholderiaceae_C; genus Ottowia; species Ottowia massiliensis. The sequence goes on along the minus strand of NZ_CP012073.1, from coordinate 707,893 downwards.
TGCAAAACAGCCAACACAAGAACACATAAATATACATTCTGAAGCGAATAATTGAAGTTGCGTCATGCGGCCTGAAGCCTGCGTCTAGAATCAGTTTGACTGTCTGCCAGCCCCGCCACAGGGCCAGTGCAAGGGCAGGAAAACGCGATGGCGCGGCCCCTTTGCGGCCCCGCGCACCCACCAAACAAACCATGCCATCTGACCCAGAGGTCGTCCGTGAACAAGACAGAACTGATTGAGCACATCTCGCAGCATGCAGACATCTCCAAGGCCGCAGCCACCCGCGCCCTGGAAGCCACGGTAGATGCCGTGCGCGCCACCTTGCGCAAGGGCGGCACGGTTTCGATCGTGGGCTTTGGCACTTTCGCCGTGAGCAAGCGCGCCGCGCGCACGGGGCGTAACCCAAGAACCGGCTCCGCCATCAAGATCAAGCCGGCCCGCGTGCCCAAATTCCGTCCGGGCAAGGCGCTCAAGGACGCGCTCAATTAACGCGCGAAAAAAACGCGCACATTTCAGGCAGAATACGCCGTTTCCTTCCTGCAAGCGGGGGTGCTTAGCTCAGTTGGTAGAGCGGCGCCCTTACAAGGCGTAGGTCGGGGGTTCGAACCCCTCAGCACCCACCACCCGCATTCACACAAAGGCGAACACCCCCGTTCGCCTTTTTTGTTTCAGATCCAGCTCCAGGAATTTCCGGCCATGTTCGACTTTTTCAGGCATCACATGAAATTTTTCATGTGGCTGCTGTTCATCCTGATCATTCCTTCGTTCGTGCTGTTCGGCATTGAAGGCTACACGCGCTTCAATGAAAACGCGCGGGTGGTGGCCACGGTCGATGGGCACAACATCACCCAGCAGCAATGGGACCAGGCGCATCACCAGCAGGTGGACCGCATCACTTCAGCCAACCCCAGCGTAGATGTCAGCCTGCTGGACACGCCGCAGATGCGCCGCATCACGCTGGAGCAGATGCTGCGCGAGCGCGTCATGGCCGTGGCTGCGCAGAAAATGCGCCTGGTCACCACAGACAAGCGCTTAGCCAGGCAGCTTCGTGAAGACCCCTTCATCGCTTCCCTGCGCTCAGCGGATGGCCAGCTTGACATGGCCCGCTACCGTGAGGTGCTCGCGCGCCAGGGCATGACGCCAGAAATGTTCGAAAACAGCGTGCGCGCCGACCTTTCCGCCCGCCAGGTGCTGGCGGGCGTGACGCAAAGCGGCTTCGCGCTGCCCGCGCAGGTTGCTCCCGTGATGGATGCCTTCCTGGAGCAGCGCCAGGTGCAGATTCTCAGCCTGCCCGCTTCCGGTTATGCCAAGCAGTTTCAGCCCACGGACGCCGAGTTGCAGGCCTTCTACGACAGCCACCTGAGCGACTACCAGGCGCCCGAAGCGGTGGACATCGAATTCGTGGTGCTGGACGCAGACGCCATGAAAAAGCAGGCCAGCATCAGCGATGACGACCTGAAAGCCTATTACGACAACAACCAGGCCACACTGGGTTCGCCTGAAGAGCGCCGCGCCAGCCACATCCTTGTCGCCGCCGACAAGAGCGCGCCTGCCGCCGAGCGCGAAAAAGCCAAGGCCGAAGCCGAAAAGCTGCTGGATGAAGTGCGCAAGAACCCCGCCGCCTTCGCTGAAGTGGCCAAGCGCGCCTCGCAAGACGATGCCAGCGCCGCCCATGGAGGCGACCTGGGCTTCTTCCGCAAAGACAGGGGCATAGAACCCGCGATTGCCGAAGCCGCCTTCGCGCTGGCCCACAAAGGCGATATCAGCGGCGTGGTGGAAAGCGACTATGGCTACCACATCGTTCATCTCACCGATCTCAAACCCGCCGACGTGCCAGCCTTCGACAAGGTGAAAGACCAGCTCAAGGAGCAGCTGCTCGCCGAGCAGGCACAGAAACTGGCCGCCGAGCATGGCGAAGCCTTCCGCAACGACGTGTACGAGCAGCCCGACAGCCTGCAACCCGTGGCCGACAAGCTCAAACTGAACATCCAGACGGCCACCAACGTCACCCGCACCGTGCAGCCAGACGCCATCGTCAAGCCCCTGGCCAATGCCAAATTCCTCTCCGCCCTCTTCGCGCCTGATTCGCTGGAGCGCAAGAACAACACCGAAGCCATCGAATTCGCTCCTGGCCAGCTTGTGGCAGGCCGCGTCGTCAAGCACACGCCCGCCCATCCACGCCCGTTTGACGAAGTGAAAACCGCCGTGCGCGAGCGCCTGATTGCCGAACGCGCCGCTGAAGCCGCCCGCAAGGAAGGCACGGAAAAACTTGCCGGCTGGAAAGCCAAGCCCGAAGAAGCCAAGGGCCTGCCCGCCGCCATCACCCTCTCGCGCGAAGAAACGCACGATCTGCCCGCCGCCGTGGTTGAAGGCGTGCTGCGCGCTGATGCCAGCGCCTTGCCCGCCTTCATCGGCGTCGATCTGGGCGAGCAGGGCTACACCCTGGCGCGCATTGAAAAAATCGTGCCCCGCTCGGAAACCAAGACTGAAGTTGCCCAGCAGATGCGCCAGCAATACGACATAGCCTGGGGAGCGGCGGAAGCGCTGGCCTATTACGAGCTGCTCAAGCAGCGCTTCAAGGCCCGCATCCTGGTGGAAGAATCCAAGACCGCTGCGTCAGAAGAAGCCGGGCGTTGAAACCCCCGCTATAATTTGCCGTTTTACGTGGTGGCTGTAGCTCAGTTGGTAGAGTCCCAGATTGTGATTCTGGTCGTCGTGGGTTCGAGTCCCATCAGCCACCCCAGCCTTTCATGAAAACGCCGCCTTCGGGCGGCGTTTTTTTTGTCCAGGCCTAGGGCCTGTTGAAAATTGCCGCGACTGAATCACAGCCAAAGCCAGATAAACCGCAGCCTTGAAGCTGGCGTCGATCGGGTCTTTGCGAGATCACGATTGGCACGCCTTGCGCTTGTAATGGCTCTATCTGCCATTGGACACCAAACGTTTTGTCCGCCAGCAGCGCCCCAAACTTTTGGTTCCGGATCAGTTCTTGGGCACCTTTGCTGTCATGCCGCTGGCCTGGCATCAGCACGAACTTGAGCAGATTGCTGGCGCATCGCACAAGGCCCGTATCCTGGTTCTCACGCCCCCCGAGTGAGTGGCCTATGGCCTGGCTTTGAGTCCCGCGCCCGGGCCGTGACGGTGCACTTTCACGATCGTGGCGTCGGCCATGGCGCATTCCATATCCGGCTGGCCGCTGACCGCATCAAAGCGTTCTTGCCAGATACCGGCCTTGACCCCGTCGCGAAAGCGCTTGAAGACGGTGTTGCATTTGCCAAATTCTTCGAGCCAATCGCGCCAGGGGCTGTCTGTGCGCACGATCCACGGCACGGCCTCTGCAAACCAAGCGCCTGTTCGCGCCTCTTGGCCCTGCATCGCCAGGCTTGCCCAGGCAGTGCGGGGCCATCAGTGCCCACTGCTTGTCGCTCGATACTCATCTTTCCATGGCGGAATTGCTGCACAAGAGGAAGATTCTCAACAGGCCCTAGCGTCTGGCCACGGTCTGTCCATGCAATGAGTCCGGCACGGGCAAGACGCTGCCAACGAATGCGCAAGACTGAATGCCAGAGGACGAAAGCGCAAAGCCATTTTTGCTCTTTTATCCATAGCAATAGGTCCTAGTGGAAAATGCGCTGAATGGCATTTTTGCCGCTTCAATTAGCTCCTGTTTTTGATGCAGCCTGGCCCGTGAGGCATGCCAGGTTTGTGGCGCGGGCGGGCAGGAACCCGCCGCTTCATCCATTCCGCAAGCCAGTTGCGGACGGAGGCTCCCGGCCCCGGAGCCTTGGCGCAGGCTGGCTTTGCGGCTCCTTTCCTGAAGCGGTTTCCACGCGCCTTCGCGCCCTGGTCCAACGAAGGGGCTGAAACATAATTGCCGCCATGAGTGCGAACGCAACAGAAGAAATGCCCGTGAGGCCCATCAGGCGCATGCGAGGGCCGTGGAAACCCGCGCCTGCGCTGCAAGCCTCGGCCTGGCTGCATCTGCTGGGGCTGGGGGCCGTGGCGGCCCTGCCGCAGAGCTGGCCCGCCTGGCTGGGCGTGCTGCTGGCCAACCATGCGGCGCTGGCAGGCGTGGGGCTGTGGCCGCGCAGCCAGGGGCTGGGGCCGAACCTCACACGCTTGCCGTCGCAGGCCGCCGCGCGCGGCGAAGTGGCACTGACGTTTGACGACGGCCCCCATCCGGAAGTCACGCCCCGCGTGCTGGATTTGCTGGACGAAGCGCGCATGCGCGCCACTTTCTTTTGCGTGGGCGAGCGCGTGCGCCGCCATGCCGCCCTGGCGCGCGAGATGACGCGGCGCGGCCATGTCATTGAAAACCACACCGAAACGCACCCGCATGCTTTTTCCGTTTACGGCTGGCGGCGCATGTCGCGCCAGGTGGCGCAGGCGCAGGCCAGTATCGGCTCGGTGACGGGGCGTGCGCCGCAGTTCTTCCGCGCCGTGGCGGGGCTGCGCAATCCGCTGCTGGACCCCATCTTGCACCGGCAGGGCCTGTTGCTGGCTTCATGGACGCGCCGTGGCTACGACACGCGCTGCGCCGACGCTGGCGTGGTCACGGCGCGCCTGACGCGCGGTTTGGCTGCGGGCGACCTGCTGCTGCTGCATGACGGCAACTCCGCCCTTGCGCCCGACGGGCGGCCCGTGGTGCTGGCCGTGCTGCCGCGCCTGTTGCAGGCCCTGCGCGGCCAGCGCCTGCGCAGCGTGCCGCTGAACGAGGCTTTCAAGGGCGGCGAAGCCGTCTGCCCGCTGGACAAGGTGGCGGCATGAGCGGTCTGCATGATGCTTTCACGCCAGACGAGCGCGCCTTGCAGCGCGCGCTGGTGGATGCGGCCAGCCAGCGTTTTCGCGCAGGCGGGCGCTTTGCCTGGCATTTCGCACGCGGCAAGCTGGGCGGCGATCCCATGTTTCTGGCCTTGCTGCGCATGGGCGCGCTGCCGCCGCAGGCGCAAGACTTTCTGGATCTGGGCTGCGGCCAGGCCGTGCTGGCCGCGTGGCTGCTGGCCGCGCGCGACCGTTTTGAATCCGGCGCGTGGCCCGCAGGCTGGCCCGAGCCGCCGCGCGTGCGCCGCCTGCGCGCGCTGGAGCTGATGCCCGCCGACGTGGCGCGCGGGCAGGCCGCCTTCCGCGCATCAGGCGACGAGGAGCGCGTGAGCGTGGAGCAGGCCGATATCTGCCAGGCCGCTTTCGGCGAGGCCGCCGTGGACGTGGTGACCATTCTTGACGTGCTGCATTACATGCCCTTGCAGCAGCAAGACGATGTGCTGCGCCGCGCGCGCGCCGCCTTGCGCCCCGGCGGCACGCTGGCGCTGCGCGTGGGCGACGCGGCAGGCGGCCTGCGCTTCAAGCTCAGCTTGTGGGCCGACCAGCTGGTGACGCTGGCGCGCGGCCACGGCCTGGCGCGCCTGCACGCGCGGCCCCTGGACGAATGGGCGGCAGCGCTGCGCGCGCTCGGCCTTGCGGTGCAAACCGCGCCTACGCCGGGCGGGCTGCCTTTTGCCAACACCTTTCTTATCGCCCGCGCGCCAGCTTCTCCAGCATGACGCAAGCCCTTTCTCCCATTAAGCCGCTGGCCGTGAGCGCCATGACGGCCACCACCGCCCTGGGTGCGGGCTGCCAGCCGCTGCTGGCCGCCTTGCGGGCCGGGCGCAGCGGCCTGAAGCCGTGCGACTTTGAAACCGCCCGCCTGCCCACCTGGATAGGCGAAGCGCCGGGCATCGACAGCGCCACGCTGCCTGCCGCGCTGGCCGCCTACGACTGCCGCAACCAGCGCCTGGCCTGGCTGGGCCTGCAAGCCGATGGCTTTTTGCAAGCGGCGCGCGCGGCCATCGCCCGCTACGGCGCGGATCGCGTGGCGCTGGCGCTGGGCACCAGCACCTCCGGCATTCTTTCCACCGAGCTGGCCTACCGCGAGCGCGGGGCCGATGGCGCGCTGCCCGCCTGGTTCGACTACCGCGCCACGCACAACACGGGGTCGCTCACGGCCTTCGTGCGCGAGGCGCTGGGCCTGCGCGGCCCGGCACTCACCCTTTCCACGGCCTGCTCTTCTTCGGCCAAGGTGTTCGCCGCCGCCCAGCGGATGATGGCCGCCGGGCTGGCGGATGCGGCCATTGTGGGCGGCGTGGATTCCATGTGCCTGACCACGCTGTACGGCTTTGCCTCCTTGCAGCTGACGGCGCCCGAACCCTGCCGCCCGTGCGACGCGCAGCGGCAGGGCCTGTCCATCGGCGAGGCGGCGGCCTTCGCGCTGCTGGAGCGGCCCGGCGCGGCCAGCGGCGATGCGGATGGCGCGGGCGGCGTCATGCTCGCCGGCTGGGGCGAATCCAGCGATGCGCACCACATGTCATCGCCCCACCCCGAAGGCGCGGGCGCGCGCGCAGCCATGCGACAGGCGCTGGAGCGCGCGGGACTGCGGCCCGCCGACATCGGCTATATCAACCTGCACGGCACCGCCACGCAGGCCAACGACGCCGCCGAGGCCGCCGCCATCAGCGCGCTGTTCGGTCCCGGCCACGCGGGCAGCGGCGTGCCGTGCAGCTCCACCAAGGGCATGACGGGCCACACGCTGGGCGCGGCCGGCGCGGTGGAAGCCGTGATCTGCGCGCTGGCCCTGCGCCACGGCCTGCTGCCTGCCAGCGTGGGCACGCGCCAGCCTGATGCAGCGCTGGCGCTGAACGTGGTGATGCAGCCCGCGCCCGCGCCCGGGCTGCGCCACGCGCTATCCAACTCCTTCGGCTTTGGCGGCAGTAATGCCAGCCTGGTTTTTTCTCTTTCACGCCCTGACGGGGAGGCCGCATGCTGAATGCGTGGATTGAAGGCATCGGCCTGCTCGGCCCCGGTCTGGACGGCTGGCCGCAGGCGCTGGCCGTGCTGCGCGGCGAAGCGGGCTGGGCCAATGCGCCCGCCGCTCTGCCCGCGCCCGAGCTGCTGCCCGCCGCCGAGCGCCGCCGCGCCAGCCGCATCGTCAAGGCCACGCTGGCGGCGGGCCTGCAAGCCTGCCGCCAGGCCGGACGCGACCCCGCCAGCCTGCCCGGCGTGTTCGCCAGCTCCGGCGGCGACGGCCACAACTGCCACGCCATCTGCGAGCTGCTGGCGGGCGAAGACCGGCAGGTCTCGCCCACGCGCTTTCACAACTCGGTGCACAACGCTGCCGCTGGCTACTGGTCGATCGCCACCGGCGCCACGCCCGCTTCGCAAACGCTCAGCGCCCACGACGCCAGCTTTGCCGCCGGCCTGCTGGAAGCCATGGCGCAAGTGGCCACCGGCGGCCAGCCCGTACTGCTGCTGGCCAGCGACAGCGACCACCCCGAACCGCTGCGCGCCTGCCGCCCCGTGCCCGACGCCAGCGCGCTGGCGCTGGTGCTGGCCCCTGCGCCTGGCCCGTGCGCGCTGGCCCGCCTCAGCCTGCCCTGCCGGGGCGCGCTGGCCGAGGGCGTTGCCGACACCGTGCAATCCGTCACAGCCCGCACCGATGCCGCGCTGGCCGCCCGCCTGCAAGCCTTATCCAGCATGGCCGCCGCCCTGCCGCCCTGGCTGGGCCTGCCGCTGCTGGCGGCGCTGGCCGCGCCCGCTGCGGCAGGCCGCACCCGGCCCCACGTCCAACCCCAAGCCCAGCCCGTGGCGCTGACCTACCTGCCGCCGCAAGTGCTGCGCGTTGAGATCACGCCGCTGGCTGCCAGCCCCGCCGCGCCATGAACACTGACAGCACCGGCCGCTTTTTCAACGCCGCCGCAGGCCAGGGCCACGGCTGGATCGCCGCCCGCGTGCCCCACCAGGGCCGCATGTGCCTCTTGGACAGCGTGCTTCAAGCCAGCGAAAACGGCCTGCTGTGCGCCGCCGGCAGCCACCGCGACCCCGGCAACCCCTTGCGCCAGCAAGGCCGCCTGGGCGCAGCCTGCGGCATTGAATACGCCGGGCAGGCCATGGCCCTGCACGGCGCGCTGCTGGCCGAAGCCCAAGGCCATGCCGCGCCCGCTGGCGGCATGCTGGTGAGCGTGCGCGCCGTCACCTTCCACGCCGCGCGGCTGGACGGCGTGGCCGCCCGCCTGCTCGTGAGCGTGCTTTCTGACGCCGTCAGCGGCCCCACGCGCCTGTACCGCTTTACCCTCCATGCCGAAAACATTCACGCCGGGAACATTCAGGCCGAAAGCGGCCCGCTCCTGCTGCAAGGCCGCGCCGTGGTGCAGCTGACGCCGCCGTGCGCCCCCAGCGTTCCCTGACACCTCCATGACCGCCGCCCGCACTCCCGCCGCCGTTTCATCCACACCCCGCCGCGCCCTCGTCACCGGCGCCAGCGGCGCCATCGGCAGCGCCATCGCCCGCGCCCTGGCCGCACAGGGCCTGCACGTGCTGGCCCACGCCAACACGCGCCTGGACGCCGCCGAGGCGCTGGCCGCCAGCATCCGCGCCGCAGGCGGCAGCGCCGAAGCCCTGGCTTTTGACGTAACCGACGCCGCCGCCAGCGCCGCCGCGCTGCAACAGGCGCTGGCGAGCGGCCCCATTCAAGTGCTCATCAGCAACGCAGGCGCGCATGACGACGCTGTTTTTGCCGGCATGAGCGCCGCGCAGTGGCAGCGCGTGATCGACGTGAACCTCAACGGTTTTTTCAATGTGGCCCAGCCCCTCATGCTGCCCATGCTGCGCGCGCGCTGGGGCCGCATCATCGCCATCACCTCCGTGGCCGGACAGGCCGGCAACCGCGGCCAGACCAACTACGCCGCCGCCAAAGGCGCGCTGCACGCCGCCGTGAAAACCCTTGCCCTCGAATGCGCCAGCCGGGGCGTCACCGTCAATGCCGTTGCCCCCGGCATCATCGCCAGCGACATGTCCGCCCGTGCCTTTGACGAAGACGCCATCCGCCGCCTCGTGCCCATGCAGCGCGCGGGCCAGCCGCAGGAAGTGGCCGACCTCGTCGCCTTCCTCGCCAGCGACCGCGCCGCCTACATCAGCGGCCAGACCATCGGCATCAATGGCGCGCTGTATCAGTAGGGGCCTGTCCGTGGATGCAAAAGAAAAGCGCGGACTCGGGCGGTCTGCGGCGTTGCAAATTCGCCGGGCCGCAAGGCCTGTCTGCGGTTTGCGTCTTGCAGCCTGTCCCGATCTGCCGCCCTCACGGCCAGGCTCTGAACAGGCGCCAAGCCCGCCAGCGCACGCGTTCCGTTCACGAGCCAGCCTCTATTTCGCTCTTTAATTCATAGCGTAACGTCTTGGTGAAACGAGCGCGAAGCGGTATTTGAAGCCCTTCAATTTGCTCCTGTTTTTGATATATCCAGACAGGCCCAGCCCGCAGGCGTGCCGCACAAGCCGCTTTCGTTTAGGGCCTGTTGAGAATCTTCCTGTTGTGCAGCAATTCCGCCATGAAAAGATGAGTATTGAGCGACAAGCAGTGGGCACTGATGGTCCCGCACTGCCTGGCAAGCCTGGCAATGCGGGGTCAAGAGGCACGAATAAGCGCTTTTTTGCAGAGGCCGCGCTGTGAATCGTGCGCACAGGCAGCCCCTGGCGCGATTGGCTCGAAGAATTTGACAAATGCAACACCGTCTTCAAGCACTTTCGCGACGGGGTCAAGGCCGGCACATCTGGCAAAAACGCCTTGATGCGGTCAGTAGCCAGCCAAATATGGAATGCGCCATGGCCGACGCCACGATCGTGAAAGTGCACCGTCACGGCTCGGGCGCGGGACTCGAAGCCAGGCCATAGGCCACTCACTCGGGGGGCGTGAGCGCCAGGATACGGGCCTTGTGCGATGCGCCGGCAATCTGCTCAAGTCCGCTCTGATGACGGGCCAGCGGCACGCCAGCAAAGGGGGCCAGGAACTGATCCGGAACTGGCTTTGGCTGTGATTCAGTCTCGGTCACTCGGTCATTAGCAGGCCCTAGTCAAACGTGTACGGTCCGGAGCAAGGCGCGAACCGCTGCGAGCCTGCTCTCTCTGCGTGGCTTCTCCGCGTGCGTGGCTTCTCCGCGTGCCTGTTTGCTGCTGGCCTCAGAACCTGAGCTTGGCTGTGAAGGCAAAAGCTCAGGAGTCGGGATGGGTTGCAAGGCCCAAGAGCGCCCGAGACCAGGCCCCGTCCGCGCTTTCCGCCCCCACGGACAGACTTTGGACAAGTTCTCATGCGCCAGCGCGGCATGCCGGCTCCAAGTGCAGCGCTCGTAAACTGCCAAGCTGCGCGCGCGCTCTGGCCTTTCTGCCCTGCTTTTTCTCCGCCTTCTCCCCCGTCTTTTCGTCATGCCTTCCGCCACGTTTCCGGCCCAGTGCCATCAGCCCATCGGGGTGTTTGACAGCGGCGTGGGCGGCCTTTCGGTTTTGCGCGCCTTGCGCGCGCAGCTGCCGCATGAGCACTTCATTTATGTGGCCGACAGCGCTTACGCCCCGTATGGCGAAAAAGGCAGCGCCTTCGTGGCCGCGCGCTGCCTGGCCATTGCGCGCGAGCTGGTGGAAGACCACGGCGCCAAGGCGCTGGTGATTGCGTGCAACACGGCCACGGCGGCGGGCGCTGATGCACTGCGGGCGCGCTGGCCGCAGTGGCCCATCGTGGGCATTGAACCGGCGCTCAAACCGGCGGCGGCGCGCACGCGCACGCAGTGCGTGGGGGTGCTGGCCACGCGCGGCACGCTGCAAAGCGCGCGCTTTGCGCGCCTGCTGGCCGCGCAGCCGCCGCAAGTGCGCTTTGTTTTGCAGCCGTGCGACGGGCTGGCCGATGCCATCGAGCAAGAAGCCATCCTGCCTGATGGCGGGCTGCATGCAGGCCGCACGGATGCGCTGATCGCCCGCTACCTGGCCGCGCTGGGGCCGCTGGGGCCGCAGCCCGGCGCGATCGACACGCTGGTGCTGGGCTGCACGCATTACCCGCTGGCCGAGGCCGCCTGGCGGCGGCACGCGGGCCTGAAGGCAAAGGCGGATGAAGGCGAGAGCGAAAACGAAAGCGCGGATGCCGTGGTGCTGCTGGAGCCAGGCCCGCCCGTGGCCCGCCACGCGCGCCGCCTGCTGGCAGCGGCCGGCTTGCTCAACCCCGGCCCGGCCCCCGGCGCGGTGCGGCTGCTGGCCACGGGCAGCGCGGCGGCCTTGCTGGCGGCGGCGCGGCGGCTGAATCTGGCGGCGGCTGAATCAGCGCCGGGCACGGCTTGAGGCGCAGCATGGCCATTGCCCAGTCATTCATTCAGGAGCTGCTGGCCCGCGCCGACGTGGTGGAGGTGGTGGGCCGCTACGTGCAGCTGAAAAAAAGCGGCGCCAATTTCATGGGCCTGTGCCCGTTTCACGCCGAGAAAACGCCCTCTTTCAGCGTCAGCCCCGCCAAACAGTTCTATCACTGCTTCAGCTGCGGCAAGCATGGCGACGCCATCAACTTTCTGATGGAGCACACCGGCGCGAGCTTTACCGAGGCCGTGCACGACTTGGCCCAGCAGTGCGGCCTGTCCGTGCCCGAAGACACGCGCAGCCCGCAAGAAAAAGCGCGCGACGCGCAGCAAAGCCAGCGCCGCGCCACGCTCTCGCAAGTGCTGGCGCGCGCCAGCCAGGCCTACCGCCAGCGCTTGAAAGACGCGCCGCGCGCCATCGGCTACCTGAAAAAACGCGGCCTCACCGGCCAGATTGCCAGCCGTTTTGCCCTGGGCTACGCGCCCGAAGGCTGGCGCACGCTGGCGGGCGTTTTTCCTGACTACGCCGATCCGCTGCTGGTGGAAAGCGGCCTGGTCATCGCCGGTGAGGGCGAAGGCGGGCCAGAGCGCCGGTATGACCGCTTTCGCGACCGCATCATGTTCCCCATCCGCTCTGTCAAAGGCGAAGTCATCGGCTTTGGCGCGCGCGTGCTGGGCAACGAAAAGCCCAAATACCTCAACTCGCCCGAAACCCCCGTCTTTCACAAAGGCAGCGAGCTGTATGGCCTGTATGAAGCGCGCGCCGCCCTGCGCGAAAAAGGCTACGCGCTGGTGGTGGAAGGCTATATGGACGTGGTGGCGCTGGCCCAGCTGGGCTTTGCCAATGCCGTGGCCACGCTGGGCACCGCCTGCACGCCGCAGCACGTGCAAAAGCTCTTTCGCTTCACCGCCAGCGTGGTCTTCAGTTTTGACGGCGACGCCGCCGGCCAGCGCGCGGCCAGCAAGGCGCTGCAAGCGGCCTTGCCCTACGCCAGCGACACGCGCAGCGTGAAATTTCTCTTTCTGCCCGGCGGGCACGACCCCGACAGCTTCATCCGCACCGAAGGCGCCCAGGCCTTTGCCGCCGCCGTGGCCGCCGCCGAGCCGCTCTCGCGCTTTTTGCTGCAAACCGCCGCCCAGGACTGCGACATGGACAGCGCCGAAGGGCGCGCCCGCTTTGCCGCCCAGGCCCGCCCCTTGTGGCAGCAACTGCCCGCCGGGGCGCTGGCGCAGCAAATCCTGGCCGATATCGCCCAGCAAACGCACATCGACGCGCGCGAGCTGGCCCAGCTTTGGGGCCAGAGCCGCAGCGCATCAGGCGCATCAGGCACACACGCCCGCAGCGCCCCATCGCCTGGGCCGGGCCAGCGCCCCTGGCGCGGCAGCGCAGGCGGGCCGGATGAGCGCTGGCATGACCGCCGCCATGACCGCCGCCATGACGGCTGGCATGACGAAGGCTGGCCAAGCAGCGCCGCCCGCCTTCGCGCCGCCCCGGCCAGCCGCGCCAGCCGCGCCCTGCAAATCGTGCTCACCGACCCCGCCGCCTGGCCCGCCCTGGGCGAGCCAGACCAGCACCTGCTTTGCAGCCAGCCCGCCCCCCACGGCCCGCTTTTTGCCTGGCTCGACAGGCAATTTCACGAACACGGCCCCCAGCCCTGGGCCGCCCTGCGCCAGGCCCTGCGCGGCCACCCGCTGGAAGCGGCCGCCGTGCGCGAAGTGCAAACCCTGCTCGCGCTCGAAGGCATCGCCAGCGACCGCGACGACTTGCAAAGCGTGCTGCGCGGCGCGCGCGTGGAAGACATCAAACGCCGCATGGACGCCGCCCTGGCCGCTGGCGACACCAGCGCCTACCGCCAGCTCATGGCCGAACTGGGGCAGCTGCGCGGTGGGTGACAGCCCGCAATCCCATCCGGCCGCCACTTTGTGAACGGCCACTTTGAACAGGTTTTCAGAACTTTATGCTCTAGAACCAAGAGCAAAAACGCCCAAAAACGCCCAAAAACGCCTTCCCGCGCACACCATGACTTCATCACGCAAAACCAAGGCGGCGCTTCAGGCCGCGCCTGATTTGCATGCCCAGCTGGGCTTGCGCCCCGGCCAGTCCATCGAGCTGCTCAAGGAGCTGCACATCCTGACCCGCGATGGGCGGCTCAATCAGGACTCGCGGCGCAAGCTCAAGCAGGTCAATCACCTGCTGCAATTCATTGAAAAAGTGCGGCAAGAGCTGCCGCCGCGCGAAGGCGGCCTGCTGCTGGCCGACCACGGCGCGGGCAAGTCGTATCTGGGTTTCATGCTGTATGACCTGTGGCGCACAAGGCACGAGCCGGGGCGCGAACTGGGGCATCTGTATGGCATTGAAACCCGCGCTGACGTGGTGACGGCCCTGCACGCCTGCGATACCGCCACGGATGACGCCATTGCGTTTGCCCTGCGCAAGCAGGCCCGCGCCATCGTGCTGGCCCCTTGCTGCCAGGCCGAGGTGGCCGCGCGGCTGCGCATGAACAAGGCGCTGCAACTGGCGCGCACGCCGCTGGCCGAGCTGTGGCGCCACCCCTTGCATACGCGCGAGATGGGCAGCCAGCTCACCAACGTGCTGCGCTGCCTCTACCTTGAATCGCAGGGCTACGCCGTCACGGTGACCGAGCTGGTCGGCTGGGAGCACAGCATGAAAAACGAGCTGATCATCGCCATGTGGACGGGCCACAAAAAGCGCAGCGCCGCCGAGCGCCTGCAAGCGCTGCTGGCGCAGTTTGGCCTGGAGGCTTTGCTGGCCGAGCGCTTTCCCGCCTTGCGGGTTTGAGAACCTGTTCAAAGGAGAAGGCGGGCGGGTGTTACGCTTCAAAAAAAGAAGCAAATTTGAAGGCATTGAAAATGGCTTCTGCGCTCATTTCACTAGGACCTCATGCTACGAATAAAGGAGCTAAATTCGCGCCTGTCAAAGCGGTGTATTCCTGATGGCTGGGACGCAGGCCGGAAGGTGAAAAAGGCCCCGGCAGCAGCGCTGGCTCCGCGCATGCCAGCGCTGGGCGCTCTCTGAACTTTTTGAAGACACAGGCGCGCCCGGGTGCGGCGGAGGAACGTTCGCGGCGGCCTTTTGCGGCGCGCCAGCCCTCTTGAAGCCGCGCGCGGCGCTCGCACCTGCCGGGGTTTCCATTGCCGCGTTTTCCCGCGTTTTGCCGCTCATGCCCCATTGGCTTGCACGGCTGGCCGCCCGGCTTTGCAGGCTGGGGCAGCCAGCGCCCATTCCTGACGATCTTTGGCAGGCCACGCTGCTGGGCCACCGCTTTTTGGCGCGGCTGCTGCCGCATGAGCAGGCGCGGCTGCGGCGGCTGGCCGCGCATTTTCTGGCGCAAAAAGAGTTCACGGGCGCGCATGGCCTGCAAGTGACGGACGGCATGGCCGTGGCCGTGGCGGCGCAGGCCTGTTTGCCGCTGCTGCATCTGGGCGGCGCGCGGCGGCCAGAGCAGGCGCTGGCGCTGTATGACGACTTTGTGGGCATCGTGCTCCAGCCGGGGCCGGCCATTGCCCCGCGCCAGCGGCGGGACGAGGCCGGCGTAGTGCACCGCTACGCCGAGACGCTGCTGGGCGAGGCCATGCCAGGCGGCCCGGTGATGCTGAGCTGGCCCGACGTGGCCGCCGCTGACGCGCAGGCCCTGCGCGGCTCCAACGTCGTCATCCATGAATTCGCCCACAAGATCGACATGCACGCCGGCCCGGCTGATGGCTGCCCGCCCCTGCCCGCAGGCTTCATGGGCGCGCGTTCAGCGCGCGAAGGCCGCCTGCACTGGCATGCGGTGTGGCAAAGCGCCTATGAACGGTTTTGCGAGCGGCTGGCGCTGGCGGAGCGCTTTGGCGCGCCCGCGCCCTGGCTGGATACCTATGCGGCGCACTCGCCGCCAGAGTTTTTTGCGGTGGCCTGCGAGGCGCATTTCACCGCGCCGGAGCGCTTTGCGCTTGAGCATCCCGATCTCGCGGCCGCGCTCAAGGCGGCGTTTCGCCAGCCTTGAGCTGTTCGCAAGCCGTCTGCGGACGCGAAAAGCGCAGGACACAGGCGCTTTTTGGGCCTTGCGGCCCATCCCGATTTCCTGGCTTTTGCGCTTCACGGCCGGGCGGCAAACAGGCTCTCGCTCCTTGGAGCGCGCGGAGATGGTTGCGGGCCGGATCTGAGGCGCCAAGCGCGGCAGGGGCGGGTGACGGGTGCCGTGAAGCAGCGTGATTTATGCTCCTCGATCCATAGCGTTATGTCCTAGTGAAAAGGGCGCAAAAGCCATTTTCAGCCCCTTGAATTCGCTCCTTTTTCAGAAGCGAAAAGCCGCCTGCCCCAGCCTGGGTCAGCCTTGGGTCTGGTCCGCTTGCTGGTGGTAGCGCGTGACGCGCTCCACTTCGTTTTTGCTGCCGAGAATGACGCTCACGCGCTCGTGCAGCTTTTGCGGCTGCACGTCAAGAATGCGCTGGCGGCCATTGGTGGCCGCGCCGCCGGCCTGTTCGATGAGCCAGGCCATGGGGTTGGCCTCGTACATCAGGCGCAGCTTGCCGGGCTTGTCCGGCTCGCGCTGGTCCCACGGGTACATGAAGATGCCGCCGCGCGTCATGATGCGGTGCACGTCGGCCACCATGCTGGCAATCCAGCGCATGTTGAAGTCCTTGCCGCGCGGGCCGTCTTTGCCTTGCAGGCATTCGTCGATGTAGCGGCGCACGGGCGCGTCCCAGTGGCGCATGTTGCTCATGTTGATGGCGAATTCGTGCGTGTCTTCGGGAATGCGCAGGTTGTCTTGCGTGAGAACGAAGCTGCCTTGCTCGCGGTCCAGCGTGAAGGAGGCCACGCCGTCGCCCACGGTGAGCACCAGCGTGGTTTGCGGGCCGTAGATGCAGTAGCCCGCCGCCACCTGGCGGCTGCCGGACTGGAGAAAGTCTTTCTCTTGCACGCTGCGGCTTTCTTCGGGCATGTGCAGCACGCTGAAGATGGTGCCAATGCTCACGTTCACCTCGATGTTGCTGGAGCCGTCCAGCGGATCGAACAGCAGCAGGTATTCGCCCTGCGGGTAGCGGTTGGGCACCACGTGAATGCTCTCCATCTCTTCGCTGGCCATGGCGGCCAGGTGGCCGCCCCATTCGTTGGCCTCAATCAGCACTTCGTTGGCGATGATGTCGAGCTTTTTCTGCACTTCGCCCTGCACGTTCTCGCTGCCTGCGCTGCCCAGCACGCCGCCTACGGCGCCTTTGTTGATGGCCAGGCTGATGCGCTTGCACGCGCGCGCCACCACTTCAATCAGCAAGCGCAAATGCGCGGGAATGTGCCCGTCCACCCGCTGCTTTTCAACGAGATAGCGGGTCAGGGAGATGGTCTTGCTCATGGTTGGGATTCCTCAGGTTGTGCGGAGCGGGCCGCCAGGCAGCGCTCCAGTTCGTTCAAGCCGGTTTCGGTCTGGCGCTGCTGTGCCAGCACGCCCGGCTGAGACTAGGTCCAGCGCCAGCTCGCCCGCCCGCGCGCAACGCCTGCGCCTCAAAGCCGCCGCGCCGCTGCCGAGACGGCCAGCGGGCCAGCAAGGCAATGCTCCAGCGGGCAGCAGATAAGCAAGCATGGAAAAAAACAGGCAGCAGAAGACAGGCGAAAAGTCGGACGATTTTGCAACGGCCGCAGCGGCGGCCCCGCGCTGCCAGCAAAGAGCAAACGGCCCCAAAGTGCCTGCAGCCCTGGGCACTCCAGCGCAGGAGCTGCGTGCGCTACGCCCCGCCAGCGCGGCAAACGTGGTGAATGGGCCTGCCGCTCCATCAATCAAACAAGGCCAGCATATTGTTTGATGTGGACGGACTGTTTTAAAAGCGGCCTGAATTGAAAACGGTCTGAAAGGCGTTGCGCTCCATGCGGAAAAACAGTTTCCGATCTTCAGAAAACGCATATTCCAATGGCTTCCGCCTGTCAGCGCTAATGGCAATATATTCTTGCGGGCCGCAAATCACGAGAATGACAAGCTTTCTGGGTATTTATCTGCGAACACTGTGTTTCCAGATAAAGCATGACGGCGATCCTGAATGCCATTTCTGGCGCTTGCCAGCGGTGGAATTTTTTCCATTCAAATGTATGAGCATTACTAACACAACGGGCGTTGCAGAGAGCGGCGGCGAGTTTTGGGAACGGCACACTTGACTGATATTGCAAAGACAGCCATGCGCGGCTTACGATGGATTATGTTATTTGGGCGAGTTACCACTTGCGGAAAGGAGCGATGCAATGCAACTGGAACATTTGTCAATTGACGGGCGGCGCAAGCTGCCGTTTTGCAGCTTTCATGCGCTGCTGGGGCGCTGGCTCCGGTGGGCCTTGCTGGCCATGCTGGCGCTGGGCTGGCTGGCGGCGATGGCAACGCCGCCTGCGATGGAACCTATGGCTGAAATCGTGGTGGATGTTCCCAATCCACAGCCGGGCATACCGGTGGATGAATTCGAGATGAAGTTTTCATTCATCCGATTGGAAAAGGGCCTGCATGGCAAGGCCAGATTCCAGGTCGTCGATGCCAATCACGGAGATTTGACGGGTATTGAAGTGCCATCGGAGTTGCTGTTGGACAGTCCGGGGCCGACGGCTGAAGTCAAATTCAAACCCCGGTTTCTGAAAGAAGGGTGGTATGGCATCACCGTTGATTTTGAATCTAATGAATTCAATGGTGGTGTACGATTCAGTATTTTATTGTACCGCGAAAAAGTTTATTATAACTGGATTGGAAGCAACTTATTATCGTCTATGGCTAGTCATCGCCTGAAGGATAATCATGAATATCAGAAATTAGTTTCCAAAGTTAATCGAAAGCAAGCTCAGTGGGAAAAAATCACTCTGAAAGAAGTTATGACAACCCCTTTGAAAAATGGTTGACGAAAGAGGAGCTGGATCGTGTTACAGACATTTTCTCGCAAGAGAAGAAGAACCTGTATGAGGACATATACAGGAATTCCAATGCATGGAAAGAGAAAAAGAAAGAAAGCCAATCTTCAAAAACGTCAAAGGGTGACATAGTGACTATTCGGGCAAAATTTGCTATTGATCACAAATTTTCAAAATTTATGCCGCTGCATGGCGCTGTAGTTAGAGTGACATATAGAGAAAATCCCCCTCCTGGAGTCGGAGAATTGATAGCTTATGGCAGACTGGATGAGAAGGGTGAGTTTAAATTCACGTCCCCTATAGATGACTTGAAGTATCAGGTTCAACTATTAGGGAAACATGACAAATTCGGCGTTGATATTTTTGAAACTTCCGGAAAATTTATTCCATTGAAGACCAATTTCGATCAAGGGGCTGATATAAATATAAAGCCTGATGATACGCATAAAGACAACAAATTCCACATCAGCGAAGCCGAAGCCAACTCCTGGTCCGTTTTCCAGGCCCTGTATGAACTGACGGAGCACGTCAAACCCATCGCAGGCATTCCCGAAGCGCCCGTTTTCAAGAAAGTTGTCACCAACCGCCCCACGCCAAGAGAGGCTTTTTACAGGGCGGGCAGCGATGGAGGAAAAAAGGTGTCTGAAATGCACCTGGGTTCTCTCAAGTCTTTTGACTGGGACGTGATGGCGCACGAATACGGCCATGCCGTGGCTCACCTGCAAGGCGCAACCAGGGCGGAAGGCGGCTTTCATGACGGAAGCAACCCGTACGACATTGAAAAGAACCCGTCTGGCGAGGCCCTTAACACCTGCCGGAACAAGGAGCTGTCCAACGCGCTGGCGCTCAATGAAGCCTATGCCGCGTGGTTTGCGCTGAATTTTTGGAACGAGCGCCGGTATTCCAGTGAAATTGCGTGGCTGGGCGGCCACCGGCTTGATCAGACCTGCGAAGCGAATCAGATGGGCAATCCGATGGATCTGGAAAGCAACGCAAAACCTTATGGTGCGAGACCGTGCCATTTGCCAGCGTTTCGGCCAGCGCCTTTACCCTGGCGGCAAGCGCGGCATGGCGCCTCTGAGCGGGTTCTTGCAGCATCGTGCTGCGGCAAACCGTCACGCCGTCTGCGCCAGCGGGCCGGATCACTCGCGCCCTGCCTGCCGTGGCTCTGATATGGCGTTCGCGCGGGCGGCGCTTTTTGGGTGCTTTGAGGTGTTTTGGAATGGCGCTTTGAGACCAGCGTTCAGGGGCGCGCCATTAAACTCATCACCCTTTCGTTTGCACAGGAAAAAACCGTCATGTCCCTGCGTTCGCTGCTGCTGTTGCTGGTTGGTATTGCCATTTTGGCCTTTGTGGGGGCCAACTGGGGGGTGATGATGGAGCCGACGCATCTGTCTCTGATCGTCGCTGACGTGCAGGCTCCGCTGGGGCTGGTGATGCTGGGGCTGCTGGCGGGGGTGTCGTGCATGTTTGTGCTGATGATTGCCTACATTCAGGGCACGGTGCTGGTGGAAACGCGCCGCCACGCCAAGGAGCTGGCGGCGCAGCGCGAGCTGGCGGACAAGGCCGAGGCGTCGCGTTTTACCGATTTGCGCGCGCATCTGGATCAGGAAATGCAACGCTTGAACGAGACGCTGGAAAAGGTGAGCCAGGAAACGCTTTCGCGCGTGGATCGCGCCGAGATGGGGTTGCGCGAGCATTCCGCCCAGCCGGAGCTGAGCAAGCTGGCGCAGACGGTGGAAGGCTTCAACCGCGAGCTGCACATGCGCATTGACCGGCTGGAGATGGGGCTGGGCGAGCGCATTGCCCATCCGCCGCAGCCGCCTGCGCTGCAAGCGCCTGCTTCCGCGCCCGTGTACACGCACGCTGCGGGCGATGCTTACGTGGATGTGGACGACGCCACGCCGCGCTGATGCGGCGGCCAGCGCCGCAGCTTGCGGTGCGGCGGCCCGATTTTTCTGAAGAAAAGCCCTTGGCCTGCTGCGGCCAAGGGCTTTTTTTCAGAGCCTGTTCATGGCCTGGCCGTGAAGGGCGAAAGCTCGGGAAGCGGGATGGCCGGCAAGATGCAAACCGCAGGCGGGCCTTGCAGCCTAGCGAGGACTTGCAACGCCGCAAAGCGCCAATCCACGCTTTTTGCGCTCACAGACGCGCGGGTGAGCCGCCTCTCACATGAGCAGGCAGCGCCACAGCACGCGCGGCGCGTCGCGGCGGCGCAGCACGGGGCGCGTGGCCAGGGCGCGCGGGCCAAGGGCGCGGGTCTGCGCCAGCACGCTCAGGGCGGCTTGCACCACGGCGCGCAATTCCCAGCCCGCGCGGCCCGGCACGCTGGGCGGCCCAGTAAGCGGCCTGTTGGGCGGCTTGTTGTGCGGCGGCTTGCTGCGCGGCGCTCCATTGGTTCCAGTCGCCCTGCTGGGCGTTGTTCTGGAAGGTTTGCTGGGTGTTGTCGCGGTTAGGGCCTGTTGAGAATCCCCTCTTATGCAGCAATCCCGCCATGGCAAGAAGAGTATTGAGCGACAAGCAGTGGGCACTGATGGCTCCGCACTGCCTGGGCAAGCCTGGCGATGCAGGGCCAAGAGACACGGACAACCGTTTGTTTGTAGAGGCTGTGCTGTGGATCGTGCGCACAGGCAGCCCCTGGCGCGATTTGCCTGAAGAATTCGGCAAATGCAACACCGTTTTCAAACGCTTTCGTGACTGGGTCAAGGCCGGTATCTGGCAAAAACTCTTTGATGCTGTCAGCGGCCAGCCGGATATGCAATACGCCATGGTCGATGCCACGATCGTGAAAGTGCACCGTCACGGCCAGGGCGCGGGACTCGAAGCCAGGCCCTAAGCCGCTCGCACGAAGATCCACATGGCGGTGGATGGCCAGGGCCGCCCGGCGCGATTTATCCTCACTGGCGGCCAGCGTAACGACATCACGCAAGCGCCAGCGCTGCTGGCCGTGTTCAAGTCCAAGTGCGTCTTGGCCGACAAAGGCTATGACAGCCGGCAACTGGTGGCGCAGATCCACTCGCTCGGCGCCCAGCCGGTGATCCCGCCTCGCAGCTGCCAGCAACCGCGTGCCTGCGACAAGGCACTGTACCGGCTACGCAATCGCATCGAACGTTGCTTTGCCAGGCTCAAACCGTTTCGCCGCATCGCCACTCGCTTCGACCGCAAGCCCTCCCACTTCCTGGCTTTCCTCTACCTCGCATCGATTCCCTTGTGGGTGGGGGGAATGTCGAGGCGGCCTAGGACTCGCAGCTATCAATTAATGAGCGAAGCTCAGTCCCCGCCTTCCTTTATCGCCTCCTGGCTTGTGCCTTGCCTCTTCATTGCCGCTACCCTGCATCCGGCTGGAGGTCTCCGCGCGCCATTGTCAGAGCCTTTTCCGGTCCTTTCCATACGACTATTAATACGAATGATTCGTATCCAAAATGTAGAATTGCCATTTTTTGTTTCAAGCTCCGGCCGGCCATGCCGCTGCCCGCCTTGCAGGGCACACGCCAGCCGCTTTTCTGTTTCTTTGTACTGGCAACTGAAATGGCAACGAACGTTTTTTCTTCTCTTTTTGCCCGCCGTCTGCTGGCGCTGGGTGTTCAGGGCGCATGCCTGGTGATGGCGCAGCAGGCGAGCGCCATATCGGCGGGCGAGCAGGCGCAAAGGGCAGCGCAGAAGGCCGCTCAAAAGACAGCGCCGAAAACAGCCGGAGCGGCGGCGGATGCCCCGCGTGAAGCGCCCTCGCTGCCTGCCGTGCAGGTGAGCGCCTCTGCCGAGCTGGAGCCTGGCGCGGCGGCGCGCGTTCAGGGCCGCGCGCTGGAGCAGGCGGGCAGCATGGCCGATGTAATGCGCTATCAGCCGCTGGTGGAGGCGCCTTCGCTGGTTTCGGGCACGGCGCGCAGCGGCATGGACAACACGCGCTACAACCGGGGCGGCTCTTCGGGCTACAACGTGCGCGGTGTGGAGGGCAACCGCGTGGCCATCGATCTTGACGGCGTGGAGCTGCCCGATGCCGTGGACCGCATTGCCTGGTCAGGCCGGGCCGCCAGCACCGGCACTTTCAGCATGGGGCGCGATTTCATTGACCCGGAGGTGTATGGCGGCGTGGATATTCAGCTGGGCACGACGGGCAGCCGCCGATCGGCGGGCGGCATTGGCGGGGCCGTGAGTTTTCGCCCCAAATCGGCGCGCGACTATCTGCGCGAGGGCAAAAACAGCTATCTGGGCCTGAAAGCGGGCTACGCCAGCGCCAATCGCCTGTGGACCGAGGCCGTGACGGCCGCCGGGCGCAGCGGCGCTTTTGACGGCTTGCTCAGCTACGTGCGCCGCGATGGGCGCGAGGCCAAAAACAGCAGCCCTTTAGGCATGCGCAGCGAGCCGGAAGACATCGCCTCCAACGCTCTGCTTTTGAAGGGCGACTGGCGCGCCAGCGCCGGGCACACGCTCAGCCTCACTGCCGATTTGCTGCGCCGCCGGCACCGCTCGCAATACGAGTCTTCCTGGCTGGCCAGCAACTTGCGCGGCACCGAAAGCAGCTTTTCCTGGCAGAACGCCAAAACCGCGCGCGATACCTTGCAATTCACCCACTTGTGGACGCCTGCCAGTGGCTGGTTTGACCAGCTTGAAACCCGCGTTTACGGCCAATACGCCCTGATGGACGACACCACCAACACCCTCACCAACACCAGCCGCACTGCCTTTACCGAAAGGGCGCGCAACCGCAACCGCAGCTTTGGGCTGGCCAGCACGCTGGAAAAAAGCTGGGGCAGCCACCGCTTGCGCGCGGGCGTGAGCGCCTCGCGCAACGCCAACGAGCACCCGCTGGAGACCACCGAGGCCTACCACAACTCCCCTACCGACTTGCAGCGCCCCTTCCCAGACAACATCACCACCCGCCTGGGCGTGTTTGCCGAAGATGCCATCACCTTGCGTGCTGGCAGCCAGCGCCTGGTGTTCACCCCCGGCCTGCGCATCGAGCGCGTGCAAAGCCGCCTGCGCCATCTGGCCAACATGGTCAGCCCCTCCATGACCTTGGCGCAGCTGCAAAGGCTCTACGGCGCATCGACAGCCAGCACCACCCTCATCAGCCCCAGCCTGAGCCTGAGCTGGTATTTGCAGCCGCAATTTGCCGCCTACGTGCAATGGCGGCGCAGCGGCCGCGCGCCCACCAGCAGCGAACGCTACGGCCTGTGGCGCAGCGGCATCTACCGCTGTAACTGCATCGTCGTGGGCGACGCTGGCCTCAAGGCCGAAACCAGCAACACTTTCGATATCGGCGTCAAAGGCAGCCCCGCGCCCGGCGTGCGCCTGAACGGCTCGGTGTTCTACACGCAATACAAGAATTTCATCGGCGTCACCCGCTACCCGCGTGACCGCTACCCCGGCATGTTTGCCAACGCCCCCGCGCACCTGGTCACCATCTTCAAGGCTGGCAACCGCGACAAGGCCCGCATCTACGGCCTGGAGCTGGGCACGCGGCTGGAGCACGGCACGTGGACGCCCGCCCTCAAGGGCCTCTACAGCAGCCTGGCCTTCGGCTACAGCAAGGGCGAATCACGCTCCAGCTACGAAGGCGACAAATACGTGCCGCTGGACACCGTGCAGCCCGCCAAACTCATCGCCGGCATCGGCTACGACGCCCCCGGCAAAACCTGGGGCGTGAACCTGCTGGGCACCTTCGCGCGCGGCAAACAGGCCCAAAGCACCAACCGCGACAGCTACCGCAACACCGGCAGCGGCCTGACCGAATCCACCGTGGAATTCATCCGCGTGCCCGGCTTTGGCCGCCTGGACCTGTGGGCCTACTGGCAAATCACCCCCGCCCTGCGGCTGGATGCGGGCGTGCAAAACCTGGCCAACAAAAGCCACTGGCTCTACAGCAACGCCCGCAGCTACGACGCCAGCTCCGCCGCCGACTGGCGGCGCTTCCAGCTGGCCGCCCAGCCCGGCCGCAGCTTCAACATTTCTCTGACCGCCACGTTCTGAAAACCGGCCGCAAGGCGGGCCGCGCGCCAGCCTTGCAAACCGCCCGTTTATTTCGCCGCCGTTTTGATAGCAGTAAATCCAGTCGAACCGTGCGAGAAAGGCGTTTTCCGCGCCTGAAATTCGCTCTCGCAAACAGAGTGAAATGTGCGGCTTGCGGGGCGCATTCATTTCACCGGCCGCATGATCCAAACCGCCAGCCGTGCGTGTTTGCAGGTTGCAGCCCGGGGGCTTTTCATGTTTGTTTAAAAAACCGTTCAGCGTCTGGCCGTGCTGGTAAAATCATTTGCCCGTATCTGAAACCCGAGGTCTGCCCGAATGATCAAAAAGAAATGCCCCTTTTGTTCTTTCAACATTGAATTTCCGTTGCGCGTATGGCTTTTTTGGTCTTTGGATTATGAACCCGGATGGCCCTTGACCCCTCATTC
The DNA here is from genome assembly GCF_001262075.1 of Ottowia sp. oral taxon 894. Lineage (GTDB taxonomy): Bacteria > Pseudomonadota > Gammaproteobacteria > Burkholderiales > Burkholderiaceae_C > Ottowia > Ottowia massiliensis. Next base: position 683,492 of record NZ_CP012073.1, on the reverse strand, counting down.
GCGAGTGCCCCGCCGCATTATCTGCCCGTACTGCAAGAAAAGATCCTATTTCTCATCATTCCTCATTTGGTATTTGATGCTTCTCACAGGGACAATTGTCTGGTTCAAGGCACTCCTTTTTAGCGCCGAGACACTACATCTCGGTGGAACCGGAATGCTATGTGTACTTGCATCATACCCGGCGTTATACCTTTTAGTGAAAGTAATCCGTCTATACTGCGCCCAACTCATTCCGCACGATAAACCCTGATAGCCCGCATCAAAATAATCCCGCATGAGGAATCTTGTCATCAGGATAACGCCTCGGATTTTGAGGGATGAATTCGCATGCGTATCTTGCCGGAATACGGAATGTGGATTTTCGGTCAAGCACGAAAAAAGAACGGAGAGAAAAAGGGTTGGCCTGAAACTGGAGGGCTGTTCATGATCTGGCCGCGAGGGGCGAAAGCCTGGGAATCGAGATGGGCTGCAAAACACAAACCACAAACGGGCCTTGTGGCCCATCGGGGGTTTGCAACGCCGCAGAGCGTCCGGGGCCGCGCCCAAATCCACACCTTCTGCACTCGCGGACGGATTGCAAGCAGGTTCCAAAGCGTCACCCTCGCCCCTGTATATCAAAAAAGGAGCGAATTCGAGGGGGTTAAAGCGCCATTCGGCGCAGTTTCTACTAGGACGCTTTGCTATTGATGTAGGAGCGAAATAACTGTGGGGCGTTCGCTCATTCGCCCGTCTCGCGGCCAGCGGCGCTGGCGTGCAGGCAGATGGCGGCGGCGGCGGCCACGTTCAGCGATTCTTCGCCGCCGGGCTGGGTGATGCGGATGTGGGCGCTGGCCTGGCGGGCGAGTGCGGCGCTGACGCCCTGGCCTTCGTGGCCCATGAGCCAGGCGCAGGGCCAGGGCAGGGCGGTGCGGTGCAGCCACTGGCCCTGGTGCGAGCTGGTGGCCAGCAGGGGCACGGCCAGCTGTTCGATGTCTTCGGGCTGCAGGCCCTCGAACAGGTGCAGCGCGAAGTGCGCGCCCATGCCCGCGCGCACTACTTTCGGCCCCCAGAGGGCGGCGGTGCCTTGCAGGGCCAGCACTTGGGTGAAGCCGAAGGCGGCGGCGCTGCGGAGCATGGAGCCGGTGTTGCCTGCGTCTTGCACGCGGTCGAGCACGAGGGTGGGCGCGCCGGGCGCGAAGCGGGCGGGTTGCGCGGGCAGGGGCAGTTCGATGACGATGCCCATGCGGGCGGGCGATGGCAGGGCGCTCAGGGCGGCAAAGAGGGGGTCGGCCAGCACGATGTTCTGGCGCGCCAGGCCAGCCCATTCGTGCGCGCTTTGCTGCCAGCTGCTTTCGGCGAACACGGCCAGCGCCGGGCGCACTTGGCGCGCGCGGGCGGCGCGGGCCAGGTGGTCGCCTTCGAGCCAGGCGCGGCCTTGCTTGCGGCTGGCGGCGCTGTCTTGCGCCAGGCGGCGCAGGTCTTTGAAAAGAGGGTTGGCGGGCGAGTGGATGTGCTGCGCGGGGGCGGGCATGAGCAGGCGGCGGGGCGGCGCGAGAAGGTGGAAAGGGCGGATTGTCTTGCGCTGACGCGATTTTTCCGGCGCGCGCGGCGTTTGTCACGCCTGCGGGCGGCAATGACGCAGCAATGAAGCAGCGATGAAGCAGCGATGAAGCAGCAATGGGGGCGGTCATACTGCGCCGTCTTTGTCATCATTCACAGGAAAGGAACGACACCATGACGCCACAGGAAAACCTCGCCCGCCTGGGCATTGCCTTGCCCGCCGTCAGCGCGCCAGCCGCCGCTTACCTGCCTTTTGTGCGCACGGGAAATCTGGTTTATTTGTCTGGCCATATCGCCCGCCGCAACGGCGCGGTGTGGACGGGCCAGCTTGGCGCAGGCATCAGCACGCAAGAGGGCCAGGCCGCCGCGCGCGGCATTGGCATTGATCTGCTGGGCACGCTGCATGCGGCCGCTGGCGGGCTGGAGAAGGTGCGCCGCATTGTCAAGCTCGTCAGCTTCGTCAGCTCGGCCCCAGGCTTTGTGGAGCAGCACTTGGTCACCAACGGGGCCAGCGAGCTGATGATGGAAGTGTTTGGCGAGCGTGGCGCGCATGCCCGTAGCGCCGTTGGCGTGGCCCGGCTGCCGCTGGATGCCTGCGTGGAAATCGAGCTGATCGCCGAGGTGCAATGAGCCGCCGGAGCCAAGCCCGGCCGCCCGCCGCCTGCCCGCCTTGTTGCCGCCATGTCTGAAAACACGCCTGCTTCTTCCTCTGCCTCTGCCGCTTCAGCGGCGCCGCCTGCCAGCCTGGGCCTGGGCATGGCGCTGGCCGTGCTGGGCGCGTTTGCCTTCAGCGGCAAGGCCATCGTGGTCAAGCTCGCCTACCGGCACGGGGCGGATGCGGTCACGCTGCTGATGTACCGCATGCTGCTGGCGCTGCCCTTTTTTGCCGTCATGGCCTGGTGGGCCGGGCGCGGGCGGCCCGCGCTCAAGGGGCGCGACTGGCTGGGCGTGCTGGGGCTGGGGGTGTCGGGCTACTACCTGTCGAGCCTGCTGGACTTTCTGGGGCTGCAATACATCAGCGCCAGTCTGGAGCGGCTCATTCTGTATCTCACGCCCACGCTGGTGATGGCGCTGGCCTGGGCGCTGCGCGGCCAGCGGCCCACGCGCCGGCACTGGCTGGCGGTGGCGGTGAGCTACAGCGGCGCTTTGCTGGTGTTTGGGCGCGAGATGCAGCTGCCCCACACGGCGGGCACGGCGCTGGGCGCGGCGCTGGTGCTGGCGGGCACGGCCAGCTACGCCGCGTATCTGTTTTTCAGCGGCGAATTCGTGCGCCGCCTGGGCGCCATGCGCCTGGTGGGGCTGGCCACGGTGGTGGCCTGCCTGTGCTGCATCGGCCACTTTCTGATCACGCGCCCGCTGGCTGCGGCCGCCGTGCCCGCGCCGGTGCTGTGGCTCTCGGTTTTGAACGCCACGCTGTGCACTGCCGTGCCCGTGCTGCTGCAAATGATGGCCGTGGAGCGCCTGGGCGCCAGCCTGGCCGCGCAAATCGGCCTGATCGGCCCGCTGGCCACCATTGGCATGGGCGTGCTCATTCTGGACGAGCCTTTCACCCCCTGGCTGGCGGCGGGCACGGCGCTGGTGCTGGCGGGCATCGGCCTGTTCAGCCGGGCGCGGTGAGCGGCCAGGCGGCCTGGGCCAGCAGCCCGAGAGGGCGGCCAGGGAGGTCGGGCGGCTTTTGCCTCGCAAGAATTTCGCTCCTCAAACCATAGCGTGAGGTCCTAGTGGAATGAGCGCAAGAGCTATTTTCATGCCCCGAAATCAGCTCCTGTTTTTGATGCGGTCAGGCATTCTTCATGGACTGCCCCAAGGGGCGAAAAGACATGAAGGCAAAGCCGGGGGCAGGGCGCAACGCGGGCCAGCCGGTTTCCCCGAATCCGCCCTGCCATGAGAGCCTGCTCACGCCCGCCCGCAGGGCCAGCGCGCGGATGCGGGCGGAGTGCGGGCGGAGTGCGGGCGGGGGGCGGGCGGGGGGCGGCGGTTTGGGGCCTGGCTTTCCGTTTCCGGGTGAAAGCGGCTTTTCAGCCTTGCGCCGCCTTGCCGCAGGCGTAAAAAAACGCCGGGTGAGGCGGTTGTTTGCGCATTGCGCGGTTTGAAGAAGCGGCTGGCGGGCGGAGCCTGGGGCCGGGGTCAGATGGCCGCTTCATCCTCCTCGCCCGTGCGGATGCGCACCACGCGCTCCACGTTCGAGATGAAGATCTTGCCGTCGCCAATCTTGCCGGTGCGCGCGGACTTGAGGATGGCGTCCACGCAGCGGTCCACCAAATCGTCGGCCACCACCACGTCAATGCGCACTTTGGGCAGAAAGTCCACCACGTATTCAGCGCCCCGGTACAGCTCGGTATGGCCCTTCTGGCGGCCAAAGCCCTTGACTTCCGTGACCGTCAGGCCCGTCACGCCCACATCGGCCAGCTCTTCGCGCACTTCTTCCAGCTTGAAGGGCTTGATGATGGCGGTGATCTTCTTCATGTCGTTTTTTCCTTTTTGCGAGTTTTTGTCGGAACGCGGCGATTCTGATGCGTTGCAGCACGAAGGGAAAGTGGATGAAACCCTGAGAACTTGTTCACGGTTTGTCTGTGAAAGAGAAAAGCGTGGACTCAGGCGCCCTGCGGCCTGGCAAATGCCTCGCTGGGCCATGCAGATGGCATCAAAAACAGGAGCGAATTCAAGGGGGCCTGAATGCCTTCTTGCGCAATTTCCACTAGGACATCATGCTATGAATGAAGGAGCGAGAATAAGCGAGGCCCAACGCCTTGCCCGGCAGAAATCAGCTTCTTTTTCCCTTGCGCTGGCAGATGAGGCGCGAGCCTCTTGCATGCCTTGAAGCGGCGTTCGGCGGCTTGTGACCGTTTTGATCGCGCCTGGCGGCTGTGCCGTCTGGCGAGCCTGGTGTGCTAACTTGCCCGGCCATGACTGAATCCACACATGAATCTGGCCGCGAAGCGGATTGCGAACCCGCCCACGAACCCGCCCACAAACCCGGCCGCGAACCCGCCCGCAAACCCATTCTCTGGAGCATCGCCGGCAACGACAGCGGCGGCGGCGCGGGCCTGGCGGCCGACCAGCGCGCGGCGCTCGCTTTCGGCGTGCACCTGTGCCCGGTGGTGGCCGCCGTCACGGCGCAGAACTCGCAGGCCGTTACCCGCGTCACCCCCTTGCCTGCGCAAGAGCTGGAGGCCCAATTGGCCGCGCTGGCAGGCGACATGCCGCCCGCCGCCATCAAAACCGGCCTGCTGGGCAGCGTGGAAAACGTGCAAACCGTGGCCCGCTGGGTAGATGCCCTGCGCCAGCGCGCGCCCGTGGCCCTGGTGATCGACCCCGTGCTCGGCGCCAGCACCGGCGCGGCCTTTGCCAGTGACGCCGTGCTGCGCGCCTATTGCGAGCTGCTCGTGCCCCGCGCCACGCTCATCACCCCCAACGCCGCCGAAGCCGCCCGCCTGTGCGGCGAAGGCGGCCCAGACCGCCCGCGCAGCATGGCCGCCGCCGCGCGCCACGCCTGCCGCCTGCTCGACATGGGCGCACAAGCCGTCTGCGTGACCGGCGGCGACGCCCTGGCGGCCGATGAAAACGGCGGCCTGGCCGCATCCGCCGCGCCAGACGAATGGCCCGGCTGGGCGCTGGACTGGATGGATACCCCCCACGCCAGCGGCTGGCTGGCCCTGCCGCGCCTGCGCCAAGCCCGCCACACCCACGGCACCGGCTGCACCTTCGCCAGCAGCGCCGCCAGCGCCCTGGCGCTGGGCTTCGTGGCGGCCGATGCCCTCGTGCTCGCCAAGGCCGCCACTGCCCACGCCATCGCCCACGGCTACGCCGCCGGGCAAGGAGCAGGCCCCGCCGCCGCAGCCCCCGGCTTTGCCAGCGGGCCGCGCTACATGCCGCTGCTCACCTTCGGCCACGAAGACCCCGCCCGGGCCTTCAGCGCCGCCTTGCAAGCCGAAGCGGCCGCCAGCCTCTTTCAGCCCGCCAGCGGCCATCAACCCAACCCGCCGGACATCGGCCTTTACGCCATCGTGGACAACGCCCCCGCCCTGCAAGCAGCCCTGGCCGCTGGCGTGCCCACCCTGCAACTGCGCATCAAAACCCCGCCTGCGCCTGACGAAGCCTGGCGCGCCGCCCTGCGCGACACCCTCGCCCAAGGCATGGCCGCCTGCGCCCGGGCCGGCGCGCGCCTGTTCATCAACGACCACTGGCAACTGGCCCGCCAGCTCATCAGCGCACACCCCGAACACGCCGCCCGCACCGGCCTGCACCTGGGCCAGGAAGACCTTGCCGCCCTCACCACCGAACAGCGCCAGGGCCTGGCCGCCAGCGGCCTGCCCCTGGGCATCAGCAGCCACAGCCTGTGGGAGCTGGCCCGCGCCCGCAGCCTCGCCCCCGCCTACATCGCCTGCGGCCCCATCTGGCCCACCACCACCAAAAACATGCCCTGGCGCCCGCAAGGCCTGGGCAACCTCGCCTTCTGGGTGGCCGCCGCAGGCCGCCCCGTCACCGCCATCGGCGGCATCCTCACCCCCGAACAAGCCGCCGCCGCCGCCCAAACCGGCGCCAGCGGCATCTGCGTGGTCCGCGCACTGGGCCGCGATCCGCAAGCGGCGGCGCCCGCTTATCTGGAAGCGGTGAAGCAGGGGCGGTTAATGGAAAAGGCAGTGGCGCCGGATATGCCAAACAGCGCCTTGTGAACAGGATGAACAGGACAAAGCGCCTGCCCATATCCTCATGGCGCTTTGTCAAAAAGACATTTGACGGTTTTATTTGCGATATTCATGTTTCATGAATAAGCCGCAACCGGGCGATTCATTGCGCGCATCATTCAAGCAATAGCCGCCTCTTTCAGCGCAGGCGCATTGGATTACCCTAATTACCCTAATTCGCTGCGCCCCAAATGCGTTTCCAGCTTGCGCAGCCCCAAAGTCAGCACGAAAGTCATCAGCCAGTAAATCAGCGCCACGGCCAAATAAGGCTCCCAATAGCGGCCATAGGCTCCGGCCACGGTGCGGGCGGCGTAGGCCAGTTCGGCCAGGCCGATGGCTGAAACGAGCGAGGTGTCTTTCAGCAGGGCAATCATGTTGTTGCCCAGCGGCGGCAGCATGCGGCGAAAGGCTTGCGGCAGCACAACGTAGCGCATGACTTGCGCGGGCGTCATGCCCAGCGACATGCCGGCAAAGCGCTGGCCGCGCGTGATGGACTGAATGCCGGCGCGAAAAACTTCAGAAATGTAGGCGGCTGAATTGAGCGTGAGCGCGGCCACGCCGGAGAGCAGCGCGCCGTGGCTTTGCTTGAGTTCGCGGGCCAGCTCGCCGGAGATCAGCAGGCCGTCTGCCGGGTGAACCAGCAGCGGCATGACGGCAAAGTGCATCAGCAGAATCTGCACGAATAGCGGCGTGCCGCGAAAAAAGCTCACGTAAACCGTGGAAGGCCAGCGCAGCAGGTATTTGCAAAAGGATTTCCAGGGCTGATGCCGGGCATGGGCCAGGCGCGCCAGCGCAATCAACAGGCCCAGCGTGCAGCCCATGAGAATGCAGGCCACGGTCATGCCGACGGTGACCAGCATGCCTTCCCAGAACAGTTGCCGGTATTCAACCAGAATGTCCGGGCGGAACCACCCGAACCACATGACCGGTGCGTTTTCTTCCATGCGATGGCGCTTGTGCGCTTTTGATTAATTGATTCAAATAGGGGCCTGATGAAAGCGGCTGCCGTTTCCGCTGAATGGAAATTTCAGGCGACTGGCTGATCAGGCGAATGGCTTTGGCCAGGCAAAATGGGGCAAAACAAATGCGGGGCAAGATTCATCAAAAATCTTGCCCCGTTTTTGCTTTTGCCGCTTTATTTTCGGGCAGGCTTATTGCGGCGCATATTCCTGATGGAACCACTTTTTGTAAATGGCGCCGTAGCTGCCGTCTGCCTTGATGGCGGCCAGGCCGGCATTGACTTTGTCGCGCAATTCCTTGTCGCCCTTGCGAAGCACGATGCCGAAATATTCTTTCGGGAAATGAGGGTCTTCCACGGTTTTCAGGCCCTGGGTTTGCGAAACGCGGTAGGCAATCACGCCGTTGTCGCCAATGGCGGCATCCACGCCGCCCGATGCCAGCTCGGAGATGATGAGCGGCGTGCTTTCAAAGCGGCGGATGTTGGGGCTGGCCTTGCCGAATTCGCGGCTGCTCACATCGTCAGCCGTGGAGCCGCTCACAACGGCCACTTTCTTGCCCGCAATGTCTTTGAGCGAAGCGATGCTGCTGCCCTGGGCCACGGCGATGAGCTGCCGCGCGTCAAAGTAGGGGTCGGAAAAATCGTAGCTTTGCTTGCGCTTGTCGTTGATAGTGACGCCTGAAATTACCAAATCCACATCGCCATTGCCCAGCGAGGCGAAGATGCTGGAAAACGGCGTATTGACGATGCGCAGCGCCAGCCCTTGCTTTTTGGCAATGGCGTTGATGATGTCGATGTCAAAGCCGACGATCTGCTTGTCCTTGTTTTCAAAGGCAAAAGGCGCATACGTGGCGCTGGAGGCCACCACCAGGGTTTTGGCCTGCGCCAGCGCAGCGGCAGGAAGCAGAAATGCGCCAGCGACGGCGCCGAGCAAAACGCGGGAAAACGAACGCTTGTTCATGTTGCAAGAAGTGGTTTGAAAAACGGCGATTGTCGCAAGGCTGAACGCAAACTGGCTCCCGCTCAATCGTCGCAGTCTGCTTGTGCTGGCAATGTCATGCGTCACGCGCCAGATGGCCGCGCATTTCGCGGGTGATGCGCAGCCCGCTTTTTCAGCAGCGCATACGGCACTCAGCCCTATCGGCAGTCATGAAATCGCTGGCCAGTATGGCGCGCAGGGCTGCCACGTAGCCGCAGTGCGGCTATCGCTCATGACGCCGACGGATTGGAGCGGCAGGAAGACGGTGAGGGCATTGCTGGCGAGGCCGTAGCAGCTTTTGACGCTGTGGGGGGATGGCAAAGCGCAGCTTTTCAATGGAGATGGCGTCAGTTTGGTGCAGCAGGACGGCGTATTTGCGCACACCCAGGCCTAAGCTGGGAAAGAGGTGCGATAGGCCACGCCGAGGGGAAGCCCAAGGCCCCGCCCAATTCATGCACTTCATCCTTGAACAAATCGCGCGAATGGTTTGTCTGCGTGGATCGGACGCACCGGCCGTTTACTGGCCGCCTTGCCACCGCTGGCCCCGCTTGCGCTTGATGGCGTGATTACGCGCGAAATGCGTGATGCTGGCTTTTTAGCGCCCACACACGCCCCGCTGCTGGCGCAAGCCTTGCGCGCTGCACGCCAAGCCAGTGGCAACCCCATTACCTACCGCTTGGGCCTGCATACCCAAAAAGCCGCCAATTGAAGAGCAATTGCCCTGCTGAGGACGCTGTGGCCCGGCCCGCTCGTCTGCCGCTGGAATCTGCACCGCTGCCACGGCGCCTACGACGACGAAAGCGCTAAGGCGCAATACGCCCCATTTGATTGCCTGTAAGACATAGACTCCACTACTTGCGTCCATCTCACCAGCGTCACCACTGGCGCCTGCGGCGCGGAGCAGAACGTTGATGCGACCATTAATAACAAAGCGGAAAAGGTTGCACCTTTGCTAATGATGAGGGCGAGTAGAAATACGATGGATATTATTAATCTATCCAGATTATTGATCTTGTTGACGTTTTATTTATTTCAAAATTTTATTCCCTTTATGAAAGGTGTATTGCGTTCAGTATTGGGAAATTAAACTGAGATTAATCGGACGAGGCAATCCATTCGGAAATCGCCTCCGTAAATTTAAATTTATCAAGCGCCTTCAATGCCCGAATAGGAATATTGAGGTTGTTCGCTACTAGGTGCGCTTGCCTTAACTCCAGTTCTTGAAACTTTTCTATGATAACTGGATCTTGGGATATATTATTGTCTCTATCGCCCCATCTTTGATAAATGGCCAGTGGCGCATCATGAAGAACCACAATTCCTTGAAGATTTAATTCTCTAAACACATCAACCGGAATCTCTTGAAAATCATGATTTGCTCCCAATAAGCAAAAATGTCCATCAAGAAGAATTATCTTATTATGATTTTTGTAAAGTTTACGAATTCCTTGAATTAGCAACGATTGGTTTTCCATAACATCGGAAACCAATTTATCCGCGGCTAAAGCAGCCTCAGCCTTCTCAGAGCTTATCACTTTACTGGAGCTGAAATAATCGAGTCCCAGCAATTTCGCAGCATGATGGCATAAAGTGGTTTTGCCTACACCATGAACTCCGCCTACAAATATGATACGCATCAGCTATTCCACTCCAAAATAGAAATTCAATTTTTCAACCTCATCTAAACTGAGATAACGAAAAGATTGTGGGGGTCTAAAATTTTCTCCAAACACTTGAGATGGCTTCAGCGCCCCTTCGCTAAAGTTAGAGACCGTTGCAAGCTCAATAGCAGCCCCTTCACTTCTACCCTCTAGATATGCGAATAGCTTTCGACGACTAATTCCCCCCCCTTTCTTTTTGGCGAGTTCCCATAAATGATTTTTTGACCCCCAGTGAACTTTTTCGACATGAGTAGCGGCCACTATCCTTTGGACAGGCGACGTTACGTAAATAACCAAACAACTAACCTGTTTCGAAGTCCATCGTCTGCGAAATTCGAGCCTTTTTTCTCCAATTAGTATTTTTTTGGCATACTCTGGCCGAATTGAAATTAGCACAACGTCAGTTTTCATGAGATAAAACTCTTTCAAAACTTTGGTGACTAATTTTAGTAATGCTTTGTGGTGCCCCCTTGAGCACGCCTTGCCGCTCAAGCCACTCTTGCGGCAAAGGAGTCGAAAGATGTTTAACTAACCTGAACAGCATAACACGCGTAGGCTTTTCAGCCATTAATTTAATCTCAGGCATCGAATAAACAGTACGACGCTTAACTCTGGAAACGATATCCTCTGCTACACTTAATGTTTCATAACTCTCAACAATACCAATGCTAGTTATTGCCTGCTCGTCTCCTGATCGATAGAACAGCACTATATCGCCAGGGCGAATTTTCTTAGTTGGGGCGTGGCATAAATACGCCATTTTTATGGCATTCCCTACAGAACTCTGCGAAGAGAATATATTCATTTGCTGGCCTGGATAATCTATAAATAGTATCTGATGATACTCGGGTTTTATAGGAACAATGAACTTCTCCACGTTTTCATCGTGACGAAAATGTGGAAAATAAAAACGTAAATAATCAAAAGAAGGGAGTTCTTCTTGTGGCGGATTTACAGGATGCCTTTTAAGATAGACAGCATCACGCCCCTGACTTCCAGGATCAAAGCCTACCCTTTTAAACCCAAAGTCCTCAAGCATTTCAAAAAGAAAATGATGTCGATCGCTATCGCCATGAATAAAGATATTTTCCAATCTATTTTTTGTAGCATAGAGGAATGCGGCCTTTAAAAAAAGTTCTCCTATTTTTTTGCCCCGGCTATTTTCTCCAACTTTGAAGGTTGCTAATTTTAGTGCAGGTCCTTCAAGCATTATCTCGTCTGTAATTCTTTCATTATGTTGCTGATCATAAATGCAAATGCCTCCAAGAACTCCATTCGACTCCCAGTTTACCCAAGCATTCCGCCCTTCTTTCGCTTTTTCTCTAAACCAGTTGTCAAAATTTTCATATCCCTCTCTCAAGCTATTAAAAAATTGGCCTCCCAAGTGTGAATCTAAACTGAAAAGGGGAACATTTTCAATATTCGGCAACTGCACTGAAACTCGTCCGTGCAGGCGACGCAACAAATCTTCTGCCGTTTGAATGGTATAGACGCGTTCCAATAGTCCATGCTCTTTCGCTTTTTTATGGATGCCACGATCTTCCGTGACCAACCCATGGGCAGCATTAAGAAAAATCGCATGAAGAATTTCATTGTCTGCGGCATCATTTCGATCTGTATCGGCTGTATTCCATGGGCAAGTAGGCAACGACTCCAGTCTAGTATATTGACTCAGTCGAGAAAGTGTCTGAGTACGACGATCTGCATTATTGTCCTGCTTGATATCCTCTTCTGAAGCCGGGTGATAAAGCAAAACATGTCCATTTTCATTGGCCAATCTAACAAAGTTAGCGAGGCTCGGCTCGAGTGGGCGCTGCGAATCCTCAAGAGGAATTAGAATGTTTGTATCTAGAATGAAGCGCATCGCTTTTAATAAAATTAATTATCCAAGATGATTCTAGGGTTATCAGTCCATACAATAAATAAGCAGCAATTAAAATTTATATTTATCCGTAATCTAATGGAATAACATCTATCGCTGCTGTAGAAATAATGGCTCACTCCCACTCTATCATCAACAATCACAAAAACAACTTTAAAATCAAATAGTTATGGATTGCGTGACGATTGATGCCATGTTAAATACCACGTGCAGGTCATGAGAGTGAACATGGCTTGGCCTGGAGGCGGTTGACGGCCTCGGCCAACGTCTCGCCGGGCCGCCACCCAAACAACTCGCGGATGCTCGCCGTTCGCGCATGGCCCGGCATTTCGAACTCGTAACCGGCGGCGGTCAACTCCGCCTCCACGTCCTCAGTAATGAAGAACGGCTCAGCTTGATTGTCCTGGTGCAGTTTTGTCATCTCATGTCCTCCGGCGTGCGTCCTGGCTATCGGCCTTCATACCTTGTCAGCTAAAACAATGCGGGTTGCGGTTTCTGCCCATTGCCTGAGCTCCTGGCCGAGACGGTCTCGATTGGTTTGCCCAGCAGCAGGAAGTCCGGGATACCGAGAGGCGGCACGGTCTTCAGCATGCCATCCGTGTCGTCTTTAAGCTTCTCCCGCAACTCCATCAGAAGCCTGCCTAGGACGTTCTGCCCAATTAGGGTGTCACCGGCCTCATCCGCCAACTTGGCCCCCCAATAGTCGTCCTTGCGTGACTGCTCGACGATCGGCCGATCGCGCGTGGCCAGCAGAAGCCGACCGAACTCTGCGTAATTCTGCGCAAGCTTCACACGGAGACACCAACGCATAACCTTGTATCTGACCTCGTCCCAATCCGACCTTGAGTCCTTGCGATGCGGCTTGCTCTTCATCTTGGCGGTCATCGGGCTATGCTGCCCGATGATTTCCCGCTGGACTTCCGGCATGTGGGGAAAGCGGCATGCCTGATAAAGAGCCTCCGTCGTCAGGATACGGACGCCGTTGATCTGTAAGGGGTACCCCGAGGCCATGTTGGACAGGCCGCCGAAGTCCTCCTTCGTCTTGTAGACGACAACGACCTCGCTGCGGACATAGGTCCGCAGGAGGTTGTTCTCAGGTTGATCGGTGCTAGAGCGTGAGGTCATCGAAGATGTTCCTCGCGGAGGAATAGCCCTCACGCTGTAGCAGCGGATACCAGTGCAGGGCGCCCGAGGTCGCCTCCGGATCTCCCCACCACATTGCAAGCGGGCAGTTGTTCGGGCAGTTCCGGTAGGTGACGATCATCGAGCCAAAGCCCACGCCGAACGGGCTGAAGCCTAGAGGGCGCATGGACTGCTTCGGGTTCTCGCTCATCGCCCTGATCTTGGCGCCGGCGATAAGGAACTCACTCTCCAAGACCTGGCGGCCCGCTTCCGAGGAGAACGGTTGGATCGCTGCTGCGCTCGGCTGCCGAGGCTCGAAGGGAAACTTCGCCGGCAGGGCCATGTATGCCTGAACCTCGGCCACGTTTGGAGCCGCAGTGGGCCAGAGCACTCCCGAACTGTTCTTGTACAACTTGCGGTTCTCAATCTCGAGGGCACGCCAATACTTGACAGCGATCTTCTTCCTCGACTGCGCGATCACGGCCTTGAGCCTCTTATCGACTAGGTACGAGCCTCCCGAGTGAAGGGCAGCAACGATGACATGGACCGTGGCCGATTGAGGTGCATCGTTGACGATCCACGGCTCGAGGTCATTGCCCACGCGGTTGCCGCTGAACATGACGTCGTCGAGATAGATGAAGTCGCCGCCAGCCTCTCCGCAGTTATCCAGGTCGAGGCTACATTCATCTGCAAGGCACTTCGAGAAGAGCTTAAGCATCTCCTTCTGGCTCTGCCCGTTCTGCTGGATGTTCAGGAAGTTCGCTGACGACCAGTACGCCGAAGGGTCGTCCCCGGCCAATTTCTGGTTGGTAACGAGGGAGCGTAGGAAGTCCTTCACGTTCTTTCGCGTGAAGAAGGTCTGTTTGATGACGTGCTCGAACTCGCGTAGGAACGGCAACTGCTGAGCGGGCGTGAACTGATGAAGCCAACGATCGACGTGCTCCGGCGTCGGCTCGGGGAGGTCCCCTTTTCGGTAGGTCCTGATCTCGTTCGCGACGGAAGCGAGCAGGTCATCACGTTCGCTCATTTCTAGCCCCTGTTATCCACTGATTCTGTGCGGCGATTTTGGTCCGCCAAGCGATTCTGAATGAAACCTCATTTGGAGGCAGCAACCTGGACCGACACCTTGGCCACGCTGTATAGCTCAACGCAACCACCTACCGCTTGCTCAGGGTTAAATAAGGCGAGATTGATGCCGTCACTCACCGAACTTCGATAAACGACACCATCGAAGCCGCTCTTCTTGATGAACTCGCAGAGATACTGACTTGGAATATAGTCAATCGCTGCCCCTGCCGGCTGAACTGGACGCGTCAGCTCCTCACCTAAACGCTCAAGAAAAGGCAAATCGGCACGCAACTGGCCTATCTCGCTCGCGTCGGTCAAGATAAATGGAGACACGAGCTTACGTGGATTGCGTAAATCCACAGCTTTGACTTCTGGAACCCTGAAATCGGCGACACAAGCAAACTCGCCAGTATGTGGCCTAATCTCAGCCACAGCCGTATCTGGAAGCGACCCTAGGTAAAGGTAAGGAATACCGGCCGGATTGGCCCTACCATGTGAGGAACGCCGCTTCGGCGGTGCCCCCATTTGTTCGATTGGGAAAACATCGTCGTCGGTGCGAATTCGAGCGCGATACCACTGCTGCGGTAACTTCTGGCCAAGCAGCATGTCGAGCAGTTGGCGGAGACGATCTAAGTCAATAGCAACATCGAGAAACCAGCGGTTGCCATACATCATCTCGTCGCGCAACATATCCCATTGCGCGAGACCTTCACTGATATAGCTCGCCGACGGTACAAAGTTGCGCCGAACAATTTCACCATCGTCAAGTATCTCGCCGAGAAGCTCTTTCGCATGGGCGATGTCCATGCGCTGATGACTGAAAAGCTGCCAGTCATCTTTCATCCATTCGACCAGCAGCTTCCCATCTTCACTCGGTTCATAGACATTGACTAGTAGCTCGAAATAGTTGGCAAGCCTGCTTGGCTCAACGAGTTGGGTATCCGTGGTCCCACAGAAGTCGCATACCCCATGACCAGGATTAAGCGAAGGAAAAAGTTGATCACGCAAGGCGTGATCGTCGAAGCATTCCGGGCAACAAAAACGCTTTGCCATGCAACTGGCTCAGTCGACATAAGCAGCAAGCGTCTCGATGTGATGTTTCATCGAGAGCTTTTTGACGTAACCAAGACCAGGGAAATGACCTTTGGCGTGGAATTCCCGAAACTCCTTGATCGCTTCGGTCTCAAGAATGTGAGAGGTTCCACTGTCCAACTTTGCTATCAACTTCGCCAACGCCTGCGCGAACTTGCCGGCAGGGTCAGTCGGCGTGTCCCTCGTGTCCGAGACAAAGTGATAGACATACATGACATCGTCCTTGTCAGGATCAATGAAAGTCAGGTGAATTGCGACAGCATAGGCAGGACCTCCACCCTCGCTATAGACGTCGCCAACGATCAGGAAATCCCCAAAACCCACCATGCCGAGATCACCATAGGTAACGTGGAGATCAGAAAATTCCTCCATTGGAGGGTAATCGGCATTGCGCAGTCGTTTAAATCCGTCACGCACTAGAATGCAGGTGCTCTGGTCATAGTGTTTCCGGTAAAGAAGCTTGGCATGATCTTCGATGAAAACGTTAGTGAGACCGGGCATGCCGTCTTCCAGCTTTGCCGCCAAGGCCTTGGGATCGGTGAAGCCTGCGTGGATTAGAACAGGGTGATGATCAGCATGTTGGTGATAGCACGTCATGACTTCGTCAACTGTCATGTCACTACGCAGTAGGATGCCAGCTAAAATATTGCCACCGCTCTTGAAATCTTCTTGTAGGAGACCGGTGATGCTCGCCCCGTCCTCCTGATGATCGCCGTGGTAGGGATTCACGATAACAATTGCACGTCCACCAGCGTCGCATACCGTCTTTAACGTCTTCTTAAGCCCGCCGAGCGACTCGCGGACAGGTTCAATCACGGGCACGAAATTTTTCTTGGCGAGCAACTCGGCCATTTCGCGAATCGTGATGAGCTCGAATTGTTTTCCGCGAAAATAGGGATGGTACATACGTGGGTCAGCTCCAAGTCATGGCCACGCGCAACGGGGTGGCTGTAGCGTCAATCAGCCTCGAATGATCAGAACGAGGTACCGATACCGACAACGCCGCAGCCAGTAAGGATTTAGGCAATCGGTCGACAAAGCCGCCGAGTGGTGCAAGGTCACGCGTCCGCTTGAGCGTCCGCACCATCTCCGCATGTACCGCAATTGGGTCAAGCATGGCAAAGAGGTCACGCATCGCCGTATGCTTCCGTGTATTGGGAACCTCCGGTACCGCAACACCCATCGCCCGCAAAATTGAGATACCTTCGGCCATACGTAACGACTCGAACACAGTCACCGGACAGATTCGCTCCGGACGGTCTGCTGCTTCGCGCACTGATGTAATCCGGTAGCGCTTGGAAAGACACATCACTCCTACATCGTCAGGAATCGTATTCAGTACACCGTCGATATGGCTTTCGCTCGCGATTACATTCACTTTGGCGAAAACCCGCTTGTAGTTCTCGACCTGGTTGACAAGCCGCGCAAGAGAATCCCGCTCCGACTTGATCTCATAGACGGTCGCAGTACCGTTCAAGATGACGAGATCAGCTTTGCAGCTACCAACGCGAAACTCATTAAGCATTGAGGCAGTGCGGAGCGAATGTGTTCCCATCAGCACTTTCTGACTGATCGCTGCTCGATAGATATATTCGTCACGATGCCCCGCGATTTTCAGAATATTGAACGCGGAATCGAAAGTATCACCGACAGTCGCGCACGGCCCAACACGCTCGATCAAATCAGTTTGCCCGAGCAATCGACGGAACAAGCCGGACCGTCCCTTCTTCGCCATTTCACGGAAAACTGTGGCGGAGAACAGCCGAGTCAAGGCGGAAAGTTGTGCTGCGCTGTAGATACTCATTCCTCCACCAGTGCCGTGCAGGTTTCCATTGTAGGCATCCTGTGTCCTCATTACCTGGGAGCGACGACGCCCACGTGCTTATACAAGGTTGTTCGAGACACGCCATAACGACGAGCAACGTCGGCCACCTGAATGCCAGGGTCGCGCAACAACACCTTGATTTCACGCACCTGCTGTTCGTCCAGTTTCGGTCTCCGACCACCGGCCCGGCCTCTTGCGCGAGCGGCAGCAAGCCCGGCCTGCGTGCGCTCCCGAATCAAGCCGCGCTCGAACTCGGCCAATGCCGCGAACACGTGGAAAACCAACCTACCCGCCGCGCTGCCCGTCTCGATCCTCTCCGTCAAACTCTCAAAGCCCACGCCTTGCCGCTCAAGATCGGCCACGATCTGCACCAAGTCGGGCAAACTGCGGCCAAGCCGATCCAGCCGCCAGACGACAAGGGTGTCCCCAGCCCGCAGAGCCTTTCGGCACTGTTCAAGCTCCGGGCGGGCTGCGCTCTTACCGCTGGCCGCTTCCTCGTAGATCGCGCTGCACCCTGCCCGCGTGAGCGCGTCGCGCTGCAGGTCCAAATGCTGGTCATCGGTCGATACGCGGGCGTACCCTATACGTTGATTCATTGACGCAATCAGGACATTGAAAACTTGACGGGTATATTAACATTCATCGACGACTTTGGCGATCCGAAAACGGCACACTACTGAGTGTCTAGAAAACCACCATAGCCGCCAATCTGGGCGGCCTGCTGGCCGATATCGGCTACCGCGTTCTCCTCATTGACGCGGACGTTCAGCCGTCTCTATCCAGGTACTTTGCCCTTTCCCATCGGGCCGAGCACGGCCTGACGAGGATGGTCATGTCCGGCGCACTCACGCCGGACTGCATCAGTCACATTGAATTTCCCCCGGACAACTTTGCCGGCGACCACTCGCGCCTGAACGCGCAGGGTGGATTTCTGCACATCGTCACGTCTGACACACGCGACGGCAAGCTGCAGGACTGGCTGTCCAACCGGCTGGACCGCCTGGTGCGTATCCGCATTGCCATCAAGAACACCACGGTCGCCGAGCGCTACGACGTGGCCATCATCGACACCCAGGGTGCCGTGGGCCACTTGCAGGATGCGGCCGTCAATGCATCAGACCTGCTGATCACCCCGGCATCGCCAGACATCGTGTCTGCCCGCGAGTTCGTTGACGGCACACTCAAGCTGCTCGACCGTCACGAGTCCTCCGCGAACATGGGTTTCACGGTCCCGGGCATGCGGGCAGTCATCAACCGCGCCGAAAACACGGTGGACAGCCGCACGATGTCATCCCTGATCAGGGAGCAGTTCCTCACACTGCGGGGCCGGGTCAATGTGCTCAAGACCATGGTTCCCTCGGCAGTGGCGTACAAGAAAGCGGCAACAGCACAGGTTCCCGTGCATTGGATCGACCCCCACAAGGCGGGAGATGTCATGCATGCGCTGCTCTGGGAACTGATCCCCTCGCTGGAAAACAAGTTCGCAGCCAACCACCGGGGAGAGCTGCCAGAGTCGTTGCGGCCTCCCAAACCGGAAGGCGAAAGCGACGAAGCTGCCACCGAAGGCGCCACCAAATGAGCGGGAGGATGAGCCATGTCCTCCCGTACCCCGGAAACGCTCACCGCTGCCCAGCGGGCGCAGCGGCTGAATCTGCACGCCTCCAGCACGGCTGAGGCAGGAACCAACCCCATGAGCAAGCAGCAACAGCGTGCCGAGGCCCAGGCCCGGCGTTCACTCCTGGCCCTGGGCCAGCCTGGCGGGCAGCGCAATGCCACGGCCGACATTGATCCAGGCACGGATGCAGACATGTCTTTCGCGGTTCTGCCGATTGACCAGATCGAACCCTACCAGCACAACCCGCGAACCGGCACCAACCCGCGCTATGACGAGATCAAGGCCAGCATCATGGCCGACGGCATCACCAACATGCTGACCGTCACCCGGCGCAGCCAACACGACAAGTACACCACCTATGGCGGCGGCAACACCCGTCTGCGCATCGCCAAGGAGCTGCATGCCGCTGGAGACCAGCGCTTCGCCACGCTGCAGGTGGTCGTCAAGCAGTGGCCCGGTGATGCCCAGGTCATCACCGCCCACCTGGTCGAAAACGAGAACCGTGGCGACATCACGTTCTGGGAGAAGGCCCAGGGCATCCAGAAGTTCAAGGCGGAATACGAAAAGGAATCCGGCAAGCCACTCACCGCTGGCGAGTTGAACAAGGAGCTGAAACAGCGAGGACTGAGCTACAGCGTCAGAGTGCTCCAGAACTTCGCGTTCAGTGTGGAACACCTGACGCCCGTAGGCCCCTGGCTGATGGCCACGGAGGTCAACGCCGTGATCAGGCCGGCAGTTTCAGGGCTGATGGAGCTGGCCACCAAATTCAGCCAGTCCGCCCAGTTCCAGGCACGGATGCGCGATGTGCTGGAGCGGCACAGGCTGGACATGGTTCGCGAGGCCGAGCGGCTGGACCCCTCTGAGCAGGCGATGCCGGAGCTGGACATCCCAAAACTGATTGACGACCTGCAGGAGACGCTGGCCAGCCTGCTCGGGGTTGATCAGGCCAGGGTGCAGGCCATGGTCCACGCCATAGCCAGCCAGCCCAGGCTGACCACGCAGCAGCTGCTGTCCGTCCCTGCCGTCGAGGCGATGCCTGCGGATGCAGGCGCGTTGGCGGGGCGGCCGGCGACCACGCTGGCCAAGGCGCCTGCCGGAATGCCTGTCACCCATCGGCCAGAGCAGCCCCCACTGGGCGCCATGCTGGTGGCGGTGCCTCCAAAGCCAAGCACGGCTGGCCGCAAGCAGCAAGGCACCGAGGCTGCCGCCTCCAGTGCTGCCAGCCTTCTGGAGGCCATTCGGAACCTGCTGGGGGAGCTGAATGCAGTGGTGCCGCTGCACGACGTGCTGCTGGCGTCCGAGTCGCTGCCGTTTGGCTACATGACGGACCTGCCAGTGGACATCACGGCCGTGGACGGCGCACCTGTGCAGCAGCCAGCGCTGCGTGCCGCCCTGTGGAAGGTTCTGACCGCGCTGTCTGGCCAGTGCGATCAGCGTTTCAGCGAGGCGTTGACGCCCGAAACGAAGGCCGGCATTGACTGGTGTGGAACTGTTGAGCAGGGTGCAGAAGCGTTTGCGATGGAATGTGCCGCACGGGTCAGGACACAGACGGCCAGCGATGGCATGCCCCTGATGGGCCTGCATGAACTCTCGGTGGTGCTGTCCGACCCGCAGGTGGGTGACACCATAGTTTTGCTGCTCACAAAGATGGAGCAGATGCGTTTGCACCATCCGCAGCGGATGCGTGATGGCCACGTGCCACTTTTTGCGCCGCGTCGCCACGACCAGGAGTGAGGCCGCCGATGATCGCTCTCACGAATACCGTCATCAAGCGGCTGATCCTGGAACAGATCGTCGAAATGATCGACACCGGCGGCATCGACGAGCTGCTCCAGGCCGGGTTCTCGGCCGAGTTCCTGGATCTGGTCCGGCACCGGCCTGCACGGGATCTCATCAAGCTGGCGGAGTTTCCGCACCTCGACATTCGCATCCGCATCAACGAGCACACCATCACCTCGTTTCTGCACCAGCTCGACCAGATGCGGCGTGACGCGGTGCTCCGGGAGTATTTCGTTGTGCATGGCGCGTCCGTCCGGCTCATCTGCGACCTGTTCAAGGTCACAGCCGAGGAGGCACGCGCACTGCGTGCCCAGCTGTTGCCGCCCGAGGCATTGAGCGGGCGTGAGCGGATGCCACCGGACGACGTGCGCGATGCGATCTACCGGCGCTGGCGGGAGATCACCACGACGCTCCCGGTCGTCACGCCGCGCGAGCGGCTCTACCAGCTCCATCAGTCATTCCCCCAGCTGCGCATCGACACCCTGTGCCGCCTGCTGAACGAATTCGAATCGGAGTCGGCCTGGCTGGTCAGCGACCTGGGCGGGTTGCATTAACCAGCGTCGCGGCTCGCCTGCAGGAGAAGCTCTCATGAACCAGATCTCCATCCTCAAAAACCGCCAGCAGCGCCGGCGTAAGATCGCGCGTACCCATACGGCATTCACGCCGCAGGAGCCGGCGCAAGCGCAGGCCAGCCAGGTCAGACGACTGCCGAACTTCCTGGGCCAAGCGGCCCTTCTGGAATGGCTCGGCCAGTCGCCCATCGCATTCCACCGGGTCTACGTGGACATCGCCGGTGGCGTGCTGCCGGCGCTATGGCTATCCAGCGCCATGAGCCGGGTGGCCAGGGCGCACGCCAGTGCGTTCGAGGACAACGGCGACTTCGTGTTCGCCATGTCGGCAGCCGACTGCGAAATGGAGACGGGCATCACCCGGGCGCAGCAGGCCGGTTGCCGCCGGCACCTCATCGGGCGCGGGCTGCTGAGTGAGCAGGCCGAGCAGCGCAAGACCATCGTCTACCGGCTCCATCTGGATCGGATCGCTCGCGGGCTGCTCCAGCAGGCTGGACTGCTGGCACAGCAGCTGGAGCAGATCGACGCGGCCGCCGCCAACACCGGCCTGGCCAGACACATCGCGTAGACAAACCATGCGCCTGGCCCACCAACTGGCTGAATCCACTGCCGCCGCCTCATCCGTGGCCGCACGGCTGTCGCCTGAGATGGCGATAGAGCAGTTGGCGGCCTCGGGCTGGGTGCAGTTCCATCCTGCCCTGGCCGAGCGCCTGGGCAGCTTCAAGGCGGCCGTTTTTCTGGGTCATGCCCTGTACTGGACACGCCATCTGGCGCTGCGCTATCCGGATCGTGCGGGGTGGTGGTACATGACCGCCCAGCAATGCCAGCAGGCCACCGCCCTGACGGCCAGGGAGCAATCCTCGGTGCGCCAGCAGCTGGTGGCGCATGGCGTGTTGTCCGAATCCCTGGCGGGACGACCCGCCAAGCTGCATTACAAGCTCAACCTGCCCGTGCTGGCCGGGTGGATCGGCCTGCAGGCGGATGACGAAGGCGGCAGCCTCATCAGCTGGGAGGCCTTCGCGCCCTGGCTCCGGGGATGCGTCAGTTTCTATCGGCCCCTGGCGGATCTGGCCGGCTCCCTGGCCGCCGGTCTCTACCTCTCCCACCTGCTGCAATGCCAGCGCCAGGCCGTGCTGTCAGGGACGGCGGTAACAGGCGGGTTCTTCCGGATCACTCAGGACGACATCCGTATTGCCCTGTGCCTTGGCTCCAAGGTGCAGCGCAATGCGCGTGAGCGCCTGCGCAGCCTGGGTCTGGTGCAGGAGCGCGCCGGGTACGTACAGGTCAATCTGGCCGCCATCATGGCGCATCTGGGCCAGGGGGCACAACCGAAGGCCAGTCCGCCGCAGAAGCTGCGCCTGGTCCAGGACGGGCCGCAGAAAGCTCATGCGCAGGCGAACCCGGAGGCAGTCGCTTCAGGCGCTGACAGGACCGACGGCAGGCTTCAGATCAGCCGCTGGCTGGGTCCGACAGGGCCGAACGCCACGAAACGCCAGCAAAGCCTTTTTGGGCGCTGGCTGGCATCCAGTGATCCGGACGCAGCAACAGCCATCGCGCAGGTGCGGCGCATGTTCCTGGCACCGTCCGATGCTGGGGCGGGTCTTGTGCAAACCAGACAAGCATGGGCCGACGCTCCCTCTGGAGAGCCGTGTCAACCATTTGCCCTTTTGTCGAAACTGGAGTCTGCCCTTTCGTCAAAACCTGGCCCCCAGGTTGCCCAAAACGCAAAACTGGCTGGCCCTTTTGTCGAAACTAACTTGCCCTTTTGTCGAAACCAAATAAAAGAAGATAAAAACTATAAAAAAACGACAACTACCGCGCGCGCGAGCACGCAAGCGTCCAGTTTCAACGAAACGGCAGGTCGTCGTCGGAATCATGAAGATCCCCTCCCAACCCTTCGGCCGCAGGTGAATGCCGATGCCATGCAGCCGGCACCGGAGCGTGACGACCCGGCTGACCAGGACCCCCAGCTCAGCTCCCTCATCCTGCCTTACAGGCTGCCCCGGCAATGGCATGCCGGCGTGCTGCGCACGGTGTCTTGTGCTCCTGTGGCGGTCAGGCAGCGCCTGCTGGACGAGTTGGAGGGGCAGCTCGGCATGGAGGGCAAGACGATTGCGAACCCGGTGGGCTATCTGCATGCCCTGGTACGCCGCCACGCCAAGGGCGACCTGGCCCTGGCGCTCGCCGACAAGGTGTCCAGTGACCGGGTTCATCGCGAGCGTCTGGCCCAGGCCGTCAAGGCGGCCGAAGCAAGTGGCAGCACAACAGGACCAATGCCTGAACCCCGGGCTGAACCGAAAGAGTCCCCTCCGGCCGAGGTTCTGGAAAAGCTGCGCCAACTCCGACAGGAGTTCAGAGCGCGCACAAGTGGAGGAGTTGCGAAATGACAGCCACAGCAGGGAAGTGGCCCGTTTTGGTCTCCTTGCCCAATAAATGGGCAAGGAGACTCGGATGGCAATTCACCAAAGACACGGTAGAGCAAAACGCTCCACATGGCACGTCGTGCCGCGTAGAGCGTTTTGCACCACTGAACATAAGCGGAGGGGCTGAGCAATGACAGCCACAGCAGGGGGGTGGCCCGTTTTGAGTCAGTTTATGTTCATAAATACAGCAGGCGGGTGGGACAAATTGTCCCACACGGCACGGCGTGCCGCGTGGCCCGTTTTGTCCCAGTTGACTATTTTTTGAGCATGGAGATGGAATGGAAAGCCAATATCTTTTTATTGAGTTAATGCACCGTCTTCGAAATTACGTAGATGCATCGGTGCTCTATGTCGCGCTGCATCAGCATGCGGATGAGGTGGACTTCAAGACCACTGCCGCCAAGATTTCCCTTGACTACCTAGGTGGCAGAGTTGAGAAAAAACAGGTTCAGCGGTCATTGGATCGAATGGTGGATTGGGGTTTGTTGGAGGTTCAAGTTCACTCCAATTACCGCACCCACATCAAAGTGGACCGCGACGCAGTGATGGCTCTGCTGCGGCAGCCCGTCAGTCCCTTTCTGCCTGGGTTGCGCGCTGATGGGTTTCCATTCCTGGATCACGTCAACAGCAACGTGGCTGAGGAGCCGTGAGATGCGCCGCGCTGGCTACTTCTCTGTCTCGGTGCTATCCGTCTTGATAAGCGCCGCCACGACTGCGGCAGCAACGACAAGTCCACAGATGACCAGGGCGGAGCAGATGACTTCCGGGACGCTGATTGGCATGTGCAGTCCTTCTCAAACCCTGGATGTCATGGGGCTGGCATTGATGCTCATGGGTGTCCTGGTTTTCCTGACAGGCTTGGCAGGGTTGGCGGTGTTTGAGCTTCGCCATGCGATGCCGGGCCTGAAGCGTGGCGCAGGGACTGGGCTGAATATCCATCGCCACAAGGCAGCAGCCGTCGCGATGCAGGGCGGGCACCGGGCCGTCACCATGCTCGCTGTGCTGATGCTACCAGTCATCTGGCATGGCATTGGCGGGCAGGACCACACGGACACGGCGGCGCGGTTGGTGCTGGGAAGCTGCCAGTCCGGCGGCTTTCTCCTCCTCGATCAGCACGCCATCTGGCTGCTGAGCGGCATTTGCCTTGCCTCGGCTTTTGCCGCCGTCTGGATTCATTTTGTCCTCTGGCCCTGGGCTGACCGCAGGGTGAATGCCTGGCTGCTGGCCCGCTCTGCAGCCACCGGGCACGCGCAGCCCTGAGCCGGAAACGTTTCAACCGCTTTACGCAAGGATTACCAACATGGCTACCAGGAAAACAGGCGGCAGCAAGCCTGCCGCAGCAAAACCCGCCCAGGAGGATGCCGCAATGGTGCCTCCGGCATCAGGAACCGGCTTCGTGACGGAGCCGAACTCTCCGTTCCCCGACGGCTACAGCATTGCGGGAGAGGAAGCGGCGCTGGCCGGATTCATGGCAGGCGAGATGCCGGAAAGCGACCCGCTATACGACAGCTACATCGAGCTGGAAGACCGCAAGGAGCGCCTGGAAAACATGCGCAGGCAGTTCGATGCCCGCAAGGGTGCGGAGGCCATCGTGCCGACCGAGGAGGCACGCGGCATGGACCAGCTGGGCGCGCTGGTGGATGACGGCGTGGACCAGATGACGCTGCACACCAAGGAAGCGTTCCGCATGTTCATGGGCCGCATGCGGGAGCCGGGCAAGGAGGCCGCACCCATCGTGGGCGGCAAGCGGGTGGCGGCTGCGCTGCGCGGCCTGTGGCTGCTCACTGGCAATGACAACCCCTATGCCGACTGGGCACTGCTGCGTCACGAACAGACGATCAAGGAGATCGAGAAGCGGCTGGCCCGTGAAACCCGTGAAGCCACCGAGCTGCTGGCGGAGCAGCGCAAGAAGGGGCTGAACTATTCGCTGCTGCAATCGGCTGAGCCCAAGGTGCTGAACCTGGGATACCGCTCGCCGTATGGCTACGCCGTCTCCAGTCTCATCGTGGATTTCGACTACTACGTGCGCCTGCAAAAGACCCTGGCACGCAAGAACCTGCGCTCTGACGAGCAGGTCCGGCAGTCCATCACGGAGATGACGCGCTTCATCCGGCGCGTTTTCAACGAGACCACCCGTTTCGACCGCTGGCTCACCCGTGAGGAGGTAAGACGGCTATGCCGGGCCGATTTCGTGCCAGAGGCAGGCGAGGAGGCTGCAAAGCGCGTGGAGTTTGCATCAGGCGTATTCGGGACCGTGCCCAGCGAGGTGTTCACCGCGCGACTGCAGCCGCGTCATTCACGGCGTCGCCTGCAAATCTCTGTGGCCGAGCGGCAGCTGCTGCAAACGGTTGGTGCGCAACTGCAGGAGGCAGAACAAGGGCTGGATCAGGTCGTTCCGGCCGGGGAGACGCAGGAATCTGATGCAGGGCTGATCTGAGGTGCGTGTGCTGATTCAGCGGTATCTGTGCAGGCAGGAAGCTGCGGCAATGCAAGGCGTTCGTCAGGAAAGGGCGTTGTTTTGAAAGGGCAGGGTATCGAAAGGGCAGTGGGCACCAGGCTGCGGCAGGGCGAGACGGTCAATCGTGGGCGGCAGGCATCGGACCCGGAAAGCAGCATGAAGTGTCAAGAGCACGTTGACACAAAGGCCTTTACGGGTAGGGGCATCCGTCATGAGCTGCGTCAGGCCCACGCCAAGCTTGACACGGTGGAGCAGGACATGCGGGCCTTGGCTGCGGCCAGCAAGGCGGTGGCGGGCGCCCAGCTGTACCTGATGCTGCATCAGCGGCACGCCACCGGCTACGTGTTCCTGCGCTGGCGCGAGGTCAGCGGGCGCAAGCGTCACCTGTCATGGGACGAGGGCGCCACTCGTTACCAGTCCTATGCCGAACCGCTGCGCAGCTGGTATGCGCAACTGGCCCGGCAGGCGATGGAGGCCAATGCGAGGCATCTGCAGGTGCGCAAGGCTTGCCGGAGCCTGCAGGCACGCGCGAGCGCCAGCGAAATGCGGCTGTACGCGCGGCCGGTGCCGCCCTGACAGGGGAGCACGGCGCAGTCATGCGGATATGTCGGTCGTGGTGCAGCCGTCATGTCCTGGGAAACCGCACCGCAAGAAGGATGGCAAATGCAGAACCTCTTTATCGGCAAAGGCAATCTGGGCGACTCACCACATCTGAAGACTGTGGCCGGGCGCAATGGTGATTTCGTGGTGGCAACCATGCGCGTCATGTTTGCCCGCTTCGGCCAGAACGATGCGGGTGACGTGGAGCAGGTTGGCGGGTTCTGGCGCGAGGTCGAAATCTACGGCGCCAAGGCCGAGGCCTGTGCCAAGCTGCTGCGCAAGGGCGCGCGGGTACTGGTCATTGGCGAGGAACGGGAATTCCAGGCGCGCAATGAGGATGGCACGGAGGTGCAGGTCATCAAGGTGGTGGCCGAGGATGTTGCCCTGCAGCTGACCCGCATCGAGTCAATCACGTTTGCCACACCCAAGAGCCGGGAAAACAGCGAATAAAAGCAAAAAAATAGAGTGAATGGACTCCTTGGTCAAGGCATCGCCAGTTTCCAAAGCAAGGAGCCAAAATGTCCAATTCAATTCAACCGGTCAGCAGGGAAAATGAAAGCCCCCAGGCGAAAAAGGAAACGCTTTTCAAGCTAATTTCAATCGAGCCGGATACGCTGGATCGCCTGACAAAAGCCACGGGGTGGGGCAGGGAAACAACGCAGATGGCGTTGTTGCAGCTGGTGGCGGATGGCCGCGTCAAGTGCAGGAATGAAAACGGCCACAGGTTCTATGCGGCCAGAACGTGATTCATGGGAGAGAACGCCTCTGAGGGCATTGGGGGAAATGCCCTCGGGCAGCCTTTGCTTGGCTTTCTCTCCCGCCCTTTGTTGCCATCAGTAATCGTCATGCAACCCGGAACTCCATATGGCGCTCCGCGCCCTTATGTCCAGGCTCTGGCGGAAAACGTCATTGACTCTCGAATCAGGTGCTTGGTGGATTCACTGAACGTGGTCGGAGTTTGCTCCACGTTTGCCAGCTGCGAAGGGCACGGGTTCATATCATGTCTTGCCGCACCTTATGTGGTTTTTGAGTCGGGATTTGATTTTGCCCAGGTCTTGAGTATGTATCTGGAGCAGGATGCGGCGCGCGTTAAACCGCATCTGCACTACTACTGGATTATCGGTGGTTTTTTTGATCGACAGGGAGGCTTTAGATTTCGCCTGGCTCCAGGCCAGGAAATAAATGGATGGTGGCCAAGTGCCAGAAAGAAGCTGAAAAGGGATTTCAGGACACTATCTGATCTTGTGAAGGTATTGACTGAGCGTTGGCAGGCTGATCCAGCCAAATTTGAGAGCCAGGCCCAAGAGCAACATGATGAGACTGGCCAGAAGCAGTCCCCAGAGTTCCCGTTTCTTGGCTGCGCGTTTCCATCCAAATGGATCGCTGCTTCCGCAGGCGGGACAAAACTGAGCGCTTGTGCTGATGGAGTGATTGCATTCCTGGCAGTGACGAAGTGCCATCTGGACCTCCTGAATTGGGTTGGGGCCGGGAAAAAACCATTGTGAATCGCAAGTTGCCAGAATTATTTTCCCCCATTGCCCTGCGTCCCCCTGAGCTGCTCATCCACGCGGTCAGCGATGGTCGCCGGCTGGGCATGCAGCTGCACGCCGTGCCTGGCATGGGACGAGAGCTGGCGAGGGCAGGTGCCTGGTGGCATCCCGGCCGGCGGATGTGGACGGTGCATCTGGCGGAAGCGGGCCAGTGCCTGGCCTGGCTGCAACGGCTCTACGCGGGCCAGCATGTGGACCTGGATGGCGCGGACCGGCTGCTGACGGCGGCCCTGGCCGCGCCTGAGCCGGACTACTTCACCCAGCTGCTGGATGTGCAGGTCTTTCCCCTGGTTCACCCCGGCCAGGGCGAGCATGCGGTGAGCTTTGCCTATGACGTGCCCTGCGTGCAGGCCATGCGGGCGCTGGGTGGGCGTTTTCACAAGCCGGCCGCGGCTTGGCAGATCCAGGGCGGTGCTGAGAAGATCCTCGCATCGCTGCAACGCCTGGCGGGCGTGGCGCCCGAGTTCGTATTCGTGC
Organism: Ottowia sp. oral taxon 894; assembly: GCF_001262075.1. Classification (GTDB taxonomy): domain Bacteria; phylum Pseudomonadota; class Gammaproteobacteria; order Burkholderiales; family Burkholderiaceae_C; genus Ottowia; species Ottowia massiliensis. The sequence goes on along the minus strand of NZ_CP012073.1, from coordinate 655,207 downwards.
ATGAGCAGCCTGTGGTGCTGGAAAGCCTGGCAGCGGCCGGCTCAGGCAGCTCTCCCATCCAGGTTCCGGGCGCAACGCCAGAGCGGGGGGAGTCTGCACCGCAGGAACCTGTCGGCACGGGCTTTCTGTCGGCCGAGCTGGATGAGAGCGGGCTGCTGCCAGTCGATGAGGATCTGTTGGCAGAAGCAGGGCAAAGCGCGGGCCTGCGGGACTACCAGCTCGTCGGTGTGCGCCACCTGCTGGGCCAAAGCGGCGCCTGTCTGGGTGACGACATGGGTCTGGGCAAGAGCCGCCAGACCGTGGTGGCCACGCTGTATGGCTGTCAGTGGGTGATTGCGAATTATGAGCGCCTGGGTGGCCTGGTTCGCGAGACAGGCCTGAGGTTCGCGGTCATGGCGGTGGATGAGGCGCATTATCTGAAAGAGCATCAGGCCGGCCGCACGCGCAACGCCTTCGTGATGGCGACGCGCATTCCCCGCCGCTACGTCATCACTGGTACGCCGCTGCTCAACCGGGAGATCGAGCTGCATACCCTGCTGCGTCTGACGGGCCACCCGCTGGGACGCATGCTGCTCAAGGATTTCCGCAAGGCTTACACGGGTGATCGTGACAGACGTGCCGTGCTGGCGGCGGCACTCCAGGGCTGGATGCTGCGCCGGCGCAAGGACGTGCTCAAGGACCTGGGCGGCAAGTCACGACAGGTTCGGTGGATCTCGCCAGCCGAAGGGCTGGGCACGTATCGGCAGATCTACAGCGACATGAGCTTGCAGGCCATGCCCAAGATCACCCGGCTGAGGCAATGCCTGGAGGCGCTGAAGACGCCATTTCTGATCGAGACCGTTGAAAGCCTCGCGCAAGGCGACAAGATCATCATCTTCTGCGAGTACATGGCTACCGTGGAGGCCATGCAGTCGGCTTTGGTCGCCGCCGGCATTGCCTGTGTGACCCTGGTGGGTGCCGATTCCGGCGCCAAGCGCCAGAAAGCGATTGACGCGTTCCAGAACGATCCGGACGTGACGGTTTTCATCGGGACCACCTCGGCGGCGGGCGTAGGTATCACGCTGACAGCGGCGAACTATGTGGCTTTCGCCTCGCTGCCATGGACACCGGCACTGATGCGCCAGGCGGAGGATCGAGCCTATCGCTTGGGTCAGAAGCGGGACGTGCTTGTCATCGTGCCACTCGTTTCGGGCACGATCGATGAAGGCATCTGGCGCCTGCTGGAAAGCAAGCAGGAAACGGAACAGGATGTGGTGGAGGCGGTCAGGGCAGAACTGCCGTGAGATGCGTATTCGTGAGAGAGCTTTTTTGTTGCTACGCGAAACTGGCTAGTTATCATGCATTGGCAATGCCGGACTTAAAGCTGCTTGCGATCAGGAAAGAGTAGTAGTCACGAGATCTTTGTGGTCCGCAATTTTTGTAAGATTAAGTTGAGTGGCTCATGATCGCCTTTGTCAGCCATTCAACCGCTTTGGCAGCACGGGGAGGCTTGCAGTGCATCACGCGACATCATTGTTTCCGGGCATCAGGAAATGCTTGCCTGCTTGCTTCTTCCTGCTGATATGCCTGTTCACTGTTTTCAATGCCCGGGTGCAGGCGCAAACACCGGCCGATGCTGCATTGCAGCGCGGGGCTAGCTGGCTTCAGGCACAAGTCCAGAGCAATGGGCACTTGGCGTCCGAGCCAGCCTCTGCTGCGCTGCCACTGCAAGCCCGCTCTGAAGCGGCACGTACGCTCAAGGCACTGTCCATTCAGCCACTGCCCTCCACGCTGTTCAGCGCTATCGACAGCCTTTCTGCCGACACTACCGAATACTTGGCGCGCAGGGCCATGGCACGCCAACTGGCTGGCACAGCTGATGCCGCTGTGCTGGACGCACTGATCGCCCTGCAGAACACCGACGGCAGCTTCGGCGCTGCCGCAGGCTATCCTGGCAACCCGCAAGATACCGCCTGGGCATTGCATGCCCTAGCCGCCAGCCGGGCATCCAGCGCAGCCGCGTCCGAAGCCCTTGGCTGGCTGGCCGCCACACAGCAGGTCGATGGTGCATGGCCATTGATGCCCGATGGTGATGCTGTCGTGACCTCAGCATTGGCCGTTCAGGCCTTGACTTTGTATCGGCAACAGCCTGCTGTTCGCGCCGTGCTCACCAAAGCGCGCACTTGGCTGATGGATCAGCGAACTGCGCAGCATGCGTGGGGGGATGATTTGCGCACGGCTCAAGCGCTGCTGGCCGTGCTGCCAGGCTTGGACAACGCGACATCCGTGAGGCCGGCTCTGGATACCCTGCGCCAATCGCAACGAGCAGACGGCAGTTGGGCGAGTGAACCACACCTTACCGCCTTGGCGCTGCGCGCCCTCTGGCTGGCGGCTCAACCAGCCACTAACCCTGATCTGGCCAGTGTGACGGGGCAACTTGTCAACGAAGCGCGGCAACCCTTGGTCGGGGTCACGGTGCAATTGGCGCCTGCAGGAGCACAGGCCATCACTGATGCTCAAGGTCGGTTCAGTTTCACTCAACTCGCCGAGGGCTCTGCCCGAGTCTCGATTCAGGCCACAGGCTTTCTTGGCCTCGTGACGGATATTCAGCTGTCCAAGGGACAGGCATTGGACCTTGGCACCATCGTTTTACGTGCGATCAGCGGCGGCAACGCCAGCACGGTCACCATCACGGGGGTCGCTCAATATTCTGATGACGGTGTGGCATGGCGCAATGCGGCCAATGCCGTCATTACCGTCGGGGCACTGAGCACAACCACCAATGCGAATGGCGAATACACCTTGGCGAACGTACCGCCTGGTGCAGCGTCGTTGCGTGCCACCTATTCAAGCTATCAGCCTGTCACAGCATCTTTTACGGCGCAAGCAGGTCAGCAGGTGCGTTTCGATCCGAAGTTTGTTCGCGGAGCGACTGGCAGTACGCTGAAAGTGGTGGTTGCCAGCGAGCAAGCCGGCGCGCCCATTGCGGGTGCCAACGTGGTGCTCAATGGGATCCAGCGCCAAGCGAACGCCAATGGCGAGGCTTATTTTGCTACCGGAGTGAACGCTGGCGAAAACACCGTCACGGCTTCTGCATCGGGACACGGAACGAGGATCATCACTTTCAACGTTCAGGGTCGCCAGAACGTGATTCTGCCCATCACGCTGGCTGCGGCTTCGGCGTTGCCCCCGAATCAAACAGTTCTCGAAGGAGTGGTGACGGATGCCGATACGGCATTGCCGCTATCGGGCGCGACCGTCCGTGTTCAGAGTACTGGACTTCAAGCTCTGACCGATGCGCGGGGCCGCTATGCCGTCAGCGCCAGTTCCGGTTTGGCCGGAAGCCGGGAGATTCTGATCGAAAAACCCGGCTATCAAAGCCACGCACAGACCATCGCGTTGACGGCAGGAGCCAAGCATCAATTTGACGTCCCACTGAAAGCGGTGGCTCGCCCGGGTCAACCCATTGAGTTGCTGCTGCGGGTCAGTAACGAGGCCACACGTCAACCCATTCAGGGCGCACAGATCACCTTGAGCGGAAGCAACCCCCACAAGGTTCAAACCAGTGCATCCGGAGAGGCACAGGTTACGGGGGTGAATGCTGGCACCACGCAGTTCCGGGTGACAGCGCTAGGCTACGACGCGGTGGCGTTCTCAGTCGATCTGCAAGCCGGCCAGCGCTACGAAATTCCGATCGAACTCAAGCCGGCGGTAGTTGGCAGCCAAAGGGTTTACGGGACGGTGCTGGACGCACAAAGCCGCCGTCCGGTGGCGGGTGCCAAGGTGGTGTTCTCGGGTAGCGACAGCAGGGAAACAGTGGCGGATTCCCAAGGGCGTTACGAATTCGCCAGCATCACCGCCGGTCGCTGGAACCTGTCGGCGACGGCGACAGGCTACCGAGGCACCAGCCGTGGCTTTGATTTACAAGGCAGCACGCAATTCGATCTCCTGCTCACGCCAGAGCGCGGCAATCAGGGCGTTGATCAGACCTTGCGCACGATCGCCGTCGGACATCCGAACAACTCAGGCGGCGCAGTAGGTTACCTTTTCATCTTTGGAACCCCTGGCACCAGCGGGTTGGTGGTCAGCAACGATCGCCGTGTCAACCATGATTTCAGTATTGATGCCAGCGGCGTGGCCGAGATCATGGTGCCCAGCAGCCAGTTCCTCAGCCCATCGGGCGCGGTGCTGGACAAGGCGATGCTGGTTTATGCGAGCAAACCTATTAGCGCCTCATTCTTGAATCGGCAGCAGTTCACGACTGACATGAGCTACCTGCTGGACGTGCCAGCCCTGGGCACGAGCCACCGTGTCATGACCTGGGGAAATGGTATTGGTTACGTGCAGATGTCGCTTACGGCGGTAGCGGATGGGACTGTTGCGACCATTACGCCAGCCAAATCTTTCACCAGCGGCCAAGCTGCCGGCAAAGCCTTCGACATCACGCTGAACAAAGGACAGTCGGTTTATTACACCGCTGGCTCGGGTAGTGATCTAACGGGGACCCTGGTGCAATCTAGTAAACCACTGGCGGTATTTGGTGGCTTTCAGTGCTCCAATGTGCCAAGCGGGGTAGCTTACTGCGACCACTTGTTCTCGCAAATACCCCCCATCCAGCATTGGGCCAGTGAGTACATCGTCCCAGAGACGGCGAGAACTGATTCCGTCGGTAACCTGGTGCGCATTCTGGCGCACGCCGATGGTACGCAACTCACTATTAACGGCGCGGTGCCGATCATCCTCAACGCCGGTCAAATTCATGAAATCGAGACGGCTCGGGACTTGCACATCAGTGCCAGCCAGCCGATTCTGGTCGGGCAATACCTGAAAGGCCGAACGGCAGCGGGCACTGGCGATCCAGCGTTCAGCTTTATCGCTGGTATCCGGCAAACCCTGCGCGACTACGTGTTCACAGCCCCGGTCAATTTGGCGAAGTACGACGAGAACTTCCTTAATATCGCGATCCCCACAAAAGCTTTGGGTAGCCTGAAACTGAACGGCGCGTCTGTGGCTGCAGCGGATTTCCGCGTTGTGGCTGGCACGGTCTACAGCACGGGCAGGATTGCCATCGCTGCCGGGCCAGGCCGTATTAGTGCGGACGAGGCCTTCCTGGCGACGATTTCCGGCTTCTCGACCGACGACAGCTACCACACCATCATCGGTGTCGACTACTCGACAGGGGCCTCTTCCACTGATCCCGTGGTGACCAGTATCGTGGCCGCCACCGATCAACCCAGCTATCCGGCTCAAACAGCGGCCCGACTGCAAGCCACGGTGACCAACCAGGGCAGAAATGACGCCAATCTGCAAGTCGTGCTGCGCATCAACGATGCGCAAGGCTCCGAGGTAGTTCGCTTTGCGCGCCGTGCGCTCGGGAATGTGGCCCCAGGTGCCAGTGCCCAGCATGAGGAGCCCTGGAACACAGCGACCTACCCGGCAGGCAGCTACACCTTGATCGCCGATCTTTTGAACGTGCGGGGCGAGATCGTGGGCACCGCCAGTACGCTGTTTGCTATCATTTCGGGCAGCGGGGCCGCTGGTGCGCCCAAAGGTGCCTTGTCGGTAGCCACCGACAAAGCTGAATACCAGCCTGATGATCGGGTGCGCTTGAACACTCTTGCGCGCAACCTTACCGCTAATACCTTGATTGACGAAGCGCGCGTGATGATCCATGTGCAAGACCCGGCTGGCCGACAGGTGTTCACTCACGTCCACACGCTGGGCCAGTTGAACACCACCGCCATTCGAGCTTCAGATGTGACCCAGATGCTTCGAAATGCGCCTGGGGGCACCTACACCGTGAAGGCCAGGTTGCTGGGCAATGGCAACAACCTCAAGCGGCAGGCTTCGCGCTCCTTGTTCTGGCCCCCCTTTTCCAAGGCGTATGACGTTGATGTGGAGTTGGCCAGCGCTACCACCACATTCCGAGTCAACGGCCCGGCAGGCGCGGGCGATGGAATCACGGCAGTACCCGCCACCTCCCCAGGCGGCCTGGCGTTGCTGGCAGTGATGCTTGCCCTGGCTGCTGGGGCCGCCCGCAAAAGAAACCATAGGAGAGCAGATGTGGCCACCGGCCAGCGTTCGAGCCAGGAGGATGCCCAATGAAGCCGTTTCCCATGCCCCCCTCCGACGCGCGCCCTATGGCGCTGACCCACGGCGGCGTGAACCGCCCGCCCTTCATGGGCATGGGTCGGCGCTTCCTGCGTGGCGTTACCGCCATCGTCATAGCCGCCGTCGTCAACACCAGCTTGGCACCGCTGGTCAGCGCAGCCCAGCTCAAGCGCAGCCAAGCCGCCACGTTCAAGGCCAGCACTACTGACGAGCAAAGCTACGCCGATGCGCTGCGCAGCATCTACGACCAAGCCAGCCGGCCGATCAACCCCAACGCCCGCATGCCCGCGCCCGATCTGGGCAACCCCGACACCCTGCAAAGCTACGCCGACAACATCCAGGCCCAGTGGGACGCCCTTCGCGCCCAATGGAAAACCGCCGGCGTCAGCGCCGCCATCGTCGAGCGCCAGCAGCTCATCGAAAAAGAGTTCCGCACCCGCCACGAGCAGTTCATGACCTTGTTCCGCGCCGCCAAAACCGGCGGCGGCGCCGAACGCAAGGCTCTGGCCGACTTCCTGGGCAAGGAAATGCCCAAGCCCACGCACCTGCCCATCAACCTGAACAATATGCCTTGGCAGGTGCTCAAGCCGGTGAAGACCGAGCCGGCCGCCACGGAAGAAGCGCTGCAAAAGAAGCTGCGCCTGCCCGCGCCCAAGAAAGCCAGCGCAACTCAGAGCAACAAAACGACGGCCAACCAGCGCCCGTTCCCCAAGAACGCCACCGCGCCAACCGCTGATGACTTGGCCCCCACGCTCGACGCTCCCCACACCTCTACCATCAAGAAGCTGGCAGCCGACCTGGGCAAGAACCCGCACCGCATCTACCAGTGGGTGCACGACAACATCTACTGGCAGCCCACCCACGGCAGCGTGCAAGGCGCGCAAGACACCCTGGACAAGAAAGCCGGCAACGCCACCGACACTGCCAGCCTGCTCATAGCCCTGCTGCGCGCAGCTGGCATCCCGGCGCGCTACGTCTACGGCAGCGTCGAAGTGCCCGCCGAGCAGATGATGAACTGGGTCGGCGGCGCCAAGACCATTGATGCCGCCCAGCAGGTGCTGGGGCAAGGCGGTATCCCCAACGTCGCCCTCGTCTCCGGCGGCAAGATCAGCGCCGTGCGCATCGAGCACGTCTGGGTCGAAGCCCTCATCCAATACCATCCTGGCCGTGGCGCCCGGCACGTGCCCGGCCAAAGCCAGCCCGACACCTGGGTGCCCATGGACGGCAGCTACAAGCAATACAGCTTCAAGCCCGGCATGGATCTGGCCGCCGCAGTTCCGCTCGACGCCAACGCCCTCCTGAATGCCGCCCAACAGGGCGCCCAGACCAACCAGGCCGAAGGCTGGGTGCAAAACCTCAACACCGCCGCCCTGCAAAGCCAGCTCAACGCCTACCAGGCCCGCCTCAAAACCTACATCGACAGCCAGAACGCCGGCAACAGCACCGTCGGTGACGTGCTAGGCCAGCGCAACGCCCAGATCGACCCCTTGCCCTACCTGGCCGGTACCTTGCCCTACACCGTCAAGGCCCGCACCCAGCAATTCAGCGAAGTCCCCGACAGCCTGCGGGCCAAATTCAAGTACAGCATCCACATGGATCAAAGGAGCGCTGCCTGGGGCGACAGCCCGATCCTGAGCTTCACCGCCCCCACCGCCAGCCTGGCCGGCAAGAAACTCACCCTGGCGTGGGTAGCGGCCAGCGCGGCGGATCAAAGAGCCATCGAAGCGCTCATCCCCGCCAACGTTACTGATCCAAGCCAACTGCCTCGGATCATCCCCGCCAGCATCAGCCTCAAACCGCAGATACTGGTAGATGGCCAAGTCAAGGCCGAGGGCTATGGCCTACGCGCCGGCAGCGAGCCCGTGGCTGTCGGCGGTTTCACCAGATACGGTGCCAGCCAGTGGGACGAAACGCAGGATCAGCTCATTGCGGGGCAGCAAACCGCGCTGGGCCTGAGCATCCAGGGCATCAGCCAAGCCCAGCTGGACAGCCTCAAAAAACGCATGGAAGACACCAAGGCCATCCTGGAGCGGGCACAAGCAGCACCGGAGAGCCAGCGAGCAGCCATCCTCAAAGGCGTCACGGGGGATCAGCTCACCGGCGACCTGCTGACAGCCACCATCTGGGGCTACTTCGCCAGCCTGCAAAGCCACGGCGTCCTTGCCTCAGGTCAGGCGCAGATGTTCGATGCCCCAGCCTTGAGCTACGGCCTATTCCATGCGCAAGTGCGCCCCAACAAGCTGTACGGCATCGTGACCACAGGCATCACCTTCCAAGGCTTGAACATGGACGTGGGGCACCTGCGACACATGCGCTGGGTCAAGGATGACAACCCAAGCTCAGCCATCAACAACAAGCCTGAGCTAACCGCTAATGGCAAAAGTGCGGCGCAGAACCGCTGGATTGCCTACAACAAGATGAGGGGGCATTACAGCAGTGCCATGGAGCATGCGGTGCCGGAGCAGTTCTGGGTGGACAAGAACCAGTGCAAGCACACCGATGAAAACGGCATTATTAAGAATCCAGCGCTGCGACCGTGTGCGGAAGGAATATCGGCTGTCAAAGCCATTACCATAGCGCAGAGCCAAGGACAGAAGATTTACACGATCAACCGGAACAATGCGGCCATGGCTTTGCCGAAGCTCCCGGTGGGGGGAGACACAGGAGCAGAAATCCGAAACGCCATTCAGGCAGGTAAAGAGGTGACCGTACATCAAAGTCCAATCAACTCACATGGCTGGACGGGGTATGGGTATGTCGTCGTTGATCCGGATACGGGTGCCGGGGGCTACATCATCGAAGGCAAGGGAAATGGCGGGTGGATGGATTTGGCCGAGTGGATCAAAAACAACCCTGGTTGGTCGGCTATTGCTGCCCTGGTGCTTGGATTGCTGGCTGGTGTGGGCGGACTTTTAGGGGCTGTATTTTTATTGATGTCGCTCGCCATATCTGCCACATCATTATATTATGATATAATGAATATTACTTCTGAGGGATGTGGTGGACCAGCAATGGCAGGGCTATTTTCTTTGCTTGCTTTGGGTGTTTTTTTGGGGGGATTATTTTTTTCTGGTGTAGGGATAGCCGTTTCCTTTGCTGCAGCAGGATATCTGATCTCTGCATTTCATCAGGGCGTTACTGGCGGATTAAAGGGGAACAGGATATTCTGTCCATGAATAAATACAATCCCAGGCATTGGGTTCCTTTCTACTCATCTATAGATCAGTTTAAAAATGGGGACATTTCGGCTGCCGAACTCGCTGTCGCAATGATTCTCTCTGGCAGCTTATTTCTTGGATTCCTCTGGAATATTGATCAAAGATATGCTGCCGAAGTGGTTTTTTTGTGTGTTATGATGTCCTTGTCCGGGAACTTCATGAATGAAATATCAAACAATGTGAGCCGGAAGCGTATATTTTTTTCAGTCTTGGGTTTGCTTTTTTCCACTTTGCTCTTGAGGAGGTGGCTGAATGGGGGAGAAGTAGTACATTTGGTCTCCTTTGTTTCTGGGGTTGTATATTTTACGGCTCGTATTTTCATGGAAAGTTTAGGAAAATTATTTTTTGGAAAAAATAAGGCTTAAGGTTGAAATGGGTTTATCCCGGGTTGTTGATTGAAAATAAATTGATGGATATGGATGAAAATAAGTCCTCAAGAGTTTTAAATTGGACTGGCTGAGGGGCAAATGCATTTACTGCAAGCAGATTTCATGAATTGGCGGAGCGCAGGAGATGACTCCGTCTATGCAGATCAGTTGTCGATTTTTTGGCATCCCTCGGAATGTGTTGAGCGCCATTTTTCAAGCGAAAATCCTCGATCAGAATAAACGAGCGGTTTATCTTGAGGGTGCTGGGGTCAGATATTTAGTGGTGGCGATTGGGCAAGTGCCATCAATATTGGAAATTGGCTCCACTTGGAGGATCAGGGGCAAAGTTCGCGAGGACTGTTGGCCGCTAGGACCAGAAAGTAATCCTATAGGGATACCGATTAATTCAAGGGGCTCGCATTTGGTCTTTCAGACAAGGGGTGTTTCGGCAACTGCTTGCGATCTCTGCTTTCACGGCTCGATTTGCAAAAGGATTGCAAGGAAAGCGAGACCGTATGCAATGAAGATTCCTGATCGCGCAAGCATATGCCATCAAAATAAAGCGGCATGTCAAACAGCACAGTGAAAAATGCCAAGTAAGGCTGGTGTCACGCTGTAATGATGAAGCATTATTGCTTGATTTTTGCTCTCAATTCATCGTCGGTTTCGGCGATGATGTCAAGCACGCATTCATTATTTGAAAACGGGAGGCAGTGAAGAACGTGCTTGACAGGCGTTTAAGACTTGCGCTATCTTTGCTCTCGTGATCTGCCGAAAGGCAACACGAGGCGCCTCAACTCTTGAAAGGCGCACGATCCGGCTCCCAAGGCCGGCTCCAGAGTACCTTCATCTTTGCAACCCGGACAGGGATCGCGCATCCCTGTCCCCGGCCTCAAGGCTGGTGCTGGGCTGCGTGGTTTCCGAGTCCACTTTCTTGGAGACCATCATGAACGCTTCCGCACAAGCCCAATCCAGCCACTTCAACCTGCACGTCAACGGCGTGGGATACTTAAACCGTATCCGTTGGGTTGAATCCAGCAAGAAAGCTGGTCGCCGTGGCCAACCTTTCCTTGCCTGCAGCATCAACGCCCTGCGCGGCGATGCCAACGAGCCGAACACCACCTACTTCGACCTTCGGGTCAGCGGAAGCGAAGCCATCCAGATGGTCGAGCAACTGCAGGAGGCGGTCGAGGCACGACGCAAGGTCTTTGTCTCGTTTCGCGTGGGTGACATCTATCCCCACGTATACGAGCGTGATGAGCGCGATCAGGACGGTCGCCCGACCGGCCGCAAGGAAATGGCGTCTCTCATCAAGGGACGCCTGCTTCTGATCAACAGCATCACCGTTGACGGCGAGAGCGTGTACCGACGCGATCCCGACGCTACGCCGCCCGAAGCTGAAGCCATGCCTGAAGAGGCCGGCGACAGCGAATCCGATGCCGGCGTGCCCGGGGACGCAGCGCCAGCACCGCAGCGCCCGGCCACGACACGCATGCAGCCTAACGGCCAGCAGCAAGCGCGTCCACAAGCCATGACCCGCCAGGCACGCCCGCAGGGACGTGCCTATCAGCCAGCCAGCGCAGGCCACACCTTCCGGGGTGAACGCTATCGCGCAGCCGCCTGATACAGGTCAGTCCTCCAACCCCTCGTATTCGCTTGATGGCGGATCGAGGGGTTTTCTTATTTCCACCCCAAGGGGAGCCATCCCCAAGGGGGCGCTCTCCGTTTTACTGGAGACCATCATGCGCATCGGAAGTCTGCATGCCTATGGGCAAGAACTTGACATCCATACCGACTGCTACCGGAACAAGCGGCTGGCCCTGCATTTTCTTCAACCGGATGAAGGCGAGGCTTACGGTGTTCTGACCGTCAATATCCCGGAGGCCTCAATCGGGCCGGACGAGATTCTGGTCAAGACCTGGAGCGAAAACGAGCCGTTCAGGGAGCCGGCATTGGCGACAGGCCTGTTCAGGGACACCGGAAGACGCGTTCCCACGGGCTGCGTCATGGCCGAGGTATGGCAGCTGACCCCGCGAGCCTTGGCGCTTGTCGGGGGCAGGGCGGGTTGAAATCGAAAGATTTCACCCGATAATTCAGCCTCTTTGCGAGTGTTTGGCGGTATCACTGGAACAACCGCCACGGCCCTCGGGCCATGAGACACGTCAACCCCTGAAGCGTGTACGCGCCTTGTGCGCCGGGGTACACGTAGGCACGTTTCGCTGAACTGCACACACTCAACGAATCCCGTGCCAAACCTGACAGGCTCGCAAGCCTGCCAGACACTTCAAGCCCATGGGACGCCCTGACTGCTCCAAGCGGTCCGGGCGTTTCCTTTCATTCAACCCAGCCGGGACCCAGGCCGTCCCGAAAGGGGAGGCACGTGGTCCGGCTTGATCAGGAGACATGCCGCCATGATCACCGCAGAAAACGCCGTACTGCGCATCAAGCACATCCGGCAAAGCCGCAACGGCCCCTTTTGTGTCGCCGACCTGACCACCGACTTTGGCGAGTTCAAGGTCAAGGACGCCATCCTGGAGCAGTTCGAGGAAGGCGAATACGAGGCAACCGTGTGGATTAGCGAAATCTACCTGGGCCAGTACATCGCCTACGGCAAGGCCGTCACGGAAATCCGCGCACGTCTGCATGACCTGCAGGTACATACCGAGGACCAGCGTCAGCTGGCAGCGGAACCCGTGGAACTTGATCCGGTGGATGAACCAGCGCCCCCGCGCGCCACGGCTTCAGCGGCCGCGGCAGCGCAAGAAGCATCCGGGTCCAGACCGGCCAGTGCCCTGGCCAACCTCAAGAAGAAACTCGCGGGCGTTGCCAGCGCCAGTTCCTGCGCCGGCACGGCACAGGCCAGCGCCATCTATGACAGCGAGATGCTGCAAGCCATCGAGCAGGGCGAACCCATCAAGCTCGATCTCACCATCGACCGGACGATCCTTCGTGAGCAGACCGCAGACCTCAAGGCCCGTGGCTACCGCTTCGACTCCAAGCAGCAGACCTGGTTTGCACCATGACGCCAGAGTGGCTTGACGCTTGACGCCACTCTTTGCCCGGCCCGTGCGCACACGCGCGCAGGGCTGGCCTGTGGGTCGCTCGCCGCCTGGATGAGAGGCAGGGAACAACGCGGTCCACAGGCCAGCCCTGCGCCCTGAGCGGCGCGGGCGGCGTTCGAGCTGGGTGGCGGCGACCTCATGCGCCGCAGCTTTGCGAATGGGCCGTGCCCGGCGAAAGCCAAGCCGGAGCCGTTGACCCTCGCGCCATTCCTTGATCGCCTCGACCTCCGACTTCGGCGATCCGCATGCAGATCCTCCAGGGACACCGTTGTGCCTGGCCTGCAGCGAGGGGGTAGATGTTCAAACCGTTTTCCAAGCCTGGGAATCCCGATGGGTTCCCCAAGTCCTGCCCGGTGTCCTGCAGGATTTGGGGAAACCATCCATGCCAGACCAGGGACTGGTTTCAGGCGCGCTCAACCCTGAAAGCGCGTCATGCCGGCGAAAGCCGGCCGGGTACACGTCATTTCATCAACCCCGTGGGGATGCGCCATCCCCGCAGGGAAGGGCCGTCCCCGCACTTTCCATTGGAGACGACCATGAGTTTCAAGAGCAATCCCAGCGAGCAGGAAGTAAAGCTGCGCAAGCAGTTTCACGCCATCTTCAACGACTGGCTCTCTGCGGCCGGAGAGGACGAATACCAGCAGCTGGAGCAGGCCCGTGAGCAGTTCGCACCCCACCAGGTGTGTTCGGCAATCAGGCTGGTGCGTGGCTGTCTGGCCGATCCCGTGCTGGTGACCCAGTTGCCGGCGTCCCTGCACCAACTGCTGCGAGAGCGGCATTGGCCGCAGGCTTGCGCCGGCGCCCGAGCTGCCTGAGCAGCGGCAAGGCGTCCCTCAGGTCCATGTTCTCCAGCAGGTCGGTCAGATCGACCTGCCGGGGAGCATCACCACCATCAATCGTCGTCAGGCGTGGGCGTTCAGTCATGCCCGCAAGTGTCGCAGCAACAAAACACCTTCACAACCAGGAGAGCCGACCATGAATTCTTCAGAACAAGACCATCTGTTAAGCGCGCTGGAAGCAGCCCATGCACAAAGCCAGGCCAGACCGGAAATCGAGGCCCGTGGCGTCGAGTCGCTCAGGACGCTGTACGAGGCGGCGTGTGGCCATTCAGGGCAGTGCCGTGTCATCGCGGCCTTCCTGCTGGGCCTGTACAACGGTTCACGTTTTCCATTCAACCTGACGGATCTTCGGATGCTGGACAGCAGCCTCTTTGAGCACTGCATCAGGGTGCTGCACATGGATGCCCGTGTCTGCAGACAGGAAGTCCACGCCTACCTTGACGACGGTGGCCGCAAGTTCGAAGAGCTGGCCCGCCAGTGGCGAATCATCGACCACGAGCGGGTCATGGAAGACTGAACCCAGCCTGGCCCGTGTGGCCAGCCTTCTTTACCCACCCGGCAGGGCATGTCCCTGCGGGGACATCTCCTGCCTCCATTTGTGACAGGAGATACCCATGGCACTCATGTTCGCGCGCCTGGCGCGCAACTTCATCAAGAACGGCTACTTCCCCACGGACGCCGAAACCCTGCAGCGCATCCAGAATGCGCTGGAACCAGCTCAGATGCCCATGCGGCTGCTGGACCCGTGCTGCGGCGAAGGCACCGCGCTGGCCGATCTGGCCCACGGCCTGCGGCAGCAGGGCCAGGAGGAGGGCGCCGGCATTGAAACCCTGGGCATCGAGTTCGACCGCGAACGGGCCTGGCACGCAAAGACCCTGCTGGACCGGGTCATCCACGCCGACGTGCATGACGTGGTGGTCAAGCCCCGCAGCATCGGCCTGCTGTTTCTGAACCCGCCCTACGGCTACGGCCTCAAGGACAACGTGGGCAGCAGTCAGGCCAATGGCGACGCCGACCGTGCGGAACGGCTGGAGCGCACCTTTCTCAAGAAAACCGCGCCTTTGCTCATGCCAGGCGGCATCCTGGTCTTCATCGTGCCGTACTACGCACTCGATGACGAAATCCGGACCTACCTGGCCCGCCACTTCACGGCGCTGCGGTTTTTCATGGCGCCTGAGCAGCAGTTCCAGCAATGCGTCATCTTCGGCGTCAAGAGCCGGCCAGGACATCCCCGCAAGGACGTGCTGGACATGCTCTGCCAGGCGCAGGCTGGCGGGCTGCGCGAGCAGGTGCTGCCACCGCACTGGCACGAGCAGCCCTACCAGCTGCCGCACATTGCCGAAGGCAGCGAGTTCGACTTCCATGCCGTTCGCCTGGACGCAGGACAGCTGGCCGAGGAACTGAAGCGCTGGCAGCACAGTCTGCTGTGGCCCGGCTTTGGCAACTGCTTCAACCAGGCACGCTCGGCCCATCGCCGGCCGCTGCGCAACATGAGCCAGTGGCACCTGGCACTGGCCCTGGCGGCCGGTCAGGTCACGGGCCGCATCGAGTCCACCGACGGACGCACCTTTCTCATCAAGGGCGATACCTTCAAGAAAAAGGAACGCAGCGTCAGCTACGACACGGATGCCGAAGGCCAGGTGACGGAGACGATCACCATGATCGACAAGTTCGTACCCGTGATCAACGCCATCGAGTTGACGCCAGGCGAGCGCCTGGGCCAGATCGTCAGGATCAGTTGACCTGCCCACCTGCCTGCGGCCACAATGGACCGCATGTCGAACCCATCGCAGATGGGTTCCCCGAAGCCTCCGTCCACGTTCTGCCTTGGGCAGTGGCTTCCGGGAAACCTTCTGCACGCAACCGAAAGAACGGTTTCAGCCGCGCTCAACCCTGAAAGCGCGGCAGGCCAACGAAAGCCGGCCGGGTACGCATCGCACCTTCATCCACCCAGCGGGGCCACCATGTCCCGCCGGGGCCGGTGGTCCCTTTTTTGTTCAAGGAGAACCACCATGAAGAACTACACCCGTTCCGGTTACGTTCGTTCGCGCACGACCGGGCGCCTCACGGGCTATGCCCAATCCCAGACCGACAGCAAGGACGTGATTGTCCTGGAGACCAGCCGTGGCAATGACGGTGTGCTTCGCACCCTGATCACCGTCTCCGGCGATGGCTCTGGCGGCCTGCCTGCGGGCATGCGCATTGAAGCGCGCTGGCCGGCGCCCCGGTGGCGCAACCGGCTGCCGGACGCATTGGCCGTGCCACTGCATCACCTGGCGGCCATGGCCCGGCACCGTTTCTACCTCGAACCATTCGTCATGGTTGACCGCCGCTGGTATTTGCTGGTGACGGCCTGGCAGCAACTCAGGCAACACCTGGCCTGAGCGGCCTGCAACCAATCCACCAGGTTTCCGGACCTGAGCCACCTGCCTGGCAGGCAGGCATTTCATCGACCCCGCTGGGCAACCCTGTCCCGGCCGGGCGAGGTGCTCCAGCATTCTTCACAGGAGACCCGAAATGGGATGGCTATTCACCACCAAGTCACGCTCCGAGCTGATCCAGGCGCTGACACGCGCATCGGCCAGCGAAAAGGGCACCAGCACCACCCTGGCCTATGTCTTCAACGAAGCGGAGAGCGTTCTTTGGTCCGTGGTCGAGCTTCGGTTTGCACCTGATGCAGACAGCACAGACCAGGCACCCCGCAAGCACTGCATCATTTGCTGCAACCTCCTGGAATGCAGCGGTGGGCAGTGGGGCTACAAACCCATGGACGAGTCGATGCACCCGTACCGCTACAGCTGTCCGCTGGCATTTCTGACGCTCGCGCCCGTGGCATGCCAGGAATGGCGCGACAAGGTCAGGGAGTACCACAGCCATGGATGACCTGACCTACAACGAGTTCCTGACGGATCTAATGGAAATCAGACCAGGCAGTGCCGTAGTTCAACTCTTCATCATGGATGCGCCTGACAGCGGCTGGCTGGATGAGGACGATGACGTGCGCAGCCTGTCAGGCGCGGCCACACCAAAGGTCAGGGCCATGAAGCCAACGGCGCCAGCCCGCCCCGTCAAGGCGCCCACGCCTGCGGCAATGCCGAGGTCTCCAGAAGCTGTCGCAGCACGTACCGCCGTCGGAAGCGGCGAAACCCGCCAGGCCAGGACGAACCCCGAACGGAGCGCCGGGAAACCCGGAGCAAAAGCGCCGTTGCAAATCGAAGCAAAAACCCCGTCGGAAACCCGCCAAAGCGCAGCCGTTCGACCGCTGTTCCAGGCGCCAGGCCTGGCATCGAATGCCGGCGCGCACACGACTGCACGCGCAGCCGTCACAGCCCCTGTCGTGCTCACGCCCAGCTTGCCCGAGCTGCCGCAGGACACCGCCTCTCGCAAGGCGGAGCCGAGTGAGAAGGCCATCGCGTTCGTGCACTGGCTCCAGCAGGGCCTGGCTGCCCGCGTCATCAAGTACAACGAATCAGGCGCCCCCGTGCATTTCACCGAAGAAGGCATGGCACTGGTCTCGCCGCTGATTTTCAAGCTGTATGCCCGGGAAACCGGCCTGGAGTCCGAAGCGGAGGCCACCGGCCTTCAAGTGCAGCGCGAAGTCATCAAGGCCGGCTGGCACCGCATGGGCGCCGGCCAGGGCCGCAGCAAGGTCAACATCCTGCGCTACGAGGTACTCGGCCGAGGCGGAGCCAGCGTTGGCCGGCTCTCTGCCATCGTTCTGATGGCGCCGGATCGCTGGGTGCTGCCGGTGCCGCCCGCCAATCCGGTGCTCAGGTTGATGCAAGGAAACTGAGGCAGATTCGACATCCGCCATGCGCCAGACAAGCGCCGGGCATGCTATGGAAGTCAAAGCAGAAAAGTTGACACGGGCCGCTGGTGGTCGTAGAGTGGGCGCCGTGTGCAGTTCAGCGGGGCAATGGCTGCAGACTCGACCGATTGAAAAAACTGAAGTAAATCACGGGCTTATGAGCCTTTTTTGAAGTCTTTATGACTTTATACGATGTGTGTTCTAGGTTCGCCAATTAATACTTTGGTAGTTTCATAGTCAGTTTGCGTTCATTGCCTCGTTGGATTGTGGTTTTAAGCCACAGTTCAGCGAGGTTCAAATGTTTGTTTTCGGTGTTGTCGCCACAAAAGGCGGCGTCGGCAAAACCACCGTTTTATGAACAACGATCTGACGTCGATCAGAGCATGAAAGCCTTCTGGCTTTCCCATAGTCGCCGGTAGGCCATCTCATCGTCGGTCGGCTCACGGTTGAGCTGCTCCAGCAACCAGGCCGCGCCGGCGGCCATTGCCTCGTCGCGGTCGAGATACTGGCCGTCGAGCGCGAAACACATGCCGCCCATCCGGTAGTTCACCTCCCACGCTTGGCCGTCATGGGTGCGGCACACGGCATAGGCGAAATAATCTTCCTTGGCGTTCATCTCCTCACACGCTGCTTGCAGCTCGGGACGGAGCGGTGGCAAGGAGTAGTGTCCGTTTCTCATACCTTCGTACCCTCCTGATCGGCAGCCGCCATCGCGTCAGCCTCGGTCAATGCGTCCTCGCGGAAGGCCCCCATGCGCACCGCCTCGGCCTGGCTCACTTCGACTGCCCATATCCGTTTCACTTGGGATGGGCTGCACCCGGCCAGTTCGGCCGTCCGGGTGATGCTGTGGCCGGACTTGCGCAGTGCGACAACCTGGGCATGGCGCTTCGGGTCAGCGCGGCGGCCCCGATACTTGCCGGCGTCCTTCGCCAGCTCGATGCCTTGGCGCTGGCGTTCGCGCCTGTCTTCGTAGTCGTCACGGGCCATCTGGAGGGCCAGCTTCAAAAGCATGTCCTGGACGGCCTCCAGAACGATTTTGGCAACGCCCTTGGCCTCGGCCGCCAGGTCGGATAGATCGACCACGCCGGGGACGGCTAGGCGTGCGCCTTTGGCCCGGATCGAGGCCACCAGGCGCTCGGCCTCGGGCAGCGGCAGGCGGCTGATTCGGTCGATCTTCTCGGCAATGATCACCTCGCCCGATTGCAGATCGGCCACCATGCGCAGCAGCTCGGGCCGGTCGGCGCGCGCGCCGGATGCCTTCTCGCGGTAGATGCCGGCGACGTAGTACCCAGCAGCCTTCGCGACCGTGATGATCCCCTCTTGGCGCTCCAAATCCTGCGCGTCCGTGCTGACACGCAGATAGACCCGCGCCATCATTGGGCTGGCATTCATGTCAAAGCCCCTTCGGCTTGTAGACGGAGACAAAGTAGGTGAGCGCGGTCAGCGCGGCGAAGTGCAGCAGGAACGTCCAGCCGGCATGCACGCCCGGCGTGCGCCAGTGGTAAAACATCCGCAGGAGTTGGAACAGCACCTCAAGGGACACCATCCATCTGAAGATCGGCCAGACCAGTACCGTCGCCATCCATACGAACTTGACCAGGCCGGCCAGCAGCCCATGACCATCAACCTTCTGAACGCCAGGCACGGAAGCTGGGGCCGGCTTCACCGGCTCGGGCGCGGCGGGCTGCTCGACCTTCTTGGGGAACTTGATGACATTGGACATGGATAGGCGCGTTTGGGTATACCTAAGTGCGCCTACTATAGCCCGGCAGGCGCATTTAACAAAGTGCAATCTATATGCGCCCTAGCTCAATGTGACAGCTTCAATAAGCCGGGCAAGACAATCAGCGTGAGGTATGCGATGGGCAAGAAGGAAACCGAGGAAGCAATTGGAGAAGCCCGACGGGGCGGCTTGAAGCGGCTCGATTCCGTCGAAGCCCTGTTCGCCGACCTGAACGCCGACGACACGCCGGAAATTGATGAAGGCAGCACGAACGTCTATGCCGACCTGGGCCGCCCCGGCGCCGACGAAATGCAGGCCAAGACCACGCTCGTAACCAAGATCAGCCAGGCGATCACGGCGCGGCAGTTGTCGAACGACCAAGCGGCGGCGGCTCTTGGATTGACGCTGGCCGAGCTGGGCGAGCTGCTGGCCGGCCGCTTCCGTGGGTATTCGGTCGATGACCTGGAACGCTTGGCGGCGCTGCTCGATGAGGCCAGCCGATGATTGACCCGAAGAACCTGGCAACCTGGCTGCATGAGAAGGCCGGCCCGGCCCATGACGCGCTCAAAGCCGACCCGGCCCGCGCCGTCTCGGCCGACCGGGTGCGCTACACGCTTGATGAGCTGCTGGCCGAAGCCGAAGCATCCGGCCAGTATCCATTGCCGCCGGAGCAGCGCGAATGGGTGGATGCCCCGGCCGTTGGCCGTGAGCTGCTGCCCGAGGACTTGCAAACCGTCGAAGCCATAGCCGCGTTCCTGGCCGATGCCGAAGCCACGGCCGACCCGGCCTGTATCCAGCACGCCCGCGAAGTTGCGGCATGTGCGCGGGCCATGCACGGTATCAAATAGCGAAGCTGGCCAGCATCGCCATTTCTGGCGGTGCTGCAGGTGGATCTCATCGCCGGAAATGACGATGCGAGATCCACTCCAAGGGGAAGGCGCAGGGCGGCCGTCATCGCTCGATCTGACGATGCTCGAGCACGCCGGCGCGCATCGTCGCTTCCAGCGATGCAGGCCCGAAAACGACAAGGGCGGCCACCGGCCGCCCTTGCTGTTCCTGGTGCGCGAGCCTACGCGGCGAGTGACTGCCGCACCGCATCCAGGGCCTGGCGGAAATCGTCCCGCGTGGCTCGGCCCGTCTCGGCCTGGTAGTACAGCACCATGAACATATTGGCGACGGCCTCAGCCATCGGTGAGAGTTGCCGCGCCGCGTCCTGGTCGATCCAGTCCAGGGCGGCGAGTTGCGCGGCCGCATGATGAACTGCCTGGGTTGCGATTGCGTTGGTAGGATTCAGGGTTGCCATGATTCACCTCTCTATCAGGTGGGTTGTGGAAGTGTCGGCCGGCCCCACGCCGGCCGGCGCGCTTTACCGCTGGCCGCTGCTGTAGAAGCCGGCAGCTTCTGCTAGCGGCGTGTTCCTGTTGCTGCCGCTGTAGCTGTTGCTCGATGACCTGGCCGCCGGCCTGGTGGCCTCGATGGCAGACGGAGCAGAGCGATCAACAAAGGCCGAAACTTCCGCCGCTGCATCAAGCTCGGTTGATTGATCGCCAGGCTGCTCAAACTCCACTGCCAGCCGCTGCACCTGGTCGAGCGCCAAGCAGTCGAAAAAGCCACTACGTTTCATAGTCACGCCTCCGATTTACCGTGCTCGCGGTTGGCGAACGCGGCCACTTCATCATCAGGATCGGCAGCGGCCGAATCGGCCCCTGCCAGGTTGTTGCCACCGAATGTCGGCACCGCCTCGACAGCGCCGGCCTGGTCGCTCTCCGCGCTCGCCCTGATCGCCGCCGCGATCTTCCCGCCGGTGGTGTCGGCGATGCGCTCGGCGGCGGCGTCGCGGATGCTGACGGCCTTGGCCTTCGCAACCTCTCCGACGCCTTGCATCAGGTTCGCGCCGGCGTCGGCTGTCACGCGGCCCGCCGTGCCAAGCGCCGATGCGGCCGAGGCCAGCAAGCCGGGGCCGGTGCTGCCTGGTGCGGCCTGCTGGCCGCCTTGCTGGGCTTTCTTGCTGCCGGCTTCGTCGCCACCCTTCGAGCTGGAACCTCCACCCGATTTACCGGGCTGCTGCCCATTGCTTCCACCTGAGCCGCTGGCACCGCTGCCCGAGCTGCTGCCGAAACCGGCGGCCTGTGCAAGTGGTGTAGTGGTGCCCGCACCTGAGCTTGACCCGCCACCAAAGCCAGCAGCTTGCGCAAACGAGCCTGCATCGCTACCGGAGTCGGAGCCACCGCCGAGCATGGGCATTCCGCCCGATTCACCGCCTGCGCTAGACCCTGCTTTCTCGAACGCTGCCTTGATCGCCGACATGCCGCCGGCGGCCGAGGCCGCACCACCCATCACGGCCGCGCCGGCCACGCTTGCCGCACCGGCGGCCATGCTCGCCGCGCCCATAGCCGCACCAATGGCAGCACCTGCGCCGAAGTTGCCGATGCCACCCGCGCCGCCGATACCCGAGCCGGTGATGATGCCGACGACCAGAGGGGGCACACGATTGACCAGCATGAGCAGCGCCACGCAGAAAACCAGCATAACGCCCAGCTCTTCAAAGTTCAGCGTGCCGGTGTTCATCCTGGCGTAGAAGCTGGTAAGCAGATCATTCCCGATGCCGACCAGGAGCACCATCGTCATGATCTGCACGGCCACACCCAGCACGGTCTTGTAGTAGTTGATCGCCATGTCGGACGTCCAACGCGAGCCACCGAACCCCAGGAAAAAGATGCCCGCGTACATCAAAATCCAGCTCGACACGAGCAGCAGCAACATATTCACGGCAACGATGGTCAGCAGGATCAGGATGCCGAGGCTCAAGGCCACACCAATGACGCTATCGACAGGCGAGAAGGCCGACAGGTTGGCAAGGGCCTGTTTCAAGATCAGGAACCCCACATCCACGATGCCCGAGGGTGTCACCGAGGACACGCCAGAAGCCTGTTCCCCGAGCTGACGCAGTGATCGAATGATCGAGCCGGCAAAGGTCGGGCCGTAGCGCAGCAGCCAGAGGAAGAAGCCGAAGAACAGGATGAACCTGATGAACTCGGCGAAGAACTCGCCAATGTCGGCCTTGCGCAGCGCCATGAAGCCGAACGTGATGACCAGCGAGATTGTGCCCAGCGTCCAGAACAAGAACATGGCCGCATTCATCACGGCGACCTGCCAGGAACTCGCCGCTGAGGCGAAGTCCGTCACTACCTGGTCAAGCATCCCCTGGTTGGTGAGCTGGGCCGATGCGGCGGTGGAGTAGAGCGCGAGGGCGACGCCGATCAGCGCCGCCTTGTGCAGTGCTTTCATGGTTTTGCCTCCTGCCCCTTCGGGGTCGTCTGGTCGATCAGCTCCAGCCAGTTCTTCGGGTCTTTGGTCGGTGCAATGCCGCCGCCGGTGAGCGAGCGGCGTGCGCACTTCCCGGCAAAGGCTTCTCGCGTCGCCTTGTCCTTGATCTCCATGATCCTGGGAAGCTGACAGTTGGCGTCGCTCACTTCGGGCATGACCGGCGCGGGTGGCTGCTTCTCGCAGCCAGCCAGCAAGGCCGCCATGAGGGCGGCGATCAGCAGCGTTTTTTGCATGGTGTCTGCCCCCCGATCAGCGGATCAGCTCAAGCCAGTTTCTCGGGCTGGCTGTTTTGCCGATCCTGGATTCCGTCGCTGTCGCGTGCGCCGCCTGCTGCCGGGCCTCAAGATCAGCCTGGGCCTGCATCCTGGCGGTCGCGGCGTTCTGCTGCGCGATCAGCAGGCCGCGGATTTGCAGAAGCTGGTTTGCCTGGTTGGCGGCGAGCTGATTGGCGAAGCCGATGGCCTGCATCTGGCCGTTCGCACCCTGCGCGGCGGACTGGAGCCGTTCGAGCTGGCGAGCATCGGCGGTCAGGTTGCGCTGCTGTTGCTCCAGGCCCTTGAAAAGCGCGTCGTTCGCCTTCTTCTGGCTCTCGCTCGCCAGGCGGCGGTTTTGCTCCATCGCGGCGCGCTCGGCATCCGAGCACCCGGCAGCCGAGAAGCACGGCGAGCTGCGGTAATAGCTCACGTCCTGGAACTTGCCCAGGTAGGTGTCGAGACTGCCGAGCTGGTTCCTGTAGTAGTCCAGCGTGTTGACGGCATTCATCAACCCGTTGATGGTGGACTGCGCCTGATCCCAGATGTAGGCCGCCGGGGCCATCGTGTTTTGCAGCATGTTCTCGTACTGCTGCAATTGGGTCTGGTACTGCTCGATCTGCTTGAGCGTCTGCGCCACCGACTCGATGGCCGTCATGACGTTCTGCACCAGGTTGCCGCCGTCGATGACGGGGATGCCGGCCGAGGCCGGCGTGGTCACGATGACGCCAAGGAGGGAGGCGGCAAGCGCGGTTTTAGCCGCTAAAAAACGGACGTGTTTCATGGTCGAGTTCCTGGAATGTGATGAGCGGCTGCACTGCGCCTGCCGGCTGCCTGGTCGGCAACTGGCGGCGTTGGGCCATCACAGAGACAGCACGCCGTATCGCTGTCCCGGTACCCCGACCTGAGCGACACCGTAGCGCCCGGCCATTTCTGTTGAACATCGGTGTACGGGGGTGAAGCTCGCACTGCACCTCCCAGGTAGTGAAAGCGCTCGTCATCGACCACGCCCCTTGCCGTTCTCTTGGCGTTTGGCCCTCTTGGCCTCCATCTGCGCCCGCAGCCGCGCCTCGCGCTGCGCTAGTTCGGACGGTGCTGATGGTCGTACCTTGGCTGGCATCGGCGCTGGCCTCGGCGCTTGCGCCGGCCGCTGGGCTCCGCCCTCGATGTACAGACCGCCGAGCTGGCCCAGCGTGCGCAGGCCATGCCGACGATGCGGCGGTGGTTGCCGGCCGACAGGTGGCGCGCCGGGACGGACTCTGGCCTGAGCCTTCGCGGCCTCGACCAGCCGCCGACGCTTCAGGATCGGATCGGTGAAGACGATGGGCAGCCGCGCATCCACGGCCGCCCGGATCGCGGTGGCCTTGAACGCCACGCTACCGCTGACGGTGATGCGTTCGCCGTAACGCTCCATCGCCATGCGCAAGGCGGCTAACACGCCGGCGCGGTCGGCCTCACTGGACACGGCCAAGCGCTCGCCGTCATCACGCACGGCTGAGCTGCCGGCGCGGTAGATGATGGTGCCCTTCTTCGTGATGTTGTCGATCACCAAGGCACGACCGGCCTTCACCACACCCTCACCCTGAAGGGTGTCCCCCTTGAGGCCCTGAGCTGCCTCACGGGCGCGCAAGGCATCGATGGCCTGGCCGTCGCCGGCGATTGCCTGCTGCTTGAGCCAGTCGGCCCACGTGCGCCGGCTGTGCGCCAGATAGATAGCTGCCCGTTCCTGGTTGTGGCGCTCGTGGATCGCCGCCAGATCGGCGCGCAGTGCCGCGCTGGCCTGGCCGTACAGCAGTCGCTTGGTCAGCCGGCCATCGGTCAGGTGCTTGATCGCCGCCCGCCTCATCGCCGCCGCCTTCTTGGCGTTCTCCACGGCCTTGTCTTTCTGGCGCTTCGCCTCGGCCAGTGCGCCGGCCCTGGTCGCCGTGAGGCCCTGCTGTGCGTCCTTGTACCGGGCGTAAAGCTCAGTCGTGTCCAGCCCACCACGCAAGCGCATCGGCTGGCCCTTCTGATAGCCGCGCCGCGTCGGCGCGGCCTGATGCTCGGGCGAAGCCTCGAAGACCCCGAAACGCTTCTCCAGCGCCGACTTGGACAGGTCACGGGCGACGGTGCTGGCCTTGATCGTGGTGCCGTCGTCGGCTTCGATGACCAAGCCATTGCCTCGGGCGCGCAACGTCAGACCGTTCTCACGCATGACCTGGTGCAGTTCGGCCCAACTCGCCGCGCTCTTGATCTCGGCCAAGCATTCACGTTTGATCCAGCCGGACAGGCTTTCTTGGCCGGAATGCCGCTCCATGTCGGCGGCCCGCCCCTCCGCACCGCGCCGGCGCGGCTCGTGGTTGTCGCGCTCCAGGCCGTAGTCGCGCTCCAAGGTCATGCAGAGTTCCGCCAGCGCCCGGTGCGAGTAGTACGGCTCGTGCATCGTGTGCCGCGTCGGGTGAATCTTGTTGATGGCGATGTGGGTATGCAGGTTATCGGTGTCGTTGTGGACGGCACTGACGCGCTGATGCTCGCTATAGCCCAGCCCGACGCAAATGCGTTCCTCAATCGCGCGCAGCGTGTCGGCGCCGGGCTGCTCGCCGGCCCGGAAGCTGACGATCAGGTGATAGGTCTTGTCGCCCTTGGCCCGCGTGTTCGTGTGCTGGGTCGCCAGAACCTCGGTGATGGCGTCCTGCACGGACACGGCATCGCAGTTCGTGATCTGCACCTGGCCCAGCCGGTGATCCTTGCTCTGCGCGTCGGTGACGTAGTTCACTAGGCCGGCGAAGTCGGACTTGCCCAGCGAGCGCATCGGCACGTGTTTGGCGATCATGGCCGGCCCGCCAGCGTTTTAGCGGCTAAAAAAATCATGCCCCCGCCCTCGGCTGCACCACGGATTTCATGAGGCGGCTCATTTCGTCCTGTGTGGATTCGATCCGGCCCAGCAACGCCAGGATGGTGGCCTCGCCGAACTTGGCCGTGCGCGCGTCATCCGTCAGCCAGAGCTTGAGCAAACCGCCAAGACGGCCAAGGTCGCCGTTGACGCGCACCAGCTCGCGCACGTGCCGGTAGTCCATGACACCCTTGATCTGGTAGCCCTGGCCCACGTCGCGCAGATAGCGCGCCACGCTGACGCCCGCCCTCTTGGCGTTCGCCTCGATCTCGGCCCGCTCTTCGGGCAGGCAATAGACCTTGATGGGCGGGCTGCCCTTCCTCGTCACCTTGTTCTCGTTGACCTCCATCTTGGCGTCCTCATGTCGTTGCCGGCGGTCGCCGGATGCCTCGCAGAGCAGGATGCCCGTTGAGCGCCGTAGGCGCGAATAAGGGAAAGTGAAGAGGAACACTGCGCTTGCGCGGTGGGCCTACTTCACACATCCTGCCCGCCTTTCGGCGTTGTTTTTGCCTCGTATGCCTCATCGAATTTCGCGCTGTAACCGCACCATTGCTTCGCAACAGCGCGCCAGCAGCGGGAAAACCAACGGAAATTGCCAACGTCCGTGTGCTTGCAGCGATCCAAGAGGCCGGTAACAGCGTTTCAGCCATGCGCTTGCAGCGATAGAGCATGGGACTTTGCTTACTTCGTGCTCTGACCCGTGGAGCCAGGCGGTGCATTGGTGATGTGCTGGCGAACGTATTTCAGGAACGTCTCATAGCGGAAAGGGATTCGCCCGATCTCGCGCATGTGCTCCCAGATGATCTTGAGCGCGTAGCCAGCCTCAATCGCTGCCGACACGTCCGTGCGCGCCGCCATGAATGCAGCCAGGTAGTCCCTCCGCTTTATTTGCGAGGTCTGCTGCTGATGATCGAGCCGTGCGGCCAGCTCGTCGGGGTAGCTGCTTTCTGTCGTCACCATGTCCGTAAACCTCCGTTATCAACTGAACTACTCCGAAGGTTACGGAGTGCCGGCCTACACAACAGTCCAATAATTGGCCGAAATGGTTGACATGGAGTCGATGACACGGGCACGCCTATCGAAGACAGGGACGGGAGCTCATAGCACGGAAAGTTGAACGCCAAGAGGGAGTTGCCGGGAGAACCCCCGCCGCTCGGCCCCTCAAGTGTCAAAGAGCGGATCGCATCCTCAGAAGCGGCGATGCGAGCTCGAGCGCCGGCGGCCGTAATCTTCAGAACTAGCGATGGGGCCCCTCGGTGCATCGTCGGATGTGGCGATGGTCGACCGTGCCCCGATTGTGGCCAGCCTCGCCGGAAATAGCGATGCTGCAGCTCGACGTGCGCGCGAAAGAAGGGCCGGCCTCATGACGTGGCCGGGAATCGAATTGAACTGTTGTATGTTGTAGCGCGCTACAACATACAACGCCAGTCCATTGACACTTGAGGGGCGCTGCGTTTTAGCCGCTAAAAGGGTCGGCCGGAGCCAACCACCCTTCTGGCGTACAACCCAACGGCCGAAGGCCGACCGCCTGCAAGGGCTTGGCGTCGCCCTACAGGGCGGCGGCAAGTGCCGCGCCTAGTGGATGATCTTGGAAGATCATGGATGCAATTTGCGAACCAGCCCCAATCCCGCGCCGTTGCTGTATTTTCCGGCTTGAGGCGGGGAACGTTGCTACGGATGAAGGGGATCATTGCTACGGAGCTTGGGGAACGTTACTACGGGCTTTGGCCTGCCAATTTCCCACTTCCCTGTCGCATACTCGCTGACCTTCCAGCCCACGGAGCCAAGCTCGGCCAGAGCCTTGCGGGTCTTCTGGCGGCGCTTCTTCATGGCCTCGGCGTTCGCCTCGTCTGGCCAGACGTAGCCAGCAAGGGTATCGAGTTCTACGCGCCCGGCTTTGCCGGGATCGATCCAGCCGCATAGCCGTTGGTGAATCAGGCGGGCCGGGTCGGTTTGTAGCGCCCGTACTTCGACCATCTCGATGCGGGTATACGGGCGCCTCCCAAGAATCGCCTCCGCGATCTGTGGATTCAGTGCGACGAACAACCGCCCGTCTTCCTCGTCGAAGGCATAGCTCATCAGGTGAAAAGACCTTTGCCTGCCCCCCTTGGTGACTACCACGGTCACGTTTGCCATGCGCAGCAAGCACGCCTTGATGGCCTTGATGTTGTCGCCACCATCGGTCAAGCCGATTTCGGCTAGCAGGCTTGTCATGCTCTCTCGCACAACAAGCGCATCCTGCCCTACCGCGTCGAACTTCGGCTCAAGGAATAGACGCAGTTGCCTCGGCAACTCTGCTGTTGGCTCTGGCGTCAGGATGATGCCCTTCGGCCCTCCAAGAGCAACAAGACCTTGCAGCAGTCGCATGTCATCAGCACCAAGAGGCTCGAAGCCGACAAACCTCGCTTGTTCATTCTCGGCGTAGTGATACGTCACATCGAGCTTGAGCCTCTTCCGTTCGCCGCGTTTGAGACTGCGGAACAAGCCGGGGACCAAGCAGTGCATTGGATCGTGCCTGGCATGGGTGAGGTCAAAAGCCATCGCCTCGCCTCCGGCCATCACGTCCCTTTTCTTCATTCCTGCTGGCCTCATGCAGCTCCACCGGCACCAGAACGCCGCCCGCGTGCCGCATGTACCAGCGATCAAGCGGCGTAGTGTCGTAGTTCTGTTTGCTGACACCGAAACGCACGAAGTAGCCGCGGCGCTCATTGCCGATAGGCTGCCGGTCATGAGCGCGGTCGCTGAGACGCCTGGCCTCGTCCTCGGTCATACGGGCGACGTAGCCGCACCATCTGGCGTTGTCGATCAGCGCGGACGCGCCACGCGCGGCCTGCTGCTGGTCGGTCTGCCCTTCGCGGGCGCTGCCTTTGCTGACGTGGTGCAGGTAGAGCACGGATGCGCCCGTAGTAGCCGCGACCTGCTCCAGCACGGCGACGAGGTGGGCCATGTTGCCGTTGCTGTTCTCATCGAGGGCGTGAATGCGACTCAGGGTGTCCAGCACGATCAGCCGCGCCCCGGCGCTGTACTCGACAACGCGGCGCAAGTGGGCATCGTCCATGATGTTCAAGCGCTTGCCCATGATCGGCTCAACCGCAAGGTTCTCTGCGATGG
This sequence comes from Ottowia sp. oral taxon 894, assembly GCF_001262075.1. Lineage (GTDB taxonomy): Bacteria > Pseudomonadota > Gammaproteobacteria > Burkholderiales > Burkholderiaceae_C > Ottowia > Ottowia massiliensis. The sequence goes on along the minus strand of NZ_CP012073.1, from coordinate 626,538 downwards.
CTTGGCGGGCTGTGTGTCCGAGGTGCTGGCCGATGGCGTGAATGCGCCGCACAAGCGCGGGCGGTGGGTCTTCCCCGGCCAGATAGACCACTCGCCCGGTACGCGCGGGGGCCAGGCCAACGAGATCGCCACCGGAAACGTTGCATGCGATGCTCATGGCCGCTTCGAGCGCCCAGAAGCTCTTACCCGTGGCTCCTGGAGCAACGAGCGCGCCGACTGTCCCCGCCAGGAAGCCCGGCCATATGAAATCCAGCACCGGCGGTTCGCACTCGAACGCCGCCAGGACATCAATCGCCACGACTCAGTTCCCCGTTCCGTACAGGGATTCGTCGCTCAGCACCTCGGCGATCTGCGAGGTTCGGAAGTAAACCCGCCGGCCGATCTTCAAGCGGGCCTTGTTGATTCGCTGCGTCCACTCGTTCGTCGCGCGCAAGCTGATCCGCAATCCATCAGGCGAACGATCCAGGACAGTGGCGAGCTGCGCGATGCTCAGCAGCGGGCCGAAGCGTTGCAGCAGCGTGTCTTCCATCGTCATTGCGTAAACCTCCGTTATCAACTGAAGTACAACGAAGGTTAGGCGTTGTTAGAGTTGCCAACACCCATTTAGTTGTCCACAATGGTTGACATGCGAAATGCGAAACCCACCATCATTTCCGAAGAATGCGATCCGACCGTCGCGGAAGCCATCAAGCAGTTCCATGATCGGTGGCTGCCCTACTCCGCATCGTCGAAGCAGCACCCAATCGTTCGGCTGGTAGAAGAGTTGATCGACCCCGCTGTGGCCAAGTACACGGAAAAGCTTCCACTGCGCTTCTTGGGCCACATCCCCGGAGCTGGGACAGGGGTGGGCCTGAGCGGCATCATTCGATTGATCGGATTTGATGCGATGGTTCCTCTGCAACGGGAACTGCTACGAAGGTTCATCCGTCAGGAGGACTGCACAAGCGCAAGGGACAAACGGTTTACAGCGACTCTCGAATCGCTGTTTGAGCTGATATGGGCCTGCGCCTGCAAACAGCCGGTGGACTCTCCAATACGAGGCTCCGACGGAAAGTCACGGGGCTTGAATGGAAGACGCAGGCAAGGATTTTGTCGGTTTTGCGGAGAGCTCACCGCGCTCGCTTCATTTGCAGGCGATGAGTCTCAACTGCGCGGGGCCGCTGACACACTTCGGTTGAGCAGCCTGTACTGCGTTGCTCATCAGCCGAAGTTGCTGAGCGGTGCAGGCAACCCTGCCTATAGACAAGCAAAACGATCCGTCGCGCAGTTCGATATCGAACTGGCAAGGCTCAAGCGGCAATGCGCGAAGCGAGCCACGCCCCATGCGGCGGCGTCCGGCGACAAGCTGGTTGATAACTACTTCTTTCACTACATGCTGGGTCAGACCTTGCAGCCAGCCGACATGGCTGAGCTTCGAGACCTGGCGCGATTGATGGTGGACTCGAAGCTGTCGGACGCCAAGAAGAAGATTCTTGTGCTCCAGTATTCCGGACTCAATCAGTCGGAGATTGCAGAACAGCTTTCGAGAAACGATCAACGGCCGCTGACGCGCCAAGCAGTGTCTAAGGCACTTAAAGCGCTGGCATCGATTCCCGAAAATTTTCATCTGAAAAAGCAATAGAAGCGCGCGTTCTCTGATCTCTTTCGATGTCAACCAAAGTGAACAACTATTCGGCCGACCTGATCCGCATTACCAAGCACCATCTGGCACATGTTCGCTAGTGACCGAAAGAGGCCAAGGGATGCAGGCAACGACAAGCAAGACACTCATCAACCGCAAGAAGCTGCTGGCGATGATCCCGCTGTCTGAGCGCACGATCTTCAACATGGAGCAACGCGGGGAGTTCCCACGCCGGATCGCACTCACCAGCCGAAACGTCGCTTGGGACTTGGCTGAGGTCGAGGAATGGATCGAGGCACGCAAGTCATCGGGCACGCAGGCCATGCGGCCCGGCTTCACCCCATCGGTCGCAGCCACCGCTTTTTAGCGGCTAAAACGCAGCGCCCCTCAAGTGTCAATGACTGCCGAGGCCAAGGTCGCTGTTCTGGAGGCGCTGCCTACCTGACCTCCTCTGACTTAAGCTTCGGCCGCTTGAGCGTCCATTCGTCGATCATGTCCGCCCAGTCCTGCAACATCGCCGTCCGCTGCTCGCGGTACTCGGCCTTGTTGTAGACGGCCCTGACGCCTCTCTGTTCGTGCGCCAGGCACTTCTCGATCCAGTCCGTGTTGTAGCCGGCCTCGTGCAACAACGTGCTGGCCGTGCGCCGCAAGTCATGCGGCCCGAACTTGGCGAGCGGCTTTCCTTCCTTCTGCGCCAGCCGATACGTCAGCGTCAGCACCTGGTTGAGCGTGGCGCTGCTCATGGGTAGGTCCGAGTCGTACCGGGACGGCAGCACGTAGTCCGATCCACCGGCGAAGGTTTTCAGGGCAATGAAGATGTCCAGCGCCTGGCGGGACAGAAACACCAGGTGCGGATTGCGCCGCTTCATCCGCTCCTTCGGGATCGTCCAAAGCGCGTCGCTGAAATTAATCTCGCTCCAAGTCGCGTTGGTCAGCTCGCTCTTGCGCACCATCGTCAACAGCAGCAGCTTGGCCGCCGCCCGAATGGATGGCGCTGTGCCAATGCGCTCCATGTACTGGTACATCAGGCCGATCTCGTCGGGCGTCAGCGCACGGTCGCGCGGCTCGAACTTGGCGATGGACGTTGGACGCACCAGCTCCGCCGGGTTCTCGACCTTCTGGCCACGCTCGATGGCCCAGCGATAGACCTGCATCACCACCTCGCGGACATGCACTGCCGTTGCCGGCGCGCCGCGCTCCACGATGGCATCAGTCAGTGCCCGCAAGTCCTCGTGGGTAATCTCCACCAGCTTCTGATTGCCGAATTTCGGCTTCAAGTCGCGCTCGTAGACTGAGCGCCGCATGTCGCGGGTGGAGTCGGCCATCTGGTAGCCGCGCAGCCACTTTTCCGCCCAGGCCCCGAATGTCTCCGCGTCCTTGACGCGGGCCTTATCCCGCGCCTTCTCCTTGGCCGGTGACTTCCCGGCCGCGACCATCTTCTTGGCCTCGCCCAACCGCTCGCGGGCTTCCGCCAGGGTGATGCCGCCGACACCGTAGCGGCCGAAGGTGATGGTCTCCTGCCTACCGTGGATCGAGTAGTTGTAGCGGAATGAGATCGCTCCGGCGGCCGTGACGGCTACATAGAGGCCGTCACGGTCATTCACCTTGTAGAGCTTGTCCTTCGGCTTGAGGTTGCGCAGCTTGGTATCGGTCAGCATGGTTCTCGCCCTGATTCAGCTCAAATACCATGATCCGAAAATCGGTCTATCCTGGCGTAAAACAACAACAAAATCATTGCGTTACGCCAATTCAATACCATGAACACCCACAAGGTGGTTGCATGGTATCGGCGACTTCTCATGGCATAGAAGCATTCAATGCCATCCATCATGCCATGAAAAAACGGTGCTTGGCGATGCCAAATGTTGCCAGGCGGTGCCGAATGAAATCAAAAAAAAGCCCGCATTTACGCGGGCTTAGGTGTGTTTTCGTGCCACTAGGTGCCAGCCAGTGCCAGACGCCGAATCACTCCCACTCAATCGTCGCCGGCGGCTTGGAGGAAACGTCATACGTCACCCGGTTAATCCCCCGCACTTCATTAATGATTCTTGAAGAAACTTTTTTCAGCAGCGCATACGGCAATTCCGCCCAATCGGCAGTCATGAAGTCGCTCGTTTGCACGGCGCGCAGGGCGACGACGTAGTCGTAAGTGCGGCCATCGCCCATAACACCAACGGACTTGACCGGCAGGAACACGGTGAAGGCCTGGCTGGTGAGGTCGTACCAGCTTTTGCCGCTGTTCGGCTCGATGGTGGAGCGCAGTTCTTCGATGAAGATGGCATCGGCCTGGCGCAGCAGGTCGGCGTATTCTTTTTTGATTTCGCCCAAGATGCGCACGCCCAGGCCGGGGCCGGGGAAGGGGTGGCGATAGACCATGTCGTGGGGCAGGCCCAGGGTCACGCCGAGTTCGCGCACTTCGTCTTTGAACAAATCGCGCAGCGGCTCCAGCAGTTTCAGGCCCAGTTGTTCGGGCAGGCCGCCGACGTTGTGGTGGCTTTTGATGACGACGGCTTTTTTGCTTTTGGCGCCGCCGCTTTCGATCACGTCGGGGTAAATGGTGCCTTGGGCCAGGAAGGCGGCGCCTTTGCGTGTGGCGTCGCTGGCTTTGAGTTTTTCGGCTTCGGCCTTGAAAACATCGACGAAGAGCTTGCCGATGATTTTTCGCTTCTGTTCGGGGTCGCTCACGCCTTTGAGGGCATCGAGAAAGAGCTGGCTGGCATCGACGCGCACCACTTTGGCGTGGAGCTTGCCCGCGAACATGTCCATGACCATGTCGCCTTCGTTCAGGCGCAGCAGGCCGTGATCGACGAACACGCAGGTGAGCTGGTCGCCAATGGCGCGGTGGATGAGCGCAGCGGCCACGGATGAATCGACGCCGCCTGAGAGGCCCAGGATGACTTCTTCGCTGCCCACTTGCTGGCGGATAGATTCCACAGCTTCGGCGATGTGGCCTTGCATCACCCAGTCGGGTTGGGCGCCGCAGATATCGAGCACGAAGCGCTCCAGCATGGCCCGGCCTTGCACGGTGTGCGTGACTTCGGGGTGGAATTGCACGCCGTAAAAGTGCCGCGCTTCGTCGGCCATGCCCGCAATGGGGCAGGTGGGCGTGCTGGCCATCAGCGCAAAGCCTGGCGGCAGTTCGGCCACTTTGTCGCCGTGGCTCATCCACACCTTGAGCATGCCGTGGCCTTCGGGGCTGGAGAAGTCTTGCAGGCCCTTCAAAAGCGCGGTGTGGCTGTGGGCGCGCACTTCGGCGTAGCCGAATTCGCGCTTGTGCCCGCCTTCCACCTTGCCGCCCAGTTGCTGGGCCATGGTTTGCATGCCGTAGCAAATGCCCAGCACGGGCACGCCCAGCGTGAAGATGGCTTGCGGCGCGTGGTCGGTGCTGTCTTCATAGGCGCTGGCGTGGCTGCCGGAGAGGATGACGCCCTTGAGCTGCCCGTCAGCCGCGTATTGGCGCACCCATTCGTCGCTGACGTCGCAGGGGTGGACTTCGCAATACACGTGCGCCTCGCGCACGCGGCGGGCAATGAGCTGGGTGACCTGAGAGCCGAAATCGAGGATGAGGATTTTGTGATGGGCCATTTTTTGAGAAAACGTGGAGCGCCGCAGCGCGCGGCGCGAAAAAAGGCAGGGGCGAATGGTACGGCTGGGGCGTACGGCTGGGGCGGCGCGCGCTTGCCGCGCGTCAGGCGGTGAAGTTGTGCGGTGAAGTCAGCGGTGAAGCCGGGCGGTGGAGTCAGGCAATGGAGCTGGAAGCTGGCGCGGTGTTTTGTGGGCGCAGGCCGGGTTTGTTTCCGCCGCCGCCAGCCGGGCGGCTTTTCAGCGTCTGTTCAAAGGCGGGCTGCGGGGAAGCGGATTGGAACGGGCAGGGCATGCGCCGCAGGCCTGCGGGCGGGCGGCTTTATTTCGCTCCTTCATTCATAGCATGATGTCCTAGTGCAGACTGCGCAGAGCGGCATTTTTACCTGCCTGAATTTGCTTCTGTTTTTGATGATGCCTGGCGGGTGCGGCGGATGGGTTCCCGGGCTTTGAGCAGCCTTTCAGGAGCCAGCCACCTTCATGCGGGCGATGAGCACGGAGCCGCTGGTTTTGGCGCCGTAGGTGTAGGCGTCGGCGCCGATGGCTTGCAGGTTCAGGAACATCTCGCGCAGGTTGCCGGCGATGGTGACTTCCTGCACGGGGTAGGCGATCTGGCCGTTTTCCACCCAGTAGCCGCTGGCGCCGCGCGAGTAGTCGCCGGTCACGTAGTTCACGCCGCTGCCCATGAGTTCGGTCACGAACAGGCCCGTGCCCAGCTTTTGCAGCATGGCGGGCAAATCGTCTTGCGCGCTGGTCTGGCGCGAGTACAGGCGCAGGTTGTGCGAGCCGCCCGCGTTGCCGGTGGTTTTCATGCCCAGCTTGCGCGCCGAGTAGCTGCCCAGAAAGTAGCCCGCCACGCGGCCGGCCTGCACCACCTGGCGCGGCGTCACGCGCACGCCTTCGCCGTCAAACGGGGCGCTGCCACGGCCGCCGGGAATGAAGGGGTTTTCGGTGATTTCCACGTGTCCGGCGAACACGGGCTGGCCCAGAGAGCCGGCCAGGAAGGTGTTTTTGCGGTAGAGCGCGCCGCCGCTGACGGCTTGCACGAAGTGGCCCAGCAGGCCCGCCGCCAGGGGCGCCTCGAAAAGCACGGGGCATTCGCGCGTGCTGATTTTTCGCGCGCCCACGCGGCTGAGCACGCGCTCGGCGGCGTAGCGGCCCACGGCTTCGGGGCTGGCCAGGCGGGCGGCGTTGCGTTCGGCGCTGAACCAGCCGTCGCGCTGCATGGCATCGCCCTGGCCCGCGATGACGGAGACGGAAAAGCTGTGGCGCGAGCTGGCGTAGCCGCCGCGAAAGCCGTGGCTGTGGGCGCTGAAAAAGTGGCTTTGCTGGGCCGAAACGCCGGCGCCTTCGCTGTTGCTGATGTGCGGGCTGGTTTGCAGCGCGGCCTGCTCGCAGGCCAGCGCCAGGGCCAGGGCCTGTTCCACGGAAGGGTTCCAGGGGTGGAACAGGTCGAGGTCCAGGCTGGCGGCCTGCGGGCCGGCCACGTCGGCTTCGTCGGGCAGGCCGCTGGCCGGGTCTTCGGTGATGTAGCGGGCGATGTCGTAGGCGGCCTGCACGGTTTGCCGCACGGCCTGGGGCGAGAAGTCGCAAGTGCTGGCCGAGCCGCTTTTGTGGCCGATGTACACCGTCACGGCCAGTGATTTGTCAAGGCTGTGTTCCACCGTTTCCAGCTCGCCCTGGCGCGCGCTGACCGACAGGCCCGCGCTTTCGGAAACGTCGGCGGCCACGTCGCTGGCGCCCAGCTTGCGGGCATGGCTCATGGCGGCGTCCGCCAGTTCTTCAAACTGGGCGCGGCTGTGGGTAAAGCCGGGCAGCGTTTGCGCGCTGGCGGCAGGCGCAAAAGAAGAAGCGGCGGAAGCGGTTTTTTCGGGTTTGTTCACGGGTTTGCGCATGGTGCGGCTATCATACTTGCGGTTTCTCATGGTTTCTTTTGGTGAAAGTATTGCCGCAGGCATTTATGCAATGGGTTTTTCCGGGGGCGGGCATCATTAACGGGCATACACGCTTTTCATGCGGAAGGCGGGCGCGCGCCCTGCCGGATTTCAGCCGTTGCGGGGTCTGTTGCAACAGCGCTGGCAAACATGATGTTTCTGGCCGGAGAGTGCATGCAAACAGGCTTTTCGGCATGGGTTTCATTCTGCCCCGGGAGATTATTTTGAATACCCTTTCAAAAATGAATGGAAACTGATTTTTAAAAATGGCGAGAAAACCGAAAAAAGGCTATTTTGTGCGCGGCCAGTTCGTGGCCGAAGGCAGCGAGCTGGACGAGCAATACCGGCGCGCCCTCAAAGGCGGCGACGCGCCCAGCAAAACCGAGCTGAAGGCGCAAAGCGCCCAGTTGCAGGCGCTGGGCGAGGCGCTGCTGACGCTGCGCCCGGCGCTGCGCGAAGCGCTGGCGCTGCCCGCGCGCCTGGAAGAGGCGCTGGCGGAGCTGGCGCGCATCACCGACTTTGAAGGCCGCCGCCGCCAGAGCCAATACGTGGGCAAGCTCATGCGCCAGCTGGATGAAGACGGCATTGCCGCCATTCACGCCGCGCTGGAGCAGCAGCGCCAGGGCGCGGCGCAAGACACGCTGCTGCTGCACGCCGCCGAAGACTGGCGCGAGCGCCTGGCCGCCCCGGATGCCGCCGCCAGCCAGGCCGCGCTGAACGAGTGGATGGCGCGCTTTGCGCAGACCGACGCGCAGCAGCTGCGCGCCCTCATCCGCCAGGCCCGCAAAGACCGCGCGCAGGCCGCCGCCGTGGCCAGCGCGCCCGGCCAGGGCGTGCGGCAGGGCCGCGCCTGGCGCGAGCTTTTCCAGCTCATTCGCGGCATGTTGAACGAAGAACGCGCGTGATGAGCACAGCGCCTGCTTTTGCGCCTTTTCGCTGCGCGGCCCTGGTGGGCAAGCACCATGAATCAATCAGCGGCAGCGCCCTGCACGCCTCGCGCGCGGCGCTGCTGGACGTGCACGCCTTTTTGCAGGAGCTGGGCCTGCACGTGCTGGTGGAAGCCGAATGCGCCCGCGCGCTGTGGCTGGAAGCCGTGGGCTGCGACGTGGCCCGCGTGGACGAGCTGGGCCGCCGCGCCGATGTGGGCGTGGCCGTGGGCGGCGACGGCACCATGCTGGGGCTGGCGCGGCAGATGGCGCCGTTTGGCATGCCGCTCATCGGCATCAACCAGGGGCGGCTGGGCTTTGTGACCGACATCGCGCTGGATCAATACCGCCACCTGCTGCCGCCCATGCTGCTGCAAGGGCGCTACGAAAGCGACGAGCGCGCGCTCATGCACGGCCGCGTGCTGCGCGAAGGCGCTTGCGTGTTCGAGGCGCTGGCCGCCAATGACGTGGTCGTGCACCGGGGCGCGGCCGCCAGCATGGTGGAGCTGGAAGCGCATGCCGATGGCCGCTTCATCGCCCGCTACCGGGCCGACGGGCTGATCGTGGCCACGCCCACGGGTTCCACCGCCTACTCGCTGGCGGCGGGCGGCCCCATCCTGCATCCGCAGCTGCCGGGCTGGGTGCTTGCGCCCATTGCGCCGCAGGCGCTCTCCAACCGGCCCGTGGTGCTGGCCGATCCGGCGGAAATCGTCATCCGCGTGGTCGGTGGCCCGCAAGCCAGCGCCAGTTTTGACACCCAGTCGGTCGCCGCCTTGCAGCATGGCGACAGCATCGTGGTGCGCCGCTCGCCGCACCAGGCCCGTTTTCTCCACCCCGCAGGCTGGAGCTATTTCGACACCCTGCGCCACAAACTCCACTGGAACCAAGGAGCCGTCTGACCTATGGCACTGCGACACCTGAGCCTGCGCGATTTCGTCATCGTCAAGCAGCTGGAGCTGGACTTTTCAGCGGGCTTTACGGCGCTCACCGGCGAAACCGGCGCGGGCAAATCCATCCTGCTCGATGCAGTGCAACTGGCCCTGGGCGCACGCGCCGACGCCCTGGCCGTGCGCGAAGGCGCCAGCCGCTGCGAAGTGGCTGCCGAATTCGACACCCCCGCGCCCCTGGCCGCCTGGCTGCAAGAAGCGGGCTTTGAGCCAGAAGCCACGCTGCTGCTGCGCCGCACCGTGGACGCAGGCGGCAAAAGCCGCGCGTGGATCAACGGCTCGGCCGCCACCGCCGCCCAGCTGCGCGAAGCCGCCGCGTGGCTAGTGGACATCCACGGCCAGCACGCCTGGCAAAGCCTCACCCGGCCCGCTGCCACCCGCGCCCTGCTGGACGCCTACGCGCGGCTGGACACCGCGCCGCTGGCTGCCGCCTGGCACGCCTGGCGCGCCGCCGCCCGCCAGCTGGACGAAGCCCGCGCCGCGCAAGAAACCCTGGCGCAAGAGCGCGAGCGCCTGCAATGGCAAATCGGCGAACTCGAAAAACTCGCCCCCGGCGAAGGCGAATGGGCCGAACTCAACCAGCGCCACGAACGCCTGGCCCACGCCCAGGCCCTCATCGACGCCGCGCAAACCGCCCGCGAAGCCCTGCAAGGCGACAGCGACAGCGGCGGCCGCAACGCCCTGGCCGCGCTGGAGCAGGCGCAAGCGGCCTTGCAGGCGCAAAGCCACATCGAGCCTGACTTCGCCCCCCTGGCCGAGCTGCTGGAAGCGGCCATCGCCCAGGCGGGCGACGTGGCCCACTCGCTCAGCGGCTGGCTGGCCCGCGCCGAAACCGACCCCGAAGCCCTGCGCGAAGTCGATGAGCGCCTGAGCCAATGGCTCTCGCTGGCCCGCCGCTGGCGCCGCCCGCCAGAAGAACTGCCCGCCACCTTGGCCGCCTGGCAGGCCGAACTGGCGCGGCTGGACAGCGCCGCCGACCTGGCCGCCCTGCAAGCGCGCGCCGAAGCCGCCCGCGCCGCCTGGCTGCAAGAAGCCCGCCGCGCCAGCGCCGCGCGCGCCGCCGCCGCCCCCCGGCTGGCCGAAGCCGTCACCCAGGCCATGCAGCGCCTGGGCATGCCCGGCGGGCGCTTCGTCATCGAACTGCCCCCCCTCGCGCCCGAAGAAGCCGCCGCGCACGGGCTGGAAAACGTGGCCTTTCTCGTGGCCGCCCACGCGGGCGTCAGCCCCCGGCCGCTCGAAAAAGTGGCCTCCGGCGGCGAACTCTCGCGCCTGGCGCTGGCCATCGCCGTCACCACCAGCCGCCTGGGCAGCGTGCCCACGCTGGTGTTTGACGAAGTGGACTCCGGCGTGGGCGGCGCCGTGGCCATCACCGTCGGCCAGCTGCTGCGCCAGCTGGGCGCAGACCGGCAAGTGCTGTGCGTCACCCACCTGGCGCAAGTGGCCGCCTGCGCCCACCAGCAGCTGGTCGTCAGCAAGCAAAGCAGCGCCGAAGGCGCCAGCAGCCGCGTGCAAGCCGCCGAAGGCGACGCGCGCGACGCCGAAATCGCCCGCATGCTCGGCGGCGACCCCCAATCAGCCGCCACCCTGGCTCACGCGCGCGAAATGCTGGCCGCCGGGCAGGCCCCGGCCGCTGCGGAGCTTGCAGCGCCTGAAGCGGGCGGCGCGCGGAAAACAGCCCGCGCCCGAAAGGGCAGGGCGGAAGGCGGTGCGGCGGATAGGGTGGCGGATGATGCAGCCTGAATTCGCTCCTTGTTCAATAGCATGATGTCCTAGTGGAAACTGCGCAGATGCCGTTTTCTGATGCCCTGAATTTGCTCCTTTTTTGATACGGAAAGGCTCCCATGTCCGCCGCTTCTGATGCTCCTGCCGCTGCGCTCGATCTGGTGCTCATCACCGGCATGTCCGGCTCCGGCAAATCCGTGGCCCTGCGCGCGCTGGAAGACGCGGGCTACTACTGCGTGGACAACCTGCCGCCCGAGCTGCTTCAGGCTTTTCTGGCCCTGCCCGCCATGCAGGGCACGGGGCGCGTGGCCGTGGCCATTGACGCGCGCAGCCGCACCTCGCTGCCGCAGCTGCCCGCGCTGCTGAAAACGCTGGGCGGGCAGGCGCGCGTCATCTTTCTGGACGCCAATGACGAAACGCTGACGCGGCGCTTTTCCGAAACGCGCCGCCGCCACCCGCTCTCGGCCATCCACCCTGCCGACGCCGACGCCCTGCCCGCCCTGGCGCAAGCCATCACCCGCGAGCGCGAAATGCTGGACGGCCTGCGCAGCCGCGCCCATGTGATTGACACCAGCCACATCCGCCCCGCGCAGCTGGCCTCGGCGGTCAAAAGCGTGATCGCCGCGCCCGCCGCGCACCTCACGCTGGTGTTCGAGTCTTTCGGCTTCAAGCGCGGCGCGCCGCTGGATGCCGACTACCTGTTTGACGTGCGCATGCTGCCCAACCCCTACTACGAACCGGCCCTGCGCCCGCTCACGGGCCGCGACGCGCCCGTGGCCGGTTACCTGGCGCGCCAGCCCGAAGTGGCGCAGATGCAAGAGCACATCGCCAGCTTCTTGCAAACCTGGCTGCCGCGCCTGGCCGCAGACCACCGCAGCTACGTCACCGTGGCCATTGGCTGCACGGGCGGGCAGCACCGCTCCGTCTATCTGGCCGAGCAGCTGGCCCGCCAGTTCGCCCCCCGCTGGAGCACGCTGGCGCGCCACCGCGAGCTGGGCTGAAACCCGGCCCCTTCCCCCCTTCAAAAAACACCCACGAAAGCCATGAACTACACCACCGCCCTGACCGAAGAAGACCTGCGCCGCAACATCGCCGCCATACGCGCCCGCATGGACGCCGCCTGCCAGCGCAGCGGCCGCAGTCCGCAAGACGTGCGCCTGCTGCCCGTGAGCAAAACCGTGCCCGAGGAGCGCCTGCGCCTGGCCTGGGCCGCCGGCGTGCGCGAAATGGGCGAAAACAAAGTGCAGGAGGCCTACGGCAAATGGCAGGCCATGCGCCAGGACATGCCCGGTTTGCGCTGGTGTCTGATTGGCCACCTGCAAACCAACAAGGCCCGGCTGGTGGCCGAATTCGCCAGCGAATTTCACGCGCTCGACAGCCTGCGCGTGGCCCGGGCGCTGGACGCGCGCCTGCAAGCGCTGGGCCGCAGCCTGGACGTGCTGGTGCAAATCAACACTTCCGGCGAAGCCAGCAAATTCGGCCTGGCGCCGCAAGAGGCGCTGGCCTTCATGCGCGAGCTGCCCGCCTTCGCCAGCCTGAACGTGCGCGGCCTGATGACGCTGGCCATGCACACCACCGACGAGCCGCAAGTGCGCCAGTGCTTTGCGCTGCTGCGCGATCTGCGCGACCGCCTGCGGCAAGACGCCCCGCAAGGCGCGGCCCTGGCCGAGCTGTCCATGGGCATGTCGGGCGACTTTGAATGGGCCATTGAAGAAGGCGCGACCACCGTGCGCGTGGGCCAGGCCATCTTCGGCGCGCGCAGCCTGCCTGACTCGCACTACTGGCCCGAAGGCAAGGCGTGAGAAACCCTTCTGTTCGCAGCGTCCGCCCGTGAGCGCGAAAAAAGCGGCTCCGGGCAGCTCCTGCGGCCTTGCCAGTCCTCGCCGGGCGGCCAGCTCCCGGGCGGCCAGCTCCCGGGCGGCCAGCTCCGCCCGGCAGGCTGCTGAAACGCCGTCTCCCGTGGGAGAGCAGGGCGGGCATGACAGCCCGGCGCCAGGCATCCGCCCGCAAGCCATTTCCCCCTTGCTGACCCCTTATTCCGCTCCTTGTTTCATAGCATGAGGTCCTAGTGGAAAGGGCGCGAGCGGCGTTTTAGATCGCCTGAATTTGCTCCTTTTTCTGATGCCTTCCGGCAGCCCTCGCGGCCAGGCCTGGGGCGTGCGCCCGGGGCCGCGCACTCACGGAAAGGCTTTGAACGGGTTTTCAGGAAGCGCTCGCGTCATACGCCCAGCGGCAGCGTGCGCCGCCGCCAGCGGTTTCGTGGCGGGCCATGTCGTAGGTGAATTCGCCCTCGCAGAACTGGCCGCGCGCAAGCGCGTCGCGCAACTCGGGCCAGCGAGCCTGCAAATCGCTGCGCTGCGCCCAGTCGGGCGGGTGGGGGTAGGTGCGCAGCAGGCGGTAGCGAAAGCGCGGCAGCAGGCCGTAAGAGGCGCTGGGGGGCGCGATGTCAAGGTCGATGATGTCCAGTTTGGGTTCGCCCAGGGGCAGGCACCAGGCGTAGTCGCGGTGCTGGGCGGGCTGCATGGCGGGGGTAAGTTCGTACACGTCGGCTTCCACCATCTGGCCGGCCTGCGGGCCGCGCCGGGCGCTGATGCTGCGGCGCTCGCTGTGCAGCACGCCCAGCTCCTTGAGGCGTTGCAGGTAGGGCAGGGTGCGCGTGACGACGCGGCTTTCGGGCGCGCGCTCGGCCTGGGCGTAGAGGGCAACGCTGTAGCGCGCGGGCTGGGCGCTGAGTTCTTCATCCACCGGCCAGTCAGGGTGGCCGGGCAGGTGCAGGCAGCTCTGGGCGTCAGCGCTGGCGGCGGCCGCGCCGTGGATTTTTTCGATGGCCTGGCGCGCCTCGGTCTGGCTGGGCGCGCCGCCGCCGCGCAGGGCGATCCAGGCCAGCAGGAGCTGGCGCTGCGCCTTGCCGTAGAGGATTTCCAGCTCGCGCTGCCAGTATTTCCAGCCGCTTTCGGAGCGGGCGGCGCGCCCGCGCGTTTGCTGGCCGGCCCAGCCGCTGGCTTCGCGCACGAGGACGATTTGCCGGATTTCGGGCCGCAGCGCCCGGCCCAAGGTGTCGGCAAAGGCGCGCTGCACGGCGGGGTGGCTGGCCCAGTAGGGCGTCTGGCTGGCGTTGGGGCCGGTGAGCACGCGCACGGCGTAGTAGCTGCGCTCCAGGTTGCTGTCGGGCGTTTCGCTGTGCCAGCCGGTCAGGCCCAGGTAGTGGCGCCAGCCGAGTTCAAAGCAGTGCGGCTGGCTGTCCCAGCCGCTGCTGGCCCAGCCCTGGCGGCTGAGGCGAAAGCGCGTGGCGGGGTAGAGCGCGCCATTGAGCGGGATGTTGATGCGGGTGCGCTCCAGCACGCCCGCGTCGGCCAGCGCGCGCAGCTGCTGGAGGCGGCGGCCCGGGGCGGCGGCGCTATCAGGCAGGGCCGCGCCGCCGTCGCCAGCGGCGCTGGCCGCGCCGGCTGCGCCGGTCTGGCCGGCTTGCCGGGCCTGGGCCTGGGCTTGCGGGCGGGCGGCTTCGTCAATGAAGTCTTCATGCCAGGCCATGCCGCCTGGGCTGGCGGAGCGGCCATCGGGCCGGGGTTCGTCATCCAGCGCCAGACAGACCGGCCCCAGGCCGGCATCCAGCGACTGCGGCCCGAAGGGCGAGGCCTGGCGGGACTGCTGGGCCAGCGTCTCGCGCACGGCGTTGTCAAAGCTGGGCGCGGTGGGCAGCCAGGCCAGCGCCACCCACCACAGCAGGGCCGTGAGGGCCAGCCAGGCGTTCAGCCACAGCAGCAGGCGCGCGCGCCGGGGCGGCGTGGTGGAGGCGGGAGCGGGCAGGTTGTCTTCGACTTCCACGAAGGAATCGGTGGCCTGCATGAGCGTGCTCTGCCGCGTGAGCCGGGCCATGTGCCGCAGGCCGCGGCGCAGCTTGTCGAAAGCCTTGCCGGTGGGCAGCATGGCGTGCGGCAGCCGCACGATGCCGCCCTCGTATTCCACGCGCAGCCACTGGTAGCCCGCGCGGCGCAGCAAGTTGATGGAGCGGATCCAGGCGTAAGGCACCACCAGCGTCTGACCGGCGTGCTGCACGGTGAGCGCGTTTTCATCCAGGATGACGCGGCCCTTGCGGCAAAAGCGCAGCACCCACAGCAGCCACAGCAGGGCCGCAGCCGCCCCCAGCGCCCATAGCGGCAGGCTCCAGGGCGACACGGCAACAGGCGCCTCGCCTTCCTGCGGCGCTTGCAGCAGCTGCCACAGCTGCCGCCCGGCCAGCGCCAGCGGCAGCGCAGCGGCCAGGAAAGCGCGATGCCAGGGCAGGCGAAAGGGAAAGGCCAGGCGGCGGGAGGACATGGGCGGCGGTTGTCGGGCGTTTTTGGCAGACGGCGATGGCGCGTCAAGCCGGTGAAGCATGCAATTTTCATGCTTGGCGCCGATTCTGCGGCCATTTCCGGCGCCTCAAAGACACGTTGCCAAGCGCCTGAGCGGCTTCAACGCGGGCGGCTCTGGCGGCTCTGGCGGAGGCGGGCATGAAAAAGGCCGCTGCCGGAGGAGGCAGCGGCCTTGCGGCGTTCAGCCAGCGGCCGGGGCTGCTGGCTTTGCGCGTCTGGCGCGGGCTGCGTTTTTGGCTTCCTGGGCGTTTTTGGCCTGGCTGGCCAGTCCGCCGCGCAGGGCGTTGAGCAAGATGGCGATGGTGCTGCCGTTGTGCAGCACGGAGGAGGCCACGGGGGTGAGCCAGCCAGCGGCGGCGGCGGCGAGGATGCTGGTGTTGGCGGCGACGGTGAATTTGAAGTTGCCGTCGATGCGGCGCATGGTGGCGGCGGCCAGCGCCTTGGCGTCGGCCACGCGGCCTACGTCGTCTTCGAGCAGGGCGATGTCGGAGGTCAGGCGCGCCAGGTCGGCGCCGCGCTGCATGGCAATGCCCACATGCGCGCCGGCCAGGGCGGGGGCGTCGTTCATGCCGTCGCCGATGAAGGCGATTTTTGCGCCCTGCGCTTTCATTTGCGAGAGCAGGGTGGCCTTGCCTTCGGGCAGGAGCTGGGCGTGGTATTCGTCAAGCCGCAGGTGGCGGGCGAGTTCGGCGGCGCGGTCTTCGTGGTCGCCGGTGAGCATGACGATGCGCCTGGCGCCCAGCGCGCGCAGGCGCGCGACGGTTTCGGCGGCGTTGTCGCGCACGGTGTCTTTCAGGCCGATGATGCCCAGCAGCTTGCCGCCAAAGCCGATGTAAAGGGGCGTTTTGCCTTCTTGCATGAGGCGGCCGATGTCGTCCAGATAGGCGCTCATGTCGATGCCTTCGTCTTCTTCGACGAAGTGGCGCGAGCCGACGACGATGCGCTTGCCCTGCACCACGCTGGCCACGCCGTGGGCGGCGATGAAGCGCACTTCTTCATGGTCGAAATGGCGGCCGCTTTGGCGGCGGGCGGCTTCCACCACGGCTTGCGCCAGGGGGTGAAAGTAGTGTTCTTCAACGGAGGCGGCCAGGTCGATCAGGTCGGCCGGGCCGAAGTTGGGGTCATACGCGAAGGTGTCGGTCACAGCCAGGCGGCCCGTGGTGAGGGTGCCGGTTTTGTCGAAGACGAAGGTGTCGGCTTCGGCCAGGCGCTCCAGCGCGTCGGCGCCCTTGAAGAGCAGGCCCTGGCGGCCGGCGGCGTACATGGCGGATTTGAAGGCCACGGGCGTGGCGAGCTTGAGGGCGCAGGCGTAGTCGGCCTGGAGCACGGCGGCGGCGCGCCGCCAGTCGCCCGAGAAAAGCCAGGCCGCGCCCGCCAGGCCCAGCACGCCGGGCACGAGCTTGTCGGCCAGGCGGCTGGCGGCCAGTTGCGTGCCGCTTTTGACTTGCAGGGCGTGCTGCACGTAGTTGGCGATGCGCGCGCTGGCGGTGCCTGCGCCCACGCGCTCGGCGTACACGCGCACGCGGCCTTCTTCGACCACGGTGCCGGAGAGCACGGTGTCGCCCCGGCGGCGCACGACGGGCACGCTTTCGCCGGTCATGCTGGCTTCGTTCACGGTGGCTTCGCCGCCGAGCACGGTGCCGTCCACGGGGATGAGGTTGCCGGCGGCGCAGATGACGGTGTCGCCCACTTGCACGTCGGTGGCGCTCACTTGCACTTCGTTGCCTTCGCGCTCGACCCAGACGCTGCCCGCGTCAGGGTGCAACAGGTGCTTGAGCAAATCATCAGAGCGGCGGGCGATGGAGTGCTCCAGGTATTCGCCCAGCGCCAGCATGAACAGGGTGGTGTTGGCGGCGAGCTGATCGCCGCTGGCGGTGGAGATGGCCACGGCCAGGGC
This sequence comes from Ottowia sp. oral taxon 894, assembly GCF_001262075.1. GTDB lineage: Bacteria > Pseudomonadota > Gammaproteobacteria > Burkholderiales > Burkholderiaceae_C > Ottowia > Ottowia massiliensis. The sequence goes on along the minus strand of NZ_CP012073.1, from coordinate 609,554 downwards.
TTCGAGCACGTGGGAGTTCAGCCCTTCGGTGAACAGGTCTTTGAGCGCGTCGGCATACAGCGGCAGGGAGACGGCCAGGGTGGCGGGGCGGCCCAGCGACTGGGGCATCTTGCGCGTGGTCAGCAGCAGGGCGGCGCTGGCGAGCACTTCGCCGCCCGCGCCCATCAGGCCCCCGCTTTCGCCGTGGCTGCAATCGGCGGCCAGCGCCGTGCCGCAAGCGCCGGTGGCAGCCAGCGCGGGCAGGCGCAGCAGGGCCTGGGCGATGGCTTCGGGGCCGGTGCGCCCCGGCTCATAGTGCAGGGCGATGGAGCGGGCCGCCGTGTTCAGGCGCACGCGGGTGACGCCCGGTATTTCTTGCGCCATGCGCTGTAGCGCGTGCGGCGCGAGCGCGGGCAGGCCGGGCGTGAGGCGGTAGCGGTAGCGCACGCGGCCGCGCCTCTGGTGCGCGGGCGTGAGCGAGGCGAACAGGCGCGCGGCTTGCGCGGGCAGGTTTCGGGAGGCGGGGCTGGAAGGCATGGCGGGGGCGGGTCGGCAGGGGGTGGGTGAGGGCCGCGCAGGCGGAGTGGCAGAAGGCGGAAGGCGCGGGCCAGCGGCGGCGGTCTTTCAGGCGGGCGAAACGGACACCAAAAAAAGGAGCAAATTCAGGGGCGCCCAAAAGGCCGTTGTCGCTTTATTGGCGGCGAGGTCATGCTATCAATCAAGGAGCGAAAACAGCCTTTGCCTTGCCTTTGCAGGCCTTGCCAGGACCAGCGATGCGCCTGCGTGGAACAGCGGCGCGCGCGGGGGCGGGCTGGAGCCGGGCCGCAGGCAGCGGGCCAGATGCGGCAGGCCGCCTGCGGGGCGGGCAGGATCAGTCTTCGTCGGCAAAGCCGCCATGTTCGGCGGCCACTTCGGCCTTGAGGTCGGCGATTTGCTCCTTGAACTCTTCCACGCTGCCGGCCACGCCGGCATAGAGCTTCATCACCATGCGCAGCAGGCGCGCGCGCTTGTCCGCGTCGCCCAGCACGTAGGCGGCCGCGCCGCCGAGCACGAGGCCGATGATGAATTGCTCCATCTGGCGGTTGCTGAGCCAGCCCAGCCAGCCCGTGCCGTGCGTCTGGGCGGCCGCGCCAGCGGGGAAAGCGCCCGGATAAGCGCCCGGATAAGCGCCGGGGAAAGCACCCGGGGCGTAGCCGGGCGCGCCTTGCGCCCAGGCGGCGTCCCAGGGCTGCTGGCCCCACGGCTGCTGGGGCTGGCCCCAGGGCATCTGGCCTTGCTGGGCGGCCCAGTAAGCGGCCTGTTGGGCGGCTTGCTGTGCAGCGGCTTGCTGCGCGGCGCTCCACTGGTTCCAGTCGCCCTGCTGGGCGTTGTTCTGGAAGGTTTGCTGGGTGTTGTCGCGGTTAGTCTGGTTCTTGGCCATGAGCGGTTTCCTGGTTGGAAGGGTGAGGTGTTTGCAAAAAGTATTCGGCAGCGGCCACGGCGGCAGCGCCTGCGGCGACGCTGAGCAGCGCCTGGGCATATTGCGCGCCGCGCAGGGCGCGCATGGCGGCCACGCCGCTGGCCAGCGCCGCGCCGCCTTGCACGGCCAAGCGCAGCGTGCGGCGGTCCAGCCGGGGCTGGCAGCCTTGGCTTTGCAAGGCGGCGAGCAGGCCGCTGGTGACGAAACCGCGCACGAATTCATCGGCAAGGGTGCGCTGCTCGACGGCGACGGGCGCGCCGCTTGTCTGCGCAGGCGGGGCCTGCCACGGCGCGGGCCATGCGGGTGCAGGCCACGCGGATGCGGGCCATGCCGCTAAGGCAGACGCGGGCCAGGGCGCGCCTGCGGCGGCATCCGCAGCGGGCCAGGGCGTGGCGAAGGCGGGGGCAAACGGGGCGGCGGCCATCATTCAGCAGCAGAGTCCGGGGCGGCAGCCTTTTTGCGCGGCGGGCGGCGGCGGGCGGGCTTGGCGGCGCGCGCCGGTTCGCTGGCGGCTTCAGGCGCGCTGGCTTCGGCGGCGCTCGTTGCGGGCTTGGCGGCGCGCTTGCCAGCCGCCCTGGGTTTGCGGGCGCTGGGCTGCGCCGCCTTGTCCGCTTTGGCGGGCTGGCGGGCCTGGTCTTCGGGCGCGGGCAGGGCGGGTATGGCAGCGGGCTGGGCCGGGTCGGCCTGGCCGGCCTGCTCCTGGCCGTGCTTGCCGCCGCGCAGGGCCTGCCATTTGTCGTGCAGGGCGTCGGCCACGGTTTCGCGCAGGTTGGCGCTGCTCTGGCGCACGCTTTCAAGGCCGCTGGCGGCGCTGGCGCGCAGCTTGCCGCTGGCGGCCTGAACGGCGCTTTGCACTTTGCCGCGCCGCCACAGCTCGGTGGCCGCGACGCCGGCGGCTGCGCCTGCGATGAAGGGAATCAAAGGCAACATGAGTCAGTTCTCCTGGTTGTGGGGTTGCGGTGGGTGGGCTGGGGTGCGCGCGTGTCGCATCCCCTGGACGGCGGCGCTGCCGGTGAACGCCCCCGCCAGCAGCGCCGGATGGGCGGCGCGCAACAAGGCGCCCGCCAGGCCGAACAGGCCGCCCTGGCGGGAAAGCAGGGCCAGCAGCTGCTCCACGGTGTCGCCAATGAGGCCGTGGCGGGTGTGGGCCTGGGCGGGCGCAATGCCTTGCAGGGCGTGGTAGCGCTCCAGGTCGGCGGCGGCCTGCCAGGCGCGCTGCAAGGCGGGCAGGTGGCGCGTGAGCAGATCAGACTGCGCGCGCTGGAACAGGCGGGCGGCTGCGCTGCTGACGGGAGCCGTTTGCAGGCGCTGGTAAAGGCCGGCGCTGGCAATGCAGCCGTTCATGGCGCGCTCGATGCTGGCGCGCCAGCCCGCGCCCAGCCGGGGCGGGGCGATGGGCGCAGTCATGGGCGCGATGCCCGCAGGCTGGCCCAGCGCGGCAAGAGCCGCCGCAAGCGACTGGATGCGCTGCCCGCACGCCTGGTGCAGCGCGGGCCAGGGCGCGTAGCTGCCAAAGGCGGCCAGGGCGGCGCTGTAGTAGGCGTAGGCGGCCTGCTCGTCTTGCAGCGCGGCGCGCAGCGCGGCGGCGGTGGCCGGCCAGGCTGCTGCATCAGGCATGGGCGGCGCTGCGGAGGCTGGCATGGGTTTCTTCAAGAATGGCGTGCAGGGCCTGGGCGGCGGCGCTGTCCGCGCCTGCGAGCAGGTCGGGCCAGGCTGCATCAGGGATGATGGCCGTGTCGTATTCCACGGTGCAGGAGCGCGCCAGCAGGTTCCATTTGATGGCGCGCACGCCGCGAATTTGCCCCAGCACGGCGGAGAAAGCGTCGGCGCTGCTTTCCAGCGCGCTGAAATTGATGCCGTCCAATGCTTTCATGCTCAGTTTCAGGCGCACGCGCCCGGGAAGCTGGTGGGCGATTTTCAGATGCGGCGCGAAGTGCGCCAGCAGCGCGGCCGGCGGGGTGTCGGCGGTGATTTCGAGGGCGGCGGAACTCATGAGAGCGGGGAAGGGCAGAGAAATTACTGGCGGCCCAGCAGCAGGTATTCCAGCAGGGCCTTTTGCACGTGCATGCGGTTTTCGGCTTCGTCCCACACCACGGATTGCGGGCCGTCGATGACTTCGGCGGTGACTTCTTCGCCACGGTGCGCGGGCAGGCAGTGCATGAACAGGGCGTCGGGCTTGGCCATGCGCATCAGGCTTTCGTCCACGCGCCAGTTGGCGAAGGCTTTGCGGCGCGCCTCGTTTTCGGCTTCGTAGCCCATGCTGGTCCACACGTCGGTGGTGACGAGATCAGCGCCCGCGCAGGCCTGGCGGGGGTCGGCGAAGTTCTGCCAGCCCTTGCCGCCGCCGTCCAGCGCGGCCAGCGCGGTGTCCACTTCATAGCCGCGCGGGGTGGACACGCGCAGCTCGAAGCCCAGCAGCGCGGCGGCCTGCGCCCAGGTGTTGGCCATGTTGTTGCCGTCGCCTATCCAGGCCACGGTCTTGCCGCGGATGGAGCCGCGATGCTCGGTGTAGGTGAAGATGTCGGCCAGGATCTGGCAGGGGTGGTATTCGTTGGTCAGGCCATTGATGACGGGCACGCGCGAGTGCGCGGCAAAGCGCTGCAGGCGCTCTTGCTCGAAGGTGCGGATCATCACGGCGTCCACCATGCGGCTGATGACGCGCGCGGTGTCTTCAACCGGCTCGCTGCGGCCCAGCTGGCTGTCGCCCGAGGTCAGATGCACCACGCTGCCGCCCAGCTGGTACATGCCCGCCTCAAAGCTCACGCGCGTGCGGGTGCTGGCTTTTTCAAAGATGAGCGCCAGCGTGCGGTCGGTGAGCGTGTGGTGTTTTTCGTAGGCCTTGAATTTGCGCTTGATGAGCGCGGCGCGCTCCAGCAGGTAGGCGTATTCGTCCGCCGTGAAATCGGAAAACTGAAGGTAGTGCCTGATGGGGGCGGGTGCGGTCATGGCGCGGCTTTTTCTTTCAGAAAGGTTTTGATCAGCGGAACGAGGATGGAGACGATTTCGTCCGCCTCGGCCTGCGTGAGGATGAGCGGCGGCGCCAGGCGCACCACGCGCTCGGCGGTCACGCTGATGAGCAGGCCCGCCTGCAAGGCGCGCAGCGCCAGCGCGCCGCAGGGGCGGTCCAGTTCGATGCCGATCAGCAAGCCCTGGCCGCGCACTTCTTTCACGCCCGCCGTGCCGCCCAGCGCCGTTTGCAGCGCCTCTTTCAGATGTGCGCCCACCTCGCCGGCATGCGCCACCAGGCCCTCTTCTTCCATGATGCGGATGGTTTCCACGCCCGCGCGCATGGCCAGCGGGTTGCCGCCGAAAGTGGTGCCGTGGTTGCCGGGCTGGAAGATGTGGGCGGCCTTGGGGCCAGCCACCACCGCGCCGACGGGCACGCCCGAGGCCAGGCCCTTGGCCAGCGGCATCACGTCAGGCGTGATGCCCGCCCACTGGTGCGCGAACCACTTGCCGGTGCGGCCCATGCCGCACTGCACTTCGTCAATCATCATCAGCCAGCCGCGCTCGTCGCAAAGCTGGCGCAGCTGGCGCAGGTATTCGGCGCGCGCGGGGTTCACGCCGCCTTCGCCCTGAATCGTTTCAAAGAACACGGCCACCACATCCGGATGGCCGTCAGTGGCTTTTTTCAGCGCCTCAATGTCATTGAGCGGCACGCGGATGAAGCCGGGCAGCAGCGGCTCGAAGCCCTTTTGCACTTTCGGGTTGGCCGTGGCGCTGAGCGTGGCGATGCTGCGGCCATGAAAGGCTTTTTCGCACACCACGATCTGCGGATTGGCAATGCCCTTGTCGTGGCCGTATTTGCGCGCCAGCTTGAGGGCGGCCTCGTTGGCTTCCAGCCCGCTGTTGCAGAAAAAGACGTTGGTCATGCCCGAAAGCGCGGCCAGCTTCGCCGCCAGCCGCTCGGCATCGGGCACGTGGTAGTAATTGCAGCAGTGAATGAGCTTGCCCACCTGCTCCTGCAAGGCGGGCACCAGCTTCGGATGGGCGTGGCCCAGCGTGTTCACGGCAATGCCGGCCAGCGCGTCCAGATAGCGGTTGCCGTTCACGTCCCACAGGCGGCAGCCTGCGCCGCGCTCCATGGCCACCGGCAGGCGGGCGTAGGTGTTCATGGTGTGAGGCGAGGCCGCTTCGGCAGGGGCAGACATGGCAACGATTCCTTGCAAAAAAGACGCCGGGCCGCTTGCAGCGCGGCCCGGCGCGTGAATTCTAGGGCAGGCCCGATTCCTTGGCTTGCCGCGTAAAATCCGCCAGTTTTGCACCCCTGCTACACCCATCGCCACATCAAACAACAGGCGAACAACAGGCGGCAGCGCCCGTTTGCCGCCGCAACCGCATACGCAATGGCACCCCCCCGCTCACCCGACAGCCAGGTTTTCATTCAGGGCATCACCAGCTCGGGCCGCGCTTTCAGGCCCAGCGACTGGGCCGAACGCCTGGCTGGCGTGATGAGCCAGTTCCGCCCCAAGGGCAGCGCGCCGTCTGACGCGCGCCTTTGCTACTCGCCCTGGTGCGTGCCGACCACCATGAACAACATCAAATGCGTGGTTCTGAGCGTCGCCCTGCGCCAGCATGAACCTATGGCCTGGGATTTCGTGATGAATTTCGCCAGGGACAATGACTTGCAGGTGGTGCAAGCCTGCCTGGTGCCTGAAGACTGAGGCGCGCGCCAGCCAGCCATTGCCGCAGCGCCTTGCCATGTGCTTGAGCGGGGCGGCGCCCGCGCTCCGCACACCCTTTGTGCCGCGCTCCTATCACACAGCCCGTCATGCATGCATTGTTTGATCCGCGCCAGATTCCGGTGTGCGGGGTGGACACGCACCTGCCCGCCGTGGCAGCCGCCCGGCTGACGCCGCAGGCGCTGCGCCAGCGCTTTGCCGCGCCGCCCGCCTGGCAGCCGGAAGTGCGGCGCGAACCTGACCTGCCCGGCGCCAGCCGCCCGCTGGCTGCAGCGGCGGTGCTGATGCCTCTGGTACAGCGCCCGCAAGGGGTGACAGTGCTGCTGACGCAGCGCACGGCGCACCTGTCCAGCCACGCCGGACAAGTGGCTTTTCCGGGCGGCAAGGCGGATGCGGAAGATGCCAGCGCGGCGGCCACGGCGCTGCGCGAGGCCGAGGAAGAAGTGGGCCTGGCGCGCCGCCACGTACAGGTGCTGGGCGAGCTGGCGGCGTACGTGACGGGCACGCGCTACGCCGTCACGCCCGTGGTGGGGCTGGTGCAGCCAGGCTTTGCGCTGCGGCCCAACCCGGATGAAGTGGCGCAGGTGTTTGAAGCGCCGCTGGCCTTTTTGATGAACCCGTCCCACCACCGCCGCCACCAGATGGCCGATGGCCGCCAGTGGTTTTCAATGCCGTACACGGACGAAGCGGGGCGCGAGCACTACATCTGGGGCGCAACGGCAGGCATGCTGCGCAACCTGTATCGCTTTTTGATGGCTTGAGAGCCTGTTCAGAGTCCGTCCGTGGGCGCGCAAGGCATGGAACAGGCAGCGTTATTTCGCTATTTTCTTGATAGCATGAAGTCCCGATGGAATGTGCGAGGTATGGCATTTCAGACCCCCTGAATTTGCTTCTTTTTCAGGTGTAGCCGGACATGCGGAGCGGCTTGCAGGCTGCGCCTTGTTCATCGGGCGCGCGCATTTGGGAGGGCAGCGCCGCGCGGGCATTTGGCATGAGGCGGATCAGATTGGCGCGTTTGCCAGACAGGGCCTGCGCATCAGGGCGGAGGCTTCATCCAGAAAGAGCAGGGCAGGGCGGCGCAGAGCGCGAGCCAGGATCAGGCGCTGCTGTCTGCCGCCGCAGAGCTGGCGATGCCATTCGCGCGCCGTTCACGCTCTTTTGCCCCTCACGGCCAGACGCTGAACAGGTTCCCGGGTGAGCGCGCCAGCGCGCATGCGGCGGCGTTTGCCTGGATTTTGCTTCTGTTTGAATAGCGAAAAATCAGCCTCGAAAATGACGATGGTCCTAGTGGAACGTGCGCGGGCAGCTATCGGAAAAGGAGCGAATGAGCCGCAACTGGAAGGTGCTGGTGCGCAGGTTTCTGAGGAAGCGGCGAAGAGCAGGCGAAGGCGGGGCCGGAAAGAAAGAAGCCAGCGCCTTCGCGATGAAAGGCGCTGGCTTGCGTGCTTGGGCGATGAGGCGAGGGTCAGTTCTGGACAACTTCCACGGGGCCGTGGTCATCGCAGTGGTCGCCGTGCGGGTGGTGCAGGCGGCCATTGACGAGAAAGTCGATGTGGTTGCCGTGCGGCACGGCTTCGTGGCCGCAGCCGGGGCCGTGCACGTGGCCCGGCTCGTGGCCGGCGCAGGGGGGCGTGCAGCCTTCGGGGTTGGTGTCGGAGACGGCGATGGAGTGCTCTTGCACGCGGCCTTCATGCGGGTGGTGCAGGTGGCCTTCTTGCAGGTAGTCCACGTGGCCGTTGTGGCGGATGGCGGTGTGGCCGCAGCCGGGGCCGTGCTGGTGGGGCGGCTGGTTGGCGGCAGCGGCGGCGGCCGCAGCGGCGGCGCAGGCGCAGGTGCTCATGGCGTTTCTCCTTTGATGTTTGAGGCGGGAAAATGAAGGTTTTTGGCGCCCGGTTTTCTGGCGCTTAATTCAGGGGAATGTCTTCTTCGTACAGCCGCAGGGTTTTCGCGGCTGAAACAAGGGCGCTGGAGGGAAAATAAAAGGTGTATTTGATGGCGGCGCTTTTGGGTACCGTGATGTCATTGTCCACGGAGCCGGAATAAGCCACGTATTTGTCTTGGTCCAGCAATTGCAGGTTTTTCTGTTCCATCAGATTGGTGAGGCGGACGATGCGGTCGGTTTTATTCTTGATGCCGATATTCACGGCGTACACGCCGGCGTCAAGATTGACGGAGAAAATCCTGATTTCCACGTAATCCTTGAATTTGCGGTCGTGGATGATGACGGCGTCGTCCAGGCTGGTGCCGCCCTGGCGGCCTTCGTCCCAGCCTTGCTTGACGCCCTTGATGATGTCTTTGCCGCTTTGCACTGCGCCAGAGACGGCGCCGGATACGCTTTTGATGAGGCCGCTGTTTTTCTCGTCATCCTGCGCCTGCCCCAGCATGGGCAGCGAAAGCAGCAGGGCGAGCGCCAGTGTTTTTTTCATGGTGTTTTCCGAAAGGCAATAGTGAATGGGGGCGGATTTTAGCGGGGCCGAATGCCGGGCGGGCAATAAGCGGAAAAAGGGGAGAAAACCGTTTTTCATTCCAGCGTGAGCACCACGGGCGTGTGGTCGCTGGGGCGCTGCCATTTGCGCGGGGCGCGGTCAATGGCGCAGGCGCGCGCTTGCGGCACAAGCGCCGCGCTGATGAGAATGTGGTCAATGCGCAGGCCACGGTTTTTCTGAAAGCTCAATTGGCGGTAATCCCACCATGAAAAGCTTTGCGGCGGCTGCTCGAACAGGCGGAAGGCGTCTTGCAGGCCCAGATTCAGCAGACTGCGAAAGTGCGCGCGTTCTTCCGGGGTGTGCAGGATGGCGCCCGCCAGGCCCACGGGGTCATGGCTGTCGCGGTCTTCGGACACGATGTTGAAGTCGCCCACCAGCGCCAGGCGCGGGTGGCGCGCCAGCTCCGCTTGCAGCCAGCCGTGCAGGGCGGTGAGCCAGCGCATTTTGTAATCAAACTTGTCGCAGCCTGGCTCTTGCCCATTGACGAAATAACCATTGACCAGGCGCAGCGGCCCGCCAGGCGCGGGCACGGTGGCGGCAATGAGGCGGGCGTTGTCGTCGGCAAAGCCGCTGATGCCGCGCGTCACGTCTTCAGCCGCCAGCGGCTGGCGCAGCAGCAGCGCCACGCCGTTGTAGGTTTTTTGCCCGTAAACGGCGGCGCTGTAGCCGGCGGCGGCCAGCGCATCGTGCGGAAATTTTTCGTCGGCCATCTTCAGCTCTTGCAGCGCCAGCACCTGCACGGGGTTGGCGGCCAGCCAGTCGAGCACGTGGGGCAGGCGGGCGGTGAGTGAATTGACGTTCCAGGTGGCGATTCGCATGGCGCGGGCGGGGCGGGGCAAAACGGCGTTTTTAACGGATGCGGCGTGCAGGCGGAGCAGGGCGGATGGGCCGCGCTGGCGGCAAGGCTGGCTCTGGCGCTGGGTTTCAAGGCCAAACCGGCCGCAAGTCCCCGTGGAATCAGCGCGGGCAGCTATCAAAAATGAAGTGAAATGGAGTAGGCTAGGGGCGTGATGGATTCAGGGCCTGCCGCTGCGGCGGGCCGCCAGCCTTGCCATGCCTGCCTACATTGCCAAACGCCTGCTGCTGATGCTGCCCACGCTGCTGGGCGTGCTGCTGCTGACTTTCATCGTTTTGCAGTTCGTGCCGGGCGGGCCGGTGGAGCAGTACCTGGCCGAGGCCAAGGCGGCGGGCGGCGCGGCCGAAGGCGGCGCGCTCACTTACCGGGGCGGCCAGGGCGTGGATGAGGCGCGGCTGGCGCAGATCAAAAAGCTCTATGGCTTTGACAAGCCCGCGCACGAGCGCTTTTTCATCATGCTGCGGCAGTTCGCGCGCTTTGATCTGGGCACGAGTTTTTTTCAGAACAAGGATGTGTGGCAGCTCATCCGCGAGAAGCTGCCGGTTTCGGCCAGCCTGGGGCTGTGGACGTTTTTCATCTCTTACCTGGTGAGCGTGCCGCTGGGCGTGGCCAAGGCGGTGCGCGCGGGTTCGCGCTTTGACTTGGCGACCACCGTGCTGTTGCTGGCTGGCTACGCCATTCCGGGCTTTGTGCTGGGCGTGGCGCTGCTGGTGGTGTTTGGCGGGCAGTTGCAGTGGTTTCCGCTGCGGGGGCTGACGTCGGCCTACTTCGACGAGCTGCCTCTTTGGGGCAAGGTGGCCGATTACCTCTGGCACGTGACCCTGCCCGTGACGGCCATGGTGCTGGGCAGCTTTGCCACCACGGCCATGCTCACGCGCAACAGCTTTCTGGAAGAAATCCGCAAGCAATACGTGCTCACGGCGCGCGCCAAAGGGCTGGGCGAGCGGCAGGTGCTCTATGGACACGTGCTGCGCAATGCGCTCATTCCCATCGTCACGGGCTTTCCGGCGGCGTTCATCGGCGCGTTTTTCACGGGGGCGCTGCTGATTGAAACGCTGTTTTCGCTCGACGGCCTGGGGCTGCTGAGCTATGAAAGCGTGATCCGCCGCGACTACCCGGTGGTGCTGGGCACGCTGTATCTGTTTACCCTCATCAGCTTGGTGACGCGGCTGGTGTCTGACCTGTGTTACGTTTGGGTGGATCCGCGCGTCAAATTCGACTGAGTTGATGAAGGCAAGGATTGTTTTTTCCATAACCTTTCAAGGAGACAACCATGAGCTTTGAAGCTTTGTATGCCCAAAAACGCCTTTCCGCCCATGACGCCGTGCGCGTCGTGAAAAACGGCGATGCCATCGTCGTGCCCACGGGCGTGGCCGAGCCGCCCACGCTGCTCAAAGCGCTGAGCGATCAGCGCCGCGAGTTTGAAGGTGTGACGGTGGGCCAGATCCTGCCCATCCAGAAATACGACTACTTCGATCCCGAAACGAGCCGCAACGTGCGCCACCTGGCTTACTTTGTGGGCGGCCCTTCGCGCGCAGGCGCGCAAGCGGGCTGGATTGACTACGTGCCGGCCTACTTCTCCGAGCTGCCCGCGCTGATCGAGCAGGGCCTGGTCAAGTCCGACGTGGTGTTCAGCATGGCCTCGCCCATGGACAAGCACGGCTGGTTCTCTTTGAGCCTGGGGCCTGACTACACGATGGCCGCCATCAAGAAAGCGCGCGCGGTGGTGCTGGAAGTCAATCCCAACGTGCCCTTCGCCGCTGGCAACTGCCACATCCACATCTCGCAAGTCACGGCCCTGACCGAAAGCGAAGACCCGGTGCTGGAAGTGGGCCTGCCCAAGATCGGCCCCGTGCAGGAAGCCATTGGCAAATACGTGGCCGACATGATCGAAGACGGCGCCACCTTGCAAATCGGCTACGGCGCCATTCCTGACGCCGTGGTGATGCAGCTCACCCACAAGAAAGACCTGGGCGTGCACACCGAAATGATCGGCGACGGCATCATGACCCTGGTGGAAGCGGGCGTCATCACCAACCGCCGCAAGAACTACCTGCCCGGCAAGATGATCGCCACCTTCGGCCTGGGCAGCAAAAAGCTCTACCAGTTCATGGACCGTAACCCCGCCGTGGAAATGCACCCCGTGGACTTCACCAACGACCCCTACCTGGCCGGGCAAAACGACAAGCTCATTGCCATCAACGCCACCATGCAGATTGACTTTCTGGGCCAGTGCGGCTCTGAATCGCAAGGCATCAAGCCCTATTCGGGCACCGGCGGCCAGGCCGACTTCGTGCGCGCGGCCAACCGCAGCCGTGGCGGCAAGGCCTTCATCGTGCTGCCCTCCACCGCCAAGGACGACACCATCTCCCGCATCGCCCCCACGCTCACGCCCGGCACGCACGTGACCACCAGCAAAAACGACATCGACTACGTCGTCACCGAATACGGCGTCGCCCAGCTGCGCGGCCAGAGCGCCCAGCACCGCGCCAAGGCGCTCATCAGCATCGCCCACCCCAAATTCCGCGATGAACTGACCGAAGCGGCCAAGAAGATGAATCTGCTGTAAACCGCTCCACCCAAAAGGCAGGAAGCCAGCCCTTGCAGGGCGGTTTCCTGCCTTTTTATTAAAAGACGCAAAAGCTGCCAGCGCTCAACAATGGAACAACGCCACGGTCAGAAAATGGCAGTTTGAAAACATGATGTAAACGACAGGCGCCTTCAAAACCTCTGAAATTATCAGTGCCAATTTGAGCAAGCTATTTGATGGACTTGGAAGGCTTCGTGAGCAATCATGGCATCTTCACAATTAAATAAAACAGCCTGAAAATAAACCTTGAGTCTGTTCCGGATAATTCGAATAAGAATGTCTTGAGGAATAAGCGGCCCGCATTTGACTCATGCCTGATTTCGCCTCGCTTTCCCCTGCCCGCCGCGCATGGCTGCGCTTCAAGCGCCACCGGCTGGGGTATTGGAGCCTGATGGCTTTTGCCGTGCTGGTGGCCCTCAGCCTGCTGGCGGAGCTGCTTTCCAACGACAAGCCGCTGATATTGCGCTACGAAGGCGCTTATTACTTTCCAATATTCAAAAGCTATCCGGAAACGGTTTTTGGCGGCGATTTCCACACGGAAACCGATTATCTTGATCCCTATATTCGCCAGCAATTTGAAAAACCCGGAAATTGGGCCATTTATCCGCCCAATCCGTATGGCGCGCAGACCATCAACTACTTTTCAGACGCGCCCGCGCCCGCCGCGCCTTCGCGCGAAAACTGGCTGGGCACCGATGATCGCGGACGCGATTTGCTGGCGCAGCTGCTGTACGGCTTTCGCGTCAGCGCGCTCTTTGGCCTGGCGCTTACCGCCCTGGGCGTGGCCCTGGGCGTGGCGGCAGGCGCTGCGCAGGGCTTTTTTGGCGGCAAGGTGGATTTGGCGGGCCAGCGCTTCATTGAAATCTGGAGCGCCATGCCGGAGCTGTATCTGCTCATCATCTTCAGCGCCGTGCTCTCGCCCAGCGTGAGCTTGCTGATCGTGCTGCTGGGCCTGTTCGGCTGGATGGGCCTGTCGGACTACGTGCGCGCCGAATTCCTGCGCAACCGCCAGCTGGACTACGTGCGCGCCGCCCGCGCGCTGGGCGTGTCGCGCTGGCGGCTGGTGTGGCGGCACCTGCTGCCCAACAGCCTGACGCCCGTAGTCACCTTCCTGCCCTTTCGCATGAGCGCGGCCATTCTGGCATTGACTTCGCTCGACTTCCTGGGCCTGGGCGTGCCGCCCGGCACCCCTTCGCTGGGCGAGCTGCTCAGCCAGGGCAAAAACAACATCGATGCCTGGTGGATCTCCCTCTCCACCTTCGGCGTGCTGGTTGTCACCCTGCTGCTGCTCACCTTCACGGGCGACGCCCTGCGCGACGCGCTGGACCCGCGCAAGGCGCAGGCGTGAACCAAGGAAACACTGATCTTGCTTTAGTTTCTGAAGCGAGTTTGAGGAGTCTGACGACTGAGACGTCCAGGTACGGGCTGGATAGCTTGGCAAATCTGTGCTTTGGGATTTGCGTAATGCTTGGACGAAGCTCTTTTATTGTCTTGCAGATTTCTGAATCGCTGAATTTATTCACTGCTTTCGCAGTCTGGCGCAATCCCGGAAATGCTTCTTGTAACGTTTGGCCGGCAGATGAATCTGGCTTGTCTAAAACCAGTTTCTGATAAGCTTTGAGGTAATTCTCTCGAATGCGATGGAATGGTGCAGAAAGTGCTGCAAACATTCGATGCAATCAAAAATAAGAATCTCAATGCTGCCAGTTTTCGTAAAACGTTGCGGTGTATTCAGTCACCATAGGGTTGATTGCATCCGTGGTGACAAACAGGCGGTTGTGAATTCTGATTGGCGTTCTGGTTATTTTGGCTACAGCCGCGCCAATGTCGTCTTGCGTGACGCACTTCATTTTGATTTCGTAGGTTGTAATGACTGGATTCTCGCCTACAAAACAGATTGCTGTGTCACCTAATGAGCTAGTCTGGATGCTGGCTGCATGATGCGAATTCAGAGGCAGCATGCTTTCAAACGATTGAGTCTCTGCGATCTTGTAGGCAGCAACAACCCAAACTGGTAAACGGCGGGCGTTATTGCAGGCGGCGGGCGCTGAAAGAAGCCTGAATCAGCTATCAAATACATAGCTGCTGGTCCTAGTGGAACGGGCGCAAACGGGATTTTTATACCCGCTAGATTTGCTCCGGTTTTTAATACGCCTGAGCGACACTGGGCCGCACGGTTGTTACCTGAGCGGGATGAATTCAGGGGCGCCCGGCTTGCAGCCAGACGCAGGCGGCCATGCGGCCCGTGACGGGACGGGCGCGATAGGAGTGAAAAAGCTGCGGCTGGCTGAAGGTGCACCAGGCGGGGCTGCCGTCGTTGCCCCAGGTGGGAATGCCCAGCGCGGCCAGCCGTTGGCGGGCGAGGGCGGGCAGATGGGCCAGCCATTTGCCGCCGGGGCGGGGGGAAAAGCAGGCGGCGGCTTCAGGGCGGGCGGCGGTGAAGGCAGCGCGCACTTCGGGGCCGACTTCAAAGGCGTCAGGGCCGATGCAGGGGCCTAGCCAGGCCACGACTTCAACGGCGGATGTGGCGGACGCTGCAGATGCAGGCGGGTGCGGCCCCAAGCGACGCACGGCCTGCGCCGCAGCCTCAATCACGCCGCCCGCCAGCCCGCGCCAGCCCGCATGGGCGGCAGCCACTGCCGCGCCATCCGCGCGGGCCAGCAGCACGGGCAGGCAGTCGGCCACCATGACGGTGCAGGCTACGCCGGAGCTGGCGGTGACGGCGGCATCAGCAGGCTGGCCGTCAGGCGCATACGCATCAAGTTCCGCTACGTGGCAGCCATGCACCTGCTCCAGAAAAACAGGCCGCGCGCCCGTGCAGGCGGCCAGCGCGGCGCGGTGTGAGGCCACGGCCTGCGGTGCGTCGCCGACGTGATCCGCCAGATTGAAGCCGCCCCAGGGCGCGGCCGACGGCGCGTCACCTGCTGGGCAAGCGCGTGTGGTGCAGACGGCTCGCACGCCGGGCGGGGCGGGCCAGTCCGGCACGAGCCAGTCTGCGGGCAGCGGGAGGCGGCTCATGAGGCCTCATCAATTCATGGGAGTGCCGACAGGAGTGGAGTAGCCGGGCTGCTGCTGATACGCGGGTTGCTGATGTGTTGGATGCTGGTAGGCGGGTTGCTGCTGGGCGCGTTCGGCCAGGAAGATTTCCACGCGGCGGTTGCGCGCACGGCCCTCGGCGGTGGCGTTGCTGGCGATGGGTTCGCGCGAGCCGCGCCCTTCGGTCTGGATGCGGGCGCTGCTGACGCCGCGCGAGACGAGGTAGTCGCGTACGCTGGCGGCGCGGTTGCGGGCCAGGGGGTCGTTGATGGCGTCGTTGCCGCTGCTGTCGGCATGACCGACGATGACGATTTCCAGGCCCGGCTGCTGGCTCAGGCCGTTGGCAAAGGTGTCCAGCACAGGGCGCAGGCCGGAGACGATTTGCGCGCTGTTGGTGGCAAAGGAAATGTCACTGGGCACGCTGAGCTTGAGCTGGTTGTCGGCCGTCTGCTCCACCCTGACGCCGGTGCCTGCGGTCACGCGCTCCATGTCGCGGCGCTTGTTTTCCATGTACTGCGTCCAGGCGTAGGTGCCCAGCGCGCCTACGGCCGCGCCAATGGCCGCACCCCGGCCATCGCCAATGAGGCCGCCCGCCGCCGCGCCCACGCCTGTGCCGATCATGACGTTGCGCTGCCCTTCAGTGACGTTGGCGCAGCCAGCCAGCACGGCGGCGGTGCAGGCGGCGGCCAGCAGGCGGGCGGCGCAGGGGCTTGGGGATGAGGTCATGGCAAATCTCCTTTGCGAGTGAAACAGGGGCGGGCATGCTAGCAGGGCAGGGCGCTGGCGTATCGGCCCGGCGCATGCTGCTCAGGAAGGCCAGGCGCATGGCCTTTCGCGGAAAAAGCGCCACAAATGCGTATATCGCGGCGGGAGGAATTCATCTCTTTATTCACAAATGAGAATTGTTATTATCAATATAAATTTCCCCTTCAGAGACCGAACCGATGGAAATCCGGCGTATTTGACTTGTTTCAAGGATGGGTTTTTGAGATTCGCTATGCTCCACCGTCGTTTTTCAACCTCGGAGAAATTGAACCATGAGTTCAGGAGCATCAAGCGGGTTCACCAAGCAGATGGCCCGCAACATCTTCTACGGTGGGTCGCTGTTTTTCATTTTCATCTTCATCGGGCTGGTGTTTGATTCCGAACGCCGCATTCCTGAGCGCAGCAACCAGTCGCAAATGAGCGAAGCGGTGGTGCGCGGCAAGAAAATCTGGGAAACGCGCAACTGCGTGGGCTGCCACTCGCTGCTGGGCGAAGGCGCGTATTTCGCGCCGGAGCTGGGCAACGTTTACAAGCGCCGTGGCGGCGACGATGGCGGCGCCGAGTTCATCAAAGGCTGGATGCAGGCGCAGCCGCTGGGCGCAAAGGGCCGCCGCCAGATGCCGCAGTTCAACCTGACGGATGAGCAGCTCGACGACCTCGTCGAGTTCCTGAAATGGACCGGCGAAATCGATACTGAAAGCTGGCCGCCCAATATCGAAGGCTGATCGCCGCACGAGAGGATTCATCCATCATGAGCAATACCACCTTTACCCTCAAATACAAGTCGCAGGCGGTTGCCAAGCCGTATTTCATTGCGGCGCTGGGCCTGTTCGTGGGCCAGATCATTTTTGGTCTGGTCATGGGCGTGCAGTACATCTACGGCGACTTTCTGTTTCCGCACATTCCGTTCAACGTGGCCCGCATGGTGCACACGAACTTGCTGATCGTGTGGCTGCTGTTCGGCTTCATGGGCGCAGCCTATTACATGGTGCCCGAAGAAGCGGAAACCGAGCTTTACAGCCCGGGGCTTGCGCTGCTGATGTTCTGGATTTTCCTGGCGGCGGGCGCAGCCACCATCCTGGGCTATCTGCTGGTGCCCTACGCCCGGCTGGCAGAGCTGACCGGCAATGACCTGCTCATGACCATGGGCCGCGAGTTTCTGGAGCAGCCGCTGCCGACCAAGGTGGGCATCGTCATCGTGGCGCTGGCCATGCTGTTCAACCTGAGCATGACCTATCTGAAAGGCCGCAAGACCACTGTCACCACCATCTTGATGATTGGGCTGTGGGGCCTGGCGCTGATGTTCCTGTTCTCGTTCTACAACCCGCACGATCTGGTGCGCGACAAGATGTACTGGTGGTTCGTGGTTCACCTCTGGGTGGAAGGCGTGTGGGAGCTGATTCTGGCTTCGCTGCTGGCCTACGTGCTCATCAAGACCACTGGTGCTGACCGCGAAGTGGTGGACAAGTGGATTTACGTGATCATGGCCACGGCCCTGTTCTCGGGCATTCTGGGCACGGCTCACCACTATTACTTCATCGGCCTGCCGGGCTACTGGCACCTGGTCGGCAACATCTTCTCCTCGCTGGAGCCGATTCCCTTCTTCCTGCTGACGCTGTTTGCCTACCGCATGGTTCAGCGCCGCCGCCGTGACCACGCCAACCAGGCTGCCGTGGTGTGGGCGCTGGGCTGCACGGTGCTGGGCTTTTTGGGCGCTGGCATCTGGGGCTTCCTGCACACGCTCTCGTGGGTGAACTACTACTCGCACGGCACGCAGCTGACGGCTTCGCATGGCCACCTGGCTTTCTATGGCGCTTATGCGCTGGTGGTGATTTGCCTGATCAGCTACGCCATGCCCACCCTGCGCGGCCGCGTGGCCAACAGCCGCGCTTCGCAGACGGTGGAAATCTGGTCGTTCTGGATCATGAGCGTCGGCATGGGCGTGATTACCCTGGCGCTGACGCTGGCCGGCGCGGTGCAGATCTACCTGCAACGCTTCCCGACCGATGGCGCCATGGCCTTCATGGCCGCGCAAGACCAGATCGTCTTCTTCTACTGGGTGCGCCTGTTTGGCGGCGTGGCCTTCCTGATCGGTCTGGTGCTGTATCTCGCCAGCTTCTTCATCGGCGGCGAGCCGGTGGAAGGCAACTGGTATGGCCGCCGTGGCGGCGTGATGCCCGGCGTGGCCCAGCGCGTGCGCCACGGTGAATAAAACCGCAGTGCGCCAGCAATGACAGATGCGCGGAGCGTTGAAAAACCCGTGATGCGCCCCCCATCTGTCTAACGATCCCGATCGCCGCAACCTGCAAGAGGGAGCGGCGATTTTTTTTCAGCCTTTTGTCGTTTCACCAAGAGAGAAAGCCGATGTCCGCAACCGATCAGGCCCAGGCCGCCATTCCGTTTTATGCCGAACAGGCCGATGAATGCCGCGTGTTTGAACACGCATTCCGGCAGCGCCTGCCAGTGCTGCTCAAAGGCCCCACGGGCTGCGGCAAAACGCGTTTTGTGGAACACATGGCCGCCCGCTTGGGCCGCCCGCTGATCACCGTGAGCTGCCATGACGACCTGACGGCCGCCGACCTCGTTGGGCGCTTTCTCATCGGCGACGGCAACACCGTCTGGTCTGACGGCCCGCTGGCGCGCGCCGTGCGCCAGGGCGCCATCTGCTATCTGGATGAAGTGGTGGAAGCCCGCAAAGACACCACCGTCGTGCTCCACCCGCTGACCGACGACCGCCGCATCCTGCCCATCGAGCGCACGGGCGAGCAGCTGCAAGCGCCGCCCGGCTTCATGCTGGTCGTCTCCTACAACCCCGGCTATCAGAACCTGCTCAAAAACCTCAAGCCCAGCACGCGCCAGCGCTTCGTAGCCCTGGGCTTTGACTACCCCGTGGCTGATGTGGAGCAGCGCATCATCGAAAAAGAAGCCCATGCCAGCCCTGAGCTGGCCGCGCGCCTGGTGCGGCTGGCCACGGCCTTGCGCCGCCTGACGGATCAAGACCTTGAAGAAACCGTCAGCACGCGCTTGCTGGTGGTGGCAGGCCGCCTGATCGTGGCCGGGCTGGATGAGCGCACCGCCTGCCGCGCCGCCATCGTCGATGCCCTCACCGACGACCACGACACCGCCGCCGCCCTTGACGAAGTGGTGCAGGCCGTGTGGGCGCCGCAAGACTGAACGCGTTCAAAAAAGCCGCAACAACGGAGCAAGCATCATGGAAGAGTGGGTGGGCGAACGCTGGCACCGCCTCATCATGCGCGTGGCGGACCCTTCCTTCATGGAAGCGGCCGTGCCGCTGGAGGACGTGACCCGTGCCGTTGAATTGCTGTTTCGCGCAGCCGGGGGCGACGCTGCCGTGCGCGTGGCGACCGCTTCGGCACAAAAAATCGGCGGGCGGCGCAGCTGGGTTCAGAAAATCGCGGGTTATGGCGAGCGCGCCGCCGTTACTTCGTTGGACGGCGAAACCCTGGCCTTGCCGCCAACTATTGCCGTCTTCGACAGCCGCGAACTCAACCGTGCCCTTTATCTGTGGCTGGCCGCTCTTGCCGCCAGTCATGAAACCACGTCTGCGGGCTGGCTGGCCGACAACGTGGCCGCTGCCCGCCGCGCCCTGCGCACCTACCCCGGCCTGCGCGAGCGCTTTTGCCGCCTAGTGAATGCCCACCTGGCCCAGCGCACCCCGCCCGAAAAAGTAAAAAGCACGGCAGGCCAGCGGGCCGAGCGCGCCATCGTGCAAACGCTCAAGGCCCTGCGCGACTTCGCCGCCGCCGGCCCCCAATCGCCAGCCTGGAGCGACCCGGCCCAGCCGCTGCCCGGCGTGCCGGAAAACACGGCCATCGTCCACGCCGTCGATACCGCGCCCGTCTGGCTCTGGCTGCTTCATGCTGCCCCCCCGCCCGCCGGCCCCGCGCGCGACGACGACCCCGACGCCGCCCGTCCGCGCAACAACAAACACACCCAGCAAGACAACAAGCGCCGCCGCGCCAGCCGCACGCAAGATACCAGCAACCGCAACGGGCTGATGATGTTCTTCCGCGCCGAATCCATCTTGAGCTGGGGCGAATTCGTGCGCGTCAATCGTGCGGGCGACGACCAGGACGACCACGACGCCACCAAAGTGGCCGACGACATGGACGAACTCGCCATCGCCAAAGGCGGCGAAACGCTGGCCGCGCGCGTCAAGTTCGACCTCGACCTGCCCAGCGCCGCCTGGGACGATCTGCCCGTGGGCGAAGGTGAACCCCTGCCCGAATGGGACTTCAAAGCCCACACCCTGCGCCCCGACGTATGCCGCGCCCAGCGCCTGCGCCCCCGCACCGAAGACAAAACCGCAGAAGCCAGCGCAGAAAAAGCCAGCGGCACAACGGCCGACACCGCCCAGCAGGCGGCGCAAGCGCAATCCGGCGACGACCCCAAAAAACGCGAGCCGAGCGCCATCGACCGCTACAAACTCCGCGCCACCGAACGCCAGGTGCGCCGCCGCTTTGAAGCCCTGCGCGCCGGCCCCCGCTGGCTGCACGGCCTGCTGCAAGGCGAAGAACTGGACCTGGATGCCTGGGTGCGCTTCCGCGTAGACCACCACGGCAGCCGCCACAGCGAATCGCCCCCCATCTTCTCGCAGCGCATGCGCACCGAGCGCAGCCTGGCCAGCGTCGTGCTGGCCGACATCTCGCTCTCCACCGACGCCTACGCCACACAAGACGACCGCGTCATCGACCTCATCCGCGACAGCCTGCTGGTCTTCGGCGGCGCGCTCGACAGCGTGGGCGACCCCTTTGAAATGCTCGGCTTCTCGTCCGTGCGCCGCAACGTGCGTATCCACGAACTCAAACGCTTTGGCGAAAGCTGGGACACCGCCGCGCAAGAGCGCGTGGCCGCCATCAAACCCGGCTACTACACCCGCATGGGCGCGGCCATCCGCCACGGAACCAAGCGCCTCAGCCAGCGGCCCGAACGCCAGCGCCTGCTGCTCATCCTCTCCGACGGCAAACCCAACGACCTGGACCAATACGAAGGCCGCTACGGTCTGGAAGACACCCGCCACGCCGTGCACGAAGCCCGCCAGGCCGGCCTCGTGCCTTTCTGCGTCACCATCGACCAGCAAGCGCACGACTACCTGCCGCACCTCTTCGGCTCACGCGGCTTTGCCCTCATCCACCGCCCCGAGCAACTCGCCCGCGCGCTCACACAGGTGTATGTAAAGCTCACTGCCGCCGCCCGGTAGCGCCGCCATCAAATCCTGGGCATGCTTCTTCATCAAGACGTGGCACCTCTTTAGAGGCTGTCCTCAAAAATGGAGTTTGCGGCAAACGATTGTCATGTGCCTAAGCGACATGAGCGATGAACAGTTGGAGATTGTGCAAAAGTACTTTCCGGCAGGTAAACGCGCAGGCAGGCTGCTGGTGCGCAGCGCCCGAGACATGATTAACGCCATCTTCTCATCTTCTACATGCAAGCCACTGGCTGTCAGTAGCGCGCGCTGCCCAAGAACTATCCGCTCTGGAAACGGGTCTACAACACCTTTGCTCGCTGGTGCCAGCGCAGCGTGTGGGACGTGCTACTGGCGCTGCTGCGCCAGTAGGTGCGCGCCAAGACGAGCAGGCGGACCAGACCCAGCGTGGTCATCATCGACTCCCAATCCGTCAAGATCGTCTCAAAAAGGCACAAGCGCCATATTGCTGTAGACACAATGGGACTGCTGCTGGCCGTGGCGGCGCCTTTAGCAGGCATTCAGGACCGGGTGGGAGCCAAGGCTTTGCTGATCAGGCTGTTTATGTACTTTTGGCGTCTCAAGATAAGTCAATTGGGAAAGCAGTACAAGGATTACGAAATCAGCGTGGTATCAGCTGAAACCTTCGTCAAGATCGCTTGCATTCGGCATATGCAGGCTTCTGGAATGGCTTTGAGGACAGTCTTTAAACGTCAAACGTCACATTGTGGTAGCTATCCAAGGCTTGCCCCACGTCGAGGCATTGAAAAGTTAAGGCAAGCAATTGTTAGAATGTATCAAGCTTTGCGAACCTATTTTGAACCAAAAGCAAAACCTGCTGTGCGATGTCGCTACGCTGAACCGACCTTTGCGCTTGGGATTGGAGGACGTCTTGGGCGAGCACGTAACAGCTTATCAAGAGACACGGACTTCGCGCCTTTAGGCTCATGCAAAATGTTGAACACAGCTTCATCTAGCTGGAGAAGAGCTGGAAGGTGTGGGGAAACTGCGAACGCTCGCTCAGCATCAGCCTCCAGTCCATGCATCTCACATTCTCGGTACCAGCTGCGCAGGAGATCATGTGCAGGATTGTAGTCACTCAATCGGTGACATGTAGACAAAAATGCTATTATCGATAGCAGATTGATGAGAGAGCATGTTAATTTTGCTTTTAAATTCAGTTTGCGCTAAGTTAGCGACTCTATTGTATTGCATATTGTGAAGGAGAAAAATGTTGATTCAGTCTATTCCTGGTACTAAGCATTTATTAATGCTTGCTGCGATTGCAGCTTTAGCTGCTTGTGGCGGTGGCGGAGATTCTGTTCCAGCGCCAACGGCTACGCCAACGCCAACGCCAACGCCAACGCCAACGCCAACGCCAACGGCTACGCCAACGCCAACGGCTACGCCAACGCCAACGGCTACGCCAACACCAACGGCTACGCCAACACCAACGGCTACGCCAACACCAACGGCTACGCCAACACCTGAACCTCAAGCGCCCGTTATTGCTGAAAAGTGGCGGAGCAGCCGATTATTAGTTGCGGCTACTGCAGAGACAGCTCAAAACACGCCAACAATAGGGAGTGGCGTTGTATTGGATGACGCTGGAAATGCTACTATGCTTTATGCCACTAGATCAAATACGCAAGGAATGGCATCGTCTGTTTATGTGATACGCGGCAAGGTAAATGCTGATGGCGTAGCTACGTGGAGCACCCCTCTGTTATTAGGAGAGAGTACGAGTAGTCATTCGCGATTCATTGTTGGAAGTATCGCGGGATCTCCAAATGGGAATGTTATTGTTACTTGGCTTGGAAAAAATAACTGTTTATCAGATAGCTATGAGAAACCTCCTGCTTTATGTACATTTCTTATGTTTTCACGGTATGAAAATACGACAGGCACTTGGTCTGCTCCAGAACCGTTAACAGACTTTCCTGATCTATTAGGATTTTCTCAAGTGCATGAGCCTGCTATAGATGATGCGGGAAATATTGCTATTCATCATCTTTATTGGGAACCCAAGGAGGGTAGTGATAAAGGTGAAATCGTAGAGCGCCGTGCGATTAGCTATCGGCCTGCGGGACATACACAGTGGCAACGACATATTTTCAAGAATATTAATGTTGCAGACCGATCAGTTTTTAGTATGGATAGTTCCGGAAATATGATTTGGGCTTCTTCTGCTAAGCAAAAAACTGGTAGAGTCAATGTCATGGTTTCTCGAGGAACATTTGATGGTGGGTTTGAAGATGTACGAATTATGGACTCGCGCCAAAGTGGAGGTAGTTTAAGCGCTGCACATATTAACAAAGGATATGCTGCTGTACAATGGGTGCAAACTATTGGTTCATCGGATATTAGATTCGTTGCGGTTGCTGATGTAGGAAATGACTGGCAAGTTAGCGATATTGGACGCGCGTGGTTTGATGGAAGCGCCAATAATACAGCAGGTTTTATTGCGAATACAGCCAAAGTCTTTCCCTTGGTCGTAGGGGATGGCGGGCGCGTTTATGCATACAACTTGATGCCAGGGGGTGAGTTTGCGGATGCTAATAGTGACAAATGTTATGTTTATGTAAAAGATGGGGTTGGTGGCCAATGGAGCCAACAAGAATTGCCTAAGGGCGTTCCTTGCTTGGGAAAATGGTCGGGTTTTTTTGTTAATACATTTAATCGGAATGGAGATTTGCTTACGATCAGTGGTGAGGGGCGTTGGAGTGTGTACAGTGCAGCAACAAATAAGATAATTCGATCTTTTTCGGGTCCCTCTCTTAATGGCCGTAATGGATTCGATCCTGTTCAAGTTCTACCTAGAATGGTTGCTGCATACAACAATAATGGTGAAGCAGCATTAGTTGTTTCTTCTGCATATGAGCAGTTGCCTACTGAAACATCAGGAGGAATTCTAAGGAATGGTTACTATAATTTATGGGGATTTATTCGTTAGGCTTTCTTATATTTAGGGCGTGTCTCAAATCCTGATCATGTAACATGATCAGGAGCGTGACACGCCTTGACAGATGTCCAATGGGCACACGTCCAAGACCTTTTGTCCGGCAGGGCTGGCCATATGGGATGCCCTGCAGTCAATCTCGCCTGTTTGTCGATGCTGCACTCTATCGCTGCCGTGCTGAGATACCTTGGCGTGATCCGCCTGAGAGGCTGTCCCCAAAATCATCTCAAGGGCCTGACCATGCGCCGAATGCAAGCAATCTTGATAAATGCTTCGGCTGAAGCCACGCTGACCTCGTAGTCCTTGCTCATTCTTCTAGATTGACTCAGCCAGGCAAAAGTCCTCTGCACAACCCAGCGCTTGGGCAATACCCTGAAGACGCGCTGCTGGCAGCGCTTGATCACCTGCATGTTCCAACCCAACATGCTCAGTGCCCAATTGATCAGGCTGCACGAGTAGCTGCCATCGACAAAGATGGTCTTCAGACTCTCAAAGTACAAGAACAGCCTGATCTGCAAAGCCCTGACTCCTGCCCGGTCTTGAATGCCAGCCGAGTGCACCACTACGGCCAGCAACAACCCCATTGTGTCTGAGGCTATGTGGCGCTTGCGCCCTTTGACTCTTTTGCCTGTGTCATATCCGCGCTGCCTCCTTTTGAGACGGTCTTGACCGATTGAGAGTCGATGATGGCT
Organism: Ottowia sp. oral taxon 894; assembly: GCF_001262075.1. Lineage (GTDB taxonomy): Bacteria > Pseudomonadota > Gammaproteobacteria > Burkholderiales > Burkholderiaceae_C > Ottowia > Ottowia massiliensis. Next base: position 584,844 of record NZ_CP012073.1, on the reverse strand, counting down.
GTGCTGGGCATGGCCTGCCTTCCTGCCTTGGCGCGCACTTGCTGGCGCAGCAGCGCCAGCAGAACGTCCCACACGCCGCGCTGACGCCAGCGGGCAAAGGTGTTGCAGACCTGTTTGCAGGGCGGGTAGTCCTTGGGTAGTGCGTGCCACTGGCAACCCGTGGCTTGTACATGGAAGATGGCGTTAATCATGTTTCGGGCGCTGTGCTCCCGAGGACGTCCTCTCTTGTTCATTTCAGCAAAGTGTTTGGCCAGCACTTGCCACTGCTTATCGCTCATGCCACTTGAATGAACATGACGATTGTTTGCCGCATATTCCCTCTTTGAGGACGGCTTCTCAGGTCTTTTGAGGGCGTGTTGCCCGTCAATTGATGCGAATTAGCGCGAAAGCAAGGCAATTCGCATTAAATTGTTACATGATAGCCGCCCCTTTCTCCTCGGCCGCTCCTCGGGCGCTGCGCCAAAACCCAGGGTATCCACTTATGTCCGCACCTCCATTTCGGGGCATCTGCATAGTTACCCCGGCTATCGCAAACCTACGTGAAATGTTTGAATAGCCATGTTTTCAACCCAAGCAGGGAGCAACGCTATGGCAACCCTGACCAGGGCAACCTTTCAGACCGCTTACAACATTCAAAGCCGCAGCCTGGATGACGGCATTTTGGGCGTATCACGCAATGGCAATCTGCACAAGACGCTGGATGAACTCCGGCAGCTTCCGCCCGGCGAGCGTGAAGGCGTGCTGACCAATCTGTCGGATACCGCCCTCAATGAATTGGCCAGTGACGTCAATGCCGCAGGCATCTTGGGCGCTGGCGGCCTGTCGCATGACGAAAAGCGCACCCTGTTCGACACACTGGCCGAAAGCAGCACAGGCAAAGACCTGGCCCGCCTGGCCAGCGCCTTTGACAGCCGCGACGACACGCAGCTGCTGGCCGAGTCGGTTGCCAATAAGGGTTCGCTGCAAAGCCGCAGTGCCTATATCGAAGCCATGTCGCCCCGCACGGCTGACAATGATTACGGACGCTCCTTTGCCCTTGGCGTAGCCATAACGGAACACGTGGACAAAGATGCCAAAGCCATCCTGACCGTGCTCAACAGCTTTGACACGGGCACATCCGAAGGCCGCGCTTCATTCGATCAGGCTATTAACAGCCTGCCCCAGTCCGTGCTGAACAATGTGCTCAAGGCAGGAGTGGACAAGACCGCTTACTCCGGCACAGGCTTCTATACCGTGTCTTACCGGACCGAAACCGCCAACAAGCTGCTGGAGCGGGCTGCAAAAAGCGAAGATGCTTACGTCAAAGGAAAGATATTTTCATCTGCGGCAAATGTCGTATCCGGCATGCGTGCCGTTCAAAATAACATTCTCCTAGCCACCAAGACAACCGACTCCAATATCCGGGGCATCACGGAGCGCATGACGGTTTTGATGAATACGGATGCGCGAGGAATTATTAGAAAACTCAATAATTCAGATGATGCTGGGGTCGCCACTGAATTAGGTGCTTATATTTCAGAAATTTTGCGTAATGATTTGGAGGGTGGTTCAAAAATTCTGGGCCAACAGCTGGCCCTGTTGCAAGGCGCTGGCACGGGCCAATCCCCTACTGATTTTTTCGAGCAGCAGGTTCGAAACAGGAGCGATAAGCTTTACTACCGTAATGCCCAAGATTTAGGCTATTACGTTGGGGGCATGTGCAAAGGCGTTGATCAGCTTAATGCTGACAGCACAGAAACGGGATCCATCGTCAAATCCATTTTGAGCGCCGGCATCAGCGCCGCCAACAGCCTTGGCCGCGCTTCTGGCATTGTTTCTGGCCTAACTAGTTTTATGGTGGATGATGTAGTGAAACAAGCCAACGACGACCGCTCCAAGATTTTGCATGGATTACAGGGACTGGCCATGCCCGTATATGCCGATGGCGAACGCTATCAAGGCCCGGCTGAAGGCCCTTTCAATGCCAAAGCAGGCTACATGTGTCGGCACTAGAACGGAAATGGTGAAATTGGCAGCCAACCTTGCTCTAGCGAGGATGGTTGCCTGCAAACAATCGTTTTATTTGCATGCTATATTTGGTGTTGTCGTGTTTATTTCATTATGTCGCCTGCTTGCTTTTATTTTAATTACAGTCGCTCTGTCCGCATGTTCACCACCTGACAAAACCGACTTATTATCATTGCCTATTCCGAGTGTAGAGTTTTATCCCCACGAGGGCGAAACCTCGGTTCGGATCTTGGAAGCGGTGAATGAGCTGGCTGAAAATTTCATTGACAGAGGAGCCAAGCGCGGCATCAATGGGCAGTCGCTGATTACCGATGCCACAACCACCGACGAAGACATTGCCCGCTCCGTGGATGAATGGCTGGGGCCAGGCTGGAAACGCAGCGAGGGATTCCATTCCAGCAGGCCGCATATTCACGTCATGGTCTGGGAAACCACGGGATGGTATAAACGTTTTTATGCTATTGCAACCTGGGATGAAGTTTATTCTGATATAGAAGGCCGCCGGTACCGTCCAATACGATCGGTATTTTCACGCCATTCAGCAGGCAAAATATTTTCATGGTTGTCAAAACAATGAGCACAAAAAATCCGCTGCAAATGGCGTGTGAAGCGGACTAACGCTGAACGCCACCAAGCGCTTTTATGCCATTGCAGCTTGGGACAAGGTGAGCGTCAGCACGAAGGGGTGTGCATATCGGCCACTGGAAACGGTGTTTTCGCGCCATTGAACGCGCGCCGGTCTGGCGCTGGCAGATGCGCAAGGAAGCTGGCCCCATCTCATGAGGGCGCGGTGAAGCAGGGCAGGCCCGTGGTTGGCTGCTGCAAGGCTTGCCTAGCGCCCGGCCGCAAGGGGAAAGAGGGCATGGAGCAGGCGGCAGATATGCCCTGAATTTGCTCCTTTATTCAGAGCATGATGTCCTAGTGGACTGTGCGCGAGATGCCTTTTTAGCCCCTTTGAATTTGCTCCTGCTTTTGGGGCATCTCGTCAGGCGGTTCGGGGCGCGCTCAGAGGAAGCGGTCGAGCAGCTTGCGGCTTTGCCGGTCCATGTCTTGCAGCTTGCGGATGAGGTATTGCACGCCGTGGGCGTCGCTGATGATGAGCAGGTCGGCTCCCAGGCGGCGGATGTCTTCTTCGCCTTTGAGGGTGAGCCAGGTTTCGCCCCGGTCGGTTTGCACGTGCCAGTGGCTGGGGGTGGCAAAGCTGCTGACGGCCAGCACGCGCTGGATGGTTGGCATGAATTCGCGCTGTTCCAGCGCTTCGGTCACGAGGGCGCGCGCGGCCGGGGGCAGATCGGCCAGGCGGGCGATCCAGGCGCATTCGTGGCCGTCGGCGTCCAGCAGGCTGATGCCTTCTTCGGGGGCGTGGATGGGAAAGGCGCGCACGGCGGCCACGCCCGTGTGGGCGCGGCCTGCCGCGTCGGTGAGGATGAGGCGGCCAAAGGCGTCGCGCTCCAGGGTGAAGTCAGCGCTCATTGCGCGGCCTCTTGGGGTGGGTTGGGGAATGTGTCGGGGGGCGCGTCTGCGGCCAAAACGGCGGCCAGATGGGCGTGATCGGCGCCCGCCAGCATGCGTTCGCGCTCGGCTTTTTCCTGCCGCGCCTGGGCCTGGTAGAGGCGCCAGTAGTGGCCGCGCCGGGCCATGAGTTCGTCGTGGGCGCCTTCTTCCACTTTCTGGCCTTTGTCCATGACGATGAGGCGGTCGGCCTTGTTGAGGGTGGAGAGGCGGTGGGCGATGGCGATGGTGGTGCGGCCTTTGACGAGGTTGTCCAGCGCTTTCTGGATTTCGCGCTCGGTTTCGGTATCGACCGAGGCGGTGGCTTCGTCAAGGATGAGGATGCGCGGGTTGATGAGCAGCGCGCGGGCGATGCTCAGGCGCTGGCGCTCGCCGCCCGACAGGCCCTGGCCGCGCTCGCCCACGAGCGAGTCGTAGCCTTGCGGCAGGCGCAGGATGAATTCGTGGGCATGGGCGGCGCGGGCGGCGGCCACGATTTCCTCGCGCGTGGCTTCAGGCTTGCCGTAGGCGATGTTTTCGGCCACGGTGCCGAAAAAGAGAAATGGCTCTTGCAGCACCAGGCCGATGTGGCGGCGGTAGTCGGCCACGCGCACCTGGCGCAAGTCCACGCCATCGACCAGGATGGCGCCTTCGGTCACGTCATAAAAGCGGCAGATGAGATTGACGAGCGTGCTTTTGCCGGAGCCGCTGTGGCCAACCAGGCCCACCATTTCGCCCGGTTCGATGGTGAGGCTGAGGTCGCGGATGACGGAGCGGTTGCCGTAGCGCATGGCGGCGTGGCGCACTTCAATGCGGCCTTGCACGTTGTCGAGCGGCACGGGGTTTTTCGCTTCGGGCACGCTGGAGACGTGGTCCAGGATTTCAAAAATGCGCCGCGTGCCCGTGGCCGCCTTTTGCGTGACGGAGACGATGCGGCTCATGGAGTCCAGCCGCGTGTAAAAGCGCCCGATGTAGGCCACAAAGGCCGTGAGCACGCCCACGGTGATGGCGTGGCGGCTGACTTGCCAGATGCCAAAGGCCCAGACGATGAGCAGCCCGATTTCAGTGAGCAGCGTGACGGTGGGCGTGAACAGCGACCACAGGCGGTTGAGCCGGTCGTTGGCAATGAAGTTGTGGCGGTTGGCGGTACGGAAGCGCTCGCTTTCGCGCCCTTCCTGCGCAAACGCCTTGACAACGCGGATGCCCGGAATGGTGTCGGCCAGCACGTTGGTCACTTCGGCCCAGACGCGGGCCATTTTTTCAAAGCCGGTGCGCAGGCGGTCGCGCACGGTGTGGATGAGCCAGGCAATGACGGGCAGCGGCGCAAGGGTGACGAGCGCCAGCTTCGGGTCGATGGAAAAGAGGATGGCGGCGGTCATCAGCATCATCAGCACGTCGGTGGCGAAGTCCAGCAGGTGCAGCGACAAGAAGGTGTTGATGCGGTCGGTGTCGGAGCCGATGCGCGCCATGAGGTCGCCCGTGCGGCGGCTGCCGAAGTATTCGAGCGACAGGCGCAGCAGGTGGTCGTAGGTGGTGGTGCGCAAGTCGGCGCCCATGCGCTCGGAGACGACGGAGAGGATGTAGGTGCGGCTCCAGCCCAGTGCCCAGGCCAGCAGGGCCGATCCCAGCAGCCCGGTCAGCAGCATGGCGACGTAGCCCGCGTCGATGGCCTGCCCGTTCTGGAAGGGGATGAGCACCTTGTCCATCAGCGGCATGGTCAGGTAAGGCGGCACCAGCGTGGCCGCCGTGGCCGCCAGCGTCAGCACAAAGCCCGCCAGCAGACGGCTCTTGTAGGGGCGGGCAAAGCGCCACAGGCGAAACAGCGTCCAGGTGGAAGGCGGTTTTTCGTCTTCGGCCTCCGGCGCGTCTTCCTGCGGCTCGGCGGGCAGGGGCTGGCGCTTTTGCGGCGGCAAGTCCAGCTGCTGCATCAGGTGCTCGAACTGCGCCAGCAGCGCCAGCGCGGCCGGGTTGCGGCCCAGCGTGAAGCGCCAGACGGCCAGGCGCTCGCTGGCATCGCGCAATTGCAGCGTGCCTACGCCCGCGTGGTCGGTGTGCTGAAGCGCCAGACCGGGCAATAAGTCACGGCTTTGCCATTTTTTTTCATCGCCCTGAAAAGCCAGAATCCGCTCATTTGTAAGCAAAACAGCGCCTTTGCCAAAGCGCAGGCGCTCATCCAGATCGGTTTCAAGGGCGGCCCAGACGCTCTCTCCGGGCCGCAGGGAAGCGCCCTGCGCCAGCGCCGTCAGGCTGATGCTGGCGCCGGGGCGTGCTTCGTGCTGGTGTGCAGACATATTCGTGACAAAAGAAACAAAAGCCGCCAAGGGCACGGCCGCGGCAAATAGAGACAATCCGTGCCCTTGCACACAACCACACCTCAGGCAAAGGACGAACGAAATGCGTTTTCTCCCCCAGCGCGGCGAACGGCATGCAGACCAGGGCCGCCCGCAAGAAAGCGGCGCATTTTATGGCCCGGTTTTTGGCCCCGTTTTGCAGATCAAGGCCCAAACCGCCGGTCTTCCCGCCGCTGCGCGCAAATCAGAAAATGGCGCGCAAATGGCTGCGCCGCAACGGAAATTCGCCGACATGAAGATTCTGCGCATGAACTGGGTACGCGGCCCCGGCGTGTGGACTTACCGCTCCATCATCGAGGCGGTGCTCGATATCGGCGAGCTGGAAGACTTCCCCTCCAACACCATCCCCGGCTACTACGAGCGCCTGACGGCCTGGCTGCCGGGGCTGGTGGAACACAAGTGCGGCGTGGGCGAGCGCGGCGGCTTCCTGCAGCGCCTGCGCGAAGGCACCTGGCCCGGCCACGTGATGGAGCACGTGGCGCTGGAGCTGCAAATGCAGGCGGGCATGAACACCGCCTTCGGCAAAACCCGCATGACGGGCGAGCACGCGGTTTACAAAGTGGTGATCCGCGCGTTTGACGAAGCCGTGGGCCGCCTGGCGCTGGAATCGGCGCGCGATCTGGTCATGGCCGCCATCAACGGCACGCCGTATGACGTGCCCGCCGCCATCGCCCGGCTGAAGGCGCTGGGCGAGCAGCGCTGCTTTTCCGCCGGTACCGCCTGCATCGTGGACGCGGCGCTGGCGCGCGGCATTCCCTGCATCCGCCTGAACGAGAGCAATCTGGTGCAGCTCGGGCACGGCGCGGCGCAGCGCCGCATCTGGGCCACCACCACGGACCGCACCAGCGCCATTGCAGCGGGCATCTCGCGCGACAAAGACCTGCTGCGCGGCCTGCTCAAAGGCGCGGGCATTCCCGTGCCCGAAGGCCGCGTAGCCAACAGCGCCGAAGACGCCTGGGAAGCCGCCGAAGACATCGGCCTGCCCGTCACCGTCAAATCCGCCATTGGCGGACGCGAGCGCGGACTGGCGCTGAACCTTTCCACGCGCGAGCAGGTCATGGCCGCCTGGCAGGCCGCCGACGCGCTGGGCGATGACGTGATCGTCGAGAAATTCATTCCCGGCCACGCCTGCCGCCTGCTGGTGGCCGGCGGCAGGGTGGTGGCCGCCACGCGCTACGCCGAAGCCCACAGCACGCAAAACGGCAGCGACGCCACGTCGCAAATTCACCCCGGCACCGCCGCGCTGGCCGCGCTGGCCGTGCGCGTGACGGGGCTGGACATTGCAGGCGTGGACCTGGTGGCGCAAGACCTGGCCGCGCCCCTGCCCGGCCAGGGCGTGATCGTGGGCGTGCACGCCGGGCCGGATCTGCGGATGCACCTGCGCCCCAGCGTCTATAACCCGCCGCCCGTGGGTGAGGCCATCGTGGAGCACCTGTTTCCGCTGGGCGAAAGCGGCCGCATCCCCATCGTGGGCATGCTGGGCGGCGGCGCGTCGTCGTTCGCGCCGCGCCTGGTGTCTTCCTGGCTGCACCTGCACGGGCTGCGCACCGCGCTGGCCTGCCAGGAGGGGCTGTTTCTGGGCGCGCGCCAGCTCTCCAAAAGCGACTCGCGCGGTTACGACGCCGGCGAGCGCATGCTCATCAACCGCACCGTGCAGGCCGCCGTGTTTGAAACCACGCCCCGCCACATCCTGGCCGAAGGGCTGCCGTATGACCGCTGCCAGGTGGGCGTGGTGCTGGCCATGCCCTCGCACGAAGGCTTGCAGGAGCACTACGTGAGCGAGGCGCAGCAAATGCCCGGCGTGGCGCGCACGCAAGTCGATGTGGTGCTGCCCACGGGCGCGGCCGTGCTCAATGCCGATGACCCCGCCGTGCTGGCGCTGGCCGAATACAGCGACGGCGAAGTGCTGCTCTTCAGCCTGGACGAGCAAAACCCCGCGCTCACCGCCCACCGCGCGCGCGGCGGCCGCGTGGTCTTCGCCCGTCCGCAAGGCGTGGTGCTGGCGCAAGGCAGCGGGCCGGAGCAAATGCTTTCCGTGCCGCCTTCCACGCGCACGCGCATCGGCTGCGACGCGCCTGACGACGTGCGCCGCCACATCCTGGCCGCCGTGGCCGCCGCCTGGGCACTGAACCTGCCCATCGAGCTGGTGCACGCGGGCCTGCTGCACATGCGCAAGAGCGTGGCCATGTCGGCCTATCACTGACAAACCGGAAAGCAGGAACCCGAAAGGTCAAAGCGAAAGGTCAAAACGAAGAATCAAAGGCGCACGCCGGACAAGCTAGAAGAGCCGTATTCGCTCCTTAATCCATAGCATGATGTCCTAGTGGAAACAGCGCAAGGCCGCTTTTTAGCCCCTTAAATTTGCTCCTCTTTCTGATGCTTTTCTGACCCGCCCCGGCCTGATCGTTTCTGCCCCGCGTCCATTCCGCCCCGCCCCCGTTTTTTTCGAGGAACCCCTCATGGAAGTCACCCGCATCCGCGCCCTGCGCGGGCCGAACCTGTGGAGCCGCCACACCGCCATTGAAGCCGTGGTGTCATGCGACGAATCCGAACGCAGCCTGGACAAGGCGTTTGAAAAACGCCTGCGCGAGCGCTTTCCCCGCGTGGGCGCGCTGCACGTGCCCCGCTCCAGCAAGCCCGTATCCATGGCGCATGTGCTGGAGCAAGCCACCCTGGCGCTGCAAACGCAAGCGGGCTGCCAGGTCACCTTCAGCCGCACCACGCCAACCGAAGAGCCGGGCGTGTTCCAGGTGGTGGTGCAATACACCGAAGAAGCCGTGGGGCGCCTGGCCTTCGCCCGCGCGCAAGAGCTGTGCCGCGCCGCCTACGCGGGCGAAGCCTTTGACATCGCCGCCACGCTGGCCGAGCTGCGCGATCTGGACGAAGACGAACGCCTGGGGCCTTCCACCGGCGCCATCGTCGAAGCGGCCCTCAAGCGCGGCATTCCCTGCCGGCGGCTCACGCGCGGCAGCCTCGTGCAACTGGGCTGGGGCGCGCGGCAAAGGCGCATCCAGGCCGCTGAAGAAGACGGCACCAGCGCCATCGCCGAAACCATCGCGCAAGACAAGGACCTGACCAAAAAAGTGCTGCACTCCGCTGGCGTGCCCGTGCCCCTGGGCCGCCCCGCCGCCGATCTGGAAGACGGCTGGGCCGTGGCGCAGGAAGTAGGCCTGCCCGTCGTCGTCAAGCCGCAAGGCGGCAACCAGGGCAAAGGCGTCACCGTCGGCATCAGCAGCCGCGCCCACTTCGAGCTGGCCTGGCAGGAAGCGGCCCAGTACGGCGACGTCATGGTCGAAAAATACCTCTCCGGCAACGACTACCGCCTGCTCGTGGTGGGCAACAAGCTCGTGGCCGCCGCCCGCCGCGAGCCGCCGCTGGTCATCGGCGACGGCAAGCACACCGTGCGCGAACTGGTGGCCGAAGTGAACAAAGACCCGCGCCGGGGCAAAGGCCACGGCACCTCGCTCACGCAAATCCGCATCGACGCCATCGCCGCCGCCTGCCTCAAGGGGCAAGACCTCACGCCCGAAAGCGTGCCGCCCCGGGGCCAGCGCGTCATCTTGCGCCACAACGCCAACCTCTCCACCGGCGGCACCGCCACCGACGTCACCGACAACGTGCACCCCGACGTCGCCGCCCGCGCCATTGAAGCCGCGCTCACCGTGGGGCTGGACATCTGCGGCGTGGACGTCATCTGCGAAAGCGTGCTGCGCCCGCTGGAAGAGCAAGGCGGCGGCATCGTCGAAGTCAATGCCGCCCCCGGCCTGCGCATGCACGTCAGCCCCTCCTTCGGCAAGGGGCGCGACGTGGGCAAAGCCGTCATCGAGCACATGTTCCCCAGCGGCAGCGACGGCGCCAATGGCCGCATCCCGCTCGTGGCCGTCACCGGCACCAACGGCAAAACCACCACCGTGCGCCTGACGGCCCACCTGCTGGCCACCCACGGCCTGCGCGTGGGCATGACCAACACCGACGGCGTCTATGCCAACGGCCGCCAGATCGACTCCGGTGACTGCTCCGGCCCGCGCAGCGCCCGCAACGTGCTCGCCCACCCCGACGTGGACGCCGCCGTGCTCGAAACCGCGCGCGGCGGCCTGCTGCGCGAAGGACTGGCCTTTGACAAATGCGACGTCGCCATCGTCACCAACCTCGGCGCGGGCGACCACCTGGGCCTGAACTACATCACCACGCTCGAAGACTTGATGGTGCTCAAGCGCGTCATCGTGCTCAACGTCGCACCCACCGGCAGCGCCGTGCTCAACGCCGCCGACCCCAACGTCGTCGCCATGGCCGCCCGCTGCCCCGGCAGCGTCGTCTTCTTCGCGCAAGACGGCCAGCACCCCGTCATCAAAACCCACCTCGCGCAAGGCAAGCGCGTGGTCTATGTGCAAGACGGCGACATCGTTTGCGCCGAACGCGGCTTTGAAAAACGCCTGCCCCTCTCGCGCGTGCCCATCACCCACAAGGGCCTCATCGGCTTTCAGGTGGAAAACGCGCTGGCCTCCGTCGGCGCGGCCTGGAGCCTGGGCCTGCCCTGGAACGCCATCCGGCGCGGCCTGGCCTCCTTCACCAGCGACCAAAGCGCCGTGCCCGGCCGCTTCAACATCTTCGACTACGCCGGCGCCACCGTCATCGCCGACTACGGGCACAACCCCGACGCCATCAACGCCCTGGTCAGCGGCATCCGCAACATGCCCGCGCGCCGCCGCAGCGTCGTCATCAGCGGCGCGGGCGACCGGCGCGATGAAGACATCCGCGAGCAAACCCGCATCCTCGGCGCAGCCTTCGACGACGTCATCCTCTACCAGGACGCCTGCCAGCGCGGCCGCGCCGACGGCGAAGTGCTCGCCCTGCTGCGCCAGGGCCTGCAAGGCGCCGAACGCGCCAGCCACGTGGAAGAAATCCACGGCGAATTCATCGCCATCGACCACGCCCTCGACCGCCTGCAAGCGGGCGATCTGTGCCTCATCCTCATCGACCAGGTGCAAGAAGCGCTCGCCCACATCCAGCAGCGCGCAGCCAAAGCCAAACGCTCGCGCAAGCCGCGCGCCGCCAAGGCCGCCGCGCCCAAAAAACCCGCTGCGAAAACCGCTGCAAAAACTGCCGGGAAAGCCGCCGTGAAAAAAACCGCCGCGAAAACCGGCAAAAAAGCCGCGCCGTAAGCGGCGCGCGGCCAGCCGCATGAATTTGCAAGGGCGCTTTCAGGCGCCCTTTTTCATTTTTGGCGCGCCACGGACGATTCAACAAAAATAAATGTGCATTTAATATTTTTATCCATAGAATCCGCCGCCGCAGGTTGAAGCCATTTCGCCCACGAATGGAAAAACCTGTTCATTATCCATTTAATCATTTCAATGCAGCAAAGGTTGCGCCATGAACAAAAAAGTCTTTTTCCTCGCCCCGCTCGTCATCGCCGCGCTGATGGCAGGCTGCGGCGGCAGCGATTCGTCCGATGCGCCCACTCCAGCGCCTACATCCACGCCTACGCCTACACCCACGCCTACGCCCAGGCCCACGCCCGCGCCTACGCCTACGCCTTCAACGCCCTCTGCCAGTTTTGCCTATGAAGGCCGGTGGCAAATGGCCTGCCATATTTCATCCTCCCGCGTGCAGGCGGGCCAGGTCGCCTACAAATCCTCCATTTCCGACGTCACCATTACCCGCCGCCCCGACGGCCTTTATGCGTGGACGGAAACCGAGCGTGAATATCTGGGGCAAGCCTGTCAGGGCCAGCCCGTGAAAACCGAAACGGAAACCGGCTACATGCAAATTGCCGACCGCGTTACCCTGTCCGACGGCACGCAGGCCGACCGCCTCTATATATGGGAAACCACGGATAACGATCGCGACAAAGATTTGGCCCGCATTGAGGGCGACCGCCTCTACATCACCGGCTTTGGCGACAACGTGGACGACCGCCTGCCCCGCGACGCCCAAGGCTGGCCCACTGCCCTGAACCGCACCGTCTGGCACCAGCGCCAGCCATAAGAGCCTGCTTGCGACCTGGCCGCAAGGGGCCTCAGACTGGAATGGGCCGCAAGCCGCAAACGGGAGTCTTGCGGCCCATTGAGAATTTGCAGCGCCAAAGGCCTCGCTTTTCGCACCCACGGACGGGCTTTGAACAGACTCCCAAAGCGCCGCAAGCCATAGTCCGCTGAACTTCAGGCAGCCAGCCTGGGCAAAAACAGCGCTTTGACTGCCCTGTCCACTCAGCGTCAGCCCTCCCAATTCAAGCCGCGCACAAGCCGTGCGCAAGCTGCACGCGAATGGCCGCGAAAACCCCTGACCGGACCGGGGGCAGGCAATGAATGGGGGAAACAGGGCGGGCAGGTTTGGGTGTGCTTCTTTTCGCTCTTTTATTCGTAGCATTAGGTCCTAGTGAAAACTGCGCATGCCCCACTTTTCTGCACCCTGAATTTGCTTCTGTTTTTGATGCTTCCAGCCCAGTCCGAAAGCGCGGCTCCATTCATCAGGCCGCGCAATCCGTCTGCCGCTTTGAAGCCTTGAGCCGCTCCGCCAGTAAATGGCGCGCCAGGCTTTTTTCAATGGGCAGCGGCTCGCCATGAAGCCAGCAGGCGGCCACCTCGGCGCCGAGAACCGAGAGGGCAATGCCGCGCGCGCCCAGGCCCGCATAGACCCAGGGCGCTTCAAAGGCGGGAGCGGGCGCTTCGGGCGCTTCAAACGCTTCGGACGTCTGCCAGAAGGCGGGAGCCAGCGGGCCGATGAAAGGCAGGCGGTCGGGCGCGGCGCAGCGCACGGCGGCAAAGCGCCTGGCCTGGGGCCACTGCGCCTGCAAGCGGGCGGCGGCAGCGGGCAGCAGTTCGGCAAGGCGCTGCCAGTTGGCGGCGTGGCCCTCGTCGGTCGGGGTGGCGCTGGCACTGCCACGCTCGAAGGTGCTGCCCGTGACCCAGATGCCTGCGGCATCGGGAATGAAGTTGCCGTGGCCATTGACGGGAAAAGGCGGCAGCGCGCCTTCGGCCGCGCCCACCGCCAGGTCTGCGGCATGCCCCCAGGCCGCCTGCCCGCGCAGGGCCGTCAGGGGCACGGCGGCGGCTTGCGGAAAAGAGGCGGCCAGCAGGGCGCGGGTGTCAAAGCCTGCGGCGATGACGGCCAGATCAGCTTCGGCCAGCAGTTCGCCCTGCTCGTTCAGCGCCTGCCAGCCATGCGGCGCGCGGCGGATGCGGGCCACGCGCTGGCCGCCGCGCCATTCAATGCCCGGCGCGGCCAGCTGCGCGGCGATGAGCGCGGGCGGGCGAATCCAGCCCGCATGGGTGTGCCAGAGGGCTTCAGAAAGGTCTTGGGCGGGCGCTCCGGCAGGCGCGCCGGCCAGGCCCGCCTGCGCCAGCTGCGCGGCGCTGGCGGGAGCCGCGCCGGGGTTGGCCGGATCGTCTGGGCCAAGGAAAGCGGCCCAGCTTTCGGGCAGGCGGCGGTCTTGCGCGGCGTGGCGCTCCAGCACGCCGCTGACGGCCCAGCTCGCGCCTTCACCATCGGGCAGCAGGCAGGCGGTGCGGGCCAGGGTGGCGCGCACGCCCGCGCGCGTGAGGCGCGAGAGGAGACAGTCATCCGGCGACACATGCGCTGCGGCCACGCCCGCTGGCAGGCCGCTTGCGCCATCGGCAGGCTGCGCGCCCGCGCCCAGAACGGCCACTTGCCAGCCCCGCGCGGCCAGGCTGCCCGCCAGGCTGGCGGCGGCCAGCCCCGCGCCCACGATGAAGCAGCGCGCGGGCACAGCGGCATGCGGCATGGGAGCGGCCATGCGGTCCGCCACGCGCGGGCGCGGCCGCCATTGCGGGGCGTAGTGGCAAAAGCCATCAGCGGCCTCTTGCATGCCGCAGGCGCGCAGGGCTTGTTGCAGCCCTGGTTGAGCGGCGTTTTCCAGCCAGAGGCCCGCTTGCGGCTGGCACAGCGGCGGCAGCTTGGGCAGCAGGGCGGGCCAGCCGTGGCCCAGCAGCGCCAGGCCATGCGCCGCGCCGTGCAGCTCGGCCAGCGCATCCGCCGCCGCGCCCAGCGCCAGCAGCAGGCGGTCGCCGCCGCCCAGATCCAGCGCATGCAGGCCCGGCAGCAGGCCATGCCATTGCGGCGCCAGGCGGTGCAGCAGCGGGGCGATGGCCGCGCCGCCTGCCTCCCGCACCTGCGCCAGCGCCGGAGCGGCAGGCAGCACGGCGGTTAGCGTCAGGCGCGAAGGACATTCCGGCAGGCGGCGCGCGGCGGGCAGCAAGGCCAGCAGGCGGGCCAGAGCGCGCGCGCCGCCGGCGGCATCGCCTGCGGGCAGGGCCGCCAGCAAATGCCAGTGCGGCGCCTGCCCAAAGAAGCGGGCCGCGTGGGCCGGCAGGGCGGACAAGGAAACTTCGGAAGCGGATTCGGACATGGAGCGGCGGAGAAGGCAGAGAAGGCGGAAATGAACGCGGTCACTTCAAAAAAGAGAGCTGCCCGCGCTGGCTGCGCCAAGGCTTGCGGGCGATTCTGGTAGCAGCCCGCAGGCCGGCGCTTGATGAAGCGCAAGGCCTTCACGCATATACCCCACGCATATAATCGGCGGCTGTTTCAGCACACTTGGCCGCCCAGCGCAATTTTCCCGTTGTCGATCCCCGCCGCATCATCCGAAAGCCCGTCAAGGGCTTTTTTTGAATCTGGCCTGGGCGTCTGCTGTGCCCATTCAACGGAGAAAACCCAGTGCTAGCCTCCCTTCAGGCGAAATTCCCCCCAGCCCTTCTTGCGCTTGCCGACGGCACGGTGTTCACCGGCCAGGCCATTGGCGCAGCCGGCATGACCGTGGGCGAAGTGGTGTTCAACACCGCCATGACCGGTTATCAGGAAATCCTCACCGACCCCAGCTACTGCCAGCAGATCGTCACCCTGACGTATCCGCACATTGGCAATTACGGCGTGAACGCCGAAGACGTGGAAGGCGCCCGCGTGCAGGCCGCCGGTCTGGTGATCAAAGACTTGCCGCTGCTGGCCAGCAATTTCCGCAGCAGCGAAACGCTGCCGCAATACCTGGCGCGCCAGGGCACGGTTGCCATTGCAGGCCTTGACACGCGCAAGCTCACCCGCCTGCTGCGCACCCAGGGCGCGCAAAACGGCGCCGTGCTGGCGCTGGCCCCCGGCGAAAGCCTGAGCGCCGAACATGCGCAAAAGGCGCTGGCCGCCGCCCGCAGCGCCCCCAGCATGGCCGGGCTGGATTTGGCCCAAAAAGTCAGCGCCGCCAAGCCTTACGGCTGGACGCAAACCGAATGGCAGCCCGGCAGCGGCTACGGCACGCAGCAGGAGCCGCAGTTCAGCGTGGTGGCCTATGACTTCGGCGTGAAATACAACATCTTGCGCATGCTGGCCGCGCGCGGCTGCAAGGTGACGGTGGTGCCCGCGCAAACGCCCGCCGCCGAAGTGCTGGCCATGAAGCCGGATGGCGTTTTCCTCTCCAACGGCCCGGGCGACCCGCAGCCGTGCGACTACGCCATTGCCGCCACGCGCGAAATCGTTGAAGCGGGCGTGCCCGCCTTTGGCATTTGCCTGGGGCACCAGCTCATGGCGCTGGCTTTTGGCGCGCGCACCTTCAAGATGAAATTCGGCCATCACGGCGCAAATCACCCCGTGAAAGACCTGCAAACGGGCCGCGTGATCATCACCAGCCAAAACCACGGCTTCGCAGTGGATGCCGCCACGCTGCCCGCCAATTTGCGCGCCACCCATATCAGCCTGTTTGACGGCACTTTGCAGGGGCTGGAGCGCACCGACCGGCCCGCTTTCTGCTTTCAGGGCCACCCCGAAGCCTCACCCGGCCCGCACGACTGCGCCTATTTGTTTGACCGCTTCACGGCCAGCATGCGGCAGGCGCGCCAGGCGGCGGCCTGAACGCCCGGTTTTCATCCACCATCCCAAGGGAGTCACAACAACATGAAGCTCTACCCCTTCCCTCAGGCCCCGCTTGAAAAAGCCATTGCCAAGCGCATGCTCACGCTGCCTTCACCCTACAAGGAATGGTTTTCCGAACGCTGGGCGCAAAAGCCCTACAAAAAGTCCTTCATCGAGCACAAGGCCATGCCCCTGATCACCTTGCTGGCCAAAGGCAAGAGCTGGACAGACGAGGAATTCAACGCCGAGCTGGCCGCCTGGACGGTGAAGTTCTACGAAGCCGAAGCCCAGGTGCTGCGCCCGCTGGTGGAAGGCGACGGCCTGCTGCAACTGATGCAGAAAAACATGCCCGCCGAACGCGCCAAGGCGCTGCTGGAAAAGCTCACGCGCGATTTGCACGAGTAACGCGGACAAGCGCAAAGGGCGCTGCGGCGCCCTTTGCTTTGCCTGCCACGGATGCGCGGCCCCGCTGCCGGAAACCCAACACGACCCAGCCCACTTCTATCAAATGCCCAAAAGAACCGACCTCAAAAGCATCCTCATCATCGGCGCAGGCCCCATCGTCATCGGGCAGGCGTGCGAGTTCGACTACTCCGGCGTGCAGGCGTGCAAGGCGCTGCGCGAGGAGGGCTACCGCGTCATCCTCATCAACAGCAACCCCGCCACCATCATGACCGACCCGGCCACGGCCGATGTGACCTACATCGAGCCGATTACCTGGCAGACGGTGGAAAAAATCATCGACAAGGAGCGCCCCGACGCCATCCTGCCCACGATGGGCGGGCAAACGGCGCTCAACTGCGCGCTGGATTTGTGGCGCAACGGCGTGCTGCACAAATACAAGTGCGAGCTGATCGGCGCCACGCCCGAGGCCATCGACAAGGCCGAAGACCGCCTGAAGTTCAAGGACGCCATGACGCGCATCGGCCTTGAATCGGCGCGCAGCGGCATCGCCCACAGCATGGCCGAAGCGTGGGAAGTGCAAAAAAGCGTAGGCTTTCCCACCATCATCCGCCCCAGCTTCACGCTGGGCGGCACGGGCGGCGGCGTGGCCTACAACCCCGAAGAGTTTGAAACCATCGCCAAACGCGGGCTGGAAGCCTCGCCCACCAGCGAGCTGCTCATTGAAGAGTCGCTGCTGGGCTGGAAAGAGTTCGAGATGGAAGTGGTGCGCGACAAGGCGGACAACTGCATCATCATCTGCTCCATCGAAAACCTCGATCCGATGGGCGTGCACACCGGCGACAGCATCACCGTCGCCCCCGCGCAAACGCTCACCGACAAGGAATACCAGCGCATGCGCGACGCCAGCATTGCCGTGCTGCGCGAAATCGGTGTGGACACGGGCGGCTCCAACGTGCAGTTCGCCCTCAATCCCAAAGACGGCCGCATGATCGTCATCGAGATGAACCCGCGCGTCTCGCGCTCTTCGGCGCTGGCCTCCAAAGCCACGGGCTTTCCCATCGCCAAAGTCGCCGCCAAGCTGGCCGTGGGCTACACGCTCGACGAGCTGAAAAACGAAATCACCGGCGGCGCCACGCCCGCCAGCTTCGAGCCGGCGATCGACTACGTCGTCACCAAAATCCCGCGCTTTGCCTTCGAGAAATTCCCGCAGGCCGACCGCCACCTGACCACGCAAATGAAAAGCGTGGGCGAAGTCATGGCCATTGGCCGCACCTTCCAGGAGTCTTTCCAGAAAGCCCTGCGCGGCCTGGAAGTGGGCGTGGACGGCATGAACGAAAAAACCAAAGACCGCGAAACGCTGGAAAAAGAGCTGGGCGAACCCGGCCCGGAGCGCATCTGGTTCGTGGGCGACGCCTTCGCCGCCGGCTGGACGCTGGATGAAGTGCACCAGCTCACCAAAATCGACAAATGGTTCCTCGTGCAAATCGAGCAAATCGTGCGCATCGAGCTGGACATCGACCGCCTCGTGGCCGAAAAAGGCCAGGCCGCCCTCGCCTCGCTGGACGCCGCCGCCATGCGCGCCCTCAAGCAAAAAGGCTTTTCCGACCGGCGCCTGGCCAAGCTCCTGCACTCGGATGAGCACGCCGTGCGCGCGCGCCGCCACGCGCTGGGCGTGCGCCCTGTTTACAAGCGCGTGGACACCTGCGCCGCCGAATTCGCCACCCACACGGCCTACCTGTATTCCACCTACGAAGAAGAATGCGAGGCCGAACCCACCAGCCGCAAAAAAATCATGGTTCTCGGCGGCGGCCCCAACCGCATCGGCCAGGGCATTGAATTCGACTACTGCTGCGTGCACGCCGCGCTGGCCATGCGCGAAGACGGCTACGAGACCATCATGGTCAATTGCAACCCCGAAACCGTCTCCACCGACTACGACACCTCCGACCGCCTCTACTTCGAGCCGCTCACGCTCGAAGACGTGCTGGAAATCGTGGACAAGGAAAAACCCGCCGGCGTCATCGTGCAATACGGCGGACAAACCCCGCTCAAACTGGCGCTGGGCCTGGAAAAAGCGGGCGTGCCCATCATCGGCACCACGCCCGACATGATCGACGCCGCCGAAGACCGCGAGCGCTTCCAGCAGCTGCTCCAGCAGCTCGGCCTGCGCCAGCCCTCCAACGCCACCGCCCGCACCGAAAGCGAAGCGCTGGAAAAAGCCGACGCCCTGGGCTACCCGCTCGTCGTGCGCCCCAGCTACGTGCTGGGCGGCCGCGCCATGGAAATCGTCTATGAACAGCGCGACCTGGAGCGCTACATGCGCGAAGCCGTCAAAGTCAGCAACGACTCGCCCGTGCTGCTCGACCGCTTCCTCTCCGACGCCATCGAATGCGACGTGGACGCCGTGCGCGACGCCGCCGGCCAGGTGCTCATCGGCGGCGTCATGGAACACATCGAACAGGCCGGCGTGCACTCCGGCGACTCCGCCTGCTCGCTGCCGCCCTACTACCTGAGCGCCGCCACCGTGGAAGAACTCAAGCGCCAGACCCGCGCCATGGCCCAGGCCCTGCATGTGGTTGGCCTGATGAACGTGCAATTTGCCATCCAGCAGCAAAAAACCGAAGACGGCAGCCTGCGCGACGTCATCTACGTGCTCGAAGTCAACCCCCGCGCCAGCCGCACCGTGCCCTTTGTCAGCAAAGCCACCGGCGTCTCCCTGGCCAAAGTGGCCGCACGCTGCATGGCCGGACAAAGCCTGGCGCAGCAGGGCCTGACGCGCGAAATCACGCCGCCCTACTTCAGCGTCAAGGAAGCCGTCTTCCCCTTCGCCAAATTCCCCGGCGTCGATCCCATCCTCGGCCCCGAAATGAAATCCACCGGCGAAGTCATGGGCGTGGGCAAAACCTTCGGCGAAGCCTACGTCAAGGCCCAAATCGGCGCGGGCGAGCGCCTGCCGCGCGCGCACGGCGAACAGGGCGCGCCAGCAAGCGCCCCCGGCAAAGTCTTCCTCACCGTCAAAAACCACGACAAACCGCAAGCCGTACAAATCGCCCGCGCCCTGCACGAAATGGGCTTTGCCCTCATCGCCACGCGCGGCACCGCCGCCGCCATTGAAGCCGCTGGCCTGCCCTGCGAAACCGTGAACAAGGTGACCGAAGGCCGCCCGCACGTCGTCGATGCCATCAAAAACGGCGAAATCGTCATGGTCATCAACACCGTGGAAGAGCGCCGCAACGCCATTGCCGACAGCCGCGCCATCCGCACCAGCGCCTTGCAGGCGCGCCTGACCACCTTCACCACCATCGCCGGCGCCGAAGCCGTGGTCGAAGGCATGAAATTCATGGACAAGCTCGGCGTCATCTCCGTGCAGGAAATGCACGCGCAACTGGCCTGAGCCGCGCCATCTCCTCCCGCACACAAGGGCTGCTGGCCGCAAGGCCGCAGCCCTTTTTTGCTCTGTAATAAATAGCATGAGGTCCTAGTGAAACCTGCGCAGAACGGCTTTTTAACCCCATCAAATTTGCTCCTGTTTTTGCTTCGTTCTGGCTGACGGTGCGAACGCTGCTGACCCCGCCTTTGGGCGGCTGGCGCCTGCTGCCTCTGTAACATTCGTTTCTTTGACTGCCGTCTCGCGCGCCTTGCCATGACCTCGCCCACGCCTTCTTCTTCTGCCGCCCTTTCCGCCCCTTTGCCCGCGCTGGAGCGCATCCGCGCCGATGTGCAGGCCATGCACGCCTACCTGGTTCAGTCTTCCGAAGGGCTGCTGAAGCTGGACGCCATGGAAAACCCCTACGGCTTGCCGCCTGAATTGCAGCAGGCGCTGGGCGAGCGGCTGGGGCGCGTGGCCATCAACCGTTATCCGGGCACGCGCTTCAATGACCTGAAAGCGGCCCTGGCCCGCCACGCACGCCTGCCCGAGGGCTGGGCGCTGATGCTGGGCAATGGTTCGGATGAGCTGATCACCCTGCTGGCGCTGTGCTGCTCGCGGCAGGACGGCGAGCAGCCCGCCGCCATGCTGGCGCCCATGCCCAGCTTCGTGATGTACCCGCTGGCGGCGCACCTGCATCACATGGACTTTCACGCCGTGCCGCTGCGGCCCGACTTTCAGCTGGATGAAGCGGCCATGCTCGCCGCCATTGAATCGCTGCGCCCCGCGCTGCTGTGGCTGTCGCACCCCAACAACCCCACGGGCACGCTGTGGGACGAGGCAGCGATGGCCCGCCTGATCGAGGCGCAGGGCCGCGCAGGCGGCATTGCGGTCATTGACGAGGCGTACCAGCCCTTTGCCGCGCGCACCTGGCTGGACGCCGCGCGCCAGCGCCCCGCCGAGCACGCGCATGTGCTGGTGATGCGCACCTTGAGCAAATTCGGCCTGGCCGGCGTTCGCGTGGGCTATCTGATGGGCGATGAGCGCCTGATCAGCCAGATTGACAAAGCCCGCCCGCCCTACAACCTGGGCAGCCTGAACATTGAGTGCGCGCTGTTTGCGCTGGAGCATGCCGGCGTGTTTGACGAGCAGGCGCGGCTGATTCGCCAGGAGCGCGAGCGCCTGCAAGCCAGCCTGCACCGGCTGCCCGGCACGCGCCCTTACTCCAGCGAGGGCAACATGGTGCTGCTGCGCGTGGCCCCTGAGGGCGCGCCCGCCAGCGAGGCCGCCGCCTTCGCCCGCTGCGTGTTCGAGGGCATGAAGGCGCGCGGCGTGCTGGTGCGCGATGTGTCTGCCATGCACCCCATGCTGGCGGGCTGCCTGCGCCTGACAGTGGGCAGCGCCAGCGACAACGCGCGGATGCTCGCTGCCCTCACGGCCGCGCTGGCTGACGCCCTGAATGCGGCCATTCAGCCTGCCTGAATGAATGCAAAACTGAATGAAAGCGCGGCAGGATCGTCAACATGCCATCAAGCAGGCAATATCTCGATTTTGTGCTGGACCAATTATCGGAAGCCGAAGGCATCAGCCACCGGGCCATGATGGGAGAGTACATTATTTACTGCCGGGGAAAGGTTATCGGCGGCATTTACGATAACCGGTTTCTCGTCAAGCCGGCGAAATCGGCGCAATCGCTCATGCCCAATGCGCCGCGTGAAAAACCTTACCCGGGCGCAAAAGCCATGCTGCTGGTGCAGGAGCTTGAAAACCGGCCCTTTCTGGCCCGGCTGGCAGCCGCCCTGCATGATGAATTGCCTGCGCCCAAGGCAAAATCCAAAAAAGAAAACCACCTGCCGCTGAAAACGCAAGCCCGTCAAAATGGAGCGCCGTCAAAATAAATTTCTGCCTGAATATTTTGACCGGCATTTTTCAATAATCTGAATCACGATGAGATCATGAATACTGCCCGCACCGCCGAAATTACCCGCCACACCGCCGAAACCCGCATTGCCGTGCGCCTGAATCTGGACGGCACGGGCCGCGCCAGGCTGGCCACCGGCATCGGCTTTTTTGACCACATGCTTGATCAAATCGCCCGCCACGGCCTGATTGATCTGGACGTGGACTGCGTGGGTGATTTGCACATTGACGGTCACCACACCGTGGAAGACGTGGGCATCGCCATCGGCCAGGCGCTCAAGGCCGCCGTGGGCGACAAGCGCGGCATTGCCCGCTACGGCCATGCCTACGTGCCGCTGGACGAAGCCTTGAGCCGCGTAGTCATCGACCTTTCAGGCCGCCCTGGTCTTTTCGCCCACCTGCCGCTCACCAGTGCAATGGTGGGCCAGTTCGACACGCAGCTGGTGCGCGAGTTTTTCCAGGCCCTGGCCAATCACGCCTTCATCACCCTGCACATCGACAACCTGCGCGGCGACAACGCCCACCACCAGATCGAAACCGTGTTCAAGGCTTTTGGCCGCGCCCTGCGCATGGCCGTGGCCCCTGACCCTCGCGCGGCAGGCAGCGTGCCTTCCACCAAGGGCAGCCTGTGAGGCCAGCCTTGCGCGCGGCTATCCGGCGCTCCTTGCGTCATTGATGCAGGGCACCCGACATGGAGCCAGACAGCGCGCGTTCCGTCCGGCTTCCGCCTTGCCATTCAAGTCCTTCGCCTTTTCTCCTTGAAATCGAATTCCACAAAAGCGGTGGCAAAGAAGCTGAATGCCAGAATGGTTTGCAAAAAATGACGGCCAACAAACTTCACAAACAAAACAGCCATAAACGAAACATATATATTGCAAGGAATAAATATTACGTATAACCTTCGGCCTGCCCGAATGTCAGGGTTTTCATCAAGGAGCAGGCCATGAACGGAATATCCAGCACTGCCTCCCGCAGCAGCCTTCAATCCCTGCCCGATGCGCCCCAGCCGCAACCCACCGGCGCAGCCAGCCCGCAGCCAGCCTCCAGCCCCTCCACGCCCGGCAACAGCCAAACGCTCACGCGAATGGCGCGCGATGCCCGCCCGCCCCTGGCAGGCCAGCAGCAAGCCGCAGCGGCAAACGCCAAAGGCGCGGCAATCGGCGCCTCCCAGCTCAACATTGACGACAAAGGCCACGTCCAGCATGAAAGAGTGCTGCTGAAAACGGCGGCAGGGCGCGAAACCATCAGCCCGAAGATTGAGCGCGGAGAAATGCCAGAGGTGAATGGGCTGATCGTCCACCAGACCCAGTCTTCTTCTGTCAATTCCACCTTGAACAGCTACGCACAGGACGGGGCCAATGGCGCGCACTTTCTGATTGACAAGGACGGAACCATTTATCAGACGGCTTCGCTGAAGCGGAAAACAAACCATGTGGGGCCACTTAGAAGCCGCTGCGCACAAGAAAAGAGTTGCTCGCCTGAAGAAACGAAGCTGAATGAAAAACACAACCCTACAAAAGAAAACCAGCGGGAAAGCAAGAAACCAGCGGGGGAGCGCTTCCCCTCCAATAGCGACTCCATTGGAATTGAACTGGTAGGCATGGCTTACAAGGCCAAAAGTCATCAGGAAACCCGTAATCCGGATGGCAGTTTCAACTTCCTGATTACCACCACCACAGACGGGAAGACGCTGAAATATGAAAATCTGTCGGCTGATGTTGCAAGTCAAATGCGGAAAGAAATCAAGGAAAGTAAGAATGGGGACGATTATTCCGTGTTTGAGCAAGTCACAAACCAGCAGAATGAGTCCCTCCAATGGCTGACGCAGCAGCTACGCAGAGAATATTCAATACCAGAGTCGGAAGTTTTTGCTCATCCAACGGTTTCCCGTAAAACAGGTTCGGAAGCGCTGACGGCTCGATGGAGATAAATCATCATGAATTTCAAATGGCTAGTCTGCCTGCCTTTCATTCTGACGCCTAGCGCTTTGTCCTTGGCCCAAGAAATGCCTGTTCATGATGCCTGCGTAGATATATTGGAAGAGGACTTTGCAGACGACACGATCACGCTATGCCCCTCGTCACTGCCGCCCATCAAGACCATTCAGGTGGAACGTTATAGTGAGAGCAAAAAGGGAATAGGGGAGCCGGATTGCAATACATTTCATCCGGACGCCGCTACGGTGCGGCGCTATTTTTCAAAAGCGTGGCAAATCAACGGCCAGGACTGGATGCATAAGCTAACCATGATTTCATGCAGCGCTTCTGGCTCCATGACGCTGGAAGATGGGCGCAAAGCGCGCTGGGGAATTAGACCCAGCCGCGCGGCTCTCATCAGAATTGATGGAGGAGACTACCAGGAATACTTCTTCTTTTGCTCGAAAGCGGATTGCGGTTTCTCACCATTCTGGTGAGAGGCGGCCATTTCAACAATTGCCTTCATGCGCAGTGCATGAAGGCAATTTGTTTTGGAGACGATGACACGCATAAGCCCCAATACCCCGCCAGAAATCCGCGCAATGAATATTCAATACCAGAATCGGAAGTCTTCGCTCATCCAACAGTTTCCCGCAAAACAGGTTCGGAAGCGCTGACAGCTCAATGGAGATAAACCGTCATGAATTTCAAATGGCTAGTCTGCCTGCCTTTCATTCTGACGTCTGGCGTCATGTCTTTGGCCCAAGAGATGCCTGTTCATGATGCCTGCGTGGATATATTGGAAGAGGATTTCGCAGACGATACGATCACGCTATGCCCCTCGTCAATGTCGCCTATCAAGACCATTCATGTGGAAGGCAGCCGTGGTGATGCAAAAGCGCAAGAGCCAGACTGCAATACATTCAGGCCAGATGCCGCCACAGTGCGGCGCTATTTCTCAAAAGCGCAGCAAATCAGCAAACGAGACTGGATGCATAAGCTCACTTGGATTACATGCGAGGCTTCTGGCTCAATGACGCTGCAAGATGGACGCAAAGCGCGCTGGGGCCTTAGCCCCAACCGCTCGGCACTCGTCAGTATTGAAGAAAAACCATACCAGAAATTCTTCTTCTTTTGCTCGAAAGCGGATTGCGGTTTCCCGCCATTCTGGTAACAAGCGGCCATTTCAACAATCGCCTTCATGTGGCGCGTGAAGGCGATTTTTATTGGGATAATGGGGCCCAAATTTGCATATACAGACCATGCAGATTGACTTCTCTTTTTGATGTGCCATGACCTCTACTTCCGTCGCTATTGTTGATTACGGCATGGGCAATCTGCGCTCCGTGGCGCAAGCCGTGCTGCATGCTGCACAGGGCCTGCCCGTGAGCGTGGCCGTTACCAGCCAGCCGCAGGCCGTGCGCGATGCCGCGCGCGTCATCCTCCCCGGCCAGGGAGCCATGGGCGACTGCATGGCCGCCCTGCGAGCCAGCGGCTTGCAGGAAGCCGTGCTGCAAGCTGCTGCCAGCAAACCGCTTCTGGGCATTTGCGTGGGCATGCAAATGCTGTTGGAGCACAGTGCCGAAGGCCACACCGCTGCTGGCACGCCAGGGCTGGCGCTGTTGCCGGGTGAAGTGCTGAAATTCGACTTCGCGGGCCGCCGCGCGCCTGACGGCAGCGCCTACAAAGTGCCGCAGATGGGCTGGAACCGCGTGCGCCCCTGCACGCATTCAGGCGTCCGGCACCCGCTCTGGGAAGGCGTGCGCAACCCGCCCGCGCCGGGCGAGGGCAGGGCCGCCGGGGCCGAAGAAGCGGATGGCGGCGACCCGTGGTTCTACTTCGTTCACAGCTACTACGCCTGCTGTGCCCGCGCCGAAGACGTAGCGGGCCAGACCGAATATGGCGGCCTGCGCTTTGCCAGCGCCATCGCGCGCGGCAACCTGTTCGCCACGCAGTTCCACCCCGAAAAAAGCGCGGAACAGGGCTTGCGCCTGTTTCGCAATTTCCTGCGCTGGAATCCGTGAAGGCCGCGAGGGCGGCGCTCATTCAGCAGCGCGCCCGGAAAACGGGCGAGTAAATGACTACGCCTGCCCGCATTGCGCAGGGCATCTCGCGCCTTTCAGCATCCACATCCAGCGGGCCTCTGGAGCCGGGACTGCCAAGAATAAACACTGGTTTTTCAGGTATTTTCTATCAGGTTTGCGGCGATGCTTCCTTGATTTTTTTTGAATGGACTGCGGATTTTCGGGTCATAGGCATGTCTTTGCAGGATTCTCCAAATAAGCAGACAAACTTTCCGGCCTGAAATCCGCAGCAATATTCTGAAAATATCCATGAAGTATTCCGGCTTGGTATTTCATGGGGCGGCAACGCCCGCCGCACCCATGACTGGGCAAGCCCTGAACGGCCAGAAGCCCCCCCAGTGCCAGCTGCGATAAAGTCAGTCGCCGCCGCCATTGGAGGCCAAGACGGCCGCGCCAATGGCAGGCCAAACCGGTGGCGGCGGCCGGCGCCGAAATCCGTGAAAGTGCAGACGCCCATTCAACGCCTTATTCGCTTTCATTCACCCCGTTCATTCAACCCGCTCAGGAGATTCAACATGGAAAACAATGCGCTCATTCAATACGGCTCCACGCAAGACAGCCGCACTTTTCACGCCGTGCGCCAAACCGAGCAAATCTGCGCATGGACGGTGCTGGGCATTGGCGGCTTTTTGCTGCTCGTGCTCATTGCCAATGTGCTCAGCTCGTTTTTCAAACATGGCATAGGCGAGGCCATTTTGGCGCTGCTGCTTGTGGGCGTGGTGCTGTGCCTGGTCTTTGTGGGCGTCACCAAGCTGCTGGAGCTGCTGGTTTTCAAGCCCTGGAAGGCCGTGCGCTACAGCGCCTGCGCCAAGCGCATGGCCGCCGAGGCGCAGCAAAACGGCCTGCGCCCTGTCGCCGCCCATCAGTGGACGTGGCCGCAGCCCGGCGTGCTGGCGCTGGACAGGCAGAACAACGCGCTGTTCGCCTGTGTCTGGGGCAACGGCTACGAGCGCTTGCTGCTTTCGCCGCGCGAAGTCATTGGCGTGAAGGTGGAGCGAGAGTCTGAAATCCATACCGATACGAAGCATGGCGGCAGCTTCGCCATCTTTTCCTCCGGCGGCTGGGGCTACCAGTTCGGCAGCCGCTCCAAGTCCAAGTCCGTCACCATCGAGCGCGCTTTTTTGGAGATTCACTACCAGCGCGAAGGCGCGGCCGCACCCGGGTGGGTGGCCGTTCCTTATGGCGAGGAGCGCCGCGAGGCCGATTCAATGGCCGTGGCCATCCAGCAATGGCAGCGGCAATAAGCCAGGCTGCCGGCCATTGGCGCGTTTCTTGCAGGAAAACACTCATTGCGCCCGCTGACGCGCGCGCCAGAATGCACCGGTTTTCTCTTCTTTCCCAGCAGCATCCATGCTTCTCATCCCCGCAATTGATCTGAAAGACGGCCACTGCGTGCGCCTCAAGCAAGGCGACATGGCCCAGGCCACCACCTTCAGCGAAGCGCCCGCCGACATGGCCGCGCACTGGCTGGAGCAAGGCGCGCGCCGCCTGCATCTGGTTGATTTGAATGGCGCCTTTGCCGGCAAGCCGCAGAACATGGCGGCCATTCGCGCCATCTTGCGGCAAGTGGCGGGCCAGGCGCCCGTGCAGCTGGGCGGCGGCATCCGCGATCTGGACACCATTGAAAAGTACCTGGACGCGGGCATCAGCCACGTCATCATCGGCACCGCCGCCGTCAAAAACCCCGGTTTTCTGAAAGACGCCTGCGCCGCGTTTGACAGCCACATCATCGTGGGCCTGGACGCGCGCGAGGGCAAAGTGGCCACCGACGGCTGGAGCCGCGCCACGCACCACGAAGTGACCGATCTGGCGCGCAAGTTCCAGGACTGGGGTGTGCAAAGCATCATCTACACCGACATAGGCCGCGACGGCATGCTCACCGGCATCAACATCGAGGCCACCGTGCGCCTGGCGCAGGCGCTTTCCATTCCCGTCATCGCCTCCGGCGGCCTGTCTTCAATGAGCGACATCGAACAGCTCTGCGCTGTGCAGGGCGAAGGCATTGAAGGCGTGATTTGCGGCCGCGCCATCTACAGCGGCGCGCTGGACTTTGCCGCCGCGCAGGCCCGCGCCGACGCGCTGTGCGCCAGCGCGGACAAGCCAGCGAGCGGCGCGGCCCGCGCGTGAGAGCCTGCTCGCAGCCCAGCCTTCATGCGCCGGGTTTAGGTTCAGCGCCTCATTTAGCTCCGCTTTTCATAGCGTGAGGTCCTAGTGAAACCAGCGCAGGGCAGCTTTTCGATACCCCTGAATTTGCTCCTGTTTCTGCTGTTTCATGGTGCTTGCCAGAAGCTGGCTGCCGCCTGCCGCCAAGGGTAAAACGCCCGTGCGGGCCAAGTTGTCCGCTTCTTGATCCTCCAGATAACCTGTTCACACCCCGTTCGCAGACGCCAGAAGCGCAAACTCGGGCGATCTGCGGCCTTGCAAGCCCTCGCCGGGCTGCAAATTGAATGCAAGTGAGCTGTGCGTGAAGCACAAGCCCGTTTACACCTTGCTGCTCCATCCTGATGCGCCGCCTCTGGCGGTCAGACTTTGCGGCCAGATGCTGAACAGGTTCCGGTTAAGGCGGGCTGTCAGTCCGCGCGGCCATGGCGGGCAAGAAGGCCGTGTCCGCTTCAGGCCCGAGGCCGCAAGCCCAGCCAGCGCCAGACCTCCAGCATGGCCAAAGCCAGCGATCTGGCCGCCCTTCATCTTTGTTGTCCCTTTCACCGCCATGTCTGAAGCACACCGCAATGCCCTCGTTTTGTTTTCCGGCGGGCAGGACTCCGCCACCTGCCTGGCCTACGCCCTCACGCGCTACGAGCGCGTGGAAACCATCGGCTTTGACTACGGCCAGCGCCATCGCGTGGAGCTGACGCAGCGGCTGGCCGTGCTTGCTGCGCTGCGCCAGCGCTTTGCGGCCTGGAGCGGGCGGCTGGGAGAGGACCACGTGCTCGATTTGCCCGTGCTCGGCCAGATCAGCGACACCGCCATGACGCGCGACATCGCCATCGAAACACAAGCCGGCGGCATGCTCAACACCTTTGTGCCTGGCCGCAATTTGCTGTTTCTCACCCTGGCGGCGGCGCTGGCCTGGCGGCGCGGCCTGAGCGTCATCGTCACCGGCGTGTGCGAAACCGATTTTTCCGGCTACCCCGATTGCCGCGACGACACCATGAAAGCCCTGCAAGTGGCGCTCACCCTCGGCATGGACCGCCGCTACGTCATCGACACCCCGCTCATGTGGCTGGACAAGGCCGCAACCTGGCAGCTCGCACACGATTTGGGCCAGCAGGCCGACCCCGCAGGCGGCGGCGCAGACCTGGTGCGTCTGATTACCGAGCACACCCACACCTGCTACCTGGGCGACCGCACCCATCGCCACCCCTGGGGCTGGGGCTGCGGCCACTGCCCCGCCTGCGAGCTGCGCGCCCGGGGCTGGGCGAAATACAGCCAGCCGCGCTCAAGCAGCTGATCGCACCTGGCTCGTAGTCGGACTATGAACAGCTTCCAGGGCCATCTTTAGCTCCTGAAAGCAAAGCTGGACGTGTCTTGACTGATGGCCTGCCCCAAGGTTCAGGCACCAGGAAAGCAGAAAAAGGCTTTTTCCGCTTCTTTATCAATAGCATGGTGTCTTGGCGGAATGTGCGCCAATGCCGTTTCAATGCGCCTTGAATCCGCTCCTCTTTTTAATGCGCTGGTTTGCGGCGGACTGTCTCGATGCCGCCTAGAATCTGGCTGATTCAACCAGTTGGGCCAGGCCGTGCGCTTGGCCTGTTTTTTCGCAAGGAGACCCCACATGACTGCCGCCATGCCGGCCGCGAGCGCGGCCACTGTGGGCTTGTTTGAGGCCAAGACCCGTTTGTCCGAATACGTCGCCCGCGCCGAGCGGGGCGAAGAAGTCATCATCACCCGGCACAACAAGCCCGTGGCCCGCATCGTGCCCATGACGGCTGAAGCGCCCGCGCGGCCCGTGCCGCGTTTTGTGCAGCGCACGTTCCATATGGGACTGCCACAGCAGCCAGACGCCGGGCAGCCAGGCAAGCTGGCAGGCGAGCTGGACGTGCAGGCATTTTTGGCGCTGGACGCCCGGCTCAATGCCGAGTGGCAAGCGCAGCAAAAACAGCCGCCGCGCCGTTCTGGCCGCTCCAGGCATGCGGCGCAGCAGCCCGCCGCCAGCGCAGATGCCGCAAGCAAAGCCGCCGCAGATTGAGACCGCGCCGTGAAGCTGCCTGATACCAATGTGCTGGTTTACAGCGTCAATGCCAGCAGCCCCCAGCATGCGGCGGCCACGGTCTGGCTGGAGCAGGCGTTTGCCAGCCAGGCCGTGGCCTTTGCCTGGAATGCGCTGATTGGCTTTGTGCGCATTGCCACGCATCCGCGCGTGATGCCTGCGCCTTTGTCGGTGGCCGAGGCCACAGGCGTGGTGGACGAGTGGCTGGCGCATCCGCATGCCGTGCTGGCGCAGCCCGGCGCCCGCCATGCCGATTTGTTTTTCAAGCTCTTGCTGCAATGCGGCGCGGGCGGCAACCTGACCAATGACGCCCACCTGGCCGCGCTGGCCATCGAGCACGAAGCCGCCGTGGGCACGTTTGACGCCGATTTCCTCCAGTTCAGGGGCGTGCAAGTGGATTTGCTGCGCCCTGATTCTTTTCCTTCACAACAACCATGACGACCCATTCAGTCCCCCACATGTCCGTGGCGCAAATCCGCCAGACTTTTCTCGACTTTTTCGCCGCGCGCGGGCACACCATCGTGCCTTCTTCGCCGCTGGTGCCCGCCAATGACCCCACGCTCATGTTCACCAACAGCGGCATGGTGCAGTTCAAGGATGTGTTTCTGGGCGCCGACAAGCGCCCCTACAACCGCGCCACCAGCGTGCAAGCCTGCCTGCGCGCGGGCGGCAAGCACAACGATCTGGAAAACGTGGGCTACACCGCGCGCCACCACACTTTTTTCGAGATGCTGGGCAACTGGAGCTTTGGCGACTATTTCAAGAAAGAAAGCCTGCAATGGGGCTGGGAGCTGCTCACGCAGGTTTACAAGCTGCCGCCCGAGCGCCTGCTGGCCACCGTCTATCACGAAGACGACGAGGCGTATGACATCTGGACGAAAGTCATCGGCCTGCCGTCCGAGCGCGTGATTCGCATCGGCGACAACAAGGGCGGCAAATACAAGAGCGACAACTTCTGGATGATGGCCGACACCGGCCCTTGCGGCCCCAGCAGCGAAATCTTCTACGACCACGGCCCTGACGTGCCCGGCGGCCCTCCCGGCAGCCCCGATGAAGACGGCGACCGCTTCATTGAAATCTGGAACCACGTGTTCATGCAGTTTGAAATGCATGAAGACGGCAGCGTCACCCGCCTGCCCGCGCCCTGCGTGGATACCGGCATGGGGCTGGAGCGCCTGGCCGCCATCTTGCAAGGCGTGCACAGCAATTACGAGATTGATTTGTTTCAGGCGCTCATCCGCGCCGCCGCGCGCGAAGTGGGCGTGCCCTTCAGCATGGACGTGCCCAGCCTGAAGGTGATTGCCGACCACATCCGCGCCTGCTCTTTTCTCATTGCCGACGGCGTCATTCCCGGCAACGAAGGGCGCGGTTATGTGCTGCGCCGCATCATCCGCCGCGCCATCCGCCACGGCTACAAGCTGGGGCAAAAGCAGCCGTTTTTCTACAAGCTCGTGCCTGATCTGGCGCGCGAAATGGGCAGCGCCTATCCCCAAATCAAAGAGCAGCAAACCCGCATCATGCAAACCCTGCGCGACGAAGAAACGCGCTTTGGGCAAACGCTGGAAACGGGCCTGGCGCTGTTTGATGACGTGCTCTCGGGCATGAAATTCCTCAAGCTCGCCAGCTTGCTGCCGCTGGAAGGACAAGGCCAGCCGCTGATGTTGAAAACCGCCGAAGGCGTGGAGTTCTCCGCCGCCGTGCGCCCTGACGGGCACAAAAAGCAGGTGGTGTTGCGTCCCAGGCAGCCCGGCCGCCTGAACGAAGTCATCTCCTTCGATCTGGAAGACGTGCTCACCCGCCAGCCGCCCGAAGAAGGCAAGCCCTACGGCCTGGCGCTGGAGGATTACCTGCAAGCCAATCTGGCGGGCAGCAAGCTCATCATCCCCGGCGAGCACATCTTCAAGCTCTACGACACCTACGGCTTCCCGTATGACCTGACGGCTGACATGGCCCGCGAGCTGGGCATCGAGCTGGACGCTGACGGCTTTGAGCGCGAAATGCAGGCCCAGCGCGCCCGCGCACGCGCCGCCGGCAAGTTCAAGATGGACAAGCTGCTCGACTATGAAGGCCCAGCGGGCCTGTTCACCGGCTACGACGAAATGGCCCATGCCGCCTGCCGCGTCACCGCCCTGTATGCCGACGGGCAAAGCGTGGGCGAACTCAAGGCGGGCCAGGCTGGCGTGGTCGTGCTGGACGCCACGCCCTTTTACGCCGAAAGCGGCGGCCAGGTGGGCGATGCCGGCCTGCTCACCGCCCCCGGCGTGGTGTTTGAAGTGGCCGACACGCAAAAAATCAAGGCTGGCGTGCACGGCCACCACGGCGCGCTCACGCAAGGCGCGCTCAAGGTGGGCGACGCCGTGCAGGCGCAAGTGGACACGCAGCGCCGCCAGGCCACCATGCGCAACCACAGCGTCACCCACCTCATGCACAAGGCCCTGCGCGAAGTGCTCGGCAGCCATGTGCAGCAAAAAGGCTCGCTCGTCGATGCCGACAAAACCCGCTTTGACTTCACGCACGGCGCGCCCGTCACGCCCGAAGAAATCGCCGAAATCGAACGCCGCGTGAACGCCGAAATCCTGGCCAACACCGCCACGCAAGCGTGCGTGATGGACATCGACAGCGCCCGCGAAACCGGCGCCATGATGCTTTTTGGCGAGAAATACGGCGACACCGTGCGCGTGCTCGACATCGGCGCCAGCCGCGAGCTGTGCGGCGGCACCCACGTGGCCCGCACCGGCGACATTGGCCTGTTCAAAATCGTCATGGAAAGCGGCGTGGCCGCCGGCATCCGCCGCGTGGAAGCCATCACGGGCCTGAACGCCCTGAACTGGGCGCAAGCCACCGAAAACGCCGTGCAATCGGCCGCCGCCGCCCTGCACGCCCCCGCTGCCGACCTGCAAGGCCGCCTGCGCCAGACGCTCGATCACATCAAAACGCTGGAAAAAGAAGTGGCCCAGCTCAAAGGGCGCCTGGCCAGCGCCCAGGGCGGCGAACTGGCCAGCCAGGCCGTCAGCGTTCATGGCGTGCAGGTGCTCGCCGCCCGCCTTGATGGCGCAGACGCCCAAACCCTGCGCGAGACGATGGACAAGCTCAAAGACAAGCTCAAAACCGCCGCCATCGTGCTGGCCGCCACATCCGAAGGCAAAGTGCAGCTGGCCGCAGGCGTCACGCCCGACACCGTGGGCCGCATCAAGGCGGGTGAACTCGTGAACTTCGTCGCCCAGCAAGTAGGCGGCAAAGGCGGCGGCAAGCCCGACATGGCCATGGCCGGCGGCACGAACGCCGCCGCGCTGCCCCAGGCTCTGCAAAGCGTGCAAGGCTGGGTGGCTGCCAAACTGGCCTGAGAGCCTGCTCGCATCGTGGGAGCGAAAAGCGCGGCCTCGGGCGCGGCTTGCGGCGTTGCGGCTCATCCCAATCCGCTCTTTCGCCCCTCACGTTCAAATCATGAACAGGTTTTGAAAGCCAGCGCCCGGGGCTGCCAGGCCCGGGCGGCAAGAGAACGGCCAGAAAGGGAAGCCAAAAGAAAAAGCCCAAAAGGAGCCAAAACAATGAGCAAAGGCCGGCGTCGATCGGGTTTTTGCGAGATCACGATTGACACGCCTTGCGCTTGCAATGGCTCTATCAGCCATTGAACATCAAACGCTTTGTCTGCCAGCGCCAGCAGCGCCCCAAACTTTTGGTTCCGGATCAGTTCTTGGTCTCCTTTGCTGGCATGGCATCAGAGCGAACTTGAGCAGATTGCCGGCGCATCGCACAAGGCCCGTATCCTGCCGGGTGAGTGGCCTATGGCCTGGCTTTGAGTTCCGCGCCCGGGCCGTGACGGTGCACTTTCACGGTCGTGGCATCGGCCATGGCGCATTGCATATGGCGTATTGCATATCCGGCTGGTCGCTGACGGCATCAAAGAGTTTTTGCCAGATATGGCCTTGCCCCGTCGCGAAAGCGCTTGAAGACGGAGTTGCATTTGCCAAATTCTTCAGGCCAATCGCGCCAGGGTCTGCCTGTGCACACGATCCACGGCACGGCCTCTGCAAATCAAGCGCTTATTCGCGCCTCTTGGCCCTGCATCGCCAGGCGTGCCCAGGCAGTTCGGGGTCATTAGCGCTCACTGCTTGTCGCTTGATACTCATCTTTCCATGGCGGGATTGCAGCCATAAGAGGTGATTTTCAACAATCCCTAGTGGAAAGTGCGCAAAACGGCATTTCATACCCCCTGAATTTGCTCCTGCTCTGCCGAAGCCATTACCCGCCCTTGCTCGGGCTTACAACGGAGCCATCACCCTGCTGCCCCCGTGTTGCCTAACGATCAATTCTGGTTTGAAAACTTCCGCATGGGCATCTTCCCGAATCTGTTTGCAGACGGTCAGTTTCCCAAAGATGCTGCCATTCTGAACCATTTTTTGCGCCAAATCACGCCCAACACCGGCGCGTATGATTTGGGCGTGGTATCTGATGCCGTTGCCGCCGTGTTTGACCGCATTGGCGAAGACGTGTTGATTATCCACTCACAAGGCGGCGGCCCAGGTTGGCAGACCGTGCTGAAAAAATCCTGAAAAGAGAAAACCGTAGTTTCCTACGAAACCGGCACCGAGTTTATTTTCCTCGAAAACGAAATGCCGAGCGTTGCCACACCCGCTAACGACGCTGCCAACATTTCACTCTCGCAGCCTATCAGTACCGAACGTTTCGCCCTGCTGACCCAAATGCCCATCATCATCTATTACGGTGATTACATTTCGGCAGAGAACCCGCATTGGGCATCGCAGCGGTGGATTGAACGCATCCGTATGGCGCAAGCCTTTGCCGACTGCGTAAATCGCCACGGCGGCGACGCGAGCGTTGTGCAGTTGCCTGACATCGGCATACGCGGCAACAGTCATTTCGCCTTTATCGAAGCAAACAACGTGGAAATCGCTGATGTGTTGGAAAGCTGGTTGGAAGAAAAAGGTCTGAAATAAGCAGCCCGCACACGATAAAGCTAGCCTTCCCTTATTTCCAACAGTCTTCAAGAAGTTCCATGAACCTAGCCATCACCGCAAGAAAAAAGCTTTTTCCTTGCGGAAATCCCGTTGGATTGCTTGAGGTGCCACCGCAGACAGCATTCGCTGGTGCGGCGGGTTTGGGAAGAATTCGAAATAACCCGAGATGACTATTGGCAGCGATAGCCGTCTCTTTTTTTATACGCTGCCACTTTCGGATAGGCGCAGAGCGGCATTTTTAATAATGTTTGCGCAAGGTTTGCCGCCTCGTCCTTCTTCTCCGCTTGATAGGCGGATGGCGGCGGGCCGCCAGTGGCAAAAGGTGCTGAAAAACGAGGCACGGCGGCCATTTCCTTGTCCGTCAGGCACTTGCGCGCGGCATACACGTTTGCCCCCGGCTTTTCCACAGCTTTGCGCCCGCAGGGTGTGAAAAAGCCGGTTTGCTCTGAACAGGTTCTCGCGCCAGGGGCCGCGAGCGCGGCGCTGCCAAAAAAGAAGGCAGCGGCGGCGAATCCTTGGCTTTCAGTCACTTGCGCGCGCCGTACCGGCTTGTCCACGGCTTGCCCACAGCTTTGCGCCCGGCGCGTGTGCAAAACCGCCGCGCCTGGCTGGTGCGCCCCGCCCATTTTTCAGGCAAATCATGCGCTGCCTTGCCGCGCAGGCACTTGCGCGCGCCATACCGGTTTGCCCACGGCTTTTCCACAGGCTTGGGCCTGGGCGATGGGGACAAATGGAGCAAGTGGAACGAGCCGGGCTAAATCGTGCGAAATCGTGCGGGGATAAGCGGCGCGGCGGACGCCGGATTGCCAACAGGCTCTCAATACCCGGCTTTGCCGCCGGGTCTGCGGCGGGCGAACAGGCCTGCCGCGCGCGCGCCCTGGCTGGCAAAGCGCTCGCGGCGCGCCCGTTTGGGATCGACGCGCAGGGGGCGCCAGATTTCCACGCGATCGCCGTCTTGCAAGGCCGCGCCGGGCGCGCAGGGGCGGCCCCAGATGCCGTAGGTCAGCGCGGCGCGCGCGTTTTCAGGCAGCCCTTGCAGCAGGCCGCTGGCCTGCACGGCCTGCGCCAGGGTGGCGTCTGCGGGCAGTTGCAGGCGGGCCAGCTGCACCTGGCGCGCGGCGCTGGCCCAGGCGACGGTGACGCCAATGAGGCCGCTGGCGGCGGGTGAGGCGGATGAGGGCGGCGCGGCGTTCGTCATGGCTGGCCGTACACCTGCTCGGCGCGCTGGATGAAGGCGTCCACCATCGTGGCGGCGATCTTGTCGAACACGGGGCCGACCAGCGCTGACAGCGCCTTGCTGTCAAAGCCGTAGTCCAGCGCCAGCGTCACGCGGCAGGCGCGCTCGCCCGCCTGCCCCACGGGGGTGAAAGTCCACAGGCCATTGAGCGTGGAAAAGGGGCCTTTGACCAGCTGGATGCGCAGCTCGCGGTCCGCAATGTGCGTGTTGTAGGTGACAAAGCTTTGCTTCAGGCCCTTGAAGGCGATGCCGACTTCGGCGGTCATGCCCTTGCCGTCCGCGTCTTGTCCGATGACGCGGCCCAGGCTGCACCAGGGCAGAAATTCGGGGTAGCGGGCCACGTCCCGCACCAGCTCGAACATCTCGTGGGCGCTATACCAGATAAGAACGGATTTGCGGACGGTTTTCATGGAAAATCTTGCGTTTTTCGCGCGCCTGGCCTTCGGCTGGCCTGGGCGTCAAGCCGCAAATTCTAGAAACCCGCAGGGTTTCAGCCTTTTTCCTGCCTCCCCTCCCGCTTTTCATTCAGCCTTTCTTCACGCATGGCCGCCAAGAAAAAAACCGCTTCCAAAACGCCCAACCCCGTCATTGCCAGCAATAAAAAGGCCGCCTTCAATTACTTTTTTGAAGAGCGCCACGAAGCGGGCATGGTGCTGCAAGGCTGGGAAGTGAAGGCGCTGCGCGCGGGCAAGGCGCAGCTGACCGACGGCTACGTGGTCATTCGCGGCGGGGAGCTGTTTGTCATTGGCTGCCAGATCAACCCGCTGGGCACCGCCAGCACGCATGTGCGCCCCGAGGCGGCGCGCACCAAAAAGCTGCTCATGCACCGCGACGAAATCCGCCGCCTGATCGGCAAGGTGGAGCAAAGGGGCTACACGCTCATTCCGCTGAACCTGCACTGGAAAAATGGCCGCGTGAAGTGCGAAATCGCCCTGGCCAAGGGCAAGGCCGAACACGACAAGCGCGACACCATCAAGGAGCGCGAAGGCAAGCGCGAAGCGCAGCGCGCCATGAAGTCGCTCAGCCGCTGACGGCCCGCCCGCCGCCCGCGCCTGCAAGCGGGCCGCAAGGGGATGCGAGCCGGAATGCAGGCATTTGGAATGCGCAAGGCATGAGCAGAAGACAAGGCGCAAGGGCGTTATTTCGCTTCTGTTTTCATAGCGCATGGTCTTAGTGGAATCTGCGCCGGGCGGCATTTTCAGCCCTTGAATCCGCTCCTGATTTTGATACCGCTCTGCCTTCTCATGGCGGATCCGCAAGGCGCGCGAAGGCATGGCGGCGGAGCCAGCCAGGGCCGCCCGGCTTTCGCTTCGCGCCGTTTTCTCTGCGCAAGAGGGCAGGGCGGCGGCAAGGCGCGAACGGGCCAGCCTGTTCGTCGATCCCGCCGTTTCTGAGGATTCCCGCGCCCGCGCAGGCAGGGGGAATGCGAATGGCCCGCACGGCGTAGAAGAGAAGGAAAGGAGAGCTTGGATTTGCTCCTTGATCCATAGCAAGACGTCCTAGTGAAACGGGCGCAGGGCGGCATTTCAGACCCTTAAATCCGCTCTTGTTTCTGATGCGGCTGGGCGCGAAGTCTGCCGCTTTGCGGCTCATCCCAATTCGCCACCCTTCACGGCCAGGCGGCGAACAGCTTTCTAGCGCCCGCGCAGAAAGAGCGCGTCCAGCTCTTTCATGGAGAGTTGCCGCCAGGTGGGGCGGCCGTGGTTGCATTGGTCGGCGCGGTCGGTGGCTTCCATCTGGCGCAGCAGGGCGTTCATTTCCGGCAGGGTGAGGCGGCGGTTGGCGCGGATGGCGCCGTGGCAGGCCATGGTGGCCAGGATTTCGTGGTGGGCGCGTTGCAGCACGGCGCTGCCTTCGGGCAGGGGGCCTTGCTGGATGAGTTCGGCCAGCACGGCGCGCGCCAGCGCCACGGGGTTGCCTGCGGCCAGCGGGGCGGGCACGGCGCGCACGGCCAGGGTTTTGGGCGAGAAGGGCGTGATTTCCATGCCCAGCAGGGCGAGCGTGGCGGCGTGCTCTTCCGCAGCGGCGGCTTCTTGCAAGGTGGCGGCGAAGGTGGCGGGAATCAGCAGCGGCTGGCTTTGCACGCGCGAGGCGGCCAGTTGCGCTTTCATGCGCTCGTAAACGATGCGTTCGTGCGCGGCGTGCATGTCCACGATGACCATGCCAGCGGCGTTTTCGGCCAGCACGTAGACGCCGTGGATTTGCGCGACGGCGCGGCCTAATGGGCCGTCTGCTTCGAGGCCGTCTGCTTCGGGGCCTGCCTCGCCCGGTTGTTGCGGCGCTGCGGCGGCTGGCGGGAAGGCGGGCGGCTCGTTCACTTCGTGCCGGGGGCCAGCGCTCATGGCAACCCAGGCTTCGGCCATGCGCTGCGGCGGCACGCGCGGTTCGTGCGGCCAGGCGGCTGGCCGTGCGGCATGCGGGGCCGCGTGCAGCGTCAAGGGGCGTTGTTCGCCCGCGTGGGCGCTGGCGGGGGCGGCATCGGGGGTGTCGCGCTCAACGCTGGCCGTGCCGCCCGCCGCTGCGCCGCCCGCTTGCGCGGCGCGGCTGGCGGCCAGCGCGTTTTCCACGGCGTGGCGCACGGCCTGGTGCACTTGGCGGCTGTCGCGAAAGCGCACTTCGATTTTGGTGGGGTGCACGTTCACGTCCACGCGGGCGGCATCGACTTGCACGTGCAGCAGCCATACGGGCTGGCGGTGGCCGTGCAGCACGTCTTCATAGGCGCTGCGGGCGGCGTGGCTGATGACTTTGTCGCGCACGTAGCGGCCATTGACCCAGGCGTATTGCTGGTCGGCGCGGCTGCGGGCGGCATCGGGCAGGCCTGCGCGGCCCGTCACGCGCACGCCGCCTTCTTCATGCGCCACGGGCAGGCTGCGGGCCAGAAAGTCTTCGCCCAGCACGTCGGCCATGCGCCGCGCCAGCGCCTGCTGCGGCGGCAAGCTGGCGGGCTGCGCGCGCCATTGCTCCAGCAGCTTGCCTTCGTGCCACAGGGCAAAGCCCACGTCGGGCCGCGCCAGCGCGTGGCGGCGCAAAGCTTCCACGCAGTGCGCCAGTTCGGTGGCGTCGGCCTTGAGGAATTTGCGCCGCGCGGGCACGCTGAAGAAAAGTTCTTTGACTTGCACGGTGGTGCCGCGCGCGCGTGCGGCCTGCTGCAATTCGCCCGTGCGCGCCTGGAGCTGCCAGGCGCTGCCGGCCCCTTCGGTGCGCGAGAGCAGCGTTGTCTCGGCCACGGAGGCAATGGCCGCCAGCGCTTCGCCGCGAAAGCCCATCGTGCCGACCGATTCCAGATCGTCCAGGCTGGCGATCTTGCTGGTGGCGTGGCGCTTGAGCGCCGTGGGCAGCTGCGCGGCTTCAATGCCGCTGCCGTCGTCTTCCACGGCAATGAGCCGCACGCCGCCGGCCAGCAGGCGCACGGCAATTTGCGTGGCCCCGGCGTCCAGCGCGTTGTCCAGCAGCTCGCGCACGACCGAGGCGGGGCGCTCGATGACTTCGCCGGCCGCAATCTGGCTGATGAGTTCGTCGGGCAGTTCGCGGATGGGGCGGGCAGGCTGGGTGGCGGGCATGGGTGATTTGGGAAAAGCAGCTTTGAACGCGCCTAGCATAAGCAGGCGGAGCCTGTATCCGGGTAAAACGGGCTGGATAGAAAGCAGGAAATGGCAAAAATGGAAAAAACGGCATTTGCTCCCATCGCCTCCCTGCGTGAACGCTTGATGCTGATTGTCAAGGCGCTCATGCCATTGGCGCTGGCTGTGCTATGGCTAAAACGCGTGGCAAAAGATTCCCAATTTGTGCTTTGCCACCCTTATGGCGCTGAAATCGTTTTGTATGGTTTTCTGGCGCTGACGCCATTGAGCATGACGGCCATCGCGGTCATGATTCACGGCAGGTTTGCAAGCAGCATTTTGCGGCATCGTCAATTTCCGCCGCACCCGCTGCCGCCGTGCTGGCAGGCAGCGGCGCTGGGACGGTTGATGGCGGTTTTAATAAGCTGTGTATTTGCAGTTTCTCTTTATGGCGCCTGGCTGGCGCATGAATGGATGGGCCGCCTGAATCACGATGCCATGCGAATGGAGCAGAAAGAGGCATATCCAAAGCGC
Organism: Ottowia sp. oral taxon 894; assembly: GCF_001262075.1. Classification (GTDB taxonomy): domain Bacteria; phylum Pseudomonadota; class Gammaproteobacteria; order Burkholderiales; family Burkholderiaceae_C; genus Ottowia; species Ottowia massiliensis. Next base: position 544,931 of record NZ_CP012073.1, on the reverse strand, counting down.
GGCTGAAGCTACGCGCCCATTGAACAGGAATGCCAGTTTTCCTATTCAATTCTTTCCGCCAGCAAAATCCTGCGTGAATTCAGAAACAAAATATCGGCCACTATTGGCTTTCAGCAGAAAGTCATGGCGGCGTATTCAAAGCGGGCGGCATGTGTTCAATCAGGCCGCCCGCTCCGGCATTTCCCCCCACGCCTGCCCCTGGCAGCCGTGCTGCTGCCAAAGTTCGGCGAAGGCGTCGCTGGCGAGCCAGTGCCATTCGCGTTCGCGGGCGGGGCGGATTTCGTCCTGCCAGCCGGCGTCGGGCACGGCAGGGTGGCACATGATGAGCGCGCCTTGCGCGGGGGCGGCGGCCAGCCAGGTTTGCCAGCGGCGGGCCAGGGCGGCGGCGTCGCCGTCGAAGGCATAGACGCCGCCCAGGCAGGCGTTTTGCCGCCAGTGCATGCAGTGGCGGTCCATCCAGCGGCCGCCCAGGGCGTGGATGAGGCGCGATTTGGCGTCGGCCAGCAGCGGGCGCGTGCTGCGCAGGGCCACGGACGGGCCGTAGCGGCGGCGCGCTTCGGCCAGCAGGCGCTCGCGCACTTGCGGAAACTGGTGCACGTGCTGGTGGCCGTCGATGAAGGCGGGGGGCTGGCCGATCTGGTCTTCAAAGGCATCCATCTGCCGCGCGATGGTTTCTTGCAGCGCGGCGGCGGGCCAGGCGCGCAGCCAGCTGCGGGCCATCACCTGCCCGAGCGTGCCTTGCCGCGCCAGGCCCGTGAGGTCAAAGTGCAGGCCGATGTCGATGCCCGCCTGCCGCAAGGCGGCCAGCTCATCGGGCGCGATGCGGCCCAGGCTCATGAAGCTGGCCGCGTGCACGCGCCCCAGCGCGGCCAGGCGGCATACGGCCTGATTGACGGCGGGCGACAGGCCCAGGTCATCCACGTTGAGGGTGATGTGTTTCATGCCTGAAGGCCCAGAACTTGCCGAGCGCAAAGGTGGCGAGCGTGACCAGCGCGGTGGCGGCCAGCCACGCCGCTTGATAGGCCGCCGGCCCCAGCAGGCGCAGGCCCGCCAGAAACAGCGCGTGATTGAGCGCAAAGCCGCACAGCGAGCTGGCCAGCCAGCGCCACAGGCTGGCGAGCCAGCGCCCGCGCGCGCCCGCATTTGCATCCGCGCGGGCCTGCCGGAAGGTGAACCGGTAATGCCCCGCAAAGCTGACGGCAAAGGCCACGGCAAACGCGCCCACGTTGCCCCACTGCGGCGCCAGCCCGGCGCGCACCAGCAGCACCAGCGCCGCAAAGTGCGTGGCCGCCGCCGCTGCGCCCACCAGCGCGAAGCAGCCCGCCTGCCGGGCGGCGGCGTTCAAGGCGGCGCTCATGGCAGCGGCTCCGGCGGCGGCGCGTCTGGCGCACGGCCTGGCGCGTTGTCCGGCCCGCCGCTTTGCCATTCGTAGTCAATCACGTAGATGGGGCGCTGCTTCACTTCTTCATAAATGCGGCCCACGTATTCGCCCATCACACCCAGGCAGATGAGCTGCACGCCAGCGGAAAACATGATGCCCGCCACCACCGTGGCCCAGCCGGGCACGTCGCGCCCGAACAGCAGCGTGTCGGCCACGATGAACAGGCCGTAGAGCATGGAAGCGAGCGACACCAGCAGCCCCGTGCGCGAAATCCAGCGCAGCGGCTTTTGCGAAAAAGAGGTGATGCCCACCAGCGCCAGCTCCATCAGGCTGGCGTAGTTGAACTTGCTGCGCCCCTGCGCGCGCGGCGGGGCGGCAAAGGGCAGATACACGGTGTTGAAACCCACCCAGGCATACAGCCCCTTCATGAAGCGCTGGCGCTCGGGCAGCGCCAGCAGGGCATTGACCACCTTGCGGCGCATCAGGCGGAAGTCGCCCGCGCTGGGCCTGATTTCATAGCGCGCGTTGTCCTGCATGAAGCGGTAAAAGCCGCGCTTGAGCAGGCGCATCAGCCCGCCTTCGTGCGGGCGCTCGGCCTGAATGGCGGCCACCATGTCCGCGCCGCCCTCGCCCAGCTGGAGCATTTGCGCCAGCACGGGCACGGGGTGCTGGCCGTCGGCGTCCATCATGGCCACCCAATCGCCTTGCGCGGCGGCCAGCCCCGCGCTCAAGGCCGCTTCCTTGCCGAAATTGCGCGAAAAGGCAATAAAGCGCAGCGCCACATGGGCGGGCAGGCGCGCCTGCTGGGCGCGGCAGGCGGCATCCACCGCGTCACGGCTGCCGTCATTGACCACAACGATCTCTTGCCGCCCCGGCCGCTGCCCCAGCCACTCGCACAAAACGGGCAAAAACGCAGCCAGCGCCTGGGCATCGTTATAGACGGGCAGGATGACGGAAAGGGCAATCATGGCGGGGCAGGGCGGCGAAAGCTCCGGAGGCTGCAAGGGCGCAATGCAATGACTCGGCGCAGCGACTCAATGGCAGGCGCCGGCCTGCCAGGCGAAGCGGCAAAGAAAGGCCAGAGCGGGAGCTTGGCAGCATCAGAAACAGGAGCAAATTAAAGGGTCTGAAAATGGCGTTTGCGCAGATTCCACTAGGACATCATGCTATGGAAGAAGGAGCGAATAAAGGCCGCGCTCACAGCCTGCCCCTGGAACAAGCGCTCAGTCCTGCTTCAGGCAGGCAGGCGGAATATAGGCGCGCCAGCGCACCCGCAGCGGCTCGCGGCCCGGCAGCTTGCCCCACGGCAGCTGCCACTGGCCCTCGCGCACGGCCAGGCCGCGCGCCTCCTCCAGCAGCGGCGCCGAAGGCGTCTTGCCGCCGCCGGGCCACAGCATCAGGCTGCCGCAGCGCTGCACGCGCCGCGCGTTCATCCACGGAGAGTAGGCCGGGTCGTCTTCCACCATCACCGAAGGCGGGCCGGGCAGGGCCGAAGCCGCCAGGCCCGACAGCCAGCCGTCGCCGCTCACGCTGTCCAGCGGGCAGCGGCTCAGGGCCTGCCACTGGGCCTGCACGGCCTGCGCCAGCGCGGCCTGCGGCCAGTCCATGCGCGAAGGCTTGCCGCGCCACTGCGCGCCCCAGGCCAGCAGGGCCGCCATCGCCGCCGTCAGCGCCGCCAGCCACACGGCCAGCCCCGCCAGCAAGCGGCGGCCCTGCCGCGCCAGAGCCTGCGGATCGCGCGGCAGCAGGCTGGCCAGCATCAGGCCCGACAGGCCCCACATCGGCATGCCCCACTGGTCATGCAGCCCCACGCCCAGCGCCAGCCCCGCCAGCGTCAGCAGCAAGGCCGGAGCCAGCCCCATGAACCACACGAACAGCAAATCCTCGCGTGCGCGCCGTGGCCGTGAATCAGCCCCGCCCGCCGCAGGCCAGCGCAAACGCGCCCGCGCCAGCAAGGCCAGCAGCGCCAGCGGCGCATGGCTGGCGGCCTGCGCGCCCAGGAAATTCAGCGCGCTGCCGCGCCCGCCGCCGTGCCCCGCCTCCAAGGCGCGCTCATGCGCATAAACAAAAGGCAGCCAGTCATGCTGCGCCAGCCACAGCGCATGGGGCGAAAAAACCAGCGCCGCCGCTGCCAGCGCCAGCCACGGCCCCGGCGTGCGCAACAGGCGGCGCGCGGGCGTGGCCAGCATGAACAGCCCGGCGGCGGCCAGCAGCACCGCCACCGAATACTTCACCATCAGCCCCAGCCCCGCCAGCGCGCCCAGCAGCAGCCAGAAAGCCGGGTTTCTCTCCGTCAGCGCCACATGAAAGGCCCACAGAAAACCCGCCCACACGGGCAGCTGCGCCAGGTTGTGGTTGAACTCCAGCGAGGGCAGCGTGTAATAGAACACCGCCAGCAGCAGCGCGCTGCCCAGCGCCGCCTGCGGCGGCTCAAGCACCCGCCGCCCCAGCCGCCATGTCAGCCACAGCGCCAGCGCCACGCACAACTGCCCCAGCAAATACGGCCCCAGCGCGCCAAAACAGCGGAAAAACACGTACAGCAGCCAGGAAGAAAGCGGCGGGTGCTTGTAATAGCCCCACTGCCATTCATGCCCCCAGTAAATGCCCTCCACCACATCCAGCGGAAAACTGGCCGCCAGCGCGGCGGGCAAAGCCGCCCACAATGAAAAATACGCCAGCAACCCCGCCAGCCCGGCGAGCGCCTGGCGGCGCGTCAAAATACTTTCCGTCATTGTCCTGCCTGCCCTGATTTTCTTGATGAAAATCAAGACATATTCACTCCATTCAATTTGGCGTCAAGGGCCTTATTCGCCAGAACGCCGGATGGCGCGCGATGCTAGCGTATAACTGCGTATGGCACGGCGCGGCCCGGCGCAATAGCTTGATTTTTGTCAAGCGCAAAGACGGGCGGGCTTTCCAGGCGAATGCCATTGAACCGCTCCCGAACCGCTCTCGAAACGCTATTGAAGCGCCGCCGCGCCGCGCTTTTGACCGGCTTTCCGTGAGAAACAGCTGCGGGCCGCGCGGCCTTGCCTGCCTGAAACGCAATGGCGCATGGAAAAATGATTCCGTGAAATCGCGCCGGAAGAAAACCTGATTAATCTTGTGGATTCAAAAAGTCCTGCCGGGAGGCAAGGCATCATTCGGCGCAGGGCGCGGCGGGCCTGGCCGAAGCTGAAAAAAGCAAAAAAGAGCGTCCCGCATCCGCTTGATCCGGGGCGTGTTTTCGGCGCGCCTGCCGCAGGGTATTGCATCAAATGAATGTGAGCGCGGATATTTGAATATTCAGAAAATGCCTGGCAGGCAAATCATGAATCGCGCTGGCGCGTTTCGCGCGCAGAAAGCCTGAAAATCGCTTTCATATTGCCGCAAAAGCCCGCTCCAGCCCGCGCGCGAATTTGCGCCGGGGGCGGCGGCAGGCCGCGCTGCGCCGCCCCATAATCGCCGCCCCATGGATCTGATTGCGCAACTTCTTGACTTCGTTTTGCATGTGGACAGGCACCTGGGCGCCTTCGTGGCCGATTACGGCGCGTGGGTGTATGCGCTGCTGTTTCTCATCGTGTTCGTGGAAACGGGCGTGGTGGTGATGCCGTTTTTACCGGGCGATTCGCTGCTGTTCATCACCGGCGCGCTGGCCGGCGCGGGGCTGGTGGATCTGCCGCTGGCCTGCCTGGCGCTGCTGGCGGCGGCCATTGCGGGCGACCAGTGCAACTACGCCATTGGCCGCTACGTTGGCCCCAAGGTTTTTCACTGGGAAAACTCGCGTCTGTTCAACCGCCGGGCGTTTGACGCGGCGCACGCTTTCTACGAACGCCACGGCGGCGTGACGGTGATCGTGGCGCGCTTCATGCCCTTCATCCGCACCTTCGCGCCCTTTGTGGCGGGCGTGGCGGCCATGAGCCGCAGGCGCTTCACGCTGTTCAACGTGGCGGGGGCGTTCGTCTGGGTGATTGGCCTGTGCCTGGCGGGCTACTGGTTTGGCAACCTGCCGTGGGTGCAGGCGCATTTGAGCAAGATCATCTGGGCCATGATCATCCTGCCGGGCCTGGCCGCGCTGCTGGGCGGCTGGCGCGCGCGGCGCAGGCCCTCAGCGGCCTGAGCGCCTGTCCAGAAAGCCTGCCCGGCACCTGAACAAGCCCTGAAGCCGGGGCAGCCGGACGGCCCCGCCCGCTGGAGAAACATCAAAAACAAGAGCGGATTCAATGGGGTGAAAATGCCGCTTTGCGCAATCTCCACCTGGACATCTTGCTATGAATGCAGGAGCGAAACAAAGCCGCGCATTCAGCCTTGCCCGCGCCCTGAAGCCGCTTTGAGTTTGCGGCGCGAGCCAAAAATGGCCGCGCAAAACCGCGCGCGGAAATAAACAGGGTTAAGCCGGCCGGGGCCTGAAAGCCTGTTTGCCATCTGGCCGTGGGCGCGAAAAGCGCGAAAATCCGTTTTGCCGTGATTTTCACGGTATTCAAATGAGAAAACCGCGCGGGTTTGCGGCATTTGGCCGCCTGCCCGCCCGGCATAAACACTGTTTTGGGAAAGGAGAGAGACCATGCTCTACAAATTCAAATCGCAGGCGGCGGCTGAAGTCATCATGCTGCAATCGAGCGCCGAGGAACTGCTCAAAATCATCGGCAAGGCGCCGGGCGCCACGGGCATCATCACGGTGGAGCAGATTCCGGCGGCCATTGCCGCGCTGCGGCAGGCGGTGGCCGAAAGCGAAGCGGCGGAAAAAAGCCGGGCCGAGGCAAACGCCGCGCCAGACGGCGAGGGCGATGACGAAGAAGCCGATGAGCCGGTGCTGCCCCATCAGCTGGTGGCCCCCTTCGTGCGCCTGCTGGAAGCCAGCGCGGCCGAAGGCAAGGCCGTGGTGTGGGGCGTGTGAAAACCGCCGCGCGGCCTGCCCGCGCCGGGCGGCTTGCGGCGTGGCAAATCCCCGCCGGGCCGTGTGGCCCGGCTGCGCCTGACAGTCCAGCTTGCCGCGTCTTCTTGCCCCTGCCTTTTCGTCTCGGCCTTTCGCCTCTTGCGGGCAGGCCGTGAAGGGTCCGGGGCGCTGGGCCATCCGGAAAACCGCCGCGCCTGGTTGCAGGCTGCGGCGGTTTTTTTGCGTGGCGGCGGCAGTAATTGTCAATCGGGCTATTTTTTTTGAGTCTTTCGTGAAATTTTGTTGCCCAATCCGCTAACTTCATGGGCATGACGACTGCAACCTCCGTTTCTCCTCAAATCACCGAAAAAATCCGGGCCGTGCTGCGCCAGCTCAATGGCGTGATCGCCGGCAAGCCCGCGCAAGTGCAGGGCAGCGTGGTGTGCCTGCTGGCGGGCGGCCATTTGCTGATTGAAGACGTGCCCGGCGTGGGCAAAACCACGCTGGCGCAGGCGCTGGCGCGTACCTTCGGGCTGGCGTTCTCGCGCGTGCAGTTCACGGCCGATCTGATGCCCAGCGATCTTTCCGGCGTGTCGGTGTATGACCGCGCGAGCGAGCGCTTTACCTTTCACCCCGGCCCCGTGTTTTCGCAAGTGCTGCTGGCCGACGAAATCAACCGCGCCAGCCCCAAGACGCAAAGCGCGCTGCTGGAAGCGATGGAAGAAAAGCAGGTGAGCGTGGAAGGCGAAACGCGCCCGCTGCCTTCGCCCTTTTTCGTGATCGCCACGCAAAACCCGCTGGAGCAGCTGGGCACCTACGCGCTGCCCGAATCGCAGCTGGACCGCTTCCTGATGCGCATCAGCCTGGGCTACCCCGACCGCGCCGCCGAGCGCGCCCTGCTGGCGGGCCAAAGCCGCCGCGAGATGCTGGAGACGCTGCCGCCCGTGCTCTCGGCCGCCGATCTGGCCGCGCTGCAAGCGGCTGTCGATCAGGTGCATGTGGCCGATCCGCTGCTGGACTACGTGCAGGAGCTGATCGCCGCCACGCGCTCGGGCCAGTGGTTCGCGCAGGGGCTGTCGCCGCGCGCGGGCATCGCCCTCATGCGCGCCGCGCGCGCGCAGGCGCTGATCGAGGGGCGCAACTACGTGGCCCCGGACGATGTGCAGGCCATCTTCCCGCAGTGCGCCGCCCACCGCATGACGCCCGCCAGCACGGCTGGACGCGGCGCGCTGGAGCAAGTGCGGGCCATGATGGAGGCTGTGCCTCTGCCATAAGCAAAAACATCTATGTCTATGATGCCAAATGAAAAGAAACTGGCCGTCCTGATTGATGGCGATAACGCCCCGGCCAGCCGCGCGGCGGCCTTGTTTGCCGAAGTGGCCAAATATGGCCTTGCCAGCGTCAAGCGTGTTTATGGCGACTGGAGCAGCCCCACGCTCAATAGCTGGCAGAAAATCCTGCTGAAACATGCCCTGGTTCCGGTGCAGCAGTTTGCCTATACCAAAAACAAGGATGCCACGGATATGGGGCTGGTGATTGAAGCCATGGATTTGCTCTACAGCGCCAAATTCGATGGCTTTTGCCTGGTTTCGAGCGATAGCGATTTCACGCCGCTGGCCTCCCGCATCCGCGCACAGGGGCTGGCCGTATATGGCTTTGGCGAAAAGAAAACGCCGGAGGCCTTTCGCAATTCATGCGACAAATTCATTTATGTGGAAAACCTGGAAACGCTGGATGACGTTTCCGGCGAGGCGCTGGCCGTCGGGGCTGGCACGGGCGGAGCCGGGGGCAGGCCTGTGGCTCGCCAGCCTATTGAAGGGGCGCTCAAGGCCATGCTGTACAAGGCCATCAAGGATGTGGCGGCTGAAGGTGGCTGGGCTTCCGTTGCGCAAATTGGCAGTTATTTGAGCCAGACGAATGCTGATTTCGACCCGCGTTCTTACGGATACAGCAAGTTGTCCTCCATGTTGAAAGAGCTGAAAGGCGTGCATTACGGTTATGCCACTGGCGACCGTTCGCAAATGTATTTCAGGAAAACACCCTGGTCGGATTTGGTGGTCGCAGTGCGTGAAGCCCACCAGAATTTGCAAGATGATACCGGCAGCGCCAGCATTGCCGAAATGGAAGAATATCTGCAATCTCGGCTGGATTGCGCTGAATATGGTTTTCCCGATTTGACCGCTCTGCTGGAAGAAATGCATGGCGCCAGTATTGAAGATGGACGTCTCAGCCTGAAAGCCAAACCACCCACGCCATGAATGCCGCTGCCATTGTTTCCACACGCGAAACGGCGGCCAAAGCCTTGCTGCATGGCCTGCTGGATGAAACCACTTATTGCCTCGTTCGCCGCCATGCCATATTGCACGATTGCCGGCGGCCGCAACCTTATATTGCCGCCATGCGCCAAAATGATCCGGGTTATGCCGAAGGTTTCTGCAATCTGGCTGACAAATGGGAAAATCGCTGAATCACCCGATAGGCATATTTGCCGATTTTCAGAAAATACCCGCCTTGATTTGAAAACCGAACCGCCCACGCCATGAATGCCGCAACTTCTCCAACCGCCCCCCGCTGGTGGCAGTGGCGCGCGCGCCTGCGCCAGTGGTGGCAGGGCCGCCTGACGGCGGCCGACGCCGTGCTGCTCACGCAGCGCAACGTGTACATCCTGCCCACGCGGGCGGGGCTGATGCTGGCCCTCACGCTGGGCGTGCTGCTGATTGCCTCCATCAACTACCAGCTCAATCTGGGCTACCTCTTTACCTTTTTGCTGGCCGGGTGCGCGGCGGCGGGCGTATGGGTGGGGCACGGCACTTTGCGCGGGCTGGGGCTGAAGCTCTTGCCGCCGCAGCCGGTGTTTGCGGGGCAGCCGGCGTTTCTGGACGTGCGCCTGTCCAGCGCGCGCGCCGCGCCGCGCCATGCCATTGGCCTGGCGGTGATGGGCGCAGGCCGCGAAGACGCGCGCTGGGCCTGGGCCGACGTGCCCGCGCGCGGCGAGGCGGCGCTGCAAACGAGCTTTTGCCCCGCGCGGCGCGGCCTGCACGCCGCGCCCTTGCTGGTGGTGCAGACGCTTTTTCCGCTGGGCGCTTTCCGCATCTGGACGGTGTGGAAGCCCGCCGCCCAGGTGCTGGCCTGGCCCGCGCCGGAGGTGAACGCGCCGCCGCTGCCCGTGGGCGAGGCGCGCGCGGGCGCGGGGCAGGCCGCCAGCCGCGAGCGCGCGCCGGGCGAGTTTGACGGCGTGCGCCCCTGGCAGCGCGGCGACACGCTGCGGCAGGTGGTGTGGAAGAAGTTCGCCAAATCCGGCGAGCTGGTCAGCCGCGACGCGCAGCACTTGCAGCGCCAGCAGCTGTGGCTGGACTTTGCCCGCACGGGCGCGCCTGATGCGGAATCGCGCCTGTCGCGCCTGGCGGCCTGGGTGCTGGCGGCTGACGCGCGCCAGCTGGAATACGGCCTGCGCCTGCCGGGGCTGGAAATCGAGCCTGACAGCGGCGCAGCGCACAAGCTGCGCTGCCTGCGGGCGCTGGCGCTGTGCTGAGAGACTGCCGCCCGTTCCGGTTTTCAGGCTTTCGCCTCGCAGGGCCAGACTCTGAACAGGCTCCCAAAAACCGCAGGCGAACACCCCGTTATTTCGCTCCTTGATTCATAGCATGATGTCCTAGCGGAAACTGCGCAGAAGCCGTTTTTATGCCGCTTTATTTGCTCCTCTTTCTGATGCTGCCGGGCCACGGCCTGCCGCCGCTGACCACATGAACGCTTTCAGACAACGCCTTGCCAGCCTGCCGCGCGACGCGCGCGACACCTTGTTTCTGCTGCTCGTGATCGCCTGGGTGGTGCTGCCGCACACGGGCAGCCTGCCCGTCTGGTGCAGCGCGCTGGCCGCTGGCGTGCTGCTGTGGCGCGGCCGCCTGGCTGTGGCGCAGCGGCCCCTGCCGGGGCGCTGGGCGCTGCTGGCGGCGCTGGGGCTGGCGCTGGCGGGCACGCTGTTTTCCTACCGCACGCTGCTGGGGCGCGAGGCGGGCGTGGCGCTGCTGGCGGCGCTGCTGGCGCTCAAGACGCTGGAGCTGCGCGCGCGGCGCGATGCCTTCGTGGTGTTCTTCCTGGGCTTTTTCCTGCTGCTGGCGGGTTTTTTCAACTCGCAGTCCATGCTGGCGGCCGCCGCCGCGCTGCTGGGGCTGCTGGGGCTGCTGACGGCGCTGGTCAATGCCCACCGGCCCGTGGGGCGGCCCAGCCTGCTGGAATCGGCCCGCATGGCCGGCTGGCTGGCGCTGACGGGCGCGCCGCTGATGCTGGCGCTGTTTCTGCTTTTTCCGCGCTTTGCGCCGCTGTGGGGCCTGCCCAGTGACGCGCTGCAAGGCAAGACGGGCCTGTCTTCCAGCATGGAAGTGGGCAGCGTGGCCAAGCTGGCGCTGGACGAAGGCATCGCCATGCGCATCAAGTTCGACGGCAGCCCGCCGCCGCAAAGCGCGCTGTACTTTCGCGGCCCCGTGCTCTCGCACTTTGACGGACGGCGCTGGACGGCCGCCGCGCCAGGCCCTGGCAGCCGCGCAGACGGCAGCCAGAGCGGGCGCGGCCCCGAAGGCCCCGAAGACGCGGCCACCCTCATGCCCGGCCCCGGCGACTTGCAGGTGGCGGGCAGCCCCGTGCGCTACGAAGTCACGCTGGAGCCTAGCCAGCGCCTGTGGCTGCTGCCGCTGGACGTGGCCAGCCAGCCGCTTGAGCTGCCTGCGGGCATGCGCGCGCGCATGACGGCCGACATGCAATGGATGAGCTGGCGGCCCATCACCGACTTGCTGCGCTACCGCGCCGTGAGCCATCCGCAGTTCCGCTACGGCCTCAAAAACCCTTTTCGCAAAGACCGCCCGCCCGATCTGCGCCCCTGGCTGCAACTGCCCGCCGGCAGCAACCCGCGCACGCAGGCGCTGGCCGGGCAAATGCGCCAGCAAACCGGCGGCGACGCGCGCGCGCTGATGCAAGCCGCCCTGCAACGCCTGCGCACGGGCGGCTACACCTACACGCTGGAGCCGGGCGTCAGCGGCCAGCACAGCGCCGACACGTTCTGGTTTGACTCCAAAGAGGGCTTTTGCGAGCACATTGCCTCGGCCTTTGTGCTGCTCATGCGCGGCGCGGGCGTGCCTGCGCGCATCGTCACCGGCTTTCAGGGCGGCGAACTCAACAGCGTGGACGGCTACTGGGCCGTGCGCAACGCCGACGCCCACGCCTGGGCCGAAGTGTGGCTGCCAGATGAAGGCTGGACGCGGGTGGACCCCACCGGCGCCGTCATGCCCGGCCGCATCGGCCAGTACCAGCGCCTGCGCGCGCCCGACGGGCTGATGGCCGGCGCCATCAACACCCTCAGCCCCGGCCTGCTGGCGCAGCTGCGCGCCTTGTGGGAAGCGGCGGACAACTCCTGGAAGCAGTGGGTCATCAACTACACGCAAACCCGCCAGTTCGACCTGATGAAAAGCCTGGGCATGCGCAACCCCGACTGGATGAGCCTGCTGCGCCTGAGCGGCATCCTGCTGGCGCTGGCGGGCCTGGCCGCCGCTGGCTGGGCCTTGTGGGAGCGCCGCCAGCGCGACCCCTGGCTGCGCGCCCTGGCCCATGCCCGCCAGCGGCTGGCGCAAGCGGGCCTGCCCCTGCCCGCCAGCGCCACGCCGCGCGCGCTGGCCGCCGCCGTGCAGGCCGCCCCCTGGCCCCAAGAGCTGCGCCAGCCGTGGCGGCAAAGCCTGCTGGCGCTGGAAGCCTGGCGCTATGCGCCGCCTGCCAGCGGCCACGGCCACAGCGCATCGGCGCTGGCCGCCCTGCGCCGCCAGTTGCAGCGCCTGCCGCTGCCCGCGCCGCCGAAAAGATAATGCGCCGCTTTGCCCTTTTCACTCTTTCCGACTTTTTATGCGAATCGAACTGCCCGATCTTTCCCAGCGCCAGCCCATGCACGAAAGCCTGATTGCCATCCGCTGGGGCGACATGGACGCGCTCGGCCACGTGAACAACAGCGTGTATCTGCAATACATGGACGTGGCGCGCGTGGACTGGCTGCACAAAATCGGCTGCCCGGTGGACCCGCGCGGCTTCGGGCCGGTGGTGATTAACGCCTTCTGCAATTTTCACCGCCAGTTTGAATATCCGGGCCAGGTGCTTTTGAAAATGTACGCGGGCGAATCAGGCCGCAGCTCGTTTGAAACCTGGGTGACCATGGAAAAAGCCGAAAAGCCCGGCGAAATCTGCGCCAGCGGCGGCGCCACCATCATCTGGGTCGATCGACAGGCGCAAAAATCGGCGCCATTGCCGGACTGGTTGCGCGCGCTGCTGAGCTGACGTTTTTCTTTTTTCAATCAATCGGACTTTCATCATGAAACTCAAATCCGCTTTGGCGCTCGCCGCCTTTTGCCTGTCCTTCAACCTTTGCGCCGCGCCTGCCACGGACGCATCGATCGAGGAGCTGCTCAATCTCACGCAAGCCCAATCAACGCTGGATGCCGCCCACGCCCAGTTGGAGCAGGTGATGAAAGACGGCATGAACCAGGCGCTGCAAGGCCAGCGCATGAACCCGAAGCAGCAGGCCGCTGTCGACAAATTGCCGGCGCGCATGGCCAAAATCATACGCGAAGAAGTGACGTGGGAGAAAATGAAACCGCAATTGATGGTGGTTTATCGCGACATTTTCACGCAGGAAGAAATCAACGGGCTGATCGATTTTTACAAAACGCCCACCGGCCAGACCATGACGCGCAAAATGCCGCAGGTTCTGCAAAAATCGGTGCAGATTTCGCAAAACATGATGATGCAGGTGATACCGAAAATGCAGCAACTCATGCAGGAAACGGTGGATGAAATCAGGGCCGCCGGTGAAAATGAAAATGCCGGCAAGGAAAAATCAGGCAAGAATCGCAAATAATATTTTGCCGGAATGACCGCCACGCCTGCGCCTTCGCCTTTTTTCGCCCTTGCCGCCGCCGAGCCATCGGGCGATTTATTGGGCGCGCATCTGCTGGCGGCCTTGCGCGCTGCCTGGCCCGGCTTGCGCTCGGCGGGCATTGGCGGCGAGCGCATGGCCGAGCAAGGCTTTGACGCCTGGTGGCCCGTGGAAAAACTCTCGGTGCGCGGCTATCTGGAAGTGCTGCCGCGCCTGCCCGCGCTTTTGCGCCTGCGCGGCAGCCTGGGCACGCGGCTGCTGGCGCAGCGGCCCGACGCGTTCATCGGCATCGACGCGCCTGATTTCAACTTCGCGCTGGAAGCGCGCCTGAAAGCCGCCGGCGTGAAAACCGTGCACTTCGTCAGCCCCTCGTTCTGGGCCTGGCGCGCGGGCAAGCTGCCGCGCCTGAAAGCGGCGGCTGATCTCGTGCTGTGCCTGTTTCCTTTCGAGCCTGACTGGCTGCGCGAACACGGCATCGCCGCCACTTACGTGGGCCACCCGCTGGCGCAGCACATTCCCATGCAGCCAGACGCCGATGCCGCCCGCGCCAGCCTGGACCTGCCCGCGCGCGCAGACGCTGTCAGTTCAGAAAGCCCGCCCGTCATTGCCCTGCTGCCCGGCAGCCGCAGCGCCGAAATTGCGCACCTGGCCCCGCGCTTTTTCCGCGCCGCCGCGCTCATTGGGCAGGCGCGCCCTGGCGCGCGCTTTCTCGTGCCCGCCGTGCCGCACCTGCTGGAGCGCGTGCGCGCGCTGGCCGCCGCCAGCGGGCTGGGCGAAGCCGTGCATGTGCTGCCCGGTCAGTCTCACCAGGCCCTGGCCGCGTGCGATGTGGCGCTGGTGGCCAGCGGCACCGCCACGCTGGAAGCGGCCCTGTTCAAGCGCCCGATGGTCATCGCCTACGCCATGCCCGCCTTCAGCTACTGGCTCATGCGCCGCCAGCGCCAGCTGCCCTGGGTGGGCCTGCCCAACATCCTGTGCGCTCCTGCCCAATGGCTGCGCCGTCCGCCCGGCGTGGCCGCCCGCGCGCATGCTGATGCGGCTGACGCGCCTTTCGTCGTGCCCGAACTCATCCAGCACGCCGCCACCCCGCAGGCGCTGGCCGCCGCCACGCTGGCCTGGCTGGAAGACCCCGTTCGCGTTCTCGCCACGCAAGAGCGCTTCGCCCAGCTGCACCGCGACCTGCTGCGCGACACCCCCCAGCTCGCCTGCCATGCCATCCAGAACCTTCTTGCGCGCTGAACAAGTCCCGCTCAATTGGGCTGCGCCGGGCCTGGCCGCCGGCGTGGACGAAGCCGGGCGCGGCCCGCTGGCCGGCCCCGTGGTGGCCGCCGCCGTCATCCTGGACCCGCGCCAGGGCATCGCCGGCCTGGCCGACTCCAAAAAACTCACCGCCCGCCGCCGCGAGCAGCTGTTTGACCAAATCCAGGACAAAGCCCTGTGCTGCGCCATCGGCCAGGCCAGCGTGGAAGAAATCGACCGCCTCAACATCCTGCAAGCCACCTTGCTGGCCATGCAGCGCGCCGTGGCCGGCCTGCGCCTGGTGCCCGCCCGCGTGCTGGTGGACGGCAACCGCCTGCCGCGCCTGCCCATGCTGGCCGAAGCCATCATCGGCGGCGACGCCAAAGTGCCCGCCATCAGCGCCGCCTCCATCCTCGCCAAAGTCCACCGCGACCGCTGGTGCGAGCAAATCGACGCCGAATACCCCCAATACGGCTTCGCCGCCCACAAAGGCTACGGCACGGCCGCCCACCTGGCCGCCCTGCGCCAGCACGGCCCCACCCCGTGGCACCGCCGCAGCTTCGCCCCCGTGGCCCAGGCGCTGCGGCAGGCCGGGCAAGAGGCCGCTGGCGCGATGCAAGCCGCCTGACGCCCGGCAACAGGGCGGCGGGCGGCCTCGCGCAAAGAGCAGGGCAGGGCGGCGCGCCACATCAAAAACAGGAGCGAATTTGAGGGCGCTTTGAAAGGCGTCTGCGCTTATTCCACTAGGACGTAATGCTCTTTTTCAAGGAGCATTTTTGGCGGGCCGCGTCAGCATCAGTCAGCATCAAGGAGTGGCTTCTGAAAAGGCCGGCCCGGCTGGGCCTTGCGGCCAGGCTCATGGCCAGGTTCAGAAATCCACGCTCACGCTGAGCGTGTAGCGGCGCGGCGAGGCGACCACGAGGTAGCCGTTTCCGGGGTAGCCGCCCACGGAGGCCCAGTGGCGGCGGTTCGTGGCGTTGTCCACGCGCAGCCGCCAGGTGACGACGCGGCCAGCCACTTCCATCAGGTAGCGCGCGCCCACGTCCAGCCGCGTCCAGCCGGGGGCGCGCAAGGTGTTGGCGGCGTCGGCGTAGCTGGCGCCGGTGTGGATGAGGCGGGCGTCCAGCGCCAGGCCGGTTGCGCCGGGCACGTCCCATTCGGCGCCCAGATTGGCTTGCAGGCGGGGCACGCCAATCACGCGCTTGCCTTCGGTGCGGGCTTCGCCCGTGCGGGTTTGCTTGGCGTCCAGCCAGGTGGCGCCGCCCAGCAGGCGCAGGCCGCGCACGGCTTCGCCAAAGACGGTGAATTCCAGCCCCTGGTGGCGGTCGCGCCCTTGCGCGGTAAACACCTTGTCGGCTGTCAGCAGCGAACGCGGCTTGGTGGTGGAGAAAAAGGCCAGCCCCAGCCCCAGGCGGCCCGCGTCGTATTTCAGGCCGATTTCCTTTTGCTTGGAGACGTAGGGCGGCAGCATCTGGCCCACGTTCACGGCGGTGCCGGGCGCGGTCTGGCCCTGGCTCAAACCTTCGATGTAGTTGGCGTAAAGCGACAGGCCCTGCACGGGCTTGTAGACCACGCCCACGGCGGGGCTGGTGCGCTTTTTGTCGTAGCGCGCGGTTTGCTGCGCGCTGCCGTAGGCGTAGTCGCGTATGTCCATGCGCTGGTGGCGCAAGCCCAGGGTGATGCGCAAGCGCTCATCCAGCAGCGAGAGGGTGTCGCCCAAGGCAAAGCTGCTCAGGCGCGTGCGGCCCGTGCGCTTCGGGCTGGCCAGATCGCCGCCGCGCAAGGCGCTGGGGCCGAAGGCGGGCTGCGCGTGATAGATGGGCCGGTAGAGGTTGGCTGCGAGGGTGTTGCGCCAGTCCATCGCGTAGGCGTTGTCCTTGCTGAAATCGAAAACGGCGGCCGAGGCCACCCATTCATGGCCCACGCCGCCGGTGCGCGCCTGCCCGCGCACGCCGATTTCGCCGGTGCGCACGTGGTCTTCTCGCGTGTTGTCAAAGCGGTAGACCGTGCCCGCGCCCGTGGCGGCGTTGTGCAAGGTGAGGTTGGCCAGCGAGTTGGCCTCTTGCCCGTGGCGCCAGCCCAGGGCGGCCCAGGCGGTGACGGCGTCGCTTGCGTCGTGCTCGGCGCGCAAGGTGGCGTAAACGTCGCGCTCGTCAGAATACGTCCAGGGCTGGGCGAAGTTGGACTGCACATCAGGCGGCGCGGGCACGTGCGTCACGCCCGAGAGCGTGACGTTGGTGCGCGTCTGGTTCAGGCGGTGGTCTTGCCAGCCGATGTCGGCGGAGACGCGCGTGCGGCTGCCGCGCCAGTCCAGCCCCAGCGCGGCCAGCGAGAGTTTGGCTTTCTCATGGTCAATGGCCGTGCCGCCCTGGCGGCGCGCCAGGTTCAGGCGGATGCCGCTGGACTGCTCCGGTCCGAAGCGGCGCGCCACATCCAGCGCGGCCTGCTTTTCGCCGCCGCTGCCCGCGCGCAGCTCCACGCGCGAAAGCGGCTCGTTGGGCGCGCGCTTGGGCAGCAAATTGAGCGTGCCGCCCAAGCCCCCGCCGCCGGGCGCCGCGCCATTGAGAAAGGCCGATGCGCCGCGCAGCACTTCCACGCGCTCGAACAGCTCGGCGGCAATGTATTGGCGCGGCAGCAGGCCATACAGGCCGTTGTAGGCCGTGTCGTCCGAGCTGACGATGAAGCCGCGCATGAAATACGCCTCCTGAAAATTGCCAAAGCCGCGCGCCACGCGCACGCCGGGGTCGTTTTGCAGCACATCGCCCACGCTGCGCGCCTGCCGGTCGGCAATCAGCTCGCTGGTGTAGCTGGTGATGGAAAAAGGCGTGTCCATCGCATCTTGCGTGCCCAGCAGCCCCACGCGCGCGCCGCGCGCCACCTGCCCGCCGGCATAAGCGCGCGACAAGCCTTTGGCCGAGGCATCGGCGCTGGCGCTCACCGTCACGGTTTGCAGCGTGGCGTCATCAGGGGCATCGTCCGCTTCGGGGCGAGTTTGGGCATGGGCGGCCAGACAGGCCGTCAAGGCGGCCAGGGCCAGCGCGCGGCGGCGCAGGGCAGGGGAGTTCATGGCATGAAGGAGGAAAAAACGGCTTCAGATGCGAACATTTCTGAAAAGCATTACAGCCGCCGGGTTGAAAAAGCGCGTGCAAGAAAGTCTCACGCGCCGGACGGCGGATTATCTGCGGGGCGGCAAAGCTTGTTGCATGTGTCGTCAAATGTGACGGACTGGCAGGGCTGGCCGCACCCCGGCGGCTTTGCTGCCCTGCCCCAGCCTTTTCCAGCGAAGCAGGCGCCCACGCGAGCCAGGCCGGGCAGCTGACGGTTTGCGTGGGCATGACGGAGCGCGGAAGCAAGCTGGATTTGCTCCTGGATCCATAGCGTGATGTCCTAGTGGAATGGGCGCAGCAGCCGTTTTCATGGGTTTAAATTTGCTCCTCTTTTTGTGTAATCACACAGGTCCATCAGGAGCAAAGGCGCGGCCGCGTTCTGGGCAGCCGCCTGCCGTCCCGGCGCAGAAAATTCAAAACGTGCAAAAAATCATCTGGCTGAAAATCACCCAATGTCTGAAGCGGTAAAAGCAAAATCTCTCAAATAAAACTTTCCCGATCCGCTGGCGGTTTATCAGGCGCGCAATCTTGCGCCCGGTATGGAAAAAAATGATGGCCATTCTGAAAGCCATGTGACTTCATGAAAGCGCAAGCAGGTATTTGAATGAGGCCGTGCTTAAAATCAGAATTCCCGTGCCCAGGCCATTTTGTCAAAACGGCCGGAGCGGGGCGAAATGCTGGCCAGCCTGATGAAAGCGCTGGCCCGGCGCTTTCATTTCACCTTATTCAAGGAGATTGCCATGCCTAAAACCCTGATCATTCTCGCCCACCCCAATCTTGCGCAATCCACCGTCAATAAACATTGGGCGGCTGCGCTGCGGCGGCATGCCGATCGCTTCACGGTTCACGAACTCTACGCTGCCTATCCCCAGGGCAAGATTGACGTGACCGCTGAACAGAAATTGGTAGAAAGCCACGATGCGCTGGTGTGGCAGTTTCCCGTGTACTGGTTCAACTGCCCGCCGCTGCTGAAGCAGTGGATTGATGAAGTGCTGACCTATGGCTGGGCATACGGCTCGAAGGGCAAGGCGCTGGCAGGCAGAAAAATCGCGCTCGCCGTTTCGCTCGGCGCGCCTGCCAAAGACTACCGCGCAGACGGCGCTGTCGGCTGCACCGTTGCCGAAGCGCTGCGCCCATTTGAACTCACGGCGAAATACTGCGGCGCAGACTACCGCCCGCCGTTTGCCTTCCATACGATAGACAGCAACGCCGGGTACAGCGAAGCCGCGCAACAGGCGGCAGCGCAGAGCGCGGCGGACTATTTGGCCTGGCTGACAGCGCTGCAACAGGCGTGATGCCGCCTGCAAGCGGATCAGGCCAGGCTGCTGCAAGCATAGGCATATTCCCACGGCGCGGCCCAAAACCGCTGGTTTCCCCACATTTCCATTATCCGGAACCCACGCCATTCTTCACAGGCCGGCCTTTTGCCATGACCCACGCGCCCGCCGTGGCCGAATTGCGGGCAATCGGCGCCGTGCTGATTTCGCACGGTCATTGTGACCATCTCGATTACTGCGCCATTCAGGAAATCGACTCCGGAGCCAAACGCTTTTTCGTGCCGCTGGGCGTGAAGGCGCATTTGCAACGCTGGGGCGTGCAGCGCAATACCACGCTTTGGGGCGGCTATGCCATCAAATCACCCGGCATGCCGCTTTATTTCAGCGCCGACAGCGGCTTTGGGAAGCATTTTTCAGACATTATTTCAAAATATGCCACATTCGATTTTGTCATGATTGAAAACGGCGCCTGCCCAGGCGAAAGTGGCGGGAAAGCGTGCAGTAGCTTGCGCAGCGCATGCCCCACGCTGGGAACGCATGTTAAAAAAAAGAGAAAATCAAAAGGCGGAAATAATCCAATGTCCTGATGCAGAGTGGAAAATCTGTTATCAATGCGGAAGCGAATATGATTTTTATGGCCCCGAATCAAGTGCAACGCACGCGGCGCGAAAGCCTTGACGGCATGAAAACTTCCATTTATCTTTGACGGCGGTTGCGGCAGCCATTGGGCGACAGGCAACGGCAGTGCCGCCATGAAAGCCGCAACCGTTGCGTCATGATCTTTTACTGGAGATGAAAGATGGAAATCATCAGGAATGGCGCCGATTTATCGGCATATTTGAGAAATATCAATGATATCTATGAATCCAATGGCTGGGGTCGCGGCTATTCGGACGAGAAGCTCAGGAAAATGTTTTTCGCCTCGATCTACAGGCTGGCGGTGGCCGATGGCGCTGCCGTGGGCCTGCTGCGGGCTTACGGCGACAATGTGGTGGAAACACACGTGACGGAGCTGGCCGTTCACAAAAATCATCAGGGCAAGGGATATGGCAGCCTGCTGATGAAGGATTTACTGGACGCCTTTTCGCATACGGCTGTTTACGTGATGGCCTTTGCTGAAAACAGAGGATTTTTTGAACGGTTCAACCTGAAGGACCAATCATCGAAATTCACGGTATATGCCGTGGCGGCCAGGCAATAACATGCAATCCAATAACGCGCGGGCAATAATGCATCGCCGCGTTGAAAAAAAGCAGCGCCCGGGCGCTGCTTTTTTTCTGGGCTGAAAGGGCCTCAATGCGCGGGCGCGGCGCGGGCGGCGTCTGCCGTATCTGCCGCCTTTGTCTTGGGGCCGACGATGACGGTGACCATGCGCTCAGGCTGGAGCACGCGGGCGAAGGCGGCTTTGACGTCGCTGGCGCTGACTTGCTCGACCTGGCGTGTCCAGGTGTCCAGGTAGTCGCCCGGCAGGCCGTTCCAGGCGATGTTGGAAACCTGGGCCAAAAGGCTGGCGTTGCTGTCCATGCGCAGGGCGAAGCCGCCGATGAGGTTGTCTTTGGCGGCTTTGAGCTGGGCCTCGGTGGGGCCTTGCCGCACAAAGGCTTGCAGCACTTGCCGGGCTACTTGCACAGCCTGGGCGGCCTGGTCGGGGCGGGTTTGCAGGCCGATGGAGAAGGCGCCGGCGTGCAGGGCGGGCTGGAAGTGGCTGTAGGCGCCGTAGCTCAGGCCGCGTTTTTCGCGCACTTCGTTCATGAGCAGCGATGAAAAGCCGTTGCCGCCCAGCACGTGGTTGCCCACAAGCAGGGCGAAGTAATCCGGGTCGCTGCGCTTGTGGCCGGGCTGGCCGATGAGCACGTGGGTTTGCGCGGATTGGAAGGGAATGTCGATGTGCTCGGCTTTTTTGAGCGGCGGCACTTCGGGCACGGCGGGCAGGGGGGCGCATTCGCCGTTTTTGCCGCTTTGGGGCAGGCGGGCCAGCAGGCGGGCGGCGATGTCGCCAGCTTGCTCGCGGGTGATGCTGCCGACCAGGCTGACTTTGGCGCGGCAGGCGGCCAGGGCTTGCTGGTGCAGCGCTTTCATGTCCGCCACGGTGATGGCGGCCAGGCTTTGGGGCGTGGCGTCGCGCCCGTAGGGGTGGCCGCCGTACACGGCGGCGCCAAACGCGCGCTGGGCGACGGGGCCGGGGCGGGTGAGCGATTCGGCAATGGCGGCCGACATGCGCTCGCGCTCGCGCGCCCACACGGCGGGGGCAAAGGCCGGTTCGGCGATTTCGCGCGCGGCCAGGGCCACGGCGCGGGGCAGCAGGGCCTCGTCGGTCAGGCTGCGCAGGCGGATGCTCAGGCGGTCGCTGCTGGCGCTGGCGGCAAAGCGCGCGCCCAAATCGGCCCAGGCTTCGCCCAGGCGGTTTTCGTCCAGCGCCAGCTGGCGGCCTTCGGCGCGCACGCCTTTGGTGAGCATGAGCGCAGTGGCGTCGGCCAGGCCCGCCTTGGCGGCGGGGTCGCGGCGGCTGCCGGCGTCAAAGTCGATTTGCACGTCCAGCATGGGGATGGAAGGGCTGGCGGCGAACCAGACTTGCGCGCCGCTGGGCAGGGTGAAGTGCTCAATGGGCGCGGCGGCCTGGGCGCGGCCGGGCCAGGCCAGCAGGGCGGCAAAAGCGCAAGCGCCTGCAAGCAGGGCGCGGCGCGCGGCGGGGGCAAAAGAAGTCATGGTGTGTTTCCCGGATGCAGAAGATTTCAGGATGGGGTTTTGGGCCTGGCTTGCGAGCCTGTTCAATGCCCGGAGTCTGTTTGTGCGCCAGCGCTGCTCTGGCGTGTTTTGCTCCGTTTTCAAGAGCGAATCAAGGGCTTCAAAAACGCCCCTGCCGCAATGTTTCGTAGGACTGCTCACTATTGAACCGATAGCAAAATGAACGGTGGATTTCAGGGCGTGGGCGGTTGCGAAAAACGGTTGAAGGCCAGGCTCTGAACAAGTTCTCAGGGCTTGCGGCCCACAAAGCGGATGACGCTGGCTGCGCCGTTGTGAAACTGCCCTTCGTGCAGCTGCACCACGGTCTCTTGCAGCACCAGCGGCTCCAGGCCCGCGCCGTCGATGAAGTCGGCGCGGATTTCGTCCAGCGAAAAAAGCGCCTGCTCGTCTTGCGGGCCGCCAATGGCGGGGTTGGCCCGCACGCGCGGCAGATTGCTTTTGGCGTAGCCCTCAAAGATGAGGTGGCCGCCAGCGGCCAGCGCCTGCGCCACTTTGCGGTGGCTGGCGCTTTTGATGGCGGGCGCAAAGTGGGCAAAAACCAGGGCAGCGGCGTCAAACTGGCCGGGCGGCAGCGGCATGTCTTGCACGCTGCCCACCTGATAGGACAGCCGATCGGCCACGCCAAAGGCGGCGGCCAGGGCCAGCGCCTTGCGGCGGCCTTGTTCGCTCAAGTCAAAGGCCGCCACTTGCCAGCCCATGCGCGCCGCGTGCGCGGCGTTGCGCCCTTCGCCTTCGGCAGGCAGCAGCAGGCGGCCTGCGGGCAGATCGGCCAGCTGCTGGCTGAAAAAGGCGTTGGGCGCAGTGCCATAGGCATAGGCGGGCGCGGCGTAGCGGCGGTTCCAGAAGGCCGCCGGGTCTTGGGAAGCGGCTGGAGCGGCTGGATGAGCGGACATGGCTGCAACGGGCAATGGCAAAAAGCGGCGGCTGGTCGGCAACGCGCCCTTCAGTGCCGCAGCCCGGCGGGGGCCGGGCGCGGGCGCGGGCGGTTTTTCAGGCTTTGGGGCGCCAGCGTGGCGGCGGTCATCTGCTCGTCGCCAAAGTATTGGCGGGCCACGGCCTGCACTTGCGCGGGGGTGACGGCGCGCAGGCGTTCGATGAGTTTTTCATCGGCATCCAGCGGCAGGCCCAGCGCCCAGTAGCTGCCCAGCTCCTGCGCTTGCGCCATGACGGAATCGCGCTTGTAAACCTGGCCGGCAATCCACTGCGTTTTCACGCGCTCCAGCTCGGCCTGGCCCACGCCTTCGCGGGCGATACGGGCCACTTCGGCGCGCAGCGCCGCTTCGGCCTGCGCGGGCGTGCGGCCTTTGGCGGGCACGGCCAGCAGGCTGAAAAGCTGCGGGCCACGGCCCATCAGGCCGTTGTCGGCATTCACGCTGTCGGCCACGCGGTCTTTGCCTTGCACGAGGGCGCGCTCCAGGCGCGCGCCCTGGTAGCCGTCCAGCACGGCGGCCAGCACCGTCAGGGCCAACGCGTCGTCGTTTTCAGGTGTGGCTGCCAGCCCTTGCAGGCCGGGCACTTTGAACACCAGCGACACCACGGCCTGCTCGGCCGGGGCGCGCAGCTCCAGGCGGCGCGGGCCGTGCTGCTGCGGCTCGGGGCGGGGCTTGCGCCCGGGCACGGCGCGGGCGGGGATGCGGCCATAGGTTTTTTGCGCCAGCGCCAGCACGGCGGCCGGGTCCACGTCGCCCGCCACCACCACGGCGGCGTTGGCGGGCACATACCAGCTCTGGCGGAAGGCGCGCACGTCATCGGCCGTCATGGAATCCAGATCGCCCATCCAGCCAATCACGGGCCGGTGATAGGGCGAGGCCACGAAGGCGGCGGCCATTTGCTGCTCATAAAGCCGCGCGCGGGGCTGGTCGTCGGTGCGCAGGCGGCGCTCTTCCTTGACCACGGCCATCTCGCGCGTGAATTCGTCGTCAGGCCACTGGTTGTTTTCAAAGCTGTCGGCTTGCAGCGCCATCACTTGCGGCAGCGCGGCGGCGGGCACTTGCTGGAAATACGCCGTGTAGTCGGAGGTGGTGAAGGCGTTGTCGCGCCCGCCCAGCAGCGCCACGCGGCGCGAGATTTCGCCGGGGCCCAGCTGCTTGGTGCCCTTGAACATCATGTGCTCCAGCATGTGGGCGATGCCGCTGGCGCCGTCCACTTCGTCGATGGAGCCGACGCGCACCCACAGCATTTGCACGGCCACGGGCGAGCGGCGGTCAGGCTTGACGATGAGCGTCAGCCCGTTGTCCAGCCGGGCCTGGTACACGCCGGCGGCCACTTGCGCCAGCACATTGGGCGGCTGCGGCGGCTGTTGCGCATCAGGCGCGGCCTGCGGCGCCTGGGCCGTCTGGGCCGTCTGGCTGGTTTCGGGATGGCTGGCGCAGCCGTGCAGCACGGCGCCGCCTGCCAGCAGCAGCGCCACGGCGGCGGCGCGGAAACTGGGAGTGAAGGTCATAGAAGAAAAAGCGGAAAGAGAGAAAAGAAACAGAAAGCCCATTCGTGGCAATGCCCAAGGCTCCGGTCACGGCCTGGCCGTGGGCGCTGAAAGGGCAAGGCGCGGGCAAGGCGAAGGACGGATGAACAGCCAATGGGCGGCAGGCTCATTTAGCTACTTTATTCATAGCGATATGTCCTAGTGGAAAGTGCGCGAGACGGCATTTTGACCCCTTCAATTTGCTCCTGTTTTTGATGTTGCCGGACAGATCAACCCATACGGGTCTTGGCCTGTACGCCCTGGAATCTGCGGCTGGGCGCTTTGGAGCCTGTGCAGAGTCTGGCCGTGAGAGGCGAAGCGCAGATCGGATGGGCAGCAAGAGGCAAACCGCAGATGGGTTTCGCGGCCCATTGAGGATTTGCCAGGCCGCAGGCGGGCGCATGATATCCATTCGCAAAAAGCGGAGGCTTCATGGGACGGGGCATCCGGAGTGCGCGCCGGATCAGGCTGTGCTGGCCGGGCTGGAAAGCCAGAAGCCTGGCGGCAGCATCGTGACGCCTTGAATCCGCCCTCGCCAGCCGGCTGAAAGGGCCGCCAGCGGGCAAAGCAAAGCCCGCCAGCGCGAAGCGCGCAGGGCGGGCTGAAAGCGTGTGCAGTCAAGAGGGAAATTACAGCTTCACGTCGCGGCGGGGCGCGCCCACGTAGAGCTGGCGGGGGCGGCCAATCTTGTATTCAGGGTCGCCGATCATTTCGTTGAGCTGGGCAATCCAGCCCACGGTGCGCGCCAGGGCAAAGATGCCGGTGAAGAGCTTGACGGGAATGCCGATGGCGCGCTGGACGATGCCGGAGTAGAAGTCCACGTTCGGATAGAGCTTGCGCTGCACGAAGTAGTCGTCTTCCAGGGCGATTTGCTCGACTTTCTTGGCCAGGGCGAACAGGGGGTCTTTTTCCAGGCCCAGTTCGGTCAGCACTTCATTGCAGGTTTGCTGCATGAGCTTGGCGCGGGGGTCGTAGTTCTTGTAGACGCGATGGCCAAAGCCCATGAGGCGCACGCCGGAGTTTTTGTCTTTGACTTTTTCCATGAACTCGCCGACTTTGGCCAAGCCCCCGGTTTTCTGGATGTCTTCCAGCATGTGCAGGCAGGCTTCGTTGGCGCCGCCGTGCGCCGGCCCCCACAGGCACGCCACGCCCGCAGCAATGGCCGCGAACGGGTTGGTGCCGGAGCTGCCGCACAGGCGCACGGTGGAGGTGGAGGCGTTCTGCTCGTGATCGGCATGGAGGATGAAGATGCGGTCCATCGCGCGTTCAATGACGGGATTGACCTGGTAATCCTCGCAAGGCGTGGCGAACATCATGTTCAGGAAGTTGCCCGCATAGCTGAGATGGTTCTTCGGATACATGTACGGCTCGCCCTTGCCGTATTTGTAGGCCATGGCCACCAGCGTGGGCATTTTGGCGATGAGCTGGATGGCCGCGCGGTCCCGGTGTTCGGCGTTATGGATGTCGGTGTTCTCGTGATAGAAGGCCGACATGGCGCCAACCAAGCCCGTGAGCACGGCCATGGGGTGCGCGTCACGGCGAAAGCCGCGCATGAAAAAGTGCATTTGCTCGTGCACCATGGTGTGCTTGAGCACGAGCTGGTGAAATTCATCGCGCTGGCTGGCGTTGGGCAGCTCGCCTTTGAGCAGCAGGTAGCAGGTGTCGAGGTAATCGCACTGTTCGGCCAGTTGCTCGATGGGGTGGCCACGGTAGAGGAGTTCGCCCTTGTCGCCATCAATGTAGGTAATGGTGGACTGGCATGAAGCCGTGGAGAGAAAACCGGGGTCGTACGTGAACATGCCGGTTTGACCGTAGAGCTTGCGGATGTCGATCACGTCCGGGCCAATCGCGCCTTCATAAACAGGCAGTTCAATGGGCTGCTTGCCGTTGGCAAACGAGAGGGTGGCTTTGTTTTCTGAAAGTTTCATGGTCATCTCCTCGGTGAATAGGTGGTAAAGCGTGCTTTCAGCCCCTGAGCAAGGCCAGCACCTGGCGCACTGGCTGCGAATCCAGATCGCCCGAAGGCTCCTTGCGGGCCAGCAGGAGATCCAGCAGGTCGTTGTCAGCCAGATTCATCAGTTGCAGCAGGGCGTCCGCCTGAACGCGGGTGATGGCCTGCCCGCTGCGCGTGAAGAATTTTTCAATGAGCAAGTCGTTTTCGAGCATGCCCCGGCGGCAGCGCCACTTGAGCTTGCCCAGTTCATGAGCATCCAGAAAGGCCTGGGTGTCTTTCATATCGCGCACAGTGCAGGATGGCCGTGATGGCAGCAGCCGTTTACAGCGCGCGGCGCGCCATGAGTTCCTTGATTTTGCTGATGGCCTTTGAGGGATTGAGGCCCTTGGGGCACACGTCCACGCAATTCATGATGGTGTGGCAGCGGAACAGGCGGTAGGGGTCTTCCAGGTTGTCCAGGCGCGCGTTGGTGGCCTGGTCACGGCTGTCGGCAATGAAACGGTAGGCCTGAAGCAGCCCGGCGGGGCCAACGAATTTGTCAGGGTTCCACCAGAAGCTGGGGCAGCTGGTAGAGCAGCTGGCGCACAGGATGCATTCGTACAGCCCATTGAGTTCTTCGCGCTCTTCCGGCGATTGGAGGCGCTCTTTTTCAGGCGGCGGCGTTTCGTTGATCAGATAGGGCTTGATGGATTCGTACTGGGCGAAAAACTGGGTCATGTCCACGATCAAGTCACGCACCACGGGCAGGCCCGGCAGGGGCTTGAGCACGATCGGATCTTTGAGCGTGCGCAAATTGGTCAGGCACGCCAGGCCATTTTTGCCGTTGATGTTCATCGCGTCAGAGCCGCAGACGCCCTCGCGGCAGGAGCGGCGGAAGGCCAGGCTGGGGTCATGCGCCTTGAGCTTGACAAGCGCATCCAGCAGCATGCGTTCATTGCCTTGCAATTCAAGCTCAACCGTTTCCATGCGGGGCTTGGCGTCTTTGTCCGGGTCGTAGCGGTAAATCTTGAAAGTACGTTTTTGCATCGTGTTCGCCTCTTTTTTGCGGGGCCTGGAGAGAAAGTTCGCGGAACTGCGCTTAGAACGTGCGGACTTTGGGAGGAATCGTCTCGGTGGTCAGCGGCTGCGTGCGGACAGGCTTGTAAGAGAGGCTGTTGGTCGCGCTGTGCCACAGCGTGTGCTTCATCCAGTGCACGTCATCACGCCCCAAAGGAGCTGGCTCGTAATCGGCGGGATGTTCGTAATCCAGCACGCTGTGGGCGCCACGGCATTCATGCCGGGCCGCAGCGGAAGTCATGGTGGCCTGGGCCACTTCGATCATGTTGTTGACTTCCAGCGCTTCAATGCGGGCGGTATTGAAAACCTTGGAGGTGTCTGCCAGCCCTACGGACAGGGCGCGTTCGCGCAAGGCGTTGATTTTTTCCACGCCTTCATCCATGAGCGCCTGCGTGCGGAAAACGCCCGCGTGCGCCTGCATGGTGCGGCGGATTTCGTTGGCCACATCCTGCGAGTACTCGCCATTGGGGTTGTTCTCGACACGGTTGAGGCGCTCCAGCGAGAAATCAGCAGCATCAGCTGGCAGCGGCTTGTGCGAGCCTTGTTCGTGATGCTTGATGATGTGATTGCCAGCTGCCTTGCCGAAAACCAGCAGGTCAAGCAGGGAATTCGTTCCCAGCCGGTTGGCGCCGTGCACGCTGACGCATGAGCATTCGCCCACGGCGTAAAGGCCATTGACGATTTCGTTGTCGCTGCGGCTGGTCTGGACGGCAACCTGGCCGTGAATATTGGTGGGGATGCCGCCCATCTGGTAGTGGATGGTGGGCACCACGGGAATCGGTTCCTTGGTGATGTCCACGTTGGCGAAATTGATGCCGATTTCAAACACCGAGGGCAGGCGCTTGTGGATGGTTTCCGCACCCAGGTGGTCAAGCTTGAGAACCACGTAATCCTTGTTGGGGCCGCAGCCCCGGCCTTCCTTGATTTCCTGGTCCATGGAGCGGGACACGAAATCACGCGGCGCCAGATCCTTCAGCGTTGGGGCGTAACGCTCCATGAAACGCTCGCCATTGCAGTTGAGCAAGATGGCGCCTTCGCCCCGGCAGCCTTCCGTCAGCAAAACACCAGCGCCCGCCACGCCCGTGGGGTGGAATTGCCAGAACTCCATGTCTTGCAGCGGAATGCCCGCGCGGGCGGCCATGCCCAGCCCATCGCCCGTGTTGATGAAAGCGTTGGTCGAGGCCGCGAAAATGCGGCCCGCGCCGCCCGTGGCCAGCAAGACGGTTTTGGCGTGCAGCACGTAGAAATCGCCTGTTTCCATTTCCAGCGCCGTCACGCCCACCACGTCGCCATCGGCATCTCGAATGAGATCAAGCGCCATCCATTCGACAAAGAAGGTGGTATGGGCCTTGACGTTTTGCTGATACAGCGTATGCAGCATGGCGTGCCCCGTGCGGTCGGCAGCGGCGCAGGCGCGTTGCACGGGTTTTTCGCCATAGTTGGCCGTGTGGCCGCCAAAGGGGCGCTGATAGATGGTGCCGTCGGCGTTGCGGTCAAACGGCATGCCGAAATGCTCCAGCTCGTAAACCACCTTGGGCGCTTCCTGGCACATGAATTCGATGGCGTCCTGATCGCCCAGCCAGTCACCGCCTTTGACGGTGTCGTAGAAGTGGTAATGCCAGTTGTCTTCGCTCATGTTGCCCAGGCTGGCGCCAACGCCGCCCTGGGCGGCCACGGTGTGGGAGCGGGTAGGAAAGACCTTGGAGAGCACAGCCACATTCAGGCCCGCCCGCGCCAGTTGCAGCGAGGCGCGCATGCCGGAGCCGCCTGCGCCGACGATGACCACGTCAAATTTGCGGACGGTGATTTTGTCTTTGGTGTATGTCATGTTCGTGGGGAAAAAACTTGCGGGAAAGACAGTCGCTTACAGGCGCCACAGAACCTGAACGGCCCAGCCTGCGCAGCTGATGAGCCAGACGATGGCCAACATATAGAAAACCATGCGCAGGCTGGTTGGCTTGGCGTAATCCATCAACACTTCACGGGCGCCGACCCAGGCGTGCCATGCCAGCGCCACAATGGCCGTGAAGGTCAGCGTCTTCATCCATTGCGAAGAAAAGATTGCCGCCCAGCGGGTGTAGTCCAGCGGGCCGCTGGTCAAAAGAATCTGCGCCACCAGCACAAGCGTGAAAGCCACGATAGCCAGGGCGGATACGCGCTGCGCCAGCCAATCGCGCAAGCCATAGTGCGCGCCTACCACGAGGCGTCGGGAACCGTAATTCACAGCAGCCATTTCTTTCTCCAGTTCAAATCAATACAGCCCGAACAGCTTGGCGCCCAGCAGCACGGTGAGGCTCAGGCTCACCGCCAACACCACCAATGCGGAACGCTTGCCAAACTCCTTGCTCAGTTTGTGCGTCAGCTCCATGTAGATATGGCGGATGCCTGCGCACAAGTGGTGCAGGAATGCCCAGATCAGCCCCAGCACCGCGAGCTTGACAATGAAGGCGGGAAATATCCAGATGCCGTGTTCGAACGCAGCCGTGAACTGCATGAAAGAGATTTCGGACGAAATCGACTTGTCGAACAGCCAGATGATGAAAGGCAGCATCAGAATCATCAGAACGCCGCTGATGCGATGCAGGATGGAAACCTTCGCGGCCCAAGGAAGGCGGTAAGTCGTCAAATCCTTGAAGACATTCAGGTTTCTGAATTCAGGCCGTTTGCGGGCTGCTTCTGTCATGAGTACTTCCTTTTCGTGGGAGGGATGCTTCGATAGTCATGTGTCTTTTATAAGACACCTTGAAGTGAAGCAATTTGCGGATTCTATTGCAACGACGTGTATATCTTCGCAAGCTTGCGAAATCTGGAGAGGCTTGACGGGAAATAGAAAAACATCTCTATTTCTTCAACTCAGACGGTTGTGATAGTGGCGTGAATCCGTGCGGTACAAGCCTTTGCGCAGCTCTATGGGGCGGTTGCCATAGGTGAAAGCAATGCGCTCCACGCTCAGCAGCGGCGTGGAAACCGGAATCTGCAAAAGAGCCGCCTGCTGCACGTCAGGCAAAACCGCGCGAATCTTTTCATCGGCGCGCACCATGCGCACACCGAATTCCGATTCAAAGAAGGCGTACAAGGAACCCGGATACGCCGACAGGCGATGCGCCGTCAGCCCCCTGAAAGGTTCGCCAGGCAGCCACAGGTCTTCCACGATGGTGGGAATGCCGCCAAATGAAAGCACGCGCCGCGCCTGGATGATGCTTTCGCCCGTTTTCAAGGCCAGCGCCCGCGCCACATCGGCAGTGGCCCGGGCGCGTTTGCATTCCACGATTTCCCGTTGCGCGGGCTGTTCCGCATCTGCTTGATCTATATCAGGCATCAAGCGCAAAAAACGGTACTGCACCTGCTGTTCGGCGTGCGTGGCCACAAAGGTGCCCCGCCCCTGGCGGCGCACCAGCAAATGCCCGGCGGCCAGTTCGTCAATCGCCTTGCGCACCGTTCCCTGGCTGACGCCAAACCGCGCCGCCAGCTCCATTTCGCTGGGAATCACCTCTGCGGGCTTCCATTCGCCTTGTTGCAGGCTGCGCAGGATCAGATCCCTGATTTGTTGATAAAGCGGCCGGAATGAAGGTGTTGCCGCTGGCTGCGCCGCCAGGCTGGCCGTGGGTGCTTCTGATGGGAGAACGCTGTTCATTGCCATCAATCATATCTTATATAAGACACAGGACAGAAACCGGCGAAACCGTTAAACTCACTGCGGATCTGGTTGTGGCAGCCGCCCTTCCTTGTTTCAAACCAACCCACTGGAGACTCCTGGATATGAGCAAAAAACCCGTCCGTGTTGCCGTGACTGGCGCAGCAGGCCAGATTGGCTATGCCCTTCTGTTTCGCATCGCTTCTGGCGAAATGCTGGGCAAAGATCAGCCTGTCATCCTGCAATTGCTTGAAATTCCCGATGAAAAAGCCCAAAAGGCCCTCAAGGGCGTGATGATGGAGCTGCAAGACTGCGCTTTCCCTTTGCTGGCAGGCATGCAGGCGCATTCTGATCCGATGACGGCCTTCAAGGATGCGGATTACGCCCTGCTGGTGGGCGCGCGCCCGCGCGGCCCCGGCATGGAACGCTCCGACTTGCTGGCCGCCAATGCACAAATCTTCACGGCCCAAGGCAAGGCGCTGAACGCCGTCGCCAGCCGCAACGTGAAAGTGCTCGTGGTCGGCAACCCCGCCAACACCAATGCCTACATCGCCATGAAATCGGCCCCTGATCTGCCGGCCAAGAACTTCACCGCCATGCTGCGGCTGGATCACAACCGCGCCGCCAGCCAGATTGCCGAAAAAACGGGCAAGCCGGTCAAGGACATCAAAAAGCTCACTGTCTGGGGCAACCACTCCCCCACCATGTATGCCGATTACCGCTTCGCCACCATTGACGGGCAGAGCGTGAAAGACATGATCAACGACCAGGAATGGAACGCCAATGTTTTCCTGCCCACCGTGGGCAAGCGCGGCGCGGCCATCATCGAAGCGCGCGGCCTGTCTTCGGCAGCCAGCGCTGCCAACGCGGCCATTGACCACATGCGCGACTGGGCGCTGGGCACGAATGGCGAATGGGTCACCATGGGCATTCCCTCGCAAGGCTGGTACGGCATTCCGCAAGGCGTGGTCTTCGGTTTTCCCGTGACCTGCGAAAACGGCGAATACAAAGTGGTCGAGGGGCTGGAAATCGACGCTTTCAGCCAGGAGCGCATCAACAAGACGCTGGCCGAACTACAAGGCGAGCAAGAAGGCGTCAAGCACTTGCTGTAAGAACCTGTTTCGAGTCTTGCCGCGAACCGGTTTGACCGCCGGTTCGGCCCCTGAAGTCATCCGCCATTTCGCTATTGATTTGATGGCATCAAAGTCAATGAAAGCGTGCGACAGAGGCATTTTCAGGGGCTGGAATTCGCTCTCAAAAACAGAGTAAACCGCACAAAACAAGACTCGCCTGTTTGCACTTTTGCACCCACGGACAAATCGAAAGCAGGCTCTGGCAACCAACACCCCGCACTGGCATGCCTGAATGTCAGTGCCGCCGGTTCAACCGTTTTGCAACCTTTCCCG
This sequence comes from Ottowia sp. oral taxon 894, assembly GCF_001262075.1. GTDB lineage: Bacteria > Pseudomonadota > Gammaproteobacteria > Burkholderiales > Burkholderiaceae_C > Ottowia > Ottowia massiliensis. The sequence goes on along the minus strand of NZ_CP012073.1, from coordinate 512,906 downwards.
TTCGCGCCAGAAGCCGGTTTCCATCTTGTTTTCAATAGCCGAAAGAGCCGCATGACAAACCTGAGCGCATTTGCCCTGCATCCCCGCAGCGTGCTGCTGGCCGCGCAGGCCAGCCGGGGCATGCTGCCCGTGTGCGACCACTACAGCGGCGTGGAAGCGCGCATGCGCAAGAGCCTGCAATTGCAGGCCGAAATGACGGAAGAATTTGGCGCCTGCGTGTTTGACGTCACGCTGGACTGCGAAGACGGCGCGCCCGCTGGCGGCGAAGCCGAACACGCCGCGCTGGTTGGCGAGCTGGCCTTGTCCGCGCCTGCAAAAGCCCGCGTGGGCGTGCGCGTTCATCCCGTGGATCACCCCGCATTCACGCAAGACCTGGCCGCCATCCTGCCCCGCGCCGGGCATCGCCTGGCCTACGTCATGCTGCCCAAGGTGGAATCGGTTCATGAAGTGACCCGGGCCGAAGAAGCCCTCTTGTCCATCTACCCCCAGGGCCTGCCGCTGCATGCGCTGATCGAATCGCCCGCCGCCGTGCACCGGGCGTTTGAAATTGCCGCCCATCCGCGCGTGGAATCCTTGAGCTTTGGCCTCATGGACTTTGTTTCGGCCCATGCAGGCGCCATACCGGCACAAGGCATGGGCGCGCAAGGCCAGTTCAGCCATCCGCTCGTGGTGCGCGCCAAGCTGGAAATCGCTTCTGCCGCCCATGCTTTCGGCAAAGTGCCCTCGCACTGCGTGGTGACTGAATTCAATGACGCCGCCGCGCTCAGGCAAGCCGCCTGCCGCGCCGCGCAGCAGCTGGGCTACACGCGCATGTGGAGCATTCACCCCGCGCAAATCCGTCCCATCCTCGAAGCCTTCGCGCCTGACGAGCGCCAGATCGACGAAGCCACGGCCATCCTCCTGGCCGCGCAGCAAGCCCACTGGGGGCCTATCAGCCATCAGGGCCGTCTGCATGACCGCGCCAGCTACCGCCACTACTGGCAGCTGCTGGAGCGCGCCCACACCACAGGCCGTGCGCTTCCCCGCGAAGCGCGCGCCTGGTTTTCCAACTGATCTTTCCGCAACCCTGAAGAGAAAGCACGCACCATGAAACCCGCTCTCATCGCCCTCGTCGCCGCCGCCTGCCTGATGTCCCTGGGCACGGCTCACGCCGCCGAAAACAAGCCCCAAAAGCCCGCCGCAGCGCAAAAAGCGGCCAAAAAGCCCGCAAAGCGCGCTGCCAAAAAACCCGCCAAATCCAAGGCCGCAGCGCCCAAACCCGTGCCTGCCGCCGCCGTTGATCAGCCTTTGACGGAAGCTGAAAAAAACATCGCCAAACTCGTGCACACCGGCACGATTTCCTGCGATCTGAACACCCAGGTTTCGCTGGAGCCTGACGCCGACAACCCGGGCCACTTCTTCCTGCACATGGGCAAGCTGCGCTACCACATGCGCCCCATGGAAAGCCGCACCGGCGCCGTGCGCCTGGAAGACACCCGCGCCCGCGCCCTGTGGCTGCAACTGGGCAACAAATCCATGCTGATGGACCAGAAACAAGGCAAGCGCATTGCCGACGGCTGCATGTCGCCCGAGCAGCGCGAGTTCTCCGCGCAAATGGACAAGATGCCCCGCCAGAGCCTGTTTGATCAAAAACCCTGAACCTGGCTCAACGCGAGCCAGCGTTTTTCGTTTTCATACCCATAAAAGGAGAATCCCACATGTTGAAAGCCTATCGTGAACACGTCGCCGAACGCGCGGCGCTGGGCATCCCGCCGCTGGCGCTCAATGCCAAGCAGACTGAAGAGCTGATCGAACTCATCAAGAACCCGCCCGCCGGCGAAGCCGAATTCCTGATGGATCTGCTCACCCACCGCGTGCCGCCCGGCGTGGACAACGCGGCCAAGGTCAAGGCTTCATTTCTGGCCGCCGTGGCGCATGGCGACATCCAGGTCGCCCTCATCAGCCGCGCCAAGGCCACCGAGCTGCTGGGCACCATGGTCGGCGGCTACAACGTGCACCCGCTCATCGAACTGCTGGACGACAAGGACGACGCCGTCGCCGACGCCGCCGCCAGCGCGCTCAAGAAAACGCTGCTGATGTTCGACTTCTTCAACGACGTGGCCGCCAAGGCCAAGGCGGGCAACGCGCGCGCCAAGGCCGTCATCCAGAGCTGGGCCGACGCCGAGTGGTTCACCAGCCGCCCCAAAGTGCCCGAAAAAATCACCGTCACCGTCTTCAAGGTGCCCGGCGAAACCAACACCGACGACCTCTCCCCCGCCCCCGACGCCTGGAGCCGCCCGGACATTCCGCTGCACTACCTGGCGATGCTGAAAAACACCCGCCCCGACGCCCCCTTCAAGCCAGAAGAAGACGGCAAGCGCGGCCCCATCCAGTTCATTGAAGACCTGAAGAAAAAAGGCCACGTCGTCGCCTACGTGGGTGACGTGGTCGGCACCGGCTCCAGCCGCAAATCGGCCACCAACAGCGTCATCTGGGCCACCGGGCAAGACATCCCCTTCGTGCCCAACAAGCGCTTTGGCGGCGTCACCCTGGGCGGCAAGATTGCCCCCATCTTCTTCAACACGCAGGAAGACTCCGGCTCGCTGCCCATCGAAGTGGATGTCAGCCAGATGAACATGGGCGATGTCATCGACATCTACCCCTACGAAGGCCGCATCGAAAAAGCCGGCCAGAAAATTGCCGACTTCGCGCTCAAAAGCGAAGTGCTGCTGGACGAAGTGCAAGCCGGCGGCCGCATCAACCTCATCATCGGCCGGGGCCTGACGGCCAAGGCGCGCGAATTCCTCGGCCTGCCCGCTTCCAGCGCCTTCCGCCTGCCCAAGGCCCCCGTGGACACCGGCAAGGGCTTCACCCTCGCGCAGAAAATGGTGGGCCGCGCCTGCGGCCTGCCCGTGGTCAATGGCGTTCAGCAAGGCGTGCGCCCCGGCACCTATTGCGAGCCGCGCATGACCACTGTCGGTAGCCAAGACACCACCGGCCCCATGACGCGCGACGAACTCAAAGACCTGGCCTGCCTGGGCTTTTCTGCCGACATGGTGATGCAGTCCTTCTGCCACACCGCCGCCTACCCCAAGCCGGTCGATGTCAAAACCCACCGCGAGCTGCCCGCCTTCATCAGCACGCGCGGCGGCGTCGCCCTGCGCCCGGGCGACGGCGTCATCCACTCCTGGCTCAACCGCCTGCTGCTGCCCGACACCGTGGGCACCGGCGGCGACAGCCACACGCGCTTTCCCATCGGCATCAGCTTCCCGGCAGGCTCCGGCCTGGTCGCCTTTGCCGCCGCCACCGGCGTCATGCCGCTGGACATGCCCGAAAGCGTGCTCGTGCGCTTCAAGGGCGAGCTGCAACCGGGCGTCACCCTGCGCGACCTCGTGCACGCCATCCCGCTCTACGCCATCAAGCAGGGCCTGCTCACCGTGGCCAAGGCGGGCAAGAAAAACATCTTCTCCGGCCGCATCCTGGAAATCGAGGGCCTGCCCAACCTGAAAGTGGAACAAGCCTTCGAGCTGTCCGACGCCTCCGCCGAACGCTCGGCCGCCGGCTGCACCATCAAGCTGGACAAGGCGCCCATCATCGAGTACCTCCAATCCAACGTCGTGCTCATGAAAAACATGATTGCCGACGGCTACCAGGACGCCAAAACCCTGGCGCGCCGCATTGAAAAAGTGCAGGAGTGGCTCGCCAACCCGCAATTGCTCGAAGCCGATGCCGACGCCGAATACGCCGCCGTCATCGAAATCGACATGAACGAAATCAAGGAGCCGATCGTCTGCTGCCCCAACGACCCGGACGACGCCAAAACCCTTTCCGACGTGGCCGGCACCAAGATCGACGAAGCCTTCATCGGCTCGTGCATGACCAACATCGGGCACTTCCGCGCCGCCGCCAAACTGCTGGGCGGCCAGCGCGACATCCCGGTGCAGCTGTGGATCGCCCCGCCCACCAAGATGGACCAGAACGAACTCATCAAGGAAGGCCATTACGCCGCCTTCGGCGCCTCCGGCGCGCGCACCGAAATGCCCGGCTGCTCGCTGTGCATGGGCAACCAGGCGCAAGTGCGCGCGGGCGCCACCGTCATCTCCACCAGTACCCGCAACTTCCCCAACCGCCTGGGCAAGAACACCAACGTCTTTCTCGGCTCGGCGGAACTCACGGCCATCGCCTCGCGCCTGGGCAAACTGCCCACCCGCGAGGAATACCTCAAGGAAATGGGCATTGTGGATTCCGACAAGGCCGGCATCTACCGCTACATGAACTTCGACCAGATTCCCGAATACGCGGAAGTGGCCGAAGGCCTGGGCAACGCGCTGGAGCAGCACCCCTGAAGCGCGCCTGCTGACCACGGCGCAGACGCCAAAGCGCCCGCGCCGTGGGAGGCATCAAAAAGAGGAGCGAATTCAGAGGGGGTGAAACACCCTCTCGCGCAATTTCCACTAGGACCTCATGCTATGGATCAAGGAGCGAAATCAAGGGGTGAAATGGCGCGCTTCATCCGCGCCGCTGCGCATGCCGTCGGCATCCGCCCGTCTCCATCCTGCTCTTGCCGCGCTCACGGGCCGGCATGAGCAGGGCGCTGAAGCAGGGCACTGATTCCCCTGGCGATCCAGACCCCGGCAGCCGCTTTGGGCTGCCGGGGTTTTTTCATGTCCGCTTTCATGCCTGCGGCTGCGCCCGGGGCGGGCCTTCGCCCCTGCCTGGCGCCGCCTGCTGATTTCTGCGCCCGGCGCTGCCGCCCCGGCGACAATTCGCGCCCATGACCGCGCCTGCCTCCATGAGCACCCCGCCCGAAGCCCCCGCGCAGGCGTCTGCGTCCGGCTCATCCGCCGCCCCGTCTGCCTTGCGGATTGCCGTGGTGGGCCACACGAACGCGGGCAAAACCTCGCTTTTGCGCACGCTCACGCGGCGGGCGGCGTTTGGCGAAGTCTCTGACCGGCCCGGCGTCACGCGGCACGTCGAGCGCATCGACCTGCTGCTGCAAGGCGAAGTGGCCGTGCGCTTTTTCGACACGCCGGGCCTGGAAGACGCCGTGGCGCTGCTCGACTACCTGCAAGAGCTGCCCGCCCAAAGCCTGCCCGCGCACCCCAGCCGCACCGACCGCGTGCGCGCCTTTTTGAGCGGCCCCGAAGCGCATGCCAGCTTCGAGCAGGAAGCCAAAGTGCTGCGCGCCCTGCTTGAACACGCAGACGCGGCCATGCTCGTCATCGACACGCGCGCACCCGTGCTGCCCAAATACCGCGCCGAAATGGAAGCGCTGGCCTGGTGTGCGCGCCCCATCATGCCCGTGCTCAATTTCGTGCGCGCCGCTGGCAGCCGCCAGGACGGCTGGCGCGCCGCCCTGCGCGATGCGGGCCTGCACGCCTGCGCGGCGTTTGACGCCGTTGCTCCCTTCAACGGGGCCGAAACCGCGCTGTACCGCGACCTGGCCGCGCTGCTGCCCGAGCGCCGCCGCCAGCTTGAAGACATCGCCCGCCAGCTTGAGCAGCAGGCGCAAGACCGCCAGCGCGCCGCGCGCCTGGCCATCGCCAGCGCCCTTGTCAGCGTGGCCGCCATGCGCCGGTCCATCGCCGCAGGCGAATACGCCGATCCGGCGCGGCGCGACGCCTTCATCCACGCCTTCCAGCAAGACTGCGCGGCCCATGCCCGCCGGGCCGCGCAGGCGCTGCTGCGCGCGCACGCCTTCGGGCCGGAAGACGCCGAAGCCGCCAGCCTGCCGCAACTGGCCCAGCGCTGGGAGGACGACCTGTTCAACCCCGCCTTGCTCAAAGAAGCTGGCCGCCGCCTGGGCCTGGGCGCGGCCATTGGCGCGGGCATCGGCGCGGTGGCCGACGTGGCATTGGCGGGCCTGTCGCTGGGCGCCGCCGCCACGCTGGGCGGCGCCATTGGCAGCGCCCTGAGCGGCGGCTGGCAGCCCCTGGCGGGCAAGCTGCGCGGCCGCCTCACCGGCACGCAGGAACTTACGGCGCAAGACGCCGTGCTGGCCCTGCTGGCCGCGCGCCTTCTGGCGCTCAACCAGGCCCTCACGCAGCGCGGGCACGCCGCCCAGCACAAGCTGCGCGCGGCCGAATGGGAAGAGGGCAGCCAGCAAACCGCCCAGGCCCGCCAGCTGACAGCCACGCTGGCGGACGCCCTGCGCCCGGCCCGCGCCCACCCGGACTGGGAAGAGCGCCCCGGCGCGCCGCCCGTTTTTGACCCCGGGCGTGACGCCCTGACGCAGCGCGTGGCCCGCCTGCTGCCCACGGCGGAGCCGGAAACGCCCGCCGCCAGCCCCGGCGCTGCAAGGCAGCCTGAAGCGCCAGCGGCCTGGCCCAGGGAGTGACGCCACTTCGGCCCCAGCCCAACCTTCCCGCCGCCCTAAGCGGCCCCGATCAGCTTCAAGCCAGCCCCAAGCCAGCCGATAGCGCTTTCATGACGCGCGGAAATCCGCTCCTTGATCCATAGCATGAGGTCCTGGCGGAACGTGCGCAAACGGCCTTTTTGCCCGCCGGTATTCGCTCCTCTTTTTGATATGGCCGGATGCTTTTCGCCAGGCTGCCGCGCGCAAGGCGGGCGGTGGAGAAAGGGCAGAGGAAAGACGGCTTGCGCTGATCGGCGCAGGGCGGCCCTTCGCTTTGCGCCAAGAGTCTGTTCAGAGCCTGGCTGTGAGGGGCGAAAGGGGCGAAAGGGGCGGAATCAGGCTGCAAGGCGATAACCGCAAATGGGCCTTCTTGCGGCTGGCGATGCATTTGCAGCGCCCGAGAGTGCCCAAGAGCGCCCGAGGCCGCGCTGTTTGCGCCCGCAGGCAGATTGCGGACAGGCGCTCAGGCGGTGGATCGCCAGCGGGGGCTGCATCAGAAACAGGAGCGAATCCAAAGGGGGGTCAAAAAGGCTTTCGCGCCCGTTCCACTAGGACATAACGCTATGGATTCGGGAGCGAAAAATAACCGCTTCCGCTGGGCCTGCGCCCGGCCTGCCCGAACCGTTCTTTTGGGGGCCGGGCGGCGCACAGGCGCTCAGAAGCCTTCCCACTCGCCGGCCAGGCCCTGGGGCAGGCCCAGCAGGTCGAGCGCGCGGGCCACGCTGTGGTCCACCATTTCGTCGATGCTGGCAGGGCGCTGGTAGAGGGCGGGGATGGGCGGGCAGATGATGGCGCCCGCTTCGGTGGCGGCGGTCATGTTGCGCAGGTGAACGAGGCTCAGGGGCGATTCGCGCGTCATGAGCACGAGGCGGCGGCGCTCTTTGAGCGTGACGTCGGCGGCGCGGGTGAGCAGGTTGTCGCCCAGGCCGTGGGCGATGGCGGCCAGGGTGCGCATGGAGCAGGGGGCGACGATCATGCCCATCGTCTGAAACGAGCCGCTGGCGATGCTGGCGGCCAGGTTGGTGCTGGCGTGCAGGGTGTGGGCCAGTTGCAGCGCCTGGGTGTCGGTGACGCCGGTTTCGTGGCGCAAATTGAGCCAGCCGGCGGGGGTGATGACCAGGTGCACTTGCAGGTCGGTTTCCTTGAGGGCTTGCAGCAGCCGCAGGCCGTAGGTGGCGCCGCTGCTGCCGGAGATGCCCACGATGAGGCGGCGGGCGCAGGCGCGCTCAGGCGGCTGCGGCTTCATGGCGTTCGGCATGCGGCGCGCGGGATGGCTCGGGCGTGCTGGCGGCGCGGGGGGCGGGGCAAGGGCGCGCCGGGCCGCCGCTTTCGGCCTGGGCGGGCGGCGCGGCTTTTTCTTGCGGCGGGCGCAGGGGCTGCGCGGCCAGATCGGCCTCAACCTGGGCGAGCACCTGGGCGGCCTGTTCGGGGTCGTAGTCTTCGTGGGTGCGTTTTTTGACGCCGTATTGCTGGAGCTGGTAGTGGCGGTCGGGCGCGATGCCGTGGCGCGCGAGGCTGCTTTTCACGCACACGAGCGCGCAGCCGTCGAGCGCGACGATGGGGCGGCCCGATTTGGCGATTTTCACGAGGTAGGGCACGTCGCCGCCCACGCCGGCGATGCACGACATTTCAGCCACGCCGCGCCGGTCAAGCTTGACGGCGACGTGGTTGGCAAGCTGCGCGGCGCTGGAGCAGCCGGAGCAGGAATAGACCAGGGGCAGGGATGGGTCGTGGGCGGGCATGGCGCTTGGGTTTTCGTTTCAGGGCTTGCGGATGAAGGGCGGCAGCGGCGGCAGCGGCAGCTTGGGCAGGCGCTGCACGAGGTCTTGCAGGGGCTGCGGCGCGTGGCGGGTGAAGACGGCCTGGGGCGTCCAGTACAGCGGGTCGAGCACGGGCAGCTCCAGCGCGTCGAGCGCGTTTTTCACCACCAGGCCCAGTTCGGTGTCGCCTTCCATGATGAGGCGGCGGTTGAAAAAGAGCGTGTCGGGGTCTTGCTTGCGCTGGGCCAGGAGCACGAAGTCTTGCGCGTTGGCGCTGATGGCCAGGTCTGGCTCGGCGTGCCGCGCGCAGGGGGCGAATTTGCCGCCTTGCCAGGTGAAGTCAAAGTCCAGCCGCGCGTCGCGCACGCGAATGGCCAGGCGCTTGCCTTCGAGCAGGGCCGTGACGTCTTCGGGCAGATGCCTGGCCAGGGCCAGGTTGATGGCGGCCACCAGCAGCATGGAGCCTGGGTAGGCAGGCAGCAGCGACAGGGCCGCGCCCACGGGCGCGGGCAGGGTGTAGGCGGCCGGCGGCGTGGCGGCGGAAGCGGAGATGGCCTGTTGCATGGCGGTTTCCTTGGAAAGTGAAGGGATGGAAAGAAATGGGATAGGGCTTAGCCGCGCGCCACGGAAAGCGGCGCGAAGCTTTGCGCCACGGGCATGACTTCAATGCGGTTCACGTTCACATGCGGGGGCTGCTGCACCAGCCAGAGCACGATGCGGGCGATGTCTTCGGGGCTGATGGCCTGCACGCCCGCATACACGCTGGCGGCGCGTTCATCGTCGCCCTTGAAGCGCACATTGGAAAACTCGGTGCCGCCGCACAGGCCCGGCTCCACGTTGCTGACGCGGATGGCCGTGCCCGCCAGATCGGCGCGCAGGTTCTGGCTGAACTGTTTGACAAACGCCTTGGTGGCCCCATAGACGTTGCCGCCCGGATAGGGCCAGTCGCCCGCGATGGAACCGATGTTGATGACGTAGCCCCGGTTGCGCCGCACCATTTGCGGCAGCAGCAGGCGGGTGAGGGTGGCCAGGCCCCGGATGTTGGTGTCAATCATGCGGTCCCAGTCGTCCAGGCTGGCCTGGTCGGCGCGCTCCAGGCCCAGCGCCAGGCCCGCGTTGTTCACGAGCAGGTCCACGTCTTGCCAGGTGGCGGGCAGGCTGGCCAGGGCGCCCTGGGCGGCGGCGCGGTCGGCCACGTCAAACGCCAGGGGCAAAAAGGCTTCGGGCCACTGCGCCCGCAAGGCTGCAAGCCTGTCTGCGCGGCGGCCCGTGCCAATGACGCGCCAGCCCGCTTGCAGCAGTGCGCGGCTGATGGCCTGGCCGAACCCGGCCGTGGCGCCGGTGACCAGGGCGATGGAAGCGGTCGGCGGGGCGGCAGGGCAGGGCGGGGTGGCGGCGGAAGCGGAGATGGCCTGTTGCATGGCGGTTTCCTTGGAAAGTGAAGGGATGAAGAAATGGGATAGGGCTTAGCCGCGCGCCACGGAAAGCGGCGCGAAGCTTTGCGCCACGGGCATGACTTCAATGCGGTTCACGTTCACATGCGGGGGCTGCTGCACCAGCCAGAGCACGATGCGGGCGATGTCTTCGGGGCTGATGGCCTGCACGCCGGCATACACGCTGGTGGCGCGTTCATCGTCGCCCTTGAAGCGCACATTGGAAAACTCGGTGCCGCCGCACAGGCCCGGCTCCACGTTGCTGACGCGGATGGCCGTGCCCGCCAGATCGGCGCGCAGGTTCTGGCTGAACTGTTTGACAAACGCCTTGGTGGCCCCATAGACGTTGCCGCCCGGATAGGGCCAGTCGCCCGCGATGGAGCCGATGTTGATGACGTAGCCCCGGTTGCGCCGCACCATTTGCGGCAGCAGCAGGCGGGTGAGGGTGGCCAGGCCCCGGATGTTGGTGTCAATCATGCGGTCCCAGTCGTCCAGGCTGGCCTGGTCGGCGCGCTCCAGGCCCAGCGCCAGGCCCGCGTTGTTCACGAGCAGGTCCACGTCTTGCCAGGCGGCGGGCAGGCTGGCCAGGGCGCCCTGGGCGGCGGCGCGGCCGGCCACGTCAAACGCCAGGGGCAAAAAGGCTTCGGGCCACTGCGCCCGCAAGGCTTCAAGCCTGTCTGCGCGGCGGCCCGTGCCAATGACGCGCCAGCCCGCTTGCAGCAGTGCGCGGCTGATGGCCTGGCCGAACCCGGCCGTGGCGCCGGTGACCAGGGCGATGGAAGCGGCCGGCGGAGCGGCAGGGCAGGGCGGTGTGGCGGTCATGGCTTAAATGAAAAGGCGGGCAAGGCAGCGATTGTCTCGCCGCATGGCGGCCTGAAAACCGGCAATGGGCGCTGGCGGGCGTGGTCAGGCATGGTTTGCATCAAAAGAAGGAGCAAATTCAGGCCGTGAAAAAGGGCGTTTGCGCAATCTGCACTAGGACGTATTGCTATGAATGAAGGAGCGAAATGAAGGAGCGAAGTGCGAGCCGGAATTCAAGGGCGGGATTCGCCAGCCTTTGCATCATCACCTGCCGCAGGCTTGCCGCGCTTTACGCTGTCAGCACCAGGTCCATGCCCGGCTTGCCGTGCCAGTAGCCGTTGCAGGGGGCGGCGGGCAGCAGCGGGCGCAGGGCGTCCAGCGCGCCGGGGGCCGCGCGGCCTTCGCGGCGGGCGTGGTCGAAGGCGGCCACCACCTGATCCATGTGCTGCGACTGGGGCGAAAGGCGCAGCACATCCACCCCCAGGGCCAGCAGATCGGGCATGTCGGTCAGCAGGCTGTGGATGCGGGCGGACTGGGTCTGGATGCCGTTGATGGTGAGAAAGGCCTCGCCCTCGCGCGTGTTCAGCGGCAGGCCGTCCGGGTGTTCAATGCAGCGAAAGCCGCAGTCATCCTTGGGCAGGTTGTAGTGCCGCGCCGTGAAGCACCGCGCCGAAAAGGCCAGCGGCAGGCGGCCAAAGGCGAACACCTCGGTTTGCAGCCCCCCGGGCTTGCCTTGCAGCACGGTGGCCAGCTGCTCGCGCGTCATCTCCAGCGGCATCACCCAGCGGGTGGCGCCCAGGCTGGCCATCCACTCCAGCGCGTCGGCGTTGAACAGGTTCAGGTGCGGCCCGGCCACGAAAGGCTGCTTGCCCGCCACGCCGCGCACGGCGCCCATGTCGCTGGCCTCCACCATGAATTCGCCGTTGTTCACCAGCTTTTGCATGTTGCCCACATCCGCCGTGGATTCGAGCAGCACCATGGTGGAGAGGATGGGCGTTTTGCCCGCGTCGCGCAGCATGCGGGCAATGTCCAGCCAGTCAGACAGGCGCAGCTCGTGGCGGCGCGAGCAGACGGACTCGCCCAGATAGACGATGTCCACGGGCCATTCGGCGGCGGCCTGGTAGAAGTCAAACACCGTCAGGCGCGGCCAGTAGTAAAGCAGGGGGCCAAGGGCGAGTTGCATGGTTTTTTCGTGGGGAGGGTTGCGGAAAATTCCTGCGGGGCGCGGCGCGGCTTGATGGACAAGCGGACAGGCGGCGCATCCGGAAACAGCAAAAAAAGAGCAAATTCAGGGCATCAAAAAACGGCATCCCCGCCCAATTGGCGGGGAGATCGTGCGATTGATCGAGGAGCGAAAAATGGCCCGGAACAAGGCCGCGAAATCACGCGGCGGGCAGCCAGGCCATGGCTTCAATCTTGTGCCCGTCCAGATCGCGCACGAAGCAGCCCCAGTACTGCGGGCCGTAGTGCGGGCGCGGGCCGGGCGCGCCGTCATCCGTGCCGCCTGCGGCCAGGGCGGCGGCGTGAAAAGCCTGCACCTGCTGCGGCGAAGCGGCCAGAAAAGCCACGTGCACGCCATTGGCCGCCTGCGCGCGCTGCCCGTCGCAAGGGGCCTGCACCCAGAATTCGGGGAAGGCGCGGCCATAGGCCACGGCGCGCTGCGCGCTCAAGTCCATCACGCGGCCCACGCCCAGCGTGGCCAGCACGCGGTCGTAGAAGGCCACGGCCTCCTCAAAGCGGTTGGTGCCCAGCGAAACGTGAGAGAGGATGGAGGGCGGCGGCGCATCGCTGCTGCCATTGCCGCCACCGTTGCCGCCGCCTGCGGGGGGAAAGTTCGCTGCTTCAGTGCTCATGCCGTTTCCTTTCGCTTCATTTCCATGAACGGTGATAGGCCCCCAGCGTGTGCTGCTGGCCTTCGGCCACCTGATCCAGCGCGGTCAGCCAGATGGTCTTGGGCGTGTACAAATGCCTTTGCGCCATGCAGTGGTCAATGGCCTGCCGCCACACGCGCGTGACCTGCGCCGAATAAGCCGGGCTGCGCTGGCGGCCTTCAATCTTGATGGCGCGCACGCCCATTTGCACCAGCTGGGGCAGCAAATCCAGCGTGTTCAGGCTGGTGGGTTCCTCCAGCGCGTAGTAGCCGTGCTCATCGGCCACGTCAAAGCGGCCCTTGCACAGCGTGGGGTAGCCCGCGTTCTCATTGGGGCCGTAGCGGTCAATCAGCACGCCATTGAGGCGCGACTCCAGCCCCTTGGGCGTCTGCGCCCAGCGCACCGCCTTGGCGGGCGAACACACGCCGTGCGTGTTGGGCGACTCGCCCGTGGCGTAAGACGACAGCGCGCAGCGCCCCTCCACCATCACGCACAGGCTGCCAAAGCCGAACACCTCGATTTCCACCGGCGTGCGCTGCGTCACCTGCCGCACCTGCTCCAGCGACAGCACGCGCGGCAGCACCGCGCGGCGAATGTTGAACTGATCGCGGTAGAGATTGATGGCCTCGTGATTCGTGGCCGAGCTTTGCACCGACAAATGCAGCCGCAAATCAGGATGGCGCTGCACGGCATAGCGCATCAGCCCCGGGTCGGCCAGGATCACCGCGTCTATCCCCCAGGCCGCTGCCTTGTCCAGCGCCGCCTTCCAGGGCGCGGGGTTGCTCGCCTGCGGGTAAGTGTTCAGCGCCATCAGCACCTTGCGCCCGCGCTCGTGCGCGTAAGCCAGGCCCGTGAGAATGGCCTTTTCGTCAAAGTTCAGCCCCGCGAAATTGCGCGCATTGGTCGCATCGCGCAGGCCCAGATAAACGCAATCGGCCCCCTCGTCAATCGCCCCTTTGAGCGCCGGCAGGCTGCCGGCAGGGCACACCAGCTCCGGCGCCTTCAGCTCTGGCACGGCATCGGCATTTTTTGCGGCAGCGTTTTTTGCGGCTTCGGCCTGCGGGCGCGCGGCTTCGGCTGTCTCCATCGTGGTCATCCTCCATCAAGGCTGAAATGAGGGCATACCTTATGGGCGGAGCAATACCCATTTCTTGATTTCAATCAAAGCATTGAAGCTGCGGTTTTGACTTTATTTTGACTTGGGTCAAGTCAAAGACGGCGAATTTAATATTTGTCAATATGAATGAAGCCTCCGGGAACAAGCCTTTGCATATCAATAATGCCGTCGCAGAATCGCGTGCGCATGTTAGAAACGAGATGTTGCAAGCGGCAATGACTTTGCTCCATGCCTGAAACGGCCAATTTGGCGTCCCGGTTTTTGGTTTTTTTTACTCTGATTCGGAGGTGAAAGTTGATGACTGCAAAAACATGGCATTCCGGCAGCGCCCTGATGGCGGCTGTGCTGGCCGCCTGCCTGGCGGCGGGCTGCGGCGGCAGCGATTCAGGGCCTGAAACACCCACGCCAACCCCCACACCAACTCCTACGCCAACTCCGAGTCCTGCGCCGACACCAACTCCGACGCCCACGCCACAGCCAAATGCCCAGCTCAAATTCGAGCTGCTGACAGGCACGGCCATGGCTGATTTGAATCATTGCCAGTCCACAGACGGCCTGGCCAGCGAAGCGCGGTTTTCCTATCTGGAGCGCATCGTTGTTTACAAGGATGCGATTTATCTGGTCGAAACGGGCAATGGCTGCCTGAAAGATGATTTTTCCACGCCCCCTGCGCAGCAGGCGCAGAAAATGCCGCCAAAAATCAGGAAACTGAGCGGTGGAAAAGTGGAAACAGCGCTCTCGCTTTTCAGCCCGGAAGTATTGGAGCGGCAGGGCGCCATGGCAAGGTTTCCCGGCGGTTTTTACCGTGACGAGAAAAGCGGCGCATTCTACGTGGCGGGCTATGCCGCCGCGAGATTCAAATACAACCACATGATGGGCAAAGAAAGGATGGACTGGTATGACAGGGCCGGTGCATGGAATTATTTCGTTCCGGGCATTTTCAAATATGAAGGAAATGCGGCGGGCGAAAACAACTTGCTGGCAGGCATGCCGGGCAAAAGGCCCGAGTTCCTTTTGGATGATCGCGGCTTTGTGGATGGGCGCGGCAAAATGGCGCAGTTTCAGGCGCCGCATGATCTGGAAGTTGATGCTTCCGGCCTGCTTTACGTGATTGACGGCGGCGATTACACGCACATTCGCACCATCAACAGCAGCGGCGAAGTCAAAACGCTGGATGGCTACCGGCAGTGGTATATCCGGGCGCTGGATGCCGACCGCCAGGGCCATATTCATGCGCTGGCGGAAACAAGCTCCAAATCATTTGCATGGCACCGGCTTTCGGATGGCTCGAAAACCGATATCGATTTAAGGCCAGATGAGAGAGCCGAGTTCACTCCCAGGCCGCGAAAGGTAATCGCCTTTACGGTGCTTGACAATGAGATTGTGCTGGCGGATCGATGGGTTGAGCGCGGCGCCAGCGTTTTGTATCGCGTATCCAGCCAGGGGGTGATCAAAAAATTGACGGGAACCCGCACGCCAGCCTCGCTGGACGATTTTGTCAAACACCCTGACCAGTTTGCTTTGCCGCCCGTACAGCACCTGAAATACGGCGTGGACGGCAATCTCTACATCGTGCTGGAACAGGGCGTTTTGATCGCCCGCGATTTCCGCTGATCCAGCAGCCCGGCATTCTTTGCGTGCAATACGCCTTGAATTCCGGGCATTTGTTTTTTCATATTTTTGTGGAGGTTGAAATTTATGGCTACTAAAACATTGCATTCTGTCAGCGCCCTGATGGCGGCTGTGCTGGCCGCCTGCCTGGCGGCGGGCTGCGGCGGCAGCGATTCGGGGCCTGAAACACCCACGCCGACGCCAACTCCTACGCCTACTCCTACGCCTACTCCGACACCCACGCCTACGCCACAGCCAAATGCCCAATTCAAATTCGAGCTGCTGGCGGGCGTGGCGCAGGCTGATTTGAAGCATTGCCAGTCCACAGACGGCCCGGCCAGCGAAGCGCGGTTTTCCTATCTGGAGCGCGTTGTTGTTTACAAGGACGCGATTTACCTGACGGAAACAGGCGGCGCCTGCCCAGAGAGGCGCTATTTCTCCACGCCTGTGCCAGCCGCCATGACGCCCGATCAGGAAGCGCGGCAGGTGGCGCCGAAAATCAGGAAACTGAGCAAGGGAAAGGTGGAAACGGCGCTTTCTTTGTATAACCCGGATTCACCAGCCCGGCAGCGCGCCATGGCAAGGTATCCCGGCGGTTTCCATCGCGATGAAAAAAGCGGCGCGTTTTACGTGGCAGGCTATGCGGCCACACGAATCATCTATAACTATGGGCCAAATAGCGAAATATCAGACTGGTATGACAAGGCCGGTGCATGGAATTATTTCGTTCCGGGCATTTTCAAATATGAAGAAAATGCAGCGGGCGAAAACAACCTGCTGGCAGGCATGCCGGGCAAGAGGCCCGATTCCTTTGTGGATGGGCGCGGCAAAATGGCGCAGTTTCAGGCGCCGCATGATTTGGAAGCGGATGCTTCCGGCCTGCTTTACGTGATTGACGGCGGCGATGACACGCGCATTCGCACCATCAGCAGCAACGGCGAAGTCAAAACGCTGGACGGCTACAGGAAAAATATCCGGGCGCTGGATGCCGACCGCCAGGGCCATATTCATGCGCTGGAGGAAATAGTCAGTGGCTCAAGTTATGTATGGCACCGGCTTTCGGATGGTTCGAAAATTGATTTCAGACTGAGGCCGAATGAAGTGGGCGAGCTTTCTCCCAGACTGCGAACAGTGGATGCCTTTACGGTGGTTGGCGATGGCATTGTGCTGGCGACCCACACGGTGACAGGCGGCCCCAGCACTCTGTATCGCGTCTCCAGCCAGGGCGTGGCCACTCAATTGACGGGTGAGCAGGCTCCTGCCACGCCGCAGGATTTTCTGGAGCATCCGGAAAAATTCCGTCTGCCGCCCGTGCAGCACCTGAAATACGGCGTGGACGGCAATCTCTACATCGTGCTGGAGCAAGGCGTTTTGATCGCCCGCGATTTCCGCTGATTCGCCGGGGTGCGCGCCTGCTCCTCCAACCGCCCGCTCCGGCGCAAGCGGCTGGAGGGGCCGCAAGGCCATCTGTGCCAGAGGCCGCGCTTGGGCGGAATCAGCGTTGCCGTTTGGTTTTGACCGACGGGCAAAGCGGGGCAGGGCGCGGGCAGTGAAGGGACAAGAGCGGCGCAAAAGCGGGCGGGCCAGCCGTGACAAGCGCGTTGATTTGCTTCTAAATCAATAGCATGATGTCCTAGTGGAATCTGCGCGGGATGGCATTTTTGGCCCCTTGAATCTGCTTCTGTTTTTGAGGCTCCCCAAGTCATGCGTTCAGGCCATGCGATCTGGCGGCTGGAAGGCGGGCTGGCATTTCATCCAGCGCGCAGGCTGAGGGCCGGCGCTTTGGGTTTTGCCTGCGGGAAGGTGGGGCGGCAGGCTTTCAGGCGTCTGGCTTCATCCAGGCCGCTACCAGCGCCTGCGCGGCTTGCAGGGCTTTTTCGTCTGCCAGGGTGATGCCCAGGGTTTTTTGCCGGCCCGCCGCGCCGTGCAGCAGTTGCACGCTGGCCTTGGGTACGCCGAAGGCGCGGGCAGCCCAGTCGATGAGCGCGGCGTTGGCCTTGCCGTCCACGGGCGGGGCGGCCAGGCGCACGCGCAGGGCCGCGCCGTGGGCGCCTGCCGCCTCGGTGCGCCGGGCGCCGGGGGTGGCGTGGATGGGCAGTTTGAAAAGCATGGCGCTCATGGCGGGCAGGCCGGGCGCGTTTTATGCGGATGGCGCCGAATGCCTGCCCAGAAAGCGGTGGGCGGCGGCGGCGGCGGCTTGCAGTGAGACGGTGTCGCGCCCCCAGCGGCGATGCGTGGGCAGCGCGCGCAGCCAGGCCAGGCGCTGGCAGGCGTGGGTGAAGCGGGCGCGCGTGGCGGCGGGCGCAGCCTGCATCCAGGCGTCCAGGCAGGCGTCCGCCTCGGCCTGGGGCAGGGGGGCCAGCCACAGGGTGCTGTGCAGGTAGTCCAGCCAGTTGCGCGCTTGCGCGTCGGCCAGGGGCATGACTTGCAGGGGGTCGTCTTCGAAGTCGATCATTCCGGCCAGCGCGCCTGTTTCGCTCACGATCATGTTGCGGGCAAAAGCCTGGCTGAGGCATTGGCCCGCGCAGTGAATGCGTGTGAGCGCTTCGCCGCCTTCGCGCCACAGCGCGGCCGCTTGCGGGTGGCGCTGGCGCAAGGCGGCGGCCAGGTCGCCCGGGCCTAGCCATTGCATGACGAAGTGGTCTGGCGCCACGTGCAGCACCTGCGGCACGCGCACGCCTGCGGCATGCAGGGCGCGCAGGCGGCGCACTTCCAGCGCCTGCCCGGCCGCGCCGCCCAGCAGCGGCGCGGTTTTGAGGTAGGGCGCGCCCAGCAGCCCGGCCAGCGCGCCCAGCAGCCGGTAGCGGGCCGGATGCCGTGGCGCGCGCATGCTTTTGACGACCACGCGGCCCGCATGGGGCGTTTGCACCACCGCCACATTGCCGTCGCGCCACTGGGGGGCGGCGCTGGCGATGGCTTGCAGGTCTTGCGGCGACAGGGCAGGGGCAGTCATGCCGGCGGCAGGCCTCAGAGAATTTCAAACTGCCGCCCGTCCGGCAGGCGGTAGCGGGCGAAGTCAAGGCCGTCCAGCGTCATGATGCGGGTCACGCCCGTTTCCACGGCCAGGCGGTAGAGCGAGGCTTCGGCCAGGTCCATTTCGCTTTCTCCGCCTTTTTGGCCCGCTTCGTCTTTCGGGGGATGGGTGTGGCGCATCATCAGCGCAGAGAAGTCCAGCAGGGCCGTCTGCTCAAAGGGGAAGATGAAGATGGCTTCCTTGCCCAGCCAGTTCAGAAGGGCGAAGCGGCCGGGCGGCGCAATGAGGGCGCAGGCTTTGGCAACGCAGGGCCATGTGGTGGCCAGCGCCCAGTGTTCCAGCGAAGCCAGCGCCAGCAGCTCGTCGTACTTCTGTGTCTGGATCGGGTTGCGCCCGAACAGCGCCGCCAGGGCGCTGGCGTCAATCAGTGCCGAGGCCATGTTTGGCCCTCAGCTTGGCAATCAGGGCGGCGCGGGTGCGGCCTGTGTCGTAAGGGGAGGCCGCCGTGGCGCCGTGGGCTTCGTTCATGGCCTCGCCTTGCAGGGCCTGGTTCATTTCGGCGCGCACTTGCAGCAGCAGCTGATAGGGGTCTTTGCGCCCCAGCGCGTGCTCCACGGCGTCAATGATGAATTGCGATTTGGTAATGCCCTTGCTCTGGGCGGCGAGTTCAAGCTCTTTCTCGAGCTCCGGATTCATGCGTACGGAGACGGCCATTTGATACTGCCTGTGACCTGGGTTGAGAGGAAGTCGAAAACCGCTGGGCCGCTGCATTCAGCCAGAAGCGCTACTTCCGGATGCAGCGCGGCCCAGAGGAGTGAATCCTACTATTGCAAGAGATGCATGACCAGAGGGTAAACGCGGTGCTCCATCGCCCGCATGCAGTCTGCCCCAGCCTGCTGACGGGCTGCCAAAGACGCCGGAAAGCATTGAAAACAGGAGCAAATTCAAGGGGGTTGAAATACCGTTCCGCGCAGTTTCTACTAGGACGTAATGCTATTAATAAAGGAGCTAAATTGACCTGTTTCTAGGAACCTGTTCAGAGCCTGAGCGCAAGGAGCAAAAGAACGGATCGGGCCGGGCTGCAAGGCGGCAGACCGCACGCGGGCCGCAGAGGCGGCCCGGCGTGGCGCTTGCAAGGCCCTGGAGCGCCCCAGTTCACGCTTTTCGCGCCCACGGGCAGGCACCGGGCAGGCTCTGATGCCTTCACCCGCCATTCACTCCTGCCCCAGCGCCTGGCGCACGGCGCTGACCTGGCGGCGGGAGATGGTCAGAAGCTCATCCACGCCAGCCAGGCGCACGGCCCAGCTTTCGCCGTCGATGAAGTCGCGCTGGCGCACGATGGCGCGCATGGCGGCGGGCAGCACGAGAGCGTTGCGGTTTATGCGCAGAAAGCGCCCCGGGTACTTGGCTTCAATCTGGTTGAGGCTGTCGTTCAGCACATAGCTGGCGGCGACGGTGCGGACGGTGACGTATTTCTGCTCCGCCTTGAAATAAAGCACTTCGGCCAGCGGTATGCGCTGGGCGCGGCCCCGCTCGGAAATGAGCACCCATTGCCCGTCCAGCGCGTCGCCCTGGGCGGCGCGCGCCAGGCGGGCGCGCACGGCCTTTTGCAAGGCAGCCTCCAGGCGATCGCAGCGCACGGGTTTGGTGAGGTAATCCACGGCGTCAAGCTCGAAGGCGTCAAGCGCGTGCTCGGCGTAGGCGGTGACGAAGATGAAGGGCGGCGGCGCGGGCAAGGCATTGAGCTGGCGGGCCAGCTGCATGCCGTTGGCGCCGGGCATGTGAATGTCGATCAGGGCCGCGTCAAAGCGCTGGCGCACCAGCAAATCCATCGCATCAGGCGTGTTGGCGGCTTCGGCGGCCAATTCGGCGCGGGGGTTGCGGCAGTCGCCCAGCAGGCTGCGCATGCGCGAGCGCGCCAAGGGTTCGTCATCCACAACGAGAACTTGCAGGGGCTTTTCGGACTGTCCGGTTTCTGGCTCGCCGTTTTCGGGCTTGCCAGCTTTTGGCTTGGCGGCTTCGGGCTTGCCGGCTTTGGGCTGGGCGGTTTTGTTCATGGCAGGTGTCGGCGGTGGCTTTTTCAGTGATGACGGGAAGAAGACGCGGCCTGTGCGGCGCGGATTTGCGCGGCGGTCATGGGCACTTCCAGACGGGCCTGGTAGAGATCGCCGATGAGGGCGGTTTTGAAGCTGCCCTCCATGTCGTGCAGCAGCTTGAGGCGGTCTCGCACATTGCCCAGGGCGATGCCGTGGCCCTTGCGGCCCTGGCCGGCAGGCACGGTGTTGGTGACCTTGATCACGGCGACCTGGCCGCGAAGGCGCGTGGAAACGCGCAGCTGCGCGCCGCTGGGGCTAGGCTCCACGCCGTGCTTGACGGCGTTTTCCACCAGCGGCTGCAAGATCAGCGGCGGCAGGCGTGCGGTCAGCGTGCGCGCATCCAGCGACCACTGCACACGCAGGCGCTCGCCAAAGCGGATCTGCTCAATGTCCAGATAGCGCCGCGCCAGCTCGATTTCCTGCGCCAGCGTGGCGCTGTCGCCCTGCTCGGCAAGAGCGTGGCGGAACAAGTCCGCCAAGTCTTCCAGCACGCGCTCGGCCTTTTCAGGCTCGCCGCGCACCAGGGCGATGGCGGTGTTGAGCGTGTTGAACAGAAAGTGCGGGCGAATGCGCGATTGCAGCTCCGCCAGCCGCGCCGTGGTGGCCGCAGGCGCGCGGCCGCGCACGCGCCACATCAGCGCCGCCGTCAGCACGGCCGCCAGCAGCGCCCCGGCCACGGCGCTGGCCAGCCAGGGCGGCGCGGCGCGCACATCGACCGTCAGCGCCATGAGAATGGCGCAGGCCGCCAGCCCTGCCAGCGCGCCCAGCGCCACGCCCGCCGCCATTTGCGCCTGCACGGGCAGGCGCGCCAGCGGTTTTTTCAAACTGCACCCGGCCACCAGCCACAGCAGCGTGGCCGGCAGCGTGCCGCCCGTGACAAAAGCCAGGCGCAGCAGCCACTCCAGCGCGCCGCCCGGCATGAACAGCAGCGCCGCCGCCTGCGCCGCCTGCACCCCCAGCACGGCGCGCAGCACCACGCCCGCGCGGCAAACGTCAAACACCAGCGGCGTCTCGGCGCGCGCCGCCGCAGCAGCCACGGCGCGCGCGCTGCGCTGGCGGCCTGTGAGGGTCGATAAAATTTGCGAATCTTTCACGGGCTTTGCAACACACAGGAAAGTGTGTCAATTATTTGTGATAACCACAACAAGCGCCAGCCCTGCAAACGCCGCCTTTTTCCGCTTTTGCCATTTTTTTTCGCCGTTTTTCCGGCTTGGGCGCGTTTGTTTTTCAAATCTCTTTTTCAGCCCTTCCCTGCTTTTTTCCCCGAAAGCCCATGAGCAACCAACTCGACAAGAAATCCCAAGCCTGGTCCGCCCTGTTTTCCGAACCCATGAGCGAGCTGGTGCAGCGCTACACCGCCAGCGTCTTTTTTGACAAGCGCCTGGCCGAAGCCGACATCACCGGCAGCCTGGCCCACGCCGGCATGCTGGCCGCGCAAGGCATCATCAGCGCCGCCGATCTGGCCGCCATCCAGCAAGGCATGGCGCAAATCCGCCGCGAAATCGAAACCGGCCAGTTCGAATGGAAGCTGGCGCTGGAAGACGTGCACCTGAACATCGAAGCGCGCCTGACCCAGCTCGTGGGCGACGCCGGCAAGCGCCTGCACACCGGCCGCAGCCGCAACGACCAGGTCGCCACCGACATCCGCCTGTGGCTGCGCGGCGAAATCGACCTCATCAGCCGCCTTCTGCGCGACTTGCAAGCCGCGCTCATCAGCGTGGCCGAGCGCAACGTGAACACCATCCTCCCCGGCTTTACCCACCTGCAAGTGGCCCAGCCCGTCAGCTTTGCCCACCACCTGCTGGCCTACGTCGAAATGTTCGCCCGCGACGAAGCCCGCATGCAAGACGTCAGAAAGCGCGTGAACCAGCTGCCCCTGGGCAGCGCCGCCCTGGCGGGCACAACCTACCCGCTCGACCGCGAAAGCGTCGCCCGCGCGCTGGGCATGGTCGATGAACAAGGCCGACCCTGCGTGTGCCAAAACAGCCTGGACGCCGTCAGCGACCGCGACTTCGCCATTGAATTTGCCGCCGCCGCCTCGCTCGTCATGGTGCACATCAGCCGCCTGAGCGAAGAACTCGTGCTCTGGATGAGCCAGAACTTCGCCTTCATCCGCATCGCCGACCGCTTCACCACCGGCTCATCCATCATGCCGCAGAAGAAAAACCCCGACGTGCCCGAACTCGCGCGCGGCAAAACCGGCCGCGTGGCCGGCCACCTCATGGGCCTCATCACCCTCATGAAAGGCCAGCCCCTGGCCTACAACAAAGACAACCAGGAAGACAAGGAACCCCTCTTCGACACCGTGGACACCGTGCGCGACACCCTGCGCATCTTCACCGACATGATCGGCGGCCAGCCCAACGCGCAAACCAGCGCGCGCGAAGGCGGCATCACCGTCCAGGCCGCCGCCATGCGCCAGGCCGCCAGCCGGGGCTATGCCACCGCCACCGACCTGGCCGACTACCTGGTGAAAAAAGGCCTGCCCTTCCGCGACGCCCACGAAACCGTGGCCCGCGCCGTCAAGGCCGCGCAGCAGCAAGGCGTGGACCTGGCCGAGCTGCCCCTGGAAACCCTGCAAGCCTTCGACCCCCGCATCGAAGCCGACGTCTACGACAAGGCCCTCACCCTCGAAGCCGCCCTGAATGCACGCAACACCCTGGGCGGCACGGCCCCCGCCCAGGTGCAGGCGCAAATCGCGCGCCACAAGGCCCGCCTGTCTGCGGGGCAAAGCTGAAAACCTGCTCACAAAGCCGCCCCGCCAGCCTGATTGCATTCAAAAAGAAGAGCAAATTTGAGGGGGCTGAAATGCCTGCCTGCGCAATCTCCACTAGGACGTCATGCTATGGATAGAGGAGCTAATCGCGGCAGCTTTCCTTCTTTGATCCTGCTTGCAGTCTGGCCATGGGGCGCAAAAGCGCAGGAATCGGGATGCGCTGCAAAACGCAAACGGGGGGTCTTGTAGCCTGCTGAGACTTGCAAGGCCAAGAGTGTTCGAGGCCATGTTTTCGTCTCCACAGACAAACTCCGAGCAGGCCCCCAGAACGGCTGGCGAAAGCCGCCTTGCTGGCGCAGCAACGGCCAGGCAGAACCTGCGCCCTGAAGAAAGCAGAAGAACTTCACTCAATAAAAGGAGCAAATTTGACGAGTGAAAAACGGCTTTCGCGCCATCTCACCAGGACTTTGCGCTATTGAATTAAGAGCGATTCCTGCCGCCTATTTCATAATCAGGCCGCCTGCCGCCGCCGTTTTTCTTTTGCGCTTTCGCTTTTTCATCCATGCAAGCCACTGCTTTTGACACGCCGCCCTGGTGGCAGCGCGTGCTGCCCATGTTCCGGGGGTTTGACGGGCCGCTGCTGGCCGCCGTGCTGCTGCTGGCGGGGCTGGGGCTGACCATCATGTATTCCTCCGGCTTTGACCACGGCACGCGCTTTGTCATGCACGGGCGCAACATGCTGCTGGCGGCGGCCATCATGTTCGTGGTGGCGCAAGCGCCGCCGCAGCGGCTGATGCGGCTGGCCGTGCCGGTTTACACGGCGGGCGTGCTGCTGCTGGTGGCGGTGGCGCTGTTTGGCATCACCAAAAAAGGCGCGCAGCGCTGGCTGAATGTGGGCGTGGTGATTCAGCCCAGCGAGATCATGAAGATTGCCGTGCCGCTCATGCTGGCCTGCTGGTTTCAGTGGCGGCAGGGGCAGGGGCGCAGCCGGGCGGTGGACTTTGCGGGCGCTTTTGCGCTGCTGGCCGTGCCGGTGGCGCTCATCATGAAGCAGCCTGATCTGGGCACGGCGCTGCTGGTCATGGCCAGCGGCCTGGCCGTGATTTTTTTCGCCGGGCTGCCCTGGCGCTGGGTGCTGCCGCCGGTGGCGCTGGCGCTGGCGGGCGTGGCGGGCATCGTGTTTTTTGGCGATGAGCTTTGTGCCGACGGGGTGGACTGGCACGTGCTGCGCGAGTACCAGCGCCAGCGCGTGTGCACGCTGCTGGACCCCATGCGCGACCCGCTGGGCAAGGGCTTTCACATCCTGCAAGCCATGATTGCCATCGGCTCGGGCGGGCTGCACGGCAAGGGCTTCATGCAGGGCACGCAGACGCATCTGGAGTTCATTCCCGAGCGCACCACCGATTTCATCTTTGCCGCCTTTTCCGAAGAATTCGGCCTGGCGGGCAACCTGCTGCTGATTTTTGGCTTCTGGTGCCTGGTGCTGCGCGCGCTGGCCCTTTCCGCTGTGGCGCCCACGCTGTTTTCGCGGCTGCTGGCGGCGGCGGTGAGCACCATCTTCTTTGCCTACGCCTTCGTGAACATCGGCATGGTCAGCGGCGTGCTGCCCGTGGTGGGCGTGCCGCTGCCTTTCATCAGCTACGGCGGCACGGCGATGGTGACGCTGGGCGTGGCGCTGGGCATTCTCATGTCCGTCAGCCGCGCGCGCTGGCTGGCCGAGCAGCAGCGCAAGGCGCTGTTGGCATAGGAAGTGTGAGCAGTTTCTGCCGCACGGCCGAATCAGAAAAGAAAAACCCCGGTCTCTATTCGAGAACGGGGTTTTCCTGGCAACCGGCTGAGTTGTTACATGTTTTCGATCATCACTTGACCAAAACCGGAGCAGCTCACTTGCGTGGCGCCTTCCATTAGGCGGGCGAAGTCGTAGGTGACCTTTTTGCTCAGAATGGATTTTTCCATGCTGCTGATGATGAGATCGGCCGCTTCCGTCCAGCCCATGTGGCGCAGCATCATTTCGGCGCTCAGGATTTCAGAGCCAGGGTTTACATAATCTTTGCCTGCGTATTTTGGAGCCGTGCCGTGCGTGGCCTCAAACATGGCGACTGTGTCTGACAGGTTGGCGCCGGGAGCAATGCCGATGCCGCCTACTTGCGCGGCCAGCGCGTCGGAGATGTAGTCGCCGTTGAGGTTGAGCGTGGCAATGACGCTGTATTCGGCAGGGCGCAGCAGGATTTGTTGCAGGAAGGCGTCGGCAATGCTGTCCTTGATGGTGATTTCCTTGCCTGTTTTTGGGTTGGCAAACTTGCACCACGGGCCGCCGTCAATTTCCACCGCTCCGAATTCACGCTTGGCCAGGGCGTAGCCCCAGTCGCGGAACCCGCCTTCGGTGAATTTCATGATGTTGCCTTTGTGCACCAGCGTCACGCTGGGCTTGTCGTTGTCAATGGCGTATTGAATGGCTTTGCGCACCAGGCGTTCGGTGCCTTCACGCGATACGGGCTTGATACCGATGCCTGATGTTTGAGGAAAGCGGATTTTGGTTACGCCAAAATCGTCCTGCAATATCTTGATGATTTTTTTCGCCTTTTCAGACCCGGCTTCAAATTCAATGCCGGCATAAATATCCTCGCTGTTTTCGCGGAATATCACCATATTGGTTTTCTCCGGCGCTTTCAGAGGCGAGGGGACACCCTTGAAATACTGGATGGGGCGCAGGCACACATACAGATCAAGCTGCTGGCGCAGGGCCACGTTCAGGCTGCGGATGCCGCCTCCCACGGGCGTGGTGAGCGGGCCTTTGATGGAAACTACGTAGTCACGCACGGCTTCAAGGGTTTCGTCAGGCAGCCATACGTCGGGGCCATAGACTTTGGTGGATTTCTCGCCTGCATAGACTTCCATCCAGTGAATCTTGCGCTTGCCGCCGTAGGCTTTGGCCACGGCCGCGTCCACTACTTTCAGCATGACGGGGGTAATGTCCACTCCAGTGCCATCGCCTTCGATATAGGGAATGATGGGCTGGTCCGGCACATTCAGTGACATGTCGGCATTGACCGTGATTTTTTCGCCCTGGGCTGGCACTTTGATGTGCTGGTACATTGAATCATCTCTCCGGTAAAAACAAGGAAAATGGCGCGGGCCTTTGCAATTTCCCGCCTGTTTGCGGCGCGTTTCGCGCCTGCAAGGCCACGCGCGATTTTAGCGGCCAGCTTTGCCTGGAGCCGCTTTGCTTTTTTCGAGTTTCACCCATGAAAACCCTGATTTCCGCCGCTTTGCTCTGCCCCGCTTTGGCCTGCGCCCAAGCCACGCCGCCTGCGCCGCAAATGGATTTGCCCCGCGCGACGCTCACTATCGGCATGCATCACATCGATGTTCAATTGGCGCAAACCGACTGGCAGCGCCAAGTGGGCCTGATGCACCGGCGCAGCATGCCTGAGCACGAAGGCATGTTGTTCGTGTTCGAGCGGCCTGGCGTGCAGTGCTTCTGGATGAAGGACACCCTCATTCCCCTGACTGCCGCCTTTGTGGCGGATGACGGCGTGATCGTCAATCTGGCTGACATGCAGCCGCTGGACGAGAACACGCACTGCTCCAGCCGCCCCGTGCGCTATGTGCTGGAAGTGAATCAAGGCTGGTTCAGCCAGCGCAAGCTACAGGCGGGCATGAAGCTCAAGGGTTTGCCCGTTTCACGCGATTGAGCCGGGCTGCTTGGCCGTGCCAAGCGGCTGCCGGGCGCAGAAGGTCTCTTGAAGCCAGCCCGTCGGGTGGTATCAAAAACAAGAGCGAATTTGATGGGGTCGAAATACCGCCTTGCGCAGTATTGACTAGGACGTATTGCTATGAATAGAGTAGCGAATACGCCGTGTATTTCACGTTGCCAGCATGGCGCGTTGCGCTCCTGGAGCTTATTCGGAGCCTGTCCGTGGGCGCGAAAAGCGCGGATCCGGGCGCTTTGCGGCGTTGCAACCCATCCCGGTCCGCGTTTTGGCCTCTCACGGCCAGGCTCTGAACAGGCTCTTATTTCAGCCAGCCTGTCAGTTGCATGGCCTGCTCGGTCAGCGCGGGGGCCAGCAGCCAGCCGTGGCGGAACAGGCCGTTGATGCGCAGGCAGCGGCCGCGCCATTCGGTGCAGGGGTTGTTGTCGGGCAGCGCGGGGCGCAGGTTCACATCCAGCCGCAGGATGCGCGCTTCGGCCAGGGCGGGCATGGCGCTGTGGGCGGCGGCCAGCAGCTCGACGGTGCTGCGCAGGCTGGCAGGGCTGCGGTCTTCGGTTTCCAGTTCGCTGGCGCCAATCAAGAGCAGATCGGGCGAGCGCGGCACGATGTAGACGCCGTGGCGCGGGTGCAGCAGGCGTGTCAGGCGCGTGAGGCCGTGGGCGGGCGCTTGCAGCCAGATGACTTCGCCGCGCACGCCGCGCACGTCAAAGACGGGCGATGCGCTGGCGCATGCGCCTTGCCGGCTGGCTTGCGCGCCCACGCCGCGCGTGTCGATCACGGCGTCAAACGCGGCCTGGCCGCCGTCTGCAAAGTGCAGCGTGCCGTTTTCTTCCACGCAGCGCACGGGGCGGCTCCAGTGCCATTGCGCGCCGGGGCTGTCGTCGTGCAGGGCCATCATCATGGCCACGGCGTCCAGCTGCCCTTCGCCCGGCAGCAGCCAGGCGTGCGCGGGGCCTTGCAAGGCAGGCTCCAGCTCGCGCAGCCGCGCCAGCTCCAGCGGCTGCACGCCTTCGGGGGGGCTGAGGTTTTGCCAGGCCTGGGTTTCGCAGGCCGTGCGCAGGCGCTCCAGCACGCGCTGCGCCGCGCCCAGGTCTTCGCGGTGGGCCAGCATCAGGCTGCCCTCACTGCGGAACATGGGGCGCTGCGGCAGCGCGGCGGCAATGTCGCGCCACAGGGCGATGGAGCGCCAGCCCAGCGCCGCCACGGCAGGCTCCACCGTATCCAGCTCCGCCAGCGGGCTGAGCATGCCCGCCGCCGTGAAACCTGCCGCCGTGGGCACATCAGAATCGTCCGCCTGGCTGCGGAATACGGGGCCGGGGCCACGGGCCACGTCAAACACGCTCACGCGGTGCCCCGCGCGCGACAGCTGCCACGCCAGCAAGCGCCCCAGCAGGCCCGCGCCCGCAATGCCGATGGAAAGAGATTGGGTTGATGACATGATGAAAGTCGCTCCTATCTTGTTGGGGATGATCCGGCTCTTTGATTCCAGCGCGCGGCGCATGCAAGGCTGATGGCCGCTTTGCGGCCCAGAGCCGGGCGCCGCTTTCGCGCTGCGTCAAAACCGGCGTCGGGCAAAGCCGGGCCGCCATTGTGGCGCTTGGATAACGGCGGTTTCGTCTGACCGGTTCGCCGCCGCCGATTCAAACTCTGAACAAATTTTCAGCCCCTGCTACGCCAGGATGAGCGCCATCAGAGCGAAGCTGCCCAGCAGCGCAGCGCCCAAAATGGCGCGCGAACCCAGGGCGCAGGCGCGCAGCAGATCAGCCGGCTCAGGCGCGCGGCCTGCGGGGTTGAGGGTGTAACTGCCCGGCTTTCCCAGGCGCACGCCCAGCAGCAGCGCCACGGCGGCCATGGGCCAGCCGCTATTGGGCGACGGGGTTTGGCGTGCCTGCTCTGGCAAGGCGGCCAGCGCCCGCCCGCGCCGCAAGGCCAGCCGCCCGGCCGCCAGCCATAGCAGCGCGGCCGTCAGGCGGGCGGGCAGCCAGGAAAGGGCGTCGTCTGCACGGGCGGCCCATTTGCCCGCCCATTCCCACTGGCGCGCCACGCCGCCCAGCTCGCGCGCGGCGCGGTAGCCCCACATGGCATCTGCCGTATTGGCAAAGCGATAGAGCGCCGCGCCTGGCAGGCCCAGCAGCACAAACCACAGCAGCGGGGCAATGACCGAGTCGTTCAGGTTTTCAGCCAGGCTCTCGATGGCGCTTTCACGCACTTCGCTGGATGTGAGCTGCGCCGTGTCGCGGCTCACCAGCCGGGCCAGGCGGGCGCGCCCCGCCGGCAGGCCGCCCTGCAGGGCGGCTTCAACCGCCAGCACCTCGTCATGCAGCATGGCCCAGGCCAGCAAGGTTTTCAGGCACAGCGCCAGCGCCAGCGTGGCCAGCCAGGCGGGCTGGGTGAGCAGCCAGGCTTGCAGCCCCCAGGCCGCCCCTGCAAACAGGCCCGCGCCTGCCAGCCAGGCCGCCGCGCCACGCCAGAAGGCAGGCCAATCCGCGCCTGAAGAAGCCGATGCGGCAGGCGGCGCAATGCGCACGCCCAGCCACAGCAGCGCATGCCCCATCCACGCCACGGGGTGCCAGCGCATGGGCGGCTCACCTGCCACACGGTCCAGGCAAATCGCCAAGGCCGGAATGCAAGCCAGCAGCAGCGGCCAGAAGGCCGCCAGCTCAGACACGGCCGCGCTCACGCGCAGCCACAGCGGCCAGGCGCTGGCCTGTTCAGCAGTGAGGGCGGATTGCCAAAAGCCAGAAGCCAGCACAGAAAAAATACAGAAACAAAACAAGATGACGCGCGATGCGGCCAGGCTCTTCAAGCGCGAAATTCAGGAAGCGTCAGGAAACGGCTGCGCCATCAAACGCAAAAAAACGGCCCTTCTGGCAAATGCGTCGAAACCCGTTCAAAGTCTGGCCCAGGGGAGCGAACCGCGAATGGGCTGGCCTATCAAGGCATTTGCAATGCCGCAAAGCGCCACCTCCGCCGCATCGCTCCTTCAGCCTTTCCGCCGCCCAGACAAATCTGCTTCAGGCAGCCAAAGCAGCGCGGGCCATGCGTTCATTCCTCTGCGCCATCGTCCGCCAGGGCTTCATCCAGCCGCTGCAACAAGGCTGCCAGCGCAGCCTCATCGCTGGCAGGCAGACCCTCGCCTGAAGCAGGCGCTTCAGGCGCAGCGGCAGGCCGCGCCGCCTTGGCTGGCGCAGCCGTATCGCGGTCAAACACCAGATTGAGGGCCGCCAGCACCGCAATACGCTCACGGGCGCGCAGCTTGCCGCTGCTGCGAATCTGGCACATGGCTTCATCCACGCGGGCCACGGCCTCAGCCAGGCGCCTTTCACTGCCCGCCGGGCAGGCCAGCACGTAGCTCTCCCCCATGATTTGCACTTCAGTCTGCGCGGCAGGCGCGGTCACCGGCTGCTTCATCGCGGCGCCTCCTGCCCCAGCCGGGCCAAGTGGCTCAGAAGCTCTTCATTGCGCGACCGCGCCGCTGTCAGGCGTGACTGAAGACTGTCACGCTCCTGCGTGAGCGCCTGCACTTGCAGCTTGAGCAAGGCATTGGCGCTGCGTAACTGGGCGTATCGCGCCAACAGGCGATCCACGCGCTCAACGATCCGGGGCAACAGGGAAGAACTCATGAGGCAATGCAGAGGCGGCAAAAGCGCGAATTCTAGTTTTCTCCCCTGCCGCGCAGCCCGCCATGCGGGCGGCCCTCGCGGGCGAAAGACATGCGAGACGGCATCAGAAAAAGGAGCGAATTTACGGCCTGGAAACAGCCTGATGTCCTAGTGGAAGCTCACGATGGCGCTATCAATCAAGGAGCTGAACCAGACACTGCCCACAGGCTCGCGTTTCGCCGTCTGGCGGCTGAAAACACCGCCTGAAGCCCGCCGCCGCGCAGCCCCGTTCGCAGGCATTCAAGCACCCTAGGGATAACCCTGAGCCTGCCGCTCATACGGTTAAAACGTAACACCTGCCGAATAAAATTGTTTGCATCACATCGTTCTCATCAGTCACCTAAGGAGAAAGCAGCATGAAAGCACTTGTCGCCGTCAAGCGCGTGGTGGACTACAACGTGAAGGTTCGCGTCAAAAGCGACCAAAGCGGGGTGGAAACCGCCAACGTCAAGATGAGCATGAACCCCTTTGACGAAATCGCCGTGGAGGAGGCGGTGCGTCTGAAGGAAAAAGGCGTGGTGACAGAAGTTGTCGCCGTCTCTTGCGGCGTGGCGCAAAACCAGGAAACCCTGCGCACCGCGCTGGCCATTGGCGCCGACCGCGCCATTTTGGTGCAGACCGACGCCGAATTGCAGCCGCTGGCCGTCGCCAAGCTGCTCAAGGCCGTGGTGGACAAGGAGCAGCCGCAAATCGTGCTGCTGGGCAAGCAGGCCATTGACGACGATGCCAACCAGACGGGCCAGATGCTGGCCGCCTTGGCCGACTGGCCGCAGGCCGCTTTTGCCAGCAAGCTGGAAGTGAAGGATCAGCAGCTGCAAGCCACGCGTGAAGTGGACGGCGGCCTGCAAACCATCTCGGTGGCGCTGCCCGCCGTCGTCACGGCCGACTTGCGCCTGAACGAGCCGCGCTACGTCACCTTGCCCAACATCATGAAGGCCAAGAAAAAGCCGCTGGAAACCATCACGCCGCAAGACCTGGGCGTGGACGTGGCCGCGCGCCTGAAAACCCTGAAGGTGGCCGAGCCGCCCGCCCGCAGCGCCGGCGTGAAAGTGGCCGATGTGGCCGAGCTGGTCAGCAAGCTCAAGAACGAAGCCAAAGTGATCTGACAAGGAGAAAGGAATCGTCATGACCGCCCTCGTTATCGCCGAACACGACAACGCCTCCCTCAAGCCCGCCACGCTGCACGCCGTCACGGCCGCCCGCCAATGCGGCGGCGATGTGCACGTGCTCGTCGCAGGCCACAACGCCGCCGCTGCCGCGCAAGCCGCCGCGCAAGTGGCCGGCGTCGCCAAAGTGCTGCATGCCGATGGCCCGGCCCTGGAGCATGGCCTGGCCGAAGACCTGGCCGCGCAAGTGCTGGCTATGGCTGGCGGCTACAGCCACATCCTCTTTCCCGCCACCGCCAGCGGCAAAAACACCGCGCCGCGCGTGGCCGCCAAGCTGGATGTTTCGCAAATCAGCGACATCACCAAGGTGGACGGCGCCGACACCTTCGAGCGCCCCATCTACGCGGGCAACGCCATTGCCACCGTGCAAAGCAGCGACGCGGTGAAAGTCATCACCGTGCGCACCACGGCTTTTGACGCCGCAGCCGCCACGGGCGGCAGCGCCGCCGTGGAAAGCGTGCCCGCCGTGGCCGCCAGCGGCAAGAGCCGCTTCGTCGGCCAGGAGCTGGCCAAGAGCGACCGGCCCGATCTGACCGCCGCCAAGGTCGTTGTCTCCGGCGGCCGCGCGCTGGGCAGCGCCGAGCAGTTCCAGTCCGTGCTCACCCCGCTGGCCGACAAGCTGGGCGCCGCCATCGGCGCCAGCCGCGCCGCCGTGGATGCAGGCTACGCCCCCAATGACCTGCAAGTGGGCCAGACGGGCAAGATCGTCGCCCCGCAGCTGTACGTGGCCGTGGGCATTTCCGGCGCCATCCAGCACGTGGCCGGCATGAGCGGCAGCCGCGTCATCGTGGCCATCAACAAAGACCCGGACGCCCCCATCTTCAGCGTGGCCGACTACGGCCTGGTAGCCGACCTCTTTGAAGCCGTGCCCGAACTGGTGAAAGCGCTGTAAACCCCGCAGCGCCGCCGTCAATGAAAAGCACCGCCTCCGCGCGGTGCTTTTTTTATGCCTGCCAGAACCAGAAAGCGAGCCAGATCAGCTCCTGAAACAATAGCATGAGGTCCTAGAAGAAACTGCGCAAATGCCGTTTCATGGCCTTTTTATTCGCTCCTGTTTTTTGACAACCCAAGCGCCTGCGCCAGACGAAAAGCAGACTGGCCGCGTGGGCGGAACGGGAGCAGACGGCGTCTGACGCCTGGCCAGCGCAAAAGCCAGGCAAAGAATGAGGGCGGAGCCGCTTCATCTTCATGCTGCGGGCATTGCTCTTGCGCTTTGAAAGTTCAAGAAAAAAGGCCGTCCTGAAAGCCTGTTCAGAAATTCAGCGCTGAGCGCACGAACACCGCTTTCAGATGAGCTTGACGTTTGCCTGCGCGGCAATGCCGCAGCTTGCATTTGTGTCATCTCATCGTGAATGGCAAAAAAAATGCAATGCGAATGAAAATAACCGCGCTTCATGCGCCGCTGCCCGCCGCCAGACCCTGCGCGGGCGGCGTTTTTCAATTTCATCGATTTCATTTCTTCGCATTCATCATGGCTTTATTCCATTCGCCTGGTTTCGCGTTGCGCGGCATTTGCGCGGCCATTGTTTTGCTGCCCGCGCTGGCTTGCGCGCAAACGGCTGCGGCTGCTTTTGATGCTTCCGCGCTTCAAAGTGACGGCGCGGACGAGGAGGTCACCGCTGGCGACGCAGCGGGCGGCGGCAGCGCCGGCACGCTGGGCGCTGTCACGGTGGTGGGGCGCCGCGCCTGTGCCGGTGGAGCATGAAAGCAGCTACCAGCCCGTGCCCGATGCGTCCACGCTGCGCTCGCTGGCCCCTGTGCTGGAAGTGCCGCAAGTGACCAACGCCGTCTCCGCCCAGGTGCTGCGCGACCAGCGCCCGCGCTACATGGACGATGCGCTGATGAACGTCAGCGGCATCACGCAAGGCAACACGCTGGCGGGCACGCAAGACACCATCCTCAAGCGCGGCTTTGGCGGCAACCGCGACGGCTCCATCATGCATAACGGCATGCCGCTGGTGCAGGGCCGTGGCATGAACGCCGCCGCCGAAAGCGTGGTGGTGCTCAAAGGGCCGTCTTCCATGTTCTACGGCATCATGGATCCGGGCGGGGTGGTGAACGTGGTGAGCAAAAAGCCCCAAATGCAGCCGCGCACGGCCCTGAGCGTGAGCGGCTCCAGCTACGGGCGCGGCCGCAACGGCGCGGGGCTGCTGCTGGATGCCACCGGCCCCGTGGCCGACAGCGGCCTGGCCTGGCGCCTGGTGGCCGACTACACGAATGAAGATTACTGGCGCAACTTCGGCAAGCGGCGCGACGTGCTGCTGGCCCCTTCGCTGGCCTGGTACGGGCGCGACACGCAAGCCGTGCTCTGGTACGAATTCCGTGACTACAACGTGCCGTTTGACCGTGGCACCGCGCTGGACCCGCGCACGAACAAGCCGCTGGACATTCCCGCCACGCGCCGCCTGGACGAGCCGTTCAACCAGATGAAGGGCAAGAGCCACCTGGCGCAGTTCTCGCTGGATCACCGCATCACGCCCGGCTGGTCGGGCCACGTGAGCCTGAGCTACAACCGCGAAACGTATGACGCCAACCAGCTGCGCCTGCTGGGCATCAACACCGCCACCGGCCTGCTGCGCCGCCGCGCCGACGGCACCCGGGGCGCGCTCAGCGCCGACAGCTACGGCACCGCCTACATCGACGGCAGCACCAGGCTGGGCGGCATGCAGCACGACATGCAATTCGGCATGGACGCCGAATACCGCAAGATTTACCGCGCCGACATGATTCGCGGCGGCGTGGACAACGCTTTCAGCTACCTCAACCCCGTGTATGGCCGCGTGCGGCCGGGCACAACCGTTGTGGCTGGCGACAGCGACCAGCGCGACCTGCTGCACAACCACTCGCTTTTCTTTCAGGACGCCATCCACCTGAACCGCCAGTGGATCGTCACCGCCGGCGCGCGCTACCTGCACTGGGCGCAGCGCGCGGGCCGGGGCCGCCCCTTCAAGCTCAACACCAACACCCGCGACGGCAAATGGCTGCCCCGCCTGGGCGTGGTCTACAAGCTCACGCCCGCCGTCTCGCTCTACGCCAGCTACAGCCAGTCGCTCAAACCCATCTCCACCATCGCCCCGCACTCCAGCGGGCTGATTGACTCCAGCGTCAAGCCCGAAAGCGGCAAGTCCTGGGAAGTGGGCGCCAAATACGAAAGCGCGGGCGGCCTGACCGGCACGCTGGCGCTTTTTGACATCCGCAAGAAAAGCGTGCTCGTCTCGCAGTTCAACCAGAACACGGGCTTGACCGAATGGCGCACCTCCGGCGCGGCCCGCTCGCGCGGCATCGAGCTGGACGTGGCCGGCGAAATCAACCCGCGCTGGAGCTTCATTGGCAGCCTGGCGCTGATTGACGCCAAAACCACCCGCGACCCCAAATTCCAGGGCAACCGTTTGTGGAACGCCGCCCGCGTCACCGCCTCGGCCAACGCCGTCTACAACGCCGGCCAGCTCTGGGGGCAAGGCCAGCTGCGCCTGGGCGCGGGCGTGCGCTACGCGGGCAAGCGCGCGGGCGACTCGGCCAACACCTTCTGGCTGCCTTCCTACACCGTGGCCAACCTGTTTGCCACGTATGAAACGCCCATTCAGGGCCGCAAAGTCAAGTTCCAGCTGAATGTGAAGAACCTGTTTGACCGCACCTACTACACCTCCAGCGTGAACGAATTCGGCCTGGCCCTGGGCGACGCGCGCCAGGTGTCGCTCACGGCAGGGTTCGAGTTCTGAAGCGGCTCAAAGCGGCTCGCAGGCGTGAAACGCGCAAGCCGGAACCGGCCCGGGCTGTGCGCGTTTCACTCCTTTTCCGAGAGCAAATTCAGTTCCCCAGAAAACGTCTCTTCCGCCCAATTTCACGGGACCTGGAGCTATCAAACCAATAGCGGATAACCAGCGGCTTCAGAACCCGTTCGCAGGCAGACTTTGAACCGCTCCCGCAAGCCTGCCCTTGCCCCCTCCATCGTCTTGCGCCTGGCGCTTTTCACATCATGACCACACGCCGACACCATCTGGCCGCCCTCGCTGCCCTGACCTTGCTGCCCGCCGCAAGCCGCGCCCGGCCAAGCGACGCATCCAATGCGGGCGACGCGCCCGCCGCCCGCCGCGCCCTGCTGCTGGGCCAGACGGGCGGCCCCCACGCCGCCGTGGACGAAGCCATCCGCCAGCATCTGACCCGGCGCGGCTGGGCCGTGACGCTGGCCGGGCAAGACGCCGCGCCGCAAGCCGCGCAAGGCATGGCGCTGGTCATCATCTCCTCCACCGTGGCGGCCAAAAACGTCCACCCCGGCTGGCGGCAGCTTGCTGTACCGCTGCTGACCTGGGAAAACGACTTGCTCGATGACCTAGCCATGACCGGCAAGCGCAGCGGCGCCGACTACGGCGAAGCCGAAAAAGAGCGCTACCTGTGGCTGGTCAATGCGCCGCACCCTCTGTCGGCAGGGCTGCCCGCCGGCGCGGCCAATGTGTATGTGAAACAGGCCCCCATGAGCTGGGGCAAGCCGGGCCTGGGCGCCGCCACCATCGCCACGCTCTACGGCCAGCCCGAAAAAGCGGCCCTCTTCGGCTACGAAAAAGGCGCGACGATGGACTACGAAACCCTGGCCCCGGCCCGGCGCGTCATGTTCTTTCTGGACAACGCCAGCTTCACCAACCTCTCCGAAGCCGGCCTGCGCCTGTTCGACGCGGCCGTGGACTGGGCAGCTGGAGAATGTGCAAATGATCAGACGCCATGAGCGGCACAGCATCAAGGCACCGCCCAAGCGCTGAATTGCTGAAAGGTCTTTGGCCTGGCTGAGCAAGGACGCTGCGCTTGGCGAGGCATCGGTTGATGCATTCGTCAAGATCACCAGCTTTCGACGCTTGGCTTGATTGGAGAACAGGCCCTGAGAAAGAACAGGAAATGGCTGCGGGCCGGGTCTGAAATACCTGACGCAAGTGGCGGGCGCTTCATGGAGACGCGAGTTTTATGCTCTTGAATCCATAGCGACAGGTCCTAGTGCAACGGGCGCGAAAGCCACTTTTCTACCCCTTGTATTCGCTCTTGTTTTTGATGCCTTCTGGCCTTCATCACCTGGCCGCAAGGGGCGGCAGGCATGCCGCCCCATCCAGTCAAGACGGCTTTGCCCGCGCGCGTCAGGCATTCGTTTTTTGACGCTGCCCGGTGCCCATGCAAAGCAGCCCGCACGGCTGTGGCGAAGCGGGAAACAAGCCTTGATTCGCTCCTTGATTCATAGCGTGATGTCCTAGTGGAATGGGCGCAGATGCTATTTTTCGTGCACTCGAATTCGCTCTTGTTTTTGATGTGATGCGGCGGCTGATCCGGTGAAACGCAGGCCATGCTGGCGTTCAGGAGGCAGAAGAAAGCTGCCGCTTCCTGCCAAGGGATGCGGCGGCTTGCCGGAAGGTTTTGTTCGAGAGGCTGGCGGTCTGTGGCCTTGCAAATTTTCGCGGGGTCACAGGCAAATCCGTCTGCGGTTTGCCCCTTGCGGCCAGGCTCCGGACTGGCTCTCAAAAGCGCGCCGACAGGCCCACGTAGAACGAGCGGCCCGGCTCGTTGTAGGTGGCCGCGCCTGCGCCGTAGATGGTGCGCGGGCGGTTCACGCCGATGGCGTTGCCCATGCGGTAGAGGCGCTTGTCAAACAGGTTGTTGATGCCGAACGAGAGGGCGATGCCGGGCGTGAAGGCGTATTGCCCGCCCACATTGACCAGGCCGTAGGGCTTGAGGCTGCGGGTTTCTTCGCCGGTGAGCGGCAGGCCCTGGTAGTCGTATTTGTTGGGCTTTTGGCGGCCGTAGAAGGTGACGGCGGCGAACACGTCCAGCGCGGGCAGGGCCTTGTAGTCCAGGCGCGAGTTGAGGGTGTATTTCGGGATGATGGACAGCTGCTCGTCGGTGAGCTTGTTCTTGCTTTGCAGCATCCAGGTGAAGTTGTTGCGCCAGGTCAGCGCGGGGCTGAAGCGGTAGCTGAAGGTGCCTTCCAGACCGGAGATGACGGCTTTGGGCGTGTTGCTCCAGCGGAAGATTTCGGAGTTGGCGTACGGGCCCGTGCCGCCGGTGGCGTTGCCCACGATGTCGTGGCCCGCTTCGATTTTGTTGCGGTAGTCGTTGTGGAACAGGGTGGCGCCGGCCTGGACGGTGTCGTCCGTGTATTCGATGCCCAGCTCTTTGTTGATGCTGGTTTCGGCCTTCAGGTCGGGGTTGCCTTGCAGGTAGCACGAGCCGTGGCCGCCCCAGCAGCCGATGCCCCGGCTGTAGAGCAGGTAGTTGGGGTTGAGCTGGTAGAGGTTGGGCGCTTTGTAGGCGCGCGCCACGCCGGCTTTGAGCGTGAGGCGGTCTGTGAAGTCGTGCGAGAGGTTGAGCGAGGGGCTGACGTTGCCGCCCGCCTTGCTGTGGTGGTCCAGCCGCAGGCCGGGGGTGATGAGGGTGGCGCGGGTGAGTTCGATGTTGTCTTCAACGAACACGGAGGCGATGCGCGCGCTGATTTCGCTGCTGCGCCCCCGGACGGCGATGCCGGGCACGCGCCCGCCTTCGGTGGCGGCTTGCGACATGGAGTTGGGGTCGCTGAATTTCTGGTGCGCCCATTCCGCGCCCACGGTCATCATGTGGGCCAGGCTGCCCCAGCGGCCGCGCACGCTGGCTTCGCCGTGGGCGGTGAGCGCTTCCAGTTTGGCGGTGCTGAAGTGGTTGCTGGAAAACAGCCCTTCGGTGCCGCCGGCCAGCCCTTCGTCCATGCGGGTGTTGCGCGTGCTTTCGTATTGCAGCCAGGCTTGCGAGCTGCCGAAGTCGTAGCGCCCTTTGTGCGTGAGGGCAAAAGCGCTGCGGTACATGCGGTTGGTTTCAGAGCCGATGGCGTCCAGCACGCGCTGCGAGGTGGCCACCAGGCGGCCGCGCGCGTCGGTGGTGAAGTTGTTGGTGTTTTGCGTGTCGCCCGTGTAGATGTTGCCCTGGCGGCTGAAAGAGGCGTCCAGGTCAATGGTGTGGCGCTCCGAGGGCTTGAGCGACAGGCGGCCGGCCACGTCGCGGTTGCGCACGCCTTCGCGCCCGGCGGGGAAGGTGCCCCGGTAGATGCCCGTGCGGGTGGAGGCGTGGCCCCGGTTGATGTCCCAGGCGTCCGCGCCGGTTTTGGCGATGTTGGCGTTCACGCGAAAGCCCAGCATGGGCGAGATGGGGCCGGCCAGGCTGACGCTGGCGCGCTTGGAGCCGCCATCGCGCGAGTCTTGCGGGTGCTGGTAGTACACGCTGGCGCTGCCGCCCAGCTTGTCAGGAATGGGTTTGGTGACGATGTTCACCACGCCGCCGGCTGCGCCGCTGCCGTAGCGGGCGGCGGCGGGGCCGCGCAGCACTTCGATTTTTTCCACGGCATCGGCGGGCACCCAGTTCATGTCGCCGCGCGTGTCGCGCTCGCCGCGCCAGCCGTAGCGCACCGAGTTGCGGCTGTGCACGGGCTTGCCGTCAATCAGGATGAGCGTGTTTTCAGGCCCCATGCCGCGCAAGTCAATCTGCCGGTTGTTGCCGCGCTGGCCGCTGGTGGAGTTGCCCGTGAGGTTCACGCCCGGCTGCTTGCGCACCACTTCGGCCAAGTCGCCCGCCGGGGGCGTTTGCAAGTCTTGCCGCGTGATGGTGGACACGCCCGGCGCCTGCTTCCAGGCCTGCTCGGCGGTATCGACCACTTTCACCTCTTGCAGGGTGGGCGTTTTGTCATCGGCTGCGTTTTGTGCCGTTTGCCCTGTGGGCGCCGCTTGCGCCAGCGCGCCTTGCGCCGCCAGCAGCGCGGCCGCGCCGGCTACGGCGCGCAAATGCCATGTCTTGCTCATGCTCTGTTTCCTTTTGTTCAAAAAGGTGCGATTTTCAGATGACAGGCGTTTTCATTTCAAGCCGCCGGGTATTTTTTGTGCGCGGGCCGCCCCGGCCGTTTTCATTTGCGCTACAAAAAGCGGATTGGTCTGGCAATGAAACGGCAGGAAAATGATGAATTTCGCTCCTTTGTTCATAGCGATACCTCCCCGCCAAACGGGCGCGATCGCCATTTAAGACCCATCAAATTTGCTCCTTTCTTTGATGTGCTTCCATGAAAGAACCGTTTCATGAACCGCGCCTGTTTTGAATGGCGCCGCCCGCCCGCGCCGCCGCCCAGCCGCCTGGATCAGCTGACTCTGGGGATGATGCGGCTGGTATATGTCATTTATGGCGCGCTGCTGGCGGGCATGGTGGCAATCGTCATCGTCATCGCGCACATGAGATGGCGCGAGGAGTGGTGGCTCGCACCGCTGCTGGCGCTGTTGCTGATATGGGGTTTGATGGTCTGGCGCTGCATGCGCCAATCCGCCGATGAGCGCCTGTGGCTGGATGAGCAAACCTTGCGGGTGGAAACGGGCCTGCCGCGCCAGGCCGCCTGGCTGGGGCTGAGCACGAGCTGGTCGGTCAGCCTGGACGATCTGCGCAGCGGCAAGGCGCAGTGGCGCTGGAATGAGGTCATCTCCTCCAGCGCCGCCGCGCCGCCCCTGGCCTTCCTGCGCGTGCGCACTCCATCAGGCTGGCAAAGGCTCACGCTAGAGGTGTGGCAGCCCGCAGGACGGCCCACGCCTGCGCTGCAAACCGGCTCGCCGTCCAATGGCCTGACGGACTGGAGCAGCCCCAACCGCCTGCGCCAGTGGCGGGCCCATCTGCAAGCCCTGCCGCTGACGCAGGCGCTGGCCGCGCGGGGCGTGGCCCTGCCGCCGCTGCAAGACTTGCTGCGCCACGCAGCGCCAGAGCAATTGCTGGATTCGCCTCGCACACGCTGTCTCGCGGCGGCTTCCGCGCTGCTGCTGGTCAGCGGCGCGCCACTGCTGACCGCAGCCCTGCCGTCGCACCCCCTAATCTGGCCGGCAGGCTCCTGGTCTGGCACTGCGCTGTTTGCTCTGGCTTTGGCGGTAACAGGGCCGCCCGCCTTCATCTGGCTGCTGTGCGAGCCGCAAAACTCTGACCGGGGGCCTTGGCTGTTCAGGCTGCGCTTTCGCGCCTGGCAATGCCTTATGGCATTGACCACGGGCGGCATGCTGGCCCTGTGCGGGTGGGCAGCGCTCATCTTGCTCACCAGCTGGCTGGCGGCGATGCAGCCTGTGACGGTCACCATCGCCGTGCAGCCCGCCAGTGGACTGCGCCAATTGCAGGCAGCCGTGCCTGGCGGGCCATTGAAGCTATGGGAAGAAAGCGCCAGCGCGCTGCCTTGCGCTGCCGGTCAGGCTTTTCTCCTGCCCATGCAGCGCGGCCCGGCGGGCCTGTGGTGGCAGTTCCGGCGGCAGGATCTGCGCCAGCGCATGCAAGCCCTGCCTTGCCGCGAGACGGCACCAGCCAGAGCGCCAGCCGCCGCATACCCAATCGCTACACTCGCCGCCGCGCGCGACTGGCGATGAAGCCGCCAAAAAGCCGGTTCACAGCCAGAACCGGTTTTGGAGGCCGACGTGGACACCACGGGGAAGCGCGCCGCCGTTTTCGCCGCTCGCCTGGGCGGCCCCGCCACGGGGCCTGAACGACCCGTCCAACCACCTTGCATTCCTATGTACGACCGCCGCAATCTCATCGCGCAAACCGATTCCGAAGTCTGGGCCGCCATTGAGGCCGAAAACCAGCGCCAGGAAGACCACATCGAGCTGATCGCCAGCGAAAACTACGCCTCGCCCGCCGTGCTGCAAGCCGCCGGCACGCAGCTGACCAACAAATACG
This sequence comes from Ottowia sp. oral taxon 894, assembly GCF_001262075.1. GTDB lineage: Bacteria > Pseudomonadota > Gammaproteobacteria > Burkholderiales > Burkholderiaceae_C > Ottowia > Ottowia massiliensis. The sequence goes on along the minus strand of NZ_CP012073.1, from coordinate 471,962 downwards.
CCGAGGGCTACCCCGGCCGGCGCTACTACGGCGGCTGCGAATTTGTGGACGTGGTGGAGCAGCTGGCCATCGACCGCGTGAAAAAACTCTTTGGCGCCGAAGCGGCCAACGTGCAGCCGCATTGCGGCGCCAGCGCCAATGAAGCCGTCTTTCTGGCCTTTCTCAAGCCTGGTGACACCATCATGGGCATGAGCCTGGCCGAAGGCGGGCACCTGACGCACGGCATGGCGCTGAACATGAGCGGCAAATGGTTCAACGTGATTTCCTACGGCCTGAATGAAAAGGAAGAAATCGACTACGACGCCATGGAGCGCAAAGCGCGCGAGCACAAGCCCAAACTCATCGTGGCCGGCGCCAGCGCCTACAGCCTGGAAATCGACTGGGCGCGCTTTGCCCGCGTGGCCAAGGAAGTGGGTGCCATCTTCATGGTGGACATGGCGCACTACGCGGGCCTGATCGCCGGCGGCCAATACCCCAACCCCGTGCCGCACGCCGATGTGGTGACCAGCACCACGCACAAAAGCCTGCGCGGCCCGCGCTCGGGCTTCATCCTCATGAAAGCCGAACATGAAAAGGCCATCAACAGCGCCGTCTTCCCCGGCCTGCAAGGCGGGCCGCTCATGCACGTGATCGCCGCCAAGGCCGTGGCCTTCAAGGAAGCGCTCTCGCCCGAATTCAGGCAGTACGCCGAACAGGTCAAGAAAAACGCGAAAGTGGTGGCCGAAACACTCACGCAGCGCGGCCTGCGCATCGTCAGCGGCGGCACGCAAAGCCACGTGATGCTGGTCGATTTGCGCGCCAAAGGCATCACCGGCAAAGAAGCCGAAGCCGTGCTGGGCGCCGCCCACATGACCATCAACAAAAACGCCATCCCCAACGACCCCGAAAAGCCCATGATCACCAGCGGCGTGCGCATCGGCACGCCCGCCATGACCACGCGCGGCTTCAAGGAAGAACAAGCGCGCGCCACCGCCCACCTGGTGGCCGACGTGCTCGACAACCCGCGCGACGAAGCCAACCTGGCCGCCGTGCGCGCCAAAGTGGCCGAGCTGACCCGCGCTTTTCCGGTGTACGGCGGCTAAAAACCATCCTCAAAGTTATGCCGGAAGCCTGGCCATGCGCCGAACCGTGCTGTCTCCTTTGTGACAGTCTTGACCGACTAGGGGTCAATTGATGGCCTTGCTGGGCTTGGACCACCTGTCCGCCTTGGCGCGCACCTGCTGGCGCAACAGCGCCAGCAGCACATCCCACACGCCGCGCTGACGCCAGCGGGCAAAGGTGTTGTAGACCTGTTTCCAGGGCGGGTAGACCTTGGGTGGTGCGCACTCTGGCAGCCTGTGGCTTGCAGATCCACGCGCCCGCCATTGACCAATACGCAGCTAATAAATGTAGGCGTAGGCGCGTTTGGAATAAAGAATGGATTTGAGCGAATCCGATCCGAAATCAGAAATCGAATGTGCAGGCATGAAAAACCAGCTGGAGGCGGGAATGGTTCAAATGATTTCGCGCATTTTCTCGCTGGCATGTGCGCAAGCCTGATTCGTTTGGGTGTCAGGGCGCGTTTTGCTTGTTTGGCGCCATTGCCAGACGCAGCGCGCGCCAGCAAGCAGCACGAATGTGAGCGGCACGAAAAATATCTGCTCCATGATCATTTGGAACAGAAAGACCATGGGCGAGCCTTGGCACGAGGCGCAGTCCATGCCGCCGTGCCGGAGTATGAAGGCGATGCGTCTGCTGGTGATGAGCCATAGCGGCAGCCATAACAGCGCAGCCAGCGCCAGCGATACGGTGAAGGCCCCGCGCCAGCGGCGCCAGACGGCCACGGTCACGCTCCAGAGCAGCAACAGACTGCCTGCCATGACGGCGATGCCGGTTGTTTGCTCACGCGTGATTTGCGAATGCAGCAAGAAGGCCAGCGGCAGCGATATCGCGAGCGCCGCTGCCGTCAGGACCCACTGATAAAGGCGCATGGGGGCGGCTCGCGGCTATGCCTGCTCCTGGGCGGCGGCTTGCGCCTTGGCAGGGGCGGCTTTGCTTTTGCGCTGCGCGTCATACGCATCGACGATGCGGGCCACGAGCGGGTGGCGCACCACGTCGGCCGAGGTAAAGCGCGTGAAGGCCAGGCCCTTGACGCGTTTGAGCACCCGTTCGGCGTCCACCAGCCCGCTGGACGCGCCTTTGGGCAGGTCTATCTGGCTGATGTCGCCCGTGATGACGGCGCGCGCGCCAAAGCCGATGCGGGTGAGGAACATCTTCATCTGCTCGGGCGTGGTGTTTTGCGCTTCGTCCAGGATGACGAAGGCGTCATTGAGCGTGCGTCCGCGCATGAAGGCCAGCGGGGCAATTTCAAGCTGGTTGCGCTCGAAGGCTTTTTGCACGCGGTCAAAGCCCATCAGGTCATAAAGCGCGTCGTAGAGCGGGCGCAAGTAGGGATCGACTTTTTGCGTGAGATCGCCCGGCAGAAAGCCCAGGCGCTCGCCCGCTTCCACGGCCGGGCGGGTGAGCACGATGCGCTGCACGGCGTGGCGCTCCAGCGCATCCACCGCGCAGGCCACGGCCAGAAAGGTTTTGCCCGTGCCAGCGGGGCCAATGCCAAAGGTGATGTCGTGGCTGGCGATGTTTTCCAGATACACGCTCTGGTTGGGCGTGCGCGCTTTCAGCCCCGCGCGGCGGGTGTTGAGCACGGGCGCGCCGTCTGCGTCTTGCGACAGCGGCATTTCTTCACCGGCCAGCATGAGCTGCACGGCGTCGGGCCGCAGGGGCTTGCCCGCCATTTCATACAGCGCTTGCAGCACGGCCAGCGCGCGTTCGGCGCTTTTTTTGGGGCCGTCAATCTTGAATTGCTCGTGGCGGTGGGCGATGCTCACTTGCAGCCCGGCTTCGATGGTGCGCAAGTGCTCGTCTGCCGGACCGCACAAATTGGCCAGGCGTGTGTTGTGGGCAGGGATAAAGGCGTGGCGCAGGATCATGGAAGCGAAATAGCGGAAAGAAAGTGAATGGAAAGCGGCCAGGCGGCCAGCGGGCGGAATTTTGCCCAAGGACAGGCAGCCAGCGGGCTGGGCGGCCTTGGGGCAAATCGGCCTTGAGTCTTAGTGCAGACTGGATTTGTTGCTATGTTTTTAAGAGTGGCGTCCGCCCCGCGCGGACATTTGTTTCCGGCGCATTTGCCAGGCGTCTCCAGCGGAAACCAGCCCCGGCATGAGCCACAGCCAGCATGACTGCCATATGAGGGCGCGGCTGACGGAGGCGCGCGCGCCCCAGTCCATCCACAACACCCAGACCAGTTGCAGGGAAAGGAGCAGCCATAGCGTGAAGAGAAACAGCGCGGCTCCACGCCGCCCCTGCTGGTATTGGGCCGCGCCAGGCACGAGCAGCGAGACAGCGATGGAGGACCAGGCTTGCGGGCTGCGCCGGGCGTCTGGCGGCGGATGGACGGCCATGGGGCGCTGCAAAGGCGCGCCGCCTTTGCTCACCGCTGGCAGAGGCGGAGGAAGCTTGCGGGCGGCCGCCTTCAGGCGTTCCGCTTGCCTGGATAGCAGCAGGCCGGCTGCCAGCAACAGGCCCGCCAAGCCCAGCGATGACAGATACAGCGTGTGCCAACGCTGGTGACTGGCGCTGATTTGCGCCAGCGCTGCCTGCGTGGCGGCATCACCCCAATCCGCCTGCTGGCGGCGGTAGCGGTCCCACACGCGCACGGCGCGGCTGACGCCATCCGTGACCAGCAGTTGGTCGCCCAGCCAGGCGGCGGCGCGAGGCGCCAGCTGTTCACCCAGCTTGGCGGCCAGCATATGGGGCGCGGCAGGCTGGGCGTAGTCAGCTTGCGAACCGTCTGCGAATACGTCGCTCATCCGTCCATATTTCATGCCATTGGACATGCGCGCAATGGTGGCCAGCGGCTGGCGGCCGTTGCGTGGCGCGCCATGCGAGGGCGCGGCGGCTTCAGCAAGATAAAGCCAGGCGGATTGGCGCTGGGTGAGCGGAATCCGGCTTTTTTCGCTCATCGTCTCGCCGTCCAGCCGCACGAGCGCCATGCGGTTGGTATCGGTCGTCCACCAAGCGCCATCGGCCCACCAAAGAGCGTTGGTGAAAACGTAAGTGTTGGCGGGCGTGCGGGCCAGCATGCGGCCGGCGGCATCGAACAAAACGACGGCATGGCCGCCGCCAGCGGCAATGGCAAAGCGGCCATCAGGCGCGAAAGCCAGGTGGATGGCCTCATCGGCATGGCTGCGCAAATCGGCAGGCCATTGCGGATTGATGCGGTGCCGCGCTTGCCCGCTGCGGGCATCCAGCACGTGCAGCGCCGTTTGCTGGCGCACCCAGGCCACGAGCTGGCCTGAAGGATGGACTGCCAGCACGCCCACGGCGCCGCCCAGAGACTGCCGGGTGTCGATGCTGGCTTCGCGCTTGCCGTGCGCGTTCAGCCGCCACAGTTGCTCATCGACCGAGAGCCAGACGATTTGCTCAGGCAAAACGGCCAGCGCCCAAGGCCCCCGTTGGGCGGAGAAGCGCTGGCTGGCATACAAGGCAACAGCAATAGCGGCCAAGGCCAGTGCAACCAGCAAAACAGCAACCTGTTGCAGGCGGCGCGAAGAGGCAGAGGAAGGCATGGCGGATGACGAAATGAAAATGAGCGTCCACCATTGTGCATAAATGTTTTCCGTCCTGGCATGAAGCCTTTCTGGATGGTGCGCAGGCCTGCGCGTGGCCGCGATTGGGTAAGCGCAGCGCTGGCAAAAGAGGCTCTGGCCTGGCGGCTGCGGCCTGAGCGCATTGGCCGCTTGCCAAAAGAAAAGCCGCCAATCCATGCGGACGAGCGGCTTGTGTTCCGGAAAAGAACCAATCAATTTGGAGGCGCGACCCGGAGTCGAACCGGGCTAGACGGATTTGCAATCCGTTGCATAACCGCTTTGCTATCGCGCCGAAGGGTTTTGCGTAAAAGAAAAAGGAAGCGCTGGCTTCCTTTTTCTTTTTATATGGAGCGGGAAACGAGGCTCGAACTCGCGACCTCAACCTTGGCAAGGTTGCGCTCTACCAACTGAGCTATTCCCGCAAAATTCATTTTTTTGCCGCTAAAACCGGTTTGGTTTTGCAGGCATATAACCTGGAGCGGGAAACGAGGCTCGAACTCGCGACCTCAACCTTGGCAAGGTTGCGCTCTACCAACTGAGCTATTCCCGCGTTTTGGTGAAGCGGCGAGTATAACGTGTTTTTGGCGTTTCTCTGGAATTCACTCAAACTGGCGCAAAACCAGCGTGGCATTGGTGCCGCCGAAGCCGAAGCTGTTGGACAGCACGGTGCGCAGGCTGGCCGGGCGCGAGGCCGTAACCAGCGGCAGCCCGTGTGCGGCAGGATCGGGGTTTTCCACGTTGATATTGCCGGCGATGAAGCCGTGCTTGAGCATGTAGAGGCAGTAGATGGCTTCCTGCACGCCCGTGGCGCCTTGCGAATGGCCGGTGAGCGATTTGGTGGATGAAAAAGGCGGCACGCCTGCGCCGCTGCCGTCGGGGCTGAACACGGCGCGCAGGGCGTGCAGCTCGGGCACATCGCCCACGGGGGTGGAAGTGCCGTGGGTGTTGATGTAGTCGATGGGGCCTTCCACGCTTTCAATGGCCTGCCGCATGCAGCGCATGGCGCCTTCACCGGAAGGCGCGACCATGTCCTGGCCATCCGAAGAAAGGCCAAAGCCCACGATCTCGGCCAGGATGTGCGCGCCGCGCGCCTTGGCGTGCGCCAGGCTCTCCAGCACCAGCGCGCCGCCGCCGCCAGCGATGACAAAGCCGTCGCGCGCCGCGTCGTAAGGGCGTGAGGCGCTTTCGGGCGTGGCGTTGAAGCTGTGCGACATCGCGCCCATGGCGTCAAACAGCGTGGCCAGGCCCCAGCCCAGCTCTTCGCCGCCGCCGGCAAACATCACGTCCTGCATGCCCCAGGCAATTTGCTGGGCGGCCGCGCCCACGCAGTGCGCCGAGGTGCTGCACGCGGAGGTGATGCTGTAGTTGATGCCCTTGATGCCGAAGGCCGTGGACAGGTTGGCCGAAACGGTGGAACCCATGCAGCGCGTGACCTGATACGGCCCCACGCGGCGGATGCCCTTGCTGCGCAGGATGTCGGCCGCCTCAATCTGGTGGGTGGGCGAGCCGCCGCCCGAACCCATGATGAGGCCCGTGCGCGGGTGCGAAATTTGCGCGGGCGTCAGCCCCGCCTGCGCGATGGCGTCTTGCAGCGAGACGTAGGCATAGGCGGCGGCATCGCCCATGAAGCGGCGCAATTTGCGGTCGATGCGCGCGTCCAGGTCAATGCGCGGCTGCCCGGCCACCTGGCTGCGCAGGCCCATTTCGGCAAACAGGGGCATGGCGCTGATGCCGCTGCGCCCTTCGCGCAGCGAAGCCACCACGCTGGCCTCGTCGTTGCCTATGCACGAGACGATGCCCGCGCCCGTGATGACGACCCGTTGCCTGGCGCTCATGTGTCTTACCCCTGTTCTGCGGCCTGACCGCGCTGGAACAGGCCCACGCGCAAATCGCTGGCCGTGTAAATCTCGTTGCCGTCGGCCAGCAGGCGCGCGTCGCCAATGGCCATGACCAGCTTGCGCTTGATCACGCGCTTGATGTCGATTTCATACACCACCTGCTTCACGCCGGGGCCGACTTCGCCGGTGAACTTGACTTCGCCCGCGCCCAGCGCGCGCCCGCGCCCCGGCAGTTTCAGCCAGGTCAGGTAAAAGCCGATGAGTTGCCACATGGCATCCAGCCCCAGGCAGCCGGGCATCACGGGGTCGCCCTGGAAGTGGCAGGCGAAAAACCACAAATCGGGTTTGATATCCAGCTCCGCGCGAATGCACCCCAGGCCGTGCGCGCCGCCGTCGTCGTCAATGTGCGTGATGCGGTCAAACATCAGCATGGGCGGCAGCGGCAAGCGGCCGCTTTCGGGCGTGAACAGCCGCCCTTCTCCAGAGGCGATCAGCTGCTCATAAGTAAAAGACTCAACCATGAATCCGGGCTTTCAAAACGCGTGGGGAAAGCGGGCGAGTATGCCAGCAGCCCCTGTTTTGGGCCGGACGGTCTGGCCAGGCGCTCCACGGGTTCACGCCTTGCCTGCCGGAAGCAGTGAACGGAGACAGACAGGGCGCTGGCGGCGAATGGCAGGGCCTGAATCCACGGCTTTTTTCGCTCCTTTATCAATAGCATGACGTCCTAGTGGAAACAGTGTAAAACGGGTTTTATGACCCCTCTTATTCGCTCCTTTTATTGATGGCGCGAGAAAGTCTGGAAGCGGCTGGAAAACCAAGGCGGCGGCGCAGCGATCCTGGCCAGTCTGCGCGAAGGAAGTCAAAAACAGAAGCAAATACAAGGGAGCCAATATTGGCGTCTGCGCTGATTCCACTAGGACATCATGCTATGAAACGAGGAGCAAAAAGCAGCGCTTCTGAAGCGGCTCGGAACAGCCTCTCATGCCGCTGCTGCGCCGCACACCTCGCAATGCGCGTGGCGCGGCAGGCTCAGCTCGGTAAAGCGCATGGCGCGGGCATCAACCATGAGCAGGCGGCCTGCCAGGCTCTGGCCAGCGCCGGTCAGCAGCTTGAGGGCTTCAGCCGCCTGAATGCTGCCGATGATGCCCACCAGCGGCGCGAACACGCCCGTGGTGGCGCAGCGGCGCTCGGGCACGGTCTGCGTGGGCGGGTACAGGCACGCATAGCAGGGCGCGCCGGGCTGGCTCAAATCGTGCACTGAAACCTGCCCATCAAAGCCAATGGCCGCGCCCGCCACCAGCGGCACGCGTTGTGCCACGCAGGCGCGGTTGAGGGCGTGGCGCGTGGCGAAGTTGTCGCTGCAATCCACGGCCACGCTGGCCTGCGCGGCCAGCTCGTGCAGCAGGGCCTCGTCGGCGCGGCGGGGCACGGCATGCACCTGCACTTCGGGGTTGAGCGCGGCCAGCGCGGCTTGGGCGGAGGCCACCTTGGGCTGGCCCACGCGCGCTTCGGTGTGCAGGATTTGACGCTGGAGGTTGCCCAGGTCCACCACATCGTCATCCACCAGCGTGATGCGGCCCACGCCCGCGCTGGCCAGATACAGCGCCACGGGCGAACCCAGGCCGCCCGCGCCCAGCACCAGCGCATGCGCGTCCAGCAGCTTTTGCTGGCCCTCGAAGCCGATTTCATCCAGCAGCAGATGGCGGGCGTAGCGCAGCAGTTGGCGGTCGTTCATGGCGCGCGGTTTTTTCTCAAAGGCCGATGGCGAAGATGGCCGGCTCGCGCCCTGGCGCAGCGTCTGCACCCAGCTGGCGCCAGGCGCTGGCGGGCAGCGTGCGGCAGCGGGCCGCAGGCAGCGTCAGCCCCTGGCTCACGCTCAGGCGCGTGGCGGGCTGCAAGGTGTGCGCCAGCGCGTGCAGCAAGGCGGCGTTGCGGTAGGGCGTTTCAATGAAAAGCTGGGTCTGCCCCGTTTTGAGCGCCAGCGCCTCCAGCTCGCGAATGCGCCGCGCGCGCGCTGCCGCTTCCTGTGGCAGGTAGCCGTTGAAGGCAAAGCTCTGCCCATTCAGCCCGCTGGCGGCCAGCGCCAGCAGCAGCGAGCTGGGGCCGGCCAGCGGCTGCACGGGCACGCCCGCCTCATGTGCGGCACGCACGACGGAGCTGCCAGGGTCGGCCACGGCGGGCAGGCCTGCTTCGCTGATCAGGGCCATGTCATGCCCGGCCAGCGCGGGGGCCAGCAGGGCGCGCGCGTCAAACCGCGCACCGCCGCCGCCTGCGTGATCGCCCTGCTTGTGGGCGGCGCGCGGCAGCTCGGCAATCTGCACGGCCTGCAAGGGCTGCGCCAGCGGCGCGATGGCGTTCACGCGCTTGAGAAAGGCGCGGGTGGAGCGGGCGTTTTCGCTCACCCAGAAAGCCAGGCGCGCGGCGGTCTCAATCGCCAGGCGCGGCAAGGCCGCTTCCAGCGGCGCGGGCGGCTCGCAGCCAAAGTCCAGCGGCGCGGGCATCAAAAACAGCGTGCCAGCGGGCAGGGCGCTGGCGGGCGGGGCGGAATGGCTCATGGCGCGTTGCTCTTGGGCTTTACGGCAGCGTCAGCCCGGCGGCGCGCAAAAGTTGCGCGGTGCGAATCAGCGGCAGGCCAATGAGCGCCGTGGGGTCGTCGCTTTCAATGGCTTGCAGCAGGGCAATGCCCAGCCCTTCGCTCTTGGCGCTGCCCGCGCAGTCGTAAGGCTGCTCGGCAAGCAAGTAGCGCTCGATCGTGGCGGCGTCCAGCGTGCGAAAGCGCACCGTGACAGTGGCCAGGCTGCTTTGCGCGAAGCCCCGGCTGGCCTGCACCACGGCCACGGCGGTGTGAAACAGCACGGTTTGCCCGCTCATGCGGGCCAGCTGCGCGGCGGCGCGCTCGTGCGTGCCGGGCTTGCCCAGCGGCTGGCCATGCAAATCAGCCACCTGGTCAGAGCCAATCACGATGGCCTGCGGCTTGCGATCTGCCATCGTTTGCGCCACCGCCTGCGCTTTCTCCAGCGCCAGCCGCAAGGCCAGCTCGCGCGGGGCTTCGCCCGCGCGCGGGGTTTCATCCACATCAGGCGCGGCCGTCTCAAACGGCAGCGCCAGCCGCGCCAGCAGCTCGCGCCGGTAGCGCGAAGTAGAGGCCAGCACAAGGGCAAAAGAAGCAGAGGCAGACATGGGCGGCGATTTTCCGGCATCAGCCGCATCCAAAGCCCAGGCCCGCCACTTTGAAACTGGTGAGCCTGGAAAGAAAGCAGAGCGGGCGGTATCACTACAAAAACAGAAGCTGATTCATACACATGAAAATCGGCGTCAGCGCCCGTTCCACTAAGACCTCATGCTATGAATCGAGGAGCGAAACCTTTTTGAAATGCCAAAACGGCATGCCCTGATGGCCGCTGGGGCGCAGGCCGGAAGACGAAAGAGGCCCCGGCAGGAGCGCCGGCTCCACAAATGCCAGCGCCAGGCGCTTTTTGAAAACCCTCGCGCCCGGGCGTGATGAGAGCCTGTTCAAAGCCGTGCGTGAACACGAAGCGCAAGCCGGACATGGCCCCGGACCCAACGCGTTTCCGTCTCCAGTTACAGGCCGCCGGCCAGACCTGAATGCCCCCTTGCCTGATGCTGCGGGAAGCGGGGTTCATCCTTCAATTGACTTGTCCTCTTCCAGAAGTTTTCTGGCCGCTCCAGGCCCTGCTGATGGCTTGCCATAAGGGACGGCAGGCCGGAGCCGGACCGCAAGGCGTTCTCCGTTGGCGGCACCTGGCCTACTGTGCATCTTCCCGGCCCGCCCGCTGGCCCGCTTTCCGGGAGAAGCCACGGAAAGCGGGAAGGCGGCAGGAAGCTGATAGGCAATGGGCCTGCCAGGTCAGGGCGCCGCGCCTTGAATCCGCTTTCTGATGAAACGGGAACGGCTCTTTGTTTGTTGAAGAACCCGCTGGGCAAACAAGCGGTGGCTGACTTTTTGGGCCGTCATCAGTCAATCAGCCGGCCTTTTGGCGTCTTTGCCATTCTTTCGCCTGCCTGGTTCAGTTGCGCGCCACTTGCCGCAGCGTCACGAACTCTTCGGCCAGCGTGGGGTGAATGCCGATGGTGGCGTCGAACTGCGCCTTGGTGGCGCCGCATTGCAGGGCCACGGCAAAGCCCTGGGTGATTTCGGGCGCGTCAGGCCCGGCCATGTGCAGGCCGATCACGCGGTCGCTGGCGTCATCGACGATGAGCTTGACCAGCGCGCGTTCGCCGCTGCCCGAGAGCGTGTGGCGCAGCGGCCTGAAATCGCTGCGGTACACGCGGATGGGGCGGCCCGCCGCGCGCGCTTGCTCTTCGGTCAGGCCCACCGTGCCGATGGGCGGGTGCGTGAACACCGCCGTGGGAATGTTGTGGTAGTTCATCTGGCGCGCAGGCTGCCCCGGCGCGGGGCCAAACAGGTGATCGGCCAGCGCCATGCCCTCTGCCAGCGCCACGGGGGTCAGCGCCATGCGGCCCACCACGTCGCCAATGGCGTAAATGCCCGGCGCGCGCGTGGCGAAGTGCTCATCCACTTCGATGTGGCCGCCCGCATCCACCGCCACGCCGGCGGCGGCCAGGTTCAGGCCGCGCGTGTTCGGCTCGCGGCCCGTGGCGTAGAGCACGGCGTCTGCGGTGATGATCTGCCCATCGGTCAGCTCCACTTGCCGCGCGCCATCCGCACCGGCGCTGATGCGCCGCACATCGCAGCGCGTGAGCACGCGCACGCCCGCCTGCTGCATTTGCCCGGCCACGAAGGCGCGCACTTCGTCGTCAAAGCCGCGCAGCACCTGCTCGCCCCGGTAAACCAGCGTGACATCAGCGCCCAGCCCGTGAAAGATGCTGGCCATTTCGCAGCCGATGTAGCCGCCGCCCACCACCAGCAGGCGGCGCGGGAAGGCGGGCAGGTCAAACATTTCGTCTGACGTGATGGCCAGCTCGCCGCCCGGCACGCTGGCGCGGCGCGGCATGCCGCCAGTGGCAATCAGCACGTGGCGGGCGGCATGGGCCGTCTGCCGCCCGTCAGCGGCCCTGACTTGCACGCCCTGCAAGCCGCCCGCTTGCGGCCCCAGCAGGCTGGCCTGGCCGCGCAGCACGGCAACGCCCGCCTGCGTCATCAAACCTTCATACACGCCGTTCAGGCGCGCAATTTCCTGCGCGCGGGCGCTTTTGAGCGCGGCCCAGTCCAGCTGCGGCGCGGCTGCTTGCGGCCAGCGCCAGCCAAAGCCGCGCGCCTCTTCAAACGCTTCGGCGTAGCCGGCGGCGTAGCTGTAGAGCTTTTTCGGAATGCAGCCCACATTCACGCAAGTGCCGCCCATGCGGCTGCCTTCGGCCAGCGCCACGCGCGCGCCGCGCTGCGCCGCCATGCGGGCCGCGCGCACGCCGCCGGAGCCGCCGCCGATGACGAACAGGTCAAAAGAAGAGTCAAGCAAAGAATCAGGCCGGGTCATGTGTTTTTCCTCTGAGGTAGTGCCACAAAAAGCTTCGCGCCACGCGCGGCGGAGCATTGTCCGCCGCCCGCGCACGCCTTGCTGCAAACCACCCCCCAGCCTGGCCGGGTGCGGAGAAAGCCGCCTGCAAAGGCCTGGGCGCAGGCGGCAGGCGCGCAAGCCTTTGCATACCTGCATTCCATGCCCGCATCCTGCCCTCTTATTTTGCTCCTTTATCCATAGCATAAGGTCCTAGTAGAACCTGCGCTGAATGGTATTTCTTGCCTATTGGATTTGCTACTGTTTTTGAATTTATGTGGCGTGCAGGAGTGCGCCGAAAGTGCCGCCTTATTCATCACATTCATCAGCCGTGTCTGACAGAGGCTGTCTTTTGCCTTTGCGCCCCAGGTCATTGCTGCAAGCAGGTTTCAAAGCAAGGCTGAATTGAAAGCGCCTGGTTGTGCGCCAGCGCGCATGAAAGGCACCGGGGCCTGATGGCTCTGGCGTGTTTTTTCACGCCAGATTTTTCTCTGTTCGCTGGCCTGAATGCGCAAGCGGCCCGCAGCCATAAAAAAGGCCACGCCTGAAAAAAGGCGTGGCCCGCAAGTGGCCTCCGCGAGGGAGGCTCCAAGGAGACAAACGGTATCAGCGCTTTTTGCTGCCGCTCTTGGCCAGATTGGCTGCGTTGGCGGTAACGGCGTTGAAGTTGGCTTCGGCCACGGTGGAAGCTTGCTTCACGGCTTTTTGCACCGATTCATAAGCATTGTTGGCGGCAGCCACGGCGCTTTTCATCATGGCCACGGCGGTTTCAGAGCCGGCTGGGGCGTTTTGCGCGGTGTTTTCCACTAGGTTGGACAGCTGCGTTTGCGACTCGGCCACCTTGGCTTCCACGGCCTTGCCGAATTCGGCGCTTGCGCCTGCGGCAATGTCATACAGATGGCGGCTGTAGGCGGCGGTTTTTTCTGCCAGAGGCTGGAACACGCTGGCTTGCAGGGCGAGCAGCTCCTGCATGTCCTTGGCGCCCAGCAGGGCCTGCGCGTGAGCGGCTGATTCGTCCAGCATGGCCTTGGTGGCCGTCATGTTCAGCTCAACCAGGCGCTCAACGCTTTCAAAAGCCTTGGTGGTCAGGTCGTGCAGGGCTTCCATATTGGCTTTCTGGGCGGCCAGCAGTTGTTCAGGGGTCAGCATGTAGATTCCTTCAAAAACATAAAAGGGGAAAAAACCGCTGCCATGCCACAAAAAGCTTGTTGCAGTGCAGCAAGGGGATTTTAGAAGCGTCGATGCGCATTGCAAGCATTTTTTGTGCGTTGCAACAAGACGCAGATCAAAAAAGTGTTGATCACGGGGGGCTTGAGGCCTGCTCGAATTCCGTTCGCAGGCGCAAAAAGCGCGGACCCGGACGTTCTTGGGCCTTGCAACTCATGCGGATCTGCGTTTTTGCCTCTCGCGGCCAGGCTCTGAACAGCTTCCAACAGGAAGGAGCGCGTTTGAAAAGGAGTTTGGAAGCCTGGCTCCCCCATCAGGCGGGCGGCCATGGAGCGCTTGGAGAGCGCAAAAAGACTGCAAAGCAGCCAAGCAGCTGCACGGCCTGATTCAAAGAATGCAGACGCGCTAGAAAAGGCTTTCGTATTACCCGTCAGAGCAAAGCTGTGAACCCGTCAGAAATCACTGAAATTGATGGGATCAATGAAAGAGGCGAAGGGAAAACGGCGGGTCTAGAAAAGAGAAAAGGCAAACGGAATTCCAGCTGGTTTTCAAATTGGCCCCCTTGGCATCGCTGCCTCATGCTGGCTCCGCCAGTGGGCCAGCTGGCTGGCCGCCGCTGCGACCGGCTCCCGGCCCTGGCGCAGCTAACGGGGCTGGCGTCGCCAGCGCTTGTATCGCACGTGCAGCCACCAGCCCAGCGAAACCAGCGCGTAGGTTGCCAAGCCGCCCGCGCAGGCGAAAACAGCCAGGCCCACGATGAGGGGCTTGCCCAGCGCCTGAATGCGCTGCCACAGGCCGGGCGGCGGCGCGCCGTGGGGGCCGGAAGCGGCGCTGACTGCTTCGGCTGCCGGAAAGCTGGCGGGAGCGGCGCCTTCATGGCCGGTGAGCCATGCGCCCGTGCGCCAAGCCAGGTAGTAGATGGGCGCGAAGGTAATGGGGTTGGTCACCAGCGTGCTGCCCATGGCGGCAGGCACGTTGGCGCGCAAGACAACGGCGGTGGCCGCCGAAAGCGGAATTTGCGCCACGGGCAGCAGAAAACCGAAAAAAATGCCAATGGCCATGCCCAGCGCCACGCTGCGGCGCGAGAAGTGCCAGAGCTTGCGCTGCCCCAGCCAAGGGGCCAGCCAGCGGGTTGCGCGGTGTTTGGCGAGTTGCTCGCGCGTGGGAATGAATCGCAGGAAATATGAGAAAAATTTCACGGTGGGGCCTGATTTCCGGAATCAGGAGAAACGGCTTATTTTCGTGACAACTGGAATATGGAAACTACAATAAGTTACTTCGTGCCGCTGGTTTTGTTCCGGCATTTGCCATTGGCGATATTTTTGAGGATTTTTCATGACCCGACAACTTGATTTGCTGCGCCGCCCGCTGATCAGAGCCGCAGGACTGGCTGCTTCAAGCGCCGTCTGCCTGGCAGCGGCGGCGCAAAGCGCGCCCGCGCCAGCCCCCGCAGCGCCCGTGGCGGCGCCCGGGGCCTGCCAGCCGCTTTATCTGGCGCTGGAAACAGGCCATCTGGAATCGGCTCCCATGCTGGTGGAAGCCCTGCACACGCAAGGCGTGACGGCCACATTCTTTTCGGCCAACGAAAAGCAGAAAAACGGCAAAACCTCGCTGGACCGCGCCTGGGGGCCGTGGTGGAAGGCGCGCGCCCGCGAAGGGCATGACACGGCCGCGCGCACCTGGGACCGTGTGGAATGGAATGGCGACCTGCCGGGGCGCGAGCCGCGCTTTCGCATGCGCATACACGACGGCGCTTTTGCCGGGCGCGAGTTCACCTGGAAAGGCAGCAAGTACTGCGAGAACCTGGACAAGTCCGCCGAGCGCCTGAACTACTACACCGGCAAGCCGCCGCTACAGCTTTTTCACGTGGAAGGGCGCGCCTCCCCCCGCCTGCTGGAAACAGCCCAGTCCTGCGGCTACAAGCACGTGAACTGGACGACCGCCTCCTTTCTGGCCAGCAAAGACTGGACCGAAGGCAAAAAGCCCTATGACGAGCTGACCCGCAACGCCCTCAAGGCGCTTCCGCCCCAGCCCGTGCTGCTGGTGGGCACCAGCATGTGGGAAGGGCACGACGGCTGGGTCACAGGCGGCATGCTCAAGCAGTTCATCGGCCACGCCAAAGCGCTGGGCTACTGCTTCAAGCCCCTGCGCGAGCACCCTGACTACCAAAGCTGGCTGCAAGAGCACCCGTATGAGGACAAGCCGTGAACGCCCCGGTGTTCGGCCTCATCATCATCGGCGATGAAATCCTCTCGGGCCGCCGCAGCGACAAACACCTGGCAAAGTGCATCGAAATCCTGGCCGCCCATGGCCAGGCGCTGGCTTGGGCCGAATACGTAGGCGACGAGCCGCCGCGCATCACCGCCACGCTGCGCCGCGCCTTCGCCTCGGGCGACGCGGTGTTCTGCACCGGCGGCATCGGCGCCACGCCGGACGACCACACGCGCCAGTGCGCTGCAGCCGCCCTGGGGGTGGCGCTCAAGCCGCACCCTGAAGCCAGGGCGCTGATTGATGCGCGCATGCAGGCTGTCGCGCGCGAGCAGGGCCAGCCCTGGCAGCCCGATCACCCTGACCACCAGCGCCGCCTG
Source organism: Ottowia sp. oral taxon 894 (assembly GCF_001262075.1). GTDB lineage: Bacteria > Pseudomonadota > Gammaproteobacteria > Burkholderiales > Burkholderiaceae_C > Ottowia > Ottowia massiliensis. Next base: position 456,267 of record NZ_CP012073.1, on the reverse strand, counting down.
CAAATGGGCGTGCTGCCAGCGGGCGCGCGGCTCATACCCAACAGCTACAACCAGATTCCCGGCTTCAGTTGCAGCGGCCCCGGCGGCGGTGCCGTGCACTTCATGCCCGGCTTTCCCGTCATGGCCTGGCCCATGATCGAATGGGTGCTGACGCACGAATACGCCGGGCGGCTGGATGCAGGCGCGCGCCAGCTGGAGCGCTCGGTCATCATCTTCGGCTCCATCGAGGCGGCGCTCACTCCCGTTATGGAGCGCGTGGAAGCGGCGCACCCCCAGGTGAAAGTCTTCAGCCTGCCCAGCATGGATCACCCCGAATACGGCCGCCACATCGACCTGGGCGTGAAAGGCCCGCCGCCCGCCGTGCAAGCTGCCTACGCCGATTTGTGCGCCTGGCTGGCGCCGCTGAACTTGCGCTACGGCCCTGAAATCACCCGGCCTTGAGAATCTGTTCAGAGGCAGGCGGGGGCTGAATTTGGAGCATGTGCCGTCAGCCCCTTTTCGCTCTTCTATTAATAGCGTGATGTCCTAGTGGAATGTGCGCAAAGCGGTGTTTTCGGCCCTTTGATTAGCTCCTGTTTTTGATGTGATCAGGCGGGCAGGGGCCGTCCGGAACAGGCTCTTGCGGGCGCTGTTTCATTCATGTCAGCCGCGTTGGCTTCATTCTGTTTCCGCATCGCCGGTTGCGCGGCTGCCTTCGCGGGTTTGTGTTTTGTTTTCCGTTTCGTCTTCCGTTTCGTCTTCCGCCTCTTTCCATGCCTGGCTGGCGGGCGCTGGCTCAATGGCCTGCAAATGCCCGTCTGCCAGGCCGGCGAGCAGGGCGCGGCCATCGGGCAGGGTGCGGAATTCGCCGTAGCGGGCCTGCTGGAAGGGGCGGCCACGGCCTTCGGGGAAGTGGTAGGCGTCGGTCACAAGCGTCCAGCGGCCGTTTTTGTGCAGCACGGGCAGCAGGCGCTCATCGGCGGCCAGCGTTTCGCCGGGGCGGGCCACGCGCAGCGGCTGGGCCACACCGCGTGCATCCAGCCGGGCCACGATGCGCGGCGCGGACGCCCAGGGCCGGTTTTCGCGCACGGCCAGTTCGCTGGCGATGTTGGCGGGCAGGTCAAAGCGCAGCGCCATGTAGTCGCCCTGCATGAGCGAGCGCGGGTCGGCCGGGGCCAGCGCCACGTAGATTTTTTCGCCGCGCGCGATGACGGCTTCCTTGCCGGCCACGTCGTGCCGCACCAGCGCCAGCGCGGCCAGCGTGCCCAGGGCGATCAGCGCCAGGCTGGCCCACGCGGCGGCGCTGGCGGGCACGGCAGGCGCCAGCAGGCTGGCGCTGCTCCATGCCTGCCGGGCGCGGCGGCTGGCTGTGCCCCAGCGCAGTGCAGCCAGCAGCGCGCCCAGCGCCGCGCCGGTGGCGGCCAGCACGGCGGCTTTTTGCACCAGCGGCCAGTGCAGGACGTAATAAAAGCCTGAAAGGCCGAGCAGCAGAACGAATAGCGCCAGCGCCAGCAGGCGGCGGCGGTGCGTGCCCAGCGCTACCGTGCCCACCAGCGTGACCACGCCAATCAGCGGGATGAAAAAGCACGCCAGCAGCAGCACGCCATAGGCCAGCGCGAACAGTCCCAGGCTGCGCGCGCCGGCTTGCCGCAAGCGCCAGTGCCGCATCAGCCAGCCAGCGGCGGCCAGCGTGAGGGCCAGTTGCAGCGCGGCCCCCAGGCCCAGATGCAGCAGCGGCACGGCTAGCGCACCGGCCTCTGCCGAGCCTGACGCCAGCTTGCGCAGCGTTACGGCTGCGAAAAAGTGGCTGGCATTGACTTGCGCCACGCACAGCACCAGCGCCACGCCCATGCCTTTCAGGGCCGGTGAGCAGCGCGCCTGCACGGCAGCCAGCCAGTGGCGGCCAGGCACGCGGCCTTCGCTGGCTACCAGCACGGCCCATGCCAGCGCCAGCACGGCGGCGTTGATGGCGTAAACGGGCATGCCCATGCTCCAGGACAGGAAACCGTCATGAAACAGCGTCCAGCGTCCGAACAGCCCCAGGGCCACCACCGTGGCCTGCGCGGCCAGCAGCGCCTGTGCCCAGGCAGGCCCGGCCAGCGCCGCGCTGGCCGTCAGCACGGTCAGAAAAATCAGTCCCAGCGTGTCTGGCAGAAGGCCGTCTTCAGGCCCCATGAAGCCGAACGTCATCAGGCTCAGATATAGCGCCACCAAACCGGCTTGCAGCACGGCAAAACCGATTTGCGCGTGCGCCATGCCCACTGGCGGGCGCAGCATGAAAGCGCCTGTTGCCAGCAGCGCGCCCGGAATCGCCAGCCGCACCAATGGCACGGACAGCATGTTCCAGAACAAAAAGCCCACCAGCGCCAGCAGCGGCCACACCAGCAGCTGCGAGCCGAAAAAGCCCATCACCGCAAAAATCCAGTGCGCCAGCCCTTCGCCGCGCGCCTTCTTTTCGCGCCACTGCGCGGTCCACTCGGCCGCTTGCGGCGGCAGCAGGCCCGCGTGAATGCCCAGCCCGGTCAGGCGCAGCTCAGGCGGCAGCGCGCCCGCGCGTTTTTGCGCTTCAGATGCGTGATGCATGTTCATGCTCCTTTGTGCCCACTGTTTTTTTTACCCGCAGCCTTCTTCAGCCAGCCACTGCCTTTGCAGCCGCAGCAGCAGCGCGGCGCTGCCGCCCAGGCACGCAGCCGAGACCACGGTGCCCACCAGCAGCATGCCCATCACGTTGGTATTGCTTTTCAGCAGGCCATAGCCCAGCCCTGCCAGCAGCAGCAAATCCAGTGCCAGCAGCGCCAGCCCCAGCGCCGCCACATCGCGCAGCCGCACCATCAGCCAGCCCGCCGCCGCAGTCAGCAGCAGACAGATGGCGTAAAGCGCGCCGCCCCCCCGTTCGATCAGCCCTATCAGCCCCATCAGCCCCATCGCCACCCAAACGGGCAGCACGGCCAGCGCCGCCACGCGCATCAGCAGCAGCGAAGGCGCGCGCCCGCCCGCCAGCCAGTGCGCATGGCGCGACGGCGCCAGCCCCAGCCAGGTCAGCAGCCAAGGCAGCGCCAGTAGCAGCGCCCAGCCCGCCAGCGCCAGCTGCAGGCGGGGATGCGCCAGCTCGTACCGGGCCAATTCCAGCGGCAGCCCCCACAGCGCCAGCGCCAGCGCCGCCAGCAGCAGCCAGGCCGCCCACAGCAAGGCGCGGCGCGCAGCCAGCACCCACGGCAGCGCCAGCGCGGCCCAGGCGGCGAAAAGCTGCCAGGGATCGGCCCCCGTTTGATACGTCTGCCCCACAAACGCCAGCAAAGCGCCCAGCGCCAGCGTGGCCAGCAGCAGGCAGGCCGTGCGCAGGCGCGGCAGGGCCAGCGCCGCCAGCGCGGGCAGCAGCACCGCCGCCTGCAAGGCATTGAATTTGAAAGCGCGCGTTTGCTCCGGCCAGTTGGCCGCCACCCAGAACACCAGCCCCGCGCCCAGCAGCAGCGCCGCCACGGCCGCCAGCGCCCCCTCCAGCCAGCCGCGCAAGGCGGGCGGCCGGGCGTGCAGTTGCGACATTTGCCACAGCTGCCGCGCCTGCGCCGCCTCCAGGTTGAAACGGCGCACCAGCTGATGAAGCAGCTCATGCATGGAAAACACTCCTTTTTGCTCTGTTTCTGATAGCTGCCCGCGCTTGATCTACGGGCGCAAACGGCTTATTGGGGTATGAGAACCTGTTCCGGGGGGCATGAAAGCCGGGCCGCCGGAATGCCGCGCCCGCGAGGCCGGCAGAGCATCTTGCGCTGCATCTGGCGTCACGCCCGCGCAAGCCTTGCGCGGCGCAAACGCGCCCGCTGGCCGCCGGATGCTACTGCCTGCTACGGCGGGTAAATAGGGCCGGTAAATAGGGCCGGTAAATTCCGCGCCATGCCTTCGCCCTGGTACGCCCACAAGATTCCTCCGCCCGTGATCGACGCAGCCTGCGCCGCCCTCATGTGGCAGCTGGCCCGCAGCGTGCCTGCCGGGCAGCTCTGGCCGCCGGGCGGCGGTGTGTGGGTCTGGGCGGCAGCCCTGGTGCTGGCGGCGGCGGGCGGCACGCTGGCGCTGGCGGGCGTGTGGGCCTTCGCGCGATCGCGCACCACCGTCAATCCGCTGGCGCCGCAGCGCGCCCGCGCGCTGGTCACGGGCGGCGTGTATCGCTACACGCGCAACCCCATGTACCTGGGCATGCTGCTGGCGCTGGCAGGCTGGGCCGTGTGGCTGGGCAATGCCGCTGCGCTGCTGGCGCTGCCGCTTTTTGTGGCGGTGCTCAACACCTTGCAAATCCGCCCCGAAGAAGCCGCGCTGCGCGCGCGCTTTGGCGCGGACTATGCCCGCTATGCGCAGCGCGTGCGGCGCTGGGCGTAGCCCTTCCGCGCGGGCCGGAAGCGCTGCGGGCCATTCATTCCGGCGCTGGCAGGCGGCTTTTGAAAATGCCAGCCTTCATCACATGAAAAAACCGCCCGGCAATGGCTTCGGGCGGTCATTTTCAGTTCATTCAAATCATGAATCCGGACATTCACGATGATTTCCGCCGCTGATTCAGCGTCTTGAATCAGGCGTTCATATTCCCGGGAAAACATGATTCGCCGGGTAATAAAACAAAACGCCAGATTGATTTTCTTTTTTTCATCAGCCGGATGGTTTTGGCGTGGCCGCTGTTTCAGGGAATGAATGGGCACAACGGGCAAGCCGCAAACATAGCGCCTTTTAGCTACTCTATCGATAGCGTGATGTCCTAGTGGAAACTGCGCGGAGCGCCTTTTTTGCCCCTTGAATTTGCTCCTGTTTTGGGTGTGTCTGATGCCAGGCGTCACGGCTTACTGCGGCGTTTTTCGCGGCTGGCAGGCGAGCTGGCGGCGCGCTGTTTGCGCAGCGGCCGGGCTTTGGGTTCCCTGGGCGGCTTGGCGCGCACTTCATGGCCGCAGGCGCGGGAAGCGGCCTGGCGTTCCTGCTCAAACTGCTCGGCATCCACGCGCTGCGGCTGGGTTTGCAGGCTGCGCAGGGCATTGCGGCAGGCCCAGCTGTTTGAGTGGTGGCTGCTGGCGCGGCCTGTGCGGCTGGCGGGCGGTGCAGCCTGCGCGGCTGCGGCGCGCTGGTCTTGCGCGCGGCCTTCGCTGCCGTCCATGCTGTTGGGGCGCAGGGTGATGGGGCCTCCGGCTTGTGCGTTGGCGCAAGGCTGGTCAGAGTAGGTGACAGGGCCGCCAGGCGTCTGGCATTTGTGGGCCTGCGCCCAGGCCGGTTCGGCCAGAAAGAGGGCCAGGGCGGCCAGGGCGGCAGAAGCGGCGTGGACGGACTGACGGCGCATGAGGGGTGGAGGCGAGGACAAGGGTGGGGCGAAGGGGCCTGAGCCGCTCAGCTGCGCTTTTCCAGCGTCATCTGGCTGCCTTCGCGGCGCATGTTGAAGCGGTTGAGAAAGCTGTTGCCCAGTAGCACGGCGGGCATGGGCAGGGGGGTGACGACGGTTTCCACGTCATGCACGGTCACGTCGCCCACGCGCACTTTGCCAGCGCGAATCAGCCAGCCGCGCACGACGCCATTGGCCGTGTGCATGCCCACGGGCTGGCCGCCCTTGTAGTCCAGCCCGATGCGCTCGGCTTCGGCCTGGCCGATGGCAAGAGTGGTAGCGCCGGTGTCCACCATGAACTGCACGGCCCGGTCGTTGATGCTGCCGTTGGTGACGAAGTGGCCGCGCGTGTCTGCCGAGAGCACGACGCGGCGGCCGCTGCCAGGGCTGCTGGCGCCGCCCAGGTCCACGGGCGTGGCGCCCACGCGCAAGGTCAGCTGCTTGCCGTCAGCCATGACGACGGCTTGCTCTCCGCCAGCGGAGATGACTTTGACGCCCTGCGCGCTTTCGCCCGGCGCCAGTGCGCGCGGGCGGCCGCCGTTGATGACAAGCAGCGCCTTGCCGCCCATCATGCCTTGCAGGGAAACGTTCTGCGCCGCCGCCGGAGGGGCGGCAAGCAGGGCGGCAAACAAGGCGGCAGGCAGCGTGGCGGCGAGCCGGGCAGCGGCGGGCGGGCGCATGGGCGGCCTTTTCTCAGTCGCGGAAGTTGTTGAACGACAGCGGCAACGCGCTCATTTCCTTGCGCAGCAGGGCCATGACGGCTTGCAAATCGTCTTTCTTGGCGCCCGTCACGCGCACGGCTTCGCCCTGGATGGCGGCCTGCACTTTCAGCTTGCTGTCTTTGATGAGTTTCTGAATCTTCTTGCCGTCTTCCGTGGCGATGCCGCTGCGCACTTTCACCACCTGCCTGACTTTGTCGCCGCCAGCTTTTTGCACTTCGCCCTTGTCCAGAAAGCGCACGTCCACGCCGCGCTTGGCGAGCTTGGCGCGCAGGATGTCTTCCACCTGCTGGAGCTGGAAGTCGGCATCGCCCAGCAGGGTGATTTCTTTGTCCTTGAGTTCAATGGCGGCGCTGGTGCCCTTGAAGTCAAAGCGCGTGCCGATTTCCTTGGCGGCGTTGTCCACCGCGTTGCGCACTTCCACCATGTCGGGGTCGCACACCGTGTCGAATGAAGGCATCTGTATCTCCTGCAACAAAAAGGCAATGCCACAATTGTCACATGCTTGTCTCCCGCCAGGCCCCCTTGCAGAGCTTCAACACCTTTGGCATCGCCGCGCGCGCTGCCGCGCTGGTGCGCGTGCGCAGCGAGCAAGACTTGCGGCAGGCGCTGGCCGCCCCGGAGCTGGCGGGCCTGCCGCGCCTGGTGCTGGGCGGCGGCAGCAACATCGTGCTGGCCACGGGCGAAGTGCGCGCCGCCGTGCTCAAGATGGAAGTGCCGGGGCTGCGCGTGCTGGAGCAGACGGCGCGCCACACCATCGTGGAAGCGGGCGCGGGCGAAAGCTGGCACGGCTTTGTGCAATGGACGCTGGCGCAGGGCTTGCCGGGGCTGGAAAACCTGGCGCTCATTCCCGGCACGGTGGGCGCAGCGCCCGTGCAGAACATTGGCGCTTACGGCGTGGAGCAGCAAGACCGCTTTCATTCGCTGGATGCCATTGACTTGCGCACGGGCCGCCCCTTCACGCTGGACGCGGCGCAATGCGCCTTCGGCTACCGCGATTCCATCTTCAAGCACGCCCCCGCCGAGCCGGGCGGGCTGGGCCTGGCTGGGTGCGCCGCCATCTTGCGCGTGCGCTACGCCCTGCCGCGCCAGTGGCGGCCCGAGCTGGGCTACCTGGATTTGCAGCGCCGCATGGCGGAAGAAGGCGTGGCCGCGCCCACGCCCAGCCAGATTCGCGACTGGGTGGTGGCCATTCGCCGCGCCAAGCTGCCCGATCCCGCCGTGCTGGGCAACGCGGGCAGCTTTTTCAAAAACCCCACCGTCACGGCCGAGCAGTGCCGCGACATCATCGCCCGCGAGCCGCAGGTGGTGCATTACCCGCTGCCCGATGGCCGCGTCAAGCTCGCCGCCGGCTGGCTGATCGACGCCTGCGGCTGGCGCGGCAAGCGCATGGGCAACGCGGGCGTCTACGAAAAACAGGCCCTCGTGCTGGTGAACCTGGGCGCGGCCGACCACCCGGCCACGGGCGGCGAAGTGATGACGCTGGCCAAGGCCATTCAGACCAGCGTTTACGAGCGCTTCGGCATTCGCCTGGAGCCGGAGCCGGTGGTGGTTTGAGCGCCGCTTCGCCCGGCGCTGCGCTTTCGCCCCTCGCGGCCAGGCGCTGAGCAGGCCCTCAGGCGGGGGCCGCTTCAAAGCGGCCGTAGCTTTGCAGGCGCTGGTAGCGGCGTTCCAGCAGCTCTTCAGGCTCCAGGGCGCTGAGTTGGCGCCAGGCTTCGCCCAGGGCGCGCTTGAGCAGGGTGCACATGTGCTGCGGGTCGCGGTGCGCGCCGCCTGTCGGCTCGCTGACTACTTTGTCGATCAGGCCCAGGCTTTTCAGGCGCGGGGCCGTGATGCCCAGCGCCTCGGCGGCTTCGGCGGCTTTCTCGCCGGTTTTCCAGAGGATGGAGGCGCAGCCTTCGGGGCTGATGACGGAATAGATGGCGTATTGCAGCATCAGCGTCTGGTCTGATACGGCAATGGCCAGCGCGCCGCCGGAGCCGCCTTCGCCAATGATGGTGGTGATGATGGGCGTGCGCAGCTGCGCCATTTCATAGATGTTGCGGCCGATGGCTTCAGACTGGCCGCGCTCTTCGGCGTCGATGCCCGGAAAAGCGCCGGGCGTGTCCACGAAGGTGAAGACGGGCAGGCCGAATTTCTCGGCCGTTTTCATCAGCCGCAGCGCCTTGCGGTAGCCCTCGGGGCGCGTCATGCCGAAGTTGCGCAGGGTGCGCTCCTTGGTGTCGCGCCCTTTTTGGTGGCCGATCACCACGCAGGCATGGCCGCCAAAGCGCGCCAGGCCGCCGATGATGCTCTGGTCGTCGGCAAAGTGGCGGTCGCCGTGCAGCTCAATGAAGCCGGTGAACAGGCCCTTGACGTAGTCCAGCGTGTAGGGGCGGTCGGGGTGGCGGGCGATTTTGGTGATTTGCCAGGGCGTGAGGCTGCGGTAGATGTCCTGGGTGAGCTTGAGGCTTTTCTGGCTGAGGCGGTCGATTTCTTCGGTGATGTCCACCGCCGCCTCATTGCCCGATTGCATGTTGCGCAGCTCTTCAATCTTGTTTTCGAGTTCGGCGATGGGCTGCTCGAAGTCGAGAAAGGTGCGTTTGGCCAAGGGCCTACTCCTGTGTGTGCGGACAAGCGGGCAATGTTAGCGGATGTGTCTCGCGGGCATGGCCGCAGGCCGCGCTGTTTTCAGGGGGCTGGCGGGCGGCGGAATCAAGGGGGCTTATTTCGCTCCTTGATTCATAGCATGAGGTCCTAGTGCAATTTGCGCCGATGCCGTTTTTGGCTGCCCTGAATTTGCTCTTTTTTCTGAACTGGATGCGTGGCTTGCGGCAATGCCGTCATGGCTTTTGCAGCCAGGCGAGGGCGCTGGCTTTGCTGGCGAGCAGGGCGGCGCCCGGCTTTTCGGCGCGGAGCCAGTTTTGCCAGCGCGCGGTGTGCCCGGCCTGGGCCGCTTCGTCTGCGGGCACGAGCCAGAGCGCGGTGCGCGGCGCGTGGCGGGCGGCTTCGCGCAGGAAGCGGGCGGCGCCCCGGTCAGGGCTGGCGCTGGCGTGGCAGGCCAGCAGCAAGGCGGCGGGCGGGCGCGCGGCCAGCTCGGCCAGGGCGGCCTGGCGCTGGGCGCTGCTGCCATCCACATTCAGGATGCGAAGCGCGGGGCTGGCCGGCAGGGCAGGGGGCCAGGGCAGCTCCGGCGGCAGTTCAAAGCCGATGAGCGCGGGCGCTGCGCTGGCGGCGTGGGCGCTGGCGGCGCTTTCGCTGCAAGGGGCGGGGCGCTCGGCGTCCATGACGACGGCGGGCGCGAGGGCATCCAGGCGGGCGAAGACTTGCCGCACGTGCAGCAAGGCTTCGGGCGAGTCTGCGGGCAGGGCGGCATCGGGCTGCGCAAGGCGGCCCAGGCCCTGCCGCCAGCGCCACAGGCAAAAGGCGGCCAGCAGGGCGCGCGGCAGCAGGCCGTAGGTGAATACGCAGCCCATGAGCCACCAGGCCCAGGCGCTTTGATTCGCGGCGGCGGCGCTGGATGCGAGAGTGGCGGAGGCCGGAGCCGATGCCGCCAGGGCCTGCTGCACGGCGGCGGCGTCGGGCACGGCAAAGCCCAGCCGCGCGGGCAGCCAGCCGCTGGCTTGCACGAAGGCGGCGAAGGCGTGGCTGCTGAGGATGGTGGTCTCCCAGGTCAGGCGGTAGGCGCGAAAGGCGAAGTCAAACAGCAGCAGCGCCAGCGCCAGCGCGAAGGCCAGCGCCCAGATGCCGTGGCTGATGCCGCCCAGAAGCCAGGGCCAAAGCCGCAGGCGCTGCAAGACGGTGGCGCTGGCATCGAGCAGCCGGGCCGCATTCGCGCCGGAGCGCGCCAGGCGGCGGCTGGCGCGCGAGGCGACCCGCTGTGCCATGCGTTGGGCCAGCCGCCAGGCCATCCGCCCCAGCAGCGCGCCGCCGCTGGCTTGAGGCAGTTGTCCGGACAGCTGTCCGGGCAGCTGTTTGGGCAGCATGAGCGCGGCCAGCCAGACGGCCAGCGCCAGCAGGTGCGGCCCCAGCAGGGCGGCCAGGGCCGCAGCGGCGTTGATGGTGCGCTCCGCGCCCAGCGCGGCGCGCTCCAGCCCCAGCGCGGCCAGGGCCACGGCCAGCGCCAGCGCGATGAGGGCCAGCCCCAGCGCGGCGCGCGCCTGCTCCAGCGCCTGCGTCAGCCCCAGGCGCTCGCCCAGCAGCCAGGCGCGGCGCAGGTATTGGGCCGGGCGCTCGCCCGGCTTTTCGCGCGCGGCCTGGCGCAGCGCGCCGGCGTCGTCCAGCCAGCCCGTGCTTTCCAGGCCCTGCACGGCCTGCGCGATGACGGCCTGGGCCAGCGGGGTGTCAGCAGGGGCATTCATGCGATGGGCGCGCGAAGAAAAAAGCGCGTGAAGAGGGGGCGGGGGCAGCGAAGAGGTCGCTTTGCTGATTCAAAAACAGGAGCTGATTCAGGGGCATGAAAATCAGGCCTTGCGCAGGCTGCACTAAGACCTCATGCTATGAATCAAGGAGCTAAATCAAAGCAAAACGGGAGCAAGGAGCGAAGGTGAAGAAGCAGAGGCGGCGGCCCCGCCTCGCTTTGCGCGGGCTTACTTTTTGGCGGCGGCGATGCCGTCGGCAATTTCCTTTTTCGCGGCTTCGGGGCCGTCCCAGCCCAGCACCTTGACCCATTTGCCTGCTTCCAGGTCTTTGTAGTGCTCGAAAAAGTGCGTGATGGCGCGCGTGAGGCTTTGCGGCGCGTCGTCAGGCGTTTTCCAGCCGTCATACAGCGGCAGCTTTTTGGAAACGGGCACGGCCAGCACCTTGGCGTCGTTGCCCGCTTCGTCTTGCATGTTCAGGATGCCGATGGCGCGGCAGGTGACAACCACGCCGGGCGGCAGCGGCACGGGAGTGACGACCAGCACGTCCACCGGATCGCCGTCGCCGGCCAGCGTCTGCGGCACGTAGCCGTAGTTGGCGGGGTAGTACATGGCGGCGCTCATGAAGCGGTCCACGAAGAGGGCGCCGCTTTGCTTGTCCACTTCATATTTGATGGGGTCGCCGTGCATGGGAATTTCAATGACGACGTTGAAGGCTTCGGGCGCTTTGTCGCCGGGGGTGACGTTTTTCAGGGACATGTGAGCATTCCTTTCGGCAAAGAGGATTCAAAAGGGGCGGATTCTAGGAATTCGCCAGCCTGACGCTGCGGCTGGCCGCAGCAGGGCGAAAGAATGGAAGCGGGGGACTGGAGGCGCCTTCGCGCGGCAAGCGGTTGCGCCCGGGCGCGGCGGGCGTTCAGGCAGGGTCATCGCAAAGCGCGCCGGAAAGCGGGCCGGGCGCCAGGCTGACTCTTTGGCCTTGGGGCGGGCTTGCGGCCGTCATGCGGCAAGGGCGTTTGCGCCTGGATTCGCGCTTTGCCTGGGCCGCTTTGATGCTTGCCGAAACCAGCGCCAGCGGATTGGGGCCGGGCGTTGCCGGATCGGAATTTCTGGAAGGGCCGCGACGGCGGGCCAGGCGGGCTGAAGCCCTACATGGGCCTTTGCGGCGCGCCATGAAAGGCTGAAATAAAAGCTGGAGTGGAGCGGGCGATGGGAATCGAACCCACGTCTTGAGCTTGGGAAGCTCAGGTCCTGCCATTGAACGACGCCCGCAGGGCAAAGACTTGCAAAGCGCGCGATTCTATATCGCAGGCTTGTGCCGCAGGCGCAGACCTAGAATGCACGGCTTTTCCTCTTGCCATTTCATTCACCCCACGAGGTTTTCCCCATGAACGACTGCAATTGCGACTGCGACAGCGGCGGCAGCCAGCGCCTGGCCATCAACCGCCGCAGCGCCAACATCACCCAGGGCAAGGCGCGCGCGCCCAACCGCAGCATGTACTACGCCATGGGCTACGAGGAAAGCGATTTCCAGAAACCCATGATCGGCGTGGCCAATGGCTACAGCACCATCACGCCGTGCAACAGCGGCCTGCAAAAGCTCGCGGACGCGGCCATTGCCGGCATCCGCGAAGCGGGCGGCAACGCCCAGGTGTTTGGCACGCCCACCATTTCAGACGGCATGGCCATGGGCACCGAAGGCATGAAATACAGCCTGGTCAGCCGCGAAGTCATTTCCGACTGCGTGGAAACCTGCGTGCAGGGCCAGTGGATGGACGGCGTGGTCGTCATTGGCGGCTGCGACAAGAACATGCCCGGCGGCATGATGGGCCTGCTGCGCGCCAACGTGCCGGGCATTTACGTGTATGGCGGCACCATCCTGCCGGGCAAGCTGCACGGGCAAGACCTGAACATCGTCAGCGTGTTTGAAGCCGTGGGCGAAAACGCCGCCGGCAAGATCAGCGACCAAGAGCTGAAAGACGTGGAGCAGCACGCCATTCCCGGCACCGGCTCCTGCGGCGGCATGTACACGGCCAACACCATGTCGGCCGCCTTCGAGGCCATGGGCATGAGCCTGCCGTACTCCAGCACCATGGCCAATCCGCACGACGAAAAACAGAACTCCGCGCGCGAATCGGCCAAAGCCGTCATCGAAGCCGTCAAAAAAGACCTCAAGCCGCGCGACATCGTCACCCGCCAATCCATCGAAAACGCCGTGGCCGTCGTCATGGCCACGGGCGGCTCCACCAACGCCGTGCTGCACTTTCTGGCCATCGCCCACGCGGCGGGCGTGGACTGGAGCATCGACGACTTCGAGCGCATGCGCAAGAAAGTGCCCGTCTTTTGCGACCTCAAGCCCAGCGGCAAATACCTCGCCGTCGATCTGCACCGCGCCGGCGGCGTGCCGCAAGTGATGAAGATGCTGCTGAACGCGGGCCTGCTGCATGGCGACTGCATCACCATCACCGGCAAAACCGTGGCCGAAAACCTCAAGGACGTGCCCGATGAGCCGCCCGCCGGGCAAGACGTGATCCGCCCCTTTGACGCCCCGCTCTACAAACAAGGCCACCTAGCCATCCTCAAAGGCAACCTCTCGCCCGAAGGCGCCGTGGCCAAAATCACCGGCCTGAAAAACCCCGTCATCACCGGCCCCGCCCGCGTGTTCAACGACGAGCAAAGCGCCCTCAAGGCCATTCTGGATGGCCGCATCAAGGCGGGCGACGTCATGGTGCTGCGCTACCTCGGCCCCAAAGGCGGCCCCGGCATGCCCGAAATGCTCGCCCCCACCGGCGCGCTCATCGGCGCGGGCCTGGGCGAAAGCGTGGGCCTGATCACCGACGGGCGCTTTTCCGGCGGCACCTGGGGCATGGTCGTCGGCCACGTGGCCCCTGAAGCCGCAGCAGGCGGCGCCATCGCCCTGGTGGAAGAAGGCGACAGCATCACCATCGACGCCACCCGGCTGCTGCTGCAACTGAACGTGCCCGAAGCCGAAATCGCCCGCCGCCGCGCCCAGTGGCAAGCCCCCCCGCCGCGCTACACGCGCGGCGTGCTCGCCAAATTCGCCTTCAATGCCTCCAGCGCCAGCAAGGGGGCGGTGCTCGACAACTTCTGACGGCTCCCGCCAGCCTTGCAAAAACGCGCCTTCAAGGCGCGTTTTTTATGAGCGCCCCAAATCCCCAAGTGCAACACCGCCAAGAAATTGAGAGGCCCTGAGAGGCCCTGAACCAACGAGCCTGCATACCAATCAGCGAGAAAGGCACTGGGCGGCCGCACGCCGCTCTGTATGCCCAGTGCTTGCAGCAGCTGAGCGTGCAGGGGGCAGTGCATTGAGGCGGTATGCGGTTGGGGTTTGGGCTGCCCCCGTCTTCCGGCCGAAAGCCGCTATGCTTTTAAAAGCGCCAGCAGACTCGCCAGCCATGAAAACCGTGCTGTGCGAAGCCTCAGCGCGGCGTGCCTGGCTCGCAGCGGCTGTCAAAGCGGCGTTGGTTGTATTTCATGCCCACAATGTTTTCGCCGCTCATGAAATTGCGCCATGGCAGGCCGCGCCGGGCCAGCTCAGCCGTGAAAGCGGCGCGGTCGCTTTCATAGCGCTTGAATTCATTGCTGCGGCAATCGAAGAGGAAATAGGCCAGTTGATAAGTCTGGACTGCGGAAGCGGCCGACCGGGGCGCTGCTGCGGCCTGCTCTGATGCCAGGGTGCCATAGGCATAGCCGCGCTCGATGTACCAGCTGTCCAGCTGGCTGACCCAGCCCACGGTTTTCCTGCCGACTTGCAGGCGGTAAGGTGCCCGCGCGCCAGAAAACAACGGCTGACTGACGCGCAGATCGCCTAACACCGCGCCCGAGTAGCCCACCGTTTGCTTGAGCAGGTACGCACCGGCCAGAAATACCAGCGCAAGCGCCGCCAGCACGCCCCAGCCCAGCGCCCCGCCCGCTGACAGGCGGGGCGGACGGCAGCCGCAGCGCAGCCCCCGGCTGGCGCTGCCAAGAGGTTGGACACCGGGAGGCCGAGCGGGCAGCTGCGCTCGCGTCATGCACGCACCTTATTGGGAATACACGCCATCAATGGGCACGGTCCAGCGCTCTTCAACGTCATAAGGCGTGCCAAAGGGGTCCCACGAGCCGGAAACCCAGTTGAAGGTGTCATAGGGGTCTTCAAACCTGTCGGTGTAGTGGTATTCGATGTGGCCTGTGATCTTGTAGGCGCCGTCGTATTGTTTGACTACCGTGCCCTTGAACTCGCCCTCGAGCATGCCGCTGCCCATGGCCCAGACCATCTCATCGCCCCATTTGTACGCGTTCTTGAAGCGGGTATCGTCTTGATCTTGAATCACTTGCTGGATGAAGCGACCCTGGATGCTGCCTTCTTTGCCGAAGGCGCCGTCCTGGTTCACCAACTGCTTCAGGTCGACGCTCAGGCCCATTTCTGTCAGTGTCATGGATTTTCCGCTGTTGTCAGCGTAGTGCTTGTACATACGCATGTTGCCCCACGGGTTGAGCTGGTTCAGCCATTCTTGCGTACTGGCGTTGATGCCTTTGGCGGCGTTGAGCTGCCCGGTGATGCCGCTCGCATCGGTTTGCATCAGCCGTGTCAGCTTGCCCTGCAATGACTGGGCCACCTTATCGGCGCCAACGCTGACCACAGGAAAGCCCGTGTCTGTGCGCACCTGGCCCAATCCCTCAGATGCTGCGGCAAACACACTGGCCTTGACAGCTGGGTCGGCACTGCCTTTGGCCACTTCCAGCAGTTTTTCCAGCTGCTGCGGGTCGTAGCTGACGCTGGTAGTGACGGCGCCCGGGTCGCTAACGGTGGTGGTGGTCTTGTTCAGCCCGGCGTCCACTACGGCCTGCAGGGTCTTGTCGTCCATCTTCTGGATGGCCTGGTTGAACGATGCGGCATCGCCGCCCAGGCTGTTGAGCACATCCAAAATGGCCTCGGCCTCTTTGTCGCCCGTCTCAGTGCTGACGGTGCCCAGGGAGGCCTGCGTGTGAGAGTCGCCATTTGCCGTGCGCGGCGCCATTTCTTCGATAAAGGCCAGCTTGGTTTCGGCATCGGCGTGCCGGGCCACGGCCTGTCCTATGGCTATGACGTCTTGTCGGCTGTCAAAGGCCTGTGCCATGCGGCCCAACTGCTGGCCGTCTAGCCCTTGCGCCAGGGTGTTGAACAGATCGCGCCGTTCATCAGCAGACAGGCCCGATGCACCGCACAGGCCGCTGGCGTTGACATCGTCGGCCAGCGCCCTGAGGTCTGCATCCGAAATTTGCCCGATGGCCGCATTGCGTTCATCCTTTGACAAATCTTTCAGCTCGCGCACGGTTTGTTTGAGATTGTCATTGCGGCCCAAACCTAAAAACCCGTCGTTATGAACGCGCTGGCTGACGTTTCGCGCCACTTCGGCAGTAGTTGCCATTTCTTTTCCCTCCAAATAAATGGAAAACATGCCCGCTATACCAGGAGACTGTGCAAGCACGGCGGCATGATGTGCAAAGCCTTTCAGGCGCGTGTATCCACTTGCCACAGGCCGCGCCTGCCCTGACGTGCCACAGCCATTGGGCAGCGCAAGGTCGCAGAAGTCCCAGAACAGCCCAGGCAAAAACCGCCCGCATCGCCTCACTGGCGGGTGGCAGGCACTTTCTTTTTTGCAGCAATCCCAACGTGGGTCGCAGCGGCAAACAGACAGCTTTGGCACGGGCGTGGCCCTCTTCTGGCTCCAACCAGCCCAGCCCTTGCCCAGAGCTGTGCGCTCGCGGCAGCGCATCCATCGGGCCAAGGCATCGGTTACTCATCTTTTCATAGCTGAATGCGCTTGTCCAGCGGGCGGAAATGGCCTTTTTGAAATAGCCTTTTTGATTTGACAATCCTGCTGCACTTTCCGCGCGCATGCGCAGCGCCAAGCGGCGCGGCGCGCCCAAGGCAATAACCTGCTGCACGCCAGATACGCATCAGCAAACGCTGCAACGAGGAAGAAAAATGGCCGTTTTCCACAAGGTCTGGCCAAGGTTGACCGGCGCTGCGACACCGGCGAGCGCCGGGTGCTGGTGCTGCACCAGCTCAAGCGCCTGCTGTCTGACGACTGCCTGGTCTGGCACGACATACCCGTAGGAACCCAGGCCAGACAGCCTGACTTCTTCATCTTCAGCCCGCGCCAGAGGGCCTGCTGGCGCTGGAGGTCAAGGAGACGCGACGCCCTGGTTGGTGGCAACAAAGACAGCGTGCAGCTGCGCACCCCGCATAGTCTGGTAACCAGCGCCAACCCGCTGCGCCGGGCGCGCGACGATTCGATGGAGCTGGTCAACCTCATGGCGGTAGCTCCGCCCTGGCGCATGAGCAGGAACATTTCAGGGGGCAAGCTGCTGTTTTCCCTATGGCTGGGGCGTGGTTTTTTCCGGGTTGAACGAAAAGGAGCTGGACGGCGCCGATTTCTTCGATCTGTTTCCACGCCACAAACCGCTGCTGCGAAACGGCCTGAAACCCGCGACCTGAAATCCGAATTGGACAAGGCGCATTTTCAGCAGGCGCTGTAAGGCATGTTCACCGTCCACTAACCGCACGCGCTGCCCCTGTCGCATCGCGACTGCGTGTAGTGGCGCCCGTTTCCGGAAGTGCGCATTACGCAAGGCGAACTGTTAAGCGCGCCAGGCGACGGCAAGCAAGCCAATAGCAAGCAGACCGCCCCCTGCCTGCGGCGCTGGCTTTTTTGCAGGTGATGAACCTGACGCAAGAGTAAATGGCCCGCCCTTGGATCACGGTGCTGCTGGGCACGCCGCCCATCGCCTGGCTGGTGCTGGCCATGCTCTGGTTCGGCACGGGCGACGGCACGCCCGTTTTCACCGTCTTCATCGCCAGCTTTCCCGTTGTTTTCGCGGGCGGCATGCAGGGCGCGCGCACGCTGGAGCAGCGCTGGCGCGATCTCTCGCAAGTTTTCGCCTTGCCCTGGCACATGCGCGTGACCGACATCTATCTGCCCCACGTCATCTCCTACCTCTTTCCGGCCTGGATCGTGGCGCTGGGCAGCTCCTGGCGCGTGGTCGTCATGGCCGAGCTGCTGGCTTCATCCGACGGCGTGGGCGCGGCCCTGGCCTCCAGCCGCGCCCAGCTCGACATGCCCGCCACCCTGGCCTGGATCGGCGCCGTCGTGCTGTTGCTGCTGGCGCTGGAATATTTGCTGCTGGAGCCTGTCAAGCGCGAAATCGAGCGCTGGCGCGAAGCGGGCGCGCGCCGGGAAGGGCTGGCATGACGGCCCCCGTGTCTACACCCGCACCCGCGCCTGAAGCCGCCCTCGCCGTCAGGCAACTGAACCACGCCTGGGCCACCCGCAGCGTGCTGGAAGACATCGGCTTTACCCTGCCCGCAGGCCGCGCCATCGCTCTTGTTGGCCCGTGCGGCCCATTGAAGATTCAAGATTCGCCAAGCCCCAAAGCGCCTGAAGCAGCGCTTTTTGCTCTGGCAAACAGACGGCTTTGAACAATCCTTTAAAGCACCGCCAACCTTGGCCCTCTGGGACTCGGGAAGCCGCCACCCCTGACAAAACCAGCGCTTTCGCTGTTACTTGCAGCGCCCAGCCGTCTCGCGCGCTTTGCCTGCTTTACCCCTTCCGCGTCAGCTCACCCATTTGCGTAGAAGCTGCGCGCAAATGAGCGCAAAAATCCCGGGCCAGACTGGCCGGGCGCAGGCAATCCAGCGCGCAAGAGACAAAGCGCGGCAAACACGGAGCGGCAGACAGGGCGGGCAGACTCGAATGTAGGGTGTTATTTTGCTCCTTTATTCGTAGCGCGATGCCCTAGATCAGCCTGCGCTGATCCCGCTTTTCGGTGCCTGGATTCGCTCTTGTTTTAGGTGACCCAGGCGCAGCCCGAAAGCGCGGCAGCATCCGCTCGCCACGCCCGCGCGGCCCAATTTCGACGTTTCCGCGCCTGTTTGGGCAGTGGCAAGTGATCAGAGGCATGGCGGATCGATTACTTGCAGCGTTTATCAAGCCGTATTTGCCAAACGCGTGTCGGGGCGCATCTGCCAGGTGACGTGGTTTGCATGCCGCTGCATCCCGGCCACGCCGTTGGGTCGGTTCGAACCCGGTGCTGACGTCGATTGCCTGATTGAGACGCCAGGCTGCGCCCAAGGTCGCAGCAACGCTCCGGTCGGCTCGCGTGCCAGACCTTCGCTTTCTGGGAACCCGTGCTGCGGGCGATGTCTGGATGCTGGGGCCGCTGTGGCGGGCGCTGAATCTGAAAGACCCGCAAACAGGCAATGGCTGGAAAGGAACAGGGAGCGCAAATGCGATGCTGGCGGGCAAATGGGCGCTCGTGTGCGGAGCCAACAAAGGGCTGGGTCTGGCCGGGCCTGGGTTGTGCGCAGGCGCTGGTGCGTGAAGGGTGAACGTAGTCGTGGCGGCCTTCGGCGGACGGGCGCGTGCCGCCTGTCGCGGCAGACATCACCATCGGGCAGAGGCATGCCGCCGTCTTTGCCGCGCGGCAGGACTTCGGCATCGCGGCACCTAATGCAGGCGGCCCGCCACCGGACGATTTCCGCCAGTTCGACACCGCTGCCTGGCAACAGGCGGTGCAGGCCAACATGCTCATTCCCATCGAGCTGATTCGTGCCAGCATCACCGACATGGCATAGCGCGGCTTTGGCCGCATCGTCAATGTCGCCTCCAGCGCAGTCAAAGCGTCCATCGACATCCTGGCCCCGTCCAACAGCGTGCGCTCGGGGCTGACGGGTTTTGTCGCCGCTCTGGCGTACAACCCCGAATTTGCCGCACGCGGCGTCACGCTAAACAGCCTGCTGCCGGGCAAATTCGATACCGACCGCTTGGCCGGCACCCTGGCCAGCGCAGCCCAGAAAACTGGCCAGTATGTGGACAAAATCCGCCAGGCTCAGCAAAACCAGGTCCCTGCCAGCGCACAAACAGAATGGCCAAATTGCCCGCAAGTCTCAGCGCCCCCAATCCCCAAGTGCAACACTGCCAAGGAACTGAGAGGCCCTGAGAGGCCCTGAACCACCGAGCCTGCATACCAATCAGCGAACCAGAACGCCATGCCCTGGCGCCGGGGCGCAAGCCCCAGTGCCATCAGCGGGGAAATCCAGCGCCACAGCGGCGGCTGCGGCTACGCCAACCACTTCGCTCACATGCGCCGCCTCAGGCGTTGCAAGTTCAGTTGCCCCCCAAGAAGCGGTGCCCACAGTTCGATCTGTTTGCCTGCGCGCGCCAGCACTTGCTTTGTGCTGCTCACTCCGGCAAGCGCTGCTTACCCCGGCAAATAGCCGATCACCTCTAGAGGCGGCGCCCCTCAGACAGGCACAAGCGCGTGTCACACGAAAGCATCTGCTCCTGCCGCTATGCACAGCCCGGCGGCGCTCTCAAAAAGGCCTTGCTGGCCTGCCTGCGCAACGGCCCACGCCCCACGGCCCGTGCCACGCGCTGGCCCCGCTCCAGGAGACAAGACAGGCGCGGGCAAATCAAGAGCCTGCTGAGCATCCATGTGCGCCCGCCCAAAGTCCATGAGCGCCAGCGGCCGGGCCACTGAAAAGGCGATCTGGAAGGCGATCGCATTGAAGGCGCCCGCAGCACCCGCGCCATCGGCGCTTGGGTCGGGCGCGCCACGCCTTGGGTCCTCTGCTGGTTAAGCTGCTGCGCCCCAACCCGGCCACAGCTGCGTGCTGCCAGCCTCCGGCGACAAGCGGCATGGCCGCTCCAATGAGAAAGAGCCTGAGCTGTGACAGGGGCCAGGAGATGGCTTGTCACGAGCCGCTGAGGCACGGGTATGAAGGCGTACTTTGGCGAGCCGCGCAGTCCTTGGCCAAGAGGCGGCAAGGAGAACGCCAGCGGGCTGCTGCATCAGCGCTTTCCCAGGGGGAACGGATTTGAGCGTCTACACGCAAGAGCAGCTCGATGCCGTGGCCGATGAGATCAATGCTCGTCAGAGAAAGGCGCTGGGTGGCCGCACGCCGCTCTGTATGCCCGGTGCTTGCAGCAGCTGAGCGTGCAGGGGCAGTGCATTGAGGCGGTGTACGGTTGGGGCTGCCTTGGCCCTCTACCATAATATAGCTATTGAAAACGTAGCATTAGGTCCTAGTGGATATTGCGCAAGACGGCATTTTGCCCCCCTTTATTCCGCTCCTGTTTTCAATGCAAATCAGCAAGCGGAGGCCGCTCCGTCCATTGCTGCTGCCTGCCATTTCTGCCCGCCGTCTGCCGCATGGAGCATGCGATCATCCTGCTCCATGACGCAGCAGCACTCCCCTGATCTGGAACGCCGCTTTGGCGGCCTGGCGCGGCTTTACGGCGCGGAAGGCGCAGCCCGCATTCGCGCGGCGCGCGTGGCCGTGGTAGGCATTGGCGGCGTTGGCTCATGGGCGGCGGAAGCGCTGGCGCGCAGCGGCGTGGGCGCCATCACGCTGGTTGATCTGGACAACGTGGCCGAGTCCAACGTCAACCGCCAGATTCACGCCCTCACCAGCACGCTGGGCCAGCCCAAAGTGGAGGCTATGCGCCAGCGCATCGCGCTCATACACCCCGGCTGCGAGGTGCATTGCGTGGAAGACTTTGCGGCCCCCGGCAACTGGCCGGCCTTGCTGCCCGCCGCCGTGGACGGCGTGATTGACGCCTGCGACCAGGTGCATGCCAAACAGGCGCTGGCGGCCTGGGCGCTGAAAACACGCGCGCTCTTCATCACTTGTGGCGCGGCTGGCGGCAAGCGCCAGGGCGAGCGCGTGGAAATTGCCGATCTGGCCGAAGTCACGCACGACCCGCTGATGGCCGCCCTGCGCGCCCGCCTGCGGCAAACGGGCAGCATGACCAAGGGCGGTAAAGACGGCAAAGACCGGCAGGCGCGCAGCGGCCTGCACGTGGTCTTCAGCCGCGAAGCAGTGACAAGGCCTGCGGCCTGCGGCCCGCAGCCAGGCCACGACCGCAATCTGAATTGCCACGGCTACGGCTCCGCCGTGACGGTGACCGCGACCTTCGGCCTGGTGGCCGCAGGCTGGATGCTGGAGCGGCTGGCGCAAGGCCGGGCGCTTCAGCATCCGCATACTTGAAAGGCCGTGCTAGAATCCGCCGCTTCGCTTTCCAGCAATGAAGCGGAAGCGGGCGGGTCGTTAGCTCAGCCGGTAGAGCAGCGGACTTTTAATCCGTTGGTCGCAGGTTCGAATCCTGCACGACCCACCACAGACATGAAGCGCCTGAAGCCCAAAAGCGTCAGGCGCTTTTTCTTTGCCTTGATCCGGCGCTGTTTTGCCATGTCCTCATCTGCCGAAATCACCCTTTTGCTTGATGGCCAGCCGCACCGCGTGCCTGCCGGCTCCACGCTGGCAGCCTTGGTACAGGCCCTGGGCCATGCACCCGAAGGCATTGCCACGGCCGTCAATGCGCAATTTGTGCCGCGCAGCGCACGCGCCAGCTTGCAGTTGCGCGAAGGCGATCAGGTCATGCTGTTTCAGCCCATTGTCGGCGGCTGAAGGCGCAAAGCGGCTCAGGCTTGTGCCGCTTGCCAGGGCCCGAATCATGCGATGCGGCGCGCGGGCAGCGCATCGCCTGGCAAACAGCGCCGCGTGAAAACGCCGCATGAATCAAGCGCGAAAAGCGCGCGGCTTCTGCAAAGCCTAACCAGGGTTGCCTTCTGGCAAGGCAAAGCAGCTTTTTCCGTGGCGTCACTGCGCCATCCAGCCCGGCTCAAAGCGTGAAGATTGAGGGAACGTTCACGTTTTTCGCTTTTTTTAGACATTTGGCTACGCTTTGATGTCATAGATACGTCACAATTCGTGACTTGAGGCTTTCTGCGCTTGAGGCGCGCCCAGAGCTTGTGAAGACGGGCGCGCTGTTTTTGGAAGCTCTCTTTTGCCAAAGCAGTTCCAACACATGAACACATGAGCTGGTTTTCAAAACATATCTTTTCGCGGCTGGGCTTTGGCGGCAATGATGCCGAGCGCGTGGTTGAGCAGCTCGAACGCATCCGCGCAGCCATGCTGGATACCCTGGGTGATGAGGGCGCACGCAAATATCCCCTTGTCGTGCGCCGCGTCTTTCATTCCAAAGACGCGCAAGCCCTGTGGTACGCCCGTGGCGAACTCATGGCCGCTCTGGCTGATCTGCATGGCGAGCGTGTGGCGCACCAGCGCATGTCCGAGCTGTCCCACATGTTCGATGGCCTGCTGCCCAAAAGCTTGTTGCCCCGCCGCACGCGGCTAAGGGGCTGAAGCCGGCCGAGTTTTGGCAGTTTCTTTTTTGCGCTGGCGTTCAGATTGCCCGCAAGTGCTGATGCGGTCTGTCCCGCAGCGTTTCATTCAGAAAAGCAGGCTGCCTGCTTTCAGTGCTGGTGGCTGCATCCGCAGCCGTTGGGCGAGTGGCTGTGGGCATGGCCGTGGTCAGGGCGGGGCGCTGGTTGCGCGCGGAAAAAGCTAGCGCCAGCACTGCCATGGCCCACTTCGTCTGCCGTGGCTTCGCGCACGTCGTGCACACGCAAATCCAGCCGCAGGCCTATGCCGGCCAAGGGGTGATTGCCGTCAAGCACCACGTGGTCGGGGTAGATGTCGGTTACGGTGTAGATGCGGTCAGCGGGCATGGCGGCGGCGCCTGGCGGCAGGGCGCTGGCTTCAACCAGCATGCCCTCTTCCAGCCCTTGCGGGAACAGCGCGCGCGGCTGCAAAAAGATGAGCCGTTCGTCAAAGTCGCCAAAAGCGTCTTGCGGCTCCAGGCTGAGTTGCAGGCGCGCGCCTTTGGCGTGGCCTTGCAGGGCTTGTTCGATGCGGGGCAGCAGATCCGTGCCGCCTACGAGAAATTCGACGGGGCTGTCCAGCTCATCCAGCACTTCGCCAAGGGTGTCTTTGAGCGTCCAGGTCAGCGCCACGACGCATTGAGGGGTAATGTCCATGTGAGAATTGTCTCATCACCCCTTACGAATGCCCCGCGCCATGCCAAGCGAAGCTGCCACCAGTCTGCCTGCACTGCCGCAAGGCTCCCTGCAAGGGCGCGAAGCCTTCCGGCAGGCAGTGCGAGATGCCATCGCCCATGCCGCCGCTGCGCCTGCGCAGTTCAGCCAGCTCATCTTCTGCGACCCCGACTTTGCCGACTGGCCCTTGGGCGAGCGCGCCGTGGCCGATGCCCTGCAAGCCTGGGCGCTGCGCGGTCACGGCCAGTTGCTGCTGCTGGCCAGCTGCTATGACGAAGTGCAGCGCCTGCACCCGCTTTTCGTGCAATGGCGGCGCTTGTGGAGCCACAAGATCGAAGCGCGCGCCTGCTGCGCCGCGCACGCGGCCGACCTGCCCGGCGTGCTCTGGACGCCCGCCTGGGCGCTGCGCCGCTTTTCTCCCCTGCATAGCGTGTGCGTGGCAGGCCACGAGGCCGATCGCCGCACCACGCTGCGCGCAGAACTGGACGAATGGCTGGGCCGCAGCATGCCTGCTTTTCCGGCATCCGTGCTGGGTTTGTAAGAGCCTGTTCACAATCCGTTCGTGGGCGCGAAAAACACGGGCTTGAACGCTCGTGGTTCTTGCAAATCTTCGCCAGGTCGCAACAGCTGCCTGTGGTTTACGCCTTGCAGCCCAACCCGATTTGCACTTTTGCCCTTCACGGCCGGAATGCGGACAGGCTTTAGCGGCACGCCCAAGTGACACATTTTGCTACCCCAAAAAGGCGCTGCAATCAAGGGCGTTCCTATAATTTTCTTCACTTGCCTGCGCGAATTTTGATTTGGCTCAGGCGGTCATGGCGCCAGAGGCACAGCCCGCCTTGGCCTCATGTTTTCAATATTCGTGACTCATGGAGGTTCACAAAATGAACAAGTCCTTCGATAAATCTCTCGTTCTGGCGGCCCTGGCCGCTGCCGCCATGCTGGCCGCCTGCGGCAAGAATGAAGCGCCTGCCAC
Source organism: Ottowia sp. oral taxon 894 (assembly GCF_001262075.1). Lineage (GTDB taxonomy): Bacteria > Pseudomonadota > Gammaproteobacteria > Burkholderiales > Burkholderiaceae_C > Ottowia > Ottowia massiliensis. The sequence continues at coordinate 432,021 of NZ_CP012073.1, read as the reverse complement.
TGGTTCTGCCGCAGACGCTGTCAAGCAGGAACAAGCCAGCCAGGCGCCCAGCGTGGGCGAGGCTGCCAAGCAAATGGGCGATGCCGCCACCAACATGGGCAAGGCCGTAGGCGAAGCCGCCAAGGACGCCGCCAACGAAGCCGCCCAGGCCGCCAGCCAGGCCGCGCAAGATGCCAAGAACGCCGCCCAAGACGCCAAAGAAGCTGCCCATGACGCCATGAATGAAGCCAAGGAAATGGCTCATGACGCCGCCCAGGCCACTGGTCAAGCTGTGCAAGACGCCAAAAATGCCGCCAGCGAGGGCATGGATGCCGCCAAACAAGCCGCTGATGACGCAGCGCAAAAAGCCGCCGAGGCCGCAGGCGCTGCCAAGGAAGCCGCTCAAGGCGCTTTTGGCCCAGGCGGCAAGTAAGGTGAGCAAGGCGCGCTGAACGCCTTCTGCCACACTCCACGCCCCTCATGCCGCCTTCTGGCGCATGAGGGGTTTTCCGTTTCCGGCCCCACTGTTTCACTGCTTGCGTGCATGGAAGAGGGTTTGAGTCAAGCCTTTTTCAGCTCCTTGATTGATAGCAATATCTCCCCGCCAAATGGGCGGGAAACGCATTTTCAACGTATCTGAATTTGCTCCTTTTTTGAAGCGGCACACAAAGCCTTCGCCCATGCCACACGCTTTTTCTTCCCCGACTGCCATGCCCATTGCCCTTCAGATTGCCGCCGAACTCGGCGTACGCCCGCCGCAGGTGCAGACCGCCATTGACTTGCTGGATGGCGGCGCCACCGTGCCCTTCATCGCCCGCTACCGCAAGGAAGCCACGGGCGGGCTGGACGATGCCCAGCTGCGCGAGCTGCAAATGCGCCTGGGCTATTTGCGCGAGCTGCACGAGCGCCGCGCCGCCATCCTCAAAAGCATTGAGGAGCAAGGCAAGCTCACGCCCGGTTTGCGCGCCGCCATCGAAGCCGCGCCCACCAAGCAGGAGCTGGAAGATTTGTATCTGCCCTACAAGCCCAAAAGGCGCACCAAGGCGCAGATTGCGCGTGAATTCGGCATGGAGCCGCTGGCCGACCAGCTTTGGGCCGACCCTTCGCTGGACCCCGCGCAGGCCGCCCAGCCTTTTGTGAAGGCTGAAAAAGGCGAAGGCGGCGAAGACTTCACCACCGTGGCCGCCGTGCTCGATGGCGTGCGCGACATCCTGGCCGAGCGCTGGGCCGAAGACGCCGCCCTCGTGCAAAGCCTGCGCGAATGGCTCTGGCAAGAAGGCCAGTTGCAAAGCCAGCTGGCCGCCGGCAAGAACGAGGCCGACCCCGAAGTGGCCAAGTTCCGCGACTATTTCGACTACGCCGAACCCATGAGCCGCGTGCCCAGCCACCGCGCGCTGGCCGTCTTTCGCGGGCGGCAGCTTGAAATGCTGGAGGCCCGCCTCATCGCCCCTTTGGCCGAAGACGGCAAAACGAGCCTGGCCGAAGGCCGCATCGCCCTGCACCTGGGCTGGCGTCACCAGGGCCGCCCGGCGGATGATTTGCTGCGCAAATGCGTGGCCTGGGCCTGGCGCGTCAAGCTCAGCCTCTCTACCGAGCGCGACCTGTTCGCCCGCCTGCGCGAAGAAGCTGAAAAAGTCGCCATCAAGGTTTTTGCCGACAACCTGCGCGATCTGCTGCTGGCCGCCCCCGCCGGGGCCAGGGCCGTCATGGGGCTGGACCCCGGCATTCGCACCGGCGTGAAAGTGGCCGTGGTGGACGCCACCGGCAAGCTGCTGGAAACCGCCACCATCTACCCCCACGAGCCGCGCCGCGACTGGGACGGCAGCATCCACACCCTGGCGCGCCTGATTGCGCAGCACGGCGTGCAGCTCATTGCCATTGGCAACGGCACGGCCAGCCGCGAGACCGACAAACTGGCGGGCGACCTCATCCAATACATGCACAAAATGGCCGCCAGCCAGCCCGGCATCACCCTGCCCGCCATTGAAAAAGTCGTCATCAGCGAAGCGGGCGCATCCGTTTACTCCGCCAGCGAATACGCCAGCCAGGAGCTGCCCGATGTGGACGTGAGCCTGCGCGGCGCCGCCAGCATTGCCCGCCGCCTGCAAGACCCGCTGGCCGAACTCGTCAAGATTGACCCGAAAAGCATCGGCGTGGGCCAATACCAGCACGACGTGAACCAAAGCGAGCTGGCCCGCGCGCTCGATGCCGTGGTGGAAGACTGCGTGAACGGCGTGGGCGTGGACCTGAACACCGCCAGCGCGCCGCTGCTGGCGCGCGTCTCGGGCCTTTCAGGCGCCGTGGCCAAATCCATCGTGCGCTGGCGCGAGCAAAACGGCGCATTCGGCAACCGCCAGCAGCTGCTCAAAGTAACGGGCCTAGGCCCCAAAACCTTCGAGCAAAGCGCGGGCTTTTTGCGCATACGCGGCGGCGACAACCCGCTGGACATGACCGGCGTGCACCCCGAAACCTACCCCGTGGTAGAGCAAATCATCGCCCGCACCGGCAAGCCCATTGACCAGCTCATGGGCCGCGCCGAAGTGCTCAAAACACTCAAGCCCGAACAATTTGCCACGCCGCAATTTGGCCCTATCACCGTGCGCGACATCCTCGCCGAGCTGGAAAAACCCGGCCGCGACCCGCGCCCCGGCTTTCAGGTGGCGCGCTTCAACGAAGGCGTGAACGATATTGCCGACCTGAAAGAAGGCATGGTGCTCGAAGGCACCGTCAGCAACGTGGCCGCCTTTGGCGCTTTCGTCGATCTGGGCGTGCACCAGGACGGCCTCATCCACGTCAGCCAGCTGGCCAACCGCTTTGTGTCCGACGCGCGCGAAATCGTCAAAACCGGCCAGATCGTGAAAGTGAAAGTGCTGGAAGTGGATGTGCCGCGCAAGCGCATCAGCCTGAGCATGAAGCTGGACGCCGCCACCGGCAAAACGGGCAGGCACGGCAAAAGCGAACCGCGCGAAAACCGCTACGCCCCGCCGCCGCGCGGCAACAAGCCGGGCGGCCGCGCGCCGCAAGCGCCCAGCACCGCGATGGCTTCCGCCTTTGAAAAGCTCAAGGGTCTGCAAACCCGCTAGCCAGGCCCAGGCGCAAAGCAGCCGCCTTGCCATTCACGGTGCGCAAGCGGCCTTCGGCGCTTCTGGAATTGATGGCCTGCTCACGGCTTGCCAGATGACATCAATAACGGGAGCGAATTCAAGGGGGTCAAAATGCCGTTTCGCGCCCTTTCCACTAGGACATCGTGCAATTGGAAAAGGAGCGAAATAACAGAATGCCCAAGGCTTGCCTAGCTTATTGCCTGACGGGAATGGGCGTGCTGCGGTCTATGGGCACGGCGGCCACGCTGTTTTGCGGCGAGCCGTCAATCAGTTTGTCGGAATACGTGAGGTAGATGAGCACATTGCGCTGCACATCCACCATGCGCACCACGCGCAGGCGCTTGAAAAGAATGGACATGCGCTCGGAAAACACTTCATCCTGCGTTTCAAGCGGCTTTTTGAAAACAACCGGGCCAACCTGGCGGCAGGCAATGGAAGCCTCGGCGCGATCTTCCGCCACGCCCACGGCGCCTTTGAGGCCGCCCGTGCGGGCGCGCGCCACGTAGCAGGTCACGCCCTGCACGAGCGGGTCGTCATACGCTTCCACCACGATTTTGTGATTGGGGCCGATCAGCTTGAAGGCCGTGCTGACAGCGCCGATCTTCTCGCCGCTGGCCGCAGCAGGCAGCGCGGCGGCCAAAAGAGCGGACGCCAGGGCGGTTTTGAGAATTTTGGGAAAGCGGCTGGCAAGTAAAAACATGGCTGAAAAAAGAGTCAAAGCGTTGCAGGATAGCGCCCGCTGCCGCTAGGCGGCCAAATTGCACGCCCTAGAATCCGCCGCTTGGCCCGCGCCGCCATTGGCAAGGGCCGCTTGTTTCATCTGAAGGGAAAGGCGCAGCAAATATGAAAATCGGTAACGTTGTTGGCTTGGTCGGCTGGCGCGGCATGGTCGGCTCCGTGTTGATGGACCGCATGCAGGCGGAAGGCGATTTCAAGCTGATCGAGCCTGTTTTCTTCTCCACGAGCAACGCAGGCGGCACGGCTCCCGCCCAGGCAAAAAACGAGAAAACGCTGAAAGACGCGCGCGACATCGAGGCACTGAAGCAGTGCGACATCATCCTGACTTGCCAGGGCGGCGACTACACCAACGAAATCTTCCCCAAACTGCGCGGCGCGGGCTGGCAAGGCCACTGGATTGACGCCGCCAGCGCCTTGCGCATGAAAAGCGATGCCGTCATCGTGCTGGACCCGGTGAACATGCCCGTCATCCAGAGCGCCCTGGCCAAAGGCGGCAAAAACTGGATCGGCGGCAACTGCACCGTCAGCTGCATGCTGATGGGCGTGGGCGCGCTCTTCAAGGCCGGGCTGGTCGAATGGATGAATACGCAAACCTACCAGGCTGCCAGCGGCGGCGGCGCGCAGCACATGCGCGAGCTGCTGACGCAGTTTGGCGCGCTGCACGCCGAAGTGCGCGATTTGCTGGCCGACCCCAAGAGCGCCATCCTGGAAATCGACCGCATGGTCATCAGCAAACAGCGCAGCCTGAGCGAGAAGGAAACCGTCCACTTCGGCGTGCCGCTGGGCGGCAGCCTGATTCCATGGATCGACAAGGACCTGGGCGACGGCTACTCGCGCGAAGAGTGGAAGGGCATGGCCGAAACCAACAAGATCCTGGGGCAGGGCGAAGGCTTTGGCTCGCCCGCCGTGCCTGTGGACGGTTTTTGCGTGCGCGTGGGCGCCATGCGCTGCCACAGCCAGGCGCTGACCTTCAAGCTGAAAAAGGATGTGCCGCTGGCCGACGTTGAAGCCATGATCGCCGCCGATAACGAGTGGGTGAAAGTGGTGCCCAACACACGCGAAGCCACCCTGAAGGATCTGACGCCCGTGGCCGTGACCGGCACGCTGCAAATCCCCGTGGGCCGCATCCGCAAAATGAACATGGGGCCGCAGTACCTGGGCGCTTTCACCATTGGCGACCAGCTGCTGTGGGGCGCCGCCGAACCGCTGCGCCGCATGCTGCGCATCCTGCTGGAGCAATAAGCACCTTCACGCACCAGCCTGGCTGATGGCAGGCCGGGAAACGTTACGTTGCCAGACCACAACAAGAACATGTGCATTTTTGCGCATATGGTTTGTTAGATAACGTTACCGCGTGTCTCGCCTTGTCAGGCACAAATGATGATGCTATGGTTAATTCCCTTCGCGGTCCCGAAGGGTTGGGCACGCAAAAAACAGAACGACTGAAGCCGCGCGAGCGGAATTCCGACGACAAATTCCGACAACATGCACAAACTGAACATGACACCGTGGAAACAAAAAACACTGGCCGCAGCCGCCACGCTGGCGCTGGCAGGTCTGAGTCTTGATGTCAGCGCCTTCGCGCTGGGCGCCGTCACGGTGCACTCTCACTTGGGCGAGCCGCTGCGCGCCGAAATCGAAGTGCCCCAAATCTCGGAAGCCGAGGCCAAAACGCTGCAAGCCACGTTGGCCTCGCCCCAGGCCTTCCAGGCTGCTGGCGTGGAATACAACCCGGCTGTCGTGGGCGTGCGCGTCACCCTGCATCAACGCAAAAACGGCCAGTCTTACCTGCGCCTGGTTGGCACGCGCCCCGTGAACGAGCCGTTCCTGGGCATCGTCATTGAAAGCTCCTGGTCCAACGGCCGAGTGGTGCGCGACTACACCATGCTGATTGACCCGGCAGACCCCGGCAAGCGCCAGACGGCAGAAGCCAATCAGGCCCAGACGTCAGCCTCAAAAAATGGAGGGGCCAAGCCTGCTGTAGCTGAGCAGGTGACATCGGCCCGCCCTTCCAAAGCCAACCGCTCTTCCAGGACCGCCGCCGCTTCGGGTGACGGCGAGACCGTCACCGTCCGCCGTGGCGATACGGCTTATGGCCTGGTTGCCTCCATCACGCCCCAAGGCATCTCCCTTGATCAGATGCTGGTGGCTTTGCAGCGCGCCAATCCGCATGCTTTCATCCGGGGCAATGTCAATCTGCTCAAGGCGGGCGCTGTCGTCACGCTGCCTACTGAAGAGCAGGCCAGCGCCATCACCCGCAGCGCCGCGCGCCGCGCCGTGGTGGCCCAGAGCCGGGATTTCCATGCTTACCGCTCCGGCCTTGCCAGCCACGCGCCCCGCACGGCAACGGCGTCTGCTGGCCGCAGCGACAGCGGTGCCGTGCAAGCCCACGTGCAAGAGGCCCAGCCCCGCCAGTCCAGCGGCGACAACCTGATCCTGACACGTGGCAAGACGCGCGCCCAGGCTGAAGAACGCATCGCGCAGAACCGCCAGGCGCGCGAAAACAACGAGCGCGAAGCGGAGCTGAAACGCAATATCGACCAGCTCAAGCAACTGCAAACCGCTGCGGCAGGCACTGCGGCTGCGCCGGGCGGCGGCGAGCCAGCCGCGCCATCCGCCGCGCCTCAAATCAATGTGCCCGCCACTGCGCCTGTGGTTGAGTCAACGCCGCCTGCTGCGCCGCCGCCTGCTCCCGCCGCAGTTGAACCCCAGCAGCCGCCTGCCACGCCAGTTCCGCCTCCGCCTGTGGCCGCCACGCCAGAAGCGCCGCCCGCCTCGCCAGTGGCCGAACCGCCTGCGCCGCCAGCAGCGGAAACAACGCCTGCCGAGCCGCCTGCGCCCCCGCCCCCCCCCGCCAGAGCAGCCTCCGGCGCCGGTCACGCCGCCTGCGCCAGTTGTGGCCGAAGAGCCTTCCATGCTTGATTCGCTGCTTCAGGAACCTCTCATTCCGGGCATCGGCATCGGTCTGCTTGCCCTGCTGGCGGGCCTTGGCTTCTACAAAATCAGGCAGTCAAAAAAAAAGGCGGCGCCGCTCGATAGCGGGTTGAGCGAAAGCCGGCTGCAACCTGACTCCTTCTTCCACAGCAGCGGCAGCAGAACAGACAGCCGCAACAGCGACTCATCCGCCATGTCCGGCCAGACCTCCATGGCCTATTCGCCCAGCCAGCTTGACGCAGCGGGCGATGTAGATCCCGTGGCCGAGGCCGACGTCTATCTGGCCTATGGCCGCGACATGCAGGCCGAAGAAATCCTGAAAGAAGCCCTGCTGACACATCCCACCCGGGTTTCCGTGCATCGCAAGCTGGCTGAAATCTATGCCAAGCGGCGCGACGCCGCCGCGCTGGAAGACATTGCCACGCAAGCCTATCCGCTGACCAATGGGCGCGGCAGCGACTGGGACGCCATCTGCGTTCTGGGCAACGAAGTGGACCCCGGCAACGGCCTGTACAAGCCGGGCGGCAAGCCAGGCGCCAAATCCGCCGCTGCGCCTGCCGCCGCTGCCAGCAACTATGGCGCCGACACCGAGCCGCAGGTAACGGCGCAGGCCAGCCCGCAGCCCGCAGCTTCTGCGGCGCCGGCCCCAGCCGTCAGCTCCACGCAAGCCAAGAAAGAGGAGCTTTCCGCAGCCTTTGCCGCGCAAGGCCCTTCATCCGTAGCGCCCGCGCTGGACTCCACGATTGATTTCGACCTTGACGTGGACCTTGACAGCATCACCCCCCCGGCTCCCAAGGAGAAAGAAAAGCCTGCGGCTGCGGCCTCCTCGCCCAGCTCCGGCATGATCGAGTTCGACATCGACGCGCTCTCGCTCGACCCCGACTCGCGCGGTGCCGAGCTGAACACCGAGCAGCCTGAAGACGCAGACGACGACCCGCTGGCCACCAAGCTGGCGCTCGCCCAGGAGTTCCATTCCATTGGCGACACGGAAGGCGCGCGTCTCATGGCCAAGGAAGTTGTGGCCGAAGCCACCGGCGCGCTCAAGATTCGCGCGGAGCGCTTCCTGCACGAAATCAGCTAACCCTTCCGCCCTTTTCAGCTTCCGGGCTTTTCTCAGGCGTGCCGTTTTTCCCCAAATGGCACGCCGTTTTCATTTCCTCTTTCAGAACACCCGCAACGGCAGACCGGTTGCGAGCCGCAAAAATAAGAGCAAATTCAGACGCCCTGAAAACGGCTTCTCCGCCCAGTTGGCGGGGACATCATGCTATGAATCAAGGAGCAAGAATCTGCTCCGAAATGCCAAGCCATGTGCCTTGATGACGCGGCAGCTTCTGCCCGCCAGACAGATTCAAGGCATCCCAACGCAAGGCACGCATCCGCGCGGCAAAAGGCGGCCCATGCAGCATTGCACTCCAGCCTGCCTTGCGGCGGCAAACATGAGGGCGCCGGTCATCCATGCGCCAACGGCCCGCGCGGCCAGACAAGGGCGGACCAACCGGCAAGCCTGGCCTCAGAACCTGTTTGCAATCTGCGCGTGGGTGCAGAAGGCGCGGCGCTGGGCGCCCGTGGGCCTTGCAGATCCTCGCCGGGCCGCAAGGCCCGTCTGCGGTTTGCGCCTTGCAGTCCATCCCGATGCGCGAGCTTTCGCCTCTCACGGCCAGGTCATGAACAGGCGCTCAGCGCCGCGCCATCTTCTGCGCGCGCAAAGCCTCCTTTGCCCGCCTTCGCGCGCAGGCTTTGCAAGGTCTGCCCCTGACTGCCGCGCCTCGCATTTCCGCCTCCCGCACTTCCACACCCCATGAGACTGGCCCTGGGCATTTCCTACCTTGGCGCGGCCTATCAGGGCTGGCAAAGCCAGCCTTCGGGCCAGACCGTGCAAGACCGGCTGGAAGCCGCCCTCGCTGCTTTTGCCACCACGCCCATCGCCACCTTGTGCGCGGGCCGCACGGATGCGGGCGTGCACGGCCTCATGCAGGTCGTGCATTTCGACACGCCCTTGCGGCGCGAACTCTTTTCGTGGGTGCGCGGCGTCAATCGCTTTCTGCCGCCTGACATCGCCGTGCAATGGGCGCGCGAAGTGCCCGAAACCTTCCACGCCCGTGCCAGCGCCCTGGCGCGCCGCTACGCCTACATCCTGCTGGAATCGCCCGTGCGCCCCAGCCTGGAAGCGGGCCGCGCGGGCTGGAGCTTTCGCCCGCTGGATGGCGCGGCCATGCAGCAAGCGGCCAGCCATCTGCTGGGCGAGCACGATTTCACTTCCTTTCGCGCCGCCGCCTGCCAGGCGCTCAGCCCCGTCAAAACGCTCACCCGCGCCAGCGTGGCCCGCTGCGGCCCCTACTGGCGTTTTGACTTCGAGGCCAACGCCTTTTTGCACCACATGATTCGCAACATCATGGGCTGCCTGGTCGCCATCGGCCAGGGCCAGCGCCCGCCGCAGTGGATGCAGCAAGTCATCGCCGCCCGCAGCCGCGACGCCGCCGCGCCCACCTTCGCGCCAGACGGCCTTTACTTTCTCGGCCCGCGATACGCCCCCGAATGGCAATTGCCTGAAAAAACGGCGGCCTTTGAATGGCTGCCCCAAGCATTTTCACGCCACTGACAAGGAGAAATCATGGCTAAATTCCTCAGAACCTGTTCATGATCTGGCCGTGAGGGGCGAAAGTGTGGATCGGGATGGGCTGCAAGGCGCAAACCGCAGGCGGGCCTTGTGGCCCGGCGAGGATTTGCAACGCCGCAGAGCGCCCGATTCCGCGCTTTTCGCACCCACGGACAGATTGTGAACAGGTTCTCAATACTAGTGGAATTAATTACCACCTTGAAGAAATCATCAAGGGCGCGCGGGATCGCCTCATCATCATCAGCCCCTATCTGAAACTCAATGACCGGATTCGCGAACTGCTGGAAGACAAAGACAGGCTCAAAATCGACGTCCGCATCATTTACGGCAAAGCCGATTTGCACCCCGAAGAAGTCAAATGGCTGCGCAATCTCAAATACGTGCGCACCAGCTATTGCAATAATCTCCATGCCAAGTGCTACCTGAGCGAAAACGCCTGCATCATCGGCAGCCTCAATTTATACAGCTTCAGCCAGATTAACAACAATGAAATGGGCATATTCATTGAACGGCAGAATGATCACCAGCTTTATCAGGATGCCTATGAAGAAGCCCAACGCCTGATTCGCATCAGCGAAGAAGTGCGCATTTCCCTTGAAGTCGTGGAAAAAGACGCGCACCCCGCGCCCAAGGCCGCTGCCCATCATGAAGACGATGAAAAATCCGAAAACGCCAGCGGCCTGCTGACCACCTCCAAGCTGGCCCAGAAACACAAAATGAAAACAGAACCCATGCTCGAAAAACTGACCGCTGCGGGCTATCTGGAATGGCGCGACGACAAACACTTTTTGACCGAACAAGGCAAAAAAGCAGGCGGGCAATTCAAAACGGGCCGCTTTGGCGCCTATTTCCTGTGGCCGGAAGATCTCGTGCTTTGAAAACCTGCCCAAAGTTCGTCTGTGGGCGCAAAAAGCGTGGCTCCGGGTGCGGCGTGCGGCGAACCCTCGCCGGGCGGAGCAAGGCGGAGGAATAGGCAGATTTTCGCTCCTCTATTCATAGCAATAGGTCCTAGTGGAAAGAGCGCGAAGCGGGGTTTCGTCCTCTCAAATTCGCTCCTGTTTTTAATGTGCTCTGGCTGGCGGCACAAGGCCAGTCCCTGCGGGGCGGGCGCTGCCTCGCGCTGGCAGCTTCGTTTGAAACCGCAGGAAAATACCCGCGCATCACCGGTTTTTCTGAGGGGCATTGCGGCCCAGGCGCTTGCGATGCAGCGCAAGCGAAAGCCGGATGCCCGCCTTTGCGATATGGCCTGGGAGCGATTTTTTTCATTCCGGGCTGCTTAATCACTGCCAAACCGGAAAGAACCATGAAACCCGCCCTGAAAACATGAAACCACGCACCCGAATCAAAATCTGCGGCCTCACGCGCGAGCAAGATGTGGACGCCGCCGTGGCCGTTGGCGCGGATGCCATCGGCTTTGTGCTCTACCCCAAAAGCCCGCGCCACGTCACGCCTGCGCGGGCGGCGGCGCTGGCGCGGCGGCTGCCGCCATTGGTCACGCCCGTGCTGCTGTTCGTGAATGAAACCGCCGCCAGCGCGCAGGCCGCCAGCGCGCTCGTGCCCGGCGCCACGCTGCAATTTCATGGCGATGAAACGCCCGCCGAATGCGCCGCCATCGCCCAGGCGTGCGGGCGGCCTTACTGGCGCGCCGCGCGCATTCCCAATGACATTCCCGGCGATATTGCGGCGTGCGGGGCGGCTGGTTTCGACTTGTTAAAATTTGCCGCCGATTACGCATCGGCCCAAGCCCTTCTTCTTGATGCGCACGTCGCCGGTTATGGCGGCGGCGGAAAGTCATTCAATTGGTCACGCCTGCCAACAAACGTTGCCGCTCACCTCGTCTTGAGTGGTGGATTGACGCCTGCAAACGTGGGCGATGGCATTGCTGAACTGCGCCAGCGCGGGCTGTCTCTGGCCGTCGATGTGTCTTCCGGCGTGGAAGCCACGGGGCCAGAGGGGCAGCCCCTCAAGGGCATCAAAAGCGCAGAAAAAATGGCTGCTTTCGTGGCCGCCGTGCGCCAGGCTGATGCCTGATGCACCTTGGCCGACACGCCCCGCGCCTGACCCAACCTGGCAGCCAGATAAAACCCGTCTGGCTTTTTCATTCCCGGCCCTGCCTGCGCGCCAAACCAAAGCGCCCATCATTCGGGCAGGCCCTGAAAACATTTTCCAGAAAACATTTTCCTGCCATGATTTCAAATTCCCAACCCGATGCCAACGGCCATTTCGGCCCCTATGGCGGCTGCTTTATCAGCGAAACGCTGACTTATGCCATCAACGAGCTGAAAAACGCCTACGCCAAATACCAGAATGACCCGGATTTTCTGGCCGAATTCCAAAACGAACTGGCGCATTATGTGGGCCGGCCCTCGCCCGTTTATCACGCGGCGCGCACCAGCCGCGAACTGGGCGGCGCGCAGATTTACTTGAAGCGCGAAGATTTGAACCACACCGGCGCGCACAAAATCAACAACGTCATCGGCCAGGCCATGCTGGCGCGGCGCATGGGCAAGCCGCGCATCATTGCCGAAACCGGCGCAGGCCAGCACGGCGTGGCCACCGCCACCATCTGCGCGCGCTACGGCCTGCAATGCGTGGTGTACATGGGCGCGGAAGACGTCAAGCGCCAGTCGCCCAACGTTTACCGCATGAAACTGCTGGGCGCGACCGTCACGCCCGTGGAAAGCGGCAGCAAAACCCTGAAAGACGCGCTCAACGAAGCCATGCGCGACTGGGTGGCAAATGTGGACAACACCTTCTACATCATCGGCACCGTGGCCGGGCCGCACCCTTATCCGATGATGGTGCGCGATTTTCAAAGCGTGATTGGCAAAGAATGCCTGACGCAAATGCCCAAAATGCTGGGCGCTGAAAAACAGCCCGACGCCGTCATTGCCTGCGTGGGCGGCGGCAGCAACGCAATAGGCATATTCCACCCCTATATTCCTTTTGAAAAAACCCGTTTGATCGGCGTGGAAGCCGCCGGGCGCGGGCTGGACAGCGGCCAGCACGCCGCCAGCCTGGAGCGCGGCAGCCCCGGCGTGCTGCACGGCAACCGCACCTACGTGCTGCAAAATGACGACGGGCAGATTATTGAAACCCACAGCATCAGCGCCGGGCTGGATTATCCCGGCGTCGGCCCCGAACACGCCTGGCTGAAAGACACGGGCCGCGCCGAATATGTGGGCATTACGGATACTGAAGCGCTGGCCGCTTTTCACCACCTGTGCCGCACGGAAGGCATTATTCCCGCGCTGGAATCCAGCCATGCCTTTGCCCACGCCATGAAAATCGCGCCCGCCATGCGGCCCGACCAATCCATTCTGGTTTGCCTCTCGGGCCGTGGCGACAAAGACATAGGCACCGTGGCCGATCTCGACGGCGTTGATTTCTACGACCGCCCCTCCATGCGCGGGCATGTGGTGAAAGGGGCGGGCAACGGGACCCAAGGGCCGCAAGGTCAATAACACCATGCCGGCTCCTTTATCCTGGAACGAAATCAAATCCCGCGTGCTGAATTTCAGCCGCCGCTGGGCTGACGCCGCCAATGAAGATTCGGAAGCCAAGCCTTTCTGGATTGAGTTTTTCGACTGCTTTGGCATTACCAACAAGCGTGTTTTCACGTTTGAGTTGAATGTCAAAAAGCACGGCGGCGGCGCTGGCTTCGTTGATCTGTTCTGGCCCGGCATGCTGCTGGTGGAACAGAAATCGCGCGGCAAAGACCTGGACAAAGCCTATGCCCAGGCCACTGACTATCTGGCTGGCATTTCCGAGCGGGATTTGCCCCAGATCATCATCGTCAGCGACTTTGCCCGCTTTCGTGTCTACGACCTGACGGATTGCCAGCCCGGCCGCTACACCGAATTTGCCCTGGCCGATTTGCACAAGCACGTGCGCCTGTTTGGCTTTATTGCGGGCTACAAGCCCCAGCGAATCGAGCCGCAAAACCCGGTCAATATCAAAGCGGCCGAACGCATGGGCGAGCTGCATGACGCGCTCAAAAGCGCGGGCTACGCGGGCCACCCGCTGGAAGTGCTGCTCGTGCGCCTGCTGTTTTGCCTGTTTGCCGACGACACGGCCATCTTCCAGCCCGCGCAGGCTTTCCGCGCCTTTATTGAAGAGCGCACCTCCGAAGACGGCAGCGATCTCGGCCCCCGCCTGGCGCAACTGTTTCAGGTGCTTGACACGCCCGAAGGCCAGCGCAGCAAGAACCTGGACGAGCAACTGGCCGCTTTTCCCTATGTCAATGGCCGCCTGTTCGCTGAAAGCCTGCCCATTGCCGACTTTGATGCAGACACCCGCGCGGCGCTGCTCAAGGCTTGCGCGCTGGACTGGTCAGCCATCAGCCCCGCCATCTTTGGCAGCCTGTTTCAGTCCATCATGGACGAAAAGGCCCGCCGCCACCTGGGCGCGCACTACACATCGGAAGAAAACATCCTCAAGCTCATTCGACCGCTGTTTCTGGATGAATTGCGCGCCGAGTTTGAAAAAGTCAAACGCCAGCGCAACAAGCTGTTTGAGTTTCATAAAAAGCTGCGCACGCTGAGCTTTTTCGACCCCGCCTGCGGCTGCGGCAACTTTCTTGTCATCAGCTACCGCGAATTGCGCCTGCTGGAGCTGGATGTGCTGCGCGCCGCCGCCGCCTTGTCGGGCCATGCCGGCCAGCAAAGCGTGGACGTGCACCAGCTCATCGGCGTCAATGTGGACCAGTTCTACGGCATCGAAATTGAAGAATTTCCCGCCCAGATCGCCCAAGTGGCCATGTGGCTGATGGACCACCAGATGAACCTGCGCGCCAGCGAGGAATTCGGCCTGTACTTTGCCCGCATTCCGCTGGTGGCCAGCCCCCGCATCGTGCACGGCAACGCCCTCACGCTGAACTGGGATGACGTGCTGCCCGCCAGCCGGTGCAGCTACGTGCTGGGCAATCCGCCCTTTGTGGGCGCCAAGTTCATGAGTGACAGCCAGCGCTGCGACACGCGCGCCGTGTTTGCCGGCATCGACAACGCGGGCCTGCTGGACTTGGTGGCCGCCTGGTACGTCAAGGCCGCCCGCTACCTGAGCCAGCCGCAAGACCCCGCGCTCAGCGCTGCAATGCCGCCATCAGCGCTGCCGCCAGCGCCCGCGCGCTGCGCCTTCGTCTCGACCAACAGCATCACCCAGGGCGAGCAGGTAGGCGCTTTGTGGGGCTGGCTGCTGGCCCAGGGCGTGCACATTCACTTTGCCCACCGCACCTTCGCCTGGAGCAATGAAGCGCGCGGCAAAGCCGCCGTGCACTGCGTCATCATCGGTTTTGGCCTGCAAGACCGGCCGGGCAAAGTCATTTATGAATACGAAGACATCAAAGGCGAGCCGCACGCCCAGCCCTCCAGCAACATCAACCCCTACCTGGTAGACGCGCCCAACGTGGTTTTGCCCCGGCGCAGCAAGCCGATCGGGGATGTGCCGGAAATCGGCATTGGCAACAAACCCATCGACGACGGCAACTACCTTTTCAGCACCCAAGAGCGCGATGCTTTCATCGCCCTTGAACCGGCCAGCGCCAAGTGGTTTCGCCGCTGGCTGGGCGCAGACGAATTCCTGAATGGCTATGAGCGCTGGTGCCTGTGGCTGGGTGACACCCCGCCTGCCGAGCTGCGCGCCATGCCCGAAGCCATGAAGCGCGTGCAGGCTGTCAAGGCGTTTCGCCAGGCCAGCAAAAGTCCGCCTACTCAAAAACTGGCGGCCATACCCACACGGTTTCATGTGGAAAACATGCCAGGCACTGACTATTTGCTTTTCCCACGTGTGTCATCAGAGAGAAGGCACTTTGTTCCCATAGGGTTTATTGATCCAAAGACCTTAACAAGCGATTCAGCTCTCATATCAACGGGTGCCACCCTTTTCCACTTCGGCATCCTCTCCAGCACCATGCACAACGCTTGGGTGCGTGCGGTCTGTGGCCGTTTGAAAAGCGACTTTCGCTATTCCGCCGCCATCGTCTACAACAACTACCCTTGGCCCTTCACACCTGCCGCAGAACAGGCCAAGGCGTCTGACGCGCAAGTGCACAAAGCGCAAGCCGCCATCGAAGCAGCAGCGCAGGCCGTGCTGGACGCCCGCGCCGCCCATCCGGGCAGCAGCCTGGCCGATTTGTATGACCCTTTGACCATGCCCGCTGGCCTGCTCAAAGCCCATCAAAAGCTCGACGCGGCAGTGGACAAGGCCTACCAACTGGCTGGCGGCCCCAAAACCTATGCGGGCGATGCTGCCCGCGTGGCCTTTCTCTTTTCCCTCTACCAGCGGCAAACCGGCTTGCTGGCCGCTGCGCCAGCGCCTCGCCGCCGCCGTGGCGCGGCCTCATCCTGATCGCGCCGCTTTCTTCTGCCCCATTTTTTGCGCCGCATTCATTCCTTTGCCTTCTTTTTTCCCAAGCCATGAGCCGCATCCAATCCACTTTTGAACATCTCAAGCAACAAGGCCGCAAGGCGCTGATTCCCTATGTGATGGCGGGCTTTCCCGAAGCGGGCATCACGCCTGCGCTGATGCACGCGCTGGCTGATGCCGGGGCTGACGTGATCGAGCTGGGCGTGCCGTTTTCAGACCCCAACGCCGACGGCCCCGTGATTCAGCGCGCGGGCGAGCTGGCGCTGGCGGGCGGCACGGGGCTGGCGCAGGTGCTGGAGATGGTGAAAACCTTCCGCCAGCAGGGCGGCAAAACGCCCGTGGTGCTGATGGGCTATGCCAACCCCGTGGAGCGCTATGACCAGCGGCGCGGCGCGGGCGCGTTCATTCGCGATGCGGCGGCGGCGGGCGTGGATGGCCTGCTCATCGTCGATTACCCGCCCGAGGAATGCGCCGACTTTGCCGCCGCGCTCAAAAGCGCGGGGCTGGACCTCATCTTTTTGCTTGCGCCCACCAGCACAGACGAGCGCATGGCGCAAGTGGCGCGCCTGGCCAGCGGCTATGTGTATTACGTGTCGCTCAAGGGCGTGACGGGCGCGGCCAGCCTGGATGTCGCGCAGGTGCAGGCGGCCGTGCCGCGCATTCGCCGCCATGTGCATGTGCCCGTGGGCGTGGGCTTTGGCATACGTGATGCCGAAACGGCGCGCGCCATTGGCAGCGTGGCCGATGCGGTGGTGATTGGCTCGCGGCTGATTCAGCTGGTGGAAAGCGCCGCGCCCGACAATCGGCTCCAGGCCGCCGCCGGCTTCATGCGCGAAATCCGCGCGGCGCTCGATGGCATTGAACCTCAACCGACGCAAAGAGCTTGAAACATGTCCTGGCTTGAAAAAATACTGCCCCCCAAAATCCGCAAAACCGACACCGCCGCGCGCCATCAAATTCCTGAAGGGCTGTGGCTCAAATGCCCTTCGTGCAGCACGGTGCTCTACAAAACCGATCTGGAGCAAAACCAGTTCGTCTGCCCCCATTGCAGCCACCACAACCGCGTGGCTGCGCGCATCCGCCTGGGCCTGTTTCTGGATGAAGGCGAGCGCCATGAAATCGGCCAGGACATCACGCCCACCGACGCCCTGAAGTTCCGCGACAGCCGCAAATACCCCGAGCGCCTGAAAGAAGCCGCGCAAGCCACGGGCGAGAGCGACGCGCTCGTGGTCATGAGCGGCGCCGTGCTGGGCATGCCCGTGGTGGCCGCCGCGTTTGAATTCAACTTCATGGGCGGCAGCATGGGCAGCGTGGTGGGCGAGCGCTTCGTGCGCGGCGTGCAAGCGGCCATCGAGCGCAAAACCCCCTTCATCAGCTTTGCCGCCACCGGCGGCGCGCGCATGCAAGAAGGCCTGTTCAGCCTGATGCAAATGGCCAAAACCAATGCCGCCCTCACCCGCCTGGCGCAAGCGGGCCTGCCCTACATCAGCGTGCTCACCGACCCCACGATGGGCGGCGTCTCCGCCGGCTTTGCCTTCATGGGCGACGTGGTGATTGCCGAACCGAAGGCGCTTATCGGCTTTGCCGGCCCGCGCGTCATTGAAAACACCGTGCGCGTCAAGCTCCCCGAAGGCTTTCAGCGCGCCGAATTCCTGCAAGAAAAAGGCGCCGTCGATTTCATTTGCGACCGCCGCGAACTGCGCGAAAAAATTGCCCACATCCTCGCCATGCTCCAGCGCCAGCCCGCCGAAGCCGTGGGCTGACCGGGCCTGCGCCCCACGCCCAAACCAACGAAAAGCCGCCGGATGGGCGGCTTTTCATGCGTGTATGGCTGCGCTGCGCCTTCCGCACGCCCATCAAGCTGTCCGCCGCTTTTCAGGCCTACTCGCGGCTTGCAGCAGAAAAAGCGAGCCGGGCCGTGGCGGGCATAAGCGCCAGATGGGCGGCTGGCGGATAGGCCATTTCGCTCCTTGATTCATAGCATTGGGTCCTAGTAGAAACTGTGCAGAACGAAATTTCGACCCCATTGAATTTGCTCCTTCTTTTGATGCTTTCCGGCCCCTGTTCGTGGCCTGACTGTGAGAGGGCAGGGCAAGGCAAGGCGGAGTGGGGAAGAAGGCGCGCGCCTGTGTGAATCAGCCTGTTTATTCATTCCTGCCCCCGCCTTTTCAATGGGCGAAGCGTCCACACGAGACAGCGGGCGGCCTGCGTGGCCATGACGCAAGAGGGAATTGGCTGCAACTCGCTCCTGTATCAATAGCATGATGTCCTAGTGGAACCTGCGCGAGGCGGTATTTCATGCCCTTTATATTTGCTCCTGTTTCTGATGCAATCCGGCAGGGCAGGGCAGCGGGCAACCGCTTTTTGCGTGGCGCGCAATGGCGCTGAAAGCGGGCGGCTTCAAAAAATCAGGGCAAAAAAAACGGCGCCATGAAGCGCCGTTTTCGTGAGCTGGCGGCAAAGCGCCATCAGCGGTAGAGCTGGTTGCCTTCAACGCGCACGCGGTCGCCCACGCGCACGTTGGGCGGCTCGGCGTAGTCAAATGTGCGGGAGCCGCCGTTTTCCAGATGCACCGTCACGCGGTACACATCGCGGTCATAGCCGCCGCCGCTCAGGTTTTGCTCCAGCACGCGGCCAATCAGCGCGCCGCCCACGGCGCCCGCGACGGTGGCCGCCGTGCGGCCGCGCCCGCCGCCAATCTGGTGGCCCAGCGCGCCGCCCACAACGCCGCCAGCCACAGCGCCCACGGTCCCATCGCTGCCGCTGCTGCCACGGCGGATGAGGTCCACACCCGCCACGCGGCCAAACTGGGAGTAGGCCTGCTGCTGGTAACCCGGCTGCTGGTACTGGCCGTAGCCCGGCTGCGGATAGGGCTGCTGCGGGTAGTAGCCGTAG
The DNA here is from genome assembly GCF_001262075.1 of Ottowia sp. oral taxon 894. Taxonomy (GTDB): domain Bacteria; phylum Pseudomonadota; class Gammaproteobacteria; order Burkholderiales; family Burkholderiaceae_C; genus Ottowia; species Ottowia massiliensis. Next base: position 413,391 of record NZ_CP012073.1, on the reverse strand, counting down.
TTGGGGTTGCTTTGGCAGGCCGCGAGGGTGAGCGCGGCGGCCAGGCCCAGCGTCAGGGATGCGGTTTTTTTGATGTTCATGTGAACTCTCCTGGTGAAAAAACGAAGTGACGGCGAGACTAACGCCGGATGACTTCCTGGCGCTGACAGCGGCAGCGCGTGGCGCTGTAACAAGCAATGCAGCTTATTTCAGACCCGTGGAGCCATAGCCGCCTTCGCCGCGCTCGCTGGCGGCAAAAGCATCGACCACGTTGAACGTGGCCTGCACCACGGGGACGATGACCATTTGCGCGATGCGCTCCATGGGTTCGATGGTGAAAGGCGTGGCGCTGCGGTTCCAGGCGCTGACCATGAGCTGGCCCTGGTAGTCGCTGTCAATCAGGCCCACGAGGTTGCCCATGACGATGCCGTGCTTGTGCCCCAGCCCCGAGCGCGGCAGGATGAGCGCGGCGTAGCCCGGATCGGCCAGGTGCATGGCCATGCCGGTGGGCACCAGCTGCCAGGCGCCAGGCGCCAGGGTGAGCGGCGCGTCGATGCAGGCGCGCAAGTCCAGCCCGGCGCTGCCCGGCGTGGCGTAGGCGGGCATTTGCGCGCGCAGGCGCCCGTCAAGAATGCGGATGTCGATTTTCATTTTTCAGAGCCTGTTCATGATCTGACCGCACGGGGCGAGTGGGCAGATCAGGTTGGGCGGCCAGGCGCAAATCACAGATGGATCTTGTGACCCGGACGAGGCATTTGCAATGCAGCAGGAAGGTCCGGGTCCATGCTTTTCGCGCCATCAACAGATAGCGAACAGCCTCTTACTTGCGCTGCGGGGGCAGGTCGGTGCAGCTGCCGTGGGCCACTTCGGCGGCCATGCCCAGGCTTTCGCCCAGGGTGGGGTGGGGGTGGATGGTTTGGCCGATGTCGATGGCGTCGGCGCCCATTTCAATGGCCAGGGCGATTTCGCCAATCATGTCGCCCGCGTGGGTGCCGACGATGCCGCCGCCGACGATGCGGTGGCTGGCTTCGTCAAACAGGAGCTTGGTAAAGCCCTCGTCGCGGCCATTGGCGATGGCGCGGCCGGAGGCTGTCCAGGGGAAGAGGCCCTTTTTGACTTTGACGCCCTGCGCCTTGGCCTGCTCTTCGGTCAGGCCGACCCAGGCCACTTCGGGGTCGGTGTAGGCCACGCTGGGGATGACGCGGGCGGTGAAGGCGCTGCGGGCCAGGGCTTCGTCGCCCTTGAGTTCGCCTGCGATGACTTCGGCGGCCACGTGCGCTTCGTGCACGGCCTTGTGGGCGAGCATGGGCTGGCCGACGATGTCGCCAATGGCGAAGATGTGGGGCGCGTTGGTGCGCATCTGGGCATCGACTTCGATGAAGCCGCGTTCGGTGACGGCCACGCCGGCTTTGTCGGCGGCGATTTTCTTGCCGTTGGGCGTGCGGCCTACGGCCTGGAGCACGAGGTCATAGACGCCTTCGCTGCGGGCGCCGTCCAGCCCTTCAAACCGGACTTTGATGCCGTCGGGCGTGGCTTCGGCGCCCACGGTTTTGGTTTGCAGCAGGATGCGGTCAAAGCGCGGCTGGTTGAGCTTTTGCCAGACTTTGACGAGGTCGCGGTCGGCGCCTTGCATGAGGCCGTCTTGCATTTCCACCACGTCAAGCCGCGCGCCCAGGGTGCTGTAGACGGTGCCCATTTCGAGGCCGATGATGCCGCCGCCGACGATGAGCATGCGTTTGGGCACGCTTTTGAGCGCCAGTGCGCCGGTGGAGTCCACCACGCGGGGGTCGTCGGGCATGAAGGGCAGGTGCACGGCCTGGCTGCCGGCGGCGATGATGCAGCGCTTGAAGCGCACGGCTTTTGTGCCGCCAGCGGGCTGCTGGCCGCTGCCGCCGGTTTCCTGCACGTGCAGGGTGTAGGCGTCTGCAAACGCGCCGATGCCGCGCACGAGGGTGACTTTGCGCATTTTGGCCATGGCGGCCAGGCCGCCGGTGAGTTTGGCGACGACTTTTTCCTTGTGGGCGCGCAGCTGGTCCAGATTGACCTGGGGCGCGCCGAAGCGCACGCCAGCGGCTTCGAGATGGCGTGCTTCGTCGATGACGGCGGCCACGTGCAGCAGGGCTTTGGAGGGGATGCAGCCTACGTTCAGGCATACGCCGCCCAGGGTGGCGTAGCGCTCGACAAGAACGACGGACAGGCCCAGATCGGCCGCGCGGAAGGCAGCGCTGTAGCCGCCGGGGCCTGCGCCGAGCACGAGCACGTCGCATTCGATGTCAGCGGGCAGGCTGCTGGCAGGGGGCATGGCAGCGGACGCTGCAGCCGGGGCGGCGGAAGCCTTGGGCGGCGTGGGGGCGGCGGGCGCGGGCGAAGACGCCGCAGCCGGGGCAGCGGGCGTGGCGGCGGCCTCACTGGTTTCCAGCGTGAGCAGCACGGAGCCTTCGCTGACTTTGTCGCCCAGCTTCACGCGCATTTCTTTCACCACGCCGGCGTGGCTGGTGGGAATTTCCATGCTGGCCTTGTCGGATTCAACCGTGACCAGCGACTGCTCCTGGCGCACGGTGTCGCCGGGCTTGACGAGCACTTCGATGATGGCGACGTCTTTGAAGTCGCCAATGTCGGGAACCTTGATTTCAATGGTGGACACGGGGAGTCTCCTGTCTTGCGAAGGGATGAAAAGGGGAGGAAGGCTGGGCCGTGCGGCTGGCGGCGTCTGCCGCAGCAGCGGGCCACAGGGCCTGAAGGCCGGGCGGCACGGGCAGGGGCGAGGCAGTCAGGTGCGGCGTGAGCGCCACGCCCAGGCGCGCGAATGTCTCGGTCAGGCCCGCAAGCGGGCAGGCGGGCGATTCGGTCGCCATGCAGACAAGGCGGCCCGGGCGGCCATCGGCCGGGCGGTCTTGCGGCAGCAGCGCGGCCAGGCGCTCCACGACGGATTGCGCCGGGTCCAGAAACTGCACTTGCGGCGCGGCCTGCTCGAAAAAAGCGCGCAGCCAGGGCAGATGGGTGGAGGAAAGCGTGCACACATCCACGCCGGGGTGCTGCCGCAGCAGCGCCTGCATGAAGGCATGAACCTGGGTTTGCGTGCCGGCCGCATCGCTCAGGAACGCGCCGCTTTCCACCAAGGCCACCAGGGCCGAGGCATTGACAACGCGCACGGCGCGGCCCGCCGCTTCGCGCTGCACGTAGGCTGCAATTTGCGGACTGCTGACCAGCGAGGCCACGCCCATCAGCGCCACTTCGCCGCTGCGCGAGAGCGCCAGCGCCTGCCGCACTGGCGGATAGACGCCGAGCACGGGCACGGGGCTGAAGGCTTGCAACTCTTGCAGCACCATGACGGAAGGCGCGTTGGAAGCCAACACCACGGCGCGCGCCCCCCAGTCTGCCAGGCGGGCAATGGCCGCGCCCACCACGCGCCCCAGTTCGGCATGGGTTTTGCCGCCATAGGGGAAGCTGGCGCGATCGGCCAGGTAGATCACGTCCTGCCACGGGTAGCGCTGCTGGATGAGCCGGGCCACCGCGTAGCTGCCAATGCCCGCGTCGAACACGCCCACGGGCGCGCGCAGTTCCCGCCATTGCGCCAGAGCGTGCGAAGCGGCGCTTGGGTGATCTGTATCAGGGGGCCTGACAGTGGCGCGGGGCATGGGGCCTGGAATGAATGAAAAGAGAATTTAAAAAAGCGAATGGCGATTTACGCTGGAATCAATCCCACCAGAAATACCAGACGGGGGAATACAGCAGAGTTTTCGCCAGCGATTCAACATCGCCCACGCCCTGATCAACGATATCGTTGCAAAACAGATATTGCTGCTGCGCCAGCTCCAGGGCTTCTTCTTTGGTTTGGGGCGGGCGGGCCACTTGCATTTCCAGCACGTCAGCCGTGGCGCAGACGATTTGCGCGCCATGGCGCTCTTGCCAGAATTTGCAAATGGCGGCCATTTCGGCAGGCAGGGGGCATGCATTCCACCCGCCCAGTTTCAGGTAGCAGGGAATTTGCCAGTTTTCTTGCGCGGGTATGCAAGCCAGGGCGGCCGTGTCGAGAAAGCGGCCCGTCAGGATGTTGCGGTGGCTGCGAATTTCGCCGTGCGCTTCTTCGGGCGATGCGGGCCATTCGGGCGGTTCTGCGCCATGCGGGGCGCTGATGCTGGCGGCGCCCACGTCCAGCCATTCTTCGGCGTCAGCATCCATATCGGCCTGCTGGCTGGCAAACCATTCCAGCGCATCGATTTCAAGGGCTTGCGCAATCAGCTCTTGCGGAGATTTTTTGCTGTGGAATTCAAAATTTTCCTGAATGCGTTCCAGGCTTTCATCGTCGCCCAAAATGACGGCAAAGCCACCATTTTCTTGCTGCAATTGCGCCCGTTTTTCCAGCGCCTGCGCGCCAGGAACATGATGAACCGGATAGGGAAATGTCATGCCGCCTCCTTGTCTGGCTGAACAAAATGCCCGGCGAGCGGCCGGGCATTCGGTTTTCAAATGGTTTCCGAAATGGCTTTTCCGGCCAGAAACGTATCAAAGCAGGATGCGGCGGTAATCCGCCAGCACCTGGCTGAGGTAGGCATTAAAACGCGCGGCCGCCGCGCCGTCGATGACGCGGTGGTCATAGCTGAGCGACAGCGGCAGCGTCAGGCGCGGCGCGAACTGCTTGCCGTCCCACACGGGCTTGAGGCTGCTGCGCGACAGGCCCAGGATGGCCACTTCAGGCGCGTTGATGATGGGCGTGAAGTGCGTGCCGCCAATGCCGCCCAGGCTGCTGATGGTGAAGCAGCCGCCTTGCATGTCGGCGCTGCCCAGCTTGCCTTCGCGCGCTTTTTGGGCCAGCTCGCCCATTTCCTGGCTGATTTGCAGGATGCCTTTCTGGTCGGCATTTTTGAGCACGGGCACGACCAGGCCGTTGGGCGTGTCGGCGGCAAAACCGATGTGGAAATACTGCTTGTAAACCAGCGCGTCGCCGTCAAGGCTGGCGTTGAAGTCAGGGTATTTCTTCAGCGCGGCTACCACGGCCTTGATGACGAAGGCGAGCATGGTGACTTTGATGCCGCTCTTTTCGTTTTCCTTGTTGGTGCGCACGCGGAAGGATTCCAGCTCGGTGATGTCGGCCTCGTCGTTGTTGGTGACGTGGGGAATCATCACCCAGTTGCGCGCCAGGTTCGCGCCGCTGATTTTCTTGATGCGCGAAAGCTCCTTGCGCTCGATAGGGCCGAACTTGGCGAAGTCCACCTTGGGCCAGGGCAGCAAATCAAGCCCTGCGCCGCCCATGCCGCCGCGCGCGGCCTGCGCCTGCGTTTGCAGGTTGCCGGACATGATGGCCTGGGTGAATTTCTGCACGTCTTCCTGCGTGATGCGGCCTTTGGGGCCGCTGCCCTGCACTTCGGCCAGCGGCACGCCCAGTTCGCGCGCAAATTTGCGCACGCTGGGGCTGGCGTGGGGCAGGCCCTGGGGCTGGTTGATGGCCGGGCGCGTGTTGTCCAGCGCGGCGGCTGCCGGGGCAGGAGCGGCTGGCGCTTCCGTTTTGATAGCGGCTGGCGCTTGGCTGGCGGGCGCTGGGGCCGTTTTTGGCTCTTCTTTCGGTGCGGCTGCGGCGGGCGCGGGAGCCGCTGCTTCTGCGGCGGCTTCCACAATGGCGATCACGCTGCCTTCGCTCACTTTGTCGCCCAGCTTCACTTTGAATTCCTTGAGCACGCCAGCATGGCTGGAAGGAATTTCCATTGAAGCCTTGTCGCTTTCCACGGTGATCAGGCTCTGGTCAGCCTGCACAGCGTCGCCGGGCTTGGCCAGCAGCTCGATCACGCCGACGTCCTTGAAGTCGCCAATGTCTGGAACCTTGATTTCAATTTGTGCCATTTGGGGTTGTCCTCTCTGGGTGCGTCGGGTCAGGCATGCAGGGGATTGACTTTGTCGGCCTTGATGCCGTACTTGGCAATGGCCTGGGCGACCTTGCTGGCGGGCAGCTTGCCTTCTTCCGACAGGGCCTTGAGGGCCGCCACGACGATGTAATGGCGGTCGATCTCGAAGTGCTCGCGCAGGCGGAAGCGGAAGTCGCTGCGGCCAAAACCATCGGTGCCCAGCACCTTGAAGCTGCGCGCCGAGCCATCGCCGTTTTTCGGGATGAAAGGACGGATGGGTTCGACGTAGCTGCGCACGTAGTCGGTGGAGGCGACCACCGGCCCTTCATGTCGGCCCAGCTGCTGCGCGACAAAGGGCACGCGCGGCGCTTCCGTGGGATGCAGCATGTTCCAGCGCTCGCAGTCCTGGCCGTCGCGGGCCAGCTCGGTAAAGCTGGGGCAGCTCCACACATCGGCAGCAATGCCCCAGTCTTGCGCCAGCAGGGCCTGGGCGGCCAGGCTTTCGCGCAGGATGGAGCCGCTGCCCAGCAGCTGCACGCGCTGCACGGGCGCTTGTGCGCCGGGGCTGCACAGGTACATGCCCTTGATGATTTGCTCTTCAGTGCCTGCCTTCAGGCCGGGCATGGCGTAGTTCTCGTTCAGCAGGGTGATGTAGTAGAAGACGTTGTCCTGCTTTTCCACCATGCGCTTGAGGCCGTGGTGCAGGATTACGCCCACTTCATGCGCGAAAGTGGGGTCGTAGCAAACGCAGTTGGGAATGAGCGCCGCCTGCACCTGGCTGTGGCCGTCTTCGTGCTGCAAGCCTTCGCCGTTGAGCGTGGTGCGGCCCGAAGTGCCGCCCAGCAAGAAGCCGCGCGCCTGCATGTCGCCCGCCGCCCAGGCCAAATCGCCAAAGCGCTGAAAGCCGAACATGGAGTAGTACACGTAGAACGGAATCATGATCCGGTTCGAGGTGCTGTAGCTCGTGGCGGCGGCAATCCAGCTGGCCATGCCGCCCGCTTCGTTGATGCCTTCCTGAAGAATCTGCCCGGCCTTGTCTTCCTTGTAGTACATGACCTGGTCGCGGTCCACCGGCGTGTAGAGCTGGCCCTTGGGGTTGTAGATGCCGATCTGGCGGAACAGCCCTTCCATGCCGAATGTGCGCGATTCATCCACCACGATGGGTACCACGCGCGGCCCCAGCGCCTGATCGCGCAGCAGCTGGGTCAGAAAGCGCACGTAGGCCTGCGTGGTGCTGATTTCGCGGCCTTCCGCCGTAGGCTCCAGCACGGCCTTGAACGTTTCCAGCGCAGGCACGGTGAACTGCTCGTCGGCCTTGGTGCGGCGGTGCGGCAGGTAGCCACCCAGGGCTTTGCGGCGCTCGTGCAAATAGCGCATTTCGGGCGTGTCGTCCGCTGGCTTGTAGTAGGGCAGCTTGGGCAGCTCGCTGTCGGGCACGGGGATGCTGAAGCGGTCGCGCATGTAGCGCACGCCTTCATCGTCAAGCTTCTTGGTTTGGTGGATGGTGTTCTTGCCTTCGCCGTACTTGCCCATGCCGTAGCCCTTGATGGTTTTCACCAGCAGCACGGTAGGCTGGCCTTTGTGGTGCTGCGCGGCATGGAAGGCGGCATACACCTTGCTCGGCTCGTGGCCGCCACGGCGCAGGCTCCAGATTTCCTCGTCGCTCATGTGCTCCACCAGCTTGGCGGTTTCGGGGTATTTGCCAAAGAAATGCTCGCGCACGTAAGCGCCGTCCTTGGCTTTGTAGACCTGGTATTCGCCGTCCAGCGTTTCCATCATCAGCTGGCGCAGCTTGCCGCTTTTATCGCGCGCCAGCAGATCGTCCCAGCCCTTGCCCCAGATGAGCTTGATGACATTCCAGCCCGCGCCCCGGAAGTCGCCCTCCAGCTCCTGGATGATCTTGCCGTTGCCGCGCACCGGGCCATCCAGCCGTTGCAGGTTGCAGTTGATGACGAAGATGAGGTTGTCCAGCCCCTCGCGCGCGGCCATGCCGATGGCGCCCAGGCTTTCCGGCTCGTCCATCTCGCCGTCGCCCAGAAAGGCCCAGACCTTGCGGTTTTCCGTATTGGCGATGCCGCGCGCGTGCAGATATTTCAGAAAGCGCGCTTCATAAATGGCCATCAGCGGCCCCAGCCCCATGCTCACGGTGGGAAATTGCCAGAACTCCGGCATCAGCTTGGGGTGCGGATAACTAGAAAGCCCTTTGCCGCCCGTTTCCTGGCGGAAGTTGTTCAGCTGCTCTTCGGTGATGCGCCCTTCCAGAAATGCGCGGGCGTAAATGCCGGGCGAGCTATGGCCCTGCAAATAAACCAGATCGCCGCCATGCCCTTCACTTTCGGCGTGCCAGAAATGGTTGAAACCCGCGCCCAGCATGGAAGCAAGCGAGGCAAAAGAGCCAATGTGGCCGCCCAAATCGCCCCCGTCAGCCGGATGCAGGCGATTGGCGCGCACCACCATCACCATTGCGTTCCAGCGCATGTAGGCGCGCAGGCGCTTTTCGATCTCGATATTGCCGGGGCAACGCGCTTCCTGATCCGGCTCAATGGTGTTCACGTAGCCCGTGGTGGCCGAAAACGGCAGATCAATGCTGTGCTGGCGCGCGTGTTCCAGCATTTCCTCAATCAAAAAATGCGCGCGTTCTGCGCCTTCGCGGTCAATCACGGCGGACAGCGCATCCAGCCACTCTTTTGTTTCCTGCTCATCCGTATCCACGATGGGGGCGCCGGAAAGGTTTTTCGGGTTTTCTGACATGAAGGCATCTCCTGCAAGGGTCGTAACAAACGATATGTGGCCTGCTGGCCTGCGAGGCATAGTGAGTAATCATCGCACAGCGAAATACCCCTGCCGCCATCAAACAAACGGGGCAAACGGAGATGAATCAAGAGCGGACCGCGCGTTTTACAAACCTTTGCACAACCAAGGTTGAACTTCCCTTTTGGCACTCTTCCAAAGGGAGTGCTAACATTTTTGCCAATATGACCGAGAAAACCACAGCATTGCCTGCTTCTGCCCCTGTTTCCATGCCGGCTTCCGCCCCTGCCGCCCAAGCATCCACCGCCGTTGCCGTGGCCAATCCGTGGGCCGTGGTGCCCTCGCTGGGCAATCTGGATGCCTACATCACCGCCGTCAATCGCCTGCCCCTGCTCACGCAAGAAGAAGAGCAGCAAGCCGCGCGCGAGCTGCGCAGCAGCGGCAGCCTGGAGGCGGCGGGCCGCCTGGTGCTTTCACACCTGCGGCTGGTGGTTTCCGTCTCGCGCCAGTATCTGGGCTACGGCCTGCCGCATGGCGATTTGATACAGGAAGGCAATGTGGGGCTGATGAAGGCCGTCAAGCGCTTCGACCCTGATCAGGGCGTGCGCCTGGTCAGCTACGCACTGCACTGGATCAAGGCCGAAATCCACGAATACATCCTCAAGAACTGGCGCGTCGTCAAGCTCGCCACCACCAAGGCGCAGCGCAAGCTCTTTTTCAACCTGCGCTCCATGAAGCACGAGCTGCGCGCCGAAGACGCCCAGTCCGACATCACCCCGCGCGACACGCTCACGCAGGCGCAGGTGCTCACCGTGGCCGAAGAACTCAAGGTCAAGCCCGAAGAAGTGCGCGAGATGGAAGCGCGCATGGCTGGCGGCGATGTGCTGCTGGACCCCGCGCCCGCCGATGACGGCGACCACGCCTTCGGCCCCATCTCCTGGCTGTCTGACGCCAGTCATGAGCCTGCCGCCATGATTGAAGCCGCCCAGCGCGACCGCCTGGCCACCGAAGGCATTGCCACCGCCTTGCAAAGCCTGGACGAGCGCAGCCGCCGCATCGTCAGCGAACGCTGGCTGAACGTGCGCGATGACGGCAGCGGCGGCATGACGCTGCATGAACTGGCCGCCGAATACGGCGTCAGCGCCGAGCGCATCCGCCAGATCGAAGTGGCCGCCATGAAAAAAATGCGCAAGGCGCTGGCCGAATACGCCTGAAGCCCATCCCCTATCCGCTGCCTGAAGAAAAGCCGCCCTCCCGGGCGGCTTTTTCATGGCTGGGCAGGGGCATTCAACTGCCCCGCGCCATCGTCGTAAGCCTCGAAAAGAGGAGCAGATTCAAGGGGTATGAAATGCCGTTTCGCGCAGTTTCTACTAGGACACCGTGCTATGGATTGAGGAGCGAATCATTCTTGATTGTCCAGCCCTGCGCGTTCAATCAGGTCTGCTGGCTGCTCTTGCGGACAGGCGGCGCGCGGACAATTCGCGCCATGTTTCACATCGTTTTGGTTGAACCCGAAATTCCGCCCAACACCGGCAACGTCATCCGCCTGGCGGCCAATACGGGCTGCACGCTGCATCTCATTGAGCCGCTGGGCTTTTCCATGAACGACCGCCTGCTGCGCCGCGCCGGGCTGGATTACCACGAGTGGGCCGACGTGCGCCGGCATGCGGATTGGCGCGCTTTTCTCGCCGCCCGCCAGCCTGATCCCGCGCGGTGCTTTGCACTGACCACGCGCGGCGAGCGCCTGGCGCACGACAACGCTTTTGCGCCGGGCGACTGTCTTGTTTTCGGCGCGGAAACGCGCGGCCTGCCGCCTGATCTGCTCGCCGCCTTCGCGCCGGCCCAGCGCTTGCGCCTGCCCATGCGTGCGGGCCAGCGCAGTCTCAATCTCTCCAACGCCGTGGCCGTTACGGTTTTTGAAGCCTGGCGGCAGTGCGGCTTTGCCTGAGAAGCTGCTCAAAGCGCCTGTTCAGGCCCTGCTCATGAGCAGGTTCCCGGGGCATGCTGGGTGAAAGGAGCGGAGGGCGCGAAGGGGCATGACGGCCTTGGTCTGGCGCGGCGTCATATCTTCAAAAGAAGGAGCGAATTGAAGAGGGTCGAAATCGGCGCCCGCTCTTATTCCACTAGGACATCATGCTATTGAATCAGGAGCTAAAGAAGCCTGCCGTCCGGCTCTGCATGGCGGCTCCGTGCTTTCCGCTGCTTTCTTTGCGCGCCAGGGGCAGTCCGGATAATTCCGCCCATGAAGAACATCGTCATTCTGATTTCGGGCACGGGCAGCAACATGGCGGCCATCGTGCAGGCGGCGCGGCAGCAGAAATGGAGCGAGCGGCTGGGCGCGCGCGTGGCCGCCGTCATCAGCAACCGGCCTGACGCCAAGGGCCTGCTGTTCGCGCGCGAGCAGGGCATTGCCACTGCCGTGGTCGATCACACGGCGCATGCCAGCCGCGAGGCCTTTGACGCCGCGCTGGCGCAGGCGGTGGACGCACACCAGCCCGCGCTGGTGGCGCTGGCTGGCTTCATGCGCGTTCTCACGCCCGGTTTCGTGGCCCGCTACGCGGGGCGGCTGCTCAACATTCACCCCAGCCTGCTGCCGGCATTTGCCGGGCTGCACACGCATCAGCGCGCGCTGGATGAGGGCTGCAAAGTGGCCGGGGCCACGGTGCACCAGGTTACGGCGCAGCTCGATCACGGCCAAATCCTGGCGCAGGCCGCCGTGCCTGTTTTGCCGGACGACACGGCTGAAACCCTGGCCGCCCGCGTGCTCACGCAAGAGCACTTGATTTACCCGCAAGCCATCGCCAGGCTGCTGGCCGCGCAGCAGGAGGCGGCGGAGCGCGATAGAACGCAATAGAGCGCGGACGGCAGGGGCCTGCGGCGCGGGGCCTCAAGCCTGCTGCGCCAGCTTGGCCAGCGCCTCATCCAGGGCGCGGCCCACATCCGGTTGCAGGCAGTCTTCGCCCTGCTGCTGAACCTGGGCCGCAAAGCCGGTGCGGCGGGCAATGTCCAGCGGCTGGTGCATCAGGCCGCTGACGATCAGGCGCACGCCGCGCCGCGAGCAGGCGCGGGCCAGGTGCACCAGCGCTTCGGCGCCGGTGGAGTCCACGTAGATGACGTTTTTGAGGTCCAGCACGAGCGCGCGCGCGGGCAGGCGGTCTTCCATGTTCTCCAGCACTTTGGTGGCGCCGAAAAACAGCGCGCCATACAGCCGCCAGACTTGCAGCTGCCCTTCATGCCCGGCCAGGCGCGGGGTGGTGGCGGCGTCCAGCTGTTCGGCGCGCGAGAGGCTGGAGATGCGGTAGATGAAGGTCAGGCACGCGGCGGCAATGCCGAATTCGACGGCCACCGTCAAATCAAACACCACGGTGAGCAAGAAGACGGTCAGCAGCGTCACGCGGTAGGGCATGCGGTAGCTGCGCAGGCGGGCGAATTCGCGCCACTCGCCCATGTTCCAGGCCACGAACATGAGAATGGCCGCCAGCGTGGCCAGCGGAATGGAAGAAGCCAGCGGCGCGGCCACGAGGATGACGGCCAGCAGCGCCAGCGCGTGCACCATGCCCGCCACGGGGCTGGTGGCGCCGCTTTTCACGTTGGTCACCGTGCGGGCGATGGTGCCGGTGGCGGGCATGCCGCCGAAAAAGGGCGTGACGAAGTTGGCGATGCCCTGCGCCATCAGCTCCTGATTGGGGTTGTGGCGGTCGTCAATCATGCCGTCGGCCACGCGCGCGCACAGCAGCGATTCGATGGAGCCGAGCAGCGCCAGCGTGATGGCGGGCATGAGCATGTAGCGCGCCGTGCCCCAGCTGAAATCAGGCAGCGCGAAGGCAGGCAGCGCCGCCGGTATGCCGCCAAAGCGGGTGCCGATGGTTTCCACCGGCAGATCAAAAGCGGCCACCGCCGCCGTAGCCAGCGTCAGCGCCACGATGGAGCCTGGCACGCTGGAGAGCTTGCTGCCAAAGGGCAGGATGGGGCCGATGACGGGCACGCGCGCCGTTTTGAGCCAGCCGCCGCCGTGCTGCCAAAGCACGATGACGGCCAGCGAAGCCGCCGCCACCGCCAGCGCCCAGCCGTTGAAAGTGTCCAGATGCGTCCACAGCGTGCTGACGATGCCGAAAAAGTCGCCCGGCATCTTGGCGATGCGCAGGCCCAGAAAGTCCTTGACTTGCGACAGCGCCACCAGCACCGCGATGCCGTTGGTAAAGCCGATGATGACGGCCACCGGGATGAAGCGCACCAGCGTGCCCAGCCGCAGCAGCCCCATCAGGAACAGAAAAACACCCGACATGGCCGTGGCGATGATGAGGTTGCCCACGCCGTAGCGCTCCACGATGCCATAGACGATGACGATGAACGCCCCCGCCGGCCCGCCAATTTGCACCCGGCTGCCGCCCAGCGCCGCCACGATGAAGCCGGCAATGATGGCCGTGAACAGCCCCGCTTCGGGCTTGAGCCCCGACGCAATGGCAAAGGCCATGGCCAGCGGCAGCGCTACCACGCCCACCGTCAGCCCCGCGCCCACGTCTTTTGAAAGGCGCGCGCGGTTGTAGCCCTTCAGGGCGTCAAGCAGGCGGGGGCGAAAGCGGGGCAGGGCAAAGCTCATGACGGCGGGTTGCGAAATGGCGAAACGGGCAATTGTCCGGCAGCGCCGGAGCGCGCCGCTTGACGCAGGGCAGGCGGGCGCTACGGAACACAAGAGGCCGCAAAAGGCAAAAAGATACACGCATTTGGTTGCAGAACGCTTTTATTTTGATAGCGGCCTGCGCTGATTTCACTAGGACCTGAGGCGGATTTAATGCGAAAAACGGAAGTCGATGACGTGTGCATCATGTAACTATCCATGTGTATCATTTACAGATGGCCGTTTTCCCCCAGACCTATTCCCGTATCCACGATGCCTGCGAGAACTCCGGCGAGCGCCTGGTGATGGAGCAGCTCAAGCGCTGCCTGCCCGATGAATGCGTGGTGTGGCACGACATTCCCGTGGGGCCGCTGCAAAGGCAGCCCGATTTCGTCATCTTCCACCCCGAACGCGGCCTGCTGGTGCTGGAAGTCAAGCACTGGAAGCCGGGCAGCATCCGCAAGGCCAATCTCTCACGCATTACCTTGCAAGACGGCAACAGCCCGCATCCCATGCAGCAAGCGCACGAGTGCGTTTTGCAGGCCATGAGTCCGATTCAGCGCGATGCGCAGCTGAAGCAGGCCAGCGGCCCTTACGCGGGCCATTGCGCCGTGCCCTTTGGCTGGGGCGCGGTGATGAGCCGGATGACAGAAGACGACGCGGCGGCGGCGAAGCTGCAAGACATCTTCCCCGCCAGCCACACGCTGTTTCGGCCCGATTTGGCCGACAGCGTGCCGCCCGCCGCCTTTTGCGAGCGCCTCTGGAGCCTGCTGGACAAAGGCTTTGCCGCGCGCCTGAGCGCCAGGCAGCAAGAGCGCGTGCGCTGGCTGATCTTTCCCGAAGTGCGCGTCACCAATTGGTCTGCCGCACAAAAGGCCGCCGTTGAAGCGGCGGGCCAGTTCGCCATTCCTGACCTGATGCAGGTGATGGACCTGAACCAGGAGCAAGCGGCCCGCTCGCTGGGCGAAGGCCACCGCGTGATTCACGGCGTGGCCGGATCGGGCAAGACCATGATCCTCATCTTTCGCGCGCAGCACCTGGCGCAGCGCAACACCACGGGCCGCCCCATCCTCGTGCTTTGCTACAACCGCCCGCTGGCCGGGCGCATTGAGCACCAGCTGGCCGCGCGCGGCATCACGCCCGAGCAAGTGCAAGTCAGCACATTTCACGGCTGGTGCAGCCGCATGCTCAATGACTGCCGCCTGCCGCGCCCCAAGCGGCAGGCCAACAAGGAAGCGGACCTGGCCGCCCTGGTTGATGCCGTGGAGCAGGGCATGCACAAAGGCCAGGTGCCCAAGGGCGCCTACGCCGCCGTGCTGATTGACGAAGCGCACGACTTTGAAGCCGCCTGGCTGCGCATGGCGGCCCAGCTGCCCGACGAAGCGCAGTCGCTGCTGGTGCTTTATGACGATGCGCAGGCCATCTACCGGCGCAGCGGCAAGCGCCTGCCCAGCTTTATCAAGATGGGCATCAAAGCCCAGGGCCGACGCACCAGCATCCTGCGGCTCAACTACCGCAACACGGCGGAAATATTGGCCCTGTCCATGCTCTGCGCGGACGACTTGCTGGATGAAGCCGACGAAAGCGACACGCGCATGCCCTGCATACACCCCGGCAGCGCCGGGCGGCGCGGCCCGCTGCCCCATCTGCTGCGCTTTGCCACGGGCCGTGAAGAAGCGCAAGGGCTGGCCGCGCGCATACACGAGCTGGTGCAAAGCGGCGTGCCCGCGCAAGACATCGCCGTGCTCTGCCGCGAAAAACGCAACTGGGAGCTGCTGAAAACGGCCCTGCGCCAGCGCGGCATCGAGGCCGAGGTCTATGTCAGCGGTTCTGTCAGTGGTTCGGCCAGCAGCCATGCCAGCGGCGGCGCGCAGAAGAAAAACCAGCTGGACTGGAACGCCTCCAGCGTGAAGCTGCTGACCATGCACGCCGCCAAAGGGCTGGAATTTCCGCACGTCTTTCTCATGCGGCTGGACCTGCTGCCCGCCCAGGCCGCCGCCGAAGAAGACGAGTGGCGCCTGCTGTATGTGGCCATGACCCGCGCCACCGAGCAGCTCACCCTCTCGTGCGCAGGCGATTCGCCCGCCGTCAGCCGCGTGCAGCAGGCGCTGGAGCGCCTGCCCGGCCTGCTGCCCGCGCGGCAGAGCGGGTGAGGAAAGGCCAGCCTGCCAGACGGCATCAGAATTTGTTCACGAAAACAGGAGCAAATTCAGGTGGGTAAAAATACCGTTCAGCGCAGTTTTCACTAGGACATCATGCTATGGATAGCGGAGCGAAAAAGCGGCTGAACGTTCAGCCTTGCCCATGCGCGGCCTGCGCCTGCGGACAGATGGCAAACAGGCGCTGAGATGGGCCAGGCTGGCTCCATGAGCCGCTCGCGCGCGGCGTTTTTTGCTGCCGCGCGCGGCGGGCGCTGGCCGGTTCACGGTTGGCTCCCTGGTTGGCTCTCTGGTTGGCTATAGTGCGCGCGCCATGAACACCCCACAACTGCAACGCACCGTTTTCCTGCTGCTGCTGGCGGCTGTTTCCATTGCCTTTTTGTGGGTGCTGGCGCCGCTGTGGGGCGCGGTGTTCTGGGCGGTGTTGATGGCCATTTTGTTTCACCCGCTGTTTGACGCGCTGTGCCGCCGCCTGAAAGGGCGGCGCAATGCGGCGGCGCTGCTGACGCTGCTGGCTTTCTTGCTGATCGTGGTGCTGCCTGCCACGCTGCTGATTGGCGCGCTGGTGAACGAAGCGGCGGCGCTGGTAGAGCGCATGCGCGACGGGCAGATTGATTTCCGCGCCTACGCGCAGCAGATCATGGCGGCGCTGCCCAAGTGGCTGACCGACGTGATGAAGCGGCTGGACCTGGTGGACGTGCAAAGCGTGATGGACCGCTTCTCTGACGGCTTCATCAAGGCCGGGCAGATGCTGACCGGGCGGGCGCTGGCGCTGGGGCAGAACGCGCTGATGCTGGCGGTGAACGTGGCCATCATGCTCTATCTGATGTTCTTTTTTCTGCGCGACGGGCGGCAGCTGGCGGCGCTGATCAGCGACACGGTGCCCATGTCGCGCGCGCAAACGCGCTATCTCATGCGCAAGTTCGCCACCGTGGGGCGCGCCACGGTCAAGGGCAACGTGGTGGTGGCCGTGGTGCAGGGCATGCTGGGCGGGCTGGCTTTCTGGGCGCTGGGCGTGCACGGAGCCGTGCTGTGGGGCGTGGTGATGGCGGTGCTCTCGCTGCTGCCCGCCGTGGGCGCCAGCCTGGTGTGGGGGCCGGTGGCCATCTATCTGCTGGCCACCGGGTCGGTGTGGCAGGGCGCGGGGCTGGCGGCTTGGGGCATGCTGGTGATCGGCATGATCGACAACGCGCTGCGCCCGGTGCTGGTGGGCAAGGACACCAAGCTGCCTGACTATCTGATTTTGCTGACGACGATTGGCGGCCTCTCGCTCTTTGGCCTGTCGGGTTTTGTGGCCGGGCCGGTGATTGCCGCCCTGTTCATGGCCGCCTGGGCGCTGTTCAGGCACGCCAATGGCCGCGTGCTTGCCGACCACGAGGAAGACTCTGGCGCAGATGCGGCGCAGGAGGACGAAGACCCGCAAGCCGCAGCGGACGGCGGCGCGCCGCAGGCTGAGGCACAGCCGCAAGAGGGCGAAAAGGAAGCGCCAGCGGATTCAGCGCCGGATTCGGCGGCCTGACCACGGCCTCTGAAGCGAGAAAAGGCGAAGGCCGCCATCCGGCGGAAAAGCTACAATCCGCAAGTTTTGCCCAGTCTGCCAAGGGCAAGACAAATTCCGACCCGGCCCGCCCAAGGTGCCGCGCATAACCCCAACAACGCGCGGCAAGGGGCCGGGGTTTCAAGACCCAACCTTCAGGAAAAACACATGTCCGTCACCATGCGTGAAATGCTGGAAGCCGGCGTCCACTTCGGACACCAGACGCGCTTCTGGAACCCCAAGATGGCCCCTTTCATCTTCGGCCATCGCAACAAGATTCACATCATCAACCTGGAAAAGTCGCTGCCGATGTTCCAGGAAGCGCAGAAATTCGCGCGCCAAATGGCCGCCAACCGGGGCACCATTTTGTTTGTCGGCACCAAGCGCCAGGCGCGCGACATCGTGGCTGAAGAAGCCCGCCGCGCCGGCATGCCCTACGTTGAACAGCGCTGGCTGGGCGGTATGCTGACCAACTTCAAAACCGTCAAAACGTCCATCAAGCGCCTCAAAGACATGCAGGCGCAGCAGGAAGCGGGGCTGGACAACATGAGCAAGAAAGAGCAGCTCCTGTTCGCCCGCGAGCTGGAAAAGCTGGAGCGCGACATTGGCGGCATTCAGGACATGACCGCGCTGCCTGACGCCATCTTCGTGATTGACGTGGGCTACCACAAGATTGCCGTGGCCGAAGCGCGCAAGCTGGGCATTCCGCTCATTGGCGTGGTGGACTCCAACCACAGCCCGGAAGGCATCGATTACGTCATCCCCGGCAACGACGACTCGGCCAAGGCCGTGACGCTGTACGCGCGCGGCATCGCCGACGCCATTCTGGAAGGCAAGGCCAACGCCGTGGACGAAGTGCTGAAAGCCGTGGCTGACAACGGCGACGAATTCGTTGAAGTGAAAGACGAAGCCGCTGCCTGATGAAGCCGCGCCCGCCTGCGCTTTTGCGTGACGCGAAGCGCCTGGGCGCTTGCAAAGGGGCTTGGCAGCCCCTTTTTTGTGAATTGAATCTGAACGAATCAACGGAGAAATCAAGAAATGGCTGCAATTACCGCAAAAATGGTGGCTGACCTGCGCGCCAAGACCGACGCGCCCATGATGGAATGCAAGAAGGCGCTGACCGAAGCGGACGGCGACATGGCCAAAGCCGAAGAGCTGCTGCGCGTCAAGCTCGGCACCAAGGCTGGCAAGGCGGCCAGCCGCATCACGGCGGAAGGCGTGGTGGCCGCTTTCATCGGAAACGGCGTGGGCGCGATGGTCGAAGTCAATTGCGAAACCGATTTCGTGACCAAGAACGACAGCTTTGCGGCCATGGCTAACGCCGCTGCCCGGCTGACTGCCGAGAAAAACCCCGCTGACGTGGCCGCGCTGGGTGCGCTGCCCTATGAGCAAGACGGCTTTGGTCCCACGCTGGAAGATGTGCGCGTGGGCCTGATCGGCAAGATTGGCGAAAACATGAGCTTCCGCCGCCTGGTGCGCAAGGCGGGCGGCAAAGTCACCAGCTACGTGCACGGCACGCGCATTGGCGTGCTGGTGGAATACGAAGGCGACGAAGTGGCCGCGCGCGACGTGGCCATGCACGTGGCCGCCATGAAGCCCGTGGCGCTGACCAGCGCCGACGTGCCCGCCGAACTGATCGAGCGCGAGCGCAGCGTGGCCCTGGCCAAGGCGCAGGAATCGGGCAAGCCTGCCGACATCGCCGCCAAGATGGTGGAAGGCTCGGTGCAGAAGTACCTCAAGGAAGTGGCGCTGTTCAGCCAGCCTTTCGTCAAGAACGACAAGCAGACGGTCGAGCAGATGCTCAAAGAGAAAAACACCAAGGTGACGGGTTTCACCCTGTATGTGGTGGGCGAAGGCATCGAGAAAAAGCAAGACGACTTCGCCGCCGAAGTGGCCGCGCAAGTGGCTGCTGCGCAAGGCAAGAGCTGAGCCGGCCTGGCCGGGTGGCTGCCTTGGCAGGCGGGCCGCCCGGGCCTGAACACACTGCCTGCCGCCCATGCGTTCCGCCCACAACAAGCACACGAGAGAGCCTCTTCATGCCACACGACACCCCTGCCCACAAGCGCATTCTGATCAAGCTTTCCGGCGAGGCGCTGATGGGAGACGACGCCTTTGGCATCAACCAGGCCGTCATCGGGCGCATCGTGGGAGAGATTGCCGAAGTCGCGCGCATGGGCGTGCAAGTGGCGGTGGTGATTGGCGGCGGCAACATCTTTCGCGGCATGGCTGGCGGCGCCGTGGGCATGGATCGCGCCACGGCCGATTACATGGGCATGCTGGCCACCGTGATGAACGCGCTGGCGCTGGCCGACGCCATGAACAAAACCGGGCTGACGGCGCGCGTGATGAGCGCCATCAGCATTGATCAGGTGGTGGAGCCTTACGTGCGCCCCAAGGCGCTCCAGTATCTGGAAGAAGGCAAGGCCGTGGTGTTCGCCGCTGGCACGGGCAATCCCTTTTTCACCACTGACACGGCGGCGGCCCTGCGCGGCGCCGAAATCGGCGCGGAGCTGGTGCTCAAGGCCACCAAGGTGGATGGCGTTTATTCCGCCGATCCCCGCAAAGATGCCCAGGCCACGCGCTACGCGCGCCTGAGCTTTGACGAGGCCATGACGAAAAACCTGGGCATCATGGATGCCACGGCTTTCGCCTTGTGCCGCGACCAGAAACTGCCGATCAAGGTGTTTTCCATCTTCAAGCCGGGCGCCCTCAAGGCCGTGGTCATGGGCGCGGATGAAGGAACCCTCGTTCACGTCTGAAGGAGCCGAACATGACGATTGCAGACATCAAGAAAAACCTCCAGGCCAAGATGGACCAGTCCATCGCCGCCTTCAAGAACAACCTCACGAAAATCCGCACGGGCCGCGCCAATCCGGCCTTGCTGGACACCATTCATGTGGAGTACTACGGCAGCCACGTGCCCTTGTCGCAGGTGGCCAACGTCTCGCTGCTGGACTCGCGCACCATCAGCGTGCAGCCGTGGGAAAAGAACATGGCCGCAAAAATCGAAAAGGCCATCCGCGAAAGCGACCTGGGCCTGAACCCCGCCAGCATGGGCGATCTGATCCGCGTGCCCATGCCGCCCATGAGCGAAGAGCGCCGCAAGGAAATGACCAAGCTGGTGCGCCATGAAGGCGAAAGCGCCAAGATCGCCATCCGCAACCTCCGGCGCGATGCCAATGAAGCCGTGAAAAAGCTCGTCAAGGACAAGGAAGCCTCCGAAGACGACCAAAAGCGCGCCGAGGCCGACATCCAGAAGCTCACCGACAAGCACATTGCCGAGATTGACGCGCTGGTGGCCGAAAAGGAAAAAGACGTGATGGCTGTTTGAGCGGGCTGGGCAGGCTTTGCGCGCCTGCTCTTTCCCGTCTGGCCCCGTTTCCGTCATCTCTCGACGCTTATTGCCGCTTGCCAGCGCGCTGCCCGCCCGTTTGGCTTTCCGCCACCCATGCCTTTCTTGCCGCCTTCCGCCCATCCGCTGCCCAGGCACATTGCCATCATCATGGACGGCAATGGCCGCTGGGCGCGGCAGCGCCTGTTGCCGCGCATCATGGGGCATCGCCAGGGCGTCGCTTCGCTGCGCCGCTGCGTGCAGGCGTGCGCGGCGCGCGGCGTGCAGGCGCTGACGGTGTTTGCGTTTTCTTCTGAAAACTGGCGCCGCCCGCCCGATGAAGTCAGCGGCCTGATGGGCCTGATGGGCAAGTCGCTCGCCAGCGAAGTGCCCGCCTTGCAGGAAGCGGGCGTGCGGCTGCGCTTTATCGGGCAGCTGAACGCGCTGGCCGAGGGCCTGCAAGCCGCGCTGGCGCAGGCCGAGGCGCAAACCGCCAGCGGCCAGCGCATGGCACTCAATGTGTGCCTGAACTACGGCGGCCGCTGGGACATCGTGCAGGCCGCAGCCCGGCTGGCCGCGCGCGGCGAAACCATCACCGAAGAAGCGCTGGGGCAGGCGCTCTCGCTGGCCTGCTCGTCTGACCCCGACTTGCTCATCCGCACCGGCGGCGAGCAGCGCATCAGCAACTTCCTGCTCTGGCAGTGCGCCTACAGCGAGCTTTTCTTCAGCGACCGGCTCTGGCCGGACTTTGACGAAGCCGCGCTGGACGAGGCCCTGGCCGCCTACGCCGCGCGCGAGCGGCGCTTTGGCAAAACCTCCGAGCAAGTGCAGCCACAGGACGGGCAGGCATGCTGAAGCAGCGCGTCATCACCGCCTTGGTGCTGCTGGCCGTATTTCTGCCCGCCCTTTTCGCGCCCGTGGCCGCGCCTTTTCTGGCGCTGACGCTGGCGCTGATTGCCGCTGCGGCCTGGGAATGGGCGCGGCTCAACGGCCTGGCTGGCGCGCCGGCCCTTGCCACGGGGCTGCTGTGCGCGGCGCTTTGCGCCGGGCTGTGGCTGGGCGGCGCGGTGGCGCGCCCCCTTCCCGCCTTGTGGCTGGGCGTGGGCGCGCTGTGGATCGCCGGCGGCGCGTGGCTGCTGCGCCGTGGCGTGGCGGGCTGGCCGCGCGTGCCGCTGATTGCGCGCTGGTGCGCAGGGCTGGCAGTGCTGACGGCCGCCTGGCTGGCCATGGCGCAAGCGCACGGCATGGGCGTGAACTTTCTGCTTTCCGTGCTGGCGCTCGTTTGGACGGCCGATATTGGCGCCTATTTCGCTGGCCGCGCCTTGAGCGGGCGCCTCACGCACGGCGCGAAGCTGGCCCGCAACATCAGCCCCGGCAAAAGCTGGGAAGGCGTGTGGGGCGGCATGGCGGGCGTGCTGCTGCTGGCCGCTGGCTGGGCGTGGCTGGATGACGCGGCCCGCCCCAGCCTGTTTGCCCGCCTGCACCAGGCCGGGCCGCTGTGGCTGGCGCTGGGTGTGCTGCTGCTGGCGGGCATGAGCGTGGTGGGCGATCTGGCCGAGTCCCTGGTCAAGCGCAGCGCCGGCATGAAAGACTCCAGCGGCCTGCTGCCCGGCCACGGCGGCGTGCTCGACCGCATAGACGCCCTGCTGCCCACGCTGCCCCTGGCGCTGGCGCTGGCCGGGCTGATGGACTGACATCCCATGAAAAAACAACGCCTGGCCGTGCTTGGCTCCACAGGCTCCATTGGCGCCAGCACGCTGGATGTGGCCGCGCGCCACCCTGACCGCATTGAAGTCGTCGCGCTCACGGCCGCCACGCAGGTGGACAAGCTGCTGGCGCAGTGCGAGCGCTTCCGCCCCCGCGTGGCAGCCATGGCCAGCGCCCCCCATGCCGCGCAACTGGCCGAAAAAATCAGGCAAAAAGGGCTTGAAACCCGCGTGGATACCGCACCGGCAGCCATTGAAAACATCGCGTCCAGCGCAGAGGTGGACACCGTCATGGCCGCCATCGTCGGCGCGGCGGGCCTGGCGCCCTGCCTGGCCGCCGCCCGCGCGGGCAAGCGCCTGCTGCTGGCCAACAAAGAGGCGCTGGTCGTCGGCGGCAGCCTGTTCATGCGCGCCGTGCGCGAAGGCGGCGCCACGCTGCTGCCCATCGACAGCGAGCACTCCGCCATCTTCCAGTCCTTGCCCGAAGACCCCGCCACCTGGGGCCAGCGTGTCGAGCGCATCATCCTCACCGCTTCAGGCGGCCCCTTTCGCACCTGGGAACCGGCCCGGCTGCGCAGCGTCACGCCCGAACAGGCTTGCGCCCATCCCAACTGGCGCATGGGCCGCAAAATTTCCGTGGACTCGGCCACCATGGTGAACAAGGCGCTGGAAATCATCGAAGCGCACTGGCTCTTTGGCATGCCGCCTGAAAAACTTTCCGCCCTCATTCACCCGCAAAGCGTCATCCACTCCATGGTTCAGTATCTGGACGGCTCCATCGTCGCCCAGCTGGGCACGCCCGACATGCGCGTGCCCATCGCCTACGGCCTGGCCTGGCCGCAGCGCATGGCATCCGGCTCGCCCGCGCTGGACTTTGGCGCCTTGCAGGGCCTGACCTTTGAAGACATGCAAAGCCACGGCCACCCCGCGCGCTTTCCGTCCCTGGCCCTTGTCTGGCAAGTGCTGCGCGCGCCTGAAGGCGCCTGCGCCATCTTCAACGCCGCCAATGAAGTGGCCGTTGAAGCCTTCTTGCAAGGCCGCATCCGCTTTGACCAGATTCACGCCGTCATCCAGTCCACGCTGGAAGCCGCCGCTTGCCACCCCGCGCCCGATCTGCCCGCCCTGCTCGCGCTGGACGCCAGCGCGCGCCGCACGGCGCAGGAAGCGGCGCGCAAGCTGGCCTGAAAGCCTGTCAGCTCTTCGTCCGCCCGATGGGCAGGCGCCGAAGCGGCTACATCGAAACACAGGGCGGCTGGCGGGCGAAGGGGGCTTCTGGTTCATCTTTCGCTTGCCAGGGACTAACAAAAACAGGAGCGAATTCAAGGGGGTCAAAATACCGACTGGCGCATTTTTGACTAGGACATCATGCTATGAATTAAGGAGCTAAAAATGCCGTCCAATCAGCATAGTTTTATCGTTCATGCCGCGCTCATTTTTCAACCAACCCAATTCGTTTTTTGCCGTTTGCAGCCAAGCCATGAGCAGCTGATGGAGCAGGAAACGGCAGCACCAGTCCAAGGGCAAACGGGCATGCAGCCTGGGCGCGGATTGGGTTTGCCGCGATTCAGACAAGGCAGGCAGGCTTTTCCAAGGCAGGCAGGCTTTTCGTCAAAGCGGCATGACCATGAAAAAAGCGCCTTCAATGAGGCGCTTTTTTCATGGCTGGCAAAAGCCGTTCAACCTTGATGCGGGCGCTTGCCAGCGTTTTTCTTGCTGCGCGTGTGAGCGCCGCGCTCCAGGCTTTTGCGCTGGCCGCCGCCCAAGCGGGGCGCAGGCGCGCCAGGCAACGGCTTGGTGGCTTTGCGATCGGCTTCGGTAACGAGTTTGTTGCCCATGATGTGAAGTTCCTTTCAAGTAACGGCGGGATTGGAAAAACCGGATATTGTCACTGCTTTTTGGCTATTTGGTTATAGATGAACAAGGCGATGAGCGCGCCAATGATGGAAGCGCCCCAGCCCATGCGCGAGCCTGCCGGGTACAGCCCCAGCGCACCGCCGCCATAGCTGGCCAGTACAGACCCGGCCATGCCCAGCAGCGCCGTCGCGAAAAAACCCATGCTCTGATTGCCCGGCATGAGCGCCCGCGCTATCAGCCCCACGATAAAACCCACGATTACGGCAACGATGAGATCCCACAGCATCCGGCTTGTCCTTTGCAAACGATGGAAAGGACTGACTGTAGCGGCGAATCTGCCGCAAATCCGGCGCGCTTGCACAAACCCGGCCGCCGCAGGCGCATGGCTGGCATGCCATGAAGGGATATTTCCGGCCAGCGGTGTTTTCAGGTCTTTCATATTCATACAAGCTCATGCAGGCGAATATCATGACCGCCCAGGCCTGTATGGCGTTCGCAGGAGCCGGGCGGCTTTTGTTTCCATGCCGTTCAGTGCACGCTTTTTCTGAATGCACGTCTGGATATACGCTCAGTCACAGCCTGGCGGCAGATTGGATTGATTCACGTCCTTTCCACCCATTGCCTTGTTTGCCGCCGCTTGATTTTTTTATTCCCTCGCCCCATTTGCCCGCGCCATGACTGCTGAAAACCCCCTGTTCAATCTTTCCCCTCTTCCACGCTTTGATTTGATTCGTCCCGAGCATGTGGCCCCGGCCATTGACGCGCTGCTGGCCAAGGCGCGCGCTGCGCTGGAGGAGGTGACGGCGCCTGGCTTTGCCGCCAGCTGGCAGGCGCTTTCGGCCACGCTGGATGTGGCGACCGAGCGGCTGTCTCTGGCCTGGGGCGTGGTCAGCCACCTGAACGCCGTGGCTGACACGCCCCAGCTGCGCGCCGCCTATAACGCGGCTTTGCCCAAAATTGCCGAGTTCTACACGCGCCTGGGCTGCGACGAGCGCCTGTATGCCAAATACAAGGCTATCGACGCCAGCGCGCTCAATGACGAGCAACGCCAGGCGCTGAAAAATGCCTTGCGCGGTTTTGTGCTGGGCGGCGCGGAGTTGCACGGCGAGGCCAAGAAGCGCTTTGCTGAAATTCAGGAGCGCAGCGCCGAGCTGACGCAGAAATTCAGCGAAAACGCGCTGGACGCCACCGACGCTTTCGCGTATTACGCCAGCGCCGAAGAAATGGCCGGTGTGCCTGACGATGTGAAAGCCGCCACGCGCGCCGCCGCCGAAGCCGAGGGGCAAAGCGGCTACAAGCTCACACTCAAGCTGCCCTGCTATCTGCCGGTGATGCAGTTTGCTGTCAGCTCCGCACTGCGCGAGCGCCTGTATCGCGCCTATGCCACGCGCGCTTCCGACCAGGCCGAGGGCGATGCCCGCCGTTTTGACAACACGGCCATCATGCAGGAGATATTGGCGCTGCGGCATGAAGAAGCGCAGCTGCTGGGCTACCCGGACTTTGGCGCTGTCTCGCTGGTGCCCAAGATGGCTGAATCGCCCGAAGAAGTGGTGCGTTTTTTGCGCGAGCTGGCAGCCAAGGCGCGCCCCTACGCCGAACGCGATGTGCAGGACTTGCGCGACTACGCCCGCAAGGAGCTGGGGCTGGACGATCCGCAACCCTGGGACTGGACTTACCTGAGCGAGCGCCTGCGCGAGGCGCGTTACGCCTTCAGTGAGCAGCAAGTCAAGTCTTATTTCACGCTGCCCAAGGTGCTGGCGGGGCTGTTTCGCATTGCCGAGACGCTGTTTGAAATCAGCATCCGCCCCGATCAGGCGCCCGTGTGGCACAGCGGCGTGAGTTTCTACCGCATCGAGCGCAATGGTCAATTGCTGGGCCAGTTCTATCTGGACCCTGCCGCGCGCCCCGGCAAGCGCGGCGGCGCGTGGATGGATGACGCGCGCTCGCGCTGGCTGCGCCCCGACACCGGCCGGCTGCAAACGCCCGTGGCCTATCTTGTGTGCAACTTCGCCGAAGGCGTGGACGGCAAGCCCGCCTTGCTCACGCATGATGACGCGACCACGCTCTTTCACGAATTCGGTCACGGCCTGCACCACATGCTCACGCAGGTGGACGAGCGCGATGTTTCCGGCATCAGCGGCGTGGAGTGGGACGCGGTGGAGCTGCCCAGCCAGTTCATGGAGAACTTCTGCTGGGAATGGAACGTGCTGCAACACATGACCGCCCACGTGGACACGGGCGAGCCGCTGCCGCGCGAGCTGTTCGACAAGATGCTGGCCGCGCGCAACTTCCAAAGCGGCATGCAAACCCTGAGG
This sequence comes from Ottowia sp. oral taxon 894, assembly GCF_001262075.1. Taxonomy (GTDB): domain Bacteria; phylum Pseudomonadota; class Gammaproteobacteria; order Burkholderiales; family Burkholderiaceae_C; genus Ottowia; species Ottowia massiliensis. Next base: position 387,301 of record NZ_CP012073.1, on the reverse strand, counting down.
CAAATCGAATTCGCCCTGTTCGACATGCTGCTGCACACCGCCAGGGAGCCGGTGAAAGACGTGCAGGCCCTTTTGCTGGCCGTGCGGCAGGAAGTGGCCGTGCTGCACCCGCCGGCCTGGGGCCGCATGGCGCACACCTTCAGCCACATCTTCGCGGGCGGCTACGCGGCCGGTTACTACAGCTACAAGTGGGCTGAAGTGCTGGCCGCCGACGCATACGCTGCTTTTGAGGAAACCGTCACGCCTGACGGCCAGCACAGCCTGGAAACCGGACGAAAATACCGCCAGGCCATTCTGGAGGCTGGCGGCAGCCGCCCCGCCATGGAGTCATTCAAAGCTTTCCGGGGCCGTGAACCCAGCCTGGATGCGCTCCTGCGCCACCAAGGCATGGCCTAAAGTGTGCCACTCACTAGGAGAAAACAGACCAATGAAATCCGCTCGCTCACTGCTTCTGCCCGTGGCTGCCCTGACTCTGCTTGCAGGCGCCGCGCAAGCGCAGGTTTATCGCGTGGTCGGCCCTGATGGGCGCGTCACCTTTTCAGACAAACCACCCGTCAATGCCAGCCAGCCCGTTACGGCCCAGCGCAGCGGCGGCAGCCCCGTGCCCGCCACAGCTCCCAACGGTCTGCCATACGAGCTGAACCAGGTGGCGCAGAAATACCCTGTCACTCTCTACACAAGCACAGACTGCGCTCCTTGCGACGAGGGCCGCAGCTACCTGAACCAGCGCGGCATTCCCTACGCCGAAAAAACCATCGCCACCAACAACGACATTGCTGCGCTGAAAAAGCTCACGGGCGGCGATACGACTTTGCCCGCCCTCACCATTGGCGGCCAGCGCCTGGCGGGCTATTCAGATGTGCAGTGGGGCCAGTATCTGGACGCGGCTGGCTACCCCAAAACCTCCCAGCTGCCATCCAGCTACAAGCGCCCTGCACCGGCCGCGCTGTCACCCATCAAGATCGCGCCCGCAACGCCTCAAAAAACGGAAGACAGCGCACCAGATGCCAGCGGCTACCAGCCGCCCAGCGTCACTCCTCCTGGCCCATCGGCTGACAATCCGGCGGGCATTCGTTTCTGAGAACCTGTTCAGAGCGCCCGAGACCCCGTTTGAAGCCGCCTCCGGGCGGCTTTTTCTTGTGCTTTTGCCTGCAATTGGCGGCTCCAAATCCTGAAACGACTGTTGCGGCGTGAATGAAAAGGGGAACGCAAAGTCAATACAGGCGTGCCAGTTTGTAAGAAAACGGGGTACGGAAGCTCGAAAAGGCGTTTCACGCGCTTGCGCAGCTCTGCTTATCCAGTAGCATCGCGGCCAGCCGCCTTGGGGCGCTGCGCATCAGGGCTGCTTTTTTTTGTTCTGGACATTTATTTCCAAGGATCAACCATCATGGCAACTGCAAAAAAAGCAACTGCTAAGGCCCCTGCGGCCGCCAAGAAGGCTCCCGCCGCCAACAGCGGCTTCATGAAGCCCCTGACCCCCAGCCCGCAGCTGGCCGCCATCATCGGCAGCAAGCCCATGCCCCGCACCGAGGTGACGAAAAAAGTGTGGGAATACATCAAGGCGCACAAGCTGCAAGACGCCGCCAACAAGCGCAACATCAACGCGGATGCCAAGCTCAAGGAAATCTTCAAGAAGCCCCAGGTTTCCATGTTCGAGATGACCAAGCTCATCAGTGGCCACCTGTCTTGACTGACCGGCTTCAACGGTCACTGTCAGACCGGCCTGCGGGCCGGTTTTTTCTTGCCTGTTTTTTCATTTGCGAACCTCTGAAAAAAGACGGGGTTCACTGGTAATAATCGCGCCTTTTTTCAACCACCTGACCCTGAAAGGCTGCACGATGCTCGTGGGCTTTATCGTCCTGTATTTACTGGCTTCAATTGGCGTGGGGCTGTATGCGGCGCGGCGCGTGCACAACACGGCCGATTACGCGGTGGCCGGGCGCAGCCTGCCCATAGCCGTGGTCATCGCCACGACTTTTGCGACCTGGTTCGGCTCCGAAACCGTCATGGGCGCGCCCGCGCAGTTCATGGCCAACGGGCTGGGCGGCGTGGTGGAAGAGCCTATTGGCTCCAGCCTGTGCCTGGTGCTGGTGGGCCTGTTTTTCGCGCGCAAGCTGTATGAGCTGAACATCATCACCATTGGCGACTACTACCGCCAGCGCTACGGGCGCGTGGTGGAGGTGGTGTGCTCGCTGATGGTCATCTTCAGCTACCTGGGCTGGGTGGGCGCGCAGATCACGGCGTTGGGGCTGGTGTTCAACATGCTCAGCCACGGCTCGATTTCACTGACCTGGGGCATGGCGCTGGGCACGGCGGTGGTGCTGCTGTACACGCTGTACGGCGGCATGTGGTCGGTGGCGCTGACGGACTTTGTGCAGATGATCGTCATCGTGCTGGGCCTGATGGCCATTGCCTGGTACGCCGCCGGCCTGGCAGGCGGCGCGCAGCGCGTGCTCGAGTTCACGGCCAGCGAGGGCAAATTCCGTTTCTTCCCCACGGGCGGCGCCAAGGAGTGGCTGTTTTTCGTGGCAGCGGCCATCACGATGATGCTCGGCTCCATTCCGCAGCAGGACGTGTTCCAGCGCGTGATGTCATCCAACAGCGTGCAGACGGCGCGGCGCGGCCCCATCGCGGGCGGCCTTCTGTATCTCGTGTTCGCCTTCGTGCCCATGTTCATCGTGATGGCGGGCCTGCTGGTGGTGCCCAACGCCGCCCAGGTGCTGGCCGACGATCCGCAAAAGCTGCTGCCCACGCTGGTGATGAGCCACATGCCCATCACTTTGCAAGTGGCCTTTTTCGGCGCGCTGCTGTCGGCCATCATGTCCACGGCCTCGGCCACGCTGCTGGCGCCTTCCACCACCTTTGTGGAAAACATCTTGCGCAACCTGCGCCCCGGCATGAGCGACGCGCACACGCTCAAGGCCATGCGCGCCAGCGTGCTGATCTTCACCATCTGCGTGCTCACCTACGCCATCACGATGGAAGGCTCGTCCATCTATGACCTGGTTTCGGGCGCCTACCAGATTCCGCTGGTGGGCGCGTTCGTGCCGCTGGTGTTTGGCATCTACTGGCGGCGCGCTTCCACGCAAGGGGCCATGCTGGCGGTGGCGATGGGGCTGGGCGTGTGGCTGCTGTTTGTGGCCAGCCCCATGCTCCGGGCCGCTTTTCCGCAGCAGCTCGCGGGCTTGCTGGCCGCTGTCATCGGCATGGTGTTCGGCTCGCTCGCCCCGCAATGGCTGCCCAACCAGAAGGAATACGCGCCGCAGTATCGCGGCAGCCCCGCGTGAAAACCTGTTCATGGTCTGGCCCTGGCCATGAGGGGCGAAAGTGCAAACCGGGGCAGCAAACCGCAGACGGGTCTCGTGAGCCAGTGAAGATTTGCAACATCCACGCCCGGGTCCGCACTGGCTCTGGCAGGGCGCTTGCAAGGCGTGCGGCGCCTTGCTGCCGCCTGAAGCCGCAAGGCGCGCTCCGGCATTTCTAAAATGCCGCCATCCGCCTGAAACGGCCCCGCTGCTGGGGCCGTTTTGCATTGGCATTTGAGCTGGGCGCGCATTTTTAGCGCGCCGACGGCTTCACTTTTCAAGGAGCGTCTCCATGCAACGCCACTGCTTTGCCACCGCCGCCGCCCTGGCCGCCGCCTTGGCGCTGGCCGCCTGCGGCAAGCATCCCGCCGCGCCCGCGCCTGTGCGCGCCGTCAAGCTGATGACCGTGGCCGCCGCCCCGGCTGCCAGCCAGCCCGAATATGCGGGCGAAGTGCGGGCCGAAGTGGAATCGCGCCTGGGTTTTCGCGTGGCGGGCAAGATCATCGAACGCGCCGTGGAGCCAGGCCAGCATGTGAAAAAAGGCCAGCTTCTGGCCCGGCTGGATGCGCGCGACTACCAGCTTGCCGCCGATGCGGCGCGCGCCCAGACGGCCGCCGCGCAGGCCCAGCGCGATCTGGCCGCCACGGATCTGGAGCGCTTTTCCGCCCTGCGCGACAAAGGCTTCATCAGCAGCGCGGAGCTGGACCGGCGCGCCACGGCGCTGCAATCGGCTGAATCGGCGCTCAAGCAGGCGCGCGCGCAGCTGGCCGCCCAGGGCAATCAGGCGGGCTACACCCATTTGCTGGCCGATGCCGATGGCGTTGTCACCGGCGTGGATGCCGAAGCGGGCCAGGTGGTGGCCGCAGGCGCGCCCGTCGTGCGCCTGGCGCGCGACGGCGCGCGCGACATTGCCTTTGCCGTGCCTGAAGGCCAGGCGCAGCGCCTGGCGGCTGGGCAAAACGCCACCGTGCGCCTGTGGGCCAGCGATGAGAAGCTGCCCGCCCGCATCCGCGAGATCGCCGCCAGCCCCGACCCTGCCACCCGCACCTATACCGTCAAGGCCGCCCTGCAAGGCCAGGCCGCTGCCAGCGCCCCGCTGGGCGCCACCGCCTACGTCATGCCGGAAAGCGCCGCCCAGGCGGGCGCCGCCGCCCTGAGCCTGCCGGGCAGCGCCCTATGGCAGGCCGCTGACGGCCAATCCGCCGTCTGGCGCTATGACCCGGCCAGCAGCGCCGTTGAGCAGCTGAATGTGCAAGTGGGCGGCGTACAAGGCGATAGCGTGCTGATTAGCGGCGGCCTGCAAGAGGGCATGCAAATCGTCACCAGCGGCGTGCACGCCCTCCAGCCGGGCCAGAAGGTCAGCATCTACAAGCCCCGGGCCGCCGCCGAAGCCGCTGAAGCTGCCGAAACGGCGCAAGCCCAAGACGCGCCGCCATCCGGCAGCCCGGACAGCGCCACCGCTCCATGACACGGCTCAGCAACACCGCCCGGCAACGCCGCTCAGGCACGCCAGATCATGCGCCTGCTTCAGAAACAGGAGCGAATTCATGCGATTGAAAACGCCGCTCGCGCAATTTCCACTAGGACCTCATGCTATGAATAGAGGAGCGAAAACAAGCCCTCTTCTTCTCAGAACCTGTTCAAAGTCTGGCCGCAAGGGGCGAAAGTGCGGTTCGAAATGGGCTGCAAGGCGCAGACTGCTTTTGTGGCCCGGCAAGGATTTGCAACGCCGCACAGCGCCTTGAGACCGCCATGTCCGCACTGGCCGCAGCCACGGGCAGACTTTGGACAACCTTTCAAACGCGCACCGCGCCGTCATTGAACGTCATTGAAAAATGGATTGCGTCACAAAAAACGCCATGAAGAAAAAGAAAGCCTTGCCGGGCGGCTGGAGCTTGAAATGAATCATCCGGGCGGGCATGCCCATCCGGCGGCTCATGACGCCGCCGCCGCAATTGAAAAGAAGAGGAATATTGATGCAGGCCAGTGAGGTGAATGCGGGCGGCAGCCGTTTCAATCTTTCGCGCTGGGCGCTGGCGCACGCGCCGCTGGTGCGCTATCTGATGGTGGCGTTCATGCTGCTGGGCGCGGCCGCCTACTTTCAGCTGGGGCAGGATGAAGACCCGCCCTTTACCTTCCGCGCGATGGTGGTGCGCGCCTGGTGGCCGGGCGCCAGCGCGCAGCAATTGGCCGAGCAGGTGACCGACAAGCTCGAGCGTGCTTTGCAGGAAGTGCCTTATGCCGACAAAATCGTCAGCTATTCCAAGCCGGGCGAAACCACCATTACCTTCCAGCTCAAGGAATATTCGCCCGCGCGTGACGTGCCGCAAATCTGGTACACGGTGCGCAAGAAAATAGGCGACATGCGCGCCACGCTGCCCCAGGGCGTGATCGGCCCGTATTTCAATGATGATTTTGGCGATGTCTATGGCGTGATTTACGCGCTTCAATCCGGCGGCGGATTTTCGCAGGCTGAAATGAAAACCATCGCCGATGATGTGCGCCGGGAGCTTTTGCGCGTGAAAGACGTGGCAAAAGTGGAGATTTTCGGCGCGCAAGACGAAAAGATTTATATCGAGGTTTCGCAAAAGCGCCTGGCCGAGCTGGGGCTGGACATGAACGCCGTGCTGGCGCAGCTGGGGCAGCAAAACGCCGTGGTTTCAGCCGGCAGCGTGGAAACGGCGCTGGAAGTGGCGCCCGTGCGCGTGAGCGGCGCTTTCGGCTCGGTGCAGGCGCTGCGCGACATGCCCATTCGCGGCCCTTCGGGGCGGCAGCTGCGCCTGCAAGACATCGCCCAGGTGCGGCGCGGCTATGTGGAGCCGCCGCAGGTGAAGGTGCGCCACGATGGCAACGAAGTGATTGCGCTGGGCGTGTCGATGGCCAAGGGCGGCGACATCATCGCCCTGGGCAAGGCGCTGAAAGAGGCGGCGGCCCGCATCGAAAGCACGCTGCCCGCCGGCATGACGCTCCAGCAGGTGCAGGACCAGCCCGCCGTGGTGGCCGGCTCGGTCAATGAATTCGTGCGGGTGTTGGTGGAGGCCGTGGCCGTGGTGCTGGGCGTGAGCTTTCTCTCGCTGGGCCTGCACAAGCGCCCCGGCGGCCCCCATCCCTTGCGGCGGCGCTGGGTGCTGGACTCGCGCCCCGGCCTGGTGGTGGGCATCACCATTCCGGCGGTGCTGGCCATCACTTTTCTGCTCATGTATTACTGGGGCATCGGGCTGCACAAGGTGTCGCTCGGCTCGCTCATCATCGCGCTGGGGCTGCTGGTGGACGACGCCATCATTGCCGTTGAAATGATGGTGCGCAAAATGGAAGAAGGTTATGACCGCCTGCGCGCCGCCACATTTGCCTACGAATTGACGGCCATGCCCATGCTCACGGGCACGCTGATTACCGCCACGGGTTTTCTGCCCATCGGCATTGCCAAATCAACGGTGGGCGAATACACCTTTGCCATATTTGCCGTGACGGTGATTGCGCTATTGGCCAGCTGGGTGGCTTCGGTGATTTTCGTTCCGCTTTTGGGCACGTGGCTTTTGAAAACGCCGCCGCACGTGGCGCATGCGCGGGAAAATGCCATTGAAAACCGCCGCGAAAACACTCTTGAAAATAGCCATGAAAATGCGGCTGAAAATACCGGCGAGCTGCACGACAATTTCAACACGCCTTTTTACATGGCCTTTCGCCGCCTGGTGGCCTGGTGCGTGCGGCGGCGCTGGCTGACCATTGGCGCCACGGCGCTGGTGTTTGCGCTGGGCATGGCGGGCATGGGGCGGGTGCAGCAGCAGTTTTTCCCCGACTCCACGCGCCCCGAAATCCTGGTGTCGCTCTGGCTGCCCGAAGGCGCCAGCTTCGCGGCCACTGAAGACGTGGCCACGCGCGTGGAAAAGCGCATCCGGCAAGCGCCGGGCGCTGCCAGCGTGAGCGTGTGGATTGGCTCGGGCGTGCCGCGCTTTTACCTGCCGCTGAACCAAATCATGCCGCAGAGCAACGTGGCGCAGCTCATCGTGCTGTCGCAGGACATGGCCGCGCGCAATCACCTGCTCGGCAGCCTGCCCGCCCTGCTGGCGCAGGAATTTCCGGAAGCGCGCGCGCGCGTCAAGCTCCTGTCCAGCGGGCCGCCCGTGGATTACCCGGTGCAGTTCCGCGTGATCGGGCCTGATCCGCAGCAGCTGCGCGCCTACGCCAACGAAGTCAAGGCCGCCCTGCGCGCCAACGCGCACATGCGCGACGTGAACGACAACTGGAACGAGTCCATCAAAACGCTGCGCCTGCAAATTGACCAGGCCAAGGCGCGCGCGCTGGGCGTATCCAGCCAGTCCATCGCGCAAGCGCTGCACGTCATGCAAAACGGCGCGGCCGTGGGCCAGTACCGCGAGGGCGACAAGCTCATCGATATCACCTTGCGCCAGCCCGCCAGCGAACGCGGCGCGCTCGACAGCCTGGCCGGCGCTTACGTGGCCACCGCCAGCGGCAAAGCCATTCCGCTGGCGCAAATCGCCACGCCCGTGCTGGCCTGGGAGCCGGGCGTGATGTGGCGCGACAAGCGCGAATACGCCATCACCGTGCAAGGCGACGTGGCCCGGGGCATGGAAGGCGCCACCGTCACGGCGCAACTGATGCCCGCCCTGCGCGAGCTGCAAGCGCGCTGGGCCAGCCAAACGCCCGGCTACCGCCTGGAAGTGGCCGGCGCCACCGAAGAAAGCAGCAAAGGCTCCGCCTCCATCGCCGCCGGCGTGCCCGTCATGCTGTTCATCACCTTCACGCTGCTCATGCTCCAGCTGCAATCGTTCAGCCGCGCCATGCTGGTCTTTCTGACCGGCCCGCTGGGCATCGCGGGCGTGGCCGCCGCCCTGCTGGCGCTGAACCGGCCATTCGGCTTCGTGGCCCTGCTGGGCGTCATCGCCCTCATGGGCATGATTCAGCGCAACTCGGTCATCCTCATCGACCAGATCGAACTCAACCGCCGCCACGGCATGAGCGCCAGCCACGCCATCGTGGAAGCCGCCGTGGGCCGCCTGCGCCCCATCGCGCTGACGGCCGCCGCTGCCGTGCTGGCCATGATTCCCCTCTCGCGCAGCGTGTTCTGGGGGCCGATGGCCGTGGCCATCATGGGCGGCCTCATCGTCGCCACGGCGCTGACCCTGCTGGCCCTGCCCGCCATGTACGCGGCGTGGTTCCGCGTGAAGGCTGAACCAGAGGGCGCAAGCCCGTAGAATCCGCCTCTTTCGCAGCGGGCTGCATGGCAATTCACGGCAAGCTTCGCGGCGGCCCCAAACCGCGCGGGTGGCGAAATTGGTAGACGCACCAGGTTTAGGTCCTGACGCCCGCAAGGGCGTGCCGGTTCGAGTCCGGCTCCGCGCACCACGGCAAAAAGCCCTTGGGTCAGTTGTGGCCCAAGGGCTTTTTTTTGCCCGCTCGCTTCAAAAAAGATAGCTGCCAATCCAGTCTGCGCCAGGACTTGCGGGCGATGGGAGCCATGCACAAAAAAGTCCGGCGCGGGCCGGACTTGGTTGCGGGAGCGCGGGAGCGGGAGTCAGCCGCAGCTGCCGACGAAGCCGCACTGGGTGCAGTAGTCGCAGCCGTCTTTGCGGATCATGGCGCGGGCGCCGCATTCGGTGCATTTCTTGCCGGCCATCATGCCGGGGGTGATGGCGTGGGCGCCGTCGCTTTGCGGCGCGTCCTTGGCGGCCTGCAAGGTTTCTGCGGCGGGCAAATCGCCTTCGGCAAAGAGCGAGCCTTGGGCGCGGCGGGCGATGAGGTCTTCAATGGCATAGCCGATGGCGGCCACTTCGCTGTCGTGCCAGCGGGGCACGCGGGTGCCGTCGGCCTTCTGGTAGGTGCCCAGGCGCACGGGGCCACGGTCCCAGGTGACTTTGCGCAAATCTTCCAGCGCGCGATCCAGAAAGCCGCCGCGCGCGGCCAGGCTGAGCGAGCGCATGGTGGCGGTGATCCATTGCTGCGATTCGCCGTTTTGGCCCACGGGCATGAAAAATTCGATGGCGCGCTCCACGGTGCCTTTGCCGTCGGCCGTGGGCATGGGCAGGAAGGTGACGATGAGGTAGAGGCGCTGCGGGCCTTCGCTGGTCCAGTAGTCGATTTTTTCGGCCACGGCGGGAAGCCCGCCGGTGGGGCGTTTTTCAATGACGGTGCGCATGGGGTCGTCCGCATGGCCGTGGCGCGGGCTGGCGGGCGCGGCGTTTTCCTGTTTGGGCGCTTCGGCTGGGGCGGCTTCAAGCACGGAGCCGACGATGGCGTTGGGCCGGTAGGTGGCCAGGCCCTTCAGGCGGGCCTTCCAGGCTTTGGCGTAGAGGTCCTTGAAGTCGTCATACGGGTAGTCGGCCGGGACATTGACGGTTTTGGAGATGGAGGTGTCTATGAAGGGCTGCACGGCCTGCATCATGGCGATGTGCTCTTCGGCGGTCATGGCCAGGGCATTGACGAAGTAGTCGGGCAGGTGGCTGACGTCGCCGCCTTGCGCCTTGTAGAGGCGCCAGGCGTGGTCTTCCACCTGGTATTCGCTGCGGGAGCCGTCGGCTTCGCGCTTTTTGCGGGTGTAGGTCCAGGAAAAGGGCGGCTCGATGCCGTTGGAAGCGTTGTCGGCAAAGGCCAGGCTGACGGTGCCGGTGGGGGCGATGGACAGCAGGTGGCTGTTGCGGATGCCGTGCTTGCGGATGGCGTCCTGAATGTCTTGCGGCAGGCGGCTGGCGAAGGTGCCCTGGCCCAGGTACTGGGTGGCGTCAAAGCGGGGGAAAGCGCCTTTTTCCTTGGCCAATTCGATGGAGGCGCGGTAGGCGGCGTTTCGCATGGCTTCGGCGATGCGGGCGGCCATTTGGCGGCCTTCGTCGCGGTCATAGCGCAGGCGCAGCATGGCCAGCGTGTTGCCCAGGCCCGTGAAGCCCACGCCAATGCGGCGCTTGGCGGCGGCTTCGGCGCGCTGCTGCTCCAGCGGCCAGAAGGTGACATCCAGCACGTTGTCCAGCGCGCGCACCTGGGTGGCGACGACTTTTTCAAAGGCGTCGAAGTCAAACACCGGCTCGCCGCCTGCGCCAAAGGCGTGGCGCACGAAGCGGGTGAGGATGATGGGGCCCAGGTCGCAGCAGCCGTAGGGCGGCAGGGGCTGCTCGCCGCAGGGGTTGGTGGCCTCGATGGTTTCGCAGTAGTTGAGGTTGTTGTCGCGGCGGATGGCGTCGATGAACAAGATGCCCGGCTCGGCGAAGTCGTAGGCGGACTTCATGATGGTGTCCCACAGCTGGCGGGCGGGCAGGCGCTTGTAAACCCACAGGCCGTCTTGCCGCTGGTAGCTGCCGGATTCGCGCAGGGCGGCTCCGGGGCGCGCCTTGTGCACCAGCTCCCAGTCGGCGTTTTTCTCCAGCGCCTGCATGAAGGCGTCGGTCACACCGACGGAAACGTTGAAATTGTTCCAGCGGCCGGGCGTGCGCTTGGCGGTGATGAAGTCGAGCACGTCCGGGTGGTCGATGCGCAGCACGCCCATTTGCGCGCCACGGCGGCTGCCCGCGCTCTCCACGGTGGCGCAGCTTTGGTCAAACACGTTGATGTAGCTGCACGGGCCGGAAGCGATGGAAGCGGTGCCCTTGACCTCGGCCCCGCTGGGGCGGATGCGCGAGAAGTCATAGCCCACGCCGCCGCCGCGCCGCATGGTTTCGGCCGCTTCGCGCAGGGCTTCGTAAATGCCGGGGTAGCCATCGTCGGCCACGCCCTGGATGGCGTCGCCCACGGGCTGCACGAAGCAGTTGATGAGCGTGGCCTGAATGTCGGTGCCCGCCGCACTCATGATGCGCCCCGCGCCAATGGCGCCCGCCTTGAGGTTGGCCAGGAATTTGGCTTCCCATTCGGCGCGCAGAGCGGGTTTTTCGGCGGAAGCCAAGGCGCGCGCCACGCGAGCGAAGAGCTGGTCTTCGGTTTTTTCCTCTTTCTTGAGGTATTTCTCGGCCAGCACGTCCTGGCTGATGGGCTGCACGGGCAATTCCAGCCGGCTGGCGGCGATGTCTTCATGTTTCATGGGCGGGCAAGGAGCGAAAGAAAAAACAATCCTCTGCGCATGTGCCGCAGAGGGGAAAACCGGGGAGAGACGGCTGCACAGGCGTGAGACGCCGGAGGCTGGCGGAGATGGCGGAAAACAAGCCGGAAAACAGATGGCCAGCGCTGGAAAAAACGGGGCGGATTGTGGCATTCCCGGATGCGTTTCGGGGCGCATGAAAGCGGGCTAAATATTCCCCATCCACAGGTTTGCTGCGGTTTCTGTAGCAGCTTTTCCAGCATTGAAAAGGCCCGTGCGGCGAGCGATTTCAAAGATGGCAATGTGTATCCAACGGAAAGGCGGATGCGGGCATCCGGCAGCGCTTCGCCAGCCGGGCGAGGGCGTGCGGACAGCGGGCGGCACTGAAGAAAAGAAGCTTGTATTCGCTCTTGCTTCAATAGCAAACCATCGCCGCCAAATAAGCGGGAAACCGCTTTTAAATGGGGCTGGATTTGCTCCTGTTTCTGATATGGCTCCACGGAATCAGCCAAGCAGGAACCCTGAAATTCGTGCCGGAGCATGGCCGCTCGATACCGTCCTTTGGTTTTCGCAGGCCAAGCCAGCTTACGAAAAGCTGATTTGGCCGCGAAAGGTTTCGGAACGGAGGGCAAGATGCAGGCCGCGCACGCAGGCGGAGAAGCGGCACGGGCGGCGCCATCGCGCGGCAAGGCGCTATTTTGCTCCTTTATCCATAGCGTCATGTCCTAGGAGGGACTGCGCGAAACGGTATTTTCAGCCGCTTGAATTCGCTCTCTTTTTCGATGCCGTCTGCCCGCGCGGTGCGTCGCACAGGCACAGACGCGCGGGCCATGAGCCGCAGTCTTTAAGCGGGCTTTTACTGCTCCACAAAAGCACGCTCGACCACGTAGTCGCCCGGCTGGGTGGTGTTGCCCTCTTTGAAGCCGCGCTTTTCAAGCACGGCCTTGAGGGACTTGAGCATTTCCGGGCTGCCGCAAAGCATCACGCGGTCTTCGGCGGGGTTGAGTTCGGGCAGGCCCAAGTCGCGCGCCATCTGGCCGCTTTCAATCAGATCGGGAATGCGCCCTTGCGTCTGGAACGGCTCGCGCGTGACGGTGGGGTAGTACTTGAGCTGGCCGCGCACCATCTCGCCCAGGATTTCATGCTGCGGCAGCTCGTGCGTGATGTAGTCGCGGTAGGCCAGCTCGGCCACCAGGCGGCAGCCGTGCACCAGCACGATTTGCTCGTAGCGCTCGTAGGCATCAGGGTCGCGGATGATGCTCATGAAAGGCGCCAGCCCCGTGCCCGTCCCAAACAGATACAGGCGCTTGCCCGGCAGCAAATAGTCCGTCAGCAGCGTGCCGGTGGGCTTGTGGCCGACGATCACCGTATCGCCCGGCTGAATGTGCTGCAAGCGGCTGGTCAGCGGGCCATCGGGCACCTTGATGCTCAGAAACTCCAGCGTTTCCTCATAGTTGGGGCTGACGATGGAGTAGGCGCGCAAAAGCGGCTTGCCATCCACGCGCAGGCCAATCATCGTGAAATGGCCGTTGGAAAAGCGCAGGCCCGGGCTGCGCGTGGTGGTGAAGGAAAAGAGGCGGTCGGTCCAGTGGTGGACGGTGAGGACTTTTTCGTCGTTGAAAGCAGCCATTTCGTTGAGTCAGTCAGAAGGCGGACAAACAAAAAAGGCGGGCCAGAGAGGCTGGCCCGCTGCCGTCTGCTGCATCTCGCAATCCATCCGCAGCAGTGGCGGGCATTTTCGCATGCGCCTCACGGCCGCCGCGCAGACCGGCGCGCCTGCCAGCCGCCAAACCGCCAATTGCTGACGCACCGCAAAAACCGCGCGGGCGGGCTGCGCACAATGGCGCGCTTTTCAATGGCCGAGAAAGGAATCGCGCATGCGCCGCCGCTCTTTTTGCCGCCTGCTGGCGGCCGCCCCGATCGCCTGCCTGCCCGCGCTGGCGGCCGCCCAGCAAGCGCAAGGTGAACTCATCGACATCGTCCTGGAAATCTCCGATGGCGGCCGGCCGCTTTTCGCGCCCCAGCTGCAAGCCCGCTCCGGCCGCAAGCTCAGCTTCAAGAAAGAAGCGGACGATCGCGTGGAACGCCTGGACCTGATGGCCGAATGCGACGCCGCCCGCCCCGGCCGCGTCAGGCTGCAAGGCGAGCTGTCCTTCAGGGAGATCGACTCGCTGGACTGGCGCGCCAGGGGCCGCTTCGAGATGGACTTGCAGATGAACCAGCCCGCCACAACGGCCGTGCGCGATGCTCAAGCCGGGCGCACCTTGCAAATCAAGGCCACGGTCCGCCCCGGCAAGCCGCCGGCCTGATGGCGGCTTTCATGCCGCAGCAGCGGCGTTTTCTTTGCCAATAAAGATGGGTTGGCTTTTGCCGCATTTGCATTGCCATGAAAAAACGTTGCCGGTTTTTTTCCGCGCCATTTTGTGACCACAACTGGCGCAAGTCGGCTTCCAGTATTCGCCTTGCAATGCCACGTCCAGCAATTGCTGCTGCTGTTGCGGCGTTTGCGCCTGAATCATGGCCAGCAGGCGCCCGCCGTCCAGCGCGCTGATGCCATTGGCGCGGGCAAATTGCCGTGCCTTATCTGAAAACCGGGATGTCGTAGCATAAATACCGCGCTTGATATGACAGGCCGCCATCACGCCCAAAAATTCGCGCACTTCTTTTATGCCCACTTGTGTGCTTTTCCAATGCTTGCATTGCACGGGCACCGTCAATCGGGTGGCGGGAGAATGCAGCCAGATATCCACGCCATCATCCGGCCCAAAAGGTTTGGAGCGCGTTTCAAAGCCCTTTAGTACGAATAGTTTTTCGCAAACGGCTTCAAACCGGCGCCATTCGATTTGTGCAAAAACTTCGGCGCTCCATTGAGAAGGGCGCGGGCCGGGCGGCGCGTCTTCATCCGTTTCTCCTGCGGACGGGGCGGATGATTGATTAAGCTGGGGCCGATGTTCTTTTTGCACGGATGCCGCTCTTTTGCTTAGCAAGACATGCAGAAACACCAAGGCCGCGCCTGCCCCTAGTATTTGCCATCCCGCAAACAAAAACAGTTTCCGCGCGCTGGCCAAAACGCCAGAGCCACCCAGCATGAATGCCATGAGCAGCAAAATAGTCCCCATGACCGCCAATGAAAAACCCGCCGGGAAAAGAGACTGGCGGCGTCGATAATGGGAACGGCGCGGACGACCTTGGCGCATGGCGAAAATGGCGGGCAATAAAAAACCCGCTGTTCAAACGAATCAGCGGGTTGCTTCAAAAATGGGCCAGATGGTGGGTCGTGTAGGGTTCGAACCTACGACCGACGGATTAAGAGTCCGCTGCTCTACCAGCTGAGCTAACGACCCTGGCCGTTTTTCCTTGCCTGGGCAAGAAAGCGGCGAATTGTAGCACAGCCTATTTCATAGGCTCACCGGCTGGCGCCGCCCGTGCGCTCAGGGCAGCACTTCCACCGTGGCCACGTAGGCCAGGCGGCGCTTTTTGGCTTTGGGAAAGGTGGTTTTGGCGTCGTCGGCGTCCACGTCAATCCAGTACATGCCCGCTTGCGGGAAGGTGAGGGTGAACTGGCCCTTGGCGTCGGTGGTGGTTTTGATTTCTTCCAGCTTGTCGCGGTAGCGGGTGCCGCCGCGCACGGCCTTGATTTCAAGCCCGGCGGCGGGCTGGCCGTCCAGGTGCATGGCAAAGGTGGCCGGCTCGCCCGGGGCCAGGTCGTTGGGGTGGGTCACGGGCGCCAGCTCCAGGCCCTTGCCGCTGGGCGTGATGGCGCTGGGCTTGCCGACGGTGACGAAGGTTTCCACGCGCAGGCTGGATTCAAAGACTTCCAGGTCTTTGGCGTCGGCGGGCACTTCGGCGGCAAATTTTTCGGGCGTGCCGCGCCAGCGCCTGGGCTTGCCTTCGCCGTCTTTGTAAATGGCCGTGAGGCCGCCTGCATTGACGATGGCCACGCGATACGTGCCGCGCTGGGCGGGCTTGAAGTCGAAAACGCTGCGCAAATTGCCGGTGAAGGGCTTGTCCGGCTCCACGCGGCTGCCGTCGGGGGCGGTGATGGCAAGGTGGTCGAGCTTGAGCGGGAAATGGTTGAAATAAAACAGGTCGTTGGCCACGGCGGCATCCACCGTGACCCATTCGGGCTTGGAGAGGCTGGTGGCAGAAGGCAGCAGCCAGACGTTGTGCGCCTGCGCGGCGGTCAGGCCCAGGGCGAGCAGGGCGGCGGCAATGCGGGGAGCGAGTTTCATGACGCAAGTCCTTTGCGGAGGTTGAGAGAAGATGAACAGGTTCAAAAAGAGAAGCGAATCCAGAAGGCTGAAAACGGCCTTCGCGCAGATTCCACTAGGACATCATGCTATGGATTCAGGAGCGTATTCAGGCTTTCCGCAAGCCTGCGGTCAGGGCTTGAGCGTGACGCGCACCGCGCCTAGCTCGCTGCTGCCTTGCGCCTGCGCCTGGGCGGCGGCTTTTGGGGGCCAGTCAAACGGCACGCTGAGCACTTCGCGGCCGCCGACTTCGCGGGCCGCTTCCACCATCAGCTTGTAGCTGCCGGCGGGCAGATTGGGCAGGGGGCCGCTGCCGGCGGTGAAAGAAAGCGTTTGCACGCCAGAGGGACGCGTGGCGCCGCTGACGCCATCGACGGGCATGTCCAGATTGCGGCCCGCGCGGCGCCACCACTGGCGCATGTCCTTGAGCCATTTCGTGCCCTTGCTGTCGCCGTCGGCCACGCGCACGTCGTACCAGACGGCCAGCGTGGCGGGCGTACCGGGCACATCGGCCTTGGCGTCGGCAGGCTCCACCCAGATGGCCACGTAAGGGCGGTGGTATTCGGCCACGTTCAGGCGCGGAATTTCCACGCTCACGTCCAGCCCGGCGGCCAGCGCGGGCGCGGCCAGCGCGCTGCCCAGGGCCAGGGCGCAGAGGGGTTTTTTCATGTGCATTGCTCCTTTTCTTCAGGTTCAGGGGGAAGTGGATGAAAAGCGGAGGGCGGCGGCCTTCAGGGGCCATCGGGCCAAAGCGGTCAATCCAAGGCGCTCCATCAAAAACGCTCAATGCGCCATCCAGATGGCCAGCAGCGCGGGAATGAGCACACCCAGCGCGGTGATGGGCCAGGTCATGGGCCGGCTGGCCGCGTGCATCTTCATGATGAGCAGGCCCGTGGCTGAAAACACCAGCGCCGCAATGGCGAACAAGTCGATGAACCAGCGCCAGGCCGCGCCCGTGTGGCGGCCCTTGTGCAGATCGTTCAGCCAGGCAATCCAGCCCCGGTCGGTCTGCTCGTACTCCAGATCGCCCGTTTCCAGGTCGATGCGCAGCCAGGCGTCGCCGCCGGGGCGCGGCAGGGAAACGTAGGCTTCGCCCGCGTCCCACTCCGCTTTGCGGCCCTGCACGCTCACGCCCAGCTCGCGGCGTATCCAGGCCTGCACATCAGCGGGCAGGGGCGCGGGCGTTTTGGCGTCTTGCGGATCGGCGGCCCGCGCGGCTTGCAGCAAATCGGCAGGCACGCTGGCGCGGCGCGTGCTCACCTTGGGCGCCGATTCAATCTGCCCTGCGTGGTTGAGCGTGATGCCCGTCACGGAAAACAGCGCCATGCCCAGCAGGCACAGCGCCGCGCTCACCCAGTGCCACACCGTAAAAAGCCGCAGCCAGCGGGCGCGGCGGCGCGCGGCTTGCAAATCAGGCGGAGCGGATGAGGACGGCGGCATGAACGCGATGAAGACAAAGGCGCCAGGGCGAAGAAGCGCCAGAACAAAGAAAAGCCGGAAGCAAGGCCGGAAGAAATGGCCGGAAGCAGCCAGGCCGGCGGGCCGCGCATTCTAGGGATGAAAGCCATTTGCATTGCTGAAACCCCGCCGCCCTTGTGCCCATCAAGCGCCGGGCTTCTGCCAGCCGCGCCCCTGGGCCCTTTGCGGCGGCGCGGGCAGGCAAAAGGGCCATCCGGGCCACATTCCCAACGCTGAGGCAGCCCGTATTTCGCTTCTCTATTGATAGCGATACGTCCTAGTGAAAACAGCGCAAAAGCCTTTTTTCACCCTTTTGATTTGCTCCTGTTTTTCAGTACATCCAGCCGCCTGCCGCCCGATACACTGCCCGGCGTCTGCCCTCCTCTTGCAAAAAAACCGCCATGACCGCCCGCACCGTGTTCTTTCTTTCAGACGGCACCGGCATCACCGCCGAAGCCTTTGGCAACGCCATCCTCGCGCAGTTCGACATCGCCGTGCGCCGCGTGCGCCTGCCCTTCGTCGATACGCCCGACAAGGCGCACCAGGCCATCCGCCAAATCAACCATGCCTGCGAAACCGAAGGCCAGCGCCCGCTCGTCTTTTCCACGCTGGTCGATCGCGAAGTGCTCGAAGTCGTGAAAACCGGCTGCAAAGGCATGTGGATGGACACCTTCGCCACCTTCGTGCAGCCGCTGGAACAGGAGCTGGGCGTCAAAAGCCTGCACCGCGTGGGCCGCTTTGCCGACGTGAGCCAATCGCGCGAGTACCACGACCGCATCGAAGCCATCAACTTCAGCCTCGCGCACGACGACGGCCAAAGCGACCGCGACCTGCAAAGCGCCGATGTCATCCTGGTCGGCGTCAGCCGCAGCGGCAAAACGCCCACCAGCCTGTACCTGGCCATGCAGCACGGCCTGAAAGCCGCCAACTACCCGCTCATCCCCGAAGACTTCGAGCGCCGCCAGCTTCCCCCCGCCTTGCTGGCCTGGCGGCACAAGCTCTTTGGCCTGAGCATCAACCCGCAGCGCCTGGCCGAAATCCGCAGCGAACGCCGCCCCGGCTCGCGCTACGCCTCGCTGGAAAACTGCCGCATGGAAGTCAGCGAAGCCGAAGCCATGATGCGCCGCAGCGGCATCCGCTGGCTGTCCACCACCACCAAAAGCATTGAAGAAATCGCCACCACCATCTTGCAGGAGCTGCACCCGCAGCGGCTGGGATACTGAGCGCCCACCCCGCCCCGCCCCGCGCCCGGCCTGAAAAGCCGGATGCGCGGCCTTTGATCCGCCCCTGAACCTGCCCGGAGTCTGCTCATGAAGGGCTGCGGATCGGGAAGGGCAGGGGCCTTGAAGCCTTGCGGCCCGCCAAGGCTTTGCAAAGCAGCAGAGCGCCCGGATCCGCGCTTTTCGCGCCCGCAGACCGCACCCGCAGACGGACCTTGGACAGGCTCCTGGCCTTTTTTCACAGCCCGTCCGTGTCATACACCCGCCCCGTGTGGCGCGGGATGATGCTGCCGATGAGGTAGGCGCTGTTGCGGCCCGCCTCTTCCTGCGGGGCGGCCTGGATGGCGTTCACGTTCATCCATTCCTCCACGAAGGGCAGCGGGTTGGCCGCCACGCGGGGAAAGGGGCTGCCCAGGCCCAGGGTTTCATAGACGGGCTGGGCGTTGAAGATGACCGAATCCTGAAGCTTCTTGACGGTGATGCCGGGCAGCTCGCGGTCCTGGCTGCCGAGAAACTGCGACCAGTCCAGCTCGGCCTGCGTGATTTCGGTGACGATGGCCTGCGCTTTCTCGCGGTTTTGCGCCAGCCAGGCTTGGCCGCGCGCGGTATTCAGCTCGATGCGAATCACCATCTGGTCCAGCCGCTGGTGCACTTCAAACTCGTCCTGGCAGATTTTCTGGATGGCTTTGGCAATGGGCACGAACATGCCGATTTCACCAAAGGCAAAGGTCACGATGAATGAGGAAATGAACTGAATGCGCTCCAGGCAATACAGCGCCACATAAAAAGCCATGACGGCGGCATATGCCTCTTCGCCGCTGGCCTGGCCCAGCGCATAGCGGTGCGATACCGTGTAAACCTCGCCAAAAACCTGCGCCATTTTCTCCAGCCGGTGAAAGCTTTCGGTAATGGAGAGAATTTCGTTGAATACTTCGTCCGGGTTGTCGAAGCTGTTGCGCACGATTTCGGAATAAGTGAGGCCGTGCAGGTATTCATTGGCGCCAATGGCCAGCGTCACGCCCCAGAGTTCCGAATTGGTAATGAAAGGCGCCAGTATGGGCACGATGCTTTTGCTGGCCACCGTGTCGGCTTCCCACTGGTAGGCCAGGTTGTAAATCATGGCGTCATACATGCCGCGCGAGCAGGTTTTGAATTCGCTGTTGCACGAGGCGTAGTCGAATTCATTTTCGTCCCAGCGCAGCGAGAGCATTTTCTTGTACATGGCGAAAAGCTCCGGATAAGGGCGGTTGATGGAATCGAGCAGGCCGCCGGGCTGGCCGAGAAAAAGATCGGTGCTTTTGTAGTCGCTCTTGTGAATGTTGAAGATGGATTCGGGAATACTGGGCTGGGTCATGGCAATGCCTGTGAAATGGAAGGATAAAGGCGGCAGCGCATTGAAAAGAGGAGCAGATTCAGGCCCGTTGAAAATGCGGTTGCCGCAGTGTTCGCGAGGAGATAATGCTATGAAACAAGGAGCGAAATCAAGCCCTTTACAGGCTGCATGCTCCGCTGGCGCAGCCGCGCTCGTCAGGGGCCATTTCAAAATCGCCATCCGGGTTTTCTAGCGCTGGCGCCAATACGGGCGCCAAACCGGAAAGGCGGCTTTTTTCGGCCATGCGGCTTTCCACCGTGGCGCTTTTGCCTTGGTCGCTGGTGAGCGAATTCTGGTAATAGCGGCCTTTCATGCCGTAGCGGCACATGGCCAGGTGCTCTTCCATGATTTCGTCGGTGTAAACCACGGGGTCGCTGGCGCGGTCGCGCCAGAAATCGGCGCTGATGCCCTGGTCGGTGAATTTCTGGAAAATGGCGTAGATTTTGATCATGTCCAGCGTGGGGATATTCCACGCCAGCTCGTAGCGGTCTTTCAGCAAATCGGAATCGGTGGCGACCCAGTCAATCACGTTGCTGTTGTCCGATTTTTTCAGCGTGATTTCGCGTATGGGATAAATGCTGTTGGGCACGCCAGCGGCCTTGGAGCTGGATTCGGTGGGCATGTGCGCCACGAGAACCGAATGGCGGATGCCGCCCTGCGCCACGATTTGCCGGCGCAGCGCTTCCCAGTCGTAGCTGTAGCGGGGGGCTGCGATTTCATCCACGGTTTTCTTGTAGGTATCAATCGGCAGCCAGCCTTCGGGCCAGCGGGTTTTGTGCATCCAGGGCGCATTGCCTTTTTCGCGGGCCAGTTGCAGGCTGGCCTTGAGCGCAAAGTAATAGTGCCGCTCGGCCAGCCAGTGGCAGTGATCGCGCCCCGCTTGCGTGGTGTATTTCAGGTTTTTGCGCGCCAGCTCGGTGGCCACGCCCATCATGCCCACGCCGGCGCTGCGGCGCGCCTTGGCCGTCATCGCCACATGCGCAAAGGGGTAGTCGGACATGTCAATGCATTTGTCGATCATTTTCAGCGCGTAATAGGCGGCGGAGGCGTATTGCTCGTCGCTGTGAATATTGCAGACGACCAGTGCGGAGAGCGCGCAGATGGCGATTTCGCCGGATTCGGGTTTGTCTTCGTCCGAATAAAGGTCGGTCATGCGCCAGTATTCTTTGGTGGGCAGCGCGATTTCGTTGCAGAGGTTGCTGCTGTGAATGGGGTCTTTGAAAGGCGTGTGGCGGTTGGCTTCGTCGATCCACAATTCATAATGCGTGCCGCATTCATAAGCCTGCTGGCGGGCGAGCACGACGAAATCACGGGCGCTGATGGTTTTTTTGGGGAAATCGGGATTTTTCTCGTAGGCTTCATAAAGCGCTTCGAAATGGTCCTGGTCGCCCGAAAACATGGCGCGCCACAAATCAGGCGCCGAATATTCGGTAAAGAGAAAAACCTCTTCATTGCGCGCCGCTTTTTTGGTGAAAAGGCGGTTGTACATGACGCCGAAATGCAGCTCCCGGATTTTCTTGTCTTCGGTGGACATGGGGTTTTGCAACAGGGCGATGGTGGTGTTTTCAGGGTCAAACGCCGAGTAGTAGCTGGTGCAGGCGCCGCCGCGCCCGGCTTGCTGGTTGGCTTTGGTGGCAAAGGCCAGCGCGCGGTAATACGGCAGTTTGCCCTGATGCGAAATGACGCCGCCGCGCACCGGATCGCCCAGCGTGCGCGTGGAAATCATGCCGCCGATGCCGGCGCTCATGCCCGTCATTTCATACGCAATATGGTCGCCAATGGCCAGCGAATGCAGGCTGTCGCCCGCCTTGTAAACGCAGCAGGAAGCGTAGCCATTGAGCCGCGTGCCCAGGTTGATGTAATTGGGGCTGGGGGCGTTGATGCGGTTGTATGAAAAATGGTTGTACCAATTGACGATGTGCTTGAGGCGCTCTTCGCGCGGCTCGTCTTCAGCCAGCGCCATGGCCATGCGCATGTAGATGAACTGGGGCGATTCATATTCCTGCCGCGTGACGCGGTTCATGAGCGCGTATTTCTTGCGCAATTGCAGGATTTGTGAATAGGCATATTCAAAATCGCGCGCGTGATCGATGAATTTTTCGATTTGCGCGTATTCGTCTTCGCTGTAGTCCAGCTCGCGCATCAGGCCCGCTGCGGCCAGTTTTTGCTGCACGGCGCGAATGGTGGGCATGTGCGTGCTGCTGCCGTAGATTTCCTTGCGCGTGACGGCGGCGTACAGCCGCCCGGCCATGAGGCTGTAGGGCCAGCTTTTTTTCTGCACGCAGATTTTGATGAGCTGCCTTTGCAGGTCCTGGCTGGTGGTTTTGTCGCCAAAGTGGCTCATCGCCTCCATGACGACGGAGGACCAGTCCACCCGCTCGCCCAGCTGCTCGCTGGCCCAGATGGACCAGCTGTTGACTTTGGCGGGTATGAAGGGTTCTTCGCGCCCGTCGCGCTTGATGATGGTTTTGAGCAATGCGCTCTCCCCGTGAATGGATTTGCACAAAGCCGGGGCGAGGCAGAGCTGGCGCGGACAGGGTTGGGGCCAAAGCAGGCGCGTTGGGCCAGGAGCGAAACCCGTCCGGCCCGCCGCACACCCGCAGCCGCCGACAGCCATGCCAGGCAGGCCGGTATCCGGGCTTGCGGATTGCCAGATGCCCCTTCATGAGGGCGCTGGCGCAAGGCCGCCGGGCCTTCCCGCCCCATGAAGGGGCAGTGACCGCCTTTGCGCATGGCGCGCGCGGGCTTCAGAACCTGTTCACCACCTGTCCGTGAGCGCGAAGGCGCAAGCCGGGCGCGGCCCGGAGCTGGCGCGTTTTACTTCGCTTTTGAGAGCAAATTCAGGGCCATGAAAACGCCTTTATCGCACATTCCTACGGGACCTCGCACTATTGAATCAATAGCAAAAAGGGCCAGTGGCTTTCAGGGCGGTTCGACGGCCTGGTTCTCTCACGGACAGGCATTGAACGGGTTCTTGGCAGCGTTGCTGATCCGCTGACCGTTGCGGGGGCAGCGCAGGCTTGGTTCACCTGCTTCCCGTTTAACTCCGTGGCATGGCCGTGGAGCACCTGTCAGGCAGAACGCCAGCCATCTGGAAGATGGCTGGCGAGCGGCGCGGATTGTGGCACGGGCGAAAGCGCCGCGCGGCGGCTTCAGCGCACGATGCCACGGCTGGCGCTGGCGAGGAAGCCGAGCATGAGGCGGGCGTCTGCGGCCATATCGGCATCGCCGCTGGCGGACTGCGCCTGAATGGCCTGCCGGGCGGCATCCAGCGGCAGGCCCTGGCGGTAAATCAGGCGGTACATGTGCTTGATGGCAGCGATGCGCTCTGGCGAGAAGCCCCGGCGGCGCAGGCCCTCGGCGTTGATGCCCTGGGCGGCGGCGGGATTGCCGGATGCGGTGATGAAGGGCGGCAGGTCTTGCGAGAGACGGGTTTGAAAACCCGCCATGGCGTGCGCGCCCACACGCACGTACTGATGCACGCCGGTGATGCCGCCGATGACGGCCCAATCGCCAATATGCACGTGGCCCGCAAGCTGGACGGCGTTGGCCAGGATGGTGTGGCTGCCAAGCTGGCAGTCATGGGCGATGTGGACGTAGGCCATGATCCAGTTGTCATCGCCCAGGCGGGTGACGCCGGCGTCTTGCACGGTGCCGGTGTTGATGGTGACGAACTCGCGGATGGTGTTGCCCGCGCCGATTTCCAGACGGGTGGGTTCGCCTGCGTATTTCTTGTCTTGCGGCGCTGCGCCAATGCTGGCGAACTGGAAGATGCGGTTGCCGGGGCCAATGCTGGTGCGGCCTTCAATGACGCAGTGCGCGCCAATGCGGCTGCCCGCGCCAATGCGCACATGGGGGCCAATGACGGCATAGGGGCCGACGACGACATCTGCCGCCAGCTCAGCCGCAGGGTCAATGAGGGCGGTGGGATGAATGGCTGCCACGGCGCGCGCTTGGCAAAGGCGTGAAAAGGCCGGAAAAAAGAGGTTCAGCGCACGCGGCGCATGGTGCACATGATGGAGGCTTCCACAACCAGCTCGTCGCCCACGGTGGCTTTGCAATGGAATTTGTAGATGCCGCCGCGCACGCGGTCAAATGTGGTGTGCAAGGTGAGCTGGTCGCCCGGTTCAACGGGACGCTTGAAGCGCACGCCATCCGCGCCCACAAAGTAGAAAAGCGTGTCGTCATCCAGTGAAATGCCTTCGACCATGAAGCCCAGCAGCGCCGAGGCCTGCGCCAGGGCTTCGACCATGAGCACGCCCGGCATCACGGGACGCGAAGGAAAGTGGCCGGTGAAAAAGGGTTCGTTGATGGTGACGTTCTTGAGCGCGCGCAGGGATTTGTTTTCAAGATCGACATCAAGGATGCGGTCAACCAGCAGGAACGGATAGCGGTGCGGCAGCTTTTCAAGGATGTAGTGGATGTCCATGATGTCGTTGAATCTTTTTGGTGATGGGGCAAAAAGCCCGGCCGCCGCGCTGCGGCGGCCCTTCAGCCGGAAAGCCGGGCATTGTCGCCGTTTTCCGCCAACTTTTTCTCAAGTTGTCTGACACGTTCGCGCAGAGCATGAAGATGCTTGAGCGAGGCGGCATTCTTTTCCCATGCCGCGTTGTCGTCGATGGGGAAAAAGCCGGTGTATTGGCCCGGCTTGGTAATGGAGCGCGCCACCATGGAGGCAGCGGAAATGTGGACGTGATCGGCGATATCAAGATGCCCCAGGATCATGCCCGCCCCCCCCACCGTGCAATGCGCGCCGATGCGGGCGCTGCCCGCCACGCCCACGCAGCCGGCCATGGCCGTATGAGCGCCAATGTGCGTGTTGTGACCAATCTGGATGAGGTTGTCGAGCTTGACGCCGTCTTCAATGACGGTGTCGTCCAGCGCGCCACGGTCAATACAGGTGTTGGCGCCGATTTCGACGTCATTGCCAATGCGGACGCCGCCCAGCTGTTCAATCTTGACCCATTGGCCTTGATGCGGCGCGAAGCCAAAACCGTCACCGCCAATCACCGCTCCGCTTTCAATCAGACAGCGCTCGCCAATCGTGCAGCCCGATGCCACCGTGACGCGCTCGCGCAAGACAGTGTGCGCGCCAATCCGCGCGCCGCTGCCCACAAAGCATAGAGCGCCCACACGGGCGGTCGGATGAACTTGCGCACCTTCCTCCACCACAGCGCTGGGGTGAATGCCTGCCGGCTCTGGCGGCAAGTGCGTACGCTTCCAGAGCTGGGTCAGGCGGGCGAAATAGAGATAAGGGTCTGAGGCAACGATGCAGTCGCCTCGCGCGCCTGCCGCCTCTTGCATGGCAGGCGCGACGATGACGCACCCGGCCTGCGTTTGTGCCAGCAAGCCTGCCAGCTTCGGATTCGGCACCAAAAAGCTGATGTCGGCAGGCGTGGCTGTTTCCAATGAAGCCAAACGCGCCACTTCGCGCTCTGGACTTCCTCGCAACTCGCCACCAAGGGCCTCAACAATGGCGGCGAGAGAAAGGCTCACAGCGCTCGAAGTGTGCGATCGTTCAGCAAAAGCACTTATTTGGATGCATTAAGGGCCTTGATGACCTTGTCAGTAATATCCAGTTGGGGATTCAGATAGACGGCTTCTTGCAGAATCACGTCATATTTTTCAGCTTCGGCCACTTGTTTGACCACGCGATTGGCGCGATCAAGCACGGCTTGCAGCTCTTCATTGCGGCGGGCATTGAGGTCTTCCTGGAATTCACGCGATTTGCGCTGGAATTCGCGGTCTTGCTCCAGCAACTGGCGCTGGCGCTGGCTGCGCTGGCTTTCGGACAGGGTGGGCGCGTCACGCTCAAATTTTTCAGAAGCAGCGCGCAGCGCATTGCCTGCGTCGTTCAGCTCTTTCTCGCGGCGTGAGAACTCCTGCTCCAGTTTGGCCTGAGCGGCCTTGGCTGGCTCGGCTTCGCGCAGCATGCGGTCAGAATTGACGAAGCCAATGCGCGCGCCTTGCGCAAAGGCTGGCGCAGCCAGAACAATGCTGACGGACAGAAGCGAAGCGCGCAGAAGATGGCGGGCGAGAGTGGTGGTCTTGGTGGTCATATCTTGAGGAGGTGACAAAAACGATTTCGGATTTCAGAAGGAAGTGCCAATCTGGAACTGGAATTTTTCAATTCTATCGCCCGCTTTTTTGCGGACAGGCACAGCAAAGGCAAAGCGCAGCGGCCCCATGGGCGATATCCAGCTGACGCCCACGCCTGCGGAGGCCCGGAAGGCATCGCGCTCGATTTTTTCGTGCTCTCCCAGCAGCGCGCCTACGTCCACAAAGCCGAACAGGCGCAAAGTGCGGTCATTGCCCGCGCCCGGAAACGGGGTGATGAATTCGGTGTTGAGCGTGATTTTGCGCGCGCCGCCAATGAAGGAGCCGGTGACGTCACGCGGACCGAGGGTGGCCTGCTCGAAGCCCCGCACGGAACCCAGGCCGCCTGAATAGAAATTCTTGAACACCGGAAACGGCTGCCCGGAAAGGCCCTTGCCCCAGCCCAGCTCGCCATTGAAGGCCAGCGTGTATTGCTTGGAAAGCGGCACGTATTGCTGGTACTGGTAGTTGGTTTTGACGTAGCGCGCATCGCCCAGCAGGCCCAGTTCGCCGAACAGGCGCTGGTAGCGGCCCTCATTGGGCGCCAAGGCGCTGTCGCGCGTGTCGCGCGACCAGCCCACCGTGAACGGAAAGGAAGTGCTCTTGTAGCCAAAGCGTTCGGCATACGCCAAGTAGGCCGCCGGGATGTTGGTGCCCGTGCGGATTTCAGTGCGCTCCGCATTGACGCCCAGGTAAACCGTGTCCTGCTCCGTGACCGGCACGCCGAACTTGAGGCCCGCGCCCATCGTGATCAAACGATAGTTGCCGCCCTGATCCTGATAAGGCTTGGCGCTGCGGTAGTACGCCTCAACGGTGCGCGAAACGCCATCAGACGTGAAGTACGGATCGGTCGTGCTCACCACCACCGTGCGGTTGTACTTGCCCGTGTTCAGTTGCAAATCCAGTTGATTGCCGGAGCCAAAAGCGTTGTCTTGCGACAGGCCGAAAGTAAAAGACAGCTTTTCGGCCGATGAATAACCCGCGCCGATCTGTATGCTGCCCGTGGGTTTTTCCTTCACGGTCACAACCAGATCCACCTGATCCGGCGCGTCAGGCACTTCGGCGGTGGTCACGCCCACGTCAGTGAAAAAGCCCAGGCGGTCCACGCGGTCGCGCGAGAGGCGGATTTTTTCGCCGTCGTACCAGGAAGACTCGAACTGGCGGAACTCGCGGCGAATCACTTCGTCGCGCGT
The DNA here is from genome assembly GCF_001262075.1 of Ottowia sp. oral taxon 894. Lineage (GTDB taxonomy): Bacteria > Pseudomonadota > Gammaproteobacteria > Burkholderiales > Burkholderiaceae_C > Ottowia > Ottowia massiliensis. The sequence continues at coordinate 360,387 of NZ_CP012073.1, read as the reverse complement.
CTTGGTGTTGCCTTCGATATTGATGCGGCGCACGTAGGCGCGGCGGCCCGGCGCAGCCTTGATGACGAAAGCCACGCGGTGATTGCCGGAATCAACTTCGGTATCCGCATTCACCGTGGCGAAGGCATAGCCGTAGTTGCCGAACTGTTCGGTAAATGCCTTGGTCGTGGCCGTCACTTCGTCAGCGTTGTACGGCTCGCCCGGCTTGATGGTGACGAGCGACTTGAATTCGTCTTCGCGGTCCAGGTAGTTGCCCTCCAGCCGCACGCCGGAGACAACGAAGCGCTCGCCCTCGGTGATGTTGATGGTGATGGACATGGACTCCTTGTCAGGCGACATGGCCACTTGCGTGCTGTCAATCTTGAAGTCCAGGTAGCCGCGCGTCAGGTAGTAGCTGCGCAACGCCTCCAGGTCGGCATTGAGCTTGGCGCGCGAATACTGGTTGCTCTTGGTGTACCAACTCAGCCAGCCGCCTGTATCCAGGTCGAACAAGTCTTTGAGCTTGCTTTCGCTGAAAACACGGTTGCCGACGATATGGATGTCCTTGATGCGCGCGGGCTGCCCTTCGGTAATGTTGAAGGCCAGGTTCACCTGATTGCGCGCCACGGGCGTGACGGTGGTCTGCACTTCAGCGCCATACAGGCTGCGGTTGATGTACTGGCGCTTGATTTCCTGCTCGGCGCGGTCAATCAGCGCCTTGTCATAGGGGCGGCCTGCGGTCATGCCCGCGTCGCGCAGGGCGTTTTGCAGAACCTCCTTGGTGAACTCGCGGTTGCCCGCGAAATCGATTTGCGCCACCGTCGGGCGCTCCTGCACGATGACCACCAGCACATCGCCTTGCACATCCAGCCGCACGTCGTTGAACAGGCCCAGCGCATACAGCGCGCGGATGGCCGCCGATCCGGTTTCATCCGTGTAGGTGTCACCCACGCGCAAGGGCAAGGAGCCAAACACCGTGCCCGGCTCCACACGCTGCAAGCCTTCCACGCGGATGTCGCGCACGGTAAAAGGGTTGATGGCCCACGCCATTTGCGATGCCAGAGCGGCCGCCACCAGCGTAGAGAGAGTGCGCAAACGCGCGCGATGCAACAGGGTTGTCATGCAAGAAACTGGTAATTCAGAGAGAAGGCAGTCCCAGCCAGCCTTGGCTGGCAATATCGTTGTACAGGGCCAGCAGCATCATGGCGAAAAGCAAAGCAGCGCCTCCTTTTTGCAGGCGCTGCATCCATGCATCTGTAACCGGCCGCCCTGTTACAGCCTCCCAAAGATAATACATGAGGTGTCCTCCATCCAGAACGGGCAGCGGCAGCAGATTGAGCACGCCCAGGCTCACGCTGACAAAGGCCAGCAGCCCCAGAAAGTAGACAGGCCCCAGCCGCGCGGCCTGCCCCGCGTATCTGGCAATCGCCACAGGCCCGCTGATGTTGCGCAGTGAAATCTGCCCCATCACCATGCGGCCCATCAGCCGCAGCGTGAGCGCGGAGGTTTCCCACACTTTGGCCACGCCCTTGACCGCCGCCTGCACCGGCCCATACCGCACCAGCGTCATTTCAGGCGCGGCCCCCACCATTGCGCCGATGCGTCCAATGGGCTGCCCTTGTTCCTGCGCCGGCTCGGGCTGCACGCTCAGGCTCAGGCGCTGGCCGTGGCGGTCAATCAGCCACTCCTGGGCAGGCGGCGCGCCACGGGCGCCGCTTTCGCGAATCAGCTCGCGCAGCTGCTGCCCATCCGTGACCGGCACATGGCCCATTCGCAAAACCCGGTCGCCTTCCTTCAAGCCGGCTTTTTCAGCCGCGCCGCCTGGCAGCACGCTGCCTATCAGAGGCTGGCGCAAGGGCGAGGCGATGCCGATTTCGCGAAACATCTGCGCGTCAGGCTCGCGGCGCGCCAGTTGCGACAGGGGCAGCAGCACGTCCTTTTCAGCGCCATCGCGGCTGATTTGCAGCGTCACGTCCACGCCATCCACCGCGCCCTGCGTCAGCAGCCAGCGCACGGTTTCAAACGAGACCACCTCTTGCGCGCCGCCGCCAGCCAGGGTGATGCGCCGCACCTCATCGCCCGCCTGCAAACCGGCCTTTTGCGCCAATGAACCAGCGGCAGGCGGCGCCAGCAGCGCGCGCGGCTCGTCAATGCCAACCCAGCCAATCAGCGTGTAAAGCGCCGCTGCCAGCGCCAGATTGGCCACCGGCCCGGCCGCGACGATGAGCGCCCTCGCGCGCAGCGGCTGCGTGTTGAAAGCGCGATGGCGCTCCTGCGGCGCCACTTCGCCTTCGCGCTCGTCGAGCATCTTCACGTAGCCGCCAAAGGGAATGGCGGCAATCACAAATTCGGTGTCCTGCCCGGGGCGCGGCTTTTTCGGCTTCCAGCTCCAGAGCGTTTTGCCAAAGCCTATGGAAAAGCGCAGCACCTTCACTCCGCAAGCCACGGCCATGCGGTAGTGCCCCCATTCATGCACGGCAATGAGAACGCAGATGACAACGAGAAAAGACAGAAGAGTCAGCATGGAGGGAGCAAGTAGGGAACGCGCGAAACAATTTCAAGGCGGCACCGCTGCCAGACTGGCCGCGAAGAAAACGAATTGGAACAGCAAGGCATGAACAAGAAGCAGGTGGTGCAATTCAGCTACTGTTTCAATAGCATTAAGTCCTAGTACAAATTGCGCCAGGCGGCATTTGAACGCATTCAAATCCGCTCCTCTTTTTAAGGCTTGATACCGGCCAGCTTGTGCCGGGGAGCGTAGCCGTGAGCAGGCGCGTTGGCTGGGCCGCTGCTGGGCGGCGGCTTCGTTTGCGCAGGCCGCTGAGCGCCAGGTGGCTTTCAAACTCGCGCGGCGGTCCGGTGAAAGGGTCGGCAAAGGCCAGGCGGCGCGCCAGCAGTTGCAGGGGGCGCAAGGCGGGCCATGCGCGTTTCGCTGCTGGGAGTGCCTTCAGCCTCCGTGCATGGTGAAAAAGTGCTCATGGCGCAGCAGACGGCTGCGGCGCGTGGACGGCGGAGCAGGGCGGTTAGGCAGGCCGGGAGCGTCTGCGCGATGGACTCGCATGTGCGGCTGACTTGCCGCTGGCTGAGAACCTGTTCAGAAAAGCTGCTGGCAGGCGGCGCGGGAAGCTGCACGGCGAAGGCCACTAGCCCGGTGGTATTGCAGTCAATGCAGTGAATGGGGCTTGACACGGGCAGGCCCAGCTTGCGGCGAAGGCGAACCAGCAGGCTCTGCCGGACGAAGGGGGCCGCTGGGCGTGACGGGCATGAAATGAGGCTTGCCGGCCACGATGAGCCATTCGTCCTGGCAAATGACAGCTTCTTCGGCAGGCAGGGCGGCTCGCCTGCTGGCGCGTGCCGCCAGTAGTGCAGCTGCTGGCCGGGGCGGCGGGCGGCTCAGGGCGCGGATGACAGGCGCGGGGTTTGGGCGCGGCGCAGACCGCCGGCTTGCCGCCCGGCCCCTTCCGCGCCAGCGCCGCGCGGCTTTCACCTTCAGTCCCGCGCCTTCAGCAGCGCCATGCGGCGCTCCACGTCATCCAGCACATCGGCCGCGCGCACATCCAGCGCCAGGCACAGGCGCAGCAGCATGCGCACGCTGGGGCTGTTGCGGCCTAGCTCGATCAGCGAAAGGTAGTTGCGGTCCATGTCAGCGCGCAAAGCCAGATCGGACTGGCTCCAGCCCCGCTCTGTCCGCAGCTTGCGCAGCGCCTGCCCCAGCGCCTGATCGACCCCATCCGCCATGCGCATGAGCGTGCGGCCAGGCATGCCGCCGGAGCCGCACGTATCCGGCACAATCAAAAGATACATGCGCTAACATATTCACGAAATTCAAGCTATCTCCCTTCTGCATATGCGACACAACTTGTCGCAACCTCTTCCTAAACTGCCCGGCATCGCAACTTCAATCCCTCTCGCAACACCGCCATGCCCCGCGCCAAACCCAAGCCTGCCGCCGCACCCGCTGCGTCAGCGGTATCGCCCGCCGCGCCCGCACCCGCCGCTGCCCGCCCCAAGGGCGAAAAACTGGCCCAGCGCCTCTCGCACATCATTGCCCTGCTGCACCAGGGCGACATCCTTGACAAACAGCAACTCGCCCAGCAATTCGGCGTGGACGTGCGCACCATCGAGCGCGATTTGTTCGAGCGCCTCAAAGGCATCGCCGAGCGCACGCCCGAAGGCGAATGGCGCATTGCCTCTGCCCGGCGCAGCACCATCCCCGCGCGCTACCTGAGCGAATACAGCCAGCTGGCAGGCGCCGCCGCCCTGTTCCCCGACGCCAGCCTGCTCTGGCTGATCGGGCAAATCGAAACCCGCCCCGCCGACCGGGGCCTGCACGTGCAGCCCGTGCCGGAAGAAGACTTGCGCGGGCAAAGCCGCACCTTTGAGCAGCTGCAAACAGCCGTGCAACAGCACCGCCCCTGCCAATTCACCTACAAGGGCAAGCCGCGCCAGACGCACCCTTACCGCCTGATTCACAAAAACGGCATCTGGTACCTGGCCGCCGCCGAGCTGAACGCACAAACAGGCGCGCAGACAGCCGCGCAGCAGCTCAAAAACTTCAGCGTTGCCCGCATCGAAGCGCTGCGCGTGGACGAGCACGCGCGCTTCGCCCCGCAGCCCGAGCACCTTGCCTACCTAGAGCGGCAGCCCGACATCTGGTTTACCCGGCAGCCTGTGGAAGCCACCTTGCGCGTGGCCGCCGCCGTCGCGCACTACTTCACTCGGCGCGATTTGCTGCCCGGCCAAATCATCCGCGCCGACGCCGACGGCAGCCTGCTGGTTACCGCCACCATCCACCACCCGCAGCAGCTGCTGCCCATCGTGCGCTATTGGATGCCCCACGTGCGCATCCTCGAACCCCAAGAATGGGAAGAGCAACTCATCCTCAGCGTGCAGGAAACCCTGCGGCAATGGCTGCCCGAAACCCGCACTAAAACCCGTTCTGAAACGCCGTCAAAAACACGAGCCGGAAAAAAAGCCGGGGAAAAAGCCGGAAAAGCCGCTGAAAAACAAACCGCAAAGCCAGCCAAGGAGCAGCCATGAATTTTCTGACCGCCCTGATTCTTGCCGTGGCCCTGTTGCTGCTTTGGCGCTTTGTCATTCTGGGCATTTTCATTTTCATGCTGGCCTGCACCATCTGGGGCATTTTCATGGCGCTCAAAACCGCGCTGCGGATATTGAATCATTCCCAACAGTAAATGCAAGGAGAAAACCATGCCCATCAAACCCCCGCCCACCACCTGGCATTGCCCGAAATGCCAATGGCGCAAAACCGTCAGCCCCAAAAGCGACGCCCTGCAAGCCGGCGTGGAATGGTTCGACCATTGCCCTCAATGCGGCTGCCGCGAGCTTGAATCGCGCGAAGCCACAGCGCTGGAAAGAATCGCCGCCAGCCTGAAACTGTAAGCCGCAGGCGTTCAGGCATTTTCATCAACCAACCTTTTCAAAGGAAAAACAAGCCATGAGCCATGAAACCCCCCGCCCCGAAGAATCAGGCGATAGCGGCGCCCTGCATTCTGCCCTCAATTCCGCTTTTGATTACGTCATTGAAAACCGGTCTGATTATTACAGGAAAAACCCCAGCAACCTTCCGCAGCTCGATAGCGTCTCCGGTCTGATATCAAGTTACACCCGGAATAATGCAGCCATTTCGGGCGGCGCGAGCCTGATTCCCGGCCCCTGGGGCATGGCTGCCGTTATTCCCGAGCTGACGCTGGTGATTCGCAACCAGATTCAGATGGTTTATGACATTGGCGTGGCCAATGGCAAGCAGGCGCAATTGACCAAGGAGTTGCTGATGGGCATTTTTCTCACCGCCATGGGCAGCAGCGCCGGAAGTCTTTTGACCATTCACGGCGGGAAAATACTGGTCAAGCGCGCATCCTTGCGGGTTATCCAGAATATTATTGCCATGCTGGGCGGCAGGGTGACGCAGCAGGCCATTAAATCAAGCATCGGCAAATGGCTTCCTGTTGTGGGAGCGGGCGCCATGGCGGCCTGGACGGGTTACATGACCAAAAATATTGGCGAGAAGGCCAATGAACTTTTCAAGCTTGAAATCGAGGATGACCCGCAAACCCTTGATATCGAACTGAAGCCTGAATGAGGAAACAGGCATGGATAGGCCCGCAGGCCGCCGGGCGATGCGGCCTGGAGATTCCATCATCAGCCTGATGGCATATCTGATGGCGGGTTTTCCCGGTATTTCGGAACAGGTACTGCTTTAAGGGGCCTGAACGGCTTTTTTGCTCGTTCTTGCGGCATTCATCGGTTTACCGTGGCGGCATCCGCCCGCGCCGCCTGCCACGCTTGCAGCAGCGGCTGGGCGAAGGGGGTCCAGGCCACGGCGGGCAGGCCGGCCTGGCGCAGGCGGGCGTTGGTCCAGGTGTTGCAGGTGCTCAAAAGGCTATAGCGGCCGTGGGCTTCGTAGAAGGCGTCGGTTTCGCCATAGGCGCTGGCGGGGATGGGGCGGGCCAGGCCATTGGGGGCGGTCTGGAAGTAGGGGCGGATGCCTTGCGCCAGTTTCAGATATTCGGCGGGGGTGATTGGCAGGGCCGGGCTGTGCGCGGTGGCGGGCGGGGCGTGCGGCAGGTAGGTGATATGCAAGGTGGCGCGGCCCAGGCCGCTGATGGCCTTGAGCGCGGTGCTGGCGCGCGCTTGCGCCCAGGTGGGGGTTTCCAGATAGAAGGCGCGTTCGCCCCAGCCGATGGCGATGTGGGTGGCGGCCAAAGAGGCGCTTTGCGGGCCGAGCAGGCTGCGCCAGTCCAACCATTCGTTGCTCAAAGGCATGACGATGTCGGTGTGCAGGCCGTTGCTGAGAAGGTAGATAGTGATACGGCTTTCAGCCACAGGCGGGCGGGCGGTGTTCAGGCGCACGCAGCCCAGCGCGGCGGCGGCCAGCAAATACAGCAGCGCCAGCGCGAAGAGGGTGCAGGCGGCGCGAAGGAGCAGGCGGGCGGGGCGCGGCAGGCGGTGGTTCATGAGCGGCAGGCGGGCGCGCTGGCGAGGGCGGCGCGGCTCGTGGCGCTGGGCCGGGGTTTATCAGAAAGAGGAGCAAATTCAGGGGTTCCAAACGCCGTCTTGCGCAGGTTTGACTAGGACATCTTGCTATCAATCAAGGAGCGGAAAATAGCAAAGATGGCAAGGCGGCGGCAGGCCCTGTCTGGGGCTAACTCTGCGCCGGGGCGGGCTGGCAGGCCAGGCGCTCCAGCATGCGGCGGTAGATGTTTTTGAGCGGCTCCAGGTCGGCCAGGGCGATGTGCTCGTCGATTTGGTGGATGGTGGCGTTGGGCGGGCCGAGTTCGATGACCTGGGGGCAGATGCGGGCGATGAAGCGGCCGTCGCTGGTGCCGCCGCTGGTGGATAGCTCGGTTTGCAGGCCGGTTTCGGCGTGGATGGCGGCGCGGGCGGCATCGACCAGCGGGCCGGGGCGGGTGAGGAAAGGCTGGCCGTTAAGCGTCCATTCAATGGAGAAGTCCAGCCCGTGCTTGTGCAGCACGGCTTGCAGGCGCTGCTGAAGGCTCTCGGGCGTGGATTCGGTGCAGAAGCGGAAGTTGAAGTCCATGACGGCTTCGCCGGGGATGACGTTGGTGGCGCCCGTGCCGGCGTGCAGGTTGCTCACTTGCCAGGTGGTGGGGGGAAAGCTGTCGTTGCCTGCGTCCCACTGCGTGGCGGCCAGTTCGGCCAGGGCGGGGGCCAGCTCGTGCAGGGGGTTGCGGGCCAGGTGGGGGTAGGCGACGTGGCCTTGCACGCCGCGCACGGTCAGGCGCCCCGAGAGGGAGCCACGGCGGCCGTTTTTGATCATGTCGCCCGTGCGTTGCACGGCGGTGGGTTCGCCCACGATGCACCAGTCGAGCCGCTCGCCGCGCGCCTGAAGCTGGCGGCAGGCGGCCACGGTGCCGTCGGTGGCGGGGCCTTCTTCGTCGCTGGTGAGCAGCAGGGCCACGTTCAGCGGCGCTTGCGGCTGTGCCCGGAAAAATTCTTCGGCGGCGACGATGAAGGCGGCGATGGAGCTTTTCATGTCGCTCGCGCCCCGGGCGTAGAGCTTGCCGCCGCGCACTTGCGGCTCGAAAGGCGGGCTGCTCCAGCGCCCGGGCGGGCCGGGGGGCACCACGTCGGTGTGGCCCGCAAAAACCAGCGTGCCTGCGGGCTGGGCGGCGGCGCGCCTGGCCCAGAGGTTGCGCACGCGCGCGCTGGCGGGGCCGCTGCTCATGTCTTCGCAGACAAAGCCCAGCGGTTCGATGCGCTGGCGGATGAGGTCCATGCAGCCCGCGTCATCGGGCGTGACGGAGGGGCGCGCGAGCAGGGCCTGGGCCAGCAGCAGGGTGGGTGAGGAGGGCAGGGCGGTCATGGCGGGGTTGTGGCGCGAGTGGCTTGGCAAGGGGTGGAGGAAAGAGCGGGGAAAGGGCGGAGGAAAGAGCGGGGAAAAGGGCGGAGAAAAGGGCGGAGAAAAGGGCAGGGAGCGCTGGCGGCGGCCCGGCGCTGAAGACCCGCCTGCAAGCCGTCCGCAGGTGTTGGAGCGCGCGGCGGGGTTATCAACAAGAGGAGCAAATTGAAAGGGGCTGAAAAGGCATTCCGCGCTGTTTCCACTAGGACATCATGCTATGAATAGAAGAGCGAAATGAAGTGGCGTATTGGGCTTTTTCGCCCGCTGCTTGAGCTTTGCCGGGCTGTTCCGCTTTTTGGGCTGCCCGCAGCCGGGCCATGAGCGGGGGGCTGGCGCGGCGCGGGCGGCCTCAGTCGCGCGGGGGCACGAGGATGGTGCGGTTGTTGCGCTCGTCCATGGGGCTGACCAGGCCTGCCGCTTCCATGGAGTCAAGCAGGCGGGCGGAGCGGCCATAGCCGATGCGCAGGGCGCGTTGCAGGGCGGAGATGGTGGCCTTGCGCTGGGTGAGGACGAATTCGACGGCGCGGTCGTACATGGCGTCTTGCTCGTCGCCGCCGCCAAAGCCTTCGCCGCTGTAGGAGGCGCTGCCGCCGCTGTCTTCGCCATCGGCCACGCCGCCTTCGAGCACGCCTTCGATGTAGTTCGGCTCGCCCTGGGATTTGAGGTATTCGACGACGCGGTGCACTTCGTCGTCGCTGACGAAGGCGCCGTGCACGCGCTGGGGCAGGCCCACGCCGGCGGGCAGGTAGAGCATGTCGCCCATGCCGAGCAGGGTTTCGGCGCCCATCTGGTCCAGGATGGTGCGGCTGTCGATCTTGCTGCTGACCTGAAAGGCGATGCGCGTGGGGATGTTGGCCTTGATGAGGCCGGTGATGACGTCCACGCTGGGGCGCTGGGTGGCCAGGATGAGGTGAATGCCGGCGGCGCGCGCCTTTTGCGCCAGGCGGGCGATGAGTTCTTCAATTTTCTTGCCCACGACCATCATGAGGTCGGCCAGCTCGTCAATGACGACGACGATGTGGGGCAGGCGCTCCAGCGGCTCCGGGTCGTCGGGGGTGAGGCTGAAGGGGTTGTAGATGAACTGGCCCTGCGCGCGGGCGTCGTCGATTTTTTTGTTGAAGCTGGCCAGGTTGCGCACGCCGGCCTTGCTCATGAGCTTGTAGCGGCGCTCCATTTCGGCCACGCACCAGTTCAGGCCGTGGGCGGCCTGCTTCATGTCGGTGACCACGGGGCAGAGTAGATGCGGAATGCCTTCATAGACGCTCATTTCCAGCATCTTGGGATCGACCATGAGCAGGCGCACGTCTTTCGGTTCGGCCTTGTAGAGCAGGCTGAGGATCATGGCGTTGATGCCGACGGACTTGCCCGAGCCGGTGGTGCCGGCGACCAGCACGTGGGGCATCTTTGCCAGATCGGCCACGACGGGGTTGCCGATGATGTCTTTGCCCAGGCCGACGGTCAGCAGGCTTTTGGCTTCGTGATAGACCTGCGAGCCGAGGATTTCGGAGAGGTGGATGGTCTGCCGCTTGGCGTTGGGCAGCTCCAGGGCCATGTAGTTCTTGCCGGGAATGGTTTCAACGACGCGGATGGAAACGAGGCTGAGGCTGCGGGCCAGGTCCTTGGCGAGATTGACGACTTGCGCGCCCTTGACGCCGGTGGCCGGTTCAATCTCGTAGCGGGTGATGACGGGGCCGGGCGAGGCGTGCACCACGTGCACCTGCACGCCAAAGTCCTTGAGCTTTTTCTCGATCAGGCGGCTGGTCATCTCCAGCGCGTCGGCGCCCATGTTCTCGCTTTGCACGGGGGCGACGTCAAGCAGGCTCACCTGCGGCAGGGGGCTGTCGGGAATGTCGGCGAACAGGGGTTTCTGGCGCTCTTTGGCCACGCGCTCGCTGGGCTGCAAGGGAGCGGGCGCCGTGATGGCAGGCCCCGCCGGGCGGACGGCGAAGGCATCGGCCAGGGCAGGGCCTGGCGGCTCGTCGGGATCGAAGGGCGGAAGATCGTCCAGCGTGGGTTCGTGCCGGGCGGCAAAGGCGGCAAAAGTGTCGCGCTCAGGCGTGGCTTCGCGGGACTCGCGCGCAGGGCGCGGCTCCACGGTTTCAACCGGCCCGGCGGCGTCGCGCAAGATGGCGCTTTCAGCGGGCGCGGCGGCAGAGGCCGGAGCGGGCGTGGCGGCGGGCAGTTCAATGACCTGCGGCTCCACGCGCCGCGCGGCGGGCGCTTGCGCGGCCGGGGGCGGCGCGTCGGCGGCGGGGGGAACGTCGGCGGTCTTGTGCAAATCGTGCCGCTGGCGGGCGGCGCGGTAGCCCACGTAGCCGTCTTGCAGCCGGGCAAGGTGGGAGCCAAAGGCGCGGCCCAGGGCGCAGACCAGCGCGCCCACCCGCTCGGCCATGCGGCCCCATGAAAAGTCCAACGCCAAGGCCGCGCCCACCATGACGCCCGCCATGCCCAGCAAAGTGGAGCCGACAGGCCCCAGCCATTGCGTGGCCAGCGGCCCGCCCAGCGCGCCCAGCGCGCCGCCCGCCTTGCCGGGCAGCAGGCCATCCCACTGATAAAGGCGCATCCACTCCAGGCACGAGCTGGCCAGCAGCAGCAGCCCCAGCCCCAGCCAAAAGCCCACGCGGCGCGGCAGCAAGCGCTGCCAAAAGCCGCGCGCCGGCGCGGGCTGGGGCGCGCCGCGCATCCATGCCGCCACGCCGCTCAGCCAGGCGCGCAAGCCAGCAGCCACGCACCACCAGGCGGAAAAGCCCAGCAGCACGTAAGACAGATCAGCCAGCCACGCGCCCAGCTTGCCGCCCGCGTTGCGCACCGGGCCGCCCGCGCCGGAAGTGGACCAGGCGGCATCTTGCGGCGAGTAGGTTGTGAGCGCGAGAACGGCAAACGCCAGCGCCACCGCGCCCGCCAGCAGCAGCAGCTCTTGCGAGACGCGCGCCAGCGTGGCCGGCGGCCTGCCCGCAGGGGAATCCAGGGTTTTGAGGGAATAAGCCATGTTCAAAAAAACAGTATCGGGCAAGCTTACCGCAGCCTGCCAGGGCCGCATGGCAAACCGCCTTCAGCAGCGCTGCCGACACTTGCCGGACCTCTGGCCAAGCGGAAATAAACGCAAAGCGGACAAGCGCAAAACCTGGCCGCGCCTGTGGTTCCAGGCAATAAGCAAGTCTTCAGGGCTTGTTCGCGTTTTCCAGAAACTCCGTGCGCAGCCAGCGCGCGCGGTCTTCGGTCATGCGCGCTTTGGCATAGGCGTATTCCATGAAATAGACCGATCCATATTTCGCCTGCGGGTTTTCATTGAGCGCCAGCGAAAAAAGCGCCTTCAAATCCGCATCGCGCTGCTTGAGCCACAGCTGTTGCGCTGCCTGAAGCTGCCGCAGCCGCACTTTGTCGTCACGGTTCGCTTCCCGGATGCGCCCGTAAATCTCATTGAGTTCCGCATCCGCCCGCTCCAGTGTCTGCACGGCACAGGCATTGAGTTCGGCTTGCGTGCCTTCCGGGTTGCACGAGCCGCCCGCCGCCCACAGGGGCGTAGCCAGCAGGGCGGATGCGGCCAGGCCCAGGCAGGCCAGCAGGCGGCCTGCTCTGGCCCCTGCTTTTGATATTGCGCGGGTTGCACAGGCGAAATGGGGCATGGCTTGATTCCTTTCAGAAGATCGAAAAAGCATGGTTATAAGGCAACGGCGCAGAGCAGCCTGAAATCAGAAGCCGTCATGTTCTGCGATTGCGCCAGGCAAAGGATTTCAGACGCTTCTTTTTTAATTCGGCCGCATATTGCTCCATTCGCGCCGGTATTTTCTGTATTCATTCAGGTAACCTGCTTGAATGCTGAATGGATTCAGCGTTTTCAGCCTTTGCTGGCGTGCACCGCAATCGAAAATCCGGCGGCTGTTTTCAGGGGCAGGGCGGCGCAAGGGGCGCTTGCCCGTGCTGCAAGGGGCATCAGAATTATCAAAACAGGAGCGAATGCAGAGGGTGGAAAAGCCGTTTTGCGCACATTCTTCTAAGACATCATGCTATGGATAGAGGAGCGAATACAGTCTGCTTTGCCCGCTTGTCTCCGCTCGCTTGCTTCGCTCTTGCGTGCCGTTTGCGGCCAGGACGTGGGCGGGTTTTCGCTTGCGGGCATGGGGCGGGGCGCGCCAGGCAGGCCGTGGCCAGCAAGCCCGCTGCCTAGAATTCCCGCTTTTTTTCATCTCTGCGCCCTTCTCCCCATGACCGAGCACATTCATTTTTTCGAGGGCGGCAATGCCCTGAGCGAGTTCCGCGCGCGGCAGTTGCTGCCGCGCTTGCAGGCGGTGGCAAAAGGGGTGGCGGGCGTGCAGGCGCGGTTTGTTCATGTGGCGGCGTTTGACGCAGCGCCCGGCGAGCCTGTGCTGGAGCGGCTGCGGGCGCTGCTGACGTATGGCGAGCCGGCAGCGGATGGGGCGGATGCTGCGGGCGCGGAAATCGTTGTCTCGCCCCGGCTGGGCACGGTGTCGCCGTGGGCGAGCAAGGCCACGGACATTGCGCGCAACTGCGGCTTGCCGGTGCGGCGCATCGAGCGGGTGACGCAGTGGCGCTTGCGCGGCGCGCTGGCCGACAGCGAGCGCGAGGCAGCGGCGGCGCTGCTGCATGACCGCATGACCGAGAGCGTGCTGCCCGGCGTGCAGGCGGCGCGCGCGCTGTTCGAGAGCCTGCCGCCGGAGCCGATGGCGCATGTGGATGTGCTGGCGGGCGGGCGCGCGGCGCTGGAGCGGGCCAATGACCAATGGGGGCTGGCGCTGAGCGGCGATGAAATGGATTACCTGGCCGAAGCTTTCGTCAAGCTGGGGCGCAATCCCACGGATGTGGAGCTGATGATGTTCGCGCAGGCCAACAGCGAGCATTGCCGCCACAAGATTTTCAATGCCGAGTTCGTGATTGACGGCGTGGCGCAGCCGCAGAGCCTGTTCGCCATGATTCGCCACACGCACCAGCAGCAGCCCGCGCATACGGTGGTGGCCTACAGCGACAACGCGGCGGTGATGGCCGGGCACGAAGTGCAGGCGTTCGGGCCGGTGGTTGCGGCTCTGGATGCCTGCTCGGGCGCGAATTCAGGCATGAAACCGGCCCCAAGTCCTGGTGGAATGGGCGCGGGCAGCTATCAAAAGAGAAGCGAGCTGCGGCATGTGCTGATGAAGGTGGAAACGCACAACCACCCCACGGCCATCAGCCCTTTCGCGGGCGCGGCCACGGGCGCGGGCGGCGAAATTCGCGATGAAGGGGCCACGGGCCGGGGCGCAACGCCGAAGGCGGGCCTGACGGGCTTTTCCGTCAGCAAGCTCTGGGGCGGCCTGGCCGATGCGCCGGGCGGCAAGCCGGAGCACATGGCCAGCCCCTTGCAGGTGATGACGGAAGGGCCGCTGGGCGGCGCGGCGTTCAACAACGAGTTTGGCCGCCCCAATCTGGCGGGCTACTTTCGCGAATACGAGCAGTGGATAGGCGGCGTGCAGCGCGGCTATCACAAGCCCATCATGCTGGCTGGCGGCGTGGGCAGCATTGACGCGCGGCTGACGCGCAAGACCGAATTTGCCCCCGGCGCGCTGCTGGTGCAGCTGGGCGGGCCGGGCATGCGCATCGGCATGGGCGGCGGCGCGGCCAGTTCGCTGGCGGGCGGGGCCAACGCGGCGCATCTGGACTTTGACTCGGTGCAGCGCGGCAACCCCGAAATGCAGCGCCGCGCGCAGGAAGTGATCAGCGCCTGTCAGTCGCTGGGCGAGGCCAATCCCATTCTGGCCATTCACGACGTGGGCGCAGGCGGCCTCTCCAACGCTTTCCCCGAGCTGGTGAACGATGCAGGCCGTGGCGCGCGCTTTGACTTGCGCGCCGTGCCGCTGGAAGAAAGCGGCCTGGCGCCCAAAGAGATTTGGTGCAACGAGAGCCAGGAGCGCTACGTGCTGGCCATTGCGCCCGAGTCGCTGCCGCTTTTTGAGCAAATCTGCCAGCGCGAGCGCGCGCCCTTTGCCGTGGTGGGCCAGGCCACGCAGGAGCGCCAGTTGCAGGTGACGGATGCCGGCGCGCAAAGCCCTGTGGACATGCCGCTTGATGTGCTGCTGGGCAAGCCCCCGCGCATGAAGCGCGACGTGCGCAGCGTGCCGCGCACGAGCGCCGCGCTGGACGTAACGGGCGTGACGCTGCAAAACGCCGTCATCCAGGTGCTGGCGCACCCCACGGTGGCGAGCAAGCGCTTTCTCATCACCATTGGCGACCGCACGGTAGGCGGCCTCACGCACCGCGACCAGATGGTGGGGCCGTGGCAAGTGCCCGTGGCCGACTGCGCCGTGACGCTGGCCGACTTGGACGGCTTTGCGGGCGAGGCCATGAGCGTGGGCGAGCGCACGCCGCTGGCTGCGCTCAACGCCCCCGCCTCAGGCCGCATGGCCGTGGCCGAGGCCCTCACCAACTTGCTGGCCGCGCCCATAGAGCTGCCGCGCGTGAAGCTGAGCGCCAACTGGATGGCCGCCTGCGGCGAGCCGGGCGAAGACGCGGCGCTGTACGCCACCGTCAAAGCCGTGGGGCTGGAGCTGTGCCCGGCGCTGGGCGTTTCCATTCCCGTGGGCAAAGACAGCCTGTCCATGCGCGCGCAGTGGACGGATGCCGGCGGCGCGGCGCACAAGGTGGTCTCGCCCGTCAGCCTGGTCATCAGCGCCTTTGCCAGCGTGGATGACGTGCGCGGCACGCTCACCCCGCAGCTGAACCGCGACGAGGCCGACACGACGCTTGTTCTCATCGACCTGGGCCGGGGCCAAAGCCGCATGGGCGGCTCCATCCTGGCGCAAACGCTGGCGCAAGGCGGCGGCGACGTGCCCGACCTGGACGACGCGCAAGACCTGGTGCGCCTGGCCGCCGCCATCAACGAACTGCGCGCCAGCGGCCAGATACTGGCCTACCACGACCGCAGCGACGGCGGGCTGCTGGCCGCCGTGTGCGAAATGGCCTTTGCCGGCCAGGTGGGCGTGGCCCTGAACGTGGACATGCTCGTGACCGAAGGCGACGGCATTGCCGACAGCCGCATGGACGCGGGCGACGCCAAAAACTGGGCACAGCAAATCAGCGCCCGCCGCGAAGAACTCACCTTGCGCGCCCTTTTCAATGAAGAACTGGGCGTGGTGCTGCAAGTGCGCACCGCCGGGCGCGACGCCGTCATGCAGACCTTGCGCGCGCACGGCCTGAGCCGCCACAGCCATTTCATCGGCAAAACCCGCCCCGACAGCGCCCCGCTGGACGTGGGCAAAGGCCGCATCAGCATCTGGCGCGACACGAAAGAAGTCTTCTCCGCCAGCCTGCGCGACTTGCAGCAGGTATGGGACAGCGTGAGCTGGAAGATCGCCCGCGAGCGCGACAACCCCGAATGCGCCGACGCCGAGCACGCCGCCGCTGGCGCGCCCGGCGACGGCGGCCTGCACGTGCACTTGAGCGAAGGTTTGGACAAAGCCCTGGCGCAAGCGATGCAGCCAGCGCCTGCCGCCCCCGCCTTGGCGCTGGCCCGCCCCAAAGTCGCCATCTTGCGCGAGCAGGGCGTGAACAGCCACCGCGAAATGGCTTGGGTGTTTGACGCCGCCGGCTTTGAAGCCGTGGACGTGCACATGAGCGATTTGCACGCGGGCCGCGCGCGGCTGGACGATTTCAGGGGCCTGGTCGCTTGCGGCGGCTTCAGCTATGGCGACACCCTGGGCGCGGGCATCGGCTGGGCGCGCTCCATCACCTTCAGCCCCGCGCTGGCCGGGCAGTTCCGCGCCTTCTTTGGCCGCAGCGACACCTTCGGCCTGGGCGTGTGCAACGGCTGCCAGATGTTCGCCGAGCTGGCCGGCATCATCCCCGGCGCTGAAAACTGGCCGCGCTTTACCACCAATCGCAGCGAGCGTTTTGAAGCACGCCTGAGCCTGGTGGAAGTGCTGGCCTCGCCCAGCCTGTTTTTCGCGGGCATGGCGGGCAGCCGCCTGCCCATCGTCGTCTCCCACGGCGAGGGCTTTGCCAACTTCAGCGCGCGCGGCAACGCCGCCCAGGCCATCGCCGCCATGCGCTACGTGGACCACGCAGGCCAGCCCACCGAAACCTACCCCTGCAACCCCAACGGCAGCCCCGGCGGGCTGACCGCCGTGACCACGCCCGACGGGCGCTTCACGGCCATGATGCCGCACCCCGAGCGCGTAAGCCGCAACATCCAGATGAGCTGGACGCCCCTGGACCCATCCGCCCCCAGCCCCTGGATGCAGATGTGGCGCAACGCCCGCAAATGGGTGGGCTGACCCTGCCTTTGGCCTGCCGCATCCGCACCGATTCAAAAACCTTTTTCCGCTGAAACCCCATGAGCACCGAAAAAAAAGAACGCCAAACCTGGTCCAACCGCCTCACCTACGTGCTGACCGTGGCGGGCGCCACCGTCGGCTTTGGCGCCACCTGGCGCTTTCCCTACCTTGTGGGGCAAAACGGCGGCGGCGCTTATGTGCTGGTGTTTTGCCTGGCCATGTTTCTCATCGGCATTCCCATGATCCTGGTGGAAAACGTCATTGGCCGCCGCCTGCACGTCAATTCGGTGGATTCATTTGGCGGCCAGGCGCAAGGCAAAAACATACCTGCCGGCTGGAAAATCATTGGCTACCTGGGCCTGCTGGGCGCATTCGGCATCATGGCCTATTACATGGTGCTGGGCGGCTGGGTAATTTCCTACATCGTCCATCTTGCCAGCGGCGCGCTGGACATTTCAGCGCCCATTACCCGGGAAACCGCGAAAAATTTCTTTGAAAGCAGCGTGACGAACAGCCCGTGGGAAATCATGGCCTACACCTTCGCCTTCGTCATGGTGAATTACTACATACTCGCCAAGGGTATTATCGAAGGCATTGAAAAATCAGTGAAATACCTGATGCCGCTGCTGTTTCTGTTTCTCATCGGCATGGTGATTCGCAACATCACCCTGCCGGGCGCGATGGAAGGCATTGTTTTTTATCTCAAGCCTGATTTCAGCAAAATCACGCCCCAATTGTTCATTTATGTGCTGGGGCAGGTCTTTTTCGCGCTGAGCCTGGGCTTTGGCGTGCTGATCACGCTCTCCAGCTACCTGAACAAGGAAGAAAACCTTATTCACACGGCCGTGCTTACCGGCATCGTCAATACCGCCATCGCCGTGCTGGCCGGGTTCATGATTTTTCCTTCGCTGTTTTCCTTTGGCATTGCGCCCGATTCCGGCCCCACGCTGGTGTTTCAGAGCCTGCCCATCGTTTTTTCCCATTTGTGGGCGGGCAAATTCTTCGCCATCATCTTCTTTGGCCTGCTGCTGATTGCGGCGCTGACCACTTCCATCACCATTTATGAAGTGCTCGTGACCGTGCTGCACGAAAAATTCGGAATGAGCCGCATCTGGGCCATTACCCTGACGATGGGCGGCATTTTCATTTTTGGCAACGTGCCCACCATACTGGGCGATAACCTCTGGAAAGACGTCTCCATTTTCGGCAAAAGCATTTTCGATGCCTTTGATTTTGTCAGCGGCAATATCCTGTTCATGCTCACCGCGCTGGGCTGCGCCATTTTCGTGGGTTTCGTGCTCAAGGACGAGGCCAAAAAAGAGCTGTCGCCCACGCCCGATTCCCTGTTCACGAAAATCTGGTTCAACTACGTCAAATACGTGGTGCCCGTCATCATCGTGGTCATCTTTGCCAGCTTGCTCTGAGCCTGCCTGGGAACGGTTTTGCAGCCGCCACACCCCGAAAGTCATGGTCTATTTCGCTGCTTTTTTGATAGCATAGAGTCCCGTAAAACTGTGCGACAAAGGCATTTTTATGGGGCTTGAATTTGCTCTCGAAAAAAGAGCAACACACGCCAGGCTGAAGCTGCGGCTGGCTTGCGCATCCGCATGACCAAGCAAGGGCACTTTCAACCGCCTCCCTTTTTCACAAGCCATAAAATAATGCTTCTCATGATTGCCAGTGGCCAACAGATGAATGTGACATCAAATAGCAGAATCGCCGTCTTGTAATTCAGGTTTTTATTCAGCAAGAGGCAAACTCCTGTCATCGGCAGCACTCCGCCAATAAATGGCACCATCGAGCCTGTGATGCCATAAACATAGTAACGGAATAGCACCTTGATGTTATCCAGGCAAATGATGGCGCCAATTATAAAAATCATGACAGGGCCAATGGTATTCATATTGATCATCAGATTTCCCAAAAAATATATACCCCGTTTGTCCTGAATAGAGATGCTCATTTTCAGGCTGAAATTCCTGCTCTCGTGCTGATGCCGCCCCAATTTCCACATCAAGGTATTGGCCGGACAGGGTTTGAACAGGCCCGGAGTCTGGCCGCAAACCGGTTTTGCAGCCGCTCACACCGCGCGAATCATGGCTTGTTTCGCTACTTTTCCAATAGCTTCAGGTCCCGTAAGGCTCCGTAAGGCTATGTGGTAGAGGCGTTTTCGGGCCTCAAATTTGCCCCCGAAAACAGGGCGCAATACGCCCAATCCGGGCTGCGCCTGGACGGGCGCGGGCATGCCACCACTGCCAGTGCAGCAACTGGGCTGATGGATTGACACGGCGCAGGGCGCTTTTTACCCTGCCGGATCTATTTTCTTGACTGGAGAACTTTCCCATGAGCCTCACCATTGCCGATTTGCTGGTTCAGACCCTTGCCAACGCGGGCATCAAGCGCGTGTGGGGGGTAACGGGCGACAGCCTCAACGGCATCAACGACAGCCTGCGCCGGGACGGGCGCATTGAGTGGATGCACGTGCGCCACGAAGAAGCGGCGGCTTTTGCCGCTGGCGCCGAAGCGGCTCTGACGGGGCAGCTGGCCGTGTGCGCGGGCAGCTGCGGGCCGGGCAACCTGCATTTGATCAACGGGCTGTTTGACTGCCAGCGCAACCATGTGCCGGTGCTGGCGATTGCCTCGCACATTCCGTCATCCGAAATCGGGCTGGGCTACTTTCAGGAAACGCATCCGCAAGAGCTGTTTCGTGAATGCAGCGTGTTTGCGGAGCTGGTGACCAACCCCGCGCAAATGCCCGAAGTGCTGCACCGCGCGCTGAATGCCGCCGTGGGCCAGCAGGGCGTGGCCGTGCTGGTGCTGCCGGGCGACGTGAGCCTGCTGCCCGCGCCTGCGCCGCACACGCACTGGGCGCCGCCGCGCCTGCCGCGCCTGGCGCCCGCCGAGGCGGACGTGGACGAGCTGGCCCGCCGCCTGCAAGATGCCAAGGCGCTCACCATCCTGGCCGGCAGCGGCTGCGCGGGCGCGCATGACGAGCTGGTGGCGCTGGCAAGCAAACTGAAAGCGCCCATCGTCCACACCTTGCGCGGCAAGGAATTCGTGGAGTGGGACAACCCTTGCGACGTGGGCATGACGGGGCTGATCGGCTTTTCATCTGGCTACCACGCGCTACTCAACAGCAGCGCGGTGCTGATGCTGGGCGCCGACTTTCCCTACCGCGCCTTCTACCCGAAGGACGCCGCCATCTTTCAAGTGGACCGCAACCCGCAGGCGCTGGGCCGCCGCGCCCCGCTGGCGCTGGGGCTGGCCGCTGACGTGGGCGAAACCTTGCGCGCGCTGCTGCCGCGCATCGCTGAAAAAAGCGACCGCCGCTTTCTGGACAACGCTCTGCGCCACTACGCCAAGGCGCGCGAGGCGCTGGACGATCTGGCTCAGCCATCGGCCGCCGGCCGCCCCGTGCACCCGCAATACCTGGCCCGCCTCATCAGCGAAACGGCGGCCGACGACGCCGTGTTTACCGCCGACGTGGGCACGCCCGTCGTCTGGGCCGCGCGCTACCTGAAGATGAATGGCCGCCGCCGCCTGCTCGGCTCTTTCAACCACGGCTCCATGGCCAACGCCCTGCTGCAAGCCATGGGCGCGCAAGCCGCCAGCTTGCAACGGCAGGTGATCTCGCTGTCTGGCGACGGCGGCTTCACCATGATGATGGGCGAGCTGCTCTCGCTGGCGCAACTGCGCCTGCCCGTGAAAGTGGTGGTGCTCAACAACGGCACGCTCGGCTTCGTGGCCATGGAAATGAAGGCCGCCGGCTACCTGGACTACGCCACCGACCTGCAAAACCCCGACTTCGCCGCCATGGCGCAAGCCATCGGCATCAAAAGCTGGCGCGTGCAAGACTCAGCCGCACTGCCCGAAACGCTGCGCGAAGCCTTCGCCCACCCCGGCCCCGTGCTGGTGGACGTGCACACGGCCAAGCAAGAACTGGCCATGCCCCCCGTCATCAAGGCCGAACAGGCCAAGGGCTTCAGCCTGTTCATGCTGCGCGCCATCCTCAGCGGACGAGGCGACGAAATCAAGGAACTCGTTAAAACCAACCTGCTGCGCTGACACCGTCTGACACTGCCCAAAAGGCAGGCGCCCAGCGGCGGCCTGGCTTTGCGCCGCGTTGCCGTCACAAGAACGGCACGTAAAGCGGATACAGGATTTCCTCTTCGCGCCGTATGCGGTCTTGCAGCACCTTGCCCACCTGTTCCAGGTCGGCCAGAAAAAAGCTGGCCAGTGCGGAATCTTCGCCCAGGCGGGCGTAAGTGCGTCAGTTCATGATCTGGCCGTGAGGGGCAGAAGTGCGGATTGAGGTGGATTGCAAGACCCATCATCCGCCTAAGTCTGCGTTTTTCGCAACCACAGACAGATTGCAAACAGGTTCTGGGGCCGATGGCGGGCATTTATGGCAAGACCTGCATGCTTGGCCGTCGCGCTGCCGCGCGAGCCATTCAATTATTCGCCCTTTGACGGGCAGGCGATTTGTTTCGGGGCGGCTTTGGATCATCCGGAATGCGCTTGAATATCTGAAGCGTGGTAATCATCCGCTCGGAGGCATCTGCGTCGTCTGGCACGTTGGGATCGTACTGGGGAGCATGATTGACCAGAGTGTCTTTATCGATAGCGAACATGAGATAGCCACCAGATTTATCAAAGAAAGTCATTCCATATCGGATGATATCCTTTCGTTCCGCCTTTGAATTTCGTGATTTCAATATGGGAGCCAGGTCTTCCATTTCATCGTCAAGAGGGAGACTGCTTCTAGCGCCCATTTCTTGCTTTATTGGCTCAAAGGGGATATAGGTGCCGTTGTTCTGGCAATCATATTTCCATCGTTCCTGCCGGCACATGGCCATTGGAAAAGGGGGGTAGATGGTCATAATTAATTGATTCTGTCCCTGGAAAACATCGTATCCTTCCTCTTCCATTACGCCTAAATCGGCGAAATAGATTTTCTGGTGCGGGAAAAATAACTCTTGCGAAAATTCCTTGGCATCTATATTCACTTCCGGGATGCTTTGAATCAGCACATAAGTGCCTTCAATAGACGGATGGGAAGACTCCTCGCATCGGGCAGGTGCAGCCATGATCAGGGCGCTGGCGATGGCCAGCGCCCATGAGGCTGGATGTTTCCAGCGCATCATTTACGATGCCTCCGGCCTGGATGCGCTGAAGGAGTGGGGGTTTGCGGCTGCGCGGGCGTTTGATCTGCGGAAGCTGGCGTAGCCTTTTCATCGTCCTGTTTGACCTTGTACTCCTCGGCATTAATGGTATTGAACCAGGCCTGCAAATCGGCATGCTCCAAAGGAATACGATTTTTGTGTGAATCGTCCCTGTAATGCTTCGTGTTCAATTTATCAAGGGCGTTTTGTACCAGACCCTGTGCCAGAAATTCAGCAATTTCTCTGGAAGCGCCTTTCTTGATGTTGCCATCCTGATAATGCCTTGAAAACAAAATGGTTTGTTCCGCCGAAGAAAGCTCCTTGAATGTGCGGTGCTTTTTGATATCTTTTACGATGTCGCCATATTCTGCGATGGTATTTTTCAAATGATCGTCTTTCATTTCGGCATCCAGCAAGTCCGCCTCCTCTTTGGTCACAGTCAACGGATGCGCCAGCAGGTATTCCCCCGCTTCCGCCCGCTTGAGGTGCATATAGGGTTCCAGTTTGTCAATCAATTCCTGTGATACGCCAAAGGCTTTCAGACGTTCTTTATAAGCAACAGGCTTTTGCTGCCCCAAATCCACGCCTGTGCCGATTGTCACGCCCGACTGGCTGGAACCATTCAGTATCTTGGTGCCATCCTCCTTGGTAATGAAATTGCCTTTTTTGTCTTCCTGAAAATTCAGCAAAACCGTGATGGCCCCATTCTTGCTGATGCTCTTGATAATGGGCCACCAGGGCACATAACCGCGCAGGGCCTGGCCGCCTTCGTAGTTGGATATTTGCTCGAAGTTGATGCTGGCGCCGTGTTTCTTGTTGATTTTCTGGGCCATTTCATCGCTCATGGTGGATTGGCTGTTCGGATTGGGGCCGACCTTGTGGGTGGAAAGCCTGAGGTAATTTTTTGGCGTTTCCTCAGGTTTTTCCTTGAGCGCCTTGTCATAGGCGGCGCCAGCCAGGGCCTCCTTGTCGCCTTTGAGCGTGACGATGCCTTTGCTGAAGGTGGCGCCTTCCAGTTTCTTGGTGTTTTTGCCTATCTGGTAGAGCACTTGTGACCAGTCCTGCGGGTTCAGTTGTTGCCGGAGGTTTTCGTTGTGCTTGCAGGCCTGTTGCTGGGCGGGCGTGAGGTCTGCGCCTGCGGCCTGGCCTGCGGCGTGGGGGCTGGCGCTGTGCTGGCCGCAGGGGTTGAGCGCCATTTCAGTCAGGGAGCTGCCGCCGGATGCGGGCGGCTGCGGCACGGGGCTGCTGGCCGCAGGCTGCGCGGGGGCAGGCGGAGCGGCTGGCGCGTCTGCTGCGGGCGGAAGGACAGGCGCGGCAGGAAGGTGCGGTATGGCGTTGGACAGGGTGCGGACTTCTTGGGAGTGGTTGAGATGGGCGGCATCGTGCGCCTTGGCATACGTAAAAACAAGCTGGTGTGATTACTGGGTGATGGCCGCCCGCATGGTTGAAATAGGGGTTTTCACTGCCGTGAACCGTCAGGCAGCGCCAGCGTGCCGAACAAGCGCCCCTGCGCTCCATGCCGGGCGTATCCAGGCGCACAATTCCCGCCCGTTTTTCTCTGCTTGTTTCATGCACTACCAAGACCTGCGCTCCTTCATGGCCCTGCTGGAAGCCGATGGCGATTTGCGCCGCATTGCCCAGCCGGTTTCGCCGCATCTGGAAATGACGGCGCTGTGCGACCGCGTGCTGCGCGCGGGCGGCCCGGCGCTGTTATTTGAAAAGCCAGGCAGCGTGCAGCGCGAATACGCCATGCCCGTGCTGGGCAACCTGTTTGGCACGCCGCAGCGCGTGGCGCGGGCGATGGGGCTGGCGGATGTGAGCGAAGTGCGCGCGCTGGGCGAGGCGCTGGCCGCGCTGAAGGAGCCGGAGCCGCCGCGCGGCATGAAAGAGCTGTGGGGCAAGCGCGCGCTGATCAAAACGCTGTGGCACATGGCCCCGGCCGCCGTGCGGCAGCCGCCGTGCCAGCAAGTGGTGTGGGAGGGCGATGAGGTCGATCTGGCCCGCCTGCCCGTGCAGCACTGCTGGCCGGGCGATGTGGCGCCGCTCATCACCTGGGGCCTGACCATCACGCGCGGGCCGGCCAAGGCGCGGCAGAACCTGGGCATCTACCGCCAGCAGGTCATTGGCCGCAATGAAGTCATCATGCGCTGGCTGGCGCACCGTGGCGGCGCGCTGGACTTTGCCGAGCACCGCGTGCAGCGGCCCGGCCAGCCTTTTGCGGTGGCCGTGGCCATTGGGGCCGATCCGGCCACGCTGCTGGGCGCTGTCACGCCCGTGCCGGACGCCATGTCGGAATACCAGTTCGCGGGCCTGCTGCGCGGCGCGCGCACCGAAGTGGCCCCCGCGCTGGGCGTGCCGCTGCAAGTGCCTGCGCACGCAGAAATCGTGCTGGAAGGCCACATCCAGCCCGACGCCAGCCACCCCAGCGGCTGGCGCCACGCCACCGAGGGGCCGTATGGCGACCACACCGGCTACTACAACGAAACGGCCGAATTCCCCGTGCTCACCATCGACCGCGTCACCTTGCGGCAGGGCGCCATCTACCACTCCACCTACACCGGCAAGCCGATGGACGAGCCGGCCGTGCTGGGCCTGGCGCTCAATGAGCTGTTCGTGCCCCTGCTGCAAAAGGCGTTTCCCGAAATCCTGGACTTTTACCTGCCGCCCGAAGGGTGCAGCTACCGCCTGGCCGTGGTGCGCATCCGCAAGGCTTACGCAGGCCACGCGCGGCGCGTGATGATGGGCGTGTGGAGCCACCTGCGGCAGTTTCTCTACACCAAATTCATCGTGGTGGTCGATGAAGACGTGAACGCGCGCGACTGGAAAGACGTGATCTGGGCCATCACCACCCGCATGGACCCCGCGCGCGACACCCTGCTGATGGAAAACACGCCCATCGACTACCTGGACTTTGCCTCCCCCGTGGCGGGCCTGGGCAGCAAGATGGGGCTGGACGCCACCAGCAAATGGCCCGGCGAAACGCAGCGCGAATGGGGCCGCGTGATCCGCATGGACGAAGACGTGACGCAGCGCATGAACGCGCTGGCCGACACGCTGGGGCTTTGAGCGCCCGCCGCCCTGTTTATCAAAAAGAGGAGCAAATTCAAGGGGGGCAAAAAGCCGCTTCGCGCAGTTTCTACTAGGACATCATGCTATGAATAGATGAGTTGATTCATGGCCTTTTCACTCATTCAGTGAGACTGCGCACGATTTGCCGCGCTGCAAACCTTTTGCGGGTGCGAAAAGCGCGCAACGCTGGCCGGGGGAGGCTGGAAGCGGCGGAGGCGGGCGGTAAAGTCTGCGCCCGCAGGCGGCGGGCCTGGCAAGGAGCAACGAATGGTGATTTGGGGACTGCTGTGGGGGATGTTTCTGGGGGCGTTGCTGGCGCGTGGCGGCGGCGATAGCAGAACCTTCATTCTGGGGGGGCTGATGCTGGGCGCGCTGATGGGCTGGACGTTGCAGCTTGTGGTGCGTGCCCTGGTGCGCAAGGAATGGGCGGCGCTGCATGAGCGTGATCGCCGGGTGCGGCGGGCCGCGAGAGGGGCGGAGGGCGAAATGGCCGCGCCTGCCGTGCCTTCCGTGCCCGCCGCGCCCGCTGCATCTTCAGCGGCGCCTGCCGCGTTTGACGCCACGGCCATGCCGCCGGGGGCCGAGCCGCTTGCGCCAGCGGCTGCGGCGGACTGGCCCGCGCATATGCCGCCACTACCGCCGGAGCTGCCGGAGCCGCCAGCGCCGCCGGATTTCCGCGATTCCTTCTTTGACACACCGCCCGTGCTGGCCGCGCCGCTTTCGGAACCCGTTGCGCCCGCGCCGGAATCTGCCCAGCCCGCCCCATCCGCCCGCGCCCAGGCCGTTCATGCGCAGCGCCCCGCCGTGGCGCAGCGCGTGCGGGCGCCGCACGGCGTTCTTCAAGAGGGCGACGGCGACGATTGGATCGCCCGCGCCGCAGGCTGGCTGCTGGGCGGCAATGCCATCGTGCGCATCGGGCTGGTGATTTTGTTCATCGGCCTGTCGTTTCTGGTGCGCTACGCGGCGCAGGCGGGGCTGCTGCCGCTGCCGCTGCGGCTGCTGGCGGTGGCGGCCACGGGGGCGGCGCTGCTGGCGGTGGGCTGGCGGCAGCGCTTGCGCAAACCGGGGTTTGGCCTGTCGCTTCAGGGCGCGGGCGTGGCGGTGCTGTATCTGACGGTGTTTGCCGCCTTCCGGCTGGGGGTGATGGCCTCGCAGGTGGGCGCTTTCGCGCTCATGGTGCTGGTGTGCGCGGGCGGCTGCGCGCTGGCGCTGGGGCAAAACGCGCGGGCGCTGGCGTTTCTGGCGTTTGCGGGCGGCTTTGCCACGCCGCTGCTGCTTTCAACAGGGCAGGGCAGCCACGTGGCGCTGTTTGGCTACTACACGCTGCTGGGGCTGGGCATTGCGGCCATTGCGGCGCGGCGCGCCTGGCGCGAGCTGAACTGGCTGGGGGCGGTATCGACTTTCGGCATTGCCACGGTTTGGGGCGTGCTGCGCTACACGCCGCCAGAGTGGGGCACGGCGCAGCCCTTTTTGCTGGCGTTCATGGTGATTTACGTGGCCGTGGCGCTGCTGTATGCCCGCCTGCGCGCCGCGCAAGAGACGCCGCCGGGCCGCGCCGTGGTGGATGCCGCGCTGGTTTTTGGCGTGCCGCTGGCCGGCTTTGCCTTGCAGGCGGGCATGGTGCGGCATCTGGAATACGGCGCGGCCTGGTCGGCGCTGGGCTTTGGCGTGGCGTATTGGGTGCTATGGGGCTGGCTGGCCAGCATGGGTGAGGCGGCGCGCTGGCGCTGGCATTTGATGGCCACATGCTTCATGGCGCTGGGCGTGGGCTTTGTCACGCTGGCCGCGCCGCTGGCGCTGGATGCGCGGGCTACGGGCTTGGCCTGGGCGCTGGAGGGCGCGGCCGCTTTCTGGGTGGGTGTGCGCCAGTCGCGCTGGCTCTCGCGCGCCTTCGGGCTGGCTTTGCAGGCGGTGGCGGCGCTGGCGCTGCTGTCCGGGCTGGATGGGCCGCCTGAAGGCGCATGGCCGCTGGCGCATCCGGCCTTCATGCACGTGGCCACGCTGGCGCTGGCGGCGCTGCTGTGCGCCTGGCTGCTGCGCGCGCCGCTGGATGAAGGCGAGCCGCCGCACGGCAGCCGCTGGGAGCGCGCGTGGAAGGAGCTGGAGGCGCAGCTGGGCCTGCCGCTGCTGCTGTATGGCTTTGCGCTGTGGTGCCTGGCCTGGTATCAGGAATGGAGCCGCGTGCCCGCAGCGGGCCTGCCGCCCGTGTTTTCAGACGGCGTGGCCTTGCAGCTGACGGTGCTGTCGGGCCTGCTTTCGGCCGCGCTGGCGCTGTGGGCCGCCGCGCGCTGGCGCTGGGCGGATGCCGTCTGGCCCAGCCGCCTGGCGCTGCCCGCGCTGTGGCTGGCCTTGCTGGCGCTGTGGGGCATGGACGAGCGCGCGCTGGACGGCCTTGGCCCCGTACTCTGGCCGCTGGCGCTGGCGCTGCAATGGCTGTTCATGTGGATGGGCGAAAAGCTGGCGGGCGAATTTGCGCGGCGCGATGAGCGGCCGGGGCGCGAAGGGCATGCGGGGCGCGGGGCGGCGCCCATCCGCGTGCCTGCCTTGCGCCACCCGGCCAGCGTGTGGCTGGCGCTGCTGGTGCTGGGCGATGCCATGCGGGACGCACTGCACCGCCTGAACCCGCCCGGCGACTGGCGCGTCGCGCTTGCGCTGGCCGCCTGCGCCGCTGTGCTGTGGGCGCTGACGGCCTGGGCCAGCCGCCCGCCGCGCCAGTGGCCGCTGCGCCCGCATGCCGGGGCTTATTTGTGGACGGCCGCGCGCCCCCTGGCCGTGCTGGCCGTGCTGCAAGCGCTGTTCGTGGCCTGCACCGCAGCGGGCAACGCGCCGCCGCTGCCCTATGCGCCCCTGCTCAATCCGGTGGATGCCAGCGTGCTGGCCGCGCTGGGCAGCGTGCTGCTGTGGCGGCGCGCCGTGCTGGCCGCGCACCCGCGCATTGAAGGCGCGCGCCAGTGGCTGACCGCGCCGCTTTTCTGGGCCGCGCTGGGCGGCAGCGCCTTCATTGCCGCCAACACGCTGTGGCTGCGCGTGGCGCACCACTGGTTTGGCGTGCGCTGGTCGTCGCAGGCGCTGGGCGGCAGCTTTGTCGTGCAGGCGGGCTACTCGCTGTGGTGGACGCTGCTGGCGCTGGCCCTGATGGTGACCGCGCACCGCCGCCGCCAGCGCGTGCTGTGGATGAGCGGCGCGGGCCTGCTGGGCCTGGTGGTGCTCAAGCTCTTTGCGGTGGACCTGGCCAACAGCGGCGGCGGCGAGCGCATCTTTGCCTTCATCGGCGTGGGCGCGCTCATGCTCGTGGTGGGCTACCTGGCCCCGCTGCCGCCGCGCAAAGAAGGCCAAGCGCCAGCCAGCCAGGCGGCGGAAGAAGGCGCAGAAGAAGGCATGGAAGAAGGCTGAAACGGCAGGCTGATTTCGCTATTTGATTCGTAGCATGAGGTCCTAGTCAAACGTGCGCAAGCGCCCTTTTCTGGCCCCCTGAATTCGCTCCTCTTTTTAAAGCCATGCCCCCTGCCGCCACGCCCGCCCGCTTTGTGGAACACCGCAGCGAGCGGCTGCACTTGCTGGTGCGCGGCGCCGACCATCCGCCGCTGGCGCTGGGCGCGCACCCGGCGGCGCGCCAGGTGCAGGCGGGCCTTTACGTCACCGTGCTGGCGCGCGGCGGCCTGCGGCTGCACTGCGGCGACTGCGTGAGCGAGCCGCGCGCGCTGGGCATGCAAGTGCTGGCCGTGCGCGAGCCGCTGCCCTGGAGCGCGCAAGCCAGCGCCTGCGCCATACGCGTGGTCGGCGTGAGCATGCTGCGGCCCGACTTGCGCGCGCGGCAACTGGAAAGCTGGTTTGACAGCCTGTTCGCCCGCCACGAGCCGCTGCGCCAGGTGCAAGTGGCCGCCGACGCGCGCAGCCTGCAATTGGCCGGCGACATCCTGGACAGCGACCCGCGCCAGCCGCTGCAACTGCTGCGGCTGGAAGCGGCCGCGCAAGCCATCTTCGTGCAAGGCATCGCGGCGCTCACCGGCACGCGCGCCCCCTCGCGCCGCGAACGCCTGCTGCGCCTGGCCGCAGCGCTGCAAGCCGACCTGGCCCGCGCCTGGACGCTGGCCGATATGGCCGCCGAGGCCGGCATGAGCGCGCGCGCCCTGAGCGAAAGCTTCGGCCGCGAATTCGGCGCATCGCCCTTTGTCTGGCTGCGCCAGCAACGCCTGCTGCAAGGGCGGCACCTGGTATTGGACGAGGGCCTGCCCGTGGCGCTGGCCGCCGAGCGGCTGGGCTTCAGCAGCGCAGCACACTTTTGCACGGCCTTCAGAGCGCAATTCGGCGAAACGCCAGGCCGCCTGCGCCAGCGCCTGGCGCAGCAGGCAGGGCAGGGCGGGGCTTGAGAGCCTGTTCAGAGCCTGGCCGTGAGTGCGGCCAGTGCCCCGGTTTCACTTCAAGAACAAGAGCAAATGGAAGGCTCCGAAAATGCCTCTGCCGCACGGTTTGACGGGCTTGACTGCTCTCGAAACAGAAGCGAAATAAGCGATGGCTTGCGGCGTGCGGGCGGCTGGGAAAACCTGCCGCCAAATGAAAATGATTCGCCGTTTTCTGCAAGCGCCGGGCCGTGTGCGTGCGCAGACTTTTCCTTTGTTGCAGCTGGATTCAATGGAGGAGAAACACCATGCACGCACCTGCCATTCAGGGCCGGGTTTTGCTTTTGTCTTGCGCGGCGGCGCTGGCCTGGCCTGCTGCGTTTGCTGCAGATGCGGCAGCGCCAGCGGGCGGGGGCGCGTCTGACAGGCATGACACGCTGGATGCCGTCATCGTGCGCGAGCGCCCGGGCGGCGCTGAATACGACGACGGCCCCAATGGCCGCCTGCCCCGGCAGGCCGCCAGCGCCACCAAAACGCGCACGCCTTTGCTGGAGACGCCCCAGTCCGTTTCCGTGCTCACGCAGGCCGATTTGCAGGCCAGCGGCGCGGTCACGCTGGGGCAGGCGCTGGCCTACAGCCCGGGCCTGCACGCCATGCCTGGCGGCGGCAACGATTCCAGCCGGTACGACTTTTTCAGCTTGCGCGGGCAAACCTATAACGGCGCGCTGTTTCTGGATGGCATGCGCGCTTCGTTCGGCGTGGGCAATTTGAGCCTGCCGCAGTTCGATCCCTGGCTGCTGGAGCGCGTGGAAGTGCTGCGCGGCCCTGGCTCCATGCTCTACGGGCAAAGCCTGCCGGGCGGGCTGGTCAATGCCTTGTCCAAACGCCCGCAGGCGAAGGCGCACCGGCAGGCCAGCGTGACGCTGGGCAACTGGCAGCGGCGCGAGCTGCGGCTGGATGCGGGCGGCGCGGCAGGAGACGGCAGCGGGCGCTTCACCTGGCGGCTGGCCGCGCTGGGGCGGGCGCAGAACAACCAGATCGATCACGTTTCATCGCGCCGCCTGGCGCTGGCGCCTTCGCTGCGCTGGCAGATCGGGCCGCAAACGGCGCTGACGCTGCTGGCCAGCTACCAGAGAGACCCGCGCGGCGGCTACTACGGCGGCCTGCCCGCGCAAGGCGTGCTGTCACCCTTGCCGGATGGCGGTTACGTGCCGCGCCGCTTTTTTGTGGGCGATCCGGCTTTCAGCCACTTCAGCCGCACGCAAACCACGCTGGGTTACGACTTCGAGCACGCGCTGGGCGCGGGCTGGACGCTGCGGCACGCGCTGCGCCGCATTGCCTCGCAAGCGGCCGTGCAGGGGCTGGCCGCTGCCGCCCTGGTTCCGCCTGACACGCTGGCGCGCACGGCTTTGCATGCCGGCTCGCGCACGCAGGCGCTGATGGCCGACACCGCCATCGAAGGCCAGGCGCGCACCGGCCCCGTGGCGCACCGCCTGCTGCTGGGGCTGGATCACATGCAAAGCCGCCTGACGCAGCAAATGGGCTTCAGCTTTGCGGGTGTGCCGCCCATTCGCATCCGCAACCCCGTGTACGGGCTGGCCGTGGCCGCGCCCGCATCGCCCGCCACGGCCCATTTATGGGCCGAAACGCTGGATCACGCCCGCCAGACGGGCGTTTATGTGCAAGACCAAATGCGCCACGGCCCTCTCGCCCTCACCCTGGGCGGGCGCTACGACACGGCCCGCACCCGCAGCCAGCGCGCCAGCCAGCTCATGGGGCGGGCCGCCAGCGCCGCGATTGGCCAGCAAGACGATGCCTTCACGGGGCGCGCCGCGCTTTCGTGGCACATCACGCCGCAGTGGGTGGCCTACGCCAGCCATGCCACATCTTTTTTGCCGCAGGCGGGGCTGATGGCCGACGGCCAGGGCTACCGCCCCCTGCGCGCGCGCCAGTGGGAAGCGGGGCTGAAATACGCCTCTGAAGACGGGCGGCTGCAACTGGCCGCCGCCGCTTTCAGCATCCAGCAGAAAAACGCCCTGACGCCCGATGCCGACCCCATGCACATGTGCATGAGCGCCACCGGCCCCGGCCCGTGCATGACGCAGTCGGGCCGGCAGCGCACGCGCGGGCTGGAGCTGGAAGGGCGCGCCGCGCTGGCGCAAGCCACGCATATCCATGCCAGCCTGACCTGGCTGGCGCCCCAAATCACTGCCAGCAACGGCGCTGATCTGGGCAAGCGCCCTGTCAATATGCCGCGCGCCACGGCTGCGCTGTGGGCCGAGCGCGCCTTCACGCCCCGGCTGCGGCTGGGCCTGGGCGTGCGCCACACCGGCAGCGCCTGGGCCGATGCGGCCAACACCTTGCGCGTGCCTGGCCACACCCTGCTGGATGCCGCCGCGCACTACGCCATCAGCCCGCACCTGACGCTTTCCGTGCGCGCCGCCAATCTGGCCAACCGCCGCTTTGCCGCCTGCTCCAGCGCCAGCTACTGCAACTGGGGCCAGGCCCGCGCCATCAGCGCCGAACTCGACTACCAATGGTGAACCGCATGAACTCGAATCCGGATGCCTGCATGAACGCGCAAGCGCCTGAACCGCCCGGCTTTCCCGCGCCGGGCGTGGACGGCTTTCAGGCCGACTTTTCCCTGTGGCCCGTTCTGCTGGCGCGCCTGCCCGGGCGCCAGCCGGGGCAGCCGGGGCTGGAGCGCGCCCGCCAGTGGCTGGACACGCTGGAAGCCGCCTTGCAACGCCAGCAACCCTTTGCCGTGGTGTGCGACATGAACGCCTACATCAGCCACAAAGGCGAATCGCCCGAAGAAAAGAAAGCCGCCGCGCTCTGGATGAAACGCCACCTGGCGGCCTTTCACCAGTATTGCCGGGGCAACGTTTACGTGATTGGCGACGAGGCCGCCCGCGCCGCCTTGCTGGCATCAGGCCGCCAGCAGGCCGGCGCCAGCCCCGTTCGCATTGCCGCCGCCGCCACCTTGCCCGAAGCCGTGGCGCTGGCCCGCCAGATGCTGGCTTAAGGCCTGTGGGGGGCATCGGGAAAGCTTGTTTTCAGCTCCCGAATCCATAGCGTGATGTCCTAGTGAAATGGGCGCTGGCGCCGTTTTGGCGCCCTATAAATCAGCTCCTGTTTTTGATGGCCTGGCAGACGAACCAGAGGGTGACAGCTTCAAAGCGGACGTGCTTCGCTGGCTTGCTTGGACATCCTTCAAAGAGCCTGCCGGGCAGCGGGCAAGGTTCGGCGGGGCCTTGGGTTCGCGCTTGGCCCGTTTTTCAATGAATGTGAAAAGGAAATGGGGCAATGGCGGAAATGGCGCGCCGCATCTTCCTGCAAGCCTTGCCGCACATGCCGCACAAGGCGGGCGGATTGGATGCCCTTAATGGCCATCGCCACGCTTGAACCGGGCTGCCCGCAAGCCGAAGCCGCCATCCAGCCCTGCGTTGGGCGGAAGCATCCGCCGTTCGCGCATTTGTTATTTGCGCCGCTCTTCCACGGCAATGCCGTGGTCGTGTAGCCAGGCGCGCACTTTTTTCTCTACTTCAGGGTCGCGCGGCCCTGTGAAGAAATAGCGCTGGAAGGTATTGCCAGCCGCGTTGACTGCGCGCGGATCCACTCCCAGCTCCAGCAGACGCGGAATATCGGCAAAGCTGCCAATCATTGCGGCATGGTGCAGTAGCGTGCGGCCATCCTTCGTGCGTGCATGTACATCGGCTTTTGCATCTAGCAGCAGTTGCACGTTGGCCTGAGTGCTGGGCCCCAAAGCCGGGAACAGGAGTGTTTCGCCCAATCGGTTTTTTACTTCGGTAGGGAATCCTCGCTCTAGTAGCGCGGCCAGCCAGCGGCTGTCAGCCAGCTTGGCGGCCAGGTGCATGGAGGTGTCGCGCGCGTCGCCCAGCCAGGTGGGATCCGTTCCCAGCTCCAGCAGGCTGTCAAAGGCGCGGCGGTTGCCTTCCACCATGGCAACGTCCAGCGGCGTCATTTTTCTGGCATTGCGGCTGTTGAGGCTCGCACCTTCGGCCAGCAGCTGACGCGCTTGCGTCAAATCACCTTTGGCTGCCGCCTGATATAGCGCTGCATCCTTTGGAGTCGCGAATTTTTCATTGCTCATATCTGAACCTTGCTGACCGCAGGCCGAGGCAGCCATAAAGGCCAGCGTGGACAGAAGCATCCATCGTCTGCGCATCATGTTACGTAGGAAATAAAGGGAGAAAGCCATGGTAGCGATTAAAAGAAAAGCGCCTGCGCGGGCTGCCAAGCGTCTTCTTTCTAATCAAATCTCAGAACCTGTTCAGCGGTTGTGAGAGGCGAAAAAGCGGCTCGGGAGGAGCTGCCAGGCGCAAACCACAAACGGGCTTCGTGTTTCCACGAGGATTTACAACGCAACAGGGCACCCGAGGCCGCTTCGCATCAACGGATAAATCGTGAACGGGTTCTCAGACCTGGCCTATCAAAACCAGCCTGCAATCGTTTTGCCGATACCGGCAAGGGCATTGCCCACCTTTTGCACGCCATGGCTGATGGCGCTGCCGATCTTCTGTGCGCCTTGCGTCACCTTGTCGCCCAGCCATTGCGCGCCCTGAGCCAGCTTGCCACTGGCCCATTTCACACCGTCGGCGGCTTTGCCAGCGACCCATTTGATGCCATCGCCCGCCTTGTCAATCAGCACGGCAGCCTCGCGGCTTACGCCGTCAATCAATGCATTGGCACGCTCGCCCACTGATTCAACGAATGAGGCTGCTTGGCCGAACGGCTTTTCAAGGCCGAGTGCTTTGCCTGTATCGCGCAGCACGTTGCCAAAAAACGAGGCTCCTTCGCGGACCGCATCGCCCACGAAATCGCCGCCTTCTCTTACAACGCCAGCGCCTGCATCCAGAATGCCATCAGCCACTTCACCCGTTGCCTGGATGCTTCCAGACAGCACATGCCCCTTGGCGATTTCATTTTGGAAGATGGCGCCGACGGCCTGGCTCCTCTCATTAAATATCTTGCCCGCATTGAAACCAGCTTCAAAAGCGTTACTCCCCGC
Source organism: Ottowia sp. oral taxon 894 (assembly GCF_001262075.1). Taxonomy (GTDB): domain Bacteria; phylum Pseudomonadota; class Gammaproteobacteria; order Burkholderiales; family Burkholderiaceae_C; genus Ottowia; species Ottowia massiliensis. Next base: position 326,161 of record NZ_CP012073.1, on the reverse strand, counting down.
CGATGTCAGCAAGTTGAATCCGGCTTCTCCGAGATGCTCTGTCGCAGAAAGAGGAAGCGGCTTGCCTGCTGGGTGATAAGGGGCGCCTTCGCGCATGGCTTCGACATAAGCCTGGCCATCGCCTCTGCCTCCATGCAACTCCACGGAATTCAATACAGGGATTTTGGAAGCGCCTTTTGGAGCTTCCAAGCGCCATTCATGCCCTACGGCGTCGGGTGCGAGCATCACCCCTTGCTGAATTCCCGTCAGCAATTCGCCTTCTATGTTGTAGCGGCGAATCTGGCCGTTGTTGGCCAATTCCTCACGAAGGGCATTGGGAGTCTTGCTCGGATCAAGACTGCGCAAGGTGTTGTCGCTCAAGCCAGCTGCATTGAAAGTCACGCCAGGCGCGCCCGTTGCCACCATGGCGGCTGACGCCAAACCTCCACCCAGAGAATGCCCCGTGAAAATTACGTTGCCTTCGCCAAAAGCGTCAATGGCGGTCCACGCCAGAAGTCTCGCCTGTTCATATTGTTTGGTTTTCAAGTTTGAGGCTTGACCAAAATTGGCTTTACTGTCCCAGCCTGGACCTTTTTCGCCAAACCAATTATCCGTGCCACGAAATGCAACGACATACTGCCCTTTGTCATTCTGATAGATGGCGGCATCAAAACCACTCTGCTCATCACGCAGCATGTCAGGCGTAAGGTTAGAAATGTAAACATTATTGTTATTGCCATCCACAAAATGATCACCTGCTGGACGCAGGCGCTGCCACCCAGCATTTCTCAACTCCCTTTCGGATTGCGTATGAGTCAGCTTCGTTTTTTCTGATTCGTACGCATCATTGGCCATCATGGATAGTTGTAAATCCAGATCTTTTTGTGGCGCTATGCCCCTGGCGCTGTCGGCAAACGTGCCGTCGCCTATCGGATAGCCCCGGCTGTTGTCCACTTTGGCGGAAGCTGCCTGGGTGGGGCTGCAAAAATGCGCTTGGGAACAGGAATGGCCAGGGCCGTATGCGCCTACTCTCATGGTCTGAACTCCGGTGAACGTGTTGGAACAGCATGCAGCGTAAAAACACGCTCAGTTCTTGTCTAGCTAGGATGGTTCCTAGCTGGTAAGCACCCTAGCTAGGGTATCTACTGGATGGCTGTGCTCTGTCCCTGCATGTGCCGATCAAAAAAACCGGGAGTGCCAACCTGAACCTGCTCTTCGAGTTGGCTATTTTTCGTAGTGAACGGGATGCGATAGCAGCAATTCGAAAAGCACTCAACCCTCACCCCGTGCTAGGGCCTGTTGAGAATTACCGAGATTGAATCACAGCCGAAGCCAGATAGATCACCGCCTTGAAGCTGGCGTCGATCGGGCCTTTGCGAGATCACGATTGGCACGCCTTGCGCTTGTAATGGCTCTATCAGCCATTGGACACCAAACGCCTTGTCCGCCAGCAGCGCCTCAAACTTTTGGTTCCGGATCATCTCTTCGACTCCTTTGCTGTCATGCCGCTGGCCTGGCATCAGAGCGAACTTGACCAGATTGCCCAGCGCATCGCACAAGGCCAGTATCTTGGTGCTCACGCCCCCGCGCCAGTGCCCTATGGCCTGGCTTTGAGTCCCCCTTTTGCGCCCTGGCCGTGACGGCGCACTTTCACGATCGTGGCATCGACCATGGCGTATTCCATATCCGGCTGGCCGCTGACAGCATCAAAGAGTTTTTGCCAGATACCGGCCTTGACCCAGTCACGAAAGCGTTTGAAAACGGTGTTGCATTTGCCGAATTCTTCAGGCAAATCGCGCCAGGGGCTGCCTGTGCGCACGATCCACAGCACGGCCTCTACAAGCAAACGCTTGTCCGTGCCTCTTGGCCCTGCATCGCCAGGCTTGCCCAGGCAGTGCGGGGCCATCAGTGCCCACTGCTTGTCGCTCAATACTCTTCTTTCCATGGCGGGATTGCAGCATAAGAGGGGATTCTCAACAGGCCCTAGTGCCCGTGTAGCTGCCATCCACAAAAGGGGGGCCTTGAGACACGCAAAGCGCAAGAGCAGCCTCACCAGTGACGCCTTGGCACCTGCACGGTCCTGAATGCCAGCCGAGTGCACCACCATGGCCAGCAGCAGCCCCATCATGTTTACAGCTATGTGGCGCTTGTGCCCTTTGATTCTTTTGTCTGCGCCACATTCGAGCTGCCCCTTTTGAGACGGCCTTTCAGAGCCTGTCGCGCGAGACGATGAGGATGGTGCCGTCTTTTTGCTGCCGGATGAAGTTGCTTTCTTCCAGGCCCCGGATCACGCGGCTGACCATCTCGCGCGAGGCGCCCACCATGCGGGCCAGGTCCTGGCGCGATATCTTTTCCTGCACGACCAGCTCGCCGTGCCCCTGGTCCACGGCGAAGTCCAGCAAGGCATGGGCCACGCGGCCATATACGTCCATCAGCGCCAGCGATCCGATCTGGCGGTCTGCCTGCCGCAGCCGCTGCACCAGCCCGTACATGATGGCGTAGGCGATGGATGAGCCATCGGGCAGGCACTGCATGAATGCGTCGCGGCTGAGCGTGAGCGTGTCGGTCTGTATGTCAGCCCGCACGGTGGCCGAGTGCGGGGCATTGTCGATCATGCTCATTTCGCCAATGTGGTCGCCCGGATGCAGGGAGGCCAGAATGACCTCGCGATTGCCACGGGTCATGATCACGCGGGCGCGGCCATTCAGCAAAATGAACAGCGTGTCCGTTCTTTGCCCCTGTTCGACGATGGTTTGCCCGCGTTTGAAACGGCGCTTGACCACCGCCTCTGCCACTTGCGCGGCCTGCTCGTCTGACAACGTTGAAAACAAAGGGACCCGGCGAACCAAATCCAGATTGGAGAGCATGGACATGACTTCAATTCCTTGATTTTTTTGATGAACCCCTCTGGCGGGCTGGCGAATGGCGGCCAGGCAATCTTTTGGAACCTGTTCAAAGTCTGTCCGTGGGCGCGAAAAGCGCGGGGCCGGGCGCTCTTGGGCTTCGCAAATCCTCGCCGGGATGTCACGCCCGCCTGTGCCTTGCAGCCCATTCTGAACCGCACTTGCCTCTTGCGACCGGATTTCGAACCAGTTCTTAAAATCCGCCTATTCCCGCAAATGTTTCGATTGACGGGTTTTTGCTACTATTTTTGCACATCCTTTTTGCACTCCGGTGCGTGAAACCACCTGCCGCCATCTCCATGAAAACCCGACACATCCGCCTTCTCATTCTTGGCTCCGGCCCTGCCGGCTATACCGCCGCCATCTATGCCGCCCGCGCCAATCTCCAGCCCGTGCTCATTACCGGCATGGCCCAGGGCGGGCAGCTTATGAACACCACTGAAGTGGACAACTGGCCCGCTGATGTGGCTGGTGTGCAGGGGCCTGATTTGATGCAGCGCCTGCAAGCGCATGCCGAGCGCTTTCGCACCGAACTGGTGATGGACCATATCCACACGGCCGATTTGTCCGCCCGGCCCTTCACCCTGACGGGCGACAACGCGGTTTACACGTGCGACGCCCTCATCATCGCCACCGGCGCCACGGCCAAATACCTGGGTCTGCCTTCTGAAGAGGCCTACATGGGGCGCGGCGTGAGCGCCTGCGCCACTTGCGACGGCTTTTTCTATCGCGGCAAACCCGTCTGCGTGATTGGCGGCGGCAACACCGCAGTGGAAGAAGCCCTGTATCTCAGCAACATCGCCAGCAAGGTCTATCTGGTGCACCGCAGAGACAGCTTTCGCGCCGAACCCATCATGGTGGATCACCTCCATGAAAAAGTGCGCGAAGGAAAAATCGAGCTGAAGCTCAACGCCGCCCTGGACGAAGTGCTGGGCGACGCGATGGGCGTGACGGGCGTGCGCCTGAAAGACACGGGCAGCGGCCAGACGCAGGAGCTGGCCGTGCATGGCTGCTTCATCGCCATTGGCCACGCGCCCAACACCGGCATCTTCCAGGGGCAGCTTGAGCTGGAAAACGGCTACATCGTCACCCAGTGCGGACGCCACGGCTTTGCCACGCAAACCAGCGTGCCTGGCGTCTTCGCCGCAGGCGATGTGCAGGACTTCATTTATCGCCAGGCCATTACCAGCGCTGGCACAGGCTGCATGGCGGCGCTGGACGCCCAGCGCTTTCTGGAGCAGCAGGGCTGAGAGCTGCTGGCGAATGGCGTGGATGCACCGCTATAATCCGCCGCTTTGCCAAATCAACCCAAGGCAAAAAAGAAGGGATACCGCCACCCTTTCCTGGCGAGGTCAAGCACGGGGCGAGTTGCAGCCAGCCAGCGGCTGGGAGTTGCGCGGCGTCCAGCCCCGGCTGTTATTAAAACGGAGCAATCCAATATGGCACGCAAGTGCGAAGTCACGGGCAAGAAGCCCATGGTTGGCAACAACGTTTCCCATGCCAACAACAAAACCAAGCGCCGGTTCCTGCCGAACCTGCAATACCGCCGTTTCTGGGTTGAAAGCGAAAACCGCTGGGTGCGCCTTCGCGTCACCAGCGCTGCGCTGCGCCTGATTGACAAAAAAGGCATTGACGCCGTGCTCGCTGACATGCGCGCTCGCGGCCAGGCCTGATCCCGTTTTCTGAACAAACAAAGGAAATATCATGGCTTCCAAAGGCGGACGCGAAAAAATCAAGCTGGAATCCACGGCTGGCACCGGCCACTTCTACACCACCAGCAAGAACAAGAAAACCATGCCGGAGAAAATGTCGATCACCAAGTTCGACCCCAAGGCCCGCAAGCATGTGGAATACAAGGAAGTGAAGCTTAAATAAGCGCGTTTCTTCACCGGGAAGGAGGTGTGGCAGAGTGGTCGATTGCACCGGTCTTGAAAACCGGCAACGGGCAACCGTTCGTGAGTTCGAATCTCACCGCCTCCGCCAGCCCAATAAAAAAGCAGCCGTGAAGGCTGCTTTTTTATTGGCTGCTTTTGCCTGGCGCCTTTGAAATTCAGGCGGACAGACAAATGGCAAGCGGCGCTTGTCCAATTGAGTTGCCCGCCGTAAACCAGCCTGCCACCCGCGCCGGGGCTGGATGGCAAGCCTTCGGTTTTTTCATTGGACGGCCCAAGAAAAAAAAGCCAACCAGAAATGGTTGGCTTTTTGATATGTGGTGGAGAGGAGGAGGATCGAACTCCCGACCTCCGCATTGCGAACGCGGCGCTCTCCCAGCTGAGCTACCCCCCCATGCATTGCAGGGCGCGATTATATGCGCATTGGTGCGTTCGTGCAATAAGGGAAGCCGAGCTATGCAAGGAGAGCATTGGCGTGCAAAATACAGAGCAGGAGGCTGTTGTTGACACCATGAAACCTGAAACACAAAGCAATGCATCCGCCCACGAGTGGATTGAAAACGTGACCTTTGACGAACTGCGCGTCGGCCAATCGGCCCGAATGACGCGGCAAGTGACAGGACAGGATATTTTGGCTTTCGCCGCCGTATCGGGCGACGTGAATCCGGCGCATTTGGATGTCGCGTATGCCCGTGACACCCTTTTCCATGGCGTGATTGCGCATGGCATGCTGGGCGGGGCGCTTATTTCGGCTGTGCTGGGCACCCAATTGCCTGGGCCTGGAACGATTTACCTGGAGCAAAGCTTGCAATTTATGCGCCCGGTTCACATCGGTGACGAGCTGACGGCCAGCGTCACGGTGGCTTCTTTGGAGGCAGCCAAAAAGCGCGTCACTCTCGACTGCGAGGTAACCAATCAGAAAGGTGAGCGCGTGATCAGTGGCAAAGCGTATGTCATGGCTCCTGTCGCCAAAGTCCGCCAGCCGCGTCCCTCGCTGGTTTTGCCGCATATAGAACCGCCCGCCGCGTTCACTGTGGCCTGAGAGATAGATCACTAAGCAGAATTACAGCCGCCTTTCCTTCCGTGAGCTGAATGGCATTCAATGCCATGCTTTATGGAAGGAAGGGCGGCTGTGTTGTTTTCTGAAGCTCATGCAAAATCAGGCGGCTTTTTTAAACAGCTAATCCGGCCAGCTTTTCTTTCAGAAAGTCGATGAACGCCTGCGCCCTGGCGGGCAGCAGTTTGTTGGCGGTGAATGCGTAAACCGGCACGGCGCGTGTCTGCCAGCCTGGCAGCAGCGCTTGCAGACGGCCTTGCGCCGCATATGGAGCGGCCAGCGCGTCGGGCAGCGCTGCGATGCCAAAACCGTGCAGCGCCAGGCGCAAGTTCAATCCCAGGCTGTTGGAAGCAATGCGGCCATTCACGCGGATGCTGCGTGATTGCGGGGCGTGTTGCCGTCAATCGTTGTGCCATTGGCCGAATCGCCGTCTGCCTGGGCGGCCATTTCATGCGCGTGGCGCAACTCCCACACATCATCAAAACCTGGTGGAAAGCGAAGGCACTGGTGCCGGGCCAGATCGGCAGGCTCCAGCGGCTCGCCGTGCCGCGCCACATAGGCAGGCGCGGCATACAGCCCGCCTGAAAACATGACCAGCAGGCGCTGCACCAGCCCTGAATCCGGCTGCTTGCCTGCGCGAATGGCCACGTCAAACCTCTCGCTGATCAGATTGACCTTGCGCGGCGTCACATCAAAAGAGAGCTGAATGAGCGGAAACCGTTCGCAGAACTCCCCAAGATACGGCGCAATGAATTCATGCACGAAGTTCACAGGCACGGAAAGGCGCAGCAGCCCTTGCGGCTCGCACAGCAGACGGCCCAGCTGCTCATGCAACAGCCCAGCTTCGCTCACAAGCGCGTCGGCCCGGTTGAAATACAGGCGGCCCGCCGCCCTCAGCTCCACCTTGCGCGTGCTGCGCTTGAGCAGCGGCAAGCCCATGCGCTGCTCCAGCCGGCTGATGCGCGCCGACAGCGTGGACTTGGGCATCTCCAGCGACTGCGCCGCCTGCGTGAAGCTGCCAGCCCGCGCCACGGCCACAAAAAGCGCCATGTCATCCAGTATCAGCATGATTGTTCCGTTGAATGAACAGTATTTTCCATTTTATTGCGCATTATTTCTGCGAAAGGGAAATATACTGTCAGTCCCTTCATATATTTGCATAAAGGATTCCGAAATGAGCGCATTCGGCGCCCGGAATGCCGTTTTGCTGCTGATTGGTTACCGGGCCGGCGCCATGAGCTGGACAGGCTCCATTTGGCGAAATGAAGAAAATGCGCTGATGTCAATCAGCTAATTGCGGAGTTGAATTCGCCAAACCATTTTCAGGAGAAAACGCATGAAACTGCTTGAATCATTCCGGATGGGGTCATTGATGCTGAAAAACCGCATGGTCATGGCCGCCATGACGCGCAGCCGCGCTGATATTCACGGCGTGGTTGGCTCCATGACGGCGGAGTATTATGCCCAGCGCGCCAGCGCGGGCCTGATTTTGTCGGAAGCCATCAATATTTCCGCCAACGCATTGGGCAGCCCGCTCACGCCGGCCTGTTTGAAGAAAAACAGATTGCCGCCTGGCGCAAAGTCACGCAGGCCGTGCATGAAAAAGGCGGAATCATTTTCGCCCAGCTCTGGCACACTGGCCGCGTGGGCCATTCCGTGGATCGCGGCGGCCAATTGCCCGTGGCGCCTTCGGCCATCAAAATTGAAGGCGCGCAGCATTTCACCTCGCAAGGCATGAAGGAATATGAAACGCCGCGCGAACTGGCGCTGCCGGAAATTCGCCAGATCATTGCCAACTACGCCCAGGCGGCCCAAAATGCCGTGGCCGCCGGATTTGACGGCGTGGAGCTGCATGCCGCCAATGGCTATTTGCCGCAGCAGTTCTTGTCTGATTCCGCCAACCACCGCGCGGATGAATATGGCGGCAGCATCGCCAATAAAGCGCGTTTCACGCTGGAAGTCATGCGCGCGCTGATTGCCGCCGTGGGCGGCGGCAAAGTCGGCATCAAAATCAGCCCGTTGCACCCTTACGCGGGCATTGCGTTCGATGATCCCTTGGCAACTTACACTTATTTGATCAACGAGCTGAACCAGCTTGATTTTACTTTTGTGGAGTTGATGAAACGCAGCCCCATGTTCCCGCTGCTGCCGCATTATCCGCAAGGCGATGAGATTGAGATATTCGGCAAACTCGTTTCACATACACTTGTGGCAGGCACGGCTTACACTCGTGAAAGCGGCGAAGCCGAGTTGCAAAAAGGCATTGCCAGCTTGATCGCCTATGGTTCGCTTTTCCTGGCCAATCCCGATCTGCCGCGCCGTTTTGAGCAAAACGCCGCGCTCAATGCCCCGGACCGCCCCACCCTGTTTGGCGGCGGCGAGCATGGCTATATTGACTATCCATTTCTTCCCGCCTGATCCGCCGGGCGCTCAAGCCGGGCGTCAAAAATAAAACCGCCTGTGATACGCAGGCGGTTTTTCATGCGCTTCAGTTTTCAGGAACGGGTTTTTGAAAATGCGGCGCCTGCGCTGAATTTATCGCCCGGAAAAGGCTGTGCCAGCGCAATGTGCTTGATGGCGGGCGGAAACGCAGGCATTCCGGCGAGCGCGCAGGCCCAGGCGCTTGCAGGAAGGCCCCGGGGCAGGGTTGGCATGATAAAAAAGGAGCAAATTCAAAGCCATGAAAACGGGTGGTTGCGCACGTTCCACTAGGACCTCATGCTATGAATAGAGGAGCTAAATAGGGGCCTTCAGCCTGCTTCACCCACTGGCTGCGTTTTGCGCCATCCCGATTCGCCCTGCGCGTTCTTCAGGTTCCGGGAAAAGGGCGCGCCGGAGGCGGTATATTCGCTATTGGAAAATGAATAGGTGGCGGAAGAGTTCATGCGCGAAAACGGCGGACGCGGCCAGGAAAATTTGATGCGGCATGGATGGAAAGCCGGATTGGAATGAGTGCGCAGGCCGTTTCGCCCGAGGCGAAAATAGCATTTGCAAGCCGCCTTTGTGATTTGAAGCCATGATTTGACGGCGCTGCGCGCATAGCCTTTATCTGCCATTCACGTTGATAATGAATGACGATGCCAGCGCGCGAGATTTTGATGCTGAAAACCGGAATTTATCCATGTCATTACCCGCCCTAGCCCTGCAAGACGTGCGCAAGCGCTTTGGCGCCAGCGAAATCATTGGCGGCGTGAGCCTGGCGGTGCAGCCGGGCGAGCGCGTGGCGGTGATTGGGCCCAATGGTGCGGGCAAGTCCACGCTGTTTGATCTGATCAGCGGGCGCACGCGCCCTGATGGCGGGCAAATTTGGCTGCACGGGGCGCGCGTAGATGGCAAACGGCCTTTTGAGATCAACCGCATGGGCCTGTCGCGCAGTTTTCAGATCTCGCGCGTGTTTGGCGGCCTGAGCGTGCAAGACAACCTGCGTTGCGCCGCACTGTGGGCGCTGGGCTACCGCTACAGCCTGCTGCGCTGGCTGGGCCGCTTGCGCGATGTGAACCAGCGCGCCGATGAGCTGCTGGAGCGCACGCGCCTGGCGCACCGCCGCCACGCGCTGGCGGCGCACCTGGCGTATGCGGAGCAGCGGGCGCTGGAAATCGGCATCACGCTGGCCGGCGGCGCGCGCGTGGTGTTGCTGGACGAGCCGACAGCAGGCATGAACGCGGATGAGACGGCGCATTTCATCGGCCTCATCCGCGAGCTGACGGCCGGGCGCACGCTGCTGATGGTGGAGCACGACATGGGCGTGGTTTTCAGCCTGGCAGACCGCATCGCCGTGCTGGCGCAAGGGCGCTTGCTGGCGTTTGACACGCCCGAGGCCGTGCGCGCCGATGCGCGCGTGAAAGCGGTTTACCTGGGCAGCGAAGCCGGTTCGGCGGATGCACCGGCTTCGCTTCAGGCCGCCGCCCATGCGGGAGGGCGGGCATGACGCTGCTTGTGCGCGACTTGCGCGCCTGCTACGGCAAAAGCGAAGTGCTGCACGGCGTGCGGCTGGAAGTGGCGCCGGGCGAAATCGTGGCGCTGCTGGGGCGCAATGGCGCGGGGCGTTCCACTTGCGCCAAGGCCATCATGGGGCTGCTGCCCGCCAGCGGAAGCGTGAGCTGGCGCGGCCAGCCGCTGCTGGGGCGGCCCGCGCATGAAATCGCCCGCCTGGGGCTGGGTTATGTGCCCGAAAGCCGCGATGTCTTTCCGCGCCTGACCGTGCGCCAGAACCTGCTGCTGGGCGAAAAACAGGGCGCGAATCAGGGAGCGAATCAGGGGGCGGCCGGGCGCGCGCCCTGGCGCATGCAAGACATGTTCGAGCTGTTTGCGCCGCTCAAGGCGCGCGAGCGCACCGAAGCGGGTGTGCTCTCCGGCGGCGAGCAGCAAATGCTCACGCTCTGCCGCACGCTCATGGGCAACCCCGATTTGCTGCTGGTGGATGAACCCACGGAAGGGCTGTCGCCCCTGATGGCCCAGCAGGTGGGCCGCTGCCTGCAAATGCTGCAAGCGCGGGGCCTGGGCATCTTGCTCATCGAGCAAAAGCTCTCCATCGCGCTGCGCATTGCCACCCGTGCGCTGGTGATGGGGCAGGGCCGCATCGTCTTTGAAGGCACGCCGCAGGCGCTGCGCGCTGACGAAAAAACCTGGCGCGAGTGGCTTCAGATATGACGGGCGGCGCGCTCGAGCAGCTGCTTGGGCGCTTGCTTGATTCGATGGCGCGCTTTTCAGCTTTCACCGGGCTGCCTGCGCTTGCAAAAGCGCAAGGCGAAACGCGCCTGCCGCACGCGAACGCCTGCTTCATGCGGCTGTTTATTTCGCATTCCGCAAACATCAGCTTGGCGCGGCTATGGCGTGGGCCAATGTAACTAGGCGATACTTAACGATACGTCATGTTCGTATCAACGCATTGGCACCAACTCACTCTGGGGAAACACCGCATGGCTGCGCTGCTGAAATTCGTGATGGCCACGGCCTGCGCCGTGGCGTGGGGCGCTGTTCCGCTGGCCGCCTGCGCGCAGGAGGCGCTGGAGGTGGTTCAGATCGTGCCGCTCAGCGGCCCCCTGGCGCAGGCGGGCCGCGAAATCAACGCCATGACCCGCGCCACGCTGGATGACTACAACCGGAACGCCAAGGGCGGCGTGCGCATCGAGCTGAAATCGCTGGATGACGGCTACAGCGCCGTCAAGGCCACGCAAGCTGCTTCGTCCGCAGTGTCCAGCGCGCAAGCTTTTTTGTCGTGCTTTGGCTCCCCCAGCTGCCTGGCGCAGCAGCAAATCTGCGCCAAGGCCAAAGTGCCCCTGCTTGGCCCCGTGGCCGGTTCGTCCGCCCTGCGCGGCAAACAGGCCTGGTACACCTACGCCGTGCGCGCCCCGGCCAGCGGCGAGCTGTTGCGGCTGCTGGGCTTCATCAACGCCACCGGCCTCAAAAGCGTGGGCGTGTTCATTCAGGAAGACGGTTTTGGCATTGACTACGCCAGCGAGCTGGACAAGCTGCGCGACCGCTTTCCGGACCTGCGCTTCGTGCCCCGCCGCTTCAACGCCAGCTTGCCGGACTACCGCCGCGCCGCCGAGGAGCTGATGGCCTCCCGCCCTGACGCGCTGCTGCTGCTGGCCGACAGCCAGCAATCGGCCGCCTTGCTGGATGCCTGGCGCGCCAAGGCCGCCCTGCCGCTGGTGCTGAACCTGGCCGCGCAGGCCGACGCCCAGTACGCCGACCGCGTAAAAGGCCACATGGGCATGGCCGCCTTCGTCACCGTCACCCCCAGCCCGTGGGGCAGCCGCCTGCCCGCCCAGCAGGACTACCAGCGCATCGCCAAGGCGGCGGGCCTCAAGCCCTCTTACCTCAGCTTTGAAAGCTACCTGAACGCCCGCCTGCTGATTGAAGCCGTGAAAAACGGGCAGGTGAAAAACAAGACCGACCTCTCGCGCTGGCTGGATGCTGCCGCCAACATTGACCTGGGCACCGGCTACGGCCTGAACTACAAGGGCGAGCGCCAGGGCGCCAGCCACACCGATCTGGCCGTGCTGACGCCGGAAGGCAAATTCCGGCATTGACGCCAGCGGGTGGATTCGCGCCCGCCCAAGGCCTGCCGGGCTGGAAAAGCGCGGCAAGCAGGCCGCTGAAGCGCTGAAAACCTGTTCAGAGAGCTTGGGCGGAAAAGAGCCTGCGCCTTGGCAATGTCCGTCAGAAAACACCCAAAACAGGAGCAAATTCAAGGGGTCTTGAATGCCTTGCTGCGCAGTTTCTTCTAGGACCTCATGCTATGGATAGAGGAGCTAAATCAGGCCAGGCTTTGCGTGAGCCTGGCCCTGCGCATGGACTGTTTTTCTGCCCATTTCCCCGCCCATCGCTCCCCGCCAGCGCTCGCGGGCAGGCTGGCCAGAGCGGCGGCTTCGCCCGCCTTGCCACAATCGCCGCATGGCACAGCAAGAAACCCGCACTTTCCGCAAACACTGGCTCTACACCGCCACGGCTCCCGGCGGGCGGCGCGCGCAGGGCGTGGTGCAGGCCAGCGACGCGCGGCAGGCGCTGGAAGTGATCGGGCGCGAATTTCCGCAGCTGGGCAACGTGCGCATCCTGAACATGGCCAGCGACTTGCTGCCGCTGGAAGAAGCGGCGCGGCAGCGCTTTGGCGTGCCGCCCGATGAAGTCACGCCGCAGCAATGGGCAGACCTGGCGGCCAGCCTGGTGGCGGAGATGGAGCAGCAAGGTTTGAGCCTCGCCCAGGGCTTGCGCCAGACGGCGGCGCGGCATCGCCCCCTGCTGCTGGGGCTGGGCGTGGCGCTGGCGCTGGCGCTGTACCGCCAGTGGCCCTGGTGGGTGGCGCTGCTGGCGGCGCTGGGCATGGCGGCGCCGTTTGCCGCCTGCGCGCTGGCGTGGCGTCATGTCTTGCAGCACCGGCAGGGGCTGTGCGCCGCGCTGGCGGGCGACGCGATGGGCTTGCGGGAGAGCCTTCAGGCGCTCACGGATGCGGCGCTGAGCCGGCCGTGGGCGCCCGGCCTGCGTGAAATGGCCTGGGAGCTGGCTTTTTACAGCGCTTGCATGACCGCGCGCTATCAGGGCGTGGCCGCTGCGCGCGCCGAGCTGCTGGCGCACCCTTGCCGCCCGGAGGCTGGGGCCGGCGGGGCCGATGCGGCCAGCTGTCAGCCGCTGGGCATTTTTGAATACCTGCTGCCCGCGCGCGCGGGCGATTTCGCCACGGCCGCCGCTGTGCTGGAGGGCATGCTGGCTGCCGCGCCGGACCGGCCCGAATGGCTGATGGACCTGGCCATCACGCGCGAGCGCCTGGGGCAGTTTGACGAAGCCCGGCGGCTGCTGGCGCGGGTGAATACGCAAGAGCTGCCCCCTTTCATCGCCATGTACGAGCAGGGCATACGCGGCCTGCTGGCGCTCGATGACGCGCGGCATGCCGACTTCGGCCAGGCCGTGGCGCTGCTGACCGCCGCCTGCCGCACCGCGCTGGAGTGGACGCAGCGCAACCCCGTGTTCTGGTGGTCTGCCATTTCTTTTGCCTGCGAGCTGTCGCTGGCGCTGGCGCGCAATGGCCAGCCACGGGCCGCGCGCCGGGCGCTGGCCACCGTGCGGCGGCTGGCGCCGCAGTGCGTGGATGCGCGCCGGCTGGAAATCATCCGCGCTGAAGTGGAGCCAGCCTTGCCGCCTGCACCTGCCGCCGGAGCCGCCGCATGAGCGCCGCCGTCCAGGCTGGCGTGCAGCTGCGCGCGCGCGACGTGCCCCCCCGCGCCGCCTGGGCGCTGGAGCAGGCGGGCGTGCACCCGCTGCTGGCGCGCCTGCTGGCCGCGCGCGGCGTGCGCCATGCGGCCGAGCTGGACCCGGCCCTCTCGCGCCTGCTGCCGCCCGTCGGCCCTGAAAGCGGCGGCAGTCCTGAAAGCGGCGGCGGCCTCAAAGGCGCGCCCGAAGCCGCCCGCCTGCTGGCCGACGCCATGGCCGCGCGCAAGCGCATTTGCTTTGTGGCCGATTACGACTGCGACGGCGCCACCGCCTGCGCCGTGGGCGTGCGCGGCCTGCGCATGCTGGGCGCGGCGCACGTGGACTACTTGGTGCCCGACCGCGTGTGCGACGGCTACGGCCTCACGCCCCCCATCGCGCGCCGCGTGGCCGAACGCGGGGCCGACGTGCTGCTCACCGTGGACAACGGCATTGCCAGCGTGGAAGGCGTGCAGGCCGCGCGGGAGCTGGGCCTGCAAGTGCTCGTCACCGACCACCACCTGCCCGGCCCTGCGCTGCCGGCGGCCCACGTCATCGTCAATCCCAACCAGCCCGGCTGCGGCTTTGCCAGCAAAAGCATGGCGGGCGTGGGCGTCATGTTTTACGTGCTGCTGGCCTTGCGCGCCGAGCTGCGCGCGCGCGGCGCCTTCACCGCCGCCAGCCAGCCCCGGCTGGACGCGCTGCTGCCCCTCATCGCCCTGGGCACCGTGGCCGATGTGGTGCGGCTGGACGAAAACAACCGCCGCCTCGTCGCCCAGGGCCTGCGCCGCATTCGCGCCGGACACATGCAGCCGGGCCTGGCCGCGCTGTTTGAGGCATCGGGCCGCCCGTGGGCCAAAGCCAGCGCCGCCGATTTCGGCTTTGCCCTGGGGCCGCGCATCAACGCCGCCGGCCGCCTGGCCGACATGACGATTGGCATCGAGCTGCTGCTCACCGACGACGCAGCCCGCGCCCGGGAGCTGGCCGCGCGGCTGGACGCCATCAACCGCGAGCGCCGCGAAATCGAAAACGGCATGCGCGAGCAGGCCCTGCTGCACGTGGAAAACCTGTTTGACGGCGAGGCCGCCCTGCCGGCGGCCCTGAGCGTGCATGACGACAGCTTTCACGAAGGCGTGGTCGGCATCGTCGCCTCGCGCCTGAAAGACAAATGGCGCCGCCCCGCCTTCGTTTTTGCCGCCAGCGGCGCGCCCGGCAAAGCAGGCGAACTCAAGGGATCGGGCCGCTCCATCCCCGGCTTTCACCTGCGCGACGCGCTCGATCTGGTGGCCAAGCGCAGCCCCGGCACGCTGCTCAAGTTTGGCGGCCACGCCATGGCGGCGGGCTGCACCATCGCGCGCGACCAGTTCGACGCCTTTCGCCGCGCCTTCGAGCAAGTGGCCGCCGAAGAGCTGGACGCCGACGCCCTCAGCTGCTGCATGGAAACCGACGGCCCCCTGCCTGCCCAATACCGCTGCCCGGACGTGGCCGAAGCCCTTCAGGCCGAAGTCTGGGGCCAGGGCTTTCCCGCGCCGCTTTTCTGCGACGAAGTGCAAGTCATCAGCCAGCGCCTGGTCGGCGGCGAAAAGCACCTGTCGCTCAAACTGCGCCACGCGGGCGAGGCGGTGGACGCCATCTGGTTCAACCACACCGGCCCCCTGCCCGAGCGCCCGCGCCTGGCCTACCGGCTGGATGTGGACGAATGGCAGGGCCAGCGCCGCGTGCGCTTCATCGTGGAAGCCGCCGAGGGCGAAAGCCTGGAATAGCCGCGCCCCGCACGGAGCAGACGGCCTCGTTTCGCGCCCTTATTCGGAGCATGAGGTCCCAGAGACTGTTCTCAAAGAGAGAATTTGCGGCAAACGATCGTCATGTATCCAAGTGACATGACCGGTGAACAGACCGTCGATAGCGCGCACTACCCAAGGTCTCCCCGCCCTGGAAACAGGTCTACAGCACCTCTGCCCGCTGGTGCGGCTGCGTCAGCAAGCGCCAAGCCCAGCGCGGATATGACGCAGGCAAAAGAGTCAAGGGGCGCAAGCGCCACATAGCCGTAGACACAATGGAGCGGCTGCTGGCCGTAGTGGTGCACTCAGCAGGCATTCAGAGCCGAGTGGGTGTCAGGGCTTTGCTGGCGAGGCCGTTCTTGCGCTTTGAGTGCCTCAAGACTGTTTTTGTGGATGGCGGCTACTCGGGCCGTCTGATCAATTGGGCGCTGAGCTTGTTTGGCTGGAACATGCAGGAGATCAAGCCAAATTCCGCGCCCACCGGGGCTGGGACCCTTGCGAGACCAGGCGTCTCCGCAGTCAGAAGCAAAGCGGAGACAGCATGGATGTCAAAAAAGCGGATGGGTGCAAATGCATTCCGCATGCGCACCCATCCGCTTTTTTGAAGAACCAAGTGTCAGCGTCCGCCCGCCGTACCAGGCGCGCCGCCTTCTGGGCAAGATGCCTGCGTGTACACACCCCAGGCGAGGCGCTCGCCCTTGGCCAGCTGCTTGTCGCTGGCAAACACAGCCACTTCCAGATCACACGCCTGCTTGGCGCTGCGCTGCACGCGCAAATGGCTGACAGGCGTGCCGTCAAGCTGGCAGGCTGGCTGGCCTACCAGCTTCAGCAGATGGCCCGTGCCATCTGCTTGTTCTTGTACTTGCATGGCATGGGCCGCCGCGCCACAAGGCAGCCAGATCAGGCTTTGCGTCTGCAAGGTCAGATTGCCTGCTGACTCCAGCGCGCGGCTCACCGGCTCCCACTCGCCTTGAAGGGCGGCGGGCAGACTTTCAGCGGCTGCAGGCGCGGTTTGCACAGGCGCGGCTTGGGGCGGGCTGGCGTCCGCATCTGCCGCCGCCCAGGTTCCCTGCGCCAGCGCTGCGGCCAGCAAGCCCATGACGGCAGGCCACAGCAGGCGGCGCGCTTTCATTTGAAAAGCCCTTCGGGCGCGTGGTGCCGCCCAGCCCAGTCTTCCCAGGCCACATCGCTGGGGCCAACGGCAATGTCAATCAGCTTCCAAGCCTGGCCGTCGCGGCGCAGCAGCGCCACGCATAAATCGGACATGGCGCCCGCTTGAGCCGCTTTATGCAGGGCGGTGCCCGCATAGTCAAAGCGCTTGCCTGCGGCATCGCGCAGGTGGGCCTGCATGAAGGCCCAGTCGCCGTCGTAGCGAATGTTTTCTGGCGCCAGCTTCAGCTGCTCCGCATCCAGCTTGAGTGATTGTGCGGCCGCCTGAATGGCGATGGCGGTGATGGCATCGTCATCCGCTTTGTGCACGCTGGGAGCGCCCGCTCCTGCGGCAGGCATGATGGACAAGACCAGCGGCAAGGCCAGCCACTTCACGGGAAATTTCATGTTTTCACTCCGGTTGTTTGAAACTGGGCATTTCAGCATTGCCAACGAATGGCGCTGCAACAGAACGTTGAATGCGCCCTGAGGCGCGCTGCCTCCCTACGAAAAACCCCTGCCCACTGAACCATGGGCAGGGGTCGTTGCGGGCCACGCCAGAAAGCGGCGCGACGCCGCTCTGCTTTGCTGCCGATCAATTCGGCGGCGTCAGGATGGCGGAGAGGTGGTTGTGCCACCAGTTGCTGGTGTCGTAAGTAATGCGCTGGCTGCCATCGGCGTTGCGGTTGTTGGAGCCAATCAGCGTGACCTTGCCGTTTTCATTCGACGCCACGATTTCCGTGTGCGAAACGCCATTGCGTTCCATGATGACCACGTCGCCCGGCTTGGCGTTGGCCAGCGACACCGGCTGCCAGCCCTTGCGGCGCAGCGTGACATCCAGTTGACGCACGGCGTCGGTGTGCTCGCCCGCCGACAGCAGGCCGTTCTTTTGCAAGACCGCCGAGACGAAATTGGCACAGCAAATGTTACTGGGCACATTGGGATTCATCGGCAGCGCGCCGCTGCGTTTGAGTTCGGAAGCGTTGCGGCCTTCAAAGCTCTTGGCGATGGCTGCCGTGTTGGCGCCTTTCCCGTTGCCTGCCGGCGTGGGCGTGGAAGTGCCTTGCGCACCGCCAGTCCCGCCGGCTCCCCCCGCTCCGCCTGTGCCTTGCGCGCCGGAAGGCAGGTTGATCTTTTGATTGGGATAAATCAGGTCAGGGTTGGCGATTTGCGGATTGGCCGCAATCAGGCTCTTGAGCGAAACGCCATGCGCGCGTGCGATATCCCACAAGGTATCGCCTTTCTTCACGGTATAGGAGCCGCCTGCGGCCTTGGCGGGCTGGCCGCCGCCCGTGCTGGGCGTCGCAGGAGAAGGCTGCTGGCTTTGTGCGCCGCCCGTGCCTGTTGGCTTTTGATTGCCAAACATCTGCGCTTCTTCATTGCGCCGGCGCGTCAGGCCGGGCAGCACGCGCCCGCCACCATGGTTGTACTTGCCAAATTCGGCTTGCGCTCCGGCGTAGTCGCCTGCGTTGAGCTTTTCCAGAATGGTCGATTTCTGGAGCGTGCCCGCGCCGCAGTTGAAGGTAAAGCTCACCAGCGCGTCGAACTGGCCTTGTGTCAGCGGCACCTTCACGGCCTTGCGCACGGCGTTCTCGGCCGTGCCCAAGTCCTTGCGCAGCAGCTCGGTCGCCTGTGCTTCGCTAATGGTCTGGCCTTCACGCACATCACTGCCTGTATGGCCGTAGCCGATGGTCAAAATGCCCACCGGGTCGCGATAAGCCGTAGTGCGCAGGCCCTCGTATTTCTTGACCATATCCAGCCCTGCCTGGCTCATGCTCATGCCAGAAGGCTGTGAGCCACCCGCGCCAGAAGCTGCTGCTGTCTGCTGCGTGCCTGCGGTCTGGTTTGCTGCGCCGCCGCCAGCAGCGCCTGCGCCGCCCGGCAAATTAATGGTGTCGCCAGCAAAAATCAAATCAGGATTGCTGATCTGCGGATTGGCCGCCAAAAGCGCCTGAAGCGAAACGCCATTGCGCGCGGCAATGGCCGAAAGCGTATCGCCCTGCTGGACTGAAACGGAGCCTCCGGCAGCGCTTGTGCGCGCAGCATTGGCATGGGAAGAAAAATTGACAGCGGTCATGTTGAGTCCTTTCCTTTGACCAGGGTTGCTACCTGTGCCACATATCCCAAAAGGCTGGCAGACGCATTCATTGTCGGCATCTGTATTTGAAAAAGATAGCTGGGGCGATTACCCTGGGAAAAGCATTTAGAAAACGTGTCGTCAGGTAACGAGGCAATCCTTTCGAATATTTATTTTTTCTGTTTATCTACATGTGCCTGCGATGACGGTCAGCATTCTTATTTCGATAATTTCTATTTCGGAAAAATGCATATAGAAACACGAGCCAGGACGCTTGCGTAGAACGAATCCCCTTTCATTGGGAGAAGTCACACAAATAGCAATATAAATGTAAAATATAATTTACGTGAATGTAAAAGTGCTCTGATGGTAAAAATATTTTTCATTTTATCCGCGTCATGCAATATTAATTTGCAATTTTTCTTGACGGCCTGCATTAAAGGTGTTCCATGAAAAGCTGTTTCGTCTCATGCCTGAACCCGTTCGCGGCCCTGCCTCAGGTGCGTAAAAACGGGTCAGGTCGGAATGCGAAGCACAGGTGGTTAGTCGTAGCGTTTTCAACGCGATGTCCCCTTCAAGCTTGAGGCAACAAGCGGGAGGTTGTGTTTGTCAGCAGAGTAAGGGCGATGGAAGTTGTCGCGCTGCATCCCACGGCGCCAGCTCATCAATGCAGTGGTCTGAAGCGCAATAGCGATATGCATAGGCCCACTGTCTGAACAAAGTCTGGATGAGCCGCTCGGCTATTGCCATGGGTTCTGGGCGTGTAGGGCTTGGTGCGAAAGCGCTTGTGATCCTCAGGCGCTGCAGCAGCCTGGTAAAGCGCCGTGACTGGCAAGCTGTGCCATTGCCAGCTCATCACCGGCTCAACGCATGCCTCCAGGCTTGTCGTAGTGCAGCGCTGCCAGCAGGTGCTGACAGGCGTTCCTGGCCATCTCACGGAAGGCGCCGGGCTGAAGCTCACGGAAACACACGCTTTGTGGATGTCCATTCAGGAAGTCCTGACGTGGATGGTTTGGATTGTTCATGTGTGCCAATGTGGCGGAAGGAAGCGGTCGTGCGGGGAGCGGGGCAGGAATGAAGCAGATTTCGGGCGCGCAGGCCGCCGCGCCTTGCCAAAAGAAGAAAATCCGCGCCCATGACTGAAAACCACACTGCCAACCCAACGCCCGCCCTGGCTTTTTCAGACCAGAACCTCGTCTGGCTGGACTGCGAAATGAGCGGTCTGGACCCCGAACGCGAGCGCCTGCTGGAAATCGCCATCGTCATCACCGACCCGCAGCTGCAAACCCGCGTGGAAGGCCCCGTGCTGGTCATCCACCAAAGCGACGAGCTGCTGGCCGGCATGGACGCCTGGAACCGGGGCACGCATGGCCGCAGCGGGCTGACGGACAAAGTCCGCGCCTCCACCCTCACCGAAGGCGAAGCCGAGCAGCAGCTCATCGCCTTCATCTCGCGCTACGTCTCCAAGGGCGTGGCGCCCATGTGCGGCAACACCATTGGGCAAGACAGGCGCTTTCTCGTCAAATACATGCCCCGGCTGGAATCGTTTTTCCACTACCGCAATATTGACGTGAGCACCCTCAAGGAACTGGCCCGCCGCTGGAAGCCCGAGGTTGCAGACGCCTTCCAAAAACGCCAGGCCCACACCGCGCTGGCCGACGTGCATGAATCCATCGACGAGCTGCTGCATTACCGCGAACATTTCATTCGCATTTGAAAACCCGTTCACAGGCGCTTTTTCCCGGAAAGCGCTTTTTTGTTTGAAAGCGGATTCCGGCGGCGTATTTCAGCGCGGATTTGGGCTTTTGTTCTCTTGCGGCCTTTCATTCTTTGCCGGGGCATTCCGCTCCGCAGCCTTCGCGGCCTGGCCCAAAGCATGGTCCCGACAGGAAGTATCAAAAGCAGGAGCAAATTGAACAGGGCTAAAAACGGTTCCTGCGCACGTTTCACTAGGACATCATGCTCCTTTTTAAGGAGCGGAATCAGCCCTTTTTTTCACATGGAAGGTGGAGCCAAATGCAGCCAGGTTTTCCCAAGCTGATGACCGCAATACATGATGCGCAGAGCGCGCTTGTTTCAAGCCACAAAAAAGGCCGTCCAAGCAGGTCTCGGACGGCCTTTATTCTGGTTGCCTATTTGAAATCAGCATCCGTCAGCAACTTGCTGCCTTGTATTTCTTTCACGTTGTGCGTGCCAGCCCGCATCATGTTGATCGTCATTTCTTTTTTGAACTGCACCATGACCGAATTGACGCGTTTGCGCACAGCAACCTCACCGTCGGCCTGCCCGTTCAGTCCGTGCCTGCGCTGGGCGGCTGGGGCCTGCTGGCTGCCGCACTCGGCTTCATGGGCGTGCGCTGGGGGCGCTGCAAAAGTAGCTTGAGCCGGGAGCAAAGCCTGCTGTGCGGTGTTGCTTACGCGGGCCAGCCATTTGTTGCAAGGCGTCAAAGACATCTCGGGCAGGCGCGTGATGGTTCGCAAAGAGAAGCGAATTTCACGCTTTCAAGGTGATGCCCAAACGCTGGGTGGTTGAGCACAGCCTTGTCTGGCTGGAGAAAAGCCGGAGGCTTTGGATGAGCGGTGAGCGGCTGCTTCGCGCCAGCTTGCCGTTCGTTTATTTGGCATCCTGGCTCTCTTGAACAAAAGATTTTGAACAGGTTCTGGGAATAAGCGGCGGACGGGCCTTGCGGCTTTCAATGCGTTTGGCGTGGCAGTGGCATCAAGCCGTTTGGAAAACTCGCCAGGCATCTGAAACCTGATTTTGAACCGCTTGTTTTCCCTGCGGGCGCTTCAGGAAAATATCTTATCCACCGCAATGAGAAACTTTTCAAGGACTTCATTCCAGGACTGGCCTTTCAATTTGTCTGGATCAAACATTTCGTCCATTACGAAAATAAGCGCATCATTGATCCAGTCAGGCGGATTGCCTTGGCTCTGGGGAAACGTTGGCTGGAGCCGGTAGGTCTCCAGCCTGTAAACCTTGCCGAAAAAGATTTTTTCGCCCCTTTCTTGCAGGATTTCCAAACGAAATCGAAAAGCTTCCCCGTCGCCCGCTTCGAACGGTTCCAAATCAAAAACTTTCACCTGTTCGCAAATCTTTTTCATGATTATTGGGCATGGTTTTTGAATCAGCGATGGCGGCGCGGGCGGCGGCAAAGGACAAGGCAAAGGCTGTTCAACATCAAAAAAAGGAGCGAATTTCAGCCGGCGTAATGCCGTGATGTCCTGGTGCAGTCAGGAAACCTTGCTATGAATGCAGGAGCGAAAAAATCGCTGGCGGGGCAGGGCAGGGCGCTTTCAGGCTGTTTGCGCGGGTTTCTTGAGCGCGCCCAGCAGCACGGCGCTCAAGACTGTTCCGGCGGCAATCGCCGCCAGATACAGGCCCAGATGGGTGACGGCATTGGGGATGGGCAGCACGAAGGCGCCGCCGTGGGGCACGCGCAATTCGCACCCGGCGAGCATGGAAACCGCGCCAGTGAGGGCCGAGCCTGCGGCCAGGGCGGGAATGACGCGCAGCGGGTCTTTGGCGGCAAAGGGAATGGCGCCTTCGGTGATGAAGGCCAGGCCCATGACGGCGGCGGCTTTGGCGCCGTCGCGCTCTTCGGCGCTGAAGCGGCTTTTGAACAGCCAGGCGGCCAGGGCGATGGCCAGCGGCGGCGTCATGCCGGCGGCCATGACGGCGGCCATGGGCGAATAGACCTCGCTGGCGATCAGGCCGGTGCCGAAGGTGTAGGCGGCCTTGTTGATGGGGCCGCCCATGTCGATGGCCATCATGCCGCCCAGCAGCAGGCCCAGCAGCAAGGCGCTGCTGCCTTGCAGGCCCTTGAGCCACTGGGTGAGCGCGGCCAGCAGCGCGGCCACGGGCTGGCCGATCACGTAATACATGAGCAAGCCGGTGATGAGCGTGCCCAGCAGCGGGAGGATGAGCACGGGCTTGAGGCCGTCCAGGTTGCGGCCCAGCCGGATTTTTTCGTTCAGCCACTTGACGGCGTAGCCCGCGATGAAGCCGGAGGCCAGGCCGCCCAGAAAGCCCGCGCCGATGCTGTTTGCAATCATCCCGCCGGCCATGCCGGGCGTGATGCCGGGGCGGTCGGCCACGGAGTAGGCGATGTAGCCCGAGAGCACGGGAATCATGAGCGCGAAGGTGGCGCTTTTGCCAATGGAAAACAGCGTCCAGCCCAGCGTGCCCTGGTGCGCGTCGTCATACACGTAAATGCCGCCCAGCGCGAAGCCCAGCGCAATGAGCAGCCCGCCGGTCACCACAAAAGGCAGCATGAAGGACACGCCCGTCATCAGGTGCTTGTAGGCCCCGGTGCGCTCTTTTTTGGCGGCGGGGGCGGCTTCTTTTGGGGCGGATGGGGCCGCGCCGTGCGGCTGCGCTTCGGCCAGCGCCTGGCGGATCAGGCCTTGGCCGTTTTTGATGGCCGCCTTGGTGCCGCTGGCAAAAAGGCGCTTGCCTGCAAAGCGGCTGGCGTCCACTTGCGTGTCGGCAGCGATGATGACCAGATCAGCCGCCGCAATGTCGTCAGGCGAAAGGGTGTTTTGCGCGCCAACCGAGCCTTGCGTTTCCACCTTCATCTGGCAGCCCAGCGCGGCGGCGGCGGCCTTCAGCCCTTCTTCGGCCATGAAGGTGTGGGCTATGCCCGTGGGGCAGGAGGTGACGGCAACCACTTTGAGCGCCTGCCAGTTTTCTGCGCCTGGCCGTTCAGCCTCTTTGGGGCCGCCTGCCCCCGTGGCCTCCGTGACATCAGCGCGGGCCGCCATCAAACCGGGCGAACCGGCGGGCGAACCGGCGCCTGCTTGCTGCAAGCACTGGCGCAGCACGCCCGCCGCATCGGCCAGCACGGCGGCCAGCGTGGCCACGTGCGCGGCCTTGCCCGCCAGCCGCTGCGCGGGCGCTTCGCCCACGCACAGCACCAGCGGCGCGGCGGCCAGTTCTTCGGGCGCAAGAGGGTCTTGCGCGCCGCTTTCCAGCAGGGTTTCGATGCGCAAGGGCAGCTGCATGGCGCGGGCGGCCTCGCGCAGCGCCTCGCGCGCCAGCAGCGAATGCGTGGCGCGGGCGGGCGTGTTGATGATGACCAGCAGGGAGGAAGGCATGGCTTGCGGCTCCGGCAAGGTGATTACAGGTTGAAATGAGACATCAAATCGCGGCGCAAATCTTCATAGCACGCCGCCAGCCAGGGCACAAAGCCATCGGCCAGCGCAAAGGCGCTGCCATCGCGCATGCACCACACCACCGGCGGCTCCGCCTGGGCGGCAGACACATCAAAGGCCAGCGCGTCGCCCCCGTCCTGCCAAAAGGGCAGCAGGCCCAGCGCCAGATGGCCGCGCTCTTGCGCCTGGCGCAGCAGGCTCTCCAGGCTCAAATGCGGCTCTGGCGCATTGGCCCAGCGAAAACCCTCGCCCACGGCCCGCATTTGCGCCGCATGCAGGGTTTGAAATTCAATGAAGCTGGGCGGAAAAACCACGCTGAATTCTTTTTCCAGCCGTTCAAAATCCGCCCGCGTGGGCAAGCCCCAGTCGGGCGAAAAATCGCCGCAGAAATCGGGGTAGAGGGATTGGAGGTCGGTGAGGGTCATGAATCAGGCCAATTCAGTTGAATAAATCATGCTTTCGATATTCTTATGGCATGAAAGCATGAGGCATAAATCATGATAATCAAATCTCATCATGAAAATCGTGTTCTCTGGCATATTATTTTGCAAAACAGGGAAGCAGACGCTGGCAGATTATCAGATTGCCTTGCTTCCATGAATCGGTTTTCAGGGCCGCGTGCATGCGCTGATTCATGGCCGGGCCGTTTCAATCATTTCGGATATTTCCACTTCATTTTCAAGCGCGGATATTGTGTGGCGTTCCATTGAATCCGCTCCAGCCAGGCCCAGTTTCGCCGTCGCAAACGCCACGCCATACCGGAGCGCCTCTTGCCAGCCCAGCCCCGCGTGGCGGGCGGCCAGCAGGCCGGCCACTTGCGCGTCGCCCGCGCCGACGGTGCTGAGAACCTGTTCAGAGCCGGGCCGCAGTTGCACGGGCAAGGGTGCGGCCAGCCAGGCGCCTTCGGGGCTGCTCATGAAAGCGCCTTGCTCGCCCAGGGAGACGACGACGGTTTCCACGCCCTGGGCGTGCAGGCCGCGCGCGGCTTCGCGTAAATCGGTGCAAGTGGGCAGCGGGCGGCCCAGCAGGGTTTCCAGCTCGTGGCGGTTGGGTTTGATGAGGGCCAGCGGCACGCCGCAGGCCAGGGCCTGCTTCAGCGCCGCGCCGCTGGTGTCCAGCGCAATGCGCGCGCCGCGCTCGTGCAAAAGTTTCAGCAGCGGCGCGTAGCCTTCGGTTTGCAGGCCGGGCGGCAGGCTGCCGGCGGCCAGCGTCCACTGGCCGGGTTGTGCGCGCTGGCGCACGTCTTGCAGCAGGGCCTGCCAGGCGGCGGCGGGCACGGCGGGGCCGGGCAGGTTGATGTCGGTGGTGTCGCCCGTGTCGGCCGCCACGATCTTGATGTTGGTGCGCGTGCTGCCGGGCACGCGCTGGCAGGCGTCTGCGATGCCTTTGCGGGCAAACAGCGCCTCGAACGCCGCCGCGTTGTCTTGCCCCAGCAGCCCGAGCGCCACGACGGGCGCGCCCCAGTCGGCCAGGCAGCTGGCCACGTTGATGCCTTTGCCGCCCGCGTTGCGGCGCGCTTGCGTGGCCACGTTCACCGCGCCGGGGCGCAGGCTGGGCAGGCTCACGGTTTCGTCAATGGCAGGGTGGGGCGTGATGGTGAGGATGGGCAGGGGCATGGCGTTTTTCATGGCGTTTTCATGGCGTTTCCGGCAAGTCATTCATTTTTGAAGCGCGTGAATTCAAGGATGAATTCGCTCCTGCTTCAATAGCAGACTCTCCGCGTGGAATATGCGACATATGGCTTTTTTGCAGTACCTGAATTCGCTCCTTTTTTTGAGGCGATTCCGCCAGCTTCCGGCGGATGGCAGGCATGGCGGGCATGGCGGGGCAGGGCCGTTTCATTTCCATGAATCAAACAGCATCAGCGCATTGAATGTGGATGCCTGTATGGGTAGGCCATATACCACGGGCGCAAGCCACAAAAAGCCCAGCAGGCCCGCTGCTGCAAAAAGCCATGCCCAGCGCCGCGAAAGGCCCGCGCAGGTGGCCAGCCGGGCGCTCATGACATAACTGACGGCCAGCGCCGGAAAATAGTGGTAAATGAACATGGGCCGGTGAATGAAGAAAAACGGCGCGAAATTCACCAGATACGCCAGCGCCAGCAAATAATCGCTTTGCGCGGGCGGGGCTGCCGGTTTGCCCATATTCGCGCCGCGCCAGGGCGAGGGCAGCAGGGCGGCCAGAAAATACAGCGCTCCCAAAGCCAGCGGCCACCAAATGGCGATATTGGCCGCCATGTAAATGCGCTCCGGCGGCTGGTTCTGGCTGCTCCACACGAAAATGCCGCGCCAGCCCCACGGCCAGGTGTACCAGGGGCTGGCATACGGGTGCCCTGAAACCTGGCTGGAATACGAAGCCATGGCGCGGTGCAGCTCCAGCGTGGCATAAGGGGTGAAAAGCCGGTCACTGCCTGCCGGATTTTCACGCCGCTCTTTCAGCCGCTGCTGCATGGGGGCAGACATATACGCATCGCCCGGCCCCGCCTTGGGCAGCAGCGCAAAATGCAGCGCATATCCGCCGCCTTGCACCAGCAATATCACGGCCGTAATAACCAAAAACGCGCCTGTTTTCGCGCGCCATTGCCGCCGGATGTTTTGCCAGATTGACCCGATGGCCGGAAAACCTTCCAGCGCCAGCGCGGCGAAAACCGGCGCGACAAAGCCCAGCCCCGTCCACTTCACGCCGCAGGCCAGCCCCAGCGCCAGCGCGCCCAGCAGCAAATGGCGCTTTTTGCCCTGCCGCCGCCAGGCCGCCATGCCGCACCAGCCCGCCAGGCCGAAAGTCAATAGCGGAATATCGTTGAGGATGAAGCGCGATTCCACCATCAGCACGGTGTCAAACGCCGCCAGCCAGCCTGCGCACAAGGCCCAGCGCCGCGCCGCGCCAAAATCCAGCGCCAGCCGCGCCACCAGAAGCGGCAATACCGTGCCGCACAGCGCCGGAAACAAGCGCATCCATAAATAAAACCCGCCCGGATAATGCAGGCCGTGCGGATGAAACGAAAACCCTTGCGGCACGCCCGCCAGCGCGCCCAGCGCCGCGTAAATGAGCTTCATGTGCGGCGGGTGAATATCAAAGTAATATTCCCCGCTGAAATAATACGAAGCAAAGCGCCCCACCAGGCTTTCGTCAAAAGCCACTTCGGCAGGCTCGGCCAGCCGCCATAAATGCAGCAGGGCGGAAACGGCCAGCAAAAGCAGCCAGGGCCAGCCTTGCCGCCAATGCTGGCGGATGGGCTGCCCTATTTCTGTTTTCAGACTGAATGGCATTTTTAAAATCTGGCGCGGCCGCTGGGCGAATGTGAAACGTGTGTTTTTTGCGCGCCTTAGCGCTTGACCTGCTTGGGCGCTTGCAGCCTGGCGGCCAGGGCGCGGACGCTGTCGGCGTCGGCGCTGTCAAGGGCCAGCTGGGCCAGCTCGGCCAGCAGGGCGCTGTCGCAGGCGCGCAAGGCAGCCTTGACGGGGGCAATGTCGCGCTGGCTCATGGAGAGTTCGCGCACGCCCAGGCCCGTGAGGATGGCCGCGCCGAGCGGGTCGCCCGCCAGGCCGCCGCACACGCCCACCCAGCAGGGGCGCCCGGCTTGCGTGGCGGCTTGCGCGCCTTGCACGGTGTGCTGAATCATGCGCAGCACGGCGGGGTGCAGGGTGTCGGCTTCGCGGGCCAGTTCGGGGTGCTGGCGGTCGATGGCGAGCACGTATTGCGTGAGGTCGTTGGTGCCGATGGAAAAGAAGTCGGCATGCAGCGCCAGTTGCCCGGCCATGACGGCCGCTGCGGGCACTTCCACCATGATGCCGATGGGCACGGCGGGCGCGTTCAGCTGCTGGCGGATGCGTTCGCATTCGGCGCGCAGCGCGCGCAGCTCGGCCAGGCTGGTGATCATGGGAAACATGATGGAAAGCGGCCCGGTTTTGGCGGCGCGGTAGATGGCGCGCAGCTGCGGCTCCAGCAAATCCGGGCGGCGCAGCATGAGGCGGCTGCCGCGTATGCCCAGGAAGGGGTTTTCTTCGTGCGGCAGGTTGAGGTAGGGCACTTGCTTGTCGCCGCCGATATCGAGCGTGCGGATGATGAGGGGGCGGCCCGCCAGCTCGCGCACCATGCCGCAGTAGGTTTCGCACTGCTCGTCTTCGCCGGGGGCGCTGTCGCGCTCCAGATAGAGAAATTCGGTGCGCATCAGGCCCACGCCTTCGGCGCCGGCGGCCAGCGCGGCGGGCACTTGTTCGGGGCGATTGACGTTGGCGGCCACTTCCACGCGCACGCCGTCTTGCGTGGCGGCCGGTTGCAGGGCCAGCCGGGCGATTTCGCGGGCGCGCGCCTGCTGTGCGTCGCGCCACTGGCGGGCGCTTTGCAAATCGGCCTCATCCAGCCCCCAATACAGGCGCGCGCCGTCGCCGTCCAGCACCACGGTTTGGCCGTCGGGCACATCGAGCAGGGCGCCGCCAGCGGCCACCACGGCGGGCAGGCCCAGCGTGCGGGCAATGATGGCGGTGTGCGAGGAAGGGCCGCCCTGCGCGGTGCACAGGCCCGCCACCTGGCGCAAATCGAGCGCGGCGGTGTCTGACGGGGTGAGGTCGGCAGCGGCGATGACGAGGTTTTCGCCGCCCTGCTCCTGCCCGCCGGGCGGATTCAGCTGCTCCAGCTCTGGCGCGAGCTTGCGCAGCACGCGCAGGCCCGCATCGCGCAAATCGGCCGCGCGCGCGGCCAGCAGCGGGCTGCCCACGCTGGCCAGCTGGCCGGCGGCGGCTTGCACGGCTTCGTGCCAGCTCCAGGCCGCGCCGTGGCCTTGCGCCATGCGCTGGCAGGTTTGGGCGATGAGGCCGGTGTCGCCCAGCAGCTCGGCCTGCGCGCGGAAGATGCCGCCTTCGGCCTTGCCAATGCGCGCGGCGGTGTCTTGCGCCAGTTGCAGCAGCTCGGCGCGGGTGGCGGCCAAGGCTTCATCCAGCGCGTCAGCGCCTTCGGCCAGCGGGGCCGGGCGGTCGGGCACGGCGATGTCGGCGGCGCGGCGCACGCGCAGCGTGCCAATGGCCAGGCCCGGGCTGGCGCTGATGCCTTGCAGCGACGGCGGCCGGCCCGCAGGCTGCCAGGCGCTGCGGCTGGCCGCTTGCGCCTTGGCCTGGCGGGCTTTTTCGGCCTCGGCCTCTTCGGCGGCGGTCAGCCGGTTCATCACGCCTTGCAGCGCGGCCAGGGCGGCGGCGGCATCGCTGCCTTGCGCGGAAACATGAAGGGTCTGCCCGTGGGCGATGCCCAGTTGCAGCAGGGCCATGAGGTTTTTGGCATCGCCCGCCTCCTGCCCGTTTCGCACGCGCACGCTGGCGGCAAAGCGCCGGGCTGTTTCCACCCACTGCTGGGCGGGGCGCGCGTGCAGGCCGTTGGGATAGGGCATGCGCCAGTCAAAGCCTTGCGCGTAGTCGCCGGCCGGGGCTTGGGTAGCGGCGTCAGCGGCGGCGGCAGGTGCCGCAGGCAGCTCCAGCGCGCGCAGGATGTCGCCCGCATCTGCCGTGCAGGCCAGCTTTTGCAGCGTGGCCTCGTCTTGCAGCAGGCGCGTCAGGCGCCGCAGCAGCGCCAGGTGCTCGTCAGACTGCGCGGCAATGGCGAAGATGAGCGTGGCGCGCTGCCCCGCGTTCCACTCCACGCCGCCGGGCACTTGCAGCACGGCGATGCCGGTGCGCTCAATCAGGTGCCGGTCGGCAATCTGTCCGTGCGGAATGGCCACGCCGCTGCCCAGATAGGTGTTGGCCGTCTGCTCGCGCGCCAGCAGGCTTTGCACATAGGCCGGGGCGATGCAGCCGGCGGCCACCAGCAACTGCCCCGCCTGCCGGATGGCGGCGGTCTTGTCGGTGGGCGCGGCGCCCAGTTGAACCAGTTCGGGGCGGATGAGGGCTTCGGGCATGGCGTTTTTCCTGAATGTGCTTCTGAATCTGAAGTTCTTCTGAGCGGCGCGTGTGATGGCCGCGCAGTCTAGCCGCAGGGCAGGGCGCTGGAGACATCAAAAAAAGGAGCGAATTCAGATATATCTGAATGCCGCCCAGCGCAATTTCTACTAGGACGTCATGCTATGGATAGAGGAGCGAAACAGAGGGCGGAATGGCGCGCTCCGCTTCTTGCCCTTGCGCAGGCCTGGCCCCGCTTTTTTGCCTGCGCGGCCAGCGCTGGCTGCGGGCGCTGAAGGCGGATGAACCACGCTGTGGGCATGGGCAGAACCCAAGTGGGCGCGAGGCGTTGGGCACAATGCGGATTTGTCGCTTTCCCGGGTCTTTTTTCACACTTTGGGCTGCCATGAAACGTTCTGTCTGGTTCCGTCTTTCCCTTCTTTGTTCTGCTCTGGCGCTGGCGGGGCAGGCCCATGCGCTGGCCGTGGCCAGCGTTTCGCCGCAGGGCGAGGTGTCGCGGGTGCGGCAGGTGGTGGTCAAGTTCAAGGCGGACGCGGTGGCGTTTGGCGATGCCAAGCTGGCCGCGCCGTTCACGCTGGCTTGCAATGACGCCCAGGCGCAAAAGGGCGAAGGGCGCTGGACGGGCGCGCGCGAGTGGGTGTACGACTTTGAAGACGATCTGCCGCCGGGCACGCGCTGCACGCTCAAGGCGGCGGCGGGCTTCAAGGCAGCCGACGGCTCGGCGCTGGAGGGCAAGAGCAGCTACGCCTTTCACACGGGCGGCCCGATCGTTCAGGACGTGCTCCCCGGCACCTGGCGCAAGGTGGATGAAGACCAGCATTTCGTGCTGGCGCTCAACGGCGCAGCCACGCCGGAGAGCGTGCAGGCCCACGTGTGGTGCAGCGCTGAAGGCGTGGGCGAGCGCGTGCCGGTGAAGCTCATCACGGGCGCGGACCGTGCGGCGCTGCTCAAGGAGCTGGACTGGAGCCAGCGTGATGAAAAGAAGCCGGGCACGGTTTTTGTGATGCAGTGCCAGCGGCGGCTCACGCCGGAAACGAAGGTGGAGCTGGTGTACGGCAAGGGCGTGGCCACGCCCAGCGGCATACCCAACACGGTGGAGCGCCGCTTTGAATACGAGGTGCGCCCGCTGTTTCAGGCCAGCATGAGCTGCGAGCGCGAGAACGCGCAGGCCGCGTGCATGCCCCTGCGGCCGGTGACGCTGGATTTTTCGGCCAGCGCGCCGCGCCGCCTGCTCCAGCAGGCGCGGCTGACTTCGGACAAAGGCGAAATTGCGCCCGAGTTCAACGAAAAAGGCGATCCGGATGATTTGCTGGACAGCCTGAAATTTCCTGCCCCGCTGGCCGAAAGCGCCACCTACACGCTCACGCTGCCTGCCGATTTGAAAGACGACAGCGGCCGCCCGCTGGCCAACGCGGCGAGCTTTCCGCTGACGGTGCGCACTTCGCCCATGCCGCCGCTGGCCAAGTTCGCGGCGGGCACGTTCGGCATCGTCGAGCGATTTGCCGAAGGGCCGAACGGCACGCCCCTTCTGCCGGTGACGCTGCGGCGCGTGGAGCCGCAGCTGGGCGTGCAGTCCATGCAAATCAGCCGCGCGCGCTTTGAGAGCGACGCGGACATCATTGAATGGATGCGCCGGGTAGAGGAGTTTGACGACGCCTCCATCGAGCGCAAAAAGGCCGCGCAAGTGGTGCGGGGCACGCTGCCGCCGCCGCTGAAGGATTCGCCATATTCGGAGAACTATGTGGAAACGCGGGCCATCTCGCTGCTGGAAGGCCGCGCGGACGCGCAAACGCAGCCGCTGCCCGGCGCGCAAGAGGGCGACACGCGACCCTTCGAGGTGGTAGGCATTCCGCTGACCCCCGGCTTTCACGTGCTGGAAATCGCCTCGCGCCAGCTGGGCCAGGCCCTGCTGAACGAAGGCTACGGGCCGCAGCGCACCATGTATGTGCGCACCTCTGCGCTGGTGACCAACCTGGCCGTGCATTTCAAGTGGAGTCCGGAAGGCTCGCTGGCCTGGGTGACTACGCTCGATCACGGCCAGCCCGTGGCGGGCGCGCAGGTGAATGTGTCGGACTGCTACGGCAAGCCCGTGGCGCGGGCCGTGACCGACGCGCAGGGCCTGGCGCGCCTGCCGGAAGTCACCCGATCCAGCCCCTGCGCGCATGAATGGCGCGTGCCCGAAAGCACGCGCGGCTACTTCATCAGCGCGCGCAGCGGCGAAGGTAGCGGGCAGGACATGGCTTTTGTCTGGAGCAACTGGAACCGGGGCATTGAACCCTGGCGCTTCAACGCGCCCACGGGCCGCGACGGCGGCGCGTCCGCCGAAGTGGCGCACACCGTGCTGGACCGCACGCTCGTGCGCGCGGGCGAAACGGTGTCGATGAAGCACTACCTGCGCCAGTCCGTCAGCCCCGAAAAAGGCACGCTGGCGCTGCCGCCCGCCAACAGCATGCCGCGCACGCTGACCATCACCCACGTGGGCAGCGGGCAGGAATACACGCAGGAGCTGAACTGGCGCGACACCCCCACGGGCGGCCGCAGCGCCGCCAGCCAGTTCGCCGTGCCCAAAAACGCCAAGCTGGGCGTGTACCGCATCACGCTTGGCGCAGGCGGCGGCGATGACGACGGCAGCGGCGGCCATTCCGCCGGCTCCTTCCGCGTGGAAGAGTTCCGCCTGCCCGTGTATCGCGGCAGCGTGGCCGTGGCCGACGAAAACGCCCTGATCGCCACCGCAGACGTGCCCGTGCAGGTGCAAGTGAGCTACGTGGCTGGCGGCGCGGCGGCGCACCTGCCCGTGCAGGTGTCGGCGGCCGTCAAGGACATTGCGCCGCACTTTGGCGACTACGACAGCTTCAGCTTCACCCCGCCCGACGGGCGCCGCAGCAGCGAAACCCGCGTCGACGATGACGGCGATGACGGCGATGCGCCCAGCTCCGCCAGCCAGAAGCTCGTGGCCGACAAGCAGCCGCTCACGCTGGACGCGCAAGGCGCGGGGCGCCTGGTGCTCGCCAAGCTGCCCGCCTCCAGCCGCCCGCGCGAGCTGCTGCTGGAAGCCACCTATGCCGACCCCAATGGCGAAACCCAGACCCTGAGCCAGACGCAAACCCTGTGGCCCGCCGCCGTGGTGGCCGGCCTGCGCGCCGACAGCTGGGTTTCCGTGGACAAAAACCTGAAATTGCAGGCGCTGGCGCTCGATCTGCAAGGCAAGCCCAAGGCGGGCGCGGCCATGACCGTGCGCGCCGTGGCGCACACCACCACCACCACGCGCAAGCGGCTGGTCGGCGGCTTCTATGCCTACGACCACCACCACGAAACGCATGACCTGGGCGCGCTGTGCAGCGGCAAGACCGACGCGCGCGGCCTGCTGCACTGCGATGTGAAGCTGGCGCAGCCCGGCCGCATCGAACTGGTGGCCAGCGCGGCTGACGAAGCGGGCCGCAAGGCCGAGGCCGCGCAAAGCGTGTGGGTCACACGCCAGGGCGAACTGTGGTTTGACGGCGAAAACAACGACCGCATGGACGTGCTGCCCGAGCAAAAACGCTACAACGCGGGTGACACCGCGCGCTTTCAGGTGCGCATGCCCTTCCGCAAGGCCACCGCGCTGGTGGCCGTGGAGCGCGAAGGCATCGTGCAGACGCAAGTGGTGCAGCTCAGCGGCGACGACCCCACCATCAGCCTGAAAGTCGGTGAAAACTGGGGGCCTAACGTCTACGTGAGCGTGCTGGCGCTGCGCGGGCGGCTGTATGAAGTGCCCTGGTACAGCTTTTTCACCTGGGGCTTCAAAAGCCCCATCCAGTGGTGGAGAGCCTTCCGCAACAAAGACGGCGACTTCGCCCCGCCCACCGCGCTGGTGGACCTGAGCAAGCCCACCTACCGCTTCGGCATGGCCGAAATCCGCGTGGGCGAGCAAAACTACCGCATGCACGTGGGCGTGGAAGCCGACAAGACGGTTTACGCCCCGCGCGGCACGGCCCGCGTGCGCATTGAGGCCAAGCTGCCCGGCGGCCAGCCCGCCGCCCAGGCCCGGGTGGCCGTGGCCGCCGTGGACAAGGCGCTGCTTGAACTCATGCCCAACACCAGCTGGAACCTGCTGGAAGCCATGCTCCGGCGCCGCTCCTGGGACGTGGAAACGGCCACCGCGCAAATGGAAATCGTGGGCCGCCGCCACTACGGCCGCAAGGCCGCGCCCCCCGGCGGCGACGGCGCGGGCGGCGCGCCCGTGCGCGAGCTGCTCGACACCCTGCTTTTGTGGAAGCCTGACGTGGAGCTGGACGCCAACGGCCAGGCCATCGTGGACGTGCCGCTCAATGACGCGCTCACCACCTTCCAGATCGTGGCCGTGGCCGACAGCGGCGCCAACCGCTTTGGCACCGGCAAAACCAGCGTGCGCGTCACGCAAGATTTGCAAATCATCAGCGGCCTGCCGCCCCTGGTGCGCGGCGGCGATGCGTACGAAGCCGCCTTCACCCTGCGCAACACCACGGACAAGCCCATGAAAGTGCAGGTGCGGGCCGAAGCCGCCCCGCTGCAAACCGAAGCGCAAACGCTGGAAATACCCGCTGGCCAGGCGAGCGAAGCCCGCTGGCAAGTCACTGCTCCGCCGCACATGGGCGTGCCCGGCGCGCAGGAAATCACCTGGAAAATCAGCGCCAAAGATGAAAACGGCAGCGCCGGCGACGCCCTGAAAGTCAGCCAGCGCGTCGTGCCCGCCGTGCCCGTGACGGTGCAGCAGGCCACCCTCGTGCAGCTTGAAAAACCCTACACCTTGCCCGTGGCCCCGCCCGCCGACGCCCTGCCGGGCCGTGGCGGGCTGCGCCTGGCCCTGCAACCGAAGCTGGCCGATGGCCTGCCCGCCATCAACGACTGGTTTGCCGCCTACCCCTACTCCTGCCTGGAGCAGCAGACCAGCAAGGCCATTGGCATGCGCGATGAAGCGCAGTGGCGCAGCGTGGCAGCGCAAATGCCCTCCTACATGGACGGCGACGGCCTGCTCTACTACTTCCCGCCGCGCAGCGGCCAGGAAGACAAAGGCAGCCCCATCCTCACCGCGTGGATGCTGGCCGCCACCCATGAAGCCAGCCGCATCGAGCCGCAATACGCCCTGCCCGAAGACGTGCGCCAGCCCATGCTGGACGGCCTGGCCGCCTTCGTCGAAGGCCGCATCACGCGCCGCTACTGGTCGCCCCGCAAAGACCTGGACGTGCTCAAGCTCGCCGCCATCGAAGCCCTCTCGCGCTACGGCGCTGCACGGGCCGCCATGCTGGAGAGCATCACCATCGCCCCCAACCAGTGGCCCACCAGCGCCGTCATTGACTGGGTGAACGTGCTGCGCCGCGTCAAGGGCATTCCGGCCCAGCCGCAAAAGCTGGAAGAAGCCATGCAAATCCTGCGCTCGCGCCTGTCATGGCAAGGCTCGCGCCTGATCTTCAGCGCCGAAAAAGACGACGACTGGTGGTGGTTCATGGCCGGCGGCGACGTGAACACCGCCCGCCTGCTGCTCACCGTGCTGGACGACCCCGAATGGCATGACGACATGGGCCGCCTCATCAACGGCTTCATCCAGCGCCAGCAAAGCGGCGCCTGGCACACCACCACCGCCAACCTCTGGGGCAGCTTCGCCATCGAGCAATTCGCCCGTGCGCGCGAATCCGCCCCCGTCAGCGGCATCACCCGCGCCAGCCTCGGCGGCGAAAAAGCCCAGGTGGACTGGAGCGAAGTGCGCCCCGCGCCCAAGGAAGAAGGCGTGGACCACGCCAACTCCCGCCTGAGCTACTCCGGCGCGCCCGCCAGCCCCGGCCTTTACGTGAACAACACCATGCAGCTGCCCTGGCCGCAAAAAACGGGCCAGCCAGCAGGCAAGAGCGAGCTGGCCGTCACCCACGAAGGCAGCGGCAGCCCCTGGCTCACCCTGCAATCGCTGGCCGCCGTGCCCCTGAAAGCCCCCTTCGCGGCGGGCTACCAGATCAAGCGCAGCGTCACCCCCCTTGAACAGGCCGACAAGAGCCTGCCGGCGGGCCACTACTCGCGCGGCGACATCCTGCGCGTCACGCTGGAAGTCAATGCCAGCGCCGACATGACCTGGGTCGCCATCACCGACCCCGTGCCCGGCGGCGCCACCATCCTCGGCAGCGGCCTGGGGCGCGACTCGGCCATTGCCTCCAGCGGCGAAAAATCCGAAGGCTGGGGCTGGCTCGCCTACGAAGAGCGCAGCTTCGAGGCCTTCCGCGCCTACTACGAATACCTGCCCAAAGGCAAGCTGAAGATGGAATACACCGTGCGCCTGAACAACCCCGGCGTCTTCAACCTGCCCCCCACCCGCGTCGAAGCCCTCTACGCCCCCGAAATGTTCGGCGAAGCGCCCAACGCGCCGGTGCAGGTGCGGCAGTAGCGGGCATCAGCGCCGCCTGAATGGAAAAATGGCGAAAAGCGGGTTACGGACCAGTCTGCAACCCGCTTTTTTCACTTTGTCGGGCTGTTTGCCGATTTGATGGGCGTGGCGCTTTTTGTTTTGTTCAATGAGGCACGGCCGCCCCATCGGCCCAAGCCGTCATCGACAGCCTTTCACCCCGATTGCGAGAAGTGACATGCGCCAGTGGCTGAACCAGCACGGCGAGCGCCCTTTGCTCTGGCTGGCGGCGGCTTTTGTGCTTGCCGTGGTTTTGCGCAGGGTCTTTTTTCACTCAGAAACGGCGCATTGGGGGCGCAAGCGGCTTTTGCCATCGATCACGCCTATCAGGCCGTTTGCGGCTTCTGGCTGTGGCGGTGTGCCGGGCGCCATCGCTGGCTCTGGCTGGCATTGGGCGCTGCGGCGGGGCTGCCCGCCGTTTGGCTGTTTTTCGTGCTGGAGCGGGCCAGGCGTGAGCGGGGGCATGCATGACGGAAGCAGTGTCATCAAGCTCATCTATTCATAGCAATAGGTCCTAGTGGAATAAGCGCAGGGCGGCATTTCAGACCCTTCATATTTGCTTCTGTTTTTGATGCGGCCAGGCAGGAGCAGGGCGGCCCGCAGCCTTTCTTGGCGTTCCTGGCTGCGCGCCTGCTGGCAGGGGTTGTTCAAGAGCGGGCGTAAACAGGTTCTCACCGGATGCCTTTTTTTGCGGCAGCTAGAATCCCGCGCTTGCTCTTTGTTGCCATGACAACTTTTTCACACTTTTCGCCATTGCCGACGGCCATGCGCATTGGGCCGCACGCGCTGCCCAATGCCGTGTTCGTGGCGCCGATGGCGGGGGTGACCGACCGGCCTTTCCGCCAGCTTTGCCGCCGCTTCGGGGCGGGCTACGCGGTGGCGGAGATGGTGGCGGCGCGGCCTGATTTGCGCGGCACGGCCAAGAGCCGCCTGCGCGGCCGCCATGAGGGCGAGCCTGGCCCCTTTGCGGTGCAAATCGTGGGGGCTGATGCGGCGGCCATGGCCGAGAGCGCGGCCTGGAACGTGGCGCGCGGCGCGCAGGTGATTGACATCAACATGGGCTGCCCGGCACGCAAGGTGTGCAGCCAGTGGTCGGGCAGCGCACTGATGCAGAACGAGGCGCTGGCGCTGCGCATCATCGAGGCCGTGGTGGCCGCTTGCGCGCCGCAGGGCGTGCCGGTCACGCTGAAGATGCGCACGGGCTGGAGCGCGGCGCAGCGCAACGCCGTTTCGCTGGCGCGCGCCGCCGAGGGCGCGGGCGTGCAGATGATCACGGTGCATGGCCGCACGCGCGAGCAGGGCTACGCGGGCGAGGCGGAGTACGAAACCATTGCCGCCGTCAAGGCCGCCGTGCGCGTGCCGGTGGTGGCCAATGGCGACATTGATTCGCCCGAAAAGGCCGCCGCCGTGCTCGCTGCCACGCGGGCCGACGCGGTGATGCTGGGGCGCGCCGCCTGGCGCGCGCCCTGGCTGCTGCGGCAGGTGGCGCACTACCTGGCCACGGGCCGCCAGCTGGCCGCGCCGCTCACGCTGGAAGTGCGCAGCGCGCTGCTGGATCACCTGCACGCGCACTACGCGCTATATGGCGAGGCGGCGGGCGCGCGTTCGGCGCGCAAGCATTTGCAGCGCATGCTGGGCGGCCTGCCGGGGGGCGATGCCTTTGTGCAGTCGCTCATGCCCGAGGCCAGCGCCTTGCGGCAGTGGCAGGCGGTGGCCGACTTTCTGATGCTGCTGGCCGAGCGCCACGAGCGCCTGCCAGGCGAAGCGCCCATCAGGAGCCAGGTGGCCTGAGGGCGGCAGGCCGCAGCGGGCTGGCTGGCCGCTGCGGCGCTTTTTTCATTTTTTCTGTCATTTCCATCACACCCATGAGCCAAACCCATCTTGATGCCTGCGTGCGCGAGAGCCTGGAAGCCTATTTCCATGACTTGCATGGCGTGGAGCCGCACAACATGTATGACATGCTGATCAAAAGCGTGGAATCGCCCCTGCTGGAAGTGGTCATGCGCCGCGCCAACAACAACCAAAGCCGCGCCGCCCAGTGGCTGGGGCTGAACCGCAACACGCTGCGCAAAAAGCTGCTGGAGCACAAGCTGCTTTGAGGCGGCCCGCCCGCGCTGCCTGCCGGGGCCGGGCCTGCCTGCGCGAGGCTGTTCGCGCGCTCGTCCGCGCATTCGCTGGCGCATTCATCAGGCGATTCATCAGGCGGTCTAGAAAGGCTTTTTTTGCTCCTCGATTCATAGCATGAGGTCCTACTGGAATCTGCGCAAACGCCGTTTTTCGCCCCTTTTATTTGCTCTCTTTTCTGAACCCGCCCAATACCTGGCCGCCCTTCGTTTTCATCCCACCCCACTGCCATGAACACCACTGCCCGAAACGCCCTGATTTCCGTATCCGACAAAACCGGCATTGCCGAATTCGCCGCAGCGCTGGCCGCGCTGGGCTTTCGCCTGCTGTCCACCGGCGGCACCGCCAAGCTGCTCAAAGACGCAGGCCTGCCCGTGACCGAAGTGGCCGAAGTCACGCGCTTTCCCGAAATGCTCGATGGCCGCGTGAAAACCCTGCACCCCGCCATACACGGCGGCCTGCTGGCCCGGCGCGACACCCCCGCGCACATGGCCGCGCTGCAAGCGCACGGCATTGGCGCAATTGACCTGGCCGTCATCAACCTCTACCCCTTCGAAGCCACCGTGGCCCGCCCCGGCTGCACGCTGGCCGAGGCCATTGAAAACATCGACATCGGCGGCCCCGCCATGGTGCGCAGCGCCGCCAAGAACTGGCAAGACGTGGCCGTGCTCACCCACGCCAGCCAATACGCCGCCGTGCTGCAAGAGCTGCGCGCCAGCGGCGGCCAGCTCAGCGCCAAAACGCGCTTTGCCCTCTCCGTGGCCGCCTTCAACCGCGTGGCCCAGTACGACGCAGCCATCAGCGAATGGCTCTCCAGCGTGGACTTTGACGCCAGCCAGGGCCAGGGCGAAAGCGGCTCTGCCCCATTTGCCCAAAGCGCCCCCGTCCGCGCCCCCTTCCCCGCACAGGCCAACCCCGTCTTCATCAAACTGCAAGACCTGCGCTACGGCGAAAACCCGCACCAGCAGGCCGCCTTCTACCGCGACCTGCACCCCGCCCCCGGCACGCTCGCCACCGCGCGCCAGCTTCAGGGCAAAGAGCTGTCCTACAACAACATCGCCGACGCCGACGCCGCCTGGGAATGCGTGCGCCAGTTCACGCAAGCGGCCTGCGTCATCGTCAAACACGCCAACCCCTGCGGCGTGGCCGTGGCCCCCAGCGCGGGCCAGGCGTACGCCAAAGCCCTGCAAACCGACCCCACCAGCGCCTTCGGCGGCATCATCGCCTTCAACCGCCCGCTGGACGGCCCCGCCGCCGAACACGTGGCCCGGCAATTCGTCGAAGTGCTCATGGCCCCCGCCTTCACGCCCGAAGCCCTGGCCGTCTTCGCCGCCAAACCCAACGTGCGCCTGCTGCAAATCGAACTGCCCGCCGATACGGCCCATGCAGCCCCTGCCGCCCGCGCGCTGGAATACAAGCGCGTCGGCTCCGGCCTGCTCATCCAGACGGCCGACCAGCACCGGCTGCAAGAAACCGACCTTCAAGTCGTCACCGAAAAACGCCCCACGCCGCAGCAAATGCAAGACCTGCTCTTTGCCTGGCAAGTGGCCCAATACGTCAAAAGCAACGCCATCGTCTTCTGCAAAGATGGCATGACCGTCGGCGTCGGCGCAGGCCAGATGAGCCGCCTGGACTCGGCCCGCATCGCCAGCATCAAGGCGCAAAACGCCGGCCTGAGCCTGACCGGCGCGGCAGCCGCCAGCGACGCCTTCTTCCCGTTCCGCGACGGCCTGGACGTGCTGGCCGACGCCGGCGCGGCCTGCGTCATCCAGCCCGGCGGCTCTATCCGCGACGCCGAAGTCATCGCCGCCGCCAACGAACGCGGCATCGCCATGGTCTTCACCGGCGTGCGCCACTTCAGGCACTGAAAGCGGGCTTCAAATCCGCCCGTGGGGCGAAAAGCGTGGACTCGGGCGGCCTGCGGCGTTGCAAGCGTGGCGACTCTCTGCCGGGCAGTCGAACGGACAACGGCCCGGCCGATGCGCGGCAGCCCCTCAGAGGCTGTTCAAAGTCTGGCCGTGAGGGGCCTCTCAAGACCAGGCGCGCGGCCAGATGCGCCTTCTGCCGTTCGCCAGCGCCGGGGCTGTTTACTAAAAACAGGAGCGGATTCAGGGGGTATGAAAATGGCACTCGCGCCCATTCCACTAGGACGTCGTGCTATTGACATGAGAGCAAAAAAACCGCCTGCCGCCCTGCATGCTCCGGCCTTTTGTCACTCATGAGCGGACTGCGGCAGATTGGAGGCAGGAGCGGGCCAGGATGGGAAACGGGGCGGCCGGCCTTCTGCCACGGCGGCGTTATCAGTCGCCAAAGCAAAGCGGAAGGCCCGCATTCCCTGGCGCAGGGCTAGCCCGCTGCCGCCGCAGGCGCTTGCTGCCAGCGCCCCTGCGTCAGGATTTCGCAAGGGCGAAACTGCGTTTTGTAGGCCATCTTGCGGTTCTGGGCGATCCAGTAGCCCAGATACACGTAAGGCAGGCCCAGCGTGTGGGCCTGGGCGATTTGCCAGAGCACGCCATAGGTGCCATAGCTGGCGTGGGGCGTGTCAGGCTCGTAGAAGGTATAGACGGCTGAAAGCCCGTCCTTGAGCACATCCACCACCGACACCATGCGCAGCGCTCCAGTCTGCGGCCCATCCGGCTCGCCCTCGCCCGGCTCGCCGCCCTCGCGAAACTCCACCAGCCGCGTGTTCACGTGGCTGTGCAGCAGAAATTGCGTGTATTGCTGCGCGTCATCCACATCCATGCCGCCGCCCGTGTGGCGGCTGGCCTGGTAGCGCCGGTACAGCGCGTAGTGCTCCGGCACGAAGCCCGGCTGCAGCACCCGCGCGCGCAAGCTGGCGTGCCGCTGCTGGGCGCGGCGCTGGCTGCGGCTGGGCGAAAAATCAGCCACGCGCACGCGCAAGGGCTTGCAGGCCTGGCACTGGTCGCAGTGCGGGCGGTAGGCGAACAGGCCGCTGCGGCGAAAGCCCAGCTGCACCAGCTCCGAATAAGCCTCGCCCTGCACCAGATGGCTGGGTGTGGCCACTTGCGAGCGCGCCATTTGATTGGGCAGGTAGCCGCACGGATACGGCGCGGTGACGTAAAAGCGGATGGCCTGAAACGGCAGCTCTTTCAGGTGCGCCACGGCGTCTCCCTGCCATCGTCTTTGCCGCTGTTTGCACTGTTCAGACCCAGCGCGCTCCAGCATGAGGGCGAAAAGCGCCAGGCGGGGCCGGGCTGCGCCGCCAAAAGCGCCACTTGCGCCGCGAAGTCCGCGCGCGGCATGGGCGCAGCGCCTAGCGAGGCCAAATGCCGCGTGTTTTGCTGGCAGTCAATCAGCGGCAGCGCGTGGGTGCGGCAAAAGGCCACCAGCGCCGCGAGCGCGATCTTGGAGCCGTCCGTGACCCGGGTGAACATGGATTCGCCAAACACCGCCCGCCCCAGCGCCACCAGATACAGCCCCGCCAGCAGGCGGCCTTCGGCCCACACCTCCACGCTGTGCGCCAGCTGCTGCGCGTGCAACTCTTCGTAGGCGGCCACCATTTGCGGCGTGATCCATGTGCCCGACTGCCCCGGGCGCGGCACGGTCGCACAGGCGCGGATGACCCGGCCGAAGGCGCTGTCAAACCGCACTTCGCACGCTGGCGCGGCCAGAAATCGCTTGAGGGCCTGCTTCAGCGAGCGGTGCAGCCGGAAGCGCTCCACGGCCAGCGCCATGCGCGGCTGCGGACTCCACCACAGCAGCGGCTCGCCCGGCGCGAACCACGGAAAAATGGCCGCCGCGTAAGCGCGCCGCAGCGTCGCCGCATCCAGCGCGCCGCCCACTGCCAGCAGCCCCGGCGCGGGCGAGTCGGCGGGCCAGGCCGCTTCCAGCGGCGGAAACGCATCGCCCGGCTTGAGCGCCGCCAGCGGCGGCAAGCCGCGCGCGCCTTCAGCGCCCGGCCCGCTCATGACGGCAGCTCCTGCTCATGCACACCCAAGCGGCCCGCGCGCCAGTCGTCAAAAAAATGCTGCAACGTCAGCCGCACCGTCTCAAAGGCCAGCTGCGGCCAGGGCACCTGGCTTTCGGCAAACAGGCGCGTTTGCCGCGTTTCATGCCCGAAGCCGCCGGGCAGGCCCTGCCGCAGGCATTCCTCCAGCAGCGGGGCCAGGTAAAACACATGCACCTGCCCCACTCGCGGCACGCTGATCACGGAAAACAGCGCCCCCGGGCGCACATGCCGCCCTGCCTCCAGCGCGGCTTCCTCGCTGGTTTCACGCAGTGCGCCGCCGCGCAGCGTCTCGCCCAGCTCCATGA
Source organism: Ottowia sp. oral taxon 894 (assembly GCF_001262075.1). GTDB lineage: Bacteria > Pseudomonadota > Gammaproteobacteria > Burkholderiales > Burkholderiaceae_C > Ottowia > Ottowia massiliensis. The sequence continues at coordinate 283,791 of NZ_CP012073.1, read as the reverse complement.
ACCCCGCCGGCAGCGTCCACAGCCCTTTGCGCGGCTCTATATCGCGCTGGCACAGCAGCACGCGCCCATCGGGCGCGAAAGGCAGCGTGCCCACCACCAGCAGCGGGTTCTGGTAATGCACCAGACCGCAGGCCGTGCACACATCGCGCTGGCGCGTGTCGCCATCATCCGGCAGACGCCTGGCGGTCGGCGCGCCACAGCGGCGGCAGTAATGAATGGCAGAAGCGGGCATGAGCCGCATTGTGCCTTTGCGCCCCGGTCTGACATGCCGCTCTGGAACCAGGGCTGAGAGGCTGTTCAGAGTCTGCCTGGTGTGGCTCAGCGAAGATTTGCAACGCAGCAGGTCGCCCGGATCCGCGCTTTTCACAATCACGAATGGACTTCGTGAGCAGGTTTTCAGGCGGGCGTGAATGCCAGGCGCACGTAAATGGGCGCGTAGGCTTCGGCTTGCGTGATTTCCACCAGCGCCTCCTTGGCCAGTTCCAGCAAGGCGATGAAGGTGACCACAAGCACGGGAGCGCCGCGCGTGAGGTCAAACAGTTCTTCAAACGGGGCAAAGCGCCGGCCTTGCAGCTTTTTGAGCACCAGGCTCATGTGCTCGCGCACGCTGAGTTCTTCGCGGGTGATGCGGTGGCTTTGCACCAGACGCGCGCGGCGCAGGATGGCGCGCCAGGCCTGCTGCAAGTCAGCCGGGTCCACCTGCGCGAAGTCCGGATCCAGCGCCTGCTCCACGTGGATTTGGGCGGTGATGAAGTCGCGCTGCGCCACCTCGCCCAGCCGCGCGGCGGCGAGCTTGATGCGCTCGTATTCAAGCAGGCGGCGCACCAGCGCGGCGCGCGGGTCTTCAGGCTCTTGGTCATCTGCCGTTTTCACGGGCGGCAACAGCATGCGCGACTTGATTTCAATCAGCGTGGCAGCCATGAGCAGGTATTCGGCCGCCAGCTCCAGATTGCGGTTGCGGATTTCTTCCACGTAGCCCAGGTATTGCCGCGTGACGGCGGCCATCGGGATGTCAAGAATGTTGAAGTTCTGCCGCCGTATGAGGTAGAGCAGCAGGTCAAGCGGGCCTTCAAAGGCTTCGAGAAAGACTTCCAGCGCGTCTGGCGGGATGTACAGGTCTTGCGGCAGCGCGAGCAGCGGCTCGCCATAAAGGCGCGCCACGGCCAGGCTGGCGTCTGCCTCCGGCGGGGCGGGCCGCGCGTGCGTTTCAGGCAAGGTGTTGGCAGGCTGCACGGCGGCGGTTGTTGCTGCGGTTTTGATAGCGGCTCGCGCCCATTCCACGGGGGCCAGCGGGCTTTTTCAATATGAAAGGAGCGGCGCGAGCTGGCATGGCGTCAGGGCCTCCGGCTTGAGAACAGCCAGGGGCGCGCGAATTGCCCGCTATTTCAGCCTTGCCTGCTTTTGCCGAAATTGCCCATCGGGTAGTACACGTAGCTGGGCTGGGCCACGCGGCCCGCGCGCATATCGGCCTGCTGCTGGCGGTCAATCTCCTTGTCCCACAACAAGGCGCGGCCCTGTTGCTGGGCGGCATCCAGCCAGGGGCGCTGGGCCTTGAGTTCGTTCAGGAACTGCGTGGCGTCTGACGTGTAGTGCGGGCGGCGGAAGAAGTTGGCGATCGGCATGTTTCAGGCGTTTCGGAACGTGGGAAAAGAAAGGATTATTTCAGGGCCGCAGCGGCAGCGGCGGCCCGGGCGCGCGCCATGGCCGCTTCAATGATGGCGCGGCGGGCATCGGGCGATGCGGTTGAAGGCGATGGAGACAAGGGCGATGCGGACGCGGGCGATGCTGGCGGCGAAACAGCCAACTTCTCAGGCGACTGGGCCTGGAGCCGGCTGGCCTGCGCCTGTGCGCCGCGCTGGCGGCGCGCCTGCGTGGCGGCGTATTCGGCGCGCGCCTTCGCCGCCTGTGCGGGCGACCAGGCCTGCCAGCCCGTGAGCGGGGCCGTTACGTCTTGCATGGCAATGCAGTCCACCGGGCAGGCGCTCACGCACAGGCCGCAGCCGGTGCAGTCGGCCTCGATCACGGTGTGCATGCGTTTGCTGCCGCCCACGATGCAGTCCACCGGGCAGGCTTTCACGCACAGCGTGCAGCCGATGCACCAGTCTTCATCAATCACCGCCACCTGGCGCGGCGCTTCGCTGCCGTTTTCAGGGTTGAGCGGCACGGCGGGCCGCCCCGTGAGCGCCGCCAGCCGCACGATGCCTTCCTGCCCGCCCGGCGAACACTGGTTGATGGGCGCGCCCTCATGGGCAATGGCGTAGGCGTAGGCCGCGCAATCGTCATAGCCGCAGCGGCGGCACTGCGTTTGCGGCAGGGCGTCGAGCACGGCGGCGGCAAGTTCGGCAGGCGTAGGCATCAGGCGAGCGTTCGTGGGAAGGGGCGCGGAAGTTTCCGTGGCGGTTTCCGGATGGCGGATTTTGCCTGCGGCCACGCAGGCGCCGGTCTTGCGGGGTTTTCGCGCGGGCTGCATGAAATGATTGCGGGTATTGCGCATGGCATGCACGAATGCGCCCATTCACGAATGGCCATTCATGGATGCAATTTGGCGCTTTTTCATGCCGCGCGCACAGCGAAGCGCCGTGGATAATCCCCCGCTTTTCACGATTGCGGCTGGCCTGAAAGAGCCTTCAAACACGAAAAGCTGGCCGATGAAACTGGCAATGAACCTCAAATCGAAATTCGCGCAGGCGGCCTTGGGGCTGTGGCTGGCCGCGCCCGCCCTGGCGCTGGCCGCCTCCGCCGCTCCTGAAGCCGCCCCCGACTCCCATTCCGATTCCATTTTTTCGGGCTGGACTTTCGGCTACGCCCCTTACACCTACCATTTTTCGGAAGCGAAGAAAAAGCACGAATTCGAGCCGGACGTCAAACACTCCTACGTCTGGCTGGTGCAGGCTGAAAAACGGCTGGCGGGCCGCAGCGTGGCAGGGCTGGCCCTGTTCAGCAATTCATTTGGCCAGCCCAGCCAATATCTGTACTACGGCTGGCGCTTCACGCCCCTGCGCGCCGCGCCCGGCGTGTTTTTCAAGCTCACGGGCGGCGTGCTGCACGGCTACAAAAAGCCCTTTCACCGCAAGATTCCGCTGAACACTTCCAGCGGCTGGGCTGTCACCATCATTCCGGCGGTGGGCTACAACTTCACTCCGCACATTGGCGCCCAGGTGAACGTGCTGGGCAAATCCGCCCTGATGTTCCAGCTCAATTACAGCTTCTGAAAACCCGCCCCAAACAGGGCCGAAGACAGATCCAGCAGGGTGATTGACGCTCTTGTTTCAGGAGCATGATGTCCTAGTGAAGCCTGCGCGAGACGGCTTTTTCACCCCGCTGAATTTGCTCCTGTTTTCAAGTCAAACGGGCAGGCGCTGCGCTGGCCTGAAAACGCCGTTCAGGCCAGCTTGGCAAACGCTGCCACCACTTCGGGCGGGGCCTGGACCAGCTCGATCAGCACGCCTTCGCCGGCAATGGGAAATTCCTCGCTGGCCTTGGGGTGCAAAAAGGTGATGTCGTAGCCCGCCGCGCCTTTGCGGATGCCGCCGGGCGCAAAGCGCACGCCTTGCGCCGTGAGCCATTCCACGGCCTTGGGCAAGTCGTCAATCCACAGCCCCACGTGGTTGAGCGGGGTGGCGTGAACGGCGGGCTTTTTATGCTCGTCCAGCGGCTGCATCAGATCAACTTCCACCTTGAAGGGGCCGCTGCCCATGGCGCAGATGTCTTCATCCACGTTCTCGCGCTCGCTTTTGAACGTGCCTGTGACTTGCAGGCCCAGCATGTGCACCCACAGTTGTTGCAGGCGCTGCTTGCTGGGGCCGCCAATGGCGATTTGCTGAATGCCCAGAACCTTGAAGGGGCGTGGCGAGGTCATGTGTTTGTCTCCTTGAAGTGGCTTGAGTGGCGCGCCGCAGCGCGGAAAAAGAGGAGGGGACGTCAGCGGTGCAGGCCCTGTTCGTCCGGTTCTTCGGTCGAGGTGCTCACGATGCTGGCGTGCTGCCCTGTGGCTTTGCGCCAGGCGTAAATCAGATAGCCCGAGAGCGCGTAGCCGACGAAGAGCAAAAACAGCATGGTGGCCGGTTCGATGCTGATGACGGCCAGCAGCAGCGCCACCAGCACCAGCATCACGAAAGGCATGCTGCGGCGTCCGCCCAGATCCTTGAAGCTGTAGTAGGGAATGTTGGTCACCATGGTCAGCCCTGCCAGCAAGGTGATGCCAAAGAGCGTCCAGGAGAGATCGCCGCGCTCCAGCGGCGCGCCGCCCAGCAGGGTGAACAGGCTGCGGAAGATGGGCACATCCTTGTGCGCCAGCAGCATGGCGCTGGTCAGCCAGATGAAGCCGCCCACCAGCGCGGCGGCGGCGGGCGAGGGCAGGCCCTGGAAGTAGCGCTTGTCCACCACCGCCGTATTGACGTTGAAGCGCGCCAGCCGCAGCGCCGCGCACGCGCAGTACACGAAGGCGGCGATCCAGCCCCAGCGCCCCAGCGGGCGCAGCGCCCATTCGTAGGCCACCAGCGCAGGAGCCACGCCGAAGCTGACCATGTCGCACAGCGAATCCATTTGCTCGCCAAAGGCGCTTTGCGCGTGCATCATGCGGGCGGCGCGCCCATCCATGCCGTCCAGAATCATGGCGGCGAAGATGCTGGTGGTGGCGTAGTCAAAGCGTCCGTTGATGGCCATGACGATGGCGTAAAAGCCGCAAAACAGCGCCGCCAGCGTGATGGAGTTGGGCACGATGTAGATGCCCTTGCGCAGGCGGCGCACGCCCGCTGGTGCGGCAGGCGCTGGCGGAGACGCCGGAAAAGGCGCGGGGGAACGCGGGTGGTTTTCAGGCGTTTGCGAATCTTGCATGCTGGGGCGGCCTTGTCTCTGGGAATCTCGCCAGGCAGGCCTGCGCCAGCGCGAACGCCTGCGCTGCCCACCCGGCAAGCCGGCCAGTGTAGCGAGCGGAAAACCGCCTTCGCCAAAAGGACTGGCGCCGAATGCAAGAATCGGCCCCTTCCCACAAGCCGCCCACGAGCCGCCGCCCATGAGCACCCCGCAAGAGTACGTTCAGCAAAAGGCCGCCGCCTCCGGCAGCAGCTTCTATTACGCCTTTTTGTTTCTGCCGCCGCCCCGGCGTGCGGCCATCACCGCGTTCTACGCCTTCTGCCGCGAAGTCGATGACGTGGTGGATGAAGTCAGCGACGCGGGCGTGGCCGCCAGCAAGCTGGCCTGGTGGCGCGGCGAAGTGGCGCGCGCCTTCGCGGGCCAGGCCACGCACCCGGCCATGCAGGCGCTCATGCCCCACGCCGCCGCCTACGGCATCGAAAGCCGCCACCTGCTGGCCGTGATTGAAGGCTGCGAGATGGATTTGACGCAAACGCGCTATCTGGACTTTCCCGCGCTGGAGCGCTACTGCCACCTGGTGGCGGGCGTGGTGGGCGAAGTGGCCGCCCGCATCTTCGGCCAGACGCAAGAGGCCACCACCGCCTACGCGCACAAACTGGGCCTGGCGCTGCAACTGACCAACATCATCCGCGACGTGGGCGACGACGCCATGCGCGGCCGCATCTACCTGCCCATCAATGAGCTTCAGCAGTTCGATGTGAAAGCGCACGAAATCACCAACCGCGCGCACTCGCCGCGCTTTGTGGCGCTCATGCAATTTCAGGCCGACCGCGCCCGCCGCTGCTACGACGAGGCCCTGGCCCTGCTGCCCGACGCCGACCGCCGCGCCCAAAAGCCCGGCCTGATGATGGCCAGCATCTACCGCACCTTGCTGGATGAAGTGCAGGCCGAAAACTTCCAGGTGCTGCACCAGCGCATCAGCCTCACGCCCCTGCGCAAGCTCTGGCTGGCCTGGAAGATGCAGGCACTGGGGCGGTTCTGAGAGCATGTTCGGATGGAACATGCAGGAGATCAAGCGCTGCCAGCAACACATCTTCAAGGTATTGCTCAAACGCTGAATTGAGGAGAGAGCCTTTGCTTGGCTGAGTCAATCGAGAAGACTGAGCCAGGGCTACGGGGTCACGGCCCTCTTCAGCCGAAGCATTCGCGAAGATCGCTTGCATTCGGTGCACGGTCAGGCTTCCGGGATGATTTTTGGGACTGGCTCTCAGGGCTGCTGGCCTTCAGGCGCATCCAGCGTCAGCCCCTGCGTCTCACGCCCCAGAAAAGCCACGGCCAGCGCACCGGTGGCAATGGTGAGAGCGAAGAACGTGAAGATGGCGCTTGTGCTCCAGCCCCAGCCGCCCAGCACGGGAATGGCCAGCGGCCCCAGCACGCCGCCCATGCGGCCAACGGCTGCCGCTGCGCCTGCGCCGCTGGCGCGAATGGCGGCGGGATAGTTCTCAGGCGTGTAGGCATACAAAGCGCCCCACGCGCCCAGGTTGAAGAAAGACAGCATCGCGCCTGAAAACAGCAGCGTCGCATCGTAGCCAGCGTTGCCAAAAGCCCAGGCGCTGCCCGCTGTGCCCATCAGGTAGCCCACCAGCACGAACTTGCGGCCCATGCGCTCAATCAGCCAGGCCGCGCTGAAATAGCCTGGCAACTGCGCCAGCGTCATCAGCAACACGTATTCAAAGCTCTGAATGAGTTCAAAACCCTTGCTCACCATCACGCTGGGCAGCCACAGGAACATGCCGTAGTACGACAGCACCACCGTGAACCACAGCACCCACAGCATGAGCGTGGCGCGGCGATGCGGCGCCGACCACAAGGCCGCCAAGCGCCGCAGCCACGGCAAGCGCTGGGCGGCGCCAGCTGGCGCGTCCGCTGGCAGCTTGCGGCGCAGGTACAGCGCATAAAAAGCAGGCAGCGCCCCCAGCAGCAAGGCCACGCGCCAGCCCATGTCAGCCGCGAACAGGGGCATCACGAAATAGGCGATCAGCGCCGCCAGCAGCCAGCCTGCGGCCCAGAAACTCTCCAGCAAAACCACCACGCGGCCGCGCTCATGGGCAGGCACACGCTCGGCCACATAAGTGGCTGCCACCGGCAACTCGCCGCCCAGCCCCATGCCAATGAAAAAGCGCAACGCCACCAGCGCCGCCAGCGATACGCACAGCGCCGACAAGCCGCTGGCCGCAGCAAACAGCAGCAGCGTGGCGATGAACACGCGCTTGCGCCCCACGCGGTCAGCCATCAGCCCGAACGCCACCGCGCCCACGGCCATGCCTATGGAATTGACCGCGCCCAGCCAGCCCATCTCCGCGCGGCTCAGCCCCCAGGCAGCCTGCAAGGCAGCCAGCACAAAGGCCAGCAGCCCCACGTCCAGCGCGTCAAACATCCAGCCCAGGCCGGAAGTCAGCAACAGGCGGTTGCGCGACACGGGCGCCGCCGCAGGACCAGATACAAGGGAAATACTGCTCATGACATCTCCTGAAAAAACAGTCTCAGACGAAAGCGCCTGGCCAAGCGGCATCGCTCCCATTCATGCCTAAAACGATAACCGCAACCTCTAACCCTACCAGACCACACGGGCCATTCATTTTCTGAAAACAGGCCTTGCCAACGGCCCCGGAGCCCTCACCCGGTTTCGCGCATGCCTTGGTGAACTAACTCACAGCCCATAAGCGCAGCGCACAGCCATGCTGCTGCGCGGCGGGCTTTTCCCGGGGTCTTAGTTGTCTTGACATGCGATCCATTCATTGAATTACGCATCTTCCAGATTTTATTCACGACCGCTGGAAGCAGCTATGCAGCAGATAAAATGGCGAACGGCACAGGAAAACAAGTTCTCTCTCTGCCGCACGAAACCCAACCCGCATTCATAATAAGCAAGCAAATTGTCCGCAACAATCACCCCCCGCCATTTTAAAACGGACGAATGGAATCTCCGTGGAATCATGAAATAACATGAATCCATATGGAAACTGCAAGTGGAAGATCATTGCACGCCCAACAGCAAAATAAATTGAACAATACTCAAACTGGCTAAACCATGTTGAATGACACCAAGCACTGTTGAATCCAGCATGCCGGACGCGTAACAGATGCAAGGTAAACAAGGTTCAAAGAAGCCGTCTGATTTGCTCCTTGATTGATAGCATGAAGTCCCCGTACTTACTGCGACAAATGGCTTTTTAATAGGGTTGAATTTGCTCCTGCTTTTGATGTGGCAAGAGGCTGGTGATGCAGCATTGACAGTCTTGGTGAATCCGGCCTTGATTGCGGGATCATTCTCCCGCAACGAAATGAGGCGAAGCCTTTTTCTCGCACTGCTGTTCATGGTGGCATGATTGAAGTCATCAGCAGGCAAACCTTCTTTGAGTGGCAAGGCGGCAATATTTCAAAGATAAGGTGAATTGCCTTCTTTCAGCCTTTTACGCACTTCCGCAAAAGTTTTGTCCAGTTCCCAGGGGCCAATATCAATGGCCCCATTTTCTTGTCTAAAACCATTCATAACGTAAAGATAGTTTGACATAAGAAAAGCTATTCCGGTATATTTTTCATAGATTTGACCTAAATAATCAAAAACCAAACTTTCAACAACGCTGTCAGCACAATGAAGTCTTAATAAAACCTGGAGAGCAGCGTGTTTTTGGTCAAAATTTAGGCTCGGATACAATGATAAGATATTGTTTCTTATGTATGAAATGTCGTTGCTATCAAGAGGTTCATCCCACAGATGCTCCCATAGATAAAATATAGCCTGCTTCTTTCTTTTTCCATGCAGCCTTTTTATTTTCTCAATCTGAGTAGTGTGTTTAGACATGATTATTGCTTGAAATTCGTTCCATAAAGATTATCGACATCAATGCGAAAGCATGTCTTTTTATACATTTGTTGCGACGAAACCGCATCGATATTTCCGATTTTTTAAGGACACCAGAGATGTTGCATAAATAGTTGCTACAAATATATTTCGTTGAAATATGGGTATATATTTGTCACTATCCATATACTCGTGCAGTGAATGTAATATATCTTCTCGTCATGAACAATGGACTGAAAAGCAAATCCAGTGGAGAAATTTTCAATCAATCTCAAACCACATAATTTATTTCACTATGCTTATGACCGTGTTTCTGTAAACAATTTATATCCCGATGTAATTGCGCAAACAATGGATGCAGAGGTTCCCAGGTAAAAAACAAAATCTTCTTTTGAATAAAATACGATTGATATTATGAAAACCAGTAAAAAACATAGAAAAGACATGAAATGCCAACTATATTTTTTGGTTTTATGGGTTGCGTATGTGTCTATGATTACGCCAAGGATAAATATTATAATTAATAAGATGTTCAGTACTTGCATGTGTTTGTTCATAGAGAAAGTTGTGCGCAATGCCATGTTGAGACATGATGTTTGAGATAGGTTGTCTTGTAGTCGGTAATCAACTCATCAAAGCACATGGCGTCTAAATGCCGCTATCGGAATGACTGATACATCATAATAGTCTGCATGGCTATTAGTGATACGATAATAAACCACCATGTGAACGGCGACTTCTCATAAGATATCTCCCCATTTGTTTTTGGCAGACTGATTTTTTTTGCGACTACCCAAATAAAAAATAGGAAAACGCTGACCCAACCTAATATCTTCAGTAAAGTCATTATTAGCCTTTCAGGAAAAGGATGCTTCTTATAAGAAACCAGAGAATACTTCCTCTAGATCCCAAACTTGGTAAAAAGGTCATTGCTGTCATGAATCGCTCATTAGGCTCAAACCTTTCATTTGGTTCGTCAAAATGATAGGCTAGCTCTGTCACGATAAGTGTGATGGCGGTGACCGCCATTAAAAGCCAAGTGGCTATAACAGGCGCTGCCAAAGTTATGTCGATTAGCGCAAATATGGTGCTGTTATTGGTGTCAGAATTGCCACAATATACATAGATATCACAATGTGGGCAACTTTTGCCGCGCCATCTGCGCGTTGGCCTTGTTGATCGTGTAAATCTTCTGTCCTTCGGCTTGTGCGATGGCAATAGCCTTTACGGCGGATATGCCTTCCGCGTACGGATTTAATGTCGGGATCTGGATTCGCCCGTTTTCATCCGTATAGCTGCACTTCGTTTTATCCACCCAGAACGCCTCCGGCGCCGCATGCTCCATTGCGCTGGCGTATTGGCCTCTCATCTTGTTGTAGGCAATCCAGCGGTTTTGCGCCGCGCTTTTGTTGTTCTGCTTCAGCTCGGGCCTGTCGTTGATCTGGCTCTTTGGATCATCATCTTTTACCCAGCGCACATGCCGCAAGTGGCCTATGTCCATAGCCAGACTCTCAATCAACAACGCTAAATTCTGCGCTCGTAACTACGTCTAGATCATATTTTATTAAACACGCAACTCGACCAAACGTTTTTGATCCATAGATCAAACCTGTATCATCGCTAAATGAAAATTTTAGATTCTTATTGCTTGATCGGACACTTAGTTCAGATATTTTTAATTCTAACGAATTGCTGCAAATCTCCCTGATTTCATCATGTTCTGATTTGATCTGATAGACCAAATAAACAGCGAATAGAAATATCAAAAGAAATACCCAAACTCTTTTCATTGACGAATCCCTGCACATCCAAAATTTGCACAATATCCACCATATAGGCCGGCAATCAGCTGATCCCAAGTCACCGGACTACCTCTGAATGGCGAATATCCCTGGAGTATTAGGTTGGACAACGCTTTCACAATCCAATATCCCTCTGTAGCTATTGCATTAACAAGCCATCCTTGTTCAGGCGTAAGATGCTGAAGTGCATATAAGAAATGCTCAGCTTCCCGATAGTTGGCATTAAGCTGGCCTGTGATGGATTGTAGGGTGATCCTGTCTTGGCGAATTTTTTCCCAAGCCATTGGGCCATACAAAATTAGGTAATTATTTGCCAAAGCAAGCCATCCCCCATTCCCACTCCCTTCTATGATATAAGCACCCGCCCCGGTTTCCGGATCAATCACAATATACCCAAACCCCTTCCACCCGTGCTTGTTGATGCTTTTCTCATGCACGGTCACTTCCTTGCCAGCATTGACGGCATTCCTGATGATAAAATATAGCCTGCTCCTTTCTTTTTCCATGCAGTTCTTTTATTTTCCCAATCTGAGTATTATGTTTAGACATGATTATTGCTTAAAATTCGTGCCATAAAGATTATCGACATCAATGCGAAAGCATTACCCTTTTATACATTTGTTGCGACGAAACCGCATCGATATTTCAGATCTTACTCACTCCATAAGGACGTAATTGCTGCAACTTGGACAATGTCTGAACACTCATTGATGCTAGGCCAGGTAAAACTTGTTTGGAATCCAAGGCGCTACTGCCGCTCTCGCCAGTAATTTTCCATGCCTTGTTCACCATGGTATAACCAAGAGCGTATATAGTGCCAAATGTTAAAAATATATCCAAGCAGGCACCCAAAAGAAATAAACCTCGCCTCCTAGCCTATAATATCACGAATAAAATTCTTCAGGCACATAGCATACATGTGCTCATTAATTCTTATTAATTCGCATTATATGATATGAGAAGGCCATTAATAATATATACATCAGTTTGATGAATAATTTTTCGTTGTAATATCCTACGAACACCAGCAAAAATAACGAATAACTTCCAATAACCAATATTGATAATACTATGGAGAGTTTGTGATTTTTCAACTTGGCAAAGTAGAAGACAAGTAAAAAGGACGCCAAGGTTATGATATCAAGCATATCTTTAGCCATTTTACACCTCAAGAAGCGAAGCAGGCTTTCGCGCCTGATGCAGCACCAACAGTTGTTCCCCAAAAAGCGCCTTCCAGATGGACTAAACTAAGTATCTGCTTGGCAACCTTGGCAGTCACTCCGACTGGAAGCGTAATCATTGATGTGGCCAATGTTTGAAAGAACATTTGCGCACAAGGATTATTATTGAGATTTTTTTCTGCGCTTATCCATAATGCCAGTCCAGAAAGGATAACAGATATGGCAGCCGCCGTGAAGACCCCTGTGACTGCAGCAATGGCAGAAAATGTGGTTATTAGCAATGGGGCAAACACTGCTAAAATTATTGTAGCTACCACGATTGCAAATATGATGGCAAAAATTACACATCCATTACCGCCCCCCTCAATCAAATAAGCCCCGGCCCCCGTCTCCGGATCAATAACAATATAGCCAAACCCCTTCCATCCGTGCTTGTTGATGCTTTTCTCATGCACGGTCACTTCCTTGCCAGCATTGACGGCATTCCTGATTTCACTGCCCACTTCTCCTCCTATGGGCAGCTTCGCCAGCGCCATCTGCGCGTTGGCCTTGTTGATCGTGTAAATCTTCTGCCCTTCGGCTTGTGCGATGGCAATAGCCTTTACGGCGGATATGCCTTCCGCGTACGGATCTAATGTCGGGATCTGGATTCGCCTGTTTTTATCCGCATGGCTGCACTTCGTTTTATCCACCCAGAACGCCTCCGGCGCCGCATGCTCCATTGCACTGGCGTATTGGCCTCTCATCTTGTTGTAGGCAATCCAGCGGTTTTGCGCGGCCGTTTTGCCGTTTTGGGCGAGATTGGGGTCCTTGTTGATCTGGCTCTTGGGATCATCATCTTTCACCCAGCGCACATGCCGCAAGTGGCCTATATCCATATTCAAGCCCTGAAACGTGACGCCCCGGTTGACAAGGCCATACAGCTTGTTGGGTTTGACTTGCGCATGAAACAGCCCATAGCTCAAGGCGGGCGCATCCACCATCTGCGCCTGTGATGCGGCAATCAGCCCCTGGCTTTGCAAACTGGCAAAGTAGCCCCATACCGTGGCCGTGAGCATGTCTCCCGTGAGCTTGTCTCCGGTGATGCCCTTCAGGATCTGCTCGCGCTGGCTTTCGGGCGCAGCCTGCGCGCGCTCCAGCGTCTGTTTGGTTTCTTCCATCCGGGCCTTGAGCCTTTCTTCTATTCGAACATATACTTTTTTATGAGCAAGACGAAAAAACATAAAGAGCATATTAGAGCAGCATACTTTTTAGATATGCGGTAAGACTCGCAAAAATCCGAATTGAGGCGCTTTTTGGATATATGGACAATGCCTCCCATTGTCACCAAGAATAGACATTGAAAGATCATGTAATATATGAAATTCTGATTTCTAAATATAAAGACGGCCAATGCGGTTTCAAAATAGAAAATCAGCATTGCGATAATACGCCATTTTTCTAGCTTTGCATGATTCACCATGCGGTTCCATATAGACATATCAGCAACCTTCAACTGCTGACTTATATGTATCAGCCGCAGCGCCAAAAAAGATCAGCCTGAGAGCATTTGAGATAGAGTTGGCTGCTTTAAAAGCGGCGAATCCGGGCAATATGTTTCCAATAAATTTGCCAATTGCCCTGTAACACCCCTCCAAGAAGAAGTGCGAGTATGTCCATATCCCAAGTCCAATTACAGCGAGCTTGCCAGCTAAACTCAATCCTGCAAATGCAACTCCAAGCATTGGAATGCCGAACGAGATAAATGTTAAGATGGCTCCACCAATCAATATAAATAGTGATGACATCCCCACGATTACCAAGAACCATAAGAAAAATAATAGCGCATGCGTGAAAATGGTGAATAGGATGCCCCCATTCCCGCTCCCCTCAATCAAATAAGCCCCCGCTCCGGTCTCCGGATCAATAACAATATACCCAAACCCCTTCCATCCGTGCTTGTTGATGCTTTTCTCATGCACGGTCACTTCCTTGCCAGCATTGACGGCATTCCTGATTTCACTGCCCACTTCTCCGCCTATGGGCAACTTTTGCAGCGCCGTCTGCGCATTCTGTTTGTTGATCGTGTAAATCTTCTGCCCTTCGGCTTGTGCGATGGCAATAGCCTTTACGGCGGATATGCCTTCCGCGCACGGATTTAATGTCGGGTTCTGGATTCGCCCGTTTTCATCCGTATGGCTGCACTTCATTTTATCTACCCAGAACGCCTCCGGCGCTGCATGCTCCATCGCGCTGGCGTATTGGCCTCTCATCTTGTTGTAGGCAATCCAGCGGTTTTGCGCGGCCGTTTTGCCGTTTTGGGCGAGATTGGGGTCTTTGTTGATCTGGCTCTTGGGATCATCGTCTTTAACCCATCGAATATGCCGCAAGTGGCCTATGTCCATATTCAAACCTTGAAACGTGACGCCCCGATTGACAAGACCATATAACTTGTTGGGTTTGACTTGTGCGTGAAACAGACCATAGCTCAATGCTGGCTGATCTATCATGCCAGTCTGGCTGGATATGATTGCTCCATAACCTTGCAGGCTGGCGAAGTAGCCCCACACGGTAGCTGTGAGCATGTCGCCTGTAATTTCATCGCCAGTAATGTTCTGAATAATGCCAGCGTGTTGATTTTCTGGTGCGGACTGTAGCTGCTCCAGTGTTTTTTTCGTTGCTCCTATACGAGCTTGCAGTTTTTCTATCTGAGCCGCAGAAACACCTTGAATGGAAAGCCCCAATGCCGTTTGCTGCCCGGCGATGAGCTGATCATACGTTTCATCCCATTGGCGGCTGCCGTACTGGGTAAAGGCCCCGGCGCCGACCGGCTCGCTGCCCGCTCTCAAGGCGCTGCCTTCGACCTTGACAGCGCCCTCCACCAAAATCTGCGGCTTCAGGCTGATGCTGGCGGGCAGCCCTCTGGGCAAATCTTGCGGCTTGAGCGTCTGTCCGGGGCGTGGCGCAGGAATCAGCGCCTCTATGGCCCGCTGATCGGCATCGCTGGCCGCCACCCAGGCCAGCGTCAGCTTCTTGCCCGCCAGACTGGCCGTGTCCGCTTCAAATTGCAAGATGGGGCTGCCCTCGAGCACGGCGCTTTGCTTGTCGGGATAGATGGCGTATCTGAACCTGGCCTTGAGGCTGTCAGGAATGGCGCCGAAAGACTGGCTTCGGGCCTTGACTTCATAAGGCAGCGTAGCGGCAAAAAAGGGCAGGGGATCGATTTGCGCCGTGCGCTGGCCCAGCACCTGGCCGACAGTGCTTTGGCCGCCGTTCTGGCGGTCGATATAGGCTTTGAGCCTTTGCTGATAAGCGCCGAGCTGGCCTTGCAAGGCAGCGGTGTTCAAGTGCTGCACCCAGCCCTCGGCCTCATTGACTTGCGCGCCTTGCCCGGCGGCGCTGATCAGGGCAGCCGCATCCAGCGGCACGGCCTGCTGAAGATCCATGCCGTCGCTGTAGGTGTATTGCTTGAAGCTGGCGTCCATGGGAATCCAGGCGTCGGGTGTGTAGCGGGTGCAAAGTGAACAAGGTTCAAAGAAGCAGCCTGACTTGCTCCTTGATTGATAGCATGAAGTCCCCGTACTTACTGCGACAAATGGCTTTTTGATAGGGGTTGAATTTGCTCCTGTTTTTGAGGACACAAGAGGCAATGAAATGGCATAAATATCCCACTACACATTTATCACGATGATTTATTTCTTTTTCTCAAAATTAGCAGCATGATTGCCGCAAAGCTCGAAATATATAACATAAAAATACCCATGAAATTCAGGGCGGGTTTGATATAGGTTAAGGATATAGAATAGGGAAAAGCTATCAATATATAAAATAATATTATTGATGATTGTTTGTTTTCATTAAAATTAACACATGCTCCCATGAGCACCAGAGAGGTTGCATAGATAATCGCAACAAATATATTTTGTTGAAATATAGGGCATATATTTGCTATTATCCATATGCCCCATACGATGGGTGTAATATGTTTTCTCATCATGAGCAATGGTCTGAGAAGGCAAATCCACTAAAGAAATTTCCAGCAGCTTGCCCCATCACCATACCAAGAACATTAAATGAGAGGGCAAGCATACTCAAGCTTGCTCCTGCGTAAACGCTCATAAAGGCTGCACATATTCTTTTGTTTCCTGTAGCAAGCATCAAGCCAGCCATGTATATTGATATGCCTGCTATAAGAAAATTAGCAAATGCAATCAATCCGGTGCCGGCTGCAATTAATCCCAATCCTCCTGTGCTGGCTCCAATAGTAATAAATAAAATAAGCGCCGCCATCATATAAATGACGCCAATTAGCATTAATATGGCCCCATTCCCGCTCCCCTCAATCAAATAAGCCCCCGCCCCGGTTTCCGGATCAATAACAATATACCCAAACCCCTTCCATCCGTGCTTGTTGATGCTTTTCTCATGCACGGTCACTTCCTTGCCAGCATTGACGGCATTCCTGATGATAAAATATAGCCTGCTCCTTTCTTTTTCCATGCAGTTTTTTTATTTCCCCAATCTGAGTATTATGTTTAGACATGATTATTGCTTGAAATTCGTTCCATAAAGATTATTGACATCAATGCGAAAGCATTGCCCTTTTATACATTTGTTGCGACGAAACCGCATCGATATTTCCGATCTTACTCACTCCATAAGGACGTGATTGCTGCAACTTTGACAATGTCTGAACACTCATTGATGCTAGGTCAGGTAAAAGCTTGTTTGGGATCCAAGGCGCTACTGCCGCTCTCGCCAGTAATCTTCCCATGCCTTGCTCAGCTTGCGTAATGGTTACGCCGACACCGATTTCGCCTTTAATGATTTCTCTAGGCAGAGTATTAAATGTTGTGCCTCCAAAATTATTGCAATACTGACTCGCTTCCTGTGGATATTAATTCATGCATTGGGAGAAGGATTTAGAGCGATGTCGACAGATAAGCCGCAACTGGCCAATCTCTCTATTATGGCTGCATTAAGAAAGAAACCTGCTGGTTCATCCGCCTCCTGAACAATCAAGAATTTTCTAAACAGATCTCCCTTTGAACATTTAAAAAATAGATCTATTGTTGTTGCATGCCTGTCAATATAATCTTGGATTGCTGTTTGAGACAATATGAAATTCTGATACATGTAAACGATTTGTTTCTCGGTAGACTCATTAGTTGTCTTGTGTCTTAGTTTTTTAAACTTTATTTTATAATATTCGGGCTTCTCGAGCGGAACTCTGCCATTGGCCCATCTATAAATTCTCCCTTTTTCAATAGAAAAATCTCTCATGGAAACTGCTTGACTTTTCAGAAAGGCACCTTCGTCAAAATCAAAGGCGCCACACAATATCTCACATTCAAACGACATTTATTTCCACCTGAAATCTGTTATTATTGGTATTGCTCCAACGGGAATGCTGCCACATTTTTGCACCTCCCATATCACGATGCCTCCATCCTTGCAGCTGCATATATCGAATCTGCTAACAGGAGTGGCTCCATATTCAGCCTTGAATTCATGCTCTCTGCCCAATATCGGTTCTGGCATGGTAATCTTTAGGATTTGAGGCGTTGCTTTTGTGCAATCTATAAAACAACTTGTCCTAGAACTGGCAGCCATGGCTGGCTTTGATGCCAGTGCAACTACTATAACTGCAGCAGGAGCAAGGGCTGGGGCATTTCGTATCACAGCAACAATTAGCGCCAAGATAATTGCTAGCACAAGTATATTGATAATCAGCTCACTATTGCATTTCAGCCAAGCACTAACCGTGAGGGCGGCATGTTCAACCATACTTAATACACGATTAAGCATGCCTAAATTATAAGTCATTATTGATTGTTTGATTCTGTCTGGAGCAAGCTGATTAATATTCAATGCCTTAGCAATTGCAGCATCTATCTGTTCTCCACCATTCCCACTCCCCTCAATCAAATAAGCCCCGGCCCCGGTTTCCGGATCAATAACAATATACCCAAACCCCTTCCATCCGTGCTTGTTGATGCTTTTCTCATGCACGGTCACTTCCTTGCCAGCATTGACGGCATTCCTGATTTCACTGCCCACTTCTCCGCCTATAGGCAACTTTTGCAGCGCCGTCTGCGCGTTGGCCTTGTTGATCGTGTAAATCTTCTGCCCTTCGCTTTGGGCAATGGCAATGGCCTTCACGGCGGATATGCCTTCCGCACACGGATTCAATGTCGGGTTCTGGATTCGCCCGTTTTCATCCGTATGGCTGCACTTCGTTTTATCCACCCAGAACGCCTCCGGCGCCGCATGCTCCATCGCGCTGGCGTATTGGCCTCTCATCCTGTTGTAGGCAATCCAGCGGTTTTGTGCGGCCGTTTTGCCGTTTTGGGCGAGATTGGGGTCCTTGTTGATCTGGCTCTTGGGATCATCATCCTTCACCCAGCGCACATGCCGCAAGTGGCCTATGTCTATGTTCAGGCCCTGAAACGTGACGCCCCGATGATTTATGAGCACATAAAATTCCACATTGAAACTACATTAATAAATCCGCAAACAATATGCAACCAATAAATACAACGAGAATAATTTGACCAGTCAAAAATATTCTAGCATTAAAATGATATTTACCCATATTGCCATTAATAATAATAAAGCAAAAAAATAATGTAAATAGGATCTCATATATATAACTAATATTGATATTAACCCCAAAAATAATTCTAATTGCGTAAATCAAGATGGACGCCTCGCTAATCATAGGCGCTTTTGATTCTTGCAAGGTTGTTAGTAGCGCCTTTTTAATATTTTTGGTTATTTTATATGTAGTCACGATAGATGTTACTATAAAAATATATAAATGAATTGCAATCAGTAACAGTATATTTACGGAATGATTATTTGAATCCCAGAGGTTATTCATGTTGCACTTATTTAAAACAATTGCTTGAGGTCTCTGTTGGTGTATTTGAAGATATCACTGCAATTATTAAAGAGGTCGATGCTATTGTAATAGTTCCTCCCGGAAGAGGATGTCCCGATAATTTTCCCAAAATTGCTATAGCGACATTTGCACTTGCTAGCCCTAAGCCGATCCCGGTGACGAAACATTGTTGAGCTTTATCGCCATACAATGCCCCATAAGCCTGCCATATTACTGCGATTGACGCCAGTTCAAGAGCAAGCGCCGTCAGCATAGGACCAATAAATGCAGACGAGGCTTTTGAAGCAATGGCGGCATCAAGCCCAAGCATGGTATAGCCAAGAGCGAAACCATACAAGGAGCCAATTGCTAAAAATATTCCCCCATTCCCGCTCCCCTCAATCAAATAAGCCCCCGCTCCGGTCTCCGGATCAATAACAATATACCCAAACCCCTTCCATCCGTGCTTGTTGATGCTTTTCTCATGCACGGTCACTTCCTTGCCAGCATTGACGGCATTCCTGATTTCACTGCCCACTTCTCCGCCTATGGGCAACTTTTGCAGCGCCGTCTGCGCATTCTGTTTGTTGATCGTGTAAATCTTCTGCCCTTCGGCTTGTGCGATGGCAATAGCCTTTACGGCGGATATGCCTTCCGCGCACGGATTTAATGTCGGGTTCTGGATTCGCCCGTTTTCATCCGTATGGCTGCACTTCATTTTATCTACCCAGAACGCCTCCGGCGCTGCATGCTCCATCGCGCTGGCGTATTGGCCTCTCATCTTGTTGTAGGCAATCCAGCGGTTTTGCGCGGCCGTTTTGCCGTTTTGGGCGAGATTGGGGTCTTTGTTGATCTGGCTCTTGGGATCATCATCTTTCACCCAGCGCACATGCCGCAAGTGGCCTATGTCCATATTCAAGCCCTGAAACGTGACGCCCCGGTTGACAAGGCCATACAGCTTGTTGGGTTTGACTTGCGCATGAAACAGCCCATAGCTCAAGGCGGGCGCATCCACCATTTGCGCCTGTGATGCGGCAATCAGCCCCTGGCTTTGCAAACTGGCAAAGTAGCCCCACACCGTGGCCGTGAGCATGTCTCCCGTGAGCTTGTCTCCGGTGATGCCCTTCAGGATCTGCCCGCGCTGGCTTTCGGGCGCAGCCTGCGCGCGCTCCAGCGTCTGTTTGGTTTCTTCCATCCGGGCCTTGAGCCTTTCCATCTGCGCCTGGCTGATGCCCTGAATACTCAGCCCCAATGCCGTTTGCTGCCCGGCGATGAGCTGGTCATACGTTTCATCCCATTGGCGGCTGCCGTACTGGGTAAAGGCCCCGGCGCCGACCGGCTCGCTGCCCGCTCTCAAGGCGCTGCCTTCGGCCTTGACAGCGCCCTCCACCAAAATCTGCGGCTTCAGGCTGATGCTGGCGGGCAGCCCTCTGGGCAAATCTTGCGGCTTGAGCGTCTGTCCGGGGCGCACCTGGGGAATCAGCGCCTCAATGGCCCGCTGATCGGCATCGCTGGCCGCCACCCAGGCCAGCGTCAGCTTCTTGCCCGCCAGACTGGCCGTGTCTGCTTCAAATTGCAAGATGGGGCTGCCCTCGAGCACGGCGCTTTGCTTGTCAGGATAGATGGCGTATCTGAACCTGGCCTTGAGACTGTCAGGAATGGCGCCGAAAGACTGGCTTCGGGCCTTGACTTCATAAGGCAGCGTAGCGGCAAAAAAGGGCAGGGGATCGATTTGCGCCGTGCGCTGGCCCAGCACCTGGCCGACAGTGCTTTGGCCGCCGTTCTGGCGGTCGATATAGGCTTTGAGCCTTTGCTGATAAGCGCTGAGCTGGCCTTGCAAGGCAGCGGTGTTCAAGTGCTGCACCCAGCCCTCGGCCTCATTGACTTGCGCGCCTTGCCCGGCGGCGCTGATCAGGGCGGCCGCATCCAGCGGCACGGCCTGCTGAAGATCCATGCCGTCGCTGTAGGTGTATTGCTTGAAGCTGGCGTCCATGGGAATCCAGGCGTCGGGTGTGCTCTGGCCGGGCACATGGCGCGCGCCCCAGCCGGGGTGGTACTGAATGAAGGCTTCGGCCCACACATGCTCCATGCGAATGGCCACAGGCTGGCCGCCCTTGACCAGCAGGGTGTTGGCAATGCCGCCCTGGCCCAGGATTTGTTGCAGGGCTTCAGGCGTTTTCAGGCCCCCGGCCCAGTTCTGCGCTTGCGCCAGCGGAATATCCACCGTGCCATAGACATAGCGGGCGGCGATACCGCTGCTGCGCAGCAAGGCAATGAGCAAGCTGGCGGTGTCTGTGGCGTTGCCCGCCTTTTTGTCCAGGGTGTCGGCCGCGCCTTGCACGCTGCCCTGGGTGGGCGTGTAGTGAATGTGGTCATGCACCCACTGGTAAATCTTCAAAGGGTTGCGCTCCAGCTTTTGGGCCAGCTGGCGGATTTCGGGGCTGTCGGGCGCTTCCGGCGTGAAGGCCGTGTCGGCAGCCGTGGCGGCGCTGGCGGCTTTGGCTTGCGGCAGGCCGAGCTTTTGTTGCAGGGCGGCTTCGCTTTCGGCGGGCCGGGCTTCAAGGGGTTTTTGCACTTGCCAGGGCAGGCGCTGCCAATCAATGAGCGAGGGAGCCGGGCGCGGGGCGTTGTCTGCCAGAAACTGTTGCAGGGCGCGGCGGGCGGATGCCTGGGCGCTGGCGCTGCTTTTGGCTGCGGGGCCTTGCGCAGCTTCAAGCGGGGCCATCAGACGATGGTGCTTGTCAAGAAACTGCTGCTCAAGAGCCGCTTGCCTTTCAAGGATGGCAGCCTCCACGCCTGCGGCTTGCCACTGCTGGCGCAGCTGCTGCGATTGCTGCCGGATGCCCTCGGCGTAGGTTTGCAGGGTTTGCGCGCTGGCCAGGGCTGCGGCGGACATGGCTTTGGCGCGGCCCTGGCTTTCGCCCTGGTTTTCGTTTTGCAGCGCCTGTTCAATGGCTTGCAGGGCCTGGGCGTAGCGCTGTTCGTCGGAAGCGGCGCTGTCTTCAGCGGCCTGTGCAGCGGCCAGCTGTCTTTGATGCTGCATGGCGCGCGCCAGCGGCGCGAAGCTGGTGTTCAGCAAGGCGGCAATGACCAGCCAGGACACAAGCCGCAAGGCGCGCCCGCCCAGGCCGCAGAAGGCAGGGCGGTCCAGGCCGCCGTGCTGCACTAAAAGCTGGCGGCGTGCGCCCGTTTGCAGCGAATGGAGCAGAAAGCGGGCGGTCATGGCTGGGTCTCCTGTGTGGCGTGGTCAAGATGGCAGGGGTGATGGGCGGCGCGGCGAATGGCGCCGTTTTTGCGGCGGCGCGCGGTCAGGGCCACAGCTGCGGCAAGCAGCGCCAGCGCGGCCGGACTGCTGGCGGGCACGGCAGCGATGCGGCCTGACGGGCTGGGCGTCGGTGTTGGCGTTGGTGTCGGTGTTGGTGTCGGCGTCGGTGTTGGCGTCGGTGTTGGCGTCGGTGTTGGCGTCGGTGTTGGCGTCGGTGTTGGCGTCGGTGTTGGCGTCGGCGTTGGCGTCGGCGTTGGCGTCGGCGTTGGCGTTGGCGTCGGCGTTGGCGTTGGCGTTGGCGTTGGCGTTGGCGTTGGCGTTGCGGTGTTTTTCTGCACCGTGTATTGCGCCGTTGCGGTGGCCAGGGTCACGCCGGTGTCGTAGGTCTTGCGGGCTGTATGTCGCTTGAGGTTGTGGCCGCTGCCGATGAGGCTGGCCTGCACGGTGTAGATGCCTTCGGGGGCATTGCGCAGTTTTTGAATCCCATTGGTTATACGGATTGCGAATGCATTCAATTGCCCTATAGGTAATCTATCCGTATAGATAATTTGTCTATTGGGAGCAGTTGCTTTAAGTAGAACGTAAACATCATTCAGATTGGCATTTGAAGTTAGATTGTGAGCATAGGAAGTAATATGCACGTTATCACTGCTGGAGTAGGCGGCACGGTCTGTTTTGACCTCAAGAGTTGCTTTTGGATTATTTATATGACCAGCAGCAATGGAAAACAGACTGCTATCCGTATCAACAACATGCCCGGAGGTATCTATTAATGAACCTGTCAAGGTGTATATTCCCGCCGGATAGTTGGCAGTATTCCAGGATTGCTGATAATGTACTGATTGCCCAGGTTCCGGGCTATCCAGTGCATGCGGAGAAAACCGCATGATCTCACTGCCATCTGAGCTATGCAGACGCAACAGCAGACGTAATTTAGAAGCGGTCGTCCCGCTGTTATGCACATCGGCTTGCAATATGACTGGAGAATCAGCCGGATATACTGGTTGATCAGTAGTAACGTTCAGCTGTCCACTGAACGGTGGAACTGATGCGCCGGGAGAATAATTGGCCCCCAGAAAAGTGTAATAACTATCATAAATTCTATAACCTGAAATGAACGCAAGGAAGGGTAGATCCGCCTCAATTTTTCCTGCTCCTTCGGGGATAGACAAATAACCTGTGCTGTAGCTTGTATTTTGAACAGTACGGAAAGTTGACGTATCAACCCGAGCGCCATTGAGCTTTAGCGTTGGCAATGCTGTATTAGGTATAACCAGATTCAACGTGTTGACGGGATAGGCTGCCTGTCCAGTGGGGGTAGTGAATACGTAGCTTTTCAGCGCTTGTTCGATGCCCAATAAGTAGGTGAAGGATGGATCAGCCTTACCATTTGTAGCGCCTGCACCTTTCATGAACTGCCCTACTAGCACTGGACGGTTACTAGTGATGTGCAGGTCGGTGTCCACATCTTTCTGGTAAAACTGTCCAGCTTGCAGACTGGCCACCAGTTTGCCGTTGATGGTGATATGTGTGTCGTCATCTGCAGCAAGAATTCGTGTTAAGGTGCTTGCCCCACTTATTTGTGTTAAGGCTGGCACAATATACTCATTAACCCATTGTTCCACAGGAGGCAACTGGGTAAATAAATGATCACAAGCAGCCGTTTGAGCAGGAATGTTGGCGCATTTTACTCCCGCGAATACAGCTATGGGTTTATTGGAGTGAATTTGACTGCCGGTCATGTCGGAACCGTATGTGGCGTGATAGATAACAGACTGGCCTTTGTTTAATCTGATTGTGAATGGGTTTCCTGGCTTTTGACCAGACGAAAATTTCTTTGCTGGAATAATCGTTATATTTGTGTCATGCTCGATTGCTGTTACAGACATCTGCATGATGCCTGAATCCCAGTTCATCACTCGATAGTGCGTACCTAGCGCCGCTGCGTCCAAAAGATAGGTCATATCTGTTGAGTGATTCTCTCTGTTTAGAAATGAGGCACTCACAGAATTATTTGCGTAAATAAAAAGCGCTTTTTCTTGCACTATATTTTCAGTTGCAAGAAACTGGCTGGCTGGCACGATGATGTCAGAAATGCCAGTGTTATCAATAATGAAATTCTGATCCAGAATACCATCATTGCTTCTAATTGCACCGGATGTGCCTGGTTGCCCAAAAATGAATAAATGCCCTATTGCGCGAGTAGAGCTATTAGAATGGCCTGCCACAACAGCACGCAATGTATCCAGGCCAGATTGTTCGTTGCTGCTGGCGAGCAGCTGAATATCAGCGCGAGCGCTGGCAGTCAGATCCAAAATACGGGTGTTACTGTAGTAGCCAGTTTTTGTTGCAGAAAGGTGCCACCTTCCTTGGTGCAGACCTGCAAACTCGTAATATCCACTAGTATCGGTCGCAGTTTGCATGCCATTTAGTCCGGACAGATTGACGCGAACGTTAGGTAATGGTTGTCCACTGGACGCATCTAGCACTTGTCCATGAATGCGGAAGCCTCCTGAATTTCGTGGATCCAGTTTTATCGGAATTGAATAAGTACCACCAGCTTTGAATTCAATATCAAAATGGTTCTCTTCATATCCGGTCGCTTCTGCTTTGATATGCGAAATTCCAGCGTTTAGGCCACTAATACTGGCGTGCCCTTGCTTGTCAGTTTGCAGAGTTCGGGCGTTGACGCCTCCTATAACAATTTGAGCGTTGGGAACTGGCTGCTTGCTTGTACTGTTAAGCACTATGAATTGCGCGTTAATAGACTGTGCTGCATCTATTTGCTGTGCCAATGATACATTAAACTCATGAATATAATTTTGCCGCAGATTTAATGTCTGCGCTTGACTGTTGTAATTGGATTTTTCAATCAAGATTTTATTTTGTCCTGCGGGCACATCACTTAGAATGTAATGTCCATCTGTTCCAGTGCGGGTTAATAGATTCGTATTGAAAATGCGCACAGTTGCATCAGGTATGGGGAGGTGGGTCTCTGCGTCTGTGATTAGCCCTTGCAGCGTTGTGGAGGTTGTGCCTCGCGTATCAGGTGTGAGGGTGACAGGAAGAAGTATATGCTGCGCTCCCCGTATTTTTATGTGCATGCTGCGTGAAATATATCCTTCGGCAGAAATGCTCACAAAATTGTTTTCAGTAGCCAGTTCAGAAGAAAAAGTGAGTTCACCATTAATATTAACGGTATGTTCAATACCGTTAAGACTAACGATAGCATTGGGTAAGGGTTGGCCGGAAGATGCATCAGTAACTACCACTTTAACGGATCGGTTCCAGCTAAGGTGAGTAAATTTGGGATCGAAGCGTATTTGCTCGCCCGCTTGAGCTGTAAGCGAGGTTTCAATTGTATTGAAGTTTGCGTATGCTGAATTGGAATATTCAGCGCGAATATTTAAGGTGCCGGGAGTTATATTATTTAAAACGTATTCTCCTTTCCAGTTTGTTGAGGTAAAAAGCATTCCAACACTGATCCTTGCATTGCTAGCTGGAAGCCATTTGTAGCCGTCTATGCTGTAGTGCGCTACTCCAGAAATAGAAAAAGTATGTGAATTGCTGGGGCCAAGTGCTTTAAGAATAATTTTCCCCAGATTGAGTAATTGGCCAGGCATCAAGGATAAGCTGGCTGAATAATTTTGCATTCCATCAGTTTTTATATGTAATGTATCGATTCCTGCTGGCAAACCAGAAAAAACGAATTCTCCTCGAATGTCAGTATTTGTTTGCTGTGTGTTGCGGGCCAATTGCACAGATAGGCCTGCGATAGGTTTGCCGGCTTCATCCACCACCTGCCCCCGCACGCTGGCCAGATCAGGATTGGTGGCGGGTTGCGCGGCCAGCCGCAGCGCGCGCAGAGCCAGCGCTGTCAGGTGTGGATCGCCCGCCCAGCTGCCATCAGGCCGCTGGGCCTGTTTCAGTGCCGTGAGGGCGGGCTGCATGGCTGCTGCCGTGTCCAGCCCCGGCAGCACGGCCAGCAGGGCCTGGGCAGTATGCAGATTGCTGCTCCAGGCTTGTTGCGGATTGCGCTGAGCAGTGAGCCAGGCGCGCGCTTTGGCAAGGGCGGCCTGCGCGGCGGGCTGTTGCCGCCAAGGCAGCAGGGCCTGGGCGGCAAGGGCGGTGGTGATGGTGGCGTCGCCATCTGGCGCAAGGGGCCAGGAGCCGTCAGCGTGCTGGGCGCTGGCCAGCCATTGCAGCGCCTTGAGTGTGGCCTGGGCGCTGGCGCGGCTGGCGGCCAGGGCGCGCAAGGCCCAGGCTGTGTCCAGCGCATTGCCGGGCAGGCCCTGTGCGGCACCAAAGCTGCCATTGGGGTTTTGCAGCGCGGCCAGTGCGTCCAGCAGACTGGCATCGTCCGCGCCTGCCTGCTGGCGCGTAAGGGCGCGCTGGGCAAGGTAGCGGGTGGCGGGGGCCGTGAAGCCGTCCATGCCTGCAATCAAGGTGGCAGGCACGCTGGCGTTCAGCGCCTTGAGCGTGGTAACCGTTTCATGGCGCGATTGCGCGGGCAGCGCAGGCGAGGCGGCTTCGCTCGCCAGGCTGCCATCGGGCTTGGTCTGGGCTTGCAGCCATTGCTGGCCTTTTTGTAGCGCGGGGTCTGGCCCGCCTTGCGCCACGGCCTGGCAGGCCATGAACAGCAGCATGAGCAGGCATACCAAGCCGTGACGTGCGGATTGACCGCCCTGTGCCCTAAACCACTGCATTTCTGCTCCCCGTGCAAGAGTTGTTTCTGACGAATGGATACAGAATAAACGAATTCAGCAATGAAAGACACATGGCACGCGCGCAAGCAAGCAGCGGATTGCGCGAACGAATTCACGCAATCCGCCGTTTTTACGGCTGCCAGGGCCGCTGCATGGCGCAGGTGGTGGGCATTTCGGCCTGGCTGGCGGGGATGTCGCGCACGATGCGAAAGCCGTAGCCGCTGCCTTCCACGTCAAAAGGCACGCCGGGCGCGCCTTGCTTGTCCATCACGCCGACAACGAGGTTTTGCTGGAACTGGTGGTCTTGCGCGCGCATGTGGCCGCTGCGGCCGGCCAGTTGCACTTTGGCGTTTTCAAGGCTGGCGGCGATGTGGGCGGCGGTGGGGCCGCCAGGGCGCTTGCTGGCGGCGTCGATGGCTTGCGCCAGCGCCTCAATGAGCAGTTGCTGGCGCAGGTGCACGTAGTCGTCTTCGGGTTTGGGAAAACGCTCGCGGAAGGCCTTGTAGAAGGCGGCGCTTTCGGGCGCGGGCACGTTGGGCATCCAGTCGGCCACGGCAAAAACCTTGCCTATGCCCGCTTCGCCAATGGCGGCGGGCGCGCCCAGGGCGTTGCCGTAGAAGGTGTAGAAGCGCCCGTCAAAGCCTGCTTCGCGCACGGCCTTGACGAGCAAGGTGAGGTCGTTGCCCCAGTTGCCGGTGAGCACGGCTTGCGCGCCGCTGTTTTTGATTTTGGCGGCGTAGGGGGCGAAGTCTTTCACGCGGCCCACGGGGTGGAGTTCGTCGCCCACGATTTGCACGTCGGGCCGCTCTTTTTCGAGCTGGCGGCGCGCTTCGCGCAGCACGGCCTGGCCAAAGCTGTAGTCCTGCCCGATGAGGTAGATGCGCTTGAGGTCTTTGTCTTCTTTGATGACTTGCATGAGCGCGGCCATGCGCATGTCGGCATGCGCGTCAAAGCGGAAATGCCAGGGGCTGCAACGCTCGTTGGTCAGGGCCGGGTCGATGGCCGAGTAGTTGAGAAACAGCACTTGCCGCTCTGGCTCGCGGCGGTTGTGTTTGTTGATGGCGTCTATCAGCGCGGCGGCCACGGCCGATGAGTTGCCTTGCAGCACCACGCTCGCGCCGTGGTCGATGGCCGCGCGCAAGGCGGCCAGCGATTCGTCCACCTGGCCTTTGTTGTCGTAGCGGCGCAGTTCGATTTGTGCGCCGCCACGGGCATTGACGCGCTCGCTGGCCATGAGCAGGTTGCGCCAGACGGATTCGCCCGTGTTGGCAAAGGGGCCGGACAGGGCTTCGATGAAGGCCACCTGCACGGGCGCGGGCTTGCCAGCGGGTTGAACAGGGGCCGCTTCAGCGGCCAGAGCCGCGCCAGGCAGGGCGGCGCAGGCGGCCAGAGCCAGCAGGTTTTGCAGCAGGGCGCGGCGGGGGGGATGTGTCATGGGGGTGCTCCTTGGATGGGGGAAAAAACGGGAATGCTAGGCGCTGGATGAGCGGGGCAGAACACTTGCCATTATTTAGCTTCTCTTTCTGTAGCAATGGGTCCTAGTGGAATGGGCGCAAGAGCCTGTTTCGTACCCCTGAATTTGCTCCTGTTTCTGATGATCAAGAGCGCTTGTCAAGACTTGCTCATGGCTTGCCGCAAAGGGCGGCGCAAGGTGGTTCCGCTCTATTTCTTTTTCTGAAAAAGGGGACAGAGAGCAGGTCGGCAGTTCGCACAAACCAGTCCAGCCACTCCGCGCTCCAGCCTTGTCAGAGAGCTTGCCCACAATCTGTTCGCGAGTGTCTGTTCGCCAGTGCAGTAAGTGCGGCCTTGGGGCGGCCTCGGGCGCTTGTGACCGTTGCAAATCTCAAATGAGGCGTGAGGTCCACCTGCGCTTTGCGCCCATCCCGATGCGCCTTTTTGCCCCTCATGGTCAGATCGTGGGCAGGTGCTGATAAAAAACCATCGCCCGAGCAAGCCGGGAATGCAGGCGGCCTGCGAGGTAATAGGAGAGAAAAGCGGATCGAATCCGCTCCTTAATCAATAGCATGAGGTCCTAGTAGAGCGTGCGCAAAGAGGCCTTTCGACCCCCTCAAATTTGCTCCTGTTTTTGCCGCCGCCCGGCCGCGCTCACTGCCAGCGCAGGGTCGCCAGGTCATTGACCGAGATGGGCATCTGCTCCCATAGCCCTTGCAGACCCTTGCGGGCGGCGGTCAGCCAGTGCGGCTGGTACAGGAAGATGGCAGCGGCGTCTTCGGCCAGCAGGCGCTGGGCTTGCTCCAGCAGCTTCAGCCGCTCGCCTTCATCGGCGCTGGCGCGCAGGCGCTGGTAGAGGGCGTCGAAGGCGGGGTTTTCGTAGCCCCAGTAGTAGCCGGGCTTGCTCCAGTTGCCCAGATCGAGCGGCTCGACGTGGCTGATGAGGGTGAGGTCAAACTGCGCCTGCCCGTAAACGTGGCTGAGCCACTGCGCCCATTCCACGTTTTGCACTTTCACGCGCACGCCCGCCTGCGACAGCTGCGCGGCCACGACTTCGCCGCCCTGGCGGGCGTAGGGCGTGGGCGGCAGGGTGAGGGTGAGCGACAGGGGGCCATCGGGCAGGGCCTCTTTGAGCAGCTGGCGGGCTTTGTCCAGGTCATAGGCATTGACGCCGGTCAGGTCCACATAGCCGGGGCTGCCGGGGGTGTAGTAGCTGCCGATGGGCGTGCCCAGGCCGTTTTGGCCCGCTTGCAGCACGGCCTGGCGGTCAATGGCGGCGCACAGGGCGCGGCGCACGCGCACATCGCGCAAGGCCGCGTGGCGGTGGTTGAATGCGACGATGGTTTTGGCGCGCGAGCCGCTTTGCAGCAGCGCAAAGCGTCCATCGGCCTTCAGGCGCGCGGCGCCGCGCTCGCTCATGCGGACAAAGGCATCCACATCGCCCGCCAGCAGCGCGGCCACTTGCGCGGCCGGGTCGCTGATGAAGCGAAAGACGGCGCGGCCAATGGCGATGGCGCCCGCCTCGCGCCACTGCGGCCAGGCCTTGAGGGTGAGGGAAGCGCCGCGCTGCCATTTGTCCAGCACGTAAGGGCCGCTGCCGACGGGGCGCGTGGCGTTGCCGGCGGCGCTGCCCGGCTCGACGATGATGGCGGTGGCCTGGCCCAGCTTGAAGGGCAGATCGGCATCGGGCTGCTCCAGCTCGATGCGCACGGTGCGCTCATCAGGCGCGGCAATCTGGCGCATGGCGGTGAAAGTGCGCCGGTCTTTGTTGGTGCTGCCTTCGCTGGCAGCGCGCGTGAAGGCCCATTGCACGGTTTGCGCCGTCAGCGGCGCGCCGTTGGAAAAGCGTGCGTTGTCGCGCAGCTGAAAAGTCCACTGCTTCAGATCAGGCGAGCTGTGCCAGCTTTGCGCCAGCAGCGGGCCGACGCTGGCGTCGGGGCGGATTTTGGTGAGCGTCTCAAAGACGTTGTAGAGCATGATTTCGGCGATGGCCGAGGCTGCGCCAGCCGTGGGGTCCAGCCCGGGCGGCTCCAGCGTCATGCCCAGCGTGAGCGAGTGGGGCGAGCGAGCCAGCGCGGGCTGCGCCAGGGCGGCCAGGGCTGGCAGGGCCAGGGTGAAATGGCGGCGGCGTATCGAGACAGTCATGTGAGAGGAAAGCGCTCAGAGACAAAAGGGCGCGCATGGTAGCGCGCCAGCCTGTGAAGCTGGTCTGCCTGGCCGGCATTTGCCACTTGCTTCGGCTTCGGATGGGAGGATACGTGTTTCGTATGAAGGTTATTTGCATGGAAACCCATGCGACAAACAGATGCCAGAGCCGTCGCATTGAGGCTATTTCTGGTTTTGGGCTTTTGTTGGATATTCCGAAGCAAGGAGTTGATATATAACCCCGAATTGGCAGGCCACGAAAAACATGCGCGTGGCAATGAATAATATGATTCCGAACGAAAATGCGCCTGCCACACTGCCTCTTGATGGAGACGCTGACAATTGAGCAAACCCCTTTCTTCCCTGATTCATCATTTCATTCTTCTGGCAAGTGGAATGTTCATCATGACTTTTACGGCAGATACCGCTGCCGCCTCCGCGCTGGAGCGCGTTCTTGCCCAGGCGGAGGCCGAATCGAACTGGCCTCGATCACAAGTGGAAGCCAGCGTCATTGACGTTCTGACGCGCAACGGCTGCACGTTTTATGGCGTGCGAAACAAGCAGCAAATGGATGGCCCCCGGTATGGATATGTCGCGCTGCCTGACGGATCTATTTTGGGCGTGCGCGAAGAAAACCGGGCCGAACGCGCTTTGAATGCCTGCGGCCGGGGAGCCGATTCCGTATGGTGGGCCGGCGTGATTGCCCGTCTGGAAAATGCAGGGGGCGTATTGGTGACTGAAACAGCGCCTTTGGCTGTTCAGCAAATCAGGAAAGCAGGCATTGAAAACGCCTTGCCAGACATGAAACGCAGCGCCGACGGGACGGTTTTATTGCATTTTCATACCTATGATCCGGACCGGAATCTGATTCATCAGGTTGATGCAATTCTGCCACCCCAGGGGCATTTGGAAATCAGGAAATCCGTCATTCAGTCATCAGACTGAAACCGTGAACAGGACGAAGCGGGGATGGGGCTGTGGAAAGAATGGCTCAAGGGTGGCTTGGCTTGTATAGCTGGCTGCGCGGAGCCGTTTTTTCGCATTTAGGGTCAAACGCTAAAGCGATTTCCGCCGTTTCTGGACATTCCGTGGGCCGCAAGTCCTGGCCGAACGGGCCTGGGCCGCTTTTATTTCAAGAGCAGAAAAACCTGCACCAGCCGCCCCTGCAAGTAAGACACCCCCACGCCCAGTAGATAGAGAACCAGCAGCACGAGCAGCGGTGACCAGTCAATGCCCTTGAACGGCGGCAGCAGGCGGCGTGCGGGGGCCAGCAGCGGGCGGGTGAGGCGCTCCAGCCAGCGCAGCTCATCCATGCCGGGCCGCAGCCAGGAAGCCAGCGCGGCCAGCAGCACCATGACCTGCGCCACGGAAAGGGCCATCCACAGCACACCCAATAGCGCCAGCGGCAGCCATGCGCTCCAAGGCGGCTGGCGCAGGGCCGAGAGCAGAACGGCCTGTCGCAGCAGCTCCAGCACGAAGGCCACCAGCAGGCTGATCACGTCCCAGCGCTGGCCAGGCTGGTTCACTGGCAGGCGCAGCGCCTGTGCCAGCGTTTCAAGCGGAGTGACCAGCCAGCCGGTCAGCACGGTCAGCAAAGGAGCCAGCACCAGTTTTTGCCACGACTCGCCGCGCAGGCGCAGCCATACACGCAACAGGCACGCGCCCCCCACCACGGAAGCCAGAATTTGTGTCAGCAGATTGAGAAAGTCATGCAGCATGGCGTTTCCAAAAGCAAAAAGATCGGTGCAGTGGATGATAGACGCTAGCAATCGTTCGCAACGCAATCGTGTGGCGACGCGTGAGCGCGCGAGGCCAGAGGCGCTTCGCACGAAGACGCGCAAAAATGGCTGGCAGCCTGTGAATTGCGGGCCTGCGTCTTTCACTTTTCATTCAGACCACCAGCTTAATCAATGCGTTTGTATTTGTATAATTTTTGCCTGCTGATGAAACGGGTGGCCTGATGGGATTGACCGATATGCAGCCAATCAGACGGGCCGCAATGGTGCGATTCGCCTGGAATTGCCGTAAAACTGCCACACCGCACTGAATAACGGAAAGCCTGAACATGAATTCCAGAAATCCCTCCATTTTTGGCGGCGCCATGATCATTGCCGGCACGGTTATTGGCGCGGGTATGCTCGCCAATCCAACGGCTACTTCAGGCGTCTGGTTCATTGGTTCGCTGGCGGTGCTGCTTTACACCTGGTTTTCCATGCTGTCGTCGGGGCTGATGATTCTGGAGGCCACCACGCATTATCCGCGCGGCGCCAATTTCGACACCATCGTCAAAGACCTGCTAGGCCCGGCCTGGAGCGCCGTCAATGGCCTTTCTGTCGCTTTCGTGCTGTATTTGCTCACGTATGCCTATATTTTTACGGGCGGCAATCTCACGGCGCATGCATTGGGGCAGCCCTTGTGGGTGGGGCAAATCATTTTCACACTGATTTTCTCGGCTTGCGTTTGGTGGTCGGTTTATTGGGTAGACCGCGCGACCACTATTTTGATTGGCGGCATGGTCATCAGCTTTTTATGGGCCAATGGCGGCTTGCTTGCTTCGGCGCAGCCAGGTATTTTGCTTGATGCGGCTTCAGGCGGCCAGGCGCATTACTGGATTTATGCGGGCGCGGCCCTGCCCGTGTGCCTGGCTTCATTCGGCTTTCATGGCAACGTGTCGGGCCTGTTTGACTATTTCAAGGGCGATGCGCGCAAGGTGGCCCGCTCGCTGTGGCTGGGCACATTGATTGCGCTGCTGATTTACGCGCTCTGGCAATTTGCCGTGCAAGGCAATCTGCCGCGCAGCGAATTCGGCCCGGTGATTGCCGCGCAGGACAACGTGGCCGCCTTGCTTGACGCGCTGGCGGGTGTGGCAGGCAGCGGGCTGGTCAGGGTGCTATCGTTTTTCTCCTACATGGCCATTGCTTCGTCGTTTCTTGGCGTCACGCTGGGCTTGCTGGATTACCTGAGCGACCTGTTCGGATTTGACTCCAGCCGCGCCGGGCGCAGCAAGGCCGCCGCTCTGACTTTTTTGCCGCCGCTGGCAGCCTGTTTGCTGTTTCCCACAGGATTCGTGCTGGCAATCAGCTACGTAGGCTTCGCCGCCACGGTATGGACGGCTTTCGTGCCTGCCTTGCTGCTGCATGCGTGCCGCAAGAAATTTGGCGCAGGTAAGGGCTACCACGTGTATGGCGGCCTGTGGCTGATGGTTTGGGTTTTTTTGTTTGGCGTGCTCAACGTTCTGGCGCAGATTCTCAGTCGCGCCGATGTTCTGCCGGTTTTCAAAGGCTGAAAACGCCATTTACGCCTTTTCAGAAGGCCGATTGCATAAAAAAAGCCCGGGAATGCTTTCCGGGCTTTTTTTATGGCATGAATTGACGCCTATTTTTCTTCCTGGCCGGGCGGCTGCAATTTCACCGGGCAGGTGCTCAGGCCCAGCAGCCGGTATGCTGGACAAAACTGGAAAATCCCCGTTACCAGCGGCGCTACGCCGATATAACCCCACCAGCCAATGTAGCCCAGCGCCGCTGCCACAATCAGCGCCAGCCCTACGAGAATACGCAAAATGCGGTCAATGCCGCCAACGTTGAGTTTCATGGCTTGTCTCCTTTCTGGATATGCCTGGGTTGATGAAACCATCGTGGGGAATTCATGCCGCCGTGGCGGCCTTTTCGCCGCCAAATTCCTCGTAGGCGGCCAGTGCGTTGGCAGCATACATCAGAGAGGGGCCGCCGCCCATGTAAACGCACACCGCCAGCATTTCTTCCAGCTCCGCCCGCGTGCAGCCCAGCCGTACCAGCGCCTGTGCGTGATAGCCCAGGCAAGGGTCGCAGCGCGCCGCCACGCCCAGCGCCAAGGCGATCAATTCCTTGGTCTTCTTGTCCAGCGCTCCATCGCCTTGCCCCGCCTGCGACAGCGCGTGAAACGCCTGCATGGTTTGCGGGATATCCTTGCGCAGCGGCCCCAGCCAGGAAGTCACGTGTTCAATGATGTCGCGGTAGCTTTTGCTCATGAGGGTGCACTCCTTTCAGTTAAGAAAGCAATAGTATATAAAAATATAGATTGTATGGACGCCTCTGTTCTCTCCGTCACCCCCGAAGCCATGCGCAGCGGCGCGGCGGCCGCCGTGCGCATGCTCAAGATGCTGGCCAATGAAGACCGCCTGCTGCTGCTGTGCCAGCTCTCGCAAGGCGAAAGCTGCGTGAGCGATCTGGAAGCCGCGCTGGGCATTCGCCAGCCTACGCTCTCGCAGCAACTGGCCGTGCTCCGCGGCGAAGAGCTGGTCAGCACCCGCCGCGACGGCAAGAACATCTACTACGCCATCGCCCGCCCGGATGTGCTGCGTCTGCTGCAAACGCTGCATGAGCTGCACTGTCCCGCTGCCTCAGGGTGATGTGCCGAAGGTGAATCACGCGAAAGGCGCCAAAGCGCCTTGGCAGATCGCGCCAAGGGAAGTCTGCCCGGCAGTGATAAAGCACGGCATCGACAAACAGTCTCGTGCTTGAAGCGTGGCCAACGCGATTGGCTATTGGCTTGCGTCCGCGTGCCTTGCCTTTCTGTCCAGCGCTTCTCTTGCGGAAAAGGGCAATTGGCTGCCGGAAAGCGGGGGCCGCAGATTTCTGAATGGCCGCCGCAATCCACCTGGCTTTCAGGAATGTGCGGCGCGGGCCTGGGTGAAGAGAAAACGCGGGGCATCAAAAACAGAAGCGGATTCAACGCCCTGAAAACGGCGTTTGCGCCCGTTTGGATGGGAGTTGCTGCTATCGAATGAAGAGCGAATCCAGGCCGCTGGCCTGAGCCGCCCAGGGCTGAGCATGAAAGCAGGCGGACAGTCTGCCCGCCGCGCCCAGCCACTACAATCGCGCCCCGACGGGCCTTCCCGCATGGGGAAGCGGCCAACCGGGTCAGGTGGGGAACCAAGCAGCCCTAACCGTGGAGCCAGTGCCGGGGTCAAGGCTCGTCATCCTTTCTTCTCCCTCCTCTCCCGCTCCGGCGGCGCGCCTGAACGAAAACGCGCAACGCGATGCCCCCAGACGAACGCCCGCCGCCAGCCGGATTCGCGCCCCAGCCGGTTGAGCATTACGAAAACTTTCCCGTCGCTTCCTGGCTGTGCCCGCCGCGCCTGCGCGCGCCCATTGCCGCCATTTACCACTTCGCCCGCACGGCGGATGACCTGGCCGATGAAGGCGATGCGCCCGCCGCCGCCCGGCTGCGCGATCTGGCCCGCTACCGCGCTGACCTGCTGGCCGTAGCGCAAGGCCAGCCGCCTTCGCCCCGCTGGCCGCAGGTGTTTGTTCCGCTGGCAGCGCAGATGCGCGCCTTCGGCCTGCCCGCGCAGCCGCTGGACGATTTGCTCAGCGCCTTCGTACAAGACGTGACGATGACGCGCGACGGCGCCGCCTACGCCGATATGCCCGCCTTGCTGAACTACTGCCGCCGCTCGGCCAACCCCGTGGGCCGCCTGCTGCTGCACCTGTATGGCGTGACGCAAGAGCAGGCCCTGCGCGAGAGCGACGCCATTTGCACTGCGCTGCAACTCATCAACTTCTGGCAAGACTTGAGCGTGGACATTCCCCGTGGCCGCTACTACCTGCCGCTGGCCGAATGCGCCGCGCACGGCATTGCCATCACCGCCCCGCGCGAGCAGTTCGCGGCCCTGCGCCCAGACGATGAGCGCGCCGCCCGCCTGCTGGAATCGCTCACCCGCCACGCCCGCGCCACCATGCTGCAAGGCGAGCCGCTGGTGCATCGCGTTCCGGGCCGCGCGGGCTGGGAATTGCGCGCCGTGGTGCAAGCCGCCCTGAGCGTGCTGGCGCAGACCCGCGCCCTCGGCCCGCGCGCCCTGGCCACGCGCCCCGTGCTGCGCCGCCGCGACGCGCCGCGCGTGCTGTGGCGCTGCCTGCTCATGTGAGAGGCGGCTCACCCGTGCGTTCGTGAGCGCAAAAAGCACGGACTTGGGCCTTGCGAACCCTTGCCTGGCCCCAAGCAAGCCGCAAAACCCGCGCTGTCGTGGCAACAAATGTTCAATCAAGTTCCATGGCAAATCCGCAAGGGCGCATCTGCGTATCGCGCTCCCGTTTCCGATGCCGCCCGGCTAGCGCCAGAACGCAGGTGGGCTGCTTTGAAAAGGCTCTTAAAGCAGGCCGGCCTGCCGTGCGAAAGCGTTCAACGCCCGGGCGAATTCGGCATAGCCTTGGGCGTTGGCATGCACGGCGTCGCTGCGCAGAGCGGGCTGGGCGAGCACGCGGCTCCAGCCGTTCGCAAACAGGGGCAGTTGCAGCTCGCCAGCCAGGTTGGCGTAGAGCGCGTGGTCATTCAAGCGCCCCAGGGCGGCGGAAAGGGTGAGGGCGGGTACGGCCACCAGCAGCACTTGCGCGCCGCTGGCCTTGGCTTGCTCGCAGATGGCGCGGATGTGGCGGTATGTGTTGGCTTCGGGCAGGCGGCGCAGAAAGTCATTGCCGCCAATGCTGACGATGACCAGTTGCGGCGCGTGTTCTTGCAGCAGTCCGGGCAGGCGTTGCAAGGCTTGCGCGGCGGTGTCGCCGGGCACGCCGCCATTGGCGATGCGCCAGCCCGTCAGCGCCGCCAACACGGCTGGGTAGCTGGTTTCAGGCGTCGCGCCAACGCCCCAGGTGAGCGAGTCGCCCAAGGCCAGCACGGGCGCACCAGGCGGCACACGCGTGACGGGTGGCTTTTTGCGGCCGCAGGCGGGCAGCAGGCAGGCACAAGCAAGCAGGAGGAAGGCGCAGCGGCGCGAGGGCATGGAAGAGAGAAAAATCAGGCGGATGCGTCCGGCCTTGGCCATTGCGCCCAGGTTTGCGGCACGTGGTTTGCGCTGTCTGCGCCACTTGCCTTGCGGGGAGGAAAGAGCAGTACGGGGCGTTTGATGAGACTGGGGCGGACCAGCATCAGGGCACTGGTGCCGTCTTGCGCCAGTGCAGCGGGCAGCGCGCCCTGCTTTTTGAAATCATGAAAAACCAAGGCCACGGCTGGCGACGCACTGACGGCTTTTGCAGGCGGCCATGCTGTAGGACATGGGACTGTCGCAGAGCTGGGCATGGGCGCGGCTTTCAGGCCTGGGGCGACAGGCGCGCGGGCGAGGTGTATTCGCGGCGGTATTGCTCGAAGCTGAGGGTGTCGCTCACTTCAATTGCATGCTGCTGCGCGCGCGATTGCACGGCCATTTCGGCAAAGCGCTGGCGCAAGGCGGCGTCGGGCGGCTGCGCCAGCATGAGGGAGCGAATTTGCTGCGAGCGGTCAAGCATGAAGGCCACGTAGCTGTCGCCATAGCCGGGCAGCGCCGCCAGCACGCGGGCCGAGGGCAGCAAGGCGGGGTTGTGCAGGGCTTGCTGCGCGGCCTGCACGGCGGCTTGGTGGCCGTCGCCGCCCAGGGCTTCGTCCAGTGCGCGGGCCAGCGCGGGCAGCTCGCCCAGCACCTGGGCGGCCCAGTCGGTCAGCGCCACTTCCATGCCGCCGCAGGCAAGCTTGAGGCCCGGCTCGCGGCCGCGCTCGGCCACCAGATGCTGGTTGCGCTTGAGCGCCTCGATTTCGGCGGGGCTGTCGGGCGGGCTGTCGCTGAGCAGGCAGTGCAGCAAGAACACATCCAGAAAGCGCATGGTCTGCTCGTCTATGCCCACGGGCAGGAAGGGATTGAGGTCCATCAGCCGCACTTCCACGTATTCCACGCCGCGCGCGCGCAAGGCGTGCAGGGGGCGCTCGCCCGGCTCGATCACGCGCTTGGGGCGAATGGTGCCGTAGAACTCGTTTTCAATTTGCAGCAGCGTGACGGCCAGCTGGTTGTAGTCGCCGCTGGGCGCCTGAATGCCGATGGCTTCATACGCGGGCCAGGGGCGCGTGAGCGCGTCTTGCAGCGAGGCGGCGTAGCCTTCCAGGCCGTTGTAGCTGACGGCCAGCGTGGATTGCGCATCGCTCTGGTACCCCAGCCGCCCCATGCGCAGCGACGTGGCGTGCGGCAAATACATGGCCCGGCTGCCCAGCGGCTGCAAGGCATGCTGGCGGCCCTGCACGAAAGTGCCGCACACAACGGGCGAGGCGCCAAACAGGTACAGCAGCAAAAAGGCGTGGCGGCGGAAGTTGCGGATCAGCCCGAAATACTGCTCGCTGCCCGCGCCCGGCAGCGACCAGTTGTAGTGAATGCCCGAAATGGTCTGCATGCGCCGCCCGTAGCGGTGCCCCAGCCCCATGCGATAGACGCTCTTGGCGCGGCCCACGTTGCTGGTGCCGTAGTAGCCCAGCGGAATCATTTCATCAGGCGGCAGCTTGCAGGGCATGCTGGAAGCCCACAGCATCTCATCGCCCAGCACCGCCATTTCGGCATACACCACCTGGTGAATCTGCCGCAGCTCATCCAGGCAAGCCTGCACGCTGCCATGCGTGCCCGTGACCAGCTCCGGCTGCGACTCGCTGAAATCCGTGGTGATGTGCGGGTGCGTGAGCGGCGAGCCAAGCGCCGCCGGATGCGGCGTGAGCGCCAGCGCGCCATCTGGCGCGGCGCGCAGGCTTTCTTTTTCCAGCCCGCGCCGCATGCCCGGCAGGGCCTCGGGCGGCAAGGCCGCCAGGCGGCGCAAAAGCAAATCACTGGATGCGTTCATGTCGTCAAGCCCCGGGGTCGTTCAATGGCAGAGGAAGGTAACACACGGCCCCCGCGCGGCGGGCCGAGCGTCTTTCTGCGTCTGTCTCGTGTTTGTTCAGCGCCTGTCGCACGCCCGTTCCACGCTTTTTCCGCCCAATTCGCGTTGATGGCCAAGCAGAAAGCATGCAGGTCGGTTTAGCTATTTAATCAATAGCATGATGTCCTAGTGGAATGTGCGCAACAAGGCATTTTTGACCCCGTGAATCTGCTCCTGTTTTTGGGTGGCGCTGGCATGAAGGCCCTGCCAGCCATTGACCGCGCTCTGCGGTTTGGCGGGATTGGCAAGCCCTCAGGCCCGGTTGGAGACTTGCGCGGATTCAAACGTGGCCATTTCGTTCAGGATGGCGCAGGCGCTTTGCAGCAGCGGCCAAGCCAGCATGGCGCCGGTGCCTTCGCCTAGGCGCAGGCCCAGATCGAGCAGCGCCTGGGCGTGCAGGCGCTCCAGCATGAGCGTGTGGCCGCGCTCTTGCGAGTGGTGGGCGAATACGCAGTAGGGGCGCGCGTTGGGCGCGAGTTCGCAGGCCGCCAGCGCGGCGGCGGTGGTGATGAAGCCATCGACGACGATCACGCGCCGCTCGCTTGCCGCTTGCAGCAGCGCGCCGGTGAGCGTGGCGATTTCAAAGCCGCCCAGCGCGGCCAGCGCGGCCAGCGGCGTGCGCGCGCCGGCATTGGCCGCCAGGGCGCGCGCCAGTGTTTCGCACTTGCGTTGCAGGCCCGCGTCGTCCAGGCCGGAGCCGCGCCCCACGCATGCGGCCAGCGCGGCGCCGCTTTCGCGCCCTGTCAGCCGCGCCAGCAGCAAGGAGGCGGCGCTGGTGTTGCCGATGCCCATTTCGCCCAGCAGCACGGCGTTGCCCGGCAGGCTTTGCACCAGCGCGCGGCCATTGCGGATGGCCTGCTCGCACTGCGCCAGGCTCATGGCCGGCCCTTGCGTGCTGTCGGCCGTGCCGGCGGCAATGCGCATCTGGCGCAGGCCGGGCGCGTTTTCAAAGGGCTGGCGAACGCCGCAGTCGGCCACCGTGAGCGCGACGCCGTGCTGGCGCGCCAGCACGCTGATGGCGGCGCCGCCAGCGAGAAAGTTGCGCACCATCTGCCAAGTCACGTCCACCGGGAAGGGCGAGACGCCTTGCGCGGCAATGCCGTGGTCGGCCGCGCACACCAGCATTTGCGGCTGCGCCAGGCGCGGCGCTTCGCTGCCCAGCGCCTGGCCGATTTGCACGGCCAGCGCTTCCAGGCGGCCCAGCGAGCCGGTCGGCTTGGTTTTGCTGTCGAGCAGGCTCTGAATGCGCGTGGCCAGGGCGGTGTCGGGGGCGGCGATGTCTGGAATGAGGCCGGGCAGTTCGGATGTCATGGTGTTTGTCCTTGCGAGGTGGAAGAAATGCCGTCACCAGAGACTTTCAGGCGCGGAATCGGGCGTTTGTCCTTGTGCAGTCAGCGCATGCCGCTATTGTTTGAGGAGCGATGGGCCGGTTTTGCCGAGGGCGCGGCTGGCGGTTTTTCCCGCGCTTGTTCTTGCAGCCATTGCAGCACGGGAATCGTGCCGGGCAGCACGGGCGCCACTTGCACGGGCAGGGTTTGCCAGGCGTGCTGCTGGCCTTCGCGCATTTGCGGCTGGCCGCGCCAAGCGTGGACTTTGCAAAAGTGCAGGCGCACCAGGGCGTGGGGGTAGTCCACCAGTTGCTGGCGCCAGGGACGGATGGCGGCGGCCTCCAGCGTCAGGCCCAGCTCTTCATTGAGTTCGCGCGCCAGGGCCTGGGCGACGGTTTCGCCCGCTTCGAGCTTGCCGCCCGGAAATTCCCAGTAGCCCGCGTAGGCTTTGCCGGGCGGGCGCGTGGTGAGCAGGAATGAGCCGTCTGCGCGGATGAGGATGCCGACGGCCACGTCGATGGCCTGGCGCTGCGCCTGCTGCGCGCCGCCCGTGCGGGGCAGCTGCGGGTCGGCGTGGAGGATGCGGCCGTTCATGCCGGGCCGCCTTGCGTGGTGGCTGGCGCGGCGGCTGCCGGGGGTTGATCAGATGCGCGCCGCCCCATGTAGTCGCGCGCGAATTGCTGCGCCACGCGGCCGCTGCGCGAGCCGCGCTCCAGCGCCCAGACCAGGGCTTCGGGCCGCGCGGCGGCGATTTGCGCGGGGCTGGCGCCCAGCGCGGCCAGCCACTGGGCGGCGATGCGCAGGTATTCGTCCTGGCTGAAGGGGTAAAAGCTCGCCCACAGGCCGAAGCGCTCGGAGAGGGAGACTTTTTCCTCGATGGCCTCGCCCGGGTGCAGCTCGCCGTTTTCGCCGTGGCGGGCGGCCAGGTTGTCGCGCATGGTTTCGGGCAGCAGGTGGCGGCGGTTGCTGGTGGCGTAGATGAGCGCGTTGGGCGCGGCGGCGGCCACGCTGCCGTCGAGCGCGCTTTTGAGGGCCTTGTAGCCCGGCTCGCCTTCGTCAAAGCTGAGGTCGTCGCAGTAGATGATGAATTTTTCGGGGCGGACCGCCACCAGGGCCATGATGTCGGGCAGGTCGGGCAGGTCGGCCTTGTCCACTTCAATCAGGCGCAGGCCCTGCGCGGCCCATTCGTTCAGGCAGGCGCGGATGAGCGATGACTTGCCCGTGCCGCGCGCGCCGGTGAGCAGCACGTTGTTGGCCGGGCGGCCTTGCAGAAATTGCAGGGTGTTGCGCGCGACTTTTTCTTTTTGCGCGTCGATTTCCTTCAGGTCGCCCAGGGCGATGGCGCCCACGCTGGGCACCGGCTCGAACTGGCAGATGCTGCCGCGCTTGCGGTAGCGCCAGGCCACGGCGCGCGGCCAGTCGGGCGCGGCCAGCGGGCGGGGCAGGGCGGCGTCCAGCCGCTCGGTCAGGCGCTCCACGCGGGCGATGAGGGTGGCCAGCAACTCTTCCAGCGCGGTCATGGCTGGCTCCCTGGCGCCTGAATGCGGGCAGCCGCTTCATCGGCGCATTCAACGACGCAGAAGCTGGCGGCGTATTCGCTCTCGTCCGTGAGGCTGATGTGCGCGCGCAGGCCGCGTTCGGCAAACCAGCTTTGGAGCGCGCCGTGCAGCACCACTTGCGGCGCGCCGCCGGGGCGGTTGGCGATTTCACACAGCTGCCACTGCATGGGGCCGCTCATGCCCGTGCCGATGGCCTTGCTGAACGCTTCCTTGGCCGAAAAGCGCGTGGCCAGGTAGCGCAGGCCGCGCTCGGGCCAGCGGGCGCTGCGGCGGCGCCACACGGCCAGCTCGCCGCCGGAGAGAATTTTTTCGGCGAAGCGCTCGCCATGCCGCCCGAAGCTGGCGCGGATGCGGCGGATGTCGCAGATGTCAGTGCCGATGCCGTAGATCATGGTGAGGCGCAAGAGTGCAGAAGGTTGAAGGGCAGGAAGAAAGGGCAGGGCGGGGCAGAATCAGCTCCTTGATCCATAGCATGATGTCCTAGCCGAATGTGCGCTGAACGCCCTTTTGATGGGTCTGAATTCGCTCCTGATTCAGGAGTGTTTTCGGGGCATTGCAGGCGGCCTTCCGGCTTGCTCACAGCTTCCAGCGGGCCATGAGCTTTTCGGGCGGCAGTTCGTCGTAGTTCTCGAAGGGCTGGTGTATCCAGGGGTTGGTGGGCAGGCGCTCCACGCAGTAGTCGGGCTGGAAGCTGGAGCAGCCTTTGCTCCAGAGCACGGCGGTGCGCATTTCGGTGATGGGCGGGTAGCTGCTGCGCAGGCGCTGCACCACGGCTTGCAGCGTGACGCCGGTGTCGGCCAGGTCATCAACGAGCAGCACGCGGCCTGCAATCTGGCCCTGGGGCGTGGTGATGTAGTGGGCAATGTCCAGGTGGCCTTGCACCTTGCCCGCTGCGGCGCGGTAGCTGCTGGTGGACATGATGGCCAGCGGCACGCCGAAGATGCGGCTGAGGATGTCGCCGGGCCGCATGCCGCCGCGCGCCAGGCACAAGATGGTGTCAAAGCGCCAGCCCGAGAGGTGGATTTTGAGGGCGAGCTTTTCGATGAGCTGGTGGTATTCGTCGTAGCTCACATACAGGTGTTTGCCGTCTTCGGTCAGCATCAGCGGGGTCCTTGCAGGGAAACAATGTCATTGGGCAGCCACTGCACGCGCCAGCCTTGCTGGTCAATGAAGGCTTGCACGGCATCCAGCGTGGGCAGTTGCGCATCGGCCGTCCGCAGCGTGCCGCCGGGGCCGTTCCACCACTGGCACACCAGGCAGCCGCTGTCGCCCTGGATGATGTGGATGCGGTGCCGCAGCCGCCCGCTGCCGCTGACGGCGCCCAGCATGAACAGGGTGCTCATGGGGCCAGGAAGGGGTGCCGCGTCATGATGGTGTGATCGCGGTCGGGGCTGGTGGAGATGAGGTGGATGGGCACGCCCGTGGCGTGTTCGATGCGCTGCAAATACAGGCGCGCGTTGATGGGCAGCTTGTCGTATTCGGTCAGGCCCACGGTGCTGTCGCTCCAGCCTTCCAGCGTTTCATAGATGGGTTTGCAGCGGGCGATGTCGTCTGCGCCCAGGGGCAGCAGGTCGATGTGGCGGCCGTCCAGTTCGTAGCCCACGCAGAGTTTGAGTTCGGGCAGGCCGTCCAGCACGTCGAGCTTGGTGATGCACAGGCCCGAGAGGCCATTGACTTGCGCGCTGCGCTTGAGCAAGGCGGCGTCAAACCAGCCGCAGCGGCGCGGGCGGCCCGTGGTGACGCCGCGCTCGGCGCCCACGGTGCTCATGTGCCAGCCGGGGGTGCCTTCCTTTTCCCATTCCAGCTCGGTGGGGAAGGGGCCGCCGCCCACGCGGGTGCAGTAGGCCTTGGTGATGCCCAGCACGTAATGCAGCAGGCCGGGGCCGATGCCCGCGCCAGCGGCGGCGTTGCCCGCCACGCAGTTGCTGCTGGTCACGAAGGGGTAGGTGCCGTGGTCCACGTCCAGCAAGGTGCCTTGCGCGCCTTCAAACAGCAGGTTGTCGCCGCGCAGGTGGGCTTCGTTCAGCTCGCGCGAGACATCGGCCAGCATGGGGCGGATGGCTTCGGCCTGCTGCATGGCCTCGGCGTAGATGGGTTCAAATAGCAGCTCGCCGTCTTTCATGTAGGGCGCCAGCGCGGGGCCGAAGGGGTGCTGGCGCGAATTGAGCAAGCCGGTGAGGATGAAGTTGTAGAGATGCAGCAGCTCGCGCAGCTTGGCGGCAAAGCGGCCAGGGTGGCGCAAGTCTTGCGCGCGCAGGGCGCGGCGGGCCACTTTGTCTTCGTAGGCGGGGCCGATGCCCCGGCCCGTGGTGCCGATTTTTTCGCTGCCGCCTTGCTCGCGCGCGGCTTCGCGGGCCACGTCCAGCGCGGCGTGCAGGGGCAGGATGAGCGGGCAGGCTTCGCTCACGCGCAGGCGCAGGCGCACTTGCACGCCGGC
Organism: Ottowia sp. oral taxon 894; assembly: GCF_001262075.1. GTDB lineage: Bacteria > Pseudomonadota > Gammaproteobacteria > Burkholderiales > Burkholderiaceae_C > Ottowia > Ottowia massiliensis. The sequence continues at coordinate 239,690 of NZ_CP012073.1, read as the reverse complement.
TTTTTCCAGCTCGGCAATTTCTTCCAGCAGCTTGGCCGGCGAGAGCACGACGCCGTTGCCGATGTAGCATGTCACGCCCGCGCGCATGATGCCGCTGGGTATGAGGTGCAGCGCCGTGCGCTGGCCGCCAATGACCAGGGTGTGGCCCGCGTTGTGCCCGCCCTGAAAGCGCACCACGCCTTGCGCGCTTTCGGTGAGCCAGTCCACCAGCTTGCCCTTGCCTTCATCGCCCCACTGGGAGCCGACGACAACGACGTTGCGTCCGCTTGTGCTTTTCATGAAATGCGCTCCTGAAAAAGAAAAAAGAGAAGGCTCGCGGCCATTTTTGCGGCCATTTATGTGTGCTGCACGATCCATTCGCCGGCGATTTCCACCAGCTGCAACTCGCACGCGAATTCGTCGGGCTGGCACTCGGTGCCCGGCAGGTCGCTGATCACCGTTTCGCCGCGTGCGCGCAGCGCGGCAATGGCGGCGGCCAGTTGCGGCGCTTCGGCGGGCGTGGCCCACGGCGCGCGTATGGCGGCGCGGCGCGCGCGCGGGGCCGTGGCGCGGGCCAGGTGGCGCACATCCAGGCTGAAGCCCACGGCGGGGCGTTCGCGCTCCACATAAGGGTTGAAAACGGCGCCCACGCCGTCGTAGCGGCCGCCGCGCAAAACGGCATCAGCTCCCCGGGCCTGGCGGCGCGCCTGCTCGGCGCTGGAAAGCGCCTGCGCGTCGTCTTCGCACGCGGGCGAGCCGGCGTACACCGCAAAGCGCATGCCGCTGTAGTAGGCGTAGCCGCGCGCGTCGGCCAGGTCAAAGCTCACGCGCACATCCGGCCCCAGCCGCGCGGCCAGCCAGCGCAAATCTTTCAGCGCCTGGCGCAGCAGCGGGGCCGTGCCCAGCGTGCGCTCGGCGCGCGCCAGCATGTTTTCGTCGCCATACAGGCCGGGCAGGGCCAGCAGGCGCTGGCGCGTGTCGGAAGGAAAGTCGCGCGTGAGCGCGTCCAGCCGGCTTTCATCCTTGGCGGCCAGCGCGGCCAGCACTTCGTCCAGCGCGCCCGCTTCCAGCGGCAGGCCCGCCAGCAGCGCGCGGGGAATGCGGGCATCGGCCAGATCGACCGTGAGCGGCCCTTGCGCGGCCAGGCCGGTGGCGCGCAGGCAGTCCAGCGCCAGCAGCAGGATTTCCAGATCGGCCTCGCGCCCGGCGTAGCCGTAAATTTCCGCGCCCATTTGCAGCGGCTCGCGTGAAGCCAGCGCGCGCTCGGGCCGCGTGTGCAGCACCGGCCCGCAGTAGCAAAGGCGCGCCACGCCTTCGCGCCCCAGCAGGTGCGAGTCAATGCGGGCCACTTGCGGCGTGGTGTCGGCGCGCACGCCCAGCGTTTTGCCCGAAAGCTGATCGACCAGCTTGAAGGTTTGCAGCTCCAGCGCGCTGCCCGTGCCGGTGAGCAGCGAATCCAGATACTCCACCAGCGGCGGCATGACCAGCTCGTAGCCATAGGCGCAGGCCGCGTCCAGCAGCTGGCGGCGCAAGTCTTCAATGTGCCGCGCCTCGGCGGGCAGGGCATCGGCAATGTGATCCGGCAGGAGCCAGGCAGACATAGGCAGTGAAGGCAGTCGAAAAAGGGGAAATTCTATCGGCGCGGCTGCGGATGTAAGCGTCTGTAGCCGCCGCAGGCCGCGCCTTCGCCGCCGGAAGCGGCAGCGTGCATTAAAAAGAAGAGCGAATTCAAGCCGCTTGAAACCGGCGTTCCCGCACATTCGGCGAGGAGGTCTTGCTATGAATCAAGGAGCGAAAAACGACGCTTTGCTTCCTTCGCCGCATCTCCGCCTGCCCCAGGCTCATGGCGCAAGCGCGCGACGGCCTGCACGGATGCCGCTCACGCCGTCTCCAATCATTTCACCCCGCCATTCGGCCATTCGGATAGGCCCTGTTTTTGCGCCTGCCTGGCATGGATAATGGAAATCCAAATGAACGGCGAGCATGGATATTGAATCAGGGTGCATCAAAATCGGGCTGGCCGCGCTCTGGCGAGTTGGAAAGATATTCGGGAAACAGCGTTTTTCCAGTATTCTTAAGGATTTTCTGAATGATTTCTCGCGCGCATGTCAGGGAAAGAAAGTCTTTTTTCACGCCATGAGGAAGAGTTGTTGAAACCGGGCGGCTGAAAGGCCCGGTTTTGCTGGCTCATTCGGGCCATATTTGCATTTTATTTTTACGCGCAAGCAGGAGCTTTTATGGTGTTTTTGGTTTTTAGCGTGTTTCTCAGCATCATTTTGTTAATTTGCTATGAATGCCTCAAAATAAAAACAAAATGGTGGCAGCGAATGGCAGCGGCCTTATTGATTGCCCCGGCTATGATGTTCATTCTGGTCGGCGGAACGCGGGATAAATTCTGGCTTGCCGCGCTGGTGTTCGCATTTGTTTACGCGTTTCTGGCATCAGCTTTTTGCGAATGGGCGCTTTATATTCGCGGCGGCTTGAGGCGCCAAATGGAGGACATGAAAAAATCCGCTGCGGGCGGCGGGGCCGGCAGCGGATTTTCCAGAAATATCCGGAAAGAAAAGGCATGACGCCCGTTTCGGGCCTGCCGCGCCTTTCCGGGGCCGCATCAGCGCATCAGGCGGCGATTTTTTCGCATTCCTTGATGCAGGCCAGGCAAGACTCGTGGCAAGCCTTGCATTCGGCGTGGTGCGCGGCGTGCTCCTTGCAGGCGTCGGCGCATTCCTTGCAGGCTTTGGCGCAAACCTTGGCCAGCGCGGGCGTGAGGGCGGAGTTTTGCGCGGCCAGGCTTTGCAGCGCGCCGCACAGGGCCAGCATCTGGTTCACGCTCTTGGCGCACTGGGCCATGCTGGTGTCGCCCTTGGAGAGCTGGCGAATGCAGTGGTCCAGACACACCTGACCGGCGCTCAGGCAGTGGGCGGCGGCCAGGCGGGCGGCGTCATAGGGGTTGGGCGCGGCCTTGGCGGCAGCGTGGTCGCCGTGCTGGTGCTCTTCGGCGGCGATGGCGGCAGCCGACAGGGCGGCAAGGGAGACGGCAGCGGCGCTGCCCACGAATGAACGACGGTTCATGTTGATATGGCTCACAAATGAAAGATCAAAAAAACAGATGCGGCCCGGATTGGCCGCACCGGCGCGGATATTAGGGGAAACCTGAATTGCATGAGTGACGAATGGCTTTCCGCAAGCGCGCGGGCCAGCAGGGCAGGGCGCTTCACGCGCCAAATTTCATTCTTGACAGAAATTTCAGCCAGCCTACAATCCGCGCTCATGGAACTCACTGACATTCAGCAACGCTTCGTCATCCACTGGGGCGAGATGGGTTCGGCCTGGGGCGTGAACCGCACGGTGGCGCAGATTCACGCGCTGCTGTTCATTCACGGCAGGCCGCTGCACGCCGAGGAGCTGGCGGCCACGCTGGGCGTGGCGCGCTCGAACGTGAGCAACAGCCTCAAGGAATTGCAGAACTGGGGCCTGGTGCGCGTGACCCACACGCTGGGCGACCGGCGCGACTATTTCGAAACTTCAGGCGATGTGTGGGAGCTGTTCCGCACCATCGTGCGCGGCCGCAAGGAGCGCGAGTTCGACCCCACCACGCGCCTGCTGGCCGAGCTGGCCGCGCGCGAAGACTTCGCCCAGGAGCCACCCGAGGCGCAAGACCGCGTGCGTGAAACGCTGCGCCTGATGCAGGCGCTGGGCGCGTGGACGGAGGAGATGCTGCGCCTGTCGCCCCACACGCTGGAGAAAGTGCTGCGCCTGGGTGCGAGCGTGCAACGCTTCGTGCGCGACAAGCCGGACTGAGGCAGGACTGGGCGCCGGCGCGAAGGGTTCAGCGCTTCGCAATGGCACCAGGCGCAGACGGCGGGCGTGCGGCTTTTTCTAGCTCCTTTCTTCATAGCATGATGTCTTGGTGAAATCTGCGAGGAACGGTATTTCTGACCCTTTGAATTTGCTTCTGTTTTTGATAAAGGTTTGAACGATGGCGCCTTTGCTTTCACCCCTTCGCCGGGCTGGCCCGCTCTTGTTTCGCGGCGCGGGCGCTTTGGCTTCGCCTCTGGCCGGGCTGCGGACAGCGGCTGGAGCGGGGCTTCAGGCTTCGCGCTGCGGCGCGCCACCCCTTTTTTGTCCATCATTTTCATTTTCAACTGAAATTTTGAAAGCAACTGCCATGACTGATGAAAATAGCTGCGCCAACCCGGCCAGCCAGGCCGATGCCGCCCAGGCGCATCAAGAAAAGGAGCAGACATGAAAGCTCAAGAACCTGTTCAAAGGCTGCCGACAGGCGCGAAAAGCGCGGCCTTCAGGCGGTCTGCGCCCCCTCATGGCCAGGCTCCGGGCAGGTTCCCAAACCGCGAAACGTCCCCACAAAAACGGAAAGGCCCTGCGCCATTGATGCGGTAGCGAATGCATTGCCTCAACCCAACCGGAGAAAACCATGTCCCTGTCCCCCTTTGCCGCTTTGCTCATCTCCCTGGCGCTTGCCGTCGCCGGGCCGCTGGCCGCCATGCGCTATTTGCGCCCCATCCTCATGCAGACCATTGGCCGCCTGTGTGACGACGGGCAGGGCAGCGGCCCCATTGCCGCCGATTTCTGGACGCGCGCCGCCTATGTGCTGGCCATCAGCGGCACGGCCCTGCTGGTGCTGCTGTGGGGCGATTTCGACGCCATTCACCCCATGCAGGCCCTGCGGCGCGGGCTGCTGCTGGTGTCAGGCGGCGTGTTTGCCAGCGTGGCTTTCATTGCTTTCAATGTGTGGAAGCACGTGGCGGCCCTGCTGGCCGCCCGCCGCCCGCCTGGGGCCGTGCCCGCGCCCGCGCCTGCTGTGTGCTGGCCTGAAGACGGGGAGTCCAGCTCATGAGCGCCCAAGCCGCAACTCCATCTGCTGCATCCGCCGCATCCGCCGCATCCGCTGCCCCGCCCCTTGCGCTGCTGTGCGGCGCCAGCGGCTTCATTGGCCGCCACATCGCCTGCGCCCTGCGGGCCGCCGGCTGGCAAGTGCGCCCCGCCAGCCGCCGCAGCGCCCCGGCGGTGGACTACACCCGCGCCACCCACGCCAGCGACTGGCAGCCCCTGCTGCAAGGCGCCAGCGCCGTCATCAATGCCGTGGGCGTGCTGCGCGACAGCCGCGCGCGCCCCATGCAGGCGCTGCATGCGGATGCGCCCTGCGCCCTGTTTGAAGCCTGCGCGGCCAGTGGCGTGCGGCGCGTCATCCACATCTCCGCCCTGGGCATAGACGGCGACGGCCCCGCCGCCCGCACGCCCTATGCCCGCACCAAGCGCCAGGCCGAAGAGCGCCTGCTCGCCCTCACCGCGCAGGGCCGGCTCGATGGCATCGCCTTGCGCCCCAGCCTGGTTTTTGGCGCGGGCGGCGCCAGCACCCGCCTTTTTCTGGCCCTGGCCCGCCTGCCCGTGCTCGCGCTGCCGCGCTGCGCCTTCACCGCCCGCGTGCAGCCCCTGGCCGTGTGGGATTTGGCCGAAGCCGTGGCCCGCCTGGCTGCAAGCCCTGCCGCCAGCCATGCGGCGAACGCCCGCCCCCTCACCGGCCTGCTGGAGCTGGCAGGCCCCCAGCCGCTGACGCTGGCCGCCTACATCCAGCAACTGCGCGCCAGTCAGGGCCGCCCGCCCGCCCGCGCGCTGGCGCTGCCCGCCTGCATCACCCGCGCCAGCGCCCGCCTGGGCGACGCGCTGCCCTTTTCGCCGTGGTGCACCCAGTCGCTGCACCTGCTGTCTGCCGGCAACGTGGCCAGCCCCGCAGCTTTACCGGAGCTGCTGGGCCGCCCCGCCACCGCCCCCGCGCAATTCATGCAGGCTTTGGCCGCTGCCGCCCAGGCGGACGCGCCCGGGGTGCGAAAGCCTCAAAACGGCAGAGACGAAGGAGGCGCGCCATGAGCCACAGAACGCACGGAGCGCCTGCATGCCCGCGCGCTTCAGCGCCCGGAACGCCTGAAGCAGGCGGAACGCCCAGCCCGGCTGAATTCGCTCATGTTTCCATAGCAATACGTCCTAGTGGAATCTGCGCAAGGCGGAATTCACGGCCCCTGAATTCGCTCCTGTTTTTGATGACCTGCGGCCTTCTTCATGGCCTGACGGCAAGAAGCCCGCAGCCGCGCCTGGCCCAACGCCATCCGGTCCCGTTTCCGCCTTTGCCTGCCATGACTTTGCCTGCCATGACCTCTCCCGCCATGCCTACTGCTTTGCGCCCCCATTCGCCTGACGACGCCCGCCTGCTGCGCGCAAGCCTGATCGCCGTCTGGCTCATCACCATCGCCGCCAGCCTGCTGGAATGCAACGGCCAGAGCCTGGCGCTGCTGCGGCAAGGCGGCGTGCATTCGCTGCCCTTGGCGCACGCCCTCATCGCCGCAGGCGTGGCGCTGGACGCCGCGCTGGCGCTGGCCCTGATCTGGCGGCCCGGCCGCGCCGCCTATGCCCTGGCGGCGGCCAGCGTCATCGGCCTGACCCTCACCGCCACGGCGCTGCTGCCCGCGCTGTGGCTGCACCCCATCGGGCCATTGAGCAAGAACCTGCCCATCCTCGCCATCCTGGCCGTGTTGTGGAAGCGCGCGCCATGAGCCACGCCTTCAGCCTCTATCTGGCCGTCAAGTGGCTGCACATCGTCAGCAGCGTTTTCATGGTGGGCACGGGCTTTGGCTCGGCCTTCTACATGTTCTTTGCCAACCGCAGCGGCAGCGTGGCCGCCCAGGCCGTCGTCAGCCGCCTGCTCGTGCGCGCCGACTGGTGGTTCACCACGCCCGCCATCCTCATCCAGCCCGCCAGCGGCCTGTGGCTGGCCCACGCCGCAGGCTGGCCGCTGGGCGCGCCGTGGATCGTGCTCACCCTGGCTCTTTACGCCCTGGCTGGCGCATGCTGGCTGCCCGTCGTCTGGCTGCAACTGCGCATGGCCCGCATGGCGCAAGCCGCCCACGCCCAGGGCGCGCCCCTGCCCCCGCTCTACTGGCGCTACGCCCGCCGCTGGGAGGCGCTGGGCTACCCCGCCTTCGCAGCCATGGGCGTGATCTACTGGCTCATGGTGAACAAGCCCGCGCTGTGGGGCGGCTGAAGGCGCGCCCAATACGCCAATGGCCACACACCCGTTGCTTCAAGACAAGGCGAATTGAATTGCCTGCGCGAATGATGAATAAACGCTCTGAATACCGAATGGCATTCAGGCACATTGTCATCCGGTTTCCCTCTTTTTTGATTCATGCCCCTGTTCCACGGAGCAATCAACCATGCTTTGAAAAGAACAATCAAGCGTGAAAAAAATTCACCTGCATGCATCATGCAAGGCGATAAATATTATCTTCCAATTATTCGCTTTGCATGAAGCGGCTGAAACGTATTGTTCGGCGAACAGTCTGGAATGAAAAATAATGTTCAATGAGAACCGGCCCTTGCCATCAAACTTCGCTTGCCAACAAGAGTACGATCAATATACCGCTTGATTTCCCTTGCCTGCTCATCCGTCAAACATTCTTGCCCGAGCACTGCCAAAAAATATCTGACTGATCTGCGGGAAGGTATATGCCTGGATGGCGCGCGTGCATATAAAATGCCCAGCTCATACGCCGCGTCAAAATCGCCCAACGCATATGCTTTCTTGAACCAGAACCTGGCTAATCTCTTTCGCCCAGCATTTTTGTAAACAAGGCCGAGATTAAAGCATGCGACAAAATATCCTTTGCTTGCAGCCAGGCGATACCATTGAATGGCAAGCCTGCGGTTTTTTTTCACGCCCCGCCCATGATCATACAAGAAACCAATGCTATTCAATGAATCTGGTCCTCCGTCTTGTGCATCCTGCATGAAAAGGCGAAATGCTTTATCTGCATCTCCACAATCCAGCGCCTTATTGGCCGCATCAAACAAAGAAGTATTCATTCCGGTCGCTCCTGATGCAAACTGTTTTCTTCTGCTTTCGTGAATGATCAAACCCGGACTGCCTTGTTTTTTTGTCTTTCCCGGTTTGACGGCCGGTTCAAATATTCCTGAAATTTGTCAGGTGCGGCCATGCGATGTTTGCATGGATTATCTGTATGTCGCCCTGAAGAACCTTTTGCTGCTCCCTTTTCACCCCCGCTGCCCATGGCAAACGGAAAAACAGCTGGCGGATGCTCTGCAAGACGGGTAGCGGCAAGGCCTGAGCCAGGAGCAGGCAAAGGAAGACGAGGGACGAGCTTTGCTCTTTCTTTGCTCCTTAACTGATAGCTGCAAGTCCTAGTGCAAACTGCGCAATAGGCGTTTTTCTGCCCTTTGAATTTGCTCCTCTTCTTGAGTCGGCCCGGCCCTGTGAGCAGGCGCTCAGGCATCATGCCCGGCCATGACGGAACGCGCTGCTCTTTCCCGCTGGCTTTTTTTCTTGCCGCGCAGGCTGGCCTGGCATTTCATGAATCCGGCGGCTTCGCCTGTGCTGGCGGCCTGGCGCGTGCTGATGCGGCGCTGCGCGCAGGAGCGGCTGGGCGTGACGGCCGGCTCGCTGACTTTCACCACGGTGCTGGCGCTGGTGCCGCTGGCGGTGGTGGCGCTGTCGCTTTTCACGGCTTTTCCTTCGTTTGAGCGGCTGCGGCTGGCGCTGCAAGAGTGGCTGGCGGGCAACCTGATTCCGGCCGGCATTGCCCAGAGCGTGCTGGAGAACCTGACGGCTTTTGCGGGCAAGGCCAGCCAGCTTGGCGCGGCGGGGCTGGCGGTGCTGGTGTTCACTTCGCTGTCGCTGATGCTCACCATTGACCACGCGCTGGGGGGCATTTGGCGCGTGCCGCGCCCGCGCCCGCTGGGGCAGCGCCTGCTGGTGTATTGGGCGGCGCTGACGCTGGGGCCGCTGCTGCTGGGCGCCAGCCTGGCGATTACGAGCTATGTGATGTCGCAATCCGGCGCGTGGCTGGCCTGGCTGCCGCAGGAGGCGGGGGTGGCCCGGCATGCCCAGCAGGGCGCCGTGGCGGCGCTGCGCGCTTTGCAGCTGCTGCTGCCGATGGGCGGGCTGGCGCTGCTGTACCACTATGTGCCCAATACGGCCGTGCTTTGGCGGCACGCGCTGGCGGGCGGCGCTTTTGCCGCGCTGGGGCTAGCCGCACTGCGCTGGGGCATGGGGCTGTATCTGGCGCAGGCGCCCAGCTATTCGCTCATTTACGGCGCTTTCGCCGCCGTGCCGCTGCTGCTGCTGTGGATGCATCTTTCGTGGTTCATCGTGCTTTTGGGTGCGGTGCTTGCGGCCAGCCTGCCTTTGTTGCAGGAGGCGGCAGGCGCGGCCCGCGCGCGCTTGCGCTGCGGCCAGACGCCAGGCTGGCCTTTCCAGTTGGCCGCTGAAGCCTTGCAGCAGCTGGCCGCCGCCCGCGACACGCCCGCGCATGGCCTCACGCTGATGGAGCTGGCCGCCGCTTTGCGCGCCGATCCGCTGCAATTGCCGCCCGTGCTGCAAACCTTGCAGGAGCTGGGCTGGACGGGGCAGCTGAGCGCGCAGGGCGCCTGCCCGCTGCCGCGCTACGTGCTGCTGGCCGATCCGGCGCGCACGCCGCTGGCGCCGCTGGTGGAGCGCCTGTTGCTGGCCCCGCCGCAGGCTGGCGCCGGTGCGCCGCTGGATGCCTCGCCAGACGCCCCGCCCGCCTTGCCCGCGCTGTGGCGGCACTGGCGGGCGCTGAAGTTGCTGGATTTGCTGGAGCCGGGCCGAGCGGCTGGCAGGGCCGCTTGGGCAGCGGAGCAGCATGCGCGGGGCGCATCGCCCGGGCCATAGCCCGCCAGCGGGTGGTCTGTGCGCGGCAGGCGGCTGCCGCAAGGCGGGCATACCCGGCGGCGGCTGCGCCACTATGCTTTGCGCCCTTGTTTGGTTTAAAGGCAGCCTGAAAGGAGGGAAATCCGTTTTCAGGCTGCCGTGCGAATGAACGGGGTTATTCGTTGCGCAAAATGCGGTAGGCGGCGGATGGGGCGAGGCGCAGCAGCCATTTGAGCAGGCGTATTTTGCCGATGCAGGTCTCGGCGCGACCGCTTTCAATGGCGCGGACGACTGCATCAGCGACCGCTTCGGGACTGAGCTTGCCGCTGCCGCGTCCGGCGGTCATGCGGGTGTCAACCAGGGGCGGCACGATTTCCTGTACGCGGATGTGTGGCGCGGCGGCTTCCGTTTGGTAGCGCAGGGCGCGGGTGAAGTTGTGCAGTCCTGCCTTGGCAGCGCAGTAAACGGGGGCGCTTTTTTTCGGCGCGAGGGCAAGGCCGGTGGTGATGTTGACCACGGCGGCCTGCGGCTGGCGAGCCAGCACAGGCAGCAGCGCGGCGGTCAGGGCAACGGGGGCTTCAAGGTTGACCGCCAGCTCCTGTGCGAGGTTTTGCAGCAGGGCTGCGCGTTCGCCGCCGACAAAATCAAGCGTGTGCTGCACGGCGGCGTTGTTGATTAAAACGGCGGTATCGGGATGTTCCTCGCGCACCCATGCGGCCAGCGCGTCGCGTTCGGCGGGCAGGGATAAATCGCAGCGGCGGAAGGTAATGCCGCCTGGCAGCGGTTCCGGCAGGTGGCGGGCGCAGGTCAGCACGTGTGCGCCGCGACGGTGCAGGGCTTTTGCCAGGGCGGCACCGATGCCGCTGCTGCCGCCGGTAAGAAGGATTTTTTTGTCGGTCAGGTTCATGTGGTTCTCCGTTAAGCGTGGTGGAAGAGCCTGTTTTTCAGGCTGCCTTTGGTTTAGAGCCTTGCAGCTTGGGTCTTGTAGCGATACTCACAAAGTTCTGTACGGCGAAGCGGCGCAACGCTGTATGAAGCTTTCGGTGGATGGCTATAAATGCCCGACCTGCACGGCTGAAAAAATACTTCGGCCACAACTCACTCAATTTTTTCATTGGCCGCTATCTCACGAAAAAGTAAAAACAGCGGGAGCGCGAAAGAGATGCCGATTAACAAGCACAAAACAGACCACATCATCCATGCTTTTCCTGCCTTTAAGGATTCTGAAACCACGAAGGCAATAAAAACCAGCACGGACACTATCACGTCAAGCGCAAAAAAGGTGCTGATATGGCTATAAAACAATTCATTGAAGAACAAGCCCGCATCAACCCCATTTTCCAAAAGGAAAAAGCAAAACGGGGTCAAAGGAAGCAAAGCACCCAAAAAACTCAGCAGAGCGTATAGAGCGAATCAAGGAAAAGTTGTGGAAACAGATAATAGTGGCGGCCTGCACTGCCCAACGCGGTGTAGAGCGCAGCCGCATCTTGAGCCGTATATCCGCCCGAACGCATAATGTCATCTTCCCCATCGCCTTCTTCGCCTCGCCTTTCAGATGTTTTCGCGCGCGCCCATCTGGTGCTGGGCGGCCAGAAAAGCGGCAAATCCCGCTGGGCCGAAGAGGCGGCGGCCCGCTGGCTGGCGGCAGACTGCGCCCATGAAGCCGTGCTGCTGGCCACCGCCTGGCCGCACGGGCCGGAAATGCGCGAGCGCATCGCCCGCCACCAGCGCGAGCGCGCCGGGCGGGCGCCGGGCATGCGCACGCAAGAAGCCTGGCGCGATCTGCCCGCAGCCATTGCTGGCGCAGGCGGCGAGCGAACCCTGCGCGTGGTGGACTGCCTCACGCTCTGGCTCACGCAAATCATGCTGCCGCCGCCGGGCATGCCCGCCTTGCGGCAGCCGCCTGACGCCTTTCTGGCCGCGCCCGCCGCCCCGGCCTGGCAGGCGCAGGCTGCCTGGCTGCTGGACGCCGCGCGGGCCTGCCCCGGCCCGCTGGTGCTGGTGAGCAATGAAATCGGGCTGGGCGTCATCCCCCTGGGGCGCGAGACGCGCGCGTTTGCCGACGCCCTGGGCTGGCTCAACCAGCAGGCCGCCGCCTGCTGCGAGCGCGTGACCTTCATGGCCGCCGGGCTGCCCCTGCACCTCAAGGCATGAGCGCGCGGCGGCAAGCGAAGGCGCGCGAAGCTGGCAGGCATGAAAGAGCGCTGATTCAGCTCCTTGATCAATAGCGTGATGTCCTAGTGGAAACTGCGCGAACAGCCTTTTCACACCCCTTGAATTCGCTCCTTTTTTTGATGAAAGAAATGCCATGATTTCTGAACCTCGCTTGCCAGCCGCTGCGCCTTGCACTGGCGGCCCCAATCTGGCTTGGCTGGCCCGTCTGGCCCGTCTGGCCGCCGTGGCGCTGCTGCTGGCCGGCGCAAGCGGGCTGGCGCAGGCGGCGCAGGGCTACGAAGCGCGGGATGACCGCGGCCAGCTCCTGCGCTTTGCCGCGCCGCCGCAGCGCGTGGTGAGCCTGCTGCCATCCATCACCGAAAGCATTTGCGCACTGGGCGCGTGCCAGCGCCTGGCAGGGGTGGACCGCTACGCCAACTGGCCCGCCAGCGTGCAGGCGCTGCCGCGCGTGGGCGGCGGGCAAGACCCGGACGTGGAGGCCATTCTGGCGCTCAAGCCCGATCTGGTTTTCATGGCCGCAGGCTCGCGCGCCGCGCCGCGCCTGCAAGCGCTGGGCCTGCGCGTGGCGCAGCTCGACACCCGCACGCAGGCCGACGTGCGCCGCGTGCTGCACACGCTGGCGGCCATGCTGGCGCTGCCCGGCGGGCAGGCCGAGCAGACATGGCAATCCATTGAAAACGCGGTGGATGAAGCCGCGCGCGGCATGCCCGCGCAGGCCCGTGGCGCGAGCGTGTTCTTTGAAGTCAGCAGCGGCCCCTACGCAGCGGGCGAAAGCTCCTTCATCGGCGAAACGCTCCAGCGCCTGGGCGTGCGCAACGTAGTGGGCGCCGCGCTAGGCCCCTTCCCGCACCTCAACCCCGAATACGTGCTCGAACACCGCCCCGACGTGCTGATGGCCACCAGCCGCAGCCAGCTGGTCGCGCAGCCCTACCCCGGCTGGGAAAAGCTGCCCGCCTGGCGCGAAGGGCGCCTTTGCATCTTCAACGCCGAAGAAACCGACACCCTCATCCGCCCCGGCCCCCGCATGGCCGAGGCCGCCCGCCTCATGGCCCGCTGCCTGGCCGAAAAAGCGCCGCGCGCAAGCCCTGGCCAGGCCCGCGCAACGCCCCGGCCCTGAAGCGTTTGAATATCTGACGGCCCCGCGAGCGCTTTGCGGCCCGCCGTTTTCAGGGCGCGCTCCGCGCCGTTCGACCATTTATCTGGCCATTTGAAACCGGAAAACGCACAATACGCCAAGGCCGGTTATTGCACGGCGGCGCGAAAAACCGCCCGCCCGGCGAACCGGAAAAACGCGCCATTTTCAGCAACCTCTGCCCCAAAACTGCCATGAAAAACCTTTTTCAGCCTTTCACCTTCAATAACGGCGTTGAAATTCCAAACCGCCTGGCCGTGGCGCCGATGACCCATTTTGCTTCCACGCCGCAAGGGCGCATCAGCGAAGAAGAGCGCCTGTTTCTGCAAGGGCGCGCCAGTGGTTTCGGCCTTTTCATCGCTGCTGCCACGCTGGTTTCGCCCGAAGGCCAATCCTTTGAAGGCGAGCCTTATGCCATCAGCGCCGCCGATGTGCCCAGCCTGAGCGAAGTCGCGAAAATCATTCAGGCCCAGGGCGCCAAAGCCATTTTGCAATTGCACCACGGCGGCAAACTGGCGGAAAAGCATTTGATTGGCAGCCTGGACAAAATCGCTCCCAGCGACGACAGCGCCACCGGCTCGCGCGCCATGACAGAGGCGGAAATCGCCCGCGTCATCGCCGCATTCGGCCACGCCGCCGAATGGGCCATTCAGGCCGGATTTGACGGCGTGGAAATTCACGGCGCCAATGGCTATCTTTTGCAGCAGTTTTATTCCGGCCACAGCAACCGCCGTGCTGACGAATGGGGCCAAAACCGCCTGCGCTTTCCCCTGGCCGTGACGGACGCCGTGCTGGCCGCGCGCGAAAAGCACCGCCGCCCCGGCTTCATCATCGGCTACCGCTTCTCGCCCGAAGAGCCGCAAGAAAACGGCATCACCATGACCGAAACCTTCGCGCTGGTGGACGCGCTTGTGCAAAAGCCGCTGCAATACCTGCACGTTTCCCTGCACGACTTTTTCAGCTGCGCCCGCCGTGGCGCAGACAGCCAGCGCATGCGCGTGGATTTGCTGCACCAGCATATTGGCGGCAAACTGCCCCTCATGGCCGTAGGCGGCCTGCTGACCGCTGCGCAAATTGAAAAAGCCTGGGCCACCGGCGCGGCGGAACTGATCGCGCTGGGCCGCGCCGTTTTGCTCAATTCCAATATGGCCGAACTGCTGAAAAGCGGCGAATATGACCGCATTGAAACCGAGCTGGACCCCGCGCAAAAAGCCAAATACCGCTATCCCGAAAACCTGTGGAAACGCAATATGCAGAATGCGGGATTTCTGCCCAAAGTCAAGGGAGCGTGAAAATCATGCACAGGCATGCCCGTTTTTGGTTTTTTGCGCTGCTTGTTTGCCTGCTGGCCGCCCGTGCAGCCGGCGCCGCTGAAACCGCCGGCCCCAAGCCCGCCGATTTATGGACGGGCGACTGGCTGACCGTTTGCGATAACACGGGCAGCTGCCGCACGGCAGGCTACAACGCTAATGGCGCTGAACGCCTCATTACCTTGTCTTTTTATCGCAAGGCAGGCGCCCAAGCCAAGGTTGCAGGCCTCTGGTTTGCCATTTATCGCGGCAGCGACGAGCCATTGCCTGAAGGCGGCAGTTTGCGGATTGACGGCAAACCGCTCACTCGCAATGAAATACTCACGCCGCAGGAAATTGCCGCGCTGCTCGAGGCACTCAAGCGCGGCAGCAGCATCACTTGGGCGGCTGAGGGCGGGCCAGTCTGGCAGCTTTCCAACAATGGCGCGCTTGCTGCCCTGCGCTTCATGGACGATTACCAGCAACGCAGCGGCACGCCATCCGCGCTCATTGACAAAGGCCACTCGCGGCGCCCCGTGCGAGCGCCTGCCGCCGTGCCCAAAATTCAGGCGGCGGCTGCCACGGCCACGGAGCAAAGGCGCGTGCTGGCGCATTCCGATCCGCAATTTGCCGCCTTGCGCGAAATGCTGGAAAAAAAGGAAAACGCGAATAAATGGGGGCTGGATGGGTGCGATGTGTTCATTCACGACGAATGGCGGACCATCACGCTTGACCCTCTGACTTCCAATCTCACGCTGGCAGAAATTCCCTGCGCGCATACGGGTTTCAACAGCCATAATGCCTATGCCGTGCTGACTCGCGATCTGAATCACGTTGTGGACGTAATTGACAGCCATATCACTAACGATTATGGGCTTGACGAACAAGGCGTTTTGACCATTACCGGATACTGGAAAGAAACGGCCCCGGGCGATGGGCAATCATGGGAAACCTGGGTGTGGACAGGCAGGCGTTTTGTTCTGGCCAGCAAAAGCAACAGCGGCATGGCGCGCGGTTTTGACGGATTTGCCGGTATTCCGCCTTTGGAATTTACGCAGTACACCAGCCAGGTGTTGCCGCCCAAAAAGAAACGCCGCTCAGGAAAACCGTAAAGGCCGCATATTCGGATGGTTTGAGGGTCGCACATTCAGCCGGGAGCGGCAGCGCCTGCTGGCGGGAGCGCCATTCACTCCCCGCCTTGGCCGGTTTCCGCCGGGCCAATGCCGGCATCTCACGGGAAAAGCCGCGTCCATGCCCTCGCATGAAAGCCGCCTTGCGCGCCAGCCTGATGCGGCATCTGACGGCCACGCCCGCCGGGAGCATCACATCAGAATCAGGAGCAAATCCAAGGGGGTTGAAATGCCGCTTCGCGCAATATCCACTAGGACATCATGCTATTGAATAAGGAGCGAATATGAGCCGGTCTGCTTTGCCGGCGCCTACCAGGCGTGGGGCGGCAGCTCAATGACGGGTTCGCCTGTGCGCTGGTCGATGAGCGGCAGGGGCAGGGGGCTGCGGGGGCGGCCATAGATGCGGCGGATGCGCTCGGGCAGCGGCGGGTGCGTGGCAAGAAAGCGGCCCAGGCGGCCCGGGTTTTCGGGGGTGGGCCACTGGCCGTCGTCGGCCACCAGAAAGAGGTGGGAAGCGCGGCTGAGCCGCAGCAGCGGGCGGGCCAGGGGGCGCCGGGCGGCGGCTTCCTGTTGCTGGGTGAGGATTTTGCGCAGGGTGCGGCCCAGGCCGTCGGCCTGGCGCGTCCATTGCACGGCGCGGGCGTCGGCCAGGTATTCGCGCTCGCGCGAGACGGCTGCTTGCAGGATGTGGCCGGCCAGCCAGCCCAGCCAGCCTACGGCCATGATGATGGGGCCGAAAACAAGGCCGAGCGCGGCCAGCGGCGTCTGGAAGGTGCGCAGCTGCCAGCGCCAGTCTTCGTTGCGCCGCTCGTCGTCCGCCTCTGGTTCAGGGATGAGGCTGCGGCCAAAGTCCCACACCATTTCCAGGCCGGCCACCATGCCCATCAGGCGCATGTTCAGGGCGGTGTCGCCTTCTTTGAAGTGGCTGCATTCATGGGCGATGAGGCCCATGAGTTCGTCGCGCGTGAGGCGCTCGAGCGCGCCATCGGTGACGGTGACGGCCCAGTCCAGCGGCGTGGTGCCGGTGGCAAAGGCGTTGATGCCTTCATGGCGCGGCAGCACCATGACGGCGGGTGCGGGCATGTGCGCGGCAATGCAGATTTCGCCGACGATGTTCACCAGCCGCTGCTCGGCAAAGCGCGTGCCCGGCTGCGCGCGGCGCGCGCCCAGCTTTTCGGCCAGGCGCACGCCGTGGCGGCAGTTGCTGCTTTCAATCCACCAGCCGCCCAGAATGAGCAGCAGCGTCAGCCCGATGTTGATGGGCATGAAGCCCAGCGGATACGCGGCGTAATGGGGGGCGAACGCATTCCAGATGACCCACGGCAGCGACAGCGCCAGGTTCATGCCCACGGCGGTGGCCGCCACCGCCAGCGCGAAAGCCCATGAGAGCTGGCGGGAACGGGTGCGGGCGTCGGCTTGCTGGTCAAAAAAGCGCATGTTTTCTGAAATCAGATGGAGATGGCTGGATAAAACCGCTGCAAATCACCTTGTTTAATATGCAGCACGGATGGCGCTTATTTTTCCAGGCTTCTTGAGACGAAAATACTGACGCGATGCTGGCTCATGTCGAAATTGACGTTTCTCGCCTCTATTGAAACTCTGGTTTCGGGGCACGCCAAGCGCCATTTTCCGGGTTTGAGAAGCAGTGTTTTGATCCAGATTCCCTTGCTGTTCATTCCCGTGGATGTTTCGAGAAGATTGATGTCGTGCCGCTCGGTCACGCCATGGGACGAAAAGGAAAGCGTGGCATTTCCCGCAATGGCCTTGCTGAAGTTCGCGAAATCAGCCACGGGAAGCGGAGGAGCAATCTCGAAGCCAATTTCCATTGCATGAAAGCGGTTGCATGGAACTTCAAATTCTGCCCGGAACCCGTTTTTGAAAATGGAAGGCTCGTGCATTTCTTTTTCCCTGAGTTCAGAAAAGAACAGAAAACCCAGGGCCAGCGCAGGCGCCAGGATCAATATCATGGCGCAGAGCATTTGCTTTTTTGTTTTCATGAACAGGGCTGCATGCCAATGGCAAATAGCGGGCCGGAGTGGCCCGCTTTGCGGCTTGGGCCGCGTTCAGAAGGCCACGCGCGGCGCGGCGCGTTCGGCTTCGCTGGCGGTGGATTCCAGCGGTGCGGCGGGGGCGAAGCCGGTCAGGCGGGCGAGCAGCACATCAGGGAAAGCCTGCACGGCGTTGTTCAGGTCAAGCACGGCGTCGTTGTAGGCCTGGCGGGCGAAGCCGATGCGGTTTTCGGTGCTGGTGATTTCCTCGCTCAGCTCGCGCATGTTCTGGTCGGCTTTGAGCGCGGGGTAGCTTTCAGAGACGGCCAGCAGGCGGCCTACCTGCCCCATGAGCGCCTGCTCGGCCACGGCCAGCGCGCCGATGGCCGCCGCGTTGCCCGGGTTGGCGCGCGCTGCCGTCACGGCCCCCTGCGCCTGCCCGCGCGCCTGGATGACGGCGATGAGCGTGGCGTTTTCATGTTCCATGTACTTGCGGGCGACTTCCACCAGGTTGGGAATGAGGTCGTGGCGGCGCTTGAGCTGCACGTCAATCTGCCCGAAGGCATTGGCGATGCGGTTGCGCAGCTCCACCATGCGGTTGTAGGCGCGCACGGCCCACAGCAGCACGCCTGCAATCAGCGCGCACACGATGATGAGACCCATGAAAGAAACCGGCATGGCGTTTTTCCCTTTCTGGCAATGGAGGTTGGAAGGTTTGCAAATGTATCAAATAAGCGGCCATGTTATGTCTGATTCTGGCTTTTCGTGTCGCTTTTTTTTGCTTATCCCAAGGGCAGGGCGCAGGTGGCGCGGCTGAGTTCGTCGTGCCAGTCCAGCACGGGACGGACGTTGATATCGATCTGTCCGGCGCCCAGCGTTTCGATGAAGGCGCAGGCGGCCCAGGCGCTGGCCGTTTGCTCGTAGCGGGCGATCCAGGCGTCGCGCTCGGCCTGCCTGCCGGGGGCGATGGGCCATGCCCGGCTCCCGTTCCGGATGCGGGCATTGATGCCGATGCGCCAGGGCTTGGCCGTGACGCGGGCGCGAAAGCACTGTTGCAACAGGCACATGCGCTGATAGACCGGATCAACCCGCACGGCTTTGAACAGCTCCTGAACGGCGGGATCGCCGGGCGTGAAGGTGCGGTGCGTGGCCAGCAGGCGCAGGCCCGCCGGTGTTTGGTAGAGGCGCAGGCTCCAGTCCGGGCGGGCTGAGGCGAAGCGGCGAATTCTTTCCAGTGAGGCGCGGCGCGCGGCGGCGGGGCGATGGCGCCAGCGCTGCCAGCGTGCGTAAATCCATGCGGATAGCAGCAGCGCGCACGAGATGTAAAAGGGCTGCGGCGAGCGCGGCGGCTTGCAGGCTGGGGAGAGCAGCCAGCAAAGCGCGCAAAGCAGCGTGACCAGGGCCAGCAGCGCGATCAGGCAGCCGATGCCGTAGCCGGTGTATTGGGCATCGTCCACGTCGGCAAACAGCACGTCGGGCGTGTTGATGCAGTGCGCGCCATAGCTGTTGCGCGTGAGCACGGCGCTGCCGTGGCGGGCCAGCACTTCCTCGCAGATGGGCAGGCCCTGCGCGCCGTTGTAGCCGGGGTGGTTTTCATGGGCGCTGGCCTGGCCTTGCGCGTAGGCGGCCAGCGCCTGCCGCAGGCGCTCTTGCGCGTGCGCTTCGGCGGCCTGCTGGCTGTCGTCAGACCAGCCCCAGCGGCGCACGGTGACGGTGTGGCGCCAGCGGTTTTGGGCGGGGGCGGAGGCGCTGGCCCAGTATTTCGGAATCAGCATGGCGGGTGAAGGCAGGCGAGGCAGGTTTCAGAATGTGACGATTGTGATGCTGCCAGCGGAGCAGTCCAGGCGCCCAGTCCAGACGCCTCGTCTGCCCCAGAGAAAAACCGCCTTGCAGCCCATCCCGATCCGCACTTGCGCCCCTTGCGGCCCGATCATGTGCAGGACCCCATTGCGCGCAGGCTTTGGGTGAAGGCGCAACGGAGCCGTTCTGGAGGCTCTTTGCCGCTGGATGCGCAACGAGGGTTTGCCATGGATAAAAGAGCAGGCGAATTCCTTGCATGGCCAAACCAGCGGCTGGCCGTTGTGCCCGCAGCCTTTGCCCGGAACGGCGCTGCCGCTCTGTTATGGCTTGTATTCGTTTGCAACAATCGCGCGCTTTGGCTCGTCCGGTTTTGCGGCTGTCCCGCCCGTCACGGTCATTGGCTTTTTTCCGCTGCCCTGCCAGCGCCTGCCCCGTATGTTCCAGTACCTGTTAGACCTGCTGTTCAAGTTTCTGCAAAACCTGCCGCGCATTGTTCGCGTATTGCTGTGGGCGGTGGCGCTGCCTCTGGCCGTGGCGGCTGTAGGGGCGTGGCAGCTGGCGCTGTATCCCGATGGGCAGGCCCAGCGGCAGGAAGAAATCCGCCAGCTGGAAGGTATTCAGGCCGATTTGCAGGCTGCGCTGCAAGCCCGCCCCGCCGCCCCGCTGCTGGCAGAGGTGACTGACGAACAGCAGGTAGGGCAGGCCGCGCAAATGCAGGTGGAACGCCGCCTGCAACGCCTGCGCGAGGAGGCGGCGGCCGCGCCTGACGGCGATGAGCGCGCAGTCCGCCTGGTGCGGCTTGCGGCGCAGGTGACGGTGGCCGCAGGCGTGGCGGCGGCGCTGTGGGGCGGCCTGGGCATTTGGGTGGCGCGCCGCTCGGGGCGGCGGGCCATGCGCTCGCGTGACGAATTGATCAGCGCCTTTTCACGCTGGCGGCATGGGCTAGGGCGCTATCTGGGGCTGCTGCTCGCACTGCTGGCGTTGGCCCTGGTGGCGCTGTTGGTAGCGCGCGCGGCCGCCATGTGGGCGGCGCTGGCGGGTGACGGCGCGGCGCGGAGCCATATGCGGGGCGGCGTCTGGATGTTGCTGCTGGTGGCCTTTGCCGCCCTGGGCGCGCTGGCGGCTCTGTGGCGGCTGCGGCATGCCATGCCGGAGGCCGATGAACCGGGCGAAGTGCTGGGCATGCTGCTTTCGCATGGGCAGGCGCCCGGTTTGTGGCGGCACGTGACCGACTTGGCCCGCCGCGTGGGCACCGCGCCGCCCGATCACATGGTGCTGGGCATGACCGAAAGCTTTTACGTCACCTGCGCCCGCCAGCGCGTGATGCCCGGCGGGCAGCTGCTGGAGGGCCGCACGCTGCATCTGCCGCTGACTTACCTGAGCTTGCTGCGGCGTGATGAGACGGATGCCATCCTCGCCCACGAGCTGGGCCATTTTCTGGGGGAAGACAGCGCCTACAGCGTCCGCTTTGCACCCATGTACGCCAGCATGATGCACGCTCTCGACAGCGTGGCCGACGGCGATGAGGACCGGATTTCCTGGGGCTGCATCTCTGCCGTCATCTTTGGCGAATACGTTCTGGAGAGCTTTCACCGTGCCGTAAGCCACTGGAGCCGCGTGCGCGAGTTGCAGGCCGACGCTGTCAGCGCCCGCGTGGCCGGCCCCGAAGCCGCAGCCCGCGCGCTGGTGCATGTGAGCGCGCTGGAGCCGGTGGTGTATGAACGCCTGAGCGCCATTGCCCGCCGCCCCGCCGAGGCCGGGCAAGACCTCATCGCCATGCTTCAGGCCGACGTGCAGGCCCACCCCTTGCAGGCGCATGACCTTGACGCCGAAGCCGCCACCAGCCACCCCTTTGACAGCCACCCGCCCACGCTGGAGCGCCTGCGCGCCCTTGGCGCTCTGCCAGAAGGCAGCGGCAGCGCCAGCGCTCTGCCCGCGCTGGCCGCGCCCGATGCCGACTCGCTTGCCTGGGTGCGTTCCCTGTTTGCCGACAGCGACGCCGTGCAGCGCCAGCTGCTGCAAGACTTCAAAACTGACGCCGCCATGCACAACGAAGAAAGGCGCCGTGAACTGACCGAAATCCGTGACCAGGTGCATGGCGAGGTCATCGTGCACGAGGGGCGCTTTTTTCTGGGGCTGACCGCGTTCATCACCCTGGGTCTGGGCGCTGCCGTTTGCGCCTGCGTCATGCACCGCGCCTGGCATGCCGCATTGGGGCTGCTGGCCGCCTGCGCCTTTTTCGCCTTCATGACCCGCTGGTTCTGGCTGCGCTGCCGCCACCCGGTGATGACCCTGACGCCCGCCGCCTTGCTTTTGCCCGGCCTGGCCGCGCCCCTGGCGTGGGGCGATATTGAAGATTTCAGCGCTCAAGACATCGGCAACTTCTTCACCATCACCTTCCAGCTCACTTCCGAAGCCGCCTTGCCCGTCCGCCAGCACGGCAACTATCAGCGCTTGAGCGTGAAGGCCAAAAAACGCAGCGTCATTGCACAAATGTCCAGCCCCAGAGGCCTGAAAAGACAGCGGCTGCTCGACTTGCTCGTTATCTACTTGCGCGCCTGGCATGCCAGTGAGGCGCTCAGGCAGATGTGAGCGTCCGCGCGCTTGCGGGCCGGTTGCGAACAGGTTCTGAAAACCGGCTCTTGCGGCTTGCCCATCAGCTGCCCCGGCTGGCGGCGGCGCAGCGGCGTCTCCAGTTCGCTTCCCGCCCGCCAGGCTGCATCAAAGACAGGAGCAAATTCAAGGGGGCAAAAATCCCATTTCGCGCAGTTTCCACTAGGACCTCATGCTACGAATACAGTAGCGAAAATAAGCGTCTGCCAGCGGCGCTTGCACGAACGGATTGCGAACGGATTCCCGGAATGCGGCGACGGTGATGCCGCCAGCGGGGCAGCCCAGACGCCTTGTCTGGCTCAAATAAAAACCGCCTTGCAGACGGCGAATCTGCAAGGCGGCTGATGAGAAGGCGGCAAGGCCGCCCGTGTGTCGGTCAGGCTTCGGCCTTGGCCTGCTGCTTGGCCACGCGGCTGGGCAGCTTTTCCTTGATGCGGGCGCTCTTGCCGCTGCGGCTGCGCAGGTAGTACAGCTTGGCGCGGCGCACGTCGCCACGGCGCTTGACTTCAATGCTGGCAATCAGCGGGCTGTAGGTCTGGAACGTGCGTTCCACGCCTTCGCCGCTGGAAATCTTGCGCACGATGAAGCTGCTGTTCAGGCCGCGGTTGCGCTTGGCGATGACCACGCCTTCATAGGCCTGGGCGCGCTTGCGGTTGCCTTCCACCACGTTCACGTTCACCACCACGGTGTCGCCGGGGGCGAAGTCAGGAATTTGCTTGCCGAGACGCTCGATTTCTTCTTTTTCGAGCTGTTGAATCAGGTTCATGAAAGTCCTCGTTTTCCGATCATGCTCACGCTACGCTAAAGGCGGCAACCCTGGGGGAAAGGACTCCCGCAGGGCCTGGGGTTCCGTGCCGCGGCTGGCAGAGGATCGCAAAGCCCGCCATTATAGCCAGCGCGGATGGTTGAGGCGCAGGCACCCGGCTACTCTTCGACGAAGGCTTCTTCGCGCTTTTTGCGGATGGCTGGCAGCAGCACGACAGCCAGCAGCGAGGCGGCGGCGGCCAGCAGCGCGGCGGAAATGGGGTGCGTGACAAACACGCTCCAGTCTCCGCGCGAGAGCAGCAGGGCGCGGCGCAGGTTCTCTTCCATCATCTGCCCCAGGATCAGGCCCAGCAGCAGCGGCGCCGGCTCCATGCCGAGCTTGATGAACACGTAGCCGATGATGCCGAACCAGCCCAGCAGCCACACGTCCCAGGTGTTGTTGTTGAGCGAGTAAACGCCGATGGCGCAAAACAGCACGATGGCCGGAAACAGCCAGCGGTAGGGCACTTTCAGCAGCCGCACCCAGATGCCGATGAGCGGCAGATTGAGGATGACCAGCATCAGATTGCCGATCCACATGCTGGCGACCAGGCCCCAGAAGAGATCCGGGTTGCCCGTCATCACCTGTGGGCCGGGCTGAATGTCGTGAATGGTCATGGCGCCCACCATCAGCGCCATCACGGCATTGGGCGGAATGCCCAGAATCAGCAGCGGAATGAAGGATGTTTGCGAGCCTGCGTTGTTGGCCGACTCCGGCGCGGTCACGCCACGGATGTTGCCCTGGCCGAAGGGCACCTCTCCCGGGCGCAGGCGCGTTTTCTTTTCGACGGTGTAGGCGGCAAAGGCCGAGAGCATGGCGCCGCCGCCGGGCAGCACGCCCAGCGCCGCGCCCAGCGCCGTGCCGCGCAGCATGGCGGGCATCATCAGGCGGAAGTCTTCCCGGGTGGGATACACGTGTTCCAGTTTGCCCGTGAAGACTTCGCGTTTTTCAGTGTGCGAGAGGTTGGAGATGATTTCGCCATAGCCGAAGATGCCCATGGCAATCACGATGAAGCTGATGCCGTCGCTCAGCTCCGGCACGTCGAACGTGTAGCGCATCACGCCCGAATTCACGTCCGTGCCCACCATGCCCAGCAGCAGGCCCAGAACGACCATGCCCACGGCCTTGAGCAGCGAACCGGAGGCCAGCACCACCGCGCCGACCAGCCCCAGCACCAGCAGCGAGAAGTATTCGGCCGCGCCGAACTTGAAAGCCAGCTCCGCCAGCGGCGCCGCGAAAGCCGCCAGCGTGAGCGTGCCCACGCAGCCGGCGAAAAACGAGCCAATGGCCGCCGCCGACAGCGCCGGCCCCGCGCGCCCGCGCCGCGCCATCTGGTAGCCGTCAATCACCGTGACCACGGACGAGGCTTCGCCCGGCAGGTTCACCAGAATGGCCGTGGTGGAGCCGCCGTACTGCGCGCCGTAGTAAATGCCCGCCAGCATGATCAGCGCCGCCGTGGGCGGCAGCCCGTAAGTGGCGGGCAGCAGCATGGCAATGGTGGAAACCGGCCCAATGCCGGGCAGCACGCCAATGAGCGTGCCCAGCAGGCAGCCCACCAGCGCGTACAGCAGGTTTTCAACCGTGAAGGCGACGGAAAAGCCCAGCGACAGGTGCCCTTGCAGTTCCATCAGGGCGGGGGCGAAACCCGCCGCCCACTGACTCAGAGTTTCCATTTTTCTTGTTGTTGCGGCTATCGGGGCCTGATCACCCGGAAATGAAAGCGGGCCAAACCTGGAACGGCAGCTTCAGCCCCACGACGAAAGCGCCCCAGCAACCCAGCGCCAGGACGGTGGCCAGCGCCAGCGATTCCTTCAGGCGCGATTCGCGGCTGGCCAGCGACGCCACCAGCACCAGCGCGTACACCGCAGCGATCAGGCCCATCGGCGGCAATCCCAGCCAGGGCGCGCCGCCCAGCAGCACGCCAAACAGCACGTTGGCCAGCGTCACGAAAAACAGCGGCCGCCA
This sequence comes from Ottowia sp. oral taxon 894, assembly GCF_001262075.1. Lineage (GTDB taxonomy): Bacteria > Pseudomonadota > Gammaproteobacteria > Burkholderiales > Burkholderiaceae_C > Ottowia > Ottowia massiliensis. Next base: position 215,111 of record NZ_CP012073.1, on the reverse strand, counting down.
GGCCCAGCGCCCGACCGGCTCGCCGTCGGCGGTCTCAATGACCAGCGCCTTGAAGGCGATCACGGCTCCCAGCGCCGCCAGCAGCGCGCCCAGCGCCATGGGAAAGTAGCCCGGCCCCATGCGCGCCGTGCCGCCCAGTTCGTAATCCGTGGCGCCCCATGCAAAGCCCAGGCCAATGGCGATGAACAGCAAGCCGGCGAAAAAATCCTTCTGGCTTTTGATGAGCACGGCTCTCTTCTCCTCGCTCGTGTGTGAATGAATGGGGGCGATTGTTGCCAGCCGCATGAATGTTTTTCTTGTGGATGCCACCTATGAATTCATAAGCAGTGGCGCATCGCGCGCCCTGCCGGAAGGGAGGGGGCGGCGGACGGGCAGCGCCGCGCCAGCCGTCCGCAGCAGCCCTTTCAAGCCAGCACGCGGCCCGGGTTCATGATGTTTTGCGGGTCCAGCGCGCCCTTGATGGCGCGCATCAAATCCAGCGCCACGGCGGGCTTGTAATGCGGCAGCGTGTGCGCCTTGAGGCTGCCCACGCCGTGCTCGGCGCTGATGGAGCCGCCGTGCGCCTTCACGCTGCCATAGACGATGTCGTTGATGCGCTCTTCTTGCGTGCGCAGGAATTCGGCGGCATCCGCGCCTTCGGGCGCCTGCACGTTGTAGTGCAGGTTGCCATCGCCCAAGTGGCCGAAATCGACCAGGCGCACGCCCGGTATGGCCTGGGTGAGCAGCGCGTCGGTGGCTTGCACGAATTCGGGAATGCGCGAGATGGGAATGCTGATGTCGTGCTTGATGTTCAGCCCCTCGGCGGCTTGCGCCAGCGGCACGCTTTCGCGGATGTGCCACAGGTTCTTGGCTTGCGCCAGGCTTTCGGCCACCACGGCGTCGCTCACGCAGCCCGCTTCCAGCGCGGCTTCCAGCAGGGCCTCAAAGCGCGCGCGGGCGTGGGCCTCGCTCTCGTCGTCGGAGTTTTCCAGCAGCACGCACCAGGGGCTGCCCTGCCACAAGGGCACGCGCAGCTGCGGGTAGTGCCGGTCCACCAGCTGGAGCGCAAATTGGCACATGGCCTCAAAGCCGGTCAGGCTGGAGCCGAGAAACTTTTGCGCCAGCCCCAGCAAATCAACGGCGGCGGCAATCGATGGCACGGCGGCCCAGGCCGTCAGCCGCGCGGCAGGCAGCGGATAGAGCTTGAGCGTGGCGGCCGTGATCAGCCCCAGCGTGCCTTCGCTGCCGATGTAGAGGTTGCGCAAGTCATAGCCCGTGTTGTCCTTGCGCAGGCCTGTCAGGCCGTTCCAGATGTCGCCTTGCGGCGTGACCACTTCCAGCCCCAGGCACAGCTCGCGCGCGTTGCCGTAGCGCAGCACTTGCGTGCCGCCCGCGTTGGCGGCCAGATTGCCGCCGATGGTGCAGCTGCCTTCGGCCGCCAGGCTCAGGGGAAAGAGCAGGCCTGCGTCACGCGCGGCTTGCTGCACGTTTTGCAGCACGCAGCCGGCTTCGGCGGTCATGGTGAGATTGGCCGCGTCAATGCCGCGCACGGCATTCAGGCGCGTGGTGGAAAGCACGACCTGGCGGCCGCTGGCATCGGGCACGGAGCCGACCACCAGCCCCGTGTTGCCCCCCTGCGGCACGATGGCCACGCCATGCGCGGCGCACGCGCGCACGCAAGCGGCCGCCTCCGCCGTGCTGCCGGGGCGCAGCACGGCCAGCGCCTTGCCGCGCATGCGCTGGCGCCAGTCCTGCTCCCAGGCCGAAAGATCGCCTTCAGTGAGCACGTGTTCGGCGCCAATGGCGCTGCGAAAAGTATCGAGAACAGGATGGGACATGAATATCTGGCTATTTGCAGTGGGAGAAAAAAGGAAAGGCTGATTTTCAAGCGCCCGCCGCTTCCTGCCTGGCGGTCTGCATGGCCTGCGCAGCCAGCCGGCCCGCCTTCAGCCGCGCCCGGATGTGCAGCACGCACGCGGCAAACAGCCCCAGGCACAGCAGCACCTCGCCCAGCGCCAGCCAGCGCGCAGGCGCGCCTTCTGTCGTGGCGCGCACCACGCCTTCGGTGAAATACAGCCACAAAAACAGGCTCACCCAGCGGTAGGTATAGAGCCGGTAGCGCCACAGCCCGCCCAGCGGCAGCAGCACGGGCAGCGCCTTCAGCGCCACCCACGAGCCGCCTGGCCGCAGCGGGGCCAGCCACAGCTCCCAGGCCAGCGCCAGCAGCGCCAGCGCCAGCACGCAGGCCACGGCGGCAGCGCGCGTGGCGCGCGCGGCAGGCGAAGGCCGGGCGGGGCAGGGCGCGCAAGCTGGCAAAGGAGCGGAAACAGCGGTCATGACAAGGCGGCGGGCATCATACCGGCCTGCATTGATGCGTGGATGGACAGTCTGGCCGCACCCGGATGGGCAGGCACAGACGCCAGGGCCAGCAGCGCAAGAAGAGTGGAATAGCCCCAAAAAAATAGAGCAAATCCAGAAGGCCAAAAAAGGCTTCTGCGCCCGTTCCACTAGGACCTCATGCTATCGATACAGAAGCAAAATAAGCTTTCCCCATCCTGGGTAAACAGCTTCTGCAACCCGCCCTTTTCGACATACCGCTGCCTGGCGCGCCACGCTGCTCTGGGCGCAAGCCGCGCTGGCCCGCTGGCTGAATGGCGGCCCCGGCAGCAATGACAAATCAGATGCGGCATGAAAGATTGAAGCAATGGCTGCCGCGAATTTCAGAAAGTTTTGTCGCGCGCATGACGCTGGCGGCTTTGATTGATGAGCTGGCCTCGTTGCCTCTGCGCATCCGGCACAGTCTTTCGCCTGACAATGGTTTTACCCGCCTGGCTGCACGTCATTAACCAATTGAATTTCACTGCTTTCACAAAACGCCGGAAAACAGCCGGCGCCCATGCGAAATAAACCCCATATTGATGCATGCGGACACCTTTGGTGGCGCTGTCGATGATTCAAAAAGAGCAGCGTTTATAAAAAAGGCTCTTGCACCCTTGATTGACGCCAGCCCTGGAGCCAGACGGCAAAGCAAAGCGGGTTTTTGAAGGGGGCAGACCGGCGTGGAAAACGGCGCGGAAAACGGCGCGGAAACGGCGCGGACAGGGGCGCGAGGCTTTCCGGCGCCAAGCCTTCCGATAATCGCCCGCTTCGCCACTCGAACATGCCGCGCACCATGCTCCTCACCATTGCCACCCGCGAAAGCCGCCTGGCCTTATGGCAGGCCGAACACGTCAAAACGCTGCTCCAGCAGCAAGGGCATGCGGCCGCCCTGCTGGGCATGACCACGCGCGGCGACCAGATTCTGGACGTGGCGCTGAGCAAAGTCGGCGGCAAGGGCCTGTTCGTGAAAGAGCTGGAAACGGCGCTGCATGAAGGCCGCGCCGATCTGGCCGTGCACTCGCTCAAAGATGTGCCCATGGAGCTGCCGCCCGGCTTCGCGCTGGCCTGCGTGATGCGGCGCGAAGACCCGCGCGATGCCTGGGTGTCGCCCGGCTGCGCCAGCCTGGAGGAGCTGCCGCCGGGCGCGGCCGTTGGCACTTCCAGCCTGCGCCGCACCGTGCTGCTGCGCGCGCGGCTGGCGGCGCTGGGGCGGGCTGACGTGCGCATTGAGCCGCTGCGCGGCAACCTGGACACGCGCCTTCGCAAGCTGGACGAAGGGCGCTACGCCGCCATCGTGCTGGCTGCCGCCGGCCTCAAGCGCCTGGGGCTGGGCGGGCGCATCCGCCGCCTTTTTTCTACTGACGAAATGCTGCCTGCCGCTGGGCAGGGCGCTTTGGGTATCGAAATTTGCGAAGGCCGCGCTGATGTGCAAGCCGCGCTGGCACCGCTGGCGGATCAGGCCACCTGGCTGGCCGTGGAGGCCGAGCGCGCCGTCAGCCGCGCCTTGGGCGGCAGTTGCTCCATGCCGCTGGCCGCCCATGCCACGCTGGAAGGCGGCGCCATGCGCCTGCTCGCCGCCTGGGGCGATCCGCAGGGACAGCCGCGCCTGGTGACCGCGCAAGGCAGCGCCGCCGTCGCCACGCAGGCCGAAGCGCGCGCCCTGGGCCAGCGCGTGGCGGCCGATTTGCAAGCGGGCGGCGCCAGGCCCTGAAAGCCTGCTCAACGTCAGGCCGTAGGGGCAAAAAGCGCGGCCTCAGGCGGCCTGCGGCCTTGGAAATCCTCGCCGAGTCACAAAGCCCGCTTGTGGTTTGTGATTCGCGCCGCGCAGCCCCCGATCCGCCGCCCCCACAGCCAGATGGCAGACGGGATCTGTGCGACTGCTTGCGACTGATGCCGGAGCAAGTGGCGGTATGCCCGCCATGCGGCATTAAAAACAGGAGCGGATTTGATGGGGCAGAAATGCCTTTCTGCGCACGTTCTACTAGGGCGTTACGCTATGAATAAAGGAGCGAAAATGTCCCTTCGTTATCGCTTTAAACGCCATAGCCCGCCCTTTCCGCCCTTGCTGCCAGGTTACGGGCAGTCTCCGGACTTTGGTGAAAAAACAGCAGGATCAGCACAGCTTTTTTGGCGGCAGCCTTGTGTGACGGGCATTTTTCAAACACGGCAAAAATGCTTTTTGCAAATATGGGCATTGCGGCTTTGAAAATGGCGGTTTTCGTGTGTTGAATGGCCCTTGAACCGGGGTGCGCGGCGCCGCGCGCGGGACGAGCGGGGCCGGTGCACAGGCAATGGCGTGACAAAATGCGCGGAAATCCGTTTGGACGGAAATTTTTTTGTTTTTCCCTTCCGTTTTTCGAGTAGTTGACGATCATGACCGAGCTTCTTTGCCCCCGCGCCCTCATTACCCGTCCGGAGCCTGAAGCCAGCCGCTGGGTGCAGGCGCTGGCCTCGCGGGGAGTGCCCGCGCATGTGCTGCCGCTCATCGCCATTCAGCCCGTGCCGGATGCAGCGGCGCTGATCGACACATTTGCACGCCTGGGCAACTATTCGGCGCTGATGTTCGTGAGCGGCAATGCGGCGCGGCACTTTTTCATGGCCTTCAAGCGCTTTGCGCCCAAGTTGCTGGAATCGGGCTTGCTGGAGATGGCCGCCTGGTCGCCTGGCCCCGGCACCAGCGCAGTGTTGCGCGAATGCGGCTGGCCTACGGCGTTGATCGTGCAGCCTGCGGCGGATGCGCCGCAATTCGATTCCGAATCGCTATGGCAGAGCGTGCGCGAAAACGTGCGCCCCGGCGAGCGCGTGCTGATCGTGCGCGGCGGCGATGCCCAGGGGCGCAGCCAGGGGCGCGACTGGCTGGCCGAGCAGCTGACGGAGGCGGGCGTGACAGTGGAGCAGGTGGTGGCCTACTGCCGCACCGCGCCCATCTTCAGCGCTGAGCAAAAGGCGCTGGCGCGCCAGGCGGCGGGCGATGGCACGGTGTGGGTGTTCAGCAGCTCCGAAGCCATTTCCAACCTGCGCAAGTCCGCGCCCGGGCAAAACTGGCAGAAGGCCCGCGCGCTGACCACGCATCCGCGCATCGCGCAGGTAGCGCGCGAGGCGGGCTTTGGCACAGTGCGCGAATCCCGCCCTGTCATGCAGGCCGTGGTGCAGGCGCTGCGCTGCTGGGACGAGCCGCAGCAGGAGCCTGCGCAGGAGCAGGGCGCGCCGCAGCCCTGAAAAAGCGGCGCACATGAAAATAACGCTCGGATTCCGTCAGATCAATGGTTTGAAAATCGCTGAAATCCGCTCGCCAGAGCGGGCGATTGGCCATATTGGAGATGCGCTGGATTGACTGGGCGATGTGTCTTTCAAGACAAAGATGGCCGGATAAATACGGCAACAATTTGCCGCCCGTCGCTTTCGCCTCGTCATTAGGGGTGATTTTCAAGGTATTCAGCGCATGACGGCAGGCGGGCGTTTTCAGATTCGCCATTGCGCCATGCCGGGCATGGGTTTGTCTAGCGCTATTTCTTCGATAGGCTTGCATGAAGCGCTGGCGTGCGTCTGAAAGACGCCGCTGTTTCAGGATTCAGGGTATTTGCGATGCCGCGCCGGATTTTGAATGCGCTTGAATGAATGGCTGAAATGAATATCGCCAGAGCGCATGGCGATGCTGGAAATGGATATTTCCTGTTGTTTGCGGCGCCGGGCGTTTGCCGGTTTGCATCAAGCTGAAAAAGGCAAAAAGGCGAAAACGGCAGCGCTGGAGATTTAGCGGCTAGCCAGCTGCGGCAGCATCCAGACGGGAGTAAGGCCCGCAGGCAGGGGCGGCAGGCGGCCCAGGTCGGTGCGGCTTTCGCGGGGGCTGTGAAAGTCGCTGCCGCGCGAGGCGGCCAGGTTGAATTCCCGGGCGATGCTGGCGTAGTGCGCGATTTCGGCCGGGGTGTGGCTGCTGGTGACCACTTCAATGCCATGCCCGCCGTGCGCCTTGAATTCGGTGAACAGCGCGTATTTTTCGACGGGCGTGAGCCGGTAGCGCGCCGGGTGGGCAATGACGGCCACGCCGCCCGCCTGCGTGATCCAGCCTATGGCCTCGCTCAGCCCGGCCCAGTGGTGGGGCACATAGCCGGGCTTGCCGGCGGTGAGGAAACGGCGGAAGACTTCGCCGTTGTCGCGGCACACGCCGGTTTCAATCAGAAAGCGGGCGAAATGGGTGCGGGCGATGAGGGCGGGGCTGCCCGCATGGCGCAATGCGCCTTCGTAAGCGCCTGAAATGCCTGCCTTGGCCAGCCCTTCGGCCATCTTCTGGGCGCGGGGGCCGCGCCCGTCACGGTTGGCGGCCAGGCCGCGCGCCAGGGCGGTGCTTTCCGCCGGGTCAAAGCCCAGGCCGACGATGTGGACGGTATCGCTTGCGAAGCTGACGGAAATTTCCACGCCGGTGAGATAGCGCATGCCGCAGGCGCTGGCGGCGGCATGCGCGCGCGCCTGGCCGCTGATGACGTCGTGATCGGTCAGCGACCACAACTGCACGCCGTTGGCAGCGGCGCGCTCGGCCAGCGCTTCAGGCTCCAGGGTGCCGTCAGAGGCAGTGGAGTGGCTGTGCAGGTCGGCATTGAGTTCGGACGAGAGGGGGGAGATGGAGGTTCTGGGGCGGCTGGTGTTCACGTAGGCATTCTAGGAGGAAGGCAAGGGCGGACAGGCCTGGAAAACCACCTAAACGAAGGGCTGAAAAAGCTTTTTCTGCTTTGAATTTAATAGCATGAAAACACGAGTGGACTAGGACATAAGGCCGTTTTGATGCTTGCTCAGCCAGATGTCACAGATGTATTTGAAAATCATTTTCTTTCTTGAAAAAGGTTTGGAGCCTGTTTTGCTTCTCACGGCCAGATTGCAAACAGGCGCTTAGCGGGGGCCTAGCCTTCAGCGGCCGGGCGGCTGCTGGGCGGCGCGGGCGGCAGCAGGGTTTGCGCCGCGCTCTCGGGCAAGGCTTCCACCTGTTTGAGGGCGCGGTGCATCACGTTGCTGCGCGTTTGCGCCTGCTCGAGCGTGTTGAGCACGGTTTGCGTCTGGCTGCGGATGCGCGCGAGCACGTCACCGAACTTGCCGAATTCGGTTTTCACCGCGCCCAGCACCTGCCAGACTTCGCTGCTGCGCTTTTGCAGCGCCAGCGTGCGAAAGCCCATTTGCAGGCTGTTGAGCATGGCCAGCAAGGTGACGGGGCCGGCCAGGGTGATGCGGCATTCGCGCTGCAAGGCTTGCAGCAGGCCGGGGCGGCGCAGGGCTTCGGCATACAGGCCTTCGGCGGGCAGAAAGAGGATGCCGAAGTCGGTGGTGTGCGGCGGCTGCAGGTATTTGTCGGCCATGCTGCGCGCTTCTTGCCGCAAGCGCGCTTCCAGCGCGCGGGCGGCGGCTTCGGCGGCAGGCGCGTCGGCTCTTTGCTGGGCGTCCAGCAGGCGCTCGTAGTCTTCGGTGGGAAATTTGGCGTCGATGGGCAGCCAGACGCTTTCGCCGTCTTCGCCCCGGCCCGGCAGGCGGATGGCGAAGTCCACGGCCTGGCGGCTGCCGGGGCGCGTGGCCACTTGCGCGGCGTATTGCTCCGGTGTGAAGACCTGCTCGAGCAGGCCGGCCAGCTGCGCTTCGCCAAAGATGCCGCGCGTTTTCACGTTGGCCAGCAGGTGCTTGAGGTCGCCCACGCCTTGCGCCAGGGTGTGCATTTCGCCCAGGCCGCGATGCACTTGCTCCAGCCGCTCGGCCACTTGTCGGAAGCTCTCGCCCAGGCGCTGCTCCAGCGTGGTTTGCAGTTTTTCATCGACGGTGCGGCGCATTTCGTCCAGTTTTTCGGCGTTGCCTTGTTGCAGGCGGGCCAGCTCTTGCTGCAAGGCGCCGCGCACTTCCTGCAAGCGGCGGGCGTTGTTTTCGCTGAGCGATTGCAGTTGCGTGACCAGCGTGTCGGCCAGCGTTTTTTGCAGCAGGGCCAGCTGCTGGGCGAAGGCGTCTATCTGCGCATTTTGCGTGCGGGTGGCTTCGGCGTTTTGGCGGGTGATGGTTTGCTGAAAGGCGGTGAGCGCGTGCAGGCTTTCTTGCCGCCCTTCGCGCGCGCCTTGGGCGATTTGCTGGCGCAGTTCGCGCTCCAGGCGCACGGAGGTTTCACGCTGCTCCTGCGCATGCGCGGCAGCCTGTGCGGCAGCGCTTTGGGTCAGCAGCTGCATGTCTTGCAGCGAAGGCGCATCCGCCGCGCGCTGCGGCCTGCGCAGCAGCACGGCGATGAGCAGCGCGGCATTCAGCAGGCCCAAGGCCAGGGCGGCCCAGAAAAGAAAAGCAGGGTGGTTCATGGAAGCGAGCCGGTCCGGTCTCAATGACTGCCGTGGTGCGCCCGGATGGCGGCCACGATGCCCAGGGTGAAAAGAAGGGCGGCGGCCAGTTGCATGCCATCAAGCCAGGCGCGCGCCCAGAGCGCGTCGTAACACAGCGCGAAGAGGGTTTCGCTCACGATGAGCTGCCCGCACAGGCTGGCGGGCAGGCGCTGGCTGGCGACGTTCCACAGCACGGTGGCCAGCCAGCTTGCGCAAAAGCCGATGGCGAAGGCCACCAACAAAAAAACGCCCAGGCCGGGTGTGGCGGCCAGCCGCGTGGCGGGCGTGCCGACGGCCAGCCACATGAGCGCGCCGCCCAGGCCCGTGGCCACGCCCAGCCAGTTGGTCCAGTCGCGGGCGCCGACATCAGGATGGCGCTTGAGCCAGGCGGCGTTGAGCAGCGCGAAGGCCGTCCAGCTTGCCAGGCCGCCGCAAGCCAGCGCCAGGCCTGCGGCGTCTAAGCGGCCCGTGGCTGCGTGTTGCGCGCTGTGCAGTCCCATCAGCCACAGGCCTGCCGCCGTGAGCGCCAGCCCCGGCAGCAGGGCGGCCCAGCGCAGGGATTGGGGCTTGCCCAGCAACATCACCCAGATGGGCACGGTGCCCATGATGAGCGCGGGCAGCGCCACGCCCAGCCGCCGGATGGACAGCACGACCAGCAGGTAGTAGCCCGTGAAGCCCAGCACCGACAGCGCCAGCGCCGCCAGCGAGTGCCGCAAACCGGGCAGACGGCTGGGAGCGAAGCGCCAGGCCATCATGAGCAGCGCCGTCAGGCCATAAACGATGAAGCGGGCCGCGCTGACATCCAATGCCGAAAAAGCCGGAACCACGCGCGGCGCCAGAAAGGAAAAGCCCCAGAACGCGCCCGCGCCCAAGCCCGCAAAAACGCCAATCCACATGCTTAGAGCTTCGCCCGAAAAACGTTCATTTGCACACGCGCAACTCCTGAAAGGATAGCAGCGAATCAGGGCCGCGTAACGGGCTGGCCAGCGTTGAAAGCAGGTTCAGTGACCCACCTCAATACCTTGTATTACGGCGCGCTCCAGCCCTGTGCTGTTCCTTCGTTTTGACGGAAGGCATATTTACAATGAGAAGTGATCTTCTCCCACTCACAAGAAAGAGACAAAACCATGAGTACAGCACAAGCCATTTTGGAGCAGTACGGCCCGCGCGAGGCCATGGAATACGACGTGGTGATCGTTGGCGGCGGCCCCGCCGGCCTGTCAGCCGCCATCCGGCTCAAGCAGCTGGCCGCCCAAGACGGAAAAGAGCTTTCTGTCGTGGTGCTGGAAAAAGGTTCGGAGCCGGGCGCGCACATTCTTTCAGGCGCCATCATGGATCCGCGATCGCTGAACGAGCTGATTCCCGACTGGAAGGAAAAAGGCGCGCCGCTGAACCAGCCCGTCACGGACGAAGCCTATGTCTTTCTGAACCGCAACGGCGGCGGCGCGCGGGTGCCCGGCGTGCTGCTGCCGCCTTTTGCCGACAGCCACGGCTGCTACATCGTCAGCTTGGGCAACGTCACGCGCTGGCTGGCCGCGCAGGCCGAAGAGCTTGGCGTGGAAATCTTCCCCGGCTTTCCCGCCGCCGAAGTGCTGTATGACGAAGAGGGCCGCGTCAAGGGCGTGGCCACGGGCAACATGGGCGTGGGCAAAGACGGCGAGCCGACCGAAAACTTCCAGCTGGGCATGGAGCTGCTGGGCAAATACACGCTGTTTGCCGAAGGCTCGCGCGGCCAGCTGGGCAAGCAGCTCATCGCCCGCTACAAGCTCGACGCCGAAAGCGACCCGCAAAGCTACGCCATCGGCATCAAGGAGCTGTGGGAAATCGACCCCTCGCGCCACACCCCCGGCTTTGCCATGCACACCGCCGGCTGGCCCATGGACGAAATGACCTACGGCGGCGCCTTCATGTACCACGCCGAAAACAACCTGATGTATTGCGGCTTCGTCATCGGCCTGAACTACACCAACCCCTACCTCAGCCCCTTCGAGGAATTCCAGCGCTGGAAAACGCACCCGCGCATCAGCTGGTATTTCACCGACGACCACGGCAACGTGAACGCCAAGCGCGTGTCCTACGGCGCGCGCGCCATCACCGCTGGCGGCGTGTTGTCGCTGCCCAAGCTGGTGTTTCCGGGCGGCGCGCTGCTGGGCTGCAACGCGGGCTTTCTGAACGTCAGCCGCATCAAGGGCGCGCATGCGGCCATCAAAAGCGGCATGCTGGCCGCCAAAGCCGCCTATGACGCCGTGACGCAAGGCCGCCAGCAAGACGAACTCACCGATTACCCGCGCACCTTCTATTCAAGCTGGCTTTATGCCGAGCTGGAAAAAGACCGCAACTTCAAGAACTGGTTCAAGAAGGGCCTGACGGTGGGCAGCCTGATGAACGGCTTCGAGCAAATGGCGCTGCGCGGCCACATGCCTTGGACGCTGCACCGCCACCAGCCCGACCACGTGCAGCTCAAGCCCGCCGCCCAGTGCCAGCCCATTGATTACCCCAAGCCTGACGGCAAACTCACCTTTGACCGCCTCTCGGGCGTTTTCATCAGCAACACCAGCCACGAGGAAAACCAGCCCTCGCACCTCACGCTGAAAGACCCCGATGTGCCCGTGAAGGTGAACCTGGCCAAATACGCAGGCCCCGAGGCGCGCTACTGCCCCGCCGCCGTGTACGAATACGTGCCCGACGAAACCAAAGGCGGCAACGCCCAGCGCCTGCAAATCAACGCCTCCAACTGTCTGCACTGCAAAACCTGCGACATCAAGGACCCCACGCAAAACATCGTGTGGGTTGCGCCCGAAGGCGGCGGCGGCCCCAACTATTCAGGCATGTAAAGCCATATGACCCTCAAATACACACCAGAGCATCAATGGCTGCGCGTGGACGATGCGGCGGCGGGCATGGCCACCGTAGGCATCACGATTCATGCGCAAGACGCGCTGGGCGATATCGTTTACGTGAGGTGCCCTGATGTGGGCCAAGTCATTGCCAAGGATGCCATTGCCGCTGTGATTGAGTCCGTGAAAACCGCCGCAGACGTTTTCATGCCCGCTTCGGGTGAAATTGTCGAAACCAATGCCAGCGCCCTGGCAGCCAATCCAGCCCTGCTCAACACCGACCCGATGGGGGCGGGCTGGATTTTCAAGGTCAAACTGAGCGATCCATCCCAGCTGGAAACCCTGCTGGATGAAGCGGACTACCTGGCACTGACGCGAGCGCCTTAAGATCCTGTTGACGGTCGGCTGTGAACAGGTTTTATGCAACCTGAAGGGGTTCCCCGACTTTCAAGCGCCTGTTTCAGGCGCTTTTTTTATGCCTGCGGGAATAGCTGTCTGCGCTGGACACATGCCAACGCGAAAAGCAGCAAAGCGGGTTTTGAGCTGCTGCGCGAACCGGTTTCGACGCTTCTCTTTGTTGTGAGCAGAGGCGAATTGCCAAGCATCCAGGAAAACGCGTCCGGATACGCTGGAAATGGACGCAAGCGCCAGGCGGTTGCGTATCTTTTGTTTCAAGGTGCCTGTTTTATTTGCCTTGCAGCGGAATGGGCGCTTAAACTTCGGGCGTTTTTTTGCCCCATCTTCCTCCTGCCGGTGCTGTCATGCTGAACAAATTGCTGCCCCTGTGTCTGGCCTTGACGGCCTTTGCCGTCCATGCCTCGCCCGAGCAGGACCCACTGGCAGCCTTGCTGGCCAGCCGGGGGCTTTTGCCAGTCAGCACGCCGGTTAGCGGCCCATCCGTCAGCCCGGATCAAGCCAGCAAGCTGCTGATGACGGCGCTGGGGTTCAGCGGCAGCACCTACCGGATGGGCGGCACTTCGGTGGAAACGGGTTTTGATTGCAGCGGCTTTGTGCAGCACATGTACCGGGACGCGGTGGGCTTGAAACTGCCGCGTGATACCGCATCGCAAGCGGCGGCCACGCAACCCATTGACGCGGCTCATCTGGCACCGGGCGATCTGGTTTTTTTCAATACGCAGCGCCGCGCCCATAGCCATGTGGGCATTTACGTGGGGGACGGCAAATTCATTCACGCCCCGCGCACGGGCGAGAAGGTGCGTCTGGAGAGCATGAATGCCCGTTATTGGCAGCAACGCTTTGATGGCGCGCGCCGCGTGTTGTCCGGCCTCAAGCCGCCGGTGCCTTCAGCCATTGCCGCTCCGTTGATGCCGCCGCCTTCATCGCCCACGGAAGCGGCCGAGTCGGCCATTGCCGCTGCTGAAAGAGCAGGCTTGCTGCCCCGGCGGTCGCGCTGAGAGCCTGATGCTGAAACGGCCAGCATGGCCGCGCGTCTGGCAGAACCCGCCCTTGGCATGAAAGCGAGCGGCGAAGGGTGAGGGGCTGGCGCAACAAGTCGCCTGCGCATGCCTGGAGTCAGCAAAAACAGGAGCGAATTTGAGCGGCCTGAAATGCCGCTCCGCGCAGTTTCCACTAGGACGTTATGCTATGAAACAAGGAGCTGAAATATCCCGTGCATTCGGGCTTTGTCCGTGCGGTGCGCTCCATCCCGATTTGCTCTTTGAGGCCAGACCATGAACCCTTCCGAATCAGACATTCCCTTCAAGCCTGGCCTGGCCGCTGCGGGCATTCCCATGCGGGACGGCATCTGGCAGTGCCTGGACGCGAGCCAGGTGCAGGGCAGCAATGCCAGATATATGCGCATGTACGACCGCCTCGCCCGCTGGTACGACCTGGGCGAGCGCTGGATAGGCCGGCTGCTTTATGGCCGCTCCATCGCCCGCATGCGCCGCGAGCTGATGGCCAGCCTGCCCTGGCGGCCTGGCTGCCGGGCGCTGTATGTTTCCATCGGCACGGGCATGGATCTGGCCTCTATCCCGGCGGATCTGAACGCCATCCGCCTCATTGGGGCGGATCTGTCGCAGGGCATGCTTTGCCGCTGCCGCGCTGTCTGGGCGCGGAAAGCGCGCCTTGAGCTGGTGCGCTGCCAGGCGGAAGAGCTGCCGTTTCAGGATGGCGCTTTCGACATCGTTTTTCACGTGGGCGGCATCAACTTCTTCAGCGACCCGGCGCAGGCCGTGCGGGAGATGCTGCGCGTGGCCCGCCCTGGCGCGGCCCTGCTCATTGCGGATGAAACGGCTGAGCACATCGAGCGCCAGTACAAGCGCAGCCTTTTCACGCGCCGGGATTTCCGCGACGCGCGCTTTGACCTCTCCGCCATTGAAAGCTGCATTCCGCCCGGTGTTTTGAACCGCCGCACGCGCCTGCTCTGGCAGGGGCGCTTTTACTGCATTACTTTTTCCAAAGAAGGAGCGCGACCATGCAACCCGGCCTGACGGGCATTTCCGAAACCATGCTCTGGACGCTGCACAACCGCGCCAGCGAAGCCGCCCGCCCTGACGGCTGCCTGCGCGATCCCATGTGCCTGCACATCTACCGCGCCCTGCATTACGACTACGAGCGCCACTTTGGCCATGCCGATGGCTCGCACGGCGTGCGCTCGCAGCTGTTTGATGAGCACCTGCGCATCTTTCTGGCCGCTCATCCCCGCGCCGCCATCGTCAATTTGGGCGAGGGGCTGGAAACCCAGCGTTACCGCATTGATGCGCCCGAGGCCCTGTGGATCAGCGTGGATGTGCCCGAGGCCCTTGCCATCCGCGAGCGTTTCATCCAGCCTGACGCGCGCCACCTGCACGTGCGCGCCAGCGCTCTGGACACCGCCGCCTGGTTCGGCGCCGTGCCGCCAGAGCGCCCCTGCTTCATCACCGCCCAGGGCCTGTTCATGTATTTCAGCGAAGAGGAAATGGCCCGCTTCGCGCGGGCGCTGGCGCAGCGTTTTCCCGGCGCCATCCTCATGTTCGACTACATCAGCCGCAGCCTCTCGCGCCGCACCTTGAGCAAGCATGGCTGGATGAAAACGCCCTACTACCGCACGCCGCCCATGCCCTGGGGCGTGAACCGCGACGAGCTGGAGCCGCTCTTTTCGCGCTGGCTGGGCCAGCCCGTGCGGGTGCACAACGTCACCTTTGTTTTTCCGCGCGGCCCCCTGCATTGGCTCATTCCCATGAGCGAGCATTACCTGCCCTGGCTGGCCAATCATTTCCCTGGCGTGTGCTGGCTGCAATTGCCGCAGGAAGGGCCGTCTGGCCAAGAGTCCGTTTCCGCCTAGAAAAAAGCAGGCAGGGCGGGGGCGCAAGGCGGCAGGCGGGCTGGCGGCGGCGGGCTGGGCCTGACCGTTTTTTCGCCAGCCGCTGCGTGCCCGGCCCGCGCTTGCGGGCGATTGGGCCGCGCGAAAAAGCGGCCTCTGGCGCAAAGCGGCGGATCACATGGCCTGGCGGGCCAGCCAGCGCTTGAGCGCAGGCAGCTGATTGACGCCGCTCAGCCCCCAGTTGCGCAGGGCGGCCAGCGGGGCGCAGTCCGGCTGGCCAAAGAGCTGTTGCAGCCCGTCGGTGGCGCACTGCATGGCGGCCACCGGCAGGGCGCGGGCGCGGGCGTAGCGGCGCAGCAGGCGGGCATCGCCCACGCTGCGCCAGTATTCGCGCTGCGCCAGCGTGGCGGCCAGGCAGGCCACGTCGCCCAGGCCGGTGTTCAGGCCCTGGCCCGCAAGCGGGTGCATGGCGTGGGCGGCATCGCCCGCCAGCGCCCAGCTTTGGCCGGGGCGCCCGGGCATGGGGCCGCTCCAGCGGCTGGCGCGGCCCAGCATGAGCGGCCAGCAGGCGCGCTCGCCCTCCAGCGCCAGCGCGCCCAGCGCGTGTTCGCTGGCAGCAGCGGCTTCTGCGGCAAAGGCTTCGGGTGGCAGCGCCATCAGCTGCGCCGCGTGTTCCGGGCGGGCGGACCACACCAGCGCCACGCGGCGGCCCGCCGGGCCATCCAGCGGCAGCAGGGCGGCGATTTCGCCCTCTGGCGTGAACCACTGCCGCGCCACTTGCTCATGGGGGCGCTCGCACGCCAGCCGCGCGGCCACGGCGTGCTGCGGGTAGGGCACGGCCTGCCAGCCCGCGCTCAAGGCTTCGCGCGTGGCGCTGTCGCGGCCCTCGCAAATCACCGTCAGCGGCGCAGGCACAGCCTCGGGCGTGACTTCAATGCCCGGCGCAAAGCGCACGGCCTCGGCCAGCAGGTTTTCCAGAACCGGCACATCCACGATCCAGTTCAGCGCCGGCACGCCCTGCATGGCGGCAGTAAAGCGCAACTGGCCGTGCTGGTCGCCGCGCACCTGCATCTCCATCACGGGCGTGGCGTGCTCCGGCGCGGGCCAGCAGCGCAGGCCGGCCAGCAGCTTTTGCCCGGCGGGGTTGATGGCGTAGGCGCGCACGTCAGGCGCTTTGGACGCACGCTCAGGCGGGGCCGTCAGCGCCACGCGCAGTTTTTCACGCGCCAGCAAAAGCGCCAGCACACGGCCCGTAATGCCCGCGCCGCGTATGCAGATGTCAGCTTGAAATGCACTCATGGCGGCGGATTTTAGGCGGGGCAGGGGAGCAGAAAACCCGAAAGCGCGGCCATTGAAGACGAAAAAACAGAATGGGCATGTTTCTCGCGGCGGGAAAGCGGGGTTTGCTGAAAATGCCACGCTCACTCCGTTTTACCCCTGTTCAGCAGATGGAGCCATGACAGCCCGCGTTTTCAACCCTGTCTGGGAATGGCTCATTTCATGCTTTAACCCAACGCATGAGACAGGCGTCACGCTCCCGGGTTGTAATGGAAATAGAAAAGCGCTTCGCCTTTTTCGACAGCGTGCCGCCCGTGCGAATGTTCAAAGGCTCGCCCGAAATGGCCGCCAGGCTCAAGGCCATGCCGTGGAAGGAGCGGCTGCTGGTTCTGAACAACTGGTTTGCCTTCTTTTTCACATTCATCTACGTCGGCTTTTTCCTGAAACTGTGGAAACAGGCACTCATGATCTTTGGCCTGGCCATGCTGGCAGGCGTAATTGGCGCCATTTTCGACTTGTCTGACAATGTCATTCGCGCCCTGGGTTTCAGCATTTCGTATCTGTTTTCCTTGCGCGCCAATTACTGGTATTACCTGAGCAAGGCCAAGGGCAAGAATATTGGCTGGATGCTGTAATACTGGCGCCCGGCGTTGGCCGAATAAATGAGCGGGGAATTGGAAACCGGGAAAGCCGCGCGCGTTCCGGTTTCACTTGACCGCGCGCCTGGCGCAGCGTGGCAGCCAGTTTCCCGGCGGCTAGCAAAACCGCCTTGATGAAACGCCCGGCCCGCCCGCATTTCTGATGCCTTTCCCGCCCCGCCAGCGTGGGAAGGGCCGTGCCTTGGGGCAGGCCGTGCTTGCCAAATGACATCAGAAACAGGAGCAGATTTAAAGGGTATAAAAAGCCGTTTCGCGCAGTATCCACTAGGACCTCATGCTATGAATGAAGGAGCAAAAAAACGCTGCGTGCAGCAAAGCAGCATCCTGCACAGTCCGCGTTCGCTCCTGCGCGGCTTTTTCACGCTTGCAACCAGATCGGAAACGGCAAAAAACGGCTTTTGACGAAAGGCCCGATTTTCAGATTTCAGACTGAATGCTGCGGCCCTTCGCCACTGCGTTCGCAACGCTGGAAAATTGGGCGGGCGGATAAAAGCCGCCGCGCTGAAGGGC
Source organism: Ottowia sp. oral taxon 894 (assembly GCF_001262075.1). GTDB lineage: Bacteria > Pseudomonadota > Gammaproteobacteria > Burkholderiales > Burkholderiaceae_C > Ottowia > Ottowia massiliensis. The sequence continues at coordinate 197,869 of NZ_CP012073.1, read as the reverse complement.
GGCATTTTCATGCTGGCGCTTCAGGGGCGTGATTTCATTTCACGGGCAGGCGAAAAGCTCCGGGCGGCTATGCGCATGGCAATGGGCTTGCCTCGAATTCATCTGCCGCACGATGTTTTCTGATGCCCGGAACTGCTGCCAAACTGCGCCAGCTGAAATGATGGGCCGCCATTCCGATATGGCTTTTGCCTGAAGTTGATTTGCGGGCCGAATGGAGAGAACTGGCTGGCATTTGATTCGGATATTTTCAGATGGCCTTGTTCTATTTTTTTTGCCGGTTTTCTTTTTTGCTCCGAAACATTGGAGTCAGGCGATTTTGCTGCTATGGTTTACCCCTTTTGAATTGCTTGTGCCGGCGTCGATTCACGGCGCTGAAAATGATCGGCCAGTCTGAAAACCGGCCGCTCGTGCAATGACTGGCTTCTTGCGCAGCGCCAGCCAATCATCATTTGCATGAATCATGCACGGTCTGCCGGTTTGGCTGATGCGTCATGAAGAAATGGGCGCGTGCGTTTTTGGCGATGGCCTGAATGGGAAAAGTTTTTTCCGGAAGAAGCGGCATTCATTTTCATGGCCGGCAAGCGCAAGGGCATTCTTCAGGCATGCGCTTTCTGCCGCCTTTTCGCGCCTAGGGCCTGACCAGCAGCGCCACGGCGCGCGCCTCCATGCTTTCGCCCCGGCCTACGGGGCCGAGCTTTTCGGCGGTTTTGGCTTTCACGTTCACCTGTTCGGGCGCCACACCCAGGGCGCTGGCGATGCGCTGCGTCATGGCCGGGCGGTGGGGGCCGATGCGCGGGGCCTGGGCGATGACGGTGCAGTCCACATTGGCGATGCGCCAGCCGGCGGCGCGCACGCGGCGGGCGGCTTCTTGCAGCAGGGCGTGCGAATCGGCCCCGGCAAAGGCGGCATCCGTGTCGGGAAAGTGCGTGCCGATATCGCCCAGGCCCGCCGCGCCGAGCACGGCGTCGGTGATGGCGTGCAGCAGCGCGTCGGCGTCTGAATGGCCCGCCAGGCCGTGGGTGTGGGGCACGTGCACGCCGCCCAGAATGAGCGGGCGGCCCTGGACGAGGGCGTGGGTGTCCCAGCCTTCGCCCACGCGCATGGGCGGCCAGTCGGCAGGATCGGCAGAGGTGTTTTCAGGCAGGTTCATGGCGGGTTTGCAAAAGGGCGGCGGCCAGGGCGAAATCTTCCGGCCAGGTGACTTTGATGTTGTGGGCGCTGCCGCGCACCAGCAGCGGGCGGCTGCCAGCGGCTTCCATCGCGCTGGCTTCGTCGGTGATGCCCGCAAAACCGCTGGCCGCGCGCGCCGCCAGCGCGGCATGCAAGGGGGCGATGCGGAACATCTGCGGCGTTTGCGCCAGCCACTTGCCCTCGCGCGGCAGCGTGGTGGCGGCGCGCCCCGCAGCGTCAGCGGTCTTGAGCGTGTCAGGCAGGGGCATGGCCAGCAGGGCGCCAGACAGGCCGCCTTCTTCGTTGGCGCTGGCGGCATTCAGGCAGGCGTCAATCAGGCGGTTGATGAGCGCGGGGGTGATGAGGCAGCGGGCGGCGTCGTGCACCAGCACCCAGTCGCTGCCAGCCGCTCCGCGCTGCAACAGGCGCTCCAGCCCGTTGAACACGCTTTCGGCGCGGCTGGCGCCGCCGCAATCGGCCAGCGCGAAAGCGTCATGGGGCAGGCGGTCAAGCAGGCGGGCGGCCAGCGCGTCATCGCCCGGCGCGGTCACGATCAGCGTCTGCGCAATGCGCGGCACGCCCGCAAAGGCCGCCAGCGTGTGCCACACCAGCGGCGCGCCGCCGATGGGCTGGTATTGCTTGGGCTGCGCCGCGCCCGCGCGCGAGCCGCTGCCCGCGCAGGGAATCAGGGCATGGCAGCGGGCAACGCAGCGATTGGGAGCGGCGGATTTCATGGGCAGGGCAGAAGCTGGCGTGCAGCGCAAAAAGCGCGATTTTCATGGAAATGAAATTGGCGGAAGATATGTATTTTTATTGATTCGCCGCATTCAACTTTGCCTGCCGCCCCGCCACCCCGCAAACACATTCGCGTTCCGCAAATCATCAAGGCCAAGCCAGGGCCGTATGGAAGAAAAACATGAAAGACATGGCTGACAACTTTTTTGCCAACCCGCGCCCAGTCGAGGGACGCCTGCGGCAACTCTTCATGGCGCGGCCTGGCAGCTAGCCAGTCCATCTTTTGGAGTGGCAGAAAGCCTTGCCAGCGGTGGAATTTTCCCCATTCAAATGTATGAGCATTACTAACGCAACGGGCGTTGCAGGAGGCAGCGGCGAGTTTTGGGAACGGCGCACTTAATTGATATGGCAAAAACCGCCATGCACGGCTTATGATGGATTCCGCTATTTAAACGAGTGACCACTTACGGAAAGGAGCGATGCAATGCAACTGGAACATTTGTCAATCGACGGGCGGCGCAAGCTGCCGTTTTGCGGCTTTCATGCGCTGCTGGGGTGCTGGCTCCGGTGGGCCTTGCTGGCCATGCTGGCGCTGGGCTGGCAGGCGGCGATGGCGACGCCAATTTATGTGGAGCCTGGGTCGGAAATCGTGGTGGATGTTCCCAATCCACAGCCGGGCATACCGGTGGATGAATTCGAGATGAAGTTCTCATTCATCCGGCTGGAAAAGGGCCTGCATGGCAAGATCAAATTCAAGGTGGTTGGAGCCAATCACCGGGATTTGACGGGCATTGAGGTGCCATCGGAGTTGCCGCTGGATAGCCCGGGGCCGACGGCAGAGGCTAAATTCAGGCCAAAATTTTTGAAAGCTGGCTGGTACGACATTTTAGCTGATTTTGAATCCAATGAATTCAATGGCGGAATACAATTCAGCATCTTGCTGTATAACGGAAAGGTTTATTACAGCTGGGTTGGGACAGACCTGCTGAATTCAATGGCCAGATTCAATCTCAGGAACCACGATGAATATCAGTCATTGGTCTCTAAATTCAATAAAAAGCGCGATCAATGGAAAAAAAGCCATCCAGGGGAAGAAGAACTGCTTTTTTCTGAAAGGTGGCTGAGCAAGGAAGAATCGAAGCGGGCTACGGAGATCGTTCTGGAGGAAGAAGGTCGTATCTATAGATCCATCCAGCAGGAGTCCAAGCCACACCCAGAAAAGTCAGAAGATTCTGACAAGAAAATATCCAAAGGGGATGCTGTAATAATCAGGGTTAAATTTGCCATAGATCATGGGTTCTCCAAGTTTTTGCCATTGCATGGCGCCGTGATTCGCGTTACACACACTGGAAAGGTGCCTCCAGGACTGGCTGAGCTGATTGCTTATGGCCGGTTGGATGAAAAAGGGGAGCTTAAATTCATATCTCCCGTTGATGATCTGAAATACCAGGTGCAGCTTCTTGGCAAGCACGATAGATTTAATATTGGTATTTTTAAAGATGCCGATAATTTTACCCCCCCTTGATATCGCTGTTTGATCAAAAAGAAGAAATAAACATCAAACCTGATGATGCACATAAAGATAACAAATACCACATCAGCGAAGCCGAAGCCAACTCCTGGTCCGTTTTCCAGGCCCTGTATGAACTGACGGAGCATGTCAAACCCATCGCAGGTATTCCCGAAGCGCCCGTTTTCAAGAAAGTCGTCACCAACCGTCCCACGCCAAGAGAGGCTTTTCACGGGGCTGGCAGCGATGGAGGGAAAAAAGTGTCTGAAATGCACCTGGGTTCTCTCAAGTCTTTTGACTGAGACGTGATGGCGCACGAATACGGCCATGCCGTGGCTTACCTGCAAGGCGCAACCAGGGCGGAAGGCGGCTTTCATGACGGAAGCAACCCGTACGACATTGACAAAGACACTTCTATCTCCTGGCGTGCTGCGGTATGAATTGGTCTTTTTTATTTTCACCGGTATGGCTGGATGCGAACGGCAGTTTCATCGAAGACAAAACCGGCAAATACAGATTGGACAAAGACGATTTGCTGATAGAAAATATTTCGGCAGGAATTGGCGTGCCAAATTTGGCGGCCACCGTGCCGACGTTGCTGAAACAAAGAAAATTTGTCTGAATGCTTTACCATGGCTGCCATATAATGGCTCTTAAACAAGAGCCGATTGAAAACCTTGAACATCAGGTTTTTAGTCGGCCTATCCCCTTTACCAAAAGGAAACTCAAAATGAAAAACATCTGTCTTGCGGCAATAGGGCTGATTTCATTCATGCTGCATTTCAATTTGACTATTGTCGCATTCATGAAATCATCTGCGCTATATGCGGATGAAAAAACGATCTTATGGAGAAGTGTTCTTGAATATTTGTCTATTCCAATTGCCTATATCGATGGATATCTATTCATTGACAATGTAATTGTATTGATCATGCTCAACAGTCTGATCTGGACATGCCTGATCGTATTTGTAATTTGGCGTCTGTGGATGTTCAAGAAAACATGAAATATACGAAAGTTTTGCTTTTAGATATTGGGCGGTTGTCATGAATCAGATTGGCCACTTGAAGGTTCTTATTGAGCTGGGCGCCGGTATGAAAGCAAAAACGCCGGACTCTCCGCCCGAGACCTTGATGCAGGTGGCCAAAAGAATGATGTCCCGTGAAATCATTGAACTTTTGGGATCTTATGGCGTACGGTCTTGACTCTGAAGCGCCACGCCGTTGATTTTATGGCTCATAAATATACAGCGGAGATTGGATTTCAAGGCGCCAATCTTGATGTGGATTTTCTGACTTCTTTTCTGTATCTCACTCCTTCAATGACAAGAAAAAAAGAAAGCGGCAGATTCAAAAGGTGCTGGAGCTATAACGGACATTTGGAAGCCGGATTCAAAAAGGAGTGGGATACATTGGAGGAAGGTCTCGTTTTATATTAGGAAAAACTCTCGCAAATGGGTTGCCGGCGCTCGATTTCAATGATTAAAGATATGGGAAATTTATGGCGGTAGCATGTGGATTATTTATGTTGCTTCATTTTATAATTTTCTGGGTTGAGGAGGTGGTGGCAAAACGTTTTTACAAAAAAATCATGGAAAAACAGATGGATATCATCTTAAAAAGGTCTTGAAAAGCATAAAGAATGGCGATCTGGATGATGAATTTTCCGGGGTGGCGAGAAAAATAATGATCCTGGACCGTTTCTCATTGATATTTTTAGTGCTTGCATTTATTTGTTTTTATGTGTCTTTATTGACCCAAAATCAACCAGCTTGAACAAATGGATCGCTTAGGCCGTGAGGGGTAGAAGGGTGGAGCGTGTCGCAAAGCACGCCGATGAAAGGGAGGAAAGGGGGGGGAAACGCTGTTTTCCGCTCCTTTGTTCATAGCGCGCTGTCCGCGCCGCTGAAGCGGCAGATGCCTTTAAGCCCTGGCTGAATTTGCTCCTCTTTTAGATGCAATCCGGCATGTCAGGCGCTGCGTAGCGCGCGTAGCCTGAGAAGCTGTTCAAAGAAGAAGCGGGGCCTGCAAGCCCCGCTTCTTTGTTGGCATGCGGCGTGCGTTGGGTTATTCACCCTGGCTGCCCAGGGCGCGGGTGACGACTTCGCGCACGTCGCGGCTGAGGGTGTCGCGGGCGGCGACGGTTTGCAAGGCGGCGCGGGCGCTGCTGCGGTATGGCTCGGCCAGGGTGGCCCAGCGGTCGAGGGCGCGGGCCAGGCGGGCGGCCACTTGCGGGTTGAGGGCGTCGAGCGCCAGCACTTGTTCAGCCCAGAAGGCGTGGCCTGCGCCGTCGGCGCGGTGAAAGGCGGCGGGGTTGTTCAGGCAGTAGGTGAAGATGAGGGCGCGGGCGCGGTTGGGGTTTTTGAGCGTGAAGTCGGGGCGCTGCATGAGCTGGCGCACGAGCGGCAGCACATGGCCGTCTGCGTCGGGCGTGCGCGCTTGCAGGGCGAACCATTTGTCAAGGGCCAGGGCGTCTTCGGCAAAGAGGGCGTGGTAGCGGGCCAGGGCTTTTCCGGCCAGCGGGTGATGGGTGTGGATGAGGGCGGTGAGGGCGGCCAGGCGTTCGGTCATGTTGCCGGCGTCTTTGGCGCGCTGGTAGGCCTTGCCGGGCCAGACGGCGTCGCCGGTGGCCTGGGCGTTCAGGCAGAGCATGAGCAGGGCCAGGCCGGCGAGGGCGCGGCGGCCGCTGCTGGCGGCGTCGGGCTGGTAAGCGCCGCTGCCCTGGTGCGCTTGCCAGGCCCATTGCCAGTCGGCTTGCAGGGCGCTGGCGATTTGGGCGAGCATGGCCTGGCGCGTGGCGTGGATGCGTTGCGGATCAACAGGCTGGCCCTGGCTGGCCATGTGTTCGGCAATGTCGCTTTCGGCGGGCAGGGTGAGGGCCAGGGCCTTGAAGGCGGCGTCCAGCTGCGGGTGGCGAAGCACGGCGCGCAGGGCTTCCATCTGGGCGCCGTTCAGCGCGGGTTCGCCGGGGTTCGCGGATGCGCTGGCGTGGCGGGTGGCGGCTTGCAGCAGCAGGGTCTGGCCGGCTTCCCAGCGGTTGAAGGGGTCGCTGTCGTGGGCCAGGCGGTGCAGCAGTTGCGCGGGGGTTTCGGCGTATTGCAGCCGCACGGGGGCTGAGAAGCCGCGCAGGAGCGAGGGGGCGCAGCCCGCAGGCACGTTGGTGAAGGTGAAGCTGGCTTTTTCTTCGGTGAGCAGGGCGGTAAAGGTGGCGGCGGGGGCGGCAGCGGGGGCGCTTTCGCCTTGCTGGCCTTCTTGCGTTTGCAGGGGCGCGTCTTGCCCGTCCGGGCCGACAAGGCCAATGCGCACGGGAATGACGAGCGGCTCTTTGACAGCCTGGCCGGGGGTGGGCGGGGTGTGCTGGGCGAGGGTGAGCGTCCAGGTCTGCGCGGCTTCGTCGTAGCGGCTTTCGGCTGTGACCACGGGCGTGCCGGCCTGGCTGTACCAGCGCTTGAACTGCGGCAGCAGGGCGGGCAGGGGGCTTTGCGGGTTGGCGTCGCTCATGGCCTGGGCGAAGTCGTCGCAGGTGACGGCCTGGCCGTCGTGGCGCTGAAAGTACAGGTCCATGCCGCGCCTGAAGCCTTCGCGGCCCAGCAGGGTTTGGTACATGCGCACCACTTCGGCGCCTTTTTCGTAGATGGTGGTGGTGTAGAAGTTGTTGATTTCCTGGTATTCGTCGGGCCGCACGGGGTGGGCCAGGGGGCCGGCGTCTTCAGGGAACTGGTGGGCGCGAAGGACGATGACGTCTTCAATGCGCTTGACGGCGCGGGCCGATTCGCTGCCGGCCATGTCCTGGCTGAATTCCTGGTCGCGAAAAACGGTAAGGCCCTCTTTGAGCGAGAGCTGGAACCAGTCGCGGCAGGTCACGCGGTTGCCCGTCCAGTTATGAAAGTATTCGTGGCCGATCACGCTTTCCACGCCTGCAAAGTCGGCATCGGTGGCGGTGGCGGGCTTGGCGAGCACGAACCGGGTGTTGAAGATGTTCAGGCCCTTGTTTTCCATGGCGCCCATGTTGAAGTCGCTGGTGGCCACCACCATGAAGCGCTCCAGATCCAGCGGCAGGCCAAAGCGCGCTTCGTCCCAGGCCACGGCGGCCATGAGCGAGCGCATGGCGTGGCCGGTCTGGTCCAGATCGCCCGGGCGCACAAAGACTTGCAGCAAGTGCTCCTTGCCCGCGCGGGTGGTGATGCGCTGCTCGCGGGCCACCAGGCGGCCAGCCACCACGGCGAACAGGTAGCTGGGCTTTTTGTGCGGATCGTGCCAGATGGCGAAATGGCGGCCATCGTCCAGATCGCCGCTTTCAACCAGGTTGCCGTTGGACAGCAGCACGGGCCAGCGCGCCTTGTCGGCGCGCAGGGTGACGGTGTAGGTGGCCATCACGTCGGGCCGGTCCAGAAAGTAGGTGATGCGGCGAAAGCCCTCGGCCTCGCACTGCGTGAAAAAGTCGCCGCCGCTCATGTACAGGCCCATGAGGCGCGTGTTTTTTTCAGGGCAGCAGGTGGTGAAGATTTCCAGCTCGAACGGCTCCGGCCCTTCGGGCAGGTTTTCCAGCACCAGCGTCTGGCCGTCCATGCGAAAAGAGCAGCCCTGCCCGCCCAGCAGCACGCGCGAGAGGCTGAGTTCATCGCCATCCAGCCGCAGCGGCTGCGCGGGCACGGCCATGTTGCGGCGCAGCGTCATGCGGTTGAGCACGCGGGTCTTGGCCGGATCCAGGTCAAAAGTGAGGTTCACGCTGTCGATCCAGAACGCGGGCGGGGCGTAGTCGGCGCGGCGGATAGTGGCGGCTTGCGGATGGTTCATGGCGGTGTGGTGCAGGAAAAGGAATGCGGGAAGGGCAGGGCGGTGTTCCGCCCTGCGGCGCATGAGAAAGAGTTCAAAAAGAGAAGCAGATCCGGATGGGGCAAAAACGGCTTTCGCGCAGTCTCCACTAGGACATCACGCTATGGTTATAAGAGCAAAATCAGTTTTTCTTTCCAGGTGACGAATGGCATAAAAAAGGCAACGGCGCCACGCCCATGCGGCTTCAGCGCGAGAGGCGGTTGCTGCTGCTGGCCAGCTGGTTGCAGTTGCGCGCCACCTTGCCGGGCGAGCCGTCCACCATCCAGCCGCCGCAGCCTTCAAGCATCATGCGTTCGCCTTGGTTGTAGGGCTTTTTGCCGCGAACGCGGCGCACACGCTCCTTGGCGGCCACGAGAAATGGCTCAATGCTGCTTTCAAACGCGCTCCACATGGGCTGCCCGCCTTCATGCGCCTTGGCGTAGGCCAGGGTTGCGTCGGCAGCCTTTTCAAAGCTGACCATCGGGGCGGCGGCCTTTTCCACACGGGCCAGCCCGGCGGCATAGAAGTTTTCCATCGCCGGTGTCAGCGCGCCTACATCTTTCAGGCAGTCGCTCACTGCGTTATCGCCGAGGGCACAGAGGCCATCAACCATGCGCTCCCTGCCCGCAGGGCCTGTCTTCATGTTTGCCACCCGGTTGGCGTAACGCTCCATGCCTTGTATGGCGCGGCCATCCACGCTGTTGCAGCAGCCGATATAGGCGGAGACTTTGGCGGACGGGTCATCTGCCGACGCGAGCGCTTCATCCGGCTTGCCCGAGCGGGCGGCGAGCAAGGCCGGAACCAAAGTGGCGTGAAGCGTGTTTTTCATATGCAGAGCGAAGGTTGAAAAAGGCGAACGCGGGGAATGCAGACGATGAAAATGCCGCCGCCTGCCGCCAGAGGCCCCGGCGCGGGGCAGGGCGGCCGGGCTGGCTTGGGCCTCACACGCCCTGCTTCAGGCTGGCTTCGATGAAGGCGTCCAGGTCGCCGTCGAGCACTTTTTGCGTGTTGCTGATTTCCACGCCCGTGCGCAGGTCTTTGATGCGGCTTTGGTCGAGCACGTAGCTGCGGATCTGGTGGCCCCAGCCCACGTCGGTTTTGCTGTCTTCGAGCTTTTGCTGCTCTTCCATGCGCTTGCGCATTTCATGGTCGTAGAGGCGGCTGCGCAGGCGGCGCCAGGCCACGTCGCGGTTGGAGTGCTGGCTGCGGCTGTCCTGGCACTGCACGACGATGCCGGTGGGCAGGTGCGTCAGGCGCACGGCCGAGTCGGTTTTGTTGATGTGCTGGCCGCCCGCGCCGCTGGCGCGGTAGGTGTCCACGCGCACGTCGGCGGGGTTGATGTTGATTTCGATGGAGTCGTCAATTTCCGGGTAGACGAAGATGGACGCAAACGAGGTGTGCCGCCCGCCGGCCGAGTCAAAGGGCGATTTGCGCACCAGCCGGTGCACGCCCGTTTCGGTGCGCAGCAGGCCGAAGGCGTATTCGCCTTCCACTTTGATGGTGGCGCTTTTGATGCCGGCGGTTTCGCCCGGCGTTTCGTCTTCCAGATCGGTTTTGAAGCCTTTGCGCTCGGCGTATTTCAGGTACTGGCGCAGCAGCATGCTGGCCCAGTCTTGCGCTTCGGTGCCGCCCGCGCCGGCCTGGATGTCGATGAAGCAATTGCTGGGATCGGCGGGCTGGTTGAACATGCGGCGAAATTCCAGCTGCTCGACCGTGCCTTGCAGGCGCTGCACGTCGTCGGCAATGGCCAGCAAGGCGGCTTCGTCGCCTTCTTCGCGGCTCATTTCATACAGCTCGGCGCTGTCGGCCAGGTTGCGCGCCAGGTCGTCGAGCACGAGCACCACGTCGTCGAGGCGCTTTTTTTCCTTGCCCAGCTCCTGGGCTTTTTGGGGGGCGTTCCAGACGGCGGGGTCTTCCAGCGCGGCGTTCACCGTGCGCAGGCGGTCGGCCTTGGCAGGGTAGTCAAAGATACCCCCGTAGCTCGGCGGTGCGGGCGGTGAGGTCTGCGATCTGGCTGCCAATCTGGTTGATGCGTTCTGCGTCCATGGTGTTTTCCGGGTGTTTCTTGAGAAAAAAGCGGGCGATTCTCGCATGCGGGTCTCTCGGGAGCCTGCCTGCGGCAGGCTTTGCCGCCTTTGCGCGGCTGGCGGCGGCGCGGCGGCATTTGGCGGTTTGCTTCCCGTCCGCCAGACTGCATCAAAAACAGGAGCGAATTCAGGGGGGCAAAATGCCGTTTCGCGCAGATTCCACTAGGACCTCATGCTACGAATAAAGTAGTGAGAATGACCGTCTGCCCGCAGCCCTGCGCGGACAGATTGCGAACAGGTTCTCAGAGCTTCGCCAGCGTGCGCAGCAGGGCCTCTTGCACCGGCGGGGGCGCGACGGCCATGCGCACGTGGCCGGGCAGGCCGAAGCTGGCGCAGTCGCGCAGCTTGAAGCCTTGGGCGCGCAGGGCGGCCAGCAGCGCGGGCAGCTCGTGCGCCGCCAGCGGCGGGCGGGCGGTGAAAAAGCTGGTTTGGCTGGGCAGCGCTTGCCAGCCCGCTTGCGCCAGCCCGTCAAGCTGCCGCGCGCGCCACTGGCGCAAGGTGGCGCGGCACGCATGCAGCCAGGCGGCGGCGGCGGGGCTGGCCCAGGCTTGCAGCAGGGCTTGTCCGTGCGCGCCCAGCGGCCAGGAAGGGGCCAGCGCCTGCACGCGTGCGAGCAAGGCGGCATCCGCATGCAAGGGGGCGATGGCGTAGGCGGCGCGCACGCCGGTCAGGCCCAGCGCCTTGTTGGGGGTGATGAGGCGCCAGGCGCGTTGCAAGGCGGCTTCGTCCAGGCTGGGCGCGCCTTGCAGGCGCAAGGGGGCGTAGGCCTCGTCCAGCGCCAGCGTTTGCTGCGGCGCGAGGGCGGCGGCCAGTGCGGGCAGGTCAGTTTGCGGCTGGCCCAGCGGGCTGGATGGCTCGCAGGCCCATAGCAGCGCGGCTTGCGCGGGCGCGGCAGCCAGCGGCAGGCCGTGGGCCTGGGCGGCGCGGGCGTAGTCGCCGTAGGCGTGGCGGGGCAGCCAGACGGCGGGCGGCGCGCCGCCATCGCGCGCGGCGGTGCCTTGCAAAGCTACAGCGGCGGTCAGGCGCTGGATGAATTCGCTGCCGCTGGCGGCCACGAAGATGCGGCTGGCCGCCACGCCGTGCCACTGGCCCAGCAGCGCGCGCAGGCGGGTGTAGGCGGGGTCGGGGTAGCGGCGCGCGTCGGCCCGCTCCAGCGCCCGCACGGCCAGCGGGCAGGGGCCGCAGGCGTTGGCGTTGGTTGAAAGATCGTGCTCGGGCGCGCCCAGGGCATCAGGGCCGCCGTGAAGGGGGGTGGGGCCGGGCATGGCGGCAGGTTCGGTGTGCTGCAAAAAGTGAGCGGCCCGCGCTGATTCCACGGGGGCTTGGGGCCGTTTGATGCTGATTGGGCGCTGATTGAAAGAAAAGCGCGACGGCGCTTCAAGGCAGTTCCGCCCCGGTTTCTTCCTGCGGCGCGGGCGGCGCAATGCGCCCCAGGCGCTGGGCCAGGGACTGGGGCTGGCCGGTGAGCAAGGCGGCGTAATCGACGGTGTTGGAGAGCACGTTTTTGACGTAGGTGCGGGTTTCGTCGAAGGGAATGTTTTCCACCCAGGCCGCGCCTTCCAGCTCGGGGCCGGCGCCGTCATCGGGGGCGCGCCACTGGCGGGCGCGGTTGGGGCCGGCGTTGTAGGCGGCGGCGGCCAGGGGCAGGGCGCCGTCAAAGCGCTCCAGCGCCAGCTTCAGGTAGTGGGAGCCGATTTGCAAGTTGGTGTCCAGCTCGTTGATTTGCGCGGGCTTGAAGCCCTTGAGGCCGAGCTGGCGCGCCGTCCAGCGGGCGGTGGCGGGCATGATTTGCATCAGGCCCGATGCGCCCGCGCGCGAGCGGGCGGCGGTGACAAAGCGGCTTTCCTGCCGGATGAGGCCATAGACGTAGGCCGCTTCCAGCCCGCTGGCGCTGGCGTGGCTGAGCACTTCGGCGCGGTGCGGGGTGGGAAAGCGCAGGGCTTCGTCGCTGAAGGGCAGGCGTTCGCTGGCGCTGATGCAGCGGTCCCACACTTCGTGCTGGCAGGCGTAGGCGGCTGCGGCGTGGCGCTGTCCGTCGCTCATGCCGCCGGGCGTGTGCAGATTGACGGTGTAGTTCCATTCGCGCACGCCTTCACTGCGCAGGCCCAGCAAGATGGCCAGCAGCGCGCGGTTCAGGCCCGCGTTGTGCCGCACGGCCTGCTGCATGGCGGCGGGCACGGGCGGGGCGGCGGGGGCGCGTTGCAGGCGCTGGCCCAGGCGCTCGGCAGCGAGCTTTTCGTAAAAGCCGCCGCCGCTGGCGCGGGCGATGGATTGGTAAAGCGGCTGCGCCTGCGCGGCCTGCCCCGTGGCGGCCAGTGCGCGCGCCTTCCAGTACACCCATACGGGCTGGCTGGCCTGGGCGGCGGGCATGGCGCTGATGGCGCGCAGCACTTCAGGCCACTGCCCGGCGCGCAAGGCGGCGCGAGCCATCCATTCGCGCGCTTCGGGCAGCAGCCAAGCGGGCTGGCGCACGTGGCTGAAGTAGGAGGGCGCGTCGGCGGAAAGGCGCAGCGCGGCTTTGTGGCCGGCGGCGGCCCAGACCCAGTCGCGGCCTTCTTCGCTCATTTGCCCGGCCCACTGGGGCATCCAGGCGCTGGCTTGCGCGGGGTCGGCGCTGGCAAGCCGGGCCAGCGCCAGGGTGGTGAGTTCGCGGCGCAAGGCGGCATCGGCCACGGCGGCGGGCTGCGCGGCCAGCCAGCGGGCGGGGCTGGCGGCAATGGCTTCAATGTGCGGCAGCGCTTCAGGGTGCAGCAGGGCGACGGCGGCGCGCGCCAGCGGGGTTTTGCCCGCCAGCAAGGCAGCGCGCGCCTTGCGCCAGACGGCGGACGGCGGCACTTGCCCATCGTCCAGCAGGCGCGAGACGGCCCAGAGGCACCCGTCGTCAGCGTCTTTTTGCGCCAGCCACAGGCGGGCGGCTTCTTCGCCCGCGCCCGCCGCCGTTTCCGGATGCGTCAGATGCGCCAGCCCCAGCGCGTAGCAGCGCACTTGCGCGTCATCTCGCATGCGGTAGGGCGGCTCGTAGGCCAGAAAGCGGCCCCAGTCGCGCCGCTGCCCCAGCAGCAGCAGCCAGTCGTTGCGCAGGCGGTCTTCCTGATACGTGCCCGCGTGGCGCTGCAAGAAGGCATCCACCTCGGCGGGCTGCGCCAGCGGCAGGCGCGCTTTCAGCTCCCAGTAATCGGCCCACGGCTCCAGCGCATGGCCCGCCGCCAGCGGCAGCAGGGCCGCAAGCTGCGCCCGGTCACTCTTGCGGAAGGCGGCGCGCATTTGCACGATGACGGCGTCGGCGGCGCCAAGGGCCTGCGCGCCGGGCGCGTCGGGCGCATCAGGGTTCGAGCCGGTTTGCGCCCCGGCCAGGGGAGCGGCCAGCGCCAGCAGCAATGTCAGAATCTTTCGCATATTGATTCAATTATGAGCACCCGCCCCGACAAAAAAGCCCTGCGCCAGCGCCTGATGGCCCAGCGCCAGAGCCTGCCCGGCCGCGCGGCGCGCTCGGCCGCCCTGCATGCGGCGCTGCAGGCCTGGCTGGCGGGCCGGCCCGAAACCTGCATGGGCGCTTACTGGCCCATCAAGGGCGAGTTCGATCCCCTGCCTGCCCTGTGCCATTGGCAACAAGAAGGCCAGCAGCAGGAAGGCCAGCAGGCGAACCAGCGCCGCCGCATCGGCCTGCCCGTGATGGACAAGGCCAGCAAAACCCTGGCCTTTCACGACTGGCGCCCCGGCTGCCCGATGGAGATGGACGCCTGGGGCATACCCCAGCCCAAGGGCACGCCAGCCATTGCGCCCGATCTGCTGCTGGTGCCTTGCGTGGGCTATGCGCCCGGCGGCGTGCGCCTGGGCTACGGCGGCGGCTTTTATGACCGCACCCTGGCCGCGCTGCGCCCGCGCCCCTATGCCGTGGGCCTGGCCTTCGCCTGCGCCTTCGTGGCCGACTTGCCGCCCGAGCCGCACGACGCGCCGCTGGACGCCATCCTCACCGACTGCGGCTGGGCCTGGCCCGCCGAGGCCGAATCGCATTGAAAACAGGAGCAAATTCAAGACCCATGAAAACGGCTCTCGCGCAGTTTCCACTAGGACCTCATGCTATTCAAAAAGGAGCAAAAAAAGACCCTTCATCCAGCCCCGCCAGGCGGCTGCCCGGCTTGAAAAAGAACGGGGCAGCCGCAACTGCCCTGTGTCATTGGGAGCGTGCGCACTGCACGCTCACGAAAGGAGAAAACACTGATGCGAGCCGACAAATTCACCACCAAATTTCAAGACGCGCTGGGCGACGCCCAGTCGCTGGCGCTGGGCAAAGACCACGCCTACATCCAGCCCGAGCACTTGCTGGCCGCCATGCTGCGGCAAGAAGGCGGCCCCAAATCGCTTTTGCAGCGTGCGGGCGTGAACACGCAGCAGCTGGCGCAGGCGCTGGACGCTGCCGTACAGCGCCTGCCGCAAGTGCAGGGCCAGGAGCAGGTGCAGCCCAGCCCTGATCTGATGAAGCTGCTGCAAGCCACCGAAAAAGAATCCATCAAGCGCGGCGACCAGTTCATCCCCAGCGAAATGTTTTTGCTGGCGCTCACCGAAGCCAAAGGCGAAGCCGCCCGCATCGCCAAGGAAGCGGGGCTGACGCGCAAGGCGCTGGAAGCGGCCATTGACGCCGTGCGCGGCGGCCAGACGATGGACAGCGCCGACGGCGAAAGCCAGCGCGAGGCGCTGAAGAAATACACGCTCGATCTGACCGAGCGCGCACGCCAGGGCAAGCTGGACCCGGTGATTGGTCGCGACGACGAAATCCGCCGCGCCATTCAGGTGCTGCAACGCCGCAGCAAGAACAACCCCGTGCTCATTGGCGAGCCGGGCGTGGGCAAAACGGCCATCGTGGAAGGGCTGGCCCAGCGCATCGTGGCCGGCGAAGTGCCCGACACCTTGCGCGACAAGCGCGTGCTGGTGCTGGACATGGCGGGCCTGCTGGCCGGAGCCAAGTACCGGGGCGAGTTCGAGGAGCGCCTCAAATCCGTGCTCAAGGAAGTGGCGCAGGACGAAGGCCGCATCATCTTGTTCATCGACGAAATCCACACGATGGTGGGCGCGGGCAAGGCCGAAGGCGCAATGGACGCGGGCAACATGCTCAAGCCCGCCTTGTCGCGCGGCGAGCTGCACTGCATTGGCGCCACAACGCTGGACGAATACCGCAAATACATCGAAAAAGACGCCGCGCTGGAGCGGCGCTTCCAGAAAGTGCTGGTCGATGAACCCAGCGTGGAAGACACCATCGCCATCTTGCGCGGCCTGCAGGAAAAGTACGAAGTGCACCACGGCGTGGACATCACCGACCCGGCCATCGTCGCCGCCGCCGAGCTGAGCCAGCGCTACATCACCGACCGCTTCCTGCCCGACAAGGCTATTGACCTCATTGACGAAGCGGCGGCCAAGATCAAGATCGAAATCGACTCCAAGCCCGAAGAAATGGACAAGCTGGAGCGCCGCATGATCCAGCTCAAGATCGAGCGCGAAGCCATGAAGAAGGAAACCGACGAGGCTTCCCGCAAGCGCCTGGCGCTCATTGAAGACGACCTGGCCAAGCTGGAAAAGGAATACGCCGATCTGGACGAAATCTGGAAGGCCGAAAAAGCCAGCGCCCAGGGCAGCGAGCAAATCCGCAAGCAGATTGACCAGATTCGCTTCCAGATTGACGAATTCACCCGCAAGGGCGACTTCAACAAAGTGGCCGAGCTGCAATACGGCCAGCTGCCCGCGCTGGAAAAACAGCTCAAGGAAGCGCAGGCCACCGAAGTGGCCGGCGAGCGCGCCGCGCCCAAGCTGCTGCGCACGCAAGTGGGCGCGGAAGAAATCGCCGAAGTCGTCAGCCGCGCCACCGGCATCCCGGTCAGCAAAATGATGCAGGGCGAGCGCGAAAAGCTGCTGCACATGGAAGAGGCCCTGCACCGCCGCGTGGTCGGCCAAAACGAAGCCGTGAACGCCGTGGCCGACGCCATCCGCCGCTCGCGCTCAGGCCTGTCAGACCCGAACCGGCCCCTGGGCAGCTTCTTGTTCCTCGGCCCCACCGGCGTGGGCAAAACCGAACTGTGCAAGGCGTTGGCGGGCTTCTTGTTCGACAGCGAAGAGCACCTCATCCGCATCGACATGAGCGAGTTCATGGAAAAACACTCCGTGGCCCGGCTCATTGGCGCGCCCCCCGGCTACGTGGGCTACGACGAAGGCGGCTACCTCACCGAAGCCGTGCGCCGCAAGCCCTACAGCGTGGTGCTGCTCGACGAAGTGGAAAAAGCCCACCCCGACGTCTTCAACGTGCTGCTGCAAGTGCTTGACGACGGGCGCCTCACCGACGGCCAGGGCCGCACCGTGGACTTCAAAAACACCGTCATCGTGATGACCAGCAACATCGGCAGCGCCCAGATTCAAAGCCTGGCCGGCCAGCCGTATGAAGACATCAAGGAAGTCGTGTGGGCCGAGCTGAAAAACCACTTCCGCCCGGAATTTCTCAACCGCATCGACGAAACCGTGGTCTTTCACGGGCTGGACGCCAAACACATTGGCGAAATCGCCCGCATCCAGCTGCAAGTGCTCAAGGCGCGGCTGGAAAAAATGGACCTCACGCTCGACGTGAGCGAACAGGCCTTGGAGGAATTGGCCAAAGTCGGGTTCGATCCCGTCTTCGGCGCGCGCCCGCTCAAGCGCGCCATTCAGCAGCGCATTGAAAACCCGCTGTCCAAGCTGCTGCTGGAAGGCAAATTCCCGCCCAAATCCACCATCCACGTCAAAGTGGACCCGGTGCAAAACCCCGGCGTCTTCGAATTCAGCGCCTGACAGCCGTACCCATGCCGGGCGGCCCGCCCCATGCGCCGCCCGGCAGCCCGCCAGGATGGCAGCAGGCGCGGGCCACAGCCTGATTTGATCCTGAAAAAAGAGCAAATTTCAGGGGCTAAAAAGGCCTCTTGCGCCCGTTTCACCAGGACCTCATGCTATTGATCTGGTAGCTGATTCCTGGTGGCTGATAGCAAACACGGATACCACGAACGGACGGCCTCGCCTGCTCGCGCCGCCTTGACCTTTGCAGCGCCTGCCTACTTGACCACCGGATAAAACGGCGCAGCCTGAAAACTCTGCGGCTGCCGCATCATCAGCGCCAGCATCACCGGCAGCACGCTGCCCAGAATGGCCCGCCCGTCGCACACCTGCGCCCGGTTGATGGAGCTGCCCCAGGTCGCGCCGCCGTGCATGAGCTGGTTGCGCAAGGTGTAAAGGCGCACCAGCACGGTTTTCAGCACCTCGGCCGTTTCGCGCGCTGCCATCGCGCGCTTGACCAGGCGGCCTTCCTGCTCAAAGCGCCTTTTCCAGTTGCATTGCAGCGTGGGGGCATTGAGCTGATCCCAGAAAGGCTGAAAAACATAGCGGTTTTCCAGCAGCAACTGAATCGGCCCGGCGTATTGCTCCCAAATCAGCGCGGCCAGCTCGCCTTGCCCGTCCAGCTCGCAAATCTTTTCAATGAACTGCGAGTGCATGAACTTTTCATTCATCCCAATGGCGTCTTTCTGCGCGTAAGCCGA
This sequence comes from Ottowia sp. oral taxon 894, assembly GCF_001262075.1. Classification (GTDB taxonomy): domain Bacteria; phylum Pseudomonadota; class Gammaproteobacteria; order Burkholderiales; family Burkholderiaceae_C; genus Ottowia; species Ottowia massiliensis. The sequence continues at coordinate 180,003 of NZ_CP012073.1, read as the reverse complement.
GTTGAAGGCAATCCACAGGCAGATGAACGCCACATCGTCGTCATCGCCCGCCGCCTGCGCGCGCCCCAGCCAGCTGATCGCGCGCCGCATGCGCAGCGTGAAAGCGGAGCGCTTTTCCCCTTCAGCCGCCGCCAGCGCCAGGCGCGTCTGCTCCAGTTCTTGCAATGTGTGAGGCATAAGTGCAGCCGCTTCCTTCATTCAGATGCAATCAAAGCCGCCGCCGCCCCGCCAGAGACAGATGCAGGGCAGGGCGCTGGCAGCCCGGCAGCAAAGAGCTTTTTTTGCTCCTTTATTCATAGCATGAAGTCCGCACCGAATGGGCGATATCTACGTTTTTCATGCCCATGAATCAGCTCCTTTTTTTAAAGCGCTGCGCCAGGCTGGCGGGCCTGACGCGGCGCTCTGGGCAGGCTTTCACGGCTTGCGCGTTTGCTCCTGAAGCCGCTGCATGGCTTCGTGCAATTGCTGCTGGCCGCCTTGCGCCAGCGCCGCATCGCGTGCCCGGGCGCTGGCGTGCAGGGCGGCGTGGGCTTGCAGCACGTCGCGGATGCGGCCCAGGCACGCGCGCGTGTCTTGCCAGCCTTGCTCCATCCAGTCGGCAATCAGGCGGTTGTCAAAGCCCAGCACGTCGCGCACGCGGCCTTTGCGCCTGATGCCGCTGGGGCGGATTTCAATGATTTCCGCCTGCTGCGCAAAGCTGCGGCGGCTCCACAGCGAGCCGTCTTCAAGGTGCGTCACCACCACGGCGCGGCAGCCCGCTTGCAGCAGCGGCTCGATGGGCGTGTTGCCTTGCAGCGTGGCCCAGCCGCCCTGGCCGCCGTCGCTGTAGAGCTGCCCGTTCACGGCCTGCGGCGTAAACAGCAGCGGCAGTGCCGCCGAGGCCATGAGCGCCTTTTTCTGCTCGTCGGCAGGCAGCGCCTGCACGTGCACGAAATGCGAATCGGGCGTCTGCGACAGCCCCATTTCCGCGCACGCCAGTTTCATCAAGTCCAGCGCCGTGTCTTCCGTGGGATAGAGCGAGACGTAAAGCGGCACGCGCGCGGGCAGGCCGCCAGCGGGCAGGTATTCATCCAGCAGCGCCTTCACCGGCTGGTTGCTTAGCCAGCCGCTCACCGCATCGGGGCCGGGCAGCAGCTTTTCAAGCAAAGGCAGGTGCGACAGCAGCGCCTCGCGCCAGGCGGCGGGCAGCGAAGGCAGGCGCGCGGCCAGCCTAGCCACCGGCGCCGCCTTCAGCGCCAGCGGCCCCAGCGCGGCCAGCAGCGCCATCAGCGGCCGTAGCGCGGCGGGCGTCATGCCGAAAGAAGCCAGCAGCATCACATAAGCAGGCACGCTTTGGGCCAGCCGCTGCGCGGCCGAGGCATCGGCCTGCAAGGGCGATTGCTGCGCCAGCGTGTTCCATAGCTGCTGCAAATGCTCCACCGCCGCCTGCTGCGTGGGCGCGGCCGCCACCAGCGCCCCGTTCAGCGCCCCAATGCTGGCGCCGGCCACGTGCGTGGCCGCCACGCCCTCTTCCGTCAGCGCGCGCAGCACGCCCGCCTGATAGGCCCCCTTGGCCCCGCCGCCCGAAAGCACCAGGCCCAGGCTGCCGCCTTGCGGCTGTTGCGGCTGCTGCGTCAGTTCCTTGTGTGTCATGCGCCTTCTCCTTCGCGCTGTTGCGCCAGCGGGGCCAGCGCCGCATCGGCCAGCAGGGCCGCCATGCGGTCGGCCGTGGCCAGGCGCGGCATCTTCAGCGGCAGCGCCATGTCTTCCTTGCGCTCCAGCAGCGGCCACTGGCTGCACACCTTCAGCACGCCTTGCGGCCCATCCAGCGCCACGCTGCCGCCCAGCCAGTCCAGCCCTTCCAGAAAAGCGCGCGTTTGCGGCGGCTGCTGCGTGCCGCCGCCCGGCAGCGCCAGCCAGGCGCGCAGGCCCAGCGGATCGTTGGCGTCCATGTTCTCCTCGCGAATGTCTGCCTGAAGGCGGATGGCCGTGTCCTTGATGGCCGATTCGCGCAGCGTTTGCGCCTCTTGCGGGCGCCGCGCCAGAAACTCGCCAAACACGCCCCAGCGCAGCTCCTGCAAGGCCGCGCTGGCGCGCGAAGCCAGCGGCAAATGCCTGAAGTCGCCCGCCGCCCAGCGCTTGAATACCAGGCCCAGCTGCTCATGGGCCGCCACGCGCAAATCCAGCGTTTGCAGCCGCTCGTCCACGCGCAGGCGCTCGCTTTCCACTGTTTTCGCCAGCGCATCCAGCGCCTGGCGCTGATCCAGCGCCAGATGGGCTACTTGCGCCAGCGAGCGCTCCACGGCGCCCAGCCGCCCGCCCACTTCAGCCAGCGCCAGATTGGTATCGCTCAACTCGCGGGCCAAATGCGTGGTGACATTCACCACCTCGCGCAGCGTGGTCTGCTGGCTTTGCGCAATGGCGGCGTCGCGCCGGCCGCCCTGGCCCGAGAAAAAGTCGAACATGCGCGGGAAAAAACTCTGGCGCCGCTCTTTCACGCGCAAATGGTCATCGGCCACGTCCAGGCAGTTCACCATGTCAATCAGCATGCGGCTTTTGACGGCGCTGGGCAGCGCCTTGGCGAAATGGGCTATTGCGGTATCGGTCATTTTCATTTCTCCTTGCGGTATTTCATTTGCGCTTTTATTTGCGCGCCAGCGCGGCGGCATGTTTTTCCAGTTGCACGGCGGCCCATTGATTCAGACTGGCGGCGTCCTCTTCTCCACCATCGTGCTGCTGCTGAAGGTTTTTCAATTCAGCGCGAATCGCCATGCGCTCCTCTTCTTCGCGCTTCTGGTCATGCAGCCCTTTTTGCAGGCTGTCCTGCACTTGTTCAAAGCATTGCTGAATTTGTGCAAAAAAATCGTCGAAACTGTTTTCCAGAGGCTGCATGAAATCATCCTGGACTTGTTTGCGCATATTCTGCAGCGCCCGGGTGATTTTGCCATTCCAGTAGTTTCTTAATCCTTCGGTATCTAGGCGGGCGTATTTTTCCTCTTTCTCTACATCGTCATATCCCCAACCTTCATCAATCCAGTTGAAAAGACGTTTAAAACCACCCCAGGTGCTGTTTTGACGCACACGCACAGTATATGTTTTTGTTTTCGTCTCGATGAGATCGGGCTGATTCACTTCATCCGGTTCATCAAACGCCCATTCATCCAGATATGAGGGTATATTGAACGCCAGCGCATCTAGATTGATCTTTCTGGCTTCTTCCGAGAAATCGTTAATTTGTTGTTTTACCTCGTCACGCAATTCAATCAATTGGGCGGCCAGGATTTCTGTCTTGGCTTTGGTTTGCTCTCCAATTTGATTTCCAGTATTCCTCAGTATGAGTTGTGCGCTGTCAGCGATTCTATTTATGACCTCATTGGCAGCTTTCTCGCTCTCATAGGTGTCGCCGAGACCCTTTGAATCAAAAAGGGTGGTAAATAAACCGCTGAACTGGGTGGGTTTTGTTTTTCTTTTTGTGCCGATTATCCGGTCAAGCAGGTTTTGTGTGGGTGGTTTTTCTTCAATTTGACCGGCAATAATGTCCATCATATCATTGAGTGAAGAAAATCTATTTTTATCTTCGAGCCTCTTGATTATGGAGAGATAGGTGTTATAATCATCTGGTAGTTGCTCTATCAACCCATCCAGCCTCCTTTTCGTGTCGTCTTTATTGCTAGTGGAAAACCATTTCTGACTTTCTGCCATCTGAAGGACGATGTCTCTTGTGTATTCAGCCATGTTCAGCTTTCCCTTCTCCAAAAGCTGGGCAATGTTTTTTTTAGTCACTTCCTCTGCGCACTCCACGATTCGCTCGATAGCGTGCTGGGCGCCTTTGAATTCATCAAGCAGCTTTCTTCTGATTTTTTGGCGCGCCTTTTTGAGCTGTTCGATTTGCGTCTGGGCGCTTTCGATCAATTCGCGCAGCTTTTCAGGGTCGGCATCCTGCGCCTGAAGGCGGCCTTTGATGAAACGTGTCAGCTCCTGCGCGTTGTGGGCCAGCACGCCTGCGGCAGCGGCCACGGCCAGCAAGGCAGCCGTCTGGTGGCCGTATTGAATGACTTTTTGCAGGGGTGCCTCAAACAGGGATTTCTTCCACATCGAACCAGCGCGCTTCTGAACCTTTGTGCTATCGGCAATATCGTCTTCCCAAAACTCCCCAAATGCTTTCTTGCCAAAATCATCTATCCAGCTAACGGGCTGGCCTTCCTGCCATTGAATGCCGCCTTCGGTCAGCGCCAATTGGGCGCGCTGGGCCAAATAGGCGTTGCGCGATGAAACGGGAAAAATATTCTCTGAATTATTAAGTTGAGGCAGCAGTTGTTTGGCAACATATTTGCACGTCTTTTCGGCGTTGTCGCTGTTGCTGTCCTGATTGTCAAATTTATTGACAAGCGCGAACATGCGGTCCCGGGCATGTCGTGCGATTTGCTCCAGCTCATCGCGCAAGTCTTTTTCCGATTCGGATTTGAGCTGCGTGTAATCGAGCACGGCCAGCACGGCCGAAGCTTTTTCAAGCTGTTCGCGCATCATGGGCAGCAAATGCTCTTGTTGCCCGGCTTCATTGAAGCCGGGCGTGTCCAGAATCATGAATTTGCCTTGTCCGGCCTGATTTTGATTGCGCAGGTGGAAAAACTCCACTTCAATGCGCGGAAAATCGGCCACGCCGGCATAGGCTTCAAAAGGAAAGGGCACTTTCAGCGCGGCAGACAGGCGCACCAGGTCATTGAGCCAGGCCAGAAAGTCAAAAATGGCTTCTTCGCCTTGATACGCTTCGGCAATGTTGCGGGTTTGATGGAGCTTTTGCAGCGCGTCTTGCAAATGGCTGTCGCCCTCCAGCCTTTCCTGCAATGATTCAGGTTTGAGTTTTTGGGCTTTTTCTTCCAGCTTTTCAAGCAGATCCAGAATGGGCTGGCGTTTTTCAAAATATAAAACGGGAGTTTTTTGCCCGGGCGCGTGTTCGATGAGCGTGGGCAGCGCCGTCATGGGGCGGTTGCGGTTGGGCAGTATTTCGCGGCCCACGATGGCGTTGATGGTGGTGGATTTGCCGGCTTTCATGGTGCCCACCACGGCCAGCACCATTTCAAGTTTTTCGGTTTTGCGCCGGTTTTCGGCCAGTATTTCCAGTTTTTTCGCTATTTCCGCCGGCGAGAAAAAGCGGGGGGCTTCACCCTCATTTATTGTCGATTGTCGATCGTCGATCGTCGATTGTCGATTGTCGATTGTATTTCAGAATCAGCTTGCAGTATTTTGCTGTCGCGTATTTGTTCCAGCAAGCTGCTTTGCAGGTCTATCAGCCGCAAGGCTTCGGCCTGCACGTCTTCGATGGAGAAGGAGGGGTTCATGGCGCTTGGCTTCCGGGTGGCAAAAACAGAATGAAACATTCCAATTATTACAGATTCACTCCGACATACCCTGTCGCATTTAGGGTGTATGGGCGCGCGCTGGCGGCGCTGTGCAGGCAGGCACGCTTGTTGATTGGATGAAGCGGGCCAGGCTTGCGCTGATGCTTGCGCAAGCGAGGGATTTGAAGCGTGGCAGCGGGCCGAGAGCGGGAGAGGCCGCGCCTTACCCCGCTGCGCCCAGCACGCGAGTTTTGAGCAGGGCGAGCTGGTCGCGCGCCTGGGCGGCCTGCTCGAATTCCAGATTGCGGGCGTGTTCCAGCATTTGTTTTTCCAGGCGCTTGATTTCGCGGGCCAGGTCTTTTTCGCTCATTTCCTCGACCTCGCGGCGGGCGGCGGCGCGCTCGCGGGCCTGCTGGGCCTGACGGTCTGATTTTTCGGAATACACGCCGTCGATGAGGTCGCGCACTTTTTTGACGATGCCGCGCGGGGTGATGCCGTGCGCCTGGTTGTAGGCCATTTGCTTGTCGCGGCGGCGGCGGGTTTCGTCAATCGCCTTTTTCATGGATTCGGTGACGTGGTCGGCATACAAAATGGCCGTGCCGTGCGCGTTGCGCGCGGCGCGCCCGATGGTCTGGATGAGGCTGCGTTCGGCGCGCAGAAAGCCTTCCTTGTCGGCGTCCAGAATGGCCACGAGCGAGACTTCCGGTATGTCCAGCCCTTCGCGCAGCAGGTTGATGCCCACCAGCACGTCAAACGCGCCCAGGCGCAAATCACGAATGATTTCCACGCGCTCGACGGTGTCCACATCGCTGTGCAGGTAGCGCACTTTCACGCCGTTTTCATTCAGGTATTCGGTGAGCTGCTCGGCCATGCGTTTGGTGAGCGTGGTAATCAGCACGCGCTCGCCTTGTTGCACGCGCTGGCGGATTTCCTGCAACACATCGTCCACTTGGTGCGTGGCGGGGCGCACTTGCACTTCGGGGTCGAGCAGCCCCGTGGGGCGCACCACTTGTTCCACCACTTGTCCGGCGTGCTCTTTTTCGTAATCCGCCGGGGTGGCGCTCACGAAGATGACCTGGCGCATGCGCTGCTCGAATTCGGCGAATTTCAGGGGCCGGTTGTCCAGCGCGCTGGGCAGGCGAAAGCCGTATTCCACCAGCGTGGTTTTGCGGGCGCGGTCGCCGTTGTACATGGCGTTGAGCTGGCCGATCATCTGGTGGCTTTCGTCCAGAAACATGATGGCGTCGCGCGGCAGGTAGTCGGTGAGCGTGGGGGGCGGATCGCCCGGCCGCGCGCCCGACAGGTGCCGCGTGTAGTTTTCAATGCCCTTGCAGTGGCCCAGCTCGGTGAGCATTTCCAGGTCAAAGCGGGTGCGCTGCTCCAGCCGCTGCGCTTCCACCAGCTTGCCTTCGGCGGTGAAGAATTTCAGGCGTTCATTGAGTTCCTGCTTGATGGTTTCTACCGCCGCCAGCGTTTTTTCGCGCGGGGTGACGTAATGGCTGGAGGGGTAAATCACGAAACGCGGCACGTTTTGCTGAATGCGGCCCGTGAGCGGGTCAAACAGGGCGATGCTTTCAATTTCGTCGTCAAACAGCTCAAAGCGCACGGCCAGTTCCGAATGCTCGGAGGGGAACACGTCTATCGTGTCGCCGCGCACGCGGAAGGTGCCGCGCGAAAAATCCATTTCACTGCGCTGGTATTGCATGCGCACCAGCTGCGCAATGGCCTCGCGCTGGCCCTGCTTGCCGCCCACCTTCAAGATCATGCGCATTTGCAAATAATCATCGGGCGCGCCAATGCCGTAAATGGCCGAAACCGTGGCCACAATCACCACATCGCGCCGCTCCAGCACGCTTTTGGTGGCCGAAAGGCGCATTTGCTCGATATGGTCGTTAATGGCACTGTCTTTTTCAATGAACAAATCGCGCTGCGGCACATAAGCTTCCGGCTGGTAGTAATCGTAATAACTCACGAAATATTCCACCGCGTTTTTCGGGAAAAACTCGCGGAATTCACTGTAGAGCTGCGCCGCCAGCGTTTTGTTGGGCGCAAACACAATGGCCGGCCGCCCCAGCCGCGCAATCACATTGGCCATGGTGAAGGTTTTGCCCGAGCCGGTCACGCCCAGCAGGGTCTGAAACACCTCGCCATCGCGCACGCCTTCCACCAGCTGCGCAATGGCCGTGGGCTGGTCGCCCGCTGGCGGGTAGGGCTGCCAAAGCTGAAAGGGCGAATCAGGGAAGGTGACGAAGCGGCCTTCCGGGGCGGCGGTTGATGCGGAAACAGGCGTGGAGTCTGGCGTGGCGGGCGGCATGGCTGGCGGCAAGGCGGGCAAAACTAGGCATCGTATAGCGCCCGGGCTGCCCGCGCGGCGCGTTGGCGTGGGCAACGGTGCGTTGCTATTGCCTTGATAGCTGCCCGCGCCCGTATTCAGAGGGCTGGCGCTGGTTTTGGGCTGAATTGAAATGGCGCGCTGCGGCTCCAGAAGCAATCAAGGCTGCCGCAATCCGGAAGGATGAGCTGTTGATGCTCCAGGCAGAACGGCAGAACCCACAGGCGCAAGCCAGGCGGCTGAAACTCGAAAACAGGCAGCGCCTGCCTGAAAGCATCCGTTTTTGGGTAAATCAGCGCCATGTCGCCTTGCCCTTTGAGATAAGTCTGGCCGTAGGCGTGCAGCTGATAGAAGTCTGCCTGGCTCAGTCCGTACTTGTCTTCGCTGTTGCCGCGTGCGTTGTCAAGCAGCTTCCACTTTGTGTCCAGCACCAGACGGTTTTCTCCTGATTGCTGAACCAGCAAATCAGGCTTCAGGCGAAACCAGCCTTGCTCCCTGTGCCTGACCAGCGAATGGCTGCCAGCTTGCACGCGCAGGGTCAAAGGCGGCGCGAGCTGCCGCTTCAGATGCCTGGCCACGCAGGCTTCAAATATTTCCGCCATCGGAAACAGCAGCGAGGGCGCGTCATGCCCGCCCGCGCCGGTAAGGGGCGATTCGTTTTGCAAGATCAGACGCGCCCACGCCAGCGCGCTGGCGTAATGCGCCATGCTGCGGTCCAGCCGCGTCCGACGGAAATCCTGCGCGGGTTGCGCTGACTGCGGAATTTGAGCGAACACGAAGCACAGTTCGCGCGCCAGTTGCTGGTGCGCGGGCCAGGCTGTCCACGAAAGAGTCCGCCGCAGCGCAGAGTGCAGCAGGCGGTTTTCGGGGCGATCGCTTGAAAACTCGTCGAACTCGCAAAAAAAGCGGTCGCGCTGGCACAGGTTCCGCCGCAGATGCGCGGCCATTTGCAGCTTGCCGCGCAGTGCGAACACATTGCCGCGCCGCGCAACGTAGTCGCCACGCAGGCCGCGTTTGACAACGCGCTCTGCGGCGCGCAGGAATTCGCCGATGAACACCTCCAGCAGGGGCATGCGCGCGGCCTTCAGGCAAGCGCTTTCGGTTTGAATGTGGCGAAACCGCGCCAGGCAGCACAGCATCCTGATGAAAAGCTGCCGCGTCCGGGCATCAGCCTGATCGCCGCTTGTGGCCCTGCCAATCTTTGGCAGCACTTCAATCTGATAGCCGCCCGGCGCGCGAATCACCCCGGCATATCCTCCAAGCGCCTGCACGGCGCGGCGGCCGCCTTTTTGCATCAGGCGCAGCCAGGCCGTGCCGCCCGCCAGCGCCTGGGCCTCCAGCCAATCGAAAACCGGCTTCGGCACTGCGCGCAGCCCGCTGGCGTTGGGTGCGGACGGCGGGCATGCCGTCAGCGCGTCGAATTCGTAAATCGTGATGCCAGCCATCCGCGCGCCTGCCGCCTGTCAGTTGGAAGAGAAAGACTGATAAATACCGATATAAGCGTCAGGTTCGGAAAACGCCTTTTCCTGCAATACGTAATGGCGCTTGAGGGCGTGGTTTTCAAGCTCATGGTTTTCACCAAACAAGGCATTCAGGTCCGTCTCACTTTCAGTCATGAACTGATGCGCCTTCTCTTTCTGGTTATCGCCCAGCACCAGGCGAATCTTTTGCCAGTCATCGAAAAAATACTCTTCCAGCAGCGCAATGATGCGATGGCGGAAAACATTTTTCAAATCGTCAAAATGTTTTACACCCATCAGATAGGCATGGCCGATGCAGTGGTCGCGGTCATACAGCGCCTCAATGCGCGCGTTCATTTTTTCCAGCATTTGGCACAGGTTGATTTCCTTGTTTTCAAAAACCACCTTCCCCAGCAGTGCGCCATCCGGCAGCAAGGGCCTGAACTCAAACCGGCGGCGCAAGGCCATATCCAGCAAGGCCAGCGAGCGGTCGGCCGTGTTCATCGTGCCATAGATATCCACATTGGCCGGCACGGAGAATTTTTCGCCGGAATACGGCAGAACCACTTCGATGGGCGGTTTTTCTCCATTCAGCGGATCGCGCTTGTCCGCTTCAATCAGCGTGATCAGCTCGCCAAAAATCTTGCTGATATTGCCCCGGTTGATTTCGTCAATCACCATCGCAAACCGCTGGCCGGGCGACTGCCTTGCCTCATCGCACAGTTGCTTGAATACGCCCGGGCGAATTTCATAGGCCACTTCTCCCTGGGCCGTTTCATCATTCAATACAGGGCGCAATCCCTCGACAAATTCCTCATAGCCATAGGACTGATGGAAGGTGACAAAGCGGTAGCGCTGAATGACGCTGGCTTCTTGCGGCCCACGCTTGAACTCATCAACAAGCGCAATCAAATCAGCGCAGGCATCTTCCCAGTCCCCCGCCAATTTCCATACCGAACTGGCGTTCTTATCGAACACGGCAGGGGCCGCACGGTTTTGTGTTGCCACAATGGAACCTTCGATTGCGTGGTGCTGTAAAGCGCCCCACAAGGTGGCCCGCAAATTTTGGATGCTTTTGGTCTTTGCAATGGCCTGGATAAATGGATGGCGGGTCATTTGCGTGACATCGGCTTCTCCGCCCAAGTCATACAACACGGCGGCCGCGCTTTCCCACCATTTCAAGGTTGTAATCTTTTCGGCGATGAATCGATTACGCCATTCTTCCGGAGAAACATTCGTTTGAGCATATTCATGTTCAAGAATTTCGTTTAACTTATGGGTCTTTCCCGTGCCAGGCGGGCCGTAATAAATGAGATTGGTGCAAGGCGCGGGCGGCGGCGCAGCGCCGCCATTTTTTTGCTGCTGCGTCATCCCTATCTGCCGCCCATATTCCAGAATACCCATGCCCGCCGGGCGTTTTGCAATGGCGGCTTTCTGCAAGGCGGTCATGCTTTCGCTAGCGTCGCGGCCCGTGTATGCGGCCAAAAGCGCAGGCTTGAAAACGTCCACGATCACCGGGTTTTGCCGGTTTTGATAGTGAAAGGCGACTTTCCATCTGAATGCTTCGCCTTCGGCCTCTTTGATTCGTAGGCTGCGCCCTTCGCTGTCTTTGAAACTGAGCGCCCCAATGCTGTCCACATCTCCTTGCGAGGCCAGTTCCGCAATCTGAATCACGTAATCGCGCACCTTTTCAAAAGCTTCTTCAGCCGTTGCGCCCAGAGCCGAATACCAGGCATGCGAGTCGCAATAGCGCAACCTGCCATGACTTTCTTTTGGCTCATCGTTTGCGCGCGAAAAAATGCCAAATTTCGAGGCCCATATGCCCCGGATGCTGCCCAGATCACGAAGCCGCCATTCAAGCCAGTAGGTAAAAGTATCTTTTGAGCCAGCCTGGGTGTATTCATCCAGCGTCATCGTACGCAGGCGCTGGGCGGGCCATTCCTTCAAAAATTCATCCCACAGGGTGTAAAGCTGTTCAATATCTTTCATGAATCAATGGCCTTCCTGGCGTTGAAAGTGCAGGCATTTTTGAAATGTATGCGAATGAGCGCATTGGTCCGCTGGCGGCCAGGGCAGCCAAGACCAGAAAGGGCGGGCGGCAAGCGGGCGCCGATGCAGCCTTCAGCGGCTGGCTTGCAAGCGGATTTGAAGGCGTGCACTGAAGGCGTGCGCATTGCGGACGCGGGCACTCATCAGTTGCTCCATACGCTTTAGGAAGCCAAAAACAGGAGCAGATTCAGGGGGGGCGGAATACCGCTTCGCGCCCGTTCCACTAGGACCTCATGCTATGTTTTTAGAAGCGCCTAAGGCTGGCGGATGAATGACGCCAGATCCGGCGGCAGCGCGGCTTGCAGCTCAATGGCCTGGCCGGTGGCCGGGTGCGCAAAGCGCAGGCGCCAGGCGTGCAGGAACATGCGTTTGAGGCCGTGCTTTTGCAGGGCGCGGTTCAGGGCGAAGTCGCCGTATTTGTCGTCACCCGCAATGGGGTGGCCGCTGCTGGCCAGGTGCACGCGGATTTGGTGGGTGCGGCCGGTTTTGATGGTGACTTCCAGCAGGCTGCCTTCGGGCAGGCCGGGCGCAAAAGCGGGCAGGCGCTGCTGCACGCGCACAAGGGTGATGGCGCGCAGGCCCTGGGGGTCGTCACGGCTGGCAATTTGCACGCGGCGCTCGCCTTCGCCAGCCGCGCCAGCGGGCACGATGAGCTTGCGCAGCGGCGCGTCAATCACTTTGCGCCCGGCAGGCCATGCGCCCAGCGCCAGCGCGAGATAGGTTTTGCCGGTGGCGCGGTCGCGGAACTGGTCTTGCAACTGCTTGAGGGCGCTGCGTTTTTTGGCGATGAGCAGGATGCCGCTGGTTTCGCGGTCCAGCCGGTGCACCAGCTCCAGATAGCGGGCTTGCGGACGGGCGCGGCGCAGCTGCTCGATGACGCCAAAGCTCACGCCGGAGCCGCCATGCACGGCCACGCCAGCGGGTTTGTCAATGGCGATGAGGTGCTCGTCTTCCATCAGCACGGCAAATTCGCGCGCGGGAGCCGCCGGCTGGGGCTTGGCGGCAATGCGGATGGGCGGCACGCGCACGGCGTCGCCCGCTTGCAGGCGCGTGTCGGCGCTGGCGCGCGCCTTGTTCACGCGCACTTCGCCGCTGCGGATGATGCGGTAGACATGTGTTTTGGGCACGCCCTTGAGATGCCGCATGAGAAAGTTGTCCAGCCGCTGGCCGGCGCTTTCGGCGTCCACGGACAAGGAGCTGGCCTGGCTGGCGCAGGCCAGCGCCAGGGGCGCGCGGGCAGGCATGGAAGCTGGCATGGATGGGGCGGCGGCCATCAGCGCGAAGCACGGCACGATGCACGCGGGGCGCGCCTGCAATAAGTGAAAAAACGGATGAATGGAGTCGGCATTTTCAGGCGGAGGCAGAAAACGGGCAAAAGCGATGGGCGCGCGGCCTGTCTGGTTTTGCATCCAGAAAAAGGAGCAAATCCAGGCCATCAAAAAAGCGCTCAGCGCACGAAACACGGGGACATCATGCTATGAAACAAGGAGCTGAATTTGCCGCCTTCTTGCGCCTTGGCCGGGCCGCCTGAAAAGCGCGGCGGATTGTACAAACGCAGTGCCATGCCCCAGACGGCGCGGCAGGCCCCGCGCCTATAATCCGCGCCTGTCCGCGCCCATAGCCTGAAACCTGCTGATTCATACAGCCCGGCAACTTCGTGAAACAGGCGCCGCGCGGGCAAGGTTCATGCCACGCGCCACGCGCCCGGCTGCCGCTTGCGGCCCCCGGCGGTGGCGGCAGGCCGGATCGAAACACTCGGACACTGAAACGGATTTTTCTTCCGGCAGGCCCCTTTGCAATGCCTGCCGGTCTTTTCTGGACAGGCAATGCTTTTTTTGTGGGTTTGGCTGGCTTCACTCTGGCGCGGGCGTCAAGCCGCCGCGCCAGCGTTTGGCGGCCTCTTTCCGCCTTCTGCCGCGCCCGCCGCACCCGCTGCGGCGGCCCCGGCAGGCAGCGGGCTGGCCCACGGCCTGTTTTGCGCCTGCCCGCACGCGCCGCCGTGGCGCCTGATGCGCCCCGCCATGCCCCGCCTGGGGTGAACGGCTGACTGGCGCGCGCCCGTTTCCCTTTCCTTTGTTTCGCTTCGCGCTCCTGCTGCGGCATGAGGTGCGGCCCCCTGGCGGGCCTGTTTTGATTTGCAAGAGACAAAGGACAGCGCATCATGAAACGGATGCTGATCAATGCCACGCAGGCCGAAGAGTGCCGCCTGGCGATCGTCGATGGACAAAAACTGCTTGACTACGAAGTCGAAGTCGAGGGGCGCGAGCAGCGCAAGGGCAACATTTACAAAGCCGTGGTCACGCGCGTGGAGCCATCGCTGGAGGCGTGCTTTGTGGACTACGGCGAGGAGCGCCACGGCTTTCTGCCTTTCAAGGAAATCTCGCGCCAGTACTTCGCCGAGGGCGTGCCCGTTTCGCAGGCGCGCATCAGCGACGTCATCAAGGAAGGCCAGGAGCTGCTGGTGCAGGTGGAAAAAGAAGAGCGCGGCAACAAGGGCGCGGCGCTCACCACCTTCATCAGCCTGGCCGGGCGCTACGTGGTGCTCATGCCCAACAACGCGCGCGGCGGCGGCGTTTCGCGCCGCATCGAAGGCGACGAGCGCGCCGAGCTGAAAGAGGCGATGGACCAGCTCGAATACCCCAAGGGCATGTCCATCATCGCCCGCACCGCCGGCATAGGCCGCAGCGCGACCGACCTGCAATGGGACCTGAACTACCTGCTCAAGCTCTGGGGCGCCATTGACGACGCGGCCAAAGGCGGCAAGGGCGCCATGCTGATCTACCCCGAAAGCAGCCTGGTCATCCGCTCCATGCGCGACTACTTCAGCAGCGACATTGGCGAAATCCTGATCGACACCGACGACATGTTCGAGCAGGCCCAGCAGTTCATGAGCCACGTGATGCCCGAGCACGCCAGCCGCGTCAAGCGCTACCGCGACGCTGCGCCGCTGTTTTCGCGCTTCCAGATCGAGCACCAGGTGGAAAGCGCCTACAGCCGCACCGTGCAGCTGCCCTCGGGCGGCGCCATCGTCATCGACCACACCGAAGCCCTCGTGGCGGTGGACGTGAACTCCGCCCGCGCTATCAAGGGCGGCGACATCGAAGAAACCGCCACCCGCACCAACCTCGAAGCCGCAGACGAAGTGGCCCGCCAGATGCGCCTGCGCGATTTGGGCGGCCTCATCGTCATCGACTTCATCGACATGGAGGAAAGCAAAAACCGCCGCGAAGTGGAAAACCGCCTGCGCGAAGCCCTGCGCCAGGACCGCGCCCGCGTGCAATTTGGCTCCATCAGCAAATTCGGCCTGCTGGAAATGAGCCGCCAGCGCCTCAAGCCCGCCCTCTCCGAAGGCGCATCCATTCCCTGCCCGCGCTGCGGCGGCTCCGGCCACGTGCGCGACACCGAATCGAGCGCGCTGCAAATCCTGCGCGTCATCCAGGAAGAGTCCATGAAGGACAACACCGCCGCCGTGCACGTGCAAGTGCCGGTGGAAGTGGCCAGCTTCCTGCTCAACGAAAAGCGCGCCGAAGTCGCCAAGATCGAGCTGCGCCAGCGCGTGGCCGTCGTCCTTGTGCCCAACAAAACGCTGGAAACGCCCCACTACAAGCTCGAGCGCCTCAAGCACGACGACCCGCGCCTTGACGCCCTGGCCTCCAGCTACAAACTGGCCGAAACGTTTGAAGACCCCACCGTCGTCACCCGCCGCAGCCAGGAGCCGACCAACCGCCAGCAGCCCGTCATCAAGGGCGTGCTGCACGACGCGCCCGCGCCCATCGCGCCGCCAGCGGCGCAGCCCGCTGCGCGCCCCATGCCCGGCGGCCATCCGGCCTACCCCGGCGGCCAGCCCGCCAGCTTCATGGCCTGGCTCAAGCTCTGGCTGCAAAACCTCTTTGGCGGCCACCCGGCCGCCCCCGCCCCGGCGGCTGACCCCGCTGGCAAGCCCCGCGAAGCGAGCCGCAACGGCCAGCGCCGCGACAACAACCGCAACAGCCGCAACCGCAACGGCCAGCGCCGCGACAACCGAGACGAGCGCACCGCAGAACGCAACGCCGAACGCAACGATCGCCCCGCCGACAGCGACACGCGCCGCCCGCCGCGCGACAACGGCCCAGGCAGCGAAAACCGTGACAGCCGCGAAGGCCGGGAAAGCCGCGAAAACCGCGCCAGCCGTGAAGGCGGCGAACGCAGTCGCCCGCCGCGCGCCGAACGGCAAGACCGGCCCGACCGCTCCGACCGCCCCCGCCGCGACCCGCTGCCCGCTGATGCAGCCGATACGGCAGGCAACGCGCCCGTAGCCGCGCCCATCGAAACCAGCGCCGAACCCCGCCGCAGCGAAAACGGCCGTAGCGAGCCTCGCAAGCCACGCGCACAAGCCGCAGCCGCCGAAAGCGACACCCGCCAGCCGCCAGCCGCCCAGGCTGACGCCGCAAGCCAGAGCGCCGCTCTTGCCGAAGGCGAAAGCACGCCAGAAAACACGGCAGAAAACACGGCAGAAAGCGCCCCCCAAGGCGAGCGCCGTGAACGCCGCGCCCGCGACCGCTATGGCCGCGACCGCCGCCGCAACAGCGAAAGCGCCGACAACACCAGCGAAAGCGCCCATGAAGGCGGCAGCACCGCCAGCGCCGATGCCGCTTTGGAAGAAGCCGTGCCCGCCTCCTACTTCAGCCGTGGCGCAGCCCCGGCAGCCGCCAGCGCGCCGACTGCCAGCGCCGAAGCCGCGCCAGCCGCCGCACCAGAGCCTGCCCCCGCAGCGCCAGCTGACCAGGCCGCGCCTGAAAAAGCGCCCCCGGCCCGCGCCAAACCCGAAGCAGCGCAGCCCTACGACCTGCCCGTCGCCCAGCTATCCGGGCTGATTGAAAGCGCGGGCCTGCAATGGGTGCAATCTGACCCCGACCGCGTCGCCGCCACCCAGCAGGCCATCGCCGCCGAGCCGCCGCCGCAGCGCACGCCGCGCGAACGCGCGCCCTTGCCCGTGCTGGACGAAGGCCCGCTGATCCTGGTGGAAACACGGCAAGACCTGCGCCAGGCCGCCATGCCTTTTGACAACGCCTCATAAGCCCTGGCCGGCCCGCCTCACAAACGCGGGCTTCTCCCAAAACAACAGACGCTGAGTCCGCAATGGATTTAGCGTCTGTTTTTATTTTTCTGAATTGATTCATCCATGAGCGGCAAAATCATTGTCATTGACCTCGAAGCCACCTGCTGGGAAGGAAATCCCCCGCCAGGAGAAATCAGCGAAATCATAGAAATAGGCGTCTGCGTGCTGGATCAGGGCACTGGCGCCATCGATAAAAACAGGGGCATTCTGATAAAACCTGTGCATTCCGCAATCAGCCCGTTTTGCACGCAACTGACGACCATCACCCCCGATTTGATCGGGAAAGAAGGCATTTCTTTTGAAGAGGCCTTGCATATTCTTGAGAAAGAATATCAGGCGGGCCAGCATGCATGGGCCAGCTACGGCATGTACGACAAAAACATGCTGCAAAAACAGTGCGCTTTGCGGCATATTCTTTACCCCATGCACCATGAGCACATCAATGTGAAGGAGCTGTTCCGGCAAGTGACCCGCATTCCCAGAAAAGTGGGAATGAGCCAGGCCCTGGATATTCTGGGCTATCCGCTGCAAGGAACGCACCACCGGGGCGGAGACGACGCCTTCAATATCGCCAGGATATTGCGTTATTGCCTGAATCATTCTGAAGCCGCTATTGAATAAAAGCCCGTTCAGGGCGGATGCCGGCCATGCCGCCAAAGTCTGCAACAGGCGCTGTGTCCGGGCGCAGGGGCGGCGCAGCGGCCCGCCTGCTTTTTTGCCGCGTGCGGCATATCGCAAGCAGACCGAAAACGAGCCATTGGGGCAGGCAGGCGGGTATCAAAAACAAGAGCGAATTCAGAAGCAAAAAATTGGCTTCTACGCCCGTTTTACTAGGACCTCATGCTATGGATAGAGTAGCGAATAGAAGCGCTCTCTGAACCGGCTTGCGGCCAAGCGATGAACAGGCGCTCAGGCCTGCCCGCAGTGCAGGCAAGCGTGCTCGTGGCCGTGCGGGTGGCTGTGGCCGTCCATGTGACCCCATAGCAGCCAGGCATCGCGCCCTTCCAGCAGCAGCTCCACGCGCGCGCCCACGGGCAGCAGCACTTTGGTGGGCACGTGGCCCATGGGCAGGCCGCTGAGGATGGGCGTGCGCGTTTGCGTGCGCAGCCAGTGCACGGCTTCATGGAGGTTGAACCCCCGGTCGTGCGGCACAGGCTTGTAGGCCGAAAAGCTGCCCAGCAGCACGGCTTGCTGCGCGTCCAGCACGCCCGCATGCAGCAGCTGGCAGAGCATGCGCTCGATGCGGTAAGGGTGCTCGCCCACGTCTTCCAGAAACAGCACGCCGCCCTGAATGGACGGCAGCCACGGCGTGCCCGCCAGCGCGCAAAGGGTGGAGAGGTTGCCGCCCCACAGCAGCGCGTCTTGCACGTGCAGCTTGCCGGGCAGCGGCGCGGGCTGGGGTGCGAGCAGCGGCGCGCTTTTGGCCGGGCGCGGCGCGGGCAGCCGCCAGCCCGTGCCTTCGCCTTCGCCCGCGAGCAAGTCACCAAAGCAGGCCTGCATGATTTCGTCTGGCTCGCCAGGGCAGCCGAAGTCGGCGCACAGGGTCGGGCCGGCCCAGGTGATGGCACCGGTTTGCGCCAGCAAGGCCATTTGCAGGGCGGTGAAGTCGCTCAGGCCCACAAAGCGCGTGCCTTGCTGCGCGGCGCGGGCAAGGGCCTCATAGGGCAGGGCGGGCAACAGGCGCGTGAGGCCGTAGCCGCCGCGCGTGATCAGCGCCACGTCAGCGCCGCTGGCCGCCGCGCGGGCAATGGCGGCCAGGCGCGTGGCGTCGTCGCCCGCGAAGCGCTGATGGCTGGCCAGGGCGGCTTCATCCACCTGCACTTCATGGCCCAGGGCCTGCAGGCGGCGCACGCCGCGCCGCAGGGCCGCGCGATCGCGCACCGCGCCGGAAGGAGAGTAGATGTAGATGCGAGGCATGAGTGGCTTTCAGCGTTTTTTTCAGTGTTGCGGAGCAGCGTCAGGAACCGGCAGGCGGCGAATGGACGGCATTTTCGGCGCGCGGCAGGGCTTGGCGGAGCAAATGGAGCTGGCTGGCAGCCGTTTCAAAATGGCCTTGTCCAGGCTGCCTGAAACGGCATTCACAAACTCACGCCGTCCTGCTCCATTTTGGCGGACAAGGCCGCCAGTTTTTTCGCCGGGTCAAGCAAGGGATTTAGCAGGTGGGCGGCGCAATCTTCGGCAGATTGGGCGATGGCCTGCCCGTCGGCAACCACTGCGCCGTGAAATACAAACGGCGGCAGAAACGGCGTTTTCAGCAGGTTTGCCGTCTGCTGCAGCGGTTTCAGAAATTCGCTCATGGAAAAGCTGTTGTAGCCGCCCGCCTGATACGAATCGGCAGGCCCGCCCGTAGAAATGGCGCAGACCCATTCTTTTCCCGCCAAAACCCCGCCTTTTGGCCCGTATGCCCAGTTGTAGGTCAGCACATCGTCCAGCCATTGTTTCATCAGCGGCGGAATGGAATACCAGTAAAACGGATGCTGAAAGACCAATCTGTCGTGCGCCAGCAGCGCAGCTTGTTCGGCCGCAATATCAATTTTGCTGTCGGGATACAGCTCGTATGGCTTGCGGACGGTCACATTGGGTTCGCGCGCCAAACGTTGCGCCCATGCGCGGTTTACTTTGGATTGAGAGAGATGGGGGTGAAACAAATTAATCAGTATTTTCATGGCGCTTCCTTTTTCAAATGGGCCGGACTGGGTGGTTTCAGAATGGGCCGGCTTTCCCGTCAGGGCGGACTGGCGGGCTGGCATGCCTGCGCCCAAACAGGCGAAAGAGCGCATACGCCAGCGTGGCAAAGGGCCACAGCCAGCCGACCCACTGGGCCAGGCCGTAAAAGTGGATGAAGCGGCCCTGCTCCCACTGCTGCAAATTGGCGGCGTCGTAGGCGCTCAAAGGAGCCTCGTTGAGCAGCCACAGCTGCGCGCCCAGCGCCACGGCCAGCAGGGCCAGGCAGGCGCGCTGCGGCAGGGGCAGCGCCAGCAAGGCCATGAGAGCGCCGCCTGCCAGCCCGCCAATTTGCGGCGCGCGCAGCCAGCCCCAGGCAGAGGCAGGCCCCCAGGTGAGCGCGAAGGAAAGGGCCAGCGTGGCCACGCCCGCCAGCAGCGCGGCCAGCGCAAACGGAACGCGGCGGGCCGCGCCTTGCATCACGCCATAGCCCAGCAGGCAGGGCGCGGCCGCGCCCAGGGCGACGCACAGCACTTGCACGCCAGGCAGCAGCGGCTGCAGCTCGAATTCACGCAGGGGCAGCCATTCCAGCCAGGGCGTGTCTTTCAACAAGGCGGCCAAGGCCGCTTCAACGCGCTCGTACACGTGCCCCAGGCCAAGCGCCACAGGCGTGGGGTAAAGCAGCCCCACGGGCCACAAGGCCAGCAGCACCAGCGCGCCGCGCGCATCGGGCGCAAACCAGCGGCGGCGAAAGCGCCGCCAGCGGCCAGCCAGCCCGGTTTTCTCCAGCGCCAGGGCGGCCATCGCGCCTGCGGCGGCCCCGGCGGCGTTCAGGGCCAGGTCAAGATTGGAGGCAATGCGCAGCGGCAAATAGGTTTGCAGCGCTTCCAGCACGAACGACAGCGCGGCGGCGGCCAGCGCAGCCAGCAGCGCGGCCAGCCAGGGGCGCAGGCGGCCGCTGGCAGACCAGGCCAGCGTCAGCAGCAGGCCCAGCGGGGCATAGCCCGCAAAGTTGGCAAGCACGTCAAAGCGCGTCCAGTACTGCGGCAGGGCTTCGTCAATGTAGGCCCACGGCATCAGCCCCTGATTGCGCCATCCCGTGAAGGGAAAGAGACTGGCGTAGGCAATGAGCGCCACCCAGCACAGCGCCAACGGCGCGGCGGCGGACTTTTCGCTGGGCGGCGGTTTGGCGGTCATGGGCGGCGCAACAGGCGAGGCTGGTCAGAACGGCTTGAGCACCACGAGCAGCACGGCAGCCAGCATCATCAGCACGGGGCCTTCATTGAACCAGCGGAACCACACATGGCCGTGAGTGGGCAGCCGCGCCTCAAAGCGCCGCAGCAGCCGCCAGCACCAGAAGTGATAGGCCAGCAGCAGCAGCACAACGGCCAGCTTGGCATGCATCCAGCCATTGCCCGGTCCCAGCCCGATGCCGTAGCCCAGCCACAGCCACAGGCCCAGCGCCAGCGCAGGCGCGGCCAGCAGCGTCATGAAGCGGTAGAGCTTGCGCGCCATCAGCAACAGCCGCTCGTATTCGGCGCGCGAATCGGGCGCCACCATCGCCAGATTGACGTAAATGCGCGGCAAATAAAACAAGCCTGCGAACCAGCTTGCGATGAAAACAATGTGCAGGGCCTTGATCCACAACATGCACGCAAGTGTAGGGCGCGCCAGAGGGCGCAGAACGCGGGCGGCATGATCTGCTTCAAGCTGCCTGCCGCCGGAAAAAAGAAAACCCCTGATCCGCAAGGACCAGGGGCTGAAAAGCCTCTCGTCAGAAAGGCTCCCGCTCAGGGAGGAAAAGCAGGGCGCCCGAAGGCGCGGACGGGAATATAGCAAAAAAGCTGCCACTTCGTGAAATAGTGCACGATTTTTTTGCCTTCCGACGAGCGGTTGATTGGACTGGCTGAATGGATGCGCATGATGTCCAATCAGACAACTGCATCCTTGAATGTGCGCCGCAAGCGCAGCGCTTCGCCACAAAAGGCCAGCTGCCGCGCTTTCAGAGCCTGCTCAAATTCCTTTGAACAGGCGCTCAACGCTTGATTGCCAGCACCAGCACGCCAGCGGCAACCAGCCCCAGGCCGCCCCACTCATGCGGCCTGGGGCGCTCGCCCAGGAAAACCACGGCCAGCAGCGCCACGAGCACCAGGCTGAATTTGTCCACCGGGGCCACCCTGGAGGCGTCGCCCAGCTGCAGCGCCTTGAAGTACGCCAGCCACGACGCGCCCGTGGCCAGCCCGGAAAGCACGAGAAACAGCCAGTTGCACGCCGTGAAGGCCGCCACACCTTGCCATTTGCCTGCCCAGGTGAGAAACAGCGCCAGAGCGGCCAGGATGACAAGCGTGCGGATGAAAGTGGCGAAGTCCGAATCAATGCCTTGCAGGCCCGCCTTGGCGAAGATGGCCGTCAGCGCCGCGAAGAAGGCCGAGGTCAGCGCCCAGAAAAACCACGTGTGTCCGTTCATGAAAGTGCTCCGCAGGCCCGGATTTTGGAGGCGAACCGGGCGCCTGCCTGCAACGAGGCGGCTCCAGAGCCTGTTCAGCGCTTGGGGCCGCGAGGGCGAAAGTGCGGCCCGAAGCGAGCTGCCGCGCCGCTTTTTCCCCGCCCTGCGCGGCCAGCCCTGAATAGACCAGGCGCGCAGAACGACAATACGCCTTTCCACTCACTGAAAGAGAGCTTGCCATGATCGATCTCTACTCCTGGACCACGCCCAACGGCTTCAAGGCCACCATCATGCTGGAAGAGTGCGGCCTGGCCTATCGCCTGCACCCCGTCAATATTGGCAAGAACGAGCAGTTCGCTCCCGACTTTCTCAAGATCAGCCCCAACAACAAGATTCCGGCGCTGGTCGATAGCGAAGGCCCTGGCGGGCAGCCGCTGCCGCTGTTCGAGTCTGGCGCCATCCTCATTTACCTGGCCGACAAAACGGGCCGCCTGCTGCCCGCTGCGGGCGCGGCGCGCTACACCGTGCTGCAATGGCTCATGTTCCAGATGGGCGGCGTCGGCCCCATGCTGGGGCAGGCCGGGCACTTTCGCTTCTTCGCCACTGAAAAAGTGCCCTACGGCATTGAGCGCTACACCGCCGAGGCCAAGCGCCTCTACGGCGTGATGAACGGGCAGATCGAGCGCACGGGCGCCTTCATCGCCGGCAGCGACTACTCCATCGCCGACATCGCCATCTACCCCTGGCTCATCCACCACGAGCGGCACGGCATCGACTGGGCCGATTACCCGGCGCTCAAAGCCTGGTTCGACCGCATCAGCCAGCGCCCTGCGGTGCAAAAGGGCCTGAAGGCATTTGAAAAACAAGGCTAGAATCGCCCGCTTTCACGGAACGTAGCGCAGTCTGGTAGCGCATCTGCTTTGGGAGCAGAGGGTCGCGAGTTCGAATCCCGCCGTTCCGACCATCCCAATAACCGCCAGCGCCCGGCAACAGCCGCGCTGGCGGTTTTTTTTCATTCTGGCGCGGGCGCTTGCGTTGCCAGAAGGCATGAAAAACAGGAGCGGATTTGATGGGGTGAAAAATGGCGTCTGCGCTCTTTCCACTAGGACATCGTGCTATGGATTACATAGCGAAAATAATGCAGCTTGCCCTTGCCCTTGCCCATCTCATGCGAAGGCCCGGGTCTGTTCCTTACCCAACCGCAAGCCGGTGAACTGGCAAAGGCCCGTCGCGGTGCGCAGTTCGTGCGGCTCGCCGTGGGCGTGAGGGGCGCAGAAAGCATGAGGGCCGCGCGCCGTGCCTTCTTCGGGCATAGCCGCCTGCACTGCATAATCGCGCGCTTCGCGCCGTTTCGTCATGACCTTGGCATTTGCCGCTGGCTCTTGTCGTTCGGCAGCAAAACAGCCTGGCGGTTTCCGCCCTGGCGAAAGGCCCGGCTGGCCGGGTTTCCATCTTTTTGCTGGCCCGTTTTTTCGTCTGCCCGTAGCTCAACTGGATAGAGCAGCTGCCTTCTAAGCAGCAGGTCGGGGGTTCGAGTCCCTCCGGGCAGGCTCCGCCGGAGCTGGCGCAGGCATCCGGAAAGCTTGACTCCATGCCCTACATGAATCGCGCCCTGGCCCTGGGCCGGCAGGCTCCCAATGACGCCGATCCCAATCCCCGCATTGGCTGCGTGCTGGCGGCCGCCGATGGCCGCGTCATCGGCGAAGGCTGCACCCAGCGCGCAGGCGGCCCCCACGCAGAAATCATGGCGCTGCGCGCCGCGCAGGCCGCTGGCCAAAGCACGCAAGGCGCCACGGCCTATGTGACGCTGGAGCCTTGCTCGCACCAGGGCCGCACCGGCCCCTGCGCTGATGCCCTGATCGCCGCTGGCGTGGCCCGCGTGGTGGCCGCCCTGCCTGACCCCAACCCCCGCGTGGCCGGACAGGGCTTTGCGCGCTTGCGCGCCGCTGGCGTGCAGGTGCAAACCGGCCCGGGCGCACGGCAGGCTTTTGAAGACAACATCGGCTTTTTCAGCCGCATGGTGCGCGGCCTGCCCTGGGTACGGCTGAAACTGGCCGCCTCGCTGGATGGCGCCACGGCCTTGTCCAACGGCCAAAGCCAGTGGATTACGGGCGAAGCCGCCCGCGCCAACGGCCATGCCTGGCGCGCCCGCGCCAGCGCCATCCTCACCGGCATCGGCACCGTGCTGCAAGATGACCCGCTGCTGAATGTGCGCCACGCCAGCGCCGCCCGCCAGCCCGCCCTGTTCATTGCTGATAGCCAATTGCGCACGCCGCTGGCCGCCCGTCTGTGGCAAACGCCGGGCCGTTGCATCCACATTTGCACCACCGTGGACAGCGCCGAGCGGCACGCCCCCTACCTGGCCCAAGGCGCGCGCCTGCACGTCATTCCCGCCACGCCGCAGGGCCGCTTGCACCTGCCCGCCTTGCTGCACACGCTGGCCGCGCTCGAAGTGAACGAGCTGCACGTGGAAGCCGGCCAGCGCCTTGCAGGCGCGCTGCTGCAAGCGGGCCTGGCTGACGAATGCCTGCTGTACTTGGCCCCGCTGCTGCTTGGCCCTGGCCGGGGGCTGGCGGATATCGGCCCGCTGGACTCGCTGGCAGCGGGCGTGCCCCTGCGCTTTCACGCCATTGACCGCATAGGCGAAGACCTGCGCCTGATCGCCCGACCGCCGGAGCGCGACAGATTCTGGGCTTTTGACGCGGCGGGCCGCCAGCAGTGACGGCGCGGCGCCCAGGCCGTCTGGCGAACCGGCGTTGACCAAAGAAAAAAACGCCTGGCACGGCCAACAAAAAAGCTGGCAGCCGCTTGCGTTGCGGCCGCCAGCTTTTCGCGCTTCAGGCAGAGAATGTTTCAGCGTTCAGCGTGCGCGCGAGACTTTCGCGCCCTGCACGGATACCCCCGCTTCCAGCCCCACATTGGTGAGCACGAAGCTGGTCACAGGCTGCTCGCTGGTGCGGCTGTCCACCATGCCATTGGCGCCCAGATGGCCGATGGCGGCCGTGGCGTCGATGCCGATGGTCCAGCCATTGCTGCGGCGGAACATTTCCAGCGCCTCGGGCGAGTTGAAAACGTAGATGACCGACTTGGCCTGCCCGCCCGCCTGAAAGCCCAGCGACCCGGCATTGATGGTGTATTCCTGCGGCTGCGTGTTGCCGGCCACGTATAGCAGGCCACGGCCATGCTCCACGCCCACGATCAGGCTGCCGCCCACCACTTGCGGAAACACCAGCGCGCCCGCCGAACGGGCCACCAGCGCCTCGGAGCCTGGCGCGGCGCGATACAGGCGCGACAAGGCTTCATTGACCTGCGCCTGGAGCGACTCCTGCTGCACTTTCTGGTTGGCGTTGTCATAAAGACCGGTCGTGGTGCAGCCCGTGGTGAAGGCGGCCGCGCCAGCAGCCAGCATGGCAGTGGCGGCAAGGCGGGTGAAAGCGGTGGTTTTGTTCATGATGTGCGTCCTTGAAAAAAGGAAGAAGCGGCTACGCCGCCAGGCCCTCTGACGGCAGCCGGGCATAAATGTAACGTGCGCCGCGCCCACGCCGCCGTGCCAGGGCGGGTGCGGAAAGGCTTCAGGTTGCTCAGGTTGGCCTGGTTGCATTAAAAAAAGAGCAAATTTGAGGGGTAAAAATACTGCGCAGCACTTATTCCAGTAAGACATAACGCTACGGATATAAGAGCAAATCCGATCTCTTTTTGCTTTTTCCTTTCTCATTTGAAGGCCGCCAGAGGGCCTTCAGGATTGCTTGCCGAGTTTGGGGTCGTCCAGCGGGCCGAGGTGCGAGGAGCCGAAGCCTGTGGTGCGGTCAAAGCCTGATGAGCCAAAGCCCGTGGTGCGGAAGGCGCTGTTGTGCACGTCCAGCGTGATGTCGGTGAACGAAGGCTCGTCGGCAATCGCGTCTTCATGCATGTGCGCCTGCTGGGCGGCGATGTGGCGGCTGGTGTCGTTTTGCAGGCGCCAGAGCAGGTTGGTGGGCGAGTCGGCGTAGGCCAGGCCTTCTTTGCGGTCGATGCGGCCTTCGTTGATCAGGCGCGCCAGGTCGGCTTCAAAGGTCTGCGAGCCTTCGGCCATGGAGTTTTCCATGGCTTCTTTCACGCCGGTGAAGTCGCCTTTTTCAATGAGGTCGGCCACGAGTTTGGTGTTGAGCATGACTTCCACCGCCGGGGTGCGCAGGCCGTCCACGGTGCGGATGAGGCGCTGCGAGACGATGGATTTGAGCGCCGAGGCCAGATCGCCCAGCAGCGTGGGCCGCACTTCCACGGGGTAGAAGGAGAGGATGCGGTTGAGCGCGTGGTAGCTGTTGTTGGCGTGCAGCGTGGCCAGGCACAGGTGGCCGGACTGGGCGTAGGCGATGGAGGCGCTCATGGTTTCGCGGTCGCGGATTTCGCCAATCATGATGACGTCAGGCGCCTGGCGCAGGGCGTTTTTCAGGCCGATTTGCAAGCTGGCGGTGTCGCTGCCCACTTCGCGCTGGTTCACGATGGATTTTTTGTTGGTGAACATGTATTCCAGCGGGTCTTCAATGGTGAGGATGTGGCCGGTCATGTTCTCGTTGCGGTGGTCGAGCATGGCCGCCAGCGTGGTGGATTTGCCCGCGCCGGTGGCGCCCACCATGAGGATGAGGCCGCGCTTTTCGAGCACGAGGGTGCGCAGCACGTCGGGCAGGTTGAGCGTGTGCAGCGGCGGGATGTCGGGGCTGATGAAGCGGATGACGGCTGAGTACATGCCGCGCTGGCGCATGGCCGAGAGGCGGAAGTTGCCCACGCCGTGCAGCGGAATGGCGGTGTTGAGTTCGCCGGTTTCCTTCAGCTCTTCAATGCGGTTGGGCGGCACGATGTCCAGCAGCAGGTTCATCGGCCCGTCCACGGGCAGCGGCTGCGAGTTGATGGGCAGGTATTCGCCGTTGATCTTGATGGTGGCGGGCGCGCGCGGCGAGAGGTAGACGTCAGACGCCTTTTTTTCCGCCATCAGGTGCAGGATGCGCTCCATCATGGAAGCGGGTGCGTTGGACATGGTGTGTTTTCCTTTCCCTTGAGAGATATGTGCAGTGTGGGCCGGGTGCGGGTTGCGGGGGGGCGTAGAGCGGTTTTGCATTGAAAAGAGGAGCGAATTCAAGCCGCTAGAAATGGCGTTTGCGCACGTTCCACTAAGACCCAATGCTATGAATCGAGGAGCTAGATCATCTCCGCAACCCATCCCCTTTGGCCTTCAGGGGCGCAGCAG
This sequence comes from Ottowia sp. oral taxon 894, assembly GCF_001262075.1. Taxonomy (GTDB): domain Bacteria; phylum Pseudomonadota; class Gammaproteobacteria; order Burkholderiales; family Burkholderiaceae_C; genus Ottowia; species Ottowia massiliensis. Next base: position 153,412 of record NZ_CP012073.1, on the reverse strand, counting down.
GTCGTTGATGCTGGTTTTGGCGCGCGTTTGCGCGTCCACGCGCTTGACGATGACGGCGGCATACAGGCTGTAGGGCTGGCCGCTGGCGGTCTGCCGGGGCAGGCTGCCGCTGACCACCACGCTGCCCGCTGGCACGCGGCCATAGCTGATTTCACCGGTTTCGCGGTTGAAGATGGGCGTGCTCTGGCCCAGGTACACGCCCATGCCGAGCACCGAGTTTTCTTCCACGATCACGCCTTCCACCACTTCAGAGCGCGCGCCGATGAAGCAGTTGTCTTCAATGATGGTGGGGTTGGCCTGCAAAGGCTCCAGCACGCCGCCCAGCCCCACGCCGCCTGACAGGTGCACGTTTTTGCCCACTTGCGCGCAGCTGCCCACGGTGGCCCAGGTGTCCACCATCGCGCCTTCATCCACGTAGGCTCCAATGTTCACGTAAGAGGGCATGAGCACCACGCCCTTGCCGATAAAGCTGCCGCGCCGCGCTACGGCGGGCGGCGCCACGCGCACGCCGCTGGCAGCCAGCGCAGCGTCGTCCATGCCGCCGAATTTGGTGGGCACCTTGTCAAAAAAGGCCAATTCGCCCGCCCGCACGGGCGCGTTGTCAGTCAGGCGAAAGGAAAGCAGCACGGCTTTTTTGATCCACTGATGCACCGTCCACCGCCCCACGCCTTCGCGCGTGGCCACGCGCAGGCGCCCCGCGTCCAGCTCGGCCAGCACGTGCCGCACGGCCTCGCGCACGTCAGCCGGGGCTTGCGCGGGGGAAATTTGCGCGCGGTTTTCCCACGCGGCATCAATGGTTTGCTGCAATAGCTGGGTCATGGGTTTCTTTCGGGTTGAGTGAGTGAATCAGGGAGATCAAGCAAGGCGCGCCATCACCACGTTGGGTCTTGGCCGTAATCGTTGCGGCCTTCTTCGCTGGGCTGCACGAGCCAGAACAGCAAGACCAATGCGCCGATGATCGTGATGTAGAGCAGCTGCCACCAGCCGCTGCGGCCCACGTCGTGCAGGCGGCGGGCGCCCACGGCAAAGTTGGGGATCAGAAAGGCCAGGCTGAGAACGAGCGACAGGTTATCGGCAAGGCTTTGGGACACAAAAGTCAAAACCAAAAGCGCCATGTTCAGCAAAAACTGAAACAGCATGAAATACCAGTATTCCGCCCGCCGCGCGCGCCCGGAAAAGTCGAAATATTTCCGGAAGCACTGCTGAATGGCCCACAAAAAGCCGGCGCTGCCGTCATCGCTGCTGGAACGGCGGCCTGCGCGGCTTGATCTGCTGGCCGCTGCTGCGCCGCCAGCGGACCATTCATGCGCATGGCCGCCAGGCGGCACGGAAGACGGCCCTTGAGCGCGGTGCGCCACTTCCAGCTCTGGCACGGCGGCCACGGCGCGGCCGGGCGCGGCTGGCGGCGGGGGCGGCAGCTGCTCGCTGGCATGCGGAGCCGGGGGCTGGGTCGCCCGCTCCCACAGTTTGGTGAGCTTGCTGGCGCGCACCCACTCGGTCATGCCTTCGCGCCAGACGAGCGTGTCAGGCATGACAGTGCCCTTGCGCGCCAGCCGCGCCAGTTCGCCGCCCGTGCACGGGCCGAATTTCTCTTGCCCAACGGCGTACCACCAGATTTTTTCTGAACTGTCACTCATCACTCATTTCCTCAGGGTTTGAAATCGGTAAAACCAGCGTTCAATCAGGGTTGCCGCTGATGAACGCCGCGATGCGCCGCGCCGCTTGCACGCATTCATCCACCGGCGCCACCAGCGCCAGGCGCACGCGGCCCGCGCCCGGGTTGAAGCCCGCCGCCTCGCGCGCCAGAAAGCTGCCTGGCAGCACCGTCACATGGCACGCGGCATACAGCGCGCGGGCAAAGGCCGCGTCATCGCCGCCAAAGGCGGGCGGCACTCCGGCCCACAGGTAAAACGACGCATCGGGCAGGCGCACATCCATCACCGGCTGCAAGATGGGCATGACTTGCGCGAACTTGTCGCGGTACAGCCGCCGGTTTTCACGCACGTGCGCTTCGTCGCCCCAGGCAGCGGCGCTGGCCGCCTGCACTGCGCCGCCCATCGCGCTGCCGTGGTAGGTGCGGTAGAGCAAAAACGATTTGAGCAGCTGCGCATCGCCCGCCACGAAGCCCGAACGCAGCCCCGGCACGCTGCTGCGCTTGGACAGGCTGGTGAGCATGACGAGATTGCGCCAGCCGCGCCCCAGCTGCATGGCCGCCTGCAAGCCGCCCAGCGGCGGGGCGGCGTCGTCAAAGTAAATCTCGCTGTAGCACTCGTCAGAGGCAATGACGAAGCCGTGCCGCTCGCTCAGCTCAAACAGCATGCGCCATTCGTCCAGCGGCATCACCGCGCCCGTGGGATTGCCGGGCGAGCACACGTAGGCCAGCTGCGTGCGCTGCCACACGGCCTGAGGCACCTGGTCCCAGCGCGGCGCGAAATTGCGCGCCGCGTCGCTGGGCACGTAATGCGGCTCGGCGCCAGCCAGCAAGGCCGCGCCTTCGTAGATTTGATAGAAGGGGTTGGGGCAAACCACCGTGGGCCGCGCCCGCGTGGGGTCAATCACCGTCTGCGCCAGCGCAAACAGCGCCTCGCGCGAACCCAGCGTGGGCAGCACTTGCGTGGCCGCGTCCGCCTGCACGCCGTAGCGCCGCCGCAGCCAGGCCGCGCAAGCTTCGCGTAACAGCGGCAGCCCCGCCGTGGCAGGGTAGCCCGCCAGGCCATCGGCCAGCGCTTCATCCAGCGCCTGCCTGATCAGCGGCGGCGCGGCGTGGCGCGGCTCGCCGATACCTAGGTTGATGTGGCGCAGCGCCGCAGGCGGCTGCACACCGGCAAACAACTGGCGCAGCCGCTCAAAGGGATAGGGCTGCAAACGGGCAAGGCGAGGATTCATGAAACAGGCCGTAAACGAGAAGGGCCGATTGTGACGGACTTGCGACGGCCGCAAAGCCCCCGCCCGCTGATTCGCGCAGGCCGGCGTGGCAAATCTGCGGCACTTCCATCTGCAGCGCTTTCATTTGTGGCGCTGGGCTTGCGGCGGGCCGCTGAGGCCCGCTTCAGCGCTTTTCCTGGCTTTCTGGCAAGATGTCATCAGAAACAGGAGCAAATTTAATGGGGTTCAAATGCCGCTCATCGCAGATTCCACTAGGACGTCATGCTATGGATTGATGAGCAATAAAAGAGGCTTTCAGAACTGTGCAACGCTTGCGGGCGCTGGAGCGGGGCAGTTTCTGGGGCCGCCATAGAGCAGGCATTGGCTTTGTGATGGATGCCGCCCGCGCCCTTTTGGGGGCGCGTTGGGGGCGCGCTTTTGCTTGCTTGCCTACCTGCACTTGCGTCCGGCGCGCGCCTGGCTGGCTGCGCCGGCGGCCATGAGGGCGAGCAGGGCGCAGATGGCGATCAGGCGCTGCCAGTCGGTTTCGTCGCTGCCATCAGGCGGAGGGGGCGGCTGCTGGCGTTCGAGCTGCATGCCGCGCACGGTTTCGGCGGGCGGGGCGTCGGCGGCTTGTTCGGGCGGTTGTTCAGCCTGCGGCTGGGCGGGCTGCTCGGCCGGGGCGGCCGCAGCGGGCGCTTCCAGGCCGAAGCCGGGGGCCGGGGCTGTGCTGGCGGGGTCATTGACGAAGGCGGTGAACGGGGCGTTTTCGCTGCGCACGTCGTATTTGCGCGCGAGTTCGACGTAGCGGGCTTTCAGATCGGCCAGCGTTTGCTCGTCGGTGCGCCAGTAACCCTGGCGGATGGCTTCGACCATGCGCTCGATGGTTTGGGCCTGGGCGTGGGGGTTGTGCTTTTCAAACCACTGGTTCAGGCCCAGCTGGTGTTTGTCGCGCACGTAGACGTCCATCATTTCCTGCCATTGGTCGTCGCGCACGATTTCGCGGGAGACGGCGGTCCAGCCCCAGAAGTTGTTGGTGGCGTCGAGCACTTCGAGCGTGCCGGCGTAGCCTTCGGCCATCAGGCCCTTGATGTAGCCGGGGTGGAACTGGCGGGTGGACAGTTCTTTGGCCAGGAACTGGGCGGCGGTTTCGAGCCGTTCGCCGCCCGCCTTGCGCAGGTTGCTGATGTACAGCTGCGGCGCTTTGCCGTCGAGGTGGCGCACGGCCAGGCCAATGCCGCCGAGGAACTGGAAGGGGTCGTCGGTGGTGAGCATGCCGTAGACGTTGGAGGTGCGCGAGAGCACGGCGCCTTCGGTGCCGCGCAATTGTTCGGCGTAGAGGTTGGGGGCGTCTTGGGCGCTGGTTTTGCCGCTTTCTTTTCCGCTGGCTTTGCCGCCGCCTTCATCTTCGCCATCGCCTGCCAGGGTGCTGCCCCATTTGGCGGCATTGGGGCCGTAGGCGTATTGCATGCGCGAGAGGTAAAGGCGGGCGAGCTTGCGGTCGCCCTCGGCCTTGCCTTGCCACTGGTCGGTGTCCATGGCGGCGTGGTTGATGCCGGTGCCGTAGCGGCCCGAGGCGGAGGAGAAGATGCGCGTTTGCGCGGCGTCCAGCGCGTCGGCTTCGCTCATGCCGCCTGCGCGCAGCTTGCTGGCAATGCGGCGGGTGTTGGCGGCAATGGGGTTGTCGGCTTCGCTTTCGCCTTCGGCCTCGGAGGCGAGCTTGGCGGCCTGGGCGAGCTTTTCCATGATGTTGGGGAAGTGGTCGCGGTACAGGCCGGTGGCGGAGATGACCACGTCCACGCGCGGGCGGCCCAGCTCCTGGCGGGGGATGAGGCGCACGCCTTCCACGCGCCCGCCCGCGTTCCACACCGGCTCCACGCCCATGAGCCACAGCGCCTGCGCTTCGAGCAGGCCCTGGTGGCGCATGGTTTCGGCAGACCACAAGGAAAAGGCGATCTTGGCGGGGTATTTGCCGCCGTTTTGCTGGCGGTGGGCTTCAATGAGGGCGTCGCCCGCTTTTTTGCCCGCTTCCCATGCCTGTTTGGGCGGCACGCGGCTGGGGTCAAAGCCGTAGAGGTTGCGGCCCGTGCGCAAGGTGTCGGGGTTGCGCACGGGGTCGCCCCCGGTGCTGGTGGGCACGTAGCGGCCTGCCAGGGCTTGCAGCAGGCCTTCGTTTTCGCTGCTGGCGTCCAGCGCCTGCCACCACGCTTTGCCTTGCTCCAGCTGCTTTTGCAGCTCTTCGGGCAGATTGGCGGGGGTTTTGCCGTCAAGGTAGTCGGCCAGCAGGCGGTAGCCGGGGTTTTGGTCCAGCGCTTCGTAGTTGATGACGAGGGCTTCGTCCAGCTCGCTTTCAGGCACGCCGGCCTGGCGGGCGGCGGCTTCCTGGTACGGCTGGCCCAGCATCATCATGGCGGTGGCGATGCGGTGCCCGGGCGTGGCGGCTTCGCCGAAGGTGTGCAGGCCGATGGGCTGGATGGTTTGCGCCAGCTCGTGCAGGTGCACGTGCAGCGCGTCCACAAAGGCGGGGAATTCGGCCCTGGCTTTTTCGGGCGCCCAGGCCATGTCGGCCATGAGGCGCTCTTTTTCGGCCATTTTCAAAATGTCGGCGGCGTATTGCGCCTTGACGGCGCCTTCGTCTTGCGCCAGCCATTTGTGCAGCAGCTCGTGGATTTCTTCCAGCTTGTCGTGCAGGCCCGCCGGGCGCAGGGCGGCGGTCTGGTGGCTGATGGTGACGGCGCGCCCCCGGCGCTTGGCCTGGGTGGCTTCGCCCACGTTGTCGATGATGTAGGGATAGACCACGGGCACGTCGCCCACGGCGAGCATGGGCGGGTCGAACAGGGACAGGCCCCGTTCCTTGCCCGGCAGCCACTCTTGCGTGCCGTGGGTGCCGAAGTGAATGAGCGCGTCGCGCGCGGGCGAGGCAGCGGGCGGCAGCGGGTGTTTTTTGGCCGCTTGCAGGGCTTTTTCATCCATCGCGCCCTGGCGCACCCAGAGGTAGGCGGCCAGATACGAGTGGGGCGGCAGCGCGTCGGCCTTGGTGGAGTGGTAGAGGGCGGCTTCGCTCAGGCTGCCTTCGCCTGCGTTTTTGTCCACGCCTTTGTCGCTGCGGCCCATGAGGGGCAGCAGGGCCAGGCGGCCCATTTGCAGGCGGGGAATGACGAAGTAGCTTTTGCCGCCTTGTTGGATGACGTAGGCCGAGCGTTCCGGCTCGCCCCAGCGCTTGCGCATGGCCGCTTGCGTGGCCGCAGGCAGGCTTTGCAGCCACTGGCGGTATTGCGCCACGGGCAGCAAGGCGGCCAGGCCGTCTTTGAGTAGGCCGGGCAGCTCGCCGTCGCGGTAGCCGGGGGCCAGCAGGCGCTGCACGTCGGCAATGAGTTTTTCTTCTTCGGGCGGCTCGGGCACGTCATAGCCTGCCGCGTGCAGGGCTTTCATCACGCTGATGAGGCTGCGCGGCACGTTCATGAATGAAGCGGCCACGTTTTTTTCGCCGCCGGGGTGGTTCCAGAAGATGAGCGCCAGCTCTTTGTGCGCGTTGGGCTTGCGGCGCAGGGCGGCCAAGTTCAGCGCCTTGCCGGCCATGGACTGCATTTGTGCAGGAATGGCGGCGATGGCTTCATCGCCGCCCTGGCGCACGGCAGAGGCAATCTGGATGTCGGCCACGCCGGCCATTTCAGGCTGCGTCATGTAAAAGGGAATGCTGGCCATGGGCAGGCCGTGTTCGTCGGCGGCCCAGGCGGCTTCGTCGCCCGTGCGGTAGGTGGTGGCCTGAATGACGGGCAGGCCCAATTCTTCAAATTCTTTCCGGCGGCCTTCGGCGTTGAGCGTGATTTGAAAGCTGACGATGGCGTCGGCCAGCGGGGCGGCATCGGGCTGCTCGTTAGCAAAGGGACGCAGCAGCTTGCCAATGTCGCCAGCGGGCAGCATGCGGTCGTAAATGGGCATGGCAATGGCGCCTGTTTTTTCGATGCGCTGCACCAGGTCGTCAATAAAGCCCGTTTGCATGCCCGAGATGTATTCCTGATGGATGGACAAGGCGATGATGGGCGGCCGCTCGGCCTGGCCCTGAATCTGCGCCTGGCTCAATCCCTTGAATTTCAGAAATTCGGGCACGCTGGCAAAAACCAGATCGGGCGCTTTGGGGTGATATACGGCGGATTTTGGAAAGACCACGGGCGCGGGCAAATCAGCCGGGGCGGGCTTTTTGTGAACAATGGCCGAAAGCAGCGCGAGAAAGTTTTTCATGTTGCGCTCGCCGCCATTTTCATAATAGGCAATCAGCTTTTGAAGCTGCTTTTCGTCAAAACCGCCGGCCAGCGGCGTTTCCGATTCATGCAGCCAGGCGAAATAAGGCGCCTCAATGTTTTTCACGATGTCGCCCATGGCCGCCAGGGTTTGCGGGCGCATGGGCAAATCCAGCAAAACGGCTTCATGGCCCTTGAGCCGCTGCGGCTCCAGCGCGCTTGCGCCTGCGCCCAACGGCACGATGTATGAATCCACGGCCAGGCCGTAGGGCGCGGCCATTTGGGCCAGTTCGTGAAATTTGCCCTTGGGCACGTTGGACGTGGCGATGAACAGCAGTTTGTGCGGCGCGCCGCCTGCTGGCGGCTGGGCCAGGGCAGGGCAGGCCAGCCAGCAGGCGGCCAGCCAGAAAAGAAGAAAACGGCGCAAAAGACCAAGGGCGAGACGGGACATGGCGTGTCTGGCTGGGCGGTTGGAAAAGAGGCGGTTGTGCGGGCAGCGGACCGGGTGGCAGGTTTTGGGCATCCAATCGGCCGCAAGTCCTGATGGAATCAGCGCGGGCAGCTATCTTTTTTGAAGTCCATGACGGGCGCAAGCATGGCTCTTGCGCGAAAGCGGCCCGCAGAGCAGGGCGCTGATTCAGGAAAAAGCATATTCATCACTGCCATCCGGAATGAATCCGGCCATGCGCATGAACGGATATTTCCGGATGGGCGGGCCAGGTGAAAACGGACAAATGACATGGCTGAAGATTCGGCGCTTTCATTTCGCCAATGTGCGGCGGCATTTCCGGTGCCGTATTTCATTCATGGGCCTTCCGGGCCGCGCGCCCCTGCTTGAGCAGGGGCTGCTTCTCATCAAAAACAGAAGCAAATACAGACCCCACAAAAGGGCATCCTGCGCAATCTCCTTGCGGACCTCATGCTATCAAACAAGGAGCGAAAAAAGCCTTTTCGCAAGGGCTGCGCAAGCGCATCAGAAATCGGCCCGCACGTTCACGGCCAAGGTGCGGCCGCGAATGGCGTAGCCGAAGTCTTCGGACTTGTCGGCCAGGCGCACGTTGCCAATGTTGTCCACTCCCACGCGCCAGCTCAGCATCTTGTTGACTTGCTGGCCCACGCTGAGGTTGAACAGGGTGTAGGCGGGCAGGCGGCCGCCGCTTTGGCTGATGCGCTGGCGGCCCGTGTAGTCCAGCCCCAGGCGCGCGCTCAGGCCCCAGGCGCCTTGCCATTGCAGTTGCGAGTGCAGCACCTGGCGCGGGCGGCCGGTCAGTTCCACGCCGGAGTTGCTGTCTTTGGTGCGCAGCAAGGTGAGGTCGTTGTTCCACTTGAAGCCAGGGGCGAAGGCCCAGCTCAGGCCCAGCTCCGCGCCGCGCACGGTGGCGCGGTTCACGTTGTCGTACTGGTAGGTGACGCGCACCAGCCGCCCCATGCGCTGGCGGCTGACTTCGCGGAAATAGATCAGGTCTTTGACGCGGGTGTGAAACAGCGTGCCGCGCAGCGAAAGCGGCCCGGTGGTGTAGTCGGCCCCCACTTCAAACGAGGTGGAGCTTTCGGGCTTGATGCGGGCGTTGCCCAAGAAGGTGTGCGGGCCTTCGGCGCCCACGTAGTTGGGCGATATCTGCTTGAGCGTGGGCGCCTTGAACGCGCCGCCCACGCCGCCTTTGATGACGAGGTTTTCATTCGGCTCCCAGACCAGGTAGGCGCGGGGGCTGACGTGGTTGCCAAAGATCTGGTGATGGTCCACCCGCACGCCCAGCGTGGCGATGAGGTGGCTGGCAAAGGCGAATTCATCTTGCGCGAACAGGGCCTTGTGCGTGGCGCTGTCTTTGCCGCCGGTCAGCCCGGCGTTGATGAGCTTTTCGCGCCGCCATTCGCCGCCGGCGGTGAGGCGGTGGCTGCCCATGCGCCACTGCACGAAGCCATCGCCCACCACGTCGCGCATGTCTTGCGGGCGCGTGGGCGCAACGCCGTTGGTGCGGTGCGTGCTCACGCCAATGGCGCTGCGGTAGGCGCGCAGCTGCGCTTTGACGTCGTTGCCGAAAACGCCGTTCCACTGGCCGTAGCCGTGGTCGCGATTGACTTTGTAGGTGTTTTGGTAGGGCGTGGCCCGGGCGCTGCGCGCCACGTCGTCGTAGAAGCGGTCTTCGCTGCCGTGCTGAATGCCTGCCTCGAAGGTGTGGCGGGCGTTGAGCGCGTAGCGCGCCGAGAGGCTGCCGGAAGTGCTCCTGCGGCCTTCGATTTCGCTATAGCGCCGGTCTTCGCGCAAGGCCACGGGATTGACGTGGCTGCGCTCGGCATTGACGCGCAGCGCCAGCCCTTGCGCCACGGGGCCGCCCGCGTACACAGCGGTTTTGCCGCCCGTGCCGCCCCATTTGGCGCTGCTGGCGCGCTGGCCGGAGAGGCTGACCGAGCCTTCCCATTTGTCGGTGGGCCAGCGGGTGATGATGTTCACCACGCCGCCCAGCGCCTCGGAGCCATACAGGGCCGAGAGCGGGCCGCGAATGACTTCCACCCGCTCGATGGCGGAGGCGGGAACCCAGCCGTACTGGTAATCAGAGTGGCCCACCACGTCGTCCGAGGCGGCAATGCGGCGGCCATCCATGAGCACCAGCGTGTGCGAATCGTTCATGCCGCGCAGGGTGAAGGTTTTGCGCCCGCCCACCTGGCGCGCCGAAAGCGTCAGGCCCGGCGCGTCTTCAATCAGGGTGAGCAAGTCTTCATCAGGGCGGCTGCTTTGCTGGAGTGTCTGGCGGTCAAACACCGTGACGGAAGCGGGCGCGGTGCGGGCGTCTTCTTCGCTGCGCGTGGCCGTCACGGTCACTTGCGGCAGCACGGCCTGATCCTGGTTTTTTTTCTGCTTCTGCACATGGGCATGGCCCGCGTGCAAATCCTGCGACTGCGCGGCTCCGGCGCAAACCAGCAGGCTGGCAGCGGCCAAAACACTGAAACTCAAAGGGTGGCGCGACATGAAACAAGTCTCCTTCTAGCTGCGAAGCTAGTTATTTTGTCACAGCGAATAACAAGCGTTATCAGTCAGGGTCTATGCGCCAGCGGCGCTCTATTCAGGTTTCATCCAGAAGCGCCAGCCTTGGACTGGGCTATATTCATTTCCTTCTTTTCCCCGCACTCAAGAGGCCGCCATGAAAGTCAGCGATATTTTGCGAATCAGGGGCAATACCCTGTTTACCGTGCAAGCTGGCGAAACCCTGGAGGCGGCCATTGCCGTCATGGCTGAAAAAGACATTGGCTCGCTGGTGGTTGTGGAGCATGGCGAGCTGGCGGGCCTGCTCACTTTTCGTGAAGTCATTCTGGCGCTGGCGCAAAACCGTCCGCTGGACAGCATTCACGTGCGCAGCGTGATGAATGACAGCCCCCTGACTTGCACGCCCGAAACCGACATGGAAGAAGTCAGCCGCATGATGCTCAAACACCATGCCCGCTACATGCCCGTGATGGATCAGAAAATGCTCATGGGCATCATCAGCTTTCACGACATGGCCCATGCCGTGGTGAGCAGCCAGGATTTTGAAAACCGCCTGCTCAAGGCATTTATCCGGCAATGGCCGCAAACCGACGGCGGCGAACAGGGCAGGGCGGCATAAAAATGGCAGGCAACACGCTGGGCACTTTGTTTGCCGTGACCAACTTCGGAGAATCCCACGGCCCGGCCATCGGCTGCGTGATTGACGGCTGCCCGCCCGGCATGGCGTTGGCCGAATCTGACATCCAGCCCGAGCTGGACCGCCGCCGCCCTGGCAGCAGCGCCTTTGTCACGCAGCGCCAGGAAGCCGACCGGGTGGAAATCCTCTCGGGCGTGTATCAGGGCCAAACCACCGGCACACCCATCTGCCTGCTGATTCGCAACACCGACCAGCGCAGCAAAGACTATTCAGACATCGCGCAAGCCTTTCGCCCTGGCCACGCCGATTACGCCTACTACCGCAAATACGGCATCCGCGACCCGCGCGGCGGCGGCCGCTCATCCGCGCGCCTGACGGCCCCCACCGTGGCCGCAGGCGCCGTGGCGCGCAAATGGCTGCGCGAGCGCCACGGCACGCAATTTCAGGGCTGCATGACGCAGCTGGGCGAGCTGCCCATCGCCTTTGAAAGCTGGGACTACGTGGCGCAAAACCCGTTTTTCGCCCCTGTGGCCGACACCGCCGCGCTGGAAAACTACATGCGCGCGTTGCGCAAAAGCGGCGACTCCTGCGGCGCACGCCTGCGCGTGACGGCCCGGAACATGCCCGCCGGGCTGGGCGAGCCTTTGTATGACCGGCTGGACGCCGACATCGCCCACGCCATGATGGGCCTGAACGCCGTCAAGGGCGTGGAAATTGGCGACGGCTTTGCCTGCGTCACCCAAAAAGGCAGCGAACATGGCGACGCCATGTTCCCGGGCGAAGCGGGCCGCCCGCGTTTTGCCAGCAACCACGCTGGCGGCATCCTGGGCGGCATCAGCACGGGGCAAGACCTGGAGGTGAGCGTCGCCATCAAGCCCACCAGCTCCATCCTCATTCCCCGTCCTTCCATCAACACGGCAGGCGAAGCGGTCGAACTCATCACCAAAGGCCGCCACGATCCTTGCGTCGGCATTCGCGCCACGCCCATCCTGGAAGCATTGCTTGCTTTGGTCGTCATGAATCATGCGATGCATCAGCAAGCGCGCGCTACGGCTTAATTTTTTGGATGAGGAAAAGCTAGCCCGACGCTATCCGCCGAGAGCAGTTCGACCGAGAACAGTTCGAGCTTGCGCATTCTTTGTTCGAGAGAAGACTATTAAACTTAACATAAGGCAAATTATGGGAAGCTATTGGGTGAAGCGCGATGCTAAGGGTGAAGCGCGATGCTAAGAACGATGCTTGCCGCTCAATCCCATCATAGGCAAGGTGAGGTTGCTGGTAACGCAGGACATGCATGCTTTTTCCAGCAACTTGAGGAGTACCTTCAATGAGCCTTCGCCAGCGCGTAGAGCGTCCACAGCTTCTAATCAGCGCCAAAAGCGGCAGGCCCGCAAGGCACAGCAGCCTGCGGCTTGTCTAACCCCATGTCTGACTCTCATCCATGAAAATCCGGCCGATTTGGGCCGTTCGTGATTCATGCCTGCCGTTTTCCGTCTTGTTTTCGCCTTGTCGTTGGCTGGCATCGCCTTGGCCTGCCTGGGGCTGGGCGTGGGCAGCACGGGCTGGCGCAGTTTGTGGCAGGTGTGGGGCGATGCAGCGGCCTGGCAGATCGTGTGGGATGTGCGCCTGCCGCGCACGCTGGGCGCCTGGCTGGCCGGGGCGCTGCTGGGGCTGGCCGGGGCGGTGGCGCAGGGGCTGTTTCGCAATGCGCTGGCGGATCCGTTTTTGCTGGGCAGCGCCTCGGGGGCCACGCTGGCCGTGGCGCTGGCGCTGGCCGTCATGGGCCTGCCGCTGGCTGCCGCTGGCTGGCTGGCGCGGCTGGGGCTGACGGGGGCCGCTTTTGCGGGGGCGCTGGGCGGCGTGCTGCTGGCGCTGGCGCTGGCGCAAGGGGCGCAGCACACGCCGCGCCTGTTGCTGGCAGGCGTGGTGGCGGGCTATGCGCTGGGGGCATGCAAGGATCTGATCACGCTGGCCGCGCCTGACATCTTGCAGGCCATGCAGCTTTTCATGCTGGGCAGCAGCGCCTTCGTGGGCTGGGCGGGCTGCGCGCTGATGGCCGCCGCGCTGGCGGCCTGCCTGCTGGCGGCCTGGGCGCTGGCCCGCGTGCTGGACGCCCTCTCGCTGGGCGAGGCCACGGCGCGGAGCCTGGGCCTGCCCTTGCCTGCCGCCCGCGCCGCGCTGGTAGCGGTGCTGGCGCTGGCCACGGGGGCGGCGGTGGCGCAAACGGGGCTGATTGCTTTTGTCGGCCTGGCTGCGCCGCACGTGGTGCGCCAGCTCGCTCCGGTGCGCCATGCCTGGCTGCTGCCCCTGGCGGCGCTGGCGGGCGGCACGCTGCTGCTGGCAGCTGACATCGGCGCGCGCTGGCTGCTGGCGCCGCAGGAGCTGCCTGTGGGCGTGCTCACAGCCACGCTGGGCGGCGGTTATCTGCTGTGGCTGATGCGCCAGCAGGCGCGCAGGGAATGAAGCCGCTTGGAAGGATTGATTTCGCTCCATTATCCATAGCAATACGTCCTAGTAGAACGTGCGCGAAAGGCGTTTTTAAACCACTTGAATTCGCTCCTCTTTCTGATGCCCCAGATGCATTGCCCAGAAACCGTTTCGCCGTGAATCCGAACCCCCATCCACCCAACCCCCCTGCCCTGCAAGCTGAAAACATCACCCTGCGCCGTGACGGTCAGAGCGTGCTGTGCGGCGTGCGCCTGAGCGTGCCGCTTGGGCGCTGGCTGGCCGTGGCGGGGCCGAACGGCGCGGGCAAATCCACCTTGCTGCAATGCCTGGCCGGGCTGCTGCTGCCACATGAAGGGCAGACGCGCGTGCTGGGGCAGCCGCTGGCGGCGCTGACCGGGCCGCAGCGCGCGCGGCGCGTGGCCTGGCTGGGGCAGGCCGAAGCCGTTTCAGGCGAGCTGACGGCGTGGGATGTGGCCATGCTGGGCCGCCTGCCGCACCAAGGCTGGCTGGCCACGCCCTCGGCCGCCGATCGTGAAGCGGCCGAATCCGCCTTGCGCGACACCGGCGCGTGGGCCTGGCGCGGCAGGCCGCTGGGCCAGCTCTCTGGCGGCGAACGCCAGCGCGTGCTGCTGGCCCGCGCCCTGGCCACGCAAGCGCCCGTGCTGCTGCTGGACGAGCCGCTGGCCAATCTGGACCCGCCCCACCAGGCCGACTGGATGGCGCTGATGCGCCGCCACGTGGCAGCGGGCGGCGCCGTCATCAGCGTGCTGCACGAGCTGGGCATGGCCTTGCAGGCCGATGACCTGCTGCTGATGCGGGCGGGCGGCGTCTTTCACTGCGGCCCCGTGCAGGAAGATGCCACGCGCCGCGCCCTGCAAGCGGTGTTCGATGACCGCATCGCCATCCACCCCTTGCCGCCAGCGGCTGACGGCAGGCCCCAATGGGCAGCCATTGCCGTGTGAAACGGATTTTGAAACGGGCTTTGAAAATGGCCTTTTTTCTTTTTTAACCAGGTTTCAACGCCAAAAATGCAAATCGAAAACCCACCCGCCGAACGCACAACCCCCCGCCCCGAAGGCGAAAGGCGCGGCCTGATCATCATCAACACCGGCAATGGCAAGGGCAAAAGCACCGCCGCATTCGGCCTGGCCTTGCGGGCATTCGGGCGCACGCACGTTCACGGCAAAAAAATTCACATCTTCCAATTCATGAAAGTGCCCAGCGCCCGTTTTGGCGAGCATCGCGCTTTTGAAAAACTGGGCATTCCCATCGAAGGGCTGGGCGACGGCTTTTCATGGATGAGCAAGGATATTGAGAAAACCGCCGAACTGGCGCGCCAGGGCTGGCAAAAAGCGCGCGCGGCCATTCTGGATGGCGAGCATTTTCTGGTGGTGCTGGATGAAATCACTTACCCGCTCATCTACGGCTGGCTGCCTTTGCAAGATGTGCTGCAAACCCTGGCCGAACGCCCGCGCCACGTGCACGTGTGCCTGACGGGCCGCCGCTGCCCGCAGGAGCTGATGGACGTGGCCGACACCGTGACGGTGATGGAAATGCGCAAACACGCCTTCAGGGCCGGCATTCCGGCGCAGCGTGGCATTGAAGATTGAATAGGCCGGCTGACGGCCCGGAAATGAATCCGAAACACATCTGAAACACCCCGCGCCCAGCCGCCGCATTTCTTCTTCCGAATCGGCACGCGCACATGATGCCATGATTTGGAATCAGATGGCATAGGGCGCTTACAAGCAAGCAAAACCGCGACTTAATGGCTTCGTCGGCGGGCAATACGTCGTGCGAACACACGGCACCTTGTGGTGCTAAACCGTGTTCGCGCCGTGGCCCGCTTCACTCGGAGCCAACGCATGCAATCCAAGATAACACAGGCCCTCGTCGAGAGGGCGCCAGCACCCGACAGGGGCAAGTCCGTCCTCTACGCCGACAGCGAGATGCGCGGCTTCTACCTGATCGTCACGCCAACGAAGCGCAGCTTCTACGTGCAGTCCCTCGTCAACGGCAAGCAGGTCCGCACGAAGCTGGGCGACCACCCGAGCCTCGACGCCAAGCAAGCCCGCGACCTCGCCCGAAGGACGCTCGTGGACATGCGGGCGGGCGCGAACCCGAACGAGGAGCGCCGCAAGGCCAAGGCGCGCGGCATCACCCTGCGCGACGCGCTCGACCTGCACCTCGCCGCCAAGCCGCTGTCCCCGCGCACCAAGCAGGACTACCGCTACAACTGCGAGCAGTACCTCGGGGAGTGGATGGACAAGCCGCTGGCCGAGCTCGGCGCGGACCGCGCGGGCGTGCGCGAGCGCCACCGCAAGATCACCGAGAAGCACGGCGCGCCCTCGGCCGACAACGTCTTCCGCATCTTCCGCGCCGTCTACAACCGCGGGCTGCGGGAGCACCCGGACCTGCCCGCGAACCCGACCGCGAACGTGGACTACCACGGGCTGCGGCGGCGCAAGGTGGACTCGAACGCTGACAAGCTGAGGGCGTGGGGCAAGGCGGTGCTCGACCTCCACCCCGTGCGGCGCGACCTGCACCTGTTCTCCCTGCTTACCGGCATGAGGCGTAGCGCGACGTGCGAGGCGCGGGCGTCGGACCTGCACCTAGACAGGAAGATCCTTCACGTCCCGAAGCCCAAGGGCGGATCGGCCCGGGCGTTCGATTTGGCTCTC
Organism: Ottowia sp. oral taxon 894; assembly: GCF_001262075.1. Classification (GTDB taxonomy): domain Bacteria; phylum Pseudomonadota; class Gammaproteobacteria; order Burkholderiales; family Burkholderiaceae_C; genus Ottowia; species Ottowia massiliensis. Next base: position 137,557 of record NZ_CP012073.1, on the reverse strand, counting down.
TCCGATGCCCTTTGCGACCTGCTCGACCACCGGCTGCGCGAATCACCCCGCCTACAGCGCAAGGGTCAGTGGCTATTCCCCGCCGACTCGAAGTCGGGCCACGTCGCCGAGGTGGCGCAGCACGAACTCGGCGGCCTCACAGGGCATGCGCTCCGGCACTGCTATTCAACGCTGGCGGTCGAGGCCGGCGTCCCGCTGCTTGAACTGAAGTACCTCCTCAACCACGCGGCGAGCAACGTCACGATGGGCTACATCCACGTCGGGCCCGAGCATCTGCGCAAGTATCAGGAGCTGGCATCCCGCTACATCCTCAACAAGATCGGACTGGAGTGGACGCCCGGCACCTGGCCGCCACGTCTAGCGTCGTCACCCGAAACGGTGGCCCCCGCCGATCGATCGGCGCAGCAGCATGTAGGTATGAACTGTGATTGAGGGGCCGGAGATGGTGGAATCCGAGGAAGAACTGCTAAGGCGGAAAAAGCGGGAGGCAAGCGCCCGCTGGTATGCAAAGAACCAAGAGGAAGCACGCAGGAGCGCGCGTGAGCGGGCAGCCCGCCGGTACGCCAAGGACCCCGAGAAGGAGCGCGAGCGCAGCCGCAATTGGGGTGCCGAGAACCCAGAGCGGAAGCGCGAGACGAACAAGCGTTGGTACACGCAGAACCCAGCAAAGAAGTTGCTACAGCAGTGCCGTGGAAGCGCGAAGCGGCGCGGGCATGAGTGCACGATCACGGTCGAGGACATCGAAGCCATGCTGGCGCCGATGGCCTGCTCGGTCACTGGTCTGCCTCTGTCGCTGGACTACGATGGCGAATCGAGGAATAACCCCTGGGCGCCATCAGTGGACAGGATTGACTCTCGTGTGGGCTACTACGTTCTCGGTAACGTTCGGGTTGCGTGCTGCGCCTTCAACCTTGCCCGCAACGAGTGGCCTGACGACGTGCTGCGCACGCTGTTCGAGGCTGGCCTCCGGGCGCTGCAGTAGACGGGTTACACGTCCTTTCGCGCCACCCACTGCGTGTGCTCACGAGAGAAGGCATTCTCAGCGTCACCCACGAACAACGAGAACTTCTCGGGGGTGTCGGGGAGCATGGATTGTTCTTTGATGAGGCCAATCTCGTGGGCAGCAAGCGCGTATGAGGCTGCCAACTCAGAGAACCTCTTGGCCTGCATCCAGCTCAAGACGCTGGCCGCCATCGCAACGAATACATCCGTGGGCCAAAAGGGCTGGTCCACGTAGACCATGCGCAGCACCGCGCAGACCACTGCAACCGTATTCACTCCGATCAGCGCCCAGAAGAAATACCGCGACATCCGGCGATTGAACGCGGCCTTCTTCGCATACCAAGTTAGCTGGTCTTTGATCCGGCAGCCCGCGTAGGTCTCTCGGCGCTCTTCCAAGGAGCGAGCGCGCATCTGCTCCATCACGGGCGTGAACTGCTGGCCGTCGAGATGCTCCGTCAGCGACTGGCACACCTCGCGGTTCTGCTCGACGATCTGCTTGAGCGTCTGGCGGAAGTCGTTGTGGGCGCTCGCATCATCTCCCTGGAACGGCTCTGCTCGGCAGACGTAGCGCCAGGTGATGGTCTTGATCGATTCGGCCACTGCCCTGCCTGCGTACCAGAATCGGTCGGGGCGCATGGCAAACAGGTAGATCGAGCAGCCTAGAGCACCCAGTAGGGCGAGAAGTTGGGCTGCTGCGACCGACCAATGCGGGATGCTGACGATCGACAGGATCGCGGCGACCACGAGCGTGACAAGGTGAACTCGGAGCGCACGAAAGAAGTGCTTCTGCGACTTCAAGGACAGGTCATCGGCGGATCGATAGAGCGCGGGGAAGTCTTGTTCTTGCATGCAGCCCGCCCCCTTCACTTGTAGCCGAGCTTCTTGTAGACCTCGTCCGGGTAGTGCCAGTTTCCCTTGTCGTGCATCTTGAAGTTCTCAAGGGCGTAGGCAACGATCTTCGGGGAGAACGGAACAAAGACGGCGCCAATATCCTTGATGATGGGTGGGCACGTGGCATCGACCATCTGCCGCGAGCCGTCGAGATTGATCCCGATAATCCGGCAGCCCTTTTCCCGAGCTACCTCCATCTCCCAACGCACGTATTTGTGCTTGCTGCTGGTGTCCTGCCCGATGAGCACCGCAAACGTACCTGCCATGTCGATGCGCTCTCGGCACTTGCGCTTGATGTAAGCCTCGTCCTCTGAGTTGATTTCCTGCCCAAGCTGGCAATTGGCGAAGTTGAAATCGATGTGCTCGTTCTCCTTCCAGGCGAGCATCAAGCGGTAGCAGTGAATGTCGGTGCTGCTGAACCCGACGAAAGTTCTAGGAAGTCCCATCCCCTCACCCCAAAAAGTTATTTCAAATTGGCGATATGGGGGAGCTTAGCCGGATTTCAAGTGGCAACCGCTCAGCGAAGCGCCTCCCCGGTCTCACCAGGCGGCCCGTGGCGAGCCCGGACGCCTCGGCCTAGGCGCAGAGCAGCGCGCGGCCGACCGGACGCGCCAAGGACTCACCGGGAGCCGTGCGGAACGTTGGTATTTCTCGCCGAGCCCTTGTGGCATATTCGTTTCTGTCGGGCGACGCCACCCGCCCGACGAAGTCCCGCGCCGCCCGCGGGCAAGGCCCTGCACGGGGCTTAGATCGTGCCGCCCGCCCCACCGACTGAGGGGACCACACGGGCGCTTCTCCGTGACGCACATCGGGCAGTCATCCGCCGACCGGCAATCCCGCCGGCCGGGAGCCCGATGAGGTACGAGAGATGACGAACCCCACCCCACTTGCGCTGACGCTCGCCGAGCTGCGCGAGCTCCACGCGCTGCCCGACGAGGCGCTGCTCAACGTCCAGGAGGCCGCCGCCTTCCTGCGACTCAGCCCCAACGCCTTGAATTGGTATCGCAGCCAGCGCCGCGGCCCGACCTACCAGCGCATCGGCCCCAAGACCATCCGCTACCGCGTGGGCGACCTGCGCGCCTACATGGTTGAGGTGCAGCCGCTGTCGCGCTCCTACGAGTCCCGCACCGCCCGCCGCAAGCTCGCCGAGATGGCGACCGAGCGCGCGAGCGCGGAGGGCTGACCGATGAGCGCACAAAAGAAAACGCCCACGGGGGATGAGTCCGTGGGCGCAAACGATCAACAAGCAGAGGAAGCGGGCATGACGACCCACGGGAAAGATCATGCCGCGACCAGGTCGGCCGCAAAGCCATCGATCGACGCCGAGAGCCTGCTCCGCGCGGGCCTGACGCTGATCCCGCTGCACCGCTGGGACGCGAGGGACGCCAAGGGCCGCGCCTGCGGCAAGTCGCCGATCGACGGCGCGTGGCAGTCCCGCGACTACGACAGCCGCGAGGTGCTGGCCCAGGCCGAGCGCCGCGGCCTCAACGTCGGCGTGCGCCTGCCGCCGAGCTGGATGGTCCTCGACGTAGATCCCCGCAACTTCCCCGAGGGCCGCGACCCGCTGGCCGAGCTCGCCGCCGACGCGTGCCTCGACCTGGACGCCTGCCCCGCGTGCACACCGGGTCGGGCGGGCGCCACTACTGGTTCCGCAAGCCGGCAGACGTGCAGGTGCTCGACAGCCTGGAGGACTACCCCGGCGTGGAGTTCAAGAGCCACGGCCGGCAGGTCGTCTCGCCCGGCTCGATCCACCCGAACGGCACGGTCTATCGCTGGAACGACCTCGCGCCGTTCCCCGAGGAGGCGCCGCAGGTGCCCGACACGCTGCTGCGCCTCATCCGCCGCCCGACCCGCGCGCACGGCGAGGCCGCGGGCCTCGGCGAGCTCACCCCCGAGATGCTGGCGGAGACCCTGGAGCAGCTCGACCCCGAGGACTTCAGGGAGCACGGCGACTGGCTCAACCTCATGATGGCCTGCCACCACGCGACCGACGGCGAGGGCCGGCAGGAGTTCATCGAGTGGTCCACGCAGGACGCGAAGTACCAGGACGACGCCTGGATCATCGGCAGGCGCTGGGACTCGCTGCACTCGACCGCGTCGCGCGGCGGGCGCCCGATCACCATCAAGTACCTGCACAAGGTCGTGCAGGCGGCAGGCGGCGAGGTGGCGCGCGCGGAGCCCGAGGACGACTTCGACGCCTGGGAGGACCCCGCCGAGCTCGGCCAGGGCGTGGACGACTCGACGCTGCGGCAGCCGCCGAAGGCGCAGGGCGTCGATGCGGTCATCGAGGAGATGAACGCGCGGCACTACGTGGTGATGGAGGGCGGCAAGTTCCGCATCGTCACCGAGGAGGCCGACCCCGTGCTTAACGGGCGCACGATCTACCAGCGCTCGACGAAGGAGGACTTCGAGAACCTCTACTGCAACCAGCTCGTCGAGAAGGGCGACAAGCTCGTCAGCAGGTCCAGCCTGTGGCTCAGGCACCCGCACCGCCGGCAGTACAAGGGCGTGGTGTTCGACCCCGAGCGGGACCACGAGGGCTGGCTCAACCTGTGGAAGGGCTGGTCCGTCGAGCCGCGCAAGGGCGACTGGTCCCTGCTGCGCGAGCTCATCCGCGACGTGCTGACGGACGGCGACGCCGAGAGCTTCGAGTACGTCCTCAACTGGATCGCGCACATGGTCCAGCGCCCCGGCCGCCCCGCCGAGGTGGCGCTCGCCTTCCGCGGCGACAAGGGCACGGGCAAGGGGACGTTCGGCCGCGCCCTGGCCGAGCTCGCCGGGGCCAGCGGCCTGCACATCGCCAACCCGTCGCAGCTCGTGGGGCGCTTCAACTCCCACCTTCAGAACTGCATCCTCCTGTTCGCGGACGAGGCGTTCTGGGCCGGCGACAAGGCGGGCGAGTCGGTGCTCAAGGCGCTCGTGACCGAGCCGACGATCACCTACGAGGGCAAGGGCCGCGACGCGGTGTCTGGCAAGAACCTGATCCACATCGTCATGGCCTCCAACTCGGACTGGGTGGTCCCGGCGGGCCTCGGGGACGAGCGGCGCTTCGCGGTGTTCGAGGTCAACGGCAGCCGCCGCGGCGACAAGGCGTTCTTCGACGCGCTCAACGCGCAGCTCTACGGGGACGACCGCGCCGGCCTCGCCGCCTTCCTGCACGAGATGCTGACCCGGAACATCGAGGGGTGGGCGCCGCGCGACAGCGTGCCGCAGACGCGGGCGCTTGAGGAGCAGAAGCTGCGCGGGCTGGACATCCAGCAGGAGTGGTGGCTCTCGCTCCTCCAGTCGGGAGACCGGCCCTACGACGGCACCGACCACAAGGGCGATTGGGCCGAGCGCGAGGTCAGGGTGCTCTGCGAGTCGGTGCACTCCTCGTACCGCGACTACGCGAGGGCCAAGGGCCGCCAGTGGCTCGCGCCCGACCAGCTCGGCCGCGTGCTCAAGACCTACGGCGTGAGGCGCTGCCAGCTTGGGAGTGGCGAGCTCCGCGGGAAGATGGCCTACGTCCTGCCCGCCCTCGGCCACGCGCTCGCGACCTTCTCCGAGCTCACGGGCATCCCCATGAAGCGCCTGCATGGTGACTGAGTAAGCGCCAGAGGCGTGTTTACGTAAGCTCCGAACGTAAACGCCTCGGCGCGACCAAAAAGGAATACGGATCAACGCCTTGCGTCGTCCGTAAGCGCAGTAAGCGCGAAAACGCGCTCCGGGTTCTTTCAGGAAAAAAGCGCGCCGTGCCGAGCGCCGACCGACCGCCGCGACATCAGACCGACAGAGAATTTCCTGGATTGACTCAGAGAGTATTTACAGCACTTACAGTATTTACGATCTAAATAACGTATTGATTTATAAAGAAAAAACCGTAAATGCTTCCGTAAGCACTGCAAGCAGTAGGAGCCCTCCGGGCCCGAATCCCCGTGAGGCCGCGTCAGCAAGACCAGAGCCTGGCCGACCGTGGCGGGCGTGGCGATCGATGCGGGGAACGCGGCCGATTCGGCGTCCGACCTGCTGCGCCGAGACCTTCGCGCGCGAGGCCAACTTCCCCGGCCGCCTCACCCCCTGATCGTCGATTCGCGGGCCAAGGCCCTCCAAGCCGTTGATGCGCTTGAAAGAACGATGGCGTGCCTGCGCGCACAAGCACGACACGATTACTCCGTAAGCCATTTTTCGGAGAACAGACGTGAGCCGCCCATCTATCCCCAACACCTTCACACCGGAGAGGAAGGCGATCTTCCTTGCGGTGCTCGAAGACACGGCGAGCCCCAAGGCTGCGGCAGCCGCTGCGGGGATCGTGCGCTCGACGGCCTTCTATCACAAGGCCAACGACCTGGAGTTCCGCACGCAGTGGGAGGCCGCCGTCGAGGTGGCGCTCGACAGCCTGCTCGAAGAAGCCTACCGGCGTGCTGCCGTCGGCGTCGATGAGCCCGTCATCCATCAGGGCCGCGTCTCGACCGTGGCCGACCCCGAGACCGGCGACGAGCGCCCGCTGACGGTGCGCAAGTACAGCGACAGGCTGATGGAGGTCCTTCTCAAGTGGCGCTACGGCGACCAGATGGCGGACCGCCTGCGCGTCAAGGTGGACTCCACGGGCCTCGACGCCGAGGCCCTGCTGCGCATGCCGGCCGACGAGCGTAAGGCCCTGACAGCACTGCTCTCCAAGTACCACGAGAACAAGGAGCAAGACGATGAGTGAGAAGCTGACAGTCGCCGAGGCGCTGGAGCGCGCCGAGCAGATCGACCGCAACCTGGATGCCTTCGACAAGACGGCACCGCAGACAGTCGCGGCGATGGGCTGGCGTGATGCCCTTGCTCAATGCTGCGAGATGACCTGCATCGGCCCGATCCCGCGCATCGACGCGGACGCATGGCAGGCCATGTCGAACGAGTACGAGGCAGGCCGCCAGCATGGCAGCGTCAACCGCGGGCAGTAACGGGCACGCCGTCGCCATCGAGGTCGAAGGGGTGCGATACCCCAGCGCCCGGCAGGCGGCCCTGACTCTCGGTATGAGCACGGGCACCGTGCAGCAGCGAGCGCACAGCCTGAACTTCCCGGCCTATCGCTGGCTCGGCGCGACGCCTGGCCCTCGTAAGGTCAGAACACCCGAGGACTGCCTCGTTGCCAAAGAAATCATCGAGCCGGCATATTGGGCCTTCGACGGCGGCGCGCGACGCGCCAACGTCCTGGACCCCAACTTCGACCCACCGCGCGTCATCCGGCGCGTGGGCTGGGTGAAGTGCATGCACTGCCAGCGCTTCCACTTCAGCGGCAACGTGGTGTCGGTGAGGCTCTGCTCGGTCTGCGGCGGCGCGGGCGGCTGGCCTGTTGGCGCCGATCCCCACGAAGACGCCTGACTCTCGATCAGGGGGCGGCGAGACGCCAAGCCCTTGAAGCACAAGCCACCGTGACGGCGGCGCAGAACAGATGAACACGATCGAAGAACGATGGCGTTCTCGGCCAACGTACCACGACACATTGAAAGCATCCGGTCAGCGCATTGGCGCGCATGACCACCCCGCGGCTGGGGATGCGCTTGAAGGCGACCGGAGGACCCTAAACCTCTTTGGAGCCAACAAGCCATGAACCTGAATCAAGTCTCCCCGCTACTCAGCCCGCAACAGATCGGCGAGCTCGCGTCCAACCTGGACGCCATCTACTCCCGCGCCCTCAAGGCCATTCAGCGCCTTCAGTCTGACATCGACGCGCGCAAGGCAGAGATTGCCAACCGCTGGAAGTCCGCCGGCATCGACGCTGCCGACAAGGCCCGCTTCGCGCAGAGCGAGACCGTGGCCGCCGTCCGGCAGATCAAGGACAACTCCGCCAAGGAGCTCGACAAGCTGCTGAAGGACGCGGGCGCACCCCATGCCCAGCTCGTCTCGCAGCGCGAGTTCTACTCCAGCCCCGCCAAGGTGTTGGCCCGCGCCGCTCTCGGCGACCCCAAGCGCACCGAGTACCTGCACCAGCTCGTCTACGCCGGCCCCGCCGAGCTCGGGCACATGGCCCAGGTCGCCGTCGCCACGCAGAACATCCCCCTCGCTTCCGCGCTGCTGAGCCTGCTGGACCGCATGCCGTCGAAGGACCGCCCGGTCGGCCCTGCCGAGCTCGCCGCCGCGATGAAGCTGGACGACTACCTGAAGGTGCAGGAGTACATCAAGCTGGGCGACGCGCGCTTCCAGGGCATCCTGGTCGCCATCCGCTCGTGGAACTCCGGCAAGTCGAACCCGCTGAACACCGTACAACTCGCCCTGCGCGAGCAGGCCATCGACCGCGACCTGATCGGGGGCGGCGATGAATAAGCAGGCCGTCTACCCCGCGCACCACCCGGTGGCCCTTGCGCTCACGGGTCTCGCGTGCGCCCTGCGCACGGGCTGCGAGGTCATCGACGCCCTGGCCGAGCGTGCCGCCAGCGTGGGCGTGCCCTTCGGCTGCGAGACCTTCGACGACGCGGCGGCGCTGGCTGGGGTGCCGTACTCGCGCCCGCTGGACCTGTACGTGGACCGCGAGACCAAGCGCCGCGCCGACGCCCTCCCTTACGACCGCCTGCATCTGGCGTTCATGCACTGAGTTTGGTGCCAGCGGCCGGGGTCGGAACAGAGGCCGAGGTTGCCCCGGCCGTGCTTCGGAGGGGATGCCCACAAGGCATCCCCTTCTTTTTCAAGCGCTTACGGATCACGGCCTGCTGATGGACAGTCAGCGGGTCACTTGAGCGCTGATGCAATTTGGCCGAACGCTTCTTTGCTCTTCGTCGTAATGTCGAGGGACAACGACTTTTCGCCAGAGACGAGTGCGTCGGCGTATTCAACAAAGTTGGTCAGCCCCTTGGGGTCTTCATCAAAAATCTCAGCGATCTCGTCGAGTGACATCTTCTGCTGGAGTTCTTTCACGCGGGCATAGCTCGTTACCAAACGTGCCATGCCAACGGGGTCTTTTGCGATGCGAGTAAAGGTGCTCATGGGGATCTCCGAATAAAAGGTGAACGGCCCCGCCAACGAAAGTAGCCGGGGTCCAAACATGGGGCCACTGAGCGACTTTTCAAGGGCCCCCCCGCTCCCGAATTCCCACGAACACGACCTAATGACCTCACACCCAACCACCTGGAGCGTGAGATGAACCTGCAAGAGATGAGCACCAAGGACCTGCTAGCCCTGCACAACCGGATCGCCGACAAGGCCGCTGGACCCAAGACCTTCGCGACCCGAGGCAAGCTGCTCGACCGAATCGAGTCCATAGCCAAGGCCAAGAACATCGATGTCGCGTCGTTCGGGCAGCCGCAGGCCGCCGAGGTGGCCGAGCCGCATGCACAGCAGCAGGCCGATGCCGTCGAAGCGACAGAAGCCCCGACAGAGACCGAGAAGAAGCCCAGCGGCAAGGGCATCGGACGACTTGCCCGCGAGCTGCTGATGGACCCCGCTGGCTACCCGCACGGCGTCATCGCCGAGATGGTCAACGCGCAGATCGAGGGCGCGCAGGCATCCGCCAAGTCGGTCAGGTGGTACGCCCACGACATGCGCAAGAAGGGCACCGCGGTGCCTGAGCGTCAGCGCGCCGAGCGCGGGGAGGACGAGCCTTGCTGAGGCCGCGCCCCAAGATCAGACCCTGGCGCGTGAAGGTGCGCCGCTCGGCAGGCGGGGACGTGTTCGTCATCCGCGTGGCCGACTTCCCTGAGGGCGACAGGACGGGCGACGCCGCACTGGCTTGGCGTGAGGCGTGGTTCCACACTTGGGTGTGCCTGCCCGACCTGCTGGACGAGCCGGGGCCGTTCGACCTCGCCGTCGAGGAGTGCGCGGTGCCCGTGCCGCCCGAGGTCGGTTGGGACGACGAGGCGTGCGCGACCCTCATGCGCCCGACGCTGCTCAAGCGAGACCTTACCCTCGGCCAGCTCGGCGGTGCCCTCCTGCACTACCTGAGGAAGAGCCGCGGCCCGCAGGCCGTAGACATCCCGCTATGACGCGTGCCGCATCAAGCAAAAAGGGCAGCCCGTGTGGGCTGCCCTTCTCACTTTTTTGGTGCCGCTTGCCGGATTCGAACTGGCGACCTTTTCATTACGAATGAACTGCTCTACCAACTGAGCTAAAGCGGCGAAACCTAAAAACTTGTCTAAACCGTGTCTGCTACAACCCCGTAGTACCTCGCTGGCAGCCCGAAAGCCTTGCTGCGCTTAGCTTTCTTACCCGTCGCCAAGACACTGCTGTCCCGATTACGAAAAAAAAGCAGAAGGCGCAACGCAAAACGGCTCATGTGGGGGCCAGCCGTTTCTGGCCTTGGCCTCGTCTGACAGCAAAACGGCCGGCTGCCCGCACAGTCATAACGGCGAGAGAAGAAAGAACTTGGGCAAAGGCCCAATTTCGCTTCTGAATTCATAGCTGCATGTCCTAGAAGAAATTGCGCAAGACGGTTTTTTGGGCCCCTTGAATTTGCTCCTGTTTCTGAAGTCATTCAGCGGATGCAGGCCGCCCCTAAACCCTGTGCAGTAGCCATCCAGCCCGGCCAAGATTGGCAAGGCCGCAGAGCGCCCGAGTCCGCGCTTTCGCGCCTGCGGACGGCCATTGAACAGTCTTTCAGGGCATCCGCCGCCTGCCGGCCTGCCGCAGGCCGGACAATCCGCCCCTCATCCGGCAGCCGCCTGCCGCAACCGAAGGAAGCCCCATGTTTGAACTGCGCCTTGTCGCCCCTGAAGACCGCGTCGAAACCCTGTGCGACGCGCTGGATGCCCTGCAAGCCCTGAGCGTTTCGGTGGAAGACGCCGATGCCGATACATCCGCCGAGCGCGCCCTGTTTGGCGAGCCGGGCCTGCCTGCGCCCGCGCCAGGCTGGGCGCGCTCCTGCCTCGTGGCCCTTTTTGCTCATGAAAACGAAGCCCGCGAAGCCGCCCGTTTGCTGGCCCCTCAAGACTTCTTCGCGGGCTGCGCCGTGGCCTCTCTTGGCCCTGTGCCCGAGCAAGACTGGGTGCGCCTGACGCAATCGCAGTTCGCGCCGGTTGAAGTGGCTCCCGGTTTTTGGATCGTGCCCACCTGGCACGAAGTGCCGGACGGCGCGCGCCAAGTCATGCGCCTGGACCCGGGCCTGGCTTTTGGCACCGGCACGCATCCCACCACGCAGATGTGCCTGCGCTGGATTGCCCACCAGCCCATGCAGGGCCGGCGCGTGCTCGATTACGGCTGCGGCAGCGGCATTCTGGCCATTGGCGCAGCCCTGCACGGCGCGGACGAAATCGACGCGGTGGATATTGATCCCGAAGCCGTGGCCGCCACGCAAGGCAACGCCGCTGCCAACGGCGCGCGCGTGCGCAGCGGCCTGCCCGAGGCGGCCAGCGGCCTGTATGACGTGGTGCTGGCCAACATCCTCGCTTCGCCGCTCAAAGTGCTAGCCCCGCTGCTGTGCGGCCACGTTGCCGCTGGCGGCCACCTGGTGCTGGCCGGCGTGCTTGAGCGCCAGACGCAAGAGCTGCAAACCGCCTATGCCCCCTGGCTGGCGCTGCAAGTGGCCGACACGCAAGACGGCTGGGTTTTGCTGACGGCGCAACGCCCTGTCTGATGGCCTGCGTGTGATGGCCTGCGTGGCCTTCATTGATTTCCCATCGGTCAAGACCGTCTCAAAAGGGGCAGCGTAGATATGACGCAGGCAAAAGAGTCAAAGAGCACAAGCGCCATATAAGCCGTAGACACAAAATCAGCTCCTGTATTAATAGCATGATGTCCTGATAGGTACTGCGCGAAAGCCTCTTTTTAGTTCCTGAATTTGCTCCTGTTTTTAAATCTTTTCTGCGCTTTCCCGCAGGCGCGGCCCGTGTCACCAAGACCGCAAGGCAAGGCGCTGGCACGCGCGGAAAAGCGGGCAAAAGCGGGGACAATAGCCGCCGTTTTTCGTTCTCCTCTTCAGGCCGCAGCGGCCCTTTTGTTCATGTTCCCCTTCTCCCGCGACAGCAAAGACCAGCCCGAAACCCCTGCTACCAAGCCCGCAGCCGAGGCGCACCCGCTGGATGCGCTCACGGGCGGCGCATTTTCAGCACCCACATCGGGCGAGCGCGCCGCGCGCATCCGCGCCTGGCTGGCCACCAACCCGCCAGCGGAGCAAATGCAGCAAGTGCACAAGGAACTTTCCGCCAAAGACAAAGGTGCGGCCAAGGCGCTGCGCGAGCGGCTGGACGAAATCAAGCGCGCCCACAGCCAGCAAGCCGTGGCTGCCGAATGGGCCGCCAAAGCCGAAGCCCTGCTGCAAGCCGCACGCCTGAACATTGCCGACGCCCTGGCCTGGAAGCGCGACGCCGCCCGCGCGGGCGCGCCCCTGTCACGCGAGCCGCTGCTGGGCCTGCGCAGCCAGCTGGACGAACGCATCAAGGCGCTGGAAGATTTGCAACAGCGCGCGCTGGTGCAGCGCGAAGCGGCTGCGTTGCTGCATCAGCGCATTGAACTGCTGTCCACCAAGCCCTGGGCCGACGCTGATGCTGCGCGCGCCAGCCTGCAAGCCGATGTGGACCACTGGCGCGAGCAAACCGCCGCCTTGCAAGCCGACGCCAACTGGGCCAGCGTGGATTTGCGCTACCCCCGCAAATCGAAGCCGCGCAGGCACAACTGACTGCCGTGTGGGACGCCTTCAGCGCTGCACTGGAACAGACCCGCGCCGCCGCGCAAGACGCCGCTGCTGCGCTGCCTCCCGTGCCTGTGTGGGCCGATGAAATCCGCGCCGCCCGTGGCCTGCCTACCGAAGCAGGCGAAAAAGCCGCCGCCGAAAAAGCCGCTGCGCGTGCCAAGATTGACCCCGCCCAGCGCCAGGCCGCCACAAAAGCTGTTGAAGCGGGCGTGATGTTGCTGGAACAAGCCGTGCAGGCCGGCAACAGCAAAGACACCCACAGCGCCGCCGCCGCGCTGCGCCAATCGCTCAAAAAACATGGCCGTCTGATAGACGATGAAAAACTGGAAGCGCGCGTACACGCAGCCCTGGTTTCTGCAGGAGAGCTGCAAGGCTGGCAGCGCTGGAGCGCCGACCAAATCCGCGAGCAGCTCGTAGCCAAGGCCGAAGCCCTGCTCATCCGCCGCCCGGCCAAACCCGCTGAGGCCACGGCCCAAGCGCAAAAAGCGCCGGAAACCGCCCCTTCTGCGGACATTCCTTCGGACATTTCACCAGCCGCTTCGCCTGCCGAAGCCCCCCAGGCCAGCGAAAGCGGCGCGCTGCCCGCCGATGCGCCCGCCAGCGCGCCGGAAACCGCCGCCAGCGCCGCCCCCGAGGTCGACGCTGCGGCCCCGCAAGCGCCTGCCGCCGAAGAAATCCTGACCCCCGCCCTCACGGGCCGCAAACTGCAAGAAACCCTGCGCAAACTGCGCGAAGAATGGAAAGCCGCCGACCAGGGCAGCGCCCCCAACCACGCCCTCTGGAAACGCTTTGACCACGCCTGCAACCAGGCCCACCAATTCGTTGAGCAATGGCTGGAAAAAGCCCGCGAAGAAAGCGCCGCCCACAAAGCCGCCCGCCTGAGCCTCATTGAAGAAGCCAAAACCTGGGCTGCCGCCCTGCAAGGCCAGGCCCAGTCTGACTGGAAAGCCATCAACCGCCAGCTCCACCAGTTCGCCGACCGCTGGCGCAACGCGGGCCACCTTTCCGAAAAAGCCTTTGCGGAACTGCAAACGCAGTGGAAAGCCGCCCTGGCCGCCGCCTCCGCCGGGCTGCAAGCCGCGCAAAAGCAAAGCGCCGAACGCCGCCAGGCGCTCATTGAAGAAGCGCGAGAGCTGGCCGCTGCCGCCACCTTGCGCGTGGATGCCGTCAAAGCGCTGCAACAGCGCTGGCAGGCCGAAGCACAAGCCGTGCCGCTGGAGCGCCGCCACGAACAAAAACTCTGGGACGCCTTCCGCAAACCGCTGGACGAAGCCTTTGGCCGCAAGAGCGCCGAACGCGAAAAAGCCCAAGCCGCCAGCAGCGCCCATGACCAGGCCGTCATGCAAGCCGCCCAAGCCCTGGAAGCGGCCAACGCAGCCGGCGGCGCCGCCCAAATCCGTGCCGCCATGACGGCGCTGGAAGCCGCCCTGCGCAGCCAACCTGCCGCCCCGGTCGCCGAAGCCGCGCCGCAAGCTGCCGAAGCTGCGCCCGCTGAAGCCGCCAATACCGCGCCAGCCCCCGAAGCCCCGGCCGCCGAAGCCGCGCCTGCTGATGATGCGGCGCAAGCTGAAAAACCCGCCGCGCCCAAACCCGCCCGCCCCCTCATCGCCATGCGCGGCGACGACCGCCCCGGCATGAAAAAAACCGAAGCGGCCAAACCCGGCCGCCCCGGCGACCGCAGCCGCTTTGGCGATGACCGGCGCGAAAGCCGCCGCGACAACCGACGCGACGGACGCGAAGGCCCCGGCAGCCGTGATGGCCGCCGCCCGCTGCGCGACACCCGCGAGCCGCGAGCCGAACGCGCCCGCCTGGGCGACGCCGCCTTCCGTGCCCAGCGCGAAGCGCTCGAACACGCCCAAAGCGCCCTCAAGAAGCTGGCCGCGCAAGCCCACGGCGAAGCTCTGACCCAGCTCATGACCGCCTGGCAAGAGCGCGACGCCGCCCGCCTGCCCCCCGCCGGCGAACTGGGCAGCGCCCTCACCGCAGCGGCCCGCAACGCCTGGGCGCAAGCCATCGGCAGCGCCGCCAGCGCCCCTGCCAGCGAAGCCGCCACCGCCTTGCTGCGCCTGGAAATGGCCTCTGAAACCCCCACGCCCGCCGAGCACCTCACGGCCCGCCGCGCCCTGCAACTGCAACTGCTCACGCGCCGCAACGACCCCGCCCCGGCCGACACCTGGACGCAAGACGCCGCCCAGGTTTTCGCCAGCGCCTGGACCGAAGCCGACGCCCGCCGCCTGCAAACCGCGCTCAAGGCGCTGCTGCGCGGCAGGAAATAAACGAAAAATCCCCTCGGCAGAAGGCCACGCCCCTACAATCGCGCGCTTTTGCCGCTCAGCCGCCATAGTTCAATGGATAGAACGAACGCCTCCTAAGCGTTAGATGCAGGTTCGATTCCTGCTGGTGGTACCAAATTCAAGTCTTCAAGCCCGTCCTGCTTTGCCTGACGGGCTTTTTTCTGGAGCGCGGATCAAGATGGGCTGTCAGCAGCGCTGTATTCGCACTCTTTGCACTCCAGCGGCTGGTTTTCTTTGGCGCCATGACGAAGCGGGCAATATCGCGTCAATCCAAAGCGGGCTGGGAAATTACAACGCCTTTTGAGCGTAACCTGGGCGTGAAAACGCGAGTCAGCTACACGGCGATAACGGCGCAGGGTCAGCAGTTTGTTTGAGTTCTGGCTGTTTCTGACTTTGATGAGTACGGACCTTTGCAGCACGTCGGAGCTTAGTTATCTTGACTGATTAATCAAAAGAACACTCCCCTTTCTTGTAGATATCATCTTTTTCGCGTCATCGACAGCGCCTCCAAAATGGTCCGCATGGAGCATGATTGGCGCTATCTCACAACGACATGGGTTCTCTTCTTTGGGCTTGTAAAGATAATGAAATTCATATGTTTCATCGGGCCTAAAATAAGCTTTAGGATAGTCGCCGCGAAAATCAATTCCGTGAAAATAATATGATCTTATATTTTCATTGCGTGCGATATTTGGATTGTAACCAAAGATATTCACGGGAACGAATCCAACACCAAATTCTTGTTTCACTGGAACTCCTTCAACACAGAACATCAACTCGCCTTTTCTTTTGATTGCGATCTTCAAAGTGCCAAGTTTCGGACACGGACATTCTCCAAGTTCATAACCAACTTTATATCCGCCTTCCAGAAAATTGGAAACGCTGAACCTTGCATCCTGGATATCTCGAACGCGGAAACTGCTGACACTGCCATAAATCGTTGTACTTTCATATTTCCATATCCCCTTTCCTCCGCTGACCAGTGGCTTTGCCAGCATGTGGCTGAAAGCACTGCAACCCGTCAGAAATACGGCAGTGAAACATAATAGTAAGACCTTCTGCATTTCAGGCTCCTCTCGATTTCGGCATGGGAAACGCCGGTTTTTCTGGTTGCTTTTTCCTGTTCCTAGGATAAATCTGTTGCCTGCCATCGGCGTACGGAACATTTTCTGGTTTATTGATCCCGGTTCTTCATGATACTTTGAACAGCCTCATCATAACGCCTTTCATAATTTTCATCCCCGCATGGCGATATGCGCTTTAATTCGGATATTTTATTGATCAACAGCTTGACATTTTCATGGCAATCGTCCCACATGGCCCTTTGCATCACGACAAGCATTGGATCCATGATATCAAATTCATCTGCCGAACAATGATCCAGATATTCAATATAAGCCTTCACATAATATTCAAACGCATTTTTGCCCATCCACCCCAAGTCTTCGGCATAATATTCCTTTTCGGCAAACATGGCTACAGCCTCCTTGAGTGATTTGCCAAAAAAATGCTGAAAGGCTATCCGCTCATCCAGGTTCAGAAGATGGGTCGGGCTTATATCGGCAAGACTTGGCAGCTTCATGTTATTCAATCCATCCAGAATAGCTTTGGCATAATATTTGTTCCCCGCATGACACGATCCATGAATAAAATCGCGTTTTGCAGCAGGATCCAAATAGATTTCCAAGAAAGCAGCGGGGTTGTATGCATTAGAGTCAATTTTGGAAATTGAGTCCGAACATTCTGCCCGATGGATTGTCTCCTTGGCCTTCAGCACATTGCCTGGCTTTTGCGCGTGCCCTGGCGCCGTGCAGTTCACTTGCGCTTCCACTCCCGGGCATGGCGGCCGGTATCGCGTCATCTGGCTGTTGGCTTTGCATGGCCCACGCCCCTGCCTGGCGCACGCTGCTGGCGCGATGGCCCACGGCGTTCGGCTGGCGGGCAAAGCTGTTTCAAAATCTGGCGTTTTGTCCGGCGGCTTGCCAGACAGAAGGCCGTCATTCGGGGCCGCTCTGCAAGGTCTCGCCCGAAAGTGGCTGTTGCCGCCGCCGTTTTTCACATTCTGATTTTTCAAGCCTTTCGTCATGCCCGCCTATTCGTTTGAAGCCTTGCAGCCCGACGGCAAGACCCGCAAGGGCGTGCTGGATGCCGATACCGCCCGCGCCGCGCGCGCCCAGTTGCGCGCGCAGGGTCTTGCGCCACTGAACGTGCAGGCCATTTCTGCGGGCGATGCCCAGCGCGCCCTGGGCGGCGCAAGCCGCCGCCGCGCGTTTGACAGCGCCCAGCTTGCCGTGTGGACGCGCCAGCTTGCGGGCCTGGTGGCCGCCGGTTTGCCGCTGGAGCGCGCACTGTCCGCGCTGGCTGACGAGGCGGAAGACGAGGCGCAGCGCCACTGCATCGCCGCGCTGCGCTCGGAGGTCAATGCGGGCGCGCCGCTGGCGCGCGCCATGTCGCAGCACCCGCGCGATTTTTCGGGCATCTACACCGCCGTCATCGCCGCTGGCGAGCAGGGCGGCCATCTGGAGCAGGTGCTGGAGCGGCTGGCCGACGATCTGGAAGAGCGCCAGGCGCTGAAAGCCAAGCTCCTGGGCGCGGCGCTGTATCCGGCCATCGTCACGCTGGTGGCCATCGTCATCGTCATTTTTCTGGTCAGCTACGTGGTGCCGCAGGTGGCTGCCGTTTTCGCGGGCGCCAAGCGGGCGCTGCCCTGGCTGACGGTGGCGATGCTGGGCATCAGCGATTTCGTGCGTGCCTGGGGCTGGTGGCTGCTGGCGGCGCTGGCGCTGGGCGCGGCCAGCTTGCGGCTGGCGTTGCGCAATGCCGCTTTGCGCCAAAGTTTTGATGCCGCCTGGCTGCGCCTGCCGCTGCTGGGGCGCCTTTCGCGCGGCTACAACGCCGCGCGCTTTGCCAGCACGCTGGCCATGCTGGCTGCCGCTGGCGTGCCCATCTTGCGCGCCTTGCAGGCCGCCGCTGAAACCCTGGGCAACCAGGCCATGCGGGCCGATGCCGAAGACGCGCTGGTGATGGTGCGCGAAGGCGCGCCGCTGGCCAGCGCCCTGGCGCAGAAAAAGCGCTTTCCGGGCCTGCTGGCCATGTTTGCGCGCCTGGGCGAGCAGACGGGCGCGCTGCCCGCCATGCTGCAACGCGCCGCCGGGCAGCTGGGCGCGGACGTGCAGCGCCGCGCCATGCAGGCGGCCACGGTGCTGGAGCCGCTGCTCATCGTCGTCATGGGCGCGGTGGTCATGCTCATCGTTCTGGCGGTCATGCTGCCCATCATCCAGCTCAATCAGTGGGTGAAGTAGCTGAAAGGGCGGGCTTGATTCGCTCATTTCTTCATAGCATGAAGTCCTAGTGGAAATTGCGCGGAAGCCGTTTCTCACCCCTTCAAATTAGCTCTTCTTTTGAAAGCAAACTACGCCGCTAACCTCCCGTCCTGCCCCGCCCTGCCCTGCGCGCAACAAACGCCCGGCCTGAACCCGGGCATCCCACCTATTCCATTCATCAGGGAGCCACTTTTTCCATCCACCCAAAGGAGTAACCCAGCCGTGAACCCCATCGAAACCGCCATGTACGGCGTCAGCCAGCTTTTTCTCACCCCCGTGCTCATCCTTGTGGCCGCGCTCTTTGCCTACGCCTTCTTTGCCCTGGGCGCATTCATCTGGCAATCCGTGCAACGCGCCAGCGCCGCCCGCCGTGGCGACACGGCCGGGCACGAGCTGCTGCAAGCCTGGAGCCAGAACCCTGCCCTCACGCAAAGCGAGCTGCAAGCCCTGGCCCTCAAACGCATGGAAGCCGCCCGCATCGCCGCCCGCGTCGCCCCCCTGCTCGGCCTGGTGGCCACCATGATCCCCATGGGGCCTGCCCTGCAAGCCCTGGCTGAAGGCCAGCTCACCGAAATGTCGCGCGGCCTGACCATTGCCTTTTCCGCCGTCATCCTGGCCCTCATTGCCGCTGCCATCACCTACGCCACCGTCCACGTGCGCCGCCGCTGGTACGCGCAAGACCTGCTCGCCATCGAACGCCTGCGCCAGGCCCCGCAACTTGAAGAACCGGCAGGAGCGCAGCCATGAACGCCAGCCGCCCAACCAGCCTGCTGGACGACATCGAAGACGACGATCCCCTGCTGTCCGTCGTCAATCTCATCGACGTCTTTCTCGTCATCATCGCCGCCCTTTTGCTGGCCGTGGCCAGCAGCCCCATCAACCCCTTCACGGCGCAAAACGTCACCATCATCAAAAACGAAGGCCAGCCCAACATGGAAATCATCATCAAGCAGGGCGAAAAACTGGAGCACTACCAATCCAGCGGCGCCATCGGCGAAGGCCAGGGCACCAAAGCCGGCGTGGCCTACCGCATGAAAGACGGCAGCATGGTCTATGTGCCCGAAACCGGCGCAAGCGGCGCGGCCAGCACGAAGCCAGCCAACGCAGCCCGGCCCTGAAAACCTGCCCAAAGCCCGCCCGCAGGCAGATTGCGAACAAACTCGCAAACCCGGATCCGCCCGCGCGCTGATCAGATTTACTGAGCATGGCAATGCGTTTGAACTCCTTGAGCTTGCCCAAGAAGTTTTCAATGAGACCAGAACGAACTTGAGCAGATTGCCTAGCGCATGGCACAAGGCCCGTATCTTGGCTCTCACGCCTCTGCGTGAGTGGCCTATGGCTTGGTTTTGAACCCCCTTGCGCCTTGGCCGTGACGATGCACTTTCACGATCACGGCATCGGCCATGACGTATTCCATATCTGGCTGGCCGCTGACGGCATCAAAGCGTTTTTGCCAGACAGGCCCTAGGACATCATGTATGGATAAAGGAGCGTAAATGGCGTTTGCGTCCTGTCTGTCTTGGGCTGTGCCCTGCTCATTTTTCGCTTGTTCCAAGCCCGCAGGCTCACGCGGTGAGGCCGTGCGAACGGAAACGCTCATGGCTTGTTCAGCGCGGCCAGGGTCTGCTCGTCTTGCGCCGTCAGGCAGCCTGCGGCGCGGGCGGCGGCCAGCAAGTCGGGGCGCTGGCGGGCGGTGAGTTGCAGGCTCTGGGCGCGGCGCCATTGCTCGATGCGGGCATGGTGGCCGCTGAGCAGCTCGGCGGGCACGCTTTGGCCTTGCCACACTTCGGGGCGGGTGTAGTGCGGGCAGTCGAGCAGGCCGTCCAGCGCGGGGTTGAAGCTGTCGAGCTGGTGGCTGCCCGCGTCGCCCAGCACGCCCGGTTGCAGGCGGGCCACGGCGTCCAGCAGGGCCAGCGCCGCGATTTCGCCGCCGGAGAGCACGAAGTCGCCCAGGCTGATTTGGTGAGTGACGTGGCGGTCGATGAAGCGCTGGTCAATGCCTTCGTAGCGCCCGCAAATGAGGATGGCGCCACGGCTTGCGGCCCAGCTTTGCACGGCGGCGTGGTTCATGCGCGGGCCTGTGGGGGAAAAGAGCACGACGGGGACGGGGGCGCTTTCTTGTTCAGCGCCCTGCCCTGCCGCGTGCGGCGGGCCGCTTTGCGGCCCGCTTGCCAGCCGGTCGGCCTGCGCGGCGGCCAGGCAGCGCGCCAGCGGCTCGGCCAGCATGACCATGCCGGGGCCGCCGCCAAAGGGGCGGTCGTCCACGCGGCGGTAGCGGCCTTCGGCCCAGTCGCGCGGGTTCCAGAGCTTCAGGCGCATCTGGCCATCCGCCCAGGCGCGGCGCGTGATGCCCGCATGCAAAAAAGGGGCGAAAAGCTCGGGAAAGAGCGTGAGCACGTCAAAGCGCAGGGCCACGGCTTGCTTTTTTGAGGCGGTTTTTGGGGGGCGGCCCGATGCAGGTTCTGCGCTTATTGCAGGCCCTGCGGCGCTTGCGGCTGCTGGGCGGGCGGAGTGAAAAGGCGGGCCACGTCCACGGCGTCAAAGCGGTACTGCTGGCCGCAGAAGTCGCAGCCCACTTCGATGCGGCCTTGCTCGCGCAGGATGTCTTCGGCCTCATGCCGGCCCAGTCCGGCAATCATGGCGGCCACGCGCTCGCGGCTGCAAGAGCAGGCAAAGCGCGCGGTTTGCGGCTCAAAGCGCAGCACGCGCTCTTGCCAGAACAGGCGGTGCAGGATTTCATCGGCGCTCAAAGAGAGCAGTTCCTGGCGTTGCAGGCTTTGCGCCAGCAGGCTGATGCGGCGCCAGTCATCCCCGCCAGCATCGCCCGCATCCTCGCGCGCCACATGGCTTTGCGAGAGGTTGCCCTGGCCTTGCACGGGCAGGCGCTGGATAAGCAGGCCCGCCGCCACGTGTTCGTCGGCGGCCAGAACCAGCGTGGTGTCCAGCTGTTCGGACTGGCGCATGTAGTGCGCAAGCGCCGTGGCCACATCGGGCGCGTCTGCCAGCGACACCACGCCCTGGTAGGGCGGATGGCCGGGCAGGCGGCCGCGCGCGTCCAGCGTGATGGCGCAGCGGCCCTTGCCGTGGACATTGACCATATCTGCCAGCGTGGCGCCCGGGGGCACTTCGCCCGCCACGGTGGCGGTGGCGCGCAGGCGCAAATCAGACTGCACCTCCGCCACGGCCAGCTTGACGGGACCGTCGCCCATCATTTGCAGCACCAGCGCGCCGTCAAACTTGATGCCTGCCTGCATCAGCGCGGCGGCGGCCGTCATCTCGCCCAGCAGCGCGGCCACAGGCTGCGGCCAGGGGCCGGTTTGCGTGTTGGCTGCGCGGCGGGCCAGCACTTGCTGCCAGGCGTCCGTCAGGCGCACCAGCTGGCCGCGCACGGGCAGGCCATCGAAGATGAATTTGTGTAGTTCAGACATGGGCGCTCACATGGGGCCGGGGGCGGTTTTGTCAATGGCGTCAAGGGACAGGCGAGGGGGTTACTGCGCCGTCCAGCCGCCGTCGTTGGACCAGGCGATGCCGCGCATGTTGTCAGCGGCGGGAGAGCACAGAAAAACAGCCATCTGGCCCAGTTGCTGCGGGGTGGTGAATTGCAGGGAAGGCTCTTTTTCGCGCAGCAGGTTTTCCTGCGCCTGCTGCACGCTGATGCCTTGCTGCGCGGCGCGGTCGTCAATCTGCTTTTGCACCAGAGGGGTGAGAACCCAGCCGGGGCAGATGGCGTTGCAGGTGACGCCGGTGGTGGCGTTTTCCAGCGCCACGGCCTTGGTCAGGCCGATGAGGCCGTGCTTGGCAGCCACGTAAGCGCTTTTGCCAGCAGAGGCCGCCAGGCCGTGAGCGGAAGCGACGTTGATGATGCGGCCCCAGTTGCGGCGCAGCATGTGCGGCAGCGCCAGGCGCGTGGTGTGGAAGGCGGAGCTGAGGTTGATGGCGAGGATGGCGTCCCACTTTTCGGGCGGAAAGTCCTGCACGCTGGCCACATGCTGAATGCCGGCGTTATTGACCAGCACGTCCACGCCGCCAAAGCGGCTGGCGGCGAATTCCATCATGGCGGCAATGTCGGCAGGGCGGCTCATGTCGGCGGGGTGGTGCTCCACGCGCGCGCCCAGCGCGGCAATCTGCGCCTTGGCCGCTTCGGCGTCGCCAAAGCCGTTCAGCACGAGGCTGGCGCCCTGGCGCGCCAGTTCAATGGCGATGCCCAGGCCGATGCCGCTGGTGGAGCCGGTGACGAGCGCGGTTTTGCCCTGGAGGGAGAAGGTCATGATGTTTCCTTTCGGGTGATGGCGTGGGAGCCTGTTCAAAGTCTGGCCGCAAAGGGCGAAAGGGCCGATCATGACAGGGCGGCGGCAGGCAGCGCCGTTAAACTCTCGCGCCGTTTTTTCCCCTTGCTTCCCCCTGCGCGCGGATGGCCCATGATCATTGAAAGCCTGCTCGATACCGATCTGTACAAGTTCACCATGATGCAGGTGGTGCTGCATCAGTTTCCGGGCGCGCAGGTGGAGTACCGCTTCAAGTGCCGCAACCCGGGCATCCGGCTGGCGCCGTATGTGGAGGAGATTCGCGAGGAAATCCGCCATTTGTGTTCGCTGCGTTTCGCGGAGCAGGAGCTGGCCTATCTGCGTTCGCTGCGTTTCATCAAGAGCGACTTTGCCGATTTCCTGGGCATCTTCCGCCTCAACGAAAAGTACGTGACGCTCCAGCCGCTGCCCAATGAGGAAATCAGCATCGTCATCCAGGGGCCGTGGCTGCACACCATCTTGTTCGAGATTCCGCTGCTGGCCATCGTCAATGAGGTGTACTTCCGCAACACGCAGCCGCGCCCCGACCTGGCCGAGGGCGACCGCCGCCTGCACGGCAAGATGGCCCAGCTCAAGGCCGACGGGCTGCAAGAACTCAAGATTGCCGATTACGGCACGCGCCGGCGCTTTTCGCGCGTGTGGCACGAGGGGCTGCTGCGCCAGCTGATGCAAGGGCTGGGCACGGGCGCCAGCGGCCAGCTGGCGGGCACGAGCAATGTGCTGTACGCCATGCAGCTGGGGCTGACGCCGCTGGGCACCATGGCGCACGAATACCTGCAAGCCTGCCAGGCGCTGGGGCCGCGCCTGCGCGACAGCCAGATTTTCGGTTTCGAGAAATGGGCCAAGGAGTACCGGGGTGATCTGGGCATTGCCTTGTCTGACGTGTACGGCATGGCCGCTTTCTTGCGCGACTTCGATCTGTATTTCTGCAAGCTCTTTGACGGCGCGCGCCACGACAGCGGCGATCCCTTTTCCTGGGGCGAGCGCATGCTGGCGCACTACGCGCAGCACCGCATCAATCCGCGCACCAAAACGCTCATCTTCTCTGACGGCCTGACGGTGCCGCGCACCATTGAGCTGTATCAGCGCTTCAAGGGGCGCTGCCAGCTGGCCTTCGGCATCGGCACCAACCTCACCAACGATCTGGGCTACGAGCCGCTGCAAATCGTGATCAAGATGACGCGCTGCAACGGCCAGCCCGTGGCCAAGGTGTCTGACACGCCCGGCAAGGGCATGTGCGACGACGAGAACTATCTGGCCTACCTGCGGCAGGTATTCCAGATTCCGCCGCCCGCCGTCTGAAGCTGACGGCCGTCTTCCGGCCGCCAGCCTTCTTGCCTTTTCCCCGTCTTGCGCTCCGAATAAGAACAATGCTCCCGCTCCACGCGTTCCGCCCCTTTGCCTTGCTGACTTTGCTGCTGGCCTGTCCCGCCCTGGCGCGGGCGGCGGGGCCGGACGGCAGCCAGCTGCACCCGCTCTGGGGCGTACCGTTCGTGGGCGTGCTCGCTTCCATTGCGCTGCTGCCCATGGCCGCGCCGCGCTTTTGGCACCAGCATTTCGGCAAGGTCACGGCAGGCTGGTCCCTGCTGTTTTTGCTGCCTTTTGCCGCTGTTTTCGGCGTGCAGGCGGCGCTGCTGGGGCTGGCGCACGCGCTGGTGGCCGAATACATCCCTTTCATCTTGCTGCTGCTGGCGCTGTTCACGGTGGCGGGCGGCATTCACGTGCGCAGCAGCTTGCGCGCCACGCCGCTGGTGAATGCGGGCTTTCTGGCCGTGGGGGCGCTGCTGGCCAGCGTGATGGGCACCACGGGCGCGTCGATGGTGCTGATTCGCCCGCTGCTCAAGGCCAATGAAGGGCGGCGGGCAGTGGCGCACGTGGTCATTTTTTTCATCTTCATCGTCTCCAACGCGGGCGGCGCG
This sequence comes from Ottowia sp. oral taxon 894, assembly GCF_001262075.1. Taxonomy (GTDB): domain Bacteria; phylum Pseudomonadota; class Gammaproteobacteria; order Burkholderiales; family Burkholderiaceae_C; genus Ottowia; species Ottowia massiliensis. Next base: position 113,239 of record NZ_CP012073.1, on the reverse strand, counting down.
CTCACGCCGCTGGGCGATCCGCCGCTGTTTCTGGGCTTTCTGGCGGGCGTGGATTTTTTCTGGACGCTCAAACACCTGTGGCCGCACACGCTGCTGCTGATTGGCGCGCTGCTGGCCCTGTTTTTCGCCATTGACACCTGGCACGCGCGCCGCGAATCGCACCGGCCCGGGCCGCAGCCCCAGGCCGCTGGCGCCGCGCCCGGCCAGCCGCTGTTGCAATTCGAGGGCAAGGTCAATCTGGCCCTGCTGCCTTTCATTCCCGCGCTGGTGCTGATGAGCGGGGCCTGGCACAGCGGCGTGCAGTGGCAAGTGGCGGGCGCGCACATTTCGCTGCCCGATGTGCTGCGCGATGCGGGGCTGGTGGCCGTCACGGCCCTGTCGCTCTGGCTCACGCCCGCCGCTGCGCACCGGAGCAACCAGTTCACCTGGGAGCCGATGCTGGAAGTGGCCAAGCTCTTTGCGGGCATCTTCATCACCATCGCGCCCGTCATCGCCATGCTGCAAGCAGGCATGCAGGGGCCTTTCGCGGGCATCCTGCACGCCGTCACGCGGCCTGACGGCGCGCCCATTCCCGCCATGTATTTCTGGGCCTCCGGCGCGCTCAGCTCCGTGCTGGACAACGCGCCCACTTACCTGGTCTTTTTCAACACCGCCGGCGGCAGCGCGCCCGCCCTCATGGGGCCGCTGGCCAGCACCCTGGCGGCCATTTCGGCGGGCGCGGTCTTCATGGGGGCCAACACCTACATCGGCAACGCGCCCAATCTCATGGTCAAGTCCATCGCCGAAGAGCGCGGCGTGCGCATGCCCAGCTTCTTTGGCTACATGCTGTGGTCGGTGGGGCTGCTCACGCCCTTGTTCGTGGCGCTGACGCTGCTGTTTTTCTGACAGATGCTACGGAAACCATAGCGGCCCGCGCTGATTCCACTAGGACTTCAGGCCGATTTCATGCCTAAGGCCCGCCAGCCTCCGTTCCACCATGCCTCATACCGCTTCCCCTTTTCCTCCCCTTGAAACGCGCCTGCCCGGCGTGGGCGACAACATCTTCAGCGCCATGTCCGCGCTGGCGGCGCGGCACCAGGCCATCAACCTCGGCCAAGGCTTTCCCGACTTTGCCTGCGACGCCGCGCTGACTGACGCCGTGACCCAGGCCATGCGCGCAGGCCACAACCAGTACGCCCCCATGCCGGGCGTGCCCGCGCTGCGCCAGGCCATTGCCGCGCAGCTTCAGGCCCTTTACGGCCGCGCTTACAGCGCCGAGAGCGAAATCACCATCACCGCCGGAGCCACGCAGGCCATCTTCACCGCCATTCTTTGCTGCACGCAGCCAGGCGACGAAGTCATCGTGCTCGAACCCTGCTACGACAGCTACCTGCCCGGCATCCGCCTGGCGGGCGCGGCGGCCGTGCGCGTGCCGCTGGCGCCGGGAAGCTTCCGGCCCGACTTTGACCGCCTGGCCGCCGCCATCACCCCGCGCACGCGCGCGCTGATCATCAACACCCCGCACAACCCTACCGGCACTGTGTGGTCCGCCGCCGACATGCAGCGCCTGCAAGAAATCCTTGCTCCCACGCGCATCGCGCTCATCAGCGACGAGGTTTACGCCCACATGGTCTATGCCCCCCTGCGGCACGAAAGCGCCGCGCGCCTGCCGGGCCTGGCCAGCCGCGCGTTCGTCATTGGCAGCTTTGGCAAAACCTTCCACGTCACGGGCTGGAAGGTGGGCTACGTGGCCGCCCCGGCGGCTCTCACGGCCGAGCTGCGCCGCCTGCATCAGTTCAACGTGTTTTGCGTGAACACGCCCATGCAGCACGGCATTGCCGCCTACATGCAAAACCCCGCGCCCTGGCAGCAGCTGCCAGCCTTCTATGCCGCCAAGCGCGACCGCTTTCGCGCGGGCCTGGCGCAAACGCGCTTTCGCCTGCTGCCCTGCGAGGGCGCCTACTTTCAGTGCGCCGATATTTCAGAGCTTCACGTGCCCGAGCGCGACTTGCCCGAGGCGACGTTTTGCGAATGGCTCACACGCGAAATCGGCGTGGCCGCCATTCCGCTTTCGGCCTTCTACGCCGATGGCCTGGACCAAAAACTCATCCGCTTTTGCTTCGCCAAGAAAGACGAAACCCTGCAAGCCGCGCTACAGCGGCTGGCGCGCCTGTAAGGGCCTGTCACCAAAAAGGAAATTTGCGGCAAACGACCGTCATTTATCCAAGTGACACGACCGTTGAACAGTGGGGTGCAAAAGCACTTTCCGGCAGGTCAGCGTAAAGGCAGGCCCCGGGTGCATAGCGCCCGGAACATGATCAACGCCATCTTTTATGTGCAGGCCACGGGCTGCCAAACCACTGACCGTCGATAGCGCGCACTACCCAAGGACTACCCGCCCTGGTGTCTGCCATGCGAAGCAGGCACGAAAACAGGCCCGCATGCCTTACCGGAAGCATGCGGGCCTGTGAGGCGGGTGGAAAGGAAAATGATTGGCCCTGGCTTACTGCTGCGCCTGCTTGCCGTGCACGACCAGCACGGGCAAGGTGGCGCCGGAGAGCACGCGCTGGGCCACGCTGCCGAGCACGAGTTTTTCAAGGCCGCGGCGGCCATGCGATCCCATCACGATGAGATCAGCGCCCACGGCTTGCGCGGCTTCCAGAATGCCGCGCGAGGCCGAGTTGGCCTCTACCACGCGCTTGTGCACCTTCACGCCGGCTTCTTCAAGGCGCGCGGCCACGGCATCGACGGCGGCATTGGCCTCAGCGGTGGCGGCGGTCAGGTACTGGTCTTGGCCATAGGCAAAATCTGCGCCCACGCCAGTAAAGGGGTAGGGGTCAATCACATAGACCGTCGTGACCTCGCTGCCGAATGCCTTGGCCAGGGCCTGCGCGTTGTCTACGGCGGAAAAGGCCGTGGCGGAACCATCAACGGGCACCAGAATGTGTTTGAACATGACGGACATCTCCTTTCAGGGGTTGGCAACAAAAACCTCTCTCGCAGGCATTGTGCCTGCGCCGCCCATGCGCGTGATTGACGGCTGTCAAAAATGACTAGGGCGCTGTATCGCAGGCGGCAGCTGGCGCGCGCCGTGGCGGGCCTGGCCGCGCTGGGGCTGCTGGCTTTTGGCTGGCTTGGCTGGCAGGTGATGTCCGCCCGGCCTGCCGCAGAGCTGGCTGCTGCGCAAGGGTTGTACGTGGCGAATCTGGCGCCTGGCCGCTATCGCTGGGCCGAGGCGCCCGCGCTGCCAAGGGGCGCGCAACTGCCGGAGGGCGCAAGCTTGCACGTTTTGCTGCTGCGTTTGCCAGATGGGGCGCTGCACGCCTTTTACGCCACGGCGGTGGAGGGCCGCCCTGCCCTGCCTGCGGGCGGCGGGCATTTGGGCGCGGCGGGGCTGCCGTGCGCGGATTTCGCGCCCGATTTCGCCCGGCAGGACATTGCCTGCCGCCAGGCTGCACCCGGGTTTGAATTCGCGCTGCGCCACCGCTGGTCGCTCACGGGGCAGCCGCTGACGCCCAATACGCCGCCTTTGCCCGTGGCCGCAGGGCACGAAACGGGCGGGCAATGGCTGCCTGATCTGGCTGCGCAGGCAGCGCTGCCATGAGAAAATCAGCCGCTTTTGCCAGCGCCAGCGTTTTTCCGCGTTTCTTTTCCTTATGTCGTTTTCCCTGCACCCCATGCTCAATGTCGCCATCAAGGCCGCCCGCGCCGCTGGCTCCATCATCAACCGCGCGGCACTGGATGTGGAGGCGGTGCGCGTGTCGCAAAAGCAGGTGAATGATTTCGTGACGGAGGTGGATTACGCGAGCGAAAACGCCATCATTGAAACGCTGCTTTCGGCTTATCCGCAGCACGGCATTTTGGCGGAGGAGTCGGGCCAGGAGCGGGGCAACCGCCAGTCGGATCACGTCTGGATCATTGACCCGCTGGACGGCACCACCAATTTCATTCACGGCTTTCCCGTTTATTGCGTGAGCATCGCGCTGAGCGTGCGCGGGCGCGTGGAACAGGCCGTGGTGTACGACCCTTCGCGCAATGACCTGTTCATGGCCTCGCACGGGCGCGGCGCGTATCTAAACAACCGCCGCATCCGCGTGAGCCGCCGCACGCAGCTGGGCGACTGCCTGGTCGCCACGGGCTTTCCCTTCCGCAAGGGTGACGACTTTCAGGGCTACCTGCAAATCATGGCCGAGATGATGAAACGCACCGCCGGCTTGCGCCGCCCCGGCGCAGCCGCGCTGGACCTGGCCTACGTGGCCGCTGGTTTTTCCGACGGCTTTTTTGAAACTGGCCTGCAAGCCTGGGACACCGCAGCCGGTGCGCTGCTGGTCACGGAGGCGGGCGGCCTGGTGGGCAACTTCACGGGCGAGGCCGACTTCATCACGCCGCGCGAATGCCTGGCCGGCAATCCGCGCGTCTATGCCCAGCTGGTGAACGTGCTGCGCCCCTACTCGCGCGCGCAGCCGCCCGCACCCGCTCGCAAGCGGCCCAAGGCCAAGCCGCAAGATGCCGCCAGCGCTTCTTCCGTCACACCCGCCATCACGCCTGAAACCGCACTGGCCCACGCGCTGGGCGGCACCCCGCCAGCCAGCGGCGCAGCAGCTCCCACGGAACACGACACGCCGTGACCGCTCTGCCCGAAACCCGTGCCGCCGCTGCGCCTGGCGCGCTTGATGAGGCTGGCGCGCCCGTCAGCGCGGCGCGCCCCCGCGCCATCCGCAGCTTCGTCACCCGCGCGGGCCGCGTTACCACCGGGCAGGCCCGCGCCTTGGCCGAGCTGGGGCCGCGCTATGTGCTGCCTTTCGATCCGGCCACTACGGATCTGATAGCAAGCTTTTCAGCCTGCGCCAGCGCAAACGGCCAAAAACGCTATGAAAAAGCCGTGCTTGAAATCGGCTTTGGCATGGGCCAGGCCACGGCGCACATCGCCCGCCTCATGCCGCAAACGCTGTTCATCGGCTGCGAAGTGCATGCGCCCGGCGTGGGCGCGCTGCTCAAGCTCATGGGCGAGCAAGGGCTGGACAACATCCGCATCCTTCAGCACGACGCGGTGCAGGTGCTCGAAAGCATGATCGCCCCCGGCAGCCTGCACGGCATCCACATCTTCTTTCCCGATCCCTGGCACAAAAAGCGCCACAACAAGCGCCGCCTCATCCAGCCCGCCTTCGCGCATGAGCTGGCCCTGCGCCTGGCCCCCGGCGGCTACCTGCACTGCGCCACCGATTGGCAGCCCTACGCCGAGCAAATGCTGCAAGTGCTCAGCGCCGAAGCCCTGCTGCAAAACACGGCCAGCGGCTACGCCCCCCGGCCCGCCTACCGCCCCCTGACGAAGTTCGAGCAGCGCGGCTTGCGCCTGGGCCACGGCGTGTGGGATCTGGTCTTCACGCGCGCCGCTGAACCGCCCGCCGTCTCTTGCCCTTCGCCATGCCCCCTGCCATGACGGCCTTGCCATGAGCACCATCTTCTGCCCCAACTGCGGCGCTCCCAACCGCGAAACCGCCAAATACTGCGGCAAATGCGCCGGGCTGCTCGCCCCGCTTTCGCCCGCAACCATGGTCATGGACTACGAGCCAGAGCGCAAACGCAGGCGCAGACGCCGCAGCGGCAGCAGGCGCGCCGCCCGGCCCGCCAAGCGTTCGCCCTGGCCCTTCGTGCTCATCGTGTGCCTGGCTTTGGGCGCGGGCTTGGCCAGCGCATGGATCACGCAGCAGTACGCCGCCCGCAACGCGGCGCCCGCCCCTGCCCTGCAAGCTGCCGCCCCGGCAGCAGCCACGCCCCCTCCGCCGCCCGCGCCTGCTCCCGCCGCACAAACACCTGCTCCCGAACCCGCACCCAGCCCGGCGCCTGAAGACGCAGCCGCGCCAGACACACCTGCACCTGACGACAGCGCCGCACCTTCGCCAGCAAACGGCGAAACCGCCAGCCAAGCCGCCGATGAAGAGCAGGCCCCTGCGCCTGCCGTCGAAACGCCTGCCGCCACGGCTCACGCCCAGCCGGCTGCCCGCCTTGAGCACCGCAAAACCTTGCCGCCAGGCAACCGCCGGGCAGCCGCGCCCAGGCCCGCCACGGCGCCCGCGCACGCCGCCGCCCCTCTGCCTGAGCCGCCGCCTGCGGCAGCTCCCACACCCGTTGCGCCGCCCCCGCCCACTCCCGCGCAAGCCTGCGCAGGCCGCCAGTTCCTGGCCCGCTCCATCTGCCTGCAACAGGAATGCAGCAAGCCGGGCATGGGCCGGCACGCCGTCTGCGTACAGATGCGCGAACGCGAACGCGCGCTCCAGCAAGGCAGCGGCGGCGCGTGACGCGTCTCACCACATGAAAAAGGGCTGCCTGAAAGCAGCCCTTTTCTTTTCCAGCCGCCCCGCCATCCAGCGCAGCCAGACCATCACGCGCGCAGGCATGGCGAAGCGCCAGACGCATTCAATGGCTTATTCCCGGCTCGAATTTCGCTCCTCTATTTATAGCTATACGTCCTAGTCAAATGGGCGCAAGCGCCTTTTTGGCATGCCCAAATTCGCTCCTCTTTTTGATTATCCATCCAGCTGCCGCAGCAGCTTTGCCAGACCTGCCGCGCAGTCCTGTGCCCTTTTTCTGATTTCTTTCTCTCCATAAAGCACAGAAGAAGCGCCATAAAAATAAAACGGGTCTGTCTATATAGCGCATTTGGGTTAATAAGCAGCTTGCTCTGGGGTCTTGCATAGATCACGCGCACAAAAAATGCGCCTTACCATCAGCGCGATAATCCTGTTCAAGCGCGCCAACCATTATGCAGGGAATGAAATTGCCCCCTTTAAATTACCGCCTTCATCGCCACGGGAAAACCGTTCGCAAACATGCAATCAAAATACTGATTCAGAATGGCGGGGATGCTATGCAATATAAAGATTGGAGCCAATGCTGTTAATCCGCCTTGCTTGTTGCCTCCTTCATGCCGCGCCTTCTGCTCTCTAGCTGGCAAGTGCTTTTATGGCAGCCATCCGGGCAGTTTCTTCTACTCTGGAAGCGCTCTTGCTCCGTGATGACTTCGCCAGCCGCCGATTGAATGCACCCGGGCGCTATCTTTCTCTGGCTTGCAAACTGCGATATTCGTCCGGGGAGGACGCCGCAAAACAGGCTAAAGAGCATGAAAAAACGCCCTTCAAATCTGATGATTCTCCGGGCGTTTGCCGAGGGCGTTTCAATGAGCCGGCATCACGAGCCTTTCTGGAAGCGCGCCAGCTCGCGGCGTATGCCTTCGATGTCGCTCTTGTTGCGGTCAATGGCGTCTTTCATCTTGCTGACGCGGTCGTTATAGAAGGCGGGGTTTCGCATTTCAATCGCATTCTTTTCTGGCTGGCCATTGTTGTATTCGCGCTCCAGCTGGGCCTGCACGCTCTCGGCGCGTTGTAGCTCGTTTTCAAGAATGGCGCGCGCATCGGCATCGCGCGCGCGCTGGGCGGGCGAATCATTGCGGGGAGCGGCGGATGCGCTGCCGCCGCCACTGCTGCTGCCGCCACCGCCGCTGGCGCGCGGGGCGGCATTGCCGGGGGCGCGATAGCCGCTGATGACCGTTACGTTGCCGCCTTCGATCAGCTTGCAGTCCTTGCGCTTGTCCACCTTGCCGTTGGTGTACTCATTGCCGCAGCGGTAGATGCGGTCTTGCGCGGCAGCTGGCGCTGCGGCCATGGCGGCGCAGGCCAGAGCGGCAAGAAAACAGGCATATGCAATGGGTTGTTTCATGGGTGCGGCCTTCATCTCGAATGAGGGAATTCACAAAGTATCGTTGATACAGCCTGTTTCAACAAGCCGGAAATTTGTAAAAGGGAAAGGACAGCGCGGGCCGTCCTTGGCGCTGCCCTTTCCCTGCGCGGCTGGGGCGCAGCCGGAGCGCGCCAGAACCCGCTCAGGGCCTGGCCGCGCTTTTCATGCCCTTGAACGGACCTTGAACAGGTTCTCAGAGCGAGAAATACATGTCGTATTCCACGGGATTGACTTGCACGCGCACGCGATTGACTTCAAGCATTTTCAGCTCGATGAAGGCATCGAGCATGCTGTTGGTGAAAACGCCGCCTTTGGTGAGGAAGGCGCGGTCAGCATCCAGCGCCTGAAGCGCCTGGTCAAGGCTGTGGCACACGGTGGGCACCAGGCGGTCTTCTTCAGGCGGCAGGTGGTAGAGGTCTTTGGTGGCGGCTTCGCCGGGGTGGATTTTGTTTTCGATGCCGTCCAGCCCCGCCATCAGCAAGGCGGCAAAGCACAGGTAGGGGTTGGCCATGGGGTCGGGAAAGCGCGCTTCCACGCGGCGCGCCTTGTCGCTGCTGACGTGCGGGATGCGGATGGCGGCGGAGCGGTTGCGGCCCGAGTAGGCCAGCTTCACGGGCGCTTCAAAGTGCGGCACCAGGCGCTTGTAGCTGTTGGTGGTGGGGTTGGTGATGGCGTTGAGCGCGCGCGCGTGCTGGATGATGCCGCCGATGTAGTAGAGCGCATCGTCTGACAGGCCCGCATAGCCATTGCCCGCAAACAGGTTGCGCCCGCCTTTCCAGATGGACTGGTGCACGTGCATGCCGCTGCCGTTGTCGCCGTGGTAGGGCTTGGGCATGAAGGTGGCGGTTTTGCCGTAGGCGCTGGCCACGTTCCAGATGACGTATTTCATGCGCTGCGTCCAGTCGGCGCGCTCGACCAGCGTGCTGAAGCGGGTGCCGATTTCCATTTGCCCCGCGCCGCCCACTTCGTGGTGGAACACTTCCACGGGGATGCCCAGCTCTTCGAGAATCAGCACCATTTGCGCGCGCATGTCTTGCGCGCCGTCCACGGGCGGCACGGGAAAGTAGCCGCCCTTGACGCAGGGGCGGTGGCCGAAGTTGCCGCCTTCCATGTCAGTGCCGCTGTTCCACGGCGCCTGGTAGGAGTCCACTTGGTAGAAGGTGTGGTTCGGCTCGGTGCCCCATCGCACATTGTCAAACACGAAAAACTCCGGCTCGGGGCCGAAATAGGCCGTGTCGCCCACGCCGCTGGCTTTCAGGTACGCCTCGGCGCGGCGGGCGATGGAGCGCGGGTCGCGGTCATAAGCCTTGCAGTCATCAGGCTCCAGCACGTCGCAGGTGAGCACGAGCGTGGGTTCTTCAAAGAAGGGGTCGATGAAGGCGGTGGCCGGATCGGGCATGAGCAGCATGTCAGACGCTTCAATGCCCTTCCAGCCCGCGATGGAAGAGCCGTCAAAGGCATGTCCATCGCTGAATTTGTCTTCATCAAAGGCCGAAACGGGCACGCTGGTGTGGTGCTCTTTGCCCAGCGTGTCGGTGAAGCGCAAATCAACGAACTTGCATTCGTTTTCGCTCACCAGCTTCATGACATCGGCGACGGTTTTTGTCATTCAGAAATCTCCTGCGAAAGTGGGATAGGCGGCGCAGCAGGCCGCAGAAACGCACGCACGGCCCAGCGCACCATCAAGCGCCCCATTGTGCCGCGCGCCTGCACGGCTGGCAGCGGTAGGCTTTGTGAAACGCATGACGCGCTTTCAGCGTGCGCCAGAAAACCGCTCGCGATCCGCGCAGCCCCACCAAGCTGCCGCAGCGCTTGAAGATCACAAGCGTCACCGCACAAAACTTATACGCCCAGCAACATGGCAAGGCCGGAGCCATTCAGAGGCTGTCTTTAGCCAGTGGCGAGCGCTACCCTGGGACTACCACAGGTCTGCAAACACCTTTGCCCGCTGGCGTTAGCGCGGCGTGTGGGATGTGTTGCTGGCGCTGCTGCGCCAGCAAGCGCGCGCCAAGGCAGGCAGGCGGGCCAGGCCACGCTGCGCACCGTTTTTTGCGCCGCAGCCTGACAATCCGCCGCCTGGCAGAAAAAGCCGCCGCGCGCCGCGCTGGCGAATACCTCATCGACACAAGCAATGACCTACCTCTGGAATGAATACCTCGCCACCTTGCCAGCTTCGCTGCGGGAATGGATGCGGGGCCTGCTGCCGCTGCTGCAAATTCTGCTGATTGCCATTGGAGCCGTACTGCTGCAAAGGCTGCTGCGGCGCGTGACGAACCGCGTGGCCGAGCGCTACCGCCTGCCCGCCGAATTCAACTTCATCACCCGCCGCCTGCTCACTTTCGTGGTGTATGGCAGCGCCTGGCTGCTGGCGCTGGAGCGCCTGGGCGTATCGGGCGCGGTGCTCTGGAGCGCCTTCACTGGCTTTGCCGCCGTGGCCGCCGTGGCCTTTTTTGCCGCGTGGAGCGTGCTATCCAACATTTTTTGTTCGCTGCTGATATTCACCACCGGCATATTCAGGCTGAATGACCGCATCGAAGTGCTTGAAAACGGCGAAAAAGCCGGCCTCAAAGGCCGCGTGATAGACATCAACCTGATCTACACCACGCTCGAGGAAAGCGGCAATGGCCGCGAAGGCACCGTGCTGAAAGTGCCCAACAGCCTGCTATTTCAGCGCGCCCTGCGCCAATGGCGCGCCGGCTCGCAGCAAGTGGCTGTGCCTGCGCGGCCTTATCACGAAACACCGCCCGAAGAGCCGCCGCAAGAGCCAGCAAAAATGAATTGAACGGTTGATTGAAGTGACGCCCGTTCCCTCGATATAAAAAGGCCGCATTCATTTTGAATCGCATATGGACTCGTATAGGGATGCAAAAACATTGACGTTATTGAAGTCAAACTGAGCGGCCCCCACGCCAGCGGCGCCACGCCGCCGCTTCCTGGCGGGCGCTGGGGGTTCAAAACTGAAGGCTGATCAGACTGGTGATTCAGCCCATCTTTATGTCAGGCATATGATGAAAATCATTGACAGATGTTCATGCGGATCCATTGGCTTTGGGGCCGTTTTTTTTCTTTTCTTGTGGAGCGCAGCCATGCTGACCTCTCATGCCGCTGAAAATTTTCTGTCATCATTTCCTGCGCCAGCCTATTCCAGCCCGGCCTCTGAAGACCTGCCTCAAGCCCGCGCGCTGAAGCAGCATGTGCGCGACTTCGTTTCAAGCCAATATCATGTCAGTTCGGAATATCCACCGCGCTTTTTCAAAGTAGCGGCGGATGCGACTCCCGACATGATCAGAAAAAATTTTTCCAATTGGGTGCTCGAACATGGCAGCAAATCGTTGCCTTTTGATGGGCCGGAATTGTTCGATTATGATTTGAATATTCTTGCCTTGTTCGAGAGCGGATTCATGTGGAACAGAAAGATATTCGGCATCGCCATGTCGGAAACGCATCCAGGGCAGATGGAAGATGCTTTGGTAATCTATTTTGTTCTGGAGCCGGCAAGCTGATGGCCGCGTTCCGCTTTCCGTTCAGCAGCTTGCATGTGAAGCGGACAAAATGCCCTTCAAAACCCAATGAAGCGCAGGGTCGCGCGCGCTCCGGAAAACGATTTTTTTTGACGGGCATGAAAATCATCGGATGACCGCCACGCCATCCGCGATTTCAGAAACCGTGCTGCCCCGTCAACTTACCCCTGCCATGCGCGCCCTGCTGGAACGCATGGGCCGTGCAGGCCGCCCGCCCCTCGAAAGCCTGCCGCCTGCACAGGCGCGCGCCTTTTATGAGCGCAATGCGGGCGTGCTGGACATTGCCCCCGCGCCCCTGCCGCGCGTGCAGGATGTGCGCATCCCGGCCCGGGACGGCGCCGCTTTGCACGCACGCCTTTACGCACCCCGCCCGGCTGAAGAAGGGCCGCCGCTGCCCGCCCTGCTGTATCTGCATGGCGGCGGCTTCACGCTGGGCAGCGTGGCCACGCATGAGAGCCTGTGCCGCGCACTGGCTGCACAAAGCGGCGTGGCCGTGCTTGCGCTGGACTACCGCCTGGCGCCCGAGCACCGCTTTCCCACTGCCGTGCATGACGTGTGGGACGCGCTGCGCTGGCTGGCCGCTGAAGGCGCGGCCCTGGGGCTGGATGCTTCGCGCCTGGCTGTGGGGGGCGATTCGGCGGGCGGCACCCTGGCGGCGGTGGCGGCCATCCATGCACGCGATGAGGGCCTGCCGCTGGCGCTGCAACTGCTGATCTACCCCGGCACAACGGCGCATCAAGACACCGAATCACACCAGCGCCTGCGCCACGCGCCGCCGCTGACCGAAGCGGCCATTTCCTGGCTGTTTGGCAACTACATCGCCCCGCACGAACGCACCGACTGGCGCTTTGCCCCCCTGCTGCATGACGACGTGGCAGGCGTGGCGCCCGCCTGGCTGGCCCTGGCCGAATGCGACCCGCTGGTCGATGAAGGCCTGGCCTACGCCGACAAACTGCGCATGGCGGGCGTGCCCGTGCAGCTGGAGCTGTACCGGGGCATGGTGCACGGCTTCATCCAGTTTGGCCGCGTCATCCCTGAAGCACTAACCGCCCAGCAAGAAGCCGCTGCTGAGCTGGCGCAGGCGCTGCTGGCTTGAGAGGGTTGTTTACCGTCCGCCCGTGGGCGCAAAAAGCGTGGATTCGGGCGGTCTGCGGCGTGTTGCCAATCCTCGCTGTGCTGCGCCATTGGGCCGTAAAGCCCGTTTGACCCTCACGGTCAGATTGCAAGCAGGCTCTGAAAAGAAGGGCTAGGCGCAAGCTGGAGACAGGCAAGTATTTTGCTCCTATATCACTAGCATAGTGTCCTAGTGGAAACTGCGCGAAGCTTCATTTTAACACCCTTCGATTTGCTCCTTTTTCTGATGTTATCTGCCGGGCAACAGGCGGCTTCTGAGTCGAGCCAGCGGCCTGTGGCCTGCAATGACCGTGTCTGAAACGGGCAGGGCGAAGCTGGGGGCGGATGAGGCGTGCGTGCCGTGACGCAGCCTTTCACCCGGCCTGCGCTTCTGGCTTGTGCTTGCGCGCCCACGGATGGATTGCAAACAGGCCCTGATTTCTGCGGCCCCTCTCGCACGCCGCGCGGGCATGCCGCGCCCTAAAATCCGCCCCGTTTTTGTTTGCCGCGCGCGCCGCCAGCCTTTGCCGCTGGCGTTTTTCATGGCGCGGCGCTTTTTCATGCTTTTGCCCACGAGTTTTGCCATGCCCCATTCACTGACCGGCGCCGCGCCGCTGCCGAGGTAAGGCCGCCATGTCGCTGTTTTCTTTCATGGGGGCGCTGGAGATGGGCTTCATCTTCGCGCTGGTGGCGCTGGGGGTGCTGCTCTCGTTTCGCATTCTGGACTTTCCCGATCTCACGGCCGATGGCAGCTTTCCGCTGGGCGGGGCAACGGCGGCGGTGCTCATCGTGGCGGGCTGGAACCCGTGGCTGGCCTGCCTGGCGGCGGCGGTGGCGGGCGCGGCGGCGGGGCTGCTGACGGCCTGGCTTTACGTGCGGCTGGGCATCATGCAGCTGCTCGCTTCCATCCTGACGATGATTGCGCTGTATTCGGTGAATCTGCGCATCATGGGCGCGCCCAATCTGTCGCTGCTGGGCGAGCCTTCGGTTTTCTCGCCCTTTCTCACCGATGACAACGCCATGTGGGCCAGGCCGCTGGCGCTGGGGCTGGTGGTGCTGGCGGTCAAGCTGGGGCTGGACGGGTTTTTTGCCTCGCAAACGGGGCTGGCGCTGCGGGCCACGGGGGCCAATCCGCGCATGGCGCGCGCGCAGGGCGTGCCCACGGGGCGGCTCACGCTGGGGGGCATGGCGCTGTCCAACGCGCTGATTGCGCTGGGCGGCGCGCTGTATGTGCAAGTGCAGGGCGGGGCCGACGTTTCCATGGGCGTGGGCACCATCGTCATTGGCCTGGCGGCGGTGATCATTGGCGAGACGCTGCTGTCCGCGCGCCTGATCTGGGTGGTGACGCTGGCCACGGCGCTGGGCGCGCTGGCATACCGCCTGTTCATCGCGCTGGCGCTGGAGGCCGATTTCATCGGCCTGCAAGCGCAAGACCTGAACCTGGTGACGGCCACGCTGGTGGCCGTGGCGCTGGTGCTGCCCAAGATCAAGGCGCGGCTGTGGCCGCGCCGCGCCGCGCCTGCATCGTCACCATCATCTCGCGCACCGCAAGCAAAGGGCTGACGCCATGCTCCAAGCCAAGGCATTGCACAAAACCTTCAACCCCGGCACGGTGATCGAAAACCACGCGCTGCGGGGCCTGAGCCTGACCATTGACGAGGGCGAATTCATCACCGTCATCGGCAGCAACGGCGCGGGCAAATCCACTTTTCTGAACGCCATCAGCGGCGACTTGAAGGTGGACGAAGGCCAAATCATCATCGACGGCCAGGACGTCACCCGCAAAACCGCCTGGCAGCGCGCCGCGCAAGTGGCCCGCGTGTTCCAGGACCCGATGGCCGGCACTTGCGAGAGCCTGAGCATCGAAGAAAACCTGGCGCTGGCCTGGCAGCGCGGCCAGCGCCGCCATCTGCTGCGCCGCGCCGTGCGCGCCAGCCAGCGCGCGCTGTTTCGCGACAAGCTCGCCACGCTCGGCCTGGGGCTGGAAGCGCGCCTGACCGACCGCATGGGCCTGCTGTCTGGCGGGCAGCGGCAGGCGGTGAGCCTGCTGATGGCCTCGCTCCAGCCCTCGCGCCTGCTGCTGCTGGACGAGCACACCGCCGCGCTCGATCCCAAAACCGCCGCCTTCGTGCTGCGGCTGACCGACCAGATCGTGCAAAGCCAGGGCCTGACGGCGCTCATGGTCACCCACTCCATGCGCCAGGCGCTGGACCACGGCACGCGCACCGTCATGCTGCATCAGGGGCAGGTGGTACTGGACGTTCGCGGCGCCGAGCGCGCCGCGCTGGACGTGCCCGATTTGCTCGCCATGTTCAGCCGCGTGCGCGGCGAAGCGGTGGACGACGACAAGCTGCTGCTGGGCTGAAAGGCTTGCAGAAAAAGGCCGCCTTCAGAGCCATTTTTGTTCTCTTTTTTGCTCCTTGATTGATAGCGTGAGGTCCTAATGGAAAGGGCGCAAGCGCCGTTTCAAAGCCCCTGAATTTGCTCCTGTTTTAGTTAAAGACAGCCCTCGCGCTGGCGAACAAGGCGCGCGCTTTTGTGCTTTTGTGAATGAAGGCGCAACGCGTGGAGATGAACGCCCCCGCTTGCGGCGGCGGCAATTGCGGCTGCGGAAAATCAGGCGCCGCAAATTGCCCGGAGCCGCGCTTTTCGCGCCTGCGGGCCGATTGCAAACAGGTTTTCTCCATCAGCAACGCAAAAAACACACCATGCAGACACCGCAAGACCTCTGGCGCGTGGGCGACATCGCCTTCAGCAGCCGCTTTCTTCTGGGCACCGCCCGCTACCCGTCCCCTGCCGTGCTGCGCGAAGCCATGCGCGCCGCAGGCAGCCAGATCGTCACCGTGGGCCTGAAGCGCCAGACGGCGGCCAGCGGCAGCGACAACGGCTTCATCGACATGGTGCGCCAGGCCCTGCGCGAAACCGGCGCGCGCCTGCTGCCCAACACCGCCGGCTGCGCCAGCGCGCGCGAAGCCGTGCAGCTGGCCCACATGGCGCGCGAGCTGTACGGCACGCCGTGGATCAAGCTGGAAGTCATCGGCGACGACTACACCCTCCAGCCCGACCCGCAGGAGCTGGTGCGCGCCGCCGCCGAACTCGTGCGCGAAGGCTTCACCGTCTTTCCCTACTGCACGGACGATCTGGTGACCTGCCGCCGCCTGCTGGATGCGGGCTGCCCGCTGCTCATGCCCTGGGGCGCGCCCATCGGCTCCGGCCAGGGCCTCACAAACCCCTTTGCCCTGCGCCTGCTGCGCGAGCGCCTGCCTGAGGCCACGCTCATCATCGACGCGGGCATTGGCGCGCCCAGCCACGCCGCGCAAGCCATGGAAATGGGCTTTGACGCCGTGCTGCTCAACAGCGCCATCAGCTACTCGCCCGACCCGGTGCGCATGGCAGGCGCCTTCCGCCAGGCCATCGAGGCGGGCCGCGCCGCGTACCGGGCGGGCATCATGGCCAAGCAAGACTTCGCCGTGCCCAGCACGCCCGTCACGGGCAGCCCGTTTCTGATTGGCTGAAGCCGCCGGGCATGTGCAAGCCAGGCCAGGCAAGCCGGGACAAGCGCTGTGCTACATTCCGCCGCCATGTTCCACAGCGCCCTTTGCCTGCTACTAGCGCCCCGCGCGGGCGGCGGCATGGGCGCGCGCCTGGGAAGCTGACGGCAGCTTTTCCACGGCGCATCCTTTTTTCCCATTTCCGCAAAACGGCCCGCATGCATTCGCAGCGGGCCGTTTTTTTGTCTGGCGGATGCGTTTTTCCAACTTTCGGCATCTACAAGGAGAAAACCCATGACCGAGCAACTCATCATTTTTGACACCACCTTGCGCGATGGCGAGCAATCGCCCGGCGCGAGCATGACGCGCGATGAAAAACTGCGCATCGCCCGCCAGCTGGAGCGCCTGCGCGTGGACGTGATCGAGGCCGGCTTTGCCGCCGCCAGCGAGGGCGACTTTGAATGCGTCAAGGCCATTGCCGAGGCGGTGAAAGACTCCACCGTCTGCTCGCTCTCGCGCGCCAACGAGCGCGACATCACCCGCGCCGCCGAGGCCTTGAAAGGCGCGCAGCGCGCGCGCATTCACACCTTCATCGCCACCAGCGCGCTGCACATGGAGAAAAAACTGCGCATGACGCCCGAGCAAGTGCTCGAGCAGGCCCGCCAGTCGGTGCGGCTGGCGCGCAGCCTGTGCGCCGACGTGGAATTCAGCCCCGAAGACGGCTACCGCAGCGACCCGGACTTTCTTTGCCGCGTGATTGAAGCGGCCATTGCCGAAGGCGCCCGCACCATCAACGTGCCCGACACCGTGGGCTACGCCATACCGGAGCTGTTTGGCCAGTTCATCCGCAACCTGCGCGAGCGCGTGCCCAACAGCGACCAGGCCATCTGGAGCGTGCACTGCCACAACGACCTGGGCATGGCCGTGGCCAACAGCCTGGCGGGCGTGAAGATAGGCGGCGCGCGGCAAGTGGAATGCACCATCAACGGCCTGGGCGAGCGTGCGGGCAACTGCGCGCTGGAAGAAGTGGTGATGGCCGTGAAAACGCGGCGCGACTACTTCGGGCTGGACGTGGCCATTGACACCCGCCAGATCGTGCCCGCCAGCCGCATGGTCAGCCAGACCACGGGTTTTGCAGTGCAGCCCAACAAGGCCGTGGTGGGCGCCAACGCCTTCGCGCACGCCAGCGGCATTCACCAAGACGGCGTGCTCAAGGCGCGCGACACCTACGAAATCATGCGCGCCGAAGACGTGGGCTGGACGGCCAACAAAATCGTGCTCGGCAAGCTCAGCGGCCGCAACGCCTTCAAGCAGCGCCTGGACGAGCTGGGCGTGCACTTTGGCAGCGAAAGCGACATCAACGTGGCTTTCTCCAAATTCAAGGAACTGGCCGACCGCAAAAGCGAAATCTTCGACGAGGACATCCTCGCGCTGGTCAGCGACGAAAGCGTCACGCCCGGCAAGGAAGCCTACGGCCTGGTCTCCCTGGCCCAGCGCAGCGAAACCGGCGAGCGCCCCAGCGCCAGCATCGTCTTCACCGAAAACGGCCAGGAGCGCCGCGCCAGCGCCGAAGGCAACGGCCCCGTGGACGCCACCTTCAAAGCCATCGAATCGCAAGTGAACAGCGGCGCGGAACTGCTGCTTTTTTCCATCAACGCCATCACCAGCGGCTCCACCGAAAGCCAGGGCGAAGTCACCGTGCGCCTGCAACACGCGGGCCGCGTGGTCAATGGCGTGGGCGCCGATCCGGACATCGTCATCGCCGCCGCCAAGGCCTACCTGAGCGCCTTGAGCCGCCTGCGCGGCAAATCCGAAAAGGTGAAGGCGCAAGACTGGATCTGAACGGCCGCCCCGGTTCGCCAGGCTCCCGCCGCCAGAGCCGGAAACGGGGCCGCGAGCCAGAAAAAGGAACGCGCAGCCCGGATAATCCGCCGCGCGCTTTCCTATCCTGCTATCTGTTTTTTTCCCCCCTTTTTTCCAATCCGCAAGCGAAAGGCACTGGTCCATGCGAACTGAAATCTGGCTGGCCCTGGGCATCATCATCGGCGCGCTCGTCGGCTGGGCGCATGGCCGCGCTGAAGGCGAGCTGGTCATCGGCATTTTCTTTGGCGTCCTCGCAGGCGCCATGGCGGGCCTGTTCCTGCGCATGGCGCTGCCGCCCAAATACAAGAAAAAGCCGCAGGCGGACGAGCCGCCTGCCGAAGAGCGCAAACCGCGCTGATTTCTTCAAAGGCCGGGCTTTGCCGGCCTTTTTCATGGGCCAAACCGCGCGCGGTCAGTGCGCCAGCAGCAGCTGCCCGGCCACCTCGTCGCGCTTGGCTTTGCCAGCCAGCTGCTCCACCAGCGCCAGAGCGAAGTCCAGCGTCAGGCCGGGGCCTCGGCCCGTGGTGACAAGGCCATCGACAACCACGGCGCTGCCCGCCTGCAGGCGCGCGCCAGTCAGGCGGTCTTCAAAACCGGGGTAGCAAGTGGCGCTCTTGCCTTGCAGCAGGCCGATGCCGCCCAACAGTGCAGGAGAGGCGCAAATGGCCGCCACCTTGCCGCCTTGCTGCGCAAAAGCCAGCAGCCGCTGCTTCAGGCCGTCATGCTCGGCGTACTTCACGGTGCCGCCAGGCACCACGAGCATTTGCGCGGCGCTGAAATCGGCCATTTCAAACAGAACGTCGGCCTGCACCGTGACCTGATGGCCGCCTGTCACCTGCCGCTCGCCCGTGAGCGAGACGGTCTGCACGTCCAGTTGCGCGCGGCGCAGCACATCAACCGTGGCCAGGGCCTCGATTTCTTCAAAGCCAGTGGTGAGAAAAACGAAAACGTGTGCCATTGAAGCTCTCCTTTGGGTGGTGGAAAAAAGGAACGGGTCCACAGAGTCTGCGGATTGTCAGCCGCAGCTTTGCGGAAAGGTTTTCTGCGGCGGGACTGGCGATGCCTCCAAAGACCATTTCCGCGCGCAACAGCCAGCGGACGGGAATATGCCAGGCGGCACCCTCTGGAGAAGGCACTGGCGTGACCGACTCAGAAACTGCCAGCGAGCGCGGTTTGGCACGAACGGGCCGCGAGTAGAAGATGCAACCCTGCACTCGACTACCGCAGCGCCAGCACACCCGCGCTGGCTGGACTGCTACAAGGAAAGCGTCAGAAACAGGAGCAAATTTGCGGGGCAGAAATGCCGTTCAGCGCTGATTCCACTAGGACATCCCGCTATGAATAGATGAGCAAAAAAAGCCACTGCTGCTTCTCCCCGCGCTCCTTATTCCGGCCCGCTTTCTCACACCCGCGCTGCCGCGTCTGCGGCCAAATCGGGAGCTGGCGCCCGGAACAGACTCTCAAATCATGGCCGCCGGATCGTCGGCCATGTTGACGAACACGCGCGCGCGGCGGGGGCTGATGCGCACGGCGTCGCCTTCTTTCAGGCCCAGCGCCTGCCATTCGGCGACGGGCAGGTGCGCTTCCAGAATCTGGCCGCGCGGCTCCAGGGCGCTGAGTTCGAGCCGGGCCAGGGGACCGATGACGAGGGCGCGGTCCAGGCGCGCGGGCAGGCCGCTGGCGCCGGGCGCGTCGGCGCTGACGGCCAGGTCGGCAGGGCGCACGAAGGCCAGGGCTTCGGCGTCGGCGGCGTGGGGCGCGTCGGGCGCGGCCAGTTGCCAGTCGCCCACTTGCATCTGGCCGCCGCTGGCGCGGCCATGAAAGAGGTTCACGTCGCCCAGAAAGCCGTAGACGAAGGGGCTGGCGGGGTGCTCCCACACTTCTTGCGGCGTGCCTTGCTGTTCGATGCGGCCTTTGTTCATGACGACGACGCGGTCGGCCACTTCAAGCGCTTCTTCCTGGTCGTGCGTGACGAAGATGCTGGTGACGTTCAGCTCTTCGTGCAGGCGGCGCAGCCAGCGGCGCAGTTCCTTGCGCACTTTGGCATCGAGCGCGCCAAAGGGTTCGTCCAGCAGCAGCACTTTGGGGGCGACGGCCAGCGCGCGCGCCAGGGCGATGCGCTGGCGCTGCCCGCCCGAGAGCTGCGAGGGGTAGCGGCCCGCCAGCCAGTCCAGCTGCACCATTTGCAGCAGCTCGTGCACGCGCGCCTGGATGTGCGCTTCATCCGGGCGCTCTTTGCGGGGCTTGACGCGCAGGCCGAAGGCCACGTTGTCAAACACGGTCATGTGCCGGAACAGCGCGTAGTGCTGGAAGACAAAGCCCACGCCGCGCTGGCGCACGTGGACATCGGTCGTGTCCTGGCCGCCAAAGAGGATTTGCCCCGTGTCGGCGCTTTCCAGCCCGGCAATGATGCGCAGCAGCGTGGTTTTGCCGCAGCCCGAAGGCCCCAGCAGCGCCACCAGTTCGCCGCTGCCGATGTTCAGGCTGACGTCGCTCAGGGCCTGGAAGTTGCCGAATTGCTTGCTGATGTGCTGAATGTCGATGCTCATGGGTGTTTCGGGTGTGTGTCTGCCAGCGGCCATGAAGCCGGTTTTTTTGCTCCCGGTTTCATAGCATGATCTCAAGATAGGTCTGCGGCAAAGGCCGTTTCAGGCCTCTTCAATTTGCTCCTGTTTCTGAAGCCCTGCGCGCGCCTGCCATGCGCCAAGCAGCCCATACGCCGCGCCCGCCAGCAGCAGCGCGGCGGCCCAGCCGGGGGGCAGGTATTTGCCGACGGCGATGGCGGCCAGGCACAGGGCGCTGGCGGCCGAGGCGTGAACGAGGGCGCGGCGGCAGGTCATGGCGCAGTCCTTTCAGCGGGCGGGGCGGCGGGTGGGGCGGGTTCGGGCAGGGCGGCGGCGTCTTGCAGCTCCTTGGCGTGGCGCCACTCCACCAGGGTTTTGAGCGCGAGCGTGACCAGCGCCAGCAGCGCCAGCAGGCTGGCCACGGCAAAGGCGGCCTGGCCCTGGTATTCGTTGTAGAGCACTTCCACGTGCAGGGGCATGGTGTTGGTCTGCCCCCGGATGTGGCCGCTGACGACCGAGACGGCGCCGAATTCGCCCATTGCCCGCGCGTTGCACAGGATCACGCCATACAGCAGGCCCCAGCGGATGTTGGGCAGCGTCACGTGCCAGAAGGTCTGCCAGCCGCTGGCGCCCAGCACCTGCGCGGCCTGCTCCTCGTCGCTGCCTTGCGCCTGCATGAGCGGAATCAGCTCGCGCGCAATGAAGGGAAAGGTGACGAACACCGTCGCCAGCAAGATGCCCGGCACGGCGAAGATGACCTTGATGTCATGCGCGGCCAGCCACGGCCCCAGCCAGCCTTGCGCACCAAACACCAGCACGTAGCACAGCCCCGCCACCACGGGCGAGACGGAAAAAGGCAAGTCGATCAGCGTGATGAGAAACGGCTTGCCCCGGAACTCGAAGCGCGCCACGCACCAGGCCGCCGCCACGCCAAACACCAGGTTCAGCGGCACGGCAATGGCCGCCGTCAGCAGCGTCAGCCGCACGGCGGCCAGCGCGTCGGGCTGGCGCAGCGCCTCCACATAAGCCTGCCAGCCCGCGCCCAGCGCCTCGGCAAACACGGCCGCCAGCGGCAGCGCCAGAAACAGCGCCATGAAGCTAAGCGCCAGCGCCGTGAGCAGCCAGCGCACGGGCGCGCTCTCGGTGGTGCGCACGCGCTTGGGAACGGCGGGCGCGGCAGATGCAGGCGCGGCAGATGCGGACGGTTTCACGGACGCGCTCATGCGGCCTCTCCCTTGCGCCGGCGGCCCCAGGCTTGCAGCGCGTTGATGGCCAGCAGCATGGCAAAGGAAATCAGCAGCATCACCGTGGCCACGGCAGCGGCGCCCGCCGTGTCGTACTGCTCCAGCTTGCCGATGATGATGAGCGGCGCGATTTCGGAAACCATCGGCATGTTGCCCGCGATGAAGATGACCGAGCCGTATTCGCCCACCGCGCGCGCAAACGCCAGCGCAAAGCCCGTCACCAGCGCAGGCGCAATGGCCGGAAAGATGACGTGGCGAAACGTCTGCCAGCGCGTCGCGCCCAGGCAGGCGGCGGCCTCTTCCAGCTCTTTTTCCGCCTCTTGCAGCACCGGCTGCACCGTGCGCACCACAAAGGGCAGCCCGATGAAGATGAGCGCCACCACGATGCCCGCCGGCTTGAACGCCAGCTCCAGCCCCAGCGGCTCCAGCCAGCGCCCCACCCAGCCATTGCCCGCCAGCACCGCCGCCAGCGCAATGCCCGCCACCGCCGTGGGCAGCGCAAAGGGCAAATCCACCAGCGCATCAGCCAGCTTGCGCCCCGGAAATTCATAGCGCACCAGCACCCAGGCCAGCAGCAGGCCCGCCGCCACGTTCACCAGCGCCGCCGCCAGCGAAGCGCCAAACGTCAGCCTGAATGCCGCCAGCACGCGCGGCGCGGACACCGTGGCCCAGAAATCGCCCCAGCTCATTGAAAGCGAATAAGCCAGCAGCGCGCCCAGCGGCATCAGCACCACCAGGCCCAGATAAAGCAGCGTGTAGCCCAGCGTCAGGCCGAAGCCAGGCAGCACGCGAACCGTTTTACGGGGCCGCATAAATATACCTATATATTAAGTAATTATATTAGTAAATGCTTGCTAATTCTACTTTATACTCTTCAAGTATAAAATTAATTGGAACAAATGCAGTAATAGGAGCAGGTACGCTACCGAAAGATCCAGTGAATGCACATATATCTGTACTGGCTACAACAATACCTACTGCTAAATTTCCACCTCTTTCCGTGTTTCCTGTTACTACTGGGCCGCCAGAATCTCCAGGCTTACTACACACAGATAAAGACGAAAGATTTCTTATTTGCCTTCCATTGTAAAAATATGTCGCATTGATAGTAGTAGTTTTTCCACATTTCCACCCACTGACTGCACCGGCAGCACAGTATTGCTCATGAACTGAAGGATTTTTGCTTCCAACTATTAATCCCTCTCTTCTGATTTCACTTCTCCAGTATACAGGTGATCCAGAATAAGTTGGACTAATAATGTATACATATTTACCAGGGGTACTATGCTTAAAATTATCGTTCCCAATAATTCCATAATCTGTCCTATCGCCAGACATGAAAACTGTATTTGAAATGGCTCCATAAAAATCTCCACCGAACCAACCAAACTTCTGTGTATCCATTTTGTCCCCTGCCTGGCCGCAATGCCCAGCTATGATAGTGAATGGAAAAATTCCGCCAACCACATTAAACCCAGCCGTACAAGTGATACCTCTATAGGATAAGCCAGCTTGAGTTGTATTTCTTAAAGGCATTCCTGCCCAGAGATCTGGCGATGCAGTCGCACTCATTGGGCTAGAAACTTTAAAATAAAATAGGATTTTACTAAGCTCGCCATCACCTTGAATGATATTTCTAATAGATTCTATTGCTTGCGGCTCCGTAAATATAATAAATTTTTGTTGTATGGTGTCATATCCTACCCCCACTAAACCTCTGATGCCAGAATCCCAAATTTTATTGGCGATCCTTGAGTTCATAGCACTTATTTCCTTCTTATTATAGAGAGAGGATTCAAAAATAACACCAGAAAATCTCTCTTCAATATTTTTCTTTTCTTTCTCATTTAGTCCCTTGATCCATATATGCAAGACTGGTTCGCCAATCTGTGCATCATCAACATCTCCGCCAGAAAATCTTAATGGAAACTCATTTTCTATTTCTGTTGCCAGTTCACTCAAGCGGCGAGCCCTCCTCATGTGTTTCAATGCATCTGCATCTGGTATATCATCACCTTGCAATTTTTTTCCATTCATTTTATATCTTTTGGCCTCAATTTCAGGCACACTCTCAGCCAGTGATTTTTTATACTCTTTTAAATAAGGTGGAATAAAGTTCTCATCATTAGTTTCAAGATTGTCTTGAGCATTCACATGGCCAATCAAAGAAATTAATAAAACCAATACGAATGACTTAACTCTCATATTCATCTCCCAAGTAAGAATTACCTGCCGGCAGGCTGGTAGAGCTTGTCGAACTGGCCGCCGTCGTTGAAATGCACTTTCTGCGCTTCACCCAGCGAGCCGAAATACTCTTTCACCGTGAAGAGCTTCAGGTTTTTGAAGGTGTCGGCGTGCTTTTTCAGAATGTCCGCGTTGCGCGGGCGCAAGCCGTGTTTGGCGGCAATTTCCTGGCCTTCGTCGGAATACAGGTAATCCAGATACGCCTTGGCTTGTGCGGCG
This sequence comes from Ottowia sp. oral taxon 894, assembly GCF_001262075.1. Taxonomy (GTDB): domain Bacteria; phylum Pseudomonadota; class Gammaproteobacteria; order Burkholderiales; family Burkholderiaceae_C; genus Ottowia; species Ottowia massiliensis. The sequence goes on along the minus strand of NZ_CP012073.1, from coordinate 89,264 downwards.
GTGCCTTTTTTCTTCACCGTGCGCTCGACCACGGCCACGGGGTTTTCCGTGACGATGCTGGCCCAGGGATAGACCACTTCCACGCGGCCCTTGCCGAATTCGCGCTCTACCGACACCACTTCGGACTCGAAGGTGATGAGCACATCGCCCACGTTGCGTTGCAAAAACATGCCCGTGGCGTCGCGTCCGCCGCGCGCCAGCGCGGGCACGTTTTTGTAGAGCCGCGCCACAAAATCGGCGGCCTTGGCGTCGTCGCCGCCCTTGGCGCGCGCCTGGCCCCAGGCGGCCAGATAGGCCATGCGGCCATTGCCGCCTGTTTTGGGATTGACGACAACCACTTTCACGTCGGGGCGCGTCAGATCGTCCCAGTCCTTGATGTTCTTCGGGTTGCCCTTGCGCACCAGAAACAGCATGGTCGAGGTGTTGGGCGCGGCTTCGTGCGGGAACTGCTTTTGCCAGTCGGCGGCTACGGCGCCTTTGGCGGCAAGAAAGTCCACATCGGTGGTGGTGTTCATCGTGACCACATCGGCCTCCAGCCCGTCGGCCACGGCGCGCGCCTGCGTGCTGGAGCCGGCGTGCGACTGATCGACGCGGATGTCCTGCCCCGTGCTTTGCTTGTAGTGCCTGATGAAGGCGGCGTTGTAGTCGCGGTAGAACTCGCGCGTGACGTCGTAGGAGGCGTTGAGCAGCGTGGTTTCGGCATGGGCCGCGCCAGCAGCGGCCAGAACGAGGGCGGAGGCAATGAGCTTGAGCTTTTTCATGGGGGGCCTTTGAAAACGTGAAACAGGCGCTGGGCGCCCGAGGCCCGCAAGTGTCACAACGAAGCCTTCAAACTCAAACGAATTTTTTATTGTTTTTTTATAGGGCGGCGCATCTATGGCCGCCGCTGACCAAACCGCTTCCGGCGGTTTTTTGCCTTGCTCCTGATGCTCCGCCAGAACGAAAAGCCGATTGGCCGCGCCTGCCCAGCCACATCAGAAACAGGAGCAAATTCAAGGGCCTTGAATGCCGCCTTGCGCAATATCCACTAGGACCTCATGCTATGGATAGAGTAGCTAAAAATGCCGCGCTTTCAACCCTGCGGCCAGCGCCCTGTGAATGTGCCGCGCCGCCACAATCGCGCTCCATGTTCCGCCCTTCGCTCCGATGCCTTCTGCCTTCTTTTCTGCCCGCTGCCTGGCTGGCGGCCCTGCTGGCCGCCGCCCCGGCCCATTCCAGCAGCGCGCCAACATTCGCGCAGGTCAAGGCGGATTTCCGTTCTTCCGAAACCTGGCTGCTGGATCGCAGCGGCCAGCCGCTGCACCGCCTGCGCACCGATGACAGCGCGCGCCGGGGCGCGTGGGTGGCGCTGGCCGATGTGTCGCCCGCGCTGCGCCAGGCGCTGGTGCTCTCGGAAGACAAGCGCTTTTACGAACACAGCGGGGTGGATTGGCGGGCCGTGGGCGCGGCCGCCTGGGGCAATTTGTGGAACGAGAAAACGCGCGGCGCCAGCACGCTGACCATGCAGCTGGCCGGTCTGCTCGATGAAGATTTGCGCCAGGGCGGCAGCGGCCGCAGCCTGCGCCAAAAGCTGGGGCAGGCCGTGATGGCGCGGCGGCTGGAGGGCGGCTGGCGCAAGGACGAAATCCTGGAGGCGTATCTGAACCTCGTGCCCTTCCGGGGCGAGCTGGTGGGGCTGGACGCGCTGGCGCGCACGCTGTTTGGCAAAGCCCCCCACGGCCTGAACGACGCCGAAGCCGCGCTGGCCGCCGCGCTGGTGCGCGCGCCCAACGCCAGCGCCGCCCGCGTGGCGCAGCGCGCCTGCGGCGTGCTCTCGCTCATGCGGGCCGGGCAGTCTGCTGAAGAAAAACGGCAGGGCTGCATCACGCTGGAGCTGCTGGCCGCTGGCGCCCTGCCCCGCCGCGCCTGGCCCGCCAGCGAAGGACCAGCCCCCCACCTGGCCCGCCGCCTGATTGCCGAGGCCGCCCGCGCCGCGCCCGATGGCCTGCCCCCGCCCGCCGTGCCCAGCACGCTGGACGGCCCCACCCAGCGCCTGGCCCTGCAAACCCTGCGCCAGCACCTGCGCGAGCTGCAAGGCCGCAACGTGCAAGACGGCGCCGTGCTGGTGCTGGACAACGCCACGGGCGAAGCGCTGGCCTGGGTCGGCTCCAGCGGCAGCGATTTGAGCCAGGCGGCAGAGGTGGACGGCGTGACCGCCCTGCGCCAGCCCGGCAGCGCGCTCAAACCTTTTCTCTACGCGCAGGCCATTGCCCAGCGGCGCATCACGGCGGCCACGCTGCTTGACGACTCCCCCGCGCGGCTGCAAACCGGCGGCGGGCTTTACATCCCGCACAACCATGACCGGCGCTACCACGGCTGGGTCTCGGCGCGCGTGGCGCTGGCCTCCTCGCTCAACATCCCGGCCGTGCGCGTGCTCGGCATGGTCTCGCCTGAAGCCTTTCACCGCCAGCTGCACGATCTGGGCATGCGCCTGCCCGAAACCAGCGGCTACTACGGCCTGAGCCTGGCGCTGGGCAGCGCCGAAGTCACGCTGCTGCAACTGGCCAACGCCTACCGCGCGCTGGCCAATGGCGGGCGGCTGTGCCCCGTGCGCCTGCACCGCGCCAGCGCAGCGGAACAAGCCGCGCCCTGCCCCGCCGCGCTGGACGCGGGCGCCGCCTTCATCGTGGGCGACATCCTCTCCGACCGCAACGCGCGCGCCCTCACCTTCGGCATGGACTCCGTGCTGGGCACGCGCTTTTGGAGCGCCGCCAAAACCGGCACCAGCAAAGACATGCGCGACAACTGGGCCGTGGGCTACACCCCGCGCCACACCGTCGCCGTGTGGGTCGGCAACGCCAGCGGCCAGCCCATGCACGACGTCAGCGGCGCCAGCGGCGCGGCCCCCGTCTGGGCCGCCCTCATGCGCCACCTGCACCAGCTGGCCCCGTCGCCCGCGCCCGCCGCGCCCGAAGGGCTGGAGCGCGTGAGCGTGCGCTTTGACAACCCGCCGGACGGCGAGCCGCCCCGCGCCGAATGGTTTCTGCCCGGCACTGTGCAAGCCCTTTTCGCAAGAGATTCGGCGCAAAGCGCACAAGACGCACCGCAGGCCGACGCCGCCAGCGCCCCCAAGCCCCGCATCACCAGCCCCGTCAGCGGCTCCATCATCGCGCTGGACCCCGACATCCCCCCCGCCAACCAGCGCCTGCGCCTGACCGCCGCCGTGCCCGCCGGCGCCGCCGCCCGCGCCCTGCGCTGGCAAGCCGCAGGCCGCACCATCGGCCACGGCCCCAGCGCCGCCTGGCTGCCCCTGCCAGGCCGCCACACCATCCGCCTGCTCGACCGCCACGGCCAAGTGCTTGACGAAACGAATATCGAAGTGCGCGGCGCGGCCTTGCGCGTGAACGCGCCCGGCCCGCCCCGCTAAAAAGCCGCACGCGGCAGCGCCAGCAAGCCCGAATCAGGCGGCGGCGCGCAAGCATCCGCCGAAGAAGCCGGAGGGGCTGAAGGGGCCTGAGGGGCCGTGCAGGCTGTGGGTTGCATGGCGCGTTTCAGATTGCCTGCCCGGCGCGTACCGGCCCGGCGCGGCGCACAGGCGTGCCAGCGCCCTCTGCACGCGGCACGGCATGGCGTGCAAGAAGCCTCATTTCAGCTATCGGATCAATAGCATAATGTCCCCGTGGAATGGGCGCTGATGGCATTTTGACAGGGGTCAATTTCGCTCCTGTTTTTGGGTCAATGGGCAGGCCGCAGGCAGGGCTTGCCCGCCGCTTCGGCCTGCCCCCCGCTTCACGCGCTGGCTGCCAGCAGGGGCCGGAAACCGCCGGGCTGCGCTTCAAGGCTGGCCGGGCCGGTTTGCGCGCTGGCTGCCGCCGGCGGCGCAAAGCTGGCCAGCGCGCCTGCCAGGCGCTGGGCTTGGGCTGTGGCGCTGAAGTCTTCCGCCATGAGCATGCGCCGCGCCCATGCGGACGGCACGTAGGCCGCTGGCTGCGGCGCGCCCTCGGCCTGCTGCCCGCCTTCTTGCCCAAACTCGCTCATGGCCTGCGCCAGCGCGTCGGCTTCAACCCACGGCCCTTTGTGGTTGTGGATGAGTTCATCTTCAACCCACGGCCCTTTGTGGTTGTGGATGAGTTCACCTTCAGCCCACGGCCCTTTGTGGTTGTGGATGAGTTCATCTTCAGCCCACGGCCCTTTGTGGTTATGGATGAATTCATCTTCAGCCCACGGCCCTTTGTGGTTGTGAATAAACGCGCCTTCGACAAAGCCCGTGGCGGGCGCGGCGGAACGCATGAGGCTGGGCGCGGCGGCCAAGGGCGTGTCTTGGGCCTGCTGCCCGAATTCGCTCATGGCCTGCACCAAGGCGTCGGCTTCGGCCCACGGTCCTTTGTGGTTGTGGATGAGTTCACCTTCAACCCACGGCCCTTTGTGGTTGTGAATAAGCGCGCCTTCCTGGCCGAACGGGCTGCTGGCCTGCTGCGGGGTTTGGCCTGGTTCGATGATGCCGGGGCGGATGGCGGGCGCGGCGCTGGCGCTGCGGATGAGGACGTCTGGCGCCGCCGCCCGTCTCGCCGCTGTCAGGCTGCCGTTTTTGCGGTTTTGCCGTTCGCTTTGTTCCAGCCGTTGCACCAGTTGCGCGGCGCTGAGGGTGACACCGTCGGCAAAGCGCACTTGTTCGATGGCGTGGCCGCCTGCGGCCAGCTGGCCGCGCAGGGTGAGGGTTTGGCCTTCAAAGCCGAGGATGAGGTCCTGGCCCTGGCGGGTGAGCTTCCAGTTGGCTGTGGAGGCGATGTGCTGCAGGCGCACGGTGTCGATGTCCTGGGCTGTGGCAGCGCTGCTGTCTTCTTCGATGGTGTCGCTGCCTTGGGCGCGGCCCCAGATGTAGGTGTCGCTGCCTGCGCCGCCAATGAGATGGTCGTCGCCCTGGTGGCCGGCAAGGAAGTCGTTGCCTGTGCCGCCCCAGAGGCGGTCGTCGCCCAGGCCACCGTGGATTTCGTCGTTGCCTTCTCCCCCGTAGAGCCAGTCGTCGCCGCCTTCGCCGTAGAGGTGGTCGTCTCCGGCTTCGCCGCTGAGGGTGTCTTGGCCCTGGCCGCCGTAGAGCCAGTCGCCGCCTTGGCCGCCGAAGATGCGGTCGTTGCCGCCTTCGCCGTAGAGGTGGTCTTCATCCGCGCCGCCATGAAGCTGGTCGTCGCCTTCCGCTCCGTAGAGCCAGTCTGCGCCTTGGCCGCCGCTGGCGATGTCGTCACCCGCGCTGCCGTGTAGACGGTCTGCGCCTGCGCCGCCAGCCAGGGTGGGCGTTGCGGGTTCAGGCTGCGGCACGGGATTGCCTTGGGCGTCAAGCACAAGGCCAGGCGTTGGCGTCGGCGTTGGCGTCGGAGTTGGTGTCGGTGTCGGTGTCGGAGTTGGCGTCGGAGTCGGAGTTGGCGTCGGCGTTGGTGTCGGATCGGGATTGGGTACAGGTTGCGGATCAGGATTCGGCTTCGGATCAGGATTCGGCTTCGGATCGGGGTTCGGCTTCGGATCAGGGTTCGGCTTCGGATCAGGGTTCGGCTTCGGATCAGGGTTCGGTTTCGGATCGGGGTTCGGTTTCGGATCGGGCTGCGCCGGTGTGTATTCAGGCAGTTGCAGTCCCAAGAACGCACTGCTGCCCCGGAAGAAGTCGCGCACGTGTACGTGGCCCGCGCTGCCTTGTCCTCCCGCGCTTGCACGTATGACCAGGTCCGCCCCTTGCCGCGTGAGGCGGGCTTTGCCGTCGCTGCTTTGCCATTGGTCTTTGCCTGTGGCCTTTACGCTTTCTCGCGTGAGGGCCGTGCCGTCAAACAGGAGGCTGCCTTGGCCGTCTTTGTCGGCAATGACGGTGCTGCCGCCTTGTTGCAGCATGCCGCTGTAGAGGTGGTAGGTGTCCTGGCCGCTTTGGTCGGTGATGGTGTCATTGCCTGCGCTGAGGTGGTAGGTGTCGTTTCCGCTTTCGTCGGTGAGGCGGTCGTCTCCCGCTCCGCCTGCAAAGGTGTCGTCTCCCGCTCCGCCGTCCAGCCAGCTGCCGTCGCTGCCTGCGGCCAGCCGGTCGTCTCCTGCTCCGCCGTGCAGTTCGTCATGGCCGCTGCCGCCAATGAGGGTGTCATCGCCGTCTTCTCCGTAGAGCTGGTCTTGCTGGCCGTCGTCGTCGCTGGCGTCCAGGCTGTCGTGGCCTGCGCCGCCATAGAGCCTGTCATGGCCCGCGCCGGCATAAAGCTGGTCGTCTCCGCTGGCCGCGTGGGCAGGCATGTCTTGCGCGTCGTCTCCGTAGAGGGTGTCGTCGCCTTCGCCTCCGTAGAGGATGTCGTTGCCCGCCTGTCCGGCGATCCAGTCGTGGCCTGCGCCGCCGTCCAGGATGTCGTCGGCTCCGCCTTCGGCTACGCGCTGCTGCTGCATGAAGCTGATGCCCGCGCCCAGGGTGAAGCGGTAACCCGTTCCGTGCGGCTCGGCTTGCCAGTCCCATTCATGGATGCGGCCATTGGGGATCACAACGGGGTTCATGGCGTAGGCGCCGTCTGTGCGGGCCTGCTGAAACTCTTGCGTGGCCGCATTCCAGCTGTAGCTGCGCGTGCCTGCGCCTGCGTAGGGCAGTATAGACGGATTGAATGTGGCTCATTGTGATTCCCCTTTCTCTAAAAGATTGCCAATGTTAACCATATGATCAATATTTCTCGCATCCTTAGGAAAACAAAGACTAGTGCTGGTATTATTCACCGCTAAATTCCGCGCAAGAAATCCCCATTTCATTTTGCAATAAGTATAAGAAAGAAATATCTTACCATTATCCAGATCTTGATACTTCATTTTGGAACATGAAATGGGAACTGTATATCCTAAACGCCCAAATGACAAATTTTCTTCTGGCGCCAATCCTGCGCGCTTCACGTCTTTCCAGTCAGCCGCGAGTTTTGTTTCGGTTTTGAGATGACACACATATTCAAATTGAATCATGCCAATAATATGATCGAAAAACAATATAAAAAATATGCCAAAAAAGACCCCCGCGCGCAAAAGAAATAATTTATTGGGAGACAACGAGCACCCGAAAATTTTGACCAACTGGTTGCTGATGAAGACGGCAATCAAGATAAATCCGCCTAAAATGGCATAGGCAATCATTCCAATCATGCCTCGGATCCTTTCTAAAGCGTATTGAGAAACTTGTTTAAGATGGTGTGAAATCGTCAATGTATTGAGTCAGCACGGATAAATCATGCTTTTCATTAATGAACGCGCCTGCATATCGGTAAATCCTGATCCACCTTCTCGAGACGGATCTTTGATCAGATTTTCTTGTCCATGAGCAGTTCTCAGGTCTCCATAAGAAGCCTGAGACAATTGCGCAAGAAGACTGAGATTTTGACTAACTTTCATGGTTGCTCCTTAGAAAAAACCGTTTCCAGCATGGTCAGTCTATCGCCCGGCACTTTGCAGACATAGGCATCGTCAGGCACTGGCAATGGAATAACATGTCCACCCCATCGACCATATTTAATAAATTCACCGAGTATCTTTCCATCGCCGCATCGCATCACATAATCTCTGTACTTATATAAAATCGGATTGCTAGATTTTCTCACTGGCGTTTGAGAACCATCTATAGCATAAATAGGATATTCGCTTGAAACTGAGCAGTCAAAAGATCTACCAAATATTTTTTTGATTGCCATTCGGTTGATCTGCCTGCTCCGATTATCAAGATAGGCCCCAGGCAAATAGTCAGAATAGCCACCCGGAAGATAAACTTTCTCATAGATATGAATTCCGCCTTCCTTCGCGCAGAGACGATTCACTTCCCAGTCCGTCAAAAAGACACGCAGTTTGATAACTCCGGCATATGACAGAAAGCAGGCAACAATAGATAGAAATAGCATGCCTATGATGGAACGCCCATAAATATATTTTTGATTGACTTTCATGGTTGCTCCTTAGAAAAAACCGTTTCCAGCATGGTCAGCCTATCGCCCGACACTTTGCAGTCATAGCCGCCATCAGGCCCCAGGGTTGGGGTAATTCTTCCCCCACTCCGGCCATATCTGATGAACTCCCCAAGAATCTTTTTATCGCTGCATCTCATTACATAACTTGTCATCTTATATAGCGTTGGATTGGCGGATCTTCCTATCGGGATTTCAGTGCCGCCAATCGCATATGGCGCATGTTCGTCTGGATTTGAGCACCCAAAGGATCTTCTAAATATCTTTTCATTTGCCGTCCAATTATAGGCGTAGCCACCCGGCAGATAGGCCTTTTCATAAATATGAATGCCGCCTTCTTTCGCGCAGAGCCGATCCGCCTCCCAGTCCATCAGAAAGACACGTAGTTTAATGACTCCGATATACGACAGAAAGCAGGCAATAATAGATAGAAATAGCATGCCTATGATGGAACGGCCTTGTTGATATTTATTCATGGGTGCGTCCACTCAAAAAATGAATCAATACTGAAGCTCAGGTCTAGACAGATTTCATTTCCTACGCTCCCAAAAGCGAAATTTGCCTGCCTGACATTTGCTGCCCGCCAAGCAAGGCCCATGCAGCAGCTATTACTTGTTTGAACCCGTTATAAATAAAGTGCCGCACGGCATCCAGCACACCCTCCAGCGAGCCTTTGGCAATGTGGCTGCCCGATGAAACGATTTGGTTCAGGGCTTCAATGCTCAAATCAGGCGCGAGTTTTTCCAGCGCATGGCCCAGCGCAAGCATGTCCGTGAGGCGGTATATGCTGTGATTGCCCGTACCCGTAGTTTCTTCCTGAAACAGGCCCACGCGCTGGCCCATCTGGGTAAACCACCAGTTATTGGTGGTGAAATTAATGCCATTCTCGGTAAAATAGTTGCTCTGGCTGCTGGAAACCGCTGACATGGGCTGGCCTTTGCCCAGCAGGTTGTCAATTTTGTCGAAGAAAAGCTCGGCAGTGCTTTGCAAAAAACCGGCGCTATTGAAGGTGGAGATGTGTTCTATGGAGAGGCTGCCGCCAAAAATGCGCACAAAGGCCGAGGCCAGATGCCCGCCCAGGCTGTGGCCATTGATGGAAATTGAATTGACGCCTGTCAGTCTGCCCGTCCCTTGGGCCGGAAGGCCGGGAACGACCAGGGATAGGGGCGAAGGAATGGGCACGCCAGTCGGAGTGGGTATGTTGACCAGTTGCCTGACGGTTTCCGTGGCCGGCGTGGTCTCGCGTAACCATCAGTTGACCATGTCAATAATCTGGCTGTGAGCCGATGAACTCAAGGCCAAATCGAGGTCTGCGCCAAACATATCCTCTCCCGGCTGAGTTCCCCGGGTCGAAACAAAAACTTTTCCTTCATAAGGCGTGCCTTTGCGACCTTTCCAGACAATGGCATCAAATCCAGAGCCAAGTCCAGGGAAATCATTCTTGTATTCATTGCTGATGACTTCGAAATTGTCGGCTATGAATTTTGCCAATGGGGGCGTCATGCGTTTTGAAAGTGCCCCTTTTTTGGGATCTTCCCATTGATCTCGGCTTATAGCACCTACTGGCAAATCTATATAGGCCGCATCTGCAAGTAATGCATTGATATAGGCGGATTGAATGTAGCTCATTGTGAATCTCCTTTCTCTATAAGAGCATCAATATTAGTAGCACGCAAAATATCTGGCAACTCTTTGGCAACACAGGATTCACCACCATGATCACCATTAAAAGCTATTGTTTCCAAGAGAATGCCGCCCCCTCTGTAGCATTGAGTAAAAGATAAAAAGATTTTTCCAGTATCCATATCCTGATAATTATGGTCTGCGCAGGAAGTTGGAACTAAATATCCCTTAGGATTAATCTCTTTTATCTCAAATTTTGCACGTCGCACTTTTATCCAGTCGGGATCAAGTTTCACCGTCGCTTTGTGATGACATACATATTCAAATTGAATTACTCCAATAATATGATCGAAAAATAATATGAAAAATATGCCAAAAAAGACTCCCACGCGCAAAAGAAATAATTTATTGGGTGACAGCGACCACCCGAAAATCTTGACCAGCCGGTTGCTGATGAACACGGCAATCAAGATGAATCCACCCAAAATGGCGTATACAATCATTCCTATCATGCACCGATTCCTTATTTAGATAATATACATATTGGCAAACTTGTTCTGGTTGACGAGCTTTGCTCACGCCAAAGACTCTGCCGCTTCACGTCATGTGGACAACCAGCAACATTGCGATTTGCTCTCAACGGGACGCTTTATACACCCGGTTTTTGCTTATGCCGGCCCTTATTTCATGAAAAGCATGAACGATTTCCGCTTTTCAGGCCCAGCCTCCGATAAAAGGCGACATTGGGGCGATGAACGGCATATTCGGTTGATGGCAAAAAAACGTCTGCGGCCAGTTGTCATCGTCGGCTCCGCCTTCGGCTACGCGCTGCTGCTGCATGAAGCTGATGCCCGCGCCCAGTGAAGCGGTAACCCGTTCCGTGCGGCTCGGCTTGCCAGTCCCATTCGTGGATGCGGCCATTGGGGACCACAACGGGGTTCATGGCGTAGGCGCCGTCTGTGCGGGCCTGCTGAAACTCTTGCGTGGCCGCATTCCAGCTGTAGCTGCGCGTGCCTGCGCCTGCGTAGGACTGCGCTATGACGCGGCTTGCCACGCTGTATTGCGCGTCTCCCAGGATGAGGTCATCGCCTGCGCCGCCTTTGATGTCATCGCTGCCCGCGCCGCCAAAGAGCACATCTTTTGCGCTGCTGCCGTAAATGTGGTCGCTGCCCGCTTCGCCGCTGATCCAGTCGCCTCTTTGGTGGCTTTGGCCGTTGTGCCGCTGCCATTGATCATCGTCACTGGCGCCCCATAGCCAGTCGTCGCCTGCGCCGCCGTAGATCATGTCGGTGTTTGGGCCGCCGTAGACGGTGTCGTCATCAACCATCCCCGGCCGCGTGAAGGCCTGGCCCGCGCGGATGTACTCGCGCCCTTCTCCTCCAATTACCACGTCGCTGCCGCTGCCAGCCATGACGTAGTTGCCATTGCCGTCTCCTGTGCTGATGTGGTCGGCATGGTTGGAGCCGATAAAAGAATTGGACTGGCTGTTGCCTGCAAGGGAGACGCCTTTGTCGGCCTGGCCTGCGTTGATGTGGATGTAGCCGCTGGTTCCCGATTGGTCGAGACCCAAGCCGGATTGGGTTCCGCCCGGGCCGGGCTGGGGGTCAGGCGCTTTGTCCGTCATGCTCAAGCCCAGCTGGCCATTGGTCCAGTTGCGGATGCGCGCAATGATGTGGCCCGATTTTTTGTTTTTCACCAGCAGGTAAGTGTTCGCTCCGCTGCCTGTGAGGCTGTAGAGGATGCCTTGCTCTTCATTGACCCAGACTTTGTCTGCCTTGCGCTGGCCGCCTTGCAGCGTGTGGCCATCAAATTCCAGGTGGCCGTCCCCGTCGCTGTCGTAGATGGTGTTTCTGCATACTTCCGACGCGCGCATCACGTAGGTGTCATGGCCCGCGCCGCCTGCCAGTTCATTGACGCCGCTGCCGCCTTCCAGCCGGTCCGCGCCTTCTCCCCCTATGAGGATGTCACCCTTGGCGCCGCCTACAAAGTGGTCGTCTCCCGCATTGCCCACGAACAGGCTCTTTTTGTCCGGCTCGGCTGCTTGCACGCTGGCGCCTTGCCCGCCTTGCACCACGTGCCAGACTTGCGCGGCCATGTTCATGCTGAATAGCACGTTGCGCCCCAGCAGCGGCTCCAGCCACTGGCTGACGTAGTGCTGCGCCTTGTCTTGCGCCCCAGGCAGCCCGGCGCCAACCGCCGTAACGTAGTGCAGCACCTGGTTTTCTACCGTGAAAAACTCCTGGCCCGCGTAGCTGCTGCCTTGCCAGTAATACCACTCCATGGCTTGCGCCCATAGCGCCTTTTGCGCTTCTTGCGACAGACCGTCTGTAATTTTGTACAGATCATTGGTGAAGTGGCTCAGCTGGCTGTCTGCGCTGCCGATGCCTTTTTGCAGTGTGTCAGCCACCAGCCCCGTTACGAAGTCGCGCGTGGAGTAGTTGGGGTCGCTGGCGTAAAAGGCCGTGTCCAGCAGCATGGGGGTGAAGTCGGGACGGTCTTTCATGTATTGCCGCAGCCGGTCTTCATACAGCAAGGCCGCGTGCAGGTTCATGCTGTGCAGCGATAGGCTCTCTGACAGCGGCCTGTCTCCTATGCTGATTTCGCGGTCTTCGCCCATGACGGTGGGCGTGACTGCACGCAGATATTGAAGAAACTCGCCGCTTACGTGATGGTTGATGACTTTTTTCTCGCGCTCTCCATATTCTGAAGGAATAATCAGATCGCGCAAATTTTTGATTTCTTTCAATACTGCCATGCTTTGCACAATGGCAGCATGGGCCGTCAGTGTAGCCGCTGTTAGGGTTATTGTGGCGGGATTATTGACTGCAGCTTCAAATGGCGCTTCCGCAAAAGTTGTTGCAGGGCGATTGAACCAAACAGCCATGTTCGAGGCCAGCCCGCCACCCAGGCTGTGACCTGTGAAGCTGATTTTCTGGGGATCCTTGCCGTTTTCTGCGGCCCAATTGACCACGGCCAAAAAATATTGCGCAGCCAGCATTTGCTGGATGTGATACGGCCCCAGTTTTCTGACAAGCGCCATGCCTACGTCTGTGACGAGATCGGCTATCGTGTTGTAAATGCGGTCATCCAGCAAGAAATCGGTGCCCTTGTAGGCAATGACTATTTCTCCCGTGGCTTCGTTCAGATAAGCTCCGGCCGTGAAACTCACCGGATTCCATTCGTTCAGGTTGTCACCGGGCGCAAAACCTAGATCAGATAGATTTTTCCAACCCGGAGGAACAGGAAGTTTATTGTTAGCATTTTCACTGATACCATCTCCTCTTTGATCATTATAGACATACGCAGAAAATGCTGCATATTCGTTAGTTGTCGCCATGACATCTCCTCTTAAAAAAATCAGTCAGAAATCGGCTCTCCGCCACCCAGCCTCGCATAAAATGCGGCCAATTCTCTATAATCAGAAAGAATAATTTTTTTTCCAAATCTCCAACGATCTCCACTAACAGGACACCATTGCCCATCTTTTTCAACGATTGAAATCACTTTCATTTGATTTCTTTCGCATGGATAAACATTTTCCTCGTTCCTTATGTTTTCAGGGATAGACAGAAAAGGTATCCTCACGAAATCAGCGCCATTCCAGACAAATCCAACCATATAATTCTTGGGGTATCTATAGTATTGGTTTTGCTTTATGCCGCGAGGCTTCCCAAAAACATAGACCTTGCCATCTACAACATCCACTCTTTGCGGTCGTAGGCGGGAATGCCAGACCCGCTTTCCTCCCAGCTCCGGCAAATCAATCGTGACCCAGCTTTCAGCCGTTCCGTAATTTTCATAATACCGCCGTCTCTGCTTGATCGTGATAATCCTTCCATCAGACAATCTCACTTCCTCGTACCAGCTCGGATACCGCTCACGGTAAAGCGCCCAGCCGCTCCAGGCCAGCACGCTGGCAGCCGCCGCCAGCAAGGCCATTCCCATCATTGATTTCAGTTTCACACTACCCATCCAAATCAAAAAAATACCGGAACCGCTTTCCGCAAGGAGATTCATGTGTCGCGCGCAGCTGGCTATCGGCGCCTTTCAAGAACTATTTCTCCCCGTGGTTTCATTCAAACAAACTCCAGCCGTGAAACTCACAGCGCCAGCAGACCGCCAAGGTTGCTTCACGTGTCATGGTCATTTCTGATCTCCTGAATCAATCAAGGTTGAGGAATGGCGGGAGGTTGAACTCCTCTGACATTGATAAGGTCTCCGTCACCTGCGCCGCGCGGATACTTTTTCCAGTGCGCCTCTTTGGCAGCAATGGTAAGCAACTTGCCATTGAAGTGGAGTACGCCAGCTGCATTCGGCGTCGGCGGCATAATATTAGATTTTTTAAAATAAGGGACCTGCCCCCATTCAGACGCTGCAACTTCTTTCCTGTCTGGATGAACAATTAATATAGGCACTTTTTCGCTAACTACTCTATTCCTAACAAACCCAATCTCGCTTAGCGCGATATACCAATACTCTTTATTTTTATAGATGTAACGGACATCATAGTTATCAAACTTTCTTTTGAAAACGCCAATTCGCCCACCCGCATCAAAGGTGATCTCCACGCTGCGCTGGATTGACCTGAGATCCGGATCAAAAATAGAACTGGTTCGTTCATAGCCACGCTTGATGTGGACAATAATAATTTTGCCGCAGAACAGCTCGACTTCTTCATCCCATTCAACATCGAAATAACGGCTGAACTTGCAGCCACCGAACAGCAAAGGTGACAACATAGCTGCCATGAGTTTTCTACGGCTATTTCTCACCTGGTCATATCCCATTCGTTCAGGTTGTCACCAGGCGCAAAACCTAGATCAGATAGACTTTTCCAGCCAGGGGGAATGGGGAGCTCATTATTTAACGCATTAGCACCTCCCCCGCGTTGCTCATTATAAACATGAGCAGAGAAAGCTGCGTATTCATTGGTTGTAGCCATGACATCTCCTTTCATCAAAAAATTAATCCGATCGCACCGTTGCGTTATCAAGACCCGCATAGGCATCTGCTAACGCCCTATAATTATTTAAATCAATAATCTTTCCAAATTTCCATCTATCTCCCCTTACGGGACACCATTGCCCATCTTTTTCAACGATTGAAATCACTTTCATTTGGTTTCTTTCGCATGGATAAACATTTTCCTCGTTTCTTATGTTTTCAGGAATAGACAGGAAAGGTATTCTCACGAAATCAGCGCCATTCCAGAAAAATCCAACCATATAATTCTTGGGGTATCTATAGTATTGGTTTTGCTTTATGCCGCGAGGCTGGCCAAATACATACACTTTCCCCTCATGTACATCTATTCGTTGTGGCATTAAAAATGAATGCCAGATCCGCTTTCCTCCCAGCTCCGGCAAATCAATCGTGACCCAGCTTTCAGCCGTTCCGTAATTTTCATAATACCGCCGTCTCTGCTTGATCGTGATGATCCTTCTATCAGACAATCTCACTTCCTCGTACCAGCTCGGATACCGCTCACGGTAAAGCGCCCAGCCGCCCCAGGCCAGCATGCTGGCAGCCGCCGCCAGCAAGGCCATTCCCATCATTGATTTCAGTTTCACGCTACCCATCCAAATCAAAAAATACCGGAACCGCTCTCCGCAAGGAGATTCATGCGCCGTGCGCAGCCGGCTATAGGCGCCTTTCAAGAACTCAAAACCCAGCCCGCGCGCAAATTGGCAAGAAGTTTTTCATGATTGACAATTGGGCCAGCGCAAAACCTCTGTCGCTGATGCCGCCATCGGCAGCGCTCTTGCCATCACGCTCATAGTCGCCTCCTTTGTCTCTGGGCTGAAATTCGGTTGAACGGAAAGACAGGGTGTATTCTCCGCTTTCCTTGTTGCGAAACAGCGTGCAGGAAAATCCCGTGTTGTCATT
The DNA here is from genome assembly GCF_001262075.1 of Ottowia sp. oral taxon 894. Lineage (GTDB taxonomy): Bacteria > Pseudomonadota > Gammaproteobacteria > Burkholderiales > Burkholderiaceae_C > Ottowia > Ottowia massiliensis. Next base: position 73,827 of record NZ_CP012073.1, on the reverse strand, counting down.
GGGATAGTGCGTGACGATTTCGTAGTTCCGAGTGAACCTGTCAATTTGCCTGCCGGTAAAACGCGTGGCACTGGATAAAATGGAATCACTTGGACTCTTTCCCTGAAGATGCGCTTTGTTGGCGCCTTCCTCGAGTATTTTTCTCAATGTTTTTCGATCATTGACGCCATCTAAATAACATTCAGCTGCACTTTGAAGCAGTGCAAAATTCAGAACTTCACTAGCTTTGAACGGAACGGACATATGGCCTCCTTAAAGGTTTACTGAGTAGAAAAACGAAATCGAAAGAGGTTGACAGGATCAATTGGAGTCAGAACCTGAGAAATAAACGGCTCCGGATAGGATAGCTTATCGACTACTCGCTTTCCCTTATTAAGCAGCTCAGGGCAAAAATACGAAAATTCCCATCCAATACCCGTCTTGTAAAGCGAGGCAAAAGCAAAGCTCCTGCGCACGCCCAAAATTTCTCCGGTAATTCGATCCAGCACAATCAGTTCGCCGCCTGCAATGTCATATTGGCGGTCATAAGGACGCCGGATGCCGCGCCAAGTATAGGCATAGCGTGATTTCAATTGATCTCGCGGACTGGCGTCACCTGTCATTTCATCACCTGTTTCCTTGTAATCTGAGACATAAAGCCAATGCGGTTTTTTCAAAAGATCATTTGATTCTTTTATTTTCCAGTATTTGAAAAAACCTCCCCATCATTTCCAGCGGTGACCAATTGGTTTCATAAAATCTGAAGCCAGTTGTAGGGCCGCCAATAAAAATAGAAGGCGCATGCATATCCTGCGAATTTGACCAATCCGCCGGGTCCTCAAACCCATACCGGTCTGCGAACATGCGCGCGTTCCACTTGGGCACCCGTCTCATCTGGTAAATGCCTTCCACTTTCTCCACTTTCCGGAAAACGTATTCCCCCGCTTCCGTCTCGCAAAGATGCTTGAAATAGGCCAGCCCGGTTTGCCTGCGGTTGGACAGAAGATGGCGCATGAAATTAAATGGCGCCGGTTTAAATGGCGCCGGTTTGGGCAGGCTCTCGGGCAGTTTCAGGCTGTGGGCGTATTCATAGGCGGCCAGATCACGCGGCTCCGTCGGTTTGTCCCAGTCACGCCATTGCCCAGGCCCCCATTTCCAGCCCTTGGGCATGGAGGACTTCCCCTTGCTCAAAACGAATACCAGCCATTCCCTTCCAGCTGGCGCACCCAGCAGCAGCACTGCGGCCACTAGCAGCGTCCATTTGCCAAAGCAGCGCGATTGGCTTTGCTCCTTGCAGGAAAGTCGACCCAGAAAGCGGGGCAGCTTGAAAGTCATATCAACAAAAGCAGAGGATAAAAATACGGGCGCCTTTACCGCATATTCATAAAGCGACAGGTTTAATGCTGCTCCTGAAAACCAGGTCAGTATTGGCCTCTGGCCCGGAGAGGCTTTCGCCGCACTCCGTCTAACAAAGAGCGTTGTCAGCTTCAGTTTGCTCCGACTCCAACAGCGCCAGATTGCCGCACGAATAATGATTTGTTCTTGACCCGGACGGCTTTGTATGCCTTGCTTCAATCTTTGTCTATCCGTGGCGTCCGGATGAGTTGCGTACTTTTTCCGGTTTTCAGGTTTTTTGTCCAGCTTCCGGAGGCATGCTTTTCCCCGCCGCGCTTGAAAAGCCTGCGCCCAGCCCAACATGCCGGGCGGATGTTCCCTTCCTTCATTTCCGAAAAGAACCATGAATCAGAACCCTGAAAACGGCCTGCCGCGCGAAATGCTGCCTGAAGAGCTGGAAGCCGCGCAGGCGGCCAATGAGGCTGATGCGCTGGCGCAGCTGGAAAACCTGCAAGCCGAGCTGGCGGCCTTACAGGCCAAAAACGCCGAGCTGGCTGACCAGGCCCTGCGCGCGCAAGCCGAGGCGCAAAACGCCCGCCGCCGGGCCGAAGAAGAAATTGCCAAGGGCCGCAAGTTCGCCATTGAAGGCTTCGCCGCAAGCCTGCTGCCCGTGCTGGACAGCCTGGAGGCGGCGCTGGCTGTGGAAAACGCCAGCAGCGAGCAGCTGCGCGAAGGCACCGAGGCCACGCTGCGCCAGCTTTTGAGCGCGCTGGAGCGCAACAAGGTGCTGCCCGTGGCGCCGGAGCCGGGCAGCGCCTTCAATCCGGAGCAGCAGCAGGCCATCAGCATGGTGCCTTCCGATCTGCCCGCCAATACCGTGGCGGGCCTGCTGCAAAAAGGCTACGTGATCGCTGACCGCGTTTTGCGCCCCGCACTGGTGACAGTGGCCGCGCCCCAATAGAGGCCAGGCAGGGATTAACGGCCAGAGCGGAAGCGTCCGTAAAAACGCGGTCTTGCGCGAAATGGGCTGCACAGGCCGGACGGCCCCTTGAATTCGCCGCCCTCATCCGCAACTGGGCCGCATCCAGACATTTTCCGAAAGACATTCACAGGAGAAACCAACATGGGAAAAATCATTGGCATCGACTTGGGCACGACCAATTCCTGCGTTTCCGTCATGGAAGGCAGCTCGCCCAAAGTGATTGAAAACGCCGAAGGCGCGCGCACCACGCCTTCCATCGTGGCCTACAAGGACGATGGCGAAATCCTCGTGGGCACGACGGCCAAGCGCCAGGCCGTTACCAATCCGAAAAACACCATTTACGCCGTCAAGCGCCTGATTGGCCGCAAGTTCGACGAAAAAGAGGTGCAAAAAGACATTCACCTGATGCCCTACCAGATCGTCAAGGCCGACAACGGCGATGCCTGGGTGGAAGTGCGCGGCCAAAAACTCGCGCCGCAGCAAATCAGCGCCGAAATCCTGCGTAAGATGAAAAAGACGGCGGAGGACTACCTGGGCGAGCCGGTGACGGAAGCCGTCATCACCGTGCCCGCCTACTTCAACGACAGCCAGCGCCAGGCCACCAAGGACGCAGGCCGCATCGCCGGGCTGGAAGTCAAGCGCATCATCAACGAGCCGACGGCGGCCGCGCTGGCCTTTGGCCTGGACAAGCAGGAAAAGGGCGACCGCCGCATTGCCGTGTATGACCTGGGCGGCGGCACCTTCGATATCTCCATCATCGAAATCGCCGATGTCGATGGCGAAAAGCAGTTTGAAGTGCTCTCCACCAACGGCGACACCTTCCTGGGCGGCGAAGACTTCGACCAGCGCATCATCGACTACATCATTGGCGAATTCAAGAAAGAGCAAGGCGTCGATCTCAAAAGCGACGTGCTGGCCCTTCAGCGCCTGAAAGAAGCCGCCGAAAAAGCCAAGATCGAACTCTCCAGCAGCCAGTCCACCGACATCAACCTGCCCTACATCACGGCAGACGCCAGCGGCCCCAAGCACCTGAACGTCAAGCTCACGCGCGCCAAGCTCGAAGCCCTGGTGGAAGACCTGATCGAGCGCTCCATCGAACCCTGCCGCATCGCCATCAAGGATGCTGGCATTTCCGTGGGCGAAATCAACGACGTCATCCTCGTGGGCGGCCAAACGCGCATGCCCAAAGTGCAAGACAAGGTGAAAGAGTTCTTCGGCAAAGAGCCGCGCAAGGACGTCAACCCCGACGAAGCCGTGGCCGTGGGCGCCGCCATTCAGGGCCAGGTGCTCTCCGGCGGCCGCAAAGACGTGCTGCTGCTTGACGTCACGCCCCTTTCCCTGGGCATCGAAACCCTGGGCGGCGTGATGACCAAGATGATCACCAAGAACACCACCATCCCGACCAAGCACGCGCAGACCTTCTCCACGGCCGACGACAACCAGCCCGCCGTGACCATCAAGGTCTTCCAGGGCGAGCGCGAGATGGCCAGCGGCAACAAGCTGCTGGGCGAATTCAATCTGGAAGGCATTCCGCCCGCGCCGCGCGGCCTGCCGCAAATTGAAGTCACCTTCGACATTGACGCCAACGGCATCCTGCACGTGAGCGCCAAAGACAAAGGCACCGGCAAGGAAAACACCATCACCATCAAGGCCAACTCGGGCCTGTCGGAAGCCGAAATCCAGCAAATGGTCAAAGACGCCGAACTCAACGCCGCCGAAGACAAGAAAAAGCTGGAAATCGTGCAGTCCCGCAACCAGGGCGACGCCGCCTTGCACACCGTGCGCAAGAGCCTGGCCGAGCACGGCGACAAGCTCGAGGCGGCCGAGAAAGAAAAAATCGAAGCCGCCGCCAAAGAGCTGGAAGAAGCCCTCAAGGGCGACGACAAGGCCGCCATCGACAGCAAGACCGAAGCCCTGATGGCCGCTGGTCAGAAGCTGGGCGAGAAGATGTACGCCGACGCCCAGGCCGCTGCGGCTGCCGCAAACGCAGCGGGCGCAGCCCCCGGCGGCGCATCGTCCGCCCCGGCTGATGACAATGTGGTGGATGCCGAAGTCAAAGAGGTCAAAAAAGACTGACCCGGCCAGATGACTGACGGCCCGCAGGCGCTTGCGTACATTGAAACGCGCCCGCAGCAAAGCCTCGATCGCGCCCGCGCCCATCGAGGCTTTTGCTTTGTAAGAACCTGTTCAGAGTCTGGCCGTGAGGAGGCGAAAACGCGAATCGGGATGGGCTGCAAACCGCAGACGGGCTTCGTGGCCCGCGAGGATTTGCAGCGCCACAGAGCGCTTCAAGGCCGCATTTTTCGCACCCGCAGGCAGAAACCTTGAACCAATTCCAAGACTGCCGCCGCTTTCCCGCCGCCGCTTTCCTTTCCCCCTGCCAATGAAATTGAGGTCCTGTTCATGGCGACCAAACGCGACTACTACGAAATCCTGGGCGTGCCCCGCAACGCCAGCGAAGATGAAATCAAGAAGGCTTATCGCAAGCTCTCTTCCAAATACCACCCGGACCGCCACCAGGGCGACGACGCCAAAGCCGCCGCCGAAGCCAAGTTCAAGGAAGGCAAAGAGGCCTACGAAGTCCTGTCTGACGCGCAAAAACGCGCCGCCTACGACCAGTACGGCCACGCGGGCGTGGACCCGAACATGCGCGGCGGCCCTGAAGGCTTTGGCGGCGACTTCGCCGAAGCCTTTGGCGGCATCTTTGGCGACATCTTCGGCGCGGCCGGCATGGCTGGCGGCGCGCGGCGCAGCGGGCGGCAAATCTACCGTGGCGCCGACCTGAACTACGCCATCGAAATCACCCTGGAAGAAGCCGCTGCCGGCAAAGACGAATCCATCCGCGTGCCCAGCTGGGACGAATGCCACACCTGCGGCGGCAGCGGCGCGCGCCCCGGCACCAGCGCCAAAACCTGTCCGCACTGCCACGGCCAGGGCGTCATGCAAATGCGCCAGGGCTTTTTCAGCGTGCAGCAAACCTGCCCGCACTGCCGGGGCAGCGGCAAGCTGATCGAAGACCCCTGCTCCACCTGCCACGGCCAGGGCAAGGTCAAAACGCACAAGACGCTGGAAATCAAGATTCCCGCCGGCATCGACGACGGCATGCGCCTGCGCTCCACCGGCAACGGCGAACCCGGCGTGAACGGCGGCCCGCCCGGCGACCTCTACATTGAAGTGCGCGTGAAAAAGCACGACATCTTCGAGCGCGACGGCGACGACCTGCACTGCATCGTGCCCATCAGCTTCCCCACGGCGGCCATCGGCGGTGAAACCGAAGTGCCCACGCTCGAAGGCAAGGCCGTCATCACCATCCCCGAAGGCACGCAAAACGGCAAACAGTTCCGCCTGCGCGGCAAAGGCGTCAAGGGCCTGAACTCCAGCATCAAGGGCGACCTGTACTGCCACGTGCGCGTGGAAACCCCCGTCAAGCTCACCGAGCAGCAGCGCAAGCTCTTCCGCGAACTGCAAGCCTCCCTCCAGCAAGGCGGCAACAAACACTCCCCCGGCGAAGAAAGCTGGACCGACCGGCTCAAGAACTTCTTCGGCGCCTGAACCAGAGGCGCTGGAAAGGGCCACAGAACCTGCTCAAGCCCTGTTTCCGGAAAAAAGAGAGCGGCAAAAGGGCGAGAGCAGCGAACAGCAAATAGCCGCGCCAGCCAGGCTGCGCGGTTTTTTGCTCTTCTATTCATAGCGAGATGTCCTAGTGGGATCTGCGCAGAACGGTATTTAAGCCCCCTTGAATTTGCTCCTGTTTCTGATGTCTTCTGGCGGACTGCGGGCGGCTTCAGGAGCGCTTCGGGGGATCAGGCCGCCGCCTTCTGCCGCGCTTCGGCCAGGGCCAGCAGGGCGTGGATGGCGCCGACCACGAGGCTGGAGCCGCCTTTGCGGCCACGGATGATGATCCAGGGCGTTTCGCTGACTTGCGCCAGCAAGTCTTTGGACTCGGCGGCGGAAACAAAGCCGACGGGCATGCCAATGACCAGGGCCGGGCGCGCGCCGTCTTCGCGGATCATGCGCACGATTTCGATGAGGGCGGTGGGGGCGTTGCCAATGGCGAGGATGGCCCCGTCGATCAGGCCCAGGCGCTGCGCCTTGCGCATGGCCTGCACGGCGCGGGTGGTGTCTTCGCGGCGGGCGGCTTCGATCACGTCGTCGTCGTTGATGAATTCGTGCGTGCGCAGGCCGAAATGCTCCAGCCGGGGGCGCGAGAGGCCCGTGCAAATCATGCCGACATCAGCCACGATGGGCGCGCCGCCGCGCAAGATGGCTTGCAGGCCCGCTTCGGTGGCGCGGGGGTGGAATTCGGTCAGGCCGTTGAATTCAAAGTCGGCATTGGCGTGAATCATGCGGCGCACGATGGGCCACTGATCGGCGGTGTAGCTGTGCGGGCCGGCTTCGGCGTCAATGATGGCGAAGCTGCCGTGCTCGATGCTTTGCCCGGCGCGGGTGAGCTGCTCGGTCACGGTATTGGCTGGGGCGGGGGCGGTGGTCATGCGTCGGGTCCTTGCGGGTGGTCAGGGGCATTGCCATCGTGAGGGTGATGGCCGTGGTGATGGCCGTGGCGGCCGTTGCTTTCATGCGGGTGTTCGTGCGGATGGCCGTGCGCCAGTGCGGGGCGCGGGGCGCTGCCGTCGTGGGGCAGGCAGGGGCGGCCTTCGCGCAAGTCGCTGGTGTAGCGCTCCAGCAGGCTGAAGATTTCAGGCTCCAGGCCAAAGTGCGGCGTATAGGCAAAGCGTATTTGCGGGTACTGGGCGCGCAGGTGCTGAACCTGGCGCTGAATGCGCTGCATGAGCACGCCCGTGAACAGGTAATAGGGCAGCACCACGATTTGCCCCATGCCCAGGCGGGCCTGGCGCTGCGCCACGCGCTCCAGCCTGGGCCAGGTCACGCCGGTAAAGGCCAGATCAACCAGCTCGTGCCCCGGCTCGCTTTCGTAGAGCCAGCGCGCCATGCGCGCCATGTCGCCATTGGCGTGCATGTCGGAAGAGCCGCGCCCCAGCAAGATGATGCCGGTGGTGGCGGGGTCAGGCATGTCCAGCGTGAGCATGGCCTGCGCCAGCCGCCGCTGCAAAACCTGAAGCACGGGCTGGCAGGCCGACAGGTGCGGGGCGGTCAGGAAAAGCGTGTCCGGGCACTGGCGGCGCGCCTGGGCCACGGCTTCGGGAATGTCGCCGCGCACATGCCCGGCGGCATTGAGGATGAGCGGCAGCACGATCACGCGCGCGGCCTGCCGCCCTGCTTCGAGCAGGGCCGCGTCCAGCGCGGGGCGGCCAAATTCGATGAAGCCGCACTCAATGCGCCAATCGGGGTGGCGCAGCCGCCACTGGGCGACGAAATCGCGCACTTCCTGGTTGCCCGCCTCTTCGCGCGAGCCGTGGCCGACCACGAGAATGAGATCGCCATGCGTGTGAGAAAAAGAAGATGCAGCCGTCATGCGCTGGCCTTTCTGAAACGGTGGGTGAAAGCGGGGTCATACAGGCGCGAATGCGCCAGATCGGGCCAGTGCAGCGCGCCCAGCGTGGGGCTGGCCACGATCATGGCTTGCGAGGCGATGCCCGCCTGGCGGCAGCGCTCCTTGATGTCGGCCAGCGTGCCGCGCACGATGCGCTCTTGCTGCGCCCAGCTGGCCTTGTGCACCACCAGCATGGGCGCGTCTTCCGCCCAGCCGGCCTGCCGCAAGGCGGCCTGCACCTTGTGCAGCAAGGTGATGGACAAAAAAATGCACAGCGTGCAGCGATGCGCGGCCAGCGCCGCCAGATCTTCGCCTTCCGGCATGGGCGTGCGGCCCGCCACGCGGGTCAGCACCACGGTCTGCGTGACTTCGGGCAGCGTCAGCGACTCGCCCGCCGCCGCCATGGCCGCCATGGCCGACGACACGCCGGGCACCACTGCCCACTCGATGCCCGCCGCGCTCAAAGGCCGGGCCATTTCAATCAGCGCGCCATACAGCGCCGGATCGCCCGTTTGCAGCCGCACCACGGTGGCGTGGCGGCGCGCCTGCTGGGTCAGCCAATCGGTCATCTCCTGCAAGGCCATGCGGCTGGAATCACGCACCTCGCAGCCCGCCGGGGCAAAGCGCGTCACAGCCTCGTTCACCAGCGAACCGGCAAACAGCACCGCGCCCGCTTGCGCCAGCAGGCGCTGGCCTTTGAGGGTGATGAGTTCCGGATCGCCCGGCCCCGCGCCGACGAACCAGACTTTGCCGCGCGCGCCAGGCGCAGCCGGGGGGATGTGCATTCAAAAAACTCCGTCAGAAACCAATGGCGGACGGCAGAAGGCCAGCGCTCCGCCATGCCCGCAAACAGCGGCGGATGCTACCTGCTGCCCAGGCTCAGAGAAGGCAAGACAAACAAACTGCAAGCTTTCTCGCGGCTGATGTTGCTCGGATCACTTTCCTTTCTGATCCCATGAGCTTCTCATTTCCTGGAAGAGACTTTGAGCAGGTTCTGATGAAAGGGACGCGGGCAGCTATGATTTTGATAGCCGCTTTGCTTCCATCGCCTTTCCATCCGTCTTTCCTCCGCCATGCCCGCTGCCTGCACCCTGCCTCTGATCGCCCTGGCCGGCCCCACGGCCAGCGGCAAGACGGGCGTGGCTGTGGCGTTGGCGCACTGGCTGGCCGCGCGCGGGCAGGCGGCGGAAATCATCAGCGTAGATTCGGCGCTGGTGTATCGCGGCATGGATATTGGCACCGCCAAGCCCACGCTGGCCGAGCGCGGCGGCGTGCCGCACCACTTGCTGGACGTGCGCGATCCGCTGCACGCCTACAGCGCGGCCGACTTCACGCGCGATGCCACGGCGCTGATGGCCGACATCCGCGCACGCGGCGCGCTGCCGTTGCTGGCTGGCGGCACCATGCTTTATTTCAAGGCGCTGGCCGAAGGGCTGCACCACATGCCTGCCGCGCAGCAAGACATTCGCCGCCAGATTGAGGCCGAGGCCGCCGAACGCGGCTGGCCCGCGTTGCACGCCGAACTGGCGCGGGTGGATGCGGCTACGGCAGCCCGCCTGGCCCCGGCAGACAGCCAGCGCATCCAGCGCGCGCTGGAGGTGTGGCGCGCCACGGGGCGGCCCCTATCCAGCTTTCACGCCCAGGCGCGCCGCGCGCCTGAGCCTGATGATGGCGAGCCGACAGACGCGCTGGGCTACAGCCAGGAGCACCTGTTTTCGCTGGAGCCAGCCGATCGCGCCTGGCTGCACGCGCGCATTGCCGCGCGGTTTGAGGCCATGCTGCAAAACGGCTTTGTGGACGAAGTGCGGGCGCTGCGCCAAAGAGGCGATTTGCATGCCGGTTTGCCCGCCATGCGCTGCGTGGGCTACCGCCAGGCCTGGCAGGCGCTGGAAGAAAACTGGCCGCTGGCCGAACTGCGCGAAAAAGGCATTGCCGCCACGCGCCAGCTCGCCAAGCGGCAACTGACCTGGCTGCGCAGCATGCCCCGCCGCCAGGCGATTGCCACGGGCGAGGGCCAGACGCCGCAGCAGCTGGCGCAGGCCATCGCGGCAGCCTGGGCGCGGCAGGCGCGGGGCGGGTAGCGCGCCAGCGGCAAGGCCAGCAGGCCGCTTGCTGGCAGATCAATCGTCAGCCAATGGAGCTGGCTGCGGCTCGTCTGGCGGCAAAGGCTGGCAAGCGTTGCGCAAAAGGGCGCTTCCTATAATTTCAATTTCCACCCCGGCGAAGGCCCGCCGCCTTCGCATCTCACCCCGACATGACCAAATTCGTCTTCGTCACCGGCGGCGTGGTGTCGTCCCTGGGCAAGGGCATCGCCGCCGCCTCGCTGGCTGCCATTCTTGAATCACGCGGCCTCAAAGTCACCCTCATCAAGCTCGATCCCTACATCAACGTCGATCCGGGCACCATGAGTCCCTTCCAGCACGGCGAAGTGTTCGTCACCGACGACGGCGCCGAAACCGACCTGGACCTGGGCCACTACGAACGCTTCATCGAAACGCGCATGAAGCAGGCCAACAACTTCACCACGGGCCGCATCTACCAAAGCGTGCTCGAAAAAGAGCGCCGGGGCGACTACCTGGGCAAAACCGTGCAGGTCATCCCGCACGTGACCAACGAAATCCAGGAGTTCATCAAACGCGGCGCGGGCATCGGCACGCCTGACGCCGTGCAAGTGGCCATCTGCGAAATCGGCGGCACCGTGGGCGACATCGAGTCGCTGCCTTTTCTGGAAGCCGTGCGCCAGCTCAGCCTCAAGCTCGGCCCCAACAACAGCGCCTTCGTGCACCTGAGCTACCTGCCGTGGATCGCCGCCGCAGGCGAGCTGAAAACCAAGCCCACGCAGCACACCGTGCAAAAACTGCGCGAAATCGGCATCCAGCCCGACGCCCTGCTCTGCCGCGCCGACCGCGCCATTCCGCAGGACGAAAAAGAAAAAATCTCGCTCTTTACCAACGTGCCGCTCTGGGGCGTGATCTCTATGCCCGATGTGGACACCATCTACAAAGTGCCCCGCCTGCTGCACGAGCAGGGTCTGGACGGCCTGATCTGCGACAAGCTGCGCCTGAACACCCGCCCCGCCAACTTGCAGCGCTGGGACAGCCTGGTTCACAAAATCAACCACCCCAAAGGCAGCGTGCGCATCGCCATGGTGGGCAAATACGTCGATCTCTCCGACAGCTACAAATCGGTGAACGAGGCGCTGCGCCACGCCGGCCTGGTCAATGGCGTGCAGGTGCAAATCAGCTACATCGACTCCGAAACCCTCACCGCCCAAACCGTGGCCGAGCGCCTGGCCGGGTTTGACGGCGTGCTCGTGCCCGGCGGCTTCGGCTCGCGCGGCGTGGAAGGCAAGATTTGCGCCGCCCGCTACGCGCGCGAAAGCAAAACGCCCTACCTGGGCATTTGCCTGGGCATGCAAGTGGCCACCATCGAATACGCCCGCCACAAAGCCGGGCTGAAAAACGCCAACAGCACCGAATTTGACGCGCACACGCCCGAACCCGTCATCGCCCTCATCGACGAATGGGAAGACGCCGACGGCAGCATCCAAAAACGCGACGCGCAGTCTGACCTGGGCGGCACCATGCGCCTGGGCGCGCAAACCTCTGACGTGCAGCCCGGCACCCTCGCCCACCAGATTTACGGCGACACCGTCACCGAACGCCACCGCCACCGCTACGAGGCCAACACCAAATACCTGGACAAGCTGCGCGAAGCGGGCCTGGTCATCTCCGCCCTCACCCAGCGCGAGCACCTCACCGAAATCATCGAGCTGCCCCAAAGCGAGCACCCCTGGTTCATCGGCGTGCAGTTCCACCCCGAATTCAAAAGCACCCCCTGGGCCGGTCATCCGCTCTTCAACGCTTTCATCCGCGCCGCCATGCAGCGGCACGGCCAGACTGCCTGAGAGCCTTGTTCAAAGAAGCCCGTTCCTAGACACGAAAAGCGCGAACCTGGGCGGCCTGCGGCCTTGCAAACGCCTTGATAGGCAGCAAAAGCGCCATAAAGGCCCGTCTGCGGTTTGCGTCTTGCTATTTCCGCATTCCTCTGCGTATCCACGATCAAGAGCAGCCTTTGAAGCGCCGCGCTCCAATCTCTTGCGGGCCGCGCCAGCTGATTTTTTAAAGCTTGCTCAAGCGGCTAAGGCCTTGTGCATTGACTTCAAACCAGATTTGGATGCTCTTGCGTGCGCCTATCAACAAGAGGTGGATGCGCTCAAGCCATTCACAGCTGATATCGCTTGGGTCCTTTTTCTTTCTTGTCTTCCCAGCTTTTTATTTCTCGGGGAGCCTTTGAATAGGCCCTGGGGGAAGGAAATTTCACACAGATTTGACTATTAATTAGCTCTCGAATTAATAGCATGATGTCCTAGTAAAACCGGCGCAACAGCCATTTTTCACCTTCTGGATTTGCTCCTCTTTTTTAATCAGCAGGGCTACTGCCGCAGTCAGCGCCTGTCTACAGACTGGCCGCGCGTTTGGCTGCATTTGTCATGTTTAGCCGCGCTGGGTGTTTGATATCCGTTTGGCATGCAACGCCAAGGCCGGTCTGAAAAAGCGGCTCAAAGCAGGTTTTGCGCGCCGGGCTGGCCGCAAGCGCTGGCGCGGCCTGCCCGGGCTGCTACCATTTTTTGCATGAAAAACAGCCCTTTGTCCGCCTTCCTGGCCCGTTCGCTCGTCTCTTGCCTGGCTCTTTCATCCGCCCTGCTGGCCATCCAGGCCAGCGCCGCGCCTGACGAAGAAGCGCCGCCTGAATTGAGCGAAGCCGAATTCCAGCGCTGCCTGCGTCAGTTGCAGGCCGCGCCTGCCTTCAAGGGCATCAGCGCGCAGACTTTCGAGCGCTACGCCCTTTCCCTCACGCCCGATGCCACGGTGCTGCCGCTGCTCAAGCGCCAGCCCGAATTCACCCTGCCGCCTTGGGACTACATCGCCATGCTGGTGGATGCCGAGCGTCTGGCTGATGGCCGCGCCGCCGCCGGGCGCTGGCAGGCCGAGCTGGCGCAAATCGCCAGCCAAAGCGGCGTGCCCGCGCCCGTCATCCTGGGCGTGTGGGGCGTGGAGAGCAACTTCGGCCAAAACCTGGGCGGGCGGCCCCTGCTGCGCTCGCTGGGCACGCTTTCATGCTTTGGGCGGCGGCAGGAGTACTTTCGCAGCGAATTCGCCGCCGCCCTGCGCATCGTGCAGGAAGGGCACATCGCCGCCGACCGGCTGAATGGCTCCTGGGCGGGCGCCTTCGGCCACACGCAGTTCATGCCCAGCACCTTCTTGCGCAGCGCGGTGGACTTTGACGGCGATGGCCGGCGCGATCTCATGGACAGCGTGCCCGACGCTCTCGCCTCCACCGCGCGCTTTCTGAAAAACGCGGGCTGGCGCAGCGGCCAGCCCTGGGGCTACGAGGTGCGTCTGCCCCCCGGCTACGACGCCAGCCGCTACAGCCGCAAGACGCAGCGCTCCACAGCCGAATGGGCGCAAGACGGCCTGACCCTGCCCGACGGCAGCCCCCTGCCTTTCACGCTGGCGAAGGCCGGGCTGATTCAGCCCGCGCGCAAGCAAGGCGGCGGCCCGGCCTTTCTCGTCGGCGGCAATTTCAACGCGCTCTACAGCTACAACGCCAGCGAGAACTACGCCCTGTCCATCGCCCGCCTGGCTGACTTGCTGGCCCAGCCGCAAACGCCTGCTGATGACGCCCTGGCCAGCTTCGCCACCCCTTGGCCCACGGACGACCCGGGCCTGACGCGCGCGCAAAACCGCGAGCTGCAAACCCTGCTGCTGGCGCGCGGCCACGCCATTGGCAGCGCCGATGGCCGCATCGGCCCGCAAACGCGCGAGGCCATTCGCGCCGAGCAGGCCCGCCTGGGCCAGCCCGTCACGGGGCGGGCGGGGCAAAAGCTGCTGCGCGCGCTGCAAGCGCCGTAATCACAGCCTGGCCGTGAGGGCGGCGAATCGGGATGGGCGGCCAAGCGCAGATGACCAACCGCCCGGTCCAGCGCTGTTCGCGCCCACAGGCAGATTGCAGACAAGCGCTCACGCTGGCCGGGTTTGGCAGCGGGGGTCGAGCGCGTCGCGCAAGCCGTCGCCCAGCAGGTTCAGGCCCAGCACGGTCAGCGCAATGGCCAGGCCGGGCCAGACGGCCAGCAGCGGCGCGTCGAACATGAGCGATTGCGCTTCGGCCAGCATGCGGCCCCAGCTGGGCTGCGGCGGCTGCACGCCCAGGCCCAGGTAAGACAGGGCCGCTTCAGCCAACACGGCGGTGGCAAAGCGCGAAGTGGCCTGCACCGTCAGCGGCGCGGCAATGTTGGGCAGCACGTGCCGCCAGGTGATGGCCCACGGCCCCAGTCCCAGGGCGCGGGCGGCGCGCGTGTATTCGCGCGCCCAGGCCTGGCTGGCGGCGGCGTGGGTCACGCGGGCAAAGGCCGGTATGCCGTAAATGCCCACGGCCAGCACCACCACGCCCAGCCCCGGCCCCCGGATGGCGGCCAGCATGATGGCCGTGAGAATGGCCGGAAAGGCAAAGGCGAAGTCGGCCACGCGCATGACGGCCTGCTCCACCCAGCCGCGCAGGGCCGCCGCCAGCAGCCCCAGCGCCGCGCCCGCCGCCAGCCCCAGCGCCACGGCCAGCGCTGCGGCGGCCAAAGAAGCGCGCGCGCCCGCCAGCAGCAGCGCGGCCACGTCGCGCCCATAGGCATCGGTGCCCAGCCAGTGCGCCGCACTGGGCGGCAGCAGCTTGTGGTTCATGTCCACCGCGTCAATGGGCCAGGGCAGCCACACCAGCGACAGCAGGGCCGCCAGCAGCGCCAGCAAAGTCAGCGCGCCGCCTGCCAGCAGTGTGGGCGGCAAGGCGTGCAAGGCCATCCAGGAAAAGCGCTTCATGGCGCACGCAGCCTTCGCGCGTGGGTCAGGCGCGGGTCAATCAGGGCGTGCAACGCATCCACCGCCAGGTTGATCAGCGCCACCATGCCCGCCAGCAGCATCACGCAATTGCGCACCACGGCCAAATCGCGATTGGCAATGCCCTGAAACACCAGCCGCCCCAGGCCCGGCAGGTAAAACACGTTTTCCACCACCACGGCGCCCGCCAGCAGCTCGGCAAACTGCATGGCTGCCACCGTGACCACGGGCACCAGCGCGTTGCGCAGCGCATGCCGCATGAGCACGGCATGCCGCCCCAGCCCCTTGGCGCGGGCCGTGCGCACGTAGTCTTCACGCAGCGTCTCCAGCAGTGACGAGCGCACAAAGCGCGCCAGCACCGCCGCCTGCACCGCCGCCAGCGCCAGCGCGGGCAGCAACAGCGCGCGCAGCCCCGCCAGCAGGCCGCTGAACCAGCCTTCGTCAAAAAACCAGCCCTCAAAGCCCCCGGCGGCAAACCATTGCAGCCGCACGGCAAACAGCAGCACCAGCAGCATGCCCAGCCAAAAGCCGGGCACGGCCATGCCCGCTTGCGAAAGCGTCATCAGCGCCCAATCGCTCCAGCGCCCGTGGCGCGCCGCCGCCCACAGCCCCGCGCCCAGCGCCAGCGCGCAAGCCAGCAGCATGGCCATCAGCGCCAGCGGAGCCGTCACTTGCAGCCGCTCGGCCACCAGCTCGGCCACGGGCGTGCCATAGGCATAAGACAGCCCCATGTCGCCGCGCAGCAGCCCGCCCATCCACTGCAAATAGCGGGCGGGCGCGGGCGCATCCAGCCCCAGCTCGGCCGCCTTGGCGGCCACGGCGGCCGGATCGGCATCCGGCCCCATCAGCACCTGGGCGGCATTGCCCGGCAACACCTCCAGCACGGCAAACACCACCACACTGGCAGCCAGCAGCGTAGCCAGCGTGACCAGCAGGCGCTTGATGAGATAGAAAGTCATGCCGCGAAAAACATGTGGGAAGGCATTTGCACAGAGAACCTGCGCAAAGGGCGGGGATTATCGGCATCCGGATAATCCGCAGCGCTTACCCCCAACCCTTCAAAGCAAACGCGCGCCATGGCCCTCCTCATCACGGACGAATGCATCAACTGCGACGTATGCCAGCCCGAATGCCCCAACGGCGCCATCACGCCCGGCGCGCAAATCTACGAAATCGACCCCCACAAATGCACCGAATGCGTGGGCCACTTTGACGAACCGCAATGCCGCCAGGTCTGCCCCGTGGACTGCATCCCGCTGGACCCCAACCATGTGGAAGACCAGGCCACGCTCTGGGCCAAATACAGGCGGCTGATGCTGGCCAAGGCTTGAGCGGAAAACAGGCTTTCAAACCAGGGGTTTGTTTCGCTCTGCTATTCATAGCATGATGTCCTAGTGGAACGTGCGCGAAAGCCGTTTTCAGCCCCTTCAAATTTGCTCCTGACTTTGATGCGGCAACGCCTCATCCCGCCACAGCCAGCCTCTGCCCGTCACGAACGCCCAACCGAAGCCTCTCATGCCCAATCAGGACTACACGGAAAGCACGCAGGACCTGGCCGTCAAGACAGCGGGAGGGCGCGCAGTCATCAACCGCACCTGGAGCTGGGGCCGGTGGTACCTGAACGACGCATGGGCAGACCTGAGCCTGAGAAGCGCGCCCTGCATGAGCGCCTCACCCGGGCAAGCTGTGCCCATCATCGCCATCGGGCGGGCTGACCGCATCTACAAGAGAGTTACGGCCGCGACGCTGGCGGCAGCGCAAGCGCAGGAGGAAGCGGCAGCAGCGCCATTGCACCCATGTCCGGTCCGTGCGACCATGCCTCGGCGCTCAACCGCCCGAGCCTGATCGCCCGGGTGCACAGCCTCACTGACGAAGCGGGGCGCAAAACCGAATACGAAGTCGGCTACGAACACATCCGCCGCGAATACCGCATTGCCGTCAGCCTGCCCGGCGGCGCGCAGCAACATACGACGCCTTGGCTCGTCTCATAAAAACCACCGACGCATTAGGCTGTGTCACCCGGCAAAGCTGGGACGCACATGGGCGCCTGCTCAGCGTCACCGATGCGCTGTGCCATCGCCACACCTATGAATACGACAAGGCGGGCCGCCTCATCAAGGAAACCCGCCCCTTGGGCGGCGCCAACACCTACGCCTACGACAAAGCCGGGGGGCTCACTCAGAGAGTAGATGCAGGCGGCAACACCCGCTACTACGCCCTTTGAGCGCAACCCGGGCGTAGAAACACAAGAGAGCTGCACGACGCAAGGGCACACGCAAAAGGAAAGCAACGCGCTCGAGAGCAAAGAATACGAATACAACGCAGCCGAAAGGCTGATCCGGTATGCCAGCACAGAGCAAGGCCAAAGCGAGCCGCAAATCGAAGCCAGCTACCGGCATGACCCCTTTGGGCGAAGGATTGCCAAGACCGTCAGGCAAGGGCAAAACACCAGAACCACCCACTACATCTACAGCGAACAGGGTCTGATGGCCGAAGCCGATGAAAAGGAGCAAATGACCAAAGCCTACGGTTTCAACCCGGTAGCGGCACAACTGGGCCTATTCACGCAAGCATGAATGCTCACGAATATGATGGGAAGTATAATGTAACGGATGATGGAAATTGCCTAGAACCAATTGGAAATGGAGATTTATTCAATAAGGGAACGTGTTATGGAAGTTTGGTCTGCAATACTGGAGAATTTCATGGATCCTGTAGTTTGCATTTTTATGTGCGTGATCGATATCATAACCCTTGGGATTATTTTAGCCTCTTGGAAAATTGAAACATCGCACGAGACGAGTGCACCTTATCGTATTCATGCAGACTGGTTTAAGACTAAATATTGGTAGGTAAAATAATTGGTGGCAATATGTCTGTAGCCATGAGATTGACGCTGCTATATATTGTTAGCAGGATGTTTATTACATTTATACTTTTGGTGTTGTCTGGATATGCAAAAAGAAACTTAATGTATGATACTGCATTTTTTGGAGTGACGGGGACAGCAGTAATGATGCCCTGCATTGTATTACTCTGCTTCATCATGAAGATGTTTGGAATGAACTGGAAAGAAGGTCTCAGATATTGTATTATTGCTTCTCTTGCCGTTTATTTTCTAATGAATATTATCATATTATCATATTTTAAAAATGACTATTTTCTATTGGCCATGTTTTATGGGTTTAAAAATGAAGCATTAATCGTCATTTTATTGTGTATTGTTTATATGTTTATAAAATGGATGATGAATATATGTATTAAATGAAGTATCTGGTTTAATGAATTAATTTGTCTGGCATGTCAGCACTGATTGAAATTTAGACATGGTACAAATTGGAGCCAACTCCCGGCATGATCCGTTTGGCAGAAGGATTGCAAAGACCGTCAAACGGGACGGCCAGACAAAGACCACCTACTACATCTACAGCGAACAGGGCCTGATGGCCGAAGCCGATGAAAAGGGGCAAATGATCAAGGCCTACGGCTTCAATCCGGTAGCGGCCCAACAGGGCCTATGGAGCACTGCCCCGGTATGGCAAGCTGAAACGCCAAATGGCAGCCTGACGGACCCAAAGGCGCGTTATGACTGGCTGCACACGGACCATTTGGGAACGCCCATATTGGCGACGACAAAAGAAGGGCAAACCAGCTGGAAGGCCATCGCAGAAAGCTTTGGCGCAACGCAAATCATCGAGCAGGACATTGAGGTGAACCTGAGATTCCCGGGGCAGTACTTTGATGCGGAAACAGGCACGTATTACAACTTTCACAGGGATTACAGGCCGAATGCGGGGCGGTATTTGCAGAGCGATCCGATTGGGGTGGGGGGCGGAGGAAATGTATATGGTTATGTAGACAACAATGCATTAATACATACGGATCCAATTGGATTAATTAGGTGGGACGGAGCATATGTTATATGGTCTGCTGGCATATCCCGATTGGGAGCTGGTTTAAGTGTTTATACCGCTGATTTTGCACTTAGCACAAAATGTGTTAATAGAAAAAAAGGATTCGCCACAGTTAAAGTGTTTGGGTTGCAAGGTGGGGGCGGTCTTAGTATATTAGGACCATTCTCTGGCGCGGCGAGTAGTGTTTGGTTTGAGGATGGCTTGGCGTCGGTAAATCCGGATATATTTAATGGTCAATTTGAGATGCATCAACTTACGCTCGGGTTTGTTTATGGTATATCTAATTTCATTATGGGAGGAGCTTCTGGAAGATCTGGCCAGTCATTAGGTAAACGTCCTGTCGGTCAAGCTGCAGGAATGCAGGCATCAACTGACCTCCTTAGTTTTTCTGTTTCTGTTCTTGGATCGGCGGTAGTTACGAGCAAGCGAATAGTAGATTGCTGCGAATAAGGGATAGTTTGATATAGGGATCAGTTTGTTATGGAAGATAGAATAAAAATCCTGCTCTTTCTTGTTATATTTATTGGGAGGATGCTTCATTATGGCTGGATCTTCTTGTGTGCCAAATGTCCGGTTGTACTTCTTGATCATATTGCCTGGGGTGCAATAATAGATATATGGTTTCTTTTTTGTTTTTATTGCATGCTTTTCAGACTTGAGGAGGTTTACGAGTTTTTGGAGATGTTTCCGAAGATTTTTAAGTGGAATTTCTGGTGCTCGGCATTGTTTGGGTGGTTCATGGCAGCGTTTGTAATAAATTTATCATGCCGCTGCGAAAATGGATATTTATGTCGATAATTTAGCATAAAATATCGTCTTGTAATAATGATTTAATGCGTAGAGAAATGTGAAAATGGAATATAAATGGGAACATATTTATACAAAACAAACTCATGGCGACCTGGGTCCGAATATGTATGCATTGGTGGTTGGATTTGCAACAAGAAATCCAAAAATAGGCTTGTTGGTTAATGTTGTAATGATGGTCGCACGAATTGGAACTGGATTAAATAAGGCGTATAACAAATATCATGAAAGAGCAGAGCTTGTGCGCTCTATTATATTGTCGTATGGTGCGGACTTTATTTGCAACAAAGGGTTGTCGTCGCTTGATTTCAATGATTGATGATGTAGGGAATTTATGGCAATAGCATGTTCATTATTTATTTTGTGTCATATTATAATTTTCTTGGTTGAGGAAGAGGTGGCAAAATATCTTTACAAGAAAATTCATGGAAAAGCCGATGGATACCATCTCAAGAAGGTCTTGAAAGTCATAAAAAATGGTGACCTGGATGATGGATTTGCTAGGATTGCGAGAAAAATAATGATTCTGGATCGTCTCGCATTAATATTTTTTGTGCTTGGATTTGCTTGTGCTTGTGTGTCTTTATTGACCCAAAATCAGCCAACTTGAACAAATAGATAGCTTAGGCTGCATGTTATGGGACTTGAACGCTACAAAAGTATGAATGTTTCACGCGCCAATGAAATGAACAAGAACAAGCGCCGTCATTCTCAAACTCTTTGCCAAGGAAAGCGGCAAAAGGCCGCGCGCCTCACAACGCCTTTTGAGCGTAATCCGGGCGTGGAAACGCAAGTGAGCTACACGACGCAAGGACACACGCAAAAGGAAAGCAACGCGCTCGAGAGCAAAGAGTATGAATACAACGCAGCCGAAAGGCTGATCCGGTATGCCAGCACAGAGCAAGGCCAAAGCGGGCCGCAAATCGAAGCCAGCTACCGGCATGACCCGTTTGGCAGAAGGATTGCCAAGACCGTCAAACAGGGCGGCCAGACAAAGACCACCTACTACATCTACAGCGAACAGGGCCTGATGGCTGAAGCCGATGAGAAGGGGCAAATGACCAAGGCCTATGGCTTCAACCCGCTAGCGGCCCAGCAGGGTCTATGGAGCACCGACCCGGTGTGGCAAGCCGAAACGCCAGGCGGCAGCCTGACGGATCCAAAGGCGCGCTATGACTGGCTGCACACGGACCACTTGGGAACGCCCATATTGGCGACGACAAAAGAAGGGCAAGTGAGCTGGAAGGCCATCGCAGAGAGCTTTGGTTCAACGCAAATCATTGAGCAGGACATAGAGGTGAACCTGAGATTCCCGGGGCAGTATTACGACCAGGAAACGCAGACGCATGACAACTTTCACAGGGATTACAGGCCGAATGCGGGGAGGTATTTGCAGGAGGATCCGATTGGGTTGGAAGGGGGAATCAACCTGTTTGCTTATGTGAATAACAACCCCTTGCTGCTGATTGACAGCTTTGGATTAAAGGGAAAAGCCAAGGCGAAGGCAGACCCCTGCCCGACATGTGATGCACAGCTGCCTGAATCGCCCGTCAAGGAAGTGGCATTGACCTGTTTTGCGGAAGCCAGCTATGACTGCGATGAAGGAGACAAGGAAAAAAGAGCCATTACGGATGTGATTTATAACAGGGTTAAGATTGGTGAAAATTATTGGGGAGGGGATACGGTGATAGGTGTTTTATCCAAAAGAGGCCAGTTTATTGGCTATAGAAGTCCGCAATACAGAAAGGCAGAGAATAGCACGGCTAAACTGACGGATAAAGAGTGTCAAAAGTTGAAAGACTGCATAGATGCAGCTCTGGCTTCTTCAAAAGGGGTGCAGTATGCATACGATGGATTTAATCAGAGTAAGGGAGAAGGAAGAACAAAGATATGCGTGCATTATTTCAGGATTGAAAAGGATAAAAAGTGATTTTAAGGATCATCTTATGTATTGCGCTACTTTTTGCTGTGGAGGCTCACGCGCGTGAGTGCCTGTCTAAAAACGAAATCAAAAAAGCGGTTGAGCAATCTTTCTATTCGTTGTATCGTTGGCAGAGCTATTGGTATGGATATTATTATGATATTGATCTGGAGTCGCGTATCAGACGTGATGGACGCATGGTCATTGATTTCCTTTCTTTAAAAAGAGAGTCGCCACACAGGTTTTGTGTGAGCAGGGAAAATGACGTGCTTACACAGTTTAGTGCCTATGTGAGAGGCGTAGACATGATATACACGGGCAAAATATTGAACGGAAAAGCCGACATGATGGCTACATTTGGCGATGCAAGCGAGAAGGCGGGAGAGGCTTGGCATGATTTTAATCGGGAAATTGGCTATCAATTAAATGTCAAGTTGCGTGCTGGATTACTGAAATCCACATCTCCAAGAATCATTCCTGATGAAAAATTGCATGATTACATAAGAAAATCCGTTATATTGGATAAACGTAGAAATCTATTCAAAGAAGGAATTGTTATCGGCGCCCCCAGAAAGGATGATGCATTATTGTTAATCGCGAGCAGGGATTTTGAAAATATATTTTTGCTGGATCTTCTTCCATTTGACAGGGACAAGGAAGGGCAGCATGCTGAGGTATATGCATGGAATGTGTATATATACACGGAAAATCTATCTACTGATGCTGAAAAAGAAGAAAAAATAGACGAGATCGAAAAACACGTCAAGAACCGGCTTCGCAATGATCATTTTGTGATTGATTGCGACGAGTGCTAACTGGTATATTGGCTTTTGATGGTGCTTGTATGAAAATGGTTCTCACGCTTGTTTTAGGGCTGGCGTTGCTGTTTCCTGCTGGAGCGCAGGCTGGAGAATGTCTGTCAAGGAATGAAATGAGGAAGGCGATTGAACAATCTTTCTATTCATTGTATCGTTGGCAGAGCTATTGGTATGGATATTATTATGATATTGATTTGGAGTCGCGTATCAGGCGTAATGGGCGCATGATTGTTGATTTTTATAAAGAAGATTTTTTGCATGGTTTTTGCAATCATGAAGGAAAAAATGATCAATTTATACAATTTACAGCTTACCTGAAAGGTGTTGATCTAATATATACAGGAGAAATGCTAGACGGAAAAGCCAATATGCTGGCTACATTTGGCGATGCAAGTGAAAAGGCGG
Source organism: Ottowia sp. oral taxon 894 (assembly GCF_001262075.1). Taxonomy (GTDB): domain Bacteria; phylum Pseudomonadota; class Gammaproteobacteria; order Burkholderiales; family Burkholderiaceae_C; genus Ottowia; species Ottowia massiliensis. The sequence continues at coordinate 51,327 of NZ_CP012073.1, read as the reverse complement.
GAGAGGCTTGGCACGATTTCAACCGGGAAAATGGCTATCGGTTGAACATCAAGTTGCATGCTAGATTGCCAAAATCCACATTTCCAATAATCGTTCCAGAAGAAAAACTGTATAAATATATACAGAAGTCTGTCTTGTTGTCTGAATATAGACATTTATTCAGGAATGGAATTGTTGTTGGCACTCCCAGAAAGAATGATACAGCCTTGCTGATTGCGAGCAGGGATTTTGAAAACTTGTTCTTGCTGGATTTTCTTCCATTTGATGCAAAAAGGAGAGGGCAGCACGGGCGCATAGCCTCGTGGTATATATATGTGTATACGGAAAATCTATCTAATGATGCCGAAAAAGAAGAAAAAATAGACAAGATCGAGAAACACGTCAAGAACCGGCTTCGCAATGATCATTTTGTGATTGATTGCGACGAGTGTTAACTGGTATATTGGCTTTTGAGGGTGTTTTTATGAAAATGGTTTTCACGCTTGTTTTAGGACTGGCATTGCTGTTTCCTGCTGGAGCACAGGCCGGAGAATGCCTGTCCAGAAACGAAATCAGAAAGATGATTGAACAATCTTTCTATTCATTGTACCGTTGGCAAAATTATTGGTATGGGTATTATTATGATATTGATTTGGAGCCACGTATTAGGCGTAACGGACGCATGATTGTTGATTTTCATAAAGAGGATTTTTTGCGCGGCTTTTGTGATCGAAAAAGAAATAATAATTTATTAATACAATTTGCCGCCTACCTGAAAGGTGTTGATCTAATATATGTGGGGAAAATACGAAATGGAAAAGCTGATATGTTAGCTGCATTTGGTGATGCAAGCGAAAAAGCGGGAGAGGCCTGGCATGATTTTAACCGGGAATATGGCTATCGGTTGAATGTCAAGTTGCGTGCCGGATTGCTGAAATCCACATCTCCAAGAATCATTCCTGATGAGAAGTTGCTTAATTACATAAGAAGATCCGTCATATTGAATAAACGCAGGAATCTATTCAAAGAAGGAATTGTTATCGGCGCCCCCAGAAAGGATGATACATTATTGTTAATCGCGAGCAGGGATTTTGAAAATATGTTCTTGCTGGATCTTCTTCCATTTAGCAGGGACAAGGAAGGGCAGCATGGTGAGGTATATGCATGGAATGTATATATATACACGGAAAATCTGGCTACCAAAGCGGAAAAAGAAGAAAAAATAGACAAGATCGAAAAACACGTCAAGAGTCGGCTTCGCAATGATCATTTTTTGATTGATTGCGACGAGTGTTAGCTGTCATATTATCTTTTGATGGTGCTGGCATGAAAATAGCTTTCACGCTTGTTTTAGGACTGGCATTGCTGTTCCCTGCTGGAGCGCAGGCTGGAGAATGTCTATCAAGGAATGAAATCAGGAAGGCGATTGAACAATCTTTCTATTCATTGTATCGATGGCAGAATTATTGGTATGGGTATTACTATGATATAGATTTAGAATCGCGCATTAGACGTGATGGGCGCATGATTGTAGATTTTGATAAAGAAGATTTTCCATATGGATTTTGTATTAAAGATGAAAAAAATAATAAACCAATACAATTCGTTGCTTATTTGAAAGGTGTGGACTTGCTCTATGTTGGCAATATATTGAACAGGAAATCTGATTTGCAGGCTGTATTTGGTAATGCCGAAAAAAAGGTGGGGAAAGCTTGGTATTATTTTAATCAAGGGGTCGGTTACAGGCTGAATATTGAACTGAATGCCAAATCATTGAGATCCGCAACGTCCGATCTAATTCTAAGCGAAAATCTGTATAAATATATAAGGAAGTCTGTCGTATTGTCCGAGTATAAGCAATTTTTTAAGGATGGAATTCTTGCGGGGCCTCCTCGAGAGGAGGATCCCTTTATATTGATTGCAAGCAAAGACCTGAATCATTTGTTCTTATTGCGTCTTATCCAATTTGACAATGAAAGAGATGGACAATATGGGGAAGTATATTCATGGGATGTATATATATATACGGAAAATCTATCTACTGATGCCGAAAAAGAAGAAAAAATAGACAAGATCGAAAAACATGTCAAGAACCGGCTTCGCAATGATCATTTTGTGATTGATTGCGACGAGTGTTAGATGGCATATTGTTTTTCTGACGGAGTGTGCCATGAAAATGGTTTTCGTGCTTGCTTTGGGAAGGGCATTACTGTTTCCATCCGGAGTGCAAGCCAGAGAATGCCTGGCCAAACATGAAATCAGGAAAATGAATGAATCACACAGCGGTTTGCTATGGGGTTGTTCACCGCCGACGGCCAGCTGCAAAGCCAAAGCTGGCCCGACGGCAGCCGCAGGACTTTGCTTGGGAAAAAGGCCGGCTCAAACAAATCAGCCTGCCCGACCAAAGCCGCATTGCGCTAGGCGCCTACCAATGGCTCATGCCCGGCCAAATCGAGCTGCCCGCAGGCGCGCGCATCACGCAAAAACCCGACGCCTTCCAGCGCCTGGCGCAACTGCAAGTCACCGGAGCCAAACCCCAAGGCGCCGGAGCCAGCGCAGCCCAGCTGCTCCAGCGCCGCTACAGCCGCAACCCGGCGGGCCACATCACACGCATCGAAAGCGAAGAAGGCGCCAGCGCCTACACCTACGACCGCCTGGGCCGCCTCACCCAGGCCGAGCCAGACCAGGCGCTGCAAGACAAAGGCCTGCCAAACGAAGCCTACAGCTGGGACGCCGCAGGCAACCGCCTGAGCAGCGCCCACCAGGCCGGAGCGTGGACCTACAACGAAGCCAACCAGCTGCTGCAATACCCCCGGGCGCTCGACGAAAACGCCCCCCGCGCAGCAAAGCCAAACCGAACAAGTCAGCGCCAGCTACAACGCGCAAGGCCACCTCATCAAGGAAACCGGCACAGACTGGGAAAGAAACTGGCGCTACAACGCAGCAGGCAGACTCAGCGAAATCAAGGACAGCGCAGATGGCCTCACCGTCCAATACCGCTACGACCCCTTTGGGCGAAGAATTGCCAAGACTGTCACGCAAGGCGCAACAAACCGCACCACCTACTACATTAACGGCGAAAGCGCGCTGATGGCCGAAGCTGATGAAGAAGGCCGGCTCACCAGGGCGTATGGGTTCAACCCCCATACGCAGCAAGCCAGAACCAACGAGGAGGACGAAGACGCAGAAGAAGGCAGCCTGTGGAGCACCGACCCCATCTGGCAGGCTGACCTTGCAGCAGGCCAGAGCCTCAAAGAAGCCAGCTACCACTATCTGGTCACAGACCATCTGGGAGTGCCCGTATTGGCGCTGAACAAGGCGGGCGAGGCGACGTGGAAAGCGAACTACGAGGCTTTCGGCAAGGCTAGAATCAATCCGGCCTCGACGGCGCAAATCAACCTGAGGCTGCCGGGCCAGTACTTTGATGCGGAAACGGGGCTGCACCAGAACTGGAACCGGGACTATGCGCCGGGCATTGGCAGGTATGTGCAGGCGGATCCGATTGGACTGGCGGGAGGATTGAATGTTTACCAGTATGCCTATGGGAATCCTGGAGCTTATATAGATCCAAATGGAGAATTTGCTCTTGTGGGTGCTGTGGTGGGAGGAGCATTAAATTTTGGTTGGCAACTTTGGCAGAATGGTGGCCGTATTGAGTGCATCAATTTTTGGGAAGTTGGCGTGTCAGCGTTATCAATGTCTGGTTTTGGAATTATTGGGAGAGGAGGATTGGCTGGGATTGCTGGATTTTTTACAAACACAGAAAAATTCAGAAAATACAGTAAGGCCTATTGGAAAATTCGCGGTGGGGCAAAAAATATGAGCTTAGATCATTGGATGATTTCTCAGGCTGCCGCACGCAATGGGAAAGTTTCAGCAAAAATTGTCAATGGAGGATGGAATTTATTGGAGATGCCAAAAACATGGAACAGATGGTTAGGATCTGCGCCAAATTGGAAAAACCGGCCGTTACAAAGAAAATTGGCAATTGCAGCTCGGGTTGGTATTCAGATAGGCATTCCTGGAATAGCAATTACGTCTGGCGTTGCAGGGTATAAAGCAGGTCTTAATGCACAGGAAGAAAAATGCGGATGCTAATAATATGACTGCTGTGTGTATAAAATGTGGAAACTTCAAAAAGAAGGCTATCATACCATGTAGTTTTTGCGGTTTCAGTCCAGAAAGTGACGAAGAAAAAGCAAAGTCCATCATGCTTTCGACCGATTATGAAATTAATAATGAATACAAAGGCAAATCTATATATGAGCTGCAAGTTATTTCCAATGATCTGAAAAAGGGAAAAGAGTTTTCCTTCGATGACAAGGAAGTAAAGCGCTTGGTAAGATATGCTCGATATATTGATTCAATTTCATGGCGCGAATTGCTGGTGGATCTAATTCGCTGGTTGTTTGTACCTATTTGTGTATTATTATTAGTTTTTGTTTTGCTTAGATGGAATACTGTACGCAGTATTCAATCGTGCTCGCTCAATGTTCAAGCACGCCTCATAAAAGGTAAAACTACTAAGATATGGGATATTGAAGCCAATTTCCCGTGGCAAATAAAATGAATAATTGATAATCCGAATGCATTATTATAAATGCTTTTCGATTACATGAGTGATTTAGCATTCTTGTTAATTTTGTTGCGCATACAATATTGCCTACTGATTGAGGAGCGCATTTGAAGACGTTAAGGGTGGATAGTATGGAAAACTGAGATTTTATGACTGATCTTGATATCCGATTATATAATAACCTGAAGCGCCAGAGGAAAACATTTAAGCCAAGAGCAAGAAGGACGATTCGCTATTTGGAGAATGAGATAAGGATTAAATGATGTGATTTTGCGTCGTCAAATGCCGCTATCGGCGCAAGAGCACCGACCCATCTGGCAGGCTGACCTGGCGGCGGGCCAGAGCCTCAAAGAAGCCAGCTACCACTACCACTACCTGGTCACGGATCACCTGGGAACGCCTGTATTGGCGCTGAACAAGGCGGGCGAGGCGACGTGGAAAGCGAACTACGAGGCTTTCGGCAAAGCCAGAATCAATCCGGCCTCGACGGCGCAAATCAACCTGAGGCTGCCGGGGCAGTACTTTGATGCGGAAACGGGGCTGCACCAGAACTGGAACCGGGACTATGCGCCGGGCATTGGCAGGTATATACAGGCGGATCCGCTGGGCATATTTGGGGGGATGAATGTTTACCAGTATGCCTATGGGAATCCGATTTATTATATAGACGACTCGGGAAATATAGTTCCGCTTATATTGGGCGCAGTACCCATTATGTCCGGCGCGATAGGTGGTTATATTTTTGATTACGCGATTCAAAATATTCGATCGAGATATTGCACTTGTCATAGCGGATATCCTAAGACAAGCACAGTTATTGGTGGAATAATCGGAGGGACAGGGCCTTTTGCAACCAAACCGCGCGGAGGTATTGCGGGAGGAGGTCGCGCAGGAAATAAAACATCTGTCTTTAGCCAGATTAATCACTTTTTTAGTGATCCTGAACGAGTGAGTGGATTTAGATACTCCGTTGCCACGAGACACTCAATTACGAGAGGCTTAAGAGTAATGCCGGTAGTAGGGACGGTAATGTTTGCTGGATATTTACTGTATGGTATATATGATATTTCTACATGTACAAAATAATTCCAGGCAATCTTTATCTCCCGTATTGGGTTGCTATTTGAAAATATGTGGAATGTCAGACAGAAAAATAAGCCGGCTTAACGCTGAAACACTTCTGTTCCATGATCTAGAAATTTATGGAGAAATAGCGGAAGACTATATAAATATCTTGCATGAGAATTTCGGTGTAAATATTGATGAATTCTGTTTTGAAAAATATTTCCCATGTGAATTTTCGAATGATGGTCTAATGCAGATGTTGCTCCAATGGTTCTTCCCGTGGTTTGCCACAAGTAGCAAGGAAAAAAACCGTAGACATCCTTTGCCTCTATCTAAAATTGAACAAGCGATCGTTTCAGGAAAGTTAATATGATATCACGAAAAAGTAGAGATTTCATTAAGTATATTATACTTGCAAATCAGTGAGACTACATAAAAACTGAATTACGAGACCTTTGGCAAGGCCAGAATCAATCCGGCCTCAACGGCGCAAATCAACCTGAGACTGCCGGGCCAGTACTTTGATGCGGAAACGGGGCTGCACCAGAACTGGAACCGGGACTATGCGCCGGGCATTGGAAGGTATATACAGGCGGATCCGATTGGACTGGCGGGGGGAATTAATTACTATCTTTATGTCGATAATAATCCCATGCTGTTTATTGATGACAGCGGATTGTTGAAAATTAATTTACTTGAGCCCGACTCAAAAGAATATAAGCAATTCGAGCGCACCAAAGACATTCCGGACAAGATAATAATAGCCGCGCATGGTAATTATAAAGGGGATATTATTGATATCAATAAAAATATTATTAGTGTGCAGATGCTGGTGGAAATTATCTAGGAACACGTAAAGGATTGGCCAGCCAATATCACAGGCATCGATATACGCGCATGTGGTGCTGGATATGGAGATGAGTCTATTGCCAAGAGGCTTTCAACCCAGCCTGTATTTGTTGATTTCATTGTTCGAGGTCCTGAGGCGACGATTACTCCAGACGGAACAACATGGTATGAAATCGCACATTTTGTTCTTTATCCTCGTGGCGAGAAATATATGCGGAGCTTCAGAAATGGCAAGAAAATATAGATTGCATCTATTCCAATTTTGCTCAAGCGTAATCGCAACGATATTTTATTGCCTTGCCGTCGCCTTTTTTGCTTCTCCTGGCTTATATTTCTTTATTATAATAGCCCAAAAATTTTTCATTTTTTCTGCCATGTTTTATTATTCATTTGCGATTGTTTGTCTGCTTTTGAGTAAGTTGTTCTCAAAAAAGACGGCTTTAATCATGACATTTGGGTTTATGATATTATGCGTTGCGTTCTTCGGAGCGACTGATTCGATAGAGTTTTATGTGATCAGCTTATTGCCTTTGATGACATATATGTTTTTCATATATGTTTATATTGATAATAGAATTTGTTGAAAGATATGCAGCATATTGGATGCATCAAAAGAAAAGCGTTAAAAAGAAAATTTTAGAGGCTTTGATAAGTTGAGAGCATCTAGGCCTGCTCCGCCAGGCGCAATACCGTGTTCTTTTAGGCGCCCAAAGCGATAAAGGATAGCAAGGATGAGGTTTAATCATATTATCATCGCCTTTAGCACCAACAAGAGGCCGCCATCATCCAAAGATATCAATAATAAGAACGGTGATTTTGTTTTCTCCCCGCTGGCGAAGGACGAGGTATATAGTGCAGATACTGCCTTATGGGGAATAAGCAGGGAAGGAACTTTTGCGCCATCCGCACAATACGTACAAAAATGCCTGAAAGAGTGGCAAGAGAATGATCATCTATTCTTGATGGCTCTTATCGAGCATAAAGACGTAAAAAAAGGCCTCTTTTCTTCCGTCGTGTCTATTGAGAATGTTTTCAAGACAGAAGATATTGATAAGGCCGTTTTTATTGGCTATGATATTATTGATGTATGGACGGGAATAAGCGCCTTGTGTAATTCCGGATTTGGATCCAATGATCTGGAATTGATAAATAACTCAGGTGTAACCTGTAATTCATATGGCCTTTTGAACAATATGGAAGATTCTGCGAAATTCTTGAAAGTGGCGTCAGAGCTTGTCCCTGAACATATGCCTTGTGTGATATCAAGGATATACATTTTCCCCAATAACGCCATTTGAATTGATTGAATGTGATGGAAAATGAAATAATATCTTCTGTTGTCTCCAGCAACCCTATGGAAGCCAAGTGTTAAAAATAGCATTTGGCTTGTTGCAGGAAGCATGTTTCCCATGCCCGCCATTCAGGCCCCAATGGATCAGTGCTTCTCTTGGCCGCGCCAGCCAAGCCAAAGGCCATTGCCACGGCCTTGTCTGACCAATCCGTGCTGCCTGATGCAGCCTGCCCAGGAGGAGCGTCTTTCCTTTTTTCAGTTGTTTGTTCGCTTCTTATTCTGTAGCATGATGTCCTAGTGGAAACTGCGCGAAAGCCGCTTTTGATGCCTCTGAATTTGCTCCTCTTATTGATGCGCACACGCCTGTTTCCATGCCGCTGAATTCCGTTTTGCCGCCTCCGCCCATCCTGCCCGTTACGGCGTTGCAGGAGCAGCATTTCAACGAGGCCGCGCTGGCCGCTCCCGTCACTCACGCGGCGCTGCGGGCCTGGACTTACCCGGAGCCTGCCGTGGTGCTGGGGCGCGCGCAGCATCAGCTGGCCCTGCCTGCCGCCAGCGCGGGGGCGCTGCCTGTGGTGGTGCGCGGCGCGGGCGGCGGCGCGGTGCTGACGGGGCCTTGGCTGCTCAGCCTGGCTATCACGCTGGCGCCAGATGACGCGCGCGTGGCCGCCTTGCCCGTGGCCGACAGCTACCGCTGGCTGGGCGAGGCTGTTGTGGCCGCCCTGGCCGGGCCGGGCGTGCGGGCGCGCGCCCAGCCGCCCGCCGAGCGCATTCCGGCTCCTGAAGCGCTGGCCTGGGCCTGCTTTGCGGGCGTGGCCCCGTGGGAAGTCGTCGCGTGCGATGCCGCTGGCGGCCCGCCGCGCAAGCTCGTGGGCTTTGCCCAGCGCCGCAGCCGCCATGGCGTTTTGCTGGCAATGGGCGTGCTGCTCACCAGCTGCCCCTGGCTGCGCATGACCGAGCGCATGGGCCTGCCTGCCAGCCAGGCGCGCGCGCAGGCAGACGCGCTGGCCGCCTGCACCATTGACCTGGCTGCGCTGTGCTCCGCGCCCGTCAGCGGCGAAACCTTCCTGCGCCGCCTGTGGCCCCGCTTGCAGCCCATGCGCAGCGCGGGCTGACGGTTTTGTCTTTTCTGAGAACCTGTTCATGACCTGGCCGCAAGGCGCTGCGGATCGGGGCCGCCCGCTCGCGGGCCGGCAGGGCGCTTGCAAGGCTGCTGACTACCCGAGCCCGCGCTTTCGCGCCTATGCACGAACGCTGACTCTGCGTGAGCTGTGAGCAGGTTCTGAAGCAAATCAAACCCCGGTCCGCCCTGGCGGCGCACAATGGCGCGGGCATCGCGCAGCGGCTGCGAATGCCCCTACCCGCATGCCGCTTTGAGCGGTATCGCTATGATTTTTGACAGCCTCGCTGCCGGCGGGCCGCCGCACTTTTGCGGACAGGCGCGTTTTGGGCCGAAGGCCAGACACGATGACAACACCGCCCCACACCCCTGATTCGCCCGCTTCTGCGGCGGCTGAAAACTCTCCCACGCCTGTTCCTGCACCCGCTGCCGCGCCTGCCTCTGGCGCACCGCAGGCGCCCGCTGGCCAGAAGCCCGCTTCAGGCGCCGCGCCTGCGGGCAAGCCCATGTCCATTCCAGTGCGCGCCGCTGCGCCAGGCGCGGGCGGCAAGCCCAAGGCCGTCAAGCCGCCGCCCGTCACCGGCCCCTGGCGCTTTGCCACGCTGCTGATTGCGCCGCACCGGCTGGGCTTTTTCTCGGCAATGGTGGTGCTGGTGGCCGCCAGCTTTTGGTGGCTGGCCGTGCAGGCCGACCGCAGCTTTGGCGCGCTGGGCCTGTCCGCCACGCTCGCGCCCATCACCACGCATGCGGCGGTGATGGTGTTTGGCTTCATGCCGCTGTTTTTCTCGGGCTTTTTGTTCACTGCCGGGCCGCGCTGGCTGGGCGTGCCGCCGCACAAGCCCACTCAAACTGCGCCCTGCGTGGTGCTGCAAATGGCGGGCTGGCTGCTGTGGCTGGCCGGGGCGCACACGCACGCGGGCGTGGCGCTGGCAGGCATGGCGCTGGCGCTGGCGGGGCTGGCATGGATGGCGGCGCTGTTCTGGCAGCTGATCTTCGCCAGCCAGGAAGAAGACCGCGTGCACGGCAAAACAGTGGGCTACGGCGGCATCGTCGGCGTGCTCAGCCTGGGCGGCGCGCTGCTGGCGCTGCTGGCGCAGCGGCAAGACCTGGCGCTGCTGCTGGTGCGCACGGGGCTGTGGGGCTTCATCGTGGTGACCTACGTGGCCGTGGCGCACCGCATGATTCCGTTTTTCACCTCCAACGTGCTGCCCATGATTCAAATTTGGCGGCCCTTCTGGGTGCTGTGGCTGATGCTGGCCGTGTGCGCCTGGCAGGTGCTGGCGCTGTGGGTGCAGGCGCTGCTGGCGCCCGGCGCGTGGTGGACGGCGCTGGCGCTGGCGCTGGAAGCGGCCGCTGGCGGCGTGCTGCTGTGGCTGGCCATCGTCTGGGGGCTGGTGCAGAGCCTGAAGATCCGCCTGCTGGCCATGCTGCACGTGGGCTTTGTGTGGCTGGGGCTGACGATGGCCTACGGCGCGCTGGCGCGCGGCCTGCTGCTGTTTTCGGGGCATGACGTGCTGGGCCTGGGGCCGCTGCACCTGCTGGCCATGGGCTTTCTGGGCTCGATCATGCTGGCGATGGTCACGCGCGTGTCGTGCGGACACAGCGGGCGCGCGCTGGTGGCCGATTCCAGCGTGTGGACGCTGTTCTGGGTGTTCCAGCTGGCCGTCATCATCCGCACGGTGGCCGCCATTGACAGCGCGCCTATCTGGCTGATGTTCGTCACGGCGCTGATCTGGACGGCCGTCATGACCATCTGGAGCCTGCGCTTTGGCAACTGGTACGGCCGCCCGCGCAGCGACGGCAAGCCGGGTTGAGAACAGGCTCCGGAAAGCGGCGAAGCAAAGTGAAATGCGCGCGCTCCGCAAAGGCATGAAGGCCGGAGCCAGGCCGCTTTGCCCTCGCTCCGGCCTTCTCCCGCATCGGCCGGAGGAAAAGCCGCAGGAAAAAACCACGGAAAAGGGCTGCGGAAAATGGCCGCTCACAGGCTTTGCCTGACCGCCGCCGTGCATTGACCGCATTGGCCTTTCTGGCGCGCAAAGCGCCCGCCAGCAAAGCGGGGTGGCAGGAGGCCCGCGTAGGGGGTTGAGTGCCAAAAAATGGGCTGAATATGCTCTTGAATTCGTAGCATGATGTCCTACTGGAAACTGCGCGAAGCGGCATTTCGACCCCCTTTAATTTGCTCCCGTTTTTGCACAATATTCTTGTGCTGGCGGGCGGTGCATGCGGGAAGCGGCCGCAAGAGGCAGCCCTTCAGAATGGGCGAGGCGGCATTCGGCTGGGGTTTCCCGGCTGGAGATTCCCGGCCGGGGTTTCGCGCGCTCCAGCTCTCATCCGGCAGCCTGCCAGCGGCGTGAAAATTGATTTTTTTCAGGCCCGCCCATGTCCGCCCCTGCTGCCGAAACCCGCCCGCCCGCCGATCCATCTGCTGACACGCTGGCCGCCTTGCGCGCGCGCTACCGCAGCCAGCGCCAGGCGCTGCTGGATGACATGCGGGCGTGCGCCCTGCCCGCAGCGCCGGCTTCGCGCCTGCCGCGCGCGATGGCGGAGCTGGCCCGCCTGGCCGATGAAACGCTGGCCGCCCTGTGGCAGCGCGCGGGCTTGCCGGGGGCGCTGGCGGCGGTGGGCGGCTACGGGCGCAGCGAGCTGTTTCCGTTTTCGGACGTGGATGTGCTGGTGCTGCTGCCGGATGAGGCCGGGCCGCCAGCTTCGCTGGACGCGGCGGTATCAGCCTTTGTGGCCGCCTGCTGGGATGTGGGCCTGGAGGTGAGCCACAGCGTGCGCACCGTGGCGCAGTGTCTGCAAGCGGCGCGGCAAGACATCACCGCCTGCACGGCCTGGCTGGAAGCGCGCCGGGTGGCGGGCGATGCGGCGCTGCTGGCCCGCTTTGAGGCCGCTTTTGCCGCGCAGCTCGATCCGCTGGCTTTTCTGGCGGCCAAGCAGCTCGAGCAGCGCCAGCGCCACGCCAGGCAGCAAGACACGCCCTACGCGCTGGAGCCTGATTGCAAGGAGTCGCCCGGCGGCCTGCGCGATTTGCACACCATCCGCTGGGTGGCGCGTGCAGCCGGTTTCGGGCGCAGCTGGGCCGATCTGGCCCGCAGCGTGGCCACGGCGCGCGAGGCGCGGCAGCTGGCGCGCAATGAACGGCTGCTGTGGCTGATTCGCGCGCGCCTGCACTTGCTGGCCGGGCGGCACGAAGACCGGCTGGTGTTCGAGCGGCAGGCTGCCGTGGCCGCCGCCTTTGGCTATGAAAACCGCTTTGACGCGCGGGGCCGCCTGGCCCAGCGCGCCAGCGAGCAGCTCATGCGCCGCTACTACTGGTGCGCCAAGGCCGTGGTGCAGCTGAGCGAAATCCTGCTTCAGGTCATGGCCCAGCGCCTGCGCGCCGCGCGCGAGGCGCCGCCGCCGTCGCGCCGCATCAATGCCTGGTTTTCCGAAACCGATGGCGCGCTGGACATCAACCGCGACGATCTTTACCAGCGCCACCCGCGCGCCATCTTGCAAACCTTCTGGCTCTACCAGAGCCGCCCGGAGGTGCAGTCGCTTGGCGCCCGCACGCTGCGCGCGCTCTACAACGCCCGCGCGGCGATGGACGGGCGCTTTCGCGCCGACCCCGCCAATCACGCCCTGTTCATGCGCATGCTCAAGGCCCCGGCGGGGCAGACGCACGCGCTGCGGCTGATGAACCGCACCAGCGTGCTGGGGCGCTATTTGTGGGTTTTCCGCCGCATCGTGGGGCAGATGCAGCACGATTTGTTTCACGTTTACACCGTCGATCAGCACACGCTCATGGTGCTGGGCAACATGCGGCGCTTTTTCATGCCCGAATTTGCGCACGAATACCCCTTGTGCTCGCAACTGGCGCAAGGCTGGCAGCGGCCCTGGGTGCTTTACGTGGCCGCGCTGTTTCACGACATCGCCAAGGGGCGCGGGGGCGATCATTCCGAGCTGGGCGCGCGCGAAGTGCGGCGCTTTTGCCGCCAGATGGGCATCCACGGCGATGACGCGGCGCTGGCCGAATTTCTGGTGCGCGAGCACCTGGGCATGAGCCAGGTGGCGCAAAAGCAGGACGTGAGCGACCCGGCCGTCATCGCCCGCTTTGCCGCGCGCGTGCAAACGCAGCGCCGGCTCGCCGGGCTGTATCTGCTGACGGTGGCCGACATACGCGGCACCAGCCCCAAGGTGTGGAACGGCTGGAAAGACCGCCTGCTGCAAGACCTGTATCACGCCACCGCCCGCCACCTGGGCGGCCACGCGGCCAGCGCCAGCGCACTGGCCGCCAGCCGCCAGCGCCAGGCCCTGGCCCTGCTGCCTGCCGGCGGGCACGCCGCTGCTCGCAGCCTGTGGGCTACGCTGGATGGCAGCTACTTCACCCGCCACAGCGCCGGCGAAATCGCCTGGCACGCGCAAAGCCTGCTCCATGAAGGCAGCGGCGCAGCCGAAGGCCGCCCCGTCATCGCCGCGCGCGGCGCCCCCGGCGGCGAGGGCCTGCAAGTGCTGGTTCACACGCCCGACCAGCCCGACCTTTTCGCGCGCCTTTGCGGGTGGTTTCACCGCGCGGGCCTGTCCATTCACGACGCGCGCATTCACACCAGCCGCAGCGGCTGGGCGCTGGACACCTTCCAGATCAGCAGCGCCCACCCCCTGGCTGGCGAGGCAGACGCTGGCGAAGCCGACGAACAAAAGGCCGCCACGGCCGCACTCATCGCCCGCGTGCAAACGGGCTTGGCGGCCGCGCTGGCCAGCCGCGCTGCGCTGCCCGCCGTGCGGCTGGGCCGCCAGTCCGCCCGCGTGCGCAGCTTTCCCCTCACGCCTCATGTGGAATGGCAGTCCGACGACAGCGGCCAGCGCTGGCGGCTCAGCGTCACGGCCAGCGACCGCGCTGGCCTGCTCTACGGCATCAGCCGCGTGCTGGCCGCGCACGGCATCAGCGTGGAACTGGCCCGCATCAGCACCCTGGGCGAGCGCGCCGAAGACACCTTCTTGCTGCACAGCCCCGATCTGGCCCATGCCAGCGTGCAAATGCAAGTGGAGCAGGAGCTGATTGCCGCCTTGCAGGGCAGCCCGCCCGCCAAGGCGTGAGCGCCTGTTCAGCGAACCTGTTCAACGTTTGGCTGCAAGACGCCAACCGCAGACGGACTTTGAACAGGCTCCGAAAGCCAGCGCTGGCCAGGTTTCATTAGAAACAGGAGCAAATTCAAGGGGCATAAAAAGGCTCTTGCGCCCGTTTCACCAGGACATACCGCTATGGGTTCAGGAGCAAGAAAATGGCCGCTTCCGCCTGCCTATGCGTAACGCGGCATCGGCGGCGCGCATGAAGCAGGGGGCCGCGATCAGGCCCATCGCCTGAAGCCCCGCTGGCGATGCTGACGACTGGCCGCAAGCTGCGGGGCGAAGGCCGTTTCCGGCCGCCGCGCCGGCCCCCTTGGCCCTTTTCGCCCCTTCCTACAATCGCGCCCCACTGCAAAACCCGAATGCCCCTCACGATGCCGCCTGACACACCTGCCGCCGCCCCAAGCCCGTCTGCCGAACGCCCGCTCAAGGCCCGTCTGGCACGGCTGTGGGCCTATTTCAGGCAGTACCGCATCGGCTGGGTCATGGCCGTGGCCGGCACGCTCATAGGCGGATTGAGCGAGGCCACCATTCCCGCCCTGCTCAAGCCCCTGCTGGACGAGGGCTTCACCCAGCGCACCCTGCCCGTTTGGGCGCCGGGGGTGGTCATCGTCGGGCTGTTCGGCCTGCGGGCGATGGCCAACTTCGCCAGCCAGTACGCGCTGGCGCGCATCGCCAATGACGGCATGGTGCTGCTGCGCCGCCAGCTTTTCGCGCGGCTGCTGGATGCCGATCTGGCCCTGTTCGCCAGCCAATCGGCCAGCCGCCTGGCCAACACCATCGTCTATGAAGTGCAAAACGGCTCGGCCATGCTGGTGCAGGCCATGCTCACCGCCGCGCGCGACGCCGTCACCGTCGCCGGCCTCATGGCCTATCTGCTCTATCTGAACTGGCAGCTCACGCTCATCGTGCTGGTGCTCGCGCCCGTGGTGGCCTACATCATGAAAGTGATGTCGCGGCTGCTGTACCGCGTGACGCAGCAAAGCCAGGCCGCCACGGACGCGCTCGCCTACGTGGTGGAAGAAAACGTGCTGGCCCACCGCATGGTGCGCCTGCACGGCGCGCAGGCGGCGCAAGCGGCGCGCTTTGAATCGCTGAGCCTGCAACTGCGCCGCCTGGCGCTGAAAGCCACGCGCGCCGCCGCAGGCACCACGCCGCTGACGCACTTGGTGTCGGCCGTGGCGCTGTCGCTGGTCATTGGCATTGCCCTCTCGCAAGGGCAGCAGGGGCAGTCCAGCGCGGCCAGCAACGTCACCGTGGGCGGCTTCATTGCCTTCATCGGCGCCATGCTCATGCTGATTGCGCCCGTGCGGCGCCTGTCGGAAGTGGTGCACCCCATCACCCGCAGCCTGGCCGCGCTGGAGCGCGGGCTGGACTTGCTCGACAGCGTGCCGCCTGAAGCCGCCCCCGCCGCGCCCATCACCCCCCCGCCCCGCGTGCGCGGCGAAGTCACGCTGCAAAACGTGCGCGTGGCCTACCCGGATGCCGAAGCGCCCGCGCTGGCGGGCATCAGCCTGCACATTGAAGCGGGGCAAACCGTCGCCCTTGTCGGCCCCTCCGGCGCGGGCAAAACCACCCTCGTCAATTTGCTGCCGCGCTTTGTCGTGCCCAGCGCAGGGCAGGTGCTGCTGGACGGAACGGACACCGCCCGCTGGCCCTTGCAGCACTTGCGCGCGCAGTTTTCCCTCGTCAGCCAGGACGTGGTCATGTTCAACGACACCGTGGCTGCCAACGTGGCCCTGGGCGACGCCAGCCCCGACCGCGCCCGCGTCGAACAGGCCCTGCGCGACGCCAACCTGATCGAACACGTGGCCACCCTCGCGCAAGGCATGGACACCGTGCTCGGCCACAACGCCACGCAACTCTCGGGCGGCCAGCGCCAGCGCCTGGCCATCGCCCGCGCCCTCTATAAAAACGCGCCCGTGCTGCTGCTGGACGAAGCCACCAGCGCGCTCGATACCGAAAGCGAGCGCCTTGTGCAGCAGGCCATCGCGCGCGCCATGAAGGGGCGCACCACCTTCGTCATCGCCCACCGCCTCTCCACCGTGGAGCACGCCGACCGCATCCTCGTCATGGAGCGCGGCCAGATCGTGGAAGACGGCAACCACGCCAGCCTGCTGGCCGCCGGCGGCCTCTACGCCCGGCTGCACAGCAGCAGCCAGCTCTAGGAGCCTGTTCCCAAAATCATCCCAAGAGCCTGACCCTGCGCCGGATGCAGGCAATCTTCACAAATGCTTCGGCTGTAGAAGGCGGTGACCTCGTAGTCCTTGGAGAGCCTGCGAGATTGACTCAGCCAGGCAGAGGTTCTCTCCACAATCCAGCGCTTGGGCAGCGCCTCAAAAACATGCCGCTGGCGGCGCTTGATTACCCGCATGTTCCAGCCAGACATGCTCAGCGCCAATTGATCAGACTGCCCACATAGCCGCCGCCGGCAAAGATGGTTTCGAGGCAGTCAAGGCGCAAGAACAGCCGCGCCAGCAAAGCCCTGGTTCCTGCCCGGTCTTTCATGTCCCGGGCGCTGCGCACCCGGGACATCCTCTCTTGCTCATTTCAGCAAAGTGGTTTGGCCAGCGCTGGTCTCGGGGGAGGGCTTTGAACAGGTTCTGCGGCCGGTTGGGCCTGGAAATCCAGCAAATGGAATCCGTCTGAAAACCGCGCCGCCTGGGCCGGGCGCGTCAATGATCCTGCCTGCGCCCCCAGTGCATCAGCGCCATGCCCAGCACGGCCACCGCGCCGCCCGTGGCCAGGGAAATATGCACAGGCTCGCCCAGCCATAGCGCGGCCAGGCCCATGCCGAAAACGGGCACCAGCGTCAGATAGGCCGCTGCGCCACCCGCGCCCAGCGCCTTCACGCCGCCGAAGTAGAGCGAATAAGCCACAGCCGTGCCCAGCAGCGCCAGCGCCAGCAAAGCGGCCCAGCCTTGCGCTGGCGCGTGCCAGGCCGTACGCCAGCCCGCCACGCCGTCCACAGCCAGGCTGGCGGCCAGCAGCATCAGCCCGCCCAGCGCCGTGGTGGCCGTGGCGGTGGTGTAAGCGTCCATGCCGGTCAGCACGGCGCGGCCTGCCAGGGTGTAGCCCGCCCACAGAACCACGCAGCCCAGAATCAGCCACTCGCCGCGCCCCAGCCCGCCGTCCAGCAGATGTAGCGGCTGTCCGTGCGAGATGGCGAACGCCGCCCCGCCCACGGCCAGCGCCATGCCCAGCGCAATCAGCCCATTGAGCCGCTCGCCAAACAGCAGCGCTCCGCACAGCAGCGTCAGGGCGGGCGTGAGCGTGGTGATGACTGCCGCACGGCTGGCGGGAATGAGCCGCAGCCCGCTCATGAAACACGCCGCGTAGCCAAACACCCCCAGCGCCGCAGCCGCCGCCAGGCGCACCCACTGCCGCCCTGGCAGCGCCAGCATGGCGCGCAGCCGCCCCGCGCGCCGCATCCACCACAGCAGCGCTGCGCTGGCGACCACGCAGCGCCAGGCGGCAGCCGTCAGCGGCGGCATGCTGCCTGCCAGCACCCGACCCCATGACCAGGTGGCGCCCCACAGCACAGCCATCAGCAGCAATTGCAAGTGCACGCGCCACAGCGCCTGAGGCCGGGCCGGCGTGGCGGGCGGAGAAGAGGAAAGATTCATGAAGAGCGATTTTCGGCGCTTGCCCGCCGCGCGCGGCCTGCCGGGCTGCCGATCCGTCTTCTGGCCCCCCATGCTGGCCTCCTAGAATGAACTTCCGCATCACCCCAGCAGAGGAAAACCGAGCATGCCCCTTTACGCCGTCAATGACTTTTTGCCACAGGTTCACCCCAGCGCCTGGGTGGCCCCTTCCGCCGAAATCATGGGCCAGGTGCTGGTGCAGGCCGATGCCAGCGTGTGGTTCGGCTGCGTAGTGCGCGGCGACGTGGAGCGCATCCGCATTGGCGCAGGCGCCAACGTGCAGGACTTGAGCGTGCTGCACGCCGACCCCGGCGCGCCGCTGACCATAGGCGAGCGCGTCACCGTCGGCCACAAGGCCATGCTGCACGGCTGCACCATAGGCGAAGAAAGCCTGATCGGCATCGGCGCCGTCGTGCTCAATGGCGCGCGCATTGGCCGGCACTGCCTGGTAGGCGCGGGCGCGCTGGTGACCGAGGGCAAGGAGTTTCCGGACGGCAGCCTGATCATCGGCAGCCCCGCCCGCGTGGCGCGCGCCCTCACGCCAGAGCAGATCGAGGGCCTGCGCCGCAGCGCCCAGCACTACATCGACAACGCCCGCCGCTTTCGCGCCACCCTGCGCGACCTGACCCCGCACCCCCAATCGCGCGCGGACTGCCTGCCATAAATTGCAGGCAAGGCTCCAGGCAGGGGCTTGCGCCGCCCACGCGCCATTTGCGGAAATGGCTGGTTCGAAAATCATGAAGATTTTCATGAAAGAAAAAGAATCATGATGCCTGGATTCAATTCATTCTTGTGCCAACAGCCCTATTTCTGGCGAAAACCAGAGCGCGGACAGAAATTCGTCCCGTCCGCAAAAGAAAACCGGCAGGCAAAAAAATATTGGTTGGAGTTTGAACGCGAGGTTATTGCACCCCAATCCAAAGGCACCTTGCCCAAGGCACAAAAATGGTGGACAAGAAACAGCGCTTTCAGACAAGACCGGAAAAATCGGGCAAATGCAGAAAAAAGAGCACCCGAAAAACAGTTCATTTCCCCCCGGCAGACTGAACAGGCGATGAATAGGGCATTAAGTATGGCCATGCAGTAGCGATGAATTCCGCCCTGGCCAAACGATGAAAACCCATACACCACGCTCGCGGTCAAACAAGGCGCGTCATTCACGCCATTGCATGACCATGATTGCCCGCGCCAATCTTCACGCCGCAAATCAATCGCCCATGTTTGCTTGCGCTCTTCAGCCCTTTCGCCTAAATCGCTTGTCTCACCTGCCAGACTCACTCAAAAAAAGGAGCAAATTTGATGGGTCTGAAATGCCGCTCGGCGCAGTTTCATCTAGGACGTCATGCTATGAAGAGAGGAGCAAAAACAGCTGCCACGCAGGCCAAGAAAATCCGGCATGACAGGCAGTAAAAAGGCCGCGCGCGGCGGCCTTTGGACAAGTGCCCTGAACAGGTTTCAGGCCGCCTTGCGCTGGCGGCGCGCGCCCATGAAGCCGAGCGCGGCTGCCAGCAGGCCCAGGCCCCAGCCGCCCAGCGCGGGAACGGACTGAACGGGCAGGCCGACGGTGAGGTTGCCGCGCGGCGCGCCGGTGCGGGAGGCGCTGGCGGCGTTGTTGGCCAGATTGGCTTCGCCCGTTACGTTCGTCACGCGGGACTGGAGCGTCAGCGGACCGGTGACGGAGGGCGTGGCAGCGAAGCTGATGGCCGGGGCGCTGCCGCCAGCGGCAATGGCGGGCAGGGTGCATTCCAGATTGGGCGCGGTCCAGGTGCAGCTGGTCGGGAAGGAGCCGGGCACGATGTCCATGCCAGTGGGCAGTTGCACAGTCACCTTGCCATCGGTGCTGCCGGACAGGCCGATGTTGCGCGCGGTCACGCTGTAGGTTTGCGGTACGCCCGGTTGCAGGGCGTTGGGGCCGGAGAGTTCAGGCGTCAGGTCCGGCTCGATGGTGTTGCCCGCGCAGGCGCCGCTGGCATTACGCGCAGCGGCCAGTGAGGCAGCAGCCAGCGGCCCGCGCTGCGGGCTGTACGGCGGGTTGTGGAAGATGCTGGTATCGGCCACGAACACGGTGCAAGCGCCCTGCCCTGCACTGGCACGCTTTTGCGGCAACACCAGGCCGTAGGCGTTGGTGGGCGTGGTCAGCGTGGCGGGCGGCGTTGCGCCGTGGTTCAGAAAGAGGGCGTAGCCGCCGGGCACGTTGGTGATGAGGTCGTACGCATTGCCCATTAGCTGCGGCACGCCTGCAAAACCGGCCTGGTAGGGCGAGCTGGCGTTGAGCGGGGAGCTGATGTTGCCGCCGCTGCTGCTGCGCCCCAGCGGCCAGCCCGTCATGGCGGAGAGGGCGGCCGTGGCAGGGGTGATGTTGGCGGCGGTGGAGCAGCAGCCGTCAATGAACATGACGAAGGTCAAATCAGGCCGGGTCTGCATCAGGTTGGCAAGAAAGGCCATGTTGGCTGTCGTGATGGGCTTGTAGACCGACTGCACGACCACCACGTCCACGCCCGTGAAGTCGCTGGCGGCCAGCGTGCCATTGGTCAGGTACTGGCGCTTGTCGATGATGTTGGCCGCGCCGCCTGCGGCCTGCTCGAAGGCTTCGTAGGCGCCGTTCATGATTTCGACGCCGTTGACCCCGGGCGATGTCAGCTCGTCGGTGGAAAGAAACAGCACTTTGCCTGCGGCCAGGGCGCTGGCGGGCAGCAGGGCGCAAGCCAGCGCGGCGGTGGCGCACAAGGTTTTCAGGGGGGACATTCGCGGATCTCCAAAAAAGAAAGGCAGGCCGCCATGCGCAGCCGACCCAACCAGGCCGGTGCGCGCAGGCAAAAAGTGCGGCAGTGTAAAGCCCGCTTGAAAAAAACGGGCCGCCGCCAGCAGCCCGGCGGCGGCCCGCTCTTTGCGAGCGCTCACGAAAGCGCGGGGGCGCGCCTAGCGCAGGTTGCCCACCATGTTGGCGGGCACCACCCACTGGTCAAACTGCTCGGCGGTCAGAAAGCCGCTGGCAATGGCCGCTTCGCGCAGGCTGGTGCCTTCCTTGTGCGCTTTTTTGGCAATGAAGGCGGCCTTGTCGTAGCCGATGTGCGGGTTCAGCGCCGTCACCAGCATGAGCGAGCGCTGCACCAGCTCGGTGATGCGCGCGCGGTTGGGTTCTATGCCCACGGCGCAGTGGTCGTTGAAGCTGACCATGCCGTCGGCCAGCAGGCGCACGCTTTGCAGGAAGTTGTGCGCCACCATCGGGCGGAAGACGTTCAGCTCGAAATTGCCGCTGGCGCCGCCCACGTTGATGGCCACGTCATTGCCCAGCACTTGCGCGGCCAGCATGGTCACGGCCTCGCACTGCGTGGGGTTCACCTTGCCGGGCATGATGGATGAGCCTGGCTCGTTTTCAGGAATGCTGATTTCGCCGATGCCGCTGCGCGGGCCGCTGGCCAGCCAGCGCACGTCGTTGGCAATCTTCATCATGCTGGCCGCCAGCGTCTTGAGCGCGCCGTGCGCGAACACCAGCGCGTCGCAACTGGCCAGCGACTCGAACTTGTTGGGCGAGGTCACAAAGGGGTATTGCGTGATTTGCGCCAGCTCGGCGGCCACGCCTTCGGCGTAGCCCTTGGGCGCGTTCAGCCCCGTGCCCACCGCCGTGCCGCCCAGCGCCAGCTCATACAGGTGCGGCAGGGCCGAGCGCAGGTGCTTTTCGCCGTGGTCCAGCTGCGCCACCCAGCCGGAAAACTCCTGGCCCAGCGTCAGCGGCGTGGCGTCTTGCAAGTGGGTGCGGCCAATCTTCACGATGTCGGCAAACGCCGCGCTCTTGGCTTGCAGCGTGGCGCGCAGTTTGGCAATGGCGGGCAGCAGGCGGCTTTCAATGGCGGTGACGGCGGCCACATGCATGGCGGTGGGGTACACGTCGTTGCTGGACTGGCTTTTGTTCACGTCGTCATTGGGGTGAACCAGGCGCTCTTGCCCGCGCGCGCCGCCCAGCAGCTCGCTGGCGCGGTTGGCCAGCACTTCATTGACGTTCATGTTGGTTTGCGTGCCCGAGCCGGTCTGCCACACCACCAGCGGGAATTCATCGGGCCACTTGCCGGCCAGCACTTCATCGGCGGCGGCCACGATGGCCTTGGCCTTTTTCTCCTCCAGCAGCCCCAGGCGGTGATTGACCGTGGCCGAGGCTTTTTTCACCTGCGCCAGCGCGTGAATGATTTCGCGCGGCTGCTTTTCGCCGCTGATGTCAAAGTTTTGCAGCGAGCGCTGCGTTTGCGCGCCCCAGAGCCTGTCGGCGGGCACGTCAATGGGGCCAAAGGTGTCTTTTTCGGTGCGGACTTGCATGGGTTTCTGAACTCCTGAGAGGGTGGGTGGAAAGCCGGGCGTTATACCCGATGCCACAGCGGGCAAGCCCTCCGGCGGCTCGCTGATTTCGCTCGCAGCCCGCCGTGGGCGCGAAAAGCGCAGACCCGGACGGCAACAAATGAAATGTGAATGCGCGGGCCGCAAGCATGGGCCGGGTGCGCAGCGCTTTTTTGCTGGCTATGCATAGCTGCAAACCCAGCCTGCGCCGGAGCTTTGGAGCCGGTTTGGCTCTCATCGCAAAAGCCAGGGCCTTTCGCCACCCTCACCCTGCTTCCGAATTGCCGCTGCGGCGAGAATCCGCGCCTTCAGGCCTCTTGTGTCGCTCGTGCCGCCTGAATTTGACGCCGCTTTGCCCCGCCCGCCATGCCTTGCTGGATTGACACCCACTGCCACCTGGACGCGCCCGAGTTCGCCGCCGACCTGCCCGCCGTGCGTCAGCAGGCCCGCGCGTTGGGCGTGCGCTGCTGCGTGATTGCCGCTGTGCGCGCCAGCACGTTTGATGAGGCCCGGCAGGCCGCGCACCGGCTGGGCGACGCTTACGCGCTGGGCACCCATCCGCTCTATGTGCCGCAGGCGGGCGAAGGCGCGGCGCAGCAGCTGGCCGTCGCCTTGCAGGCGCATGCGGGCGATGCGCGGCTGGTGGCCGTGGGCGAAATCGGGCTGGATTTTTTCGCGCCCGCGCTGGCCGCGCCGCCCTGGCGCGAGCGGCAGCAGGCGCTTTTTCGCCAGCAGCTCAAGCTGGCGCGCAGGCACGGGCTGCCCGTCATCCTCCACTCGCGCCACGCTGTGGATGCCGTGTTGCGCCACCTGCGCGAAACCGGGCCGCACACCGGCATTGCCCATGCCTTCAGCGGCAGCGAACAGCAGGCGCGCGCTTTTATTGACCTGGGCTTCAAACTCGGCTTTGGCGGCGCCTGCACTTTCGAGCGCGCCACCCGCCTGCGCCATCTGGCCGCCGCTTTGCCGCTGGAGGCGCTGGTGCTGGAGACGGACGCGCCCGATATGCCGCCCCACTGGCTTTACGCCACCGCCCGGCAGCGCGCCAGCGGCCAGCCGCAGGGCCGCAACACGCCCGCAGAGCTGCCGCGCATTGCCGCCGTCATTGCCGGGCTGCGCGGCATGCCCGTGCAGGCGCTGGCCGAAGCCGCCTGGCGCAACACGCTGGAAGCGTTGCCCCGGCTGGCGGGGCTGGGGCTGGACTGAGCGGCCTGGCCGCGACGGATCTTCCGCCTGATTTTTTCGCCTTTTCATGCAAGCGCTGCGCCACTTCTTCATCGCTCTTCAGTTTTTCACCCGCATTCCCATCACGGGGGCGCTGGCGGCGTGGGTGGGGTTTTCGCCCGCCATGCTGCGGGCGGCGGCGGGGCACTTTCCGGGCGTGGGCTGGGTGGTGGGCGCGGCGGGGGCGGCGGCTTTCGCGCTGGCGCTGGCCGCGCTGGGCGGCACGGCGGCGGGCACATGGGCGGCGGCGCTGCTTTGCACGGCGGCCACGGTGTGGCTGACGGGCGCATTTCATGAAGACGGGCTGGCCGACACCTGCGACGGCCTGGGCGGCAGCGCGCAGCGCGAACGGGCGCTGGTCATCATGAAAGATTCGCGCATCGGCAGCTACGGCACAGTGGGCCTGTGCCTGGCGCTGCTGCTGAAAACGGCGCTGCTGGCGCAGCTGGCGGCGCAGTGGGGGCCGCTGCGCGCGGCGCTGGCGCTGCTGTGCGGGCATGTGCTGTCGCGGCTGATGCCGCTGTTCATCATGCGCTGGCTGCCGTATGTGAGCGATGCAGACGCCGCCAAGTCCAAGCCGCTGGCAGACGACGTGAGCGGCCCGGCGCTGCTGGCGGGCCTGGCCTGGTCGCTGCCCGCCTGGGCGCTGGCGGGGTGGGCCTTCTCGCCCGCGCGCCTGCTGGCGTGCGCAGCCATGCTGGCGCTGCTGACCTGGCGGCTGGGGCGGCTGTGGCAGCGGCGCTTGCAGGGCTTTACGGGCGATGTGCTGGGGGCCACGCAGCAGGTGTGCGAGCTGGGCTTTTATCTGGCGCTGGCCGCCTCGCCCCCCTCCTGGCTGGCGGCCTGGGCGGCGGGGCTGTCATGAGCGGGGCACAAGCCGCCCTGTGGCTGGCCCGGCATGCCGCCGTGCAGGCCGCGCCCGGCCTGTGCTACGGCTTCAGCGACGTGCCCGACGACCCCGCCGCCACGCGCGCCGCCGCCGCCCATCTGGCCGCCGCGCTGCCTGCCGGGGCGGCGGCGCTGCACGTCTCGCCCCTGGCGCGCTGCCGCCACCTGGCCGAGGCCTTGTGCGCGCTGCGGCCCGACTTGCCCGCGCCGCAGACGGACGCGCGCCTGGCCGAAATGGACTTTGGCGCGTGGGAACTGCGCCCGTGGAGCGCCATCGCCCGCGCTGAATTCGACGCCTGGATGGCCCGCTTTGCCGATGCCCGCCCCGGCGGCGGCGAAAACGTGCGCGCCTTCATGCACCGCGTGGCGCAAGCCTGGGACGAATCCTGGCCGCTGGCGCTGCGCACGCGCCGCCCCGTCATCTGGATCACCCACGCAGGCGTTTTGCGCGCCGCCCGCCTGCTGCACGCGGGCGTGCGCTGCCCGCCATCGGCCAGCGACTGGCCCGCCGAAGCCGTGCCGCTGGGCCAGGCGCTGGCATTCACTCTGGGCGGCGTTGCCTCACACGCTCTTGAGCTGCGGCGCTCATGAGACTCAGGGCCTGTTCATGAGCTGGCTATGAGGCGCAGATTGAAATGGGTAAGCTATATTTGCTCTCTAATTAATAGCATGATGTCCTAGTGGAATCTGCGCTGAGCGGTATTTCAACACCCTTGAATTCGCTCTTGTTTTTGACGCTTTTCGCAGGCGGAGCTAACCACAAGCGAGACAATCAGCCGCGCCGCTACAGTTGCGGCCTTTACTTTTTGCTGGCGCGCGCCGCCAGCTTCGCTCAACGCTCAAGAGAGAAAGCTCATGAACACGCATCCTTTTCTTTTCATGCCGCGCGCGGCGGGCCGCCTGCTGGCCGCTGGCGCGCTGACGGCGCTGCTGGCGGCCTGCGCGTCGGTGGATCTGGGCCAGCGCTATGACCCGCCCCCCGTGCGCATGCCGGGCGAGCAAGCTTCCGGCTCGGCGTTGCAGCCTGCGCAGCCCGCTGTTTCCGAGCAGCCGCTCAGCCAGCCCGTGCAGCCCAGCAGCACGGAAGGGCAGCCGCTGCCGCCCTTGGGCGAAACAGGCAGCGAGCTGCCGCAAAGCGGCGCGCAGCCCGCGCCCATTACCGACCCCAACGCGCACATCCTCACCTTCTCCACCCGCCTGGCTGGCGGCAGCGCCGTGCCGCCCAGCCGCAGCCAGGCCAGCGGGCAGATCGACGCGATTTACGACACCCAGTCGCGCCTGCTGCGCTGGAAGGCTTCATGGCACGACCTGAGCAGCCCCATCACGGGCATCGCCTTCCACGGCCCCGCGCAGCAGGGGCAGACGGCGCCCATGACCATGATCTGGCCCGGCCCCTTCGGCCCGCGCTACGAAGGGCGCGCCACGCTCACGCCGCAGCAGGCGCTGGATTTGCAGCAAGGCAGCTGGTACATCAACGTCACCACCCAATCCTGGCCTGGCGGCGAAATTCGCGGGCAGATGCACGTGGTGCGCTAAGCGGCGCCTGAACGTTTCGCGAGCGGCCCGTTCCCCGGCTTTTTCCCCCTGTCCTTTTTCGTTTTCTGAACATGCATTCCATCCTTCTTTCCACCCGCCGCGCCGCCCTGGGCGCACTCGCCCTGGCCTGCGCCGCGCTGGCCGCGCCCGCCGCCTGGGCGCAGCAAAAAACCGTGGGCATCACCGCCATCGTCGAGCACCCCGCGCTGGACGCCATCCGCAAAGGCGCGCAAGACGAGCTGCGCGCCCTGGGCTGGAGCGAAGACAAGCTCAAAGTGCAATACCAAAGCGCGCAAGGCAGCGCCGCCACGGCGGGGCAGATTGCCAAGAAGTTCGCCGGCGACAAGGTGGACGCCATCATTGCCATTGCCACGCCCAGCGCGCAGGCGGCGGCAGCGGCCACGCGCTCCATTCCCATCATCTACGCGGCCGTCACCGACCCCGTGGCCGCCAAGCTGGTCAAGAGCATGGAGCCAGCGGGCGGCAACATCACTGGCGTGTCCGACCGGCTGGACATCGCCCCGCAAGTCGATCTCATCCTGAAAATCAAACCCGGCGCCAAAAAAGTGGGCATGGTCTACAGCCCCGGCGAAGTCAATTCCACCGTCGTCGTGCAGCAAATGAAGGACGAGCTGCAAAAGCGCGGCATGACGCTGCTGGAAGCGGCTGCTGCCCGCACCGTGGACGTGCCCGCCGCCGCCCGGGCGCTGGCGGGCAAGGCGGACGTGATCTACACCTCCACCGACAACAACGTTGTCTCCACCTACGACAGCCTGGTCGGCGTGGCCCGCCAGGCCAAAGTGCCGCTCGTGGCCTCTGACTCCGGCTCCGTGCAGCGCGGCGCCAGCGCGGGCATGACCGTGGACTACTACGAAATGGGCCGCCAGGCCGGCCGCATGGCCGACCGCATCCTCAAAGGCGAGCAGCCCGGCGCCATCGCCAGCGCCACGGGCGCGGCCCAGCTCATGCTCAACCCCAAAGCCGCCGCCGAACAAGGCGTGACGCTGGATGAAGCGCTGCGCAAGCAAGCCAGCGCCATCGTGGGCGAATGAAAAAGCGGGGTTGAACGCAACCCGGTGCGCGGGGCCTTCTGGCCCCGCCGCTTTTTCGCCAATGCCTTCTGGAAAGAAAGCGCAAAAGAACCTCTTATTCGCTCCTCTATCCATCGTTTGAACTCCTTGAGCTTGCCCAAGAAGTTTTCTATGAGGTGACGCCAGCGGTACATGTGCTCATCAATAGACAAAGGCTGGCATCGATTGGGTCTTTGCGAGATCACGATTGGCTCGCCTTGCGCTTGCAATGGCTCTGCCAGCCATTGAACATCAAATTGCCCAGCGTATCGCACAAGGCCCGTATCCTGGCGCTCACGCCCCCGCGCGAGTGACCTATGGCCTGGCTTTGAGTCCTGCGCCCTGGCCGTGACGGTGCACTTTCACGATCGTGGCATCAACCATGGCGTATTCCATATCCGGCTGGCCGCTGACGGCATCAAAGCGTTTTTGCCAGATCTCTTGGCCCCGCATCTCCAGGCTTTCCCAGGCAGTGCGGGGCCATCAGTGCCCACTGCTTGTCGCTCATGCTCTTCTTTCCATGGCGGGATTGCTGCATAAGAGGGAATTCTCAACACGCCCTAGTCAAACGGGCGCGAAAGCTGTTTTTCAAGCTTGCGGGTTCGCTCCTGTTTTTGATGAATGCAGGCCCCGCACAAGCTGAAAAAACGCAGGCTGGCTTTGCGTTCGCGCCCGGAAAACGGTTTTTACTGCGTGTCAGGCGTGGGGGCAGGCGCGGGCGCGTTCAGCCCGCCCGCGCTGGCGCCCAGCGCCTGGTAGAGCTGCACCTGGGCCAGCAGCAGGTTCAGCTGCGCGTCCACCTCGGCCAGCTCGCTTTGGCGGCGGCTTTCCTGGGCGGTGAGCCAGTCGCGCAGGGGCACGGCCCCGGCGCGGTAGCGGGTTTCGGTCATTTCGTCGATGCGGCGCGCCTGCGCTGCCAGGGCGGCCTGGCGCTGCACGGCATCGCGCTGCGTGGCGGTGGATGAGAGGGCGTTTTCCACATCGGCCAGGGCTTGCAGCAGCGTCTGGCGGAAGGTATTGACGGCCTGCTCGTGCTCGTTTTGCGCGATTTGCGGGTTGCGGCGCATCTCGCCTACGTTCAGAAAAGGCAGGCTCAGGCCCGCGCCCAGCGCGGCCACGGGGTTGGAGAGGATCTTGAGCAGCGAGGCACTGCCCGTGCCCAGCGTGCCGGTGAGGCTGAGCGCCGGGTAGAAAGAAAGCTTTTGCGCCTGCACGTTGGCCAGCGTGCCGCGCAAGCGCCATTCAGCCGCGCGCAAATCGGGCCGCCGCGCCAGCAAGCTGGCGGGCACGCCCGCGCCGGGCTGCGCCCGCGCGGCCAGCTGCGCGGCGTTTTGGGGCAGGCCGTCTGGCTCGGCAATGCCGGCGGGCAGATGGCCGGGCGCGGCGTCCAGCAGCACGGCAAAGGCGTGGCGCATCTCGGTGCGCTGCTGCTGCTGCGCGGCCAGGGCCACTTGCTGGGTCTGCACGGCCTGCGCGGCCTGCGCCTCATCCAGCCCCGAGGCCGCGCCCGCCGCGTGCTGCGCCTGCGTGAGTGAAAGCGTGCGCTCGGCGTGCGCCAGGCTTTGCCGCGCCACGCGAATGCGCTCCTGCATGGCCGCCAGCTGCCAGTATTGGCGCACCACGCTGGCGGCCAGCGTGGCGGCGGCCTGGTCGCCATCCAGCGCAGCGGCTTCGCGCTCGAAAGTGGCCATGTCAGCCTGCGCGCCCAGCTTGCCCCACAAATCAATTTCCCATGAAGCGCCCAGCGACACGCCGTAGCTGCGCGTGCTGCGCTGCGTGCTGCCCGTGACGGGGCGGTTCACGCTGGCGGTCACATTGCCGCTGGGCGTGGGGCGCAGCGCGGCGCCAGCGGCCTCGGCCCGCAAGTCAGCCGTGCGCAGCTTCAGCAGCGCATTGGCCAGCGTGCCGCTGTGCGCCAGCGCGTGCGCCACGGCGGCATTCAGCGCGGGCTGCTCATATTGCTTCCACCACTCGGCGGGAATGCGCTCTTGCGCGCCATCCACGCCGGTTCGCGCATCGGGTTGCGTATCTGATGGCGCGCCGGCCCCGCTGCTGGCGTGCTGCCAGGCGGCGGGCGTTTGCGGCGGCGTGATGTCGGGCGTGGTTCGGTGAGCGCAAGCCGCCAGCAAGGCGGAGGCCGCTGCGGCGGCAAGAAAAGAGGCGTATTGCATGACGGCGAGCATATGCGCTGGGCCGCCATGAATGCGCCACCGGAAAGAAGCCGCCCGCTTGCAACGCCGCAGAGCGCCCGAGGCCGCGCTTTTTGCGCCCACGGACAAACCTTGAACAGGCTCCCAAACCGCCGCTGAATCTGAATATCAAACGCCTGTTTGAGCTTTCGCAACATGAAGGGGCGCAGATCATTCTGCGTTTTGTTTTAATATTTGAATGCGAATTCTGGCGGCTGCCGTTATTGCCTGCCAGCAATCAGCAAATCAGTCAATCTAGGAGAAACCCTGATGCCAGACCAAGCGCAGGCCGAACAGCGGCCGGACAATGTCGAGTTATTGAGCGCGCAGGCGCCCATTACCAGTTTTCGCGGCTTGCTCATCGCGATAATTGCCGCCATCATCAGCGCCGTGCTTTATCAAATCCTGCCTTATGACGCCAATGTCAATAAGGGACTGACCATTTTGGTATTCGTCGCCATCATGTGGTTTACCGAGGCCGTTCATATCACGGTAACCGCGCTGATCGTGCCGCTGTTCGCCATCTTGTTCAAAATACCCGACATGGGCACCAAGGAGGCATTGGCCGGTTTTTCGGATCCGATTATTTACGTCTTTTTCGGCGGTTTTGCGCTGGCCACTGCGCTGCACATGCAGAAAATTGACCGGAAAATCGCCATCTGGCTGATTTCACTGTCACGCGGCAATACCTTCGTTGCCGTGCATTTGCTGTTTGCCGCCACGGCTTTTTTGTCCATGTGGATCAGCAATACCGCCACCGCCGCCATGATGCTGCCGCTGGCAATGGGCCTGATGAACCATATGGACAAGGACAAAGACCGCAACACTTTTGTTTTTGTGCTGCTCGGCATCGCTTATTGCGCCAGCATTGGCGGGCTGGGCACCGTGGTGGGCACGCCGCCCAATGCCATTGCCGCCAAAGCCCTGAATCTGGATTTTGCCGGCTGGATGAAATTCGGCCTGCCCATGATGCTGGTGCTGCTGCCCTTGATGCTGGTTTCGCTGTTCGTGATTTTGAAACCCAATTTCTCGCAACGGGTTGAAGTGGCCGATGAAGAGATTCCATGGACGCTGCATCGCGTGATTGCCATGCTGATTTTTGCCGCCGCCGCCGTGGCATGGATATTTGGCAGCCAGTTGAAAAAGGAATTTGGCATTGACAGCCCTGATGCTTTTGTCGCCCTGAGTGCGGCGGTGGCCGTGGTGATTTTTGGCGTGGTGCGCTGGCGCGAAGTGGCGCGCAATACCGACTGGGGCGTGCTGCTGCTGTTTGGCGGCGGCATTGCACTGAGCAAGCTGCTGCAAAAATCCGGCGCGTCCGCCGCGCTCGGTCAGGAAATGGCCAGCGCTTTTGTGCTGGCCCATCCGTTTATCGTGATTTTGGCCGTATCCACCTTTATCATTTTCCTGACTGAATTCACCAGCAATACCGCTTCCGCCGCCCTGCTGGTGCCGGTATTTGCCAGCGTGGCCGAGAAAATGGGCATGCCCAAAGAAGTCATGGTGCTGATTATTGGCATTGGCGCTTCTTGCGCTTTCATGCTGCCGGTGGCCACGCCGCCCAATGCCATTGTGTTTGGCACGGGGCTGGTCACGCAAAAAGACATGCTGAAAGCCGGCATGCTGCTCAATATTCTTTGCATTGCCGCCGTTTCGCTGTGGGCCTATTTCTTTTTGCTGTAAATCATTGGGCCTGGAGCAAGGAGCAGGCGTCAGCAGGAAGCAAGCCAGAGCAGGCTGCTCTTTTTCGCTCCTACATCAATAGCATGATGTCCTAGTGGAAATTGCGCCAGATGCCGTTTTGACCCCTTTGTATTTGCTCCTGTTTTTGCTAGCACCTAGCCAATGGGAGCCTGTTCAGGCGGGCTGCAAAGCTGGCTTTCAGACATGAAAAAGCCCCATCTACCGGGATGGGGCTTTTTCATTTTGGCGAACGGCGAAAAAGCGGCGCGGCGGGCGCTTCCATTCACATTTTGCAGGCGCTCGGCAGGGTTGAGGTGCGTGCCCAGCATGATGGCGTTGCTCATGATCTTGTTGCTGTAGGCCATCTTCATCCAGTAATTGGCGCCCGAATCCCAGTTGGGTTCGGGCAGGCCCGTGGGGCCGCGCAGCACTTCAATGTGGTCATACACGGCCAGGTCGGTCATGCTTTGCGGATCGCGCGCGGGGTTGCCGGAAGATCCGGGCACGGTGCTGGAGATGCCGTCTTCCTGAATCTGGTCGATGTAAAAGCCGCGCGACTGAAAGCGCACGCGGCCTGTTTCGCTCAGCACATTGATGCCGGTGGTGCTGCGCATGGCGCCGGCCATGCCGGTAATGCCCTGCTCGCGCAGCACGGGCTTGCTCACCACGGTGACGGACTGCGGCGTTTGCCGGCATCGACAGCTCCATGCCCGTGGTGGCTTGCATGGCCGAAGCCTTGACTTGCACGGTGGGCAGGCTGCCGGAGGAGGCGCTGCCGTCCTTTTCCTCCGTTTCCTGGGCAAGGGCGGGCATGGCGGGCAAGAAGGCGGTCGCAAGGGCCACGGGTTTGACGGCGCTTGTTCCGCTCTTGAAAAGAGAGCGGCAAATCCAGTCCGTACCAGGACTTGAAGCCGGTTTGGCACCTGAAGGCACGCCTGCCGTCTATCAGGTCATATCGCATCAACTCAATGACCGGCGGTGGCGGTTTGCGAAGGCGCTCCCGGCTCGTCAAATAAAAAAGCCGCAGCTTCGGTCGGCGCCGAATGCTGCGGCTGATTGGGCGCGCCGGGGGCGTAGGCCGCCAGTGCGCGCGGGGCTTACTCGAATTCGACGATGGGCTGGTCCACCGCCAGGCTTTCGCCGGGCTGGGCCAGGATGGCCTTGACCGTGCCGTCGGCGCTGGCAAAGAGGATGTTTTCCATCTTCATGGCTTCGATGACGGCCACGCGCTCGCCCGCCTGCACTTTCTGGCCGGGCTGCACGGCCACTTGCGTGAGCAGACCTGGCATGGGCGAGAGCACGTAGCGGCTCATGTCAGGCGGCGCTTTGTAGGGCATGAGCTTGTGCAGCTCGGCGGTGCGCGGGTGCATGATGATGGCGTCAATCTGCGTGCCGTTGTGGATGACGCGGGTGACGAGCGGGTTTTTGGTGTGGCCGCGTTCCATTTGCACGGTAAAGGGCTGGCCATTGACCTGGCCCGTGACGCGGGCGTTGCCCAGCATTTGCTCGACAAGGATTTGATAGACCCGGTCGCCTTCGGGCGCGTGGATGGTGACGGGCGCGGCCGCGTGCAGAGTGACGGCGCCGAGCGAGGCGCTCACGTAGCGGTTGTCGCCTTCCTTGCCCAGCACGCACACCACGAATTCGCGCCCGGGCAGGCGCTGGAAGCCTTCCCAGAATTTGCCTTGCAGGCCCTGGGCGCGGTTGCGGTACCACATGTGCAGGCGCGCGGCCAGCGCCATGAGGAAGTAGGGGTCGGCGTGCGGCACGTCTTCGGAGCGAAAGCCCTGGGCGTAGTGCTCGGCAATGAAGCCCGTGTTGAAGTTGCCGCTGATGAAGCTGGGGTGCGCCAGCAGCGCGGCTTGGAAGGGGATGTTGCTTTGCACGCCCTTGATGACAAAGCCGTTGAGCGCCTCGCGCATGCGGGCAATGGCGTCATTGCGGTCTTTGCCGTGCACGATGAGCTTGGCAATCATCGAGTCGTAGTACATGCTGATTTCGCCGCCGTCGGTCACGCCGGTGTCCACGCGCACGCCGTATTCGGTGCTGGGCTGGCCCTGAAAGAGCGTTTGCTCCGGCGGCTGAAAGCGCACCAGGCGGCCCGTGCTGGGCAGGAAGTTGCGGAAGGGGTCTTCGGCGTTGATGCGGCACTCGATGGACCAGCCCACTTTCTTCACGTCGGCCTGGGCGATGGCGAGTTTTTCGCCTGCGGCCACGCGAATCATCTGCTCTACCAGATCGAGGCCGGTGATGCACTCGGTGACGGGGTGCTCCACTTGCAGGCGGGTGTTCATTTCCAGGAAGTAGAAGTCCTGGTTCTTGCCCACCACGAATTCGACGGTGCCTGCGCTTTGGTATTTCACGGCCTTGGCCAGGGCCACGGCCTGCTCGCCCATGGCCTTGCGGGTTTCTTCGCTGATGAAGGGCGATGGCGCTTCTTCAATCACCTTCTGGTGGCGGCGCTGGATGGAGCATTCGCGCTCGTTGAGGTAGATGACGTTGCCGTGGGCATCGCCCAGCACCTGGATTTCGATGTGGCGGGGCTGCTCGACGAATTTTTCGATGAACACGCGGTCGTCGCCAAAGGAGTTGCGCGCTTCGTTGCGGCAGGAGTCAAAGCCTTCGTGCGCTTCCTTGTCGTCGAAGGCCACGCGCAGGCCCTTGCCGCCGCCGCCCGCGCTGGCCTTGATCATCACGGGGTAGCCAATGCCCTTGGCGATTTCCACGGCTTTTTCGGCGGACTCGATCGGCTCGTTGTAGCCGGGAATGGTGCTCACGCCCGCTTGCTTGGCCAGCCGCTTGGAGGCGATTTTGTCGCCCATGGCGGCAATGGCTTCGTGCTTGGGGCCGATGAAGATGACGCCTTCTTCCTCGCATTTGCGGGCAAAGGCTTCGTTTTCGCTCAGAAAGCCGTAGCCGGGGTGAATGGCTTCGGCCCCCGTGGCCTTGGCCGCCTCGATGATTTTGTCGCCCAGCAGGTAGGACTCGCGCGAAGGCGGCGGCCCCAGGCGCACGGCTTCATCGGCCATTTGCACAAAGCGCGCGTCTTTGTCGGCGTCGGAATACACGGCCACGGTGGCGATGCCCATTTTGCGGGCCGTGGCGATGACGCGGCAGGCGATTTCGCCACGGTTGGCAATGAGGATTTTCTTGAACATGGTGATATTTCCTGTGAATGTCTTTTCAATTCAGCGCGCGCCTTGCGCGTGTGCCGCAAGCGCCTGCCCGGGCCGCGTTTCGCAGATCAACGGCCATTGAGGGGGCATGGGCGGGCTGGCATGGGCCATGCCGCCCGGCTTCATGGCGTTTGGGGCGTTTTGCGCTTTGAACACGTGCGGCGCCAGTGATCAAAACAAGAGCATCAAAGCGGAATGTTGCCGTGCTTGCGCCACGGGTTTTCCAGCTTCTTGTCCTTGAGCATGGCCAGGCTGCGGCAGATGCGCTTGCGGGTTTCGTGCGGCTGGATCACGTCGTCGATGAAGCCGCGCGCGCCAGCCACGAAGGGGTTGGCAAAGCGGGCCTTGTATTCGGCTTCGCGGGCGGCGAGCTTTTCGGGGTCGTCCTTGTCCTGGCGGAAGATGATTTCCACCGCGCCCTTGGCGCCCATCACGGCGATTTCGGCGTTGGGCCAGGCCAGGTTCACGTCGCCGCGCAAGTGCTTGGAACTCATCACGTCATACGCGCCGCCGTAGGCCTTGCGGGTGATGACGGTGATCTTGGGCACGGTGCATTCGGCAAAGGCATACAGCAGCTTGGCGCCGTGCTTGATGATGCCGCCGTACTCCTGCGCAGTGCCGGGCATGAAGCCGGGCACGTCCACGAAGGTGATGACGGGAATGTTGAAGGCATCGCAAAAGCGCACGAAGCGCGCGGCCTTGATGCCGCTTTTGATGTCCAGGCAGCCCGCGAGCACCAGCGGCTGGTTGGCGACGATGCCGACCACGTTGCCGTCCATGCGGGCAAAGCCGATGATGATGTTGGCGGCGTAATCGGGCTGCAACTCGAAGAATTCGCCGTCGTCCACGGTTTTGACGATCAGCTCCTTCATGTCGTAGGGCTTGTTGGGGTTGTCGGGCACAAGGGTGTCCAGGCTCAGGTCGGCGCGGTCCGCCGGGTCTTGCGTGGGGCGGTAAGGGGCTTTTTCGCGGTTGTTGGCAGGGATGTAGTTGAAAAAGCGCCGCAGCATGAGCAGGGCTTCAACGTCGTTTTCAAAGGCCAGATCGGCCACGCCGCTCTTGGCGGTGTGGGTGCTGGCGCCGCCCAGTTCTTCGGCGGTGACTTCTTCGTGGGTCACGGTTTTCACCACGTCGGGGCCGGTCACGAACATGTAGCTGCTGTCCTTGACCATGAAGATGAAGTCCGTCATGGCGGGCGAATACACCGCGCCGCCCGCGCAAGGCCCCATGATCATGCTGATTTGCGGAATGACGCCGCTGGACATGACGTTGCGCTGGAATACGTCGGCATAGCCCGCAAGCGAAGCCACGCCTTCCTGAATGCGCGCGCCGCCGGAGTCGTTCAGCCCGATAACAGGCGCGCCAACTTGCATGGCTTGGTCCATCAGTTTGCAGATTTTTTCGGCGTGCGCCTCAGACAAGGCCCCGCCGAACACGGTGAAATCCTGGCTGAACACGAAGACGAGACGCCCGTTGATGGTGCCGTAGCCAATGACCACGCCGTCGCCGGGAATCTGGGTGTCGTTCATGCCGAAGTCGGTGCAGCGGTGTTCGACGAACATGTCCCATTCTTCAAAGCTGTCTGCGTCCAGCAGCACTTCGATGCGCTCGCGGGCGGTGAGCTTGCCCTTTTTATGCTGCGCATCAATGCGCCTCTGGCCGCCGCCCAGACGGGCGGCTTCGCGCTTTTTCTCAAGCTGTTCGAGGATTTCTTTCATGGTGGCTTCTCTTTCTTGAAAGTCAGGGAAATCAAATGGAGGAAACGGGTGGCGGCGGGTCTTATTTATCCAGGCTTATTCAGGCGGCACCGGCGGCAGGCTCATGCCTGCCCTTCAGCGGTCAGCGCCAGCAGGCGGCGCGCAGCGGTGGAAGGCGGCAGATGCCCTTGCATAACGGACTGCGTGATTTCAGGCAGCGCCGCACGCACCTGCGCGTGGGCGCGAAAGGCGGCTTTCAGCCCGGCATCAATGCGCTCCCACATCCACGCCAGGGCTTGCTGCTGGCGGCGCTCTGTCAAGGCGCCATTGGCGGTTTGCGTGGCCTGAAATTCGGTCACGGCCTGCCAGAAGGCGTCCAGCCCCTGCCCTTGCAGGCCGCTGAGCTGCATGACGCGCGGCTGCCAGCGCGCGAGCGCGCCCGCTGCGCCGCCCGCGCCCTCCGCAACGTAGGTCATGCGCTGCGGATTGCCTTGCAGGCCCAGCAGGCGCAAGGCGGTCTGAATCT
This sequence comes from Ottowia sp. oral taxon 894, assembly GCF_001262075.1. Lineage (GTDB taxonomy): Bacteria > Pseudomonadota > Gammaproteobacteria > Burkholderiales > Burkholderiaceae_C > Ottowia > Ottowia massiliensis. Next base: position 15,376 of record NZ_CP012073.1, on the reverse strand, counting down.
GCACCCGCGCGCGCGTGGCGGCGTGCGGGTCAATGTCGGCTTTGTTGATCACCACCAGATCGGCCAGCTCCATCACGCCTTTTTTGATGGCCTGCAAATCGTCGCCCGCGTTGGGCAGTTGCAGCAGCACGAACATATCGGTCATGCCCGAAACGGCGGTTTCGGACTGGCCGACGCCCACGGTTTCAATCAGCACCACGTCATAGCCTGCGGCCTCGCACACCAGCATGGCCTCGCGCGTTTTCTCGGCCACGCCGCCCAGCGTGCCGCCGCTGGGGCTGGGGCGGATGTAAGCGTCAGACAGGCCCGCGAGGCGCTCCATGCGCGTTTTGTCGCCCAGGATGGAGCCGCCCGACACGCTCGAAGAAGGGTCCACCGCCAGCACCGCCACACGATGGCCCTTTTCAATCAGGAACACGCCCAGCGACTCGATGAAAGTGCTTTTGCCCACGCCCGGCACGCCGCTGATGCCCAGGCGCAGCGCCCGCCCCGTATGCGGCAGCAGGGCCGTGAGCAGCTCATCGCCCTGCGCGCGGTGATCGGCGCGGGTGGACTCAAGCAAGGTGATGGCCTTGGCGATGGCGCGCCGCTGGCGCAGCACGTCGCCCTGGGTGATGTGTTCGAGCAGCACGGCGGTGTTCATCGTGGGCATATGGCGGGTCTTTCTTTATGCAGCCAGCTTTATGCAAGTCCGTTTCTTGCGCCATGCTTTTTGCGCCACTGGCGCACGCTCCAGGCTGCGAGAGCCAGCGCAGGCAACATGAGAAGGCCCCACCAGGCAGCAAGCGCCTGCCAGCCTGAAGCGCCGCCAGGCATGCGAAAAGCCATCCAGCAGGCCAGCAGCAGCCAGCCCGCCGCGAAAGCCTGTGCCGTCAGACCGGCCAGCAGGAACAGCACGCCCTGCGCCAGCCCTTTCAGCAGCTTTCCCGGCATCGCCAGCCAGTTCATGCAGGCACCCGCGCCTTTTTGATTTGCTCCAGCACGTCTTTCGCGCTGACCGGAATGGGCGTGCCGGGGCCATAAATGCCTTTGACGCCTGCCTGATACAGAAAGTCGTAGTCCTGGCGCGGAATCACGCCGCCCACGAACACCACGATGTCATCGCCGCCTTGCTCGTGCAGGGCCTTGATGATGGCGGGCACCAGCGTCTTGTGACCAGCGGCCAGCGTGCTCACGCCCACGGCATGCACGTCGTTTTCAATGGCCTGGCGCGCGCACTCTTCAGGGGTCTGGAAAAGGCTGCCAATGTCCACGTCAAAGCCCAGGTCGGCAAAGGCCGTGGCCACTACTTTGGCGCCACGGTCATGGCCGTCCTGCCCCAGCTTGGCGATCATCACGCGCGGGCGGCGGCCTTCTTCTTCGGCGAAGGCGCTGATTTCGGCCTTGAGCTTTTCCCAGCCTTCGGCGCTGTCGTAGGCGGCGGCATACACGCCCGCCACTTTCTGCACGTCGGCGCGGTGGCGGCCAAAGGCTTTTTCCATCGCGTCGCTGACTTCGCCCACCGTGGCGCGCGCGCGCATGGCCTCGATGGCGGCGGCCAGCAGATTGCCCTGCCCCGTCTCCGCAATCTTCGTGATGGCGTCCAGCGCCTGCTGCACCCGCGCGCTATCGCGTGCGGCCTTCACGGCCTTCAGCCGCGCAATCTGCGCCTCGCGCACCTTCACGTTGTCCACCTCCAGGATGTCCACGTGGTCTTCCTTGTCCAGCCGGTACTTGTTCACGCCCACGATCACGTCGCGCCCCGAATCAATGCGCGCCTGCTTTTCAGCAGCGGCCGCTTCAATCTTGAGCTTGGCCCAGCCGCTGTCCACGGCGCGGGTCATGCCGCCCATGGCGTCCACTTCTTCAATCAGCGCCCAGGCCTTGTCGGCCATTTGCTGCGTCAGGCTTTCCATCATGTAGCTGCCCGCCCACGGGTCCACCACATTGGTGATGTGCGTTTCTTCCTGAATGATGAGCTGCGTGTTGCGCGCGATGCGGGCGCTGAACTCCGTGGGCAGCGCGATGGCCTCGTCCAGCGCGTTGGTGTGCAGGCTTTGCGTGCCGCCAAACACGGCGGCCATCGCCTCGATGGTGGTGCGCACCACGTTGTTGTAGGGGTCCTGCTCGGTCAGGCTCCAGCCGCTGGTCTGGCAGTGCGTGCGCAGCATCAGGCTCTTGGGGTTCTTCGGGTTGAACTCTTTCATGATGCGGCACCACAGCAGCCGCGCGGCGCGCATCTTGGCGATTTCCAGATAGAAATTCATGCCAATGGCCCAGAAGAACGACAGCCGCCCGGCGAAGGCGTCCACGTCCAACCCCTTGGAAAGGGCCGTTTTCACATACTCCTTGCCGTCAGCCAGCGTGAAGGCCAGCTCCAGCGACTGGTTCGCGCCCGCCTCCTGAATGTGGTAGCCGGAGATGGAAATCGAATTGAACTTGGGCATGTGATGCGCCGTGTATTCGATGATGTCGCCAATGATCCTCATCGACGGCTCCGGCGGGTAGATGTAGGTGTTGCGAACCATGAACTCCTTGAGGATGTCGTTCTGGATCGTGCCCGCCAGCTGGTCCTGCCGCACGCCCTGCTCTTCGGCGGCCACCACGTAGCCCGCCAGCACGGGCAGCACCGCGCCGTTCATGGTCATAGAAACGCTCACCTTGTCCAGCGGAATGCCGTCAAAGAGAATCTTCATGTCCTCCACGCTGTCAATGGCCACGCCCGCCTTGCCCACATCGCCCGTCACGCGCGGGTGGTCGCTGTCGTAGCCTCGGTGCGTGGCCAGGTCGAACGCCACGGAAACGCCCTGCCCGCCTGCCGCCAGCGCCTTGCGATAAAAAGCGTTGGACTCCTCGGCGGTAGAAAAACCTGCGTACTGGCGGATGGTCCAGGGCCGCACTGCGTACATGGTGGCCTGCGGGCCGCGCAAGAAAGGCTCAAAGCCCGGCAGCGTGTCGGTATAAGGCAGGTTTTTGATGTCTTGCGCCGTGTAAAGCGGCTTGACCGTGATGCCGTCAGGCGTGAGCCAGTTCAGCGCCGCCACATCGCCGCCGGGAGCGGACTTTTGCGCGGCCTTTTGCCAGTCATCGAGGGTGGCGTGCTTGAATGAAGGCGTTTTGTCAGTCATGCTGATTCCTGCAAGTCAATTGCAAAACTCACGGTCACAGCCTGCGGCGCCGTCATGGCAAAAAGCTGGCGGCTTTTTCTGCTTCCTTTTCCCGCCAGACCTCATGCCGCTTGCGGCGCACGCGGCCTTGCTCGCGTGAATGCAGCCATCGGGGCAGCTGCACGAACTGAATCTACCAGCCAGAACTGCAGAAAAACATGCCGGTAAACCCTAGATTGCGCCGTGGATTTGCGTTTTCTGGCCTGCGTTTTGAATGACGCCAAGGCATGGCAGCGCCCGCCAGCAGCCTGGTCGCGCAGGGCGCGAAGAGCCTGCCAGACAGGCCAGGCGCCAAGCAGCCTGCCGGCAGGCGAAGAACAGGCGGAGCAGGCCGATTCAATCCGCTCCTTCATTCATAGCAATAGGTCCTAGTGAAATGGGCGCAAACGCCATTTCTGCAGGGCCTGAATTTGCTCCTGTTTCTGATGCACCTTCTTGCCGCCGGAACCTGCTTATGGCCTGGCGGCAAGAAGTTGCGGGCCGGCTCCGGAGCTGCGGGCCGCCCTCCTCCTGTGAGGCCGTGGCGCTTTCTCAAGCGCCGTTCTTGCCCTTGGCGGCCGTCTTGGGCGCGGCTGGCTTGGCTTCAGCCTTGGGCGCAGCGGCCGCCTTGGGAGCGGCCGGTTTCGTTTCAGCAGGCTTGGGCGCTGCCGCCTTGGGCGCCTCTGCGGGCTGGACAGCCGCAGGCTTGACCAGGGCGGCGCTGGCTGCGGGAGCGGCCTGAGGGGCTGGTCTGGAAGCAGCCGCCTTCCTGGCTGCGGCGGCTTCGCTGCGGGCGATGAAATCGCGGATATGCGGATACACCTTCTCGCGCCAGCGGCTGCCGCTGAACACGCCATAGTGGCCCGCGCCCATCACCGTCAGGCGGTTGCCTTCAACGGGCGGCAGGCTGGTGCACAGCGCGTGAGCCACTTCCGTCTGGCCGCTGCCTGAAATGTCATCCAGCTCGCCTTCCACCGTCAGCAGGGCCGTATCAGTAATGTCCTGCGGGCGCACGCGTTCCAGCTGACCTTGCGAATTGCGCACGCTCCATGTGCCTTTGGGCAATGCGTAATCCTGGAAAACGGCCTTGATGGTTTCCAGATAATAATCAGCATCCATATCCAGCACGGCGTTATATTCGTCGTAGAAACGGCGGTGCGTTTCAGCGCTGGATTCATCGCCCCTGATCAGGTTCCTGAAATAATCATAATGGCTGCTGGCGTGGCGGCCCGGATTCATGGCAATAAAACCGGCATGCTGCAAAAAGCCAGGGTAAACGCGCCGCCCCGCGCCCGGATATTTGGGAGGCACGCGGTAAATCACGTTGTTTTCAAACCATGAAAGGCTTTTGCCTGTGGCCAGGCGATTGACGGCCGTAGGCGAGCGGCGCGCGTCCACCGGGCCGGCCATCAGGGTCATGCTCAAAGGCGTGGTTTCGCCGCGCGAGGCCATGAGCGCCACTGCGCCCAGCACGGGCACCACAGGCTGGCACACGCTGACCACGTGGCACTGGCCCGCAACGGCCTGCAAGTGGCGAATGAAATCTTCCACATAGTTCACATAATCGTCCAGGTGAAATTCGCCATCGTCCAGCGGCACATCGCGGGCGTTTTTCCAGTCGGTAATGAACACGTCATGCCCTTGCAGCATGGTTCGCACCGTATCGCGCAAAAGCGTGGCGTAATGGCCGGACAACGGCGCCACAATCAAAACCACGGGCTGTTTCTTGATTTTCTCCAGCAAAGCGGCGTCATCGGTGAAACGCTTGAAATGGCGCAGCTGGCAAAATGGCTTGTCCATTTCCACCTGCTCGTCAATCACGGCCTCCGCGCCATCAATGGTGATTTTGTGCAGATTGAATTCAGGCTTTCCATAATCCTTGCCCAGGCGGTGCAGCAGCGAATATCCGGCTGAAACGCGATGCGCCAGCGGCAAGCGCCCCGCAGGAGAATTCGGGTTGCCATACAGCTTGGAGGCGGCAGCGGCCATATCGGTCAGCGGTTCCATCCAGGTGCGTTGGGTTTCATAAAGTTGGTAGAGCATCAGCAAGACCTTGTAAGAAGGAAAAAAGTGAATTTTGCAGCGCCGCCGCGCACATGTCTTGCTCTGGCGCACGAGCGAGCGCCGGGCGGCAGGAGCAAAAAGAGGCCCAAATTCGCTTCTCGATTCATAGCATGAGGTCCTAGTGGAACGGGCGCGAGAGCCGTTTTCAGCCTTCTGAATCTGCTCCTTTTCTTGATTCATTCTGACTGCGGCAACCGGCTCCTGCCACCCGGTTGCTGCTTGCGCGCCGCCTGCCAACCGCCTGCCAGCCGCCTGCCAGGTTGGGCGCGAGGGCCGCCGTGGCTGGCGGGCCGCTCACGCGGGCACGTCAAAGCTTTGCGGCGGCTGGCCGCTTTGCCAGCGCTGCGCCATGCGGGTGTAGGCGGCTTCCAGGTGGCGGGTGTAGGCGGGGGTGTCGTGCAGGGGGCAGGCGGCGCGGTTTTGCTGCAAACGCAGGCGCAAGGCGGCCAGCTCGGCCGGGCGGGTGGCCAGGCGCAGGGCGAGGGCTTCGTATTCGGCCAGCGTCGATGTGGCCAGCTCGGGCAGGCCGGCGGCGCGCACGATGCTGGTGGCGCCCCGGCCCACGTAGGTCTGGCCGGTGCAGGTGAGCACAGGCAGGCCGGCCCACAGGGCGTCTGACGCGGTGGCCAGGGCGTTGTAGGGCAGGGTGTCCAAAAAGAGGTCAGCCAGCGTGTAGCGGGCCAGGTATTGGTCAAAGCGCGTGCGCTCGGCAAAAACAAGGCGGGCGGGGTCGATGCCGGCCTGCTGCGCTTGCGCGCGCAAGTTGGCGCTGGCGTCTTCGCTGCCCTTGACGAGCCAGAGCACGCTGCCGGGCACGGCGGCCAGCAGGCGCAGCCAGATGGCGAAGATGTCCGGCGAAATCTTGTAGTTGCCGCTGAAGGCGCAGAAAACGAAGGCATCGGGCGGCAGCCCCAGCGCCTGGCGCGGCGGCGGCAAGGCAATGGGGCGCTGGCGGTCGGTGGGCAAATAGCAGTGGGGCAGGCGCACGATGGCTTCGCTGTAGTGGGGCGCCAGCTCGGGCGGCATGAGGGTGGCATCGCCCACGATGTAGTCGATGAAAGGCAGGCACAAGGTGCCGGGGTAGCCGATGTAATTGACGGCAATGGGCGCGGGGCGGCGGGCCAGGATGCCCAGGCGCTCGCCGCGCGTGTAGCCCATCAGGTCCACGGCGATGTCGATGCCTTGCGCGTGAATGTGGCGCGCGGCCTGCTCGTCGCTCATGGCGCTGGCGTCCACATAGTGCTCAAAGGCATGGCGCAGGCGCTCGTTCATGCCGCCGCTTTGGCGTTCGCCATAGGCGTAGGCGTAAATCTCGAAGCGGCTGCGGTCGTGCAGCTCGAACACTTCGGCCAGCACGCGCATGACGGCGTGCTGCACGTAATCCGCCGAGAGGTAGGCAATGCGGATGCGGCCCGGCGAAAGCGCCTTTTTGGCCGGCAGCGGCGCGGGCGCCGGCAGGTAGCGCCTGGCGGCCAGCGACGAGCACAGGCGGTTGCTGGCGGCATCGCCGCTTTGGGCCTGCCAGGTCAGCGGCGACACGGCCGCCCTGCCCTGCTGCATGGCCGCCTCGATGCGGGCCTGCCATTCGGGCAGGCGCGCCCAGGCGGCGGCCTGTCGCAGGTCTTGCAGCACCATGCCGGGCAGGTCTTCCTCATCGGGCAGCAAGGCCAGCGCCTTTTCAAACTCGCCAGCGGCCTGCTCGAAGCACTGCAAGTCTTCCAGCGCCTGGGCCTGCAAAAGATGGGCTTGCGCGGCAGATGCGGCGTCTTGCGCGGATGCCGCCGCGCCGGGCAAGGCCTGCCCCGCCTGCAACTGCTGCACGCTTTGCAGCAACTGGGCGGCGGCCTTCTGGTTGTCTTCGGCGCTGGCGCCCACGTCTTTGCGCATGAGCGAGGAGGCGGCGGGCGCCACGGTTTCCGTGCGGCCCAGGCCCAGCTGCGCCTGCAAGGCCGCATGCGCTTGCGCGGCCGGCTCCAGCGTGGGCAGCAGCGCCAGCGCGCGGGCGTGGTCATTCAGCGCTTCTTCCAGCCGGCCCAGCCCTTCTCTGGCCACGCCCCGGCGGTGAAAGGCGGCGGCGTAATCGGGCTTGAGCGCCACGGCGCGGTCAAAGGCCGCCACGGCCTGCTCCAGCCGCCCCAGCGCCAGCAGAATGTTGCCCAGGTTGTTTTGCAAGATGGCGTGATCGGCCTGCACCTGCGCGGCCTGCTCCAGCCAGCCCAGCGCCTGCTCCAGCTGCCCTTGCTGCGCGAGCGTGGTGCCCAGCAGGTAGAGCGCGTCAAAGTGCCGCGCGTCGCGCTGCAAAACCTGCGCGTAGCACTGGCGCGCCTGCTCCAGCTGGCCCAGATGCTGGTGGGCCAGGCCCTGCTTGAACAAGATGCTGATGTCGGAAGCGGCAGAAGGCATGGCAGGCATGAAAGCTGGGCGCGCAAGGCAAAAGGCGCCAATGCTAATCAATGGCCCCGCACGGGCCGAGATGTATTTTTTTCTGCGGATTTGCGATTTTTCTGATGCCGCTGTAGCACAATGAAACGCATCCACTTTGAACTTTGGTATGCCTTGCAAGAACCTGCCTGGTCTGCGGCATTGCAAATGTCTTGATGGGCGGCAAGCGGACCATCCGGTCCGTCTGCTGCTTGTGCGCCTTGCCGCCCCTCGCGGCCAGGCTCTCGACAGGTTCCGAAGGCTTTTTTAACTCGCTTGGGAGACAGGGCTTATGCGTTATTTACCGGGTTTGGCCTGGCGCGGCCTGGCCGCCGTGGCGCTGGCTGCGTGCGCGGCCACAGCGGCTGCGGCAGACATCACGCTGGAAAAAATCAAACACACGGGCGTCATCACCATTGGCTACCGCGCCTCGGCCGCGCCTTTTTCGTTTGACGCCGCGCCCGGCAAGCCTGCGGGCTACGCCATCGACATCTGCCAGCGCCTGGTGGCCCAGTTGCGCGAGCAGCTGCACCTGCCTTCGCTGCAAGTGCGCTATGTGCTGGCCAACGCCGCCGAGCGCGTGGCCAAGCTCGACAGCGGCGAAATGCAGATGGAGTGCTCCGACTCCACCAACACCAAGGAGCGCCGCGAACAGGCAGCCTTCGCCCCCGCCTACTACTACGCAGGCACGCGCCTGCTGGTGCGCGCCGACGACAGCGCCGACAGCCTGGCGCAAATGGACGGCCGCTCCGTCGCCGTGATCGCAGGCTCCACCGGCCAGGCCATTGCCAAGGCGCGCAAGGACGCGGGGGTGAACCTGAACATCATCGAAGTGCCCAACGCCGCCGCAGGCGTGCGCGCCGTGGTTGAAAAGCGCGCCGACGGCACGCTCTCTGACGACATCGTGCTGCTGGATCAGGCCAAGATGCTCAAAGACACCGTCAAGGTGGTCGGCCCCAAGCTGTCGGTAGAGCCGCTGGCCATCATGCTGCCGCGCCACTCGCCCGACTTCCGCAACCTCATCGTCCGCAGCATGCTTGATTTGCTGCGCGATGGCGTGGTGCAGCAGCTCTACCAGACCTGGTTTGAAAACCCCATGCCCGTGCGCGGCTACTCGCTGGGAACGCCCCCTGACGCCCTGCTGAAAGACGCCTTCCGCCGCCCCAGCGAATTCGTCTCTGAATGGACGGTGATGTAGGCGCCAGCCCGCTGGCCCGCCCGGCAACCCAATTGCCGCTTTTCGCGAAAGATGGTTTGCTGCGCCGCCACCTCTGGTTCCCAGAACCCTATTGCCCTTCAAATCAAAGCCGGGGCAGGCGGCAGCCCGGAAACTTGCCGTCTGGCCGCAAGCAGCTTCAAAAGCAAATTTTTTGCTTCTTAATCCATAGCATTACGTCCTAGAGGAAACTGCGGGAAACGGCCTTTTCATCCCCTTGAATTTGCTCCTGTTTCTGATGCACTCCTCCCCTTCTCGCGTGCCCTGCCCCTCCGCTGACGATGCCGCTTGCGTTGATGCCGCCCTGGCCGCCTTCGCCCGCCAGCGTCCGCCCTTGCCGCTGGGCGTGGCTTATTCGGGCGGGGCCGATTCCACGGCACTGCTGCTGGGCTGCGCGCGGCTGTGGCCAGGGCAAGTGGTGGCGCTGCACGTCAATCACGGCCTGCAAGAAGCGGCCAGCACCTTTGAAAGCCACTGCGCCGCCTTCTGCCAGCGCCTGGGCGTGCCCTTGCGCGTGCGGCGCGTGCAGGCCGCCCACGCCAAGGGCGAAAGCCCCGAAGCCGCTGCTCGCGCGCACCGCTACGAAGCCCTGCTGGCGCTGGCCGCCGAGCCGCCCGCCTTGCGCGCCATCGCGCTGGCGCAGCATGCTGACGACCAGGTGGAAACCGTGCTGCTGGCCCTCTCGCGCGGCGCGGGCCTGCCGGGCCTGGCCGCCATGCCCGCCCGCTGGCAGCGCGGCGGCCTGGCCTGGGCGCGTCCTTTTCTGCGCGTGCCCGGCGCGGCCCTGCGCGAGTGGCTGGCGAAGCAGGGCCTGAAGGCCGTCGAAGAAAACAGCGCGGGAAACGACGCAGGAAACAGTGCAGAAATGGGCTGGGTGGAAGACCCCAGCAACGCCAGCGCGCGCTATACGCGCAACCGCATCCGCGCCCAGGTGCTGCCCGCGCTGCAAGCGGCACTGCCCGGCTTTCGCGCTGCCTTCGCGCGCAGCGCTGCCCACGCTGCCCAGGCGCAGCAACTGCTGCAAGAAGTGGCCGCGCAAGACCTGGCCGCCTGCGGCGCAGCGCCGCCCGTCATTGCCGCCTTGCAATCACTCAGCCCCGCCCGCCAGGCCAATGTGCTGCGCTACTGGCTGGCCAGCTGCCACGCCAGCACCCCCAGCAGCGCGCAAATGACCGAGTTGCTCGCCCAGATTGCCGCCTGCACCACGCGCGGCCATCGCCTGCGCCTGAAAGTGGGGGCGGGCTACGTGCTGCGCCAGGGCGAGCGCCTGCAATGGCTTGAAAACGGATGAGCGCGGGCAGCGCGCGGCGCTGAAAACCTGCTCACCATCCGTCTGCACACCAGTTTTTGCAGCCTCCCGTGCCCTGAAAACAGCGCTGGTTTCGCTACTGATTAAATAGCGATAAAGCCCATGAAACCGTGCGGCAAAGGCATTTTCAGAGTTCCAAGTCTGCTTCCAAAAAAGAGTCAAGCGCGCCAAACCCGGGGCTGTGCGTGGCTGGCGCATTTGCGCTCACGGCCAGGTCTTTGACAGGCTCCTCAAACTGGTCCGCAGTCCGTTCACCCGCGAGAAGAGTTGTCCAGCGTGCGCCGCAGCAGCCAAGCTGCAAACGGTGGCCATGAACGTGCGGCAGGCTGAGCGCGCAGCCGCCCTGCCCTTCACTGCCGCCCCGCATACTGCCGCCGCAGCGCCTGCGTCAGCCAGTCAAACACGGCCAGCACGCGCGGGCTGGCGTCACGCTGCGCTGCGGGCGATAGAGAAACAGGCTCCAGCTTGCGCGGCGCAGGCTGGGAAACAGCTCCACCAGCCGCCCCTCTTGCAGCGGCGCGCGGCACAGGTAGTCAGGCAGCAGGGCACACACGCGGCCAGCCAGCGCGGCGGCCAGCTCGCTGCAAGGATCATTGCTGACAAAGCGTGGCAGCGCAGGCGTCAGGTGCAGCCCGTCATTCACGGGCCAGCCCCAGGAGCGGCCCGTTTCGGCATTGATCAGGCTGCTGGCGGGAAAGCGCCGGCGCAAATCTTCCAGATCGCGCGGCGGCCCCAGGCGCGCCAGCAGCTGCGGCGCGGCCACGAACAGGTCGCGCGTTTGCGCGATGCGGCGCACGATCATCAGCGGCTGCGGCTCCAGGCCCAGGCGCACGCCCATGTCGATGCAGTTCTCCACGGCATTCAGGCGCGCCTCATCCACGCGCCAGTCAATCACCAAATCTGGGTAATCGGCGCAGCGCGCCAGCAAGTCAGCCAGCAGCGCCTCGTTGCCAGGCAAGCGCGGCACGGTAATGCGCACCACGCCCGCCATCTCGTCATCCTTTTGCCGCGCCGTGGCAAAAAGCTTCTCGCCATCCAGCAAGAACTGCCGCGCGCGCGGCAAAAAGCGCGAGCCAAAGTCAGTCAGCCGCACCTGGCGCGTGCTGCGGACAAACAGCGGCTCGCCCAAAGCCGCTTCCAGCTCGGCCATTACACGCGTCACCACCTGTGGCGAAACCGAAAGGCGCGATGCCGCCTTCCGAAATTGCAGCGTCTGCGCCGCCGCGCAAAAGTACCTGAGCGCTTCCAGCCGATTCATGAGTTCCTCTTTGGCGAATAGTCAATTCCAAAATGATTCATTGTGCCGGAGCAACCGGCCCCCAATAATCCATTTCATTCCATTCACCAGCAGCAAGGAGCCGCCCATGAACCACCCCTTTCTCAGAACTTTCCTGCAAACCGCCGCAGCCGCAGCCCTGGCATTCACTCTGACCGCCCCGGCCCTGGCCGATATTCACGTCACCCATATGAAAGGAACCCAAGCCATGTCACTCACCGAGCAATGGGACAAGATATTCCCAAAATCCGACAAAGTGGAACACCGCAAAATCACCTTCAAAAACCGCTATGGCATCACATTGGCAGGCGACTTGTATATGCCAAAAAACATCCGCCCCGGCCAGAAGCTGCCTGCGATTGCCGTGGCCGGCGCATTTGGCGCGGTGAAGGAGCAGTCCAGCGGGCTGTACGCGCAAACAATGGCCGAACGCGGCTTTGTAACCCTGGCGTTTGATCCGTCCTACCTTGGCGAATCGGGCGGCGAGCCACGCAATATGGCATCGCCCGACATCAATACCGAAGACTTTTCCGCCGCCGTCGATTTTCTCGGCCTGCAAAATTTCGTGAACCGCGAGCAAATCGGCATCCTGGGTATTTGCGGCTGGGGCGGCATGGCGCTGAACGCCGCCGCCAGCGACACCCGCATCAAGGCGGTTGCCACCAGCACCATGTACGACATGACCCGCGTTATGGCCAACGGCTATGAAATCAATATGAAGCAAAACGCCCTGGGCGGCTACGACCGCGCCCCCGCGCAAACCGCCGAAGCACGCTACCAAATGAAAACGCAGTTGAACAATGGCCGCTGGGACGCCGCACAAAACAGCTATGCCACCCTTGCGCCCGCCAACAATCTTGACCCCGAAAAAGACATCACCGCCGATACGCCAAAGTTCATTGCCGAATATGCACAGTTCTACCGCACGAAACGCGGCTTCCACCCACGCGCGGTGAATTCCAATCCGCAAGGTTCGTGGGCAAATACCGTTCCGCTGGCATTCATCAATATGCCGATTCTGCAACGCGCCGGTGAATTACGCGCACCCGCCTTAATCGTGCATGGTGAAAAGGCGCATTCCCGCTACTTCAGCGAAGACGCGTTCAAATCGCTGGGCAGCCAAAACAAGGAGCTGTACATCGTGCCGGGCGCGAGCCACACGGATTTGTACGACAATGCACGCGGCAAGATTCCGTTTGACAAGTTCGAACAGTTCTTCAAGGCAAATTTGAAATAAGGCGGACCGAAACGCGGCTTCAACAAAGCCAAAAATCAGCCTGAATATGCAAACACAGTCTGAAAAGGCTGCCTGAAGACAGAGCCGCCGCAGGGCGGGTTTCAGCTCACCAAGCAGCGAAACCCAAAAACGTTGGACTGAAACCCACTCTGCGCCCGCCAGCCGGTCAGCCTGATAAACGCCCAATGAGGCCATTATCATGAAAAATGCCGTTATCTACATACATGGCCAAGGCGGAAATGCAAAAGAAGCCGACTACTATAAAAAATTTTTCGACAGCGAACATGTAATAATAGGATTTGATTATAAATCAAGATTCCCGTGGGAGGCCCAATTGGAGTTTCCTGATTTTTTCGATCTCGCAACTTCTCAATACAATAAAATCTATTTAATAGCCAACAGCATTGGCGCCTATTATTCCATGCTGTCTTTGGCGAACAAATCCATTGAAGAAGCCATGTTTATTTCGCCCATTGTGGACATGGAAAAGGTCATTTTGGACATGATGGCGCAGTCAAACATATCCGAGGCAAATCTGCACAAGAGAAAAGAGATCACAACATCTTCTGGAATGCATTTGTCATGGAGATATCTTTCGCACGCCAGAAACAATCCGATCATCTGGAATATACCAACCCATATTCTTCATGCAGAAAATGACAATATCACTTCTTTGGAAACCATGATGAACTTCGCGAACAAGATCGGCGCTACCGTCACCGTCATGAACCATGGAGAACATTGGTTTCATACAGAGGAACAAATGAACTTCCTGGATAAATGGTTCAAGAAATTCATATAAAAACTTCAGCAGGCGCCCTCATATCAAGGCGGGCCAACTAAAGTTTCACAGAGGCTCCGGCAGGCATCAATGCCCAAACTGCACGGCGGCCTACCCCAGCAAGGCCTGCCGCACTGCTGCCTGTTCGTGCGGGTCCATCTGGTGAAACTGACTGATCAGCTGCGCTGCATTGGGCGTATCGGCGGTAGAAAACAGGGATTTCACATAATCGTTTGCAGGCCGGTTTTTGATTTCTTCCGGCGCGCCAATCTGCACCAGTTTGCCGTTGTGCATCACGCCGATACGGCAGGCGAGCCTCAAGGCTTCCTGCATATCGTGGGTCACGAAAACGATGGTGGTGCCCAATTTCCTGTGAATCATGGCAATTTGGTCCTGCAGCACGGCTCGCACCAGCGGGTCAAGCGCGGAAAAGGGTTCATCCATCAGCAGCACCTGGGGTTTGGCAGCAATGGCGCGCAAAATGCCAATGCGTTGCTGTTCGCCGCCGGAAAGCTCGTGCGGATAACGGTCGCGGTAATGTTCGGGCGAAAGTTCCACCAGCTCCAATAATTCATTCACGCGCGCTCTGCGCTCGGCTTTTTGCCAGCCCAGAATATCGGGCATGAGCGCGATGTTTTGCGCCACGGTCATGGTGGGAAACAGGGCAATCTGCTGCAACACATAGCCGATCTGGTGGCGAAGCTGGCGGATGTCGTAATCCTTAATGCGCTTGCCGTGCAGGTAAACATTGCCGTCAGTCGGTTCAATCAGCGCATTAATCATGCGCAAAGTGGTTGATTTGCCACTGCCCGAACCACCCACCAACACGAAAAACTCGCCCTGATAAATAGTGAAATCCAGTTCACGCACGGCATATTTTCCGTCATACTGCTTGCCTGCGCCGCGAAATTCGATAAACGGAACAAGATTATCTGGCATATTGTGCCTTTACTACGGCTTCAAAACCGATCGGCGCGTGCCCTAACAATCGCGGCAGGTCGTCTGAAACGGCAGCGAGTTCGCCTTTGGCGATGGCGGTGTAGGTGGAAACCCACGCCTCGATCTGCCAATCGGGCGTGTCGGGATAGGCGGCTTTGCGGCTGGCAAAGGCTTCTTCCACGGTTTCGTTGTGGTAGCGGTATGGCGTTCCGGTGATGGCGGTCAGGGTTTGGGCGATATCGGCAAAGCTGAGCGATTCGCTGCCTGTGAGCGTGTAAGTGCGGTTGTCGTGCGCGCGGTTTTGCGCGGCGATGCCGGCAATCACGCTGGCGACTGCTTCCGCCACGTCTTTTTGCGACACGCACGCCACGCGACCATTTCCGGCCGGGCCTGCAATCAAATGCGCGTTATCGGCAAGATTTGCCATCATCTCGCTGTAAAAATTGTCGCGCAGAAAGGTGTAGCGCATATTCGTTTGCCTGATCGCATTTTCGGTAACTGCATGGGTACGCGCCAGCGTGAAGGTGCTGTCCAACGCCGCCTGTGCAAAAGAGAGATAGACAATGTGTTGCACGCCCGCTTCCAAAGCAGCCTGCACCAAAGTCAAATGCTCCTGCTCGCGCGTCGGGCTTTCGGCGGCGGACACCATAAAAAGTACGTCCACGCCGCTTAATGCCTGCTTGGCAAGCTTGAAATCGCCATAGGCAAACTGCCGCGCTTCGGTATTCGGCAAATCGGGGGCTTTGGCGGGATTGCGCAGCGGCAGAATCAGCGGCAGGCCGCGTGCGTTCAAATGGCGGGCGACCATGCCGCCGATGTTGCCGCTGGCGCCTGTAATAGCAATATCCATCTTGTTTTCCTTGTGCATTCCAATAGAGATATCAATCTTCTGTTTGCACGGCTTCTCTCAAGCCATGTGCTGATTGCCTTTGAGGTTTCAAGCAGCCTTTTCAGGCAGTCCGCCCCGTCCGTTCATCACCACCACTTTCCCAAATCCGTCCGCGCTTT